>CP070829.1:2054593-2080496 GCA_020344755.1 Gemmatimonadales bacterium
GTCCACGTGCGCCAGGGCCCACTGGTTCTCCTGCGCCGGCGGGACCGCGTAATCCACGAAGAGCTTCACCTCCGCCTGCTCCGCCCCGGGAAGGAAGTAGGCCTTCCGCGCCGTGCCCAGCTCACCGGCCCCGGTGGTTACGGTGGAGTAGATGACGTTGCCGTACGAGTCGACTCCGATGTACTGCGGACGGTCGGAGAAGCCCTGCTCTTCCAGGGTGGGCCGAGGGGTGGCCTCGAAGGTCCCTTCCGTCGTGTTCAGGGAGATGTCGTGGAGCACCACGTCCGGGGTCAGGAGCCGCTGGTCGTCGGCCTCGCGCTCCGTGGCCAGGTCGATGACCGAGAAGCCCGCCGACCCGGAGTTGGCCACCCACAGGGAGTCCCGGCCCGGGTTGAAGGCCAGGCCCCACGGGCTGGATCCGACCCGGATCGGGGGGGCGAACGCCCCGTCCCCCTCCAGGTCGAAGACCTCCACCTGGCCCCGGGTCACGTTGGAGAGGAAGAGACGACGTGAGCCCGGGACGGTGTCCACCTCCGCGTCAAGGATGGTCCCGCCATCCGGCAGGAGGACGGTCCGGCCCGCCACCACGATGAAGGAGAAGCGGTACCCCGCCTCGTCCAGGGCCACCGTCGGCGACGACGGATCGCACCGGACGGATGTGATCTCGTTGGTGGCGGCCCCACAGTTCCGCGCCTCGTCCCACATGAATCCCGTCACTTCGTACGTGAGCGTGTCCGGAAGCGAGAGGGAATCCACGGCCAGGATCGGGAGGAAGAACTGCTCCACCACGGTCCCCTGGTCCGCTGCGGCGTAGACCACCGAGTCGGACAGGACCACCGTGTCGCCGGACGCCGCTCCGGTGGCGATCACGGTGAAGCCGCTGGACACGACCCCGTCTCCGGAGGGGTCGCTCCCGGAGAGTTGGATCTCGATCGAGTCCCCCAGCTCCACCCGCCCTACCTCCGGCTCCACCACCGTCAGCGCGAGCCGGGGCGGAATGGTGTCCAACACCGCCTCCTGGGTGAGGATGAGCCGGGCGATCTCGGACCGCCCCGAGAGGGGTGGGTCCAGCACGTTCACCGCGCGGGAACTCACCTCCAGGTAGTCCACGGAGGGATTGGCGGGAAGGACCAGGCTTCCCGTGACGATGGCGGAATCCACTGGCAGCGGGAACGTCCGGGGGATGACGGAATCCACCGCGCCAGAGAGGATGAACTCCACGTAGTTGATGCCCGCGGGATCCTGGACGAGCGTCCGGAGCCCGAGGGTCTGTCCGGGCCGCACCCGCTGTCCGTCGGAGAGATCCAGGAGACGCACCGTCGGACCTCCGATCTGGACCCGCACGGTATCCGCCCCGAGGTTCTGTTCCTGGTCGTACGCCTCCACCACGACGGACGCGGTCCGCTTGGTGGTGGTATCCACCGGGAGCAGCTGCCGGGTAAGGGAGTCGGACCGCACGTTGACGAGTTCGGTCACCACCCTGCGCCCGAACTTCTGGACCACCGCACCCGTCCCCAGCTCCAGCTCGGTCTGGGTGGGCAGGAAGACACCGTAGAAGACCACGGAGTCGATCCCGACGTTGTCCCGGACCGACACCGACACGGTGAGGGCGTCCGCGACGCCGATGGCGGTCTCGTCGGTGTCCGGCCGCACGATCTCGACTCGGGGCAGGTCCTCCTGGATGCCCACGGGGCCGCTGAATCGGTTGGGACCGTCACAGGCTGCGGTCACCAGGGCCGCCAGGGTGGCCACCCCGGGCAGGATGGTGCGGACGGATCGCGATTTCAATCCACTGCGGCGCATGCCAGCCTCTCCTCCCAGGATCAGTTGCCCAGGTCCCGAACGATGTTCGGGGTCACGAGGATGATCAGGTCACGCTGGGTCTGCTGCTGACGGGTCGTCCGGAAGAGTCCGCCGATGAGAGGTAGATCCATGAGGAAGGGGATTCCCGTCTGGAGCTCGTTCGTCTCCGTCACAGTCAGACCGGCGATGACCACGGTCTCTCCATCGCGCACCAGGACCCGGGAGCTGGCCTCCTGGGTTTGGAAGATCAGGCCCACGTCGGACTCTCCGAGGACCGGGGCGGAGCGTTCCGCCTCCAACTCCAGGAGGATGTTGTTGTTGTCGGTGACGTGTGGGGTGGCCGTCAGAATGATTCCCGTCTCTTCGAAGTTCACCGTCGCCTGAGGAACGATCGCTCCTCCCGCACCGCCCGCAGCGGCGCCGGCTCCTCCTGCCTGTCCTCCCTGCCCAGCCCCCCCAACGGTCGAGGAGGCGTCGATCACCCGCAGGGGGGTACGCTCACCGACCTGGATGCGGGCCTGTTGGTTGTCCAGGACCGTGACCGAGGGCTGGGCCTGGATGTCCGACAGGTTCCGGGACGCCAGGACGTCGATGAAGTTCACCAGCGTGTGCCGTCCGATGACCAGGGAGCTGAGCAGGGTCAGGGTGGGGCTCACCACCCGCTGGTTGGCGTTTCCGAGGGCGGCGAAGGAGTTCCCGCCCAGCGAGACCACGTTGGTTCCCTGCTGGGCCTGCTCCTCCGGGAGCTCGATGACGCCGTCGTTGTTCAGGTCCACCGCACCCGGCGTGATGAGGTTGAGCTGGTTCCCGTCCGAGTCCTTCAGATCGTAGGTGATCCCCAGCTCATTCAAGTCGGTCCGGTTCACGAAGATGATCTTCGCCTGGATGGAGACCTGGGGCGTGCGGATGTCCACCGACCGGATCAGGTCCTCCACGTCCCGGTGTACCCGCGGGACGTCGGACACGATGAGGGCGTTGGACCCCGAGGCGAACGAGACGCTGCCCCGGTCGGTCACCAGCCCTTCCACCGCCGTCGCGAGTTCCTCGGCGGTGGCGTAGTTGATCCGGTAGGTGCGGGTGTAGGGCGGCTCGACGCTCTCCCGCTCGTTCAGGCTGGTGATATCGTCCACCCGGATGATCCCCGAAGGGAGCTCCGTGGCCACGAAGCCGTTGGTGGAGAGGATCACGTCCAGCGCCTCGTCCCAGGGCTGGTTGTCGATCCTCGCACTGATGTTCGCCGTAACCGACTCCCCCTTGACGATGGAGCGACCGGAGAACTCCGCGAAGGTGAAGAGGACGTCCTCGATGGACGCTCCGTCGAACTCCACGGAGATCGGGGCAGACCGGACGACGGTCTGCTCCTGAGGCACGGAGGGAGACACCGGCCTGGACCTCTGGGCTGGGGCCGACGACACGGAACGGGACCAGGGCTCGAAGGCCGGGGTCCTGCGTTCCAGGGAGATGCGAAGCTGCGCCCCGGAGGTCGTGATCTGGTAGGGCAGGTTCTCCTCGAGCTCCACGGTCACGCGGACCAGGTCCTCGGAGTACTGGGAGATCCGCATCGAACGGATCCCTCCCCTCCGGATGTCGCTGAACTCACGCTCGGATCCGCCGAGCTCCGCACCCATGAGATCCACCACGAGACGGGTGGGCCCCTCCATGATGAAGTCCCGGTACTCCACCGGGCCGTCCATGGCGATGACCACATCCGTGGTGCGAGCCGTGGGGGCGATCCGGACTTCACGTACCGGCCCGCCCAGGGCCACGAGGACCCCGGTCCAAAGCGCTAGAATCGAGGTCATGACGAGCCCCCTTGGCTCCGAGTTTGAAGCCGCATCTCTCTTCGCTCCGCGAGTCCGAACTCTTCGACGTCAACGATGATCCGGTCGCGGCGAATCTCCACGACCCGGACGTTCCCCCAGCGTTCTCCAACCCGGAGCCGGGCCGACTGGCCCCGCACCGCCTGCACCCCGGTTTGCGTAATCCGGCTCCCACCCCCGGCGGTCAGCGTCGCCACGCTCCGACCGGGCTCCGGGGAGTAGATGATCCCCTGGAGCCGCATCATCTCGAAGCGGGGTCCGCCCTCCGCGGCGGTCAGCGGCTTGAACGGGTTTCGCCGCTCGTAGCTCGGATAGGCGAAGATCTCCCGCTCTGCCTTGAGTTCGACGGAGTCCTGCGGCGGGGGAGGTGGCCCCTCCTGAGCGGTCCCTCTCGCGGGCAAGGCGACGAGGCCGACGGCCAGCAGCGCCAACGGAAGGCCCCGATGCGTCATGGCGCACCTCCCTGCCCCGCCGCGCCCATCGGCGCAACGGGTTGCTGCCCGGTGGGCAGGACGTACGTCTCGATGGTGAACTCCGCCACGACACCCGAGTCGTACTCCAGGAGCTGGGTGTTCTCGAAGGGCTCCATGGCCATGTTCACCGGAGTGATGATTCGCGGCAGCGATGCGATGGTGGTAAGGAGGCGACCCACGTCGTGGTACTCACCGATGACCCTCAAGGTGTAGGCCGCCTTCGTGTAGTAGGGGCCCGGCTGGTCCGCCACGGGCTCGATGAGGTTCAGGTCCACGTTGAGCCGCCGCGCTTCCGCGGTGATGTCCCGGAGGAGGGCCGGGACCTCCTCCTCGGCCGGCACCAGCTGCTCCAGGCGCCGCACATAGCGCTCGTAGACCGCGGCTTGCTGTTCGAGTCGCTCTCTCTGGAGCGCCCGTACCTGGGCGGCCCGGTTGTTGGATTCCAGTCGCTCCAACCGATCCTGCTGCTCCACCAGGTTCTCCATCCTGGGGGAGCGCCAGTATTCGTAGAACAGGTAGAAGAGGGCCGCGGCCAGGAGGATGGCGACGATGGCCTTCTGCTGCTTCGGTTCCTGGGGGATCAGAGCCATGGCACCGCCTCCTCAGGCACCCGGCGAGGGAGGCGTGAGCTCGCCCTCGTCGAAGAGGGGCACGGTCTCGAGGATCTCCGGTGGGGGCGGCTGGAAGTACACTTCAAGCGTGAAGTCGTAGACGATCTGCTGACCGGCATCCCCCTGGTCCTGTACCACCTGGGACGAGGAAACGAAGTCCGCCACCCGGATGAACGGCGAGTCGGAGAGCCGGGTGATGAACTCGGCCACGGCGAAGTTGTTGCCCGCCTGCCCCGTCAACTGCACCTGGAGATCCGGTGGGGGCACCGTCTGCACCATTCCCGTGAGCCACGTGTAGTCCGGGAGGGCCCGGGCCACTTCGTCCAGCACGTGGGGCCAGACGTAGCGGTCCTGGTCGATGCTCTGGATGATGTCCACCCGCTGGATGATGGAGTCCCGGCGCGCGATGAGACCCTGGACCTGCTCGATGATCTCTGCGAAACGGGCCGAGTCCTGGACCTGCGTGGCGATGGCGACCTCCACCTCCTCCACCTGCCGGGTCAGGGAGAAGTAGAACCACCCCATGGCTCCTACGACGCCGACCCAGGCCACGATGGCGCCCAGGACCCAAGGATCCCGGCTCGATCCGCCTCCCCCGGAGAGGGAGAGGGACATTCCCTTGCCGCGGCCGCCCTTCTTGGCGCTTCGCTTCTTCCCACCAGGAATCAGATTGACTTCGATCACGGTCGTTCTCCCGGTCAGGCGGACCGAAGGGCCAGGCCCAGGGAAAGCATCAGCATGGGTGCTGCCTCCTCCAGATTGAGCCCTCGTCCCGCCTCGGGATCCACCGGGACCCGCTCGAAGGGATTGACCAGCTTCGTCGTCACCGACATGCGTCGGGTGAGGGCCTCCGCCAACCCGGGGACCCGGGCGCCACCACCGCTCAGGTAGATCATCCCGATCCCTTCCCCAGACTGACGGGTCATGAGGAAGGCGGCGGCCCTTTCAATCCCTACGCCGACCTCGTCGGCCGAAGCCTCCACCACCTGCTCCAGGCCCGGGACGGTCTGACGCCCCTGGATGACCTCCTCGGCCTGCTCGGCGGTGAGTCCGCGCTCCCGCTGCAGGTCCTCTCGGATCCTCCGGGAGCCGAAGGGGATGTCACGGGTGAGGATGGGCACCCCGTTTTCCAGGATGTTCACGTTGGTGACCTCGTGGCCGATGTTCACCACCGCGACGATTCCCTGCATCGCCTCCGGGTAGTTGTATTCCAGGGCATTGTGGAGTGCGAACGCGTCCACGTCGATGATGCCGGGTGTGACCCCGGCGTCCATGAGAAGCCCGATCTTGTTGTCCACCAGTTCCCGCTTGGCCGCCACAAGGAGGACGTCCATTCGGGCTCCCTCGTCGTGGGGGTTCAGGATCTGGAAGTCCAGCTCCACGCTCTTGATGTCGAAGGGAACGTGCTGCTCGGCCTCCCAACGGATGACATCCCGGGCGTCGCCCTCGCTCATCCGATCCATCTCGATGGGCTTGATGATCACGTCGTGGCCGCCGACGGCCGTGACCACGTCGCGACCCTTCATCCCCAGCTCCTGGAAGAGACCGCTCACCGTATCGGCGACCAGGGCGTAGTCCATGATCTCGCCCTCCACGATCGTGTCCGGGAGGAGGGGACGCATGGCGACGCGTCGAACCTCGGGCTGGTCTCCGGAATGGTCCACCTCGACCACCTTCACGAAGCCCGATCCGATGTCGAGCCCAACTGTGGTTTTCTTGCGTCCGAAGAGACCCATCGCGCGGTCACTCACTCGGGGATGCGGGAACGGATGTTTTCCCTAATTCGTCGGGTTGGACTCTACACGTCGAAGACTAGATATGTCAAGGAGATGCTCGCGGCTCCGCACGACGCGACCTTCCTTGTAAACATATGATTTTTCACCCTCTTTCCTCCCCCCTTGGCTCCCCCCGTCGTACGGCGCCCGGGCGCGGCGTAACCGTCTCAGTTCGTGACGTTGGTCATGTCCACCCAGCTCCGCTGTGCCAGGGGGCGCGCAATGGCCAGAGCCGCGTTGTTCAGAAGGGCCCGGGTGACCGTGCAGCTCGAGTACTGGACCAGCGCGTCACCCAGCACGGTGGTCGTCTCGAGCTGCACGTTAGCAGCGATGAGCCCTCCGAAAAAGTGGGCGCCGGTCCCGGTGGTGGACACGGTCCCCTTCACCACCACCGGGCCGAAGAAGCTATATCCGCCCGTGAGCTGGAGATCCCCCTCCACGAGGAGGATGCCCTGACCGTAGTCGCCGGACTGGATCCGGGCGTTTCCCTGGGCGTAGATGACCGGGAAGTGGTTCCCGCAGGCAGCTCCGGGGTTCAGCGGGTCCCCCCAGTTGTCCCACTGGCCGGTGGTGCAGATCCAATGCCCGCCGATGGAAACCGAGTCGGGCTGTGTCTGGGTCACCGTCGCTCCAGGGGGGAGCTTCACGGTGGCCATCGCCACGAGCTCGTTCCAGGGGAAGTCGCCGAACGAGAGCAGCTCGTCGGAGTTGAGAGTGGGATTCACGGACACGGGGGGATCTCCCAGCAACTCGAACTTGGCCCCCTGGGACGAGATCTCGCCGGTGTCGTCGATTAGGATCCCAGGCGCGTCCTCGGTTCGGCCCGCGTCGCACACTCCGTCCCAACCCTCGGGGGCGGAGTCGTATCCCACCACCTGGGACGAACCACCCACGGCGAGCCCTCCCACCGTGGTGAGGGCCGCGGGGGGACGCATGTCGATGGTCCGGATCTTGGCCAGCGTACCCACGGTACGGGTGGCCCCGTTGAGCATCTGTCCGCCGCGGGTCACCGTTCCCTGGGAGTTCAGGAAGTAGAGCCAGTCCGAGAGCTTCGTGACGGTGACCCGGTATCGACCCTCCTCGGTGGCGGCGGTGCGCATGGTGCTTTCCTGAACGTCGAGCTGGCCCATGGTGGAGGCGTTCCAGGACTCCAGCACCTCGTTGACCCCGCGTTCCGCGATATAGAACGCCGTGGTTCCCTTCTCGGTGGCCACTCCGATTCGCGACTCCTGTCGTGCGACGTAGAAGCCGCCTGTCACCAGGAGACCCACCACCACAAGCGCGAAGACGGCCACCGGCAATGCGAATCCTGCGGCCCTGAAGTCCGGTCTGAACATCATCCTCTCCTGGGCTCCGCCACCACCACCGGCGGTTGCGTGGACCCGTTATTTCGTGAAGGGGTCAGTTGCGGAGGTGGACGCTGGCAGAGAGCGAATCCACGACCAGTTGACCCTGCTGGTCCCGCGCGGCCGAGAAGCTGCGGACCTTCACCACGATCCGACGGACTTCGTTCCTCTCCGTTGTCTCCTCACCCGCCTCGTCCAGGTAGGTGAACTCCAGGCCCGGCTGCCCGTCCGGCCCGTTGATGGGACCCACGAGGGGCACCCAGTCGCCTTCGGCCTCGGCCCGGCCGAGGAAGGGGGCACCCCCGTACTCGTCGAGGCTGTAGGTGTACTGGGTGAAGCTCCGGATCGGGGCGCCTTCCCGGACGGTGTCCGCCACGAAGGCAGCCGCCTGCCCCCCGAAGGACATGAGCTGGGCGTCGTACGTGCCCTCGCACAAAGCCGGGGCCATATTCGCCGTGACCACTCCCTCGATCCAGGTATCGTCGCTCGTCTTGTATTCGTCGTTGTCGGCGAAGACGAAGACCGAGTCCCCCACCTCGAAGAGATCCGCGACCTGCCGGACCAGGAGGGTCGGGGTCGTGCCGAAGGTCATGGGGTTGTTCTCACACACCACACCCACCTTCCGCATGGCCCGGACGGTGAGCTTCTGGGCGCCGAAGTCCACGATGTCGGCGCCGCCGGCGCTGACTTCCCGGAGCTCGCCGAAGAGGATCTCCATAGCGGCCCGGGTATTCTGCTGGGCCTGCACCTTGGATCCCTGGATTGTGTACGCCCTCTGGTTGGTGATGAGAACCTGATAGGCCGCCATCACCATGAAGCTGCCCAGGATGGCCACCGCCATGAGTTCGACGAGTGTGAATCCACGTCGATCGGTCATTGTTCCATGATCCGGTAGTCGAAGGTGTCGATCACCGAGGGGCCCAGGGCGGGGACGCCGGAGGCCGAGGTCAGCCCCGGTCCCACGGTGACAATGCTCACGAGCTTGGTCCGCTGGCCCTGGGTCACCGTCCACTTCACCTCGAAGGCCCCTACCTTGTCCGAGCCGCTGGAGACCTCGTCGTAGGGCGTGGCCCTCAACTCTTCGATGACGCTCTGGAGGGCCGCGGAGCGCTCGGTGGTGAGTTCCGACAGGGTCGTTTGCCGGACCAGGTACATCGTGGTGCCGGCCAGCCCCAGGACTCCGATGGTCAGGACGATGATTGCGACCATCACCTCCACCAGGGTGAAGCCGGCCCTGGACTCGGCGGCCCGATCCCTCCCGCTCATCAGTACACCAGCTGTCCCATGGGAAGAACCTCCACGTACAGCGCATTCCCTCCCTGGGAGAACTCGAGCTTGGCCGTGGTGGTGAAGGAGTTGCAGTCCACGTCCGCATAGCCCCTGGGGCCCATGCAGAGGCGGAAGACGTTGGGTGCCCCGCGGATCTCGACTCCGAGCTGCTGGTCGAATCGGACGGTCTCCAGTACCTCCCCACCCCGCGTGACCCAGACGCTGTCCCCAGGCGTGTCCACCCAGAGCATCGTGTTCTGCCCGCCCTCGATGGCGTGGGCACGGGCCCGTGCGTGGAGCGACTGGAAGGCCTGGAGCCCCTGGCTCGCCGCCGACCGGTTGATCACGGCGCCGAACGCGGACACCGCCACACCCAGGAGGATCGCGGCGAAGATCAAGGCGATCACCACCTCGATGAGCGTGAAGCCTGACGTGCGTTTCATGGGATATCGGAATAGGGTGGAAGCCGGCTGTGAGCCCCGGAAGAGCCAGTTCCGTGCCACCTCGTTACCCCTTGGATTGCGCCAGATCGCAGGCATTCACCCGGTGGGCATCGCCAGTTCTTTCCCGTCGCCGGTAAGCTTTTCCGCATCCGGACGCTAGAAGCTGGGCCATGCCGTGGGTCCGACGGTCCACGGCGCACGGAGCTCAGTCGCCTCATGGAGCGCCCAGGCCGCGGAACAGGGCTCGGCTTCGAGCCTCGCTCCGGGCTCCAACCGGATGTTCCCTCCGACATCCACCAGGCCCCGGACCTCGGCATCCATCCCGATCCACAGGTGACCCGAAACCAGGATCCATCCCCGGAACCGGGCCCCCGGGTCCATTGAGAGACTCCCTTCCACGACCAGGAGCCCCTGCCCCGATCCGGCGAGTTCCGTGTCTCCGAGGCTTCCCCCTCGCCCCCACACGGTGGTGCATCCTCCACCGGGCCGTGCCGGATCGCCCCAGTTCCCCCCTGCGGGTACGCACGTCCCGTCGGCGGCTTCGAGAGGTCCGAGATCGACCGAACCGTCCGAGAGATCCGGGAGCCGGAGGCGAAGGGACGACAGGTCCACCGGTCCCAGCCCGGGATGCGGGATCCACGCGCCGGAACCGCTCCACGGTGCCAGTCCCGGTGGCGCAGCGACGTCCGGCGGACACTCGATTCGCTCGAGCGCGGGGGTCACCGCCACCGCAGAGCCCACCCCCGCCTCCAACGTGCCCCCCAACCGGGCTCCGGCGAGTCGTGTCCCGATGCGCTCGCTGGCGGAGGGGGCGTAGACGACGCTGCCCCGGGCCTCGGATCCGGGGCCACCTGTGGTGAGCAGCGCGACCTCCGGCGAAAGCCGAGCCGCCCGCACCGGGGCGTAGGGGGTGCCCAGGTCCTCGTCCCCCGGGAGAGAGTCCATGCCCTCCACGGCAGCGGCCAGGGCCGCAGACGCGCCGTAGCTCCTCTCCAGGCGCCGAGCTTCGGCACGTACGATCCAGGCCTCGGTCCGGGTCATCACGAGGACCGCGTGTCCGATGGCTGCGAGAGCGATGGACACCAGGACCACCATCACCAGCGCGGCACCGGTACGGGTTTCCCCGACTTCACGGCTGCGCTGCCCGGCACTCCGAGGAGTCGTGCACATCACCGTACGCTCCAACTCCGTTCTACCGTGCTGGAGTCACCTCGCCCCCTGATGCGCAGGTGGACGGTGGCCCCGGTGTGGGAGAGGGACGACGTCGACGGGTCGAGGACAGCCCCGGTCAGGGGCTGGAATCCCGAGCCGGTCCGGGCATACCGGACCGCGTCCGTCACCCGGTAGCGGCCATGTTCGAAGAGCCGGAGGAGCACCGGCCGGGGCGTGGATCCCCCGAGATCGAGACGCACCCCCCGCCCAGGGGAATCCTGCGAGCACGGGCCCGAGGACACGGAGAGGATCGGCAGGACCCAGACCCGGCCACCCTGGGACACGGCCCAGGCCGAGTCACGCTCCGGGTCGGGAAGACGGCGTCCCCGCCACCACCAGGCACCGTCGCCGCACGGCGTCCCCACTCCCACGAAGGTCCGCAACTCCAGCTCCGCCTGCAGCCCCGGGCCTGCCGCCCCTCCTCCTGCGAGGCCGTTGGCCACCAGGTCCCGAGCGATCCTGCGAGCCTCCATGATCTCCGCCCGGCGGGTGAGAATCTCCCCCGCCTGCCGGTGTCGAGCTGCTACTCCGGCCAGGACGCCCACCATGAAGAGGGTCAGGAGGAGGGACACCAGGACCTCCAACACGGATGCTCCCCGTCGCTCATCGCCCGGCTGCCCGTCGAGCCCTGTCCACCCCCACCCCCTTTCCCCGGTCCGCCGAATCCGGGTCAATTCTCGGGTCCCAGGATCGAGGATGGGGGCGTCCGGTGAAGCGCGAGCTGGATCCACGCCGAGTCGGCCCCCGGCAGGATACCCTCCACGACACCGGCCTTGGGTCCCAACGACCACCGGACACGGCCACCCCCTGGAAGCTCGCGGATGCCCGCACCCGAGGCCTCACCGGCGAGAAGGGAATCGGCGGTTTGGGTGACCCTCCAGAGCAGTCGCTCGCGTAGGTCCGCGTCCGACGCCTCCGCGGCCGTGATCCGAAGTAGCCCTGCCATGGCCAGGACCCCCACCGCGAGCAGTACCAGTGCCACGACGACCTCCACCAGGACGAACGCTCCCCGGCCGGCGTCGTCGTTGTGTCCGCCGCAACGGTCCGGACCTCTCACCGCCGACTCCCTCTGCCCCGAGATGAGATGACGAGCCTGGCCTCGGCGTCACCTCGGCGGAAGACGAGGGTGCGGCTGGTGACGGCCCCGAGCCCAAGGGCGTCGAACTCCAGCGAGTCCACGAGGAGGGCTCCGTCGGGGCGGGTGATCCGAACACCGGATCGGAGTCCCTCGGAGCGGGACCAGAGGAGCGAATCCCCGGCCCACGCCGCAAGGGCGCCCGTCTTTCCGTCCACCGCGAGCGTAGCTCCACCGCGGATCCGTGCCTCCATCCGCACGCGATGTAGGGCCGCCAGGGCGTGGTCCCGAGCCGAGGTGGTGGCCCATCGGTCCAGGAGTCGGCGTCCCACGGGGAGGGAGATTCCCAGGAGGAGGCCGAGCAGAGCCAGGACCACCAGCAGCTCCAGCGTGGTGAAGCCTGAAAGCCGAGTGGAGAGCCGGGACCGCACCGAGTGGCGGCGAGAGGTGGAACGTGGATTCATGACCCACGATGCACCCGGGGTCCGGGCGGGGAGATGGCCGGACGGGACCGAATCGCCTCCGACCCTGTCCGGCGGACCGGAGGGGTGAGGTCAGTCCTTCAGGCCGTAGTCGTGCAGCTTGTACCGAAGGGCCCGGGGGGAGAGCTCCAGGAGCTCGGCCGCCTGGGTCTTGTTCCCCCCGGTTCGGTCCAGTGCCCGTTGGATGAGATGCCGCTCCATCTCTGCGGTGCGCCGCTTGACGGAAAGGTCGTCGCCCGGGTCCGCCAGGTATCCCTGTGGGGCCGGGACGCGCACCTGCTCCGGAAGGTCACTGGGCTCGATTCTGGACCCTTCGCACAGGACCATGGCACGCTCGAGGATATTCTCCAGCTCCCGGACATTCCCCGGCCAGGGATAGTCCAGGAGGTACTCCATGGCCTCGGGGCTGATGGAGTCCACGTCGACGGCCATGCGGGCCCGGTGGCGATCCAGGAGGTGGCGCGCCAGCTCGGGAACCTCCTCGCGACGGGAAGCGAGAGGCGGGAGGTGGATGGGGATCACCGCCAGACGGTAGTAGAGGTCTTCCCGGAAGTCTCCGTTGGAGACCGCCTCCTCCAGGTCCTGGTTCGTCGCCGAGAGGACCCGGACGTCCACCTTGGCCGTCTCGGTGCCACCCACCTTCCGAACCTCCCCCTCCTGGAGGGCTCGGAGGAGCTTCACCTGCAGGGGCTGGGGCAGATCCCCCACTTCGTCCAGGAACAGGGTCCCGCCGTGGGCGGCCTCGAAGAGCCCTCCCCGCTCCCGGTCGGCACCTGTGAACGCGCCCTTCACGTGCCCGAAGAACTCGCTCTCCAGAAGCGTCTCGGGGATGGCGCCGCAGTTCACGGGAACGAATGGGCCGTCGTGGCGCCGGCTCTCCCGGTGAATGAGCTTGGCCACCAGCTCCTTCCCGGTTCCGCTCGCACCGCTCAGCAGGACCGGTGAGTCGTGGGGGGCCGCCTTCCTGGCCAATTCCAGCGCCGCTGTCATGGCCGGGGAGCGGGCGACGAGCTCGCCGAAGCGACGGTCCGCCCGCACCTCGTCCCGGAGCCGCCCGACCTCGCGCCGGAGGTTCTCGCGCTCCTCCGCCTTCCTGAGGGTCAGGAGCACCTCGTCGGCGGAGAAGGGCTTCGGGATGTAGTCGTACGCCCCCTTCTTCATGGCCTCCACGGCCAGCTCCACCGAGCCGTAGGCCGTCATCACCATCACCAGGGCGTCGCCTCCCTCCTCCCGGTACCGATCCAGGAATCCCAGACCGTCCAGCTCCGGCATGCGGACGTCGCAGAGTACGATTCCCGGCTTCTCGGAAAGCGCCTTGGCCAGCCCCTCGTTTCCATCCTGCGCCTGGATCACCGGGTACCCGGCATCCTCGAGGATCAGGGTGAGGGATTTCCGGAGTCCCTTGTCGTCGTCGATGACCAGAATCTTCACGCCTTGAGCTCCTGCCGGACCGCCGGCAGCCGGATGATGAATCGCGCCCCACCGCCGGGGGCGTTCTCGACAGTCATACGTCCTCCCATCCCTTCCGCAAGACGGGCACAGATGGCCAGTCCCAGCCCGGTTCCCTTCCCGGGCTCCTTAGTGGTGAAGAACGGATCGAATACCCGGTCCAGGTGCTCGTCCGCAATCCCGGGGCCCCAGTCGTCCACCCGGATCGCCACCACGTCCGACGCGGTGAAGAGGGGGTCCGGTCCTCCGGCATCGTGGTCCCGGGCCACTCGCCGCCGGTGCATGTAGTTGAGTCCCGGAGGATCCTCCTCGCGGCGAGGAGGCAGCGTGGAGGCACCTCCCGCCTCCAGCTCCACCACCACCGCGATCCGGGGGTCCTCCGCGCCCTCCATGGCATCCAGCGCGTTCAGAATCAGATTCACCAGGATCTGCTCGAGCTGTTGAGCCTCCCCCGGCACCGCCGGAATGGTGGGGTCGTCGTCGGGCCAGTCCACCCGGACGCGGTCGAGCTTCCCCTGGGTCTCCAGGAGGTCTCGAACCCGCTCCACCACGACGCCGATCCGGGTCTCTCCCGATGGCGCTCCCCGGCCCCGGGCGTACTCCAGTAGGGTTCTCACGATCCGATCGATTCGAGCCGCCTCCTCTCGGACGGCCACCAGCAGCTCCGTGTCGTGCCCGGCACGCTCCGCCCGCCGCCGGGCCAGGTCGACGAAGCCCATGAGAGCGCCCAGGGGATTCCCCACCTCGTGCGCGATCCCGCTGGCCAGGGTCCCGACGGAGGCCAGACGTGCGCTCTGGATCACCTCGTCCCGGGCGGCTACCAGCTCGGCGTTGGTCCGGTCGAGAGAGGCGATGTTCTGGGCCAGGACCTCCTGATTGGTCACCAGGGCGTCGGCCATGGCGTTGACACTGTTCCGGATGGCGCCCAGCTCCACGGTGGCCACCGGCGTCACCCGGTGATGGTGCTCGCCGTCGGCGATTCGCCGGACATCCTCCACCATGGCCTCCACGGGCTGGACGAAGCGGGCCCGGAGAAACCAGCTGCCGAATCCGGCCACCACCAGCAGGTCCAGCACCACCAGGGCGAAGACCAGCCCCACGGCGTCCTGGGGTCGGGAAAGGTGCGGGAGGACGAGGGCGAGGGCCTGCACGGCCACCAGCAGGGCTCCGGCCAGGAGCGCACCGAAGAAGACAACCAGGTCGCGGCGGAGCGACGTGGGGCGGGAGTCCGCGGAGCGGGGCTCGCGCTCCGCCCCGTCCCTGTAGCCTGCTTTCCGCGACCCCGAGCCGGTCCCCGCCTCCCGCGATCGTTCCGGGACGGGGCCGTCGTCGCCCGCTCGGACTCGAGCCGGCGCGGCCTGCCCCGGTCCGTGGATCCGGGACGCTTCGGCGGAGGAGGTTGGCGCGTTCACGCCGGGAGGATGGGCAGAAGTGCCCGGAGAGACAACTCCCGTGGCCCGCTGGAGCGGGGCAGAGATGGGAGGTGGGCCTTCCAGCGGAGGGCTGGAGGGGTCAGAAGGTGCAGGTGGCGAGGCCTTCCACCGTGGCGGGCGCCACCGGTGCGGCGGAGCCCTGGAACATGGCGCAGGTCTCGCCGGGGGCCCCGATGTGGGTGGCCGTCGCGGCCCACCCGGTGTTGGTCGCCTCCACGATGGTGAGGGTGATGCCCTCGGTGACCACCGCCTCGATGGCGACCAGGTCGTTCGCGAAGGTGAAGTTGTCCGCGTGGTAGATCTCCTGGACGGTCGCCAGGTTCTTGAGGTCCGAGAGCATGGCGGAGCGATAGGACTTCTGTCGGGTCGACGCGAACTTCGGAATGGCGATGGCGGCCAGGATCCCGATGATCACGACCACGATCAGGAGCTCGATCAGGGTGAACCCCCTCTGGCCGTGCGTGCTCTTGATGTTCATCTCCATTCCTCGTCGAGCAGTGCTCCGTGCGATCACCTTCGAGTGGTTCGCGGCCGTGGGCCGCTGGGCCGCCTCCCGATTGCGGCCCGATGTCGGCGGTCTCGAGCGGCCTCCGTTGCCGACTCCCGCCGCCCTCCAACCTTGTCCCCTGCGGGACGGGGGGCGTGAACCCGAGCCTCTCGGCCCGAGCCACGCCCCCCGTTCACCGTAGTGGGTCCCGGCTGTGTTACGGAGCAGCCGGCGCCGTGCAGACGATGGCGCCAGCCACCGTAGCGGGAGCAACCGCAGCGGCGTCACCGTAGAAGACCGCGCAGGTCTCGGTGGTACCGGAGTGGGTCGCAGTGGCGGACCAACCGGTGGCGTTCGCCGCACCGACGGCCACCGTCACACCCTCGGACTCGGCGAAGCCGAGGTCAGCGAGCGCCTGGGTGTAGGTGTAGTTGTCGGCGTAGAAGATCTCCTGCTGGGAGGCCAGGTTCTTCAGGTCCGACTTCATGGCGGACACGAAGGCCTTCTCCCGGGTGGCGGAGAACTTCGGAATGGCGATGGCCGCCAGGATGCCGATGATCACGACGACGATCAGCAGCTCGATCAGCGTAAAACCCTTGTTGTCCCGCATGGCGCTTCTCCTGTGGAGTGAGTGAACTGTGGGGGGACTGCCTACCGCGAGCCGTTCCAGGGGCAACGGGGATGCCAGATCGCCTCTGAACTTCGTAAGTACAATAAAAAGAAAGACTTACGAATATTCGTGCCAAACGTCCGCTCACCACTCCCGCACCGATCGGTGTGGGATCTTGCAAGATCCCCGTGTTTTGCGAGAGTCCCGTGTCACGAAACGTGACAGCGGAATCCCGAAGAGAGGCCGTAGATGTGACGGCGGACGAGACCGCGCCTCAGTCTTCCCCTTGCGGGAACCGGGGCTCGCCGGGAGGAAGCCGCTCCGGTGAGTTCCACGGCGCCACCGCGGGAGCCTGCCAGTACGGCGGTCGGGGTCCGGAGAGGTTGTACTTCAGGATGCACCAGAGGGCTTCCACCCCATCGGTCCAGCCGATCTTCTTCCCCTCCGCGTACGAGCGGCCGTGGTAGCTGATGGGCAACTCGTAGATGCGGGCGCCCGCCTGGGCGAGGCGAGCCGTAAGCTCCGGCTCGAACCCGAACCGTTCCGAGGTCAGGGGCAGGCCCTGGAGGAGCTCCCGCCGGACCATCTTGTAGCAGGTCTCCATGTCCGTGAGGTTCAGGTCCGTGAACATGTTGCTCATGAGGGTGAGGAACTTGTTCCCCACGTAGTGCCAGAAGAACAACACGCGGTGCGCCCCCCCGAGGAAGCGGGATCCGTACACCGCGTCCGCCTTCCCCTCCAGGATCGGCTCGAGGAGGAGCGGAATCTCCCGGGGGTCGTATTCCAGGTCCGCGTCCTGCACCACCACGACGTCGCCGGTGGCGTGATCGAACCCGGTCCGCAGAGCAGCTCCCTTCCCCCGGTTCCGCTCGTGGAACACCAGGACGTCCACCAGCCCCTCGTCCTCCAGCTTCCGTAGGAGTTCTCGGGTGCCGTCGGAGGAGCCGTCGTCCACCACGATGACCTGCCAGTTCAGAGCGACGTCGTGCACCTGCCTCAGGAGCGACTCGACGGTGTCGATCTCGTTGAACGCGGGGATTACCACGGAGACCAGCACCTGGTCCCACGGCAGGTGCGGATTCACGCCCAGTCGGGGAAAGCGTTCGGGCCCGGGGGTCATGTCGAGCTCACACCTCGATTCCGTATCGGTTCAGCTTCCGGTAGAGGGTGGACGGGTCGATCCCCAGCACCTCGGCGGCCCGGGTCTTGTTGCCCCCCTCGGCCTGCAGAACCCAGACGATGTAGGCCCGCTCCACGATCTCCATCGTGGGGTTCTGCGGCGGCGCTTCGGATACCACGCGAGGCGTGGGAGCCTCGCTCAGACGCGTCGGCAGGTGCTCCAGGGCGATGGACCGCCCACGAGCCACTACCGCCGCCCGCTCCAGGGCGTTCTCCAGCTCTCGGACGTTCCCGGGCCAGTCGTAGGCCTTCAGGGCGTCCAGGGCCTCGTCCTCCAACTCAAGCGGCGGCGTACCGCTTCGGGACGCCAGGACCTTTATGAAGTGGTCCACGAGCAGGGGAACGTCATCCCGACGCTCCCGGAGAGGAGGGAGATGCAGCGCGATCACGTTGAGCCGGTAGTACAGATCGCTCCGGAACTCCCCCTTCCGGATCTCCTCCTCCAGCTCCCGGTTCGTCGCCGCGATGATCCGGGCATCCACCGGGACCGGCTCGGTGGATCCCACTGGGATCACCTCACGCTCCTGGAGCGCCCGAAGCAGCTTCACCTGGGTGGCCGGAGTCATCTCCCCCACCTCGTCCAGGAAGAGGGTGCCCCCGGTGGCCGCTTCCAGGAGACCCTTCTTGTCCTTCACCGCGCCGGTGAAGGAGCCCTTCACGTGTCCGAAGAGTTCACTCTCCAGCAGACTCTCCGGCAGCGCGCCACAATTGATGGAGAGGAACAGGTGGTCGGAGCGTTCCGAAAGGGAGTGGATATAGCGCGCCAGCACCTCTTTCCCGGTTCCGCTCTCGCCGGTAAGCAGCACGGTGGACTCGGTGGGCGCCACCGTCTCCGCGAGATTGAGGATGTCGGTAAAGCTCCGGGCCCGGCCGATGGGCCGCCGTCCACTCCGGCTCTCCCGCTTTCTGATCTCTTGCTTGAGGGCCTTGTTCTCCGCCTTGAGCTGGCGGCTCTCGGTGGCGCGGCGCAGAAGACCCAGCAGCTCGTCGTTGGCGAAGGGTTTCTGCAGGTAATAGAACGCCCCCTCGTTCACCGCCTGCATGGCGGTCTGGAGTGACGCCTGGGCCGTCATCAGGATCACCGCGATCTCCGGGTCCACGTCCCGGACCTCCTGGAGGAGCTCCATCCCGGTCATCCCGGGCATGCGGATGTCGGTCAGCACCACGTCGGGGGGCGCCGCCTCCACCGCCTCCAGGGCGTCCCGCCCGGTGGAAGCCGTGGTGACGGCGTAGCCCTCCCGGCGGAGGAGGATCTCCAGGGTGTTGAGGATTCCCGTCTCGTCGTCCACCACCAGCACCTTCGGCCCGTCACTCATGGCCATCCTCCACTCCAGGCAGGTACATGACGAACTCGGCCCCACCCCCGGGTGCATTTCCGGCGTAGACCGCCCCCCGGTGCGCCTCCACGGCGCGGTGGACGACGGAAAGGCCCAGGCCGTTTCCACCGGGTCGGGTGGTGTAGAACGGGTCGAAGATGCGCGCGGCCTCCTCCTCGCCGATCCCGGGTCCGGAGTCGCACACTGCGAGGCGGACCGGGTGCTCCACCTTCACGCCCTCGGGGCGTCCCCCCTCGCGGTGATCGGAGAGGGTTAGCGTCACCTCGCCTCCCGCTCCCGAGAACTGCAGTGCGTTGAGGGTCAGGTTGTAGACCGCGCGGTGAAGAAGGTCCGCGTCTCCGGGGATGTGAACCGGCGTGTCCAGGCCATTGCAGAGCACCTCCGCCCCGTTGGGGACGTCGGGGTGCTGCCGGGCCAGCTGCGCCGCGTCCCGGGCCAGGGTCGCGATGTCGACCCGCTCCGACTCACCCTTGCGGAGCGCCGAGAACTCCAGGAATTCGGACAGGAGCCGGCTCAGGCGGTCCGACTGCTCCAGCACCAGCCGACGCAGCGTCTCCCGGTCTCGGTGCTCGAGGCCCCCGGTGGTGAGCTGCTCCACCGAGGACCGGATGGACGCAAGCGGGTTCTTGATCTCGTGGGCCAGGGAGGCGCTGAGCTCGGCCACGGCCTCCAGGCGTTGGTTCCGCCGGTCCAGGATGTCCGCCCGCTCCTTGTTGGTGATGTCCTGGAAGATGGCCGTCGTGGTCGCGGATCCGTCCTCCACGTGATCCATGATGGTGGTGCTCACCCCAATGACCACCGGGCGTCCATCCCGCTCCATGGTGGTCTTGAAGCGGAGGACCGGAACGCGGTCCTGCACCGAACGCATGAGAAGGCGGCCCATGGCGGGGGCCACGTTGCCGAGGACCTCGTTCACCGGCTTCCCCATATGACCGGCCGCATCCACGCCGAGCAAACGGGCACCGGCATGGTTCAGGTACGCGATGCGCGCCTCGGAATCCACCGTCAGCACACCCGTGGTGAGGGAATCGAGGATCTCGGTGGTGTCCAGCCGCAGCTGACGCAACTCCGACTCCACCACTCCCAGACGCGTGCCAGCGCGCCGGAGCCGGTCCCCGAGGATCCCTGTGGCCAACGCCACACCGCCGAACAGGGTGATCTGAAGCACGATGAGCGTGTCCAGCGCCCCACCCTGGAGCCAAACGATATCGGCGAAGAAGAGGAGCGAGACCAGGACACCCATCAGGACTCCCCCGGCCAACGGAAGGAGGAGGGCGCCCTCGGAGATGACCAGGATGTAGAGGGGGGAGAAGTCGCTGGTGAAGTCCGACGGCGCACCCGGGATCCCACTGGTGATGTGGACGGTGGCCGTCACCAGAAGGGCGTCCAGGAGGACCTGGCCATACCGCAGGACGGGCCCGGGCTGGCGGTTCAGGACGTGGGTCCACCAAAAGGAGCCCGCCGTGGCAGCGATCCCGGTGAGAAACACCGTGACCGCCACGATCATCACCAGCGGGTCCGACGTGCGCCAGATGAAGAGCGCTCCCACCAGGATGAAGGAGACCAGAATCACCCGCCCCAGGTAGATCCACCGGAGCAGCTCCCTGGAGACCGGGAAGTCTCCCGAGGGGGATTCGAGTTTCAATTGCATGCCACAGGCTAATGCCGCGTGTTGCAGAATGCAATTAGGCGGGATTGGCGATTTGCAAGACCCTGACCTGGCAGAGCGGAATGCCCCGGATGGACTACTGCTCGGTCACGGACACGGGGACCTTGAGGGTCTGGCCCGCGAGGATGCGGTTGGACCGGAGGCGGTTCTCGGCCCGGATCCGGTCCACCGTGGTACCGTACTCCCGGGCGATGGTCCAGAGCGAGTCGCCACGACGCACCCGGTGCTCCACCACCTCCTCGGCCGCTGCGCTCGCCATCCGCTGCAGCAACTGCGGCCGCCGCCCCGTGATCCGCTCTACGTAGGCCACGTACTGGTTTGGGAAGAGCGCCAGATGATAGTGCGCCGGATACCGCTCCCGGGTGGCCTCGAGGATCCGCGCACGCTCCAGGCTGAGGAGCACCCCCTCGAGCCACTGCTGGCACCCGCGGTTCCGGCTGAGGCGAAGGTCGATGGCCATCCCGGTGGGATGGACCGATTGCTCCGACGCGTTCCTTGGTTGGCGGTTCTGCGGACGGGTGAGGGAAGTCACCACCAGTCTCTCTCCGCAGGCGGTCCGGTATTGGGCACCCAGGCGCCTGAGAAAGAGCTCCACTTCAGGGCGGGCGTACGGGTAGGAGACCGCGTGGAGCTCGAAATCCCGATTCCCCTTCACGGGCACGAGATACCCCGAATTCACGAACCGGAGAACCTGTCCGCCGTCCCGCAGAAAGGTGTAGTCGTGCTCCCTGGCCACCCGATTCTGCACGTCCAGGGACGCCCGCGACCCCCGGAGGCTCTGGGCCTCCCCCACGCCGGGCGCACACACGAGTGCGACGAGCGCCAGAGCGCCCATTCGGCGGAGGGAACGTAAGAACGCCATTGAACGGGAGTTGCAGGTCAGGGAGACACCCTCTATGGGACTAGGTAAACATTTGACGCCGATCCCACAAGGATCCTGTTTTCCCGGGAACCGTCCGTGTCCACTGGCGAATCGCCGATTTCCGGGTTCGGAAGCCGGCGACGGAGGATCTGAGCCGAAGCTACAGGACACAGATCCGGACCCCACCCACCCGGGGGGTCGGGGCCCGAATCTGCGACGGGGTCAGCTCTGAGCGGCCGCGAAGTGGGCGGCCACCCGGTCCCAGTTGATGACGTTCCAGATGGCCGCGATGTAGTCGGGGCGCCGGTTCTGGTAGTGGAGGTAGTAAGCGTGCTCCCACACATCGATCCCCAGGATGGGGGTCATTCCGGCGGAGTACGGCGAATCCTGGTTCGCGGTAGCCACGACTTCGAGCCCACCGGTGGAATTCACCACGAGCCACCCCCACCCGGAGCCGAACTGACCGGCGGCGGCCGCAGCCAGCTTGTCCTTCAGGCCGTCGAAGGAGCCGAAGCCGTCGTCCACGGCCCTCCCCAGGTCTCCAGCCGGCGCGTCGGCACCGCCGGGAGTGAGGATGTCCCAGAAGAGGCGGTGGTTCACGAAGCCACCGCCGTTGTTCCGGACCGCGGTTCGGATCGCCTCCGGTAGGTCGCCCAGGTTCCGAAGAAGATCTTCGGCGGCATGGGAATGGAGGTCCGGGTGCCCCTCGAGGGCGGCGTTCAACTTGTTGGTGTACCCGGCGTGGTGCTTGGAGTGGTGGATCTCCATGGTCCGCGCGTCGATGTGCGGCTCGAGCGCGTCGTATGCGTAGCCCAGCTGGGGCAGCTGGAAGGGGTAAGCCATCCTGGCTCCTCCGGGAGAATTGAGTGAGCGGTCCAATCGCGCTGTGGGGAGACCCCGTGACCGCTGGTGAGTTCCGCCTATAGGTTGTGTCATGGCCACCTCCGAATCTGCCCGGCGTGTCCTCCTGGTGGACTGCGACATGTTCTACGTCCAGGTGGCCCGGTTGGAGGATCCGGAAGGCGCAGGCCGGGAAGAGCTGCTGATCGTGGGTGGCTCCCCCTCGGGGCGCGGCGTGGTCACCTCGGCCTCGTACGCTTGCCGCGCCTACGGCGTCCGCTCGGCCATGCCCACAGCGGAGGCGCTCCGCCTCTGCTCCGACGCGGTGGTGGTGGGGGTGGACCGGGGTGCCGTGTCCCGGAGAAGTGCTGAAGTCCGCACGGCCCTCGGAGAGCTTTCCCCGGTGGTACAGGCTGCCTCCGTGGACGAGTTCTACCTGGATCTCACGGGTACGGATCGGCTCTTCAGAGGGGAGACGCTGGAGGCCTCGGCGCATCGGATCCGGGAGACGGTCCTGCGTCGGACCCGTATCGGTGTGTCCGTCGGCGGAGGGACGAACCGTCTCCTGGCGAAGCTGGCAACCCGGCCGGCAAAGCCCGGAGGCGTCTTCGTCGTGCCTCCCGGTGGCGAGCAGGCCTTTCTCGACGGGCTCCACCTGTCCGATCTCCCCGGCGTCGGCCCGGCCCTGCTGAAGCCGCTGGCGGACAAGGGGCTGAAGACCGTGGCCGAGGCCCGGGCCGTGGAGCCGGAGTGGCTCGTCCGGTGGTTGGGCGAGGGCCGGGCTCGTTGGCTCCTGGCGCGCCTGGAAGGACGGGACGACTCCCCGGTGGTGGGGGGTGAGCCCCGCAAGTCCATCTCCTCCGAGAGGACCTTCCCCCGAGATATCGACGACGACCAGGAGCTGGATCGCCGGCTCCTCAAGCTGACCGTAGGCGTGTGCGCTACACTCCGAGACAAGGGCTTCGGGGCCCGGACCTTGACCGTGAAGCTCCGGGACGCGGACTTCACCACCCGCCAACGGAGCCACACCTTCCCGGAGCCGGTGGAGTCCGATGGCGTGGTCTTTCCCGTCGCCCGGGAGCTCCTCCATGACCTGCGCCGGCGGCGCCGGGCCGGGGCCCGCCTCCTTGGAGTCGGCCTCTCCAACCTGACCCGGGATCACGGCCCGGCCCAGTTGGCCCTCTTCGAGGAGCGTGCGCCCCACGAGACGGACCGCACCCGCGCTCTGAACCAGGCCGTGGACGGTCTTCGGGGCCGGTTCGGACACGACGCGGTCCTCCCGGCGGGCATCGTACCCCCCTATCCAATTCCGGAGTCCGATGACTGACACGCCTTCCGCCGGTCCGCGGCGGGTCTCTCTGCCCTTCCACGTCTCCCACCCGGTCGTTGGAATGGTCCACCTGCCGCCGCTCCAGGGCGCCCCAGGGGAACATCTGCCCACGGAGGACATCCTGGCTGCGGCGGAGTCGGATGCGGAGGCGCTCCACAGGGCCGGTGTGGACGGAATCCTGGTGGAGAACTTCGGCGACGCTCCCTTCTTCCCGGCGGACGTGCCTCCGGAGACCGTGGCCGCCATCACACTGGCGGTGGACCGGGTTCGGCGCGCCGTCCCCCTCCCGGTGGGGGTGAACGTCCTGCGGAACGACGCCGCCGCGGCGGTGGGGATCGCCGCGGTCACCGGGGCCGAGTTCATCCGTGTGAACGTCCACGTGGGAACCGCCTGGACGGACCAGGGCCCGCTCGAGGGTCGGGCGTACCGGACCCTCCGGCTGCGGAAGGCCCTGGGTCACCCGTGCGCCATCCTCGCGGACGTCCACGTCAAGCACGCCACCCCGGTACCGGGAGAATCATTGGAGGCCGCTGCGTCGGACACCTGGCATCGGGGCCTGGCGGATGCCCTGGTGGTGAGCGGCGTCGGTACGGGGCACGCCACGGACCCGGACCGCATGGCGCGGGTGGCCCGGGCGGTGCCCCATGCCCCCCTCTGGGTCGGCAGCGGGGTAACCGAGGAGACGATCTCGACTCTCTGGCACCACGCCAGCGGGTTCATCGTGGGCTCGGCGTTGCAGGAGGGCGGACGCGCGGGAGGGAGGGTCGACGTGGAGCG
This sequence comes from Gemmatimonadales bacterium, assembly GCA_020344755.1. Lineage (GTDB taxonomy): Bacteria > Gemmatimonadota > Gemmatimonadetes > Longimicrobiales > Gaopeijiaceae > Gaopeijia. The sequence continues at coordinate 2,078,876 of CP070829.1, forward strand.
GGCCACGCGGTTCATGGGCGTGGTTCAGGAACGCCGCGCGCTGGGCTAGCTTCACGGCCATGCCGCCCCGCACCGCCGATCCGGTCCAGTTCGAATTTCGCCGCGCCATGCTTCACCTGGGCCGCGCCCTCCTCCGCCGGTGCCCGAACTGCGGAGCACCCGGGCTCTTCCGGCGATGGCTGTGGATGAGACGAAGCTGTCCGCGGTGCCACCTGATTCTGGACCGGGGGGAGCCGGACTACTTCCTCGGGGGCTACGTCGTCAACTTCGTCACGGCCGAGTTCACTATCGCCTTCGGTGCCCTCCTGGCGGTGGTGGCCACCTGGCCCACCGTTCCGTGGAACGCCATCAAGTGGGGGCTTCTGCTCCTCATGATCCCGGCTCCTCTGGTGACCTATCCCTTCGCCAAGCTGGTGTGGCTCGCCATCGACCTGACCCTGAGACCGGTCACCTGGGCCGACCTGGAAGGTCACGGCGAGAATCGTCCCACCGGCTTCAGCGACTAGAGGCGGGACCGCTCCCCCCCCGGGGCCCCTACACCCCACCCGACTCGGAGCCGGCGCCGCCGTCCCTGACCGCGCGCCGCAGGAACGCTGACGCGGGGGCCTCCGTCCAGACCCACAAGCCCCACCCGAAATGACGCGGGGGCCGCCTTTCGGCGGCCCCCGCACACATTCACCTGGTCGAATTCGATCGACGCGAGCCCCCTGGGGGGCGCCGCGTTCGCGACCCGTCAGGGATGATGGTGCCCGTGGGGCTGGGTCTCCCAGGGCTCCCGCTCGAAGTAGCTGTCCGTCATCTCCTTCACCTTCCCCGAGAGGAAGATCAGGGCGATGAGGTTGGGAACGATGACGATGGCCAGCGCCACGTCGCCCAGGGCCCAGACCACCGCCAGGGGCACCACCGCACCCAGGAAGTGCATGGCCACGAAGACGAACTTGTACGGGATGATGGCGCTGGTGCCGAAGAGATAGTAGGCACAGCGGTCCCCGTAGTACGACCAGGAAATGGCGGTGGACACGGCGAAGAGGAGGACGGAGATCAGGACGATGTACTGTCCGAAGGTCCCCGGCAGCCCCTCCTGGAAGCCCAGCATGGTAAGGGGAGCCCCGCTCTCCACGGCCGGTCCGTAGAGCGAGGTGTACTCGGTGCCGTCATCCGCCACCGCCACCCCGTCCGCGGCTCGGATCACGCCGGTGAAGGGCTGCGTCTGTGCCTCGTCCACATAGAGCTCCTCCACCGCGACCTCGTGCCAGGCCAGGAGCGGCGTGTGCACCACCGACACGTCCTGGGCCCCAGCCGTCACCGCGATCTCCTCGGGCGTCCCCACGGCGTGGAACCGGCCCGCCTCCGTGAGCTCCAAGTAGGACAGATCCCCGCCGGTAAGGGTGATCTCGGTGGGGTGCCGGTCGTCCCACACGCCGGTCATGATGATCACCATGGCCGTCATGGTGCAGATGACGATGGTGTCGATGAACGGCTCCAGCAGCGCCACCACACCCTCGGACACCGGCTCGTCCGTCTTCGCCGCGGCATGGGCGATGGGGGCGGACCCCTGCCCCGCCTCGTTGGAAAAGAGGCCCCGGCGGACCCCCCACATGAGGGTCACCAGGAACACGCC
>CP070829.1:2080596-2106318 GCA_020344755.1 Gemmatimonadales bacterium
GTCTCGATCTGGATGACCGCGAGAAGTTCCCCCTGCGGGTCCAGCGGCCAGACGTCCGCGCGCTCGTTGTAGTCACGGACGCCCCAGATCCACCGGGCATTCCCGGGTGAAGATCCCCGCATCCCCCTGGGGTCGGGCTGAGCGTCCCCCCGAGGCTGGGGGTACCGCATGGAGGCCACCGCATTGAGTGCCTCTTCGCGCGTGTTGACGAACGGGAACATCACCCCGTACGCGCCCACATCCAGGGCCTGCTTCACGAGGAACTGCAGCTGTTCCCTTCCGTTCATCGGGATGCGGACGATGGGGGTCACGTCCATCTGGGTCGACCCTTTCTCCACGGCCCGGCCCACATCGACCATACCCAGAAGGAACGCGCGCAGGGTCTCGACGTCGAAGGGGCTGTGCTCCATGTCGATAATGATGAAGTCCAGCTGGGAGGTCGCGAGAGCCTGAGCATTGGTCAGGGAGAAATTCCCCGTGGCCAGGCCGAACACCGGGTGACCACCTTCCAGAGTCTCGATGGTACGATTCAGTCGCATCTCCTGTGCGGTCCCGGGGAGGACACCGAGACACAGCGCCGCCGGGATGAGAAAGAGGCAAACGACACCACGGGGCGAAAAGTGGAGGGCAGTGCGCATGGCCGGATCGAGTTGCGTGGGTGGGCGTGGGAGGTCAGAGTGGCGCAGAGTAGCAGACCCGGGGCCGGAGCGACAACCGCCGGCCCGACTGCCCGATCCATCGCTTCGACTCAGGAGTCCAACCCTGCCGCCAACACGCATCGGCTTCGTCACGGTCGTCCTGACCATCTCCGGCTGCGCCGCACCTCTGCAGGTCACCCCCAACGATGCGGAGGTGGTCCTCTCCCGCCAGGCGCTGGATGGTCCGTCCCCTGCCGAGGCGGGGTCCCATACGGTGGGGACCCTCTACTACGGCAGCGGCACGGACCGGAACCGCCCCGAGTACCGGGACTCGGTGGCCCTGGTCACCGACTCGGTCGACGCATCCGTCCTGGTGGACCTGGGCCGGTCCGCGGGGGAGCGGAACGACTACTGGGGCTTCACGCCGAAGGGCTTCCCCCTCAACGGCCGGGTCTGGTATCCGGAGGGGGAGGGTCCATTCCCTCTGGTTCTCGTGGTCCACGGGAACCACGACATGAGGGACTTCTCCGACCCCGGATACGACTACCTGGGTGAACTCCTGGCCTCCCGCGGGTTCATCCTCGTCTCCCTGGACATGAACTTCATCAACGGGGGGATCCGGGGTGAGAACGACGGCCGCGGATGGCTCATGCTCAAGCATCTGCAGGTTTGGGAGCGATTCAACGGCGAGGAGGGGAACCCCTTCCACGGACGCGTGGACATGAGCCGCATCGCCATCATGGGACATTCCCGGGGGGGCGAGGCGGTCGGACATGCCGCCGCGTTCAATCGCCTGTCGCGATACCCGGACGACGCTTCGCTGGAGTTCGACTTCGGCTTTGACATCCGCTCCGTGGTGGCCATCGCTCCGGTGGACGGGCAGTATCTTCCCACCGGTCGGAAGGTGCCCCTGGAGAACGTGAACTACCTGGTCTTCCACGGCTCCCACGACGGCGACGTCACCTCCTTCCATGGGCTTCGCCAGTGGGACCGGGTCTCCTTCACGGCCGGCGGTGACTATTTCAAGTCCGCCGTGTACATGTACCGAGCCAACCACGGGCAGTGGAACTCGGTCTGGAACTCCTTCGACAATGGCCCGCGCTCGGCCCGGATCCTGGATCTCCGGTACCTGGTGACGCCGGAGGAGCAACGCCGCTTCGCCGAGATCTACGTCACGGCTTTTCTGGAGGCGACGTTGAAGGGCGACGATCGCTGGCTGCCCCTCTTCCGGGACCACCGGGTCGCCGGCGATTGGCTCCCGAAGACCATGTACGTGACGCGCCTCGAGCACGCGTCCTTCCGACCCCTGGCCACCTTCGAGGAGGACATCGACGTCACCACGGGAAGCCACCCGGGCGTGGTGCTCCGGGGCGACAGCCTCGCGGAGTGGGCGGAGGAGGAGCTCACGCTCCGGTCCCGGAACCGGGCGAACACCTCCGCCTCGCAGGAGAACCAGGCGCTGCGGTTGGCGTGGAACAACCGCATCGCCGGGCCCGACACCACGCGCACCGGCCCGCCGGCGGTCTTCGAGGTGGCGCTGCCCCAGGGTCTGGCACGTTCGTGGGGACTGGACGGGGAGCACTCCCTGAGCCTTTCCCTCACCGCCACGGAGACCTCGCCCCGCCCGCGCTCGGATCCGACACCTCGGGACACCGCCGAGGCAGACGGCCGAGATGCATCCGGGTCTGATAGACAGGGACGCCGCTCATCGGACCGCGACGCTCCCAAACCGCCGGTGGACCTGTCCGTGGAGGTGGTGGACGCCACCGGGGCGTCGGCGCGGCTGATCCTGGGCGACTACGGACCCATCCGCCGACCCCTGGAAATCACCATCTGGCGGCGGACCGATCAGGAGAGGGAGGTGTTCGCCGACCGTTCCGAGTTGGTGCTGCAAACCTTCGACCTTCCTCTCCGGGACTTCGTGGAGGCCAACCGGGAGCTTGATCCGGGCTCGATCTCGGCGGTGCGGTTGGTGTTCGACGTGGCCGTATCGGGGGAGGTGCTGGTGGACAACATCGGATTCTCCAGGCTGGGCGGCGGCTTCTGGAGTGCGAGGGTGAACTGAGCTGGCCCGTGTCGTAGATTGATCCGAGGGCGCCCGGGGCAAAGGCGTCCGCGGTCCTCGACCCTCCAGCGAGACAGGAGGCTCGATGCACCCCGCCCGCACTCTTCGACTCGCGGCGACTTCCCTTGTCGCCTCAAACCTGTTGTTCGCGGTGGGCGGCTGTGACTCCGATCCATCCGGACCCTCGGAGGACCCCTGGTCCGAGGCACACCTGGTCTTCGCCAGTACCCGCGTGGGGACCGGAGACCCTTCTTCGGCCGGTAAAGACCTCTTCCGGACGACCCTGGACCGGGTCCACACCGAACGACTCACCCACGAGCCCACCAGTGGCGTCCGGGCCCTCCAGCTCTCTCCCGACGGTCGGCGCCTGGTGATGGAGGCCACCTGGGAGTTCGGCTGCCCCAACATCTGGACCATGGCCACCGACGGTTCCGATGCGACGCCTCTCACGACCGGGGGTGTGCAGCGCTGCAACGAGCAACCGAAGTGGTCGCCGAGCGGCACCTACATCGCCTTCACGAGTTCTCGGGAGCCGTCGCGATGGGGCTGGTCCGCCTGGGTGATGGAGTCCGACGGGTCGAACCAGACGCTCATCCCCGCCGATTCCGCCAACACGGATCGGTCTGACTGGATCCAGACCTGGACGCCGGACGGAAGGGTGGTTCTCAGTAGCTACCTGAACAGCGACGGAACGGAGGACATATGGACCTACCTGGTCAACACCGACGGGACTGGGTTCGAGCGCTTCTTCGAGACCCCGGAGGACCTCACGCCCTATTGGTCGCCGGATGGATTCACCGTTGCTTTCGTAAGCCAGCGGGACGGGAACCGGGAGATCTACCTCATGGACGCCGACGGATCGAACGTCCGAAGGCTCACGCACGATCCAGGTGAGGACGACTTCCGCTGGCTCGGTCCCTCGCCCTGGTCTCCCGATGGAAGTTGGCTGGCCTTCCACAGCACGCGGAGCGGCTCCACACAAATCCATCTGGCATCGGCGATCGATGGGTGGGTTCGGCAATTGACCACGGAGCCCCAGTCCGCGCGGTTCAATGGGTGGTCCCCCGACGGGGGCACGGTGGCCTTCGAGAGCATCCGATCAGGGAACCGGGAGATCCTGGTCGTTGGCGCGGACGGCGAGGGACTGCGGAACGTCTCGAGCCATCCTGCGGAGGACGGACCGGCGGTCTGGGTGGGGGGACGCTGAGGATGCAGGCTGGCTTCAGCGCCAGCCCAGTCCGACGCGGTGGATCCCGTCCAGGCCGTCCATGGGCTGGAAGGCGTAGTCCAGGACGAGGGCATCTCCCCAGAACGACCCGCCGAACGTCAGAGGAGAGGCTTCTCCATCCGGGATGTTCCGCAGCCCCACCCGTGCCACGAAGGTGCGCCCCCGGACCGGCCAGTACCCGAACTCCACCCCGCCTCCGTATTCCAGTTGCCCGTCGTCCCGATAGCGGAGCTGCACAGCGCCCCCCACGTCCAGGGGCCCCAGGGGCCTGCCGTACGCGCCGGCCCCGAGGACGATCTCCGATGGCAGGAGGTCGGCGTTGCCCAGATTTCGGCCGGAGAGGGCGACCCGGACGGGGCCGGCCTGGGTGGCGAGCCCCAGGTCAATGGCCTGCCCGGAGATCCGCTCGCCCCCGTGGCGTTGGGTGAACAGCCGGCCCGACACTCCGAACCGGATCCTCGCGATGGTCCTCCCGTAGGTGGCGCTGGCCGCCATCTCGCCAACCGCGCGCCCCGCGTCCGCCTCCCCGATCAGGTCATCCAGGCCTCGCGATCGATCCCCCGGGCTCGAGCCCGCGGGGCGGCCGTACTCGAGGGCGTGCACGGAGAGGGCGACGCCACCTCCGAACCAGTCGGAGGCGGTGGAAAGCGTGTAGGCCGCGGCGGTGCTACCGAAACGCGTATAGCCTCCTCGGACCCCTCCGAGCTCCTGGACGAGAGCTGGGTGCACGAACGCCAGGTCCGGATCGTCGGACCCCAACTGCGGCGCCATGCCCAGAGCCAGAGCTCGAGCGCCGGGAAGGAGCTCGACCACGGCGGGCTCTCGGTTCGGGGTCTGGGCCTCGGCGACACCTCCCGAGAAGAGCCACGCGGCGAGCAGGGCGATCGAGGCGGACTCGCTCCGGATGGCGAAGCGTCCCTTGGAGTCCGCCGTGCGGGTGGGGAGTGGGGCGGGGCGACGAAAGGGGAGCATGGCGGATCGTGGGTGGGGACGGGCACGGCAGGGATTGTCTGATGCGGCGGTGCGCCGCGCAACCGCCGGGAGCTCCACAAGGGCCCACGCCGGGCGGATCACGAGAGTCGGGAAAAACCCTACACGTCTTTCCGGAGAATTCCGAAGTGTGTGACAAAAATCGGATATTATCATCCGAATAACGGATATCACCCATCGCGACCCATCACCATGCTAACACGGACCGGCACCTACGCGCTCCAAGCGGCCCTGCACCTGGCCCGTCACGACCGCGGCCGAGCGGTATCCGCCGCGGCCATGGCCATGGAGTTGGAGCTGCCGCGGACCTACCTGGCCAAGGTGCTCCATCGCCTTTCCCGGGAAGGAGTGGCGGTTTCGACCCGGGGCCCGAAGGGTGGCTACCGGCTGGCCGCGGATCCGGCCCTGGTGACGGTCGCTTCCGTCGTAGCTCCGTTCCAGGAGCTGCGTCCAGCTCGTACCTGCCTCCTGGGCGGCCCCTGCGACCTGGAAAACCCCTGCCCGGCTCACGAGCGCCGCTCCGCGTGGAACGCCGCGGCGTTGGAGATCCTCCAGGAGACCAGCCTGGCCGATCTCCTGACGGGCACCCCCCTCCCCGCCCTTCCGGCCGAACCTCACCACACCGAGGCAGCCCTATGATGCGCCGACTTCTTCTCTCCGTCCTCCTCGCGCCGGTGGTCGTCCTCCCAGCTGCGTGCGGCGGCGATGCACCCTCCGACGAGGATACCGCGGCGTCCGGAGCCCAGGCAGCACAGACGGAAGGGCAGCTCTCCGCCGTGGAGCTGGAGCAGGGCGTCGGCCCGATCCGGGACCTGGAGCTGGGTCCGGTGGACCCGGCCCTTGCGTCTCAGGGCGAGACCTTCTTCGCCACCAAATGCTCCGCCTGTCACAAGCTGGAGGAGCGGTTCGTTGCACCGGCGCTGGGGGAAGTCCTTTCCCGACGCCGCCCCGAGTTCGTCATGAACATGATCCTGAACGCGGACGAGATGGTGCAGCGCCATCCCGTGATTCGAGAACTCCTTGCCGAGTTCTACACCCCCATGCCCGTCCAGGTGAGAGATCCGGACGAGGCCCGGGCAATCCTGGAATACCTCCGGTCCGAGCAGACCGGCTCAACCACCACCCCAAGCGGGTCCGGAGCGAGCCGCTAGGCCGCCTCGACTCATCACCTCAAGGAGGAAACACCACCATGAAGCGCCCAATCAACCGCGCCTACACCCTGCTGGCGGTGGGTCTTACGGCGGTGACCGTGGGACTCTTCGCGTGCCAGGGTGGAAACGGCTCCGCAGTCGGAGCCGGGGACATGGCGAGCGCGGCCCAGGCCGTCTACGTGGCACCCGGCGAGTACGACGAGTTCTACGCCTTCATGTCGGGCGGATTCAGTGGCCAACTCACGGTCATGGGACTCCCCTCGGGGAGGCTCCTGAAGCAGGTTCCGGTCTTCAGCCAGTTCCCGGAGAACGGGTGGGGCTACTCCGAGGAGACGAAGGCCATGCTGGAGACCTCCCACGGCTTCGTCCCCTGGGACGACGCGCACCATCCGGAGCTCTCCATGACCGACGGCGTCCCGGACGGTCGGTGGATCTTCATCAACGGGAACAACACGCCACGGGTGGCCCGGATCGACCTGAGCACCTTCGAGACGACAGAGATCCTCGAGATCCCGAACTCCGCCGGAAACCACGGGTCGCCCTTCATCACCCCGGACTCCCGCTACCTGGTGGCCTCGACCCGGTTCAGCGTCCCGATCCCGAATCGGGACATGTCCATCGAGGAGTACAAGGGGAACTTCAAGGGCACCCTCTCCTTCGTTCGAGCCGACACTCCGAAGGAGATGGAGATCGCCTTCCAGATCCTCATGCCCGGGTACGACTACGATCTGGCCCATGCCGGAAAGGGTCCTTCCGACGGATGGATGTTCTTCACCTCCTACAACACGGAGGAGGAGCACACCCTTCTCGAGGTCACAGCCTCCCGGAGGGACAAGGATTTCGTCGCCGCGGTGAACTACCGAAGAGCGGAGGAGTGCATTGCCAGCGGTGCCGGCACGGAGACCCCGGCCGACTATCGCCACAACTACTTCAACGATGATCACATCGCCGTCTCCGAGCGAGTGAACTCCGTCCTGGTGATCGAGCCGTCGGACTGCTCGGACCTGGTCTACTTCCTTCCCACACCCAAGTCGCCCCACGGCGTGGACGTAGATCCCTCCGGGGAGTACATCGTGGCGGGCGGAAAGCTGGCCACGGTCATCCCGGTCCACTCCTTCTCCAAGATGCTCGCCGCCATCGAGGCGGAGGACTACGAGGACGTGGTCGAGGGGATCCCGGTGATCCGCTACGAGTCCGTTATTGCGGGCGAGGTGGCGAACGCTGGGCTGGGTCCGCTTCACACCGAGTTCGACGGGCGGGGATACGCCTACACGACCGCGTTCATCACCAGCGAGATCGTGAAGTGGGAGATCGGGACGTGGCAGGTGGTGGATCGGATCCCGGTCTACTATTCGGTGGGACACCTCATGATTCCCGGCGGTGATTCCAGGGAGCCGGAAGGCAAGTACCTGGTAGCCCTCAACAAGATCACCAAGGACCGGTACCTCCCCACCGGGCCCGAGCTGGCCCACTCCGCCCAGCTCATCGACATCTCCGGCGATCGCATGCGCCTCCTGCTGGACTTCCCGACGCAGGGCGAGCCGCACTACGCCCAGGGGATTCCGGCCGAGAAGGTCATGAACAACCAGGTGCAGTTCTACTCCCTGGAGGAGAACACCCATCCCCGTGCGGCCAAGTCCCCCGCCGAGACCCGGGTGGTCCGGGAGGGGAACGAGGTCCACGTCTACATGATCGCCAGCCGCAGCCACTTCACCCCGGACAACATCGAGGGGGTGAGGATTGGGGACGAGGTCTTCTTCCACGTCACCAACGTGGAGCAGGACTGGGACGTGCCCCACGGCTTCGCAACCATGGGCGCGAACACCGCCGAGCTCCTCATCATGCCCGGCGAGACCCGCACCCTGACCTGGGTGCCCCAGGAGCCCGGGATCTACCCCTTCTACTGCACCGACTTCTGCTCGGCGCTCCACCAGGAGATGCAGGGCTACCTCCGGGTCTCACCCCGGAACGCCAACGTACCGCTCCGATGGGGAATCGGGGGCGAGTGGCAGACGCAGCAGTAGAACTCCGAGATGACCGGAGGGGGCGGCTCGTACCGCCCCCTCCATCCCACATCCCGAGGAACACGCCATGATGACGAAGGGAAGCCGGATCCTGGTCCTGGTGGCCGCACTGGCCCTGGGCCTGGTCTACGTGCTCCCGGTTTGGCGGATCAGCCTGGAGGCCCCCCAGTATCCGGAAGGGCTCGGGATGGTGATCCAGATCGACGACATCGTGGGTGAGAAGCCTCACGATCTGAACAACATCAACAACCTGAATCACTACATCGGCATGAAGCGGATCGTCCCCGAGTCGATCCCGGAGTTGGTCTTCATGCCCATGATCCTGGGCGGCCTCATCCTCCTGGGGGTGGCGGCTGCGGTACTGGGGCGCCGCTGGTTCCTCTACGGCTGGATCGCGCTGTTCGTTGCCGTGTCGGTGGTGGGTCTCGCCGACTTCTGGAAGTGGGAATACGACTACGGGCACAACCTCGACCAGGAAACGGCGGCCATCCAGATCCCGGGAATGAGCTACCAGCCGCCCCTCATCGGGAGCCGGCAGATCCTCAACTTCACGGCGCACTCCTGGCCGGGATCGGGGGGATGGATCGCCATCCTGGCGGCCATGCTGGGGGTGGGTGTGGCGGCGTACGAGTTTCGTAGGGGACGGTCCGGGAAGGAAGGGATTGCCCCCGCCGAGAAGGCCCCGTCCAGGGCTCCTCCTGCCCAGGGATCGGCGCCTATGGCCGTCGTCGGGCTCCTTGCCGCAGCTTTCGCGATGTCGGCGTGCGGAGAGCCCGAGCCTCGGGCACTGGCCTACGGATCGGAGAGCTGCGCCCACTGCCACATGGGCCTGGCGGACGAAAGCCACGGAGCAGAGCTCCTTCTCCGAACGGGCAAGGCCTATCCCTTCGATTCGGTGGAGTGTCTCGTCGGGTATCTCATCCAGAATGACGCAGACCCGGCCATCCACTCCCTCTGGGTCACGGACTTCTCCGATCCTGGAACACTGATCCGTGCCACGGAGGCTCATTACCTCCAGAGTGCCGTCCTGGACTCCCCCATGGGCCTGGGCCTAACGGCTTTCGCCCGGCCAGAGGATCGGGACGGAGCCGTGAACGCCTTCGGCGGAACGGCGATGAATTGGGAGGAGGTCCGCACCTGGGTGGAGACGCAGTGGCCCGAGGGCGTGAGCGCCCACGGAGTCTCACACCGCCGGGCCGAGCGCGACTCGCACGCCACGGCTGAGAGTTGAACATGCGTATCCCGCTCATGCCGTGGGTGGCTGTCGTCCTGGCGGGAGCCCCGCTGCCGGCCCAGGAGATCCACGTAGGGCCTGAATCGCACTACAGATCCATCGCGGCCGCAGTGGCAGCGGCCTCGCCCCACGACACCATCGTGGTAGAGGCGGGACGATACCTGGAGGGGCCCATCGAGATCGATCGGCCCCTGACCCTCCTCGGCCGGCCCGGCGCAATCCTCGACGGCGAGGGCCAGCGGGAGCTCCTGGTCGTAGGGGCCGACTCGGTGACGATCGAGGGAATGACGCTGAGAAACACCGGTCTCTCCTTTACCGAGGACCGAGCTGCCCTCCGGGTGGAGGAGGCCCGCTTCTGCACGATCCGGTCCAATCGCTTCGAGGAGACCTTCTTCGGAATCTACCTGGCCAACGCCGGGGACTGCCTCGTCGAGGACAACGTCCTGGAGGCGCGGGCTGAACGGGAAACCCGAGCCGGCAATGGCATCCACCTGTGGTACTCGACCCGCATCACCATCGAAGGGAACCAGGTCCGCGGTCACCGCGACGGGATCTACTTCGAGTTCGTGGAGGATAGCCTCGTTCGCGACAACGTGAGCTCTCACAACCTCCGGTATGGGCTCCACTTCATGTTCTCGGATGGGTGCACGTACCAGTCCAATGCGTTTGTCCGAAACGGCGCCGGCGTGGCGGTGATGTACACCTCCAACGTGGTGATGGAGGAGAACGATTTCGACGAGAACCGGGGCGGCGCAGCATTCGGACTCCTGTTGAAGGAGATCCGGGATTCGCGCATCGCCTTCAACCGCTTCCGCCGGAACAGCGTCGGTGTCCGCATGGAGGGTGCCAACCGACTCGTAGTCGAGGGCAACGACTTCGTGGCGAACGGCTGGGCCGTTCAAGTCTTGGCCAACTCCGACGGGAGCGCCTTCACGGCCAACAACTTCGTGGGGAATTCCTTCGATGTCTCCACCAACTCCCGATCCACGTCCAGTACCTTCTCGGGGAACTACTGGGATCGGTACCGGGGCTACGATCTGAACCGGGATGGTGTCGGGGACGTCCCGTTCCGACCGGTGCGCCTCTTCTCGCTCGTGGTGGAGCAGAACGAGCCGGCCCTCGTCCTGCAGCGGAGCCTGCTGGTGCAGCTCCTGGACCTGGCCGAGGCCGTCCTGCCCGTTCTGACGCCGCGCGGCTTGGCGGACGCGGATCCCTCTCTCAAACCGATCGACACACCCTGGAGGTCCCTGTGACCGACGCACGCGTCCTGCGGGACCTGGGCGAGCACCCGGTCTGGATCCGGATGGAGAACATCTCCAAACGGTACGGTTCCCGACCCGTTCTCACGGAGGTGGACGTCTGCTTCCGTCCGGGTCGCGTCACGGCGGTCCTGGGCCCCAATGGAGCCGGCAAGACCACCCTCCTGAAGATGCTCCTGGGGCTGGTTCGGCCCGACCGCGGGTGCATCACCGTGGGAGAGAAGGCACTGGACGGCGACCCAGCCTACCGGCAGGAGATCGGATACATGCCTCAGCTGCCCCACTTCCCGGACAATCTCACGGGAGAGGAGCTGGCTGCGATGCTCGATGACGTCCGCGGGTTCGTGGGTGAACCGGACGAATCCCTGACTCGAGCCTTTGACCTGGGTCGGGAGCTGGCCAAGCCCTTCCGGAACCTATCCGGGGGCAATCGCCAGAAATTGAACGCGGCGCTGGCTTTCCGGTATCGTTCGCCGGTACTGATCCTGGACGAGCCCACGGCTGGGCTGGATCCCGTGGCCGCACGGATCCTCAAGGCGCGGGTCCGCCGGGAGCGGGACGACGGACGCACGGTGCTCATGACCTCCCACGACCTGGGTCACCTGGAGGCCCTGGCGGACGACGTCGTCTTCCTTCTGGAGGGCCGGGTCCGGTTCGAAGGGGAGGTGAGCCGCCTTCTCGAGATCACCCAGCAGGCGGAGCTCGAGGGGGCGATCGCCGCCTTCCTCATGGAGCACGGTGCCTCGGGAGCCGACGGGCTCGAGGGGGTCGCATGAACACCTGGACCAAGGTGCTGCGCTACGAGATGCGAAACGTCCTCCGGGCCCGGGCGCTCCTGGGCTACGGCCTCTTCTTCCTGGCGGCCACCACCGGGTTGGTGCGCATGGGGGGTGGAGTGGAGCGCGTGCTCCCCTCGCTATCCAACCTGATCCTTCTCACCGTTCCACTGGTGAGTCTCGTGGTGACCACGGTCTTTCTCTACGAGGGACGTGCGTTCAACGAGCTTCTTCTGTCCCAGCCAGTGGGTCGGAAAGAACTCTTCCGGGGACTCTTCATGGGCCTCACCCTCCCCCTGGCCGGCGTGTTCGTCGTGGGAACGGGCCTTCCTCTTCTGGCCTCTGGGGGCTTCTCCACGGCGGCTGGTCCCGTGGCCCTGACCCTGGGCTCCGGCATCGCACTCACGGCCGTCTTCGTGGCGCTGGGGTTTCTCGTGGCGTTCTCGGTGAAGGAGGCTGCCCGGGGGCTGGGGGTGGCGCTCCTGGTCTGGTTGGGCCTGACGGTCGTCTACGACGGCGTGGTCCTCCTGGCAAGCCATAACCTGTCCGCCTACCCGCTCGAGACCCCCATGCTGGCCGCCATGATCCTGAATCCGGTGGACTTGGCTCGAATGGTCAGCCTGATGGCAGTGGATGCTTCGGTTCTCATGGGGTACACCGGGGCGGTATTCCAGGACTTCTTCGGGGGCTGGACCGGCATCGTCATCGCGACCGCCGCTCTGGCCGGTTGGGTTCTTCTCCCGTACCTGGGTGCGCTCCGCCGCTTCGGCCGAATGGACCTCTAGGAGGAGCGCGGACGGTGTTCTCGTGGCGTCCCCTCTACGGCTGCCTGTCGGCGCCCCAAGAGATCGGCGACCGTCGGTCTCTCGAGGAGTTCGAACGCGGAGGCGCTGCCTTCCCGCCCCTCCGCGTGTGCGGGGCAGCCCCCCACGTCCGAGCAGGTTCCGCGCCCGAGGAGACACTGTCGGTCCCGTCCCAGGTCGTCGAATCCCCGGACCACGTCGATGAGGCGGATACGTTCCGGGGGCCGGGAAAGGCGAAACCGCCCAGTGCGACCCCCCTCCGAAGTGAGGAGCCCGTCTCGGGCCAGGGACCGGAGGGTCTTCGCCAGATAGTCGGCAGGATCTCCAATGCCTCGGCGACGAGTGCCGCCGGAGCGGGGTGCCCCTCTCCACCTCGCTCGGCGATGGCCACGACCGCGTGCAGGACGTACCCGGCGGCGCGGGTCAGCACGGTGATTCGGACTCGAGAAAGACCCAGCAGCCCGGCAACGGGGAGGCGCCGAACAGCAAGCGCCAGCGGTATGAATTGCGCCGAGGCGGGGAAACCCCTTCGCCACCGAAGCACCCTCTCTTCAACCCCTTTACGAGGATGTCGATCATGAACGACCGGAGACTCCTGAGAAACAGTGCCATCGCCGTTCTGCTGCTCACGGGCTGTGGCGGCGCCGAGACGGAGGCGCCTCCCGAGGATTCCTTCACCGCCGCCTCCAACCGCGGCCAGGCATACGTGGTGGACGAGAATTCGGATGCGAACATCCTCGGCGTGGCTCTGTCATCTCCCGACCACCAGACCCTGGTGGCCGCGGTGCAGGCGGCAGAGCTCGAGAACGTGCTCGTGAACGCCGGACCCCTGACCGTCTTCGCCCCCACGGACGAGGCGTTCGCCGCGCTGCCGGAGGGGACGCTGGACGAGCTCCTCAAGCCGGAGAACAAGAGTACGCTGGCCCGAATCGTCACCTCACACGCAGCTCCGGGGAAGTTCACCGTGGAGATGTTGCAGAAGGAAGCGCAGCTCTACCAGGCCACGGGGCACTACGTGGACATCGAGATCCGGGACGGTCAGACCTACGTGGCCGGTGCGCGGATACTGGCCAGCGTCGAGGCGTCCAACGGCATCGTGCACGTGGTGGATCGGGTCTTCCTCATCGCTGCGGAATGAACGGAAGATCGTAGCGCGGGTGTGCGGCGGCCGGGCTCGAACGACCCGCCGCCGTCCCGCGCCTCAATGGCCCAGATAGGCCTCGATCAGTTGCCGCGCGATGCTGATCGGAGGGGGAAGCTCCGGAAGCGCTTCCCGGGCGAACCAACGCACATCCTCCAGCTCGTCGTCGTGGCACCGGACCTCCCCCGACCGGTAGCGCGCGTGGAATCCGAGCATAAGGGAGTGGGGGAAGGGCCAGGACTGGCTGCCGAAGTACCGCAGGTCCATCACCTCCACGCCCGACTCCTCGCGAATCTCCCTGTGAATGGTCTCCTCGGCCGACTCTCCGGGCTCCACGAACCCGGCGAGGGTGCTGTACATCCCCGGGGGAAACCGGGGCGCACGCCCCAGCAGGAGTCGGTCCCCATCGTGCACCAGCACGATGACCGCTGGTGAAACCCGGGGGAACTGCTGGAGTCCGCAGTGGGGACACCTCAGGACCCCCCCGTCCTGATCCAACTCCGTGCCGGAACCGCAACGACCGCAGAACCGATGCTGCTCCCGCCATGCGAGGAGCTGACGAGCCCGGCCCACCCGGGCGGCCTGGTCGGCGGGTAGGAGGGAGAGGGCGGACCGGAGTCCGAGGAAGCGTGCTCCGTCAGGGGCGCCGACGTCGTCGGGCCAGATCACGATCCGGGGCGCATCCTCTTCCGGGCCCACCCGAAGGAGGCCGCCGTGGGGGTCCCTCACCTCCTCCGACACCTCCCTCGGGGAGTGCAGCACCCCCTCGTCCGAGAGGAGGATCCTGGAGCGCTGGAACACGATCCTTCTCATGCGCCACCGCGCCGATCATCGGCGATGACGTTCCTGCCGCAGCGGGGGCACCGGAGCCAAGAACGCCGACGCACGTAGGAGACGCCGGGGGGGGAATCCACCGCCGATGTCCGAAGGGCGACTCCGCATCGTGGGCACACCGCGGCACCCGTCGTCCGCCACGCGTGGCGCAATGCTTCCTCTTCCGAGCGTGAGTACGACGGACGGCTCAACGGTCGTGCGGTTCTGGGTGTCCCTGTCCCTCGATGCCCCCCCAAGGGACCATCGCGGGGCGCGAAGAGTCAAGAATCACGATGACTCGATCCCAAAGACTTGCAATTACATTCAAAACGTTCGAATTTCCCTCTCCGAACGATTTGATGTCCCAATTCTGCCTGACAACGCATGTACAGACATTCCTATACGGTCCTGCGATCGATTTTCGCGACAGCGTTCCTGCTGCCGACGGCGGCGGCAGGGGCGATCCCGTCCGACGACCCGCCGGTCTACACGGGGTCCGAGCGGGAATTGGCGGTCACCGTTCCCGCGGTCGCGGAGGAGGAGATCCGCGTTGACGGGCGCCTCGTCGAGGACATCTGGGCCACGGCGGCGGTCCTGGAGGGTTTCACGCAATACGACCCCGTAGAGGGGGCCCCTGCCATCCAGCCGACGCGCGTGAGGGTCTTCTTCACCCAGGATGCGCTCCACTTCGGCATCGAGGCCACCGATACGGAGCCCGAGGGAATTCGGGCGACGCTGGCGGAGCGGGACAACGTGGGCCGGTCCGATGATTGGGTGCGGATCATCCTGGACACCTTCAACGACCAGCGGCGGGCCTACGCCTTCACGGTGAATCCCCTGGGGGTCCAGGAGGACGGTCTCTGGGTCGAGGGATCCGGTGGCAGGGGTGGCTACGGCGATCCCATCGACGACAACCCCGACTTCATCTGGGAGTCGGAGGGAATCGTCCATGAGACCGGGTGGACGGTCGAGGTGCGGATTCCGTTCAAGAGCCTCCGCTTCCCCCAGGACCGCAGCCAGACCTGGGGATTGAACGTGGTCCGCCGGATCCAGCGGACCGGGTACACCGACTCCTGGGCCCCTCTTACGGCGAATGTCGCCAACAAGTTGGCCCAGGCAGGTCGACTGGAAGGACTCCGGGACCTGGAGGCCGGGCGCCTGGTTGAATTCAACCCCGTGGTGACCGCGAGCCGCGTCGGGCTCTACGACGAAGCGGCCGGGGGACTGGTGCGGGAGAATCCCGAGGGCGAGTTCGGGATGAACATGACCTTCGGGGTGACCTCCAACCTCACCCTGGACGCCACCTACAATCCGGACTTCTCCCAGGTGGAGGCCGACGCGGGACAGATCGTGGTGAACGAGCGGTTCGCCCAGTTCTTCCCGGAGAAGCGCCCCTTCTTCCTGGAAGGCACCGAGATCTTCGCGCTCCCGCGCCAGCTGATCTACACCCGCTCCATCGTGAACCCGGTTGGGGGCGCGAAGCTCACCGGGAAGGTGGGAAGCTTCAACGTGGGGTACCTCGGGGCCGTGGATGAGGTGAGCGGCGCGGATAACGTCACCGTCAACCTCATGAGGGTCCGACGCGACGTGGGAGGAAGCTCAACGGTGGGTGCGGTCTACACTGACCGAACCCGGTCCGGATCCGACTTCAACCGCGTCGCCGGCGCCGATGCCCGTATCGTGTTCGCCGAGCGCTACACCCTCTCCCTCCTGGGCGCGATGAGCTGGGACGGGACTCCGGGCGTACCGGAGACCTCGGCGGGGTCCATGATCTACGGCCAGCTCCAGCGGTCCGGGCGGCGCTTCTCTGCGCAGTTGGAGTTCGAGGACACGGAGGCGGCCTTCCGCCCGGAGAGCGGCTTCATCCGCCGGCTTGGCGAGAGCCGAGGGAAGGCGGAGGCCCGCCTCAACTTCTACGGGGACCGAGGAGCCCTCCTCGAGCAGGTCCGGCCCTTCGCCGAGGTGGAGGGGATCTGGGACCGAGACGCCTTCTGGAAGGGGGGTGCCATCCAGGAGCTGGACACCCAGCTCGGCCTCTACTTCGGGTTCCGGGGGAACATCTCCGTCTTCGGGACGTGGAACCGCTCCCTCTACGACTTCGCTCCGGACCGCTACGAAGGCTTGTTCTCCGACGCCGGGACCCGCCCCTTCGTGGCGGACCCGACGCTCTTCCGCGGGCTGGACCGACTCTCCCTCCGGTCATGGGTGCGCACCTGGGAGCGTGTTCAGGGAAGCCTCGGGCTCAACTGGAGCGAACAGCCCATCTTCGCGTTCGGTGCGCCGGTGGAGCTGGCCCGGTCTCTGGGTGGGGATGTGGGACTGACCTTGATCCCGACACCCGCCTTCCGGACCGAGCTCGGGATGCGGTTTCAGAGCCTGACGCGGGAGCTGGATGGGAGCGAGTACTCCACCGCCCTGATCCCGCGCATCCGCATGCAGTATCAGTTCAGCAAGTCCCTCTTCCTCCGCGGAGTCTTCGAGTACGCAGCACAGGAGCGCGGTACTCCCGTGGATCCTGTGACCGGCGAGCCGCTGCAGTACTGCGGGGCGTCATCCTGCAGGGCGCTCTCCGACTTCCTCTCCAACGACATCCACATCGAGGGCCTCCTTTCCTACGAGCCGTCTCCGGGAACGGTCTTCTTCCTGGGCTACTCCCGGGACATGGAGGAGGCGGATGCCTTCCGCTTCCAGGACGTGCGACCCAACGTCGACGGCCTCTTCCTGAAGGTGAGCTATCGCTTTCGGCTTTGACGACGGAGCGTCGGTGGGCGCTCCCGGGCTTCGGGTGTCGTTCCCGCGCTCCCCGGGCGGCGTTGCTCAACGCGTGTTGGCGCGGCTAGGTTGATACGCTGTCGACAAACTGCACGAAGGCAAAGGAATAGCGTGGGAAAAGACGCAATCGAGTTGGAAGGGACCGTCAGTGAGGTCCTGCCGAACGCCACCTTCCGGGTGGAGCTGGAGAACGGGCACGAGATCCTCGCCTATCTCTCCGGGAAAATGCGGCAGCACTACATCCGCGTCCTGGAAGGAGACCGGGTGAAGGTGGAGATGTCTCCCTACGACCTCACCCGCGGTCGAGTCACGTACCGCTACAAGTGATGGCACGCCACCGGACGGGGGCATGCGCCCCTCTCGCCGGTGGCACGTTCCCGGACCGAAACAAAGCCTCCCTTCCTCTCGTAGGCCGGGTCAGAGGACGACGCTCAACTCGGAGGATACAATGAGGACTTTTGGTGCCCTGGCGGTTGGCGGTATCGCCGGAATCGTGATCCTGAAGCTCCTGGCTGCGCTGGTCTTCCCGCTCTTTGGATTCATGTTCGGGATGCTGGGACTGGTAGTGAAGCTCGCGCTCTGGATCGCCATCGGGTACTTCGTCTATACCCTTATTCGGGGCCGACGGAAGGACGCGGCCGAGGCCTGACGCCGGGCGGCGTCGACCTCTGCCCAGACGGGGCGCCCCGGGACCGATCCCGTGGCGCCCCGTCGTAGTTCCCCGGGGCCGTGAGGCCGTGGCGGGGACCTCAGTCCCGAAGGAAGTCCCGTAGCCGCTCGATCTGATCCTCGGTCCCGAGGACAATGAGCTCGTCTCCCCACGCCAGGCGCGTGTCGGCCACCGGGTTGAAGACGAAGCTCCCCTCCTGCTCGCCCGCCTTCTTGAGCGCAATCACGATGAGCCCCGTGGCCTGGGGGATCTGGGCCTCGGCCAGGGTCTTGCCACTCACGGGGCTGTCCTTGCGGATCTCTGTCTGCTCCATCCTCAGCGCCAACTCCGACGAACGGGTCGCGATGTCCAGGAACGACACGACCGAGGGGCGGAGGAGCATGGAGGCCATACGGATGGCACCGCTCACGTTGGGGCTCACCACATGGGTGGCGCCGGCCCGGTACAGCTTGTCCATCGTCTCCTCTTCGTAGGCTCGGGCCACGATGGTGAGGTCCGGCTTCAGATCTCGCGCGGAGAGACAGACGAACAGGTTGTCCGTATCGGCACTGAGGCAGGAGACCAGTCCCCGCGCCTCCTTCACGCCGGCATGCATCAGGGTCTCGTCGTGGGTTGCGTCGTCGGAAAGCACGGATCCCTCGGGATAGAGGGCCAGGAGCCCCTCGACTCGGGCCGAATCACGGTCGATGGCCACCCAGGGCGCGTCCATCTCCGCCAGCTCCTGGATGACCTGGCGGCCGGTCCGGCCCGCACCGCAGACGATGATGTGGTTCTTCATGTTGGAAATCCGCTTCGAGATCCGTCGAGTTCGCATCACATGAGCGAGGTCCAGCTCCACGATGAAAGAGGTCAGGAGCGCGAACCACACACCCATCCAGGTGATGCCGGCGCCCAGCAGGGCCATGGTGAAGAAGCGCTCGTCCCGGGTGAGGGGGAAGACCTCCGAGTAGCCCACAGCGGTCAGGGTGATGACCGTCATGTACGCCGAATCCAGGAGGCCCCGGCCCTCGATGGAGACGTACCCAACGGTGCCGATCATCACCAGCAGCCCGAAGAAGAGTCCAGCCAGGAGGAATCGGCGCCTGAAATCTGTCACGCGGGGGTGCTCCAGCCCGGGGTCGGTACGTTGGCCAAGGCAAGCTAGAACAAGATGGCTTTACGGAACAGGCGTTCACTTGACGCCGCATGGGGTCTGCCCTATCGTCGTCGCGCACAATGCCGAATACGCTGTTTCTCCTTGTGTCATGCGGCGTTTCGGGACATCGGGACCCTTTGGCCGGACCGTCCGGTGGAGGCTCCCACGGAGACCGCGGCGGACGGCCGCCCAAGCTCTTACCCCTCATCTTCATTCCCACAGGAGAGACCCGATGAACAAGTCCGAACTCGTGGACGCCCTCGCAGACCGAACCGGGATGACCAAGGCGGATGCGGCCCGCGCCGTGGATGCCGTTTTCGACACCGACGGGGGAATCCTCGCCGGCGTGCTCGCAAAGGGTGACCGCGTTCAGATCACGGGCTTCGGGACGTTCGAGGCCAAGCAGCGGAAGGCCCGCACGGGGCGGAACCCCCGCACCGGCGAGACCATCCACATCTCAGCCTCCAAGACCCCGAGCTTCCGGGCGGGGAAGGGGCTGAAGGACGCCATCAACTGACGGGACTCTGTCGCCTACCGGTGGCTCCCGACGTCGCGGAAAGGGCCGCATCCCCCAGGGGATGCGGCCCTTATTGCGGTCCGGAGTCTGCTCGGGGGCCGGACAGACTCAGTCGTCGTCCCGCCCCCGGGTTGGAGGCTCCCGGCGCGGTCGGTCGCCCGGGCCTCGTCCTCCCTCTCGGGGGCTGCGGCGCGGGGCTCGGCCCTCGCCCCCGCGGGGAGACCGCTCGCGGCGGGTGGGTCCAGCACGCCCTCCACCCCGGTCCTCGCGGTGGAAGTCCACTCGCGCGGCCCGGCCCCGGATGCTGGTTCCATTCAAGGCGGCGATGACCTTCTCCGCCACGCTACGCTCGACCTCCACCAGCGAGAAGGTGTCCTTCAGGTCGATCCGTCCCACCTGACTCGCCTGGATTCCAGCCTCTCCGGTGATCGCCCCCACCAGGTCTCCGGGCCGCACATTGTCCCGCTTTCCCACGCTGACGAAGAGTCGTACGAACCCCGGCACTCCCTTGGGCCCGTCGTCTTCCGGAGCAGGGATCGGTTTCCGCTTCCGGAGAAGAGCGACGGCGGCGGAGGCCACCGTACCGGAGCCGAACTTCTCGAACAGGGGCTCGAGGAGAGCCTGATACGCTTCCACGTCCTCGGCCTCGACCGCCTCCTCCAACGTGGAAAGGAGCGACGCGATCGAGGAGGCAGGCCGGTGGCCCACGTCGGGGAGCGCCTCTACCGCCAACTCGTATCCCGCCTGGAGGGCAATGGCACGGAGGTGGGGCAGCTCCCTGGGGAAGGCGAGCACGACACCGCCCCGCCCCCCCCCGTGACGCTGATCCAGAGCATCCGCGTCCCCGGGAACGTCCACGCTCAGGACGGCCACCTCGTTGGCGGCTGTCTCGTCCAGCGCCTGACGGGTCTCGAGGCCGCTCACCCCCAGCCAGACAGGGGCGGCGGTATCTCCGGGGCGGCCGGACCCATAGCCTCGCAGAGCCAGGAAGTCCCCGAGGTCGGCCGCAGCATCCTCGCCTCGGACGAAGGCCACCACGTGCCGCGACTCCGTGAGTAGGTGCGCGACGGCTCGAAGGGCCGATTCCTCCCGCGATCCCACGGGGTCCATCACCGTGAGCACTCCTCGGTACGGGCTCGCCGGCGACGTCCCCCGACGGGGAGGCACGTGCACGGACTTCCGAGCATGGGCCTCGGCGAAGCGCTCGACCTCCGGGGTGAGGGGAAGGGCGATGACCAGCCGCTGGACCTCCGCCCGGACGCCCTCCAGGATGGAGCCGGCCACCTCCAGGGTGCCGGCGGCGGCCATGCTGGCCGCGCCGTCCACCACCACGGCCTCCACTCCTTCCAGCGAGAGGTGCCCGCCCCCGATTCGCTCATGTACGGCCTCGGGCGTGCCCAGGAGCACATGGGCCCGCTCCGGCAGGACCCAGAGGCCTCCCAGGGCAGCCACCCGGTGGCCGGAGGCCGCACCCAGGCGGCCCAGGGAATCGGCCAGACCCGACGCCCGCTCGGCCGTGGGCGTCAGTACCAGCACCCGTGGCGAGTCCCCCTCGGGGGGTACCCGCTCCAGCAGGGGCGCGGCGAACGCGGCCAGCAGCCCGGAGCCGGGACCGGCCAGGATCACCACGTTGTTTCCCCGGCGGACGACCGGAACGAGCTCGGCCTGCAGGGCGGTAGGGGACTCCAGGCCCTCGGCGGCGAGCGCCTCCACGAGGTCGGGTCCCAACTCCAGTTCTTCGAAGGTGGACATGTCAGCCGGGCTCCCCCGATCCGGGGCCGCCGCTGTCGCCGGGCTCATACGGGAGCCGGTTCAGAAAGCGCTGGATCTCGTAGTCCATCCGGGAGGTCCGGAGCCGGTCCGTCTGCGCCACCACGTCCGTGTAGGGCCCGTGGCGATGCGCCGTCACGGTGACGGTTCCCTCCTGTCCCGTGAACGTGGCGGAGTGTCCGCCCTCCTTGGACCTGGAGACTCCGAGCATCTCCGGTAGGAGCTCTCCCGCCCGTTCCAGAACCTCCGCCGGGGGCAGGGCCGTCTTCCTCTGATAGCCAGCCATCTTCAGTCCTCTTGCTGTTCTCTCTGCGCGTCGATCAGGAATTCCCGGAGGGCATCCACCCGGTGGACTCCCTCCAGCACTCGCGGGCCCGCGACCAGGGTGGGGACCCCTCGCACGCCCAGGGCTCCTGCCTCGTCCCGGATCCGGTCCAGTGTCTCGGCGTGGCGGTCCACGTCAAGCACGGCCTTCACCTCCGTCAGGTCCAGTCCCTGGGCGCGGCCCAGCTCCACCAGCACGTCCACCCGACCCAGATCGTGCCCCTGGAGATGGAATCCCTCCATGAGGGCGCGATGCACCTTGTCAAAATACCCCTTCTCCCGGGAGAGCAGGGCCAACTCGTGAGCCTTTCGGGTCCGGGGAACCAGGTCCGGTCTCACCAGGGAAAACCCCTCCTCCCGGGCCTGTCTCGCCATGTCGGTCCAGTAGCCGACCCAGGCGGCGTCGCTCGGGGCCAGCATCGGCTCCGAAGGACGACGGACCTCCCACGGCAGGCGTTCCACGGTGATCTCCATCGACATCTCCAGCGCCCCGAGGCGCCGGTCCATGAGGAACGACCCCGGGTCGATGTAGTCGAGGTAGATCCGCACGCGGAACATGGCGGAAAATCTGCCGAAAGCGCCATGTCGTGGCAACGTCGACGCCTTGCTCCACCTGCCCCGGGATCCCGATATTCATCCTCTTTCTACCATGCCATCCAACCCCGCCGGAGCAGGACATGGAACGCAGTCCGAACGTGGCCAGACTTCGACCCTCCGCCACCATTGCGGTGAGCTCGTTGGCGAAGCGACTGGCGTCTGAGGGGCGGGACATCATCAACCTGAGCGCCGGGGAGCCCGACTTCGACACCCCGTCCTTCATCTCCGAAGCGGCCATTCAGGGCATTCGCCAGGGTCAGACCCGCTACACACCGGCTCCGGGAATGCCGGAGCTCCGAAAGGCCGTGGCGGCCACCCTCTCGGAACGGGCGGGGCGGCCGGTTCCCTGGGAGGGGATCGTGGTGAGCACCGGCGCCAAGCAGGCCCTGTTCAACGCCTGCTTCTCCATCTTCGGGCCCGGGGACGAGGTCCTCGTGGGCACGCCGTACTGGACCAGCTACCCCGAGATTGTCGGCCTCTGCCGGGCCGAGGCGGTGCCGGTGGCCGGGCAGGAGTCCCGGGACTTCAAGCTCACCCCCGAGGACCTGGAGCGGGCGGCGACCCCCAGGACCCGTGGGTTCCTCTACTCGTCACCGGGAAACCCCACCGGAGTGGTGTACAGCAGGGACGAGCTCCAGGCCCTGGCGGAGTGGTGCCGGGACCGGGGCGTCTGGCTCCTGGCGGACGAGATCTACCGGGAGATCTATTTTGGGGCCGGCGGTCAGGCTCCGGGGCTGCTGGAGCTTCCGCCGGAGTGCCTGGGGAACCACGTCCTCTTCGACGGCGCGTCGAAGAGCTTCGCCATGACCGGGTGGCGCATGGGCTTCTCGCTTTCCACCCCGGAGTGGGCAAAGGTCTTCACCGCGCTCCAGAGTCACACCACTTCCAACGTAGCCACTCCGTCGCAGGTGGCCGCCCTGGCCGCCTACTCCCGGACCGACGAGACGGCGGCCGCGGTGGCCGAGATGCGGGAGGCCTTCCGCCGACGCCGCGACCTGGTGGAGCGACTCTTCCGGGAGAAGCTCCCGCAGCTCCCCTACCTGGAGCCCGGGGGAGCGTTCTATCTCTTCTTCCGGGTGGACGGGGTGTTCGGCCCCGGACGGCAGACCGCCGCCGAGCTGTGCTCCTGGCTCCTGGAGGAGGCGGGTGTGGCCCTCGTGCCCGGTGAGGCCTTCGGTGATCCCCGCTTCGCGCGGCTGAGCTATGCCACGTCCGACGAGCTTCTGGTGAAGGCCGTGGACCGGATCGCCGAGGCGCTGGCGGGCTAGAGAACGGTCCGGATCACCGCCTCGGCGGCGCGTCGGGAGCTGGCGAGGTAGCTGCTCCCGAACAGGCGCACGTGGACCAGCAGGTAGTAGAGCTGGTAGAGGTGGAGCCGGACCTGTTCGAACCCGTCGGGCGACGGGAGGACCGCCTGGTAGCTGTGAAAGGTGTCCGCGTCGAATCCCCCGAACAGACGCGCCATGGCCAGGTCCACCTCGCCGTGCCCCAGGTACGAGGCAGGATCCACCAGGACCGGGCGGCCGTCGGGTCCCGGGTGGACGTTCCCGGACCACAGGTCCCCGTGCACCAGGGCCGGGGCCGCGTCGCACACGGGAGCCAGCGCCGGCTCCACCGCGTCCAGTAGTGGCTCCGTCCAATCCCGGGCACGGGGGCCCAGCGCACCGCTCCTGGACGCCGCCTCCAGGTTGGGCCTCAGTCGGGCCTCCCGCCAGAAGGCGGTCCAGTCGTCCATCCAGGGATTCGTCTGCACGAGGGTGCCGATTCGATTGTCCTCGAACCACCCGAAGGCCTTCCGGCTGCGGCCAACTCCCGACGAGGGACTCGCGACGGCCGGTGAGGTCGGGCGGCTCCGGTTCCGGGTCTCGGCGGTTGCCTCCCGATCCCCCAGCGGGTACGCGAGCTCCGACCCCCGGGCGTGGATTCGAGCCAGGCCCTCTCCCAGCGACCTCGAGTAGCCGGGACCCGGCCTGGCGGGCGGGAGGTATTCCAGGACGAGCCACCCCGGTGCATCGCCTTCTGCGTCCTTGGACACCACGACATCGGGGACGGACACGAGACGGTCGTGGTCGGCGGCCCGGCGGAGCCATTGGAGCGCCCGGCCCTCGGAGGTGAAGCCCGCGCCGTCCGGTCCCCGGTTCCACTTCACGAAGAAGGTGCCCGCCGAGCTCTCCACCACCAGGGCATTGTGGATGCATCCCCCGCTGGCGGAGCGGTGCTCTCCCAGGACCACGGAGGTGCCGCACGCGGACGCGAGCGCCTCCTCCAGTGGGATTCGAACCTCGGCTGGGAACGACCCCCTCACCCGCCCAGCTCGTCCAGCAGCCCTCGAGCGGAGCGGAGGACCATCTCGAAGACCCGGTCGAAGCCCGAAGGACCGCCGTAGTACGGGTCCGGGACCTCGCCGTCGCCCGGCTCCGGGTCGAAGTCGCGCATGAGGGCCAAGCGGGCCTTGCCTCCGTGCTTCCGCTGAAGTGACGCCAGGTCGTGGAGGTTGCTCCGGTCCATGGCCACGATGAGATCGAAATCGTGGAAGTCCTCGGATCGGACCTGCCGGGCCCGGCTCGGCAGGCGGATGCCGTTCCTCTCCGCCACCTCCCGGGAGCGGGGGTCCGGGGCGTTCCCCACGTGCCAGGCCCCTGTACCCGCCGAGTCGACCCGGACGTCGAGCAACCTCCCGTCCCCTTCCAGCAGGTGGATGAAGACCCCCTCCGCCAGAGGGGACCGGCAGATGTTGCCCAGGCACACGAAGAGAACCGAGACCTCGTTGGGGGTAGTCATGGCGGTAAGGGTAGGGGGGCCTCCCACTGGAGGCTACCTTACAGGGGCCCGAAATGACGAACGGAAGGAGAATGACTGCGTGAGCGAGTCCCAAGCCCCCGGTAGTTTTCGTGAACTCGGCCTCTCCGAGGCGGCGCTGGCAGCGGTGGAGGCGCTGGGCTGGACGATCCCTACCCCCATCCAGACCATGGCGATCCCCCCGGCCATGGAGGGGAAGGACGTGGTCGGGATCGCGCAGACGGGAACGGGAAAGACCGGAGCCTTCATCCTTCCCTCCCTCGAGGAGATCCAGTCGGGAGGGGGCCTGCAGGTCCTCGTGCTCTGTCCCACGCGGGAACTGGCGCAGCAGGTCGCGGACGACACGGCGGAGCTGAGCAGGGGGACCAACCTCCGGGTCCGCGCCATCTTCGGTGGGGTCAAGTACGGACCCCAGAACGAGGCGTTGGCGGAGGGGTTCGAGATCATCACGGCCACGCCAGGTCGATTCATCGACCACCTGGAGCGGGGGAACGCCAAGCTGGGGAACGTCCGGACGCTGATCCTGGACGAGGCGGACCGGATGCTGGACATGGGCTTCCGCCCCCAGATCGAGGCGGTGATCCGCCACATGCGGGGAGAGCGTCGGACGATGCTGTTCTCCGCTACCATGCCGCACGGGGTACACGACCTGGCGCTGCGGCTGACCCGGGACGCCGTCTGGGTGGAGGCCACGCCTCCGGGGACGACGGCCACCGGGATCGAAGAGGTGGTCTACTCGGTGAAGCCGGAAAAGAAGCCCGACCTCCTGGTCCACCTGCTGGAGGATCCCGACTGGGACCAGGTCCTCATCTTCACCCGCACCAAGGCCGCCGCCGACGTTCTCCAGGGGCGGCTGGAGCGGCAGGGGATCCGGACCGACGTCATGCACTCGGATCGGGCCATGAAGGAGCGGACGCGGGCGTTGTCGCGGTTCGCGGAAGGGAAGGTGCGCGTGCTGGTGGCCACCGATGTGGCGCAGCGCGGGCTGGATGTGGAGGGGATCTCCCACGTGGTGA
>CP070829.1:2106418-2131437 GCA_020344755.1 Gemmatimonadales bacterium
ATGGAGTTGGCCATCTTGTCCACGTTGTACGGATGGCCCGCGTGGTAGTAGACCTCCACGTCCACGTCGCCCCACCTCTCCCGCAGCACCTCGTAGTCCGCCGAGATGAAGGAGTTGAACCCCAGGGAGGGGTGGTCCAGCACATACCGGAAGTAGCGTCGGCCGCCCTCCTCCCACTCCTCCACCAGCGAGCCCGGGGCCACGGCGATCTGGTCTGCCGCGGTGCCCATGACCGTCTCCATGGTGACCCAGTCGGAGAAGTTGGAGATGTAGTGGTTCATGCAGGCCTGCACGCAGTCCCGCTGGAGGTCGGGCATGCGGGCTCGCTCCGGTAGGTCCCGCTTCCTGCGCTCGTTCCGGTCCTGCATCTCCCGCCCCGGCTGGTAGCCCAGTGTCGGGGTGACGAGCCCGTTGTTGAAGAAGGTCCCGTTGGGGACCACCTGCGTCACCTGCACCTGGTTCTCGAATCCCTCGGTGACGTACTCCGCAGTGAAGGAGGCGATGAGTGTGTCCCCGGGCTGCAGCGCCGGGTCCAGGTGATAGAACCGGACACCCAGCTCCTCGTCCTCCCGGGCCACGGTCCCCCGGGAGAAGGACACCTCCATGGCCACGTCCTCGTCCAGGTTCACGAAGAGCGTGTCGATGGGCATCGGGTCCCTGTTCACCAGGACGAACTCTCCTCGCGCGTTCAGGTCCCGCTGGTAGGGATAGACGTCGATCTCGTAGCGGATGTCCGCCACCCGGGGCTGGCGCATTCCCTCGTACGCCTCCTTGTAACGGAGCTCGTACTCGACCTGCCGGTCCTGGGCGGTACGGATCGGCGTGTACTCGTTCAACATCTGGGTGTTGTAGTAGACGAAGCCCGAGAGAACGAACCACGCCAGGGCCAGCGCCGCCGTGGCCGCCCGGGCACCGCCCCGAAACCGGAGCCCGGCGTTGAGCCGGCGCGCGGCGGCATTCAGGTCCCGGCCCCTCAGCCAGAAGAGCGCCACGGCCACCATGAGCAGACCGGCGAAGGCCGCCCAGTAGAGGTTGAACCAGACCAGGCCGGCCACGTACGGTCCGAACCCGTTCATGTCGGAGTACACGTACCCGGGTGTGGTCCCGTACTGGACCATGACCGACTGGACCTTGAGCGGTCCCCAGATGAAAGTGTTCACCACCAGGGCCGTCACGAAGACGAAGTACCCCAGGAAGCGGTTGTTGACCAGGACGTGGATGAGGAGCGAGAGCACCGCCAGGAAGGCGAACGCCACCAGGTCCAGGACCAGGAGCTCCTTGAGGTAGACACCGAGCTCGAAGTTGGTGTAGCCCCGGAGTGCCTGGGACGTCACACCTGCGCCGATCATCAGACTCTGCAGAAGGACCAGCACGCCGAGCATGGCCAGGAGCTTCCCCAGCGCGGAGACCCAGATGGGGTGGGGCAGGGCGTCGTGGATCTCGTCCATCCGCGCCATGCGCTCCTTCCACACCAGCTCCCCCGTGTAGAGGGTCACGAGGATGATGGTGAAGAGGTACATGGTGCCGCGCATGACCCCGATGGTCCGGTAGGTCACCGGGTAGGCGGTGAGGCCGAAGAACTCGGTGGTCTGCCAGAGGGCCCCGCCCACGTTCACCGCCGCCATGAGGAGGATGATGAGGAAGGGAACGCTCCGTACGATCCCCCGGAAGTCCACCCGGGCCTGGCTCAGGAGCTGGCGGAGGTGGGTGCGGCGGGAGAAGGAAAGGCCGGTCTGCGGCAGGGGCGCGTGAATCTCCAGGTGGGGCTGGAGGTCCGGGTCGACCGGTGCCGAGCCGGCCTTTCGCCTCCACCAACGCCACTTCCGTCGGCCTTCCACGGTGAACCGGAACGCCCTGACCGCCGCGCCGGCCAGGACGGCCGCCACCGAGAGCCAGATGACCCGGTTGAGCAGGAAGTCCCCCCCGATCCCCAGGACCTGGGAGTTCCGCTCCACGACGGTCCAGTACTTGGTCAGGTTGCCCAGCGTCCCGATGCCGAAGGTGTCGATGAGGACACCCAGGCGCTCGCTCTCCAGGTCACCCAGGAGAGTGGCCGCGATGGAGTAGGCGACGATGATGCCGATGGCCCCGACGAAGGTCGCGGCCGTGCTCCGCGTCACTGCGGCCACGGCGAAGACCAGGGCACCCACGATGAGGGTGTTGGTCACGCCGAAGCCCACGAACCCGAAGAGGTGGGCGCTCCAGTAGACCGGACCGACGCGGGAGGCATCCAGCCAGGGGGCCGCGCCGCCCAGGAGAATGCCGAGGGTGACCCCCAGGAAGGGGACCAGCGCCACCGTGCACGCCCCGAAGAAGCGGCCCAGCAGGTAGGGCACCTTCTGGAGGGGTGTGGTGAACACCAGCTCCTGGGTCCGGTGGTTGACGTCCCGGAGCGTCGAAGCCTGCACGAAGGCCGTCACCAGGAGGAAGGTGATGCCCGACATGTAGGCGTAGAGGGACTGCACCACGAAGGGTGCATTCTTGTTCAGATTGTCGAACGACTGGCCAATGGTGACGTTGTCGCTCGAGACGGCCCCGAAGACCAGGAGAGCATTCAGGGCCAGGAATACGTAGAGCACCGGCTGCTTGAGCCAGTAGCGGATCTCGAAGGCGTAGATCTTCAGGAACACGGAGACCTCCTACGCCGAAATGCGGGCGAAGAAGACGTCCTCGAGGGTCGCCTCGGCGCCGTCGAAACCATCGCCGGGGGAACCGTCGCTCAAGACGTGGATCACCGGCCGGCCTGCCACGAGCTTCGTGGAGATGATCTCCAGCTCGTTCTCATACCGCTGCAACTGGCCCTTTTCCACCGTCTTCTCCCAGATCCGCCCGTGGAGCGCCTGGAGGGCCTCGTCCGTCGAGCCGGCGTACCGCAGCTCCCCCTGGTGGATGATGGCCATGTTCGTGCAGAGCTCGCGCACGTCCTGCACGATATGGGTGGAGAGGATGACGATCCGGTCCTCCCCGATCTCCGCCAGCAGGTTGTAGAAGCGGTTCCGCTCACCCGGGTCCAGGCCGGCGGTAGGCTCGTCCACGATGAGAAGGCGTGGGTCCCCGATGAGCGCCTGGGCGATTCCGAAGCGCTGCTTCATCCCGCCGGAGTACCCCGAGATGTCCTTCTTCCGCACGTCCCAGAGGTTCACGCGGTTCAGGAGCGCGTCCACCAGCTCCTTCCGCTCACCCGCATCGGCCACGCCCTTCAGAACGGCCAGGTGATCCAGCAGTGCCATCCCCGAGACCTTCGGGTAGACGCCGAACTCCTGGGGGAGGTACCCCAGGACCTTCCGCACCGCGTCCTTGTCCCGGAGAACGTCGAGGTCGCCCAGGGTGGCGGATCCCTCGTCGGCGTCCTGGAGTGTGGCCACGATGCGCATGAGCGTCGACTTACCCGCCCCGTTGGGACCCAGGAGGCCGAACATGCCCGTGGGGATGTGGAGGGAGACGTTCTTGAGGGCCTGGACACCGTTGGGGTAGGTCTTGGAGAGGTTCTGGATCTGGAGTTCCATGACGTCGTGGGTTCGGACGGACGAAGGGTCGCGGGCCACCGGTGTCGGCCCGGGGAGACGGGGGCGCCGTGTTTCCGGCTGGGAGCCTTACGGCGCCGAGGGCGCCGAGGTGTCAATCGACCCCCAGTCTCACGTCCCCAGGTGCAGCACGCAACGACGTAGGTGGCCCCGCCGCCGGTGCTCCCAGAGGTAGATTCCCTGCCACGTTCCCAGGGCCAGGCGCCCCCGGACCACGGGAATGGAGAGCGTCGTAGCCGTGAGCGCAGCCCGGATGTGCGAGGGCATGTCGTCGGGCCCTTCCGCCGTATGGGTGAAGTGGGGGTCGCCCTCCGGGACGTGGCGCTCCAGCCAGGCCTCCAGGTCCCGGCGCGCGGAGGGATCGGCGTTTTCCTGGATGGTGAGGCTCGCGGAGGTGTGCTGGATCATGAGCGTGCACAGACCCTCGGTGAGCCCGCTCTCCCGTACGAGGGCCTGCACGCGATCCGTGATCTCGTGCAGGCCTTTTCCATTGGTGCGAATCTCGACGTGGAGGATCATTCGGTTCCTTTCGGCGGTTCGACGGGGCCCTACTCCTCCTCCCCCGTCTTCCGCAGGATGAGCTTGTGGGCCCGGAGCCGAAGGGCGTTGATGCGGATGAAGCCCCGGGCGTCTTCCTGGTCGTAGCCGCCCGCCACGTCCATGGAGGAGAGCTCCTGGTCGTAGAGGGAGCTGGTGGAGGTCCGACCGCGGATCTGGACGTTCCCCTTGAAGAGTCGGAGCATCACCTCACCGTCGATGAGCCGCTCCGACTGGCGGAAGGCGGCCTGGATGAAGTCCATCTCGGGCGAAAACCAGAATCCGTTGTAGATGATCTCGCTGAACCGGGGGGAGAGCATGTCCCGAAGCCGAAGCACCTCCCGGTCCATGGCGATGCCTTCCAGGTCCCGGAGGGCGTGGTGCAGGACGGTTCCGCCGGGCGTCTCGTACACGCCCCGGGACTTGATGCCCACGAAGCGGTTCTCGACGATGTCGATCCGCCCGATCCCGTGCTCCCCGCCCTTCTCGTTCAGGAAGTCGAAGAGCGCCACCGGGTCGGTCAGGTCCACGCTCTCCGCCTCGCACACCACCCGCATCGGCATGGCGTCCTTGTAGTGGATGGACAGGTCCGTGGCCTGATCCGGCGTATTCTCGAGCGCTCGGGTCAGCTTGAACATGTCCTCCGGCGGCGTGGCGGCGGGGTCCTCCAGCATCCCGGCCTCGTAGGACCGGTGCATGAGGTTCTCGTCGCTGGAGTAGGGCTTCTCCACCGTGGCTTCCACCGGGATCCGGTGCTCGCGGGCGAAGGCCAACAGGTCCTGGCGCCCCTGGAACCGATTCAGGAAGTCCCGATCCTTCCAGGGTGCGATGACCTTGAGCGAGGGGGCCAGCGCCGCGAAGGCCATCTCGAAGCGCACCTGGTCATTCCCCTTACCGGTGGCCCCGTGGGCCACCGCGGAGGCTCCCTCCTGCAGCGCGATCTCCACCTGGCGGCGGGCGATGACGGGCCGCGCCAGCGCCGTTCCCAGCAGGTAACGGTTCTCGTACACCGCGTTTCCGGCGATGGCGGGGAAGATGAACTCGGTGACGAAGTCCGCCTTGAGATCCTCCACGAAGACCTTGCAGGCACCGGTGGCGCGGGCCCGCTCGGCGACCTCGGCGAAGTCCTCCTGCTGTCCCACGTCCGCCACGTAGGCGATGACGTCGTGCCCCCGCATGATCAGGTCCTTCAGGATGCAGGCGGTGTCGAGTCCGCCGCTGTACGCCAGGACCACCTTCTTCTTCTCGCTCAACGCAGTCTCCCGGAGGGGCGGGGAACAGGAAAGGAAGCGCGAAAGATAAGGATGCGGGGAGAGGAAGCTACAGCCTCCTGAAACCCGAGTTCGCAGCTTCCCGAACCAGGGGGTTCCAGCCTCGCGGCTCACCAGGAACGGGGCGGCCGATGCGCGTGCCGCCCGCCGGGTACCCGGGCCTGGTCAGTGGAGGATGTTGTGGTTCCGCAGGTACTGGGTCACCACCTGAGTGAGGATGGGCGGTATGCGGTAGCGGACGCCCTTCCGGACCGTCTCCTCCGGCTCTGGCAGCCCGCCCTTCGTGGTGAGGCGGTCCAGGAGCATCCGGCCCCGGAGGACTTCCAGGGTCTGGAATGCCTGGTCCTCCTCTACCCGGAAGACCCTGCAGTACTCCTCCAGCGTCAGGCTCGAGTGTTCCAGCAGGGCCATCAGGGCGAAGTCCACGTCCAGGTCCAGCTCCTCCAGGAACTGGAACCGCAGGGGCAGGGGAGGGTGGACCTGCAGCCACCCTTCCCGGCTGGTGAAGTCCGCCGACTTCAGCCAGAGGAGGATGGCCATGATGATGTTGCCCTGGCTCCCCCGATGCAGGCGGTCGAAGAACTCCTCCCTGAGAATGGCCTGCCGATCCTTCGGTGAGCGGACCCGCTGGAGCTTGCGCTTGAGGAGGGGGTTGGGGCTCTCGGGTGCCAGGAATTCCAGGGGGACCCCGCTCCGCTGGTGCCGGGTCATGATCAGCTGCTCCATCTCGGAGCGGTCCATGTCCGAGAGGGTGCCGGCACTCATCAACGCCGCCGCCTGTGGCTCAGTCTTCCGGAGGAGTTTCCAGAACGGGTCCGACGCGGTGGAGAGCCAGAAGACCACCGGTGAGGTCCGGGCCTGGAACTCGAGGAACCTCTCCGCGGGGAGCCCCCCCCCGGGCGTGCGCAGGAAGAGGTGCCCAAAGTGCTCCACCAGGATCACCAGGGGCGGCCCGGAGGAATCCCCCAGGTCGTCCAGGAGCTTCGAGGCGAGCCGGTCCAGCGTCCACCCGCCTTCCTCCGAGGGGAGGAGGCCCGCTTCCCGGAGACCCTGGGCCACCCGCTCCGCCACCGCATCGGGCGAACGGTATCGGTCCTGGAGATTGAGCCGGACGACCCGGGCCTCGGCGAACAGGGTGGCGCAGAGGATGTTGAGGAAGCTGGTGTGACCGACGGTGACCGGGCCGGTCAGTAGGCTCGGCATACGAAGTCCCTCCCGCCACGCGGTCCAGCGGTGCGTGACCCAGGCGGTCTCGGGCTCGCGCCCCACCAGGAGTGCCGGGTCCGTCACGGGAAGGAAGGAGAAGAGACGCCGGTACACCAGGGGGAGGGGCTCCAGGAGGAGCGGGATATTCCGGAGCACCTCCATGGCACGTTCGGCCTCGCCCTCTGCCGCGGCCTCGGCGCCCACCGCCGAGCGTCCCTTCCGGATGAGCCGCTGGATCTGGATGTAGGCTTTCTTCCAGGCGCGCTCGACCTGGGGCCGAAGCACCCGCCACAGCTCTCCGACCCGCTCCCGGGCGATACGCGCCCATCCCAGGACCAGGGTGCGCACGTCCCGGATCTGCTCCTGGACGGCCCGCTCCAGCGTGATGCGCTCTCGCGCCTTGACCATGGCCCGGTGGAGAATCCCGTGCGCGCGCTCGGTGAACTCCCGGTAGGGGTCCACGGCGCCGGCCAGGATCTTGTCCAGGCCCTGTGCGGTCCGCTCCAGTCCATGGAGGGTCAGGGAGCGGGCGTCCTCCAGGAGCGCGTGAAGGCCTGTCGAATCCGCCTCGTCGGCCGCTGGCTCGGCCTCCCCTCGCAACTCGTCACGGGCCGCACCCAGGTTGTACGCCACCACATTGGGGATCTCGCGGCACTTGGTCCGTCCCTGGTCCAGGTACTGGAGAAGGGGACTGGCCGAGGTCCTGAGATCCTCCAGGCGCAGCGCGTCGAGGCTCTGCCGCACGGCATCCCGAAGCGGGACGGTCCGGGTACCCTGCTCCAGGTCCGGTGGGGGAACGGGGAAACGGACCGGGCGGACCTCCTCGCTCTCGGGCAGGTCCCGGAGGCGCGTGGCCAGCCCTTCCACTACCGCATCCATGACCTCGCGGACCCGGCTGTCGACACGATCCGGATCCATGGGAGCCTGGATGGCCTGTTCCAGGATGGCACCGGCGCGGGCGAGGTAGTCCTCGGCGGCCCGCGCCACGGTCTCCCGGTCCGAGCTGCCCATGAGCGGCGACCCCGGAGAGGCAGCCTCCTCCCGGAGGGCCAGGAGCCCCTCCCGGGCCTCCCCGAGCCAGCGCGACAGGTGAACGACCGACGCAGCCAGGGTTTCCTCGAACAGGCGGTCCACGGTTCGGTCCAGGTCCCCCCGGAGTTCGAGGAGCTCGCGGGTGAGCCGAAGGCGATTGCGGGAGATGTCGTACCACTCGCCCCAGAGTTCGGAATGGGCCGCCAGACGCTCCCGCAACTTGAGGAGTCGACGGTCCTCCGACGCGGACGGCTTCGCCGCCAGGCCGGTACCGGATCGCCGGATCTCCAGGTCCAGTTCCCACCGGAGGCGTCCAACGCTTCCCCGGACCCGCTCCAGAATCGGCTCCGGGACGGGGAGCTGATCCGCGGCTCCGTCCAGAGCCTTCTGGAGGGCCAGGGCCACCGATCCAGGATCGGGCTCCTCCTCCCCAGCTTCCGGATCGTGAGCGTCGTAACCCTCTGTATCACCCCCCGCGTGACCCTCTTCGTCACCGCCGCCGCCACCCCCCGCGTCGCCCTCCGCGTGACCTTCCCCGCCCTTGCCGCTCGCGTCGTCGTCCGCCTCCTGCTCTTCCTCCGGATCCCCACGCTCCTCGGACCCCTTTCGTCCTCGCTCCAAGGGGCCCTCGCCGTCGGTGTCCGGGGGGGCGTCCGACGAAGGCTCTTGCCCCAGGTCCCGGATCCGGTGGAGCTCGGCCAGGGCGTTCGGGGAAAGGTGGGACCACGCCTCGTGCCGCCGGTCCTCCACCGGAAACCACTCCCGGAGCCAATGCCCCAGCCCCATCTCCACTTCCAGGAGCGCGCGGGCGTGGTGTCGGTGGAGCTCTTCGGCAAGATCCGCCACGCCGGGGAGGCGCTCGCCCTGCAGCTCGCGCCGGGCCAACGCCCGTAGCGGGACGGTCTGTGCCTGAACCGCCGAGCGGCGGAACACCCTGGAAGTAGCGCGTCCGGCCCGACCCAGGACTCTGCGAAGATGGCGGACGGGTCCGTCTCCGGCCTCGGCTACGAGGACGTCGGCGGGCTCGGTACGAACGATCTCTTCCGGCAGGGTGGATGCGACTTCCCGCAGCTCCAGCACGAAGGCCTGCCATCCTTCCGAGACGCGTGCTCCGGGGCGCGTGTCCTCCAGGAGCCGGAGCAGCGGCAGGACGATCTCTTCTCGCACGCCCTCCCGATACCGCCGCATGGAGCTCCAGTCGGGCTCCCGGTCTTCCTCCTCACCGCCCTCGTCCTCCGTCGCCACTGCGGCGGTCGCGGACGGTCCCTCGGCGTCGGCCTCCAGGGTCTCGGCGGTGATTCCGATCCCTTCCAGGAGGCGTCGGTGGGCCGCCGCCGCCTCCTGCAACCCGATCCGCAGGGCTCCGGTGACGTCCCTCTCCAATCTGTCCGCCCAGGCGTCGATCCGGAGTCGGAGCCGGCGATCGAGTCCTTCCAGTGCCCGTTCAAGGGCCACGTCGCCCTGCTGCAGGACCCGCGGGTCCACCGGGGCTTTCGAGCTCATTCCCCGCGCTCCGTCGGCGCCTTCGGCGCCATGCCCAGATCAGGCGTCGGGGGTTCCCCCTGTCCGGGACTCGCACCGGGGGGCGCGGCGTCGCGGCCCCTCACCCGGTCCAGGTCCGCGTAGGTGCGGGCCCCGTGGAGCGGGCCGATGAGCCCCGCCTCCCGGAAGCCCGCCCGGGCCCGCTCGGTGACGTCGCTCATGAAGAGGAACTCATAGCGGGGATCCAGGACGTAGGCCTTCACCTTGAGGTGGGTGAGGAACACCTCGTCGAACTCGTCCTTGATCAGGACGACGATGGGCTTGTTGAGGTAGACGTACTTCGACGACGACGCGGCCTCGAAGGCGATGCGTTTCGCCCGGGCTTCGTCGACCCAGCCCGGAAGGTAGAGGTCCGTCACCACCTGGCAGTTGAGCTCCCCCGCGTTGGCATTCGCCACCTGGTCGCCCACCACCTGTGCGTTGGGAACGGTGACCAGGTTGTCGTCCGGGGTCACGATCCGGGTGGAGCGCAGCCCGATGGAGACCACTTCCCCGTACGTCCCGTGGATGGAGACCTTGTCCCCCACCTGGAAGGGCTGGTCGAAGAGGACGATGATCCCGCCGAAGATGTTCTTGAGGATGTCCTGAGCGGCGAAGCCCACGGCCACACCGATGGCGGCCCCGGCGGCGAGGATCCCCTGGGTGTCGATCCCCAGGATGACCAGAGCGGCAAAGGGGAAGGCCAGCGCCCAGAGGAGGATCCGCGTGATCGGGACCAGGCGCTTGAAGAAGAGCCGGCGCTTGGCATTTCGCTCGGAGAGCCGATCCAGGATCCACACCAGGCCGCGAATCAGGAAGGCGACGGCGATGAGGAAGACGATCGAGGCGAAGATCCGGGGGCCCCAGTGCTGGGCCTGCTCGGCGCCCCGACCGAGAATCTCCTCGGCGGTTCCGGCGGTGTCCCGCTGAGGGGACTCCCGCCCGGCCTGCAGGGCCACGAGCCCGAGGATCGTGTTGCGCAGGCTGTCGTTCTGGGCCTCGAGCCGGTCGAGCCGCGCCAGGAGGCCCGCCGCTGTCGTATCTCCCCCGGCGGCGAGCGCCTGGGAATCGGCCCGCTGGACCATCTCCGTGGAAATCCGAACCACGGGGTCGGGCTCGGCGGCGGGAACCCGGGGGGCGCCCTCTGCTTCGTCCTCGTCCTGCGTGGCTGTGTCACGAACCTGGCCGGAGTCCACGACCGAGGTGGAATCCGCGGCCAGGACCGAGTCGGGCACCTCGCCCGCGGGCTCCCGATCCAGGACGCCGCATGCGGCCATCGCCGCCAACAGGAAGAATCCCAGCAGGTGGAGGCTTCGGGACATGACCGGCGCGGTCGTGGAGGAGGTGGGCGGAGTGACGGCGGCCGGGCGGGGCGAACGCCGGCGTGGCGAAGGTGAACGGGTCGGGCACGGGATGGGGCGGACTCCGAACATGCCGCAAGATATCGCGCCTACCGGGCCGCCGCGATCACCTCCTCCCGGCGCCCGCCCGGGCGGCCTCGCGAACCACTTCGCGCAACGCCCGGATCCCCTCCACCAGGCGGGGCCCGGGCCTTCCCAGGAACGGCTCACCCACGGAGTGGACCTGCCCGCACCGGATGGCCGGGATCCCCGAGAAGTCGGGATTCTCCAGGACCACGTCGGGTCGGTACTTGTCCGGATGGACGCCGCACCAGGAGAGAACGATGGCGTCGGGGGCCAGCTCGACGACCTCTCGGTTGGTCAG
This sequence comes from Gemmatimonadales bacterium, assembly GCA_020344755.1. GTDB lineage: Bacteria > Gemmatimonadota > Gemmatimonadetes > Longimicrobiales > Gaopeijiaceae > Gaopeijia. The sequence continues at coordinate 2,117,235 of CP070829.1, forward strand.
GGGCCGGCTCTTCACCTCCTCGTCGCCCAGGGGGTTCCGGCCGCCGGCTCGGAGCAGGACCTGGTGGGCCCAGCTCAGGCGCCCGGGTGCGATGACCGGCTTCGGCCACCACTGGATGAGGACCGACGGGGCGTGGGGGTCCGGCGTCGGCGGGTCGCCGGTGCCCAGCTCCGCCGCCATCTCCCGCACCACGGCTTCGCCCCTCTCCGGAACGCCGAGCAGCTGCGCGATCTGGCGGATGTCGCGGTAGACGTCGTCGATGGAGACGGGCTCCGGTGCGATGAACGGGAGACCCGCCTCCTCCAGGCCCGCCACCACGTTCTCGTGGCCCGGTACGGTGAGGGTCGCCAGGACCAGATCCGGCTCCAGCGACGCCACCTTCTCCACATCGATCTCCAGGTCCGGTCCGACCTTCGGGAGTGGCTCCACGACTTCCGGGGGCCAATCCGAGTGATCGTCGACCCCCACCAGGAGGTGGCCGCACCCCAGGGCGTGGACGATCTCGGTGTTGGAGCAGGCCAGGGAGACGATGCGCATGTCGGCCGGTACCCGGGATCGGTGGGCCGGGATCCGGGAGATCGGGTCGCACCTCGAGGCGGCAGACCCTGGACACGGCATCACGGTACCCCCCATTTCGCATGGCGGGGGCGCGCCCGAACGGCGCCAACCCGGAGCGCCGGGCCCCGTCCACCTCGACCCGTTGCACACGGCGGGAGGAGTCGCATCCATGGCACGCACGCCCTCGACCATGCTGGCACTGGGCACGCCGGCACCCTCGTTCGCCCTTCCCGACGTGGTCACCGGACGCACGGTGACATTGGAAGAGATGTCCGATGGTGATGCGCTCCTGGTGGTCTTCTGGTGCAACCACTGTCCCTTCGTCCACCACATCGAGGACGCCTTCGTGGACTTCGCCCGGGAGTTCGCCGGGCGCGGATTGAAGACGGTGGCCATCAGCGCCAACGACGTGGAGAAGTACCCGCAGGACGGCCCTGGGGAGATGCGAGCCCGTGCCAACCAGAGGAGCTATCCCTTTCCCTACCTCTACGACGAAGGGCAGGAGGTGGCGAAGGAGTACGAGGCGGCATGCACGCCGGACCTCTTCCTCTTCGGGAGCGAGGGCAGGTTGGTCTATCGGGGCCAGTTCGACGCCAGTCGTCCGGGCCTGGACGTCCCGGTCACCGGCCAGGACCTCCGGAACGCGGTGGAGGCGGTGCTGGCTGGAGCGGCTCCGTCGGAGCAGCAGACCCCGTCCGTCGGGTGCAACATCAAGTGGCGTCCCGGGAACGAGCCCGCCTACTTCGGATGAGTCCCGGCGCCCGGACGGGGATCGGGCGTCCCGTTCTGGCGGGGGAGGCGCCACCCACCTAGTGTGGCTCGAACACGCTCGCGGTGCGGAAGCAGGGGGTCCCGGTGGACTGTGCTTTCACGGCGAGCCCACGTGCCCACGGGAATCTCCCAGATGCCTTCCCACGCCCTCCGAATCGTCGCCGATCCGCCCCGAATCGGCGCACTTCCTCTCCTCGTCTTCCTCCCCCTCCTGGTCGTTGCCGCCCTGGTCCCGGCCGGCTCCCTGTGGGCCCAGGAGACCCTGGCAGCGGGGGAGTGGGAGACCGGGTCGCTGGGCCCGGGGGATGCCCTGGACTCACTCGGCATCCCCTACGACGTGTACCGCGTTCCCGGTGGCACGCCGGGGGTCCTCTCCATCACGGTGGAGTCGGAGGAGTTCGACCCCTACCTGGAGTTGGGGATCCGGATCGACGGTGAGTACACCCGCTTCCTCGAGAACGACGACTTTCCCGGGCTCGCCCACCCCACCGACGCTCGCATCTACGTCGAAGGGAACAACGACTGGGACTGGGAGCTCCGGGTGTCGGCCTGGGCGATCGCCAGTGCCGGAGAGTACCGGGTGGGGGTGGAGGTCCTGGGAGGTGGCGAGCCCTCGCCCCAATCCACGGAGTATGGGGCGGACATCCGTGGATCCCTGGACGAATCCGATGGCTTCGCCTTCCAGTCCTTCCAGGACTGGTATCGCTTCCCCGGCCGAGAGGGCGATCGCGTGCAGGTGGTCCTGGAAGCGGACTTCGATGGCTACCTGATCCTTCGCCCCTTCGGTGGGGGCCGGCTGGCGGAGGACGACAACGGGTTCGGAGGCACGAACGCCTATCTGGAGGCCGAGCTTCCCTCAGACGGGTTGTACGAGGTCGTGGTTCGCGCGGCGCAGCCGAGGCTGGGTGAGTACCGCCTCCGCCTGGGCACCGAGCTGGACGTGGAGCCGCCGCCCGATGCGGAAGCCCCCGCCGCACCGGCGCCCGTGGTCCAGCCGTCCGGAGCCGAGGAGGCCCTTCCCCTGGGAGAGTGGGTGACCGGGATCCTGGACGTGGGGGACGCCCGGGACGTCGACGGCCGTGTCTTCGACGGCTTCTATGCTCCGGCAGGGCTGGCCGGCGTCTTCGCCGTGACCGTGGAGTCCTCGGTCTTCGACGCTCAGATCGAGGCGGGCCCCACGGCCCAGCGGCGCTACACCGCCCTCCTGACCGCCGACGACTTCCCGGGTCTCTCGTCTCCCACCGATGCCCGGCTCTATCTGGGGATGGAGCTGGGTCAGACCTTCGAGCTCCGGGTCTTCAGCGCCCTGGGGGACGCGGCGGGAGTGTACCGAATCCGGGTCGATCCGGTGGAGGTGGGCGAGGGCGAGCCCACGTCGATCTATTACGGTGACGACGTCACCGGGGTGCTCGAGGAAGGAGACGGCTTCGTCTTCGGATCGTTCATGGACCGCTACTGGATCGAGGGCCGGGCCGGGGAGCTGCTCGAGATCGCGGTGGAGGCCGACTTCGATCCGTACGTGGCCATCGGGCTCGTGGGGGGGGGAGGGCTGTCACAGGACGACAACTCGCTGGATGGCCGGGGGGCCTACCTGGCGCTGGTCCTTCCCCAGGACACCCGCTACGAGATCCAGGTGAGTGCCGCCAACTCGGGTGCCGGCCCGTACCGGCTCCGAGTGGGACGCGACCTCCGACCCGGTGGCCCTCCGGACCCGACGGGAAGAGGGCCCGTCCTGAGCTTCGACGAGGCGGAGCGTGCCGGACTGGCCCGGGACGGGGACGAGTACCGAAACGACCTCCTGGGATTCGTGTTTCCGGCGCCGTCCCCCACCCTGGAGCTCGTCCAGGGCCCCGCAGGGCAGGCCGACGGGGGGGACGTGCACGCCTGGTACCTGAGCGAGCCGGACGCGAGCCGGCAGCTCATGGTCATCGCCCACCGCACCGCGGGTGGAGATCAGACGGGTCCGCTGGGCGCCTTCGCGGAGGGCCTGGTGGAGTCCCTTCCCTTCGAGGTGACCGCCTCCCGCCCGGATTGGGAGGCGTCCCGGAGCGTGGAGTACGACCTGGTGGCTGCCAACGGAGTGCCGGCGCAGATGCGCTGTGAGGCCGATCCCGGGAACCGGGTCCCGGGACTCGTGGTCTGTCTCCTGGGGACCACCGCCGACGGCTCCTCGCTGTGGCCGATCCTCAGGGCCCTCGAGGTCCGGTAGGAGCCTCCACCTCCGCTCTGCAGGTGCTTCCACCCCCGCCGGGTTTTCCGTAGTCTGCGAGGTCGGTGCCTTCCACCCGGAGACCCTCATGTGTCGCCCTTCCCCCCCGACGGGGCTCGCCCTCGCCCTGCTCCTCACGGCGGCCGGACCTTCCGCGGCCTCGGGCCAGACCGCGCTCCCCTTGGGGGAGTGGGTCACCGGTGCCCTGGAGGCCACGGATCCGGTGGACTCCGACGGGTTCGTGTACGACGGCTACCTCCTTCCGGGGGAGTTGGCCGGCCTGGCGCGGGTCACGGTCGAGTCCGACGACTTCGACACCTACCTGGAGCTGGAGCTGCCGGAGGACGGAGGCTACGAAGTGCACGCCACCTCCTACCTTACCGAGCTTGGGAAGTACCGCCTTCGCATCGGTCCCGACCTGGACGTCCAGCCCGACCCGGCGGCGGGGGGCGTGATCCTCACGGCGGAGGAGCGCGCCGGACTCCAGTGGGACCCGGAACGGGTCTGGAACGACCCCCTGGGATTCACCTTTCCCTCCCCCGGGGCGGACTTCCTCCTCATGGACGAATCCGAGGTGACGGAGCTCATGGGGGAGGGAGCCCCCAACGTCCGGATGTGGCTGTTTCAGGATGTCATGGAGACGGCCCAGCTTCTCGTCGTGGCCATCAAGGCGCCCGCGGCTCCCGATTCCGCCACGGTCCGGCTGGTGGGTGAGATGATGGCTCAGTCCACCGGCGGCTGGTCCTTCCGGGAGACCATGGAGGGGTTGGAGATCCGGTGATGCGGCTGCACGGTACCGGGGAAACACCGGACCGCTTCTCCCCGTACAATGCTACATGACCTCCCGCACCAAGAAGCAACTCGCACTGGTCCTGGGATTCGCGGTGTATTTCGCGGCCCTCTGGTACCTCTGGTACACGCCGGTGATCTATCCCCTGAAGATCTTCGTGGTCCTCCTCCACGAGACGAGCCACGCGTTGGCGCTGTGGGTGACGGGGGGGCAGGTGGAGAGCATCACCCTGAATCCCATGCAGGGCGGCGCCACCTACGGGCGGGGCGGGATTCCCCTGGTCACGCTCTCGGCGGGATACCTGGGAAGCCTGGCGCTGGGTGCCCTCCTGGTGGTGGGGGCCCAGACGAAGCGGGTTTCCTCCCGGCTCCTCACGGGAGTGGTGGGAGGGATGGTGCTGGCGCTCACCCTGCTCTTCATCCGAAGCGGGTTCGGATTGGTGTTCGGGCTCCTCTTCGGCGTGGCGCTGGTGCTGGGCTCTCGCAAACTGAACGGCGTGTGGAATCAGGGGATCCTGGTGGTCCTGGGGATGACCTCGGTTCTCTATGCGATCCTGGACATCAAGAGCGACATCCTCGACCGGCCGGGCCTCCGCTCGGATGCCGCAATGCTGGCCGAGCTCACCGGGGTTCCGACCCAGCTCTGGGGGTTCCTCTGGATCGGGGTGGCCTGCGCCGCAGCGGCCCTTCTTTTCCGCTGGGTTCTACGCAAAGCCTGATCGTCACTCTTGAACCCAGGGGCGGGGGCGGTGTAGGTTCTCGGCGTTCAGCCCTTTGTTCCACCGCAAAAAGGAGGTGATCCCTTGACTAGTCCCAGTACCCTGTCCGACCTGGCACGGGCAAGCGATCGCCGCTACGGCTGCTAAGTCGCATCAGCGGTAAGCTGTTCGCGCCGGAGTTGGCCTTCGCGCCAGGTCCGGACAGCGATCGATGAAGAAGGCCGTCGGAGCACGCGCTCCGGCGGCCTTCCGTCGTCCAGGTGCCTTCGCACCGCCACGGGCGACGCATACGTACCCTCCCCGCCCGGTTACGTAGGGGTACGCACATCGACGCACCCCGAATCCCCGCATCGTTGCCGTGTTGATTCCCTCCCACAGGAGACGGCAGGATGACACGGGGCAAGACAGACATCACCCTTCCCTTCCGAGGCGGACTGAGCCTCCGGATCGTGACCCACCCAGGGCGGTGGATGAAGGCGTCGGACCGGGACGCGCTGGTCGCGGATCTCCATGCGGTGGCCGACGACGCCACCCCGGGCGGACCTCTCCGGTACGGCGTCCTGGCCGGCACGCGGCGGGCGCTGAAGGCGGCCGTCCTCTGCGTCGCCTACGAGCGTGGCTCCGGCACCCCGGTGGCGTTCAGCGCCGCCACGCTCCTCGGGGGCGCCGGATCCGGCCGGGACACGGTCCTGCACATCGGCCTCTGCATCATACGGAAGGCGTACCGGAGCCGGGGCCTCTGCCTGGCCATCTCGGCCGCGGGACCGCTGGCGGTCTTCCTGCGGGGCGGGCTCCGCCCCCTCTGGGTGACCAACGTCACCCAGGTTCCGGCGGCGGCGGGGCTCTTCGCCTCCATGGTCGAGCAGGTCTATCCGGCCCCGGGACTGGCGGCGCCCCCGACCCCCGAGCACCTGCGCGTGGCCCAGGCCCTCATGGGGCGGCGGGACGTGTGCGGGGTGGGTCCGGACGCCGACTTCGACCGGGACGCCTTCGTCATCCGGAACGCCTACACCGGAGGCTCGGACGGCCTCAAGAAGAGCTATGCGGAGTGCGCGAGCCACAGGGACGGCGCCTTCGGCCGCTTCTGTCTCCGGCGGCTGGACTACCTCAGGGGAGATGATCTCCTCCAGGTGGGCCGGCTCACCGTGGCCCACGCGGTCCGCGCCGTGGGGCAGGTGGTGCTTCGGGCCACCGGGCTTCGCCGCCTCGCCTCGATCCTGACCCCCGGCCGCAGCGCTCGCCCGGCGGTCGCCACCTCCCATAACGTCTCGTGAGGACCCCGCCCGTGAACGTCCCGTACGAAGAGCTCACGCACCGGAACGCGGGCTTCCTCTCCCCGCGAGATCAGGCTCGTCTCCGCCGCACCGGAATCCTGGTCCTGGGGGCCGGTGGGATGGGGGGCGCCGCGCTGCAGAGCCTGGTGCGGGCCGGGGCGGGACACCTGGCGGTGGCGGACATGGACACCTTCGAGGCCAGCAACCTGAACCGCCAGGTCTTCGCCACCTCCCGGACGCTGGGACGCACCAAGACGGAGGTCACCCGTGAAGCGCTGCAGGAGATCCATCCCGACGTGAAGGTGGAGGTCATGGGGGAGGAATGGCTCAGGCGCCTGGACGAGCTGCTTCCCCGATTCCGCGTGGTCATCAACGCCATGGACGACCAGCGGGCCGCCATCCTCCTGTACCGGAAGGCCCGGGAGTGGGGCGTGACGGTGGTGGATGCCTACACCTCCCCCTGCCCGTCGGTGACGGTGGTCGCGCCCGGCGATCCGCGTCCGGAGGAGCGACTGGGGTTCCCCACGGTGGGCGTCCCCTGGGAGGACATCACCGCCGAGCAGCTGCGTGAGGCGTTCCTCAGGGAAGCGGCCTTCGTCATGGCCCACTCTTCCGGGGTCCGCTACCTGGACCCGGAGGTGGTGGAGGAGATCCTCGGCGGCTCACGGCCCCGGAGCTCCTTCGCCCCGGTGGTCATCGTGGCCGGGAACCTCATGGCCTTCGAGGCCATGCAGGCCGCGCTGGGGAGACGAGGTGGTGCGGGGTACATGGGGTACTTCGTGAACCTCTGGACCGGCCGCTGCGAGAGGCCCCGGCGAGGAGTCCTGGCTCGGGCACGGGAGTGGCTCGTGCGTGGGCGTCTGGAGCGGTGGGCGAGGGGGGCGTCATGACCGACCTTCGCCTGGTCCAGGACGACTTCGGGGCCTTCTTCCAGGTGCCCTTCGCCCAGTATGGGCCGGAGATCCCCTACGTCTCGCCCTTCCGTTCCGACCTGCGGCGCATGCTGGACGGCAAGGCCAATCCCACCTTCCCGGACCCCCGTGACCTGACACACTTCACCGCCCTGCGCGGGGCCACCCCCGTGGGCCGGATCACTGCCCAGGTCCAGCGGGCCTATGCCGGCCGGTTCGGGCGCCGGACCGGGTTCTTCGGATTCTTCGACACGGCTCCCGACCCGCAGGTGGCCGCTACCCTGCTGGAGCGGGCCGCCGAGTGGCTCCGGGCCCGGGGGTGTGACGACATCCTGGGGGGCTTCAACCTCACCGCCTCCCAGGAGATGGGGATCGTCACCGAGGGGCACGAGCACGCCCCCTTCCTCGCCCAGGCCTACAACCCCTCCTGGACGCCGCGCCTCCTGGAGGAGAACGGCTTCGAGCCGGTCTTTCCGATGACGTCGTGGACGCTGGAGCTGGATCGGTTCGACGCAGCGGCACTCCTGGGACCCCGTCAGAAGGCCCTGGTGGAGGAGGGCTTCCAGGCCCGACCCGTACCTCGACGAGAGTTCCGGCAGTGGCTGAGCATCGCACGGGGCCTCCTGAACGACTCCTTCGACGAGAACCCCCACTTCGTCCCCCTGAGCAAGGCGGAGTTCCAGTTCCAGGCCGGGTCCATGGTGTGGGTCTACGATCCGCGGATCTCCTTCGTCGGCGTGCACGAGGGGGAGCCGGTGGGGGTGGTGGCCTGCCTGCCGGATGTGAACCCGCTGCTTCGGGCCACCGGCTCCCGCCTGCGGCCGTCCACGCCCGTGCACGCCTTCCGACACCTCCGCCGAGGGACCCGTGCCTCCATCATCTTCGGCGGTGTCCGGCCCGACTGGCAGGACCGGGGGGTGGTGGGGCTCCTCCTGTACCAAGCGGTGCGGGCCATGCAGGACGCGGGCTACCGCGAACTGGGCATCACCTGGGTGTCCGACACCAATCACGCCAGCCTTCGACAGATGGAGAAACTCGGCGCCCGGCCGCTCCATCGCCTGGCCCTCTTCCGACGGAGCCTCTGATGTCGCGCCGTGCCCTCCCGATCCTGATCGCGGTTCTCGCCACCACCACGGGCTGCTCCCTTCCCGGCCGCATGATGCGCGGGTACGCGAAGGCGGACCCTCGCGGTCTGGATCTCCTGGAGGAAGGAGGCGCGTTCGCTCACGCGGCTCCCGAGGTCCGAGGCCAGGTCCGGTTTCTCTACGACGACTTCGGAAGCCTCACCACGGACGGGCTCGAGCGGTACGGCATGCCGTGGAAGCTGGTGGGCGGGGCCCTGGCACTCCACCGGAGTCGCACGACCGGCGAGCCCCTGTCTCGGGGAACGCTGGACCGCGCCCTGGCGGACCACGGGTTCGTTCAGCCGCACCGGATCGCCAACTGGACCGGTCCCCAACCACGCCTGGACGGCGCTCCCATGGGCATCGTCACCGGTCTGGCCCAGCGCGGGTTCCCCGCCGTGGAGGTGCAGGTGGCCAACGTGGGGTGCGCCACCTGCCACGCCGGACCCCTCTACGATGCCGAGGGCCGGCCCACCGACGAGGTCTGGCTGGGCCTGCCCAATGCGTCCATGGACCTCAGTGGCTTCGCCGACGAGGCGTTCCAGGCCCTGCGGGCCGAGCTCCGGGAGCCGGACTCGGTGCTGGTGGCGGTGACGCGGGTCTTTCCCGAGGTGACCGATCGGGAGCTCGCCACCCTCCGGAAGCACCTGATCCCCACGGTGCGCGAGGAGCTGGAAGAGCGGGCGGTGCGGTACGGTGGGCTCATCCCCTTCGAGAACGGCGGGCCCGGCCTGTCCAACGGGGTCGCCTCTTCGGGGTTCATGTTCGGGATCCTGGAGGATGACGGCCGCGCGCATCACCGGGCCTTCGTGCAGCCTCCCGATCTCACGGCAACCACGCTACGACTTTCGTTGCTCACCGACGGGGTGCATGCCCCTCCCGGTGGCCCCCGCTTCGGCCCCATGTCCCGAGAGGAGGTGACCCCCGAGCACCTTCACGACCTGGCGTCCATCACCTCCCTCTTCGTCCTGGGCACCCAGGGGGTGAGCCCCGAGCAGGCCCGGGCCTCCATTCCCCGTGTGGAGGAGATCCTGCGCTTCGTCGACCGCCTGGAGTCTCCACCCTTTCCCGGTCCGGTGGACCCGGAGCTCGCGAGGAAGGGTGAGGGACTCTACCGGGAGCAGTGCGGCTCCTGCCACGGCACCTACACCCCCGGAATCGAGCGGCCCCGGCTGGTGGAGCACCCGAACCGTCTGGTGACCCAGGAGCGGATGGGGACGGATCGGGTGCGGTGGGAGGCGGCCAGCCCGGAGAGGCTTTCGGTCCTGGAGGCGACCGGGTTCGGGCACATCACCGAACCGGTCGCCACCGGCGGCTACGTGGCACCGGACCTTTCGGGGGTGTGGGCCTCGGCGCCGTACCTGCACAACGGGTCGGTACCCACGCTGTGGCACCTGCTCAACCCCGAGGAGCGTCCGGAGCGCTTCGAGGTGGGAGGCCACGCCCTGGATTATCGGCTGATGGGGATCGCGGGGGAGACCGGAGACGACGGGGCGTACCGATACCCCCGGGGGTACGAGCCCTGGGCCCGGCCCACCCTCTTCGACACCCGCGAGCCGGGCCGCTCCAACGCCGGGCACGAGTTCCGGAACCTGACCCCCGACGAGAAGTGGGCCCTCATCGAGTACATGAAGGTCCTCTGAAAGGCCGGTCACGGGGGCCGGGGACCCGTTACGGCTCCCTGCCCGGGCCAGGGGTCGGCGAAGGGCGAGCGGTGGCAGTGTGGCGGGTGAGTCGCGGGCGAGGTGTGTGGGAGAGACGGGGGAGTTGCAGGTGAGGGCGGCTCAGTCCATCGACTCGAAGCGGCGCTCCAGCAATCCCCGGATCCCCCGGATCTCGTCCCGGGCGATCTGGGGCATCTGACCCGTGGTGCTCAGGGCCCGGAGGGCGGCTGCCTTGGCGCCCTCGTCCCCCATCCCCGACCGGAATCCCAGCACCTCGGCCCACTGCTGCACCCGGCCGCGCCAAGCCTCCCGCGTGGCGGCCTCCCAGGCCGGATCCACCTCGAGGCCCTCCGCCGCGGCCCGGACCCGCACCGCAGCCCGGCGGAGGACGGTGTCCAGGATCTCCAACCGGGATTCGTCCGACCCGCTCCGCACCGCCTCCCACGAGGCCGGGTCCAGGGTCGCGGCATGGTCCAGGAGGTCGGAGAGGGTGACCTGACCGCCGGAGAAGGAGGCCACCACCGCGGTCTCCTCGGAGAGGGCATTCAGGTCGGGGGTGAGCTCCACACCTTCGGGAAGGGGAGCCCGGTCGGCGTCCGGCTCCAGGGCCGTGATCAGCGCGGCGGCATCGGCCGCGACCCGAGCCCGGACCTCGGAAAAAGGCACCGCAGTCCGGTCTTCGAGCCGGAGAACGTGGAAGCCGTACTGGGTCTCCACCACCGGGCTGATCTCTCCCACCTCCAGGGCGCTGGCGGCGCTCCAGAACTCGTCCACCCAGGCGCCCCGACGGCCCGGCTCCAGCAGGCCCTGTCGTCCCTCGGCGCCGGGCTCCTCGGAGACCTCCGCCGCGACCGCGGGAAAGGGCTCTCCGCCGAGGATGCGCTCCAGGGCCCGCTCCGCCTTCCCGCGGGCCTCGGCCCGGGTGGTCGCTCCCTCGTAGCGTGGCGAGAGAACGATCAGGTGCCGTACGGTGAGCTCGTACTCGGGGTTGGCGGAGTACCGTGCCCGGAGGACGTCGTCTCCGACCCCCTGGTCCCGCAGGATCTCCTCCACCTGGAGCTGCTGCCAGAGCCGGTCCGTGCGTTCGTTCGCCCGCAGAGGAGCACCCAGGGCATCCACTTCCTGCCGGTCCACGGAGAGGGCCAGTGCCGTGAGATCACGAAGGGCCGCGCGCCGCGACGGAGTGAGGCCCAGGAGCTCCTCCTCGGTGAAGCCCACGCCCCCGACCTCCATGGCCGCGGGGGCGTCGCCGCACCCCGAGAGGGCCAGGAGGAGGGCGGTGGCCCAGCGGCAGGACCGGGCAATTCGAACGCAGCCGACGGAGCGGGTCCGAGTCTGCGGAAGTGGATCGGCCATGGCAGGCGACTCCTGGCGGGGAACGGCGCGGGTCCGACGCGCATGAAGATAGCGCCGATTCGCTTGCCTTCGGCACCGCTGGAAGCCACTCTCCCGGGCATGAGTCCCAAGCCTGTACTCAAGAGAGTCCGCGGCACCTTCCGGGCCGTGGTCCAGACCGTAGCTCCCCGTGCCACCACCTTCGAGGAGGAGGAGTGGACCTGGGCCGAATCCCTCGTGGAGGATGCCCTGGCCCGTCGCCCCCCGAGTGTGCGGCGTCAGTTCAAGAGGTTCCTGCGGTTCCTGGAGCTCACGACGATTCCCAGGTACGGCTGGACCTTTTCCGGACTCTCCAACGACAAGCGGCTTCGGACGCTCCGGCGTCTGGAGCGCTCCTCCATCGCCCTCGTACGCCGAGGAGTGTGGGGGGCGCGCACGCTGGGCTTCCTGGCGGTGTACGGCCAGGAGGACGTCCAGGCACGGATCGGCTATCGGCCCGACTACCGTGGGTGGGACGCGCGCCCCGATGCCGCATCCGCCGCGACCCACCTGGCGGCGGAAGAGGGGGAGACGGCGGACGCTGGCCGCGCCCACGACACGGACGGGGGAGAAGACGCGTGAAGGACGAGCGCTGCAACGTCCTGGTGGTGGGCTCCGGCGCCGGAGGCGGAACCGTGGCCCAGCGGCTCATGCCGCTGGTGAAGCGGGGGCTCCGGGTCCTGGTCCTGGAGCAGGGTCCGCGCCTCGAGGACCACGAGTTCAACGGCTCCGAGGTGGACATGCCGCCGGTACTCTACGAGGACGGAGCCGGATTCCTCACCGCCGACGGGTCCATGACCCTGGCGTTCGGTCGCGCCTACGGGGGGTCGACGGTGGTCTACACCGGGACCTCCCTTCTCCCTCCCCGCCGCATCATCGGGACGTGGGAGGTTCCGGGCCTGGACGCGGACGACCTGGAGCGGCGGGCCCAGCGATACCAGAAGGAGAACTCGGTTCACCTCCTTCCCCCGGAGAAGATCAACGAGAACAACCACCTCTTCGTGAAGGGGTGCGAGGCCGCCGGCTTCCGGGCGGAGCAGTTCCCGGTGAACGTCAAGGGGTGCCGTGGCTCCTCCCTGTGCAACGTGGGCTGCCCCAACGGGGCGAAGCAGGGCACGAACCGGGTGCAGCTTCCCGCCGCCGAGGCGGGGGGAGTGGACGTCGTCACCCGGGCCACGGTAACGCGGATCAAGGCGGGGGTGCAGGGTGGGATCGCCGAGGTGACGGTGGCGGATACCACCGAGGGTGAGGCGGGCCTCCCGTCGGAGTGGGAGCCCGGCGAGTACCGGATCCTGGCGGACCACGTGGTACTGGCCGGGGGGAGCATCGGATCGTCGGCACTGCTCCTCCGTTCGGGATTCGACTCCCGGTTGCCCCGCATCGGCCAGGGCTTCACCTGCCATCCCTGCTTCATCCTGGTGGGGGAGCACCCCGAGCCCATCAGCAACGACGTCGGGCACCCCAAGAGCTTCTACGTGGACGCTGCGGCCCGGGAAGGGTGGCTCCTGGAGACGTGCATGTACTTCCCGTTCGTCACCGCCAAGAACCTCACGGGCCTGGGGGTGGATGTCACGGGTTTCGTGGAGGCTTTCCCGCGCCTGCAGATGATCCTGGCCATGGTGTGCGACGAAGCCGTGGAGGAGAACCGCATCGAAGTGGATAGCCGGGGCAGGCCCGTGGTCCACTACACCTTCACCTACGAGGTGAAGGAGCGGCTGGCCCTGGCCACCCGGGCGGCGGCCCGGATCTTCTTCGGCGCGGGTGCCCTCCGGGTCCACGCGCCCCTCTCCGTGCCCACCACCCTGACGTGGGCCGAGGTGAGCGCCCTGAACCAGCGCATCCAGGGCGACAACTTCCTTCCCGGCCGCACCTCGGTCTCGGCGGCCCACCTCATGGGCGGATGCGGGATGGGGCATGACGCCAAGGACTCGGTCACCGACTCCTGGGGCCGCGTCCACGGCTTCCCCTGGCTCCGGGTGGCGGACAGCTCGCTCTTCCCGAATGCCCTGGAGATCAACCCCTACCTCACGGTCATGGCGCTGGCGGACCGGGTGGCGGAGGGCGTGCTCCAGGAATACGGAATCTCGTAGGCCGGACGAGGGGGGCCGGCGCGAGCCGGCGTCCCCTGCCGAAGGAGACGTCATGAAGCGCAGTGGCGGCGAAATCGCGGTGAAGGCCCTGGAGGACGAGGGGATCCGTTGGGCCTTCGGAATCCCCGGCACGCACAACATCGAGCTCTACGACGCCCTGGGGGCGTCCGAGAGCGTCCGACCGGTCCTGGTCACCGACGAGCAGTCCGCCTCCTTCATGGCCGACGGCGTCTGGCGTGCCTCCGGGGAGATGGCGTGCGTGAACCTGGTCCCGGGGGCGGGACTCACCCACGCCCTGTCCGGCATCGCCGAAGCCTTCATGGACAACGTTCCCCTCCTGGTGCTGGGCTGCGGGATCCGTCGGGACTCGGGGCGGGCGTACCAGCTCCACGACGTGGACCAGCGGGCCATGGTCGCCCCTGTCACCAAGGGGCAGTTCCGTCCCATGAATGGATCCGAGCTCTACCGGGACATCCGGGCGGCCTGCGCCCTGGCGCGTTCGGGGGCCCCGGGGCCTGTCTTCGTGGAGGTGCCGGCCAACGTCTACCTCTTCCAGCACACCGGCTCGTTGGAGCAGCCGGAGGTCGGACCGCCGGCCGGTGGGGAAGGAATGGAGGCGGCCGTCCAGGCGACGGCGGAGCTGCTGCGCCAGGCCGAGCGGCCGATGCTCTACCTGGGCGCGGGAGCGGTGGGAGCCCGCGTGGAGGCTGCCCGCCTGGT
>CP070829.1:2131537-2156462 GCA_020344755.1 Gemmatimonadales bacterium
CCTCCGGGACCAGGACGAAGAGGACGGTGGTGAACAGGACGACTCGATACATGACGCGCCTCGTTACGGTGCCGGGGGGATTGTGTCCAGCAGGAAGAGGAGCAGGAGCAACGGCTGGTAGAGAATGGACCCGATAAAGACCTGACGGACCCGCTTGATGCTCATCTCGTGCGCGGCCAGCGCCGAAAGGCCCAGCATGCCCAAGCTCAGAATGGCGGCTCCGCTCATGTACACCGGGCCCGTCAGGCCCACCACGGTTGGCGCCACGCTGAGGAGGATCAGCGAGACCGAGTGGTAGACCATGTGCTTCCCGATGCGGCGACCCTCCGGGTCCGTCGGTGGTGCGAGAAAGAAGCCCACCCGCTGGTAGTCCTCCCGGAGCAGCCAGGCCAGGGCCAGCACGTGCGGAAGCTGCCACAGGAAGAAGATGCCGAAGAGGACCCAGCCACCCAGCTCGAGGCCTCCGGTGGCCGCGCTCCACCCGATCAGTCCGGGGAGGGCCCCGGGGACCGCGCCCGCGAGGGTCGCCAGGTAGGATCGGGTCTTCAGCGGAGTGTAGACCCCGATGTACGCGCCGGCCGATACAGCGGTGATGGCCGCCGGAAGCGGTCCCACAATCAGCCCCAGCGCCGCGATCCCCAGGAGGAGGAGCAGCAAGCCGAAGGTGAGTGCTTGAGACGGAGCGAGCCTCCCCGAGGGGATGGGACGGCTCCGGGTGCGCTTCATGCGCCCATCCACCTCCCGCTCCACATACTGGTTCAGCGCCAGGGCGCCGCCCGTAGCCAGACCGGTCCCCAGGAGGGTGGACAACACCGGAAAGAGGTCGGGACGCCCCCTGGCTGCAACGAAGTAGCTCACCGCGGCCGTGATGGCGACGAAGCCGGCGATTCCGGGCTTCGTGAGCTCGTAGTAAGCCGCGAACAGACCCTTGGGTGGCTCCCGGCGGGAGGTGGCCACCCCGGGACCATCAGGGGACTCGTTCATGGCCGGTAATGTAACCCGCGGCCTCCCGAGTTCAGAAACAAAAGCACCTTTCGGGCCGTACTACCCGGTGTGACGGAAGAGAGGATGAGGGGGAAGGGCCGGGTCGGCACGCCCGGCCCTCGGCACGTCCCAGACGCAAGTGCAGGCATGGAAACGCGGCCCGAGACCCCGTTGAGCAATGAGGAGCGCCGGAGGCGCGAGCGGCCGACCTGGCGCCGCGCGCTCTGGATATCTGCCCTCATCCATGGGCTCGTGTTCCTGACGTTCCCGGTCCAGTCGATCCTTATCTCTCCGTTCGCCGCCGCGGGTCCCAGGGCGGGTGACAACCGGGCCGCCGCAGGGTCCATGCAGGCGATGAACATGCGGGTGCCTCCGTCGACCCCCATCATCCCCCCTCCCATCCCCCTTCCCACCGTCACCGACATCGAGCCGGTGGAGTTCGATCCCGAGCCGGTGTACGAGCCCGCGGCGCTCTCCGGCGAGACCCTGGGTCTCGAAGATGGGCCGGGCCTGGAAGACGGCACCGGTGAGGGGGACGGGGGCACCTCGGACGAGGGCCTCTTCCGCGTGGTTGCACCGGTCCCGCGGGCCGTCATGTTCCCCAATGCCCCGGACGACGATCGGATCCGGGGGCGGGAGGTGGAGGTGTGGGTCTTCGTGGATAGCGCAGGACGGGTCGTCCCGGACTCCACGCAACTCCGGCCGCCCACCCCCAACGGAGACTACAACCGACGCCTCGTCCGGGACGCCGCCGAGTGGTCGTTCTCGCCGGCCATGCGGGATGGGCAGCCCGTGGCTTCCTGGTTCAACTATCGCTTCACCCTGGGAGGGTGAGCCGGGAAGCCCCGCGACTCATCCCCAGAACGCCAGGCGGAGCCGCGTCGTCCAGGGGAGTTCTCCGTGGCCCCCCGAGCACGATGAGGGGTCCATCTGGGCGTTGTACTCCGCGGCGTTGTCCGCCACCCCTGGAAACTCCCTTTCCAGCACCTCCCGCACGGCGGCGGAGGTCACGCTGATGAGGAGGCGGTCCCCCGAGGCGACGACGCGGTTGTGGACCGCGGGAACCTGGAGGCCGTTCAGTACGAAGACCAGCGAAGCCTCGGGACCGGACTGGTAGCGCACCCCGTCCGCGGTGAAGAGGAAGTCCTCTCCCAAGGCCATGTCCAGATTGGCCATCAGGGCGCCCCAGGTGGCTCCGTCGTGGTGGACGTGGACCACGTCCGGATTGTTCTCGTGCAAGTGCACGCGCTGCTCCGGGAGGATCTCGGCGTACGACGCGGTGCACGCCCCGATCTCCTCCATGAATCGGTCGGCGGCCAGGTCGAGGCGCTCCCCGTTCACGAAGACGGCCCAATTGGCGTGGTAGTGGGTCGTCCGGTTGAGGGGGGCGGCGGCGAAGCGAACGGCACCCAAAGCCACCACACCGGCCAGGAAGGGGAGGAGCCAGTTCTTCATCGATGCGTGAGAGGTTGCGGGGACGGGGCGGATTCGGGGTATGATTACACGGTCTCCTTTCCCCCGACACCCTCTTCTCGGATTCCCGGCCTCCCATGGAACGCACTCGCAGCAGCAAGCGGATTCTCTGGGTGGATGACGAGGTGGAGCTTCTGCGGCCCCATCTGCTCTTCCTCCAGGCGCGGGGGTACCACGTGGACGCCATCGCGAACGGGGATGACGCCTTGGCACTGCTTCGGGAGAACCCCTACGACCTGGTCCTGCTGGACGAGCAGATGCCCGGGCGCCGCGGGCTGGAGGTGCTCGAGATCCTGCGCCGGGAGGATCCTCACGCCCGCGTGGTCATGGTCACGAAGTCCGAGGAGGACCGTACGATGACCGAGGCCATCGGGCGAAGGGTGGACGACTACCTGGTGAAGCCCACGAGCCCGCGACAGGTCCTCTCGGTCGTGACCCGCATTCTCGAGGGTTCCTCTATCCGGCAGCAGCAGGTGGCGCAGGACTTCGCGGCCCGCTTCGGTCGGCTGTCCATCAAGCGCCAGGACGCTGCGTCCGCCGAGGACTTCCGGGAGGTGTATACGGAGCTGGTGGACTGGCACGTGCGACTGGAGCATGCGGGCGAGGTAGGCCTGCTGGATTCGGTGGGCGCCATGCTCGCGGAACTGCGGCGGGACTTCGGCACCTTCATCGTGCGGGAGTATCCCCAGTGGCTGCGGGGCCAGCGCCAGCGACCGGCTCTCTCGGTGGACGTGGTGCGGCAGCACCTGGTTCCCTGGCTCGGCTCCGAGCCCGTCTTCTTCGTGGTCCTGGATTGCATGCGCCTGGACCAGTGGCGGGTCATCACACCCCTGCTCGCGCCGTTCTTCGAGATCGACGAGGATTACCATTACTCCATCCTCCCCACCGCCACGCCGTACGCCCGGAACGCCATCTTCAGCGGTCTGTTTCCGGACGAGCTGGCTCGGCGCCGCCCGGGGTGGTGGGACTCGTCCGACGACGAGGGGTCCATGAACGCCTTCGAGGACGAGCTCCTCATGGACCAGCTGCGGTATCTGACGGGGCGATCCGTCCCGGTCCACTACGACAAGATCTTTACGGACCGCAACGAAGAGCGGGTTCGGGGTCGGGTCCGTCAGGCCATCCGGGAGCGGAGCGGGGTCATCGCCCTGGTGTTCAACTTCGTGGACCTCATGACCCACGGCCGGTCCGAATCCCCGATCCTCATGGAAGTGGCGAAGGATGAGGCGGCGCTCCGGGCCCTGACCCGATCGTGGTTCGAGCGCTCTACTGCGTTCCAGGTCCTGAAGGAAGCCGCCGCCGGCGGGTACCGGGTCGTTCTGACCACGGACCACGGCTCCATCCTGTGTCAGCGCCCCTCCACCATCTTCGCCAAGCGGGACGCCACGGCGAATCTCCGGTACAAGTTCGGCGTCGACCTGCGGCCGGAAGACCGATCCACGGCGCTGGTAACGCCTGACGAGAAGGACCTCCGTTTCCCGGCCGGAAGACTCGGGATGAACTACGCGGTGGCGCTGGAGGACCACTTCTTCGTCTATCCGACGAAGCTCCGTGAGTACCAGGCCAAGTATCGGAACTCGTTCCTGCACGGGGGCATCAGCCCGGAGGAGATGATCGTTCCCGTGGCGCGGTTGACGCCCCGGCCCTGAAGGGAGGGGTCGTTGCCGGGGTGGCGGTGGACTTGACCACGTCGGGTCCCCTCGGGGCGACTACGCGGGAGCGGAAGGGGTCTCCAGAAGCTCTCGAGCGTGGACCATGATGTCCCTGGTGGTGATCAGCTTCATACAGGTGTAATCGTCTCCGCACCGGATGGGCTTTCCCAGTGCTTGACACGGCACACAGTCCAGCCAGTGCCGCACCATGCGGGCCACCGGCGTAGGAGGTGCCGTGTAGCCCGCCGGCCCGAAGACACAGATCGTCGGCCGGAGGAACCCGTGGGCGGCATGGGTCAGGGCCGTGTCCACGCCCACCACGAGTCCGGCCCGGGACACCACGGCAACGGCCTCGCCGAGAGAAGTCTTCCCCACCAGGTCCACCAGAGCGCCTCCCGCTTCCGCCAGCAGCCGGTCGGCGGCCTCCCGGTCCGAAGGGCCCCCGACCAGGACCACGGGAAGCCTGAACTCCTCCTTGAGCTCACCAGCCAGGGCCGCCCAACGGGACTCGACCCAGTGCTTCCAGGGCCGGGTGGTGAAGGGCACCAGGAGGATGAAGGGTTCCGCCACGCCAGCCTCCGCCAGCTTCTCCTGGGCGCCCCGGTCGACGCGGGGACCCAGATGGAGGTCCAGCGAGAACTCCGTCACGTCGAGGCCCAGCCATCGGGCCATGAGCCTGGGCTCGCCGCTCATCTCCGAGATCTCGATTCCGGTGGGATACCGGTGGGTCATGAAGATGGAGCTCCCCTCCTTGGAGCCGAGGCCCACGCGGACCGGAGCTCCGGAGAGCCAGGTGACGGCTCCGCTGCGCAGGAGCCCCTGCATGTCGATGGCCAGGTCGTACCGCCGACCCCGAAGGACCCTACGGAACTCGCGGAAGGCCCTCCAAAGGTCCCGGAGGCGACCCTCACGGAGGAGTCGCTTCCACGCCCCCCGGTCCCAGACCACCACTTCATCCAGTTCGGGATGGTGCAGGACGACATCGCTGGCGGCGTTCTCCACCACCCAGGTCAGGTGAGCGCCGGGATAGCGGGAGCGGAGGGCCTGGATGATCGGGGTGGCGAACATCACGTCTCCCCGGGCGCTCAAGCGGACGACCAGAATCGCCTCCGGCTGTTCCGGGAGAGCCGGAGCGGGCGGCGGCTTGGTCTGGCGAAACAGCTGAAGGGGCATCAGGGGAGCGTCCGGGGGACGGAAAAACCGGCCGATAACGTTAACATAGACGGCGTGAGCCGCCCCACCCCTCTCCCGAACCTCCTGGACGCCGCCTATGCGGCGGGCCTTCTGCTGACTTCTCCGGTCCTGGCGTTTCGTCTCCTCCGCACCGGCAAGTGGCGGTCGGATTGGCGAGGGAGATTCGGGCACACGCCTCCTCTCCCGGCGGATCCCCGGCCCACTGTCCTGCTCCACGGCGTCAGCGTCGGCGAGGTGGCGGCCGCGGAGCCCCTGGTGCGTGCCCTGGGCGGCCCCGCGGGAAGGGGTCCGTGCCGTGTGGTGGTCAGCACCACCACGGAGACCGGGACGCGGCGGGCGGAAGCTCTCTACGGCCCCAGCTATCGGGTGGTCCGATATCCACTCGACTTCCGTCGTTCCGTGGAGCGATTCCTCGACCGGGTGCGGCCGGACGTCGTGGCCCTGCTGGAGTTGGAGGTCTGGCCGAATTTCACCGCCGCCTGCCGTCGCCGGGGGATTCCGGTGGTGGTGGTGAACGGACGGTTGAGCGAACGCTCCTTCCGCGGGTACCGGAGGCTGCGGTCGATTCTGGCGCCGTCCTTCGGCCGGCTTGCGGCGGTGGCGGCACAGACCCGGGAGTATGCCGACCGATTCCAGTCCATGGGTGTTGCCGAGGATCGGATCGTGGTGGCGGATTCCATGAAGTGGGAAGCGCCGCTGCCCCCCGACGTCCGGGAGGCGGGGAGACGGCTGGGTGAGGAGTTGGGTGTGGACCCGACCCTCCCCCTGGTCGTGGGCGTGTCCACGGGACCCGGCGAGGAGGAGCTTCTCCTGGCTGGACGTCCCCCAGAGGTCCAGCTCATGGTGGTGCCCCGTAAGCCGGAGCGGTTTCAGGAAGTGGCCCGGCTGGCTCCCTGGGTCCGGCGCTCGGCCACTCGCCCGGGTGAAGCCCCGGAGGCGGGGACCGACACAGGTGGCCACGGGGAGGCGGGGCTCTTTCTGGTCGATACCATGGGAGAGGCCGAGGCCGCCACCTCCATCGCGGACGTGGTGGTGGTGGGCCGCTCGTTCAACGGCCTCGGGGGCTCCAATCCGGTGCCTCCGGCGCTCCTGGGAAAGGCCACGGTGATCGGGCCCGACCACGCCAACTTCCGGGAGATGGTCCATGCGCTGGAGGAAGGAGGCGCGGTAGCCCTTGCGGAGCACCCCTGGACCGGGGTGACCAGGATCCTGACGGACGAGAGCCTGCGGCGCTCCATGGAGGAGGCGGGACCGCGGACGGTCTCGAGTCACACCGGTGCCACGGCAAAAAACGTGGAGGTCGTACGGCGGCAGCTCCGGTGACGCTCCACCCGGTCCGGTGGTACCTTACGGGCCGTGAGACTCTACTTCCGGATCCTCCGATACCTGCGCCCACATCTGGGCGTGTTCCTCCTGGCCGTGGGCGCGACCTTTGCGTTCGCCGGCCTGGATGCTTTCGCCTATGTCATGCTGATCCCCTTCGTCAGCGTGCTCTTCGGCGAGGGAAGTCAGGGGGCTCTCCCGGGCACCGGGGAAGGGGGCCTTCCGGCAGAGCCCGAGAAGTTCGTGGATCGGCTCCTGGATGGGACGGTCTACCGCGTCGTGGACCTGCAGGGAGACCGGCTGGAGGCGGTGCAGGGCATCATCCTCCTCATTCTGGTCACCTTCGCCCTCAAGAACCTGTTCGACTTCCTTCGCGCGTACATGGTCGCCCGCGTGGAGCAGGGAGTCACCCGGGATCTCCGGAACGAGGTCTACGATCACCTCCTGGAGCTGGACCTGGCCTTCTTCGGGCGGACCCGCATGGGCCAGATCGTCTCGCGACTCACTCACGACGTGGAGCAGCTCCGGACACTCCTGGCGAAGGAACTCGCCCGCATCCTCTCGTCCGTGTTCGAGTTCATGGCCGCCATCGTGGTCATGGTGAGCATCTCCTGGCAGCTTACACTGGCCGCCTTCGTCGTCATCCCCGGGACCATGGGAATCTGGGGACCGCTGGTGAAGAAGCTCCGGAGAGGCGACCGTCGCGTCCTGAATCTTGCCGGCGAGGTGAACGCCCATATCCAGGAGACGCTGTCGGGGGTCCGCCTCGTGAAGTCGTCGGGAGCCGAGGCCCTCGAGAGGACGCGCTTCCACGGGCTCACGGACGACTACTTCCGGCAGTTCGTGCGGACCGAGCGCTGGAGGGCGCTGGCGGCGCCGCTCACGGAGATGCTGGCTGCGGTGGGTACGGTGGTCATTCTCTGGTACGGCGCCCGACTCGTGGTCGTGGAGCAGACCATCAGCGGGTCCGAGTTCGTGGGCTTTCTCGCCCTCTCCCTGAAGCTCTACGCTCCGGTCAAGTATGTGGCCAAATTCCCGGCCCTGGTGCAGCCGGGGCTGGTGGGTGCGGAGAGGGTCTTCCAGTTCCTGGACGCGCCGGTAGAGATCCGGAGCCGAGAGGGGGCCGGCCCCTTCCCGGGCCTGGATCGTGAGATCCGGTTCGAGGGCGTCTCCTTCTCCTACCGGGCAGGCATCCCGGTCCTGAGGGACATCGACCTGACGGTGCCAAGGGGAACGGTGGTGGCGCTGGTCGGCCGCAGCGGAGCGGGGAAGACCACCCTGGTGGATCTTCTGGGTCGCTTCTACGAGGTCACCGAGGGTGCCATCCGCGTGGACGGTGTCGATCTGCGGGACATCCGCATCGAGGAGCTCCGAAAGTCCCTGGGGATCGTGTCCCAGGAAACGGTTCTCTTCCACGACACTGTTCGGGCCAACATCGCATACGGAAGCCCGAACGCCTCTCCGGACGAGGTGGAGGCGGCAGCCAGGGCTGCGAACGCCGACGGGTTCATCTCGGCTCTTCCGGACGGGTATGACACCGTGGTGGGGGAACGGGGAACGGAGCTGTCGGGCGGACAGCGGCAGCGCATCGCCATCGCACGGGCGCTCCTTCGCAACCCACCCATCCTCATCTTCGACGAGGCGACGAGCGCGCTGGATACCGAGTCGGAACGACTGGTGCAGGAGGCCATCGAGCATCTCCTCGAGGGGCGTACCGTGTTCGTCATCGCCCACCGGCTGTCTACCGTGCAGAAGGCGGACCAGATCGTGGTAATGGAGGAGGGACGAATCGTGGAACGCGGACGCCACGGTGAGCTCCTCTCGAAGGGCGGCACCTACCGGAAGCTTCACGACATGCAGTTCCGCGACGAGGAGCCCGTCCCGCCCCCGCCCACGGAGGGCGGGCTGGACCGAAAGGTGGACGCCTCAGGGGCGCCTCGAGGCCCGTGAGCGGGACCGGCGCCGGTCGCGGAACGGCCGCGAGTCCGGAGACCCGATCCTCCGCAGGACACCGATTGGAGCACCTCGGATTTCGTCTCCTCCGGGGGCTCCTCCTCTCGGTGCCCGAGGGGCTCGCGCTCGGGTTCGGTGGGTTCCTGGGTTGGGTGATGGGGTCCGTGCTACGGATCCGGCGAAGCGTCGTGGAGGAGAACATCGCCCGGGCTTTTCCTCGCCGGGACCGCGCCTGGCGCCGCCGGATTGCCGCGGCGTCCTACCGGCACCTCGGGCGGGAGGCGGTGGCCACATTCCGACTGGCGGGGAGTTCATCGGAGAGGGTTCGATCGGTGACCCGGGTCGAAGGGTTGGAGGCACTCGAGGCGGCGCTGGCGGAGGGGCGGGGTGTGGTCATGGTGGCCGGGCACCTCGGGAATTGGGAGATGGGGGGGGCGGCCCTGGCGGCTCGGGGCCTGCCGGTCGACGCGGTGGTCCAGGTCCAG
Source organism: Gemmatimonadales bacterium (assembly GCA_020344755.1). Classification (GTDB taxonomy): domain Bacteria; phylum Gemmatimonadota; class Gemmatimonadetes; order Longimicrobiales; family Gaopeijiaceae; genus Gaopeijia. The sequence continues at coordinate 2,140,602 of CP070829.1, forward strand.
CGCAACCCCCGGTTCGACGAGGACCTTCGCCGGGCCAGGGAGCGTCTGGGAATCCGGATCATGTCGAAGCAGTCCGCCCCCCGGGCCGTGCTGCAATCCCTCCGTGAAGGCCACTTGGCCGCCCTCGTCGCAGATCAGAACGTGGTGCGGGGTGGAGTCTTCGTGGATTTCTTCGGAACTCCGGCCGCCACTGCTCGGGGACCGGCGGTCTTCGCTCTCCGAACCGGGGCCCCACTCTGGGCCGGTGTGGCCCTCAAGATCGATGGCGGTCGTGGCTACCGGGTCATGGTCCGGCCCGTCTCGATTCCCCTGACCGGGGACCAGGAAGAGGACGTGCGAAGACTCACGCGGGCCCATCTTTCCATCCTCGAATCCTGGATCGAGGAAGCCCCCGAGCAGTACTTCTGGCTACACAAGCGATGGAAGAGCCGTCCCCCGATACCGGAACCGGCTCCGGGGCGCGATGATATAAGCTGATGAATCTTCGCCCCCCTGGAGTGCTTCCGTGATCTACGTCTGCATCCCCACCCACAACGAGGCTGGCACCATCGGCCCCCTGCTATGGAAGGTCGCGAGGGTGATGCGGGACTTCGGCAGGGAGTACCATCTCCTGGTCCTGGACGACGCCTCGACAGACGGGACCTCCGAGGCGCTGGGGCGTTACGACCAACTCCTGCCCCTCACTGTGCTGAGCGAGGCGGAGGCCCGAGGTTATGGTGCTGCGGTGGACCGGCTGCTCAAGCACGCGGTCCAGGCCTCGGACTACCCGAAACGAGACGCAGCCGTGGTCGTGCAGGGGGACCTGACCGATGACCCGGCCTCCATCGTGGATCTGGTGAAGACCCTCGAGGGAGGCTCCGACGTGGTAGCGGGCTCCATAGCCCAGCCGGGCCCCGACTGCCCTCGGCCCCTGCGTTGGGGCCGGCGCCTGGCTCCCCTCGTCCTGGGCGCCGCCTATCGGAATGCACCGGTGGAGGACCCGCTGTGCGGACTCCGCGCCTACCGGATCATCGTCGTCAAGAAGGCACTTCGGGGAACAGACACCTCCCTGGCCTCGGCCCGGGAGCCATGGGTCGCGAACCTGGAGCTCCTGCAGCGGGTGGCGGGTTTTGCCCGTCGGGTGGAGTCCTTGCCCGTCGGGCTGCGCTACCACCTGCCGGTCCGCGCGTCGCGCTTCCGGGCGATCCCCACGCTGCGGCGGCTGCTCGAGTTCCGTTCGACATCCTGGGATCTGCCCGGTGAGCCGCCGGCCGGCGGCCGGGAGCAGGCCGCATGATGGGCGTGCGGTTCGGAGCGGCGTGCAGCTCCCTGCTGATCGTGGCTGCAGGGGCTGTGACCGCGCAGACGGGCGAGCAGGACAGGGTGCTCCTCATCGATCCGGACTCCCTGGGCCTGGTGTCGGAGGAGACGCTGCAGGTGCCTTTCGCTCCCGGCGAGGAGCTGATCTACGAGGTTCGATTCGGTCGCCGCGTCGTGGGGGAAGGGTTCCTCCGGGTGGGCGAGGTGGAGACCCTCCGCGGACGACGTACCTATCACGCGCAGATGGGTCTGGAGGGGAGCCTCTGGCCCTTTTCGGTGGATTATCAGTACGACTCCTGGATGGACGTGACCGATCTTGCGAGTCACCGGTACATCCAGGACCAGAAGGGGACGGATGCACGGTACCGGGCGTACGAGATCTACCCCCGGGAGCGGCGCTGGGAGCTTCTGGGGACCGACCAGACCGGCGAGACCCTTTCGGAAGCGCCCCTCGACCAGGTCTCCTTCCTCTACTTCGTCCGGACGCTTCCCCTGGAGGTGGGGGCAGAGTACGAGCTGGATCGCTACTTCAAGGAGGACGGCAATCCGGTGCTGATCCGCGTGCTCCGGCGAGAGACGATTCGCGTCCCCGCAGGCGAGTTCCAGTGCGTGGTGATCGAGCCGGTGATCCGGACCTCCGGGCTCTTCGGAGACGGGGGCCAGGCCGAGGTCTTTCTCACGGATGACGAGGACCGGCACATGGTCTACATGCTGAGCCGGGTCAAGTGGCTGCCCGACATCCACCTGTCACTCAAGGAAGTGCGCTGACGTGGCACTCTCCCTCCGGAAGATCCGGCTGCGCCTGGTCTGGCTCCTCATCATTCCCTTTCTGTGGTTCGCGCGGCCCACCCCCGTGTCTCTCCTGCTGGGGTCCGGACTCTCGGTCCTGGGGCTCTTCATCCGTGCGTGGGCTGCGGGGTTCATCCGAAAGGACCAGCAGCTGGCCACAAGCGGGCCCTACGGGCACACGCGGAACCCCCTTTACCTGGGGAGCTTCCTGCTGGGGCTCGGAGTGACTCTGGCCGGGGCGCAGTGGCTCTTCGTCGTGGCCTTCCTGGTCTTCTTCTTCGGCGTATACGGCGCGACCATCCGGAGCGAAGCCGAGTTGCTGGACGGACTGTTCGGGGAGCAGTACCGAGACTATGCGGCCAACGTACCCCTGCTTCTTCCCCGCGTCACACCGTACCGGGCCCCGGAGCCCTGGGTGTCCGTCGGTGCCTTCAGCGTGGAGCGCTACGCCGGGAACAAGGAATACGAGGCGCTGCTGGGGACCGTGGCGGCGTTCGGTTTCCTCTGGATCCGCATGTACATCGGCTGATTCGCATCTCCGAAGCCGGACGGGCGTCCGGCCTCGCCCCCGAGCGGCAGGCCGTCGATCTGGCGAGCGCGTGGGCGCGGTGGCGTCAGCCCGGGACCCCTTGGTCGCCCGGGCTCTCCCACAGGTAGAGCGAGGGTCCCTCGTGCCAGCGGCCCTTCACCTGGATCCGGAACCGGTACTCCCCGGGGACAGGGAAGACGACCTCCTGGAGAGGCTCGATGTAGTAGGTCCTGGCCTGAGGACCGTTGGGGTCCGCTTCTACGACCTCGGTGTATCCGGTGCCTCGGAGGCTCGGCGCCCCGGTTGGATCCCGCAGCTCCACGGTGAAGTTGTAGCGCCCGTGGTCCGACCGGTCCCACTCCAGGACCGTCACCAGGGTGAGGTCGTGCTTGGCGGGAAACCCGGGGGCGTAGAGATCGTGGTACTGTCCGTCGATGAAGAGACGTCCGTCGGCGCCCTGCTGCGCGCGATCGCAGACGAGTCCGAGAAGGAGCTTCATGTGGTGGAAAGGCGGGGCTGGGCGGGAAGATCGCTCGAAGTTGGACCGTGGGAGGCCTCCGCAGGATCACCCCAGCCTCCACCGCCGGGGGACCGCACGCTGAGAACGTCTCCGGCACGGGCCTGGAAGGTAACCTTCCCGGGGAGCTTCTCCTCAACCCCGTCGCGTACGAGGACATTCTCGCCGACGGCTCCTGGCTCTCCCCCTCCCGCGCCGGAGGGCCCGCGCTGTCGTCGCTCCGAAAGCAGGGTGACGGTGCTGTCTGCCAGGAGCTGGATGTCTCGCCGGAGGCCGTCACCACCGGCGTGCCTCCCACGGCCGCCACTGCCGTGCCGCAGGCTGTACTCCGTCACCCGGAATGGATATGCGTGCTCCAGGGCTTCCACCGGGGTGTTGAGCGAGTTGGACATGTGGCAGTGCACCCCGGAAAGGCCCGGACCGGATGGGCCTGCGCCCATTCCCCCTCCCACGGTCTCGTAGTACGCGAACGGCTCCCCCGAACGTGGATCGACGCCTCCGGCGGTGGTGTTGTTCATGGTCCCCTGCGACAGGGCGGGCATCCGATGGGGCAGCGCCTGTCGAAAGGCCGAGAGGAGGACATCCGTGATCCGCTGGCTTGTCTCGACGTTCCCAGCAGCCACACTCGCCGGGGGCCGGGCATTCACCACCGAGCCCTCGGGAAGGACGAGTTCTACCGCCTGCAGTGAGCCGCCACCGGCAGGGATCTCCACTGCCAGCAGGTCTTCGGCCAGGCAGCGGATCACGTATCGTGTCGCCGATCCGGTGATAGCGGCCACGGCATTCACCCCACCTTGGACCTGTGGCGACGAACCCGTGAAGTCCACGGTGGCTCGCTCCCCGGCCACCGTGACCGTGACCCGAATGGGGATATCCGAAGTCCCGAAGCCGTCATCCTCCATCGTGTCAACTGCCGTGAAGCGCCCGTCCGGCACGAGGGCGAGCCCAGCGGAGACCAGCCGGTCCGCGTAGGCGATGAGGTTGCGCATGGCCTCGCGGACGCTGGCGAGCCCCCTGCGCTCCACCATCTCCAGCAGGCGCGTCCGGCCCGCGTGAAGAGCGGCCAACTGTGCGTCCAGATCGCCGGCCCGCTCCAGGGGCGTCCGTACGTTCGACAGAACCGTGCGCCAGAGGTCCTCGTTGCGTTGCCCCGCACGATACAGGCGCACCGGCGGGATCCGCAGTCCCTCCTGGACAATTTCCCTGGCCAACGGCATCGACCCCGGGGAGACACCTCCCACGTCACTGTGGTGTGCCCGGGCGGCGACGAAGCCCAGAAGTTCCGGACCGTCCGCCGTCGTGGCGTGGACCGGGGCCAGCAGCGTGATGTCCGGCAGATGGGTTCCGCCCTGGAAAGGATCGTTGACCATGGCCACGTCTCCCGGGCCCAGGACACCCAGGGTCTCGAGCGCGGCCTGAACGCTCATGGGCATGGCGCCGAGGTGGACCGGCATGTGGTCCCCGAGCGCCACGGGCGTGCCACCGGCGTCGAAGAGCGCGCACGAGTAATCACGCCGCTCTTTGATGTTCGGTGAGTACGATGCCCGCCGCAGGGCGGCACCCATCTCTTCGGTCAGGGCCGTGAAGAGGTGCCGGAAGACCTCCAGGGCGATCGGATCCGGATCCGAACCCACCGAGGCTGGTTGGCGGGGGGGAGGCTTTCGGTTAAGATTCATGGCTGAAACAGATAAACTGGCCCCGGACGCTCCCAAGGGCGGTTCCGGAGAAATACACTGGGAGGTGTACGTGGCGAATTCCGTTCTTGACCAGGCTCGCGACGAGCTGTTCAGCCACATCAACCGTTGTGGCGTGCTTCACGCCTCCCCCGAGGACCAGGAGACCTGGATGAGCGAGACGGTGGATTACCTCGCCGAGCGCTATCCGGAGTTGGGTGATCCCCAGCTGGACGAACTCCACGCGATCGGGATGCGATTCTGCGCCCCCGCCATCAATCATGGCGAGGAGCATACGGCCGTGGATCAGGAGAACGCAACGGTCGCCTGAGGACGGTTCTCGGGGCGCGAGCGCCCCAGTTCGACGATGTACGGGGGGCGGGAGACTCGGTGCTCTCGCCCCCTTTACAGCTAAGAAGGGCCAAGGCCACCCTCAGCGGTAGCGATGGCGCCGCCTCCACCCTATCTTCCGCCGCCGAAAAACCACGAATCCGGAGCCGCTCCGTCACTGATATGGTCAACGGATGGCATACCCAGGAGCCTGCCTCTTCAGACGCCATTCCCCTGAAGGGCAAGGACTACCTCAAGCGCTATTACACGAGCCAGCATCTCGAGTCCCCCATGGGAGGGGTACTCCATGAGCTACGGGTCCGTCCCGAGTCCGACGGCTCCGGATCCGTCTTGTTCGAATGCTCCGCGTCCTCGTTGAGATACGAGCTCCGCATCCCCAAAGCCACCCGGCGGGACAAGGAGAAGGTTCGGGAGCAGCAGAAGGAGGGTCGGGATCCTGTCTGTCCGCGGCACGAGGATCCCCTTGAGAAGCTGTTGAGGAACGGGGACCATCTTGTCTGTCCCCGGTGTGGAGTGCGATATGGCCGGCCGGCCTGAGAGCCGTCCGCATCCGGCAGCAGCGGGAAGCGCGCCCTCCCGCTGACCGGGATCACGGCAGTCTGGTTTCCGCTCACGCCTCTGGATATATTCTCGCCAGACGCACATTGAAGGCCGTCTCCGGAGTACGAGCATGCCAGAACGGTTCCTCAGTTCAGAGGAATACGACGAGCAGGCGCACGAGCTGTACAACAAAGGTGACTACGACGGGGCCCTCGAGATGCTCAAGGAGGGCCTCTCTCTATATCCCAATGCCGTAGAGCTCTACATCGGCATGGGATACGCGCGCCTGGCCCGCGAGGAATTCGCTTGGGCTCGGCGAGCCTTTGAGCGCGCTGCCGTGCTGGACCCGGGTCACGAGGACGCTCTCGTGGGCCTGGGAGAGATCCTGCTTCGCTTCGGCGATCACGGAACCGCCCTGAAGCTGTTTCAGAGAGTCCAGCAGCTGGGCTTCGACGAGGACGTCGAACTCATGCTCACCATGGGTCGGGCGCTCTATCGGGAGCAGCTCTACGCGGATGCCCGGGATATCTTCTCGCGTTCTGCCACGACCCGCCCCGAGAGTGCGGAGGTGGCTGCGGCCTTGGGCTACACGCTGCATCGCCTGGGTGACGAGGTCGGTGCAGGACGTCAGGTTCGTCGAGCACTTCGGCTCGATCCGGACCTCCACGAGGCACGCACCTACCTGGGCCATCTCCTCTACGACCGGGGGGATTGGGAGGGTGCGCTCCGGGAGTTCGAGAGGGTACCCCCGATGGAACACTGGGACCCGGTGGCCGTCTGGCGCATCATGGAGCTCAAGCGCGCGCTGTGGCACATGGAGTCGGGGGACGCTCGGCTTGCTCCGTGGGAGGCCCGACTCCGAGAGCTGGAGTCCATGGACGACCCCATCGATCGACTTCTTGCCGAGGTAGAGGCCGGTGCGGTCGGCGAAGGATCATTGGACCTCGATCCGTCTCAGCTGGAGCTCTTCGAGAGCGGCAGTGCCGCAGACTCGGGTCAGATCCAGGTCCGCACGCAGGATGGCACGGTGTATTGGGGAAGTTGGCTCGCGGTCGTCCGGCAGATGCGGGACGGAGCGGGATTCGGACACGAGCCCCTGGTGCACTACATGCGGCGGTTGGCGGAGCGCTGGCACGAGGTCAGCGGGGTCGAGATTCCCTTCCAGGATCCGGAGAGCTTCATCCGCTCCGCGGCCCGTGCCCGACTGATCGTCCTCGAGGAGCTGAACGGCGGGAGTGAGGGGGAGGTGAGATGACTGACACGATACTTGCCCGTTTCCACGAAGCCCTTGTCGGGGCGCTCCGGGAGCGGGATCCCGACCAGCTCTCTCGCCCGTTTACCGTCGCCGAGGTGTACCAGGATCTGGTCCCGTATGGGGCCTACCGTGACATCCTCGGCGTGGAGATGAACGGCGACTATGAGCACGCGCTTCTCCGCCTCCTGGCGGGGGAGGGCGACTTCGTGGAGCTGGAATCGGAGCACGCCCTCCGAGAGATCCAGGAGGAGTTGGAGTCGGTGAACCCCAACACCGGGCTCTACCGTGAGTTTGCCGCCGTGGATGTCCGGCTCAACCCATCGAAGATCCCGCCGGCGGATGAGGTGCCGGTGGAGACCGAGGCCGAGGAGCCCGCCGCGATCCTGACCGGAGAGAGGGCGGGATTCGAGATGGAAGCGGATATCTCGTTGGCCGAAGACGGGGACGATGCCAAGGTGGTTCCTCTGGGAGCGTTCACGACCACGCAGCCGTTCAGTCCTGAACTGGTCGAGGGAAGTCCCTCCGACCCCGATATCGAGGCTCAGCCCGTGCACCTTTCCAATGCTGACACGGACGTCTGCCGGTGGTGCCGGGAGACGCTTCCCAAGCGCGACAATCTGAACTTCTGTCCGTTCTGCGGGACCGACTCGAAGCTCGTCCCGTGCGACTCGTGCGGGGAGGCCCTGGAGCCCGACTGGCGTTTCTGCATCGCATGCGGCAGCCGGGCTTCGGAGGACTGAGCCACCGTTCCGTCCTCCGAAGTCTGAGGCTTGGAGCAGCTGCACTCCTGGTGGCGTGCGAGCCGGTACCGGAGTCCTTTCCGGATGCCCTGCTTCAGGACTCCCTGGGGCTCGAGCCCGGAGACCGGGTCCACACGGTGACGGTTCGGCACGATCGAGGACTCGAGGTCGCTGAACCCGACTCCGTCCTCGTCTACCCCGGCGACTGGGTGGATTTCGTCACTGAGGACGCTTATCCCCGAGTTGTCCGATTCCATGCGGACTCCCTGAGCCATGAGGCGAGGGAATTCCTCCAGGAGATCCGGATGATGGAGAGCCCGCCGCTGGTGCGTCCGGGCGTGCACTGGGTCCTCCACGCCGAGTCCGCACCCCCGGGACGGTACACCTATCAGGTCGACGGCAGTGGCGCTTCCGGGCGCGGTGTCGTGGTGGTAGTACCGGCGCGCTAGCTCGGTGGCTTCGTCGATCCGTCCCACCTATACTCTGGAGCCCCGGTCCCGGGCTCGCCGGGACTCGTGGGTCTCCGGCCGCCCCGTCCTCTTCTACGGCCCTTCCCATGCATCGCATCGCCATCATCCCGGGTGACGGGATCGGTCTGGAGGTCACCCGGGAGGCAGTCCGCGTCCTCGAGCGAGCGTCGACCGTCTTCGACCTGCCCCTGGAACTCGTGCACTGGGACCTGGGGGCGGATCGGTTCCTCCGGGATGGCGTCACCATCACGGACGAGGAGTTCTCCGCCCTCGCCGAGGACCACGATGCCATTCTGCTGGGCGCCCTGGGAGACCCGAGGGTCCCGGACAACCAGCATGCCCGCGACATCCTCGTTGGGCTTCGCTTCAGGCTCGACCTATACGTCAACTACCGTCCCGCGGTTCTCTACGACCCGAGGCTCTCCCCACTCCGGGACGTGAAGCCGGGTGGGATCCACCTGGATATCTTCCGCGAGAACACGGAGGGTGTGTACGTGAACCTGGGGGGGCGATTCAAGCCCGATACACTGGACGAAATCGCCGTGCAGGAGGACGTGAACACCTGGAAGGGCGTCGAGCGCATCATTCGAGCCGCGTTCGAATTCGCCCACGCCAGAGGGCGAGACAGGGTCACCCTGGTGGACAAGGCCAACGCCATGCCCGCCGCCGGCCATCTGTGGCGACGCGCTTTTGCCGAGGTCGGGAAGGAGTTCCCCGGCATCCAGCAGGACGCCATGTACGTGGACGCCATGGCCATGGACCTGGTTCGTCGCCCGGAGCGCTATGAGGTCCTGGTGACGGGCAACCTCTTCGGCGACATCCTCAGCGACCTGGCTGCCGAGCTGACGGGTGGGCTGGGAATGGCGCCGTCCGCCAACCTCCATCCGGGCCGGCATGCGCTCTACGAGCCCGTCCACGGCTCCGCGCCGGACATCGCAGGACAGAACAAGGCAAACCCCATGGGTGCCATCGCCTGCGCGGCCCTCGTGCTCTCACAGCTGGGAGCACCCGAGGCAGGCAGGGCCGTAGACCGGGCCATTCGCGACGCCCTGGCCTCCGGTGTCACGACGCCGGACCTGGGCGGGGACCGGACCACGGAAGCTGTGGGTTCCTGGGTAGCAGACGCACTGGATCGCTGAGGACGCGAGAGACACCATGGCGCAGATCGACCAGTTCCTGAGGGTTCTCGTGGAGCGTGGAGGCTCCGACCTCCACCTGACGACGGGAGCGCATCCCACCATGCGGCTCCACGGGAGCATGCAGACACTCAAGTTCCGGGAGCTCACGGCCAGGGACGTGGAGGCCCTGGTCTACGAGATCATGGAGGAGGAATGGCGCATGCGATTCCTGGATTCCATGGACTTCGATTTCGCCTACGAGATTCCCGGGCTCGCGCGCTTCCGCGTGAACGTGTACTGGCAGCGGAAGGGCCTGGGATGTGTCCTGCGGACGATTCCCTCCGAGACCCCTTCCGCAGACGAATTGGGCTTCCCGGAGGTGATCCGGCGCTTCTGTTCCCTGACCCAAGGCCTCGTACTGGTGACCGGACCCACCGGGAGCGGGAAGTCCACCACCCTCGCGGCCATGGTGGACCTGGTCAACGAGACGCGACAGGACCACATCCTCACTATCGAGGATCCCATCGAGTTCACCCACGAGAACAAACGCTGCCTCGTGAACCAGCGGCAGGTCGGGGCGAATACCCGGAGCTTCGCGAACGCGCTTCGGGCCGCGCTGCGGGAGGACCCCGACGTCATCATGGTCGGAGAGATGCGGGATCGGGAGACCATGGAGTTGGGCATCACGGCGGCGGAGACCGGACACCTGGTCTTCGGGACGCTGCATACCAGCTCCGCTCCGAAGACGGTGAGTCGAATCATCGATGGGTTCCCCGCCGATCAGCAGGACCAGATCCGCGCCATGCTGGCCGACTCGTTGAAGGGGGTGATCTCCCAGGTGCTCCTCAGGAAGAAGGATGGAGTCGGACGGGTCGCGGCGCAGGAGGTGATGGTGGTGACGGGAGCGGTGGCCAACCTGATCCGGGAGAGCAAGCTCCACCAGATTCCGTCCATCATGCAGACGGGGAAGAAGGACGGGATGCAGCTTCTGGATCAGCACATCCTGGAGCACCTGAAAGACGGTCGCATCGACGCTCAGGAAGCCTACATGCGATCCCACAACAAGGACGCGTTCAGGAAGTACCTGGAGGATGAGTCGACCACCACTTCGTTCGACTAGGAGATCGGGGGCGCGGCCGACGGCCTCATCGCCCAGGAATCGGCGACAGGCCCGGTCCGACGAGCCAGCGGGCGACCCGACCGGCTTCACCCACCACGGGATCGAGAGATGAAGGAGGTTTCCATGGGAACGCAGGGTCAGGGACGGGATGTGGTCTTCCTTGCCGGGAAGCGCACGGGCTTCGGCGGCTTCGGTGGATCCCTTCGCAGCCTCTCGGCGACGGACCTGGGCGTGGCCTCCTCCCGCGCCGCCCTCGACGCCGCGGGGGTTCCGCCGGACCAGGTCGACCATGTGGTGTTCGGGAACGCGCTCCAGACCTCGTCCGACGCGATCTACCTGGCCCGGCATGTGGGCCTCCGGTGTGGAATCCCCCAGGAGGTGCCGGCTTTGACGGTGAACCGGCTCTGCGGCTCGGGTTTCCAGGCGATCGTTTCGGGGGCTATGGAGATCCTCCTCGGGGAGGCCCGTGTGACCCTTGTCGGCGGGACCGAGTCCATGAGCCAGGCGCCTCACGTCGTCCGGGAGGCTCGCTGGGGCGGCCTCCGGCTCGGCGAGGCGGGAGGATTCTTCGAGGACCTCCTGTGGAAGGCGTTGGAGGACACCCAATGCGGGCTCACCATGGCGCAGACCGCGGAGGAGCTGGCGGGACGCTACGGAGTGACCCGGGAAGAGGCGGACGCGGTCGCTCTGGCGTCGCAGGAACGAGCTGCGAGGGCCTGGGCCGAGGGTCGCTTCGATGCCGAGATCGTCCCCGTCGCAGTGCGGACGCGAAGGGGGGAGATGATGTACGCCGCGGACGAGCACATGCGTCCGGATGCGACCGAGGAGAATCTCGCCGCCCTTCGGCCTTACTTTCGCAAGGATGGCCTCGTCACGGCGGGGAATGCCAGCGGGATCGGGGATGGGGCAGCCAGCGCCGTCCTGGCGGATGCCAGCTGGGCGGAGGCGCAGGGGATCGAGCCGCTGGGACGACTGGTGTCCTGGGCCTTCGTGGGCGTGGAGCCGAGCGTCATGGGGATCGGACCGGCTCCGGCGATCCGGAGGGCTCTGGAGAAGGCCGGCATGAGCCTGGATCAGATGGATCTGGTGGAGGTCAATGAGGCCTTCGCGCCTCAATACAAGGCGGTCGAGCGAGAGTTGGACCTCGATCCGGACCGCACCAATGTCAATGGAGGGGCCATTGCCCTGACCCATCCCCTCGCTGCCTCGGGAGCCCGGATCACCCTCCATCTCCTGCACGAGCTGAGGCGGCGGGGAGGGCGATTCGGGGTGGGGTCCGCCTGCATAGGAGGAGGACAGGGCGGCGCGGTGGTGGTTGAAGCCCTATGAGGTTTCCCGCTTACTTGAAGACATGAGCGAGAACGAGCAAGGTAGCGATCGCGCCCTGAGTCGGCGGCAGTTCGACGAGGTGATTCGTCGGGCTGCGGAACTCACGGCCCAGGATACGGAGGCCGGTGCCGAGTTGGGGGAGGCGGATCTCTTTCGTATCGCGAGAGAAGTCGGCCTTCCGGAGCGGCATGTTCGCCATGCCCTCTCCGAGGTCCGAGCGGGAGCCGTATCGGGAGGGTTGTTGGATCGGTTTTATGGGCCTGCTCACATCGTGGTTTCCCGGGTGGTCCCGGGATCCACCGAGGAGGTGGCGAAGAAGCTCGACGACTTCCTCGTGGGGGGGCGCCTCCTTCATCGGGTCCGCCGCACGCCGAACTACCTCCAGTACCGTCCCGCGGTGGACTGGATCAGCAGCCTGGCTCGAGCCGCAAGCGCCACGTCACAGCGATACTATGTGGCGTCCGCGAAGTCGGTGGAGGTACGGATTGGACAGGCCGAGGAAGGCCGTACCCTCGTGGAGTTCGTGGTGGACCCCGGGATCCGCGGGGACTGGGTGGCCGGGGGGGTGATCGGTGGAGGTGCAGGTGGCCTCGTCAGCGGCGTCGGAAGCGGGGTCTGGCTCGCGTCGGTCAGCCCCGATGTCCTGGCGGTCGGCGCCGGAGTCCTTCTGGCTTCGGGTATCTTCGCCGTCATCAACCGCCTGACCGCGTCGGGGCACCGGAAGAAGTGGCAGGAGATCCTCGCAGAGGTAGAGGGAATCCTGGACCGCCTGGAGGTAGGGGAGACCCTGGAGCCGCCCCCGGCCTCCTGGAGAAGATGGGTGGAGCGGCAGTTCCATGGAGCGAGGCGGCTCCTGGAGCCCCGCGATGACGACAACGGGCCTTTCTGAGGCGCCGAAGGACCAGGGCGCGATCGAGGAGGACGAGAGAGGGTCGGTGATCCTCCCAGTGCGATCCGGCAACACCGCTCCCGTCGTCCGCAGGGACTGCCGGAGGCGGTGCCCCCTACTAGAATACGACAGCGGCCCGCCTCACACGGAGGCGGGCCGCTGGGTCAGGACGAAGAGTCCCGGGCGAGTGGGTCGGATCAGCGCCGGCCCGTCCGCCGCTGACGTCGACGCTCGCGCCGCACGGCGGCCTCACGCTTCCGCTTGCGCTGCGCGCTCGGCTTCTCGTAGTAGCGGCGCTTCCGGAGCTCCGAATAGAGACCGGAACGCTGGACCTTCCGCTTGAAGCGGCGGAGCGCCCGCTCGAGGCTTTCGTTTTCCTGAACCTGAACTTCCAACGAAATCACCGTCCTGGGTTGAGTCTGCTAAAGACAAAGCTCTAAAAGCTAAGAGATTCGCCCGCGATGCGTCAACGGAGGAACCGTGGACCGGAATGACATGTGGGACCGGGTCCTGACCCGGACGGAGCCATGGGACTTCGTGGTTGTGGGTGGTGGCGCCACGGGGGTGGGAGTGGCCGTGGACGCGGCCGCCCGCGGCTACGACGTCCTCCTGCTGGAGGCCCGGGACTTCGGGCAGGGTACCTCGTCCCGGAGCACGAAGCTCGTACACGGTGGGGTACGGTACCTTCGCCAGGGGAATATCCCGCTGGTGATGGAGGCCCTCCGGGAGAGAGGGATCCTCCGGCGGAATGCTCCCCACCTGGTGAACGACCTGGCCTTCGTCGTCCCCAACTACGACTGGTGGGAGGCACCGTTCTACGGAATCGGTCTCAAGGTCTACGACGCCCTGGCCGGGAAGTACGGATTCGGCTCCTCCAGGCTTCTCTCGCGGAGGGAGACCCTGGAAGAGCTTCCGACCATCGAGCAGGAGGGACTGCGGGGCGGCGTCGTCTACCACGACGGACAGTTCGACGACGCACGACTCCTGATGCATCTGGTCTGGACCGCGTGGGAGCAGGGGGCCGTACTGGTAAACCACTGTCCGGTCACAGGCCTCCTGAAGGACGGCGCAGGATTCGTTTCGGGGGTTCGGGCCCGGGACGTGGAAACCGGGACCGTCGTGGAAATACCGGCACGGGGAGTCATCAATGCCACGGGTGTCTTCACCGACTCGGTCCGGCGACTGGACGACCCGGAAGCCGGCAGCATGATCACCCCCAGCCAGGGCATCCACCTGGTCCTGGACCGTCGCTTCCACCCCGGGGACTCGGCGATCATGGTCCCGGAGACCGAGGATGGACGCGTGTTGTTCGCCGTGCCCTGGCACGACCGGGTGCTGGTGGGGACCACGGACACACCGGTGCCCGCACCCACCGTCGAGCCCCGGCCCATGCAGGAGGAGGTGGCCTACGTGCTCCGGCACGCGGCGCGATACCTCTCCCACGATCCGGGGCCGGAGGACGTCCTGTCTGCGTTCGCCGGTCTGCGGCCCCTGGTGGGGTCTTCGGAGGACGAGGACACGTCGTCGCTCTCACGGGATCATACGCTACACGTCTCCAGCACAGGACTGGTGACGATCACCGGTGGGAAGTGGACGACCTACCGGAAGATGGCCGAAGATACCGTCGATCATGCCGCACCGGTGGCGGGCCTGGATCCACGACCGTGCACGACCCGGGAGCTTCCGATCCACGGCTATCACCAGAACGCAGCTCGCTTCGGGAGTCTCGAGGTCTACGGATCCGATGCTCCGGAGCTGGAGGCCCTCGCCAGGGAGCACCCCGAGTGGGGTGAGCCCATCCACCCCGATCTCCCGGTGCTGGGGGTGGAGGTGATCTGGGCGGTCCGGTTCGAGATGGCCCGCCGGGTCGAGGATGTACTTTCTCGCAGGACCCGTGCACTCCTCCTGGATGCCCGGGCGGCGGCCTCCTCAGCCGGCTCGGTGGCGGCGCTGTTGGCGGCGGAGCTGGGTTTGGATTCGAGCTGGACAGACAGGGAAACCGAGGCATTTCGGGAGTTGGCCCGAGCCTACCTGGTCTGAGCGAGCTCCAGGGCTGGAAAATCCTTGCTGGAAAGAAGATCTATTGATTAGCGTGGATAACCCCTGCCCACAGACGAATCCGAGACCGGTCATGAATCTGGTCCCACATCATGAAAGTCGGCCCCAGGCTATGGCCGACGTTCCAGGCGCGTGCGAGTTGGCTCTCACACGCGCGGTGGTCCAGTACCGGGACGTCCACGAAATCGACACACCCGGCGGACGGATTCAGGACATCGGCCTGGGCCTGGTGCTCGAGGGACGCTATGCCTCGTCCGCGGAGGTGGTGGACCTGGGGAGCGCGGCGGTCAAGTTGCTCGACCTCAGCCACGAGCTGGTGGTGGTCGATTGGGTCTACGAGCCGACGTTGGAGCACGTGTCGTCCCTCATCCGGTCCGCGGCGCAGGGGGAGAGCTCGGGGGACCTGGCGCGCTTCTGCTTTCAGGTGGGCATGCAGGTGCTGGAGCGTGCGGGCTTCAGTCCCGTAACGCGGCCCTCCCTTCTCCGCCTGGGTTTTCGAGACGTCTGCCGAGACCTGGACCTGCACGAAGGGACTTCCGTCCGGGTGGTCCTGGGGGGAGGAAGGGTGGTCAGGATCCACATGGACTACGACGGGAATGCCCTCGCAGTGAGGACGCCCACCACCTCCCGCGACGTCGTCCTCGAGGAGGCCCTCTCCAGCGCCTTCGCCGGCGCAGACCTTCGTCGCCTGGTTCCAGCCTCGGAGGCCGCGGCCGGAGGGTATCAGGTACGATTCGCGCTTCCCCAGTCGTTGGAAGAGCTCCGGGATGAGGTGACGGTGATTCGTCGGGGCCTGCTGAACCTGCTCGCCCGATTCGAACCCGGCCGGGTCCGAGACCTGGAGACCGTCCTCGAGACCTTTGGGGACCGGGAGACCCTCGCTCGCCTCCGGTCGTCTCGTTCCACCGCCCGAACCGAACGTGTACCTCAACTGACGCCGCGCGTCACGACGATCCACTGAGCAGCGTGTACGAGACCCCACAGGGGACGACACAGGCGCACTCGCTCCTTCTGCGAGACCGCTACCTGGCGTACTGCAGCGACCAGGGTCGGGAGCTCCTGAACATCATCCCGCGCGAGGGTGTGCGCTCACTTCTCCGGCACTTCCGCCTCAATGGGGGCGTGCACCCCTACGCGGACCGGGTGGAGGATGCGGACGACCGGGGTACGCTCTACTGGCTCGC
>CP070829.1:2156562-2181412 GCA_020344755.1 Gemmatimonadales bacterium
GATCCTCCTCATCAGAGTACCCAGGAGTAATCCACACCATGATCGCCTCCCCGAGATCCGTGCGAGCCACCTCTACCCTGGCCTCCGTCCTGGCCGCGACCTTGGCCTGTGCTCCCACCGACGACACGGGAGGGGGCGAGGTGCTTGAGATTCCGGACCGAGGCGTCCTCGTGGAGCTCCTGGCTTCCGGGACCCCGGTGTTCGGTGTCTTCTCCGGACCCCAGACCCGGGAGCAGGGAGCGACCATGGTGGGAGCCACCGATGCCGACTTCATCCTGTACTCCATGGAGTCGGGACCCTTCGATGTCGCGGGGATGGAGGCCTACATGGAGGGGATGGAGGAGGAGGGGGGCCCTACGGCACTGGAGGATTTGCCGGTGATCCTGCGAGTGCCGCCCATCGAAGATCCCGAGACCACGCGATCCCGTCTGGACGAGGCCCTCCCCACCGGGGTGGCCGGAATCGTCTTTCCCCATGTCGCGTCCGCGGAACAGGCCCAGGTGTCGGCTCGCCTTCTTTCCGAGTCCTGGCCTCAGGATCCCGACGGGACACTGGTCAATGTCGTCATCGTCGAAGACCGCGACGGAATCGATAACGTCCGGGATATCGTGTCGACGCCGGGACTCAGCGTGGTCTTCGCCGGGCCGGGTGACCTGCGCCGGGCGTATGAGGGGGACATGGAAGCCGTGGAGGAGGCAATCCAAGCGGTTCTCGCGGCCTGCAAGGAATTCGGGGTGGTCTGTGGGGTGACCGCTGGTGTCCAGGACATTGCTGCGAGGCTCGAGGAGGGCTGGGGAATGATCATCGTCACCGAGCCGGAGGCGGTGGCGGTGGGGAAGGCGGCCTCCGGTCGGGTGGGCTGATCCTCCCCGGATTCGGGCTGGCGGCGGTGATGCGGTCCAGGTGAGCGGTCGCCTGGGGGCTCACGAGGGTGGGGGCAGCCTCCCATCCAGCTCCGCAAAGACCTGCTGGATTGCCCGCGGCCCCTGGCTGTCCCGCAGGCTCCAGTCTTCCAGCCATCCGAAGTTCGCGCTCTCCCGGGCCTCCTCCATCGGGACCCCGGCGGCGTGGAGCCGCCGCCCCTCGGCGATCACCGCCTCCAGCGCCTGGCGGAATATCTCCAGCTCGCGTCGCAGGACCTCGGGGGGGTCCACGAAGCCGTGCCCCGGAATGTACACCTCCGCCTCCAGGGCCTGGGCGGCCTCGATCATGTCCACCCACTCGGAGGGATACGCGCTGCGCATGGCGGGAA
This sequence comes from Gemmatimonadales bacterium, assembly GCA_020344755.1. Lineage (GTDB taxonomy): Bacteria > Gemmatimonadota > Gemmatimonadetes > Longimicrobiales > Gaopeijiaceae > Gaopeijia. Next base: position 2,157,815 of record CP070829.1, read on the forward strand.
AGACCCGGTGCAGGTAGGCCTCACTCATGAACGCCACGCCGTCGTCGGGAAGATGGACCACGAGGTCACCACCTGTGTGGGCCCGTCCCAGGAAGAGGATCCGCACGGCGCGTCCTCCCAGGTCCAGCTCCATTCCCCGAGGCGCCTCCACGATCGGGATCTCTGGAGCGTTACCGGCGTCCGCGGCGTTTCGAAGGCTCGCAGCTGAGGTGGGATGTGCAATGAACAGGGCGCCGTCCGGAAAGGCGGCGTTCCCTCCGGTGTGATCTCCGTGGTCGGAGCCGATCACGACGTGGGTGATGGGCCGGTCCGTGATGGAGGCGATGTTCTCCACGAGACGGCGAGTCTCTTCCACGCTCCCCTGTCCATCGGCCACCAGGACTCCCTCATCCGATACCACGAACATGCTCACGGTGGTGAAGCGCTCTTCACCCGCCGAGCGGAGCTGTTCATAGGTGTAGACTCCCGGGGCCACCTCCTGCACCCTGGGAAAGTCGTCGTCGGTGTAGCCCCGGGCGTAGGGGTCCGCGGTGGGAAGAAGATCGGTTCCGGGCTCGGACCCGCAGCCCCATGCCAGGACCACCGCAAGGAGGCATCGAAGCGCGTGCGGCGGGCGAGAGGAGTGGACCGAATGCGCGCGAGACGCGCGGGATGGAGATCGGGTCGCCAAGGAATAGCTCCGGGGCTAGAGTGACCGCTGATCCTATCATCCTCCCGGAGGCTTTCACCATGGCCCGGCCGTCCTACCTCCCCGTTTCGCCCCTGTCGTTGGCGATGGCACTTCTCCCCGTCCTCCCCTTCCTGTCTTCGGCGCCCCTGACGGGCCAGGAGCAGGCCACGGCCCAGGAGCGGGAGCGCGCCCTGCGGGAAGAACTCCGGGCGCCCCGTCCCGTCGAGGCTCTGGAGTCCGTCTGGATCGAGGAACTGACCTGGATGGAGATCCGGGACCTGATCCGTGAAGGGACGACCACCGCCGTCGTGGCCACCGGTGGGATCGAGCAGAATGGTCCGTTCGTGGCCATGGGGAAGCACAACTACATCCTCCAGACCACCTGCGAGGCGATCGCGGGGCGATTGGGGAACGCGTTGTGCGCCCCTATCGTCAAGCTGGTTCCCGAAGGGGAAATCGACCCACCCAGCGGGCACATGCGCTATCCCGGGACGATCTCGGTGCGGGAAGAGACCTTCCGGATGATGCTCACCGACGTGGCCCGCAGCCTGGAGGCCCACGGCTTCACGGACATCGTCTTCATCGGGGACAGCGGCGGGAACCAGCGGGGTATGGCCCAGGTGGCCGACCGGCTCAACCAGCAGTGGACCGGCTCCCGCGTCCACTTCATCCCCGAGTACTACCAGGCCGATGTCGTGGCCTTCATGAACGACGAGCTGGGTATCGTGGAGCCCCGCGACGACGGGTATCACGACTACTACTGGATCACGGCGCAGCAGATGGTCACCGACCCGGCGACGGTGCGGTACGACGAACGGGTGAAAGCGGGGTTGGCCCACATCAACGGGATCAGCATCGCCCCCATGGAGGAGACGATCGACGTTGGTAGGAGATTGATCGAGTTCCGGGTGGATGCGACGGTGGAGGCCATTCGCGCGTCACTGGCGGCCGGGCGCTGAGTCACCCTGCCGGAGCCCGGAAGGCCCGGGGCCCCGATGTGAACAACGTCCTTGTCTCGGACAGCTAGCCCCGGAGATAGAAGCGGGCCAACGAAGCTGCATCCCCCGTGAGCCGCCCCCCCTGAAGGAGTCGGCGAAGCGCTTGAAGCCCGGCCTCACCGGTCTCGGCCAGCCCCCGAACGTAGAGCCGGGTTGTCGGACCATCCGGAGTCCTCTCGGCCATGCGGGAGAGAGGGGACACCATGGCGCTCCGTGCTACGGCCGGGAGGCTCTTCACCGCATCCACCGCAATGGCCCGCTTGACGGGGTCCGCGCCTCCGGCGAACTCGGACAACAACTCGGTCACCGCTCGCCACTCGGAAGACACTTCGTGGGCGCGGCGCACGAGCGAGGCGATGGAGCGCGCGAAGGTCACGGCGTCGTCGGTGCGCCGTGCCTCCTCCATGAGGGCGGCGGCGGTCTGGGAGGGGTCCGCCTGCTGAGCCCCGACGCCCGGAGGCAGCCAGGGGAGGAGGAGCGTCACGAACAGTAGGAGGCGTCCCAAGCTCAGCAGCTCAGACAATTGTGGTTGTTCTTGGCTCCAAGGCCCTCCAGCAGGGCGATGGTCTCGGGAAAGGGCTGGACCCGCTGCTGGGGGCCGTTGGCCATGTCGACGGTGGTCTGTCCCCTGCGGCTGACGAAGGTCACGTCTGCGCCCTTCTCCACCAGGTAGCGGATGAGTTCGTTGTCTCCCCGCGCGGCGGCATGATGGACCGGCGAGTAGCCATCGTGGTCCCGCTGGTTCACATCCGCGCCCAAATGCTCGACCAGATACCGGACCGCGGGAAGCCATCCGCCCGGCGCGTGTCGGTGCGAGTTTCCAGCGCGGGCGACGCCGTACCCCACACCCGAGGCGGCGTGGATCGGATACACTGCCGGTCCCCCCACCTCGGCCGGAGGGAGGCCCGAGGGATCTTGGTCGTCGCCCCCGCCCCGGCGCCGGCGAGAGGGAACCACCGCCGTGGGGAGGCCCGGATCGGCACCGTACTCCACCAGGAGCTGCATGGCCTGGACGTCGGTGGCGTAGGCGGCTCGCCAGAACGGCGTCGCGCCGCTGAAGTCGACCCCCAAAAGATCGAAGTTGAACGAGGTGTACCAGATGTGCTGGGCCACCCGCGCATTCGGATCGGCACCGGCCTCCAGGAGCGCTGCCATGAGGTCCAGGTAGGACGTGCGCTGCTGCTTGAAGGCGGTGGGCTGGGGATACAGGGCCTTCGGTGCCCAGCGATTGTTCAGGACCGCGTAGAGGGGCGAGACGCCGTCCTCACTGGCCAGGTTCGGGTCCGCGCCGCGGCGCAGGAACTCCACGGCCAGGTCATAGTGCCCGTTGATGATCGCCACCAGGGTGGGGGTGGATCGGTCCCCTCCGGTGGGCTGATCCAGGTCGGCGCCGCCCTCCAGTAGGCGGAGGGCCACACCGGCATGCCCCTCCCGAGCCGCCAGGTGCAGCGCGCTGACACCTCCCTGGCGCCCCACCAGATCATCGTACCCCATGGGCCGGGCCTCCTCCTCCTCCTCCCCTTCGGCTTGGGACGGGCCCTCCTCCGCCTCGCCCTCCTCCTCGCTCTTCGCCTCGGAGTCATCGGGGACGACGACCTGGATGTCCGGATCGTCGGGATCCACGACCAACTTCGCCGGACCCTCCTGATCCTCCCGCCAGTTCCCGGCCGCCCTCAGCTGGGCCTCCCGAACCTCCCGCATCCGCTCCGTGCGCTCACGCTGGAGCCCGTCGTCGATCTGACCCCGCTCGGCGAAATCCACCACCCGGGACTGGGCCATCACGTCGGCGCCACGTGCCAGGAGCAATTCCAGCACCGCACCTCGATTCCGGGCCGCGGCGAACATGAGGGGCGTCCGCTGGGAAGCCGCGTCGCGCACGTCCCGATCGGCTCCGGCCTCGAGGAGCGCCAGCACCACCTCGGGATTCCCCGCAGCGGCGGCGAAGTGGATGGGCGCCACACCGGTCGAGGTGAGAGCGTTGGGGTCGGCCCCGGCGGACAGGAGGGAGAGGACCACCTCGGCTCGGGCGGCCTCCGCCGCGAGGTGGAGAGGACGATAGGCCCCCAGCCGGGTGGAGACTTCGGTCCGGGCTCCCGCAGCCAGGAGGGCCTCGGCGATAGCAGCCTCGCCGTGGCGCGCCGCCCAATGGAGGCCCGTCATACCATCGCCCTGGGACGCATTCACGTCCGCACCGGCCGCCAACAGGGACACGACCGTATCCAGATCACCCCGGGCCGCGGCGTCCGCCACCGGCGCGTCGGGACCGCTACCCAGGAGGAGGAGTGCGAGGATCGGGAAGAACAGCGCGATGCCGTTGAGCCGTCGGCGAGAAGGACGTGTCATGCGATCTGCCTCCTGACCTCACACCGTGAAGGAGAAGTCCCCGTTGCTGTCGCCGAAGCTGTCCACCTCCACGTCCAGCTTGTGCAGGAGCGTCAGCATCACATTGGCCATGGGCGTGCCGTCGTCGGCCTTCAGATGGATTCCTCCCTCCATACTCCCGTTGGCGCCGCCCAGAATGACGAGGGGGCAGCGCTTGTGGTTGTGGAGGTTCGAGTCCCCCATGGGCGAACCGTAGATGATCATCGTCTTGTCCAGCATCGAGGCTTCCCCTTCCTGGATCTCGTCGAGCTTCTTCAGGAAGTAGGGAAGCATGCTGACGTGGTACTCATTGATGGTGGCGAAGTCCTTCACCGACTCCTCCCGCCCGCCATGGTGGGAGGCCGGGTGGAAGGGGAGGTCCACCCCGCTCTCGGGATAGACCCGCGCGGAGCCGTCACGCCCCAACTTGAACGAGAAGACCCGCGTGATGTCGGCGGCGAAGGCCAGCGCCTGGAGGTCGAACATGAGCTCCACGTGCTCACGGAAGGAGTCGGGAACGCCGGCTGGCGCCTCGGGCATGTCCCGGAGTTCTCCGCTGAGATTGTGTGCTTCGATCCTCTGGATGCGCCGCTCGATCTCGCGAATGTTGTCCAGGTAACGCTCCAACCGGGCTCGGTCCGGGGCGCCGAGCTCCCGCTTCAGGTCCGCAACCTCTCCCACGATCCAGTCCAGGATACTGCGGTCGGTTCGCCGCCGCCGGGCCCGCTGCTCGGGCGTTCCCCCGGAACCGAACATCTGATCGAAGGCCACCCGTGGGTCCCGGATCATGGGAAGAGGCTGGGTGGGCGAAGCCCAGGAGATGGTGTCCGTGTAGACACACGCGTAGCCGTAGGCGCACCCACCGGCCTGGTCCACGTTCTCGATGCACAGCTGCATGGATGGAATGGGAGTGTCCTGACCGAAGCGCTTGGCGTACATCTGGTCCAGGGACTCACCCACATGGATGTCCGACCCCTCCGTCTGCTTCGGGTGAGCCTGGGTGAGGAAGACCGCGCTGGAGCGGAAGTGGTCGCCGCCGATCTCCCGAGGGCTGAAGGCCTCGGCCATCCGCACGTCGGTGTTGGAGACGATGGTCAGGTGATCACGCCACGACTCCAGGGGACGGAGGCTCGAGGGAGACAGGTCGAAGCCGCGCCCCACATCCGCCGGGGACCAGAGGTTCAGGTTGGACCCGAGCTCATTGCTACCTGCGGCACCGTGCACCATCTCGATGCACACAAGACGAGTGGGGTCCACGACTTCGGATCCCCGGGCCATGAGCCGGGTGGGAACCATGGCGTCGAGCAGCGGGAGCGCCACCGTGGCTCCGGCGCTCCGGAGGAAGGTGCGCCGCGAAAGGTGCTTTCCGAAAATGAAGTCCATCCCTGCAGCCTCCTGGGAATCGGTGCCCCCCCTTGGGGCCCGTCTGTGTGTCCGGTTCCTACTCCCCGTCCCCGTCGTCGTCGGTGCCCTGCATGACGCTCATCTGGAACGCGGGGCTGTGCACCACGCCCTTGATGAAGGTCGAGAGCCGGTAGCCGTTGTCGGCGGCCGCGCCGCTGACCGCTCGGACCGCAGGCATGTCGAAGTACTCCACCCTGCGCCCGAGAGCGTAGGCCATGAGGTTCTCTGTAAAGGTCCGGACGAAGCCTTCGGGCCGACGCAGAATGGCGTTTCGAAGGTCGTCGGGGCCGGTGATGGTGCTCCCATCGAAGAGCTCCCCGACGGGATCCACCAGCATTCCCTCGTCCTTGATCCGCCACGCACCGGTCACGTCGAAGTTCTCCAGAGCCAGTCCGATGGGATCCATCATCTGGTGACACGAGCGGCACTGGGGGTTCTTCCTGTGCTCCTCCATGCGCTCACGAACGGTGAGCACCCGGCCCTCCGCGGTGCCCTCGGTCTCGTCGAGGTCCGGCACCCCCGGGGGCGGCGGAGGCGGTGGGCTGCCCAGCAACACCTCCATGACCCACTTCCCGCGCAGGACCGGAGAGGTCCGATTGGCGTGGGAGGTCATGGCGAGCACCGCACCGTGACCCAGGAGCCCTCTCCGGTGCTCGTCGGCGTAGCCCGCCTTCCGGAAGCCCTCACCCGTCACGCCAGGGATGCCATAGTGCTCGGCCAGTCGCTCGTTGACGAAGGTGTAGTCGGCCGAAAGGAGCTCCAGCAGGCTCCGGTCCTCACGGACCAGGCTGTAGAAGAACAGCTCGGTCTCCCGCTCCATGGCCTCGGCCAGAGTCGCGTCGTAGTAGGGATACAGCTGGGCGTCCGGGTGGAGCTTCGACAGGTCCTGCAGGCGCAGCCACTGGGCGGCGAACCGGGTCCCCATGGCCTCGGCCCGCGGATCGGCGAGCATGCGGTCCACCTGGGCGTCGAGGCCCGCGGCGTCGGAGAGGACTCCCCTCTCGGCAGCCTGGATCAACTCCTCGTCAGGTGGCGCCGACCAGAGGAAGAAGGCCAGCCGAGCCGCCAGGTCCTCGTCGCTGATCCGGTACACCTCGCCAGGAGCCACGTCCTCCGGGGCCTCCTCCAGACGGAAGATGAAGTGGGGGGAGGCCAGCATGGCCTGGATGGCGATCCGGATCCCGTTGTCGAAATCTCCCTCGGCGACGCCGAGGTCGTAGAAGGACAGCAGATCTCGAACGTCGTCGCCGGTGGGAAGACGTCGGTAGGCCTTGGTCACCAACGGCTGGAGGATACGCTCCGCACAGGGCCGGGCCTCGGCCGCGGTTGCAGGCCGACACGTGAGAATTCGGCCCCGGATCTCGTTCTCCGAGATACCGGCCACCGCATAGGGGCCGATGATGGTGAGGTCACGCAGGTGGGGGACCGTGGTCACTCCGTAGGCCTCGCCGATCTGCGTGTCCGCCAAGGTGTGGTCCACGGGCTTGAGCAGGTCGTCCACCGGACCCTCGAAGGTCTTGATGAACGCAGCGGTCACCTGGTGGGGCCCGGCGGTCACGGGGATGGGGTCGGTCTCGAGGCGCATCCCGGTGGGGTCCGATTCCGTCATCCAGCGGTCGACCTCGAACGTCTGGACCGGCACGCCGTCGACGGAGACCTCCACTTTCTGTCCCAGGCTCGTGCGTCCGAAAAGGAAGCCGGTGGGCGAAGGGTGGAGCTCCATCTGGAAGACGTAGTCGCCGTCCGCGGGAAAGACGTGTTCCTCGGAGACTCCTCCGCGGGTGCCGAAGGGGGCGCCCTCCACGCGGTGGAGCTGCGATGCGGTGCGAGGAACCTTGTACGTGATGGAAGCCGGTGTGGCGTCCGGGTCGCCCATGGCCGCATACGCCACGTGGGAGGCGGCCCGCAGATATCCCTCCATGAGCGTCGCCGAGAGCTGCTGCACGTCGGCGATGTTGTCGAAGTTGTTGCTCATGGTCTCCGCCGGGAGGAAGGCGTCCACGTCCACATCCATCCCGAACATCTCCCGGACGGCTGCTCGATACTCCGCCCGGTTGAGCCGCTGGAAGGAGCGTCGACCCGGGTTCGGGTCGAGGGCGGCGGCCCGGTCGATCTGGGTCTCGAGGTGGGTACGGAGTTCCACGAGGGTGGCGTCGTCGGGCCGGCGGGAACCCGGAGGCGGCATCATCCCAACGGCGAGCTTCCGAATGACCTTCTCGGCCACCTCCGGCTGCGCCAAGGCGGCATCCGCATCGAACGCCTCAAGAGACAGGTTCCCCGTGAGTCGGCGATCGGAGTGACAGCGGACGCAGTAGAGCTGAATTACCTCGTTCGGCTCGGCATCTTCCCAGCGGTCTACCAGGCGGCCGGTGAAGATCTCGGGATCTTCAGCCTCCACCTCCGTGGGAGAGAGAGGGCTCCCCGAATCCAGGGGGAAACCCACGAAGAGGAGTACGGCGCCGAAAAGCGCCAGTACGTACTTCGCCATGCCGCCACCTCGTGGCCAGAGTCCGATCCGAATAAGCAGACCCTTCCAGCGAGGTGGGAGGGCCTCTGGGGCCGGCCCGACGAGGGGGCCGAACTAGTCAGAATAGGGCTTACCCCTGGGATTTCGCCAGCTTCCTAACCTCGCGCGTGCGCACGAAGGTGGCGCTTCCCGAGCCGCCGGATCGTCGCCTCAGGCCCAGGAGCTGCCCGGGTGCACGGCGGCGATCAGGCGTGGGAAACCCAGGGCGGACCATCGTGGCGAACGGCGGTCTCCAGGGCGTCATGGGTGCCCGCGTAGCTCTCGAGGAAGTCCAGGAGGGATCGGGCCAGACCTCTCAAGGCGGCCTCGGTCGCCGGATCGGTGCACGCCCCGTCGGGGGTGAAGGCCTTCCGCACACCTGCGATGGAAACGGCCCGGGGAAGGACCAGGGCGCCCACGTGGGAGCAAACGGCCCGGAGCTGCTCCAGCGACTTGATGGCGCCGATCCTGCCCGCTGCCACACCCAGTAGGCCCAGAGGCTTGTCGGCCATCACCGAGGGAAACCCGAGGTTCTCGATGATGAGCTTGCACATGGCCGCGTAACCCCCGTGGTATTCGGGAGTAGCGAGGATCACGGCGGAGGCCTCCTCCACCTTCAAGCGCAAGCGCTCCGCGTCGCCGTCGTCGGGCTGGCCGGGAAAGGGTAGATGAAGCTCACGTGCATCGAGGACCTCAACGTCTGCTCCATTCCGGCACAACTCATCGACCACCACCCCAAGGGCGCGGGCGGTGTAGTTGTTGGGTCGGCTCGTGGCGGAGATGCACAGGATCCGGGGCATGGTGGCGCCTGGTGGGGGGCGGAATGAAACGTCCGAAACAGGATGCCGTTCCACCCGCGTGATCCGCTTTGGGTCCGATGGACACTCGTCCCCCGCGTGCCCGCAGGGAGACGGGTTACCGAATCACATCCATGAGGACGTCGTGGATGAGTCCGGTGGCGACCTCCACCAGGAGGACGTCGACGCCCACCTGGAGGTGTTGGTATCCGTCTCGAGTCGGGAGTACCGCGGCGAGCTGCGACGGAAGGGTCTGCTTCGCGATGCCGGGAGGCAGTGGCTTTCCGCGGGCCAGCCTCTTCCGGATTCCGGGCGGCAGCGGTCGGGCTCCGGCCTGGTGATGCGATGCGTAGAACTCCCGGATCTGCGCCCTTTCCTGGGTCGAGAAGACGATCTCCACCCCGACCTGCGCCGAGGCGCCCGAGGGAACAGCGACGAGGGCGGCCAGCACTGCGACCGGCCCGAGAGCGAGGCGAAGTAAGGTCTTCATGAGTCCCAATCCAGCCGAGGATGACGTTCGCGTGACGAATTGGGCTCGATAAACTGCAAGCCTCGTGCCGTCAGAGCAGGGCGAGGACGAATTCCCGGACGTCCTCCAGGCGGCTCGTCCACCGGACCGTGTCGGGTAGTCCGGGGATGTCGCGGGGTGAGAGAAGGAAGGCCAGCAGCGGCGTTCCGTAGTCGAGGGCGAGCCGGACCTCACTGGCCGTGCCGGGCCCTCCCGGAAGGGCCACCACCGCACGGGAGGAGAGGATGTTGATGTGGTTTCGGGAATTCGGGTCCGCGCCGCCGTCGCCCCGGGCCGCGAGATGGGTCTGGATCGGGATCTCGACCCACGGATTCGGATAGCCGGGAGGTGGCGTAAGCCCCGTCTCGTCGCTGGGTAGAATGCCGATCACCCTGCCGCTCCGCCCTTCGACACGGGCGAACGCACCGCTCACGGCGGACATGACACCCCCTCCTCCACCGGTGAGGAGATGCACCGGGAGGGATGCCAACCAGCGACCCAGTGGCTCGGAAAGGTGGAAATGGCTGTGTGTACCGGACCCCATGACGCCCACCAGCGGCAGGCGTTGGGCGCTCACCCCAACTCCTCTGTATCCGCCAGGAAACGCTCGACCTCCTCCTCCGCCTCCAGCTCTGCCAGCAATGCCTGCACGGTGCCCATCACCCGGCGCGTGGCGTCGGCGTCCCGGAGCACCACCGTGCGGTGCAGTTCCGCCAGTTGGGCCACGATGCCGGCAGCCCGCGCGTCCAGAACGTCCTGAAGATCGGAGATGGGACGACCGCGCCGGCTCTGGTCCATGGCGGTGGTCTGACCGAGCCACTCCACCCGCCGGAGGTCGGCCAGCACGAGCCGAAGCTGGCGAACCAGTGCCTCGGTGGTCTGACGGACGTTCGCTCCCACCGCCGGGTGCTGGAGGATTCGATAGGCCATGGACTCCGCCACCTCAAGCCGGGGGTCGGAACTGGCTCCCGACCTCTCGAGGGCGCGTTGAACCCGGAGCTCGTCCCACCGCCGCAGGACTTCTCGGGCCAGCTTCGGTTCCCGTGTGACCGGGGAGAAGTAGAGGAGGACGAGAGCCACCAGGAACACAGCCAGCCAGGCGAGGGGAAGGGGGGTCCCCATCCAGGCCGCACCGCCCCAGACGAGCCCGGCGCCGGCGCCGGCTCCTCCCAGCTGCCACCCGAAGACGGTCAGGACCTCGTCCGCCTCCTCGACGACTCGAGGCCGGTCGGAAGGTGGGTCCGGAAGCGTGACCTCGTGGTGACCCGACTCCTCCATCTCATCCCCTCCGCGCTGACGCCCTCGGCAGGATTCGTCCTACACCGGTCGCCGAGTGCCGGTCCCGGGATCTCCCGTCGGAGCTACGGGACCAGCGTAAGATCCTCCACCCACGAGCGCCACGGGTACGGCGGACGCCCCCGGAGTCGGCGCTTCGCCGGCGCGGAGCGGGCTCAGCGCCGGACTGGTTCCGGCTTCATGACCCGGACAGAATCCCCCACGATCTCCAGGACTTCCAAGGGCCCTCCATACCGCTCCGAAAGGCCCACGTCGATGAGCCACGCCAGCCCGTCGCACGCGGAGCGGATGCCTCCGTCCTGCACGGTGTGGCCCATGATCATCCGCTTGGCGTCCATGGACTCGAGAACCTGGCCCAACGTGGCGCAGGCCAGGGAGTCAGGCTCACTGGAATACAGCCGGGTCCACTGGGGACTCTCGGAACCCTGGAGAACTGCCGGGCGACCCACCTCTCCCCGGAGCCAGGCCCGGGTCTCGCCGTTGATGCGATCCACTCCATGCGCGACGTGTACGGGCAGGACTCCCCCGTGGACGAAGACGTTGTCTTCCACCTTGAGGATGACATCACGCCGGGCAAGGCGGAGCGCGTAGGGGCGACCCGGTAGGAAGGCCGCCATCCGCGACCGGGCCCGGGGCTCGAAGGAAGCGAGAGCCGGGTCTTCAGGATCGAAGTCCACGGCGTCCCCGAAGTCGGAGAACCCCGATTCCGTGACGTACCGAAGGTCCCCGCGGACATTCATGAGTTCGTGGTTCCCCAGGAGGGGGTGGAACGCCCCGCCGGCTGCCGCGGCCTCGTCCCGGAGGCGGTCGAAGAGATCCAGGATGGCTCGCTCATCGTTCCCCCGGTCGAGCTGATCCCCGGTCTGAACCACCACGAGCCGTCTCCCCACCCAGTGGTCCTCCTCGTCGATGGCGCCCGCCAGCCGGAGTGCTGCGCGGGTCGCTGCCAGGTCGCCGTGAACGTCCCCGAACGCGATGATCCGCGTGGGACCGGCACAGGCGGAGAGGACCAGGAGGACGGCGAGACATCCAATGGCGGTCCGGAGTGGAGGCCGGGCCTCCGAGGCGGGTGGGGTCATGGTGATGCCTGTCGGGTTTCCGCAGACCGATGTGAGGAACGAGGGGGGCATGGATTCCGACCCAATTTGGGCCTTCCTTGTTCCGATCGCGACCGGGTGGCGGACGCTCTGGTCCTGGCGGAGGTCGAAGGGCGCACCGAGGGGAGAGCCGTGGTGGGGTGCGGTTGTGCGAACGGTGCCTCCGGGCCGCTCCTGGGCAGGCGCTCCCCAGTGGCGCGCTCTCGGCCTCTACGCCATACTGGCCCACCCCTTCCAGGAGACCCAATGCAAGACGGTTCAGAAGGCGATCCGAAGCTCGTCCACCGCCGTGACTTCCTGAAGCTCGGGGCGCTCGGCGCTGCGGCGTCGATCTCCGGATGCCGAACTGCCGAGCCGGTCACGGTGGCAGGTGAGACACCCGGTCCGGGGGGTCCCCAGGGTCCTGGGACGGGGGGCGGCCCCGAGGGAGGTCCCGGCCAGGCGAGACTCCCCGAGATCGGGAACCTGGTGGATCCTGCCGTAATTCCTGCAGAGACGTGGCAGGAGCCGTGGGTGTGGCGACCCGGGGACTGGCCCGAGAGTCCCCTGGTCCTGAACGTGACCCGGAATCAGAGTCCAGGGAACTCCCCGAGCCCCGGGAACCCCACTCCGTCTCTCTTCAACTACAACGGGAGCAGCATGGGCCCGACGGTGCGGGTCCGGGGGGACGGGGAGGTGCGGATCAAGATTCGAAACCTCCTGGGCCTCGATGAGCAGGCGAGCCACCTCGGCCCGAGCCCCGATCCAGTGGACATGCCCCTCCTCGTGGATGAAGAGGTGTGCCGCCTGGTGGAGGCGGAGCTTCCCGACGGAAACCCCGAGGAGCCGCGCCCGTGCAATCCCTTCCTCTATCCTGAGCTGCTGCTGGAGATCATCGCTCCGGAGACTCGTCCAGGGTGGAGCATCAAGGGTCATCTGAACGGCCAGCACCGGGCACACCACACCAACCTCCACACGCATGGCCTCCACGTCGCTCCTGGTGAGAACCCGGATGGAACCCACTCGGACAATGTCTTCCTGCGCCTCATGCCCCGTGCGGACATGGAGGCCCGGCTCGAGTCGGGCGACCCCGGACTGGCGGAACTCGGTGAGCACGAGCACGTGGGAGAGCTGGACTACAAGATCGAACTGAGCCTGCCTCGGGAAGGTGGCCCCCACCCACCCGGCACCCACTGGTACCACCCCCACTCCCACGGAGCCACCCACGACCAGGTGGCCAGCGGAATGGCAGGCTTTCTGATCGTGGAAGGAGACGTGGACGAGGCGGTCAACCGGAGGCTCACGGGTGGGGCGTGGCCCGAGCCGGACTTGAAGACCGGGCCCTGGGACTACAGGGAGCGCCTCATCTTCATCCAGAGGGTCTTCGTCGGGTCGATCGACCTGGACGCGGGTCGCCGGAGGAACACGCTGCGCTTCCCCCCCGGGACGGCGGTGAACGGCGTGATGCCCGCCGCAGTCATGACCATGCGCCCCGGCGCAGTGGAACGCTGGCGGGTCCTGAACGGGAGCGTGGATGGCGCCGGCACCAAGCGGTTCATGGTTCTTGAAGGACAGTACGTACAGCGGGACAACCGCATCTGGAGAGTGAAGGTCGAGGAGCGGGAAGCGCCTGGCGGGGAAGGCGAAGTCCAACGGCTTCAGTCCCTGGAGCCCGTGACGGAGGCGGAGCTGGAAGCGGCCAAGCTTCCGCTGTATCAGCTTTCCTTCGACGGCATCACCCTGGTCTCGGAGAGCGGCGGGGATGTGCGGCACGTGGTGAAGGATCTGTCGCTCCGGAACGAAGGCACGGCGAACCCCTTCAGCCGTCGGCGACGTCCGGGCGAGTCGGAGGTGGAGGCCCGCCTGACGGCCTTCGAGGACTGCTACCGGGACGGGGATTCGCTGCGCCGGGCCTATGTTCGGCCCAACGAGCTCTACCTGGGAAATGCCAACCGTGCGGACGTGTTCTTCCGCGCACCTCGGGATGCAGCAGGAAAGGTCTTCACCGTGTTTGCGAAGGAGGCCCACCTCCACACGGACAACTACCAGTCCGTTCTGCAGACGGCGTTCACCAACGAGCAGCCCCGGGCACGCCGGCCCTTGTTCGACGTGGTCGTCGCCTACGTCCACGTAAGGGGCGAGCCGGTGGAAGGCGAGGACTTCGAGCTCACCGAGCTGACGGATGTCCTCCCACCGGTGCCCCCACTCTTCCACCCGGTCCGGGAGGCGGAGCTCCGAATCCCGGAGCCCGAGGCCCGGGCCACGAGATCGAGCCCGGGAACGATGCGAACGCGGGTGATCTCATACTCGGGGACGGGCGGAGCCGACTTCCCGGTCGTCCGGGCTCCGGACGACTTCTGCGACGCTCACCCGGAGCTGGAGAATCTGGTGTGGGGAACGCAGGACGGGCAGCGGATTCTGCTGGCCAATCTCACCCGAACCATGGCCGTGAACACGGAATTCGACCTTGCGGCGAACCCCAGTCCGCGGGCACCGCGCAAGTTCATGCCCGACGACCCAGAGCGCACCCGGGTGCTCGTGGACACCGCCGAGGAGTGGGTACTGTACAACTGCTCCCAGCCCCTATGGTCCCACACTGATCTCGAGCGCTATCCGCAACGGGGGGCGTACCGCCAGCACTACGAGTCCTATCCCATGTCCCGGGTCGAGGGCCAACGCCGGTTCTGGCAGGACCCGGAGTTTCAGATCACGGTCAAGGGCAGCGACCACCCCTTCCACATCCACATCAACCCCATGTGGGTGCTGCGGATTGACGTTCCGGACGAGACCGGCGCGCTCCACAACATCCTTCCCGAGCCCTGTTGGATGGATACGGTTCCCATCCCGCGTGACGGAGGGCGGGTCGTATTCCGGACCCGTTTCGACGACTACGTGGGCCGGTGGGTGCACCACTGCCACATTCTCTTGCACGAGGACATGGGAATGATGCAGGCCATGGACTGCGTGGAGGACCCCATCCAGGCGAACTATCGCGCCCGTGGTAAGGTGGCGGACCACGAGATGGAGGGTCCCGAGGTCGACCGGATCTATCCCCGGCCGTCCCGGGATGTGATGTACGGCCAGAGCATGCGGTTCGTCGATCCCAACGAGCTCGGAGGGCAGGTCTACCCGGGGTTCCCGCTGGGGGTGCCGCAGCTGGACGAACCATAGGGAAGGCGGCGAGTGGAGGGCCTGGCATTCCCGGGTGCGGACACCGCGGCTCTCAACGAACGGCGCAAACGGTAAGGGCCCCCGCCGCGAAGCGACGGGGGCCCGATCCCGCAACTGCTCCGGCCACAGGGGGCCGGCACGGTACCTAGCCTGGCAGAAGCACGAAGTCGATCACGTGGATCACGCCGTTGGACGCCTCGATGTCGGCGGCCACGATTCCGGCATCGGGCGTGGCGTCGCTGCCGTCCACGATCACGGGCCCGCTGTCCGACATGCCCGGGAAGAGGAATCCTCCTTGGAGCGTCCGGATCTGGCGAGCGCGGAGAACGCTCCCCGAGGCCCGGCGCCCGGGCGCCACGTGGTAGGTGAGGATCTCGGTCAGCAGCTCCTTGTTACCCAGCAGGTCGCTCGCCTCCAGGTTCAGCGCCGCGAGAGCATCCAGGAACGCCTGGTCTGTGGGCGCGAAGACCGTGAACTGACCCTTACCCGAGAAGACGTCCACAAGGTCGGCGGCGGCGAGCGCCTGCACGAGGATCGTGAACTCGGCGCCGTCCGGGTTGGAGGCGGCCGCCACCGCGATCTCAGCGATGGTGGGGCTGGCCACCTTGGCGTTGTTGTCGAAGCGACCTTCCGCCACGGGGGCGTCGAGCGCGGTGGGAGAAGAGTCCTCCGCGCAGCCCGTCAGGGCCACCGCAGCGGCGAGGGAGAGGAGAGTGAGGTGCTTGAACATGGTCTTCTCGGGTTGGGGTTGGAAGCGCGCACGATGGTTGATAAGGACGAATAATACACTATAGCGTGAAGAATGCAAGGGCAATTACGCTCGTTCGGTGTATCATGATCGAATTCATCCATCTCACTTCCGGGGATGGGGTGGTGCGTGCCATCCCCGACGACGAGATTCAGAGGGATTTCCCTGCGGGCCCATCTCCGGAGGTATCTCTCATGACGACGTGGCTGAAGAGCCTGGGTGCAGTGGTTGCAGGCTTCCTGACGGCGGCCGTCGTGGTCTTGCTCCTGACATGGCTGTCGGCGCTGGTCCTCTTCGGGGGCGAGATGACCGCTCGCCCCACGCCAGGCTATCTCGCTTTCAACCTGAGCTATTCGTTCGTGGCGGCGGTCCTGGGGGGATGGGTGTCTGCTCGGCTCGCTCCCCGGGCGCCGGTCTGGCACGCCGTGGCGGTGACGGCGGTCATGGTGTTCCTCGCCTCGGGGGGTGGGGACGGCAGCACGGCCATGGGGGTGCCGGGATGGTACGGAACGGCGATTCAGTTCTTCATCCCCGTGGGGGCCGTCTTTGGTGGTTTGCTTCATGCCAGGTCCGGAACCCGTGGCAACCCGGCCGGTCCCGGCGTCTCAGGTTGAAGCTCGGAGCGCTCGGTTTCGGGCCGTGCCGTAGCGAATCCGGAGGGCAAGCGCCCGAAGAATCACGAAGACGAGAAAGGCGATCCACAGCCCGGTGTTCCCGAACCGGCCCGCCAGCGGGAGTGACGCCCCCAGGAAACCCAGCAAGGACAGGATGCTCGCGTTTCGCATCGCCCGGGTCGCGGTGGCTCCGATGAAGACTCCGTCGAGCTGGAACGCGGCGAACGACAGAGTCACGTAGCCGGCAGCGAACGGCAGGTAGTCGAGGGCTACTCGCCGGACGGCGGCGAGATCCGTGAGCCGATCCACCAGGGCGGGGCCCACGACGAGCAGGGCCAGACCCAGGCCTGCCGCGGTCACCGCCGACATCTGGCTCGAGAGCCGGACGACGTGGTCGAAGCCGTCCGGATCCCCCGCGCCCACGGCTCTCCCTACCAGGACCTCGGTGGCGTGGGCGTACCCGTCCAGGAGATAGGCGCTCAAGGACACCAATTGAAGGAGCACATGGTTCGCGGCGAGGATCTCGTTTCCGAAGACGGCTCCCTGGTTCGTGAACCAGCCGAAGCCGAATAGAAGGAAGAGGGTACGGACCATGATGTCCGCGTTGGCGGTGAGAACCGCACGGGCCTGCCCGGTGTCCCGGATGCGATCGACGGGCCACCAGGCTTCCTCGTCCCGCCGCTCCCGCCGGAGAACCTGGACCAGGAGTACGATCCCGAAGGCGAAAGCGATCCACTCCGCGAGCATCGTGCCCAGTGCGATACCTCGGATTCCGAGTCCCAGAACGCCGGCGAAGAGGACGTCCAGGGCCATGTTCAGCCCGTTTAGGAAGAACTGGGTCGCCAGTACGTGACGGGTCCGGCCCAGTCCGATCAGAGAGCCTGTCACGGAGAACATTCCCAGGCTCGCCGGCGCGGCCCAGATCCGGAGGTCGAAGTAGTCACCTGTGAGGGACTCCACCTCGGGAGACGCCCCCAGGAGTCCGAGTGCGCTCCACCGGATGGGTACCTGGAGAATCAGGAGCAAGACCCCGAGCGTGCCGGCCAGGAGGAGTGCCCGAGCCAGCGCCGCTCGGACCTCGGCCGTGTCACCCCGTCCGGAAGCCTGCGCCGTGAACCCGGTGGTTCCCATTCGCAGGAACCCGAAGCCCCAGAAGACGAAGCTGAAGATCAGGGATCCCAGCCCCACGGCACCGAGCTCCGCGGTGGACCCCGTATTCCCAATGACGGCTGTGTCCACGAGCCCCAGGAGCGGCACCGCCGAGTTGGCGAGGACGATGGGCCACGCCAGCTGCAGGATCCGGCTTCGAGTGACCGACTCAGTCATCTTGCCAACATAACCGGGGTGCGGGGTGGGCCGAGGTAGCTCGCCGGAGCTGTACACTCGGCTGTCCAGAGATCAACTTGGCGGCGACCCTCCAGCGGAGATCTCCCCATGCACATCCGTTTCCCACTGAGCGCCGTGCTCCTCGGGCTCGTTCTCCTTCCGGAAGCCGCCTGGCCCCAGATCCAGCCGCGGCGGAGCCGGGAGCCCACCGTCCCCCCGCCGAGCATCACCGAGTACCAGCCTCGCTCCACCCTCGTCGTCCCGGAGCATCCGGTCCCCCGTGCAAGGTTTCCGGTGGTGGACTTGCACGGACATCCTCCGACCCTGGACAACCCGGAGACCATCGAGGCGGTGGTGTCGGCCATGGACGAGCTCAACCTCCAGGTCATGGTGCAGGCTCGCGGGAGTCAGGGCGACCGGCTTCGGAGACAGATCGAGGCGGTGCGGGAGTCAGGGCACGAAGACCGGTTCGTCTTCTTCACGACCCTGGATCTCCGGAACGTGGGACCTGGCTCCGGTGCGCGGATCGCGGCACAGCTCGAGGCGGACGTCCAGGCCGGGGCGGTGGGAATCGGTGAGATCTCGAAGGGATTTGGGCTCTTTTCCACGAAGGCGGATGGAACGCGTCTCGCGTTGGATGATCCCGAGCTCGACATCGTATGGGAGACGGCCGGGAGGCTCGGTATTCCCGTGTTCATCCACACCGGAGATCCAGCCGAGTTCTTCGAGCCCCACGATCTGCGAAACGAGCGGTGGCTGGAGATGGCGATCTTCCCCAACCGCCAGCTGAATGACCGGTCTCGGCTTCCCGCCTTCGACGAGCTCATGGCGGAGCGGGACCGCATGATCGAGAAGCATCCCAACACGACCTGGGTCGTGGCTCACATGAGCTGGTACACGAACGACCTGGCGCGGTTGGGTGAACTCTTCGACCGATTCCCGAACGTGCACGGTGAGTTGGGAGCGGTTCTCTACGACCTGGGCCGGCAACCTCGGTTCGCGAGGGCGTTCTTCGAGAAGTACTCCGACCGGATCCTCTTCGGGAAGGACTCGTTCCAGCCCCAGGAATATCCGTATTACTGGCGGGTCTTCGAGACCGAGGACGAGTACTTCGACTACTACCGGGACTACCACGCCTTCTGGAAGCTCTACGGAATGGGACTTTCAGACGACGTTCTCCGGGCCATCTACTACGAGAACGCGCTCCGCATCATCCCGGGAATGCCCGAGGAGGGGTTTCCGGCATCCCGGTGAGGGGACCGGGCCAACCTCTGGGATCCTGCCCGACTCAGAGCGGAATTCGCATCCCCTCACGGGCCACCTCGAAACCCCTGCGGGTGATCTCACGTCGCTCGGGTCCGTTGTCGTCCAGGGCGGGGTTCGAGTTGTTCAGGTGAGTGAGGATCACTCGGGCGTCCCCCCGGTCGACCACGGCCTGGAGTGCGTCCATGGTCTGGGGGATCAGTGGGTGGGGCAGGTCGTCCATGGAGCGACCGGGTAGCTCCTCCAGGGACCAGAACGAGGCGTCCAGAAGGGCCACGTCCACGCTGGCCACGGCGTGGGAGACGTTTCGATCCCAGGCCCCCCACGAGTTGATGTCAGGGAGGAAGAGGAGGGAGGCGGAGGGTCCGCGGAAAACAAAGCCCACGGTGTCGGCGAACTCGTCCCGATGCGGCACCTTCCAGAGTTGCACCTCCAGGTGCTCGTCGATTCGGTGCCAATGGTCCAGGGCCAGCGGATGCCACACGATTCTCCCCTGCTGGGCCAGGTATTGCCACGGTTGGTTCGACGAAAGGAAATCCACCATGGCCTCGGTGCAGTAGACCGGCGTATCCCGGATCCCGAGCCCCTCGTTTCCCAGCAAGGCCAGACCGAGATAGTGCCCAATGTGGGCGTGGGTCAGGAAGATCCCGTCGAAGGGCCGTCGCTGGGCGGCGCGTCGGCGGAACGGGGCGAGGGCGATCAGATCCAGCTGCCGAGTGATGTCGGGTGTGGCGTCCACCAGGTAGAACCGCTCTGCCGCCGGCTGCACCACCGCCAGCGAAGAGACGAACCTCCCCTGGCCTCGGGAATGGAGCGCCCGACCCTGATCACACCGGTCCGTGTAGCATCCCACTTGAGGAAAGCCTGCATCCTGCACCGTTCCAAGGACCAGGGCGTAGGCCTCGTCGACCCCGGTCTGGAGCCCCATATCCGCCGGGGTCCCCGCGCGGGAAGCCCCCCGGACGAGGTCGACGAGAGACGGGTGCGAGAGGAGCGGCGCCGCGGCGAGCGCCGACAGGAAATCACGTCGGTCCATGGGTCCCGTCAGTCGTGAAGGAGGGGGAGGTGGGGGATCCTAGAGGTGGAGTGAGCCGACTGGAAGGGCCTACTGGAGTGGATGCAGGTCCAGGGAAAGCCCGTCGAGGTACTGAACCCGCGCGGGCATGACCTGGAGGATCAGCTCCCGAAGCGCAGGGGCCACCCGCTCGGCCCGGGCACGGACCGCCAGGTAGGGCACAAAGCTCTCCGCCAGGTCCTCACGGGTGGGGTGGTCGCGGGCGTAGGCGGAGATGAACCAGTTGTCCGCGTTCTGGGCAGCCCGCCATCCCGGGGCCGTGGCGTGCTCGGAGTCCAGGGAGGAGTGCACTGCTTCGTGGACGAGAGTCTCCTCCAAGATACCGTCTGCCTCGTACTGATCGGCCTGGCCGGTATGGATGAGGATGTTGTCGTTCCCCCCCCCGAAGAGCTCGACGCCCCTGTGGATCCACACGGTCTCCACACCGGCCCGGAGAGCGGTGGGAAGCCGCCCGATGGCTTCGGCGAATCGCCGGGCCATCTCCAGTGCGGCTTCGCCCGTCTCGAACTCGGGATTCACCTGAACCTCCAGGGCCAGTCCGTCCTGGAAGGTGGCGTCAAAGAGGTAGGCGTCCACCGTCACCCAGCCCTCCACACGGCGGTCGAACATGGTTCGAGCCCCCTGCCCGGCGGGGGTCACCTCCTGGAGTGCCGTGGGATCGGCATCGGTGATGAGGTCCGGTGCGATGAAGATCGTCCCCCAGAAGGGTGGGTCGGGCGGCGGGTCCGGGGGGGGCGTGCCCCCTCCTTCCTCCCCACAAGCGAGAAGACCCGCCAGGAGGAGCAGGGCTCGTCGTGGCGTGGGCCGGATCCCCATCAGTACGTCGGCCACACGCCCGGCGCGGCCAGTTCGAGGCAATGGCCGTCCGGATCCCGGAAGTAGACACTCGTACCCCCCCGGGGCCAACGGACTTCACTCTCGATCTCGACTCCGTGCGCCCGAAGGCGAAGCCTCCAGGGATCCAACTCTCCGGTGTCGACGGCGAAGGCGAGGTGCGCGGGTCCCGAGCCGTCATGCGGAGGGATTCGCTGGCCGCGAACATCCAGGGCAGCGGCGCTCGCGCCCCGGCGGAAGACCAGGAGGACGGTACCGTCTCCGGCGTCGAAGGCCACGAACCGGTCACTCTCCCCGATGGAGGGCAGACCCAGGATGTCCGTGTAGAACGACCGGGACCGGGCGAGATCATCCACGTACAGGGAGGTCTCCAGGACCCGGCGGATCTCAGGCATGGCTCTCCACGCGTCGTGCCGGAAGGACGCCGAGGTCGCGCCGCTCGAGCACGTTCGTCTCGGGCCGGAACCCGTGGGGATGGCGCGAATGCATGGGGACAAGGCTAGACCCGGGACTCGCAAGCGGGCAAGGAGACCGTGTAGATGGCGGTGTGGTGTCGACGGACCGAGTTCCGGGCCGGTCTTCGAGGTGGAAGCGTCAGCCTTGCCTCACCGGGGGCGGAGGCAGAACAATGGGACTGGCCCTCCACCGGCCTCAGCTCCATCGACTACAGCCGTTTCCATGCGCTCCCTCGTCCGGGTCCTCGCGGGCCTGGCCTTTTTTTCCGTCTTTGTCGCCTGCGGGTCCGAAGGCTCCTCCACGGGAGGATCCGACCGGATCGAGTCCGTGACGGTGACCCCGGACAGCGTCCGGGTGGTGGCCGGCACGTCCGTGACCTTCTCAGCCCAGGCGAGGGATCCCCAGGGACGGCTGATCACTGGGCGTCCGGTGAAGTGGTCCGTCATGGATGCGGAGGTCGCAGCCATCGACTCCGCCACGGGCGTGGCCAGTGCACAGGCGGAGGGCATCACCAAGGTGCGAGCGACGGTGGGAGTCGTGAGCGGTGACGGCACGCTGGTGGTCTCGCCGATTCCCGTGGACTCCGTCCTCGTCACTCCGGAACAGGCGGAGCTGAGGGTGGGGGGATCGCTTGTGTTCACGGCCACGCTCTTCGATGCAGCGGGATCTGTCCTCAACGGCCGGGCGATATCGTGGGAGAGCACGAACCCATTGGTTGCCACCGTGAGCCCTTCCACCGGCCTGGTCACCGGGGCAGGCCTCGGGACCACCACCATCACCGCCACCAGCGAAGGAGTCACGGGCTACGCCTTCGTCAGCGTTCTTCCGGTTGCCGTGGATTCGGTGTTGGTGGACCCGGACAGCGCCGAGTTGCGGACCGGGGACACGCGCACCTTCAGTGCCACAGTTCTCGATTCAACGGGGGCGGTGATCCTGGGGGGGCGCCCCATATCCTGGAGTACCGCGGACCCTTCGGTCGCTACGGTGAACACCACAACCGGCGTCCTGAGGGGGGTGGGTGCCGGCACCACGACCGTGATCGCCACCAGCGAGGGCGTTTCCGATGATGCGTGGGTCCAGGTTACCGATGTCCCGGTGAGCGGGGTTCTCATCTCGCCTGACAGTGTCGAGATCCGGGTCGGCGGCGGCACCACATTCAGCGCCGCGGTCTTCGACTCCACGGGTACGGAGTTGAGCGGGAGGGCGGTGGCCTGGTCGAGCTCCGATCCCGGTGTGGCGAGCATCGATCCCGTTTCCGGGGTGGCTGTGGGGGTCGGGCCCGGAACGGTGACCGTGGTTGCCGTCAGCGAAGGGGTTGGGGATAGCGCCTCCCTGGCAGTGTCGCAGGTGCCGGTCGACGCGGTGGTGATCACCCCCGCCTCGGCCTTCTTGCGCATCGGAGGCAGGACCACCCTGGCGGCCGCGGCTCTCGACTCCGCCGGCGGGGTCCTGGCCGATCGCGTACCGGTCTGGGCGAGCCTGAACCCCGACGTGGCCACCGTAGATCCTGGGACGGGAGAGGTGACCGGCATCGCCGTGGGGAGCGCCTCCATCACCGCCACCATCGAGGGCGCCGCGGACACGGCGGCGGTGAACGTATCCGAACTGGCGGTGGACTCGGTGGCGGTGGTCCCCGACAGCACGGAGATACGGGTCGGGGGAACGACCACGTTCTCGGCGTCGGTCTTCGACTCCACCGGCGCGCCGCTGACCGGCCGGGCTGTCACCTGGTCCACGGGGGACCCGGCGGTGGCCAGCATCGACCCCTCCACGGGGGTGGTTTCCGGAATCGGCACGGGTGTCACCTCTGTCACCGCCACCAGCGAGGGCGTCTCTGGCACCGGTCTGGTCGCGGTGTCGCCGGTCCGGGTGGATTCCTTGCTGGTGACGCCGGGTGTGGCCGAGATCCGGGTCGGTGGGTCGACCCAGTTCTCGGCCGCCGTCTTCGACTCCACCGGTGCACCCCTGTCCGGACGGACCGTGACCTGGTCCATCAGGGATCCCGCCATCGCCACCGTGGATCCAGCCACTGGGGTGGTGACGGGGTTGGCGGAGGGAGCCACGATCGTCTCCGCCACAAGCGAAGGTGTGTCGGACGTCGCCGTCGTGACGGTCACCCGCCTACCGGTGGCATCGATGCTGATATCCCCGGACAGCACGGAGGTGCGGGTCGGCGGTCAGACCACCTACACAGCGTCGGTGTTCGACTCCACGGGCGCGCCCCTGACGGGGCGCACGGTGACGTGGTCCGTGTCGGATCCCGGCCTTGCCATCACCGATCCGGTCACCGGCTCGGCTACGGCCGTGACGGGGTTGGCCCCGGGTAGGGTCATTCTCACTGCGGTCAGCGAGGGGATCACGGATGCCGCTCTTCTGGGGATCTCCCCCGTTCCGGTGGACTCGGTGGCGGTGGCCCCGAACCGCATCGAGGTCAGAGTGGGCGGGCAGGGGACGTTCGCGGCGTCGGTGTTCGACTCCACGGGCGCGCCCCTGAC
>CP070829.1:2181512-2206119 GCA_020344755.1 Gemmatimonadales bacterium
GATGTAGAGGGTGCCGGCCTTCCCCACGACCCACAGGCCCACCGCCCACATCACCGCGCCCACGAGCGCCTCCCTGGGCGAGAGGCCCGCAGGCGCGAAGGCGAGTGCGATCCCCAGGATCGCGCCTCCCACGGAGAACTGATCCGGGATGATGTAGAAGCGCGCATCGCTCACCGCGATCCCCAGGAGGATCGTGAGGAAGAAGGCTCCCCGGGCGGCCTCCCACGAGGCCCCGTGCTGCCACACCATTCCCGCCCAGATGAGACCGGTGGCGAGCTCCACAAGGGGGTACTGGACGGAGATCCGCGCCCCGCATCCGCGGCACCTCCCTCCCAGGACGATCCATCCCAGCACCGGCACGTTCTCGTGCCAGCGGATCTGGCGCTCGCAGTGGGGACAACGTGACGGCGGCGACACCACCGACTGGTCCTGCGGCCACCGCAGCGAACAGACGTTGAGAAACGAGCCGAGGACCAGCCCCAGCACGCCACCCAGGCCCGTGAGGTACCAGCTCTCCATCAGGCGCCCTTCTCCCTGGTGAGTTCGTAGAGGAGGATGGCACCGGCCACCCCCACGTTGAGGGACTCCACGCCTCCCGGCATGGGGACGGAGACGACAGCGTCGGCTCGGGCACGTACCGCTTCACGGCAGCCCGATCCCTCCCCCCCGACGGCCAGGGCCCACCCGGTTCCCAACGCCTCCGCACCCACCGGGCTCCCTCCCGCATCCGCCACGAGCAAGGAGACGGACCGCACCAGGAGTTCGGATGCTACCACACTCCAGGGGCAGTGCACCACGGGAAGCCGGAACGTGGTCCCCACCGATGCCCGCACCGCCCGGGTCCCCCAGAGGTCCGTGGTCCCCTCCAGCGCCACCACCCCGGTGCACCGGAAGGCAGCCGCAACCCGTACCAGGGTCCCGGCATTGCCGGGATCCTGGATCCCGTCCAGCACGAGGACGCGGGGAGTGTCCCCACCCCAGATGGCGGCCACCATCACTGCCGGCTCCTCGAACACCGCCAGGACACCCTGTGGTGTTTCGGTCCCGGCCAACGCCGTCATCTCCGCGTCCGAGATCGTCTCCGCGGTCACCCCCGCCGAGCGGAGCGCGTCGTCCAGCGCCGTCGTCCAGAGGGGATCCACACGGGGCGAGCGCAACACGAAGCGGATCGCCGCGCCGCACTGAAGCGCCTCGGTGACCGCGCGCACCCCCTCGACCAGCACCAGCCCCTCCCGCTCCCGGGCCTTCCGCCGGTGCAGGCGCCGGACTAGTCTCCTGCGGGCGTCACTCAGAGGCATCGGAATTCTCGGATCGCGACGCCACCCACCTCCCATCGAGCCACCCGGGGGACCCATGAACCCACGTCTGCCTGTGACGCTGACCATCGCCGGATCCGACTCCGGCGGAGGGGCCGGCATCCAAGCCGATCTCAAGACGTTCCACCAGTTCGGTGTCTTCGGGACCACCGCCGTGACGGCGGTGACCGCACAGAACACGCTGGGAGTCTTTGCCGTTCATCCCATTCCCGTGGCCATGGTTCGAGCACAGCTGGACGCCCTGGCCACCGATCTTCCGCCCCGAGCCATCAAGACGGGGATGCTGGCCAACAGCGAATTGGTGGAAGCGGTGGGCGTCGCCGTGCGAGAGCACGAGGAGGCGGCCTACGTCATGGATCCGGTCATGGTGGCCACCAGCGGCGATCCGCTCCTGGAGCCGGAAGCCCAGGACGCCCTCGTGCGCCACCTCCTCCCGGTGGCGACGGTAGTGACCCCCAACCTCCATGAGGCCCGGATTCTCACGGGTCGGGAGGTCCGAACGGTGGACGACGCTCGTGCGTGCGCCCGAGAACTCGTGGGGATGGGGGCGGGGGCTGCGCTGGTGAAGGGGGGGCACCTGGAGGGAGACGAGGCCGTCGACGTCCTCTGGGACGGATCCGAGGAGCATGCCTGGCGGCGTCCGCGGATGGAAACCACGAGCACCCACGGGACTGGCTGCACACTCTCGGCGGCCATTGCCGCCGGGCTGGCCCACGGCCGTCCCCTGGTGGCCGCGGTGGACCAGGCAATCCAGTACGTGGCGCGGGCGATCTACTCGGCCCCGGGGCTCGGGTCGGGCCGTGGCCCCCTGAATCACTTCGCCCGGGTGGGTGACTGAGGTCATTCACGCCCCTCGAGAGCCGCCAGGATCCCCAGTACCAGGCGCTGGAGGACTGCGGCGCTCCGATCCCCCGTCTCCATCACCTCCCGGTGGCTGAGCTTCTCGGGTGACAGCCCCGCCGCCAGGTTCGTCACCAGAGAGATCCCGAGACACCGCATCCCGCCGGCGCGGGCCGCCAGGACTTCCGGCACGGTGGACATCCCCACCACGTCCGCTCCGATACGGGCGAGGAAGTCGATCTCGGCCGGGGTCTCGAAGGACGGGCCCAGCACCCCGGCGTAGACCCCGGGGGTCAGGACCACGCCCTGCTCACCCGCCACCCTCGACGCCAGCTCCCTGAGGTGCGGGTCGTACGCCTCGGTCATGTCCGGAAACCGGACTTCCCCGGGGAAGACCGGGCCCACCAGGGGGCTTCGGAGCTGGAAGTTCAGATGGTCCCGGATCAGGACCAGGGAGCCCGGCTCCAGTCCACTCCGGATCCCGCCGGCCGCGTTCGTCACCAGCAGGATCTCCGCGCCCAGGGCCCGCGCCAGGCGGACGGGTGCGGCCACTGTGGCCTCGTCCCACCCCTCGTACAGGTGAAGCCGCCCGGACTGGACCATCACGTCCACACCGGCCAGCTCGCCGAAGAGGAAGCGCCCTGCGTGGCCGGCGACGGTGGCGGCGGGCAGCCCCGGGAGCTCACCGAAGGACACCGCCACCGACTCCTCCATCTGCTCGGCGATCTTGCCGAGGCCGGATCCCAGCACCAGGTGGACCCGAGGGGGCCTTGGGAGGCGAGCCTCCAGGACGCCCCGTGCCGCCTCCAGGGACGAGCCCGGAGTCACCGGCGCTGCCCCCCCCCGGCTCCGACGGATGCCGCACGGAGTGCGGTTACGCCCCGGGCATCGGTGGGAAGCGCTCCGCCAACGGGAGGTAGTTCTGGACGGTGCCCCCGCGTGTCGGTTCGCGTGGTGGGAGGTGCCAGGGGGACCGCGGTTCGAGACGTTCGAAAGACGGATTCCATGTGCTGTTCAGAGGGGAGCGCACGGGGTCGGACGAGTTGAAGGCTTACCGAAATGGTGTGGCTACAACCAGCCCCCATGCCGAATCTGATCCCTCGGCAGACGCACGTGGGCCCGTTTGGCCTGCACGAGTCGGGGATCGCGGAAGAGAATCACCAGCACCACCCCGGCTACGAAGCCCCCCACGTGTGCCCAGAACGCCACGCCGCCCGCCGCAACGGGGGCCTGCGTTCCCAGCAGCTGCAGCAGGAACCAGTACCCAAGGTAGAGAAAGGCCGGGAGTTCGATGACGGTGATGAAGAGGAAGAGGAAGATCAGCGTTTTGACCCGGGCCCGGGGATAGAGGACCAGGTAGGCACCCATGATGGCGCTGATGGCGCCGCTGGCACCCACGATGGGAATCGCGGATCCCGGCTCCGCCAGTACGTGGCTTCCCGCCGCGATCAGCCCGGTCAGGAGATAGAAGGCCAGGAAGCGCAGATGACCCATGGAGTCCTCCACGTTGTTCCCGAAGATCCACAGGAACCACATGTTCCCCACCAGGTGACCCCAACCGCCGTGGAGGAAGATGGAGGTGAGAAGGGCGCTCCAACGGAGTCCTCCCGGGACGCACGGGCTGGTCCCCCAGCTCCCTTCACCGGTGAGTTCCGCGGGGATGGCACCGTAGCCGCAAACCGACCCCAGCAGCTCGTTCTGGGAGAAGCCTGCCCCCTGGAGTCCGATCCACACACCGGTCGTGGCCAGGATCAGTGCCACCGTGATGATGGGTGGAAGCTCGGCGGGGTTGTCGTCACGGAGGGGGAACATTCCCCGACGGTGGCGGCCCCACTGTCACTTCGGCAAGTCTGCCACACTGGCCCTCAGGGCCTTGACTCCGGTCATTCTGACTGAAATCGGCCGCCGTAAACCAGCGAAATGGGCGGGATTCCGCCTCCTGAGCACGGCACGAGGGTTGCACATGGGTCAGCCGAGGGGTCGGCCGCGTGTCCATCCCGCTGTCGCATCGAATCGACAAACCGATAAGGAGATCCAATGGGAAAGGTCATCGGAATCGACCTGGGAACCACCAACTCGGTGGTGGCGGTGATGGAGGGTGGTGAGCCCGTCGTCATCCCGAACGCCGAGGGGGGACGGACGACCCCGTCCGTGGTGGCCTTCACGAAGGATGGAGAGCGATTGGTGGGACAGGTGGCACGCCGGCAGGCCATCACCAACCCCGAGAACACGATCTTCTCCATCAAGCGCTTCATGGGCCGCAAGGCGGCGGAGGTGAAGGAGGAGGAGAAGCTCGTCCCCTACGACGTGCAGCACGACGCCCAGGGCCGGGTCATCGTGAACGTTCCGAACGCGGGCCAGACGTACTCCCCGCCGGAGATCTCCGCCATGATCCTCCAGAAGATGCGGCAGACGGCGGAGGATTACCTGGGCCAGGAGGTGAGCCAGGCGGTCATCACGGTCCCGGCGTACTTCAACGACGCCCAGCGCCAGGCTACCAAGGATGCCGGCAAGATCGCCGGTCTCGAGGTCCTTCGGATCATCAACGAGCCCACGGCCGCCGCCCTGGCCTACGGTCTCGACAAGAAGAAGGACGAGAAGATCGCCGTCTTCGACCTGGGCGGGGGCACCTACGACATCTCCATCCTGGAGCTGGGAGACGGCGTCTTCGAGGTGAAGGCCACCAACGGGGACACCCACCTGGGGGGGGACGACTTCGACCAGAAGGTCATCGACTGGCTCGTCCAGGAGTTCAAGAAGGACCAGGGGATCGACCTCTCCAAGGACTCCATGGCGCTGCAGCGGCTGAAGGAGGCATCGGAGAAGGCGAAGATGGAGCTCAGCACCACCATGAGCACCGACATCAACCTTCCCTTCATCACCGCCACCCAGGAGGGGCCGAAGCACCTGAACTACAACCTCTCCCGGGCGAAGTTCGAGCAGCTCTGCGAGGATCTCATCAACCGGACCATTCCTCCCATGGAGAAGGCCCTCAACGATGCCGGCCTCACCCAGGAGGACATCGACGAGGTCATCCTGGTGGGCGGGTCCACCCGGATTCCGAAGATCCAGGAGATCGTCAAGGAGTTCTTCAAGAAGGATCCCCACAGGGGCGTGAACCCCGACGAGGTGGTGGCGGTGGGCGCCTCGATCCAGGGCGGCGTACTGGCCGGTGATGTGAAGGACGTGCTCCTCCTGGACGTGACGCCCCTCTCCCTGGGGATCGAGACCCTGGGGGGTGTCATGACTCCGCTCATCTCACGGAACACCACCATCCCCACCAAGAAGTCCGAGGTGTTCTCCACGGCGGAGGACAACCAGACCACGGTGGAGATCCACGTTCTCCAGGGCGAGCGGAAGATGGCGATGGACAACAAGACCATCGGCAAGTTCCAGCTCACCGGGATTCCGCCGGCACCCCGGGGCCTTCCCCAGATCGAGGTGACCTTCGACATCGACGCCAACGGGATCCTGAACGTAACGGCCGCGGACAAGGCCACCGGGAAGGAGCAGAAGATCCGCATCGAGGCGTCCAGCGGTCTCAGCGACACCGAGATCGACAAGATGGTGAAGGATGCGGAGTCCCACGCCAAGGAAGACGAGGAGAAGAAGGCCAAGGTCGAGGCCCGGAACCAGCTCGACTCCCTGGTCTACTCCGTGGAGAAGGACTCGGGCGAGTGGGGCGACAAGCTGACTGACGAGTCCAAGAGCCGACTGGAGGCTGCGGTCGAGAAGGCCAAGGAGGCACTCAAGGGGAACGATCCGGCGGCCATGAACGCCGCGCGGGACGAATTGATGCAGGCCTTCAGCGCCGCGGGCCAGGAGATGTACCAGGCCCAGGCCGCCGAGGCCCAGGCCGCCCAGGCAGAGGAAGGCGAGGACGTGGGTGGCGAGCCCGAAGCGGGCGCCGCCGAGGAGGCGGACGAGGACGTGGTGGAGGCGGACTACGAGATCGTGGAGGAGGACAAGTAGCCTCGCGGCTCGACGGTCCTAGAAGGGGAGCGGGCGGGGCTCACGAGGCCCCGCCCGCTTCATATCTGGACAACCCTGTCGGAAGGGAACGCGTCTCACGTACGCGCCGTCGGTTCGCCCGCGGGGGTTCGGCACGGCCCGGTTCGCACTCGGGTGGCACCGCTGGTATTGCGGGATGCTCTCCGAAGGATCCGTCGGGGCCGAGGCCGGGTATCCATGGGAGATCCGTCGAAACAGACCTCCGCCCGTGTGAGTGCGGTGCCGGAGCCAGAACCGATAGTACCAAGGAATCCGTCAGCAGAACGAGGTAGACCGACGATGTACGACCCCTTGAAGTCCAAGACGAAGATCGTCTTCTACACCGCAGTGGCCTTCCTCACGGGGCTGGGTGTGGCCTCGGGGTTCGGCTGGACCAGCACCTCCATGGCCATGCCCACCCTGAGCGAGGCCCCACAGGTCTCGGAGGCCGCCGTGGCCCCGGCCCGGAATCTCTCCGAGTCGTTCGTGAACGTCTCCGAGGTCGTGACGCCCGCCGTGGTGCGGGTGGAGGCCCGGCGGCCCATCGGCGCCAATCCCCGGATGCAGGAGATCCCGGAGCAGTTCCGCCGGTTCTTCAACCCCGGCCCCGAACAAAATCCCGACAACGCGCCCCAGGGCAGCAACTGGGCGGGCGGGAGCGGCTTCATCGTCTCCGCCGACGGGTTCATCCTGACCAACAACCACGTCATCGAGGGGGCCGAGGAGGTCCGGATCGCCTTCTCGAACCGTCAGGTCGTGCCGGCGGAGGTCGTGGGCACGGACCCCTTCACCGACGTAGCGGTGGTGAAGGTGATCACCGAGGAGCCCCTCCCCACCCTTTCCCTGGGTGATTCGGACAAGGTGCGGCCCGGTGAGTGGGTCCTGGCCATCGGAAACCCGGGCTTCGGAGGCGCGGGAACCTCCCTGGACTTTACCGTGACCGCGGGGATCGTCAGCGCCCGGGGCCGGGGGCTGGGGCTCATCAACGAGGAGCTCGAGCGGGACCTTCCCGCATCGCAGAGGTCACTCTCGGGGTACGCCATCGAGGACTTCATCCAGACCGATGCGGTCATCAACCCGGGCAACTCCGGCGGGCCCATGGTGGATATGGACGGCCGGGTCATCGGCATCAACTCCGCCATCGCCTCCACCACCGGGTTCTACCAGGGATACGGGTTCGCCATTCCCATCAACCTGGCAAGGCGGGTCATGGAGGACCTGGTGGAATACGGGCATGTCCAACGCCCGCGGCTGGGTGTCTCCATCAACGACATCACACCGGAGGACGCCGAGCAGTACGAGCTCCCCAGCGTGGCGGGCATCCTGATCCAGGAGGTCCCCGAGAACGGACCCGCAGCCGGCAAGTTGGAGCGCGAGGACGTGATCGTAGCCATCGAAGGCAAGCCGGTCGTCCGGGTCGGCCAGCTCCAGGGCCTGGTGGCCATGTACCGGCCCGGGGACGAGGTGGAGGTGACCTTCTACCGGGGCGGTTCACCCAGGAACGTGACCATCCGGCTCGGCGAAGCGGAGATCAACGACGTGCGGGTGGCGGAGGCAGCCCCCGCCGAAGCGGCGGTGGAGCGGCTGGGGATCTTCGTCAGCGACATGACCCAGGAGTTTGCGGACCGGTACGGGTACGAGGTGGCGGAGGGCGCCATCGTCTCGCGGCTCGTGCCCGGGAGTCCCGCCGCCCGGCGGGGGCTCAGTCCGGGACTTCGGATCCTGGAGATCAACGACGCCCAGATCGGGGACGCAGCGGACGTACGGGACGCCCTGGAGACGGTGGAGGGAGGCTCGATCGTCCGCTTCGTGGTCGAAGCCCCCGGCGGAACGCAGCGCGTCGTGAACGTGCGCATGCCCAACCAGTAGGGTGGGTATCGGTGCCGGGCTCGCCGGTGGCGGGACCCGGTCATCGACCAGTGCAGAGGCAGGGGGCGGGCCCCGGCGGGCCCGCCCCTTCGCGTTGATGCCCTCTTCGCAACGGGGTTATCTTGTTCGACCTGCGGCTGCGAGAGTGGCGGAACTGGTAGACGCGCCAGATTTAGGATCTGGTGGCCTTCGTGCCGTGGGGGTTCGAGTCCCCCCTTTCGCACTCCCACGGAACCCTTGTTCGATCCGAGAAAGAGAGACCCTCGCATGACCATCGACGCCTCCTCGCTCACCGTGGACGTGACGGAGGGAGAGCGCTGGCGGCGGACTCTGAGCGTGAAGGTGCCCGCCGGGGCCGTCACGGAGGAGCGCGCCAAGATCGCCCAGAAGCTCGCCGGCCGCATGAAGCTCCCGGGCTTCCGCTCCGGCAAGATCCCTTCCTCCGTGGTGGAGAAGCGCTTCGGGGCCAGCCTGAACCGGGAAGTCCTGGACCAGGTCGTGGGGGACGCCTACAAGCAGGCCCTCGCGATGCGGGATCTCAAGCCCATCTCGGAGGGCGAGATCCAGGAGCTGAACTGGGAGCCGGAGCAGGACCTGGTCTTCTCCATCTCCTTCGACGTGGAGCCCGCCATCGAGCTTTCGCGGATCTCGGGATTCAAGGCGCAGCGGCCGAAGGTCGAGGTGGGAGAGGAGGAGGTGGACCGGGTGGTGGAGCGGCTCCGGGAACAGAACGGTGCCTGGGCTCCGGCGGAGGAGGGGAAGGTGGAGGACGGTGAACTGGCCTCCATCACCGTGACCCGCCTCGAAGAGGGAGAGGCGGCGGGAGAGCCCCAGGACTACGACCTCATCGTGGGGGAAGGGGACGCCATTCCGGACGTGGAGGAGGCCATCCGGACCCTCGCGCCCGGCGAGGAGGAGGTGTTCACCGTGTCCTTCCCGGACGACTTCCCGAACGAGGAGCGACGGGGGGACCAGGAGGTTCTGCGGATCCTGGTCCGGGAGCGAAAGATCCGGGAGCTCCCGGACGCGGACGACGCCTTCGCCCGCTCGGTGGGCGATTTCGAGGACCTGGCCGCCCTGACCTCCCGGATCCGGGAGGACCTCGAGAAGGAGGCGGAGCAGCAGGCGGAGAATGTCGTGCGCGGCCAGCTCCTGGAGTTCATTATGGAAGCCAATCCCTTCGAGGTCCCGGTCTCGATGGTGAACCGGTACCTGGATTCCATGCTGGGCAGGCCGGAGGGCGTCGACGAAGAGGCCCTGGCCCGGGCCCGGGAGCAGCTGGGGTCCGAGGGCGAGAAGGCGGTCCGTCGAATCCTCATCGTCGAGCATCTCGCCGAGGCCCACGGGCTCACGGCCACCGACGACGACGTGGATGCGCGTGTCGAGGCCATCGCCCAAGGGGCCGGAACCGATGTCTCCAAGGTCTACGCGCAGCTTCAGAAGGCGGGTCGCATCGAGCAGATCGAGCGGGAACTCACCGAGAAGAAGGTCTTCGAGTTCCTGAAGGAACAGTCCACCATCCAGGACGCCGAATAGGAATCCCATGCCCATCTATCCACCGTACGTCATCGAGCGGACCTCCCGGGGGGAGCGGAGCTACGACATCTTCTCCCGCCTCCTCATGGACCGGATCATCTTCCTGGGGAGCGCCATCGACGACAACGTCGCCAACATCATCGTCGCCCAGCTCCTCTTTCTGGACGCCGAGGACCCGGAGCGGGACATCCACATGTACATCAACTCCCCCGGGGGGAGCGTGTACGCGGGGCTCGCGATCTACGACACCATGCAGCACATGCGTGCGCCGGTGGCCACCTACTGCGTGGGGATGGCCGCGTCCATGGGTGCCGTGCTGCTCACCGCCGGGGCCGAGGGGAAGCGGAGTGCCCTCCCCAACTCACGGATCATGATCCACCAGCCGTCCTCGGGGACCCAGGGAACCGCGGCCGATATCGAGATCGCCGCGCGGGAAATCCTCGACATTCGGGAGCGCCTGAACGGGCTTTTGGCGAAGCATACCGGCCAGACGGTGGACCGGGTCGCCCAGGATGTGGACCGCGATCGATTCATGTCCCCGCAGGAGGCGGTGGACTACGGACTCATCGACAAAGTCCTGGCCGGACCGATGGGGAGTGGCGAAAAGCCGAAAGATTCCGCAATAATTGTAGAGGGAGGGGGCGACGCCGAGTAGGCGGCGTCCTCGGGCCTCCTTCTAGCCTCCAGGGACGACTACATGTCGAGTGACAAGCACTTGCGCTGCAGCTTCTGCGGGAAGTCGAAGGACAGCGTCAAGAAATTCATAAGCGGCCCCTCGGTCTATATCTGCAACGAGTGCATCTCGTTGTGCAACGAGATCCTGGCCGAGGAGGAGGAGCGGGAACAGTCGGAACAGTCGGTTCCGTCGCCCACTCCCCAGGAGATCAAGGCCGTCCTCGACGAGTACGTCATCGGCCAGGAGGAGGCCAAGCGGGCCCTGGCCGTGGCGGTGTACAACCACTACAAGAGAGTCAATCACCAGGGAGTGCTGGACGACGTGGAAATCGAGAAGGCCAACATCCTTCTCATCGGACCCACCGGTGTGGGAAAGACCCTTCTGGCGCAGACCCTGGCCCGGATGCTCCACGTCCCCTTCACCATCGCCGACGCCACCACCCTCACGGAGGCGGGCTATGTCGGTGAGGACGTCGAGAACATCCTGGTGCGCCTCCTCCAGGCCGCGGACTACAACGTCGCCGAATGCGAACGCGGGATCGTCTACATCGACGAGATGGACAAGATCGCCCGCAAGTCGGAGAATCCCTCCATCACACGCGACGTCTCCGGCGAGGGCGTGCAGCAGGCACTCCTGAAGATCCTGGAGGGCACCGTGGCCTCGGTCCCGCCCCAGGGGGGCCGGAAGCACCCGCAGCAGGAGTACATCCAGATCAACACCCGGAACATCCTGTTCATCTGCGGCGGCGCCTTCGACGGGCTGGAGAGGATCGTGGAGGCCCGCGTCGGGAAGCGGGCCATCGGCTTCGCGGGTGAGGGAGACCGCCCCGACCACCGGGACGATGTCCTCAAGCACGCCGGGCCGGAAGATCTCCAGCGCTTCGGCATCATCCCCGAGTTGGTGGGGCGCGTTCCCGTAACGGTGTCGCTGGAGGAACTCGACGAAGAGGCTCTTGCACGGATCCTGGTCGAGCCCAAGAACGCGCTGGTGAAGCAGTATCAGAAGATGTTCGAGCTGGAAGGCATTGGTCTCACCTTCGACAAGGAGGCCGTCCGGGCCATCGTCCGGAAGACCCAGGATCGTGGCACCGGGGCCCGAGGTCTGCGGGCGGTGGTGGAAGGCATCATGCGGGACGTCATGTTCGACATCCCCTCCCGCACGGACGTTCGAGAGGTTGTGGTGACGGCCGAGAGCGTCGAGAAGGGCCTGACCCCGCTCCTCCTCCTGAACCCGGAGCCGGAGCAGCGAAAGGAGGCTTGACCCGCCGCCCTCGGGGCCTGCCCGGCCCTCTCGCGCTTCCTGGAGAAAAGGCGCTCTCGGCTTGGCCGGGGCGCCTTTCCCACATGTGTTTCCTCCGGTAGGATAGCGGGTCCCTGTTCTCCCCACCCATGCCTCCAGGCGCATGCGACTGATTCGGGCCGACGAGACCCTCGAGATTCCCCAAGACGTCCCGGTCGTCGCTCTTCGGGACCTGGTGTTCTTCCCCTACATGGTGCTCCCCCTCCTTATCGGCCGACCCCGCTCCCTGGGGGCGCTCGAGGAGGCCCGGGATCGGGGGGGGCACCTGCTGCTCCTGGCCCAACGGGAGGCTTCCGTGGAGGCGCCCAAGGAAGGGGACCTCTTCACCGTGGGCACGCTGGCCCGCCCCGTACAGGTCACGACGCTGCCCGACGGAACCTCGAGAGTGGTGCTGGAGGGGCTCGGTCGGGCCCGGGTGGAGCAGTTCCTCCCCGGCGCGGAGCATTTCCGGGCTCGTGTGGGTCTGCACGCTCTTCAGGAGGTCGAGGACCCGGCCCAGATCACCGCGGACGTGGAGGCGCTGTCCCGCTCCGTGGATCGTTCCTTCGGGGACTATGCGCGCCTCCACGACCGGGTCCCCTCGGACCTCCCCAACACGCTCCTGGAGACGCAGGACAGGGTCCGGAAAGCTCACCTGATCTCCGGACACATTCTCCTCTCGCCCCCCGAGAAGCAGGAGCTCCTCGAGACGCCGGATCTGCCGGCCCACCTGGAGCTGCTCGGGTCGGTCCTGGCCAGGGAGCTCGAGATCCTCCGCATCGAGGAGCGGCTCGACGATCAGATCCGCCGGCAGATGGACTCGGACCGGAAACAGATCTACCTGAGCGAACAGCTGAAGGCGATCCAGCGAGAGCTCGGCTCCGACGCCGGCGAGGAGTGGGTCGAGCTGGAGCGCCAGGTTGAGGATCTCCACCTTCCGGATCAGGCCCGTGACCGTGCGGAGCGGGAATTGGGGCGCCTCCGGAAGCTGAACCCCGTAGCTCCGGAAGCCGCGGTGATCCGCACCTACCTGGATTGGATCCTGGGGCTTCCCTGGAGTGGACGCAGCGCGGACAACGCGGATGTGCCCCACGCCGCCCAGGTGCTGGAGGAGGCACACTTCGGGCTCGCGGAGGTCAAGGAACGCATCCTGGACTACATCGCCGTCCTGTCCCTGGTGGGTGAGATGCAGGGGCCGATCCTCTGCCTCGTGGGCCCCCCGGGCGTAGGGAAGACCTCCCTGGGCCGGAGCATCGCGCGGGCTCTGGGCCGGGAGTTCGTCCGGGCCTCCCTGGGTGGAGTCCGGGACGAAGCAGAGATCCGGGGGCACCGGCGCACCTACGTGGGAGCCCTCCCTGGTCGGGTGATCCAGGGGATGCGGAAGGTGGGGACGACCAACCCCGTCTTCCTCCTGGACGAGGTGGACAAGATGGCCCGGGACTCCCACGGAGATCCGGGGGCAGCCCTTCTGGAAGTCCTCGACCCGGAGCAGAATCACACCTTCCAGGACCACTATCTGGAGCTGGACTACGACCTCTCGGGCGTCCTCTTCCTGGCCACGGCCAACACCATGCAGGGGATTCCCGAGGCCCTTCGCGACCGCATGGAGGTGATCCGGCTCCCCGGATACCTGGATACGGAGAAGCTCGTCATCGCCCAGCGGTTCCTCTGGCCCAAGCACGAGGCCGACCATGGCCTCCCCCGGGACGTATTCTCCCTGAGCGACGCCGCGGTGGCCCAGGTCATCCGCCTCTACACCCGGGAAGCGGGGGTACGGGAGCTGGGAAGACAGATCTCGCGGGTGGCGCGGAAGCTCGCCCGGGGCGTGGCAGAAGGGAAGACGGCGACAGGCACCGCCCGGGTCATCGAACCCGACGACCTCCGAGCCCTCCTGGGGCCTCCCCCGTACCTGCCGCCGGAGGAGGAAGAGGCGGGTGCCGACCGCACCGGGATGGCCAACGGGCTCGCGTGGACCTCGGCGGGAGGGGAGGTGCTGAGCGTCGAGGTGGCCGCCGTTGCCGGGAGCGGCGAGGTGCGTCTCACCGGGACGCTGGGCGACATCATGAAGGAGTCGGCCATGGCGGCCGTCACCTATGCGCGGTCACGGGCCAGGATCCTGGGTCTGGCACCGGACTTCCACCAGAATCTGGACGTGCACGTCCACATCCCCGAGGGAGCCACCCCCAAGGACGGCCCCTCCGCCGGGATCACCATGGCCGTTGCGCTGGTGAGCGCGCTCACCGGGGTCCCGTCTCCCGCCGAGGTCGCCCTCACCGGAGAGATCACCCTGCGGGGTCGGGTGCTGGGCGTGGGTGGGATCCGCGAGAAGGCGGTGGCGGCGCTTCGGAGCGGCATCACCACCATGGTCCTCCCCGCCGCCAACGTCCCCGAATTGGAGCTCCTGCCCCAGGAGGTCCGGGACGGGATCCGGTTCGTCCCGGTACGGGACATGGACCAGGTGCTGGCCACCGCCCTTCCGGGGCTCAATGCCGCGCACGGCAGGGAGCTTCCCGACGAGCCCGGGATCTCCCTCTCCCAGTGAGGCGACGCAGGAGGAGATGGGGATGGGGATCCCCGACTCGGTGCCACACGACCCTCGTCCGGACGACGACGGGGCCACGGTGAAGATCCGCACCGTGGAGTACGCCGGAACGCTGGCCACCCCCGATGGCCCCATGCCCGGTGACCTTCCGCAGGTGGCCTTCTCCGGTCGATCGAACGTGGGGAAGAGCTCGCTCATCAACCTCGTCCTTCGGCGCCACCGCTCCAAGATCGCGCACGTGTCCGGACAGCCCGGGAAGACCCAGGCCGTGAACTTCTACCGGGTCAACGACCATTTCTTCCTGGTGGACCTCCCGGGCTTCGGGTACGCGAAGGTGCCCAAGAAGCTACGTGACCAGTGGAAGGGCCTGGTGGAAGGGTACCTCTCCCGGAGCGAGGGCCTCCGCGGCGTCGTGCACCTCGTGGACTGCCGCCGTGAGCCCACGCCCCAGGACCTGGAGATGCTGGACTATCTGGCGGAGTTGGGGATTCCCACCCTGGTGGTGCTTACCAAGGTGGACAAGCTGAAGTCGGCCCAGCGGGAGCGCGCCTTCCGGGACGCTCGTGAGAAGCTGGGAATCGATGCCGAGCAGATGGTGGCCGTGTCGTCCCGGACCGGGGAAGGCCGGGAGACCCTCCTGGAGGCCATCACGACCCTCCTGGAGGAGGAATGAACGGGCCGCGGAGGCACTGGCGGTTGCTGGGCACCCTCCTGGTGGGCGGGGCGTGGGCCGGCGGGTGCGCGGCCCCCTACCCCGAGGGCGGCGGGCCGGCGGGTGCACCGACCGCAGGAGACGCCGGGGAGGCGACCCCCGCTGCCCGTGCCACCCAGGGATCACTGCGCCAGGAAGAGATCACCATCGAGCTCCGGAGTGGGGTCGTGCAGGTCCGGCTGACACCTCTGGATTCGGGCATCGTCCGACTGACGGCTCCGGACACCCGGCGGCGTCTGGAGTCGTTGACCTCCCTCGCGGCGGGCGACGGGGTGGCGTTCCTCGTGTCGGTCTTTACGGAGGAACCGGGCGGCGCGCCATTCGAACCAGGGAGCGTGAGCCTCGAGAACCGTGGGCGGGTGTTCCGCCCCGTCCGGGTCCGAGCCCTCACCACGGGGTGGGGAACCCGACTGGCCCAACAGAGGGCCGAACAGGCCGTCTACCTCTTCTCCCCCGAGGTGGACCTGGAGATGCCCCTGGTCGTGGAGGTGGCAGGCGCCCGGAGCGGCGCGTGGTCCAGCATCCTCCCCCGAATCGACGCAGAGCGAGCCCGAGTGCGGGCCCGGAGCGGCGGTCAGCCGTCCAGGCCGAACTTCCGGATCTTCCGGTAGAGGGTCCGCTCACCGATCCCCAGGAGCTCGGCCGCCTTCCGTCGGTTCCCCCCCACCTCCGCAAGCGCCGCGGAGATGGCCTCCCGCTCCATGTCTTCCATGGTCATCCCCGGCCGATAGACCACGACGCCGGAGGCATCGGCAGGGGGGGCTTCCTCGGCGACCTCGCTCCCCGGACCCACGTCCACCACGTCCAGCTCGGTGAGGTGCGCCACGGACCGTTCCCCACCGGATCCCCCGGACCCACGGCCCAGGAGTCCACCCACTTCCGCCGGAGGGGGAAGGGTGGGCATCCCGGCCCGGTACGCCTCGAAGTCCTTCTTCAGGTCGTCCACGTCCACCCGCAGCTCCACCAGGGTACGGAAGATGAACTCCAGCTGAGGCCGTAGGGACCCGTCGCTCCCCTCTCCCGCTCCACCTCGCGAGATGGGGGCCGGGAGGAGGTCGGGGCGGCTTCGGTCCGGAGAGCGAACTTCCAGGGGGATGTCGGAAGGCTGAATGACTCGGCCCGGCGCCAGGATCACCATGCTCTCCACCAGATTCCGGAGCTCCCGGATGTTCCCGGGCCAGTGGTAGCTCTTCAGGATCTCCATGGCCTCCAGGGAGATCCCCACGAAGGGGCGGTCGTTTCGATCCGACACGTCCTGGATGAACCTCCGGACCAGGATGGGGATGTCCGAACGCCTCTCCTGCAGACGAGGGAGCTCGATATGCAGCACGTTGAGCCGGTAGTAGAGGTCTTTCCGGAACTCCCGCGTCGCGACGAGCTGCCTCAAGTCCTGGTTCGTGGCGGCGATGATGCGGACGTCCACCCGAATCGGCTTCTCGCCCCCCACACGCAGGAACTCACGCTCCTCCAGGACTCTCAGGAGCTTCGTCTGGATGGCGAGTGGCATCTCGCCGAGCTCGTCCAGGAAGATGGTCCCACCGTGCGCCAACTCGAAGAAGCCTCGCCGGGCATCGATGGCACCGGTGAAGGCCCCCTTCTCGTGCCCGAACAGCTCGCTCTCGAGCAGCGTCTCGGTAATGGCGGCCACGTTCACCGCGATGAAGGGCTTGTGGCGCCGCGGGGAGAGGGCGTGGATCCCTCGCGCCACGAGCTCCTTCCCCGTCCCCGACTCGCCGGTGATGAGGACGGTAGAGGAGACCGGAGCGATCTGCACCACGCGCTCCATGACCTCACGCATGGCATCCGTCTCGCCGACGATGCCCGTGGCCTCTTGTAGACGGTGCCGCCCCAGGAGCCGGCGGGCCACCAAAACCACCTCGTCGGGAGTCGCTTCGGGAGAGAAGAGCTCGCTCACTCCCGGGGGCAGCTCCTCGGGGACGGGCCCATCGGAAGCCAGGAACGCCAGCACGGCCAGCGAGTCCACCCCCCGTGCCTGTCGAAGGAGCGGGGGCTCCTCTCCGGCCTGCAGGGCCACCGTGAGGACCAGCAGGTGGGTATCCTCCCGGGGCTCCAGCACCTCCTCGGGGGTCACCAGCTCCACGGTGTAGCCATCGCCCTGGAAGGCCTGACGGAGGTCACCGGCACGTCCCAGGTCGTGGGTCGAGATGAGGACGTGTTCCGTCACGGCCGATCCTCCCCGTCCCCGGGCGGGCGACCGGGGGGTGCATGGGCGGGACGCCCCCCCTGGGCCAGCTCCACCGCATGGGGGAGCAGATCGCCCAGGGCGCGGATTCCGTCCTTCACCCCTCCCGGACTTCCAGGGAGGTTGACCACGACCACCCCACCTCGGGTCCCGACGAGCCCGCGGGACAACGGCGCGTAGGGAGTGGACACCTCGCCCTTCCGGCGCACGGAGTCCGCCAATCCGGAGGCCTCCCGCTCGAGGACGGGGCGGGTGGCTTCCGGAGTCACGTCCCGCGGGCCGAATCCCGTGCCCCCGGTGGTGAGGATGAGGTCGGTCTCGCCGCCGTCCGCCCAGCTCAGGAGTGTACGGGTGATGGCGAGCCGGTCGTCCGGTACCACCGCCCGGGCTGCCAACACGTGACCCGCTGATGCGACCCAACCTTCCAGGAAGGCGCCGCTGGTGTCCTCTCGCACACCCGCTGCGCACCCGTCGCTCACCGTCAGCACCGCCACCCGGAGCCTCACCGTCGGATGGAGCCCTCAGCGTAGAAGGGGGGGCGCTGGACCACCGCCGGGACCTCCTTTCCCCGGATCTCCACGGCCAACGCCGTACCGGCCGTGTGGAATCCAGCCTCCACCCGGGCCAGGGCGATCCCTTCCCCCAGGGAAGGCGAGACCGTGCCACTGGTCACCCTTCCCACGGGTCTCCCCTCCGCAACCACGGGATACCCGGGGCGCGGGAAGCCCCGGGCCTCGAGACGGAGCCCCACCAGCCGGGTCGGCACCCCCGCCTCCTTCTGGCGAGCGATGGCGTCACGGCCCACGAAGTCACCGGAATCGAGCCGGGTGATCCACCCCAGCGCCGACTCCAGGGGGGTGTGCTCCTCGTCCAGGTCGTTGCCGTAGAGTGCGTACCCGACCTCGAGTCGGAGCGAGTCACGGGCACCCAGCCCGGCGGGAATCAGGCCCACGGGGGCACCGGCCTCCAGGAGAGCGGCCCACAGCTCCGATGCGTCGCCGGCAGCGATGTACAGCTCGAATCCGTCCTCGCCCGTATATCCGGTGCCGGAAATGACGGCGTCAACTCCGGCGACCCGCCCCTCGGAAAAGCGGTAGTAGCCCACCGAGTCGGGATCCACACTGGAGAGGGGCCTCAGGATCTCCCGGGCCGCCGGGCCCTGGAGTGCCAGCAGCGCGTACTCGTCCGAACGGTCGGCGATCTCCACCTCCATTCCCCCGGCGTGCTTCGTCACCCAGGCCCAGTCCTTCGCCCGGTTGGAGGCGTTCACCACGAGCATGAACCGGTCGGCAAACCGGTAGACGATGAGATCGTCGATGATCCCGCCGTCCGCCAGGGTCATGGCGGAGTACTGGGCCTGGCCCACCTCCACCCGGGTCACGTCGTTCACCGTGATCTTCTGTACCAGGGCCTCGGCCTCGGGGCCGCGGATCTCGAACTCCCCCATATGGGAGACGTCGAAGAGACCGGCCGCCTCACGAACCGCACGGTGCTCCGCCGTGATTCCGGTGGAGTACTGGACCGGCATCTCGAAGCCGGCGAAGGGGACCATCTTGCCACCC
Organism: Gemmatimonadales bacterium; assembly: GCA_020344755.1. Lineage (GTDB taxonomy): Bacteria > Gemmatimonadota > Gemmatimonadetes > Longimicrobiales > Gaopeijiaceae > Gaopeijia. The sequence continues at coordinate 2,200,037 of CP070829.1, forward strand.
AACGCCACGTGCTCGGCGTGGAGCGGGGTCATCTGAAGCTCACCGGACATGGGCGAATCCTCCCGGGTACCCGAGGGGCGGATGGAGAGACGGGGCGTTCACGAGCCTTCTCCCATGAGCTTGGCCAGAAGGGCCTTCTGGGCGTGCAGGCGGTTCTCAGCCTCGTCGAAGACCCGGGAGCGGGGCCCGTCGATGACCTCTGCGGTCACCTCTTCACCCCGGTGGGCCGGGAGGCAGTGGAGGAAGATGGAGGCCCGGTCCGCGCGGTCCATGAGCGCCCCGTCCACGCAGAAGCCCTGGAAGTCACGGAGGCGGGTCTCCGCTTCCTCCTCCTGGCCCATGGACGCGAACACGTCGGTGGTGACCACGTGGGCGCCCTCGGCCGCCTCGCGGGGATCCCGAGTGAGGACGACACGGGTTGCGTTCCGAGCGAACTCGAGAATGGCGGGGTCCGGATCGTATCCCTCCGGACAGGCCAGGCGCAGCTCGAACCCCAGGGTGGCCGCAGCGTTGAGCCACGAATTCGCCATGTTGTTCCCGTCGCCGACCCAGGCCACCGACAGTCGCTGGAAGTCATCCCCGAACTCGGCCTGGATGGTCTGGAGATCCGCCAGCAGCTGGCACGGGTGCAGGAGGTCGGTCAGTCCGTTGATGACGGGGACCGTGGAGTGGCGGGCCAGTTCCTCCACCTCCCGGTGGGCGAAGGTCCGAATCATGATTCCGTCCACCATCCGGCTGAGGACCTGGGCCGTATCGTGCACGCTCTCGCCCCGGCCCATCTGACTGCTCTGATCCGAAAGGAAGAGGGCGTGTCCACCCAGCTGGAAGGTCCCCACCTCGAAGCTCACCCGGGTCCGGGTCGAACTCTTGCGGAAGATCATGGCCAGGGTCTTCCCGGCCAGGGGTTTGCCGGATTCCTGGCCCCGCCGCATCCGCTGGGCGAGGCTCAGGAGATCGAGTAGCTCCTCACGGGTGAGATCGGTGATGCTCAGGAAGTCCCGCTTGGAGTCCGTCGTCGAGGTCACAGGATATACCTCCTCAGGTCTTCGTCGGCGGCCACCTCCTCCAGGCGGCTGCGCACGAACGCTCCATCCACCAGGATCTCCGGCTCCGAACCATCCGGCAGCTGGAAGAGGGTCTCCTCCAGAAGCGTGGTCATGACGGTCTGGAGGCGGCGGGCCCCGATGTTCTCCATCCGGTCGTTCAGCTCGGTGGCGATGCGGGCGATCTCCGCCACCCCGTCGTCGGTGAAGGTGAGCTTCCCACCCTCCGTCTCCACGAGAGCCGCGTACTGGTTGAGGAGCGCGTTGCGGGGCTCCTTGAGGATCCGGACGAACTCCTCCTCGCCCAGGGAGTGCAGCTCGACGCGGATCGGGAAGCGACCCTGGAGCTCGGGGATGAGGTCCGACGGCTTGCTCACGTGGAAGGCCCCGGCGGCCACGAACAGGATGTGATCGGTCCGGACCAGCCCGTACTTCGTCTGGACGGTACTTCCCTCCACCACGGGAAGGAGATCCCTTTGTACCCCCTCCCGGCTCACGTCCGGGCCGACCCCGGACCGCTGGCCTGCCACCTTGTCGATCTCATCCAGGAAGACGATCCCCATGTCCTCCGCGCGGTTCAGAGCCTCGTTCACCACCTCGTCCATGTCCACGAGCTTGTCCAACTCGTCCTGGAAGAGGATGCGCCGAGCCTCCGCCACGGTGACCTGTCGCTGCTTGGTCTTCTTGGGGAGCATGTCCTGGAGCATCTCGGTGAGGTTGAAGTCCATCCCGTCCGTCCCGCCCATGGGCAACATCATTCCCTCGATGGGCGGCGCCTGGGTGACTTCGATCTCCACCTCGCGGTCCTCGAGCTTCCCGTCCCGGAGAAGGGTTCTCAGCTTCTCCCGCGTACGACTGCGCCGCTCCTCCAGGGACTCGGGCTCGCCGCTTCCGGGCTGTACCCCCGCAGGCCCTGCCACCCACACGCCCTCCTTCGGCTGCTCCCCGCTCGGGCCCTCCCCGCCCTCGGGCCCCGGGGTGCTTCCCGGGAGGAGGAGGTCCAGGAGCCGCTCCTCGGCTCGGCCCTCCGCGATCTCCGCCACGTCGTCTTCCCGCTCCGCCCGGACCATGTTCACCGACATGTCCACCAGGTCGCGGATCATGCTCTCCACGTCCCGGCCCACGTACCCCACCTCCGTGAATTTGCTGGCCTCGACCTTCACGAACGGCGCTCCGGCGAGCCGGGAGAGGCGGCGGGCGATCTCCGTCTTTCCCACTCCGGTGGGGCCGATGAGGATGATGTTCGAGGGCACGATCTCATCGCGCAGGTCCTCGGGGACGCGCTGCCGTCGCCACCGATTCCGGAGGGCGATGGCCACCGCCCGCTTCGCGTCGGCCTGGCCCACGACATAGGCGTCGAGCTCCGCCACGATCTCTCGAGGAGAAAGCCACCGATCCGGGTCATCCCCCGGCTCGCCCGGTAGCGCGCCCGGCGCGTCCTGCTCCGGCTCGAGCTCCGCGGTTTCGGACTCGCTCTGCTCCGGTTCGGTCCCCACGGTTTCGGGCACGCGCTGCTCGGGCTCGAGCCCCACCGTATCGGGCTCGTGCTGTTCGGACTCCATGCGTTCGGTCATTCGGCCTTCGCCCTTCCCGCCAACTCGAGGAGGGTGATGTCGGTGTTGGTGTAGATGCAGATCTCCCCGGCGATGCGCAGCGCTTCGCGAGCGATCTCCCCGGCGGAGAGAGACGAGTGCTCCGCCAATGCCCGGGCCGCCGCCAGGGCGTAGGACCCTCCGGAGCCGATGGCGGCGATCTGGTCATCCGGTTGAATCACGTCGCCCGTGCCGCTCACCAGGAGGATCTGGTCCCGATCGGCCACGACGAGCATGGCGTCCAGGCGCCTCAGGTATCGGTCGGTCCGCCACTCCTTGGCCAGCTCCACGGCGGCCCGCGCCAGGTTGCCGGGATACCGCTCCAGCTTCTCCTCAAGGCGTTCGAAGAGGGTGAAGGCGTCGGCGACCGCTCCCGCGAAACCCGCGAGAATCTCTCCGTCCCGGAGCGGACGGACCTTGCGGGCCTGGGTCTTCACGACGGTGTCACCCATGGTCACCTGGCCGTCACCCGCCAGCGCCACCTGTCCGTCCTTCCGTACCGCGACCACCGTGGTGGAGCGGATCTCCCTGCTCGGCATGAAAACTCCCCGCTTGGGGGTGGGGGTTCGACCTCCCGGAATCCGGGGATGGAAAGCTAACAGCCTGCCGTCTTGGCAGGAACCAGTGCTCTCCACCGGAGCCGGCGTTGGGATTCGGGAGCCCCGGGGGAGGCTATTCCGCCCGCGGGTGCGCCTGGCGGTAGACCTGCTTGAGGCGCTCGCTGGTGGAGTGAGCGTAGATCTGGGTCGTGGAGAGGGAGGCGTGTCCCAGGAGCTCCTTCACCCCCATCAGGTCCGCTCCCTGCTCCAGGAGATGGGTCGCGAAGGTGTGCCGGAGGGAGTGGACCCCGAGATCGCTCCCTTCGCCAGCGGCCTGAAGGAGACCTTCGATGGCTCGCTGAATCGCGCGGCGAGAGAGGCGCCGGCCCGCCGCGGTTACGAGGAGGGCCCTGGCGTCGGCCGACCGTCCGCTCCGGGCCACCTCCGCGCGGCGGAGCTCGTACCGCCCCAGGGCGGTCAGTGTGGCCCGGGTGAGAGGCACGATCCGCTCCTTCCGCCCCTTTCCCCGGACCTTCACCTGCGCCACGCCCCGGTCCATGTCGGTCAGGTCCAGGTCGTGCAGCTCAGAAAGGCGCAGGCCACTACCGTACAGGATCTCCAGGATGAGAAGGAGCCGCGTCCCCTGCAGGGTGTTCTCCGAAGCCCGATCCTCGGCAACCCGGAAGACCCGTTCCACCCCCCGCATGGAGAGGTGCCCCGGAAGGCGTCGTTCCTGCCGCGGAGCGCGAAGCCCCCGGGCCGGGTTGGCCGGGAGCCGGCCCTCCCGGTGCAGGAACCGAAAGAAGCTCCGCGCCGCCGACAGCTTGCGCGCCACGGTCCGACGGGCCAGGCGCCGCCGCCGAAGCCACCCGAGGAAGGCCCGCAGGGTGAGCCGGTCCACCGAGTTCCACCCCCATTCGGAGGAGCCCAGGTGGTGAGAGAGGAACCCGCCCAGGTCGTCCAGGTCCCTCCGGTAGCTCGTGATGGTGTGGGGTGAGAGCTGCCGACCCTGCTCCAGGTGCCGGAGGAATTCCTCCACGGCCGCGCGGGCCGGGCCTTCAGGGGTGCCGTCTCCCGGGCTCCCGGTCACGGCGCCGCAGCCACCCCGTGGGGTGCTCCGTCGGCTCCCGCCCCGTCGCCATCGCCGCCCACCCCCTGAAGCGACGACGCAGGCACCTGTTCCTCCAGGTCGTGCTCCGCCATCCAGGCCCGGAAGTCCCGGAGCGCCCGTGCGCCCAGACGCTCCCGCTTCATCCGTTTGTTCCGCACCCGCTGATCCAGGGGGTCCACCAGGCCCCAGTTGGAGTTCATGGGCTGGAAGTGCGACGGATCCGATTCACGGAGATAGCGCATGAGGCCGCCCATCATGGTGGTGGCCGGGGGAACGGCGGGCGGCAGACCCCGGAGCACCCGATCCAGGTTCACGGCGGCCAGGATCCCGCTTCCCGCGGACTCGGTGTACCCTTCCACTCCGGTGAGTTGACCGGCGAAGATGAGATCCGGGCGGTCTCGCATGGCGCCGTGAGGACTCAGACAGGCCGGAAACCGGAGATAGCTGTTCCTGTGGATCGATCCCCACCGGAGGAACTCGGCTTCGGCCAGACCCGGGATCCCGGTGAAGACCCGGCGCTGCTCGCCGATGCGCAGGCGGGTTTGAAACCCCACCATGTTCCACATCTGGCCGGCACGATCCTCGCGCCGGAGCTGGACCACCGCCCACGGACGCGCCCCGGTGCGGGGGTCCTGCAGGCCGATGGGCTTCATGGGACCGAACCGGAGCGTATCCTCACCCCGGGAGGCCATGACCTCGATGGGGAGACACCCCTCGAAGTAGGGGACCGCGTCCCAGTCGTGCCCCTCGTGGACATCGGCCTCCTTCAAGGCCCGGATGAAGGCCTCGTACTCCCCCCGGTCCATGGGGCAGTTCAGGTAGTCCCCTGATTCGTCGAAGCGCCCGGCCTCGAAGACGATGGATTCGTCCAGCGAGTCCCGGTGCACAATGGGGGCGATGGCATCGAAGAAGGCCAGGCCTTCGTCCCCCAGCGCCTCCTGGATGGACGCGGAGAGGGCACCTGAAGTGAGGGGGCCGGTGGCCACGATCGCGGGTCCGGCCGGCAGCTCCGTGACTTCCTGGCGTACCACCAGGATCCGGGGATGGGACTCCACGGCCTCGGTCATGACCCGGCTGAAGAGGTGGCGGTCGACCGCCAGTGCCGATCCTGCCGGAACCCGGGTCGCATCGGCGCTGGTGAGCAGGAGGGAGCCCAGGAGCCGCATCTCACGCTTCAACTGACCGTGAGCGTTCGAAGGGTCCTCGCTCTTGAAGGAGTTGGTGCAGACCAGCTCCCCCAGGCCCTCCGTCTGGTGCGCTTCGGTGGGCTGGACCGGCCGCATCTCCACGAGCCGGACCTGCCACCCGCGTCGGGCGAGGCCCAGCGCCGCCTCACACCCGGCGAGGCCGCCCCCCACCACCGTGACCGGGCCCTCTTGCATCACGAGCGCTTTTTGCGGGAGGTGGTCTTCGTCGCCGACCCCTTCCCGGTCCCGGCCGCCTTACGGCCCTTTTTCGCCGCTGCCCCCTTTCCGGGGCGCCGCCCACCGCCCCGGGCCGCCTTCTTGGCCAGAAGGTCCACTGCGGTTTCCAGGTCCACCTCCCCCGGGTCCATGGTCTTGGGGAGGGTGGCGTTGATGCGCCCATCGGTCACGTAGGGCCCGTACCGCCCTTCCAGCACCTGGATCGGGTTCCCCGAAGCGGCGTGTGTCCCGAGGTCACGGAGCACCCGACGGCCACCTCCCTTCACCTTCTCCTTGATGAGCCGCTCCGCCTCCTCCAGTGAGACGGTGAACATGGACTCGTGGTCCGGGAGGGAGGCGAACGTCTTGCCCTTCCGCACGTAGGGGCCGTACCG
>CP070829.1:2206219-2230770 GCA_020344755.1 Gemmatimonadales bacterium
CTAGTCGGCCGCGATCCGGGTCCCCCGTCGTCCCTCCAGGACCTCCACGCCGTCCTCCAGGGCGCCAATCGCCGCGAAACCACCGGAGGAAGAGACGAACTCGGCACAGGCTCGAAGCTTGGGGCCCATGGATCCCTCCGGCGCCGGGAAGGCCAGCGCCTCCTCCACCGTCATCCGATCCACGAGCCTGGCGTCGGCCGTTCCCCACCCCTCCATGACCCCCGCCACGTCGGTGAGCAGGAGCAGCGCGTCGGCGCCCACCACCCGACCCAGAAGTGCGGCGGTGGCGTCCTTGTCCACCACCCCCTCCGCGCCGCGGATCCCGCCCCATTCGTCCACGAGCACCGGAATCCCGCCGCCCCCCGCACAGACCACGACGATTCCGTGGTCCATCAGGAGGCGAATGGTGTCCGACTCGAGGATGGTCACCGGCCGTGGAGAGGGCACCACGCGACGCCAGCCGTGGCTGTTGGGCGCCACCTGCCATCCCCGTTTCCGGGAGAGGCGCTGTGCCGCCTCCTCGGTGTAGGTGGGGCCGATGGGCTTGGTGGGGCGCAGGAAGGCCTCGTCATCGGGCCGTACCTCCACCTGCGTGAGCAGGGTCGCCACGTCCCGATCCGGAATGCGGCTGCGCAGCTCCCGCTCCAGAAGGTATCCGATCATCCCCTCGGACTCGGCACCCAGGACGTCCAGCGGGGTGGGATGGCCGGGATCGTACGCCTCCGACTGAAGGGCCAGAAGACCTACCTGCGGGCCATTGCCGTGGGTCACCACCAACTCGTGAGACCGGGCCAGGGCCGCCACAGACTCGGCGGCGCGGCCAACGTGGGCCGGGCCGGCGTATTCGATCTCCTTCCCCGGCGTGACCAGGGCGTTGCCTCCAAGTGCCACCACCACTCGCATCCTGGATGCCTCTCCTGTTTAGGAGTCCGGGCCGCCGCGACCGCGTCCCGGAGGGGTGAACGGCCGTGCTCGGTCAGCGCGACGATGAACGGCTTCGAGGGCTGCGTGCGAAGGGAGGCAGACTCCTCCGGGCCGCGGCCTTCCCTCGTCCCGAATGCCGCGTCCCGAGCCTGAACGTCCAACGGGTCGTCACCCTTCAAATATATCGCGCTCGGTCGGCGAACTCCGCATGGAATTATCGGGCGCCAGGCCTTCCTCGAATTGCATCGGGGGAGCCGAGCCGGTGCCCCGGGTGCTGGGAGGTGCGGGAGGACGGCGAGCGCTGGACCCGCCTCGGAACGGACCCCGGTCCGAGGCCCGGCAGAGAGATGGTGTGCCCGGGAAAGCACGAGACCCCGGACCCGGATGCATCCGACAAAAAAATCGGAGCCCGGTGTCCGGGGCGCTACGTCGTGCTACTTCGCTCCGCTCTCTTACAATCCTGCACGGAACATATGGCGCAGCAAGGGTCAGGTATCATCGGCGCTGTGACACAGGCTCCGCTGGTCCCGGTCCCGGGTGGGAGGAGCGACCGCGAGCCGGGGGAGCGGCCTCCTTCCCTCCCCGGAGTCTTCCCCCTCTCTTTCCCCGCGGGGCGTAACGCTGCCGTAACGCCTGACCACTAGCTTCGCCGCCACCTGTGGACGTGAGTCCGCCCTTCACCCATCGAGAGCACCCACGGGTGGGGTGTTGCGGCGGGCTCGCGTCCCGTGGTGCATCCACACCCCAAACGGAGGGCTCCATGAGATCCAAGACCCTCCTGGCAATCGCAACCTGCGGCCTGCTCGTGGCCGCCGCGTCGTGCCAGGACACTCCGGTCGCCGTCGAGGACGGCCTCGACCTGCCCACCTCGCTTGCCAGCGTCCACCTGAAGGGTGGCAAGAAGGCGGCGCCTACCTATCGGGATGCCGGCCTCACCCTCGTGGCGAAGGCTTCGCTCTCCGGTCTCGGCAACGAAGACATCCTGGTGACCCTGGACGCCATGGCGAACGTCGACGCCGTCTGCCAGAACCAGGGCGGAAACCAGGCACCGGGACAGAACCCCGCGCCCATTTCCGTGACGGGCACGACGTCGATCCCGGCGGAGGAGATCAAGAACGGCAACGTGACCTTTACGGTGGAGACGCTGGCGCCCGTCTCGCCCATTCCTGGCGCGCCGGACTGCCCGAACCCGAACTGGGACGAGATCATCGTGGATCTCACCTTCACCAGCGCCACCATCACGGTGGAGCAGCCCGTGGGGACGGTGGTGTTCACGAGGATGGACTACTTCTGATCGCCCGACACGGCATCCATCACGCGCTGGCTGCGTGATCCATGGCGAGGCGGCTCCCGAGGGGGGTCGCCTCGCTGGCGTTGGGGCCCCCTGCTCCCCGCTGCAACCGGTGATCGAAAGGGCGGCCTGCCGTCCGCTCGACCTGGCCGACGGGACCCGTTGGGTGGGGTTCCCTTTTCACCCCTCGGGCCGCCGTGCTGAGCGGCGGGATCGTGGCCTCCCCAATGGCTCTATTCTTGCAAGCCGAGAGGTCGAGGGAGTGGACGCGGACGGGTGAGGGAGCCCGTTCGATTCGTCGACACCCGGGGTCGCATGTACCTCGGAGCGGGCCCTACCCAGGCCGGCGTCGACGGGGCGTGAGGCAGGTCCAAGCCATCGGACCTGGTTCGCGCGTCCGCTCTTGCGGCAGCTTTCCCTGGCGACGGACGCGCGAACGATGATCAGACTACAGGTCTTTGGCGACCCTGCCCTTTACCAGGGGGAGGGCGCCGAACCTTTGCGGCTGGTGAGGCAGACCAAGCGCTTCGCCCTCCTTCTCTACCTGGCGTGCAGCGAGGAGCGCGCGCCCCGGACGCGGGACGACCTGGTGGCCCTCTTCTGGCCCGAGGCCGACTCCCACCGGGCCTTCAATGCCCTCCGCCAGGGCCTTTTCGTGATCCGTCGCGAGCTGGGCCCCGAGATTCTCAACGGAGTCGGATCCGCCCACGTCTCGGTCAACCGGTCCCTGCTCGTGTCCGAGCTGGACCTCTTCATGCGCTCGTTGCAGGCCGGTGCTCCGGCGGCGGCGCTGAAGCTCTACCGGGACGATTTCCTGGCGGGATTCCACGTCTCGGAAGCGCCGGAGTTCTGCTTCTGGGTCGAGGAGGAGCGGGCTCGGATCCGGAACCTCGCGGCCCGGGCCGCAGAGGAGCTGGCCCGGGTGGCCGAGGCCCATCACGATGCGGCGGGCGCGCTCTACTGGTGGCGTCGGGCTCTCGAGCTCGATCCGTTCGACGAGCCGACCCTCCGGAGAATCATCTCGCTCCTCGTCCGATCGGGAAACCGAAGCGCCGCCTTCACGGAGTTCGTCCGTTTCCAGCAGAGGGCCGAGAAGGAGCTGGGGATCGAGCTTTCCCCCATGACGGTCCAACTCGCAGCCCGGGCCGCCCGAGGAGACGCGGGCGGCGACTATCCGTGGGCGGGGGACCGGCGTGAGAGTTCGGGACCCGCGACGCATCGATCGAGATTCCGCAGGGCCACGGATCGGTACCCACTCTAGGGCGTGGGCCCTTCGACGACTCCTTCGTCCTGCACAGGAAGGCTGCTTGCCGGGGCGGGCTCGGTGCCGGGTCCGGTGTGGCGGGTCCGCAGCGAGATGACGCAATAACGCCATCGTCAGGGCCGTTGGTGAGTCCCGGCGTGGACGCACCTGCCGGCTGTAACGGCGGGCGGCCGGCCTTCGCCGGTCGCGGCGGGGCGTCGGGTCGGACTCCTCGCGGACGACTCGACCGAGTGCCTCCTGGAGTGCCGGGAGCGGGACTTGAACCCGCAAGGGCGTGACGCCCGGGGGATTTTAAGTCCCCTGTGTTTACCAGTTTCACCATCCCGGCGGCGGGAGGGTTCTCCACCTCACCTCCCTTCCCCCATCAAGATGCCACGAGGGCCGCTTCGGGACCACCGACGGACGTGATCCGGGGCGGGGGCCGCTCGCCCCGGGGGCCGGGAACCGGGCGTTCGGCCGGGAACCGTGAAGCCGTGCGGTGTGTTCGTTCACGTAGACGGGGTCCGACGGCGCCTCGGGGCCGACGCGGGCCTGAGCACCAACGTGGTGGGAGGAGGGGAACGGCGTGGAGAACATCGTCGGTGCGCTGGAGGCGCATGGAGTCGGACTTTACTTCGGCCTCGGCTTCGCGGAGTTCATCGGTGTACCCGTGGCCAGCACCCCGCTCCTGGTGGCCGGAGGCGCACTGGCCCGCGTCGTAGAGGGACTTCACCCGTTCGCCATGATCCCGGCGGCAGCGGCGGGCGGCCTCCTGGCGGACATGATCCTCTTCTCTCTGGTCCGCTGGAAGGGTGAGGCGGTGGTGGATGCGGCCTGCGGGCTTTCTTCCAACCCTTCCGCGTGCGTGCTCATGGTGGAGTCGAAGGTTCGCCGCTTGGGGCCCGGCTTCATCCTCGTGGCGAAGTTCGTTCCAGGCGCCGGGAACCTGGTGGGGCCGGCCGCGGCCGTCGCCCAGGTGGACCGAAGGCGCTTTCTGGCCTACGACGCGTTGGCGCTTCTCCTTTGGGCTTCGACGTACACGGCCCTGGGTTGGCTTCTCTCGGCTCAGGTGGAGCAGGCACTGGAGTGGGTGACCGCGTACCTGCGTTGGACTCTCCCCCTGGCCGGCCTTCTGGTCGTTTCGGCAGGCTTCTGGCGCGTGGCACGGGTACGGGGGCATGCGGAGGCCCACGCGAGGGCCCGAGCCCGGTCGGCGGACCGGGGCGGAGCGCCCTCCCGCGACGCGCCGCAGTCACCGTAGATCCGGCGGTCGGAGGAGGGCGCAGTTCTCCGGGGACGGCCGGCTGACGGGGTGCGCGCAGTTCCGGCGCACCTTATCTCTCACCTCCATGACCCCCGAACGCTTTCGTCGCCTGAGGGCCGTGCTTTCTGAGCGGCAACCCGACCTCACGGTCCTGATGGACCGGGTGAACAAGCTCCACAACTTCTCCGCCATACTCCGCACGTGTGACGCGGTCGGCGTCTACCAGGCGCACGCTGTACTCCCGGACTCGGATCCGGCGCTCCACCACGGCGTTTCCGCCGGTGCGGCCCGTTGGGTCCCGGTGACCCCCCACTCCGACACCGGCGCCGCAGTGCGCCACCTGAAGCAGGCCGGATTCCACGTCCTGGCGGCCCACCTGTCGGACCGGGCCGTGGACTACCGAGAGGTGGACTACACCCTGCCGACGGCTCTCATGATGGGAGCGGAGCTGTACGGGGTCAGCGACGAGGGGCTCGAGGCCGCGGACCAACACGTGGTCATTCCCATGCGAGGCCTGGTCCAGTCCCTGAACGTCTCCGTTGCCACCGCACTGCTCCTCTTCGAAGCCCACCGGCAGCGTTCGGATGCCGGGATGTACCAGCGTCCCCGCCTCCCTGCGGAGGAATTTCACCGCAGGCTCTTCGAATGGGCCTTTCCCCGGGAGGCAGCGGTCTTCCGACGTACCGATCAGCCGTATCCGGATCTCGATGCCGATGGGAACTGGATCCGGGCAGAGGGGTCCTGAAAGCGTCCAAGACGAGATTATGGACGTTTCGAGTGCCGGAGGACGCTTGACACGCAGTCAAAACGATCATATCTCATCCTGCACACGAATTTATTGTATCCTTCCCGTCACGGCGTGCGCCGAATCGGTCTCAGAATGAGTCCAGAGCGTTTCAATTCCGATCTCTTCCTGACCACCTCTCAGGTGGCGGATCTCTTCAACGTCCATCCATCCACCGTAAAGCGTTGGTGCAACGAGGGGGAGTTGGCCTTCGACAAGACGGGGGGTGGACATCGCCGCATCCACCTCTCCGATGCCCTTTCTCTGGCCCGTGAGCGTGAGATCTCCACGTTCCTGACGCCGTTCACCCCCTACGAGGGGCACGTGTGGACCGCGGTAAACGAGGTGCTGGACTCCGGGTCGTACAATCGCGTGCACGCCCTGGCGATGGGTTGGCTCCTCAGGGGGAGCACCGGGCGCCTCTCTCGCCTCTTCCTGGAGCTGGGTCGGCACCCGCAGATTCCCTTCCCCGACTTCTGCGATCACGGGATCGCGGGGTTCATGCGGGACGTGGGGGAAGCGTGGCGCTCCGGGCAGCTCCGCGTGGCGGAAGAGCACATGCTGTCCGAGACCCTCCTGGAGGTTCTCCTGCAGCTCCGACCCGAGATGCAGCGCCGGGGAAGGCGGTCGCTGAATGGCGGCCGGCCCCAGCCGGTGGCGGTGGTGGGTGCCATGGAGGGCGATCGGCACAGCTTCGGATCTCTCTGCATCCGGCTGGCCCTCGAGCGCCGCGGGTGGAGGGTCTTCTACCTGGGTGCGGACGTCCCCGTGGAGGATTTCGCCGCGATGCAGACGGCCCGTGGGGCCTCCCTTGTGGGCGTCTCCTTCGCGCCGCCGGCGTCGGGCGCCGACATGAAGCGCTGCATCCGGATCCTGGCGGAATTCTACGACGAAGCCCATCCTTTCGCGCTCGCGCTGGGAGGGCAGACCTCGGATTCGGTCGACCTCAGCGATGTAGCGGCTCCTTTCGCCGAGCTCGCCGCCTTCAGTTCGGTCCGGGCGTTCCACGACGCGCTGGAGAGCGGGTTTGGGTCGGCGGTGGAGACCGCAGCCACCGTGGGGGAGATTGCATGAGCCGAATTACGGAGGTCGGGCGCAGGCCCGAGGTCCTGGCCCTGGTCTGCTTGTATGCGTTCACAGTGGTGGCGGTCCTGGGCTACTGGAACTTCGGGCTCAATCCGGACCGACTTCCGCCGACGGACTGGGCCATCGGGATCTACCAGCGGTCCTTCCCGATCTTTGCCCGGGCCCAGATTCTCCTCTCGGCAGTGGTGTTGTTCGTGGCGCTGATCCGGTTCGCAGGGGCCCGTTGGCTGCCGGCTCTGGGCGTGGTCTACTTGCTGAGCTTCCTCGCCGAGCACGTGGGGACCGGCTTCGGGATCCCCTTCTCGGGCTATTCCTACACGGGCCTCTTGGGAACCAAGCTGCTTGGCCGCGTGCCCTTCGTGATTCCGCTGAGCTGGTTCCTCATGGCCGCGCCGGCCTGGATCGTCGCCCGGCGGGTGTTCCCGGAGGCCCGGCAGACTCTCGCGCGGATCGTCCTTTCCACCTTCCTCCTGGTGCTCTGGGACCTGGCCTTGGATCCGGCCATGAGCTTCCTGACACCCTACTGGGTTTGGGACAACCCCGGTGCGTTCTACGGGATGCCGTGGGTCAACCTCGCCGGATGGGCGTTCACGGGTGTGATCCTCATGGGAGCGTTGGAGCTGCTTCAGCGTCGCCTGGACTGGGCAGGTAGCCTCCCGGTGGAATGGGCGCTGGGCTACTACCTGGCTGTGCTCCTGATGCCCCTGGGAATGGTGGTCGCCGCGGGCCTCTGGGCTTCGGTCGGCGCCACGTTGGCGGCTCTGGGTGTCGCCTGGGTGGTGTTCCGCCTCTTCGGAACTCCGGTGCCGAAATCTTCCCTTGTCCCCCGGCCTTCTCCGGAGGCCATGGCGGCCGAGACGGCCTCGTGACGGAAGCGGGGACCGCCGGACCTGTGTGGACGCCGAGCGCGATCCAGACCCGCCTGGGGCGGGTGGCGGAGGCACTCCGTGCCAGTGGGATCCCCGTCCCCGCGCCGGAGGGGAAGCTCCTTCGGCCCACCGTGGCCGCCGCCCTGGTGCCGAACCGGGACCGGGCGGGACTCGACGACGGATTCTGGCAGGGTGCGCTGGCCATTCAAATGGTCCACGAGGCCTCCCTCCTCCATGACGACATCCTGGACGCAGCCGCGACGCGCCGAGGCGAGGAGACGGTGGTGGCCCGGCGCGGAATCGGCCCTGCGCTGGTCCTGGGCGATCATTACCTGACGGCCTCGTACCGAGTTGCGGCGGAGGCGGGCTCCTCCCTCTTCCTCAGCCACTTCATCGAAGCCGTTGAGCGAACCGTGGCGGGGGAGGTGGCCCAGGAGCGCAGCAGCGGAACGGTCCTGGACGAGGAGGACTACCAGGCGATCATTCGCGGCAAGTCAGGCGAGCTCTTCGGGGCAGCGGCGGTGCTGGCGGCGAGCCGGTGTTCCGCGGTGGACGCCGAAGCGGCGCGGGCCCTGGGGTGCGAAATCGGCGCGCTCTACCAGATGGTGGATGACTTCCTGGACTACTGCCCGGCGGCGGACACCGGGAAGCCCCCCTTCCAGGACTACCGTCAGAGGAAGCACACGTTCGTCCTGCGTGAGGCGGGCGTCAGGGAGTTCGGCCTTTCCGACGAGGAGGTTCGCGCCCGCCTCTTCGAACCCCGGGCCGACGGTCGCTCTCCCATGTGGATGTGCCTCGCACGCCTGGATTCGCTACGCATCGAACTGGTTGCCCGGTGTCGAGACGTCTTCGGGCACGCGGACGGATTGGCGGACCTCCTGGACGGCTGGGTCCGCGTGGCCCGCACCGGCCTGGAGGCGGAGGTGGCGGCGGAGGAGGCTGGAGAGGCCGTCGGGGTCGCGGCTCCGCTCCCACCCCGAGGCGAGCCCTCCCTGGGCAAGGTTTCGCCCGAGGCGGTAGTGGCGGAGTCGGCGCGGGCCCTCGGAACCCCTCAGGAGTGGGGGGCCTACTTCGGGCGACACAGCAAGTCGTTCCGCTTCGCCTCCCTTCTCTTCCCTGCTGCGGCCCGAGCCGACGTGGAGGGGGTCTACGCCTTCTGCCGGTTCACCGACGACCTCGTGGACGAAGCCGAGGTTCCGGTGACCGAAGCGCGAGCCCGGTTGGAGGCATGGCGGGGATTGGCGCGTGCAGCCTACGACGGCGCCGCCGTCTCCATTCCGCTGCTCGACTCGGTCATGATGCAGATGCGCGAGTCGGGGACGCCGTTCCACTACGCCGACGATCTCCTCACGGGGGTGGGAATGGACCTGGAGCCGGCGGACTATTCCACGCTGGCCGAGTTGGAGGTCTACACCTACCGCGTGGCCTCCGTGGTGGGGGGCTGGGTGACGGAGCTCTTCGGTGGGCACGAGCCCGAGCTCCTGACCCGCGCCTACGCTCTGGGCCATGCAATGCAGCTCACCAACATCTTGCGTGACGTGGGGGAGGACTGGCGTCGCGGGCGCCTGTACCTTCCTCTGGCCCTGATGAGACGGCACGGGGTGACGCGGGGGCAGGTCGCCGACGTCGCCGCTACCGGCCGGGTCGATCAGGCGTGGATCGATCTCACGGAGGAGTTGATGGCGGTGGCCGATCGCCACTACGCCTCGGCCTTCGAGGCCATCCCCGCCCTTCCGCGCTTCTACGGCAGGCCCGTGGCCGTGGCGGCGCGGGTCTACCAGGGGATCCACGAGGAGATTCGGCGCAACGGGTACGACAACGGGACTCAGCGCGCCTACACGAGCCTTCGTCGGAAGGTCATCCTCGGCGCCGGCGGTCTGTGGTCCCTTCGAAAGCTCTCCGGCCAACCCCTTCCGGGAATGGGCCTGACCCTCGCGCACTGATCCATTCCGACTTCGATATGAGCCACACCACCCCCCCGGCTCCCCAGCGGGCCGTTGTCATCGGAAGCGGCTTCGGCGGCCTGGCCCTGGCCGTCCGTCTCCAGGCCGCAGGCGTGCAGACCACCATCCTCGAGAAGCGGGAGAAGATCGGCGGGCGGGCCTACCAGCTGGTGGACCAGGACTACGTCTTCGACATGGGGCCCTCGCTGGTGACCTCACCGGGAATCGTGGACAGCATCTTCCAGGCGGCGGGACGGTCTCTCCACGACTATGTGGAGATGATCCCCCTGGACCCCTACTACCGGATCTACTTCCACGACGGGACCCACCTCGATTACGTCGGGGACGCAGAGCGCATGAAGGCCCAGATGGCTTGCTTCAACGAGGGGGATGCCCAGCGGTTCGACGACTTCATGGCCGCCGTCGAGCCCATCCACGAGGCCGTCATCGGTGACCGGCTGGGCTCGAAGCCCTTCGACACGGTCAAGTCCATGGTGGACTTCGTGCCGCAGGTCATCAAGATGGGTGCTTGGCGGCCCGTGTACTCCTTCGTGAGCAAGTACTTCGAGGATTTCCGCCACCGCTTCATCTATTCGTTCCACCCCCTCTTCGTGGGTGGAAACCCGTTCAGCGCCCCCTCTGTCTACCTCATGATTCCGTACCTGGAGCGGGAGGGAGGCGTGTGGTTCACGCGGGGTGGGATGTACGCCCTGGTGGAGGCGTTGGGGAGGCTCTTCCAGGAGCTCGGCGGAGAGATCCGTACGGACCACGAGGTTACGAGCATCCGTGTGGAGAACGGACGCGCGGTGGGTGCCGAGGCCGCCGGCCAGTACTTCGGCGGGGACATCGTGGTCTCCAACGGGGACGTGGGCCACACCTACAAGCACCTGATCGCTCCAGAGCACCGGAAGCACTGGACCGACGGTCGAGTGGAACGGCAGTCCTACACCATGAGCTGCTTCCTGCTCTATCTGGGGGTCCGGAAGCAGTATCCGCAGCTCGAGCACCACACGCTCATTCTGGCTGAGCGGTACAAGGGGCTGATCCGGGACATCTTCAAGAAGAAGATCCTCCCGGATGACTTCAGCATGTACGTCCATGCGCCGACCCGTACGGACCCGGGCATGGCCCCCGAGGGGTGCGAGAGCATGTATGTCCTCATCCCGGTGGCCAACAACCAATCGGGCATCGACTGGTCGGCCCTCAAGGACCGCTTCACCGATACGGTCCTGGACTTCCTGGAAGAGTGGGGGCTCGAGGGCCTGCGGGAGAACCTGGACGTGCTCCACGTCATGACTCCGGACGATTTCACCGGCGAGCTCAATGCCATGTACGGCAACGCCTTCGGGGTGGAGCCGAAGCTGACCCAGACGGCGTACTTCCGGCCACAGAACCGGAGCGAGGACATCGAGGGCCTCTACCTGGTGGGAGCCGGAACCCACCCCGGTGCCGGAGTCCCCGGGGTCATGCTCTCCGCAGAGACGACCTACGGGTGCATCGCCCGGGATCTGGGGCTCCCGGACCAGTGGGACTGGAACGAGAAGGGCTCGGTCCGGTTCGGGCCCGGTCGGGGCCTCCAGCACGACGAGGCACTGGCGGCGCGGCGTGCGGGGGCCGTCGGATCGGCGGCCACCCCGTTGGCCTCTACCGCGACCGGGGAGATCGCCGCGGACTGAACACCCGGGGCGTTCGGTGGTCCGGCCCCTATTCTCGTCCCAGCTGGTACCGGAGGCTGTCCTCCAGGTTCTCGAACCGAAATCGGTACCCGGAGTCCAGGGTCCGCACCGGTCGGGCACGCTGGCCCTTGAGCAGGAGCTCGTCCCCCATCTCCCCCAGCATCCCTCTCACGGCGAGAGAGGGCACGGGGATGACCGTCGGACGGTGGAGGACGCGACCCAGGATGTCGGTAAAGGTCGCATTGGTCACGGGATTCGGGGCCGTCCCGTTCAGCACGCCTCGGACGTCCCGGTTCATGATGGCGTGGAAGAGGATGCCTACGGCGTCGTCCAGGTCGATCCAGGGAACGTACTGCCGGCCGGAGCCGATCCGGCCCGCCACCCCGGCCTTGAAGGCCCAGAGCATCGTGGGGAGCGCCCCGCCCCGGGGACTGAGCACGAGGCCGAAGCGGATCTTGGCGACGCGGATACCCGCACCCTCGGCCCGCCGGGCGGCTCCCTCCCAGGCTGTCACGGTCTCCGCCAGGAAGCCTTTCCCCGGCCCGGACGTCTCGTCGAGGCTCTCGTCCTTTCTTCCTCCATAGAAGCCCACTGCGGAGGCCATGATCAGGGATTCGGGCCCCCCGGAGGTCTGCGCTACCGTGCGCGCCAGGAGCTCGGTCCCCTTCACCCGTGATTCCCGGATGGCGCGTTTCTTTTCCTCGGTCCAGCGCACGGCGCTGATGGGTTCCCCGGCCAGGTGGACGAGGGCGTCCACCCCCTTCAACGAGTCCGCGTCCACCTCGCCCCGATCCGGATCCCAGAAGATCGCCCGGGATCCGTCGGCTCCCTCCCGGCGGCGGGTGAGGGGTAGGACGGTGTGGCCGCCCGTGGTGAGGAGCGCGGCAAGGGTCGACCCGATGAGTCCGCTGGCTCCCGTGATGGCCACGGTGCGCCGGGGCTCCTCCCGGTGCCGGGCATGAAGGTCGAGGTCGGCGGCCAGCCGCTCGTGCCGGAACGCGAACAGCCGCGCCAGGTCTCGCGTCACGGTAGGGCCTCCCACCAGGTCGCCCGCCACCCCCATGGGAAGGTCCCACCGCACCTCGTCCTCCATGACCGACGTACCCGGGGTCTCACCCGGGAGGAAGCGATGTGCGTGGCGGTAGTGGGCGAAGGGTCCGTGGACCTGCTCGTCCACGAATTGCTCTCCCGGGAGATAGTCCAGGTGCCGGAGCTCCCAGGTGAACCCGATCGGCCCCCGCTTGAGCTTGAGGACGACCCGGCCGCCGTCCTCGATCCCACCTTCGCGTGAGATCACCCGGACCTCTTCCCAGGGAGGCGTGAGCCGTTCGAACGCTCCCGGCCGTTCGTGCCAGGCGAAGGCTTCGGTGGGAGGAACCGGCAGGGTGGACCGAAAGGTGCTGGTGTGCATGACGCTCTGTTGTTCGGGCCTCAGGACGACGACTCGCCGAACCGCTCCAGGTATCGGGCGACCGAGACCTTCCGGCGCGTGGAGCGAGAGGACATGGAGCGGACCTTCCCGTAGATGTCCCGCTCCGGCCACCCGCGGTCGTATCGCCCCAGGACCCAGGTGATCCCCGAGGTGGAGTTGGGGTCGCGTCCGTCGACGGCGTATCGGTTGTTCAGTTCGAGCATGATCTCGAGGGCGTCCCGGGGAGTCACGGACCACTCCAGGATCTTCTTCCCCCACAACATCCGAAGATAATTGTGAATGGTGCCCTCTGTCCTGAGCTCGCGCTGGGCGGCGTTCCAGAGGGGATCGTGGGTCTCGGCATCGTCGAAGGCCCGGAGGTCGTAGCAGTGGGCGCGTGGGTCGTCCTCGTGATCCGCCAGCGTCTCCCGGGCCCAGGCCGGGAGCGAGTCGTAGTGCTCCACCGCTTCGCCGTGTCGGACCCAGGCGTTGAATCCGATCTCCCTCCAGGTGACGAGCTCATCGAGGAACGCTTCGGATGGGGGCGACATCCCCCACCACCCCTCGCGCCTTCCCTTGGGAACACTTTCGTCGACGCGGTTGGGGGTCCAGTCTTCCTGCTCCGCCAGCCGCTGGAAGATCTCGTGCGCCGACAGGTGCCCCCAGTGCAGGTAGGGGGACAGGCGGCTCCCCACGTCCGCGTCGGGGTCGTTCCGCTCAGCGTCGTAACGGGAGAGCTTCTGCTCCAGGAAGTGTCTCAGGCGCCTTCGGGCCGCGGCGGGCCCTCCGGAGAAGGGGACCGGGGCCACCGCCCGGCTCACCGCGACCTCCTCCAGACCGGCGCCCGCCGAAAGAAGGTCGTCCGAAGCGGGGCGCCAGCGACGGAGAATCTCCCGCAAGGGGCCGTCCTCCGCACCGAGCCCGACCGCCGACGGGAGGCTCCCCTCCTCCATGGGCGTCGGCCGCGGCATTTCGCCAAGGTGCAGGAGGAGGTGCTTGTGGAGATGAATGCGAAACGAATACGCGGTGATGAAGTCCCGGTCCGGCTGTCGGAGAGGAAGGAGGCCGTGACTGTCCACCGCCTCCAGCCGGACGTCCAGCTTCCGCGCCGCCGCTTCCAGCATGCGGGGGAAGAAGAAGAACGGCATGTCGTCCGTGACCACCGCGGCCGCCCCGTGGGCCAGCGCCTCGAGCAGCCCCCTCCCCGCCCCGGGGCTCGGCTCCACGTAGGGGTAGTGAAACACGGGCAGGCCCGCACACGCCTTCCGGTGGTCCCGCATCCCGTCCAGTGCGAACCGGTGGTGCCGAAGGGAGGCCCAGGGATAGTCACAGCGCAGGGCCTCCAGGATCACCAGCGGGCGACGGAGGGCCCGGGCCCGCTCTACCGCCCGGTCCAGGGCGAAATTCCAGGCGATCCGCCGCTGGCCGATCATCCAGTACAGAACGTACGAGCGGTCTCCCCTGATGGGAGCCCGGTTCAGCGCACGTAGGCGGAGGGGGGGGACGGTGGAGGCCATGGGACAGGACTACCCGGCGGCCTTGGACTCGTTTCCCTCCCGGGCGGGATGACGTCCCGCGCCGACCCTGGCCCCGCTGGACCCGGGACCCGATCGAGCCCGGGTGCTGCCTCTAGGCTTCGGCCAGGGGCAGAATGCGTCCCAGGACGTCACGGATCCGTTCGTCCCGATCCGGTCCGGTCGCGATCACGGCGGAGGCCGTCCGGTCCAGGACCGCCTGCTCCGGCGGGCTGACGTCCCGGTCACTCAGGACCACTACGGGAAGGCCCGAGTGATAGGGGTTCTGCCGAAGGTGGTCCAGGAAGGTCAGGCCGTCCATCACCGGCAGGCCCAGATCCACCAACACCACGTCCGGCGCGTCCTCCTCCACCATCCTCAGGGCCTCGCGCCCGTCGGGAGCCGCGGCCACAAGGAGGCCCAGGCCTTCCAGGAGCGCGGTCAGTGCCAGGCGGGCCTCCTCCCCATCCTCCACCACCAGCACCCGTCCCCCGCGGCGGCGCAGGACGGTCCGCCAGAGCACGCGAAGCAGATCCTCCCGCTCCACGGGCTTGGTCAGTACGTCCAGGGCTCCCAGGAGCCGCCCCCGGTCCTGGGAGGCCGCGGCGCTCACCACCACCAGAGGGATGCTCCGGGTACGGGCGTCCTCCTTCAGCCGTTGGAGGGTGTCCAGACCGCTCGAGCCGGGCATGACGAGGTCCAGCGTGATGAGGTCGGGTGACTCCCTCCGGGCGAGTTCGATCCCCTCCTCGCCACCGGCGGCGGTGAAGACCCGACAGCCGAACTCCCGAAGGTGGTGGGCCATCAGGGCCCGGGAGTCCGCTCCGTCGTCCACCACGAGGACCTTCAGATTCTGGGCGATCCCGTCCTTCCCGAGGGCTTCCGCGGCGGTCGCCTCTCCTTCGCGTTCATCCCGGTGGGCACGAGGTATCCGGCCCTCCTCCACCCGGGAGGGGGGAACTCCGCCCTCCATGCGAATGGTGAAGTTCGAGCCGACCCCGACCTTGGACTCCACCTCCAACTCGTATCCCAGCAGCTGGCAGATGGAGCGGGAAATGGCGAGGCCGAGTCCTGTCCCGCCGTAGTGTCGGGTGGTGCTCCCGTCGGCCTGCTGGAAGGCCTCGAAGATGGCCTCGAGTCGCTCGGGAGGGATCCCGATCCCGGTGTCCCGCACGGAGAGGGCCGTGGCCTTCCGGGCCGGATCCGCTTCCAGGATCACCGTCACCGATCCGCCTCCGGAGAACTTGAGCGCGTTCCCGACCAGGTTGATGACCACCTGCTTGAGCTTCGCGCGGTCCGTCTCCACCGGGGCGAGCTGGGGTGGGAACGACCACCCCAGGGCAACGCGCCGCTCCCGGGCCTGCCCCTCCAGTTGCTGGACCGTCTCCCGGACCAGGTCGTCCAGCGCCACCTCCCCGATCTCCAGGTCCATCCTCCCTGCCTCGATCTTGGCCAGGTCCAGGACCTCGTTGATGAGGGAGAGCAGGTGGCGGCCGTTGGCCAGAATCCGTTCCAGGAACCCCAGGTCCTTCTCGGTGAGGTTCCCGCGCTTGTTCTTGCGGAGCACGTTCGCGAACCCGATGACCGAGTTGAGAGGGGTCCGGAGCTCGTGGCTCATGTTCGCCAGGAACTGACTCTTGGCCCGGTTTGCCCCCTCGGCCTCGTCCTTGGCCATGCGGAGGGCCTCTTCGGCCCGAATCCGTCGCGTGACGTCCTTTCCGAACATGACCGCACCCGAGATCCCTTCCTCTCCCGTGATAGGGTGGCAGAAGATCTCGAAGAGCCGGGGCCGCCCCGCAACAACCTCCTCGTGGAGTTCCGAGAACCGTTCTCCTCGGAGGCCCCGGGCGTAGAGCTCGCGGTGCCAGACGGCGTCCCGGGCGTCGAAGAGATCCTCCGGCAGGTCTCCCGGACTCGCCTCTCGGCCGGACCTCGCCTCCAGCGCGAGGGCGAAGGCCGTGTTGAAGGTGACCAGTCGCATCTTGTTGTCCACCGACCAGATGCTGTCCCCGGTGCTCTCCACCACCGCTTCCAACGAAGCGCGCGACTCCGCCAGCTCCCGCTCCGCCCGCCGTTGCTCCGAGACGTCCCGGAAGATGGCCTGCACCGCCACCGCCTCCCCGTCCACCACGTGCCGCGTGGCGCTCCCGGAGCAGGTGACGGTGCGTCCGTCCCGTGTGAGGAACTGCACCTCGAGCTTGGGCGCGCTACCCTGGGTAAGGATTCGGGTATAGCTCTGCAGCACCGCTTCCCGGTTGGAGGGGTGCACCAGATCCGCGAGGGTCAGGGCGTCGAGTTCTGCCCGGGTGTAGCCCACGGTTCGCTCCCACGCCGGGTTGACGTAGAGAATCCGACCATCCGGAGCGGTGCTCTGGATCAAGTCATTGGCCGTGTCCAGGAAGTTCTGGAGTCGCTCCTCGCTCCGCTGGAGCACTCCCTCCGCTTCTCTTCGCACCGCCACCTCGCGCTCCAGCGCCCGGTTCATCTGCTGGACGGCCTCCAGCGCCCGCTCCTCGCGGCGGAAGGTGATGTGGACCCCCATGAGGACGCCCACGAGAATGGCCGCGTAGCTCAGGAGCTTCAGGGCGTGCCCCGCCGTGTAGAGGGAGCCGTAGTCCAGCGGCGCACGAGCCGTGAAGAACAGGTGGAGCACCACGCTGATGAGGAGGCCCAGGATGAACCACCGCTCGAAGACGTCCTTGTGCCAGTTCCCGCGGGCCAGGTAGCCCCAAGCCGTCAACCCGAAGAAGGCGGCGGGGATCGCCTCCAGCGGACGCGGGAGGAAGCTCGGGCCCTGGAGGGGTCCCCCGGGCAGTACGCTGAAGAGGACCAGCGCCAGGACGCTGGAGAGGCCCCCCACCAGGTAGACGCTCCTTGCCCGCTCCAGGCGGGGAAAGGGCGGGGCGGGCCCGCGAGAGCCCTGAAGGGCCACGTAGAGGTACACGGCCAGGAATCCCCTGGAGAGGAGCCAACTCCAGTCGAGGAGGTTCCCCAACGCCCACGGTGCAGCCCCCAGGTTCCACAGGGGGAAGGATGCGAGATGGAGCGCGTCCAGGACTCCGGTGATGACGAACCCCGTACCGACGAAGAGGTACGTCCGGCGCCTCCGGCTGTAGAACCGGACAAGAGCAAGGGCTCCCAGGACCAGGGCCAGCGCGGTGGCCGTGGTCTCCAGGGCGAGGAGAAGGAGGAGCGCGCCCCCCCGCACCGTTCCCGAGGGCGGAAGGAGAAGGGCGAAGGTCACCAGCGCGACGGTGACGACGAGATAGAGAGCCGGACCCGCGCCGGGGCCCGTGTCACCCGCCCTTCGCCCGCGGTTCAAGGCCGACGGGACGGGTGCAGGCGGAGATTCGGTCAGCTCCCGGGGCCCAGCCAACGCCGAATCGCCCCGAACAGCACGGCCTCGTCTACGATGGGCTTGGTCACGTAGTCGTTGAAGCCGGCAGACAGGTATTTCTCCCGGTCACCGGCCATGGCGTGCGCCGTCAGGGCAATCACCGGGAGGTGTCGCAGGGAAGCGTGCCCTCGAATCCACTCCAGGACCGCGGTACCGTCCATCCCGGGGAGGGAGATGTCCAGGAGGACCAGGTCCGGCGCAGCCGCCTCCAGCCCCTGTACGGCGGCAGTCCCCGACTCGAACTCCACGATCTCGTAGTCGTCTTCGAGGATCGCTTCCACCAGGAGACGGTTGTCCGGGTTGTCTTCGATGACGGCAATGCGAGCGCTCATTCCCCCCAGCCCTCCATGAGCTCTTCCAGGCGGCGGTCCGCCTCTTCCGCGGCCTCCCTGAGGCTCGCGTGAAGGTCCGGGAGCAGCTCGTGGCTTCCCCGGGCCACCGCCTCCTCCAGGTCGGCGGCGAGTGCGCTGACCCGCATGGCGCCGACGTTGCCGGCGCTGGACTTCAGGGAGTGGGCGCCGGCGCCGGCGCCGGACACCTCCCCTCCGGGCCCGAGGCCTTCCTCGATCTGGCGTAGCCTCTCCCGGGCATTCTCCCGGTAGAGCCGCACGATCTGGCGCACCAGCTTGTCACCTCCGATCCCCTGGAGCTTGACCAGGGCGACTCGGTCCACCACGGGTTCCGCGCTCATAGCCCCGAGTCTATCCGAGGGGGTCACCGGGGGCAATCAAGTGCCGGCCCCGCCTCCGAGGAGAGCGGCCCTCAGGGCTCGGACCCCCTCCCCTGCCCCTCCTGGGTGCCCGAAGACCGACGATCCCGCCACGAGAACGTCGACGCCGGCCTCCTGAAGAAGCGCGGCGTTGGAGGCTCCGACACCCCCGTCGACCTCGAGGAGCGCCTTCGAATCCGCGCGGTCCAGGAGATCCCGCATCCGGCGGGCCTTGTCCAGGCTCGCCGAGATGAACCGTTGACCCCCGAACCCCGGGTTCACCGTCATGACCAGGACCAGGTCCAGCTCCGGGAGAATGTCCGTGAGGGTTTCCACGGGAGTGGCGGGGTTGAGGGCCACTCCAGCCATCACATCCGACTCCTTGATGGCCTGCACGGTGCGGTGGAGGTGAGGGCATGCCTCCTGGTGCACCGTGATGACCTGCGCCCCGGCGGCGGCGAAGTCCGCCACGTACCGATCGGGGTTCTCGATCATCAGGTGAACGTCGAGGGGCCGCTCGGTGGCCCGGCGAGCCGCAGCGGTGATGGCGGGGCCCAGCGTGATGTTGGGGACGAAGTGTCCGTCCATCACATCGACGTGGATCCAGTCGGCCCCGGCGGCGTCCACGAGCCCGATGTCCCTTTCCAGGTTGCCGAAGTCGGCGGAGAGAATCGACGGTGCGATGAGCACGCTCACGGATCCACCTCCCCGGCACGCGAGTGAACACGGATCCCGCCCTCGCCCGCCAGGACCGCCTCCGCGGCCATCCCCAGGAACAGCCCCGTATCGACGACTCCGGCCCGTGGCAGGAGGGCCCGCTCCAGCGAAGCGGGATCGGTGATCCCTCCCTGGAAGTGGACGTCCAGGATGAGGTTCCCGTTGTCGGTCTTCACGGCCACACCCCCGTCCTCCACCCGAAGCACCGGGCGCCCGCCCAGTTCTTCCAGGAGCGCGAGGTGGGACTCCCACGAGAACGGGACCACTTCGACCGGGAGAGGCGACCGGGTCCCCAAGCGGGGCACCACCTTCGAATCGTCGGCGATCACCACGAAGCGGCGTGCGGCCTGCACCACCATCTTCTCCCGAAGGAGGGCACCGCCGAGCCCCTTCACCAGGTCAAGGTTGGGATCCACTTCGTCGGCGCCGTCCACCGCCAGGTCCAGGGGCTGAAGCTCATGAAGGGACCCCAGTGGGATGGAGAGGCGTCGCGCGTGCTCCGCCGTGCGGATGGAGGTGGGGACGCCCACGACATCCGTGAGCGTCCCCGAGGCCAGGGCCTCCCCCAGGAGGTCGAGGAAGTGGGCCATGGTGCTTCCCGTGCCGAGCCCGAGCCGCATTCCCGACGTCACCCGGGTCAGCGCTTCGCGCGCCGCTTCCCGTTTCAGGCCCTCCAGGTCCGGCGCCACCTCAGTCACCGAAGTGGGACAGGACCTCCGACTGCACCCGCTTGGTGATGGCCATGGCCTCGTCGAAGGGACGCTGCCACATGTTGCGTCCGAAGATGAGCCCTACGGCTCCCGCCTCCATGGCCACCTTCGCCTTGTTCATGAGGTCGTCGTCGCCCAGCTTGCTCCCGCCGCTGAAAAGGACCAGCGTCCGGCCCGCGGACGCCACGACCCGCTTCGCCGCTTCGGCATAGTCGTACTCCAGGCCATTGTAGGGCGCGGGCTGATCCGCGTCCTTGGGTCCCGACTTGGGGATGTTCAGCTTGACGATGTCCGCCCCCATCTCCATGGCGAGCCGGGCGGCGTAGTCCACGGCGTAGACCGAGTCCCTCCCCCCCTTGCCTTCGATCTCGAACCCGCGGGGGTAGGACCAGACGATGAGGGGCATGGCGTACTTGTCGCAGTCCTCCCGGATCTGCATCAACTGCAGGAAGTCCTCGTCCTGCCGGGGTGAGCCGACGAAGAGGGTGTATCCCACCGCATCGGCTCCCATGGACACGGCGTCCTCCACGGACCCGGTCAGGGTGGAGAGGGCTTCGGAGTCGGACGGGACGTTGGTCTTTCCGTTGAGCTTGAGGACCAGGGGGACCTGGCCGGCGTACTTGGCCATGTACTTCCGAGCCAGCCCGTAGTGGAGGGCGATCCCGTTGTAGTTGCCCTCCAGGGCAAGCCGCCACTGGAAGTCCGGGTCGGCCGACGGCGGATTGGGGAAGAAGTTCAGGGGGCCATGCTCCATCCCCTGGTCGATGGGCAGGATCATGAGGGTCCCGTTCTTGAGCCCGTGCTGGTACAGAAGGCGGTGAAGGCGGGCCTTCTTGCCAAGGCTGAGTCCCATCTCGTCCAGGTTCGGACGGCGAGCGGCTTCCATGGAGTTCTCCGTAAGGGTTTGAGTGGCGGCGTGCGCTGGAAAAGTTAGGAATCGCGCGGGATGCGGTCCACCCCGTGGCCCGGTTGACAGCCCCCTCCACGCCGGGGAGCTTCCGGCTCCCCCACTTCCAGCGCCGTCATGATCATCGTAACGCGAAAGGGCGTCACCGACGCCGAAGTCGACCACATCCGAGAGCGCATCGAGAGCGCCGGGTTGCGAACCCACCTGTCCCGCGGTGTCGAGCGTACCATCATCGGGTGCGTCGGCGACGAGACCCTCGTGCGGGGACTCCCCCTCCTGAGCATCCCGGGGGTGGAGGCCGTCCACGAGGTGCTGAAGCCCTACAAACTCGCCTCCCGGGAGTTCAGCCCGGACCCGACCCGCATACCGTTCGGGGACACCGTCATCGGCGGCAACGAGCTCGTGGTGGTGGCGGGCCCCTGCTCGGTGGAGAGCCGGGAGATGATGTCCAGGACGGCGGTGCAGGTTGGCGCCGCGGGTGCGCGGGGGATCCGGGGGGGCGCCTTCAAGCCTCGGTCCTCGCCCTACGCGTTCCGTGGGTTGGGTGCGGAGGGTCTGCAGATCCTCCGGGACATTCGATCCGAGACCGGCCTCCCGGTGGTGACGGAGGTCATGGACACCCGTCAGGTGGAGCAGGTGGCCGGCTACGCCGACGTCCTCCAGGTCGGGGCGCGCAACATGCAGAATTTCAATCTCCTGACCGAGGTGGGGCGCACCCACCGGCCCGTTCTTCTCAAGCGCGGCCTGAGCGCCACCGTCAAGGAGCTTCTCCTGGCCGCGGAGTACGTCATGAGCCAGGGGAATCCACACGTGATCCTGTGCGAGCGAGGGATCCGCACCTTCGAGACCGCCACCCGAAACACCTTCGACCTGGCGGCCATTCCGGTCCTGAAACGGGAGACGCATCTCCCGGTGTTCGCCGATCCCAGCCATGCCGCGGGGCGTCGTCCCCTGGTGGCGCCCCTGGCCTATGCCGCCGTGGCCGCGGGCGCCGATGGGCTCCTGGTGGAGGTGCACCCGGACCCGGAGACGGCCGTCTCCGACGGCGAGCAGTCCCTGGACTTCGCCGAGTTCGACGAGTTCATGAACGGGCTCGCGGGCTTCTGCGCCGCTGCGGGCCGCACCCTGGGGGCCGCACCGGAGCGCCCCTGACGGCGGGCTGGATCGTCCGCGAGACCGGTGGGGGTCAGGAGCCCAGCGCCTCCCGGGCCTCCCGCAGCTGGGCCTCCACGGCGGCGCGTGCGGTCCCGCCGGGGGTGCTCCGGGCCTCAACGGATGCCTCCCAGTCGAAGACGGCTCGCACGTCCGGCTCGAATTCCGGGTTCGCGGAGCGGAAGGTGTCGTCGCTCAAGTCCTCCAACGAGCAGCCCTGGTCCTCGGCGGCCTTGACCAGCCGTCCCACCGCTTCGTGGCTCTGGCGGAAGGGAACGCCCTTCCGAACCAGGTAGTCCGCCAGGTCCGTCGCCAGTAACTGGGTGTCCAGCAGACTGTGGATGCGGTCCGGTCGAAGCCGGGCCGTGGCCACTGCCCCGGCCATGGCGGGAGCCACCAGGAGGAGCGTGTCCACGCTGTCGAAGAGCGGCGTCTTGTCCTCCTGGAGATCCCGGTTGTAGCCCGTGGGAAGCCCCTTGAGCAGCGTAAGGAATCCCGCCGCGTTCCCGACGAGTCGCCCGGCCTTGCCCCGGGTGAGCTCTGCCGCGTCGGGGTTGCGCTTCTGCGGCATGAGACTCGACCCGGTGGAGTACCCATCGGCCAGCCGGACGAAGCCGTACTCCCGGGAGGAGAAGAGGACCAGGTCCTCGCCGAGCCGGGACAGGTGGATCCCCGCCAGGGCGCAGGCGTGCAGGAAGTCCGCCATCCAGTCCCGGTCGCTGACCGCATCGAGGGAGTTGGACGAGATGGTCCGAAAGCCGAGCTCCTCGGCCAGCCACGCCCGGTCCACCGGAAACGGGCATCCGGCCACGGCGCCGGATCCCAGGGGCAGGACCCCGGCGTCGTTGCGCACTCGGCGGATCCGCTCCCGGTCCCGCAGGAGGGGCCACGCATGGCTCAAGGCCCAGTGCGACGCCCGTACCGGCTGGCCCTGCTGAAGGTGGGTGTACCCGGGCATGATGACGTCCATCCCCTGCCCTGCCAGCTCGAGCAGCGCCCCCACCAATCCCTCCAGAGCAGCTGAGACCCGGTCCGCGGCTTCCATTCCCCAGAGACGCACATCGGTGGCCACCTGGTCGTTGCGGGACCGGCCCGAGTGGAGCTTTCCCCCGACCTCCCCCACTTCCTGAATCAGGAGGCGCTCCACCAGCGAGTGGATGTCCTCGTCCTTCACACCAGGAGGGCGGCCCTCCTCCAGCAACTCCGCGACCCGGTCGAGACCCTGCTGAATCCGGCTGACCTCAGGGGCCGTGAGCAGACCCGCCCTCCCCAGCGCGGCGGCCCAGGCCCTGGAACCACGGATGTCGTGGGGCCAGAGCCGGAAGTCGACATCCAGGCTCAGGTTGAGGGCGGCCATCTCCGGAGCCAGGCCCGAAGAGAATCGTCCGCCCCAAAGGGCGCCGTCGGGTGGGGTTGGGGTGCTCACGGGACGCTGCGGCGGTAGGAGGAGCGGAGGATTCGGTAGAAGCCTGAATCCGGGCGACGAGGTCGGGGGCCCGGGCTCAGGGGGGACTGAGTGCGGGCTCCGCCAGGGCACGAATCCCGGCCGGATCCATCCCCACCACGCGGCCCGCCTCGACCCCGTCCTGGAACAGGAGGACCGTCGGGAGCCCGCGGATGGAGAACCGCTGTGACAGGTCCGGCGCACGGTCGGAGTCGAGCTTGACCACCAGGAGGGAGCCCACGCCTTCGGAGGCGATCTGGTCCAGGTGAGGTGCCAGCATGTGGCAGGGACCGCACCAGTCGGCGTAGAAGTCCACGAGGACCGGGACCTGACTCTGGAGCACGGTCTTCTCGAAGTCCTCCCCGTCGACCTTCACTGGACGGTCCAGGAGGATGGGTCGCTGGCATTTCCCGCACTTCGGGCGATCCTTGGCCCGGGCCATCTGGATGCGGTTGAGCGTCAGGCAGAAGCCACAGCGGATCCAGGCCTCGGGCGACGTCGGCTCGGACAAGGACGGTCCTCCTCTCCGGATTCGATGAGTGGGTGGCGAAGACTCCCCGAATTTCGCCGGGCGGGGTGCCGGGGGCAACGCGCCTGGCCACGAGAAGGGGCCGGCCCCGGAGGACCGGCCCCACTCTCGATTCGTGGGGCTACCCCGGGGCGCTCCCCCGGGGTAACCGGGTATCAGAACGCGTACTGGAGGCGTGCCAGAAGCATGCGCCCTACGAAAGGTGCGCCCACGAACTCCCGGTGCACGTCGTCGAAGATGTTCGTCGCGGTGAGTCCGATGGTGGCTCCTGGCGCCCACGGCAGGCTGTAGGAGACGTTGGCGTCAACCGCTGTGTACTCGTCCACGTCCCCGATGAAGACCCCGGAGTTCATGGGAAAGCCCTCGGTGTAGCGGGCCCGGGCGTCGAAAGAAAAGCCGGCGGCCACGTCCTCCCAGCGGAAACCCAGGGAGCCCTTGTTCTTCGGTGCGTTGAGGGCGACGTCCCCGGAGCTGGAGCAGCTTCCGTCGTCGTTGAAGTCGAAGCACTCGTCGCTGACGCGGGAGTACGTCCCGTTGAAGGAGAGGCGGTCCGTGGCCAGGAGCTGGAAGGAGAGATCGGCGCCCCAGAGGTCCACGTCCCCGAAGTTCCGGTAGGCCAGGAGGATGTCAGAGCTAGCGTCCTGGTCCGGGGAAACCGTCCCCAGGGGGATGGAAGCCATCCCCGCGATGATGGCCACGGCCTGCTCCTGGGTGACCTGGCCCGCCTGGATGAGGGGGGTCAGCCGCTGGAGGACGAAGGCCTGCACGGAGCCGGGGTCGTAGAAGACGCTGGGCGTCTCGGTGCGCAACGGTCCCACGAAGTCCCGGATCTGCTGCGTGTAGAGGTCCACCGAGACCAGGAGGCGCTCACCCAGGATCCCTTTGTACCCCACCTCGAAGGTGTTGTAGGTGGTGGGCTGGATCCGCTGGATGGGCACGGGGCCATCGGGATCCGGAAGGAAAGTCAGCTGCTCTTGGTTG
>CP070829.1:2230870-2255389 GCA_020344755.1 Gemmatimonadales bacterium
TCTCTCGTACCGGGCGAGGCTCACTCCGCTCCAGTCGGCCCGCCGGACCCCGCAATCGACGCCCTCAGGCCCTCGGACCCAGCCCTCGGAGTACCCGAGTGAGGACCTCGACTCCCAGGGCGCCCGAGGCCCGGCACGCACGGCCGGCGGCTTCCTGCATCGGCGCCACGTCTTGGCCGGCCACGAGGACCGTCGGCGAGGGCAGATACCGGTAGTCTTCGGGAGTGGCGGGATCGTCCACATCCCACTCGGTCCAATCTTGATCCAGTCCCACCTCCAGCAGGGCTTTCGCCAGGTTCGTCCTGGCCTCCTCCACGTGGGGGCAACCGGCGAAGTAGACCAGCTCTACCTTCATGCTCTCCACCACACGTCCTCCGTCGAGCGCCCCAGGCGGCGCCTACCGGCCACGTGGCGGCGGGTCATCTCGATAGCCACGAATGCCCCCTACCCCGACCGGATCTCGTAGACTCGAATGCTGGAGATGTAGGGATTTCCGCGGGCGATCTGCACCGCCTCCTCCAAAGAGGCGGCCTCGATGATGTTGTAGCCGGTGATGGACTCCGGTCCCATGGGAAGCTCCCGGGGTCCGGCGCTGGAGATCTCCGTTCCGGCCATGAATCCGCCCTGGCCGACGTTTCGATCCCCGAGTGATTCGAACCACGCACCCCACGCCGCCATGATCTCCTGCGTGGGCTTCTCGAATCCGAAGTGCAGCAGCATGAACCTCTTCACGTGCTCCTCCCCTTGATGTGACGCACCCCGCTGAGTTCCAGCCGGAGCTTCGTACACGACTTCGTCCCGGGCAACCGACGTCCGTCCGGCGGCCGGGAGCACGTTCATGAGCGGGAGCACTCCGCGGGGCTCAGGTCGGTGGGGAGTGCCCCACACCTCGCAAACATGCGGGCACCCCAGCATATTGGCCCGGGTGCAGGAACAGGGCGTTCGTCGATCACCGAACCTTCTCGGAGATTCAGCCATGGGACGCGTTCGTTCATTCCTCCGGTGGATGGCGGTTTCAGCGACGGCGCTGGCGCTGGGATTGGTGATCACCGACCCCGGTGCAGCCCAATCTGTCTCGGGGGTCCCCGATCCACCCCAGGCGGAGCGCCCCCGCACCACCTTCGTAGGCCTCGGCACCGGCCTGGGCTTGGGGACCATGCGAGTCGGCAACGACGGCGAGTCGGCAACGGGACTTCTGCTGACGGGCCAGTTCGCCGTCGGGCGAGGTGCGGCCCGCACCTGGGTCATGGAGGTGACCGGCCAGGCGTTCAAGATTCCGAACCCCGTTCGAGAGGAGGAGTACCGGGCCGTCTCCTTCATGGTTCGGCGGGCCTTCGGATCGGGACCCTTCATCGCCCCGGGGCTCGGCATCGACTATCGCAAGTGGAGCGGTCCCGATCCATGGGAGCCCTCGGATCTGGGCCTCACACTGGGCCTCAACCTGGGCCTGGTTATCCCGGTCTCGGAGAGGTTGCACGCTCTTCCGGAGCTCTCACTTCAAGTCAGTCATATCGAGACGGAGGGCTCCGTGTCGGGCCGTCTCGTGTCCCTTCGGGTCACCCTGTTGCGGGCTTCGCGGTAGCGGCCCGTGGACGAGCGGTGCGGTGTCGCCGGCCTCTGCTCGCATCCGTCGGCGGGAACCGTATGTTGATCATCGAGCGGAGGATGCCGGCGCTCCTCCCAGACTCCATACCCCACGGGTCCAATGGGTCGCAGAGACCACTGGGAGGCCGTCTACCATACGAAACGGCCCCACGAGGTGAGCTGGTACCAGTCCCGCGCGGAGCGATCGATCGAGATGATCCGACGGGCCGCGCTCCATCGTGGCGCACTGATACTGGACGTGGGGGGAGGAGCCTCCACCTTCGCTGCCGACCTCCGGGCGGAGGGATTGGACAACCTGGTGGTGGTGGTGGACCTGGCAGCTGCCGCCCTGAGACACGCGCGACATAGGCCGGGACCCACAGCGGGGGCACCCGAGTATGTCGTCGGTGACGCACTGGCGGTCCCTGTCGCATCCCGCTGCGCCGGGCTCTGGCACGATCGAGCCGTCTTCCACTTCCTGACGGATCCCGCCGACCGCGAACGGTACCTCGCCGAGGTGCGCCGGGTGGTCCAGCCGGGCGGGCTCGTCCTGGTGGCCACCTTCGCGCCGGATGGTCCCGAGCGATGCAGTGGGCTCCCGGTGGTCCGGTATGACCCGGGTGAGTTGCAGCGGGTGTTCGGACGCGATTTCAGCCTCGTGGAGTCCGGACGGGAGATTCACCAGACGCCTGCCGGTGGGAAGCAGGCCTTCACCTACGGCCTCCTCCGATACGAGCCCCAGGGCTGAAGAGCCATCCCCTTCCCGTCGCAAACCATCGCCACGGGGCCTTGGCTCGGAAGTGGGCTCGGCCTCCTAACGATCCCGCCGCAGCCCCATGGCCTCCAGCGTGAGCCGGGCCAGCTCGGCCTCCAGGTCCGACCGGACCGACGCCATCCCCGGATCCCCGATGCGGTTTCGCATCTCGTAGGGATCGTCCCGCAGATCATACAGCTCGTTCAGGTCCGGGTGGTGCGTCCAGTGGATGTACTTGTAGCGTTCCGTGCGCACAGCCCGATAGTCCATGTCCATCAGCCACGGCATGGGACTCTCGTACGTATAGAACTCCACGAGCATGGACGTCCGCCAGTGGTCGGGAACTGGCCCCTCGAGCGCCGGGACCAGTGACCGGCCCTGGATTCCCGGGGGCACGGGCACTCCGGCGATCTCCAACACGGTGGGCGCAAGGTCCACGGATACGGCGATGACCTCCGGCCGGCTCCCGGGCCGAACCAGCGGCGGATAGCGGATCAGCAGCGGAGTCCGGATGGATTCCTCGTACGGCATGCGCCGCTCGAGGCTGAGTCCGTGCTCACCGAAGAAGAAACCGTTGTCGCTGGTGAACACGATGAGCGTGTTGTCCAGCGTGCCCCTCTCCTCCAGGGCACTCAAGATCCGCCCCAATCCCTCGTCCACCGCCAGGAGCATCTCGGCTCGACGCCGGATCGTCTCCTCACTGGTCCCGGGATCCAGGATGCCACCGAACTGCTCCGTGATGTCCGGGCTCGCACGGTACGCCAGGGCCCGCCGCAGCGCAGGCTTGTCCTCCAGGTCCTCGTGAGAGGCCACGACGTTGGGGCGCCGCCGGAAGACCTCTCGGTCGTACCGCCCCAGGTGACGTGCCGCCGGCACATAGCCCGAGTTGGAGTCCGGGTCCACCGACCCGTCATCCCGCTGCTGGATGTCCGGGTGGACCGCCTTGTGGGCCAGGTACACCATCCAGGGTCGGTCCTCCGGTTGCGCACCGATGAAGTCCAGGGCACGCTCGGTCAGGAGGTCCGTGGTGTACCCTCGGGCCTGTCGCAGCGCCCCGTCCTCGAATAGCCAAGGATCGACCGACCGACCCTGGCCCGGGAGCCCGACCCAGTAGTCGAAGCCCGGGCGAGGGGTGGGGTCGTTCCCCATGTGCCACTTCCCCAGGAAAGCGGTCCGATACCCCTCTCCTTGCAGCACCCGCGGGAAGGTCTCCAGGGAGTGGCTCAGCAGGTCGCGGGACACGTTGTCGATGACGCCGTGTCGTGACGGATACTGCCCCGTGAGCAGGCTTGCCCGGTTGGGTGAGCAGAGCGGCACCGCGTGGAACGCCCTGGTGAAGAGGGATCCCTCGGCGGCAAGGCGGTCGATATGGGGAGTTTCCACGTAGGGATGTCCAGCGGCCCCGAACTCGTCCCAGCGGAGGTCGTCCACCACCACCACGAGGATGTCCGGTCGCCCGCTTGGCTCATCCGCGGAGGGCCACGTCTGCGGGCGCCCCAACGCCTCACCGGCCAGGCCCGCGTTCAGTGCCAGGAGCCCCCACGCGCACACGCCGGCGGCGAACGCGCTCGCACTCGGGATTCGTTTGACAGGTCGAGATCTCATGGGCACATGGGGCTGAGGAGACGCAGGGGACGAGAATGTCCAGGCACCCTCGGGCGCACAACCTGGGGGTGGAAGCGGTGAGGTCCCGGTCGCGCGGTCTGGGCCGTCCACCCATCTTGTGACGCGTCCATTTCGGCCGGGGCGTCACCCGTCGCTGGCATCGGAAAGGAGCGAGGGAAGATGCAGCTCTTCGAATTCCTGATGGTCCTGATCTCGGTGGTGATCGGTCTCGGTCTGACCGAGATCCTGTCCGGGGTCGCCAATCTCCTGCGGGCGCGACAGACGGTGCGCGTCCATTGGATCCATGCCCTGTTCGTGTTCGGCATCTTCTTCGCCCTGCTTCAACAGTGGTGGGAGAGCTGGGACATGGTGGGCCTGGAGAGCATCGGCTTCCCGGTGGTCTTGGCGCTGCTGGCCCCCTCCGTCATTCTGTTCCTCATCGCTCACCTGATCTTCCCGGCACGAACGCATGACGTCGACCTGGAAGCCTACTACTACCAACAGGCGCCGCTGCTCTGGGGCCTGGTCATCCTCGGGACGCTCGAGGGAACGTTTGTCCTGCCGTTGATGGTTGGGGATCGCATCCTTGAGCCGGCCAACATCTCCGGCATTCCCCTGGTCATCCTCAGTGCCGCCCTCGTCGTTTCGAAGAGCCCGCGTGTCCACTCCGTCGTGGCTCCCCTGATTCTCGTGATGGTCGTTCTCGACACGATCCTGGCGAATCCAGCGATCTCCACCCTCTGACCCCGTCGCTCTCGGACTCGAGCCATGATCCCTCAGCGATTCCCGACGACAGCCGCCGTCCTGCTCACGGCTCTCACCGGCGTGACATCCGCGTGCGGTCCTTCCGATGATCCCGGTGCAGGGGGCGCCGGAGAGCCGCGGAGCCCCTACCTCTTCGTCTGGGCTGGTGCCGAGAACGAGGGGGAGAGCGACTTCCTGGCCGTCATCGACGCCGATCCGGAGTCCGATCGCTACGGCGAGGTGCTGGCGAGCGTTCCGGTGGGCGTCCGTGGCGGTGCGCACCACTCCGAGCACGTCATGGGGAGGGATGGCCACCTCTTCGTAAACTCCTTCACGGCAGGGGAGAGCTTCGTCATCGACCTCTCCGATCCCCTCCAGCCCACGGTGGCCGCGTCGTTTGGCGCCGTAGGAGACTATACCTACCCCCACACCTTCGAGCGTCTCCCGAACGGGAATGTTCTCTCCACCTTCCAGACCCGGGGAGAGGGAAACCAGGTCCCGGGCGGCCTCGTCGAGCTGGATCCGCTCGGGACGCCTGTTCGAGTGGCGGACGTGGCCGATCCGGCAGATCCTGAGATCCGGGCCTACAGCGTCACCCCGATTCCGCGACTGGACCGGGCCGTGAGCACCACGTCCGACATGCGGGCCGAAGCACAGGGCACCTCCTTCCAGGTGTGGCGACTCTCGGATCTGACTCTCCTGAAGACGGTCGTACTCCCCCCGGGAGAACGGGGGTATGAGCACCGGGACCCTGCGGAGGTTCGCCTCCTGAGCGACAGCGTGACGGCCATGATGACCACGTTCACTTGTGCGCTCCACCGGCTCCACGGCCTGGAAACCGCCGATCCCAGCGCCGAGCTCGTCCATGCGCTGCCCTGGGCGGACTACGCCACCGACGAGTGCGGTATTCCCGCGACGCATGGGGACATCTGGCTTCAGACCTATGCGAGTTCAGCCGGTTCCTCGCTG
Source organism: Gemmatimonadales bacterium (assembly GCA_020344755.1). GTDB lineage: Bacteria > Gemmatimonadota > Gemmatimonadetes > Longimicrobiales > Gaopeijiaceae > Gaopeijia. The sequence goes on from CP070829.1 coordinate 2,236,527, forward strand.
ATGTCGTTCGACATCTCCGACCCGTCGAACCCGGTGCTCGTGGACCAGCTGGAGTGGGGCGAGCCGTGGTGGCCCCATTGGATCTCCATCGAGCCCGGAGGACGTCGTGTGGTTCTCACCTCTGGACCCGGTGCCACCGAGTCCAAGGTGCTGATCGTGCTGATGGACCCCGAGACCGGCGAGCTTCGCTTCGACTCGGCCTTCCGGGATCCCGGCTCCGACCAGATGGGAGTGGACTTCGCCCGCGCGGAATGGCCGCACGGGCCTGCGGGGCCCGGCAAGCCCCACGGCGCCGTCTTCTCAAGCCCGCGGTAGCGGGCCGAAGGGGGAGGATTACCCACGTGTTTGCCGGAGACTCGCCCGTCGCACGGGGCGCCGAGCACCTGGAGCCATGGGTGGCGCTGACCCGGGTTCACTGGATCGACCTGTATCGCCCCGGAGTGTCCATCCCTTGAGCCTGCCCGCCATCCTCCCGGTCTACCGAATGGGGTCCGCTCGTCGCGCCCACGCCCGTCCCGGCAGGACCCCGCCCCGCCACCTCGGGGTCCCGATGCTCCCGGCCCTGGTGCTCCCGATTCTGGTGTCCCTGGGCTGCGCGCCGGAAGGCCGTTCCGCGCCCGGTCCGGGGGACGCCGGCGACACCATTCGGGTGCTGGCGTACAACATCCACCACGGCGAGGGAATGGACAGCCTGCTGGACCTGGAGCGGATCGCGGCCCTGATTCGGAGCGTGGACCCGGATCTGGTGGCCCTCCAGGAGGTGGACAGCGTGACCACCCGTACCGGAGCGGTCGACCAGGCCGCCGAGCTGGCCCGTCTCACCGGAATGGACTCGCGTTTCGGCCGCTTCATGCCCTACCGCGGGGGCGCCTACGGGATGGCGATCCTGTCTCGCTGGCCGGTGCGGGAGTCCACCAACCTCCGCCTTCCCGAGGGAGCCGAGCCTCGGTCCGCACTCAGCGTGGTGGTGCAGTTGCCCGGCACTGGACGCTCCCTCCGGTTCGTGGGAATCCACCTCTACCGGAGCGAGGAGGAGCGGATGGCCCAGGCTGTGGCGCTGGACTCCATGCTCGCACAGCGAGACCTGTCCACCCTCCTGGCCGGCGACTTCAACTCGACGCCTGACTCTCCTGTCCTGGAGCACCTCGCCCGTTCCTGGACGGTGGTATCGAAGGGGGACGATCGCCTGACCTACCCCTCGTTCGCCCCGGAGCGGGAGATCGACTTCGTGCTCCTCCGAACCACGGACGAGTTCGAGGTCGTCCGGGAGCGTGTGCTGGACGAGCCGATCGCGTCAGATCATCGACCTGTCTTGGTGGACCTGGTCTGGAACTGGTAGGTGCGCCGGCGCGAGGTGCTTTACTCGCGCGGCCTCACCGGGGTCTACCTCAGCACGCCGCGTTGCACCATGGCCCGGGCGTAGAGCCAGACACCAACGGCGACGAGGAAGATGACCAGGGTGAAGAGCAGAGGTACGACTCCGCCCATCATCTCCCATCCGTCGGCAAGGACGAAATTGTGGAAGGAGGTGATGACCATGGCCACCAGGGAGACCAACAGGACCGGCTCCGCCCACTTCCGCCGCAGGAGCAGGAACACCGCGCCGAGCAACCCACCCCAGACGGCGATGGCCCAGGTGGCGACCACCCAGGCGGGGAATCCGTAGAAGAACTCGAGCTGCTCGGGAGTGAACTGGCTCATGTACGACTCGTTCTGCGTCTGGGTCGCGAAGTAGTCGAAGGCCCCCATCAAGTCCCACAGGAGAACGACAATTCCGATGACCCAGAGGTGCCAGGGGGCGCGCTGTTCTCGGACCACAGCATCTTCGGACATGAAATTCTCCGGCTGGGAGGGTGGCTCAGGACCTTGTGTCGAGTCGGGCGTGTCCGTCCACTACGCACCGTCGTGGGGCCGCTGTCAAGCGGTTCCTCGGTGACGATCGTCCGTCTGCCCCCCCGCGCCGCGCGCAGCGACCGGTCGAACTCCGGCTTGTGGTCCTGTGCTCGGCGACGATGCTTCACCTCCCCCGGGGCGGAGCTTCACCCCGCCTCGCCCCGGCGCCTCCGATCCATCGTGGCACCGCGCCACCTCCTGTGGAATGAAGCCAACATCGCGCCCCCCCCAAGGGGGGCTCCCGACATTGGATCCACCCAACGCCGATCGGCTGGCCCGCTCTCCGTAGACCCCCCGCACGATCGGATTGGCTGGTACGCCTTTGCACAGCACCGAGCACCCGAATCGCCAGTATTGACGGGCTTTCTCCCGCGTAGCCCTTCACCGCTCGCATGGGAGCGTGTGGCGGGCCCGGCGGTCCTCCCCCGCGGTGCCTCCCTCGTTCGTGAGGTGCACGGCCTCCTACTGGCACGGGCCCTGCACAGGCCTGTTGCACGCACGTTGGTTGTACCCTGTTCCGAGGAGCGTCCGATGGATCGACCGACGGATCCTCATGCCGTGGTGAAGCGGCTGTACGAGCTCATTTCCGGCCCTGCCGACGAGGGGCGTGACTGGAGTGCGGTCCGCGACCTCTTCGTTCCGACCGCACTGCTTCGCAGCGAGTTGGTACTCCCCGACGGCCGCCGCCAATCGGGATGCTGGACGGTCCCTGCCTTCTGTGAGGCCGCGGCGGCGGACTACCGGGCGCAGGGCTTCTGGGAAGACGAGATCTGTGCGCAGACCCAGCGCTTCGGCCAGATCGCACACGTGTGGAGCACCTACGAGAGTCGGGTCGGGTCTCCGGAAGCTGAGCCGCTGGGCCGCGGCATCAACTCCGTGCAGCTCCTGGAACAGGGTGGGGAGTGGCGCATCACCGGACTCGTCTTTCAGATCGAGCGCGGGACCGGCGGGATTCCAGAGGAATTCCTGGCCGCAGACCGCATGGCGGACTAACCCCCGGGGGTCACCCCTGCCACGGTCGGGTCATGCCCCGACCCCAGGACGGAGTCCCTCCTCTGCCAGCCCCGGTCCATCGATGACTCGCGTGCCCCGGGGGTCCAGGTAGCCCAGCCGCTCGAGGTACTCGTCGATCTTCCCCGTGAGCACGTAGCTGTAGTGCAGCGGGATCGACCCAGGCTCACTCTCGTTGGCATACCGGATCAGCGAGCTGGTGCAGTTGTACAGGACCGTGTTGTACCAGCGGGGCTTCGTGGCCAGAGCCCGGGTCTCCTCCACCATCTTGGCGAAGATCCTCGCACGGGACTCGGCAGGGATCTCCAGCCGATACCGGCGCACAGGGTTACCCTGGTAGGTGACGCGACGGGTGACGAGGTCCTCTTCGGTGGCCCAGACGTGCGCGGCTTCGAAGCCCCGGAGCATCCCCCTCAGGATGGAATAGTCCTCGTCCGCCTCACGCCGAGCCTCCATGGAGAGCCCGAGGTAGCGGACCGGTCCATACGACTCGTCGAACTCGAAGACCACAAAGGTGTGGGCGATCAGGCCCTTCTCGCCGAACTCCTGCTCGTACATCCAGAGGTCGACGATGTCGTCCGGGTCGAAGGAGGCATCACGGTACTCCTGGGATGCGACGGTCCCCGGCAGGTATCGCCAGTCCCGGATATCGGAAAGCTGGATCGCCCCCTCTCCCGTAATCTCGGCTGTCGCGAGCACGCTCATGTCCTGGGCCCACGACCGGTCCATGGACGGACTCCTGACCAGGAAGGCGACGAGGACGACTCCAACGGCGAGGCCGAGTGTCCTCAGGATGGTTCTCGGGGCGATTCGCATGGTGGAGAGGGCAGGGGGGGAGGGGCAGGCACACGGGAGATCGGGACGGCTCGCACACGGCCCAGAGGCCTTCGGGCGGCCCCGCACACCGAGTCTCTCCGTCCCTTCGAAGATAGGGTGTCCCCGGTCGCGTCCGGTACTCTCCATCTGCCTTGGGCCCGTCGCGCCCCATCTTCTCTGCCGCCGAAGACGGAAGCCGGCTGGCCCGACGGGATGGACACCGACATCTTCTTGCCGCCATTCCCGCGCGCTCCTCCTGCCCTGCCATCCAACCTTGAACGACTCTCCGGATCCCACCCCCCGGCCCTCCATCCCCCCGGACACAGTGGTGGGCCACGTCCACCTCAAGGTCTCCGATCTGGAGAGGGCTGTGCGTTTCTACACCGAGGCCCTCGGTTTCGAGGTGACCCAGCGGTTCGGTGACTCGGCTGCGTTCCTCGGAGCCGGAGGCTACCATCACCACGTGGGGCTCAACACCTGGGAGTCCCGTGGAGGTGCTCCTCCCCCCCGGGGCTCCACGGGTCTCTACCACGTGGCGTTCCGCTATGCAGGCCGCCGGGAGTTGGCGGACGCCCTCCGCCGGCTGCTCAGGCTCGGCATCGGGCTGGAGGGTGCATCCGACCACGGCGTCAGCGAAGCCCTCTATCTCCGGGACCCAGACGGGAACGGAATCGAGCTGTACCGCGACCGCCTTCGAAGCGAGTGGCCACGGGACGAAGCCGGACAGCTCCACATGTACACCCGTGCCCTGGACGTGGAGGCCCTCCTGGCCGCCGAGTGAATCGCAGCCGCTCCGGCCACCTCCCCGGAACGAATCAGCGGAGGGCTGCGGCCTCCAGGGCTGTGAGCATTTGCCCCTCGGTGGGCGGCGACCTCACATCGAATCCGGGCGGGTCCGGGTATCCGGAGGCCCGGATCCGTGCCTCGGCGTCGACGAGGTCGTACCTGGTTCGCCGGAGCGTCACCCCTCCGGGTTCCACGAGGGCCCAATAGGCCCCCGGCTCTCCGAACGGCATCCCCACGCTGCCGGCGTTCACCACGCGGGTCGACCCGACCCAACGGTCGAACTGCATATGGGTGTGCCCGCACACGACCAGTCGTGCGCCCAGGGGGTCGAAGACCTCCCGGAGGCGGGCTTCCGGGGTGAGCTTCGTGAAAATCTCCCTCTCGTCCCGCGGCGTGGCGTGACAGACCACCAGGTCCCCGACTCCGGGCATGGGAATCCGCACGGTCCGGGACCAGGCACCCATGGCCTCCAGGTGCCCGCTGTCCAGCTTGCTCAGCGTCCACTCCAAGGAGGGCCGAGCCGCCTCGGGGACGGCCTTTGGCTCTTCGCCCCGATGGAGGGAGACGATGTCCACCTCCCCGTTCCCATGCACGAACCGCATCGGGTGCCTGCAGGCCATCAGTACGTCCATAGAGGCCGCGGGCAGGGGGCCCGGCACCACGTCGCCTGCGACCACGACCATGTCGGCCGCCGAGCCTTGGACGTCGGCCAGGACCGCCTCCAGGGCCGGCGCATTCCCGTGAATGTCACAGATCACTGCGATACGCATCGGCTCTGACCTCCCGGTGCCCTTCGGATGACGGGGACGCGGGCATGGGCGTCCGTGCCTCAGTCCGTCGGATCCCCCGGCCCGTACCCGACCGCCTCCGCCAATCGCTTGAGACTCCGGACGAAGACCCCACTCCCCCTCGCCACCGTCTTGCCCTCTTCATCCTCGAGCACCGCCTCGGCGATGAACTGGGAGCGGGTCCGGTGTACCACCCGACCGCGGGCCTGGAGACGCCCGGACGTCACCGGGCCAAGGAGGTAGATGTTGAAGGACGTAGTGAGGACGAAGCGGTCCCTCTCCAGGGAGTTGGCCGCAAAGAAGGCGGCGTCGTCCAGCATCTTGAAATAGACGGAGCCGTGGAGCGCGGCCCCGGCATGAAAGAACTTCGGAGAAGCCTCCATCTCGATGACCGCCTCCCCCTCCGCGATCCGAATGCTGGGTCGGAAGAGATCGTTGATGGGCCCGGCCAGGTACATGCGCTCCAGGGAGACAAAGTGGGAATCCCGCTCCACGTCAGCAGCTTCCCCATCCGGTCGAGGATCCGACGACCCTCCCGGAGGTGCCCTCTCGGGTCCGTTCCCCTTCGGTCATGCCTCCCCTCCTCGCGCCAGCTCGAGATTCTCCCGCGTCCACCGCGGGGCATCCGAATGCCCCTACATCTAAGCCTGCCCGAGGAGGCGCGAAAGCGGGCTCCGCCGCATCTCTATCCGCATCCGCGTCCGCTTGCGGGCGTTGCGTCACTCGAGGGGCAACGAAAGCGGGGCACCGCCCACCGGCGGCACCCCGCTCAGAACCGGGACTCTCCTGCAACCACCCCTTCGGCGACCCCACCCGATCACCTCCGGGGCCTACTGGTTACGCGAAGAGCCCCGCAGCCCATTCGACGGAAGTGGCCCAGATGTCGAGCCAGGGGAACTGCCACAGCGCGATCCAGCCGTCCAGCGGCGAGACCTCGACGAAGCCCGTGAAGTAGAGGACCACGTACCAGAGGACCACGGCCCAACCCATCTCCCGAAGGAGGAATCTTGCGCTGAGTTGCTCGCCCTTGGGCTTCTTCGACCCCGCGGGCTTGTGGTCCTCGTCCTTCTTCTCCCGGAAGACCGCGTCCACGGCCACGGTGAAGCCGCGGCGGTAGAAGGATACGGTCTCGCGCAGGATCCGCCCGGACTCCACGGGTTCCTCACCGTTCAACATGCTCTGGCTGAGCGCGAAGCTGAACCGGACCATGGAACGCAGCAGCAGTGGGACCCAGAGGAGGAATCCGATCACCGCCCACAGAGCAAGGCAGACCGAGAGGATGGACCAGGTCAGGGTCCGACCGAGTCCGTCCTTCTTTTCCTCGGCCTCGTCCTCCGGAGGGGCCAGGTAGGGGTCGTGCCGGGCCTCGGGCACGGCGACCGGCGAGAACGTGCTGTACCGGTGTGCGTAGCTTTGCTCAGACATGGTCGGTATCTGTTGGGGGATCGATCGAATGCGTGGCCCCATCCAGTCCGTCGAGACGGTAGTCCGGTGGGATCAGGTGTCGCACTTCTATTCCCGGTCGCCCGTGGGCGACGTGTTGGTCTGATCCGGCAGGAGGACGCTGCCCATCCCGCCGCTGTCGAGGCCGAAGCCGATCCGGCTCACGCCTTCGGCGTCGGCCAACAGGAGGTTGGCCGCGTCCCCGCGAACCAGTCCGAGAACGGCCCGCGGAACCCCCTGCCCGTCTGCGAACACGAGCGTCGTGGTCTCGTCGGGCAGGAGCCCGAGGGCCACGCGCCGCTCGCCAGCCTCGTTGGAGAGGGAGAGACCGGGATACCCTTCCGAGCGGACGGAGATGGAAAGCCGCTCGCGCTCCTGCCGGTCGAACATCTGGAGTTGAGCGTTCCCCGCATCGTCGACGCTCCACTCTCCCCTCGGGGTGCCGTCAGGGGCTACGAGAACCACCCCGCGGGCTTCGATGATCCCGTCCCTGGGTCCGGTGTTTCCGAAGAGTGGACGGATCAGCCACGACGCCGCGGCAACCATGAGGGCGACGCTCAGTCCGGTCCCGAGCATGCGGCTCCGAGCCTGGAGCCGGCGAATCTCCTGCTCCATGGCTGCGAACCGCATCCGGAGCCGAGGATCGAGCTGCTCCTTCGCCCCCTCCTTCTCAGTCTGGGGGACACTCTCCTTCTCGGTATTCTTCGACATATCAGACTCCGTGTCGGTCGGTCTTGGAGGGGATTCCTGCGGAGAACTCCTCCTCCGTTACCAGGAAATAGGAATGGGCTGCCCGGTGAATGGACGGCGGATCGAGTTCGGGCTCGACTCCCACGAAGGCCGCCATGGCCTTGATCTGCTTGATGATGTCGCGGGGATGGCAGCCGCGTGGAGAGAAGTTCCGAGCCTCGTAGTAGTCGGAGTACAACAGGTCCAAGGCCTCGTCCCGGTACTCCACGTCGAACTCGTCGCAGGTGAGTCGGAAGATCGATTCGAACGCTTCCCGGGTGGGGCTGCGAACCTCCACCTTGTACTGGATCCGGCGCAGGAACGCCTCGTCCACCAGGTCCCCGGGATTCAGGTTGGTGGCGAAGATCAGGATGCAATCGAAGGGAACCGGGAACTTGATCCCCGAGTGGAGCGTCAGGTTGTCGAAGCCCTTCTCCAGAGGCACGATCCAGCGATTCAGCAGCTCCTCGGGACGCATCCTCTGGCGCCCGAAGTCGTCGATGATCAGGACCCCGCCGGCGGCCTTCAACTGGAAGGGCGCCTGGTAGACCTTGGAATACGGGTCGTACTGGAGATCGAGCTGGTCCAGGGTCAGCTCACCGCCCACGAAGACGGTGGGACGCTTGATCTTCACGAACCGCTGGTCGAAATCGGGTTCGTCGTTGAACAGGGACGCGTGCACCCCGTCGGGGGCCTGCTGCCGATCGTGGTCCACCTTTTCGTGGAAGACGGGATCGTACAGCACCATCACGTGTCCGTGTACCAGGAGTGCCCTCGGGAGGAAGATGGTCGCCGACGTCAGGCGCCCCACGCGCTCCGCCGTCGCGGTCTTCCCGTTTCCGGGTGCCCCGTGCAGGAAGATGGAGGCGCCGGAGTTCACCGCCGGTCCCAGGGCGTCGATCACCCCGTCCGGCAGCACGAGATCGGAGAATGCGTCCTCCAGATCCTCTTTCTTCACGTGGACGTCCCGAACGGACTGTACGGCCACGATCTTCTTGAACTCCTCCAGCGGAACCGGTGCGGCTCCCGCGTACCGGCTCGTGTCGAGCGCCGATCGCGCCCGCTCCGTGCCTTGGTCGGTGAGGGTGAAGGTGTAGCCGCCGCGACCGTGCCCGAAGGCTTGCAGCACCTCGACGAAGCGGCGCTGCTGAGCGGCCAGCAGGAGATCGTCGATGAGGGTGAAGGGCAGGGCGATGGCCTCGGCCAACTCGTCCCCCTGCATGGCCCCGTTCTGATAGAGGATCTTCAGCAGGAGGCTGGTCACGTGGGAGGCGGACAGCCCCGTGGCCTCCAGAGAGTCCGGCTTGGGCGGGATGTAGGCTCCCGAATCCGCGAACGCCGGCGGGGATTCAGGGAGAGTCGGCCCCGCGGGCCGGCCATGGGACGGATCCGCCGGGCGAGGGCCGGCCGTGCTGTTCCCCGGTCGGGCCGCCGGCTCCCTCACGTTCGGGGGCGCCAAGTCGTCGCCGAAGAAGGCCTCGTCCAGGACCGGCGGGTCGTCGTCGGGCATGGTCGGCCCGGTTGAATCATGCGGGTCCACCGGAGGGCGTCGGTGCTCGTTCGTTCGTCCCGAGGAATGCGCGCGATTCATCAGATCTCCTGGAGTCGGAGGCTTGCATGGGAGGGAGCCCGCGTCCATGAGCAGTTGTCACCCACGGATGTCCCGGTGGCTTCGATGGTGCCCACGGGGACCTCGAGCACGTACCGTCCTCCCGGGACTCGGGCGGGCGTCGTGCGCGGTGGAACCTTCTCCAGCACCTTCAGCACCCGGCCACCGGCATCCAGGAAGATCACGTCCAATTCGTAGTCCATCCCCCAGGTGTGGATGGCATTGCACGGTGTAAGGAGGATTCCTTCACCGGCCCGTGGTTCTGGACGCATGAGGAACCCCCTGAGCCGGGACCACCAGCTATCCGCCAGGTCCACCTTGACGCCCAGGAGCGTGCCCCGCGTCCGGTTCATGATTTGCATCTTGGGACTCACGTCAGCCCATCTCGGAGAAGGTCTGGACAATGCTGATCACGGCGGGGCCGAGGATCACGACGAAGAGGGCCGGGAAGATGCAGAGCGCCAGCGGGAAGATCATCTTGATGGTGGTCTTCGCCGCCGCCTCTTCCGCACGCTGGCGGCGCTTGGTCCGCATCGTCTCGGCGTGCACCCGCAGGGAGTGGGCGATGGATGTACCGAACCGCTCCGTCTGGATGAGCATGGTCGCGAGGGACCGCACGTCCGCCACGCCCGTCCGTTCCGACAGGTCCATCAGCGCCTGGGAGCGGGGGGTACCGGCGCGGATCGCCATATTCGTCAAGGCGAGCTCCTGGGTCATGATCCGGCTCCCGTGCCGAATCTCCTTGGCCACGCGCACCAGCGCCTGGTTCAGGCCCAGTCCTGCCTCCACGCAGATGACCAGGAGGTCCAAGGCATCCGGCAGGGCCTTCTGGATCTCCTTCTGACGCCGGGACACGCGGGTGCTGAGTATGAAGCCGGGCACGACCCACCCAGCCACGGCGCCCACCACGGTCATCAGGATGATGATCCCACTGGTGGCTTCCGCAGCCCGTGTGAGCAGGAAGCCATAGAACGTCATGACTCCCACGGCCCCGAGCCGGATCCCCAGGAACATGGGCAGCGCCCGGGGCTCCCTGAATCCGGCGTGAATCAGGCGCTGCCGGGTCCGTCCCCAGTCGGCGCGCCGGGCCTCCATCTGCTCGCCCAGGTACTGTAGAAGGTCCCGGAGGTGGCTGCGCTGGCGGGACCGCTTCGCCACCTCGTCGGCGCTGAAGAGTCCGTCCAGCTCCAGCTCCTGGATCCGGGCCTTGAGTCCCCGCGCCCGGACGGGCACGGCGCTGAAGACCAGCATCACCACGAGGCCGATCGTGAGGGCCGAGCTGAGCGCTACGAGGTAGATCACGGGAGGCCCCCTCAGATGTCGATGTTGATGATGTTGCGAATCCAGATCACGCCCATGGCCTGCAGCATGAGCGCGATGACGACCATTCCCTTCCCCACCGTGGTGGTGAAGAGGAGGCCGATGTAGTCCGGCTGCATCATGTAGGTGACCACACCCACGAACACGGGGAGGACCGCCAGGGCATACCCGCTCAGCCGCCCCTGGGCGGTGTAGACACGGAGTTGCCGCCGGATGTAGAAGCGTCCGCGGATCGTCTCGGCCAGGTTGTCGAGAATCTCCGCCAGGTTGCCTCCGACCTCCCGCTGAATCAGGACAGCGATGGTGAAGATCCGCACGTCCACCAGGTTCACACGGTCCACCATGCCAAGGAGCGCGTCCGAGAACGGAAGCCCGAAGCGCTGCTCCTCGAAGGTCTGCCGGAACTCCTTCGCCACCACTTCGGGTCCCTCGTCCGCCACCATTCGCATTCCGGACGCCAGGGGGTGCCCGGCCCGGATGGCCCGGGTCAGCAGGTCGATCGATTCGGGGAACTGCTCCTCGAAGTGATTGAGCCTGTTCGACCGCCTTCTGGTGAGGTAGAAGTATGGAAACGAGGATCCGACCAGGGCCGCCACGAATCCGAAGATCAGGGTCCCGGTGACCAGGTAGGCCGCGGCCCCCAGACCGAATGCGATACCCGTGGCCATGAGCAGCACCGTCTCGGGCCGCCACTCCACGTCCGCTTCCCGGATCAGGGCCTTGGTCCGCTCCACACCCGGAAGGCTGCGAGCGAGTTCGGCGAAGAACCCGTCACTGTCCTGGAACTGTCGGATGAGGTCGTCGGACGTACCCCGTTCGTCCCGGTCGAGTTGGGTCATGACCGGCTCGAGGCGCTTCGCGACCTGCCTGCGGGTGAGCCAATCCCGGAAGACCTCCCAGGTCAGCACGACTGCGAGGGTCGAGAACACCGCCGCGGAAAAGACCAGGACTGCGGTCAGGCCGATGGAGATGTCCATCACCACCCTCCTCGCTCGCGCGCCGCGACCGGATCACGGCTGTCGCCCTCACCTGCGGCGCGCTCCACGAAGAGCGCACCGGAGAGTTCCACACCCCTTGCCTTCAGGGTGTCGGCGAACTTCGGCCGGATACCGGACGGCCGGAAGCGGCCCAGGACGTTGCCGTCCTCGTCCAGTCCCTGGCGTTCGTAGGTGAAGAGCTCCTGCATGGTGATGACCTCCCCCTCCATCCCCACCACTTCGGAGATGGACATGAGCTTCCGGGATCCGTCCGGAAGACGGCTCACCTGGAGCACGACCTGGATACCGTTGGCGATCTGCTGTCGCACGGCCCTCTCGGGCAGATTCAGGTTCGCCATGGCCACCATGGTGGAGAGGCGGTTCAGAGCGTCCCGGGGGGTGTTGGCGTGCAGGGTGGTGAGGGAGCCGTCGTGGCCGGTGTTCATGGCCTGAAGCATGTCCACCGCCTCGGCGCCACGGACCTCACCCACGATGATCCGGTCCGGACGCATACGCAGGGAGTTCACCACCAGCGCCCGCGCCGTGACCTCGCCCTTCCCCTCCACGTTGGGAGGCCGGGTCTCCAGGCGCACCACGTGGGGCTGACGCAGCTGGAGCTCCGCCGAGTCCTCGATGGTGACGATCCGCTCGTCCCCGGGGATGTGTGAAGAGAGCACGTTCAGCAGGGTCGTCTTACCGGCACCGGTTCCCCCGGAGATGAGGATGTTCAGCCGGCCGACCACGACGGCGTGCAGGACCTCGAGCATGGCTTTGTTGAACGCCCCCTTCGACATGAGGTCCTCGTCGGAGAGCACGTCCCGCTTGAAGCGGCGGATGGACATGTGCGGTCCATCGACCGCCAGAGGCGGGATGATGGCGTTCACCCGGGAGTTGTCGGGGAGCCGGGCATCCACCATGGGCGAGGAGTCGTCGATCCGACGCCCCACGCCGGACACGATCCGGTCGATCACCTGCATGAGGTGTGTGTCGTCCTTGAACCGGATGTCGGTGGGGAAGAGCTTTCCGCCCTTCTCGATCCAGACATCCTTGAAGGTGTTCACCAGGATGTCCGAGACCTCCGGGTCCTTCATGAGCGGCTCGAGAGGGCCGAGACCGAAGATCTCGTCCAGGATCTCGACCTGGAGCAACTCCCGCTCCTTGATGTTCAGAGCCGCCTGATCGTCTACCAGGATCTCCTGGATGGCGGTCCGGATCGCGCGCGTCGCATCCTCGCGGCTCACCGATTCCAGGTTGGCCAGGTTCAGCCGGCCCAGAAGTTTGCGATGGATCCGGGACTTGATCTCCGGGAGGTTGTGGACCCCGGGCATTCCGGAGGCCTCTCCGCCGCCGTTGTTCGCATTCCAGCCGTCCATCAGTTGGTCTCCGTGGTAGCTGCGGCCGACCCGTTGGATCGGAAGGGCCTGAGAAGCGCTTTGAGGAGTCCGACCTTCTGTCCGTCGGACTGACCATTGCCGGTGATGCGCGCCCCGAGATCGGTGAGGGACCGCTCGAAGGACGACTTCTTCAAGAGAACCGCGGGACGACCCAGGTTGATGCTCTCGGAAATGAGCGACGAGTCCCGGTCGACCACCGTGTCCACCGAGAGCCCGAGACCCTTCTCCACCTCCGCCACGGTCACCCCCAACCCTTCTGCGTACTGGTTGAGAATGATTCGGGGTGCGCTCTTCCCGTCACTGCCGTTGGTCGAGAGAATCTCCATGGCACGCTTCACGTTGCGAAGCGCCGGCAGTTCGGGAGTAGCGACGATGAGTCGGTGATCCGCGTCGCGGAACGCCACCTCCACCGCGTCCGTGAGATCGTGGCCCGCGTCCACCACGACGTTGGCGTAGTGACGGCGGCAGAAGCGAAGGAGACCCAGGACCTCGTCCATGGACGGGACCTGGCCCTCGGCTCCCGGGGGCGAGGCGAGGACGTGCACACCCGACTCGTGCTGCTCGAGGAAGGAGCGAAAGAGCTCTTCGTCCACCCGGTGGAAGTTCTGAATGACGTCCAGGTACGAGAATCGGGGCTGGAGCCCGATGCTCAGCGCCACGGTCCCCAGCATCGGTGCCAGATCCAGGACGATCGTGCTCTTCCCGGTGAGCTCCTTGAGCACCACCGCCAGGTTCACCGAGATCGTGGTGACACCGACGCCGCCCTTCGAGCTGAACAGGGTGATGACCTGCCCGCGGGTGTTTGCGTCCTCGGCCCGGGTCTTTCCCAGACGGTGACGGATGCGCGTGAACGCCTGCGAGAGATCCTCCGCTGCGAAGGGCCGGGGCAGATACTCGGACGCACCGGCCCGGATCACCCGGAGGAGCGAGTCCGCGGCAAGGTCTGGCCCCGCGGCGATCAACGTGACTTCCGGGGCTTCCTTGCTCAGGACCTCCAGGACGCGGAGACCCATGACCGAGTCGCCCAGGTCCACGAAGACCACCCGCGGATTGGCGGACAGGATGTCCGTGATTCGTTCCCGAGGGAGACGCGAGGCCGAGTCGGAGAGCTCGAGCACGAGGCGGTCGGAGCTCTCTGGGCCCTGGACGATGCTCCGCACCTGCCGGCGGAGAGCCTCGTCGTCCGTGATCAATACGCAATCGAGCATGGGAGTCCTCGGTCTATTCGACGAGTCGGAGGTAGCGGACGAGCGATCCGTCGGTGGGCCCCACGCCACCTTCCTCGCCGGTTGCGAAGTACATGAAGCGGGCGTTCACCGGCGACTGTGGGCTCTGCATCCGCTCGAGGAACATCAGCGCGAAGTTGTTGAACTCGATGGTCTGCATACCTGAATTCACGATCTCGTCGGGCCGGAAGAGGGCGATCTTGACGACCCGAGGAGACTCGGGGGCGGCGACGATCGCTCCATCCACGATCCGCGCAGGCCCGTTCAGACCCTCGTCCCAGAAGGCACCAGGATCACTGTCGACCAGCTCGTCGATTCCCTGGAAGGTGGGGCCGATCATGTTTCCGGGTTCCACCTGGTAGGGGGTGAAGAGCTCGATCTTGCTGTCGTTGCAGGAGCAGATGTTGGCCCGATAGGTGGCACCACCGGAATCCTGGCCACCTGGGCCAGCGCCGGACTCGCAGTCCTCCATGTCCGGATCCAGGGGAAGCCGCCACGGGAAGAAGATCCCCGGGGAGAAGTTGTAGGGGTCTTGTGGATCCGCCGCCTTCAGCTGAATGGTGCGACCCAGATCCCGGTGGTAGGAGCGGTTCGAGTAGGTGTCGACTCTACCGTTCCGGTGGTTGCTCCCGTATCCCGTCTCCGTCATCTCCGGAGCCAGGAAGTCGCCCAACCTTTCGTACCAGTCCACTTCGGGGTCGTAGACCCACTCCTCTCCGGGCTCCCAAACACCATTGCCATTGAGGTCCTGCAGGGTGTCCTTCTCCTCCCACATGTCCGGAAGGGCGATGGGCTTGAGGCACCGGGCTGCTCCACCGTCCACCGCCTGCGCGGCGGCCATGGCGCCGATATCGACGGAGTCGAACCCCAGCACCGAGGCGAACCAGACCGGCATCCCGTCACGGTTGATCCAGACGCGGACCTTCCGCTCTGCCGTCAGAACCTCCACGGTGACCTCCGAGGAGTCCACGAACTCGCCCTTGATCGTGTGGAGGAGAGCGTACTGGTAGGCCCGCTCGCGGGCGTACGGCTCCGCCTCCGCCGCGGCGAAGTCCAGGAAGGCGCTCCCTCCGGCCAGTGCGGCCGAGTCGGCGATCTTCTGTGCCTCGACTCGCCACGCGTACGCCGCGGTGAGGTCGATGGCCAGGGCCGCCATTCCCAGGATGACCACCAGGGAGATCGCGACCATGACCAGGGCCCCTCCCCGCTCGCTCCCGAGACGGTTACGGCACAGGGGCTTCATCGTCCGGCTCCTCCTCCGTTCCCGCTGGAGGTGTAACCGGCGGGCGGATCACCGAGACGCTCGCGGGTGCTGTGCTCTTCGATCCAGTTGCCGATGTGGGAGTCCCAGTTCCACTCCTCCGCTGGCCCGGTGGGCAGCGGGGGTGCCGGAAGCGCGTTGGGATCCAGGATGTAGGGCGTCACCAGGACCAGGAGCTCAGTCCGGTTCTGGCGAACAGCTTCGGAGCGGAAGAAGTACCCGAGAATCGGGATCGAGCCCAGAATCGGGTGCTTGTTCATGTCCGCGGCGATGGTGTTGTCCATGAGCCCGCCGATGGCCAGGGTCTGACCCGGCCGGAGTTCCACGTCGGTCTCTACTCTCCGAGCGAGCACGCTCGGGATGCTGAAGCCCTGGAGCGTCAGCCCGTTCGCGAAGTCGAGCGAAGACACTTCCGGGGAGACCTGGAGGCGGATAGCGCCCGTGTTGGTGATGGTGGGCAGGAAGTTCAGGCGGATCCCGAACTCCTTCCACTGCACGGTCACCGCGTTTCCGGGCCCGCCCCCGGTTCCGCCCTGGATGGAGGGGAAGGGGAACTCTCCACCGGCCAGGAACGTGGCCGGCTGCCCCTCACGCGTCACCAGGTTCGGCTGAGCCAGGCTCTTGAAGTCCCCGTTCCCGCGCAGGGCCCGCAGCACCATGTCCAGCTCGGCGTTGGCTCCCTCGACCATGAGGGTCACGATCCCCTCGGAGACGGACGAGATCTCGTAGTCCGTGGCGTTGGGGCTGTCCTCGTCGAGAGTCCAGTCAGCGTAGTTGTGCGGGTTCCGGAGCCGGATCAGGTCCCGGCCCATCTCCTTCAGGGCGGACTTGCTGACCTCCGCGAACTCCACGTGCAGGAGAATCTGCTCGGGAGAGGGCGCCTGGATGTTGTTGACGATGGGAATTCCCATGGTCTCGGCCAGTTCCGTCGCCTTCCGCACGGTCTGCGCGTCCCGCACCTGACCGGAGAGAACGATGGAGGATCCGGTGCTGGTGACCGTAAGGCCCGCGTCCGGGAAGAGGTCGTCGATCTGGCGCTGCAGCGACGCCACGTCCGCGGTGACCTCGACGGTATACATGCGGGCCACCCGGTCCCAACCCCAGATCACGAGGCTGGTGGACCCGGGGGTGCGGGCGTTGATGAGCACCTGGTTGGGCGGAATCACCACCGGCTCGGCCACGCTCGGATCCGCGATGGAGATCCGCGTGATGCTGTCTGCCTCGGTGAGGATCGCGGTGGAGCCGCGGCTGATGGTGATGACTTCCTCGGCCCGGGTCTGGATGTCCATCTGGCCCACCAGGGTGCTGGGAAGGGCAAGCAGGGCGAGGAGCGCCCCGACCACAGCGCCAAGGGTGAGCAGGAATCCGTGGATTCGCGGAGAAGTCTGGGGATGCATCTTTCAGCTCCTGGGATGACCGGGAATCAGTTGTAGGTCACCAGGGTGCGCACGGCGCCCTGGTACATCTCGATGATGCTCTCGTTGGGAGCGCTGGAGGTTCGGCCCTGTGACCGGGCGCCCCCACCGCCCCGGAAGACGGAGCTGAAGAGGCGTGATTCCGTCTCTCCGCGGGTCTCCACCGGCTCGAGGTCCAGGGAGTTCCGGAGCGCCATCTGGATCCGGCCCTGGGTTGCGGCAAGTGAGAGCTTCTCGGCTTCCTCCGGCGTCACCAGGACTGTCACGACGGTGGAGATCAGGGGCTGCCCATTCTCCGTCTCGGTGATCTGCTGGTTGGCTGCCAGTGCACTGATGTTCTGGAGGATGACCTTGCTGACAGTCTCCCGCTGGCCCGGCGGCTGCATGATGAGGATGACGTCCACTCGGGTCCGCGGTGTCACGAATCCGGCTACGCCGATGACCTCGTCCACCTGGACGCTCAGGGCCCGCATCCCTTCCGGAATGAGGGGGATGAGGCCGAACAGGCCCGTATCCGCGAGCTTCCCGGCCAGCACCGGCTCGTTGAGCTGCAGGTCGTCGATCACGCTCCTCCCCACGACTTCGGAGGTGGAGGTGGCGATTCCCAGGGGCAGCGCCGAGGCAGGCCACTGGATGACCTGGAGATCCTCTTCGGTCAGCGTGGTGCCCAGCGGGACCTCCCGGGCCGCAACGACCACCGGGCGAGTCTCGGTCGGCGTGCTGGCCATGAGGGGCGTCGGCCGGTCCTGGAGGTATCGGACGGCCGAGAAGGCCGCCACGGATCCGGAAAGGATCGCCAGGAGTAGCACCACCATAGTACGCTTCTTTTTCATTGAATCATCCTCTCGTCTACTCGCGCCGCATCGTGGATACGACGGTGAAGTTGATGATGCGGTCGGCGCCTACGAGCCCCAGCGCCCATCCGACCCACTGGAGGTCGTGTCCGTACTGGATACTGACCGTGGTGGGATCTCCACGGCCGATCCCCTCGGTTAGGGTGATGTTGGCATCGGTGATCTCGATCCCGGCCCGGGCCGCGGCCTGTTTGACCAGGTCGCGGATCTGCACATCGGTGGACCCGTTGTCCACCACCGCCACCCTCGCACCCTCCCGCCCGGCGTCGGTAAGCACCTGGTAGACATTCCAGGCCCTCGCCAGGTCGATGATTCCGAGGAGAAGGAAGAGGAGGATCGGGGCCACCAGGGCGAATTCGACCAGGGCCTGTCCCTTTTCGGCGCCTCGGAGGCGCCGGGTTGCTTGGCGGATCACAGAGTCCCTCCCAGGGAGATCGGGAAGAACCAGGCCATGACGGTTCCCGCGGCGATAGCCACGCCGTAGGGGATCGTCTGGGCATCCGGATCTTCGATGGTGGTCCGGCTACCACGTCGCCCGAAGGTGAGCGTGTACAGCAGGACGCCGCGCGTCTGGAGCAGAACGGGCAGGATCACGCCCCGGCGAGTCGAAGCGACCAGACCGATGATCCCGCCCGCGATTCCGCTGTAGAGGAGGATGGGAAGCAGGCCTCCGACCCCCATGAATGCCCCCACGGCGGCAAGGAGCTTGGCGTCGCCAGCTCCGAGGGCGCCGAGGGCGAAGAAGGGAATGGTGACGCCGAGGGCGACGACCAGTCCCAACAGGGAGGAGGTCAACCCGATTCCGACCCCGAAGACCGCGAGCAGAATCGCCGCAGACGCTCCCGTTACCGTGACGGCGTTCGGGATCCTGCGCTCACGGAGATCCGTGACGACGGCAACCCCGAGCATGGCGATCAAGGCCAGGAATTTGACGGTGACGAGAGTAGACATGAGATGCGAGTCAGGAGTGTGGATCGACCAGGGTGCAGGCCCCAGCGCCAGACCGCCCACGTGGAGCGACCTGGCGCAGGGACCTGTGACCCGGTCGGATCAGACGGTCGGCGCCGGGTTCGTCGGCTGATTCCGGAGCTCCGTCGTGGCTCGATTGAACGTCTTCGCGATCTCGTTCCGGAAGATGATCAGCACCGCAATGAGTGCGACCGCAACGAGGGCGATGATGACGGCGTACTCGGTCAGGCCCTGACCGGACTCGTCGCTCCACAGGCTCTTCATCAGGTCCATCAGAAACTCCTTCGGTCCCCACCGGGACCAGGTGTGTGAGTGACAGGCCGGCTCGGCCGACCCTCTAGGTTCCCCGACCGGGGGAGCCTCTCTAGTGCG
>CP070829.1:2255489-2280003 GCA_020344755.1 Gemmatimonadales bacterium
CCCGATGGTCCCCTTCGCCGCCTCCTGCAGCGCGGCGGAGTCGTAGCCGGTCCCTTCCTTGAAGACGATCACCACGTCGTAGATCGAGGCCGGGTCCGCCGTCGGGTCGCCGGCGATGACGACCAGGTCGGCAAGCTTGCCGGCCTCCACCGAGCCGAACCGGGCCTCCTCACCCAGGATCCGCGCGCCGTTGAGGGTGAGGATCTGCACCACCTCGCCCGGCGAGAAGCCCGCCTCCAGCAGCATCTCGTAGTTGCGCAGGTTCCCGAAGCCGGGCAGGTAGCCGGTGCCCCACGGGTCGGAGCCGGCGCCCAGCAGGCCGCCCTCCTCCACGAAGATCCGCTCCCAGCGCATCATCTTCTCGAGGAGGCGTGGGGGCACGATGAAGCCACGCTCCACCAGGGTGCCGTTGTTGTGCTCGACTTCCTGCCTCGTGAGGGGCTTGAGCATGGCCATGGCCCGGGGCGGCAGCGTGGCGCGCTCGGGGGTGAAGGTCTCGTAAACCCCCAGGGTCGACACCACCGCCGCCCCTCCCGCCACGATGCGGCGTATGCTCTCCCGCACCTCGGGCGTCTCGACATCGAGGTCGGCCTGGATGCGCATGTTCTCAGGGGGGCAGACGTCGGGCTGCTTGTTCGGGACGTAGTCGGAGTTGGTGAGATAGCCGTGCTGTAGGGCGTCGAGGCCGAGCTCCGAGGCTTCCGTGAATGACACGGAGCACAGGTGTCCGGTGATCTTCATCCCGTGCCGGTGCGCCTCGTCCACCACCGCACCCAGGACCTCACGGGTGATGCCGCCCATGGCCTTCATCCAGGTGGCACCTTCCGAGGCCCAGTAGCGGATGACCCGGCGCGCCTCTTCCGGGTCGTTGACCACCCGCATGTTGCCGGCCGCGGGAGGTCCGCCGTTGAGGTAGGGACCTGTGGCGAAGATGCGTGGGCCTGGAGCCTGCCCGGCGTCGATGACCTTCTTGAGGTTGAGGTCGTAGTACGGGAACTGGCTGCCTGCGGGCATGGCGCTGGTCACGCCCAGAGCCAGGTACAGCATGGGCCCGGTCACCGGCATGGGGGTCATCTGCTGCACGCCCCCGAAGTAGAGGTGCTCATGCAGGGAGACCATGCCCGGCATGACGGTGTGGCCCGAGAGGTCGAGGACCTGCGCATCCTCGGGGATGTGGACGCTGCCCGAAGGGCCCACCGCCTGAATACGGGTTCCGTCCAGGAGGACGGTCTGATCCTCCGCCGCTGGAGTGCCCGTGCCGTCCAGCAGCCGCACGTGCGTCAGCGCCACCGTTCCAGCCTCCACCGCCACGAACGGCGACAACGGGGAGCCCGGCACCTCCTGCGCGTGAGCCGGGGGGGCCAGGAATGCGGCGAGCAGCAGGGCGGACGACAGACGGGGCTTCATGGACCTCTCCAGGGCGATGCGGGGTGTCGGGCGACAGAGTACTGGTAGGCGGCGGCACGCGGCAATTTCGAGCGTACGACGTGCGGGCCGCCGTACCGGAGGGCGCGGCGGGGTCGAAGGCAGGTGTCTGATCGAGGAGCCCGGTGAGAAGATCGCTCTGGGGCGGTGCGCGGGCGGGCGAGAGGGACGGGGGTTTGTGGGGGAGGTCGAGGTGGAGGAGGAGGCCCGAGAAGTCGGGCGGGCACAGCAGCGGAAGAGGCCCTCGATGCCCGCCCGGTCTTCACTCTACCTGCGCAGGGAGGCGTCGAATCTGAAGCCGCCCGGGGCGGAGCGTAGCGACGGATCGGAACGCGGGAACGGCGACGGAGTCGCAACGCCGCCGCGTCGTGAGGACCGGACCTGGGCGGGATCCTGATCCTGCGGACGGCGCCGGTGCCCTGGCGTCCAGGCCGTCGACCCGCGGCACGGGTCGAGCGGAACCGCGGGTGAGTGCGAGGAGCGGTCCTGACGGACCGACCGCACGGGCTCAATCGTGGCCGGACACGACGGCAGTGACACCGGGAACTGGTTCGGCCTGCTCGATGTAGGGGCTGCGGCTGTGCCCCATCTCGATGGGAAGCGCGGCACGGACCAGGACCGTGAAGACGAAGAGACCGAAAGCCCAGATCCCGGCAGTGACGGCGAACTCGACCCAGGTGGGGCGGTATTCGACGATCTCACCCAGGGGCGAAGGAACGAAGCCGGGAATCACCAGCCCCAATCCCTTGTCCATCCAGATCGCCACGAAGAGGACGATGCACGTCCCGATCAAGATCTTGGGGTTCTTCCGGAACGGGTGGATCATGAGGGTGAGGGTGGCGGCCGCGTTGAGGAAGATGGACGTCCGGATCCACCCGACGAGGGCGGTGTGACCTTCGAGGCCGAAGAACAGATACTGGGCGTTGATTCCGTGGTGCGTGGGGAAGTAGAACTCCTTGAAGACCTCCGACCCGATCATCACCAGGTTGATCTGTGCGGCCACCGTGGTGATCATCGCGAGCTTCTGAATCGCCGAGTCGTCGATCTCGTATTCCGTGTTGGCCCGGATCATCGAAAGGGTCAGGATGATGAAGGCGGGCCCTGCCGCGAACGCCGACGCGAGAAAGCGCGGCCCCATGAGGGAGGTGTTCCAGAACGGACGCGCTGGGAGCCCCGCGAGCAGGAACGCGGTCACCATGTGGATGCTAACGGCCCAGAACACAGAGAGATACACGAAGGGCACGTATCGCTTCTTGTTCGGCGTCTTCCCCTTGAAGTGCGTGAAGAGGATGTAGAAGGGGATGCCGAAGTTCAGCGCGAGGTATCCGTTGAGCACGACCACGTCCCACGCAAGGAGTGATCGCGGGAAGTTCAGGAACCCGATGCCCGGCGTGAGATGCCAGGAATGGAAGGGACTCCCGAGGTCGACCACGACGAAGCAGAGGCACATCAGGAGAGCACCAACCGCCACGCCTTCGCCGATGAGCACCGCCTTGTTGAAGTCCACGTCCTTCAGGACGTAGGCCGGCAAGACGAGCATTACCGCCGCGGCCGCAAGCCCCACCAGGAACGTGAAGTTGGAGATGTAGAGGCCCCAGCTCACGTGATCGGTCATCCCGGTGACACTCAGTCCATCCCGGAGCTGGAGGAAGTAGGCGTAGGCCCCCACCACCATCACCAGGGTCAGGCTACCCATCCAGATGTGGTAGCGCCGTCCGCCGCCGGTCGCCGCGTCGAGCCCCGCCAGGAGAAAGGCCCTGAGGTGATTCAGCTGGTCTCTCATTCGCGACGTACCTCAGTCCATGTAGTACCAGAACCGGGGCTCGGTTCCGAGGTCCGCCTTGAGCCGGAATACCTGCTTGTTGGCCAGGATCCAGCGAATCTCCGAGTCCGGATCCAGCAGGTTTCCGAACACCCTTGCACCGGTAGGGCAGGCTTCGGCGCAGGCGGGTAGCCGACCCACGCGGGTCCGCTGGATGCAGAACGTGCACTTCTCCACGCAGCCCTTCCGCCGGAGCCGGTTCCCCAGGTAGTGCTGGTTCGGGTTGAGGTCCTCCGGTGGAACCACGGGTTCGGACCAGTTGAAACGCCGGGCCCAATAGGGACACGCGGCGATGCAGTATCGGCATCCGATACACCAGTCGTAGTCGATCACCACGATGCCGTCGGGTTCGGGCCAGGTCGCTGCTACGGGGCACACCTCCACGCAGGGCGGGTTGGCGCACTGGAAGCACTGCGTTCCCATGTAGACGTGGCCTTCTCGAGGGACCTCGTGCTGGTACTCGGCGGTGGAGTGCTCCAGGTTGATCTCTCCGGACTCCATCTCGAAGATCCGGATATACTGGATGCCGCTTCGGCGGTCCTGATTGTTCTCCTCGAGGCAACCCGCCACGCATTCCCGGTAGCCCTTGCACTTGGAGATGTTGAAGGCGTAACCGAAGAGAACGCCCTGCTCGGCGTCGGCACCGGAGAGGTTCAGGTGGACGTTTCTCTTGAGCCGGGCCAAGCGCTCGAGCCGGGCGATCGTCGCCTCCTTCTCCTCGTCGGTCATGACGCGGAAGTTGCCCTTCAACCGCTCCTGGAACTCCAGGAGGAGGCGCTCACGATCGTCGGCGGAGGTGGGCAGGGCGTTGGAGCAGGCCGCCTGCGTACCGGCGGCCAGCGTACCCAGAAGGGTCCCGATGGCTTTCCTCCGGCCCATCGGCTTGTCCAGCAGCTCGGCGCCTGGCGGGCGGGGGGTTCCGTCACCGATCTCCTCCCCGGGTCCTTCGGAGAGGGCGGGTGCGGGGTCCGGACCATCGCCCCGGCACCGGACATCGGACGGGACATCCACCGCTTCCCCCTCGGCCCTTCCCGCTTCATCCAGACTTCGTTCGGCGATGGCGGCCATGGCCTGCCAGCGCAGCACGTCCTCGAAGGTCATGTCGCGCTTGGCCCCATCGCCATGGACCCCTACCGAACCCTCCTCGGGGAGAGGGAAGGGGAATCCGAAGTCGTCCATCATCGGCTCTCTCCGGGGCGCGCGATCTTCGGGAAGGTCACCGGCTTGCGAACCGGGAATTGGGGGGAGTGCGGGTTGTGACAACCCGTGCAGCTCAAGATGGTCCGCTGGCCAGCCCAGCCACCGAGTCGCTTGCCGTGGGAGCCTGCGGCCCAGTCCGTGCCCTGCATGAAATGGCATCCACGGCAGAGCCGGTAGGCCTCGTCCAGACCTGCTCGGCGACCGTCCCGGAGGACCAGCATGCCGGGGTCCTCTGGTGCGTGGCAGGTGAGGCAGTTCCGGTCGGCGCCACTCGGATGGCTCAGATCGACGGTCAGGTGCGCGGTCCGGCTGGGCATGAGTTCGCGCAGGCCTTCCCGCTCGTGGCACTGGGTGCACTCCAGGAGGTAGCCCCCGGGCCGAGCCGGATCGTGACAGCGGTCACAATCGATCCGGGTCGCTCCCTCGTGCTCCTCCCGTGGGCCATGCATCTGCATCAGCGCCTCTTCCTTGGAGCCGATGGGACGGACATGGCAGGAGGTGCAGGGGTAGTGACCGACCACTGGAGTGCGGAGCGCGACCCGAAATGGGGTCCCCCCTGGACCGGCCGTCTCAACGGCCGGAGCCGCGGGAATGGAGCGCAGGACCCCATCCACGGCGAAGTCGTCCACGTGTCCCACCGGGCCCTCGGGGAAGCCCGTGGGCCCGTGTCCGCCCCCACCGTCGTGCTCTTCCGGAGGATGGGCTTCGCCCCCTGTGGCCACCGGGTCTTCGTCGTGCACCTCCGCCTCGGCGCCATGGCCACCCGATCCTTCCCGTGGGAAGGCTTCGTGGGGGGGCTCCGGGCCACAGGCCAGGACGGCGGCCAGAAGGAGAGCCGCAGAAGCGGGCATCCCCGCTCGAAGCTTCATGGCCCTCCTCCACCGTCCGGGGGACGGCTGAACACGGCACCCTCGTCCACGGTCGGCAGGTGACACTGCCGGCAATTGAAACGCTCGGGGTGGGTCGTCCGGACATCGGGGGCGGCCGAGCTGCCGCCATGGCAGCTCAGGCAATGCTCCCGGAGTTGGAGGGTGTGGGGAATGGGGGGGGGAGCGCCCACGAGCTCGCTTCCCTGCCCGTACTCCGGCCAGGGTGGAGTGACCCAGTCCGTCGGCGTGAAGAGCTCGTTGGTCAGCCGGGGGACGTGGCACTGGAGACAGTTGGTGAACTCAGGGTGGGGCGACCTGGGGGAGTAGGTGCGGATGCCGGGGTTGTACCCTCCGAAGTTGTGGCACGGGGTACAATCCTGATTCCGGTCCAGCTCCGCCGACACCGGGTGGGGAATCCACGGTGGAGCCCCCTCGTAGACCCGACGTTCTCGGCGCTCGAGCCGGGTCGGCACCACCACGTGGGGAGAGGGGCTCCCCACCACGACGGGGTGCAGCTCCTCACGCAGATCCCGGAACGGTCCCGCCTCTGACGGAATGGGCTTTCCGACACGCTGCTCCGGCACGATGGCCACGGCCCTGAAGTCGTCGATGTTCTCGGCCTCCGGGACCAGGAACACGACCAGCACGATCATCCCCAGGAGGCTCAGCGCGATTCCGGCCACCCTTCGAAGCACCCGGGCCGCGTCGACACCCTGTGCGGGACTCAAGGCGTCTCCCGGTTGCCAGGAATCTCGATGCGAACTGCGCACTTCTTGTAGTCCGGCTCACGCGAGATCGGGCAGAAGGCATCCAGGGTGAGTTCATTGACGAGATACGACTCGTCGAAGAACGGTACGAAGACCTGGCCCGGGGCGGGCTGGCCGCGGTAATCGACCCGGGCCTGGATCTCCATCGATCCACGGGGCGACACCAGCCGGACCACGTCTCGGTCCCGGATATTCAGCGCACGGGCGTCCTCGGCGTTGATCTCGACATAGGCGCGTGGCATGGCCCGGTGGAGCACCGGGATTCGTCGAGTCATGGAGCCGGTGTGCCAGTGCTCCAGGACGCGTCCCGTCGAGAGCCAGAAGGGGTAGTCCTCGTCGGGCTCCTCCGCGGCCGGCTCGTAGGGCCGAAGCCAAATCCACGCCCGGTGGTCCGGATTCCCGTAGAAGTCGAAGCCGCGCTCCGGGTCGGCCGCCGGGTCGTGCTCGGCGTTGTACCTCCACTGGGTTTCGTGCCCATCGACGAAGGGCCAGATCACCCCAGGACGTTCAAGGAGATCTTCGTAGCTCGCCATCCGGTGGGCGGGGCTGTCGTGGAACCGGGTGTATTCCTCCCAGATCCCTTGAACGTGACGCTCCTGGGACCACGGGAAGAGGTCACCGTGGCCGAGGCGCCGCGCAACCTCGATGATCTGCCAGGTGTCACTGGTACAGTCTCCGGGCGGGTCCAGCATCTGCTCCCAGTGCTGGGTGCGACGTTCGGAGTTGCCGAACATGCCTTCCCGCTCGATCCACATGGCGGAGGGAAGGATGACGTCCGCCACGTCGGTGGTAGGCGTCGGGTACACGTCGGACACCACGATGAATCGGTCCTCCTTCCGCGCTCCCTCCCTGTAGCGTGCGAGCTTCGGGAGTGAGACCATGGGGTTGGTGACCTGGATCCACATGAATCGGATCTCTCCACGGTCGAGCGCACGGAACATCTGGACCGTGTCGTGCGTGGGACGATCCGGAATCCGCTCCGCCGGGACCTGCCAGATATCGGCAGCCCGCTCCCGGGCCTCCTCGCTGGTCACGGTCCCGCTGGGGAGCATGTGGGTGAGTGTTCCCACCTCGCGGACGGTTCCGCAGGCGCTGGGTTGCCCGGTGAGGGAGAAGGGCCCGTTGCCCGGTTGTGAGATCTTCCCCACGAGCAGATGGATGTTGTAGATGAGGTTGTTCATCCACGTGCCGCGAACGTGCTGGTTCACCCCCATGCACCAGAACGACACCACCTTCTTGGACGGGTCCCCGTACAAGGACGCCAGGTAGCGGATCTCGTCTGCCGGAACACCGGTGAGTTCCGCAGCCGCGTCCGGCGTGTAGTCGTCCAGGAAGGCGACGTACTCATCCCAGTCGGCGTCCCGGGCCTCGTCCGTGAACGAGAACTCCTCCTCCAGGCCATAGCCCGGGCGTGTCCGGCCGGACTTGAAGGCCACATGATCACGCACGAATCCCGCATCGTACCAGTCGCTTCGGACGATCTCGTGGCAGATGGCGTTGGCCAGAGCCAGGTCGGTCTGAGGCTTGAACAGGACGCTTCGATCCGCCGCGTAGCTGGTCCGGGTGGTCCGGGTCGCCAGATCGATGATCCGGACGTCGGGGTCGACCCGCCGGCGCTCCAGCATCCGGGAGAACAGGACGGGGTGCATCTCCGCCATGTTGTTGCCCCAGAGGACGAAGACGTCCGCGTGGTCGATGTCCTCGTAACTCCCCATGGGCTCGTCGAGGCCGAACGTGGTCATGAACCCCGTGACGGCGCTTCCCATACAGAGGCGGGCGTTCGCCTCCACGTTGTTCGTGCCGATCCCGCCCTTGAAGAGCTTGAGGGCGGCGTACCCGTCCGGAATGGTCCACTGACCCGACCCGTACATGGCCACAGCGTCTCGACCATGCTCCTCGATGGTATCCCGGATCTGCCGGGCCACGACATCGAGGGCCTCCTCGATCGGAACCTCGACCAGCCGACCGTTCCGTCGGACCAGGGCTCTCTGGATCCGGTCTCGCCCATAGAGGGCCTGGACGGAGTGATATCCCTTCACGCAGCAGAGGCCACGGTTCACCGCTGAGTCCGGGTCCCCCCGTACGCCCACCGCGCGACCTTCCGAGATTCCGATGAGCAGCCCGCAACCCGTCCCGCAGAAACGGCAGGGGGCCTTCCTCCAGGTGATGTCTTGGTAACTCCCCTCCTGAATGGCCGCCCCGAAGGAGACACCCGGTACCATGGCGGTGGCTGCAGCCGCGGCAGAGGCCATGGCGCTTCGGCGGAGGAAGGCACGGCGGTCGAGCACGTTCATCGGGTGCCCTCGCGGGTGGAGTTGCCTCGCGGAATGTGGGAATCGGTCTCGCCGTAGCTCAGGAACAAGGCCTGAACTCCGTGGGCCGCGGGCAGCTTCAACCGCGACTCCGCATTCTCGTCCCCGTCGACCGTGGAGGTGAGTGCAGGCGGGAGAACCTCATTCTCCGCACGCCCCACCTCGGAACCCTCGATTCGGGCGAGGTGGCCGGTCGCGTCCTCCCTTCGGCCCTCCTGGGGTACCACGACGGAAGCGCATACCGGCATATCGTCCTCGAGCTTTGAGGAAGGGCGCGAACCACGACCTCTTCAGGTGCACGTCTCACGCCTTCCTGGCAGGGAACGCGTCCGATTGATCTCATGCGTGTCTCTCGGGCCTGCAGGTGGCCGGGCAAGCAGGTGCGGCGGCGGTCTCGAGCCCTCCACGGCCTCCCAGCGTCCGGCTTCGGCCGGATCGTTGGAACGAATCGTCTCACTCGATTCAAATCTTTCCCTATGCGGGAGATCACGAAGTAGGGTGATCTACGTGGCCCGGCGAGGGGATTTTCCGAGTCCTGCAGGGGAATCCCGGCTGCCCGCCGGCCCGGCACCTCAAGGGCTTCTCTCTTGTAGGTCCGGGCCGCGCTTCCCAGGGGAGTGGCGGACCAGAACGCCGGTTCTGCGAGGAAGCCGTAACGCCGCTCCGCAGCGGCGGTGGTACCCCGCCGCCCCCGCCTGGAACGATGTGGTGACCCGAGGTTGCAGGGCCGTTCCGCGTTTCAGCCCCCTCGGGAATCTCCGAGCCGCGTGAGCCACGCGGGGTAGGACATGGAGCGGGCCCGTGGCAGGGGCAGGGCCGCTTCCCGAGCCACCTCCACAAGGAAGGAGCCCACCACCGGGAGGACCTGTGCCGCGACCCCTGCGTCCGCGGGAAAGGCCTCCACCCCCAGGGTCCAGAATGAGGCTCCGGATCGCTGTAACAGGGATACCCTCGCCAGCTCAAGCTGTATGCCCCGAGGGACCCTCTCATCGTGAGCCACTTCCTCGGGCGGGGCTCCTTCGACCAGGCGCACCAGACGGAGGATACGCGCTTTCTGGACCCCCACGGATCCGATTCCCTCCACCACCACCGCGGCCAGCTCGTGGGGGACTCGCCGCATGTCGTAGGACCACTTCACCCAGGCCTCCGCACGTCCCTGAACGTTGGGCCCCATCGACACGTCCCCGTGGTCGGCCGTCCGGGCCTTGAGCTCGAACAGGGGCGGAGTGTCCGGGTCTCTCCGGCTCTTGATTCCCAGGTCCTCCGCGAAGACCAGATACCGGTCTGTCCGTGAGGGCGACCACTCCAACCCCGAAACATCGGGTCGCGCGGGCCACGGGGTGACGGACCGGAAGGCCCGCACCACGGCAGGAGGGGGCTCCCCGGCGAAGAACCACCGGACTTCGTAGCTCGAGCCCACCGAATCGGCGGGCCCAACACCCGCACGCGACGGGGGATCGGAGCTTCGTTCGAGGTGCATGAGATGATACGGCTCCCTGGGCGCCCCCACGTCAAGATCGGCGCCAAAAAGGGGAGAATCCGTTCACGCGCGATGGGAGATCTCCCGACTCACCTCCTGAAACGGATTGACCAGACTTGTTGCGCGAGGATCCGCGGAGAAGCCGTCGATCCTCCGGTCACGAAAACAGACACGACTTCGATGCGTCTTATAGATAGATCGGCGGGCCCGATGCGGCCGGCCCGCACTCTCCTGCTTGCATCCGCCGCCCTTCTCGGCGCCTGGACCCTCTACTGGACCGTTCAGGGTGTCGGCGGGCTCCTTTCCGATACGGCCCTTGGTCGCGGCGAGATGGGTGATTCTCTCGCCTACCACCATCTCTGGGAGCTCCTCTTCGTCGGGGCGTTCTATGCGATCCGCTGGGCGGCGGGGGCGTTGATCCTGGGCTTCCCGCTGCTGTCGGTGCCGGTACTGGCGCTTCGGGACCGGATTCGCCGAAGCCGTCGCGCGGCCCTTTCTTCCTGAGCGGACCGCTCGGCGACCCTCTCGGCGACCCGCTGGTGAGCCGGCGGGCCGTGCATGGCGGGCCAGGGTGTGTACCTTGGCCCCATGCCTGTTCCCGACCTATCCGCCCGCCGGCGTGAGCCGGAGTTGATGGACGACCCGGGGCTCGAGCCCCGGGCGCACACCCATGCCCTGCGCGCGCTGGCCCGGGTCAACCGCGCCTCGGGCACGGTGGGACGAATCTGGTCGACCCTCCTACGCGCAGCGGAGGCCCGCCCCGTCGCGTCCGGACCGCTCCGGGTGCTGGACGTGGCGTGCGGCGACGGCGAGGTGGCCGTGCGGCTTGCCGCGCGTGCGCAACGGGCGGGGGTCCCGTTGGAGGTCCACGCCTGCGACCGGAGCCCCCACGCTCTGAACCAGGCGCGGGAGAAGTCCGCCGCGGCGGGAGTCGGGCTCCAACTCCATCGCCTGGATGTCCTCCAGGACCGCCTGCCCGTGGGATTCCACCTCGTCACGGCGACCCTCTTCCTTCATCACCTCTCCGACGACGACGCGGTTGAACTGCTCCGTCGCCTCCCGGAGTCCGGCGATCGGCTCCTGGTGCAGGACCTGCGCCGCACCCGGCTGGGCTACCGGTTCGCCTGGTGGGGGCTCCGGGTGCTGTCGTCGTCGTCGGTAGCGCGGGTGGACGGCCCTCTCTCGGTCCGCGCCGGCTTCACCATGGAGGAAGCCATCGGCCTGGCCCGGCGGGCCGGCCTCGACGGGGCGCAGGTGGCTCCGATCTGGCCCCAGCGCTTCCGTCTGGACTGGGGCCGGGAATGACGCCTGAGCGCTGGGACGTGGTGGTCGCGGGTGGCGGGCCGGCCGGGGCGGTGGCGGCGGCCGGGGCAGCCCGGTCCGGCCTTCGGACCCTTCTGGTGGAGCGGCACGCCTACCCGCGGTGGAAGGTGTGTGGCGCGTGCCTGAACCGGGCCGCCCTGGAGGTCCTGGACTGGATGGGTCTGGGAGACCTTCCCGAACGCTCGGGGAGTCCCTTGCTCCAGGCGCTGGTCGTGAAGGGGTGGGGCCGCACTGCCACGCTCGGTCTGTCGGGATCCGTGGCCCTTTCCCGTCTCCGGCTCGACCATGCCCTGGTGGAGGCCGCCGTGAAGAGCGGTGTCACGCTCCGGACGGCACGGGTCCGGGACGCAGGGGGGCTGGCCGATGGCCGACGGCACCTTTGTCTCGTCGATGGGGACGATCGGCAGGACGTGTCTGCACGGGTCGTGGTCGACGCCACCGGATTGACCGGTCTTCCGGAGGGAGTGCCGCAGGGTGGAGGCACAGGCAACGTCGTATCGGCGCACGCCCGGATCGGAGTCGGCGCAGTGCTCCCGGCGTGGACGCCGGGCTTCGCCTCCGGGTGGATCCACATGGTCGTGGGGAGTGGTGGCTACGTGGGCCTGGTTCGCCAGGAGGACGGAAGCCTCGATGTCGCTGGTGCCCTCGATCGTGAGTGGGTCCGGAGTCACGGAGGCCCGGGGCCCTCGGTGCACGCGCACCTGGCGGCTCAGGGGGTGGTCCTGGCGGAGGTGGAGCCTGAACACGGATGGAGGGGAACGCCCCTGCTCACGCGCCATCCGAGTTCCCTGGCCCGGGAACGACTCTTTCGAGTGGGGGATGCCGCCGGGTACGTGGAGCCCTTCACGGGCGAGGGGATGGCCTGGGCCATGGCCGGCGCCCGGATGCTGATTCCCTTGCTGTCCGAGGGTCTGGGACGGTGGCGCCCGTCGCTGGCCCGGCGGTGGGACCGGCTCCACGGCCGACGCATCCGGCGAAGGCAGCGGACATGCCGGACGCTGGCGTGGGTCTCCAGACATCCCCTGAGGGTCCGCTGGGCCCTGGTGGCGGCGGGGGCCGTTCCACGCTTGGCCGGTGCCGTGGCACGGAGGACGGGTACTCCCTATGCAACTTCCCTCCAGAAGAGTGGCGGCTCATGAGTCTCACCATCACCGGCATGGGAACCAGCGTGCCGCCCCGCGTCGCACTGCAGGCCGAGGCCGCCGAGTTGGCACCGCGATTCTGCCAGGCCGATCGGAAGCAGGCCAGGATCCTTCGTGCTCTCTATCGGAAGTCCGGGGTCCAGCAACGCCATACCGTGGCAGTCCGTGGGGACTCGGGGCCGCTGGAGGAGCGGATCCCCTACTATCCGCTGGCTCGGGATTCGGAGGACCTGGGGCCCACGACCCGGCAGAGGATGGCGTGGTACGAGCAGGAGGCGCCACCGCTGGCCGTCGAGGCCTGTCGGACCGCGCTGGCGCGTGCCGAGACCTCCCCGAGCGAGATCACCCACCTCGTTACCGTTTCCTGCACGGGGTTCTTCTCCCCGGGCGTGGATGCGGCGCTCATCGACCAGTTGGGGCTCGAGCGGGCCGTCGAGCGCACGCACGTGGGCTTCATGGGCTGTCACGGGGCCCTCAACGGACTCCGGGCGGCATCGGCGTATGCGTTGGATCCCGCCGCCCGGGTCCTCCTCTGTGCGGTGGAACTGTGCTCCCTTCACTTCGCCTACGGCTGGGACCCGGAGATGCTGGTGGCGAACACCCTTTTCGCCGACGGCGCGGCGGCGTTGGTCGGTCGGGGTGGGGGAGGGCCGGGCTGGCGGGTACGGGCCAGCGGGACCTTCCTCATGCCCGACTCGGTGAACGCCATGACGTGGCGGATCGGTGACCATGGGTTCCGGATGACCCTCTCGCCCCAGGTGCCGGAGCGGATCCGACAGCATCTCGCGGACTGGCTCGGCTCATGGCTGGCCCACCACGGGTTCGGCTTGGATGACGTGGCGAGCTGGGCGGTTCATCCCGGTGGCCCCCGGATCCTGGACGCGGTGGAGGCGTCGCTGGAGCTGGACCCTGCTGACCTGGCGGTCTCGCGGGAGATCCTCCGGACCCATGGCAACATGTCGTCCCCCACCGTGCTCTTCATCCTGGAGCGGATGATGCAGCAGAACCGGGCCCGGCCCTGCGTTGCCCTGGCGTTCGGCCCCGGGTTGGTTGTGGAGGCCGCACTCATCGTCTGACGTCGCCGGCACGGGAGTCCGGGCTCAGGGGGCCGCCCGGGGGGACAGCGCCTGGTCTCAGCCTGGGCGGCGCTGTCCCCACCATTGGCGTCAGCTGATCAGCCGCCTCCAGTCGGTGAGGATCTTGGGGGAGTCCTCCAGGAGGGCGTTCAGGTCGGCGATGAGTCCGTTGACGATGCTGCTCAGCGCCTCCGCACGCTGAGCCGCGGCCACCTCCACTTCGCCCAGGACCTCCATCTGGCCCTGGGTGGGGCGGGCCTGGGGTCCCTCGATTCCGCGGACCACGAAGCGGAGTTGCTCCACGAGCCTGGGCCAGTCCCGATAGTTCATGCTTCCCTCGGGCCGGCGAACCTCCGCCTCCAGCGTCGTGAGCGCTTCCCGGGCCTCGCCCGCCACGCTCCGAATCGCTTCCTCATTGGTCAGACCCTTTCCGTCGATGGATTCCACGAGGCCGTCGATCTGCCCTGTGAGATCCACCATGGCGCCCACCATCCGGTTGAGCTCGCTCTGGAGCTCACGCGCCCGCATCGCGGCAGCGAAACGAGCCTCGTAGTCCGCCTGGGACGCCTCCACGTTGGGATCGCCCCGAAGGATGAACTCGGTGGAGAGCCTCCGATCTCCCACCACCAGTGTGGCGGTGTAGCGCCCCGGGACCGCCGGTGGACCCCCGCCTCCCCCGAAGAAGCCGCCGCCGCTCTCCCCCCGCACCGGGGTCGCACCGGCCCACTCCAGGTCCCACACGGCCCGGTTCAGACCCGGCTCGGCTTCCCGGTCCTGAAACTCCCGGACCAGGGAGCCGGAGGCATCGGTGATGCGGATCCGCACCGGCTCGTCCAGCGCCGCCGCGTCCGGGGAGAGGTAGTACTGAACCCAGGCTCCCTCCTCCGGGTTGTCCCCGGTGAACCGACTCTGTCCCAGGTTGCTCCCTCGGCCCCACATCTCCCAGTCCGTGGCGGTGCGCATGCCGAACAGGTGCACGTCCGAGTCCACGGCCCTGGAGAGTTCCACCAGGGGCTGGATGTCGTCCAGGATCCACACGCCCCGGCCGTGCGTCCCGATGACCAGGTCGTTGTACTGTCGCTGGATCTTGATTCCCCGCACCGACACCCGGGGAAGGTTGCCCCGGATGTCCACCCAGGTGCGGCCCCGGTCCAACGAGGCGTAGATGCCCCGCTCCATCCCCACGAAGAGGAGGTCCGCGTTCTCCGGGTGCTGCCGGACCACCTTCACGTAGTCGTCCTGTGGAAGCCCTCGGGACAGGTCCCGCCAGCTCCTACCGTAGTCGGTGCTCTCCCAGAGGTGCGGGGTGAAGTCGTCCAATCGGTGGTTGTCCACGGCCAGGAAGGCAGTTCCGGCCTCCGAGGGGGAGGCCTCGATGTTGCCGATCCAAGCTTCGGCCGGAAGGCCCGGTACCCGGTCCCGCACGTTGGTCCAGGTGGCGCCGTCGTCCCGGGTCACCTGCACGTTCCCGTCGTCCGTCCCCACCCAGATGACGCCGGGCTCGGCCTCGGACTCGGCGATGGTGAGAATGGTGGTGTGGAATTCCGCCGCGGTGTTGTCGTTGTAGATCTCGCCTCCCGAATCGAGCTGCTTGTCGGGGTCGTCCGTGGTCAAGTCCGGGGAGATCACGTCCCATGAGTGGCCGTAGTCCCGGCTCCGGAAGACCACATTTCCTCCCCAGTAGACGGTGGCGGGGTCGTGGGGTGAGATGTGGATCGGTGCATCCCAGTTGAAGCGGTAGCGGGCCTGGTACATTCCCTGGCCCTGGGAGCCCACCATCCACGGGTGTGGCTCGATGGACCGGGTCTGCCCGGAGTTGGTGTCGGTGATGCGGAAGTAACCGCCCTGTGCGTTGGAGTAGACCAGGTTCGGTTGTCCCGGCACCGGTACCGTGTAGAAGCCATCGCCACCGCTGACGGTGTACCACTCCCCCGGGAGGATGCCGTCGGGCTCGTTCATACGGGACGGGCCGCACCAGTTGCCGTTGTCCTGCAAGCCGCCGCAGACGTAGTAGGGATCCCGGTCGTCGACGAAGACATGGTAGTACTGGGCCAGGGAGAAGTTGCGGAAGATGTGGAAGTTCTCTCCCCCGTCGTAGCTGACCTGCATTCCCCCGTCGGACCCGGAGAGGACGTGCTCCCCGTCCTCTGGATCGATCCAAATGGACTGGTGGTCGCCGTGAACGTCCCGGGCGATCCGCTGGAAGGTGCGGCCCCCATCGGTGGACTTGGAAAGGCCCCCGGACAAGGTGTAGAGCGTGTTGTGGTCCGAGGGGTCCACGAAGACGTCCGAGTAGTAGAAGGGCCGGAAGTTGATGTTCTTCTCGTCATTCACCAGGGACCACGTCTCCCCGTAGTCCTCGCTCCGGAAGAGTGTCCCGGCGGTTGGGTACTCCGTGATGAGGTAGACGACATTGGGCCTGGACTGGGCCACGCTCACCCCGATTCGGGCCATGGGTTCGTCCGGGGTGGTGGTGATCTTCTTCCAGGTCTCCCCCAGGTCCCGGCTCACGTAGAGAGCCGTCTCCCGTCCCCCGTCGTCGAAGCGCCACGGCCGGCGTCGGAAGGTCCACATTCCGGCGTAGAGGTTCCGCGGGTTGGAGAGGTCCATGTCCAGGTCGGAGCACCCCGTGTCGTCATCCACGTAGAGGACGTGCTCCCACGTCTCTCCTCCGTCCGTGGTCTTGAAGACGCCCCGTTCCCGGTTGGGCCCCCACTCCCGGCCCATCGCGCACACCAGCGCCAGGTCCGGGTTCCGGGGATCCACCACGATCCGCTTGATCCGCTCGGTCTCGTCCAGTCCGATGTGGCTCCAGTGGGAGCCGCCGTCGGTGGAGCGCCAGACCCCCAGACCGTAGGACACGGAGTTGCGGGGATCCGCTTCTCCCGAGCCGAGCCAGACGACGTTCGGGTCCGAGGGTGCCACGGTGAGGGAGCCCACCGAGTACGCCTCCTCGTCCTGCCACTGGGGCTCGAAGGTGATTCCCCCGTTCACCGTCTTCCAGACGCCCCCATCGGCGCCTCCCACCCAGAAGGTCTTCGGGTCCCCGGGGATCCCCACGATGGCCGAGACCCGTCCTCCCATGTTGACGGGTCCGATGTGGCGCCACTCCAGGTGCTCCAGGGCGGCAGAGATGGCTTCAGGCTCCTGACCGTGGACGGCGGAAGGCGCGGCCAGGCAGGGAAGGGCCACGACGACGAGGCCCAGGACGGCGTGGGACCGGAAGCACTTCATGGAAGATCCTCCGAGGCGGTGGTGTGCGAGAGGCCTTCATTCTGGGGGCGGACCTCCTCTGGCGCGAGGGCAGTCGGCGGGTTGCGGCGGATTGCGGTGGGACACCCCGGATGACATTGTCCCACCCCCTCGTGAAGAGGGACCACCCCCACACCGAGACCCGAGACACCATGCGGTTCCACGACCTTCTTCCGTCGATCTCCCCTTCCTCCCTCCTCCTCCATGCGGGCCCGGCCGCATCCCCGGGCTCCAGGCGGGAGCCCTGGGGCGTCGACACCCGGGGCGGCCGGGTCCCTGGCCTGCGGGCGGCCCGGGCCGTGGGGCTCCTCCTTCCTCTTGCCGTGGTCGCCCTCGCCGCGCCGCCACGGCTTTCCGGCCAGGAGGTGGATCCTGCGCTCTTCCAGGACATGTCCTGGCGGCACCTGGGACCCTTCCGTGGCGGACGATCCGTGGCGGTCGCCGGCGTACCCTCCGACCCCCAGACCTACTACATGGGGAGCGTGGGCGCCGGGGTGTGGAAGACGGCGGACGCCGGAGTGACCTGGGAGCCCATCTCCGACCAGACCTTCGGCACCTCCTCGGTGGGGGCCGTCGCCGTGGCGCCTTCGGACCCCAACGTCGTGTACGTCGGGATGGGGGAGCACGCCATCCGAGGCGTCATGACCTCCCACGGTGATGGCGTCTACCGCTCGCTGGACGCAGGAAAGACGTGGGAACACGTGGGGCTCGAGGCCAGCCGGCACATCGCCCGGATCGAGGTCCATCCCACCGACCCGGACCTGGTGTACGTGGCGGTGCAGGGGGCCGCCCACGGCGAGACGGAGGACCGCGGCGTCTACCGGTCCCGGGACGGTGGCACCAGCTGGGAGAAGGTTCTCTACGTGAGCCCCTCTGCCGGTGCGTCGGAGCTGGCGATGGATCCCACCAACCCGCGGATCCTCTACGCCGCCTTCTGGGACCACATCCGGCTCCCGTGGCAGGTGGTCAGCGGCGGAGCGGGGAGTGGACTGTGGAAATCCGCCGACGGCGGGGACAGCTGGCGGCCCATCAACGACGGGCTTCCGGAACTCATGGGGAAGACCGCCATCGACGTGTCCCCTGCGAACCCGGAGCGGGTCTTCGCCATGATCGAGGCCGACCCCGGCGGTGGGCTGTATCGGTCCGAGGACGGCGGGGAGTCGTGGCAGCTGGCCACCGACCTCTGGACGCTCCGGGCCCGGCCGTGGTACTACACCGAGGTCTACGCCGACCCCAACGACGAGAACACCGTCTATGTTCTGAACGCCCCCATGATGAGGTCGGTGGACGCGGGCCGGACCTTCACCCGGGTGGGAACTCCTCACGGGGACAACCACGATCTGTGGATCAACCCCCACGACTCGGACGTGATGATCAACGCCAACGACGGGGGCGGAAACGTCTCCTTCAACGGCGGAGCGACCTGGTCCACCCAGCAGAACCAGCCCACGGTGCAGTTCTATCGGGTGAACACGGACCACCGATTTCCCTATCACGTGTATGGAGGCCAGCAGGACAACTCCACCGTGGCCATCGCCAGCGCCTCCCCCGGCGGCATCGACTGGAAGGACTGGTATCCGGTGGGTGGATGCGAGAGCGCGGTCCCGGCCTTCGACAAGGACGATCCCCGCTTCGTCTATTCCGGGTGCTACATGGGGATTCTGAGCGAGTACGACCATCGGACGGGCGCCGCTCGCAATGCGCAAGCTTATCCCTTTGTGCCGATTGCACTTTCGTCTGAAGACATGAAGTATCGCTTCAACTGGAGTGCACCCATGGTGGTCTCGCAGCACGATCCCCGGACCATCTACCACGGGGGGAACATCCTCCTGCGGAGCCGGGACGGGGGGAAGAGCTGGGAGGAGGCGAGCCCGGACCTGACCCGAGCCCAGCCGGACAAGCTGGGGTACGGCGGGGGTCCCATCACCAATGAGGGGGCCGGGGGCGAGATCTACGGCACCCTGGCCTGGGTGGCCGAATCCCGGCTCCAGGAGGGACTCATCTGGACCGGAAGCGACGACGGGTTGGTGCACGTCACCCGGGACGGGGGCCAGACATGGCAGAACGTCACACCCGACGGGCTCCCGGAGGGGCTGGTGAACACGGTGGAGCCGTCCCCGCACGACCCGGCCACCGCGTACATCGCCTTCACACGCTACAAGTTCAACGACTTCACCCCGTGGGCCTTCAAGACCAACGACTACGGACGCACCTGGACCGAGATCAGCGAAGGCTTCGAGGATGAGCACTTCGTTCGGGTGATTCGGGAGGATCCGGTGCGGAGGGGTCTGCTCTATGCCGGCACGGAGCAGGGGATGTACGTGTCCTTCGACGACGGCGACCACTGGCAGCGGCTTCAGATGGATCTTCCACACACCTACATCACCGACCTCCAGGTTCAGTCGGACCGGAACGACCTGGTGGCCAGCACCGGGGGGTGGGGATTCTGGGTCCTGGACGACCTCTCGCCTCTCCAGCAGTGGGACGGGGCGCAGGGGGAGGAGGTGCACCTCTTCACGAATCGGCACGCCTACCGTGTGGCCGGCGGGTGGGGCGGGGGATTCGGGCAGAATGCGGGGGAGAACCCGCCCAACGGGGCCGTGGTGGACTTCTTCGTCGCCGAAGCGCCGGAGGAGGAGGTCCGCCTGGAGATCCTGGCTCCGGACGGGGAACTGGTGCGGGCCTACTCCACCGATCCCGACGAGGATGCCGGTGAGGAGTCGCTGACGGTGGAGGCGGGAATGAACCGGCATGTGTGGGACCTCCGCCACGCCGACATCTATCCGGTCCCCGACCTCTATCTCTGGGGGTCCCTGAGCGGGCGCCGCGCGGTGCCGGGCGCCTACACCGTGCGCCTCACGGCCGGGGAGCTGGAACGAACCGGCTCGCTGGAAGTCCGCAAGGATCCGCGGGTGGAGACCACGCAGGCCCAGTTCGTGGAGCAGGACGTCTTCCTTCGAGGCGTCCAGAACGAACTGGAGGCCATGCACAGGGGCGTGGTTCAGCTGGGGCAGGTCCGGGAACAGGTGGACGCCATTCTTGAGCGGTCGGAGGACGACGAGGGCGAGGCGATAGCCCGCGTCCGGGAGCTGGGGGGTGCCCTCAGCGACTCCCTCACCGTGGTGGAGGACTCCCTCGTGCAGTGGCGGACGGTGGACGGACAGACCGTGCTCAATGCCCCCTCACGGCTCAACCTCTACTACGTCTACCTCCACGGGGAGGTGGACGGGGCCGACGATGGCCTGGGTGAAGCGGCCCGCCAGGTCCTCCGGGATCTGAATGGCCGCTGGCATCCTCTTAGAGACCGCTTGGAGGTGTTGCTGGACGAGGCCATCGATGACTTCAACCGGGCCGTGCAGGAAGCCGGCGTCACACCCGTGGCCAAGCCCTCGCGTCCCAGAATCGTGAGTTGAGCTCCGGGAGAGGAGAGGGGGAGGGCCCGTGGTAAGTCCCGCGGGCCGCGGGCCGCGCCCGGGGCCGTGGCGCCTCGTATGTGTCGTTCTCGTGGCGCTGGCCGGTGTGTGGCCGTCTCCCTCCGCTCCACAGGCCGCTTCCGGCCGGGATGCTCCGGTCCGGGTGGACCGGGCGCGCATCCTTCTTGATGTGGGGGTGCTGGCTCACGATTCCCTTCAGGGGCGCGCAGCGGGCTCGGAGGGGGCGGCCAAGGCGCGGCGTCACCTGGTGACGAGGCTGGAGGGCGTAGGGATGCGACCGGTCCAGGACACCTTCCCCGTGCTTCGGCGTGGCGCCGCCGACACCCTCACCGGTGTGAACGTGCAGGTGACGGTCCCCGGCTTCCTCTTTCCCGACCGGTGGATCGTACTGACGGCCCACTACGATCACGTCGGGGTCCGGGACGGCCAGGTCTTCAACGGCGCGGACGACAACGCATCGGGGACGGCAGCCCTCCTCGCGCTGGCGGAGTACTTTCGCAGGCATCCCCCGAGACACTCCCTCCTCCTGGCCTTCCTGGACGCGGAGGAGAGAGGCCTTCAGGGTGCGCGCCACCTGGTGGCTGAATCGCTCCCGGGACCGGAAGAGGCTATCCTGGTCAACGTGAACCTCGACATGGTGGGCCACTCCGACGGGGAGCTGTGGGTGACCGGGACGACCCCCTACCCGGCGCTGAGACCCCTCGTGGAGGTGGTCGATCCGGCCCCACCCGCCTACCTGGTCTTCGGGCACGACACCGAACAGGACACCGGTGCCGACAACTGGATCAACGCCTCGGACCACGCCGCCTTCCACAGGCGGGGCATCCCGTTCCTGTACTTCGGTGTCGCCGACCATCCGGACTACCACCGACCGACCGACGACACCGAGACGCTGAACCCCGCCTTCCTCACGGCCGCCACGGAGACGGTGCTCAGGGTGGTGGAGCAGCTGGACACGGTGCTGGGCGGCGCGCGGCCCGGAGCGTGAGCCCCCTGCGGCGGATCCTCTGCCGGGGACCGCGGGTAGGGCAGGTTCGTTCCCCCAACCAGGACCTCTCCATGAAGATCCACCTCCCTCGCTTCTCCGCTTCTGCCATGGCTCTACTCGCGGCGCTCGTGGTCTCGGCGGCGTGCAACCAGGACGCCCCCCCGACCGTCGCGTCGGACGACACGGCGAGTCACGGCTATCAGGTCGTCTCTCTCGTGGAGGGTCTGGAGCACCCCTGGGGTCTCGCCTTCCTTCCCGGGGGCGACCTGCTGGTGACGGAGCGGCCCGGCCGCCTCCGGATGGTCCGGGAAGGCGTCCTCGACCCGAGTCCGGTGTCCGGTGTGCCCGAGGTCCACGCCGAGGGGCAGGGAGGGCTCCTGGACGTGGCGCTCCACCCGGACTTCCAGGCCAACCGGTGGGTCTACCTGAGCTTCTCCAAGCCGGGTCCGGAGGGCACCGCCACCACCGCCGTGGTCCGGGGGCGTCTCGAAGGTAACGCTCTTGCCGACGTGGAAGAGATCTTCGAGGCCGACGCCTATACCGGAGCCGGCGTCCACTTCGGCTCTCGACTGGTGTTCGATCGGGGAGGTTACCTCTACGTCACCGTCGGGGATCGGGGGCAGATGCAGCAGGCGCAGAACCCGGCCAACCACCAGGGCACCATCAACCGCCTCCGCGACGACGGGTCCGTGCCCGACGACAACCCCTTCGTGGGGCAGGAGGGATTCCAGCCGTCCATCTTCGCCTACGGCATCCGGTCACCGCAGGGGCTGACGCTCCACCCGGAGACGGGAGAGATCATGGAGACGGAGCACGGTCCCCGAGGGGGCGATGAGTTGAACCGGATCCAGGCTGGCCGGAACTACGGTTGGCCCGCCATCACCTACGGCATCAACTACGACGGGACGGAGATCACCGACAAGACCGAGATGGAGGGAATGGAGCAGCCTCTCCACTACTGGGTCCCCTCCATCGCCACCTCCGGGCTGGCGATCTACACCGGGGACCGGTTCCCCAACTGGAAGGGGAGCGCCTTCGTCGGAGGTTTGGGGGGAACCACGCTGGCCCGGGTGTCCCTGGATGGATTCGAGGCGGTGGGCGAGGAGCGACTCCTGAGCGATTGGGGCCAACGGATCCGGGACGTCCGGGACGGGCCCGACGGTTTCTTGTACATTCTCACGGACGTGGCGCAGGGCGGGATCTACCGCCTGGAACCCGCCTCCTGATCGAGGCCGCCAAGAGCGTTTCGAGAGCGCCGTACCCGGGAGACGAGATCGTGCGCGCAAAGCTGGGCATCCTGGCCACCATCCTCGGCGTGGTCCTCACCATCGACCGAATCACCAAGGTCTGGGCCGAAGAGGTCCTGGTGACCCGCTCCATGGAGCTTCTTGGCGGGCTCCTGCCGCTCACCCTCGCCTACAACAAGGGGGCGGCCTTCGGGATGAGCATCGGGGAGGACTCCCGGTGGTTCTTCATCCCCGTCACCTTCGTGGCCCTGGGGCTTCTGGTGGTGCTGTACCGGCAGGCGGAGGACAACGACCGGCTCCGCCTGGTCTCCCTCTCCCTGGTCATTGCCGGAGCATTGGGGAATCTCTACGACCGCATCTTCATCTCCGAGGGAGTGGTGGATTTTCTGGGTCCCGTGAACCTCGGATTCTGGAACTTCCCCATCTTCAACGTGGCGGACATCTCCATCACCTGTGGCGCCATCCTGCTGGCTCTCTCCTTCTGGCAGGAGGAGCGGCTGGAGCGACAGCGACGGACGGAGGCGGGCGTCGCAGTCGTCGAGCCGACCTCCGACGGGTCCTCGGAAGGGGCGAGCTCCGTCGCGGTCCGCTCCAGCGACCCCGCGTCCGCCGCGGATCCCACCAGCTGACCCGACCCGGGTCCACCCGAGGTGTCTCCCGACGGCGTGCCCACCGGGATCCCGCGTCCGGCGACTCCCGACCCACGGTCCCCCTCCAACAGGCCCAATCCCGCGGATTCGAGCCTCCGACAGGACTGGCTTCGGGGCTGGTGGACCCGGGTGGCACCCCTTCGGGGCGAGCGGCCCCGGGATCCCGCGATAGGTGCGGAGCGTTCCGAGGGGCGGGCCCTGGACTCGTGCCCGTTCTGCCCAGGGGCCGAGGAGGCCCTGGGGGCCATCCTCCAAGAGGTCCCTGGGCCCGAGGGTTGGCACGCGAGGGCGGTCGCGAATCGCTTTCCCTTCCTCGGGCCCGAGGAGGGTCTCCAGGAGGTCCTGGTGGAAACTCCACGGCACGATCGAGCCTTCTGCCAACTCGGACCCCGCCAGGTCGCCCTGGTGCTGGGACTCTACCGGGACCGGGTTCGGGCCTGTCATGAAAGGCGCTCCGACTGGGAAGTGCACCTGTTCCGCAACGAGGGCCGGGACGCGGGGACGTCCCGCGTCCACGCCCACGCACAACTGGTGACGCTCCAGGGCCC
This sequence comes from Gemmatimonadales bacterium, assembly GCA_020344755.1. GTDB lineage: Bacteria > Gemmatimonadota > Gemmatimonadetes > Longimicrobiales > Gaopeijiaceae > Gaopeijia. The sequence goes on from CP070829.1 coordinate 2,279,025, forward strand.
GACCCCGGGACGCCGCCGCCTGGAGGGGTGCCTGTCGGAGTACCACTCCGCCCATGCCGAGTGCGGGATCTGTGCAGCCGGATCGGCGGGGGAGGGAAGTCCGCATCCTCCGGGCCCCGGCTCCCGGGAGGTGCTTCGGAGTCGTCATTTCGTGGCGGCTACCCTGTGGGCACCCCTCGATCCCTACCACCTCAGGATCTTCCCGTTTCGCCACGGGCCCTCCATCGCCCAGGCAGAGTCGGACGAGCTCTCGGACCTGGCTGACATGCTCCTGCGCCTCCTGGACGCCACCGAAGCCCTGACCGGTGGGGCCGCCTGGAATCTCCTGGTCCACGACCATGGCCCGCTGGAACAGCCGGCGCTCCACTGGCACCTGGAGGTCCGGCCGCGGCTCACTCGTGCGGCAGGATTCGAACAGCTGACCGGGACCGGGGTCTGCCCATCGGATCCGGAGGCGGACGCCGGAAGGCTGCGTGCCGCACTTGGACACCACCTCTCTCACTGACCATCGAAGCGACCATGGATTGGGACTACGAATTCTGGGGGAACACCCTGACCCAGTGGGCCACCTCCCTGGGTCTGGCCTTGGCGGCCACCGTTCTCATGCGCCTGGTCTTCGGTGTTGCCATGAACCGCATCAAGGCGGTCGCGCGACGCACCAGCACGGATCTCGACGACCTGGCCGTCGAGCTCCTGGACAAGACACGGCTCCTCTTCATCTTCCTCATCGCGCTCTACCTCGGAGCCCGGCCCCTGGACCTCGCCCCGGCGGTGGAGAACGGTCTAGACGCCGTGCTGTACGCCGGGATCCTCCTCCAGATCGGGTTCTGGAGCATGGGAGTGGTGAACTACTTCATAAGCCACTACCGGCGGCAGCAGATGGAGGAGGATCCCGGGTTCGCCACCGCCGTGGGTGCCATGGGCTTCGTGGTCCGGGCCGCCGTCTGGGTCGTCCTGGTCCTGACCTACCTCCGCACGG
>CP070829.1:2280103-2304508 GCA_020344755.1 Gemmatimonadales bacterium
GAGAACAAGCGGATCTCCCTGGGGATCAAGCAGACGCAGGACGATCCGTGGCCCGCCATCAGCGAGCGGCTCACGCCGGGCGTCGAGGTGGATGGCAGCGTGGTCCGGGTGCAGGACAAGGGTGTGGTTGTGGACCTCGGGGACGACATCGAAGGCTTCGTCCCCGCCTCCCATTCCAGTGTGGAGGACGCGAACCGGCTGGAGGAGTACTACGGGGCCGGCCAGCCCGTTCCCCTACGTGTCATCGAGTCCGATGCGGCGAACCGGCGCATCGTGCTGGAGGTAACGGAGGAACCGAAGCGACGTCCCCAGGAGGAGCTGGACGCCGAGAAGGCGCCCAAGGCCGAGGATGCCGAGGCCGAGGGGGATCTGGAGGTCGAGGCCGCGTCGGAAGACGTCGATGACGATGCCGCCGAAGCAGAGTCCGAGGAAGACTCCGACGCAGATGACGAGGAGTCCGACGAGGCGGAGGCGGACGAGGCGGATGCGGACGAGGCGGATGCGGAGGACGCGTCCGCGGCCCCCGAGTCCGAGGAAGAGACGGACGGTGAGGAAGACGAGCCGGACGACGAGGAAGACGGGCCGGACGGCGAGGAAGCCGAGCCGGACGACGAGGAAGCTGAGCCGGACGACGAGGAAGACGGTCCGGACGGCGAGGAAGACGAGCCGGACGACGAGAAGGACGACTGATCGACCTCCCGTCGGTGTTCGGTTATCATCCCGTACACCTCACCCCTCGCCCGGGCGCCTGAAGGTGTCCGGGCGAGGGTCGTTCTCACCCCCACCATCTACCCAACGGAGGGAGGCCCCGACCATGAGGGGACTGGCTGTGATCGTCACCCTGGCTACAGTGGCTTGTGCGCCCGCGGGACCTTCAGCCCCGCCTCCAGAGCCGGAGCCGGCCGGACCGACCCTGGTCCGGGGCACCCTTACGGCAGCTGCGGAGGCCGAGGCGCGACGCCTCCTCGATGAGGCCTCGGACGCCTTCGAAGTCGGACGCAGGGATTCGGCCGAGGTGGCGGCGAGTCGAATCGTGGAGCAATACCCCGCCAGCCGCGTCTCGGTGGAGGCGCTGTGGCTCCGCGCGCGCATCCGGGCGGACGACGGCGTCGAGGGGGTCGAGCAGGGGGACGACCCGGACCCGGACATCGCCGTGGGCCGCCGGCTCCAGGATGCCCGGGCGGACCTGGAGCGCCTCCTCGGGGCCCTCCCCCTGGACGATCCCCGGGAGATGCCGGCCCGCCTTTCCCTGGCCCGCGTCCTGGCCGCACAGGGCCAAATCCAGGAGGCACTCCGGATGGCTCTGTCGCTCCCCGACGTCCCGGACTCCGCCACTGCGGCCGCCTCGGCCCAGTGGGTCCGGGAACGAGCCAATCGGCTCTCGGGGGACCAACTCCGAACGGTGCTGGCGGCCGCCGATCCGGGACAGGCCTTTCGTACACCGGTTCTTGTCGCCTACGCCCGAAGCCTCCGTATCGCCGGGGACGAGGAAGGCGCGCGCCGGTTCGCCCTTTCTGCCCTCGAGGCGGGAGCCTCCGGCGTGGATGCGGAGGTGGCCCAGGCACTGGTGGACGGGCGGGGCCTTCCCCGCGGCGATGGGGCGCCGGTTCCCCTGGGGGTGGTTCTTCCCCTCGGGGGATCCCCCGCGTTCCAGATCTTCGCACGGGAGCTTCAGGAGGGCATCGAGGCGGCGGTGGAGGCCTGGGGTCTCACGGGGGAGGTGGAGCTGATGATCCTGGACGACGGGGGTGATATCGCTACCGCTGCGAATCTGGTGCGGACCGCGGAGACCCGGGGTGCGGTCGCGGTCCTCGGGCTCCTGGACGACGCGACGCTGGCGGCGGCTGCCGACGTCCGGGTGGAGGTCCCCCTCATCTCACCCACGGCGTACGAGGTGCCGGAGGACAGCGCCCGGGTCTTCTCGCTGAACGCCTTCGATCCCGGCGCGGCGGAAGCCCTGGCCCGGTGGGCGGCGGAGAGCGGAGTGCAGCAGGTGGCCATCATCCACGGCGCGTTCGGTTCGTCCGCCGACGAGGCGGCGGTCTTCGCCGAGACCTTCGAGGCCCTGGGGGGCTCGGTGCTCCGGCAGTTCCCCTACGAGCCCGGCGCCACCTTCTGGGAGTCCCAGATCCTGGGTGCCGCGGACCTCCTCCCCGAGGCGGTGGTGTTGCCCGTGCCCGCAGAGGACATCCCCGGCATCGCACCGCAGGTGACCTTCTTCGGGCTCGACACTCTGGGAATCCGAATCTTCGGCACCGGCGGGTGGACCGATCCCCGGGTGCTGGATGACGTGGATTCACGCCACACCGACGGGGTGGTGGTGGCCACCCCTGTGCGCCCCGAGGAAGATTCGGAAGGGTACGTCCGCTTCCGCGAGGCGTACGAAGCGGTGTTCCAGCGCAGCCTCGTGGACGGAACGGTGCGCGCGTTGGGGTACGACGCCGCTTCGCTGATCCTCCAGGGGATCTACCTGGGTGCAGGCCAGCCGAGCGAGGTGGTCGTGGCGCTGGAACAGCTGCAGGGTCTGGAGGGAGCCACCGGAGAGCTCTCGGTGGTGAACGGGGAGATCCGCCGGCGCCACGAGGTGGTCTGCATCGACCGGCGCCTTCTGTTGCCCATCCAGACGGGCGAGCTCCCTGCTCAGCTCTACAGGCCCTACCAGCCCGACCCCGAGACGGAAGAGGTCCCGGAGGGGCCGGGCCGTCCCGACGGATTCGCGTGTCCCGGCTCCCCCGACTTCCCGGCGCCTGGGGATACGCTCTTCCAGGTCGATACCCTTCGGGCCGCGTCGTCCCCGCGATCCGAGACCCCTCACCCTTCCTGACGCGCCGAGGCGACCGCCATGTCGATGGAAGAGAAGCTCCAGCGGCTGAATGAGCTCCGCGCCGCCTCCGAGACGGGAGGCGGGAAGAAGCGGGTGGACGCCCAACACGCCCGCGGCAAGCTGACAGCGCGGGAGCGGCTGAGCCTCCTCCTGGACGAGGGCTCCTTCGTGGAGCTCGATCGCTTCGTGACCCACCGGGCCACCGGGTTCGGTCTGGAGGATAAGAAGTTCCTGGGAGACGGCGTGGTCACGGGCTACGGGGCGATCCACGGCCGGTTGGCGTACGTCTTCAGCCAGGACTTCACCGTGTTCGGGGGCTCCCTTTCCGAGGCCCATGCCGAGAAGATCGTCAAGCTCCAGGAGCTCGCCCTCAAGAACGGCGCTCCCCTCGTGGGCCTGAACGATTCCGGGGGGGCCCGCATCCAGGAAGGGGTCGTCTCGCTGGGGGGCTACGCCGACATCTTCCTGCGGAATACCCTCGCATCCGGGGTGATTCCCCAGGTGAGCGTGATCCTGGGCCCGTGTGCCGGTGGAGCCGTGTATTCTCCGGCCATCACCGACTTCGTGTACATGGTTCGCGGGACCAGCTACATGTTCGTCACGGGACCCAACGTGGTGAAGACGGTGACCCACGAGGACATCGACATGGAGGGCCTGGGCGGAGCCGATGTCCACGCAGGTACCTCCGGCGTGGCGCATTTCGCGCACGACTCGGAGGCGGAGTCCCTGGAGGCGGTCCGGGAGCTGTTCCGGTTCATTCCGCAGAACAACGCCGAGCTGCCTCCCCGAGGAGCGGGGACCGACCCGGCGGCGCGTCAGGAGGAGTCACTCCTGGGGATCGTCCCGGACAATCCCAACAAGCCGTACGACATGCACCACGTCCTGCGGGCCGTGGTGGACGACGGGTACTTCTACGAGGTCCAGCCGGATTACGGCGGGAACATCCTCACCGGCTTTGCCCATCTCGGCGGGCACTCGGTGGGGATCGTGGCGAACCAGCCCGCGGTCCTGGCGGGCGTCCTGGACATCGACTCGTCCGTCAAGGCGGCCCGCTTCGTGCGCTTCTGCGACGCCTTCAACGTGCCTTTGGTGGTGTTCGAGGACGTTCCGGGATTCCTTCCCGGCGTGACCCAGGAGCACGGAGGCATCATCCGGCACGGCGCCAAGCTCCTCTACGCCTTTTGCGAGGCCACCGTGCCCAAGGTCACCGTCATTACCCGGAAGGCCTACGGGGGGGCGTACGACGTGATGAACTCGAAGCACATCCGTGGTGACCTGAACCTCGCTTGGCCCACGGCGGAAATCGCGGTCATGGGGCCCAAGGGAGCAGTGGAGATCCTCTTCCGAAAGGAGATTGCCGAGGCGGACGACCCGGAGGCGGCGACGGAGGCCCGGATCGAGGAGTACCGGGAGACCTTCGCCCATCCCTACGTGGCGGCGGGCCGCGGGTACGTGGACGACGTCATCGACCCCAGGGAGACGAGACCACGCCTGATCTCGGCGTTGGACATGCTCCAGAACAAGCGGGACGCGAACCCGAAACGGAAGCACGGCAACATCCCGCTTTAGGTCGTCTCGACGGGCCCCGGTCGGCATGGTGGGGGGTTGGTGCACGGGAGCCCCGACCACGCTGGGTCGCACACCCGGACAACCCCCGCTCCCTTTCGCGCATCCGATAGGGTGGTTCGAGGAAGCACGGCGCCGGCGGGACCGGTGCACCACCTTTGAGGATGAGGATGATGACCCAAGTAAGATCACGCGTCAGCGAGTCCCGCAGCGGGGCCGGCCTTCCGGCCACCTTCGGGGTGGTGGCGTTGGCCATGGCTGGCGCATTCCTCTGGATGACGCAACCCGCTCCCCTGACTGCCCAGGACGTCGTGGTCGGCTCACGCCAGGAATGCCGGTGTGTGGACCGGGACGGGAACGAGATCGAGAACTGCACCTGCATCCGCGCCCCCAGGATCGACGTGGTGCGGCCGCTGATTGCAGGGCTGATGCAGCGACGGTCCATGATCGGTGTCTATGTGGACTACACGCAGGACGAGGGAGTAGAGGCCGAAGGCGGCGCGCTCATTACGGAGATCCGCGAAGACGGGCCCGCGGCGAGGGCCGGGCTGAAGGCCGGTGACGTGGTGCTGCGTGTAGGTGGGCGGTCCCTTACCGCTCCCCTGGAGGACGCGGAGGCAGAGGCGGCGCTGGACCTGGACCAGTCGGTGGTCGTTCAGCGCTTCGTCCACCTGGTCGGGGACCTGGAGCCCGAAGAGGCGGTGGAGCTGGAGGTCCTGCGCGACGGAGATCGGATGACCGTCTCGGTGGCTCCCGAGCCGGCCTCGGGTGGGTTCGCCATCAGGGTCGGCGAGGCCCCCTCGATTGTCATGGATGGGCGGGAGATGCTCTTCGACCTCCGGGGGCTTTCCAGGGACGAGGAGCTGCTTCGACGCGAACTCCAGGAGCGGGTCCGGGCCAGGGTGGACGCGCCGCCCAGTCCCACGGTGTGGCGGTTCGAGATGCCCGAGGGTGAAGCCGCGTTCCGCCTTCACAGTGATACGGTGCAGGGCCCAAGGGCCTGGGCCTTCTTCGAGTCCGATCCCTGCATGGCCATGGCCCGAGCCGGCGGAGAGGGCGCCTTCTCGATCCTGGCTCGGAGTGGTCGGTGTGTGGACGGAGTCGAGTTGCTCGAGCTGAACCCGGATCTCGCGGAGTATTTCGAGGCTCCGGACGGCGGGGTGCTGGTCACCGAGGTCTCCGAGGACTCTCCGCTCGGTCTTCGTGCGGGAGACGTCCTGGTGGCCATCGACGGACGGGAAGTCCGGGATCCCGATCACGTCCGCCGGATCCTGGCCTCCTACGAGACGGACGAAGAGGTCCGACTGCGGGTGATCCGTCAGGGACGCGAGATCGAGGTGCTGGGCCGGAGGCGGGACGGGTAGGGGACAGGGGGGAAACCGGTCGGGCTCCCGGGGGAGGCGGCGCTGCGCCGCCTCCCCCATTCCATTAGACTTGCGGGTCTCCAGATCCACCGTCTAAGGAATCCCGGTGTTCAAGAAGCTCCTCATCGCGAATCGTGGCGAGATCGCCGTCCGGATCATCCGGGCCGCCCGCGAGATGGGAGTCCGGACCGTGGCCGTCCACTCGGAGGTGGACGCGCTGGCCCCGCACGTACTTCTGGCGGACGAGGCCGTTCTGTTGGGGCCGGCTCCATCGAGTGAGAGCTACCTGCGCATCGATCGGCTGCTTGAGGCCGCCCGGGAGACGGGAGCGGACGCGGTTCACCCTGGGTACGGCTTCCTTTCGGAGCGGGCGCCCTTCGCTCGAGCCGTTGAGGATGCCGGGCTGGTCTTCGTGGGTCCGACCCCGGAGACCATCCAGGCCATGGGCGACAAGACGGAGGCGCGACGTCGCATGAAGGAGGCCGGTGTGCCGATCGTGCCGGGCATCGTGGATCCGGCCGCGTCCGCCGAGGAAGCTCGCGCTGCTGCGGAGGCGATGGGCTTTCCGGTTCTTCTCAAGGCGACGGCTGGGGGCGGAGGAAAGGGGATGCGGGTGGTGGAGGAACCGGCGGCGCTCTCCCGGGCATTCGATGCCGCGAGACGTGAGGCGGAGGCCGCCTTCGGTGACGGCTCCGTGTACGTGGAGAAGTATCTCCAACGCCCCCGTCACGTGGAGATCCAGGTCCTGGGTGACGTCCATGGGAACGTGGTGCACCTGGGAGAGCGGGAGTGCTCCATTCAGCGACGCCATCAGAAGCTCGTGGAGGAGGCGCCTTCGCCCGTGCTCACCCCGGACGAGCGGCGCGCCATGGGCGAAGCAGCGGTCCGAGCGGCGGCGGCGGTGGAGTACCGGGGCGCCGGAACGGTCGAGTTCCTCTACCAGGACGGGGAGTTCTTCTTCCTGGAGATGAACACCCGCCTCCAGGTGGAGCACCCGGTGACGGAGCTGGTCACGGGGCTGGACCTGGTCCAGTGGCAGCTACGTGTGGCCGCCGGGGAGGCGCTGGACTTCAGCCAGGAGCAGGTGCGCCTGCAGGGCCACGCCATCGAATGCCGCATCACTTCGGAGGATCCGGCCAACGGATTCCTCCCCTCCACCGGCGTGATCGGCGAGTTGAGGCTTCCCCAGGGCCCCGGGGTCCGGTGGGACGGGGGGATCGAGCCCGGCTACGAGGTGGGCCTCCACTACGATCCCTTGCTCGGGAAGCTGGTGGTATACGGGCCGGATCGCCCTGCGGCGCTCGCCCGTCTCCGGAGGGCCCTGGACGAGTTGGTGATCCCGGGGATCGAGACCTGCATCCCCTTCCACCGCCGCCTCCTGGACGAGACCGATTTCCAGGAGGGGGACCTGAGCATCCGGTTCCTGGAGGAGCACCCGCAGGTGCTGGAGATCCGTGCGGATGCCGATGCGACCCGCACCGCGGCGATCGCGGCCGTCCTCCTGGAGGAGGAGGCGCGCCGGGCGTCCACACCGGCCCGGCCAGCAGGTAGCGGCGGCTCGCAGATGTCCCCCTGGCGTGCACAGGGCTGGCCCTGGAACGAGTGAGGGACCCGACAGGGGAGCCGCTGGAGCTCGAAATCCGGGATCTCACGGTCCGGGGAGAGGGCATCGGGAGCCTTCCCGACGGTCGGACGGTGTTCGTCCCCAACGCCGTGCCAGGGGACAGGGCTCGGGTCCGGGTCGTGGAGGAGAAGGCCCGCTTCGCCCGGGGTGAGCTTCTGGGGCTGGCGCGCCCGTCGGCCGAGCGGAGGGACCCGCGGTGCTCCCTCTTCGGCCGGTGTGGGGGGTGTCAACTCCAGCATCTCCGGTACCAATCCCAGGTGGAGTGGAAGGCTCGCCGGATCGGCGAGTCCCTTCGTCGCATCGGGGGGCTGGAGGTGCAGGACCCGCCGGTGGAGCCGTCTCCGCTCGAATGGGGCTACCGGAACCGCATGTCCTTCACCCTCAGGCGTCTGGGCCGTGGGCGGATCGTTGCGGGACTCCACCGGGCCGGGCTACCGGGCCGGATCGTATCGGTCTCGGACGAGTGCGTGCTCCCGGAGTCCCCTGTGCTGCAGGTGTGGACCGCGCTCCGCGCGGCGTGGGGACCCGGGGCCGAGCTCCTTCCGCCAGGGAGGGAGCTTCGGCTCACGCTGCGCCGGGCCCTGGACGGGGCGGCTCTCGTGGTCGAGGGAGGGCGGCCCGGGGGTAGCGCCGAGCAGCTCATGGAGCGCGTGCCGGGGCTCGTCTCCGTGGCCCACAGGCCCACGGGTGGGTCCCTCCTTCACCTCGCCGGTCCGTCCTCCACCAAGGACCGGTGGTTCGGTGAGGAGGTTCCCGTCTCCTCCGGGGCGTTCCTTCAGGTGAATCGGGAGCTTGGAGAGGTCCTTCAACGCGCCGTACTCGGGGAGATGGGCAACCCCTCGGGCCTCCGGGTGGTGGACGCCTACTGCGGTGTGGGCGCCTTCGGACGCCGGTTGGCAAGGCACGGCGCCGCGGTGGTGGGGATCGAGTTGGACGGCGACGCCGTGGACGCTGCGAGAACGGAGGCACCGAAGGGACTCGAGATCCTCCACGGGAGGGTCGAGGCTCTCCTGCCCGCGGCGCTGCCCGCGGACCGTGTCATCCTGAACCCGCCGCGGCAGGGGCTCGATCCCTCCGTTCCCGTGCTCCTGCGGGAGCGGCAGGTCCCCCGAATCGTCTACGTCTCGTGTGATCCGGCCACCCTCGCACGTGACCTGGCGCGCCTGGGGGCCCGGTACAGGGTGCGCTCCCTGCGGGGATATGATTTATTTCCCCAGACAACGCACGTGGAGACCGTGGTCGTGCTGGATCACGTAAGTCCAACTGGATGAGCTTGATGCGCTATTTCGTGGAAGTAGGGGATGAAGCCTTCGACGTAGAAGTGGACGGGGACAGGGTCCTCGTCGACGGCGAGGCCGTGGAAGTGACCCTGTTCAGGGGACCCTCCTCGAAGGTGGGTTCCCTCCGGGTCGGTCACCGGTCGCATGCCCTGCTGGAGGCTCGCCGCAAGGGGGACGAGCGGATCCTCCATCTGGATGGGGAGGTGTTCCGAGTCAACCTGGTGGACGAGCGCACGCACTTCGTACGGGAGATGACCGGTGGAGCCTCGGGTTCGGCGGGCCCGAAGCCGCTCAAGGCTCCCATGCCCGGGCTCGTGGTGAAGGTGGAGGTGGAGGCCGGAGAAGCGGTCCTTCCGGGACAGGGACTCGTGATCGTGGAGGCCATGAAGATGGAGAACGAACTCACGGCGGAGGTGGAGGGAGTGGTGGCCCATGTCCTGGTGGAGGCGGGCCAGACCGTGGAGAAGGACCAGATCCTCCTGGACTTCGAGGCTCCCCATGCAGCGGCGGAGGAAGGCCCATGAGCGGCACGGATCCGGTGGAGGACTCGCGCGGGGAGGGGCTCGAGACCGACAGCGGCATTCCGGTGAAGTCGCTCTACGGGCCGGACGACGGAGTCCGGGACCCCGGGGAGGCGTTGGGCGCGCCCGGGGAGTACCCGTTTACCCGAGGGGTCTATCCCACGATGTACCGTGGACGGGTGTGGACCATGCGGCAATACGCGGGATTCGGGACGGCCCAGGAGACGAACGCGCGGTATCACTATCTCCTCGAGCGGGGACAGACGGGGCTCTCCGTGGCGTTCGACCTCCCCACGCAGATGGGATACGACTCGGACCACGGAATGTCGGTTGGAGAGGTGGGGCGGGTGGGGGTCGCTATCGACTCGCTGGAGGACATGCGCACCCTCTTTCGCGGGATCCGTCTGGACCAGGTCTCCACCTCCATGACGATCAACTCCACCGCAGGGATCCTCCTGGCCCTCTACATCGCGGTGGCCGACGAGCAGGGGGTGGACCGGAGTGCGTTGGCCGGCACGATTCAGAATGACGTCCTGAAGGAGTATATCGCCCGCGGAACGTACATCTACCCGGTGGATCAGTCCCTACGCCTCGTCTCGGACATCCTGGCCTTCTGCTCCAGGGAGGTGCCGCGGTGGAATACCATATCCATCTCCGGCTATCACATCCGGGAGGCGGGTTCCACCGCGCCCCAGGAGGTGGCGTTCACCTTCGCCAATGGACTGGAGTACGTAGAGCGCGCCCTGGCGGCCGGGATTCCCCTGGAGGACTTCGCGCCCCGCTTGTCCTTCTTCTTCGCAGCCCACAACGACTTCCTGGAGGAGGTCGCCAAGTTCCGAGCAGCCCGGCGTCTGTGGGCCCGCCTGATGCGCGAGCGGTACGGCGCCAGCGACTCGGCATGCCGGCTTCGCTTCCATACCCAGACCGGCGGGTCCACGCTCACGGCACAGCAGCCTCTCAACAACGTGGTCCGGGTAACGATCCAAGCCCTTTCCGCGGTCCTGGGGGGGACCCAGTCCCTCCACACGAACGGGTACGACGAGGCGTTGGCCCTCCCTACCGAGGAGTCGGCCAGGCTGGCCCTTCGCACCCAGCAGGTGATCGCCCACGAGTCGGGAGTTCCGCGGACGCCGGATCCCCTGGCGGGCGCGTACTTCGTCGAGGCCCTCACGGACGAGATCGAGGCCCGGGCCCGGGAGTACCTCGGGCGCATCGAGGAGATCGGGGGAGCCGCCCGGTCCGTGGAGTACATGCAGGAGGAGATCCACCAGGCGGCCTATCGCCATCAGCTGGCCGTGGAGGCCGGCGAGCGCTCGGTGGTTGGAGTAAACGCCTTCGCCGAGGACGAGGAGGCCCCACACATTCCCCAGCCGGACTACTCGGCCCTGGAGGCAGGCCAGATCGAGCGGCTGGTCTCGTACCGGGCGGAAAGGGACGCACGGGCGGTGCGAGGGGCGCTGGAGGCCGTGCGGTCCGCGGCCCGGGACGGTGAGAACCTGATGCCCCGGTTCATCCACGCGGTGAAGGAGAAGGTGACGCTGGGGGAGATCTCCGACGCCCTGCGACAGGAGTGGGGAACGTACGACGGGCGTTGAGGCGGCGGCGCGGCACGCTCCCGTCCAGGGCCCGGAGCGGTTAGATTTTCAGGCTTCCCTTCGAGACTGAACCGCGAGATTCAGCCCCACATGCCCACGTACGAGTATCGGTGCCCCAAGGGCCACACTTTCGACCTCTTCCAGCGGATGTCCGACGACCCGGTGGCGGACTGTCCCGAGTGCGGTGAGCCGTCCGAGCGCATCCTCTCCGGCGGTGGCGGCCTTCTCTTCAAAGGTGAAGGCTTCTACATCACCGACTACCGGAGCGACTCCTACAAGAAGGCCGCCAACAAGGAGTCGGCGGGGGGTGAGGGCGCTTCCGGCGGTTCGAAGGGGAAGTCGGGGGACTCGGGCGCCGGCGCGGGGACCTCTTCGTCTCCTCCGACGTCGGACTGAGATGGCCCAGGAAGCGATCCGCCGGGCCCTGCAGGCGGTGCTGGCGGAAATGGGTGCGCCGGTGGAGAACATCGTCCTGGAGCGGCCGCGGGATCCCACCCACGGGGACCTGGCGACCAATGTGGCCATGACCCAGGCCCGGACGCTGGGTCGGGCCCCACGGGCCATCGCGGAAGAGATCGCCCGTCGGCTGGACCTCCAGGCCGCCGGTGTGACCGGAGTGGAGGTGGCGGGTCCGGGTTTCCTGAATTTCCGCCTCTCCCACGGAAGCGTGGCCAGCGCCCTCCCGGGAATCCTGGAGGCCGACCCGTCCTATGGCCGCAGTGGGACGGGCGCCGGTGAATCCGTCATCGTAGAGTGGGTGAGCGCGAACCCCACCGGTCCTCTCCATCCGGGGCACGGTCGTCAGGCTGCGTTGGGTGACGCCATCTCCACGCTGCTGGAGTGGACCGGGTGGAAGGTGCACCGGGAGTACTACTACAACGACTCCGGCAAGCAGATGGAGAACCTGGCCTGGAGCGTGTGGGCCCGGTACCAGCAGGAGCTCGGGGAGGCGGCGGAGATCCCGGAGGGGGGCTATCAGGGAGAGTATGTCAGGGAGATCGCTCGGGCCTATCGGGACGAAGCCGGGGACGCCTTCCGGGCCGACGACTCTCCGGCAGCCCTCGACCGGATGCGAGCCTTCGCGGTTCGCCTGCTTCGAGCGGAGCAGGACAGGGACCTGGGCGACTTCCGGGTCCGGTTCGACCATTACTTCCTGGAATCCTCGCTTTACGAGACCGGGGCGGTCGAGCGCACGGTGGAGCGACTGAGGGAGACGGGGCTCGTCTACGAGCAGGACGGAGCCACCTGGCTCAAGACCACGGAGTTCGGTGACGACAAGGACCGGGTCATGCTCCGGAGCGATGGCACGGCGACCTACTTCCTGCCGGATGTGGCCTACCACATGGACAAGTGGGATCGGGGCTTCCACCACGCCATCAACGTCCAGGGATCCGACCATCACGGGACGGTGGCCCGGGTCCGGGCCGGGGTGCAGTCGCTAGGGGTGCCGGCAGGGTATCCGGAGTACGTTCTCCACCAGATGGTCCGGGTGGAGCGGGAGGGGAGAGAGCTGAAGTTCTCGAAGCGGGCCGGGTCGTACCTCACCCTCCGGGAGCTCTTCGAAGAGGTAGGGGTGGACGTGACCCGCTACTTCTTCCTCATGCGGAAGCCCGAAGGACACCTGGTCTTCGACCTGGACGTCGCGTTGGACCACTCGGAGAAGAACCCGGTCTACAAGATCCAGTACGCCCACGCCCGCATGCACGCGATCTTCCGGAAGGCCGGGGTGGAACCGCTGGCCATTCGTCCGCAGGACGCACCGCTGGCGCGCCTTTCCCACGAGCTGGAGCGGGACCTGGTCCAGCGCTTGGCGGACTTCCCGCAGCTGGTGGAGAAGTCCGCGGAATTGCGGGCCCCGCATCTCGTGTGCGACTACCTCGAGCAGTTGGCCGGTGCGGTGAACTCGTGGTACCACGCGGGCAACCCCTCGCGGAACCCCGAGATGGCCGTCCTGGTGGACGACCCGGGGCTTCGGCAGGCCCGTCTCGTGCTTTCCCGCTCCATTCAGATCGTACTCCGGAACGGCCTCAATCTCCTGGGGATCACAGCTCCCGAGAGGATGGAGCGCGATCCGGACTTGGAGGACGAACCCTCAGACGCAGGAAGCTGATCAGCATGTCGGTTCTCGTTGTAGGAAGTGTGGCCCTGGACAGCGTCGAGACCCCGTTCGGCACCGCCGACCGGGTCGTGGGTGGATCCGCCAACTACTTCGCCGCCGCGGCCTCCCTCTTTGGGAACGTGAACGTGGTCGGGGTGGTGGGGGAGGACTATCCCATGGAGCAGCTGTCGTTCCTCGAGGGTCGCGGAGTGGACTTCTCCGGGGTCACCACCGCCCCGGGGGAGAGCTTCTTCTGGGCCGGGCGGTACAGCTACGACCTCAACAACCGGGATACGCTCGAGACCCGGTTGGGCGTGTTCGCCGAGTTCGACCCGGTGATTCCGGAGGCGTTTCGAGATGCCCGACTGGTCTTCCTCGGTAACATCGACCCGACCCTCCAGCTCCGCGTCCTTGATCAGGTGGAGGCGCCGGGTCTGGTGGCCTGCGACACGATGAATTTCTGGATCGAAGGACGGCGCCACCAGCTCCTGGAGCTCCTGGGCCGCGTGGACGTCGTCCTCCTGAACGACGCCGAGGCGCGGCAGCTGAGCGGAGAGCACAATCTCCTGCACGCAGCCCGGTGGATCCAGGACAAGGGAGTCCGCTACGTGGTGATCAAGAAGGGTGAGCACGGGGCCATCCTCTACGGGCCCGATTGGATGTTCTTCGCTCCGGGATATCCGCTGGAGGAGGTCTTCGATCCCACGGGCGCCGGCGACTCCTTCGCCGGGGGCTTCATGGGATCCCTGGCGGGCGAGAGCTCGCTGGACCGCTCTGCGCTTCGGCGTGCGATGATCTACGGCTCGGCGACCGGATCCTATGCCGTCGAGCGCTTTTCGGTGGAACGGTTCAGGGAGCTGACCCCCCTCGAGGTGGCGCGTCGCGTGGAGGAGTTCCGCGAGATGACCACCTTCGAGCACGAGTTGGAGGCGTTCTGATGGGGAACAGCTATCGCGAGGCCGGCGTCGATCTCGATGCCGCCGAGCGCGCGAAGGAGCGGCTGAAGTCGCTGGTGGCCTCCACACGGGACGAGAACACCCTCTCCGAGCTCGGGCTCTTCGGCGGACTCTACGCGGTTCCCGGAGACGTGGAGAACCCCATCCTGGTGTCGTCGGCCGATGGCGTGGGCACCAAGCTCAAGGTCGCGTTCATGGCTGGGCGCCACGATACCGTGGGCCGGGACCTGGTGAACCACTGCGTCAACGACATCCTCGTGCAAGGCGCCCGTCCCCTCTTCTTCCTGGACTACCTGGCGACCGGGGCCATGGACGAGTCGGTGGTGACCTCCGTGGTGACGGGCGTGGCGCTGGCGTGCAAGGAGAACGGATGCGCCCTCCTGGGCGGTGAGACCGCCCAGATGCCCGACTTCTATGCGGACGACGAGTATGACCTCGCGGGCTTCATCGTGGGAGCCGTGTCCCGGTCGAAGGTCCTGGACGGGTCCCGGGTCGGGGCCGGAGACGTCCTGATAGGCCTGGGGTCGAGCGGCCTTCACACCAACGGGTACACGCTGGCCCGCAAGATCGTCTTCGAACAGATGGGGCTCAGGGCGGACGACGAGATGCCGGAGCTCGAGCGGCCCGTCGGCGATGTGCTGCTGGACGTCCACCGGTCCTATCTGAACGTGCTTTGGCCGCTCCTTCAGGAGGAGCGCATCCACGCCCTGGCCCACGTCACCGGGGGCGGAATTCCCGGAAACCTGCCCCGCGTACTTCCCCTGGGGTTGGGGGCGGTGGTGGACCGAGGCTCCTGGACTCCCGGGCCCCTCTTCCGGTTGCTCCAGCGCGCAGGGGGGGTCGACCGCGACGAGATGTACCGCGTCTTCAACATGGGGGCGGGAATGATCCTGGTCGTGGCGAAGGACCAGGTCGACCCGGTATTGCAGGACCTCCGAGCTGCCGGCGAAGCGCCGTGGGTCATGGGCGAGGTCGAGCAGGGGAAGGGGGTGCGATACGGTGACTGACCGGTCCGCCTCGGCCCTCGGGTTGGGGCGCCCCCGGGTCTGGCCCTGGGGAAGGATCGCGCTGGCCCTGGCCTTGACCATCCCGTCGGCGGGAGCCGCGCAGGTGGACGACCTCGCGGGACGATGCTTCCTGACCGGAACCGCGGGAAGCGCGCTGGAGTGTGAGCAGTTCGCCTTGGCCACGCGTTTCGCGCAGGCCGGGGCGGGTCTGGCCCAGACGGGAGGGAACCCCTTCACCGGGTCCGCGTCGACGCTGGGCCGGCGGTTCGGCGTATCCCCCCGGGTCGCCCTCTCTGCCCGAGCGTCGGTGACCCGGTTCCCCGTACTGGCGGTTCAAGGCGGTGCGGGGAACGCTTTCAGCATGGGTAAGGCCTGGGCACCGTCGCTTCAGGGGCAGGCCACGGTGGGGCTGTTCCACGGGTTCTCACCGGCGCCCACGATGAGTGGGCTGTTTGCGGTGGACGTCCTGGGGCACGTGGGGGTCAGCTTCCTGCCCGGGGGACAGGGTTTCGACGGTCGGGTGGTCGGGTGGGGATACGGGGCCCGCGTGGGGATCTTCCGGGAGTCGTTCACCCTCCCGGGCGTGACCCTGTCCCTGGGCCAGACCCGCTCGTCGGGAGTGGACTACGACGGGGACCGGGTGGGCGTCCGCCTGGACGACGTCGTGACCACCGCGCTGCGTCTGGTGATCGGAAAGGAGCTGATGATCGGTGGGCTCCTGGCCGGGGCCGGGTGGAATCGCTACCAGAGCGACGGGGAGATGCGATGGACGGGACCCATCCTGGGAGAGACGCCGGTGCCCACGGCGCTGGATGGATTCAAGTCCTCCAGGGTCCTCCTCTTCGCGGGCTGGTCCAAGACGATCCTCGTCACCCAGATCGCAGGTGAGATCGGATGGGCCGGAGGCTTCGACGACGAAACGCCGCGAATCCAGGGCGTCGACTCGGGGTCCGCCAGCTGGTACGGGACCCTTTCATTCCGGCTCACCATCTGAGGAGGGACCCTTGGCCACGCCTTCGCTGAACGACGACGACCGCGAATACCTGGCCCGAGCCGTGGAGCTGGGGCGGAAGGGGTGGGGAGGGGTCCACCCGAATCCCCTGGTGGGCTGCGTTCTGGTGAAGGACGGCAAGGTCGTCGCAGAAGCGTGGCACGAGGAGTTCGGAGGACCCCATGCCGAATCGAGGGCCCTCGCCAAGGCCGGGGTCGACGCCCAGGGCGCCACGGCGTACGTGAGCCTCGAGCCGTGCCGCCACGAGGGAAAGACGCCGGCTTGCACGAAGGCCCTCCTCCGGAGCGGGGTCTCCCGGGTGGTGTTCGGCGCGGCGGATCCGGGTGAGGAGTCGGGAGGAGGCGGGCGGGAGTTGGCCGAAGCCGGCGTGGAGGTCACCGGTCCGGTCTTCGACGAGGAGCGGGCGTGGTCCGAGAACCCGGCCTTCTTTCAATGGCATGTCGAGGGGATGCCGCTCGTGGCCGTGAAGCTCGCCACGTCTCTGGACGGGGGGATCGCCGCCTCTCCCGGCGAACGTACCGTGCTCACCGGCCCCGAGGCCCGCAGGGCGGTGCATCATCTCCGGGCTGGCTTCGATGCCATCCTGGTGGGGAGCACCACGGTTCAGGTTGACGATCCGCTCCTCACCGTGCGCGACGTAGCTCTGCGCAGGCCGGCCCCGGTTCGCGTCGTCCTGGATTCCCGCGCCGCACTCTCCAGCGAGGCGGCGGTCCTGCGGGAGCCGGAGGTGGCGCCCGTCTGGGTCTTTTGCCGGGAGGACGCACCGGAGGCGGAGATGGAGCGTCTCGAGGCGGCGGGTGCTCGGGTCCATCCCGTACCGCTCTCACAGGCCGGAAAGGGTGTGTCCCTCGAGGCGGTCGTGCGGCGGTGCGGCGCCATGGGCGTCCGCAGCATTCTTTGCGAGGGCGGGGGAGTGGTGGCGTCCAGGTTTCTCACCAGCGGCCTCGCCCGGCGGCTGTACCTCCTCCTGGCGCCCACCATCCTGGGAGGGCAGGCGGTGCCCGCCTTCCCCGACGTGCCGGCGGGAAGCCGGTGGCGGATGGCTTCCGACCCCGAGCGCCTCGGCGACGACACGCTTCTGACCCTCGACCGGAGGGATTGATGTTCACGGGAATCGTGGAGACCACGGGCACCGTCCTCGAGGTCCAGGATCTACCGGGCCTCCGCAAGCTTCGGGTCGAGGCGGAGCCGGACTTCCTGCGCGGCGTGCAGCCGGGCGCGTCCGTAGCGGTGGACGGGGCCTGCCTCACCCCGGTGGCGGTGGAGGGAGATCGCTTCCAGGTGGAGCTCGTGCTCTCGACACTCGACCGCACTGTGGCCGCCGGCTACACCACCGGGTCCCGGGTGAACCTGGAGCGGGCCATGCGGGTCGACGCCCGCCTCGACGGCCATGTGGTCCAGGGACACGTGGATGGGGTGGGGGAGCTGCTGGCGGTCCGGCAGGAGGGGGATACGCGGTTCCTGGATTTCCGGATTCCTCCTGAGGTGTGGGACCTCACCATCCTCCACGGGAGCATCGCTCTGAATGGCATCTCCTTGACCGTGAATGACTTGAACCCCCCCGATCGGGTCCAGGTGGCGATCATTCCCCACACCTGGGCCGAGACGAACCTTTCCGAGCTGGAGCCGGGCGATCCGGTCAATGTGGAAGGGGATCTGATGGGAAAGTACGTTCAGAAGATCCTCGCACCCCGTGCCGCCGCGAAGCACGGGGGTGTATGACTGTGAGCAAAGGGGAGACGTCCGTGCCATTCGATCGAGTGGAAGACGCCCTGGAGGATGTCCGTCAGGGAAAGATGATCATCGTCGCCGACGACGAGGACCGGGAGAACGAAGGTGACCTGGTGTGTGCGGCGGAGGCGGTCTCGCCGGAAATCATCAACTTCATGGCGCAGCACGGTCGTGGACTCATCTGCGTGGCCCTCACCGCGGACCACGCGGATCGGTTGAATCTCCACCCCATGACGGACGTGAACACCGATCCCAAGGGCACGGCGTTCACCATCTCCGTGGACGCCGCCCCGAAGCACGGTATCGCGACGGGGATCAGTGCCTTCGACCGGGCCAAGACCATCCAGGTCATCGTGGACCCCGAGAGTCGCCCCGAGGACCTCAGCCGGCCGGGGCACATCTTCCCCCTCCGGGCCAAGCCGGGCGGCGTGCTCCGGAGGGTGGGGCAGACGGAGGCCGGAGTGGACCTGGCCAGGCTCGCCGGGTTCTCACCGGCCGGGGTGATCTGCGAGATCCTCAAGGACGACGGCACGATGGCCCGGCGACCCGAACTGGAGGCGTTCGCCGCGGAGCACGACCTGAAGTTCATCACCGTGGCCCAGCTCGTGGCCTACCGGCTCAAGAAGGAGCGACTGGTCCGACGTATCGCCGAGGCCTCCCTTCCCACCGAACATGGCGAGTTTCGGGTGATCGCGTTCCGATCCCTCGTGGACGGGGGAGAGCATCTGGCCATGGTGAAGGGGGAGCTGGAGGGAGGGGAGGACGTCCTGGTCCGCATGCACTCGGAGTGCCTCACCGGCGACGTCTTCGGGTCTCGCCGGTGCGACTGCGGCGAGCAGCTGGACAAGGCCATGGCCAAGGTGGCCCGGGCCGGGCGCGGCGCCATCGTCTATCTCCGGCAGGAGGGTCGGGGAATCGGCCTGGGAAACAAGATCCGGGCGTACGAGCTACAGGATGAGGGTCAGGACACGGTCGAGGCCAACGAGACCCTGGGATTCAAAGCGGACCTCCGGGACTATGGAATCGGTGCCCAGATCCTCCTGGATCTGGGTATCAGGTCCATCCGGATCCTTACCAACAACCCCCGGAAGATCGTGGGGCTCGATGGCTACGACCTCGCGGTCACCGGCCGGGAGCCCCTCACGGTGGAGCCCGGGGAGCACAACGAGCGCTATCTCTCCACCAAGCGCACGAAGCTCGGGCACATCTTGTGAGTCGAACGGGATCCTACTCGGAGCAGTTGGAGGGCACGCTACAGGGGGATGGCGTGCAGGTGGCACTGGTCGTCTCCCGGTTCAACGGGGACATCTCTGAACGGATGATGGCCTCCGCCGTGCGCACCCTCGGTCGGCACGGGGTGAAGGACGACCACATGGAGATCTTCCGGGTTCCCGGGGCCTGGGAACTCCCTCAGGTCGCTGCGCAGCTGGCGGAGCAAGGGGTCGTGGATGTCATCATCGCCATCGGATGTGTGATCCGGGGAGAGACCTCTCACTACGATATCGTCGCAGGCGAGGCGGCCCGGGGACTGATGGACGTGGCGCTGGGGTCGGGAGTTCCTGTGATCCTGGGGCTGCTCACCACCGAGAACCGCGAACAGGCCGAGGAGCGCGCCGACCCGGACCGGCTGGACAAGGGTGCGGAGGTGGCGCTGGCGGCGCTGGAGATGGCTGCCCTCTACCGGAGTGGTGGGTGAGCCCCCCTTTCGCCACACGTCGCGAGCGGATCGACCGAATCCGGGCACGGGCCTGGGCGTTACAGATCCTCTACCGCTGGGAGGCCACCGGTCGCGAGACTTCGCTGCGAGACACCCTGGTGGACACCACGGCAACCCAGCGGATCTCGCCCAGTAGGCTCCCCTACGTCCGGGAGGTGCTGGGGCAGGTGGAGGCCCACCTCGGGGAGGTCGACGATCTCCTGGAGGGGGCCCTGCAGAACTGGCGAATGGAGCGCCTGGCGGTGCTGGACCGCTCCCTCCTCCGCCTGGGAGCGACGGAGATCCTCTACATGCCGGACATCCCTCCGAAGGTGTCCATCCAGGAAGCGGTACGGCTCGCGGAGCAGTATGGTGGGCCCGAGTCGCCCCGATTCGTCAACGGCGTCCTGGATGCACTGTACCGCCGCTCGTCGGGGTCGGCAGGGGCCTGAGCCGGGTCCCGGACGCCTGCGGCGGAGCGACGACGTGCGGATCCTCGTGGTGAATTGGTTGGACCTGGCCAACCCCCAGGCCGGAGGCGCCGAGATCCACCTGCACGAGACCTTCGGTAGGCTCGCTGCCGCGGGCCACGACGTCACGGTGCTCGTCTCCGGCTTCGCCACGGGGGAGCGGCAGGTGACTGCCGGGGGCCTGGAGGTCCACCGCGTCGGTTCACGCTACTCGTTTCCCCTCCATGCCCGGAGGTACTACCGGAGGAATCTCGCCGCCTCCGGATTCGACGTGATCGTCGAGGACCTCAACAAGGTGCCTCTCTTCACCCCTCGATGGGGACCGACCCCGGTGGTGCCCCTGGTCCACCACCTGTTCGGCTGGACCGCCTTTCGCGAGGCCAACCCCCTGCTGGCGGCGGCGACCGTGCTTCTCGAGGGGCCCATTCCCCGATACTACCGGGGACTCCCCATGGTTGCGGTGTCACACAGTACGCGGGACGACCTCGTGGCCCGCGGCCTCCGAGGAGACGACATCGCGGTCATTCCCAACGGTGTGGATCTGGACACCTACCGGCCCGATCCCCAGGTGCGGCCGTACGCCGAGCCCACCCTTCTCTACGTGGGTCGTCTGAAGCGATACAAGCGCGTCGATCTGCTCATCCGGGCCGTGGCTTGGCTGCGGGACAACGAGTCCGCCGGTCGTCTGATCGTGGCGGGGAAGGGGGATTACCGTGGGGCGCTGGAGCGCCTCGTGCGCCGACTCGGTCTGACGGACCGGGTCTCGTTCACCGGATTCGTCTCCGAGTCGGAAAAGGTGGACCTCATGCGGCGGGCCTGGGTGAACCTCCTCACCTCGCCGAAGGAGGGGTGGGGGATCGCGAACCTGGAGGCGGCGGCCTGCGGCACACCCACTGTGGCGAGCGATGCCCCGGGCCTCCGGGACTCGGTACAGGACGGCGTCACGGGATTCCTCGTACCCCATGGCGACGTCCCGGCGCTCGCCGAGCGGATCCAGCGCGTTCTCGCGGACCACGAGCTCCGGGTGCGACTGGGCCGGCAGGCTGTCGACTTCGCCAGTCGCTTCAGCTGGGACGCCACGGCGGGAGCCATGGAGCTGGTGCTTCAGGGTGCGGCGGTGCGGGGAGAAGGGCGCTCCGCTGGCCCGTGAATCCCCCGGGCCGTAGCTTTGAAGTGACGCACGAAACGTGCATCGATATCCCTCTTGGAGGCTCATTTGAGAGTGCAGATCACCGCTCGTAAATGCGAAGTGCCCTCGGATGCCCGTGACCGGGCCACCACGTTGATCGCCAAGCTCCAGAAGTTCGACTCGGATCTGCTGTCCGCCGAAGTCGTGTTCCAGGAGGAAGGTCACCGGAAGGCCGTGGAGGGCATCCTCTCCATCGCCCGGTCCGAGCCCGTGGTGGCCACGGGCAACGGGACCGACTTCTTGTCCGCTTCTGACGACCTGGCCGAGAAGCTCAGCAAGATCCTCCGGCGCCGCCGGTCCCAGATCCGGGATCGGGCCCGGGCCACCGCCGGAGAGCACGGGGAGGCCTGAGCCCATGGCGTCATCCCCCGGCCCGCAGGGCGCCCTGACGGTCCGGGACCTGCTGGAGACCAAGCGGGAAACGCTCCGACTGGAGCTCCTCACACCCGATGTGGCGCTGGACGGCGTCGTGGAGGAGGAGGACATCTCATCGCCCGGACTGGCGCTCTCCGGGTACACGCGGAGGGTCCCCGACGGCCGCATGCAGGTTTTCGGAGAGACGGAGATAACCTACCTGCAGACCCTGTCGGAGGATGAGCGGGAAGTCCGTCTCCGTGCACTCTTCGCCTTCCGATGCCCCGCGGTCTTCGTCACCAAGGGCCTCCCAGTCCCGCCCGACTTCGTCGCCGCGGCCCGAGATGCCGGTATTCCGGTGTTTCGGTCCCACGTGTCCACCAAGGAGTTCTTCCGGCGGATCAAGCCCTTCCTCGAACGGTCCCTTTCTCCCACCACCACCCTGCACGGGTCCCTGGCGGATGTGTACGGGGTGGGTCTGCTGTTCGTGGGCCAGAGTGGGGTCGGGAAGAGCGAGTGCGTTCTGGACCTGGTAGAGCGGGGTCATCGCCTGGTGGCCGACGACGTGGTCTTGGTCACCCGCCGGGGGAACGAAGTCCTGATCGGACAGGGACATGAGCTGCAGCGTCACCACATGGAGATCCGCGGCATCGGGATCATCGACATCCGAGCGCTCTTCGGCATCCGTGCCATCCGCCAGCAGAAGCGCATCGAGGTGGTGGTGCACCTGGAGCACTGGGACGACCAGCGGCACTACAATCGGACCGGGCTGGAGTCGGAGAGCGACGAGATACTCGGCGTGCACATCCCCCGCGTGACGATACCGCTGAACCCGGGTAAGAACATCACGGTGATCTCGGAGGTCGTGGCCATGAACCATCTGCTCAGGTACGCGGGCGTGGACTCCGCTCAGGCATTCAACGACCGCCTCAAGGCCTCCATGCGGCCCATCCGGGAATACCTGGAAGAGGACTACGAGTAGGAGGCATGGCATGAGCGGTGGGGAGGCGAGGGGCGTGGTCGTGGCCCACGGGGAGATGGCACGGGGGATGGTGACCGCGGTGGTACGGATCGCCGGAATCCCGGAGGAGGTCCTCGTTCCCGTGTCCAACGAGGGCCGGGGTCCCGATGAGTTGAAGGACACCATCCTCGAGCGGATCGGAGACGAGCCTGCCGTGATCTTCACGGACCTGGCGGCCGGTAGCTGCACGCTGGCGGCACGTATGAGCTGCCGTGATCGTGCGCGGATGGCGGTGGTGGCAGGGGTCAATCTCCCCATGCTCCTGGAATTCGTCTTCCACCGCGAACTCCCCCTTTCCGAGCTCCTTCCTCGCCTCGAGCAGAAGGGGCAGGACGGGATCCGGATTCTCCCGGTGGGATGAGGGGCCCCATGTCCATCGTGCTCTACCGGGTCGATGAACGTCTCATTCACGGTCAGGTCGTCCTGGGGTGGGGACGGCGTCTCCGCCCGGACCGATACCTGGTGGTGGACGATGCTCTGGCGGACAGCGACTGGGAGCAGGACCTCTACCGGCTGACGGTGGATGGTTCGGCTGAGGTGGAGTTCCTGACCGTGGACGAGGGCCGGCAACGGCTGCCCGAGTACCGTGACGACGACCGGCGCACGGTCCTCCTCACTCGGGACGTGGATCACATGCGTCGCCTGGCTGTCGGGGGACTCCTGGCCGGTGAGGAGGTGAATCTCGGTGGGATCCACCATCGCCCGGGCCGGATCCAGGTGCGGTCGTATATCTATCTGGACGAGGCCGAACGGGCCGAATTGCGGGCCCTGGCCGAAGAGGGGGTCACGATCACCGGGAGGGACCTTCCCGAGACACACCGGGTCCCGCTGGAGGCGATCCTCGGGTGAGCCTGCTCTATCTTTCGCTCGTCGGAGGCCTGGTGGCGGCGGACAACGTCTCCATGGTGCAGTCGATGATCTCCCGGCCTCTCGCGGCGGGGATCCTGGCCGGGACGATCCTCGGGGACCCCTGGGTGGGGGCCGAAGTCGGCGCGATTCTCGAACTCTTCCTCCTGGTGGCGGTGCCTGCCGGTGGGGGGCGGATGCCGGAAGGGGGGACGGCCACCATCGTGGCCGTGGCCGCTGCCGTGGCCGCTCCGGGCGCTGCGGGGTTCGCGTTGGGGGTGTCGGGGGGATTGATCTGGGGGCTCGCGGGTGGCTGGAGCCAGACCCGGCTCCGGATCTGGAACGGAGAGGTGGTGCCGATCCCGGGATCCGGAGAGGTGACCCCACGCAGCGTGGCCCGCGCGGTCCGGATCGGGCTGCTTCGAGACTACCTCCGCGGCGTCGTGCTCACGGCAGTGGGTGGAGGGGTGGCATTCCAGATCAGTCCGATCCTGGCCCCGGGTTGGCCACTGGGGGAAGCGGATACCGCTAGCCTTCTTCTGCTCGGTGGAGTGGTCTCGGTGGGCATCGTGCTCAGGAGCGGAGGGGGCGGACGGCGCGCGTCGCTCCTGTTCGGGGCCGGCGCCCTGTTGGGGATGCTCGTGGGGGTGATCGCATGACCGCCCTCCCGCCGGGGGTGGGGGCACAGGTCATCCTCCGCTCCCTTCTGGTCCAGTCGGCCTGGAACTACCGCACTCTGCAGGGGACGGGGGTGGCCTTCGCCCTGTTGCCCGTCCTCCGCCGGGTGCACACCGACCCGGACCAGCTCCAGGTCGCGGTGGAGCGGCACTCGGAGCACTTCAACGCACACCCGTATCTCGGCTCCCTGGCTCTGGGCAGCCTTGCGCGGCTCGAATGGGACGGGGCCGACGGAGAGACCATCCGCCGCTTCCGTGCGGCCCTGGGAGGACCACTCGGGGCCCTTGGAGACCGCTTGGTCTGGGCGGCGTGGCTGCCCCTGTGCTCGGTCCTGGCCCTCTGCCTGCTCTGGGCGGGTCTGGCCCCGATCTGGGTGCTGGCCATATTCCTCGCCGTCTACAACGCGGGGCACCTCACCCTCCGGGTCTGGGGCTTCCGGGAAGGGTGGGAGGCCGGCACGGGGCTCGCGGCCCGGCTGAGGACCATGGGGTTGTCCACGGTCTCGACGCGACTCGAAGGGTGGCTCGCCGGGGCCTTGGGCTTCCTGATCGGGCTCGCGGTTCTGGGCCCTGG
>CP070829.1:2304608-2328833 GCA_020344755.1 Gemmatimonadales bacterium
GCGGCCCGCACCGTGCCTTCCGGAAGATTGGAGCTGTCGACCCTCTCCCCCGGCGTGCCGGTCTTCCAGATCATGCCGCTCTGGCCGGAGCTGGCGGGCGCCGGAGCCGTCCTGGATGGCGAGCGGGTGACGAAGCGGGCGCTGGAGGGGTTGGATCCCGACGGAGTCGACCGCGTGGAGGTGGTGAAGGGAGGAGCCGCGGAAGCTCCCTATGGTGCCGAGGCCGCCGGCGGGGTGATTCAGATCTTCCTCAGGCAGAGCGGCTCGGAAACCGACGGGCGCGACCCATCTCACCGACCTGGCAGCGGCTCCTGAAGCGGACACCACCCAGGGCGGGCGCGCAGCGCGGGCCTGCCGAGGCCCCCGGGGGAAGAGCGTGAACGGAGGTCAGACCGAGGTGCTCCTTCGCCCGGACGGCGCATGGTCCCTCCTGGTGTTGGCGCACGGGGCGGGGGCGGGGATGAACCACCCCTTCATGGAGGGGGTGGCCGCGGCCCTGGCCCGAGAGGGCGTGGCCAGCTACCGCTTCGACTTCCCCTACATGGCGGCTGGGCGGAAGCTGCCGGATCGGCCTCCCATCCTCGTGCCCGCCGTCCGGCAGGCCGTCTCGGCCGCGCAGGCCGCTGCCCCGGACCTTCCCCTGTTCGCCGGAGGGAAGTCCATGGGAGGTCGCATGACCTCCACGGCTGCGGCGGAGGGACCTCTCTGCCCCCGACCCGATGGCGGGGACCGGGTTCGGGGGCTGATCTTCCTCGGGTTCCCGCTCCACTCCCCCGGGAAGCCGGGAGTGGTGCGGGCGGACCACCTGGACGCGGTGGAACTACCCGTGCTCTTCCTTCAGGGGGACCGTGACCGGCTGGCGCATCTCGAACTGCTGAGGCCGGTGGTGGCGCGGCTCGGTGGCCGGGCCACCCTCCACGTGGCGCGGGGAGCGGATCACGGCTTCCACGTCCTGAAGCGATCGGGCCGCTCGGATGAGGACGTGCTCCAGGAGCTGGCGGCCACTGCAGCCACCTGGATGCGGCGGTGGATCGAATCGCGCAGGGAAGCGTAATGCCGGTTCCCGGGGTGCATGGGACTCCGGGGAACCGCACGCGGTCTGGGCCCCCGAAGCGACGGGCGCGCCCGAGGCCACCTCGACTCCCTTCACCCCCGCACACCGTGCCTTCCTTCCTCGCTCTGCCGCTCCGATCGGGAGCACCTGCGTTTATCGCGGCCTTTCTCCTCGCCGGGTGCTCGGGCGACCCCGGCGGCGGCTGGGCGGGTACCGTCGACACGACGGCCACTGGTGTCGTGGTGGTGGAGAATGCCCCGGTCGGAAGCTGGGCCTCGGAAGAGGCGTGGCGCGTTGAGGAGGTCAGCCGGGTTGGCGCCATCGAAGGGGACGGTCCAGACGTCTTTGGCAGAATCTCCTTCGTGGGCCTGGACCCCGAGGGGCGAAGCTGGGTCTACGACGGCCAGGCAGGCGAGATGCGGGTGTTCGCCGCCGACGGGGAGTGGGTTCGCAACGTGGGTCGTGCCGGGGAGGGACCCGGGGAGTTCGCCAATCCATCCGGGCTGGCGTGGGATCCCGAGGGTCGGGCCTGGATCATGGACCCCCGGGCCCTGCGGGTGTCGGTCTTCGACACCGCCGGCGCATTCCTGACCAGCTACCGCATGCCCGGTGGAACTCAGCGCTTTCCCTGGCCCGGCACCGTGGATGTCGAAGGGCGGCTGTGGGACCAGGGAGGCGGCCTGCAGGAGTCGTGGCTGATCCGCTTTGACCCCGCTTTGGCTCCAGCAGATTCGTTCCCGGTGCCGCAAGATCCCCGAGCCGAGGAGCGCTCGGTCACTGTGACCACCCAGGCGGCTCGCATGACCATGCAGCTCCCCTTTGCCGGGAGCCACGTCTGGCGGCTCATCCCCGAGGGAGGGGTGTGGACCCTACTGTCGGAGTCCTACCTGCTGAGCAAGTTGTCCCTGGCGGGTGACACCCTGCGGCGGGTGCGGGTCCCCTACGAGACCATCCCGGTGACCGCCGGGGAGCGGGCGGAAGCCGTCGAGCAGTGGAGCCGGAGCATGGGTGATTTGGATCTGTCCCTGATCCCGGACGAGAAGCCACCCACGGGCTCCTTCGTCGTGGACGACCGAGGATACCTCTGGGTGAGCAGGACCTCCCCGACACCGGCCCCTGGATTCGGCGCAATCGACTTCGACGTCCTCGATCCCCGCGGGCAGCTCCTGGGGCGTATCGAGCTTCCTTGGCGGGTGTCCACCCTTCAGCTCCAGATCCGGGGCGAGGACCTGGTGGCGGTGACCCGGGACGAGCTGGGCGTGGAATACCTCGTACGGGCCCGGATCGTTCGTCCCGACTAGGGCTGCGACTGCCCGGGAGGGTGCCCCCCGGCTCCCCGGTGAGCTACGCCGACGCAGTCGCCATGGCGTTACGGATCCGCCCCTCCAGCCGGGCGGGTTGGTCGCTTCCAAGGTAGATCCTGCGACCGTCCTTCATGTGGAGCACCACCGCCTCGTTCCCGCGGGCCGTCCAGGCCCGCTTGTTTCGGCCTCCCCGAAGCCCCCAGCCACCGAACTCCCTTATGGGGGAATAGGTAACGCTCTCCAGGGACTCGACCTCGGCGAAGCTGATGCGGGTCTTCAGCACCCAGCCTCTTCCCAACCCGGCGGTGATTCCGCCCTGGTCGACCACCACCGTGAGCCCCCCGAAGAGGAGCTGGATGAGCCCTCCCAGGATCAGGATTCCCAGGGCTGCGAGCAGGCGGCCGGGCTCGGCCCACTCCGAGGCGTCACCCATCCCCAGGAAGAACGAGAGCGCCGAGCCACCCAAGGCTCCCCACAACAGGAGGTACACCCACGCCGACCAAGGCGTCATTTCCCGATACAGCTCACGGTAGCGTTGCTCCATGTCCTCCTCCGAAAACCGTGCACGGCCTGGCTCAATGGACACCACCTGCATACCCATTCTACGGTAGACCCCACGCCGGCCTTCGCGATCGACCTCCGGAGCAGGACCTGAACATGCCTTGGCAGGACGAGTACCAACGAAAGAAGCTGACCGCCGAGGAGGCCGTGGGGCTGGTGGAGTCCGACACCCGCATCTACGTGAGCGGAAACGCCGCCACGCCACAGGTCTTCCTCGAGGCGCTTGGCCAGCGTACCGACGTGGAGGCGGTGGAGGTGGTGCACGTCCTCCAGCTCGGGGAGGATCCGCTGACGCGGGGCGGCAGTCAGAGGTTTCGCCACAACTCCCTTTTCGTCGGCCCCGCGGACCGGCAGTCCGTAAACGACGGCGAGTCCGACTACATCCCCATCTTCCTCCACCAGATTCCGGAGGTCTTTCGGCAGGGCCGGCTCCCGCTGGACATCGCCTTCATTCAGGTGTCGCCGCCGGACCAGCATGGGCATATGAGCTTTGGAGTCGAGGTTCTGGCCTCGAAGTCCGCCTGCGAGGCCGCCGGACTCGTGGTGGCCCAGGTGAACTGGCGGATGCCCCGTGTGTTGGGCGACTCCTTCATCCATGTGTCCGAAGTGGACCACCTGGTGGAGATGAGTCATGAGCTCCCGGAGCTGCAGGTCACGGATCCCTCACCCCTGGAGACGCAGATCGCCGGGTACGTGACGGAGCTCATCCCCGACGGGGCGACCCTCCAACTGGGCATCGGGGGGATCCCGGACGCCGTGCTGCGAAGCCTGGAGGGGAAGAAGAACCTCGGAATCCACACCGAGATGGTCTCCGACGGTGTGATGAAGGCCTACCAGGCGGGACTCCTCACCGGGGCCCAGAAGAGCATCCACCCGGGTAAAGTCATTGCCACCTTCGTTCTGGGGACCCGGGATCTCTACGATTTCGTGGACGACAACCCCGCCTTCGAGTTGCACCCGGTCCGCTACACCAACGACCCGTTCGTCATCGCCCAGAACACGAGGATGGTCGCCATCAACTCGGCCATCGAGGTGGACTTTACCGGGCAGGTCTGCTCGGACTCCATCGGCACCTATGTCTACTCCGGGTTCGGCGGGCAGGTGGACTTCATCCGGGGGGCTGCCCGGGCCAGAGACGGAAAGCCGATCATCGCTCTGCCCTCCACCGCCCGGGGAGGCACGGTCTCCCGAATCGTCCCGGTCCTGAAAGAAGGTGCGGGTGTGGTCACCACGCGGGCCGACGTCCACTACGTCGTCACGGAGTACGGTGTCGCGGACCTCTTCGGAAAGAACCTCCGCCAGCGGGCCGACGCGCTGATCGAGGTCGCGCATCCCGACCACCGTGGCGCACTGGCGGCAGCGGCTCGCGAGAGGAAGCTGGTCTGGATGGGGGGCATGACCACCGGCGTATGACTGGGAACGCCGACCGCCGGGCGGAGACTCGGCTCAGGGATGTCGGGGCCGGGGTGGTCTTCGTCTTCGGGTACGTGGCTCTCGCCATGGCCACGCTATGGACCGACGGCTTGGAGGGGATCCAGCTTACCCGACTGATCTGGTTGCCCAGCGGTCTGGCGTTGGCCTTCATCGTCCGGGCCGGGCTTCGGGCTTGGCCGTGGATCTTCGCGTCGGAGGCGCTGGTCACCCTCTTCTCGGGCGATCCCATCCTGGGGGTGCTCGGCACCGGGGCGGGAAGCACCGCGGAGGCGGTGCTGGCCGCAGCCCTCCTTGGAGCCATCGGTTTCTCGCCGTCGCTGGTGAGATGGCGGGACGTGGTGGCGCTGATTGTTCTCGGATCCGGGGTCTCGTCGCTCCTGGGGGCTGTGGTCTCGGTCTCGTCCCTCGCCTGGAGCGGAGCCCTGAGTGCGGAGGTCATCGGCGGGGTGAGCTTCCGCTGGTGGCTCACCCACGCCAACGGGATCCTGATCGTCACCCCCCTGGCGTTGGCCCTCTCTGCCGGGCTGGGATCGGAGGTACGTACCCGACCCGGCGAGGCCCTCTTGGTGGGTGGCCTACTCCTGGTGGTGGGCACGCTCCTGTTCGGATCCCCGGAGCCCGGAGGCGTCGCACTGTTCTTCCTCTACGTTCCGTTTCCCATCCTCCTCTGGGCCGCGCTCCGGTTCCGCGTGACCGGGGCGGCCATGGCCAACGTCTTCCTCCTGGTGCCGGCCCTGGTGGGTACGGCCCTGGAGAGGGGGCCGTTGGCCGGGGAGGGGATCACACAGACGCTCGTCCTCTTCTCCCTCTTCACCGTGGTCACCGTCCTGACCTCCCTCGCGGTGGCCGGCGTGGTGCAGGACCGGGAGGAAGAGGCCCGGGCCCGCCTCGCCGCCGAGGAAGAGCGGAGGATGATGGGGGATCGGATGCACCAGGCCCAGAAGCTCGAGAGCCTGGGGGTGCTGGCCGGGGGAATCGCCCATGACTTCAACAACCTGCTGGCTACCATCATGGGGAATGCGGACCTGGCGGAGCGCAAGTTGCCGGTGGACGACCCGGCGGGGGACCACGTGGCGGAAGTCCTGCGGGCGTCGCGCAGGGCCGCGGATCTGTGCCGCCAGATCCTGGCCTACGCCGGGCGCGGGAAGGTCTCGGAAGAGATCGTGGACCTCAACGAGGTGGTGACGGAGATGAGCGAGTTGCTGGGTGTCTCCTTCCCGAAAGACGCCGAGGTGCAGGTCGAGCTGGCACCAGGACTGCCGCGGGTGCTCGGCGACGTGACGCAGCTTCGCCAGGTGGTCTTGAACCTCCTGACCAACGCCAGCGATGCTCTCCCTGGAGGAAGGGGGACCATTCGCGTCCGGACCGGGACGATGACGAGCAAGGAGATCGTCCCTGCGGACGTGGTTTCCGATGAGATCCCCGACCCTGGCCAGGCGTTGGTCCACCTCACCGTTGAGGATGACGGTCCCGGGATGGACGAGGAGGTACGGGAGCGGATCTTCGAGCCCTTCTTCAGTACCAAGCACGTCGGGCGGGGACTCGGCCTGCCGGTGGTGCTGGGCATCGTGCGGTCCCACGGCGGATGCATGGAACTCCGGACGTCCCGGGAGGCGGGGGCACGCTTCCGGATGAGCTTGCCGGTGACGGATCGGCTGCCGCCGGTGGCGGGACCGACGCCGGTCCCCGAGTACGAAGTGGAGCTGAGCGGGACGGCACTGGTGGTGGACGACGAGCCGGACGTCCGCTCGGTATGCCGGGCGATGCTGGAAGAGATGGGCATGCAGGTGATCGAAGCCGCGGATGGGCGCGAGGCGGTGGAGATCTTCCGCCGCCGCCGGTCGGCCATCAACCTGGTGGTCCTGGACGTGACCATGCCCCGGATGAACGGGTTCCAGACCCTCACCGCCATACGGGAGCTGGATCCCGGGGCTCGGGTGCTCCTGAGCAGCGGGGACGTGAAGCCCGTGCAGGAGGTCGAGGAGGACTGGGGAGTGCCACTGCTCCCCAAGCCCTACGGATCGAATGAACTCAGGGAGGCCGTGGCCGGTCTCCTGGCGCGGGTCGATGCCCGCGAGACCCACGGATCGTGAGGAGGCGACGAATGCGACGGAAGAGTGGTGGGGCCGTGAGGACGCTGGTGGGGGCACTCGCTCTCCTCCTATTCCTCGCAGGCCCCGGGAGCGGGCAGGATCAGGGGAGGGCGGACCCGGAAGGAGGGGCGAGCGTCGTCTACCTCGTGAGGCACGCGGAGCGCGCCACCGACGATCCCCAGGATCCCACGCTGAGCGCCGCGGGGGAGGCCCGGGCCCGGGAGCTGGCGCGGCTCCTCGCGGACGCTCCCCTGACGCGGGTCTTCACCACGGACTACCGACGAACGGTGGCGACGGCGACCCCCACGGCGGAGGATCACGGGTTGACCCTGGAGATCTACGATCCCCGAGGTGAGGGAATGGTCCGCATCGCCGAGCTGCTGAGGAGCACCCCGGGCCACCACCTGGTGGTGGGCCACTCCAACACCACCCCTGCGCTGGTGGAAGCGCTGGGCGGAGATCCGGTGGGGTCCATCGACGAAATGGAATACGACCGCGTCTACCTGGTGACCGTCGGCGCCGACGGAGGAGTGGCATCGACCCTACTTCGCTTCGGGGAGCCCTACCGTCGGGAGGGTGAGCGGTGAGTGGCAAGGGTATCGTGGCGCGCGTCGCCTCCGAGGATCGGGCCGTTCCGTGTTGCCGCCCTGGAGTCACCGGCCTCCGGAGGCTCGGGTCGGTCGTGGTCCTGGGGCTGGTGGGAGCAGGTGCTGCGTGCGGAGACGCAGATCCCGGATCCCTGCTCCCCGCCCCCGACTGGGACCTGGTGTTCTATTCCGATCGCAGCGGGAACGGCGACCTGTTCCTGATTTCCTCCGACGGTTTCCGCACCGGGTCCTTCCAGGCGCGGCGGCTCCTGGGTACCGGGGCGCCGGACTTCAACCCCCGGTGGGTGCCGCAGGGACCGGGACTCGTCTTCCTGACGGACATCGAGCAACCCACGGCGCTCTACGGGCTCGCGCCGGAGGCCGAAGGGATCGCCACACGCCTGGGGTCAAATCCCGCGTTGGACGAACCACCGGGCTTCGCTCCCGACGGGGTGACCATGGTCTATGCCGCCCCGGTGGAAGGGGGGACGGATCTGTTCGTCGGGAGTCTCTCGGGGGGAGAGCCGGAGCGCATCACCTACGACGGGGTCCGCAAGGTCCAACCGGCCGTCTCGCCCGACGGAGAACAGGTGGTCTTCGCCGAAGGCCCGGACGGACGCCAGAACCTGGTCCTCCTGCGGTTGGACGGAACCGGGCGTACGGTCCTGACGGAGGGAGGCAGCAACGACGGCCATCCTGTGTGGCTCCCGGACGGAAGCGGCGTCCTGTTCGACTCCAACCGCGTGGGGGTGGGGACCGACATCTTCCACCTGGACCTGGCATCGGGCACGGTGCGCAACCTGACCAATGACCCCGGGATCGATCTGGTCGCAAGCGCATCGCCGGACGGTGAGTGGGTGGCCTTCGGTTCCTCCCGCAGCGGGAACTGGGACCTGTACATCGTTCCCTTCGCCGGTGGCGCGGCACGCCGCATCACCGCGGAGCCCACCTTCGAGGGCGACCCCCGTTGGGTGCCCCCCGGGATCTTCAGGTTCCCCGAGGAGGGCTAGTCTTCGCAGGAGGGCGTGCGACCCGGGGCGTGGCGGACCGGATCCCGTAGGCCCCGAATGGGACCGGGTCAGAGGAGGGCAAGGACCCGGCGCACCCCCAGCGACCAGACGACCAGGGTCCCGAAGATCCACCACGCCACGAACTTCTGAACGGGCCGCCTCCGGACCCGCATGGCCACCGCCAGCAGCAGGATCCAGTGAGCCACGAAGGGCAGGTAGTACCAGGGGTCGAACAGTGCCCGGCGGAATCCGGTCTGGGCGATGTCCATCAGGAGGAACCCGATGAGGGTGGCCATCAGCCAGAAGCGGTTCCGATGGAAGACCTCGTTGTAGCTCTCGTCGGGGGTCTGGTCCGGAGGAAAGAGAAGGACCGAGGGCATGTACAGGAAGACCGCCCAGAGAAGAAGCGTAAGGAAGAGCTCGATGGTCCAGAAGCTCGGGGATGGAAGTCCCTGGGCCAACAGGGTGGCCTCGTACTCCTCCGCGAAAGCCTGGAACCCGAAGGTCACCCACCAGTTGAGCGCCAGCAGGAGGAAGGCGTTGACCACCCAGAGGGTGTGGACCACGTCCCACTGACCTCGCTGCTGGTGCACGGCCACCGCCAGCCCCCGAAGGAGCTGGGACATGGCGAGCCCGAAGATGACCGAAAGGAGGACCGTGATGTATTCGAACTCGCTCAAACGGGACCCGCCTCATGGGGAGGTGCAGGATACGCGCGGGGACTGGCCATCCTAACCGACCCGGCCCAGGATGGGCACCCCACTCGCTCCCCCGGGCGTCGGAGTCCGGCCGTGACGGGATGTCACCACAGAGCGGCGCTTCTACTCTCTCTCTCCTCTCCTTCGTGGCGCCGGCGTCAGCCCAGGTCCACCAGGAGGAGTGGACGCTCCGGGTGGGCTCTCCCGGTGAAGGGGTGATCCTGGACGGCCGGGTGGAGGAGCCCCCGTGGCGGACCTCCGACTCCATCCCCCAGCTCACGATGATCGAGCCGGTGGAGGGAGGCGAGCTGACCGGACGGACCACGGTCAGGGTCCTGGCGGACGAAGATGCCCTCTACATCGGGATCGTCGCGTACGATCCGGAGCCGGGCCGGGTCGTGAGCGTTTCCAAACAGCGGGACCCGCCCATGACGGAGCAGGACTACATCTCTCTCCTGCTCGACACGGACCTGGACGGTCGCAGTGCCTATACGTTGGCCATCAATCCCACCGGAGCCCATTGGGATGGGCTCCCGCGGGGCCCTGACCTGCCCCGGAGCGGGGTTCAGTGGACTTCCCGACGCTGGACCTCTTCCTTGGTGGCCAGGGAGAACCGGCGTTCCACCGCGCTCCTCCCGTCCTCGAGCACCCGCAGCGCGTGGCGACCGAGCGCCGGACCGTGCTTGAACCCATGTCCCGAGCCACCTCCGAGGAGGAGGACGTTGGGCCACCGGGGGTGGAAGTCCACCAGGAAATCGCCATTGGAGGAGTTCTCGTACTGACAGACCCGGGACTCCACCAGGGGCCGATCGACCATCTCCGGGAACCGCCGGCGGAGGTATGCCCGGATGTCCGCCAGTCCCTCCTCCGACGTCACCCGCTCGGCGGTGTCCGGGTCGATGGGAGGGCCGTGGAGGTCGTGTGCGATCTTGAACCCGCGGCTCTCCAGGTCCGGAAAGCCGTAGTAGACGTCCCCGCCGTTGAAGTCGGCCCAGGTGGGAAGCCGGTCCGAACCGTAGTTCGGGTTCCCAGGAGGGGGCGCGAAGTAGAACACCTCCTGTCGGGTCGGGAAGATCCGGGTGCCCACGAGAGTGGGAAAGACCTTGGGGAGCCAAGGCCCGCAGGCGAATACGAAACGATCCGCCTCGAGGGTGCCGCCTCCGGCGGTGGTCAACTTCTGAAGCCGGTCCGCGTCCTCATCCGGGGGGACCACGACCGCCTGGCGGAACTCACCTCCCCCGGCAACGAACTCCTGCACCAGGGTCTGAACGCCCCGCCGGGCCATCAGCGCGCCCAGGCCCGGCTCGAAGAGGCCGAATCCGATGCCCTGGAGGTCCATCTGAGGGAGGCGCCGGGCCAGGGCGGAGCGATCGAGCGTCTCCAGCGGAAGGTCCATGCGCCGGTGTGCCGCCAGACTCCCCTCCACGTACTCACTCATTTCGTCGAAGAGCATGACGACGCCCGTGGGGTGGAAGACGGGTAGCCCGGACCGGGCGGAAAGCCACCGCCAGTCTTCCAGTGAATCCCATGCCATCCGCGTATAGATGTCGTCGGATCCGTAGATGGTACGGGTCACCCGCGACTCTCCCCCGGACGAGGCCCCAGCGTGGGCGGGCCCGGCGGCATCCACCAGGAGGACGGACTTCCCGCTCCGCAGAAGTTGGAAGGCGGTCCATGCGCCGAAGACCCCGGCCCCCACGACGATCACGTCCCAGGGGTCCTCTCGTCTCCGGCCGAGGCGCCCCTCCGGCCCTGGCGAGAGT
This sequence comes from Gemmatimonadales bacterium, assembly GCA_020344755.1. Classification (GTDB taxonomy): domain Bacteria; phylum Gemmatimonadota; class Gemmatimonadetes; order Longimicrobiales; family Gaopeijiaceae; genus Gaopeijia. The sequence continues at coordinate 2,315,113 of CP070829.1, forward strand.
TCCGTCAATCCCTGGAGCGGCGAGGCCGTGGCCGAGGCGGCCACGGCGCCCACGACGCCCCGAAGGAAGGTCCGACGGTCCTGTCCCTTCCCCACACCATCGCCCACGGGCTCAGTTCCCGCCGCGTCGGCTGGGCCGTCGATAGCGGACCGGCGGTGCCGGCTCAGGGGTGAGGATCACGTCTCCCGTCTGCAGCAGCCGCAGCGCCTCGCGGACCGCGGCCTCCAGCTGGGGATCTCCGCCGGCGATGACGGCCGCCGGATCCTGGTGCACCTCGATGTCCGGTGGCACCCCCTCACCCTCGATGGCCCAGTTCCCGTTCACATCGTAGAACGCCCCGCGGGGCGCCACGAAGCGGCCTCCGTCCACCAGCGGCGGGGTGTCGGCGGTGTGCACCAGTCCGCCCCACGTCCGGGTCCCCACCAGCGGGCCCACCTCGTGAAAGCGGAAGAGGTAGGGAAGCAGGTCTCCTCCCGACCCAGCTCGTTCATTGATGACCATGACCTTGGGGCCCCACAGGGCCGCCATGGGCTGGGTGAAGGGGCGGTTGGAGGGGGTCCGGGAGTTGAAGTAGCCGAAGAGCTCCCTTCCCATGACCTCCACCATGTAGTCGGCGGCGGACCCCCCTCCGTTGTTCCGCTCGTCGATGACGGCGCCGTCCCGGTCCTGCTGGGCGAAGTACATGCGGTTGAAGTAGGTGTACCCACCCCGTCCGGTGTTGGGGAGGTAGACGTAGGCCAGGCGGCCGCCGCTCATCTCATGCACCTTTTGACGGTTCCCCTCGATCCACGCCCAGCTGCGGAGCTGCCCCTCGCTTCCGGTGGGCTCGACCACCACGGTCCGGGCTCCCTCCTGTGAGGGGCGGTCGTTGACCCCAACGGTGATGGTCCGGCCGGCGGTTCCCTCCAGGAGCTGGAACGGATTGGTGGGTGCCTGGAGTGGTCGCCCGTCGATCTCCACCAGGTAATCTCCCTCGGAGATACCGAGTCCCGGTGCGGCCAGCGGCCCCTGGAGGTTCTGGTTCCACTGCTCGCCGCTGTAGATGCGAGAGATGCGATAGAACCCGTCTTCCAACTCCAAGTCGGCGCCCAGGAGCCCGGTCCGGGGGTTCAGGAGGTCGGGGTAGTCCCCGCCGCGCACGTAGGAGTGCCCGACGGCGACCTCGCCGGACAGCATGTCCAGGAGGTGATTGAAGTCGGACCGGTGCTCCAAGTCCGGAAGCCATGCCGAGTACCAGTCCCAGACTTCATCCCAGGGTGCGCCGTGCTGGTTGTCCACATACAGGAAATCACGCATGAAGCGCCAACCGTCCCGGAGCATCTGCGCCCACTCCTCGGTGGGCTCGATGCGGGCCCTGAGGTTGTCCAGCGACAGCCGGCCGTCCGCATTCCGGGGCGGAGGACCCCCGGCTCGGGCCACCGTCCAGTTCGAGCCGGTGCGGAGGAGGACGTGCTGGCCGTTGGCCGAGTTGGCCACGTCCGAGACCCGCTCCGCGAAGGTGGTCAACTCCTGGTCGTCCACGCTGAACCGGTGGAGCGTCGCACCGCCACCGAAACCTCCTCCCGCCGGGGACTCCACGATGAACACGTGCCCAGCGGGCCCGGCCCCGAGGCCGGCGTGGTTCCGCGTGGGTACCCCCGGCACGTGAACGATGCGCGACTGGATTCCCGCCAAGTCCACGACCACCTCGGGCAGCTCTCCCTCCTGGGCCTCTTCCTCGGGCCTGGCGGAGGCTCCCGACCGGTCTCCCCGCGCACCTTCGGCGGAGTCACCCGGGCCGGCTCCACCCTCGTCGCTCACCGGGAGGAAGGGAGATGGCGTGTCGTCGTCCAGGAGCACCATGTAGAGGGCCCTGGTGGTGGGCCGGTCGTAGGCCGACATGTCCAACCACGCCGAGTTGAGACCGAAGTCGGTGGAGGCGAGGAAGTAGAGATACTTCCCACCCACATCCCACTCGGGCGACAGGGCATCGGCCATCCCGTCAGTGACCTGAGCGGTCTCACCGGTGCGGGTATCGTGGATGAACACCGCCCGGAAGAGGCTCTCCAGGCGCTTCGCGTACGACAGATATCGCCCGTCCGGTGACCACACCGGTTCGATGGATCGCCGGGGGTCTGCGTAGAGTTCCCCGTCCACGTCGGTGACCGTCCCGCTGGCCACTTCCACGACCATGACCCGGTAGTCCGTGTCGGTGAACGCGATCCGGGCCCCATCCGGAGACCAGCGGGGACGGAAGTAGAACGTCGGGTCCGGAATGGAGATCCGCCGGACGTTGGCCCCGTCCGGGTCCGCGATGACCAGTCCGTATTCACCCCCCTCGTCGTTGAACCAGGCCACCTGGCTTCCGTCGGGGGACCACGTCGGGTAGCGGTCCGCTACTGCCGAGCTTCGGGAGAGATTCCGCCAGCTACCCTCGTCGGCCGGGAGGGAGAAGATCTCACCCCGATACTCGAAAAGGGCGCGCTTCCCGTTGTTGGACAGGGCCGGACTCCCCAAGTCGTTCCCTTCCACTTCCTCCCATCGCGCCCGGGCCCAGTTCTGGTCCGCCTGGGCGTGGATCACCAACTGCCGGGATTCACCGGTGGTGGGCTCCAACTCGTGGAGGTATCCGGCCTGCTCGTAGACCACCGCACCGCCCCCGGCTCCGAGGCTCTTCACGTCGAAGTCGACGTGGAAGGTGAGTTGTCGGTCCTGGCCCGACGCGGGGTCGAACGCCCACACGTTGCTCGCCCAGTCCCGTTCGGACATGTAGTAGACCACACCATCCATGATGGCCGGGTCCATCTGCCGCTCCCCCTCCCACGAAGGGGTCTGCAGGGACCAGTCCGAGGTGGACACGACCCGGATGGGCTGAGCCTGGCCACCCCGGTAATTCCGCCACTCCGGGTCCCAGTACCCGATCTCCTGGTAGGCCAGAAAGCCGCCGTCGTCGCTCAACTCGCCGAGGTACGCCTGGGGAATCTCCAGGGGTCGGGGGAAGCCACCCGCGGGGTCCACGGCGTAGAACCGTGTGAGGCGGGTGGGCACTCCCTCTCTCGAGGACCGGAAGAGGATCGCCCCGTCGGGCGTCCACCCCTGGACCTCGTCGCCGGAAGGGTGCCAGGTGAGGCGCGTTGGCTGGCCCCCGGTGATGGGCACTACGTAGACGTCCTGATTGCCACCGTACTCTCCGCTGAAGGCCACCCACGCTCCGTCGGGGGAGATGGCCGGCGAAGTCTCGGCTCCGTCGTCACTGGTGAGACGCCGCGCCGAGCCCCCTTCCCGTCCCACGACCCACACGTCGTTCGCGTGCACGAATGCGATGTGGTCCGCGCTCACGTCGGGCTGTCGAAGGAAACGGGTTCCGGCTGCCTCCTGCGCACGAACCTGCGGCGCGCCCAGGAGAGTCGTGAGAAGAAGGATCGGGAGGAGAGGCATGTGAATTCTCATGGTTCACGTCCCCTTCGGGGCAAGCAGGTGCGTGGGAGGATCCGAGGAGCTTCGTAGCCTACGGGCCCCCCTGGCTGCCGGGCAACGGGATCGAGCCACCCAGGGGCGGTGTGCGAGCTGCCGAGGCCATCCCGACCGGCCTGGGCTAGACCGTTCCGGCGCTCATTCTCCGGGAGTCCAGACCGGCACAAGACGTCGGTTCAGCGGAAAAGTGTTCCCCTCCGCGGAAATGGATGATGGTCCTTCCCCTGTGGGATACGCGCGACGTATGCCGGCGATTCCCAATGATTCCGGGCCTTTTCTCCCATTGGCGCGGATTGGCATACCCGTTGCGTTCTTGTGGCGCCAACACGGCAGGCTGTCGCTTCAAGACCGCGGCAACGATTTCGACAACAGGTACACAGGGAGCCCCACCCAGGCAGGCCCATCGACTCCCGGTCGAACGGACCCGTCGAGCCCGACGCCAAGTGAGAAGAAACACCACAGCCGCCCCCAACCACCTACGCGGCCACAAGGGCCGGAGGAGCAAATGATGCAGTCGACGTTGGCGAAGTTCTGGAATGACGAGTCGGGACAGGGGCTCACCGAGTACGCGCTGATCCTGGCACTCGTCTCTGTTGGTCTGATCGCAGTGATGGTCGTCTTCCGCGACGCGATCGGCGGAATTTTCGACCGGATCGCCCAGGTGCTCGAGCAGGCTCCCAACGAGGGCTACACCCCGGGCTCCTGACGGTGGCTCACATATCGGCCCCGCCCGGGCTCCGGCCAGGCCTTCGGGAAGACTCCCGGATGCCTCCGGTGTCCCGGGCGGGCCGATACGCCACTCTCCCCCTTTCGAATCGGACTGACTCGATGCACCCCCGCTCACTGACTCTCCCGATGACCGCCCCAGGCGGCCGGGATCGCCGCCCTCCCACCCGGGGGCGGCGGTCGGACGGCGGGCAGGCGCTGGTGGAGTTCTCCCTGGTCTTCCCAGTGGTGCTCCTGCTCATCCTGGGGCTCGTGGAGTTCGCACGGGCCTGGAACATCCAGCAAGTCTTGACCGACACGGCCCGGGAGTCCCTGCGGAACTCCGTCGTGGCCAACACCGAGTTCACCTACGACGCGATGCTGGGTCTCGTGAACAGCTCGCTCCAACGGGCCGCGCTCGATCCGGAGCGCGCACAGGTGTTCTTGGACGGATGGAAGTCCGGCACCGGCACACCCGCCCGGATCCGGATCGACTACGAATACGATTTTGGGTTCTTCGCACCACTGATCGGTTGGGCCACGCAGGACCGAACGCTGGCCCTCTCGACCTCCTTCGTCATGCGCAACGAATAACAGGGCACACCAGATGAGGATCCCTCGTTTTTGGATGATGCTGAGCGGAGCGGCGGTCTCCGGCCTTCTGGCTGGATACGTCGCCCTGGTCTACGTGAGTTCGGATCCCACGCCTCTCGAGGCGGCTGCGCCTTCCCAGACCATCGTGGTCGCGGTCCGGGACCTCCCGGCCGGGTCCATCGTCCGTCGGGAGGACGTCAGCACGCTGGATTGGCCCGGTTCGGCCCTTCCCGAGGGAATCGCCACCCAGGCAGGCGCGGTGGTGGGTCGAGGCCTGGTGGTCGAGGTGCGGAAGAACGAACCGCTCCTGGACTGGAAGCTGGCCGACAAGGAGGCCGGCGGAGGCCTGCCCATCACCATCCCCGAGGGGATGCGAGCCGTCTCGGTCGAGGTGGACGAGGTCGTCGGAGTGGCGGGCTTCGTCCTTCCCGGGACCCGGGTGGACGTGCTCGCCACCGTCATGCCCGGTACGGATCGTCGGCAGACCACGACGCGGATCATCCTGCAGAACGTCCGTGCTCTCGCAGCGGACCAGACCTACCAGCAGGACATGGAAGGCGAGCCCCACCCTGTGACCGTGGTGACGCTCCTGGTGACGCCCGATGAGGCGGAGGCCCTCACCCTGGCCGCCACCGAGGGCCGCATTCAACTCGCCCTGCGCAACACGCTGGACTCCGAGGACGTGGAGACCCGGGGACGTCAGATCACCTCGCTGGTGGCGGGCGGAGGGAGCTCCTCGTCGTCGTCGTCGTCCGCGGCGTCCAGCCAGCCGGCCGACCAGGGACGCGTGATCGAGAACTACGAAGGTGGCCGCAGGACGCTGCTCAAGTTCGGGACAGGAGGAGGACAATGAGAAGGCACATGAGCAGCACGGACCACGTAAATCACCCCGCGCCCGTCTGGCTCTGGCTGGTGACGCTCATCCTGGGAGCGCTGTTCGTCTTCAACTCTCCCGCCCTCGGACAGGAATTCATCACGGAGCCCGAGGGTTCCGTGAGCCTGGCCCAGGGGACGTCGGCCGTCCTGGTCAGCCCCGTGTCCTTCAGCCGCGTCTCCATGGCGAACCCCGACGTGGCCGAGGCCGTGGTCATGTCCCCCAACGAGGTCCTGATCAACGGCAGGAACCTCGGGACCACCACCTTCGTGGTGTGGGACACCACCGGGGTGCGGCGCATCTACGGCGTCGAGGTGACCGCCGACGCGGGAGCCCTGGACCGGCGCCTGCAGACGCTCTTTCCGACGGAGGACATCGAGGTGACCGCCCAGGGTGGCACCCTCATGCTCTCCGGGGCCGTGAGCTCCGCCTTCGTGGCCCGGCGGGCGCTGGAGCTGGCGGAGGGGACTGGAGCGGTCCTCATCGACAACCTCCAGACGCCCGCACCGAGCCAGATCCGGCTCCAGGTTCGCTTCGCGGAGGTGAGCCGGACTGCCCTGAAGGCGCTGGGCAACCAGTTGATCGACGTCCTCAATCCCCAGGATCTCTCCACGGACGGGGATTGGCGTGCGGAGACGGACTCCGACGGGGAAGTGCAGCTGTCGCTGATCAACAGCAACGCCCACCTCCGGGCGATCATCAAGGCCCTGAGCGAGACCGGGGATTTCAAAAGCCTGGCCGAGCCGACGCTCCTGGCGTTGGACGGCGAGACGGCTTCGTTCCTCGCCGGCGGTGAGTTCCCCTTTCCCACCGTACAGGGCGCCCAGAACAGCAACGCCGTGAGCATCGAGTGGAGGGAGTTCGGGGTTCGCCTGAACTTCACGCCCAATGTCACGAACATCGGCAACATCCGTCTGGCCATTGCCCCCGAGGTCTCGACGCTGGACTTCGCGGGCGGCCTGACCATTTCGGGATTCCAGCTTCCGAGTATCCTCTCTCGGCGCGCCGAGACGCGGGTGGAGCTCCGCGAGGGTCAGCACCTGGCCATCGCCGGCCTCCTGGACCGGTCGCTGCAGGAGAGCATCCGGAAGCTCCCGATCCTGGGAGACATTCCGATCCTGGGATCCCTCTTTCGGACCACCGACGAGCGGCAACAGGTGACCGAGTTGCTCGTCATCGTCAGCCCCAGCATCGTCGTGCCTTCCGACAACCTGCCCGAGATGCCCACCGGCGATCCCGCTTCCTGGGACTGGGACGACCAGTTCCGGCCTGCGGCGGCGGATACGGCCAGGGCCTCGGGAGTCGGGCCCGCTCCCGACGAGGGGCGGTGACCCGATGAAGGGCCGCTCCATCCCAAACCAAGGCTTCATTCGCAGGTCCCTCGGAAGGTTCCTCCCCGGAGGGTGGGTATCCGACGAGCGGGGCTCCGTCTCCGTGACGGTAGCGATCTCCATGACGGCCCTCATTGCCATCATGGCGCTGGGGATCGACCTCGGGGCACTCCTCAACGCTCGGTCGGAAGCTCAGCGCGCTGCGGATGCGGCTGCCCTGGCCGGCGCCAGCGCATTCCTGGAATACCAACAGGACCAGGCGCGGGCCGAGGCCGTGCGGAGGGCCATCGACTTCGCCACGAGCAATGAGATCCGGAACGAGCCCATCCGCGCCGAGGACGTGTCGGTCTGGGTGGATACGGACAGCTCCACCGTGCGGACGGCGATCCGTCGGGAGGGCGTGGACACCTGGTTCGCCCGCATCTTCGGTGTCGATGAGGTGAACGTGGCCGCCGCGGCCACCGCCTGGGCCGGTGCGGCCGGGGCGGCCCAGTGCGTAAAGCCCTTCGCTGTGCCGGATCTGTGGGAGGAGACCGGCGACGACTGGAATCGCAACCGACTCTGGGACGAGGGTGAGCGCTGGCGGTACGAACCGGAGAACGGTGACCGCTATGAGCGCTACAGCGGGGCGGGCAGCGATTGGGGTGAGACCGGCTACGGAAGTGGTTGGAGGGACAGCCAGGTGGACGGCATGGGCCGGATGTACGACCGCGACTACGGACGCCGGATCACCATCAAGGTCACGGACCCCCGGGACGCCTACGTGCCCTCCTTCTTCCTCCCGTGGGTCCTTCCTCCCGACCCGGACCAGCCCGACTGCGGCTCCCAGCCCGGCGGCGGCAATCGGGGTGGACGGGGAGGCAACGATCAGGGGGGCGGGAACGGGGACTCCGGAGGGACCGGGACCGGGACCGGTCCGGGAGACAACAACGGCGGCGGAGCCGGTTGGCTGAAGTGGCGGGAGAAGCGCGGGGACCTGGGCGTGTCGGGCCCCCCGGATCCGCCGGGCCCCGGTGGGAACAACGGAAACGGTGGCACCGATGGAAACGGGGGTAACGGCGGAAACGGCCGGGACGACGGTCAGGGGAGGGGAGCCGCCCGGTATCGGCAGAACATCTGCTCCTGCAACCGCTCCATCATCGACCTGGACACCGAGTACCTCATCGAGCCCGGAAACATGGTGGGTCCCACCTACCAGGGAGTCCAGCAGCTCATCGACCAGGATCCGGACGCGCGCTGGGACAGCCGCTCGAACTCCGTGGTGAGCGAATACGGCATGGACAGTCCCCGGGTGGTCACCGTGGCGCTGTTCGACCCCGCAGAGATCACGAAGCCGGGACGCCAATACCTCAAGTTCAACAACTTCGCCCGCGTGTTCATCGAGGAGCAGGCCTCTCCCCGCGATCCGGTGACGGGGCGCTTCCTCTACTACGTCCACGGTGTGGGTCTCCGGGGACGGTCGGGTCAGACCATGGGCTCGCTCGTGCGTGTCCTGCAGCTCATTCGTTGAGGAAGCCATGAAGTCGAACGAGATTCGTATCGCGCTGGTCTCGCCCGACGAGGGCCTGCGCTCCATCGTCCTGGAATCCATCCGGGACGCGAAACATGCCATCCGGATCGCCCTCGAGATCCAGCGGCTCCCCGCGGCCCTCGATCCGGAGGAGATGGAGCGCATCCAGACGGCGGACCCGCACGTGGTCATCCTCGACATGGGAGATCAGCCCGACCGGGCCATTCGGGTGGCGAACGCCATCGGAGCCCGGACGCCAAGGGCAGCCCTGGTGGGGGTGGGACCGCAACTCGAATCGGACTTCCTCCTCGAGGCGATGCGCGCCGGCGTGGTGGAGTACGTTACCCGCCCGGCGGAGCCTCTGTCGGTCTACGAGGCCCTGGGCAGGGTCATGCGCAAGCGGGGCTGGATCGATACCAACGAGGGTCACCGACGGGGAAAGATCCTCTCGTTCTTCTCGGCAAAAGGCGGCTCGGGCTCCACGTCGGTGGCAACCAACGTCGGGATCGAGCTCCACCGGCTCACCGGTCGCAAGACCCTCCTGGTGGACCTGGACCTGGAGCTTGGAGAGATCGCCTCCCTCCTGGGGATTCAGCCGCGATTCCACTTCGTGGACCTGGTCCGGAACTTCCACCGCATGGATGCGGACCTCCTGGCGTCGTACATCGAAAGCCACGAGTCCGGGGTGCAGGTGCTCTCCGCCCCGTTCCAGCCCGAGATCGGCCAGGAAGTCACCCAGGAGCAGATCGGGCAGATCCTGCAGTTCCTCCGCAGCCACTATGACTACGTGGTCGTGGATACCTCCAAGTCCCTGGCTCCACCGGCCCTGGCGACCTTCAAGGAGTCGGACCAGATCTTCCTCGTTACCAACGTGGACGTTCCCTCCCTCCGAAACCTCAAGCGGTGTCTACCCACCCTGGCCGAGGTCACCGGGGGAGACGAGGAGCGACTTCGGCTGGTGGTGAACCGGTTCAACAAGAAGGGCCTGGTCGGGCTCAAGGACCTGGAGGAGACCCTGGGGATCGGTGTCTACGCTACCCTCTGCAACGACTTCACCTCGGTTATCGAAGCCATGAGCACCGGTCGTCCGCTGGTCCTCAATGGGACGACCCGCTTCGCGGACCAGGTCCGGGACCTGGCCCGCGACATCGCGGACGACTTCAATGGTTCCCGACAGAGGAAGAAGTCCTTCGTGGATCGGCTTCTTGCGCCATTCCGCCCCGAGCAGGTGGACGGGGCACCGGTCCTGGATCCCCGGCAGCGTGAGGTGTCCGCCCATGGTTGAGTCGGCCTTCAACGCCCACCCCGCCCCTGCGTCGCCGGCGCGGGCCGGGCACACGGCCTGACAGGAGTCCCGAGATGTCCGGTCCCTCACCCGTCGTCCTCGCCGTCGTAACCTCGATCAGCGTCTTCGTGGCGTTTCTCGTGGTGTTCCAGGCGTTCATGGCGCTCCGGCAATGGCGCCTACGTCGCCACGCGCTGGATTCCCTCAACGGGGGCGACGAGGACACCGAAGAGTCCGAGCTTCCGTCTCTGGTCCGGCGAGCGCTGCACGAGGAGGAGGGGATCGCGCGGGTTCTCGCAGAGCGGGTTCCCCAGATCTGGGACCTCCACCACCTACTGGTCCAGTCGGGGCTGAACTGGACCCTGCAGGACTTCGCCAAGCGAGCTGTCGGCTTCGCCGTGGTATTCGGGGTCTTCGCCGCGGTGGTATCGGACAGCCCGGTGGTCCTCGGCCTCGCCATGATGCTGGGTGCGTCCCTCCCCTACTTCCACGTCCGGCGGAAGAAGAAGAAGCGGCTCCTCAAGCTGGAGGCCCAGCTGCCCGACACCATCGACTCCCTGGCCCGGGCAGCGAGAGCGGGGCATCCCCTGTCAGAGGGCCTTCGCATGGCCGCCGAGGAGGCGCCGGAACCAGTCGCATCGGAGTTCCGCGTGACGGTGGAAGAGCAGCGCTTCGGGCTGCCCTTCGAAGACTCCCTCATGGGATTCGGGGACCGGGTGGAGATCATGGACGTCCGGATCCTCATCACGGCGATCCTGGTCCAGAAGGAGGTGGGCGGAAACCTCACCGAGATCCTGGAGCAGATCGCGGAGACCATGCGGGCCCGGTTCAACCTCAGGCGACAGGTGCGGGTGTACACCGCCCAGGGTCGCATGAGCGGCTACACGCTCGCGGCGCTTCCCATTCTCGTGGGGCTGATGATCTCGCTCATCAACCCCGCCTATCTTCGAACGCTCTTCGTGGACCCCCTCGGGCAGGCAATGCTCGCGGGTGCCGTCCTGCTCCAGGGGATCGGCTTCCTCTGGATCCGGAAGATCGTCGACGTCCGATTCTGACGGAGCGACGGCAATGCCTTACGTGGTAGGACTCCTGGCCGCTGGATGCGTGACCCTGCTCTTCGTCGCGCTCTACGAGCTGGCGACTACGCCGACGAGAGCCGTCGCCCGCGAACTCGAGGAGCTCCGGCGCAACGAGCCCAGCCCCTTCGGTTCCGTCGCTCGGCGGCGGCGCCAGTCCAAGAGGGAGAAGCTGGGGGAGGTGATCCGGATCCTGGGTGAGCGGGTGGAGCGGGGGGGAATCGACCTGGAGGGGCTTGGCAAGCGACTCGTCCAGGCCGGGTACTGGGGGCCGGAGGCGGTCCGGATCTTCCTGGGGGTCCGCGTCGTGACGGCGGCGGGACTCACCGCGACCGCGCTCCTGGTGGGAGCCCTGGTGGACGCCCGCATCATGGCCACGCTCCTGGTGGGACTCTGGCTCGCCATCCTGGGCTGGCTGATTCCGGGGTGGTACGTGACCCAACGGCGAAACGCACGCCGGGCCGAAATCCAGCTCGTCCTCGCCGATGCCCTGGATCTCCTGGTGGCCTGTGTGGAGGCCGGAATGGGCCTGAACCAGGCTCTGGTCCGGGTTTCGGACGAGATCCGGAACGTGTGCCAGCCCCTGGCCGAGGAGTTCACCATGGTGAATCTCGAGATCCGGGCGGGTGCCCCGCGGGCCCAGGCGCTGAGGAACCTGGCGGAGCGGACCGGGAGCGACGACATCCAGGCCCTGGTTTCGACTCTCATCCAGACCGATCGCTTCGGTACGTCCATTGGCCGCGCCCTGCGGGTGCAGGCCGAGACGCTTCGTCAGAAGCGACGTCAGCGGGCGGAGGAAGCGGCGGCCAAGACCACGATCAAGCTCCTCTTCCCGCTGGTCCTCTTCGTATTTCCCGCCCTCTTCGTCGTGGTGCTGGGCCCTGGCGTGATCCAGGTCGTAACGGCGCTGCTCGAGATCCTGTGAGTCGCGGCTACGCCCCTGGAGCCCTGTTTGAGGACTGATCCCATGGATGATTCGATTCGAGAGATGGCGAACGACGCCCCGGACCACGACTCCGGGCCCGAATCCGACTACCGGATGCGGGAGGAGGAGGCGCGCCTGCACCGCCGCCTGACCGCCATGGAGTCCCGGAACACCTGGATGCAGGGTGTGGCCCTGGCCGCCGGTGCCGGGTGCGTTCTCAGCGTCATCGCACTGGTCGTTGGCCTCCGCGCCAGCGCAGGCGACGGCGGTGTGCACACCACCCGAACGCTGGTGGCCCAGGAGATTCTGCTCCAGGACGGGGACGGGGTGGAGCGGGGACGTCTGGTGACCGACTCCAACGGCCGGGCCCTCCTTTCCCTCTCGGACCGGGATGGGCGGGAGCGGATCCGTCTCACCGTGCTGGCCGATGGCTCGCCCGGCGTGACGATCCACGACCCGGAGGCGCGGCCCCGGGCCGTCCTGGGTTACCTGCCGGACGGCACCACCAACCTGGTCTTCACGGACCGGGAAGGCTCCATCCGTACCCTCGTGGGTGTGGGCCCCGACGGGGAACCGGCGGTCTCCGTGTACGACGAGGAGTCGGGCGAGGACGAACCCCAGGGCCCCTAAGCGCCCGCGGACCGGAGCCTGGGAGGCATCCCGGGGCCACGGGCGGGACACCATGAGACCGGATCACTGCACGGAGACACGCATGCGTTCCAGACCTCGTTCGATCGTCTATCTCCCCTTCCTTCTCCTGGGGCCGGTCCTGGGCGCGTGTGGCGAAGGCAATCCCACCGGTCCGAATGACGAGGACTGGGAGGATCCGGACTTCGACTTCAGCACCGGCGTCATCGCCTTCGAGAGCCAACGGGACGGGAACCGCGAGATCTACCTCATGAACGAGGACGGCTCCGACGGGATCAACCTGACGAACAACCCTGCCGCGGACGGTGATATTTCGTGGTCCCCGGACGGCTCCCGCATCGCCTTCGCGTCGAACCGGGACGGCAACACGGAGATCTACGTCATGGACGCCGACGGAGGGAATGTCACGCGGCTGACGGACGATCCGTCCATCGACCGCTTCCCGAGCTGGTCACCCGACGGCTCCCGGATCGCGTTCGCCACGGACCGGGACGGGAATTCCGAGATCTACGTGATGGATCCAGACGGTGCGAACCCGGTGCGTCTCACGGACGACCCGGGGGAGGACTCGGAGCCGGCGTGGCTGGCGGACGGGTCCGGAATCGTCTTCTTCTCGAGCCGCTCCGGGAACGGCGACATCTGGATCATGAGCCCAGACGGGAGCAATCCGGTGAACCTCACCGACGACCCGTCGTTCGATGCCGCACCTGCCACGGTGGCGCGATCCCAGGGGTCCGCGGGGACGATCTCCTTCGTGAGTGACCGGGCCGGCGGAAACCTCGACATCTACACCATGGACGTCGACGGCTCCAACCTCTATCGGGTGACCACGGACGGTGGCGACGACTTCGACTCGTCCTGGATGGCGGACGGAGAAAGGATGGTCTTCGACTCCTTCCGGACGGGGAACTGGGACATTTTCGTCATCGAGGCCGCCGGCACCAACACCATCCGGTTGACGAACCACGTGGCGGACGACGAGTCCCCTGCCTGGAGACCCTGACCGGGAGTCTCCCCCATCGGTGCACCTCCGCTCCGCCTCGGACCTCCCGGGGCCCAGGGCACAGTGTGCAGGGCGCTCCTGGCCCACTCCCGGTCAAGCACCGAGCCCCACGAGACCCACGCTTCCCCCCACCCTCCCGGTGCACGGCTGCCGTGTGCGGAGGCCTCCGGATCGGGGAGCTCGGCGATTCGCCGCGGTCCAGGCCCGACCCCGGGACCGGGACGGGCCCCCGGGGAGGGGAACCGATCCATGACGGGGGCGGACGGAACCGGATCGGCGGAGGTACGCAAACAGGCGGGAGCGGGGAATTCCCCGCT
>CP070829.1:2328933-2352380 GCA_020344755.1 Gemmatimonadales bacterium
AGCGGGGAATTCCCCGCTCCCGCCTGCGTGTGCCGCGCCGGGCGTATGACCTAGGAGGCGGGCTCGGCGATGAGGGCCGCGTCGAAGGTCAGCGTCATGAGCAGCGGATCCTCCACGGCATTCCCCAGGACGTACACGTTGCCCTGGTCCGTGCGGAGGAGGACGACGCTGCTCGGGTCCAGTGCCTCGGCAACGACCTCCGTGGTGAAGGTCGCTCCCATGAAGTCCGCCTCGGTCAGGTCACCGAAAGCCACGCCGGGGAGATGGGCGATCTCGACGACGGTGGTCTGGTTTTGCCGAACCTGTGCCTGGGGCTGAGTCTGGGAGTCGAAATGCACGTACATGTCCCACTCGGAGTTCGACGGGCATAGCCCGAAGGTGCACTCGGTGATCTCGCCGTTCTCCAGGTTGGGCCGGTCACGACTGGCCCGAAGGGAGTAGGACACGGCTGCGGCGTGCGCGCACGAGACGTCCAGTTGGACCTGGGCGGTCACTCCGGACGCGACCGGAACCGAAACCGCCTCCACCGCGCAGTTCTCCGCGACGCCGGCGAGTTCCACCTGATAGGTGGCGGCGTCCAGCCCCGGGATGGTCCTCTGGTCATTGGCGCCGATGGTTCCCTGGCTCTGGCCGTTGACCAGGAGATCGTACCCTTCGTCCTTGAAGAAGCCCGAAGTCACGGTGGTCAGCTGGATCGCCCCGGGCGTGGGGGGCTCCACCAGTGTGGGACTCTCTTCGCCACACGCGATGCCGCCGATCGCCACCACGGCGATCAGCCCGTGCCGGGCGCGGCGCAGCGTGGCAGCGCCCCCTGGGAGGTAACTCATTGCGAATCCTTTGGTTGACATGGCCGCCGAATCCATGGTCCGGAGGCGGTGAACGGCACCGCCGCTTCCACTGACTCACTCCGGCCTGGCTCCGGCCCGGTCGGGGAGGGCCGATTCGGTAGACCGAAGTACAAGGAGCATGCCAGGTGGGAAGCGCCCAGATCCGGCTTTGCTGGGCGAATGGAGGATCTTTCACCGGGCAGAGTTTTCCGGCGGTGGAAAGGGGTTGCCCGCGGTCGGGGGCACTTGTCCCTGCCGACCCAGTTGCGGACGTTGCAGCCGTCCAAGGTCCGCGGTGCAGACCTCGAATTCAGCCTCGAGCCTGGAGGATGCCGTGTTCGCCGTCGTGGCCCGTGGCGCCTGCTCGTCGTGGCGGCGGACGGGCGCCCCGCCACCCCGACGGTGGTCATCCTGGACGAGGACGGGGAGGAGGTGGGGTGCTGGATCGAGCGGCCGGTCCCGCAACGGGACTTCTAGCTGGCGAGGCTGAAGGGAGCGGAAGAGGAGAGTGAAGCCCGTGCCGCCGCGGTTCAGGAATTCCTGGGGTGGTACCGCCGGGACAACAGAGCGAGCGCGCTCCGGGAGCTGGTGACGCTTTTGGAGGCCGCGGCCAGGGGCGCCGGAGCGTGTTACGCCTTGGTGAGTTGACGCGGGTCGGGCCGGTGGCGGACGTTACGGAGGTGCCGTCCGGCCCGTTCCGAGTAGATTCCGGGATCCTGCTGATCCACCGCCTTCAAGCCCGATTCGCCATGTCTCTCCGGACCCGCTCCACCGTCCTGTCCCTCGCCGTCTTCGCGCTCCTGGCCGGCTCCGCCACCCCCGACCTCTCGGCCCAGGTGGCCCCGCCGTCTCCCGAGGAGGTCCTGGGGTGGGGATTGGGAGAGCGATTCTCCGACGTGGCGGCCGTGCACCGCTACTTCTCGGCCCTGGCAGAAGCTTCCCCGCTGGTCAGCGTGGCCGAGTACGGCCGGACCGTTGAGGGACGCCCTCTGGTCCATGTTCTGATCGCCACGACGGAGCACCGGACCCGGTTGGACGCTGTGCTGGCCGCGAATCGGGAGCTCACGGATCCGGACACGCCGGAATCCCGGGCCCGGGAGATCGCCGCGGCGAACCCGGCGGTGGTGTACCTCTCCTACGGTGTTCACGGCAACGAGTCGTCCTCCTCCGAGGCGGCCATGTGGACGGCCTGGGACCTGGCCCGGGGCGCCGAGAGCGTGGCCGGTGTGCTGGACTCCGTGGTGGTCCTCATCGATCCCATCGTGAATCCCGACGGACGGGACCGGTACGTGAACTTCTACCGGGCGACGCGGGGCCCCCTTCCGAACCCGGACCCGGCCACGCGGGAACATGACGAGCCATGGCCCGGGGGTCGGACGAACCATTACCACTTCGACCTGAACCGGGATTGGGCCTGGATGAGCCAGCCCGAGACGCGGCAGCGGCTGTCGACCTGGGATCGCTGGAATCCCCAGGTCCACGTGGACTTCCACGAGATGAGCCCCAATTCCTCCTACTTCTTCTTCCCTCCTGCCACACCCATCAACCCGATCTACCCGGAGCATACGGCACGTTGGGCGGACCGCATCGGAAACGGCAACGCCGAGGCCTTCGCCCGAGAGGGGTGGCTCTACTTCACCGAGGAGAGCTACGACCTGTTCTACCCGGGCTACGGGGACTCCTGGCCTTCGCTCCTCGGTGCCATCGGGATGACATACGAGCAGGCGGGAGGGGGCTCCGCGGGGCTGGCCTATGCCCGGGCGGACGGCGACACGCTGACGCTGCATGATCGGGCTACCCACCATCGGGTGGCCGGGAATGCCACCCTTCGCACGGCGGCCGAAGGCCGATCGGATCTCCTCCTGGGCTTCGCCGACTTCCACCGGAACGTCGACGAGGGCCTACCGGACATCCTCCTGGTTCCGGGAGAGGATGACGGGGGCGCCCGACTTCACGCCCTGATGCAGGAGCTGTCCGACCAGGGCATCGAATTCCTGGTGGCCCGGGAAGCTTTCCGGGCCGACGCCAATGCCCACAACGGCTACGCCGACCGAACCCAGTTCCCCGCAGGGACCATCCGGGTGCCGGCCCGGCAGCGGCGCGGTCTCCTGGCCGTGACGCTCCTGCAGGCCGAAACCGTCCTGGACGCCACCTATTCGTACGACATCAGCGCCTGGTCCCGTCCATATGCGTACGGCGTCGAGGCCCACGCCGCCGGCGGCTCCACCCTCCGGAGCGGCCCATGGCAGGATGCCGGGGATTTCGAACACCCCGAGACGCGGGAGGAAGGCGCATCCCCGGGGACCGAGCCGTACGGGTTCCTGGTGGAGCCGGGCTTCCACGCCTGGCCCGGGTTGGTGCGATTCCTGGAGGCCGGCGGGCGTGGAAGGGTGATGCCCGACACCTTCCGCATCGGCGGGACGTTGCATCCACCAGGGACCGTGTTCCTCCCGGCCGGATTGAACCCCGACCTGCGGGCGCGGGTGCGGGAAGCGGGGCTGAGCGGGTTGATTCCCGTGAGTTCGGCCCTCACCGAGACCGGGCGGGACCTGGGGACCGGCCGTGCCGGCGATCTGGCGCTCCCCCGGGTGGCGCTGGTGGGTGGGGAGGGCACCTCGTCGGGATCCTACGGGGCGCACCGTTTCTTCCTGGAGCATCGCTTGGGTCTCCCCTACGATGCGGTCAACGCTTCGGAGCTCGGTGGCCTCGACCTGGCACGCTACGACGTGGTCGTGGTGCCCGAGGGAGGCTCGGTGGGCCGTGGCCTCTCCGAGAGTCAGCAGGACCGGCTCCGGAGCTGGATCCAGGGGGGCGGCACCCTCGTGGCGGTGGGGAGTGGCGCCGCCGGGTTCGAGGATCTCACGGGGGTGGAGCTACGCCAGGCGGACCCGCCGGACGAGGAGGGCCAGGTCGAGCGCGCCCTCCGCACCCGGGAGGAGCGGGAATTGGAGCGCTGGGAAGGTCAGACCCCGGGAACCGTCCTGGAGACGCGCCTGGACCGGGGGCACCCTCTGGTCTTCGGTGCGGCAGCTCCCGGAGGGGACCGCTTCTTCGTCCTCTCCTCCGGAGACGGATTCGAACCCGCGGAGAGCTTCGAGTCGGCGGTCTGGTTCGGGGAGGAGCTGGGGAAGGTGAGCGGTGTGATCGGTGAGGAGACCCTGGAGCGTCTTTCCCGCAGTTCCTGGGCGGTGGAGCGGCGGATCGGGCGGGGGAGCGCCATCCTGTTCGCCGATGACCCGCTCTTCCGAATGATGTGGTATGCCGCCTTCCAGCCCTACGCCAACGCCATTCTCCTCGGTCCAGCGTTCTAGGGGGGCTGGGGGACCTGCGGAGAAGCAGGAGGGGGCGGGCCGGAGTCCACGGCCCGCCCCCTCCTCGCATCCGGGACCCGACCGCGGTCAGCCCATCATCTCGTCGTAGACGATCCCCAGATTCCGGGGCAGGTGTCGGTCCGAACCGGCCAGCGCCACCAGCTCCGGTGCTTCCAGGGCCATCACCTCGTCCTTCGACCGGCCTTCGGCCAGGGCCTGCTCCACCATTCCCTGCAGCGCCTGGAAGTAGGCCTTCTGGCCGACCAGACCAGCCCGGTCCGTCACCTCACCGTGGCCCGGGACCACCACGGTATCCCCGTCGCACAGGTCCAGCATGGCATCGACGCACCGGATCCACCCGGCGGGCGTCGCGCCGGCGGTGTCGTCCACGTAGGGGTGCCGACCATGAAAGAAGAGGTCTCCGCAGTGCAGCACGTTGGCCTGGGGCAGGTAGAGGAAGTTGTCCCCGTCGGTGTGGCCTCGGGACACCCACCTACACTCCACCGGCCGGCCGTCGACGGAGAGCTCTGCTTCCCCTTCGAAGGTACGGTCCGGGGTGAAGTCCTCCGGGGTGATTCCGTCCAATTCTGTAAGCATCGCCTCGACGTCGGCCTGGGCCGGGTCGCCGGCCTCCATCTGCTCCAGCATCCCACCCAGGCGATCCCGGGCGCCCTCCAGCGAGGCCTCCACCGAGGCGCGGATGCGGGGGAGGGCGTTGACGTGGGCCAGCCGGGGCAGGTCCGAGAAGCCCTCGTTTCCCCCGGAGTGGTCGCCGTGGTGGTGGGTGTTCACCAGCTGCGTCACCGGGACCCCGAACGACTCGGCCTCGCGCCGCAGGGTGCGCCCCAGGCCGAAGTTCTTCCCGTCGCTCTGGAGCGCCCCGGTCCGGCCCAGGTAGAGGATGGTGTTCCCGCCCCCGCCGCTGGCCACCCGTACCCCGGGACGCACCTCGCTCCACTGGAAGTACGTCTCCTGAGCGGAGCGGGCCGACGCCCGTACGGCACCCTCCAAGGGAGCCGGAAGGGAAGGGCGGAAGGCGGCTGCGAGAGCGCCAGGGACCGCCGCGCCGGCGAGAGCCGCGGCCATGAAGGAGGCAAAATCCCTGCGGGAGAGGGTCATGACGAACTCCGGTGACTGAGGTGTGAGGGCTGGGGGCAGGACCCCTGTGCCCGTCCGAGGGTTCCACAGCCGTGTCCTGTCGCTCGTTCGCGGTGCCGAGCCGGCCTGCGGACGTTTCGTCCTCCTTCCTTGCATCCATGCGCATCCTGATCGTCGAAGACGACCGCAAGGTGGCAAGCTTCCTCCAGAAGGGGCTTCGGGAGGAGGGGTACGCTCCAGACGTGGCCCACGACGGTGAGGATGGCCTGATGAAGGCGCTGGTGAACCCGTACGACCTCATCGTCCTGGACGTCATGTTGCCGGGCCGAACCGGGCTCGAGGTGGTGAGAGAGCTCCGGGCCCGGGACCTGGCTGTCCCGGTCCTCATGCTCACCGCCCGGGATTCTCGCGAGGACATTGTGACGGGGCTCGACGCCGGGGCGGACGACTATCTGACGAAGCCGTTCGGGCTGGACGAGCTCATGGCCCGGATCCGGGCTCTGCTTCGCCGGGGTGGGTCCAAGCGGGTGGAACGGCTCATCTACGACACCGTGGAGGTGGACCGCCTCAAGCACAGCGCGTCCCGGGGTGGGGAGAGGCTGGAGCTGACGCCCCGCGAGTACCGCCTCCTGGAGCACTTCATCCTGAACCCCGAGCGGGTCATCCGCCGGACAGAGCTCCTGGAGAAGGTGTGGGACATGAGCTTCGATCCCATGAGCAACGTGGTGGACGTGCACGTAGCCAACCTGAGGCAGAAGCTTCGCGAAGGGGGTGGGAAGCCCCTCATCCACACCGTGCGGGGGGTGGGGTACATCCTCCAGACCGGAGGCGAGGCGTGAGGTCCTTCCGGGCCCAGTTGGCGCTGCGGTTCTCGGGATCGATGACCGTGGCCGTGGCGCTCCTGTCCGCCATCACGGTCTGGGCCATTCGGAGGGCGATGGACGAAGAGCTCGACGCCTCCCTCATGGCGGTGGCCTCCATCCAGGCGGCGTCCATCACCGACTCGCCCGACGGATCGATGGAATTTCACGAGTGGCAACTGACTCCGGCGGAGGCGTCCTCGGTGCAGCCGCTGGTCCGGTATGCGCAGGTTTGGAGCGAGGACAACCGCAGCCTGCTCCGAAGCCAGTACATGACCTCGGACCTCCCGGTGGACGCCGAAGCGCTGGCCGTGGCCGGGGGAGGTGAACTGGTCTGGGGCCGGGGCGTCTACGACGGCATGCCGGTCCGGGTCCTGTACTACCCCCTCTCCCGCTTCGGCACGGCCCACGAGGGACACGTTCTGGAGGTGGCCGCACCCGTGGTTTCCAGGGACGACATGGTCGCCCGGATCACCCTTTCGGCGACCCTGGTGACGATGTTGGTGGCGTTGGCTTCGCTCCTGGGAAGCTGGTGGCTGGCGGGCCGAGCCGTCCGTCCGGTCCACGAGGTGATCGACCAGGCGGCGGATCTGGGTGCGGGCTCACTGGGCACCCGCATCAGTGCCTACGCCGACACGGTGGAGTATCGGCGGCTGGTGGACGTCCTCAACCACATGCTGGACCGGCTCCAGCGGGCGTTCGAGATCCAGAAGCGGTTCACGGCGGACGCCAGCCACGAGCTTCGCTCACCCCTTACGGTGCTGCGAGGGGAGATGGAGCTGGCTCTCCGCCGGGAGCGGGATCCGGAGGAATACCGGGATGTGCTGGCCAGCAGCGTGGAGGAGGTGAGGAGGCTCACCCGGATCACCGAGAATCTCCTGACCTTGGCCCGGTCCGACGCCGGATCCATCACCCCCGAGCCTCGGAGGGTGGACGTGCCGGGGGTCGTGGCGCGAATCACCGACCGACTGGAGCCGATGGCCGCGGAGCGGGGGGTCCGCATCGAGCTGGCGGGAGCCACGTCGCTGCCCGCGTGCGTAGACCCGGGGCTGGTGGGCCAGATTGTCTGGAATCTGGTGGAGAACGCCCTGAACTTCTCGCCTCGCGGTGAGGCGGTGGAGGTCCAGGTGGGACTCGAGGGACCGAGCCCGGACGGCCCGGTCCGGGTCTCGGTGATGGACCGGGGACCAGGGGTTGGAGACCGGCCCGAGGAACTCTTCGAGAGATTCTTCCGGGAGGACCCGGCACGAACCCGGGGGGGCTCGGGGCTCGGCCTCGCCATCGTGGAAGCCATCGCGCTGGCCCATGGGGGAAACGCCTGGGCGGAGGCGCGCCCCGGGGGAGGGGCGGTGATCTCGGCGACGCTGGCTCAGATGAAGGCGCCTTAATCCCGGCCTCATCGTTCCTTCATGGGTGCCGGGGCAGCTTTCGGACGCGGACGAAGACTCTCTACCCCGGTCCATCATGCGACTCCTCATCGGCACGACGACCCAGGCGTGGGTCGGACTCTTGTTGGGTCTCTGGGCGGCGACGGCCCCGCTTGCCGCCCGGCAGGATTCGGGGTCGTTGCCTCTGGATTCGATCGGGGTCGCGAGCGCGGACAGCCTGCACCTGGACGAACTGATCGACGAAGCGCTGGCGTACAGCCCCCGCCTCGTGGCGCTCCGGGCCATGGCAGAGGCGGTAGAGCATCGCGTGCCGGAGTCGGGGACACCACCGGATCCCATGGTGTCCCTGGGAGCCATGAACCTGGGCCTCCCGGAGTTCGATGCGGGGATGCCGGCGTCGATGCTGCCCTCGATCCAGCTCTCCCAGACCTTGCCCTTCTTCGGCAAGCTGGGGCTCCGACGGGAGGTGGCCGAGACCGAGCGGGAGGCGGCTCGCGCCCTGGTCCAGGAGGAGGAGTGGCGAGTGCGCCTCCAGGTGTCGGAGCACTTCCACGCCCTCTACGCCATGGATCGGATCCTGGAGGTGCACCGGCGCACCCTGGACCTTCTTCAGGACTTCCAATCCGTGGCCCGGTCGCTCTATGCCTCCGGGACCGGACGGCAGGGAGACGTTCTCCGGGCGGACGTGGAGGTGGCCCGGATGGATGCGGAAATCCGACGCATCTCGGCGCTGCGCACGGCTCAGGCGGCGCAGCTCAACGCCGTCCTCGACCGCCCTGGGGAATCCCCTGTGCCCTTTCCCTCCCTTCCCTCGTTGCCCACGTCGGTTCCGACGCTGGACACCCTCCTGGCCTGGTCCCTGGAGAGTCGACCCGCCCTGGCACGGCAGCGGCTCCAGGTGGAGCGGGCCCGAGCGAGTGTCGCTTTGGCGGACCGGGAGCTCTGGCCGGACTTCACCATCACCGCCCAGTACGGCCGAAGGGGTGGACCGGATCCCCGAAGCATGGGCGGGCTCATGATCGGGGCCTCCGTACCGGTCTTCTCCGGGAGTCGGCAGCGGCCCCGGGTCGAGGCTGCCCGGGCTCTGGAGCGCCAAGCCACGTCCCAGGCGAGTGAGGTGCGGGCCGCGGTGGAGTCCGAGTTGCGAACCGCCGCAGCGGATCTGGACCGTGCCCGCCGGCTCATGGGCCTGTACCGGGACGAGATCCTACCGGCCGCCAGTGTGAATGTCTCTTCGTCGCTGGCGGCGTACCGGGTGGGGGAAGTGGACTTCCCCACTCTGGTGGATGCCCAATTGGACGTGGACCAGTTCGAGGAGGAGTACCACCAGCTGGTGGCGGACTACGGTGCTGCCGTCGCTCGCCTGGAGGCTGCCGTCGGTCGGAGACTCCCGGCGCCTACCGAGCCCCTTCCCGCCGGCTTCCTTCCGGAGTGACCATGAATCGAACGACTCAACTCGTAGCATCCGTCCTGCTCGTGGCCGGCGCGGGGATCGTCGTCCTGGTGCTTTCAAGGGGTGGCGGGCCGCCTGTCGAGGACGCCATGGAAGGCCACGACCACGCCGCCATGCTGGCGGGGATGGACGAAGCCCAGCCGGTGCGCCTCACGGAAGCCGACGCGCGTCGGATCGGGGTTGCTCTCGCTCGGGCGGAGGAGAAGCGCCTCTCGTTCAGCGTGGAGGCCGTGGGTGTCGCCACCTACGACGAAACACGGCTGCGGGTGGTGAACCCGAAGGTGGAGGGCTGGGTGGAGCACCTCTACGTCGACTTCAACGGCGCGCCGGTGCGGGAGGGAGATCCCCTCATGGAGATCTATGCTCCCCAGCTCGTATCCGCCCAGGAGGAACTTGCGCTGGCGGCGCGACTCGTGGAAGAAGCCGGGAGCGAGCGGGCCAGGGCCAATGCGGAGTCGCTCCTGGAGTCGGCTCGGAGACGGCTCGCCTACTGGGACATTCCCGAGGAGGTGGTTGCGCGGGTGGAGGGGACCGGGGAGGTCCAGCGGACGGTCACACTTGCGGCGCCGGCCACCGGGATCGTGGTGGAGAAGGCGATCGTCGAGGGCGATCGCATCATGCCCGGAATGACCCTCTACCGCATCGCGGACCTCTCGCAGATCTGGGTGGAGGTGGACGTCTTCGAGCGAGAGCTGGGGCTGGTGAGGGAGGGGCAGGAGGCGGAGGTGCGCTTCCAGGCGTTCCCGGACGACGTCTTCGCCGCACGGGTGACGTACATCTATCCCACGGTGTCCCTGGAGTCGCGTACGGGCCGAGTCCGACTCGAGCTGGCGAATCCCCGGGGCCGCCTGCGTCCCGGGATGTACGCCGAGGTCACGCTCACGACACAGACCGGGGACCTGGCGGTGGTGGTCCCGCGCAGCGCCCTCCTGGAGACCGGTGAGCGGGCTCTGGTCTTCGTGGACGCCGCGGACGGCACCCTCGTCCCCAGGGCCGTGACTCCCGGACGGGTCTCGGGGCGGGAGGTGGAGATCCTGGCCGGGCTGAGCCCGGGGGAGCGAATAGTGACGTCGGCGGCCTTCCTGGTCGATGCCGAGTCCAACCTCGGGGCGCTGATGGAGATGGAGGAAGCCGGAGCCATGGACTCCATGGACGCTGGGATGGGTGAGATGGATCACTCGCAGCACGACATGGGGGCCATGGACACCATGGATGCATCGGGTGGAGCCATGGACCACTCGCAGCACGACATGGGGGCCGCGGACACCATGGAAGCGTCCGATGGGGCGATGGATCACTCCCAGCACGACATGAACGCCGCGGACACCACCGGCGGAGGGTCCTCCGCAACGGACCACTCCGGGATGGATCACTCCCAGCACCGCGCGAGTCCGGACACCTCCTCCGGCTCCGGCGGCTGACGAGCCAGGATCATGCTCGCTCGCGTCATCGAGTGGTCGGCCTCGAACCGGTTCCTGGTC
Organism: Gemmatimonadales bacterium; assembly: GCA_020344755.1. GTDB lineage: Bacteria > Gemmatimonadota > Gemmatimonadetes > Longimicrobiales > Gaopeijiaceae > Gaopeijia. Next base: position 2,339,352 of record CP070829.1, read on the forward strand.
TCGCTGGGGGTGGTGGCGGTCATCGCCGCCGGCGTACAGGCCATCCGGTCCATGCCGCTGGAGGCGATACCGGATCTCTCCGACGTCCAGGTGATCGTCCGCACGGACTATCCGGGGCAAGCTCCACAGATCGTGGAGGACCAGGTCACCTATCCCATCTCGTCGGAGATGCTGCAGGTACCCGGTGCCCAGACGGTGCGCGGGTATTCATTCTTCGGAACCTCCTTCGTGTACGTGATCTTCGAGGATGGAACCGATCTCTACTGGGCCCGGAGCCGGGTGCTGGAGTACCTCTCGGCCATCGAGGAAGAGCTCCCGCCCGCGGCGGAGGCCTCCCTGGGTCCGGATGCCACCGGGCTCGGGTGGGTCTACCAGTACGTGGTGGAGGACACCACCGGACAGATGTCTCTGGCCGAGCTCCGGTCGTTCCAGGACTTCGTGCTCCGGTACCAGCTCACCTCCCTTCCCGGCGTCGCGGAGGTGGCCACGGTCGGGGGGTTCGAGAAGACCTACGAGGTGACGGTCGATCCCGTCCGTCTCCAGGGATACGGGATCCCGGTGACCCGCGTCATGGAGGCGCTCCGGGGGTCGAACCAGGACGTGGGGGCCACGGTCCTGGAGATGGCCGAGCGGGAGTACATGATCCGCGGATTGGGCTACCTTCGCTCGTTGGAGTCCATCGAGGACGTGGTGGTCGGCGCGACCACCCATGGGACGCCGATCCGGGTGGCGGACCTGGCCACGGTACGGGAGGCGCCGGCCTTGCGCCGCGGCATCGCCGACCTGGATGGCCGCGGGGACGTGGTCGGCGGCATCGTGGTCATGCGCTTCGGCGAGAATGCCCTGGCCACCATCGACCGGGTCAAGGAGCGTTTGGCCGAGGTCTCCCAGGGGTTCCCGGAGGGGGTCGTGGTGCGACCGGTCTACGACCGATCCGACCTCATACACCGGGCTATCGACACCCTGAGGGAGAAGCTCCTGGAGGAGTCCCTGGTGGTGGCGTTGGTCTGCCTACTCTTCCTCTTCCATCTCCGGAGCGCTCTCGTCTCGCTGGTAGTCCTCCCCCTGGGGATCCTCATGGCGTTCATCGCCATGCGTGGAATTGGGATCAATGCGGACATCATGAGCCTCGGGGGAATCGCCATCGCCATCGGGGCCATGATCGATGCCTCCATCGTCATGGTGGAGAACCTCCACAAGCACCTGGAACGGGTCCTGGCGGAGAAGGGGGCGGCTGACAGAGGGAACCCGGGCATCCTCCACACGGATCAGCTCACGACCCGGGAACACTGGCAGGTCGTGGTGGGGGCGGCGAAGGAGGTGGGGCCCGCCCTCTTCTTCACCCTCCTCATCATCACCGTCTCCTTTGTTCCGGTCTTCGCCCTGGAGGCACAGGAGGGGCGGCTGTTTCGCCCCCTGGCCTGGACCAAGACGCTGAGCATGGCGTCGGCGGCCCTCCTGTCCGTGACCGTGGTCCCGGTGGCCATGGGGATCTTCATCCGTGGCCGGATCCACCGGGAGGACCGGAACCCGGTATCCCGAGTCCTCATCGCGGCCTACCGGCCGGTATTGGACTGGGCGCTGCGCCACAGGCCGCTGGTCCTGGCAGGGAGCCTGGCCACCGTCCTGCTCACCCTGGTCCCGTTGCAGCGGATCGGCTCGGAGTTCATGCCGCCCCTGAACGAGGGCACCATTCTCTACATGCCCACCACCCTTCCGGGTATCAGTGTGGCCGCCGCTGGGGAGACGCTCCAGCGGCAGGATTCCATCCTGGCCTCCTTCCCGGAGGTGGTCAGCGTCTTCGGGAAGGCGGGGCGGGCGAACACCGCCACCGACCCGGCCCCCATGGCCATGTTCGAGACCACCATCGTCCTGAAGCCGGAGAGCGAGTGGCGGCCGGGGATCACCCCCGAGGCACTGGTGGACTCCATGGACGCCGCCATTCGATTCGCCGGTGTCACCAACTCCTGGACCATGCCCATCAAGGGGCGCATCGACATGCTGGCCACCGGAATCCGGACGCCGGTGGGGGTGAAGGTATTCGGCCCCGAGCTTCCGGTGCTGGAGCGGCTGGCCAAGGAGGTGGAAGCCGCGGTGGCGATGGTTCCTGGTACGCGCTCCGCCTATGGGGAGCGCGTCATGGCGGGCTCCTACCTGGACGTGGAGATCGACCGTGAGGCGGCCGCGCGGTACGGCCTCAACGTGGAGACCATCCAGCAGGTCCTGGCTTCGGCGGTGGGCGGTGCGGAGATCACGCGGACCGTGGAGGGGCGGGAGCGCTACGCCGTCCGGCTCCGCTATCCACAGGAGCTGCGGGACCGGCCCGAAGCCATCGGCCGGATCCTCATCCCCGTTCCCGGTCGTCGGGGCGAGGCCATGTTGGGGATGGCCACTCCGGAGGCCATGTCGGGCCTCGCGGGCCAGATGGGGAGTCTGGGCGGCAGGGATCAGATTCCCCTCGCACAGGTCGCAACACTGCGGACCACCCGAGGCCCCATGATGGTGAAGACGGAGAACGCGTTCCCGACGGCCTGGGTGTTCGTGGACGTGGAGGGGAGGGACGTGGGGTCCTACGTCGCCGATGCCCGGGCCATGGTGGAATCCATGGTCTCGATGCCCGCCGGCTACACCCTGGAGTGGTCCGGGCAGTACGCCTATATGGAGCGTGCCAAGCAACGACTGTCCCTGGTGGTTCCCGCGACCCTCCTGATCATTGCCGTGCTCCTCTTTCTGACCTTCGGTCGGGTGGCCGAATCCCTTATGGTCCTGGCCTCCCTTCCACTGGCGCTGGTGGGTGGCGTGCTCCTTCTGGCGGGACTGGGTTTCCAGTGGTCGGTGGCTACCGCCGTGGGCTTCATCGCCCTGGCGGGGGTCGCGGCGGAGACGGGGGTAATCATGCTCCTCTACCTGACGCAGGCCTGGGATGAGCGCCGGAGTCGAGGGGATCGATCAGTGGCGAGCCTCCGGGAAGCGGTCATGGAGGGTGCGGTCCTGCGGGTCCGACCCAAGATGATGACGGTGGTCACGATCATCGCCGGGCTTCTCCCCCTCTTCTGGGGCCGGGGGGCGGGCTCGGAGATCATGCAGCGCATCGCGGCACCCATGATCGGCGGGATGGTCTCGGCGCTGGCCCTGACCCTTATCGTCTTGCCGGTCCTCTACTCCATCTGGCACGAGTACCTGCTGGCACGGGAGGGGGCGCAAAGCTCGTGATCTCTTCCGGGGACCGCCCGGTGGGGAGATGGCTCTGCGTGTGTGGGGGGTTCTCCCCCTGCCCGTGAACGGACCTTCATCTGATCTTCACGCTCCCTTCACGGCTCCCGGCCTACCATGAGGGCACACGGAGGCGTGCCGCGGGTTTGACAGGTCTCCGGACACGATAAACGACCTCCTCACCGAGGGTATTGATCATGAGCATGAAGACGTTCCTCCTCTCCGGTTTGGCCGTGGTGGTGGCGGGAGGATTGTTCTGGACGCTGACCGATTCTCCCGAGGCGACCCGCGCAGCTCCCGCAACGGACATAGCGGCGGCATCGGTCCCGGGCCTCTCCACGCTGGACATCCCCCAGGCCTATCTGATCCAGGCCTCGGAGGAAGGGGCCCAGCTGGATCGGATGATCGTCTACAAGTCCCCGACCTGCGGATGCTGCTCCCTCTGGATCGACCACCTGGAGGAGAACGGCTTCGAGGTGGAGGTCCGGGACGACCCGGCCATGATGCCCATCAAGCAGGAGGTGGGTGTGCCGAACGAGATGGTGTCGTGTCACACCGGTGTCATCGCCGGGCGGATCGTGGAGGGACACGTGCCCGCGGACGTGATCCGCGCCTTCCTCGAAGACGAGGAGGCGTACGAGAAGTGGGCCGGGATCGCCGTGCCTGGAATGCCGGTGGGCTCACCGGGTATGGAGGTGGAGGGGCGTGCGGCGGACCCCTACGACGTCGTTGCCTTCGACCGCCAGGGGAACACCGCAGTCTTCGCGAGCCGGTAGGCTCGGGGAGCGTCCCGCCCTCACGAAGAAGCCCGTCCCGACCCCGACTCTGCGGAGCCGTGCGGGCGGGGCGGGTACCTACCTTCGAACCGGTCGGAAGGCCACGTCGCTGGCCGGGCGGTTCGACCCACGGAGGAGTGGCTCGTCGGGCTCTTCCCCGTCCGGGTCCACGAGCCAGACCTCCCGGCGGTCGTCTTTCGGGTCCCACCGGGTGACCGCGATCCAATTCCCGTCCGGTGTCCAGGTGTCGACGTAGGCGTGCCCGCTCTCCGTGAGGGTGCGCCTTTCGCCCGAGGCCAGATCCATGACCACGACCCGGGCCGCACCTCCGGACTCGGCCGTGTAGGCGATGCGGCTCCCGTCCGGCGATGGGACCGGCGTGTAGTTGAATGCTGCGTCGGCAACCAGGACCTGTTCCCGAACCCCCAGGGGAAGCGACGCCGACCGATCCAGGTCGAGCCAGATCCGCACGAGGTGGGTGGGTCCGTCCGGCTCCAGGCGGCGCGCCCCCAGCAGCGACTCCCCGTCGGGCATCCAGGTGGCGCCCAGGGAGGCGTTCACCGGGTACCGGGTTACCCTCCGGGCCGTCCGCCCCACCACCTCCAGGAGGTAGATGTGCGCGAGGGGTTCCTCCTCGTCGGCGGACGCGGACGAAGCCTCTGCGGAGTCCCGGCGGGACAGGAAGGAGATGTACTGGCCGTCCGGCGAGTAGTGGGGCAGATAGTCGAGCCCCGGGTCGAAGGTGAGGGGGACCGGAGGGACACGGCCTTCCGGATTCACCAGGAACAGATCCAGGTCGGGAGCGGCGGTGGAGGTGCGATCGGAGTGGAAGACGATCCACTCTCCGTCCGCCGACCAGGTCGCGGAGTTGTCCAGTCCGGGGCGATCGGTGACCCGGGTCCAGAGGGTATCGAACCGGTTTCGGACCAGGAAGATCTCGGGATCGCCATCCACGTAGCCGGTCACCACGAATGCGGCCGAGTCCAGGACCCATCCCGTGGGACCTCGGGGTCCCTCCCATCCCTCGGCGCACGCGCCCGTCCACAGGAGGAGCGGGATCACGAATCCCGCTCCTCCCCGGGACCCGACTCCTGGGACGCCGGGCCCCCTCCGTAGACCGGTGGGGAGAAGGGTTATCGCCATTCACCTATCCTCCGGGCAGGCCCTCCCGCCCGCCCTCCTTCCAGGTGGGGGTGGGACCGGTGGTAAGCTCGCGAACCATGGCCACCGCGGCCTCCACGAGGGCGGCCATATGCCGGTAGTCTACCAACTCCACCTCGTCGTCGGGAGTGTGGTACTGGGAGTGGAGGTTGTAGGAGGAGAGGGTGTGGGCGGGAATGCCCAGGGCCGCGAAGGGGAGATTGTCGCTCCGGAAGAAGAACCGCATCTCGGGGCGGGGATCCGGCACGATGGGGCTCCCCTGGGCCGCCAGGATGTCGCCCATGCTGGAGCGCTCGTAGCCGGTGAGCCATCCCCGTCCGAAGCCGCCCGCCAGGGAGTCGGGGCGGCCGATCATCTCGATCTGGAGGTTTGCCACAACGCTCTCGAAGTCCACGGTCGGGTTCTCGATCCAGTGGCGCGTGCCCAGTAGCCCGATCTCCTCGGCGGTGAAGAAGGCCACGAGGACCGTCCTTCCGGGCGCGTGCTCCCGGGCCAGGTCCCGGGCGATCTCCAGGACGGCGACGGTTCCCGAGGCGTCGTCGTCGGCCCCGTTGAAGATGGAGTCTCCGTCCACCGCGGCTCCCACCCCCACGTGGTCGTGGTGGGCACCCACCACGACGATCTCGCCCGCCAGGTCGGGGTCGTCCCCGGGGATCAGTCCCAGCACGTTGTAGGCCGTGCGAAGACGTTCGGGGGGAAGGGTGTCCGTGAGCGTTCCGTCGGGTGCCCGGGTCCACCGGACCCGGCCGTCCTCCCGGAGCATGCCGATCAGGGGGACGGGTTGGCGGTACCCATTGGATCCGGCGGGCTGCACCCCGTACCGCGCCAACTCGGCCTCGAGGAGGGTCACCGCCCGGTGCTCCCCCGGCGTTCCGGCGCGGCGCCCCGCCATGGAGTCTGCGGCCAACGCTTCCATGAGCACCTGCAGTCGCTCCACCCGAGGGGTGTCGTCGTCTTGGAGGGGTGGAGGACCTTCGACGGCGGGGCGCGCGCAACCCGTGGTGAGGGCGAGGAGCACGAGGCCGAGCCGGACGAGGCGCCCCTGATCGGGACGGGAGGGAGGGAGCCGCTGCTCTTCCCGGGTATCGGAGACCGGAATGCAGTGGGGCGGTGGAGCTGGCGAGAGCTGCATGGGGCGGGCCGAGAGTTGGGGGGATAGTCGGCCCCACGATGGTGAGGCGCGAGTCACTTTCGCCGCTCCCCGAATCCCACCTCGGGTCCGGGTGGCACCGAGAGACGGCGCAGAGTGGATCCTGGACAAAGGCATACCATGAGGGGCGGTGGCACGCAAAGCCGCAGAGCCGCACACCGGTGGACGCCAAGCCGTGACCCGGCACCGGGGCACCCTCCGAGTCAGCCGAACAGGTCCGAGCTCAGGTAGCGGTCGCCGCGGTCGCAGACGATGAAGACCACGGTGCCGGAGACGAGCTCCGCTGCCACCCGCAGGGCCGCCGTGAGTGCGCCGCCGCTGCTCATCCCTGCCAGGATCCCTTCCTCCCGTGCCAGCCTCCGGGTGCCCTCCCTGGCTTCCTCCTCGGTCACCGTCTCGATCCGGTCCACTCGCTCCGGTTCGTAGATGGCGGGCGTCATTTCCGGCGACCACTTGCGAATCCCGGGAATGCGGGCGCCTTCCACCGGGTGCGTTCCCACGATCCGCACCTCCGGGTTGCGTTCCTTCAGGAAGCGGGAGGCCCCCATGATGGTCCCGGTGGTCCCCATGGCCGACACGAAGTGGGTGACCCCCCCGCCCGTATCCCGCCAGATCTCGGGCCCTGTGGTGCGGTAGTGGGCTCCCCAGTTGTCGGGGTTCCCGAACTGGTCGAGCTGCAGGTGGCCCTCCTCCTCCGCCAGCCGTCGGGCGATCCTCCGGGCATCCTCCATGGTCTCGTGCTGGCGGGTCCGCACGACCTCGGCGCCGAACGCCCGCATGGCCCGCACGCGCTCGGAGGTGGCCGAGTGCGGGACCACCAGGGTCAGGTGAAGGCCCAGCCGGCGCGCCACCATCGCCAGGGCGATCCCGGTGTTGCCGCTGGTCGCCTCCACCAGACGCGAACCCGTCCCGATCTCCCCCCGTCCCAGGGCTCCCTGGAGCATCCCCCAGGCAGCTCGGTCCTTGACGCTACCTCCCGGGTTGTTGCCCTCCAGCTTGCCCAGGACCTTCACCGCAGCCGGAACCCCGAGCGCCCGCGGGATCCGGTCCAGCTCCACCAGGGGCGTACGCCCGATGAGTTGGGAGAAGCGCATGGCGGGTCAGTACAGTCGTTCCACGTCCAGGACGTTCAGGAGCGGCTCCCCGTTCCGGTACCGGCGGAGGTTCTCGCAGAAGATGTCGGTGATGCGTCCGTTCTCACGGTCCGAGGTGCTGGCGGAGTGGGGGCTCACCACCACGTTCGGGAGGTTCCAGAGGGGATTCTCCTGCGGAAGCGGCTCCGTGGCGAAGACGTCCAGCCACGCCGACGCCAGCCTGCCGGTTCCCTGGGGCGGCGGGAGGAGGGCCCGGAGCAGCGCCCCCTCGTCCACAAGGGACCCCCGGCCGGCATTCACGAGCACGGCGCCCGGTCGCACAAGGCCGAACTCCGGCCCTCCCATCATCCCCTCGGTTTCGTCGGTGTGGGGAGCGGCCAGCACGATGAAGTGGGCCCGAGGCAGGAATGCATGCAGATCCTCGGGTCCCCCGAGCTCGTGGGCGTGCAGGGTCGAAGGTTCGGCCTCCGTCGACCGCCGTCGGATTCCCAGCACCCGCATCCCCAAGGTCCTGGCGACCCGTCCGACCTCGGATCCGATGGCGCCCATCCCCACCACCAGGACCGTCTGCCCCCGCAGGTCCGTTCCGGCGAAACGCTGCCAGCGTCGGTCCGCCTGTTGCCGACGGATCTGAAGGAGGCCGCGGACGTGCCCCACCATGGCCAGGAGTGCGAACTCGGCGAGAGGCTGGGCGTGGACGCCGCTGGCGGTCGTGAACACGGCATCGGGCCAGGCATCGGCATAGCCCATCCTGCGGACGAACTGACCGATGCCCGCGGAGGTGGCCTGGACCCACCGGACGCGGGGTGCCAGCTCGGGTAGGTCTGAACGGTGGGTCACGTCGAAGTCGAAGAGGATGGTGGCCCGAGCCAGGAGGGACCGCCACTCCGCCTCCTCGTCCGTGGTCCGCTGGAGGGTCTCACCCCGGTGGTCGGAGGGATACCGAGGGACCGGGATCAGACGGGGCTCGTAGACCACCGGAATGTCCCCTGCCGCCGTGCGGATCCGGGCGACGTGCTCCGGCTCCAGGTAGGAGGTGACCAGGATGAGATCAGGAGAGCTCATGGGCCGCCCTCCTGCGGGTGGGGCTCGGTAGGAGGAGGAGGGGCCTGGGGCCGGATCCACCCCTGGCGGAGCAGCGCCCATCCCCACCACCCCACGACACCCGTTCCGCCCAGGGCCGAGGCGGAGAGGGTCCAGGCACCCGAGCCCAGCCCCTGGAGGACCAGGGGGACGCTCAGGAGGGCCGCGAATCCGTGACCGATCCACCATGCCCGGTCGGACACGGGGGCCCGTCGGAGTACCAGCGGTGCCAGGCTCGCCAGGACCGGCCCCAGGATCATGAAGTGGATGGCCCCAATCGCCACGGGCCGGACGTTGGGGAGCACGTCCACCGCCACCCCGCCGAGTCCCAGTCCCACCGCGGCCCACGCGGTTCGCAGGTGCAACGAGAATCGCGGATCCTGCCGCGCCAGCCAAAGAAGCCAGACGGCGTAGAGTCCCAGCCCGAGACGGGTGGGCAGGGAGGGCCAGAACCCGAGTGCCACCGCTCCCAGGGCTCCGGCGAGTCCGAACAGCGGAGCCGCGGGGACGCGTACCTCCTGCGCCGCCAGCGCCGAGGGGACCAGGACGCACAGGAGCAGGAGGGCCAGGAAGGTGGCCACCCACCCGGAGGCCAGGGAAGGGTCCGAGTCCAGGTAGAGGGCGATGAAGGGAATACAGGCCTCGGCCAGGATGACGCCGGGGAGAACCGGCGCGAGGGCGTCGTGTGGGGAAAGAACCCGACCACGGAGGCGCCAGGCCGAGACCAGCCACACGCCACCCACCACCGTGCTTGCCGCAATGGCCTCCACGCCGTATCCGGCGCGGAGGAAGCCCAGGAAGGCCACCGCCGTGGCGACACCGTAGAGAGCCAGGGTCCGGCCACCGGGGACCGGGGCGTCCGCGGCCCGCCAGCCCATCCAGGCCAGGGGGAAGAGAACTCCGAAGTAGCCCAGGTGGGAGTGACCGTGGCGGAGGTGGGCGAAGTCTCCCCAGAAAGGGAGGCCACCCGTGAGGCTCCAGCGCATCCACGCCCCCAGTAGGAGCGTCCCGCCGATGGCGGCTGTGAGCCATGCGCTCGGCCGACCCGTCACGCGGCCCCACCCCGTCGAGGGGTGGCAGGGTCCCGGGGCACACGCACGGGGAGGACGCCGGGAAGGATTGTGACGACGATCTCCTCCGCAGTCCGGCTCTCCCCATCCACGCTCACCGGGAGCGGCTTCTCCTCCAGGCTCGTGATCCGCGCCCTGCGGACCTGCCGGTGGATGTACGCCTCGTGGTCCGCGTCTTCCTCCCGGAGGATTGCCGGGAGCATGGTGAGGAGATCGGTCATGCGTACCTCCTGGATCACCACCAGCTCCATCCGGCCGTCCCCGGGGTCGGCCCGGGGTGCGATGGGAACACCCCGGGCGGCGTACCGGCCATTGGCCGCCACCACGTTGAGGACCCGCAGGGTCTCGGGCTGACTCCCGTCCCAGGAGAGCTCCATCGCCGAGGGCTCCGGGTGAAGCATCACCTCCGCTGCGGATCGCAGGTACGAAAGCGGTCCCCACCGCTCCCTGTCGGCTTCGTCGAGGACCCGGCTCACCCGGCCCCCGGTCCCCACCACCACCGCGTTCACCGCCACGTCCCTGGTCCCGTCCATCACCACCTCCAGCATGTCGAGGCGCCGGACCCACCCTCCTTCCCCAACCAGGGCCAGGGCTGCCTCCCACTCCAGCGGAATCCCCAGGCACCGGGCCAGGTCATTCCCGATGCCCAGGGGGAGTATGGAGATGGTCGGGACCGCTGGCCCGGATTCGCCGTCTGTCGACCGGAGCTCCCAGAGGCCGTGCACCACTTCGCTCACCGTCCCGTCGCCGCCCGCCACCAGGACCTCCATCGCACCGTCGAGGCCGGCCGTCCGCCCGAAGATGCGCGCGTCCTCGGGGGATCGGGTCCGCATGACCCGCACGGGCAACCGCTCCTGCACGGCGCTCGCTACCTGGTCGACCATGGCCTCGTCCGTGACGGCACCGGCCCGCGGGTTGAGGATCAGAATGCGCTCGCCCGTCATTGGCCCCCACCTTTCCCGGACGGTGCCGAGTGCACGAGCATCCGGCCGACCTTCTCCGCCACGACGGCCCCGATGGAGAGGGACGCCGTGGCCGCGGGGGACGGCGCATTCAGGACGTGGACGGCTCCGGGGCGCTCCAACCACAGGAAGTCCTGGATCAGGGTGCCGTCCCGGCGCATGCCCTGGGCCCGCACGCCGGAGCCAGCCGGGGCGAGGTCCTGCGGCTGGATCTCGGGTACGAGTCGCCGGAGCGCCGCCAGCAAGCGGCTCCGGAACGCCGACTGGAGGAGCTCCCGCCGGACCATTCCCCCGTGCCGGACGACGAAGCGGCGGAGTCCCGGGAAGAGGAGGAACTCCCCCAGGTCCCGGAGATTCACGCTCCGGAGCCGATAGCCTTCCCTGGCGAAGGCGAGGACGGCGTTGGGGCCCGCGTCCACGCCGCCGCCGATCCGGCGCGTGAAGTGGACGCCAAGGAAGGGAAAGCCCGGCTCCGGGACCGGATAGATCAGGTGACGGACCAGGTGGCGCCGCTGGGGTCGCAGCTCCTGGTACTCCCCGCGGAAGGCGATGACCGACATCTCGGGGCGTTCGCCCGCCAACCGGGCCACCCGGTCCACGTGGAGTCCGGCGCAGTTCACCAGGACCCTGGCCGAGCACTCGCCGGCGTTGGTGCCGATCCGCCACCGAAAGCCGGTGCCCCCGGGAATCCCCTCCGACACGAGTTCCCGGACGCCCTCCCCCGTGCGAAGGACACCTCCTGCGTCGCGGATCTCCCCGGCCAATGCCTCGCACACGGCCTGGTAGTCGACGATCCCTTCCTCGGGCACCTGGATGGCGGCCACGCACCCCACGTGTGGCTCCACCTCCCGCGCCTCCTCCGGCGTCAGGCGGCGCAGCCCCTGGAGCCCGTTGGCTCGTCCCCGCTCCAGGAGGGCGTCGAGCCGGGGCACCTCCGATTCGTCGGTGGCCACCACCAGCTTGCCACAGATGTCATGGGGAATGCCGTGGTGGCGGCAGTACTCGGTCATGGCTCGGATCCCCGTCCGGGCCAGTCGGGCCTTTTCCGAACCCGGAGCGTACTGGAGCCCAGCGTGGAGCACGCCACTGTTGTGGGTGCTCTGATGGGCGGAGAGCACCGGCTCCTTCTCCAGGAGCTGGACCGAGTCGGTGGTGCCGGACCAGAGGAGTGCGCGGGCGGTGGCGAGCCCTACGATCCCTCCTCCGATGACGGCGACGTCGGTGTGCATGCAGGACTGTGAAGGAGTGACCTGGGATCCGGCTCGCTGGAAAACTGGAGTGCGAGGCACGAGCGGGAAAGCGGCGTTCGACCCTATGGCCGCCGCTCCACCTCCTCCTGGCGTCCCGGGTTGGCGAGAGGGCAGCTCAAGCGGGCACCCTTTGCACCGGGGCGACCGCCACGGCACTGCCGCCGTTGAGGGCCGAGCGGTAGAGGGCCTGGATGGCCCGCATGTTGGCCGCCGCCTCCGTGGCAGGGTATCGAACGGGACGGTCCTGGAGGGCGCAGTCCGCGAAGTGCTCCACCATGAGCCGGTACTCGTCCTCGCCTTCCAGGGGGTGCTCCTGAACGGGGGTCCGTCCCCGGTGCTCCTGGATGACCACCGGGCCCGTTCCCGGGAGGAATGCGGACTCGACCCGCAGGTGCCCTTCGGTCCCGGCGACCTCGTAGTACTCGCACCGCTCCATGGTCAGGCTGCAGTCGAAGTGAGCCCGCACTCCACCCTCGAAGTGGAGGATGCAGGTCATCTCGTCGTCCACGGCGGTCTCAGGTCCGGCGTCGAGGTAACCGCCGGTCCAGCGGGCGGTGGCCTGGGCCGCCACGGGCTCGGCGCCCAGCAGGGTTCGGCTGACGTTGACGCAGTAACACCCCACGTCCATGAGGGCCCCGCCCCCCAGTCGCCGGTCCAGGCGGATGTTGTCCGGGCGGGTCAGGCGGAACGTGAAGGCGCTGCGGATTACCCGGACGTCCCCGACCCTTCCCTCGCGCACCATCTCCACGACACGCTCGGTCCGGGGATGGAACCGGTACATGAAGGCCTCCATGAGCTTCACCCCGTGGGCACGGGCAGCGGCATCCATCTCCATGCACTCCTCCGCCGTGGCCAGCGGCTTCTCGCACAACACGTGCTTACCGGCTTCCACCGCCCGAAGTGTCCACTCCCGGTGGAGGGAATTGGGAAGGGGGATGTAGACCGCGTCCACATCCGGATCCTCCAGGAGGGCCTCGTAGCTGCCCAGGGCCCGAGGCGGGATCAGGTTCGCGCTCCCGGAGCCGGGGGCGGTCTCGGCCGGCATGGCGTCGACGAAGTCCTGGGCTCGGGATATGTCCCGGCTGGCCACAGCGACCAGGCGACCATTCCGGGACGCCCGGATGGCTGGATTGACGGCGATGCGGCCGATGTTGGCCGTGCTGAGGACGCCCCAGCGGAGGACGGAGTCCGGCATGGACGGTGGGAATCGAGGAATGGAGGCGATAGGCTCTGGGGGACGAGGATGTGCCGCCGCGGCAGTTGAGGCAAA
>CP070829.1:2352480-2375180 GCA_020344755.1 Gemmatimonadales bacterium
GGGGAACCAGCGGACTCCTCCGGGGCGGTCGGGTCGAGCGTGGCGCGGACGGGTCCGTTGTGGTCAGCGTGCAGCCCGCCGTGCTGGAGCGCCTTTCTGCACGGCACCGTCAGGCGCTCCAGGCATCCCTGGCGGGAGTCCTGGACGACGGAGCCGTCGCTCTCCGACTCCTCAGCGAAGGAGAGTCCCCGGACTCGGAGCGTATCTCGCAGGACCGGGTTCGGGAGGGACGACTCCGGGAGCTCATCCGCGAGGAACCAGCCCTGGAGCACGCGGTAAAAGAACTTGACCTTGAACTGATGGACTGACGGGCGCCGAGCGACCGGTCCGCCAAGGAACCCATGACGAACATCCAGCAACTCATGCAGATGGGCCAGCAGTTGCAGGCTCGCATCTCGCAGCTTCAGGAGAGCCTGGAGCAGCATACGGTGACTACCAGCTCCGGCGGGGGCATGGTCGAGGTGACGGCCACCGGTAAGGGGGAGGTGACACGGATCAAGATCGATCCGGCGTGCGTGGACCCCCGGGACGTGGAGATGCTGGAGGACCTGGTCCAGGCTGCGGTGAATCAGGCCCAGGCCAAGGCCCGGGAGCTCTACGAGCAGGAGATGCGGAAGGCCGCGGGCGGTCTGCCGTTCCCCATTCCCGGTTTGTAACCCCGTCGTGTCGGTCATCGAGGAGCTCGCCCGGGAGTTCGGGCGCCTCCCGGGGGTGGGCCCCAAGACGGCACAGCGGCTGGTCTATCACCTTCTCAAGTCATCACCCGACGACGGGCGACGCTTGGCCGGTGCCATCCGCGAGGCGATGGAGCGCATCCGGCCGTGCGGACGCTGCGGGAACTTCGCCGAGGCGGAACTCTGCGACGTGTGTGCCAGCGGCCGGCGGGACGAGGATGTGGTGTGCGTGGTGGAGGAGGCGTTCGAGGTGGCAGCGGTGGAGCGCACGGGGAGCTACCGTGGGCTGTACCACGTCCTTGGAGGACACCTCTCTCCGCTGGACGGGATCGGGCCGGACGAGCTGAACGTCGCGCAGCTCCTGGAGCGGGTGAGGGCGCCGGAATCCCGGATTCGGGAGTTGATCCTGGCCACCAGCGCCGGAGTGGAGGGGGAGGCCACTGCGGTCTACCTGGAGGGATTGTTCCGTCCGCTGGGACTGCGCGTCACCCGGTTGGCCAGAGGGATCCCGGTCGGGAGCGACTTGGAGTACGTTGATGGTAGCACGCTTGCCGAGGCCCTCTCGGGCCGGCGCGAGATGTAACGCCGCACAAGGGTGGACGGAAGAGGATGAAGAGAAACACCAAGATCGTCTTGATCGGAGCGCTGGCCGCCGTCGCGACTGGAGTCGCCGTGACGCTGGTGGTACGGGATCAGCTCTCCCGGGCACGACGGGATCTCTTCAGCCCCCATGCTCTCCGCCGGCTGGCGGCCCTGTCTCATCTCACGCGTGCAACGGCCAGCGTCGACCTCATCAACCTTCTTCGCGATTTCATCGCGTGGGAGCCTCGACCTCTCCTTCGGAACCGGGCCCGCCAGATCCTCGAGCGCATGCAGGACGAGGTCCGGCAGACGGAGTCCATGGTCCGAGCGGTGTGAGGCCGGTCCCTCTCTTGCAGCGTCCTGGTCCGCGCCCGAATTTACGGCCGCCTCGCCACGTGGCGATCTTCTCAGGTATACCCCGGTGATCTCACGGATGAATCAGGTGAAGAACGAGGGCGTCGGTCGATCCGGACGCGAGGCCGCGTCCCTGGACATGGGAAGGTCTCGTCCATGTCGATGATCAACTACGCCAGCCGGGAGATCAACTGCAAAGTCGTCTACTACGGGACGGGGCTCGGGGGGAAGACCACGAACCTCGAGCACATCTACTCCCGCGTGAATCCCGACACGAAGGGGAAGATGATCTCCCTCGCCACCGAGACCGAGCGTACCCTGTTCTTCGACTTCCTTCCCATCGACCTGGGTGAGGTACGGGGTTTCAAGACACGATTCCATCTCTACACGGTGCCGGGCCAGGTCTACTACAATGCGTCCCGCCGCCTGATCCTGCGGGGGGTGGACGGGATCGTATTCGTCGCGGATTCGCAGCGGGAGCGCGGCGAGGCGAACATCGAGGCCATGCACAACCTCGTGGAGAACCTGGAGTCGTACGGCTACGACCTCGAGAAGATTCCGTTCGTGATCCAGTACAACAAGCGCGACCTCTCGAACGCCGTGCCGGTGGAAGAACTCCGCGCGCAGCTGAACCCGATGGGGGTACCGGACTTCGAGGGAATCGCCATTGAGGGCAAGGGCGTCTTCGAGACGCTAACTTCGGTGAGCAAGTCCGTCGTAAGAGCCCTTAGCTGAGGGGGACGCTCGTGTCGGGCCATCGTCTGACCCTCCCCAACATCATCACTTTCGGGCGGATTCTCGCCACTCCGGTGGTGGCGTGGCTCGTGCTGTCCGAGGGTACCGGCCTTCGCTTCGCGGCGTTCGTAGTCTTCGTGGTGGCAGCCCTGAGCGACGTCTGGGACGGCTATCTGGCCCGCAAGCACGGTTGGGTCACGGATGTGGGGAAGCTCCTGGATCCGCTTGCGGACAAGTTGCTGCTCGCCGTCACCCTCATTCCCTTCTACTTCATCTCCCACCGGGCCGGGGAGATCAACCACGTCCCCTTCTGGGGACCGCTTCCACTCTGGGTCGTGTTGGTGATCCTGGGTCGGGAACTGCTCATCACCTTGTTCCGGAGTTACGCTTCCCGGAGGGGAGTGGTGATCGCGGCCGGAAAGTCCGGGAAGTACAAGGCCCTGGTCCAGAGTCTATTCGCCGGGGGGCTCCTCCTCTGGTACCCGGTCCAGCAGTGGGCTCTCGCCCGTGGCTTCGACGGGCCGATCTGGGCCGTCTGGAGCCTCATCCACCGGAGTTGGATCGGGGTGACGCTGGCCCTCGCCCTGCTCCTCACCATCTACTCCATGCTGGACTACCTCTGGCGGTATCGGTCCGTAGCGGGGTTCCGGTCGTGACGGGGTCCCGGCCGTGACCGGTGGACCGGGCGCGCGCGAGGTCCGGAACAGCGAGGGAGGGATCCGCAGCGTAATCGTCGCGGTGGGGGACGAGCTTCTGTTGGGTCGCACCGTGGACACCAACGGCGCGTGGCTCGCCGCGCAGCTCTCCGAGCTGGGGGTTCCCGTGGTGAGGAAGGCCACGGTCGGGGACGACCGGGACGCCATCCGGGACGCGCTCCACCATGGGTTGGAGGACGCTGCGGTCGTGGTGTTCAGTGGAGGCCTGGGGCCTACGGAGGACGACCGGACCCGGGACGCGGTGGCGTCGGCGCTCGGCCTGGAGCTGCAGCTCGACCCGGAGGTGCTGGAGGCGCTGACGGAGCGGTACAGGAAGCGGGGCTACGACATCCTCCCGCCCGCGAATCGGAAGCAGGCCATGGTGCCCCGGGGGGCGGTCGCCCTGGCCAATCCCGCCGGAACGGCGCCCGGCCTGGTCCTGCGTACGGGTGGAAAGCTGGTGGCCCTTCTTCCGGGTGTTCCACGGGAGCTCAAGGCGCTCTTCCCCGCCGTGGCGGACCACGTCCGACAGCACCTCGGTGACGATCTGCATCCGGTGCACGTGGCCACGCTGCATACCACCGGCATCCCGGAGTCCGTGCTGGCGCCCCGGGTGGAGGAGGTCATGGCCGGCGCACCTCCGGAGGTGGAGGTGGCGTTCCTTCCCGACCTCACCGGAGTGGACGTGCGGCTCACGGTCCGAGACCGGTCCGCCCGGGAGGCGTCGGCGGCGCTGGAAGCAGCCCGCCGAGCCCTGTGGCCCGTCGTCGAGCAGTACCTGGTTCCGGACGAGTCCGGCGACGCTGCCCGGGCCGTCTTGAGCCGGTTGGGGGAACGTCGTTGGACCCTTGGATTGGCCGAGAGCTGCACCGGCGGGCTGGTAGCCAAGCGCCTGACCGATGTTCCTGGATCATCGGCAGTCCTGCGGGGTGGGGTCGTGGCGTACGCCAACGAAGCCAAGACCGGGCTCCTGGGGGTGGACGACGTGCTGATCCGATCCCAAGGAGCCGTGTCGGAGGCCGTGGCCCGGGCCATGGCCCGTGGGGCGGCCCGGGTTTTCGAGAGCCAATGCGGCATCGGCATCACCGGGGTCGCCGGCCCCGGAGGTGGAACGGACGAGAAGCCGGTGGGAACCGTGTTCCTGGCAGTGGCGGTGCCCGGTGGCGAGGTGGCCGAGCACCATGTCTTTCCCGGGGACCGGGAGGCCGTGCGGGTGCGCGCGGCGCAGGCGGCGCTGGCCCTCCTCCTGCGCACGGCCCGAGCCTCATGAGCACCGGTCCGGTCGAGCAGGCGTACACCACGCCGGATGGGTGCCGGCTCCGAACCGTCCGCTGGGAGGTCCCCAGGCCCCGGGGGCGGGTGCAGGTGGTCCACGGCCTGTCGGAGCACATCGGACGCTACCGTCACCTCGCGGAGGCGCTGAACCGGGCCGGCTATTCGGTGTGGGGCCACGACCACCGGGCGCATGGGAAGTCAGAGGGGGTCCGGGGTGTCGTGGGTCCATTCGCCAGGCTGGTGGAAGATCTCGGTCGAATCCGGAGTTGCGCGGACGAGCTCGCCCCAGGGCCGGGAACGCCGTTTCTCGTGGCCCATTCGCTGGGTGGGCTCGTGGCGATCCGGGCCCTTCAGGAGAGCTCGGCTCCAGATGGCGGTGCGCCCTGGGCCGCCGCGGTGATCTCCGCTCCGTGGCTTGCCACGGCCAGAATCCCGCTCCCGCACAGGATCCTGCTCCCCCTCGTCCGTCGCGTTGCGTACGATCTTCCCATTCCTCGGCCCATCCGAGGGGATCGCCTGACCCGCGACGAGGACGAGGCTGCGGGGTATGAGCGGGACCCGTTGGTGGTTCGCGCCCTCTCCGTGAGCTTTTTCGACCAGGTGGTGGAGGAGCAGCGGCAGGCGTTGGCTTCGGGCCTTCCGGCCGGGCTTCCCACCCTGGTGATCGTTCCCGGGGCGGACGAACTGGCGGACCCGAACGTGACCATGGACTGGGCGGCGGACGCTGGTGCCCATGTGGAGAGCTGGAGAATACCCGACACTCTCCATGAGCCCTTCAATGAAGTGAACCGGAACAACACCTTTGAACGACTCGTAGATTGGCTGGATTCACGGAGTGATGGCAGCCTGTAAGGAGACGGTATGAAGGAAGAGACCCCAGTAGAGGACCTGGGCGAGCTGGACGCGTCGGCGGAGTCGGAGAACCGGGACGGAGCGGACGCCGTCGTCCCGGAAGCCGAAGGCCACAAGGTCACACCCGAGGAAGTAGAGGAGGCTCTGGCCGAAGCAGATCTCGATCGTGAGCTCGACGCCCTGCAGTCCGAGTTCGAGGAGCTGAACGATCGTCACCTGCGCCTGGCGGCGGAGTTCACCAACTACCGACGGCGGGCCGACGCCGAGTCGCTGGCGGTGTGGGGCCGCGCACAGGCGGACCTGGTCAGGAGATTCCTCGACGTTCTGGACGATCTCCAGCGGGTCAGCGGTCTCGACCCGGCGGAGGAGTCCGTCACGGTCCAGTCCATCGTGGAAGGGATCGACCTGGTGGAGCGGAAATTCCTCCGGGCGCTCCAGGATGTGGGTGCGGAGGTCGTGGATCCGGAAGAGGGCGATCCGTTCGATCCCGGGACCATGGAAGCCATGCTGCGGATGCCCACCGACGATCCGGAGCGGGACGACTGCGTGGCCCAGGTGTTCCAGAAGGGATACGTGGTGGATGGGAATCTCGTCCGCCCCGCCCGCGTCGGCGTATTCAAGGCCGACTAGTCCATGTCGGGCAGCAAGGACTTCTACAAGATCCTGGGAGTCTCCGAAAAGGCATCCCAGGACGAGATCAAGAAGGCGTACCGGAAGCTCGCCAAGCGATACCATCCGGACGCCAACCCCGACGATCCGTCCGCCGCCGAGAGGTTCAAGGAGGTCGGCGAAGCTTACGGCGTCCTATCCGATTCGGAGAAGCGCAAGCAGTACGATCAGATGCGTCGTCTGGGCGCCTTCGGGTTCGGAGGGGGCCGTGGCGGACCCACGGCCCGGCCAGGAGCCGGGGCGCCGTCCGGAGGGGCCTTCTCGTTCGAAGATCTCAGGGACTTTGGAGGACTGGGCGATCTGTTCTCCTCCATCTTCGACCGGGGCCGGAAGACCACCGGTGGCGAGCGTCGTCGCGAGCGTCGCAAGGGCCAGGACGTGGAGTACGTGGTGGATATCCCCTTCGAGACGGCGGTCCTCGGGAAGAAGGTGTCCATCGAAGTGCCCATCACCGAGGAGTGCGCCACGTGCGGGGGGGACGGCGCGGCCCCCGGGACCGGCCTGCAGACCTGTAGCGAGTGCAGTGGGTCGGGTGAGGTGTCCTTCGGTCAACCGGGCTTTGCGGTCAAGCGTCCGTGCCCGGCGTGCTTCGGCCGAGGCAAGATTCCCGAGAGTCCGTGCGCGTCTTGCGGCGGGCGCGGGGAAGTCCGACAGAACCGGAAGATCTCGGTGAGTGTCCCGAAGGGGGCCGATGACTCCACCCGGCTCCGGCTCTCGGGGCAGGGGGAGAAGGGAGCCGCGGGGGGGGCGCCGGGAGACTTGATTCTCTCCTTCCGGATCAAGCCGCACCGGTTCTTCCGCCGGGAGGGTCTGGACGTCCACGTGACGGTGCCGATCAACGTGGTTCAGGCGACCCTCGGCTCCAAGGTGAAGGTACGGACCATCAGCGGGAAGCGCGTGGTGCTGCGAATCCCGCCCGGTACCCAGTCCGGGACCCGTTTCCGGATTCGGGGCCAGGGAGTGGAGAAGGGAGACCGCATCGGCGACCAGTACGTCGAGGTTTCCGTGGAGATTCCGGCCGAGCTGACCGACGAGGAACGGCAGGCCATGGAAAGCTTCGCCGAGAAGGCGGGGCTCAGACACTGAGGCACATCCATGTCACGACGCATCATGGACGACGAGTTCCGGAGCTGGGAGGTCTTCGTCAACACAGGGCCTTCGGGGTTCTCCCGACCCCCCGGAATCGGGTTCCGGTGCATCTCGGACCCTGCGGTCTCCAGTCGAATGACCTCATTCGAGGGCGATCCCAATGAGGCCCTTGTCTTCGTCGAGTCCGCGGAGGCTTCGGAGTTGCTGGGGCTTTTGGCCGGGGGTGTGGTCCTGAGCTGACCCTCGGCTCAGGCCGGGATCTCCTCCCGGACCGGGGCATCGATCCGACCCCCTCCCAGTACCCGGTCGCCGTCGAAGACCACCGCAGATTGCCCCGGGGTGACCGCCCGTTGTGGTTCGACGAAGCGGAGCTCCAGGCCCTCGGACGTGCTCCGGACCACGGTGCCGGGCACCGATGGAGCCCGATGGCGGATCTGCACCTCCACGGCCGCTCCCTCCGTGGGCGCTCCCGTCAGCCAGTGAGGCGCGCCGATCACCATTCCGGGCGAGAAGAGGCGCTCCCTCGGTCCCACCACCACTTCCCGCTCCGCCGGACGGATCTCGAGCACGTAGAGGGGCTCGGAGTAGCCTCCGCCCAGCCCTTTCCGCTGTCCCACCGTGAACCCCGCGTAGCCGGGGTGCTCCCCAACCGAGGTGCCATCCTCCAGGACGATCCGGCCGGGTTCGAGGGCCGGGTGTCGGGGACGAAGTGACCTCTCGAGCAGGTCGCGGTAGTTGCCCGTGGGAACGAAACAGATCTCCTGGCTCTCGGGCTTCTCTGCGGTGACCAGGCCCAGCTCCCGGGCCCGCTCCCGCACCTGGCCCTTGGTGAGCTCTCCCACGGGAAAGAGGAGCCGCGGCAGGATCTCGGGCGGTAGCCCCCAGAGGAAGTAGGCCTGGTCCTTGTTCCGGTCCACCCCGCGGAGGAGACGACTCTCCCCGGATGTGTGCTGGATCCGGACGTAGTGGCCCGACGCGATGCGGGCGCATCCCAGCTGCGTTCCCCTGGCCAGGAGATCCCGGAACTTGGTGTTGGAGTTGCAGTTCACGCACGGATTCGGCGTGCGGCCCACGGCGTACTCATGCACGAAGTCGGTGATGACGTCCCGGTGGAACTCCTCCTCCACGTCGAAGACGTAGTGCGGAATCCCGAGCCGGTCCGCCACGCGTCGGGCATCCACGATCCCGTCCAGTCCGCAGCAGGTCTTGCCGTGGTCTCCCGTGCCGGAATAGCAAAAGGTCTTCATCGTGACCCCCACGACCTCGTATCCGGCCTCCACCAGGACAGCTGCCGCCACCGACGAGTCCACGCCGCCGGACATGGCCACCAGGACGCGACGACCGGCCTCGGTCATCGGACGTCGCTCCCGGACATCCGCGCCGAGGAGGTGAGCCGTGCCACGACCGAGAGCGTCACCTCCGCTGCACGGAGGACATCGTCCCGGGAGGTGGTCCGGCCCAGGGAGTACCGCACCACGGCGGGTGGCGTCCCGTCTGACAGCATGGCTTCCAGCACATGGCTCATGGAGGTCTCACCGCTGGAGCACGCCGATCCTCCGGAGACCGCCAGGCCTTCCATATCCAGCGAGACCTGAAGCAACTCGGGGTCGACCCGCGGAATACCGATGCTGAGGATGTGGGGTGCCCGGACACCCTCCAACCCGTGGACCACCAGGCCCGGGATTCCGCTCCGGAGCCGTGCCTCCAGCTCCTCCCGCAGAGCGCGGCGCGTCCTTGCGAACTCCCCCTGCTCGTCGACGGCGAGGCGAACCGCGGTGGCCAGGCCCACGGCTCCGGCCACATCCTGGGTCCCGGGACGCAGCCCACCCTCCTGGCTGCCGCCGTGAAGCCTCGCTGCCAGCGCCACGCCCTCCCGCACGAACAGGGCGCCGGCGCTCTTCGGGCCGTAGAGCTTGTGCCCCGTGAGGCTCAGGAGGGCAACCGGTACCCGGTCCACGTGGACGGGGATCTTCCCCACGGCTTGCACCGCGTCCGTGTGCACCGGCACACCGTACTCCTGAGCGAGGGTCACGATGCGCTCCATAGGCTGCACCGTCCCCACCTCGTTGTTGACCCACATGGCCGACAGGACGGAGGCGCCCTCGGCCAGGGCTCCCTCCAGCGCGGACTCGTGTACGGCGCCACCCGGGTCCACGGGAAGGACCGTGCAGTCCGCTTCGGCAGCCCGCGCGGCGTCCAGGACGGCCTTGTGCTCCACGGCCGTGGTCACCACCCGGGTGGGACGACCAGCCCGACGGTCCGCGTCCACCCGCCCGAGTATGGCCAGGTTGTCCGATTCCGTACCGCCGCGTACGAAGAGGATTTCACGGCGTCGGGCACCCAATGCCTCGGCGAGCGTGGAGCGAGCTTCCTCGAGGGCCGCCTGGGCCCGGCGCCCCCAGCGATGAATGGAGGAGGGGTTCCCGAAGACGTCTCCGAGGTACGGATCCATGGCGGAACGAACCTCCTCCCGGACGGGGGTGGTCGCTGCATAGTCCAGGTAGATCGGATCCATGGCCTGGTGTCCGTTTCGGGTGGGAGGGGAGGGGTCTAACTTAAGCTGAATCGGGTGGGGCGTGCGCCCGCTCCGGACCTCCTCCGCCAAGAAGAGAACTACCGTTGACCGATCATAACGATCCGTCGAATCTGGATTTGCCCTCGTCCTTTCGCTCGACTCTCCATGGCACCGTGTTCGCTGGACGCGAGCGGCTCCTGGAGGGGCTCCACGATGGTGACCCGGTCGTGGTGATCCCGGACCCTCCGGGGGGCGAGGACCCCGGTGTCTGGATCCACCTCGTATCCGGGGAACCCCTGGGGCACCTCCCTCCCGAGATCTCCAGGTGGCTCTGGCCGCGGCTTTACCATGGAGAGCGGGCTCGGGCGACGGCACTGAGAGTCCATGGCGAGGACTCCCCATCGTGGCGCCGGGTGGTGATCCGCGTGGACCTCGAGGGCAGCCTGCCCCCCGGCCGGGACCTGCCTGCGGAGGATGCTGGGGAGAACTAGAAGGTCGCCACCCCGAGCTGGCCCAGGGTGTGGACCTCCATCGCCTCGCGGATCCGGAAGGGCTCCCCGTACGCCTTCCTGATCAGTGAACCGTATCGGGCCGCCAAGCCTATTCGGCCCGGAGGGCCTCCACCGGCTCCATCCGGGCGGCTCGCTGTGCCGGGAGGATTCCGAAGACCATTCCGGTAAAGGCAGCGGCCGCCAACGCCGCTGCCACGGACCACAGCGGGATCCGCGCAGGAATCGGGGTCAGTTCCGCAACCAGGTAGGCCAGCGCGGCCCCAAGGAGAAGGCCGGTGCCGGCGCCGAGCATGGTCAGGACGCCCGCCTCCACCAGGAACTGCCACAGGATCTCCCTTCGGGTGGCGCCCAGAGCCTTCCGGACTCCGATCTCCCGGGTCCGCTCGGTCACCGAGATGAGCATGATGCCGATGACCCCCACCCCGCCCACCATCAGCCCGGCAGAGGAGAGCGCCAGCATGATGAGAAAGAAGACCTGCGTGAACTGATCGAAGAACTCCAGGAGCTGGGCCGAGGCCAGGAGATCGAAGGTGTTCTCCTCCCTGGGCCCCAGGCCCCGGGAGCTCCGTAGTGACGAGATGACCTGGTCCCGGACCAGGGAGACTCTCACTCCCTCCCGGGGAACCACGAGGATCTGAGCATCACCCTGGGACGCCTTGAGCCGCTTCAGCGCCGTGGTGTACGGGAAGATGGCGAAGTGCTCCGCGAACGAAGCGAACAGGTTGTCCTCGGGCCGGAAAACTCCGATGACCCTGAAGTCCTCCCGGACCCCGCGTCTGGGGCTCGAGAAGCGGATGGTTCGGCCCACGGGATCGCGCTGGCCGAAGAGGTCCAGGGCCAGCTGCTCGGAGATCACCACGATGGGACGTCCCTGGCCTACTTCCGTGCGCGTAAAGTCCCGGCCAGCGATCATGTCACCCTGGGTGTAGGCTGGCCAGCCGGCGCTCAGGCCCCGTCCCAGGACCTCCTGGATCCGGGTCCCCTCGAAGTCCGCTCCCACGGAGAGGTTCATGGCGTAGAGCGCTTCGTCGACCCCCGGCAGGTCCAGAATCCGCTCTGCCTCCTCTGGCTCGAGCACGGGCCGGCCCCACCACGGGGGCCGATTGTCCCCCATGTTCACCAGCTGAACCGCGGTGGGATCGAAGCGAACCACGATAAAGTTGTCCGGCCCGGATGACTCGAAGGCCTCGGCGATGGATGAGCGGATTCCGGTAATCAGGGCGGCGATGGTCACCACCACCGACACCCCGATCCCCACACCCAGGATCGTCAGTCCCGCCCGGAGCTTGTTGGCCATCATGGCCTCCCAGGCGATGGTGACGCCCTCCCAGAGCGTCATGAGCGCGGCGCCTGTGCCCTTTCGCCTACTCATAACGGAGCGCGTCCACCGGGTGGAGCTTCGAAGCCTGGGCGGCGGGGTAGACACCGGCCAGGATCCCCACCCCGGTCCCCAGTAGTACGCCCAATGTCACCCAGAAGGGAGAGACGGCAGCGGGGAGCGGGGAAACCGCTGCCACGAACCCTGCCAGGCCCAGGCCCGTGGCCACCCCGAACGCAGCTCCCACGGTGCTCAGGGTCGCGGACTCGATGAGAACCTGTGTGAGGATGTCCCTCCTTCGAGCTCCCAGCGCCTTCCGCACTCCGATCTCCCGGGTCCGCTCCATGACCGACACCAGCATGATGTTCATGATCACCACACCGC
Organism: Gemmatimonadales bacterium; assembly: GCA_020344755.1. GTDB lineage: Bacteria > Gemmatimonadota > Gemmatimonadetes > Longimicrobiales > Gaopeijiaceae > Gaopeijia. The sequence goes on from CP070829.1 coordinate 2,364,135, forward strand.
CCACCACCAGGGAAATCCCCACCAGGGCCGGGAGCGCGGTGAACAGGATACGGGAGATGTTGTCCCAGAAGCTCAGGGAGTCGTCGGCCGTTTCCGCTGCGAAGTTGTTGGACTCGGAGGGCCGGAGACCGCGCCGGACCCGCATCAGCCCCTCGATCTCGGTCTGGAGCGGCCGCACCAGGCTCGGGTCGTCGACCTGGGCCACGATCTCGTCCACGAACCCGCGCGGGGCCACCTGGGAGCGTATGGGAGAGGCGGCAGGGGCTACGAGCCGATTGTCCAGGCTCTGGCCGAAGAGCGTTCCCTCCTCCTCCAGGACTCCGACGACCCGGAATGGCGTTCCCCGCACGCGCACGGTTCGGCCGATGGGATCCACGTCCTCGAACAGGACGTCTGCGGTCTGGGAACCCAGGACCGCCACCGCCGCTCCCTGTTCAGCCTCCTGGGGGGAGAACAGCCGCCCCCGGGCCACCGTCCAATCGCGGATCTGGAACACCTCGTAGGACGCCCCGACAAGCTGGACGTTCCGAACGGAGCGACCGTTGTCCCCGATGACCTCCCCGCCGCCCCCGCTCTGGACTCCCAGGCGCACGATCGGTGGCAGGCGGTCCTTCAGGTAGCTGGCATCGTCCTCGGTGAGACGCGGATACCGCATCCGTTCCCGCCATTCCTCCGACGAGGTGTTGATGTTCACCTCGGGCCACCGCTGGAGGGTCACGGTGTTGATCCCGAACACCTGGGAGGACACGTCCTCCCGGATGTAGCGGTCCATGCCTTCGACCACGCTGACCACGACGATGAGGAACATGACCCCGATGATCACCCCGAGAAGGCTGAAGAAGCTCTTCAGCTTCTGGGTCCAGATCTGGACCATCGCCAGGCGGATCCCCTCCAGGAGCTGCACGGGCGGGCTCCTCCGGCCTCGTCAGACGCCGTCGGGCGCCACGAGCTCGCCGGGTGCGTTGGACATGCGGCGCACGGGATCGCCCGACCGGAGCTGTCGGATGGTCTGGTAGGGACCGGCCACCACCGTGTCACCCACGCTCAAACCGTCGAGGACCTCGAAGAACTCGTCCCCCGCGATCCCGAGTTCGATGGCCACGAATTCCACCGTCTCCCCCTGGACCAGGAAGACCCCCTCCACCTCGCGGAGAGCCTCTGGATCCGCGCCGCCGGCCGCCCCCTCACCCGGATCACGGCCGGCCTCGTCGGGCTCCCGAAGCGTCACCGCGATGATCGGCACGGCGACGGCCTGGCTGCGCGTGTCGGTGATGATCTCCGCGGTGGCCGATAGGTCGGGACGCAGCTCCACCTCGGCGGGATCCAGGGTGATGACCACTTCGAAGTCGATGGCCTGCTGGGCCCCGGACTGCTGCGAGGGCGCCTGAATGGCACTGTTTCCGATCTCGGTCACCCGACCACTGAACACCCGGCTCGGGAAGGCATCGATCTCCACTTCCGCCGAGTCCCCCAGGGAAAGCAGCGGGATGTCGGTCTCATCGACCCGGACGACCAGCTCCACCACCGAGAGGTCGGAGATGGAGAGAATGAGGCTCCCGGGGTTGTTCATGGTTCCCATGACCACGGTCTCCCCCTCCTCCACGTTCAGGCGGGTGACCTTTCCATCCATGGGAGCCCGGAAGATGGTCTTGTCCAGCTGGTCCTGGGCCTCGTCCAAGCTTGCTTCGGCCTGCTCCACGGCGAATCGCGCGGACTCCACGTTCGCCTCTGCGACAGCCAGGTTCGTCTCGGCGTCGTCGAGCTGCTGCTGGCTGACCAGGATCGGGTCTCGGGCCTGCAGCGCCATCACCCGGTCGTACTCCCGCCTCGCCCGGAGCAGGTTGGCTTCCTGCTGGGACGCCTGGGCCCTGGCCTGGCTCAATGCGGCCCTGGACCGGGAGACCCCGGCCTCGAACCGTGTCCGGTCCAGCTCCATGAGGAGTGTTCCCTCCTCTACGTCCTGACCTTCCCGCACGTGCAGGGCCTGAATTCGGGCCGAGATGTCCGACGACATATCCACCTGGACCCGAGCCCGGATATTCCCGCTGGCGATCACCTTGGCCTCGAGGTTACGCTCTTCGATGGCCTCGACCCGCACCTCGGCTCCCCGGCTGCGCCGGTTGTTCAGGGAGAGCAGGGCGGCGGCGCCCACCACCACCACGAGGGCGATTGCGAGAAGAACCTTCGATCTGGCTGTCATGAGTCGCGTCTGGTCCGTTCGCGAGGGTCGGTCAGCGAATGCGGAGGGGGCGTCCAATCGCCGCCTCCAGATTGGTCACTGCGTCGTGGTAGGCGTAGACCGCGGCTACCCGGTCCCGGTCCGCCTGTGCCTTCACGGTCTCCGCTTCCACGAGATCCACGAAGGGGATGGCGCCAACCTGGTAGCGCTCTCGGGCCAGGCGGAGCTGCTCGTCCGCCAAGGCCTGGTTTCGCTCCTCGATGAGGGCGCTGGCGTAGGCCGTGCGAACCTGGGCAAGATTCGCCGACAGGTCCGCCCGCAGTGCGAGCTCCTGCTGTCGGAGCTGAAGCCGAAGATCCTGGGACTGCACCCGGGCCGCTTCCAGGTTCCGCTGCCGGCTCAGTCCCTGGAAGACCGGGATGGAGACCGAGAGCGATGCAGAGGGGGGTGACCGCGTGAAGTCGAAGGGAAATGCGTCGTTGGACTCGATGATGGAGCGCCGCTGGTCATCGGTGAACGCGTACTGCGAGCAGTCCAACAGTGGGAGCGGATCCGCGAGCCGGGAGTAGAGCTCGTTCGTGGCGGCGCACGAAGCGATCTGGCGGGCCACGCCCGCCTGAGCCTGGGCGATCAGGAACGACGGGTCCGATGCCTCTCGGGCGAATCCGGAGATCCCGGCGGAGAGCGACAGGGTGGGGAAGTAGGCCGACCGTGCGATCTTCTCCCCCACGCTCGCTGCCTCGGCCGACTCGCGGGTGGCACGCAGAGAGGGGTTGGCGTCCAGTGCTTCCCGGAACAAGTCGTCTTCCCGAAACCCGGGCTCCTCGAGCGCGAAGGTCGTGGAGAGCTCGACTTCCTGCGTGGGATCCACGCCGATCTGCTGGAGCAACCGGAGTCGCGCCGTCACCCTGGCGTTCTCCGACTGGAGCAAGGCCACCTCGGCACGCCCCACCTGGACCTCGGCCTGCCGTACGTCCAGCAGCGTGGCGGTTCCCACCTCGGCCTGGGCCTGGGCCAGGCGCAGATTGAAGTTGGCCCGATCCAGCTGCTGTCCGGCCAGGCTCACTGCCTCGTCCTGGCGAAGGACGTCCAGGTAGAGTCGCGTGACCTGGGACTCCAAGTCTATCTGAGCCCGGTTGATTTGCGCCGCGGTAGCGTCACGGGACGCCTTCGCCTGGGACGGTGCGAAGAGGGTCTGGCCGTTCATGGACCAGTTCACCCCGGCGCGGTACGACGACGAGTAGTAGTCGGGCTGCCCGGTCACACCGAACTGGCTGGCGGTGAGAGCTCCCGCGAGCACCTGCTCTCCCTGTCCCTGCCAAGCCATCGAACCGGACAGGCTGGCGGAGGGTGCCCAGGCCCCGTAGGCGGAGCGGACGTCCCAGTCCGCCACCGCGATGTCGTTCTGACTGGCCAGGAAGCCCGGATTGTTCCGCCGGGCCAACTCCATGGCCTCCGGGAGAGAGAGTCTCTGGGGGAGCGTCTGGCCGTGGAGTGCGGAATCCCCTCCCGGAACCAGAAGCAGCAGGAGAAGGACTCGCCAGGACTGTCGTAGCACGGGACTCACCTGGTGGGTGATGTGGAAACGGCGCGGACCCACGGGGCCCTACGCGACACCCGGGACAGGGGTTTCCCCCTTCCCGGGTCCGGGTGGTACCCCATTACGGAATGGAGAACGGACTCGTTCAACAAGTGCCCGTGGGAAATCCGCGCGGGCTCCCAGGGGTCACGAGGTCCGCCGTTCCGCACGAAAGCCCTCGTCCGGGATCTCCAGGGCGACCACCCGGCCCTGGTCGTCGAACCAGACGTGGCACGACGGACCTCCTCCGTCGAGGCGGTAGTGTCGGGCCTCCACCATCCTTCGGCCCAGACGGACCCGCTCGACGCCGACCCTGGTGAAGGTCACCTGGGACTGAGATCCTCCGCGGGGTTCCAACTGCGTGAGGGTGGCGTCACCTTCCGCCAGCCAGGGCTCCAGAAAGTAGTAGAGGAGCACCACCCGCGGCTCGAGGATCACCGTGCGATCGGAGGCCCGATACTCCCGCTGCGACTCTCCGGAGGCGGTCTGGGTGCGTGCGACCAGCCGGCGACCCGCTCGGGAGACGAGCACCTCCCCGGTGAACTCGCCGGTGAACTTGTTCTGGTAGGTCGTGGCCCTCATGTCGGGTGTCGCTTCCAGGCGGGGCCGCATCTCGGAACCGTCATGCATCCGGATCTCGGACTGGCCGATGATGCGTGCGTCCTGGCCCAGACCCATCCGATGGAGCGTGAGGCGCTCCTCACCGACCTCCTCACCGCCCTTCATGAGGACGAATGCCGCATCGTCCAGAGGCACGACCTGCGCCTCCACCGGCATGGAGCCGAGGAGGAAGAAGGCCGTCGTGAGCGTTACCCAGTCGAGTCGCATATCCATGGCCACTAGTACCTCACGCCGGGTCTTCGGGTCCCAGGGCGCCGCTCAAGAGGCTCTCCAGCGCCGTGACGTACCGGTGGAACAGTCGGCGGCCCTTCTCCGCGGAGGCTCGCGACGGGTAGCCGTACACTCCTCGCGTTCCCGGGGGGGGTGTGGGGGGGTGTCCGCGGCGGTACCTTGCGCGCACCGCGTCCGTTGGCTCTACATCGACCAGATCGGGGGTGGAGACGGTCTCCGGCATCAGGTGGAGGACCAGCGAGGTCTCCCGCTCCCCGCCATGCTCCAGCCCGGGCTCCCCCTCCAGGAGGTCCCCCACTTCGATGGCCGATAGATCGAACACCGTGGTCTGCGCTTCGGAGGTCAGTGCCATCAGGAGCGCCTCCAGGTGAGCCTCCGAGCGGTGCCCGGTCACCAGAATGAACTCCTGCACGCCGTGGTCCTCCCACGCGGCGAGCAGCTCGTTCACGGTCCGGTGGAGCGACTTCCGGCTGAGGCCCGCGGTCCCCGCAAACCCTCGGGACCCCTTCATGCGCACACCGTAGCAGAATCCGGGCGCCCGAAGGATCCCCGAGGAGCCGGCGACTTCGTCCACCACGGCCTGGGCGATGTGGAAGTTCGTTCCCAGGGGCAGATGTGGACCGGCTTGCTCCAATGCACCCACCGCCAGGAGAAGTCGGGGATCCCTGGCCAGAATCCGCTGTACCCGAGTCCAGGGCATGTTTTCCAGCGCCGGAACGTTTGAGTTCATGGGAGATCCCGGTTGAATCGCGAGTTGTGGGTCCGACGGGTCGGGGACAACGGTCCCTGGATCGCAGTGGCGGCCGTGGGCACGTGGGCCGCCTGGCCGGGAGCGACCACCCTGGTCCTGACGGCGGCCATCACCGTGCTCGCCCTGCTGCTGGACGGGCGCCGGGGCACCCTGCGGTCCCTGGGACTGATGGTGATTCTCGCCACCGTGGTCGTGGGCTTCTTCCACCTCGACGCACGCAGGAACGTCCGAGGGGATTGGCCGTCCGTGTGGGCCGAAGAGGAATCGCGGATCGTCGAAGAACTTCAGGAGGCACTGCGCCCGATCCTGGAGCAGGGTCCCCGCGTTGCCTCCACTCTGGCCGATCTCGCGGCCCAGGGCAATGTACCGGAATACCGGGACGTTTCACGACTCCGGCGGGACGCGGGCTTTCACGCCGTGGCCCTTTTCGACGGGTCGGGGCGGCTCCAGGTCTGGGACGGGGATCACCGCGGAAGGGTCCCGGAGGAGGTGGCGACGGGCCAGGTGGAGTTCCTGTACCGGGACCTTCCCCTGGCGGGACTGCTCTACTCGACCCGCCCCGTCCCCGGCGGTGGTACCGCCATGGTGGCAAGTCTCATTCGCACAGACTTTCCGGCCCGGGTGCGGCGGGCGGCGGGCGATTTCGAGTCCCGATTCGAGTCCCGCACCGGAGCTCGCGTCCGGATCCAACCTGCGGATCGGGTCCGGGACGGGGAGGGGGTCTTCGACCTCATCCTGGGAGGTCAGCGGCTGCTGTCGGTGACCGTGGAGCCACTGACGGAGGGGCAGCGCCTGCGGGACCTGGACCGTCTCGCTCAGGTCTGGGGAATCGTGGGGGCGCTCCTGGCCTGGCTGCTTCTCGTCGTCGCCCCGGGCCGGCCCCAACCCGGGCCGGCCGCCGCCGTGGTGATCCTCCTCGGACTGATCCTCCCCGTGGAGGCGACCATGCCGGATTCGCCACTCACGGATCCGGCGGCGTTCCTCTTGCTGGATCGACCCCTGCTCCGATGGATCGCGCCGGTGGTCGCGCTGGGTCTGGCAGCGGGGCTCGTTCGCCCGAGGCGCATCGTCCCGGCGTGGGTGGGTGCCGCCGCATTGGCCGCCGCCTTCCCGATCCTCTCCTATCTGTGGATCGGGAGTGTCTCCCCGGACTACATCGCGGGGCCCGACGAAGGCTGGCTGATCCTCGTCGTATCCCTGGCCATGGCCCAGATCCTCCTGACCTGGATGGCCCTTTCCTGGTCTCGGGAGCCGGACCGGGAGGCCACGCCGGTGCGGATGGTGGCCGGCCTCTCTCTCGCACTGGGACTTCCGCTGGGGGCCGCTCTGGTTGCGGGCCTAACGCCGGGCCTGCACCCGCTTCTCCTGGCGGCCTGGGCCGTTCCTGTCCTGGTCCTGGGTGAGCCGGGGATCCACTTCCTCCGCAGGCGGATGGCATTCACGTGGATCGCCGCGGGGCTGGTGGGTGCCGGGGCGGCGGTCCCCCTTCTCTGGGGTGAGCGAATCCGGGCACACATGACCCTCGCGGAGGCCCAGGTGGAACAGCTCGGCGTCCAGGAGAACCCCTACCTGGAGTTCCTCCTCGCCCGGCTGGCCTTCTCCGTGGACTCGCTGGCCGCCGAGGGCGTGCGTCCGGTGGAGCTCCTCTATGGCGGGTGGAAGGCCTCGGGGCTGGCGGACGCGAACTACCCCATCTGGCTCACGCTCTGGACCGCCGGGGGCTTCCCCCGAGAGCACCTTCCCATCGGGATGGCAAGCGGGACCCTGCCGGACGTGGCCTATGCCCTGAACGACCCCGAACCGGGGCTGGGAATGCAGATTCGGCGCTACGCGGCTTCCGATGCCCACTACGCGGTTCAGGTGCCCCTTCCGGACGGATTCGTCGTCACCGGCGTGGTCCCGCCCCTGGAGGAGGTGGGGAACGAGCTACTCCTTGGCCCGCTGTTCGGAAGCCTGGAAGAGGAGGTGGGACCGCCCCTCCGCATGATCCCGCTCCTCCCGGGTGACGAAATGACCAGCGACAGCCTGGCGTGGACCCGGGCGCGGCAGGGATGGAGAGGCGAACTGGCCATCGTCTACCCGGAGGAGACCTACCACGCCCACTTCGAGTTGGACCTGCCCGGGCCGGTGGTTGCGGTCGCGCGTGCCACACTCCTCATGGGCCTCGCCCTCGCCCTTGCGGGCCTCCTCTGGGCCATGGGACGGGGGCTCAGCGGGCTTCCGGCACCGGTGATCCGGGAAGCGGTGGGGTCCCTGCGCTCATTCCGGGTGCGCGTGACCCTCGCACTCTTCGCCTTCTTCGCCCTCTCCAACCTGATCTTCGGCACCCTCGCCTATCGCACCATCACCGGGGCCTCCCAGCGCGCGGCCCAGGTCCTGGCCGAGCGGGTGGTGAGCGACGCGACCTCGTCCTACTTCGAGGAGGCGGGGGAGATCGAGCTTCTCGCTCAGCGGGTGGGGTCGGACCTGCTGGAGTACCGGGAGGCCGGATTGAGGGAGGGCTCCCTCGAGCCGCTGGTCGAGCTCGGACTCTACGAGGGTTGGGTGCCCTTCCCGGTGTTCCGCGCTCTTACCGACCGGGACGTGGTGATCCAGGAGAGCACCACCAACGTGGGGGACTGGGCCTATGTGACCGCGTACCGGCGCCTTCCGGACGGGGACATCCTGGGAGCTCCGGTTCCCCTGGAGACGGGAGCCACCGCCGTACGGAGCCGTGAGGTGGTCCACCTCCTGGGGTTCGCACTCCTGGCGGGAATGGGGATCTCCATCATTCTCGCGGTCCTGGTGGGGCGGGCGCTCGCTCACCCCATCCAGGCCCTCAGGATCGCTTCCGAGAGGGTGGGTTCGGGGAATCTGGCCCTGCGGCTTCCGTCGGACCGCTCGGACGAGTTCGGCACCGTGTTCCAGGCATTCAACCGAATGGTCCGACGCCTACGGAGGGCGCGTCGGAGCCTGATCCGCAACACGCGCCGCACCCGGGCCATCGTGGAGGACGCCGCCACCGGGGTGGTGGCTCTCGATCCCCAGGGGACCGTGACCCTGGTGAACGGGAGGGCACGCACCCTCCTGGCAGCGGACATTCAGGAGGGAAGAGCCCTGGGCGAGGCGGGGGCCGCGGCCACGGAGCTCGTGGAGTGGGTCCAGCGTATGCGGAGGGATGGACTCGAAGAGGCCGGAACGGAGATCCAGCTCGGCGAGCAGCGCATGCGTGTCCAGGCTCGTCGGATCAGTCAGGAGGTCCCTCAGGCGTCCGGGGTGGTCCTGAGCATCGAGGATGTCACCGACGAGCTGCGGTCGGAGCGGATCCTGGCCTGGGGGGAGATGGCCCGGCAGGTGGCCCACGAAGTGAAGAACCCGCTGACCCCCATCAAGCTCAGCGTACAGCACCTGAGGCGGGCGTGGGAGGACCAGCGCGCCGACTTCGGCGAGATCCTGAACCGCAACGCCGACGCCATGCTGGGTGAGATCGACCGGCTGGCCGCCATCGCGTCGGGCTTCTCACGATTCGGTGCCCCGGGAGCGTCGGGAGAACCCCTCGAGACCGTGGACCTCCCCGAGGTGGTCGCGGAGACCATGACCCTCTACGGATCCGGCGAAGGCCCCGTTCGGTTCGGCGTCGAGGTCCGCCCCGGAACGACCCCGGTGCTGGCTCGGGAGACCGAGGTGAAGGAGGTGCTGGTGAACCTTCTCGAGAACGCCCGGGCCGCCATCGACGGGGAAGGGTGGGTGGTGGTGGAGGTGGCGCCGGGGGAGGAGGGGACCGTGGCCCTCCGGGTCCGTGACAACGGCGCGGGCATTCCGGCGGAACTCCTGCCCAGGGTCTTCGAGCCCCACTTCTCCACACGGTCCGCCGGTACGGGGCTCGGGCTCGCCATCGTGAAGCGCGTGGTCGAGTCCTGGGGCGCTTCGGTCACGGTGCACAGTACGACGGGCGTGGGCACGGTCGCCGAGGTGACGTTCATGTCCGCGCGCGCTTAAGCCGAAGATCGGAAGGGCTGGAACTGCTGCCGGCATTGAGGCACCTTGGTAGCATGGATTGAACCTCGGACTCCTTCCCTCCTCGCCCCCTGAATCCTCTAGATCTGGCGCATTGGCTCGCGTCCCACGCTGCTCCTCTCCGGGAGCGCTGGCTGGCGGTCCTCCGGCTCCGGACCGGTGCCGATGGGGATGGTGTCGAAGAACTCCTGAGTGGGTTCCTGGACCTGTTCCTGGACATTCTCCCCGGGCTGATGGGACCCCTCAGAGAGCAATACGAGACCCTTTGGTCCGAGGCCGCTGAACTTTTCGGGTCCTTGGCCTGCAAGCGTGGGCTCGCGGCGGGTGAGGCTGTCGAGGAGGTCCAGTATCTTCGTGAGGGGATCCTGCGGCTGCTCTACCAGGCGCCCCCCATCGTCCCTGCGGGGGCCATGGGGCTGCGCGAGGTTCTGCGCCTGAACCGAGCGGTGGATCAGCTCGTGACGCACGCCTCCGTAGGCCACACCGACGCCCTCTTCTTCGCCCTGTTCCAGTCGTCCGGAGTGCCGGAGCGGCTCAGCGACGAGGTCCGGTACGAGATTCGCGCCCAACTGGACGGGATTCGCGCCGGGCTGGAGGAGATTCTGGAAGTCGCACGATGACGGGAGAGCCTTCTCCCTCCGCGGGGGACCTCCCACCCGAAGAGTTCCGGTTCCTTGCCCACCAGGTGGCGGACTGGGTGGCGGACTATCTCCGGGACGTGGGCGATCTCCCCGTCTTCCCGGACGTCCACCCGGGGTTCCTTCGCGAAGCCCTTCCCCAGATGCCGCCGGACGAGGGGGAGCCGCTGGAGGAGGCCCTCGAGGACTTCCGGCGCCTGGTGGTTCCCGGGATCACCCACTGGAACCACCCTTCCTTCCATGGCTACTTCGCCATCACGGGCTCCGGCCCCGGCATCCTGGGAGAGATGCTCGCGGCGGCGTTGAACGTGAATGCCATGATGTGGCGGTCGTCGCCAGCGGCCACCGAGCTGGAGGAGCACGTCCTCGCGTGGCTCCGGGACATGCTGGGACTGCCGTCCTCGTTCATGGGGACCATCAACGATACGGCCTCCCATTCCACCCTCTACGCCCTGGCCGCCGCCCGGGAGGCCGCGGTGCCGGATTTGTCCGGGCCGGGGCTCGCCACCGGCCCACCGCTCCGCTGCTATGCCTCGGAGGAGGCGCACTCCTCGGTGGACAAGGCGGTCCTGACCCTCGGAATGGGAAGGGAGGGCATCCGCCGGATCCCCACCAACGACCGACTCGAGATGGACGCTTCGGCTCTTCGGAGGGCCATGAGGGAGGACCGGGCGCAGGGCTGCGTTCCCGCAGCCGTGGTCGCGACCCTGGGGACCACCTCCACGACCAGTGTGGATCCCGTGGGAGCCCTTGTGGAGGTGTGCCGGGAGGAAGGGGTCTGGCTCCACGTCGACGCGGCATACGGGGGGCCGCTGGCGCTCCTGCCGGAGTTCCACGACCTCTTCGCCGGTTGGGAGCACGCCGAGTCCATCGTGGTGAACCCGCACAAGTGGCTCTTCACTCCCGTGGACTGCTCGGTCCTCTTCTGCCGGCGCCCCGAGATGCTCCGCGCCGCGTTCAGCCTCACCCCCGAGTACCTCCAGTCTCGGGACGGGGACGGGGTCACGAACCTCATGGACTACGGGGTGGCGCTCGGGAGGCGCTTTCGGGC
>CP070829.1:2375280-2397936 GCA_020344755.1 Gemmatimonadales bacterium
CGCACAATCCCCCGAACAAGAGGGTCCAACCCACCCAGAAGTGTGATCCGTATCGCCGCATCCCGGGCCTCCTTTCGACCGGTGCGTGGAGCGGTGCATCGATCCGGAGAGCAATGGCCGTGCCTCGCGGCGCGGAGGCCTGGAAGTCGTGGTCCGACTTCTACTTAAGGCCCACCTGTGCCCTTCACCTGCAAACCGTCCGCTGGCCGCATCCGAGCGTTCTCGCCCGCCGAACTGCGCGCTTTCGCTCACCCATGGGCCGGGCCGGGGACGACGTGGCGGTACATCCCGAGGGCTCCTGCCGCCCCGCCCAAGGCAACTTCACCACGTCCGAGGGTACGAGGGGCGCAGCTCGATCCCGGACCGAATCCCGCCCCTTCCGAGCCCATCCACTCATGCGACGACTTCCCTACCTGCTCCTGACCCTGCTCCTGGCCGCGCCGGGTACCGTCGAGGCTCAACGAAGCGCCCCTCTTCCCACCCAACCCTGGACCGTGGGCGGGAAGGTGGGGTTCGACGCCCAGACCGACGACATGGTGCTCGGGGTGGAGACTCGAATTCCTCTGCCGCTGCCCGGGCGTTTCGCGGTGCAGCTCGGAGCGGACTGGACGTTCCTGGAGATCCTCACCGAGCGGCAGTTCACCGCCGACCTGCTCTACGACCTGGGCGCGGTAGCCATCGGTGGAGGTCCGGTCTTCCGCAACTCGGTGTGGCTCGACGGGGACGTGCCCCCCAGCGGAGACCTGGACGACGCGCGGGAGACTCGAACGGGCTACTCGCTGGTGCTCTCCCTGGGTGGGCCCCTGGGGCGGGGATCTCCCTGGGGGGTGGCGATCCAGTACCGGATGATCTGGGTGGAGGGCTTCAGCCCCCGTGCCCTGACCTTCGGGCTCCAGGTGGCGCCTGGTCGTCTCTTCTGATCCGCGGTCGAAGGTCCGGACGAGGTCTGAAAGGCCCGACCTGAGCGATCAGCCCTCGACCCGGGTTCAGCCTTCGCCCGGGTTCAGCCCTCGCCCCGGGTGACGATCACGAAGTCCCCTTCCCCGTGGTACTCCTCCGGGAGCCCGTCCAGCGACTCGACCGGCCTGGCCACCAGGACCAGCTGCCGGGTCCCGGGCCGGTAGGCCTCCAGCACCTCCGGGATTCCGGTGAAGTTCGCGACGTGGAAGCTTCCGGCCAGGTGGAGCACCAGCGGGTTCTCCTCCCGCTCCAGCGCTTCCTGGATGCTGTGGGCCATGGTGGCGTCCCAGAGCGCCTGCCCGTCGATGGGGCTGCCGCTCATGTATTCGGCCCCCTCGCCCATGATCTCGAGCCACTCCTCCTCGTACGCCGCGGAGGGCGTGGGGTGCGGGAGGGGCGGAAGGTACGCCCGCGCGGAGGCGGGCAGCTCCGACAGGCTCGCGCTCCCCAGGCGGGAGGCCCGGTTCACGTAACGTCGGGGGGCGTTCGCCGCCACCACGGGCATCCCGTGGGCCTTGGCGAACTCCACGGCCGCCCGGTAGTCCGTGTCGTAGCGATCCCAGGCCCGGGCGCTGGCGGTGAAGTGGTCCTCGCTGATGAGGTCCGCCAGGTATTCGTCCAGGACGTACTGCACGTCCCGCTCGAACATCTCCAGGCTGAGGACGACGGTGCGGTCGCCTCCGGTCTGCGGCGTGGCCACCCCCGTGCGCCCCGGATGGGGTGAGGGTCGGCCCGACGCCGAGGGGCGGTTGTAGTCCACGAAGAGCCGCCGCAGCACCTCGGCCTGGAGGCGGTGCGTCATGAGGTCGTCGTGCTCCTCCCCGAAGAGGACCACCTCCGACTCGCGGGCTTCGGCGATGATGTCCTGGAACGCCGCGGGCGTCCCGTCGCCTCGGAAGACCGCGAAGTCGGAGCCCTCCTCCGGAGGCGGAGGAGGGGCGTCCTCCGAGGCCTCCCCGGAGTCCGGCGACACCCGGGGATGCTGGAGTCCGCCCGATCCCGACGCACAAGCGCCGAGCACGAAGGACAGGAGCAGAGCTGCGAGGAAGCGCATGAACGAGAGCGGGGTGGAAGGCGGGGGAAGGGCCTCGAAAGCTACCCGACCGCCCGGTTCCGTACCACCCTCCGCCACACCCGGAAGCCCAGGAACGAGGCGAGGATCGCCCCGGCGATGAGGGGTCCCCGCAGGTCCGCCTTCTGCCCCCAGGTGTAGTGCAGCCATCCCAGGGCCCCCGCCGGATAGACCAACCAGTGCAGGCGGACCCAGTTTCGCCCCAGCCGCCGGATCCAGCCCCGGGTGGAGGTCAGGGCCAGGGGAACCAGGAGGAGGAAGGTCAGGGTCCCCACGACGATGAAGGGCCGCTCCGTCACGTCCTCCACGATGAAGCCCCAGGCCCAGCCCTGGTCCAGCCAGAGGTAGACGGAGACGTGGATGAGGGCGTAGGCGAAGGCCCAGAGCCCCAGGAGCCGGCGGACCTTCTGGAGATCGTTCCACCTCGTGATGCGCCGCATCGGCGTCACGCCCAGGGAAGCCGTTAGGATCACGAAGGCCGAAAGCCCGGATCCCAGGATCATGGCCTCCAACGGATTGGCCCCGAGACCGTCCCCCAGGAACCACCGGTAGAGCCCCCGGGCCAGGGGGAAGCCGCAGGCCACCCACACCGCCGACTTGAGCAGGAGGACCCGGCGGCGGCGCGACCGGGCGGACCCCGGCCGCGGAGCCGGCTCCGGCGGCGATGGCGTCACGGAGGGCTCGTGGGACCCGGTCAATACCACCGCGTCAGGTCCATCCCGCGATACATGTGCTCCACCTGTTCCCCGTACCCGTTGAACATGGTCGTCGGCGACTTCCGGATCCCCGGCAAGCGGGTCTCGCGGGCCTGGCTCCACCGGGGGTGATCCACCTCCGGGTTCACGTTCGCATAGAAACCGTACTCATGGGGTGCGGAGAGATTCCAGGAGGTGGGCGGCATCTCCTCGGTGAAGGTGATCTTCACGATGGACTTGATGCTCTTGAAGCCGTACTTCCACGGCACCACCAGCCGAAGCGGGGCGCCGTTCTGGTTCGGCAGGTCCCGGCCGTACAGCCCGGTGGCCAGGAAGGTCAGCTCGTTCGCCGCCTCGTCGATCCGGAGTCCCTCGACGTAGGGCCACTCCAGCACCCGCCGCCGCTGGCCCGGCATCTCCTCGGGCCGGTAGACGGTCTCGAAGGCCACGAACTTCGCGTTGGAGGTGGGCTCCACCCGCGTCAGGAGGTTCCGGAAGGCCCCGCCACGCCACGGGACCACCATGGACCACGCCTCGACGCACCGGAGCCGGTAGATCCGGTCCTCCACCTCGTCGGGACGCACCAGCTCCTCCACCGAATAGCGCCCCGGCCGATGGACCTCCCCCGAGACCTCCACCGACCACGGCTCGGGCCTGAAGTCCCCGGCGTTCTGGGCCGGGTCCTGCTTCCGCGTCCCGAACTCGTAGTAGTTGTTGTACGTGGTGATGAGGTCGTAGTCGTTGAGCTCGCCCCGCAGCTCCTCACCGAAGGCCACCTCTCCCACCTGCGCCTCCTGGGCCCGGCGCCGCACCGCCGCGGCCACCGCGCTGGGACCCAGCGCCGCCGCCGCCACACCCGCGCCAGCCGCCGCCATGAACTGGCGACGATTCAGGTAGACGTCGTAGGGGGTGATCTCGGAGGGAGGGATCGTGTCCCAGGAGGGCTTCTTCTTGATCCACATGGGAGGCTGGGGAGAGGGGGACGTTTCGCTCGCTACCGGTACACGCCGCCGGCCCCTCCTTAACCACGGAGCCCGGCTCCGGGTTCCCGGGCCCGGGCTGGCATGGGCGCGGTTCCTATCCCCCGGGGGTCCGATCCGAGGCCCGGCTCGCGCTGGCCTCGGCCACCCGCGCCCCGGTGCCGGCACCCTCGGCGGCCGGCGGCACTCCGGCCATGATGTGCTCGGCCAGGGCGGTGATGGTGAGGCTCGGGTTCACCCCCAGGTTCACCGGGACCACCGACCCGTCCACCACGTAGAGCCCCGGGTATCCGAAGAGCTGGCCGTCGAATCCCACGGCGCCTTCCTCGGCGGAGCCCCCCATGCGGCATCCCCCCAGGATGTGGGCGGTGGTGGGGGCGCCCAGGACCACCTCCGGCCAGGTGTTCCACGCCTCCCCGCCCATGCGGCCGGCGAGCCGCCGGGCCGCTTCGTTGGCCACGGGAATGTAGGAGACGGGAGGATCCTGCCCCGCCGGAACCCGGGAAGCGAGCCCCCGCCGCCAGACTCGCCACCAACGACGCCGCAGCCCGAGCTCCAGGTGCCCCTCCGTGGCCTGCATGGCCAGGACGATCCCCGTGCGAACCGCCCGGTTGAAGGGCCACAGGCTCCGGAGCGCACGGAGCGGATGCCGGACCAGGTTCCAGACCAGCCGGAGGGGGCGGGGCACCGCCCCGCCCCCGTCGGTGAGCGGCGCCGTCAGCCAGAAGAGGGCGTCGGAGCCCGGGTTGAACCGGACCATCTCCAGGTGTGTGCGCTCGTCGGGCCGGACGCCGGAGGTAATGGCGACCTGGCCCGTCCAGTCGGCCTCCCGGTCCGGCGAGTCCGCCGCCAGGATGGACTCGGAGTTGGTCCGCACGTACCGGCCCACCTGGGGCGACAGCTCGGGGAGCCAGCCCCACTGACGGGAGCGCAGGAGAAGCTGCACCGTCCCCACCACTCCACCGCTCACCACCACCTGGCGCGCCCGCCAGCTCCGGCGAGGCCGACGAAGCCCCAGGGAACGGCGGGTCTCGACGACGTACCCGCCACCCTCCTCGGGCCGGATTCCCAACGCCTCCGTCTCGGGCACGATCCGCACGCCCCGCCGTTCCGCGAGCCACAGGTAGTTCTTGTCCAGGGTGTTCTTGGCGCCCACGCCGCACCCGATCATGCAGGCGCCGCAACGGGTGCACCCGGTCCGGTCGGGCCCTGCGCCGCCGAAGAAGGGATCCGGCACCGTCCGGCCCGCCTCGCCGAAGAAGACCCCCACGTCGTGCACCTTGAAGGTGTCCTCGCCCCGGAGTTCCGCCCCGATCTCCCGCAACAGCTCGTCGGTGCGGCCCACCCCCTCACTCGGGACGGCGCCCAGCATCCGCCGGGCCTCTTGGTAGTGGGGCCGAAGCCGCTCCGCCCAGTCGCCGGGTCCCCACCCCGGGTCATGGAAGACCGACGCCTCGGGCTCGATGAGGGTGTTGGCGTAGACCAGGGACCCCCCGCCCACCCCCCTCCCGTGGAGGACCAGGGCGTGGCGGAGGAAGGTCAGGACCTGGATCCCGTGGAGGCCCAGGCGCGGAGCCCACAGGTACTTCCGGAGGGACCAGTTGGTGGCTGGGAAGTCCTCGGTCCGGTAGCGCCTCCCCTGTTCCAGCACCACCACCGAGTACCCCTTCTCCGCCAGCCGCAGCGCCGATACCGCTCCACCGAAGCCGGAGCCCACGACGATGAAATCGGCGTCCCACGGGCGGTTCCCCATCACTCCACGTCCTGCCAGATGTGTCTCATGAACCGGTCCGGCCCCGCCAGGAGGTCCTGCCAGAGTCGCACGGAATCCAGCTCCTCCCACGCCACCGTGGAGAGCGGCGACGAGTCGAAGGAGAGCCGGACCGATCCCGGGATGGCGAGCAGTATGGGCGAATGGGTCGCCACGATGAACTGCCCCCCGGCCCGCACCGCGTCGGCCATGAGCGCCACCAGAGCCAGCTGGCTCTGAGGGGACAGGGCGGCTTCCGGCTCGTCCATCAGGTAGAGCCCCCCCGGGGCGAACCGTTCCCGGAACAGGTGCAGGAAGGTCTCGCCGTGGGAGCGGGCGTCGGGATTCTCCCCGTAACGCCGGGTCATGTCCGCCAGCGACGAGCGATGAGGGCCCAGGGCCAGGCCCCGGGCGTACTCGGAGGCACCCTCCATCCGCCGGGACATCTCCGCCAGCTCCCCCTCGATCTCCGCCCGCTGCCGCCGCAGCGCGAGGATGAATCCGAAGACGTCCTCCGCCCGGATGAAGAAGCCCCGTTGGAGGCGGCGAGACCACCCCAGGCTCAGGGTGGCCGCCAGCTTCGCGGCCGCGGCCAATGTCGGGTCCCGGTGCGCCGGCGCCGATCCCACCGTGGGTAGCTCCGTGGCCACCGCCAGCGCCTCCAGGAGCGTCGACTTTCCCGATCCGTTCTCACCCACGAAGAAGGTCACCGGTGCCCGGAGCTCGATCTCCTCGACCCCCCTCAGGGCCGGGAGGTCGAAGGGGTGGCCGGAGGTGGGTCCGGGCTCGCTCCCGCTCAGTCGCACGGATCGAAGCATCCCGGATGGTAGGCGATTCCGGCACCCGGGCGATAGGTTCACCGCCAGTCACGCCTCACCCGTGCCCCCTCGACCCCCCCACCGTGGAATACGAGTACCACACCCTGGACGTCTTCACCGACCGGCCCTTCGCCGGGAATCCCCTGGCGGTCTTCCCGGAGGCCCGGGGCCTGACGGACGAGGAGATGCAGGCCATCGCCCAGGAGCTCAACCTCTCGGAGACGGTCTTCGTCTTCCCGCCCGCGACCCCCGAGGGCACGCGGAGCGTCCGCATCTTCACTCCGGGACGGGAGGTGCCGTTCGCCGGACACCCCACCGTGGGGACGGCCTTCCATCTCGCCTCCGCCGGCGCCGTGGAGCTCCGGGAGGGAGACGCGACGCTGGTGCTGGAGGAGGTGGTGGGTCCCGTACCGGTCCGGGTCACCATGCGGGACGGACGCCCGGTCTCCGCGGAGTTGACGGCGGCGGGAGCGCCTCGGGAGGTCCCCCTGGCCTGGGAGGCGGACGTCACCGCCTCCCTGGTGTCCCTCCCCGGGGAGGCCGTGGGGATGGATGGAGGCGCGCTGGGCGTCCGGGGTCGCCTGGAACCGGCCTTCGCCTCGGTGGGGCTGCCCTTCCTCATTCTCCCCCTTCGGGACCTGGCGTCCGCCGAGGCGGCGGTCCTGGACAACACGGCCTGGGCCCGCCTCCTCCCCGAGGGCTCCGAGAGCCGCATGGTCTACCTGGTGGCGCCGGGAGGGAGGGGCGAAGGGGTGGACATCCACGTCCGCATGTTCGCCCCGGACGCCGGGGTACCGGAGGATCCGGCCACCGGGAGCGCCGCGGCGGCCCTGGGCGCCTACCTGGGGTACCGTTCGCCCGAGGGGGAGTGGGCCTGGTCCATCGAACAGGGGCTGGAGATGGGGCGGCCCTCCCGGCTGGAGCTGAGCATCTCGGTCCAGGGAGGCTGCGCTTCGTCGGTGCGGGTGGGCGGGCCCTCGGTCCCCATGTCCAGCGGTGTCCTGACCGTCCGCCGCTAGCGGGTCGCCTCACGGCTCGACCCTCCTGCCGACGAGCGAGGGGTCAGGACCCTCGCAACTCCAGCCGCATGGCCACTGCCGAGTCGGGACAGGCGCCCTGAAGCTCCGCCGATCCGGACAGGGCCCCGGGGAGCTCGGACCGCTCCACCGGTTGAAACCCCAACCCGGCGAAGAAGCGCTCCGCGGTCTCGGTGAGCAGGTAGACGGCCTCGCTCCCCGCGGCTCGGGCCCGGGCCACCGCCGCCACCGCCAGCGCGGACCCGAGCCCTCCACCCCGGCTCCCCTCCGCCACCACCAGCGACCGGAGGAGGACCGCTTCGTTCCACCGCTCCAGGGCCACGCCCCCGGCCACCCGACCCTCCGTCTCCGCCACCAGGACCACCGACGCGTCCCCCGGGAACCCGTCGATGGGGAGCCCGGCGGCCCGGAGGAGGTCCGCCAGACCCGCCGTCTCCCGCGGCCCGGCACCCACCAGGGTCGCGGAAACACCCGTGCGCTTTCGGAACGTCTCCCGCGCCCCCTTCCCCAGGACCCCGAGGGCGGCCAGCCGGGCCGCCTCCGGAGTGCTCTCCCGCTCCCGGGTCAGCAGGCGGAACACCCGGGGGATGCTCCAGCCCTCCGGGTGCCGCTCCACGACCCGGAGCGCGTCCCCGG
The DNA here is from genome assembly GCA_020344755.1 of Gemmatimonadales bacterium. Taxonomy (GTDB): domain Bacteria; phylum Gemmatimonadota; class Gemmatimonadetes; order Longimicrobiales; family Gaopeijiaceae; genus Gaopeijia. Next base: position 2,383,229 of record CP070829.1, read on the forward strand.
CCTCCACGGGCCCGGGCTGCAGCACCCGGAAGTAGACCCCCGGGAGTCCCGCCTGCTCGAAGAGACGTGGCAGATCCTCCCGCTGGTACCGGGCGGCCAGCTTCAGGCACGGGAGCCGGGGCTGGGCCACCTGGAGGACCGCCCGGCCCACCTCCACCACGTCTCCCACGTGGAGTTCGTCTTCCAGGACGCCCCCGGTGGTGAGGTTCTCTCCCAGGGCACCCGCCTCGAGGGTCCGTCCCAGCGTCACCTCCCACGTGGCGTAGTGCTCGGACGGGTAGAGGTACACCGCCTTGTCCACGCCCCCGTGCACCCGACGATCCACCTGGGTGTCGCCGTCGAGGCCCATGGCACCGACCCCCACCGGGCCGGAGACCGGCTCCTTGACGATGGCAGAGGTCAGGATCCGCCCCCGCCAGGCCAGCTCCCGGGGCCGACCGACGTTCACCGAGAGGACCTTCATGGCGCCCCTGCCTTCCCGCTACCCCCGTGTCGCTGTGCCCGGTGCTCCTCCAGCTCCTCCAGGGTCCGGGGCCAGTCCTCCTTGAGGAGCCGGCTCAACGCCCGGTCCGCCAGGAGCTTCCCTCCGGTCTGGCAGCCAGGGCAGTAGTTGGTCTCACGGCTCGCGTAGACGATCCTCTGGATGGGCTCCCCGCACACGGGGCACGGAGAGCCGTACCGCCCGTGGACGGCCATCTGCGGATGGAAGGCGGTGATCTTCTCGGGGAATCGCCCCTCGTGCTCCTCGCGCAGGCGCTGCGTCCAGACCGTGAGGTTCTCCACCACCGCCTCACGGAGCCGCGCCACCTCCCCCGGGGAGAGATTCCGGGTGCGCTGCACCGGGGAGAGGCGTGCGGAGTGGAGGATCTCGTCGGAGTGGGCGTTCCCGATTCCTGAGAAGATCCGGGGATCGGTGAGCGCCCGCTTCAGCGTTCGGTTCTCGCGGACCAGGGCCTCACGGAAGTCGTCCGGCGAGGCGTCCAGGACCTCCAGTCCTCCGGGATCCAGCGTCGCCAGGCCTTCCTCGCCGTGGACCAGGTGCAGCGATGCTTTCTTCTGGGTGCCCGCCTCGGTGAGAAAGTAGCTCTCGTCGGGAAAGTCGAACGCGGCGTGGACGTTCTTCCGCGGCAGGGGCGCCCTCCGGGCCTTCCGGTGGAACCGCCCGGTGACCATGAGGTGGAACACCAGGAACAGTCCGCCCTCCAGCTCCCAGACGATCCGCTTCCCCAACCGGCGGAGACCGATCACCCGCCGGCCGACGGCTTCGGTCACCGGCGGATCGAAGGTCCGCAGCAGGGAGGGGGACCGGACCCGTATGGAGTCCAGCGTTCGGCCCACGATCCGGGACCGGAAGGCGTCCAGGTAGGTCTCGACCTCGGGAAGCTCGGGCATGGGGCCAAGATAGGGAGCCCCGGGGCTCGGCGCCCGGGAGCCTAGACCGTGTCTTCCTCGCCCTCGGCCCCCCTCTCCTCCCGCCGCTCCACCTCGATGGAGCAGTTCCCCACCAGCGCGGCCACCGCGCCCACGGCCGCCCAGACCGGAAGCAGGGCGGCTCCCACCACGCCCGCGGTCAGCGGGAACTCCAGGATCACTTTGTCCTCGTCGTTCCGAATGACGATCCGGCGAGCGTTCCCCTCCCGGACGATGCGCTTCACCGTCTCCAGCAGCCGGTCTCCGGTGGTGTGGACCCGCTCCCGCTCCTGCTCACCGCCGGCGCCGGCGGCCTCTCCGTCTGCGTACGTCATCTCGATCTCCTCCATGGAATGCTCCCGTCGGTCGGGTCCCCGCTCTTCCTACGGACTCCTCCGGTCGGTCGGGCCCCGCTCTCCCTACGGAGCCCGGCCTCCGCGGATTCAGGCACCGCCGGGGCGGGGGTCCACCGCATCCCGGACCACCAGGTCCTGGTAGCCCCGGTATCCGGTCCCCCGAACCACCCGCCGGACCGTCTCCAGGGGGACGAGGGTCTGGGTGGAGGGGAAGCCCGGCACGGTGTGGGGGTGGTTGGCGGTGTTCGGGAAGACGCTCCGGATGACGACGCTGTGCTCGTCCATGGGCAACTCCGCCAGCGTTGCCGCGAAGGTGGGGAAGGTGGCGGCACCCCAGAGGTAGTACTCGACGTTCGAGGTGTAGAGCACGCGCACCGTCAGGCCGCGACTGCGGATCTCGTCCCCCACGGACCGGAGGGCCGAGGCCCCGGCCAGATCCCCCACCACCGGCACCACACGGTTCGCCTCCTGCAACGCCTTCAGGAAGAGGAAGTCGTCCCGCCGGGCCAGGTAGCTCCCCGCCTCCCCCTCCAGGTCCGTCTCCGTGACCAGTTCCCGGAAGGTGGGATAGAAGGGACGGGTGGGCCGCCCGTACGAGGTGAACCGCAGTCCGGCACCTTCCTCGATGAAGGTCTGATGGAAGCGGATGAGGGTGGACCAGCCCTCCACTCCCAGATCCAGGCCGAAGGTCTCGACCCGCTCCCGGACCCGAGCCAGGGCCTCCTCGGCCTGGGGCGAGCCCGCTCCCCCGGGCACGCCGTCCAGGTACTCCAGCACCTCCCCCACCGAGGCGTCGTACCACTGCGAGGGATCCTCCGGCACCTGGAGGCCGAAGAGAAGGGCCAGGTACTCGACCCGGCTTTCCGCCTCGTGGAACAGCGCCTTGAGCAGGAGGTGGTGGATGAGGTTGTCCCGGCGCAGGTCGATGATGAAGGCGATGTGGGGCCGCTGCTGCGCCATGTAGCTGAAGTTCTGGTCCGGGCCCACCCCGATGTACGCGCCTCCCTCCACCCCCATCTCCCGCATCGGACCCAGCACGTGGAGGTAGGAGGTTTCGTTGGAGATCAGGTTGTCCGTGTCGAAGAAGCCCCCGGCCTCCGACAGGCGTGTCACCAGTTGGACCCATTCCGCCTGCGGGATCGGGGTGAGGTCCTCCAGGGTGGCCGGCCCCAGGCGGACGGCCACGCCCTCCAAGGTCCCGCCCGGAGCACTCCCCGCATCACCGCACCCGGAGAGCAGCCCCAGGGGTACGCCGAGGGCGAGCATGACGAGGAGGCTGGCCCGAACGCGTCCGGGACCCTCTCTTTCAGGAGGGGATTCGTAAGGGGGAATCATCGTCTCCTTGGTGAACGGTCGACCCCGTGCGGTTCGGGTCCCCTCAACATACACCGTCATCCCTCCGCGGTCCCATGCCTCGAGACGAACGACCATCCGACATCTGGGACACCCGGTACTCCGCCGAGGACTACCTCTACGGGACCGAGCCCAACGACTTCCTCCGGGAGCACGCCTCCTCCCTCCCCGAGGCCTCCCGCACCCTGTGTCTCGCCGAGGGTCAGGGCCGGAACGCGGTCTTCCTGGCGGGCCTCGGTCACCGGGTGGTCGCCGTGGACCGGTCCCGGGTGGGGCTCGAGAGGGCCCGCCACCTGGCCCATGAGCGGGGAGTCGTGGTGGAGACGGTGACGGCGGACCTGGCCGAGCTGCACATCGAGCCCGGCGGGTGGGATGCCGTCATCTCCATCTGGTGCCACCTCCCGTCGGATGTCCGCGCGGACCTGCACCGCCGGGTGGTCCAGGGGCTGAAGCCCGGGGGAGTCCTGGTGTTGGAGGCGTACACTCCCCGCCAGTTGGAGTACGGCACGGGGGGCCCGCCGGATCCGGACCGCCTCGTGAGGCTCGAGGAGCTGCGGGACGAGCTGGCCGGCCTGGACCTCGAGGTGGCCCTCGAGACGGAGCGGGAGATCCACGAGGGGACCAAGCACCACGGGCCGAGCCACGTGGTCCAGGTGGTGGCGCGAAGTCCTACCCCCGTCTCGGGCTCGTCCGCCAGACGCGAGGAGACTCCATGAGCGAACACCCCGCGTGGCCCGCGCTCCCCTTCGAGCCCTGGGCCGAGACCTGCACCACCCTCCACCTGTGGACCCAGATCGTCGGCAAGATCCGGGTCGCCCGGGCTCCGTGGCAGAACCACTCCTGGCACGTGCCCCTCTACCTCACCTCCCGGGGCCTCACCACCTCGCCCGTCCCCCTGGGCCACGGCGCCCTGCAGGTGGACCTGGACCTCATCGGGCATCGCCTGTCGGTGACCACCTCCAGGGGCGCCGCCTCCGAGTTCGCCCTGGAGCCCATGCCCGTGGCCGATTTCTACGGGAGAGTCATGGACGCCCTGGACTCGGTAGGGGCACCGACCCGCATCCACGACCGTCCCAACGAGGTGGAGTCCCCCATTCCCTTCGCCGAGGACCGGGAACACGGGGCCTATGACGCGGAGGCCGTGGAACGCTTCTTCCGGGTCCTCACCACCGTGGACGGCGTCTTCAAGCGGTTCCGCGCCCGCTTCCTGGGCAAGTGCAGCCCGGTTCACTTCTTCTGGGGAAGCTTCGACCACGCGGTGACCCGATTCAGCGGACGGCCCGCGCCCGAGCACCCGGGTGGTATTCCCAACCTCCCCGACTGGATCACCCGGGAAGCCTATTCCCACGAGGTCAGCAGTGCCGGCTTCTGGCCCGGAGGGGCGGCCTTCCCTGCCCCGCTCTTCTACTCCTACGCCTACCCGACGCCCGAGGGCTTCGCGGAGAGGGAGGTCCGGCCCGCAGCCACCACCTGGAATTCCGATCTGGGGGAGTTCGTGTTGGAGTACGAGGCGGTCCGCACCTCGGACGAGCCCGACGCCACCCTCATGGCCTTTCTGGAGGACACGTATCGGGCCGCCGCGGAGACCGCTGGATGGGACCGGAGTAGCCTGGAGTGGGACCCTTCGAGCGTCCCCCGGGAGTACCGGTCCCGCTAGCGCCCATGCGGTGCTGAGCGGCCGGGCGGGAGGCTGGGGCCCCCGCCCGGGTTTCTCTTCCGGTCACCCCCCGGGTCGGCGGGGAACCTCCATGGGTCCGCTGAGCTCCTCGCGGATGCCCCGCCGGTCGAGTTCCCGATAGAGTTCGGGCATGTCGACGGTCAGGATCCGGTTGACCTCCTCCACCACTCCGGGGAGAACCTCCCAGGCCCGGTCCAGCTGCCAGCGCTGGTCGGCGGTGGGCGGACCGAAGCTCCCCTGCACCGCGCGACCCACGCGCACCCCGGAGTTGGCATCGCCCAGCTCGTCGGAGACCTCGTCCACCCGTTCCAGCAGCTCCTCCACCGTCTGACGGAGGGCTCGGGGGGCCATCTCGTGGTCCTCCAACAGCTCGTCCGCTTCCCGGAGTCGGTCCCGGAGCTCCCGAATCCGGCTCTGGGCCTCCCGAAGCGGGGCGGCCAGGGCGTGGGCATCCATCAGGGCCGCCTGCCTCGCTTCCAGCGCCTCTGGGGTCGTCTCCACGCGGGGGTCCAGGCGCACCTCCACCTCTCGGCTCGCTTCCATCTCGCCCACCCGGAGGTGGACACGGTACCGGCCCGGCAGGACGGTGGGGCCCCGCGGGGGGCCGAACCGGCCTCCGGCCTCCTCCCCCTCCGACGGGTACGGATCGTCGTACCGGAGATCCCAGACCACGGTGGTGAGCCCCGCCTCGCCCGACACCTCCAGGGATCGGACCGTGTCCCCCGCGGCGTCGATGACGACCAGCGCCGCCGAGTCCGCCGGAATGGAATCGGCGAAGTGGAGGCGGACCAGAGCGCCGTCGGGCGGATTCTCCCCGAAGAAGAGGTCTCCCCAGAAGGGCCATCCACCGGCCCGGGACCACAGGGTCGCCCGCCGGACCGGGAAGAGGTGTGCAGCCCGGGAGACGACGTCCGCGGCCATCTCCTGGAGCGGAGCCAGGTCGTCCAGGATCCAGATGGATCGACCATGGGTGCCCACCACCAGGTCGTTGTCCCGGGGGTGGATCACCAGGTCGTCCACGGGAACGGTGGGGAGATTGGCCTTGAGCCGGTGCCACCGCGCCCCCCGGTCCACCGACACGTGGAGACCCACCTCGGTCCCCACGAAGAGGAGGGCCTCGGTTTCGGGGTGCTCCCGCACCACGTTCACGGAGTGGTTCGGGAGACCGGCGGTGATTCTCCGCCAGTCCTCGCCGAAGTTCTCCGTGACGTAGACGTAGGGGGAGTAGTCGTCGTCGTAGTGACCGTCGAAGGTCAGGTAGGCCCTTCCCTCCACGTGCATCGACGCCTCGATGCGGCTCACGTAGCGCCGGCCGGGCAGCCCGGGGACCCCGCGGGACACCTCGGTCCAGGAGCCTCCCCCGTCCCGGGTCACGTGCACCCGGCCATCATCCGTCCCCACCCAGAGGAGCTCCGGGTCCAGGGGGGATTCGTCCACCGTCGTGATGGTGCCGTAGCGGCTGATCCCGTCGTTCCGGGAGAGGTGGGGCTCGGACAGGGCCCGGCCGAAGATGGTGAGGGTGTCCCGGTCGATCCCGGTGGTGAGATCGGGGCTGGCCTCCTCCCACCTCTGACCCCGGTCCCGTGAGCGCATCAGGTGATCCGCACCGATGTAGATGGTGGCGGGATCATGGCGGGACACCACGATGGGAGCATTCCAGTTGAAGGCGTAGTCCTCGTCTTCTTCCCCCTCCTCGGCGCTCCCTGCCTCCTCGGGCTCGGGCCGCCGGAGCGGACGGATGCCGGCGGTTTCCCCCGTCTCGGCGTTGTAGCGGGAGATGTTGCCGCCCTGGGACTCGGTGTAGACCCAGCGCCAGTCGGTGGGGTCGACCTGGTTGTAGAACCCGTCCCCCCCGGAGACGTCGTACCAGTCCCGGTTGGCGATCCCGTAGCTGTCCAGCTTGTTGGAAGGCCCGCACCAGGAGGAGTTGTCCTGCAGGCCGCCGCACACGTAGTACGGGTCCCGCATGTCCACGCCGATCTCGTAGAACTGACCCACCGCCAGGTTGTTGTGGTGACGCCAGCTCCGTCCCCCATCCCAGGTGCTGGCCACCCCGCCGTCGTTCCCCACCACCACGTGGTCGGAGTCGTTCGGGTCCACCCAGAGGGCGTGGTAGTCCACGTGGATCTCCGTATAGCCGTCGTAGTCCCACCAGGTGCGGCCTCCGTCATCGGAGACCTGCAGGTCCACACCCCCCATGTAGATGCGGTCCGGATTCCCGGGGTCGATGCGGACCATGGAGAAGTACATGGGTCGGGGGTTGTTCCCGCTCACTCGCTCCCAGCTCTCCCCCCGGTCCGTGGACCGATAGAGCCCCCGGTCTCCGGGGGACGCCCCCTCCACCGTGAGGTAGACCAGGTCCCCGTTCCCCCGGTGGACGTCGACTCCCATGCGTCCCTTGTCGCCGTCGGGCAGACCCTCGGTCATCTCCTGCCAGCTCGTTCCCCCGTCCAGCGTGCGGTAGAGGCCGCTCCCTCCACCGGAGGCGCTGAAGCCGAAGACGGTCCGCCGGCGCTGGTACATGGCGGCGAACAGTGTGTTGGGGTCCCCCGGGTCCATGGCCAGGTCGATGGCTCCCGTGTGCTCGTCCACGTAGAGGACCCGCTCCCAGGTGGTCCCTCCGTCCGTGGTGCGGTACACGCCCCGTTCCTCGTTGGGGCCCCACAGGTGCCCCACCGCAGCGACCCAGGCCACCTCCGGGTTGCCCGGGTGGACCACGATGCGGCCGACGTGGCGGGTCTCCTCCAGGCCCAGCTTCGCCCACGACCTTCCCCCGTCCAGCGAGCGGAACACCCCGCCACCGTAGGGGGACGACTGGCGGTTTTGCGGCTCTCCCGTCCCGACCCAGATCACGTTGGGGTTCGAGGGTGCCAGGGCCACGGCGCCGATGGAGGCGACCTCCTGGTCGTCGAAGAGGGGCTCCCAGGTCATCCCGTGGTTCCGGGTCCGCCAGAGTCCCCCCGTGGCGAATCCCACGTACCACAGCGCGGGATCGTCCTCGTGGATCGCCAGGTCGGCCACGCGTCCGCCCATGATGGCGGGTCCGATCTCCCGGAACTCGAGGCCTTCCACGGCCCGGGTCAGGGCCTCCTGCTCCTGGGCTCCGCCCGAGGTGGGAACGGCCACGAGTGCCGCGAGGAAGAGTGCGGAAAGCGAGGCATGCGGGGCCCGGCCCAGCGGGGCACGTCGTTGGAACATGGGGACTCCTGGACGTTCAAGGTGGAATCGTCGCAATCTGCCCCTGCCCGAATCCCCTCGCTACCTTGATCGAAACCCGGGCCTGGTCCAACGTCCTGGCGCGGATCCGCAGGGCCGGGAAGGCGGGCCGGCCGCCGGGATCTCACCCCCGAACCCCCCTTCCATGCGTCGGTCTCCGTTTCTCGCGGTCCTCCTCGTCCTCGGTGCCGCCGGGTGTGCCGAGCCACCCCCGGTCAAGGAACCCCGCCTCCCCCAGTTCCGACCGGAGACCCTGGCGAGCCGCCTCCAGGCCGCCGAGTGGATGCGGGAGATCGCCGAGGTGGTGGCGGAGGCGGACTCGACCCTCCAGGTCTCCCCGCTGGAGCCGGGTGAGACGGTCCAGGGGTCCCTGGCCGGCGACGACCCGGTCCGGGCGCACGCGTGGGTCTTTCAGCTGGCGGATTCGGCTGCGGTCTCGGTCTGGGCGTCGTGGGAGGGACCGGGTCCGGAGCTCTCCTTGGTGGAGGAAGAGCCTGGCGCACTCGGGGGGGTGATCGCCCTGGACGACGGTGGAGGCCTCGCTTCCCCCCCTCCCCTGTATGCCGAGCTCGGGCCCGGGGCCCACACCGTCCTGGTGCGGGCGAAGACGGGTCTCGATCCGATGCGCTACGAGTTGATGGTCACCCTGGCCGGAGAGGGGAGCGAGCTCGGCGCAGGGAGGAGCCTCCGCCCGCCGCGGACCCACTCCGCGCTTCTCACGCCCTCGGATCCCGTCTTGCCGGACGGCACGGCCTACCACGTGTGGAGCTACCAGGCCGCGGGTGGGGAGCGCCTCTCCGTGACCATGGCGTCCGACACCCTCGACGCCCGTCTGGTCCTTCTCCGGGGCGGCCCGGTCACCGGGACCCTGGTGGCGATGGACGACGACGGAGGTGGAGGACGGAACGCCCGCCTCTCCGCGGTCCTTCCGGAGCCGGGCCTCTACTCGGTCGTGGCCACCACCTACGCGCCGGGGGAAGAGGGAGCGTACGAGCTCCAGGTGGAGTCCGACCCCGACCCCCGGGCCTACGCCTTCGACAACGCCGGGGCCTCTACGGGTCGTTACGCCCTGCTGGTCGGCGTGGGGGACTACCCCGGAGCGACCCACGACCTTTCGGGGCCGATCCAGGACGTCCTCGCCGTCCGCGAGCTCCTGGTCTCGCATTTCGGGTTCGCGGAGTCGGACGTCGTGGTCCTGGCAGGCGCGGACGCGTCCCGGCGAAACGTGGCCAACGGCGTGCTCCAGCACCTGGGGCAGGCTGGGCCCGGCGGAATGGCAGTGTTCTACTTTTCTGGCCTGGGAATTCGGACCGGTGTCGACCTGGGCGTCGCCGAGCGAGGAGGAGCGTCGGATGATGCAGCGCTCGTCCTGCCGGAGGCCGGGGGGACGGCATCCCTCCTCCTGGACGACGAGCTCGGCTACCTCCTGGAATCCCTGAGAGCCGGACGCTCCATGGCGATCCTGGACACCTCCCACCGGGGGGCGCTAAGTGGCGGCCGAGGCTCCGAGCCGGCCCCCAAGGGTGCGGGCATGGCCGACCCGGGAGTGGAGACCTGGCTGCGTCCTTCCACCCGGTTCATCTCAGCCGAACCGTACGTCCTCTCCTCTCTCTCTCCGGTTGCACGGACTCGGGCCACGCTCCAGGCATCGGCCCGGGTGTTGGACGAGCCCGGCCGTCACCTGGTCTGGATCGCCGCCGCGCCGGACGGGTCGGCGTGGACGCCGGGAAGCGGCGACCTGGGGATCTTCACCCAACACCTGGTCGCCGCCCTCCAGGCGGCCCCCCCCGAACGGACCCTCGGAGAGATCCAGCTCCGGGTGACGGAGGATGTTCAGGCCGAGGCTACGGCGCTGGGGCTCTCCCCGGTGCAACGCCCCTGGCTCTCAGGTGGCGGGGACACGCTCACGGTGGGGGCCCTCTTCCGGCGGCGCTGACGGCTCGACTCCCAGGCTTCCCCGACATCGGGAGTCGCCAGGGTGGCAGCAGCCGCACCGCCCCGACGACCGTCGCCCCCGGGGAGGCCGGGTCGTCGGGGTGGCTCGAGCTCATTCAGTCCGCGCCGGGTGTCGCCTGGGCGGAAAGTGCCCGGACCGTGGCCAGGTCGCCGGCCTTCGCCGCGATCCACACCGCATTCCGCAGGGCCCGCTCCGCGGTGTCCTGGTCGCCCCCTTCCCGCGCGACTTCCGCTGCGTCCTGGAAGGCGGACACCGCGCTCAGGAGCCGGTTCGCGTAGTGGAGGTAGTGCCCGGCGTTGAGCAGGTCCCGGACCCGGGCGCCCCGCTCTTCCCGGAGTTGGGACGCGGCCCGCAGGTACGCGGCCGCCGTCTCGAACTCCCGTACCTGGTTCGCCAGCAGCCAGGCCTGTTCCTCCAGGACTTCCGCCTGCGCCGCCCGGGACCCGGACGTGGCCTGAGCGTTGGCGGTCATGGGCACCCAACATGCCAGGGCGATCGCCCCGAATACGATCCCGCGCTTCATCCTCCCCTCCCCGCCCGCATCCGCGGGCTTCATCGTCATCCGTTCTCCGGAAGCGGACGCATTCCCCTTCCGCGCCCCTTGGACGCACCACGTCATCCAGGGGCTTCTCCGTCCCCGGAGCAGGATCCCGGGCCGGCGGTCACCCTCGTTCTACGCCACCCCCGGCAGTGGATTACGCTCGCGCCGCGCGTGACCGGCCCGCCGGGGACGGTGTCGCGGGCGCGAACCGATGGACCCCGGCGGGGGTAGCGAAAGCGGTTCACCCGACAACCCCTCCCCCGCTGCCCATGGGCCACCCCTCGCTCCGTCTTCCGTCCACATCCCTCGCGGCTGTGGTGCTCCTCGTGGCGACATGGGGTCGTCCCGTGCAGGGGCAGGACTCTACCGGGGAAGCCCTTCCCGTGGTGGCGGGCCAGGTCGTGTCCGTCACCTCGGGGGACGCCCTTCCCTTCGCCGAGGTCTACGTGCTGAGGGCCTCGGGGGAGTTCGTGACGGTCGTGGAAGCCGACGACGCGGGGCGCTTCCGGGTCGAGGTGGACGGCCCGGGATCCTACTACCTGCAAGCGGGCACGGTTGGACACGAGCCGCTCCAGGCCGGGCCGGTCGCGCTCGCATCGGGGCAGACTCTCAACCTCCGTCTCCGGCTCCGCCCGGTGTACAACATGGACAGCCTCGTGGTGACGGTGAACGCCCGGGAGCCCACCCTGAGCCGGAACGGGTTCTACGAGCGGGTGCAGAGGGGGTTCGGGAGCTTCCTGGCCCGGCGGGACTTCGAGCAGAGGAACTATCCCCGCCTCGCGGACTACCTGTCCCGCCTCCCCGGTGTGGCCGTCAGCGGAAGGACGGTGTACTTCACCCGCGCTCAGGGGATGAGCACCCGCGGCGGGCTCTGCTATCCCGCCCTCCTCCTGGACGGGGCTCTCATCAGCAACGGAGGTCTCAACGATCCGCCGCCGCTGGACATGGTGATCCCCGACCAGCTGGCCGGCGTGGAAATCTACCGCGGCGGCGCCGGAACCCCCATGGAATTCACGGGCAGCAATCGGGCCTGCGGTGTCATCGTGATCTGGACGCTCTGAGCCGCCCTCGATGCTCGTCGCAATCGTCGGGCCGCCTCGACGTACACTGGAGTAGAACGAAACCACCCCCAACTCGGTCCATGCCTCACTTCCGCTCCGCCGCTGTCGCGCTCTGCGCCGCGTGCCTCCTGGCCGGGGCCATACCGGCGAGTGGCCAGGTTCTCATGGGTCAGCTGGTGGACAGCAATTCCGGTGAGCCGGTGGCCTTCGCCGAGGTCTACCTCCTCCGGGAGGGAGGCGAGCTCGTGCAGGTCGTGGAGGCGAATGAGCAGGGCATCTTCCGGTTCGACCCGGGACGCGCGGGCACGTTCTGGGTCCAGGCCACCAGCGTCGGATTCGAGCCGATTCAGGCGGGGACGCTGACCCTGGAAGCGGACCAGGAGCTTCAGGTCCGCATCCCCATGCGGCCCGTCTACGTCCTGGACGAGCTGGACGTGACCGTTTCCCGCCAGAGCTCGGTTCTTCGCGGGGTGGGCTTCTACGATCGCCAGGTCGAGGGAATCGGGTCGTTCATCGGTCGGGAGGAGTTGGAGCGCCGGAAGCGCCCCCGCCTCTCGGACTACATGCGGACCGTCCCGGGGGCCATGCTCACCTCACCGGAACGGGCGGTCTACTTTCGGCGCGCTCAGGAGCTGGCGGTGCGGGGAGGCCTGTGCTATCCCCGGGTTGCGGTGGACGGGGTCGTGATCCTGGCCGGGGGCCGAAATGACCCTGCGGTCCTGGACCGGCTCCTCAGCCCGGACCAGGTGGAGGGCGTCGAGGTCTACACCGGTGCCCTGGGTGTACCGGAGCGCTTCAGCGGGACCGGCTCCTCCTGCGGCCTCATCCTCCTCTGGACCCGCTGAACGTCGACCGGATCTGCAGGACCACCTCCCGGAGCACGGACGGCCCTTCCGGGTGGCGCCGTGCCGCCTTTCCCGGGAACCCGGCCTTCACACGAGGGGTTTGCTATCGCAGCGCGCTCCTTTCCGTGTGAGACCGTCCGTGACCCTTCCCGTCCAGCTCGACACCGCCGCCGGCCTCTCGGAGTCCCTCTCCGCGAGCCCGCTTCTGGCCGTGGCCACCCTGTTCGGTGCCGGTCTCCTCACCAGCCTCACCCCCTGCGTCTACCCCATGATTCCCATCACCGCGTCGGTGATCACGGGAACGGCGCGGGAGAATCAGCCCCGCAGCCGGACGGTGGGACTGACCCTCACCTACGTGGTGGGGATGGCCATGCTCTACGCCTTCCTGGGGATGCTGGCGGGGCTCACCGGAACCTTGTTCGGTACGGTGAGCGCCTCCCCCTGGGCCCGGCTGGCCATCGGGAATCTCCTGGTGGTCTTCGCCCTCTTCATGCTGGACGTGTTCCCGGTCCCGGTCCCCCGGAAGCTCCTGGCCTGGGCCTCGGAGCGGGAGGGTGGATCCTACGGGGCGGTCTTCCTCCTGGGCGCGAGCTCGGGCGTCGTGGCCGCTCCCTGCGGGGCCCCGGCCTTCGCAGTGGTCCTGACGTGGGTGGCCGCCACCCAGGCCGGCCTGATGGGCTTCATCTACCTCTTCGTCTTCTCCTTGGGCATGACGGCGCTCCTGGTGGTGGTGGGTCTCTCCTCCGGAGCGCTGGCCCGCCTGCCCAGGTCCGGCCCCTGGATGGTCTGGATGAAGCGTTCCGCCGCCCTGGTCATGTTGGTCGTGGCCGAGTACTACATCTTCCAAGCGGGGTACAACTGGTGATGCACCCTACCTCCCGGGCGAACCATACCGCCGCTCTCGCTCCGGCCCTCCCGGAGAGGCTCCGGCTCCTGGGGTTCGTTCTCCTGGCCACCCTCCTCACCCTCCTGCTTCCCGGAGCCGGGGCAGCTCAGGGAACGACGGTGAGCCTTCCGCTGGGCACCGCGGTTCCGGACGTGGCCCTGGAGGACCTGGACGGCAATCCGGTCCAGCTCTCCGATTATCTCGACGGAAAGCCCGCCCTCATCGAGTTCTGGGCGAGCTGGTGCGAGAACTGCGAGGCGCTCCAGCCCCAGCTCGACGAGATCCAGGCCCGCTACGGCGAACGCGTCAGCGTGGTCGCGGTGGCCGTTGCGGTGTCCCAGTCCCAGCGCCGCGTGCGCAGGCATCTCGAAGACCACGAACCCGGCTACCCGTTCCTCTGGGACGGGAGGGGAAATGCCGTGAGGGCCTTTCAGGCGGCCACCACCTCCATCGTGGTGCTGGTGGACGGGGAAGGACGGGTGGCGTACACGGGAGTGGGCGGAAGCCAGGACCTGTTGGGCGCCGTGGAGGAGTTGCTGGGCTCCTAGTTCCGGGGGCGACGCCCCCGGTGCCCCGGGGCCGGCGGCACGGGGCGTCGCCGAACCGGGGGGACTTGATCCCGCCGCTCCTTCGCCGTCCGTGGGCCCTCAACGCCCCGGAGCCTTGCCGTCGGTGGCTCCCGACGATGCGCCTGCCTGCACGAAAAAGGGCCCGGAAGCGTGTGCGCTCCCGGGCCCTTCGTCACCCGCTCCCGACGGCTCCGGCGTGGGTGTGCGGCACCGGCGGACGGCTCAGTTGCCCTCGGGCTCCGGCGTCACCCGGTCGATGGCCCGGGCCAACTCTTCGTAGGCCGCGGGATCCACCTGGTTGAACTGGGGAATGACGTGCGCGATGCGGCCATCCGGCCCCACCACGATGACGGCCCTGCTCCCCACCATCCCGTTGTCCCGGGGATCGCCCCCGAACGCCGAATAGATGGAGCTGCCGGGATCGCTCCCGAACAGGAACTGGAAATCGGAATCGGCGGCCCACGACTGGAGCTCCTCCAGCGAGTCCCCGGAAATGGCTACCAGGACCACGTCGCGGCCGTCGTTGAAGAGACTTGCGTACTGATCACGGTACGCTTCCATCTGGACTGTTCAGCCGCGGGTCCTGACCCGGAAGAAGAAGGCCAGGACTACCGTCTCTCCTCGGAAGTCGCTCAGGCTCACCGGCTGGTCGAGGACTCCGTAGCGGGTGACGCCCGGGAACTGTACGTCCGGCGCCATCTCTCCCACGTCGAGGAAGTCCATCTCCTGGCCGGCCGCGGGGGCCGTGAAGCCCCCGAGCAGCGCTCCCGAGAGGAGGCCCGTCGCGATCCAACGCTTCATGGGTGCTCCTTGGGTGATGGGAATGGGGTGAGGGC
>CP070829.1:2398036-2420605 GCA_020344755.1 Gemmatimonadales bacterium
TTCCTGGGGTCAGGAAGGCCCTGGAGGTCCTTCGGCGGTGGCGGACGCAATGTCGAGCTTCAACCCCCCCAGATGTTGGTCGGCATAGTCCAACAGGGCGTAGATGAAGATCAGGATGCCGACCATCTCGAGGACTTCTTCGATGGTCTGGATCGCGACGTACCACGGATTGGCGCTGCCGTACCGCTCCATGTGCCAACCCCCCAACATCTCGAAGCCGATGGCTCCGGTCACGAAAAGACCCCCAGCCAGGAAGAAGAGGAGCGCCGTCCGGCGGGGGAGGGACAGGAGGAACCGTGTGTAGGCGCCCCCCAGGATGCCAACCGCGATTCCGTACGGAATGACCCACGCGTAGAGGAAGAGTCCCGAGGACCCGATCAGGTTGCGCAAAGGATCGATCATGCGCTCGTGAAAGCTCAACATCTCGTCCATGGACAGGAAGAGGAAGATGCCGGCCAGTACGAGCCAGTAGGCCCTCCCGAAGGTCGAATCTCTCTGGTGTGAGAAGCCGACGACCGCCAACAGGAGTGCCGTCAGGAGGAGGGAGAAGGTGGCGTAGAAGGTGGGGATATTGGTTTCGGCACCCAGGCTGAACAGGAAGACGAGACCGTGCAACCTGTCGTTCCCGGTCATGAAGCGCAGCGTCTGGATGGCCACATGGGCCAAGACCAGGATAACGACGATGATGCCGAGGGCCTGCGTGATTCGCCTGGGGTGGAGTCGTAGAGCCATACCTGAAACATCTGCATGGCCCTCCTTGAAAGCGAGCGTTTTTTTCCCGGGCGTCGCTCCCCGCGAGCTCAAGCCGAGGAGGAGCTGCGCCTGCGCGCATGGGCCTCCTCCAACCCCGGGCCCTCCGACACCGAATCAGGATCAGACCGGCCAACATCCCGGCGGGCACGGGGAAGGACGTGACGTCCAGCGGCGCTACCTGATCGGTGAGGCTCAGGAGCGCGTTCACTCCGAAGACGGCTCCGGCGAAGGCATCCACCAGCCGTCGTTGATGCAGCATCCCCAATCCGGCGATCGCGCAGGCGATCCCGGTCTATCGTCCGGCAGGTGTCGTTGAGGTAGCCACGATTTCGAAGACTGGAGGCCAGACGGCTCCCTGAGTGCGTCCGAAGTCCGTCTCACGATCATAGGTGGCCTGCGAGGACCGGAGTTCTTCCTCGGCCTCTTCGGTCATACTCTCGAACAGCCCCTGGAAGCGGTCGCACTGAAGCGGTCTGATGGCGGCCGCACGCCTCTCGAAGCGGCGGAGGATCCGAAGGGCGATGGCCCTGTGCCCTTCCTCGTGGGCACGAAGGTTGGCCAGGTAGCTGTCCCAGGCGTCCCGGAGATCTCGGGGGACCGGCGGGTCTCCGGCGAGGTGCGGGAGTGTGATGACGCTCCGCGCCACAAGCTTGAACTCGACGAGTCGACAGCGGCCGTTCGAAAGTCCCTCTGTCCGGTAACTCCACCGCCATGGCGCTTCATGGAATCCGTGGAACGACCGACCGTCTCGGCGGGGTCCCAGTTCGGCGAGTTGGAGTGCGATCTCTCGGGCGGTGGTTCCCCGGACCGTATAGAGAGAATCCAGGGTGATGAGGTGTACGCCCCGCGAAAGAGTGTCGAGCGCCGACCACCAGGGCCCGCGATCGCCCTGCCCCGCCAGGTCGAGGGGGAGCGCCGCGAGGGCGATGAAGCCGAATCGCAGCGCCCGGGCCCAATCCGGCTGCCGTCGTGATGCGTGTCCGGCCGCCCCGAGTGCCCGGGGCCGATTCCGCACCGGGGCTGGCGCGCCACCCGATCCCAAGCCGCCTTCCCGAACCGCCGGGTTCACCTGATGGCCGCGCCCCCGCTCCCGGAGGTCGAGGCTTCGGGTCGCGTCACGGCCTCGCGCAGCTCTTCGATCCGGGCACTGGCCTCCCCCACCCTGGGCTGCAGGGCCGGGTCGGCCTCGACCCAGAACTCCGCGAATCTCCGGTAGTAGTCCAGAGCAGCGTCAGAGTCACCAAGGCTCTCGTGGATCTGGGCCAGGCGTTCGTAGGCAAGCGGCCGGAACGCCACTTCGTAGGGCGCGATCTGCGAGAGGTTCGCGAACCAGGGGATCGCTTCCTCCATACGCCCCATCTGGAAGAGAATCTCTCCCCGGAGGTACCGCTCCAGGACCTGGCCGTAGACGGGGGAGGTCAGGGTGCTGAGGTACCAGACTTCGCGTTCGATGGCGTCCAGCTCCCTGAGCGCATCCTCGGGTCGGTTGCTTCTCCAGAAGAACTGAGCCCGGACGCTGGCGGCCAGGTCCCTCGCCAAGGACCCCTCCGCGGGTCCCATCTCCATGGACTCCGCCTCACTCGCCCGTTGCCAGGCCAGGGCCGAATCTCCTCTCATGCCGTAGGCGATCCCCAGCAGGTAGGTCTTCAGCAGGGGGTGAATGCGATCGTGGACGCTGAACAACCCGCTGGGATTCCCGCTCCCGGCCACGCGGGCTGCGTCCAGCTGTTCGAGCCCCTGGATGGTGGCGTCCAGCTCCTCGGGGGAAGGCCGGTAGGCGGGGTGTGCCATCAAGAAGGCTCGGTACTCCAGCGCGGTCGCGGCGTCGACGGATTCCATCCGCTCCAGGTGGGCCCGGGCCTCGGTGGCCTTGCCTTGAGCCAGGGCGATCTGCGTCAGGTAGGCGTATCCCTGGTTCTGTACCTCGGGGGGACGGGTGGGATCGGCCATCGCCGACATGATCGCCCGGGCGCCCTGGATGTTGTCGGTCCAGGTGGTCACATCCCAGCCCGCCAGGGCAACCCCCTGGTCCGCTGCGGCGCGAACCCGGGCGAGGGCCGCGTCCTGGAGCGCGGTGTCAGCACGGGAGAACGCCTGCAGGGCCACGATCTCGACTTCCCGATCCCCTCCAGGACTGAGCCGGCTGTGCAGGGCCACAAGGGAGTCCAGCTCCTCATAGCGGCTCTCCACGGCCAGGATACGGGCCAGGTGGTACATGGCCGCCGTGTTGGCGGGATCCAGCTCCAGTACCCGCCGAAAGGGTTCGCCCGCCTCCTGGAAGCTCCGGCCGTGCAGGGGATTCCCGTGAATGAGGACCTCTCCCAACTCGAACCATGCCTCCACCTCGTCGGGGTAGGTCCTCACCAGGTGCCGGTACTGCTGCTCGGCGTCGCCGTGCTCGCCCCTGCGCCAGGCCAGAAATGCCTGCAGGAGCCCCTGGTCCCGCTCCGAGAGCCGATCGGCGTTGCGGTATGCCAACTCCGCGCTCTCCTGGGCAAGGTCCGAGAGGGTACTGAATTCTGCGACCACGCTCAGCCGGTAGTAGGCCATGGCGTAGGTGGGGTCGATCTCGACGGCACGTTGAAAGGCGGAGACCGCTTCCCGGTACTGACCGCGTCGGTAGGCCTGCTCCCCCTCCAGGTATGCCCGCAGCGCCGGCAGGGAACCGGTGCTCACTGCCGCCACCTGCCGAACCCGGGCCGCTGGCCCGCTGGCCACTCCCCCCAGGAGCTGGGTCGCCAGCTCATCCACACTCTCGAAGATCCCCGCGGTCTCGCCGGCGGCGCTGGCTTCAGCCAGGGGCTCGGTGCCCCTGCGCGGGTCGTACAGGGCGGCGGTGATGGTGAGCCGATCCCCCACCTCGATGATGCTTCCCATGATGAACAGTCGGGAGCCCAACTCCTGGGCCAGGGTCGCGGCCTCCGACGGCCCAAGCGACGGGGAGCCCTCCCGGGTCACCAGGCTCAAGACGGCCCGGGGGTCCACGGCACGGATATCCCCGGCGCCGTCCATCTTGGTGCTGAGCAGGTCCACGATCCCGTCACCCAGGTACGCGTGGTCGGGATTTCCCTGGAAGGCGAAGGGCAACACCACCAGGCTGTTTTCACCGACGGACGTGTCCGGACCGGTCCCGGACTGCCCCAGCCAGGCTCTGAATCCCATGGCCAGCACCGTGGCGAGTGCCAGGGAACCGAAGGCCGTTGCGCCGCCGATGACCGCGTTCCGCCATGTGAAGAACCGGATGATCCCGGAGCCGCCCTCCGTCCCTTCCCCGGCCAGCCGTCTCTGGAGGGTGGCGGTGAGCATCACCATGGGGAATCCGAGGCCCAGGAAGACCAGTGTCCACGCGAAGACGGTGGAAGGCAGGTCGAGGTTCTGGCTCAGGACATCCACCACCTGGAGCACGATCCAGCCCGCGCCCAGGTAGATGCCTGCGATTTGCCAGAGGGGTCGGTCTCGCATGGGTGGGGTGCGGGAGAGGAACCTGTGGGGGACGAGGTCCAACAAGGCGCGCCCGAGGCGGTCGCCGCAAGATCTCCGCCAACGTGAGGTGGCCGACCTCTCACTCCCCGCACAGGGAGTGGATGGAGGTTTTCATTGTGCCCGGTGCCGACCTCGGACTAGCGTGGATGCTTCGATCCCCGGTGTCCTCCCGGGAATCGGGTCGAAGCTCGGCGTGCCACACCGTGCAGGCCCTGCTTCCGCGCTCACCCTCCCAGCCGGAGTCGGTCTCATGTGTAGAAAGTCTGCATGGCCAGTCCCCGTCTTCGTCCTCCTGGCTCTGACGGCCAGCCTCCA
The DNA here is from genome assembly GCA_020344755.1 of Gemmatimonadales bacterium. Taxonomy (GTDB): domain Bacteria; phylum Gemmatimonadota; class Gemmatimonadetes; order Longimicrobiales; family Gaopeijiaceae; genus Gaopeijia. The sequence goes on from CP070829.1 coordinate 2,402,588, forward strand.
GGCGTTGTCGGCGCAGAGTTATGACGATCTCGCCGGCGGGTGGATCGTCCAGAGCCGGACTGCCGCTGACGGGACGGTGAACGAGAACCCCCAACGAGGCCTGTACCTGTTCACGGCCACCGGCCAGTACAGCATGATGTTCGTGAACACCGCGGAGCCGCGGCCCGACCTCACCGAGGATGCGACCGACGCCCAGCTCCTCGAGGCCTGGGAGTCCATCACCGCGAACTCAGGCCGCTATCGCCTGTCCGGGAACCAGCTCACGTACGAGGCGTGGGTGGCGAAGTGGCCGACCTACATGAACGCGTGGGACACGAGCACCGGCGGGAATGCGATCACCGTCACCATGAGCATGGAGGACGGCAGGCTGACGCTTGCCTGGGAAGACGGTCGGAAGGTGGTGCTGCGCCGCGCCCCGGGTCTGGCGGGCGGCGGCGGAGGCTGAGAGAGGCCGACGCCCTGGGGGCGTGGCCATCTGCTACTTCGGGTTACGTCCCCCAACAGGGGTTCGCCCCGGAGCTTCGGCTCCGGGGCGATGGTGTTTGTGGCTGCCTACGTATCACCCCCTCCGGTACCGTTCCACGAACCGGGCCAGCATGGCCTGAGGCACCGGTGTGTGCTCGTCCTTCACCGCTTCCAGGAGCTCGTTCGCCCGCTCCGGTGGGAAGTACCCGTAGTGTTGATACACGTCGATGCGAACGGCGAATCCCTCCGGGTCCCCCTCGGGGTGGAACTGGGTGGCGTAGACGTTCTCTCCCACCCGGAACATCTGAACGGGGCAGGCGTCGTTCTCTGCCAGGAGGACGGCGCCCGGAGGGGCCGTTTCGCACGACTCCTTGTGACCGACCAGGACCCGAAACTCGTCGGGGAACCCTCGCAGGAGGGGATCCTCTCGACCCTCCGAAGTGAGGCGGATGGTGGCCCCGCCCACGGGCTCGGGGTACGTCCTCGTCACGGGCGCTCCCGCGAAGGACCCAAGGAGCCCGCACCCGGAGCAGCACCCGAGGAAAGGAAAGTCCTCCCGCACCACCCGCTCCAGGAGTCCTCGGAAGCCCTCTTCGATGGCCCGCTGAGCGTTCCGCTTCTCGCGCTCCGGGGTGCTGACCTCGTAGGGGCTCCCTCCGACGATGATCCCGGCGTAGCGCTCCAGCGCCACGCCGGGGAAGGGCTGGAGGACGAGCCGGACCCGCTCCACCTCGTCCGGCCGGAGCCCGCCGTGACGGAGAATGGCCTGAAATTCGTTGTCCGCCGCGGCGTCCTCGGGGCGCAGCTGGAGGATGAGGAAGGGCTTCGGCATGGGCACGATCCAGGGGTTACCGCCGCGGGGTCCCCGCCGGGAAGTTCACCACTCCGTCGAAGGGCCGCGCCTCCCTCACCCTACCGCCCCGGCACCGCGCACAGCCTCCCGTTCTCCGTGCAGTCCGGCTCCGAGAGCGTCCGCTCGAAGAGCTCGAAGATCCGTCGGTACTCGTCGGTCCACGACGTGGGCTCCACGAAGCCGTGGTTCTCCACCGGGTAGACGGCGAACTCCCAGTTCTCCTTCCCCAGCTCGATGAGCCGCTGGGCGTACCGCACCACATCGCTGAAGTGGACGTTGGTGTCGATCATGCCGTGGAGGATCAGCATGTGCTGGTCGTCCCGGAAGTTCTCTACGTGGTAGATGGGTGAGCTCCGGACATACGCCTCCCGGTCCTCCTGGGGGTCGTTGAGGATGTTGCTGGTGTAGCCGTCGTTGTAGTGGGCCCAGTCCGTCACAGACCGGAGCGCGGCGCCGCTCTTGAATACCTGGTCGCCGGTGGTCAGCGCCATGAGGGTGATGAAACCCCCATAGCTTCCGCCGTAGATCCCAATGCGTCCGGCGTCGATCCCCTCGTTGGCCACCAGCCAGCGGGCTCCGTCCTCCTGGTCGGTGAGGTCCTTCCCACCCATGAAGCGGTAAATGCCGGTGCGCCACTCGGCGCCGTACCCGGCACTTCCCCGGTAGTCGATGTCCAGGACGGTGTAGCCCTGGGCCGCGAGGAGGTGGTGGAACATGTACTCCCGGTAATAGCTGCTCCAATAGTTGTGGACGTTGTGCAGATACCCGGCCCCGTGCACGAACACCACGGCGGCGCCGTTGGGAGTGCCGCCCACGCTCTCGGGACGGTAGATGCGGGCCGGGACCATGACGCCGTCCCGGGCGGAGAACTGCACGATCTCCGGCTTGACCCAGTCGAACGACTTCCACTCCTCGGTCGGGGAATCCGTGACCTGCACCATGCGCTCCATGCGCCGCGTCTCGGCCAGGTGGAGTTCCTGGGGACGGTTGGCCACGTCGTGGATCACGGCGATGCGGCGTCCGTCCGGCGAGAGGTTGCCCTGGTACCGCCCATCTCCGGAGGTCAGATACTGGCGCTCCCCGTCGAAGGACATGAAGCCGATGTGCTGGTTGAAGGGAGAGCCCTCGTTGGTGGTGATGAAGAACCGCTCCTCGTCCTCCACCACCTCGATGTCCAGGACCTCCCACTCTCCCGAGGTGAGCTGCCGGGTGCCCGTTCCGTCGGCATTCACGGTGTACACGTGAGCGAAGCCGCTCTCCTCGCTCACGTAGTAGACCACGTCCTGGTCCGGGAGCCAGCCGACGCACCCGAACCGGCAGGCGCCACCCACCCACGCCTCGTTGGTCTCCTCGGCGACGTGGATCATCTCGCCCGTGGCGGCGTCCACGGTGCTGAGCACCCATTGGGTGTCGTCGTCCACCCGGTGCAGGAGGAGGCCGTGGGTCCCGGCGTCGTTCCACCCCAAGACATTGAGGCTCCAGGCGGTGTCGCCCTCGTACCCCTCGGGCTCGGCTTCCAACCAGGTGGCGTCACCGGTGGCGGCGGCGAGGATCCCAACCCGGGAACTTCCCTGCTCGTCCCCCACCTTGGTGCGGACCGTCAGCTCTTCCGTGTATCCCGAGGCGGTGACCCAGTCGGGGACCATGGTAGGTCGGGCATCCCGGGCCTGGGACAATGTCCCCAGGATCACGTGACTCCCGTCGGGTGAAGCCGACAGCTGACCGAGGTTCTGCCCCTGGGGTATGTAGAAGGGTTCGGGCTCTCCAGCCCGCGACCGGTCCCGGCGAGCCTGGGCCGAGTCCTGCCTGGCCTTCTCCCGGCGTATGTGCTCGAACAGCTCCAGTTGCTGCTCCTCCAGGAAGGCTCGGTGTCCCTCGGCCTCGGGCTCGTCCCGGGGCCCGTTCCCGCTTCGGATGTCGGTGAGTTGAGACACCCGGCCGTCGCGCATGCGGAAGAGGTTCTCGCCGGACCGGTAGAGGATGCCTCCGTCCGGCATCCAGCGTGCGCCGCTCTCGTTCTCCTGCGTGTTCGTGAGCTGCTCCACCTCGCCGGAGCGGAGGTCCACCAGGTACAGGTCGCCGCCGGACGAAACCAGCTTTCTGCGTCCGTCGGCCGAGGTGTCCCCGTTCGACAGTCGGATGTCCAGCATATCGTCGGCCTCCGGATCCACCTCCTCGAGACCGCTGCCGTCGGCCCGGACGCGCCAGAGCTTCCGTGGGGCGTCCCATTCTCTGCCCCCGGGGACCCAACTGAAGTAGACCCACGCTCCATCGGGCGACCATCGCACCTGCCCCGGCGCCTGACCCACCAGTTCCGGACCCCGCATGATGCTGCGGATGGAGAGTTCAAAATCCGCACTCCGGGCGGCTTCAGGGACGAAGTCCCCCGTCTGAGCCGCGGTGGCCGTGGCAGTGACCGCCAGGCAGGAGAAGGTGAGGAGGGCGGTGATGGCCGTCCGGGCCGGGGTCCGTCGTGCAGCAGGGCGCATGAGTCCGATGGATTGAGGTGAGGCGGTGCTGGGCATCGGGTGGGCCCGGGATCGGGCCCACCCTGCCCGGTCAGGAGACAGCCCAGGGGCTCGAAGTGTTCAACGGCCGCGGCCTGCTGGTCGCCCGATCTTCAACTTGCGATCCGCGGGTCGTCGTGGGTCCCCCACTTCTCGAACCACTTTCGTAGGTAGAGCTGCGTTCGAAGGAAGTTGGACGGCTTGGACGATGTCCCGTGCCACTCCCCCTGGAAGCGCACCATGACCGTCGGGACGCCCACGTATTGGAGGGCCTGGTAATACTCCTCCGTCTGGCCCATGGGGGTCCGCAGGTCCATCTCCCCGGTCATGAGCATGGTAGGGGTGGTGACGTTGCCCACGTAGAAGATGGAGGAGCGGTCGATCCACTCCGCCGGGTCCTCCCAGAAGGGCGCCTCGAAGGTGCGGGCGTAGCCGATAGCGTCGGAGGTCCCCATGGCAGAGATCCAGTTCACGATGGGGCAGTTGGCCGACGCCGCGCGGAAGCGGTCTGTGTTCCCCACGATGTACGACGTGAGGATTCCGCCGCCGGAGCACCCGAACACGAAGAGGTTCTCGGGGTCCACGTACCCCCGGGCCAGGACCTCGTCGACGCCTCGCATGAGGTCCTGCATGTCGACGCCGGGGTAGTCGTGGTTGATGGCGTTGGCGAACTCCGTGCCGTACCCGGTGCTTCCTCGGGGGTTGGTGTACAGCACCACATACCCGTTGGCCGCGTGCTCCTGAAAGGCGAAGTTGAAGCCCCCGTTGTACATGGCGTGGGGACCGCCATGGATGACCAGCATCATCGGGTACCGTTGGTCGGGATCGAAGTCCGGCGGCTTCACGATCCAGCCCTGCACGTCGAAGGGGTCCGAGTCGTACCAGATCTCCTCCACCTCACCCAGCGTCACCCCGGCCAGGACGTCTTCGTTCACGCGGGTGAGCCGCGTGGCGTTGCCGGGATCCCGCACCGAGAAGCTGTAGATGTCGCCCGGCTCGTGGGCCGTGGAGATGGTCCCCACGGCGAACCCGTCCTGGGACATGGACGAGAGCGTCAGGAGCTGCGCGCCGTCGGAAAGCTGTCTCACGCCCCCCTCCACGGAGACCTGGTGCAGACTCCGGTATCCCTCCCGGGACACGCTGAAGTACAGGGCCCGACTCTGGGAGTCCCATTGGAGCCCACCGGACTGCCGGTCGTAATCCCCGGAGATGAGCCGCACGTTGGAGCCGTCCCGGTTCATGACGTAGATGCGGGAGTTCCGGTACGTGTCCCGGTGCTCGTCCCCGGCGATGAATGCGATGAGGCGTCCGTCCGGAGAGGCCACGGGGCTGCCGTCGGGACCGCGACGGTCGGTGAGGCGGGTGATCTCCCCGGAGGCGACTTGCACCGAGTAGATCTCCGACTCCTGCCAGTGCTCCGGCCGGTCCCAGTCATCTACCCGGTAGCTGCTGAAGAGCAGCTCCTGGCCGTCCGGGGTCCAGCTCACCCCGACATGGTTCCACTTCCCGTGGGTGAGCTGCCGGGCGGTCCCACCCTCGGCGGGGACGACGAAGAGGTGGGTCCAACCGGTGTCGATATATCCCTGACGGTCCCGCTTGTACCCGGGCCGTTCCACGATCTTCGGGCCTTCCGTCCACTTCGCGCCGTCGGGTCGTGAGGGCAGATCCACTCCGGCGAAATCCGCCCGGTCGTCCACCCGGGAGGTGAAGGCGATCCGGTTCCCGTCTGGGGACCAACGAGGATTCCCTGGGCCGTTCGCCACGCGGGTCACCTGGGTGGTGGCACCCTCCGCGTCCATCCAGCGGACGTAGATCTGTGCCCCGCTGGGCTCCCCCGGCGCCACGTAGAGGATCCGGGTGCCGTCGGGCGACCAGCGGGCCCCACTCCCGTCCACCAGGAAGCGGTTGCGCGAGCCGTCGGCGTCCATGATCCAGAGGGACGATTCCCGCCGATCATTGACGGGGTCGATCCACCCTCGGGTGTAGACGATCTGGCTGCCGTCCGGGGAAATCTGCGGATCGGACACGGTCTCCATGTCCATGTACTGCTCCAGCGCCAGCGAGCGGACCTCCTGAGCGTGCGCGGGTGCGGGAACGGGGAGAGCGGGCAGGGTCAACGCACAGGCGAGCCACGGCCCGGCCGAAAGAAGTGAGCTGCGACGGATCATGGGGGACCTCCAAACGCTGTTCGGGCCGTGCGGGTGTGCGGTGCGGAGTCGGGACTCCGGTGGGAGGAGCGGAACATGATAGAGACCTGGGGGGCGCTCCGCACTCGGCCCTCAAGTGGCATCGGCAGCCGACGTGGGCCCGTAGGGGGTCAATCTCCGAAGGAGACCCCCAGGGCTCGGGCGGTGCTGACCACGTCTCCGTCCGTGGGGACCCGTCGGGTGCGCGCCACCGCTTCGTCCAGGGGCACCGCGTGGATGTGGGGTGGGTCCAGCGCCACCATGCAGCCGAAGTGCCCCTGGGCTGCCAACTCCACTGCTGCGGCCCCGAATCTCAGGGCCAGGATCCGGTCGTACGCTACCGGTGCGCCCCCCCGCTGGAGGTGGCCCAGCACCAGGGATCGGGTCTCCCGTCCGGTCCGCTGCTCGATCTCCTCGGCCAGGCGCTCGCCGACACCGCCGTACCTGGGCATTCCCTCCCGGGGATGCTCCTCCACGTATGTGCCGCTTCCTCCAACGGGGCGGGCGCCCTCGGCGGTGACGACGATGGCGAAGCCGTCGTCGTCGTCGTACCGGGACTCCACCTTCTCGCAGATCTTGTCGAGATCGTAGGGAATCTCCGGGATGAGTATGACGTCCGCGGTTCCGGCCAATCCGGCGAAGAGGGCGATCCAGCCGGCATCCCGGCCCATGAGCTCCACCACCATGACTCGCCGGTGGGACTCCGCGGTGGAGTGGAGGCGGCCGATGGCCTCCGCGGCGGTCTGAACCGCCGTGTGAAAGCCGAAGGTCACGGAGGTGGCGGCCAGGTCGTTGTCGATGGTCTTCGGAACGCCGATGACCTTGAGTCCCTGCTTGGCCAGCTCCGCGGCGATCCGAAGGGAGCCATCCCCACCCACCGCGATGAGGGCATCGAGACCCCGTTTGTGAAACCCCGCAAGAACGTCCCCGGACCGGTCCACCGTCTCGGTGGTCCCGTCCGGGAGGGTGCGCGGGACCTTGAACGGGTTGCCACGGTTGGTGGTGCCCAGGATGGTTCCGCCCAGATGGGTGATGCCGCGAACCGATCCCGGTGTGAGGCGCACCACACCATCCGGGTCCCCGCTGTAGAGACCGTCGTAGCCGCTCTCGATGCCGAAGACCTCCCAGCCGCGGTTGTCCGCGGAGAGGACGACCGCCCGGATGACGGCGTTCAGACCGGGTGCGTCCCCGCCCCCGGTGTTGATGGCGATGCGCATGTCTTGCCCTCTGCTGAGCGAATCACGTCGTGCGCTCCCCTGACGCGCTCCTAATGAGTGTGCGTAGGGCCTACCGGGGCAACTCCCGACCCAGGAGGGACTGCGAGTGCCGGAAGGCGCCCTCCAGGGCTTCGTCGAGCTCCGACCATCCTCGCCTCACGAGGCCGCCGCCCGAGACGGCATCGACCGAACCCCAGAGTCGGCCCGCCCGCTCGGCTGCGGCCCGGGCCTGGGAATCGGTGGTCACCACGGTGATGTGTTCGGGAAGGACGTACCACTCCTCGGTCGACAGCCCGGCCAGGAGGCTCCGGGAGAGCAGGACCACCGCCGGGCCCGTCTCTCCGGCCAACTCCCCCAGAGACGCGACCTCCCCCACCTGAGCCGAAACCGACAGGAGTTCCAGGAGGTCCGGGGACTCTCCGGGTGCGGTGAAGATCCGAAGTGTGGACATGGAGGAAGAAGGTAGGCGGGCCGGGGGCTTCCGCACGAGGTGCCCCTCGATCCCCGGGTGAGGAGTGTCCCCCCATGGCCCCTCGCGGCCTTTCCCGTGCAGAAGCGGCGGAGGTACATTTGAAGTTTCGTGCGGCCCAATTCCCAGCGGTCCTTCGGGCCGACCCAAGCCCCCCTTCCCGCGGCACCCGGACCGAGTAGATGTGGCCGCGTGTCCGGAGGTCGCAGGGAACGGGAGGAAACAAGGGCGGGTCCGCCCTGTACTGGGTGTGGGAATTCAATCGTCGAGTTGGACCCGGAAACCGACTGGGAGTCGAGATGGTGGTAACGGAGAAGGACGTGAAGAAGGCGCTCCGCGGGGTGAAGGACCCGGAGCTGAACCTCGATCTGGTTGTGCTCGGGCTTGTGTACGACGTCGAGATCGAGGGTAGCAGGGTCGATGTGACCATGTCCCTTACCTCTCCCATGTGCCCCGTGGCCGGACAGATCGTGGAGGACGCCACGAACGCCGTGCTGTCCGTGGAAGGGGTCGAGGAGGCGGACGTCCAGCTCACCTTCGACCCACCCTGGACCCCGGAACGGATCAGCCCGTTGATCCGAGCCTCGTTGGGCCTCTGAATCGAAGACGGAGAACCACCGCATGTCGATGTTCACGGAAGAAGAGATCAAGAAGAAGGTCCGCGAGGGCTACATGGTGGAGTCGGTGGAGGAGATGACGGAGGGATACAAGAAGTCCCTCATCGTGCAGCTCACCGTCCAGGCCGACACGGAACTCATGAGCGCTCCTGCCTATTGGCGTGCCGCGCAGCATGCGCCGAGCACCAACACCCAGGTGAGCGCCCACGCCATCATCCAGGACGAGTTGGCCCACGCCAACATCGCCTACCGTCTCCTGGAGGACCTGGGCGTTTCCAAGGAGAAGCTGGTCTACGGCCGTGAGCCCCACGAGTTCAAGCACCCCTACGGATTCGACCAGCCCCTGGACAACTGGGCGGAGCTGGTGGTGGCCAACGGGTTTTTCGACCGCGCGGGAATCACCCTCCTGAGCGACGTCTACGCGAACACGTCGTACGGGCCCCTGAAGCGAGCGCTGGTGAAGGTGGACATGGAGGAAACCTTCCACCTCCGCCACGGCGAAGTGTGGATGCGCCGCCTCTCGAAGGCCGGGGACCATGCCCGGGAGATGCTCCAGCGGGCCGTGGACTGGATGTTCCCCATGACCCTGGAGTGGTTCGGGTTGCCCGATGACATGAAGCGACACAGCGGGCAGCTGGACTACAAGCTCAAGGGCCTCACGAACGACCAGCTCCGGCAGGTCTGGATGCAGTCCACCGTTCCCCTCTGCGAATCGCTGGGGCTGAGTGCCCCTGCCCACTACGACGAGGAGAACAAGGAGTTCGTCCTGGACTACCCCTTCCCCTGCGAGTACGACGCCGAGGCGAAGCACTGGGATTTCGAGGGCGGCGAGATCTCCTGGAACCAGGTCTTCGAGCGGTGGAAGGCCCGCGGTCCCATGAACGAGTGGTACGTGGAGTCGGTGAGGAAGTCCCGGGGCCAGGTGGAAGCTTGGCTCAACGGCAAGGCGGCGGCCTGATCGGCCGCGGCGAGGACTTCGCAGCGAGGCGCCGCCCGTGAAGATGCCCGTACTGGACGTGGGGCTTCCGAGCCACCTGAGCGTGCACAAGAGTGGGGGTCGGGATCTCTGGTCGGAACCCATGGAGACGCATCCCGAAGACCGGAACGCAGCCCTGCTGGAATGTCTCCACGAAGTCCTGGATCCGGAGATTCCCATTTCCCTGGTGGACCTGGGGCTCATCTACGGTGCCGAGATGGACGGGGACGTCGCCCGGGTCCGGCTGACCTTCACCGCCACCGCCTGCCCTTGCATGGAGTTCATCCGGGAGGACGTGACCGACCGGCTGGAGCAGGAGCACTGGATCCGGGCCGTGGAGATCGAGGAGGTGTGGGATCCCCCTTGGACCACCGATCGTATCACCGCGCGAGGCCGCGACATCCTGCGTCGCCTGGGGGTGGGTGCAGCGTGAGCCTCGTGCGTGCGACCGTCCGCGCCCCGAATGCGGCCGCGGGCTCGGGATGCCGGGACATCCGGGCCCCGGGCATCCACGCCAGCCGCACCTCACGAGCCCTCCCATCCTCGCACCGAGAAGCCAGATGAAGGAAGCGGTCTTCGACGTCTTCGCCCGGAAGGACCGGGGCGATCCCCTCGTCCACATCGGCTACGTGGACGCCATGGATGCGGAACTCGCCCGGGTCTACGCCTGGAAGACCTACGACGAGCAGAACTGGTTCGAGATGTGCGTGGTGCCCCGCACCGCCATCATCCCGGTGAACCGGACCGACGGCCCCTTCGCCGCCAATGCCCTGGGTCGAAAGGAGGGAGAGGGATGAGCGACGCGTTTCAGGTCCCCGACCTTCCGGAGGACGTGCGGGCGGCCCTCCGCCGTCACATCCTCGCCCTGGCCGACACCAAACGGCTCCTGGGTCTGAGGTACTCCGACTGGCTTCTCGGCGCCCCCTCCATCGAGACGGGAATCGCCGCGTCTTCCATGTCCCAGGACGAGTGGGGGCACGCCCGGCTCCTCTATGCCATGCTCAAGGACCTGGGCGAGGATCCCTCGCCGGTCGAGCACGATCGGCCAGCCGCCGAATACGCGAACGCTCCGTCGTTGGACGAGCCCTTCTCGGACTGGGCCGGCTTCGTGGCGGCCATGGTGGTGGTGGACGGTGCCCTCACCCTTGCACTGGAGGGCTTCTCCCAGGGACGGTTCGACCCGGCCCGGTCCCGGGTACCGAAGATGCTTGCAGAGGAGGAATTCCACCGGGACATGGGATTGGCCTGGCTGCGTCGCCTGGGCCAGGGAAGCGACGAGGCCCGGGCACGTCTGCAGCAGGCGGTTCGAGCCGCCGTTCCGTCGTCACTGGCGTGGCTCGCCCCCCGTGACCGGGCATTCGGCCTCCTGGTGGCCGCCGGACTGACGGCGCCGGCCGAGACGCTCTTGGATGGCTTCCGCGAGGCGTATGGAGAGGTCCTTCGCTCGGTGGGAGCGGAGGCTCTGGAGCCCGACTTCGAGGGTTGGGACGAGATCCGGGGCCGTGGTCCCGGTCAGCCCGCCGAGGAACTGGTGGAGCGGGCCCGGGGCGATCGAAACCGCGCCCTCCTCCTGGATTGAACCGGCTCGTGGACGATACGCGCCGGGAAGGGAAGGAGGAGTTGGGGGGGCTGCCGTCGGCACCGGCCTGCCCGTTCTGCGAGGGTCACGAGACGGAACTCATGAGCGCCTTCGGATCCCACGCGTCGGTTGCGACCTACTGGTGCAGGTCCTGCCGGAGCCCCTTCGAGATGCTCAAATGGAAGTCCGGGGGCGGAGACCGCCCACGGACCGCCCGGATGTGAGCCTCAGTCGCCTACCAGCTCCACGTCCTCGAGGAAGTCCCGGAGTGGATTCGCCACGGCCAGGGCTCGATCGAGGAGCGCCATGCCCTGCTCTTCGCTTCCGGGGCTCCCGGTGAGGTGTCGCATGGCCACGCGGCTCAAATCCTGGTCGGAGGAGGCCGCCGCCTGGTTGTACTCGGCGTACCGAGCGCCCACACGCTGCTCGAAGAGGGGAAGCTGATGGGCGGGGGTTCCATGCTTGACCATGTCCTCGAAGACCGCCTTGTGAAGGGCGTCCAGGCCCAGGCGAAGGAGCTCCTCCGAAGCCCGGCCGACGAACGCGAGCTGGGCTCCGCGGGTATGGGTCCAGAGGCAGAAGATGAGGGCCTCCTCGGCCACGTGGCCTGGGGGGAGGCCGTCGTCGGTGGGGATCCCGAGGTCCAGCAGGGTCACGTCGGGCTCGTCTTCGCCGAGGAAGTCCGAGAAGCTCTCCCAGACCATGTGGGCCAGGCTGTCGCCCAACTCCTCGGGGGTCATGGAGGCGGGAGGTCGGAATCCATCCATGAAATCGGTGGGTACCTGCAAGGATTGCATGGTCTCTCTCGTCCTTCTTGAGCGGAAACGGCAAGCCCAATTCCCACCTTAATGCGGAATGTGTCAAGGTCCATGATCGAAAGGAGTCGTCTCGTGTCGTTCAATTGTCTTCGTTTCGTGACGCTGGCTGCCGCCGTCGGCGTGACGGGGTGCGCATCATCGACAGTCCAGGCGGAGCCCCCCAGAACCATCGTCATCCAGTCCGGAGAGCGCCTGACGGTGGAGAGGGAGCGCATGACGGAGATCCTGACCTGGGTCCAGGCCGAGATCGACAACATCGAGCAGGACCCCACCTTCCTCATCGACATCCAGCCCGCCTCCACCGACGTGTACCCCTGGGAGACGCTGACCATCGAGGGCGACACGGCCCGGGTGCAGGCTCGTCGCACCAACCCCGACCTGGCATCCGTCTACCAGATCTACGCGCACCTGCACCTCATGAGAGAGATGGGGCGCATCGAAGAATGGCTCGTCGGCGGGTCCGAGATGGACGAGTGGGAGTTCGAGCAGCAGGTCGTGGAGCGCCTGGCCGATGCCTGGCTCCTGGGGCGGGCCAGCTACGGCTTCGTCCCCTCCCGGCTCATGGACGAGGTGATGTACGCCAAGGAAGCGGGACAGCTGGAGGCCATGCTCCTCACCATCCGAGGATTCGAGTTCCCGGAGCAGCGGGATGCGTGGTTGGCAGCCCGTCCGGGAGCGGACGACCGTTTCAGGGAGTGGTACCGAGAGACGTTCGGGCGGGAGCTGGAGACCCGTTTGTAGGGATTGGAATTCCCTACTCGGCGATCCCGATCTCCCACTGCAGACCCACGCGGTGGGTCGTCCCGGGCTCGGGTGCCACGTGAACGTCCACCCGTCCGGTCCGGCTCAGGCGCGCATCGGAGGGTCTGCCACCGAAGAGCGCGAATCCCCTGACCTTCACGGTAGCCGACTCTTCGCCTCCGGGGCTCCGAGCGGCGAGCTTGGACCCCCTCATCGCCCGGATGGAGGGTGCCTCGCCGGATTGGAGACGGAGGCGCAGGATCTGGCCGCCGTCAGGGGCATCCATGGCGTCCAGGACCAGGAAGCGTGCGTGGTGCTGCGGGCTCATGTTCCTCGGGGTAGACTTTGGGGTGCCTGTGGGAAGAGCGCAGGAGAACCCTAGAGAAGCCGGATGGGCCCGTCAACGGAGGTAAGGGGGTGACCGCACGCGGTCTGGATTGGACACCGGAGGAGATGCGACGCCTCGGATATGCGGTCGTGGATGCCGTGGTGGCGCGTCACAGCGGACTGGCCTCGGACGCACCGTGGCGCGGGGGCCGTCGCACCGAGCTGGAGACCCTGTTTCGGGAGCCTTGTCCCGAGGACCCGGGGGATCCGGACCTGGCGTTGGCGACGGCGGTGGAGGAGATCCTGCCCAGGGCGGGCCGAATCGACCACCCTCGTTTCATGGCCTTCATCCCCTCCTCGCCCGTGTGGCCCGCCATCCTGGCACAGTGGCTCACCACGGGCTTCAATACCTTCCAGGGCACCTGGCTGGAATCCGCTGGCCCCTCACAGATCGAGCTGGTGGTGTTGGATTGGTTCCGGGAGTGGATGGGCATGCCGGAGGGCGCAGGCGGCCTTTTTACCAGTGGCGGGTCGGCGGCCAACCTGATGGCGGTGGTGGCGGCAAGGGAGAAGGCGGGAAACCCGGAGAGTCCCGCCGTCTACATCTCGGACCAGGCCCATTCCTCCGTGGCTCGTGGGGTGCGCATCGCCGGGATTCCCAGCGAGGCGGTGCGTCGAATCCCCGTCGGGAGTGACCTCCGGATGCGGGCGGACCTCCTCGCCCGGCAGATGGAGCAAGACGTGGAGGCGGGCCGCTCGCCGGTGCTGGTGGTGGGGAACGGCGGTGCCACCAACACGGGTCTGGTGGACCCCCTGGCCGAGTTGGCCACCATATCGCGGCGCCATGGGGCGTGGTTCCACGTGGATGCCGCCTACGGGGGGTTTGCCGTGCTCACTCCGCGAGGCCGGGCTCTCCTGGAGGGGATCCAGGATGCCGATAGCATCACGCTGGATCCCCACAAGTGGTTGTTCCAGCCGTACGAGGCCGGTTGCCTGCTCGCTCGGGATCCCGCCGACCTGGAATCCGCTTTCAGGGTGAGCGCCGAGTACCTGCAGGACACGGAGCTGGGGATGGAGCACGTGAACTTCGGGGATCGAGGCCTCCAACTCACCCGTTCCTTCAGGGCCCTCAAAGTGTGGATGACGCTCAAGACCCATGGGCGTCGGGCCCTGGCGGACGCCGTGGAGGAGGCCATGGTTCTGGCTGACCACGCCGCAGATCGCATCCGCAAGGAACCGCTCCTGGAGATTCTGGGCGTTCCCTCCATGAGCATCGTCTGTTTCCGGGCCCGCTCGTCCCGCGAACGGACGGTCACTCCGGAGGTTCTGGACCGGTGGAACCGCATCATCCAGGACCAGGTGGTGGAGGAGGGAACCGCGATGATCTCTTCCACGCTCATCGACGGCCGCTTCGCGCTTCGGTTCTGCATCCTGAACCACCGCACGACTCGCGCGGACGTGGATGCGGTGCTGGACCGCATCGTGGAGCTCGCCGAGGCGGGAGTCCCTTGAGCGAACCCACCGGGCCGGACCCCCAAGCTCCCGAGTCCCCGCCCGCCGGCCCGCCGGTACCTCCCGGGGCACCCGGACCGCCCGAGCCCCCGCGGCCTTCGGACCCGGAGGGCCCCTCGCCGGAGGATTTTCAGGAGGCCCGGGCACTCCTGCGCACGGGGGTGGCGTTACTCCCGGTCATGGCCGTGACCCTCGTGCTGGGATTGGACATGACCGTCCGCGACGCCGTGTTTGCGTCGCTTCTCCTCGGGACCCTCCCCCTTCTCACCATGGCCCAGCTGCCCCTCCTGAGCCATGGGCGGGTGGAGCGGATCCCGGCGTACACGGGATCGGCGGTCATGCTGACGGTACTGGCCTCCCTGGGACTGCTGCTGGGCCACTTCGGCCCGGGGCTCGAGGCCATGGGGCTCGGCCTGGAATTCTCCGCCCGTGAGTGGCGCACGGTGGGAGTCGTCCTGGCTGCGGTGGTGCTGCTGGGTGTCGGGTTCCACTTCGCCGAGGAATGGTTCGGCCTGGAAGAGAGTCCCCTGCTGGTGGAGCTTATCCCTCGCACTGCCAAGGAGAAGGGGCTCTTCGCCCTCCTATCGCTGGCCGCGGGCGTCGGCGAGGAGGTGGTGTACAGGGGCTACCTCTTGGCCCTCCTGGGACCGATCTTCTCGGGACCCTGGGTGGCGGCCGCTACCTCCACCCTCGCGTTCGCCGTCCTCCATGCCTACCAGGGGGCGGTGGGAATCGTGCGGAGTGGGCTGCTCGGGTTCCTCTTCGCTGCCGCGTTCATCATGACCGGGTCACTTTGGCCGGTGATCCTGGTCCACGCCGGGGTGGACCTCTTGTCCGGACTCGTGTTGGGGCCCCGCATGCTCGAAAGGAACGAGAAGCAAGTATGAAGCTCGACCTCGCTCTCATCGCGGACGCCGCCACCGTCGACAGTTCCGGGAAGCTCAACGTTCTCGGGATCTTCGACCACATTGCCGCCGCCGAGTTTCCGGCCCGGCACGAACGGATGTGTCTGGTGCTTCGATTCAGCGCGATGGCCGGCGAGTCGGGAGAGCACGAGGTGGAAGTCGTGGTGCGGGATCCCGAAGGGGAGGAGTTGGCCCGGATGAGCGGCTCCATCGGCCTCGGGGTGTACATGGGGGGGGAAGGGGTTCGCATACCCCAGGTGCTGCACCTGGACGGTTTCGTGTTTCCCCAGCCCGGCAACTACCAGATCGAGGTGGCCATCGACGGCCAGGTCGAGGACAGGCTCTCGCTCCAGCTCTCGCGGGTCGCACGCATTCCCGAGGCCTGACGCCCCTGGTACCCTTGGATACAGGGGGTCCCACCGGCGTTGGGGCGTGGGGAATTCTCCTACCAAGTAATGTCTAAACATCCGGCGCGGGTCGGGTGTAGATTGAAGTATGATCCTCACGCTCAACTTCGAAGAGATGTTGGCCCTGAAGGCCGGCGCCCGCGCCGTGCTGGAAGACGGCATCGTGCGCGCCGTCGCTGTGGCCATGCCCCCGGAAGATCGCGCCCTGGTGGCCGCGCTACCGCCGCTGGACGGGGATCTCTCCGTGGACACGCTGAGCGAGGTGCGGGCCCTCGAGAGCGGAGTGGAGGCCATCATTGCCGTCCTCCGCACGGAGATGGACGAGCGGATCGTCGCCACGCATCCCGCCTCCGAGTCGGCGGTGGCTTCCTACTTCGACTACGCGCACGCGCTGGCTGTGCTGGGCCGGATCCGGGCCATGCGAGAGGAGATGGAAGACCTCATCGAGCTGGTCACCGGACAGCCGGCGGACGACGAGCTGGAGCGATCCTTCGGTTTTCCGGACTGAGCTGCCCGCGCACGCCGATCCCCGCCCTCTCCTTCCCCACCAGCGAGATGGCCGATGAGTTCACGCATCGACGCGCTCCGGTCCATGCTGGACAAGCGCCCGGACGACCCCCGGCTCCGCTTCGGTCTCGCCCTGGAGTACCTCAACGCCGGCCAGTTGGCTGAGGGCGTGGAACAACTCCGGGAGTATCTGTCTTCTACGGAAGATGAAGGGAATGCCTGGGGCCGGCTCGGAGCCGCCCTCTACGAGTTGGGTCGCGAGGAAGAGGCCCGGGAGGCGTACCGAAGGGGAATCGCCCAGGCGGAGAAGCATGGCCATCCCACCATGGCGGACGAGTTCCGGGAGATCCTGGAGGACTGGGACCGGTGACCGAGCAAGGTCAAAGCAAACCCGGCTTCGCGGAGGAGGCGCTTCCGCACCTGGAAGCCGTGTACCGCTTCGCCCTGCGGCTCTCCGGAGACCCGGCGGAGGCGGAAGACCTGGTACAGGAGACCTTCCTGCGCGCCTACCGGGCGTGGGACCAGTACGCGGCAGGTACCCGGGCGAAGAGCTGGCTCTTCACCATCTGCCGGAACCACTTCCTTCGCCACCGGGATCGTGGGAAACGACACCAGGAGATCGTGGAGGAGGAGGCGGTCCGGGCACCCAGTCCCGCGGGGGGCAACGTGGTCAACCCCGTCTGGGCTTCCACGGCGGGGAAGGATCCCGAGGGTCGGTTCTTCGACTCCATCGTGGACGATGAAGTCCTCCGGGCCATCGACGACCTTCCGGAGGAGTACCGAACGGCCGTGGTGCTCTCGGACCTTGAGGGCCTCTCGTATCAGGAGATCGGAGAGATGATGGGAGTCCCGGTGGGGACGGTGAAGAGCCGGCTGTTCAGGGGGCGTCGGCAGCTACAAAGGGTGTTGTACGAATACGCCGTGGAGATGGGGTACATCCCGGCGGGGATGGGCGATAGCCGGGACTCGGGAGGTGGCTCATGATCCTCGATGCTTTGAAGCGGCTCTTCGGTGGTGGGATGGAGCCTCCCGGAGGCATTTCCTGTGAGGAGGCCATGGCCCGGATTCAGGAATTCATCGACGGGGAGCTGGACCCCGCCGAGGCCGGGAACGTGGAGGAGCATTTCGACGTCTGCACGCGCTGCTACCCCCACCTCAAGCTGGAAGAGGGATTCAGGAAGAGGGTGCGGGAGGCGTTGCGGCAGCCCACCGTGCCCGAAGACCTGCGAGAAGGAGTCCTGGAGATCCTCGAGCGGGAGGAGAAGGGGGAGCCCGGATAGCGGCATCGCTGCCGTTGGCTGCCGCTCCCCACTGTTCGGGGATGCCGTCCGAGGACCCCTCCGGAGCCTGAGCCGGAGGGGTCCTTTTCCATGGCCGGGGAGGCCGTGGAGCCCGCCCGGTCGGTGGACTCCGCGAGGGCCGATCCCGCAGGCCGGACGGAGCCACAGAATGGTCGGGTGCACGGGTTGCGGCGCCCAGTCCTTTCAAAGAGGATAGGCCACCGTCCGCGTAGCGGACCGGATTCCGACCGCCCCCAGAGGAGAAGGAATGGCCACCGCCCACCATCGGGAACGGATTCTCTCACGCCCCATCGAAGAGGAGATGCGCGAGTCGTTCCTGGACTACTCCATGAGCGTCATCGTGCAGCGGGCGCTCCCGGACGTCCGGGACGGCCTCAAGCCGGTCCACCGGCGGATCCTCTACGCCATGCACGAGCTGGGGCTGCAACCCGACCGGGGCTACAAGAAGAGCGCCACAGTGGTGGGGGACGTGCTCGGGAAGTACCACCCGCACGGGGATTCGGCGGTCTACGATGCCATGGTCCGGATGGTTCAGGACTTCTCGCTGCGGTACCCCCTGGTCGACGGGCAGGGGAACTTCGGCTCCATCGACGGTGATTCGGCGGCGGCCTATCGCTACACCGAGGCTCGG
>CP070829.1:2420705-2443098 GCA_020344755.1 Gemmatimonadales bacterium
ACCCATGCGGAACGTCCGCTCCGGCACTTCGAACGACCAGTCGATCTGGATCTCCGCCAACTTCCCGGGAACCAGCGGCTCGGGCAGCTCCAGGCCGACCACTGTTGGGACCGGCCGGTCCGGCCGGCCGACGGCCATCTCCCTCCCCTGCACCACCACCCTCTCCAGTTCGAATCCTCCGGTGACGGGAGCGGTCCGGTTCCGGGGATTCCCCGGGGCGAAGACGTTCTGCGGGAGATTGAGCCAGATCTCGGTGAGGGTGTCCGGAGACCGGTTCTGGTAACGAATCACCTCGGACCCGGAGACCCGCGCCTCCTCCGGATGGAGGCGCGTCCGGATGTCGTAGTCCACCCGTTGCTGCCAGTACGTTGCCCCGGGAGCTCCGGAACGGCTGCGAGTCCCCTCCGACAGGGCGTCGAGGTAGGCGTGGGGGACCGGGAGGGTGTCCTGGGGAACGACGGTCAGTGAGGCGGCGAGCAGCGCGATGCTGGTGAACATGGCGTGCCTGGGGTACGGAGTGGCGAGGTGCGGGAGGGCTCGATCCACGCTGAACCTGGACCGGCAGCGCCCCCGGTACAAGCACCGGCTCGTCGTGTGCACATTCGGCTCCGGGGTGCTGGCCGGGGCGGCGCACCGTGTGCGACCTTGAAGCATGGACTTCCACCTCCCCGAAGGCCTCACTCGGATGTTGTGGCGGGAGACGCCACAGTTTCGCCGGCATCGCCGCCGCCACTTCGCGTTCCTGGCACCAGTGGCCGCCCTCGCCGGAGGGCTGTGGGGCGCTGCGCTCGGTGGCCCGGGGGCGGTGGCAGCGGGTGCGGGGATCTTCGCGGGCTGCGCCTACCTCCACACTCGAATCCACCCCGTGGCGGTACAGTGGGCCCAGGCCAGGTGGGGTCGGGGGGGCTTCGCCGCTCTCCTCTGGGACCTCCTCGTGGTGTCGGGGGGTGGGCTCGTCCTCACGCGGGGGGTGGGCCTTGCCTGGCCCCCGGCTGTAGCTACGGCCCTGGTCCTGGGGGGAAGCGCAGCCCTCGGCCTCGCCTGGTTCCTCGGAGACGGTGGATCCAGGGCGCTCCACGCCCTGGTCTCTCCCCTCGGGCGACATGGGCCCCCTCAGGCCTTGTACTCCCCCATCGAGGCCCGCCTCGCCCGGGGGGAGTACGGGGCGGCGCGAGATGAGCTCGCGTGGTTGGTTGCGGAGCACCCGCGCGAGGTCCGGGGCTGGGTGAGCCTGGCTCGCCTTCTGGCCGGCCCCCTTACAGAGCCGGAGGAGGGCATCCGTGTCTTGGAGGACGGCCTTCAGGCGGTGCGGGGGGATCCAATACGTGAAGCCGGCCTGCTACGGGAAGTCGTGGCCTTGCGAGAGGCGACGGACCAGGCGTTGAAGGCGGCACCTCTCGTCGCTCGATACGCCCACCGCTGGCCTCCGGGACCGGATCGGGAGTGGGCCCGGGAGACGCTGGGCCGAATCCGCTCCCACCTGGAGGGGAGCGGACGCGGCTGACCGGGTCCGAAGGCTCAGAAGTAGAGCGCCATCTGCAGGTACCCGAACTGTCCGTAGCTCCCGAACTCACTGTGGAGCCGTAGGACGGGAAGCGGTGCACCGGCCATGTCGATCAAGCCGGGTTCGTCTCCCGTCGTGAGGAGCCCGCCCAGGGTGATCCGCCCGCTCTGGCCCACGTCGTACGAAGCGACCGGAAGGATGGCAGCGCTGCCGTCGTCCAGGTTCCCCTGCACCGAGACCGCCAGTCGCAGACGACCCTCCGCGTCTGGCGCCCAGGACACCGCGCCTCCCGCGTACCACCGCCCGAGCAGATAGCTCTCACCCCGAGCCAGTGCCTCTCCGGCCAGGACCGTCAGGTAG
Source organism: Gemmatimonadales bacterium (assembly GCA_020344755.1). Lineage (GTDB taxonomy): Bacteria > Gemmatimonadota > Gemmatimonadetes > Longimicrobiales > Gaopeijiaceae > Gaopeijia. The sequence continues at coordinate 2,422,570 of CP070829.1, forward strand.
CCCTCCGGATCCCGGGCCCCGAGCCCGTTCAGGTGCACCTCTCCACTCCACGACCATCGCACGCCGATGCGATCCACCCCCAGGGTCACACGCGGATCCTGCCACTCTTCGTCGTCCACGGTCCAGGGGATGGCTCCCTCGATTCGCACGTTCGTGGTCTCGAGAACGCGGCTGACTCCCGCCAGGACGATCATCTCGTCCCAGAACTTCCCTCCCCCACCCCACACGTCTCCCCATCCTCGTGAGACCGTGAGGTGGCCCGCCGCCGACAGCCCCTCACCGCGACCGGCGTCGGCAACCACGAGGTCCAGCTCCATCCCCTCTCCCGGGTAGGCCAGTGCCCGCACCGCATCGACGCCGGGCTTCTGCTGGGTGTCCAGCTCGAATGGGCTGAAGCGTCCCCAGAGATCCGATACCGGGAAGAGCAGGCCGCCGCCCCAGGTGATGGCTTGCCTTCCCAGCGTCACGTCCGCCCAGGGCGTGTAGACGGTCATCGAGAGCCGGTCCAGATCGTGCCACAGGAGCAGGTCCTCCCCCTCCAGGAGGGTCGTCCGCAGGTCGATCCTTCGCTCCGGAACGGCGCTCACCCCAATCCCCGCCACCCCCACGTCCGATCCGGACCCGGCCTGCATGAGAAGACGATCGTGGACCTCCACCACGACCTGTTCTCCCAGCCGGGCGGTCCACGCGAGACGCGCGACCCCACCGTTCAGCCCGGACCAACCCGAATCAAGCACTTCGGGGAGCCGGAGCACACCGGAGAGGCTCTGGACGTATCCCGTGAGCTCGAGGCTCCCCCCGGGGCGATCCAGCAGGACCATTTGCGCCGAGGTCGGGAGAGGCGTCAACAGGCCACCGATGACGGCCGCCGCCCAACGGCAACCGCGTCGGTAGCGCGCCCCCTCCGGCAGACTCCGCATGACCTCAGTCCCAGATGTCCTCGTCCACACGCCCGTCGAGCATCCGCACCACCCGCTTCGCCCGCTCCAGGACGAGCTCGTCGTGTGTGGCGAACAGGAAGGTGGTTCCCAGCTCCTGATTCAACTCGAGCATCAGGTCCAGGAGACCGGCGGAGGCGGTGGAGTCCAGGTTGGCCGTAGGCTCGTCCGCCAGGACGATGCTGGGTGATGTGGCCAACGCCCGCACCACCGCAACGCGCTGTTGCTGGCCACCGGAGAGCTCGTGAGGCTTCCGCTCGAAGAGGCCCCCGAGCCCCACGCGCTCCAGAAGAGGCTCCACGACGGTTCTTCGCTCCTCCCGGGACGCGCCTCGGAGGAGAAGGGTGAACTCGGCGTTCTCGTAGGCAGTGAGGACCGGGACGAGGTTGTAGGCCTGGAAGACGAATCCCACGTGATCCAGCCGGAAGTCGGCCGCGTCGCCCCGCGCCAACTGGGTCACATCCTGCCCCGCCACGCTCAACACTCCCCCGCTCGGTTCGTCCAGGGCGCCGATGAGGTTGAGGAGAGTGGTCTTGCCACAGCCCGAGGGGCCGGCCAGGGCACTGAACTCCCCCACACCCACCGTCAGGTCCACACCCCGCAGCGCGTGGACCTCCAATTCGCCCTGCCGGAAGACCTTGGTCACCCCCTCCGCACGGATCAACGGCTCCGACACCACTGCCTCCTCATTCGTAGAAGCGCATCGCTTCAGCCGGGACGAGTCGCGCCGCCTTCACCGCAGCGAACACGGCGCTTCCCACAGTGGTCACCATCACGGCCACCGTGGCGACGATCCACTTGGAGGTGGTGATCTGGGATCGCATCACCATGTCCGAGATGTTGACCCCGGCCAACTCCATGTCCTCCATGCCCCAGATCGCGATGGGGATGCCCCAGTGGTCGATGGCCAGGTGCCCCGCCAGGGCGATGGCGAATCCCACGCCCACCGCGACCAGGGTCAGCACTGCGGTCTCCACCAGGACCAGCACCCCGATCCGACGGCCCCGCAGCCCCAATGCGTTCAGGAGCCCGAACTCCCGCACCCGCTCCGTGACGGCCACCAGGAAGGTGTTGGCGATGGCGAAGGCCACCACCACGAACATCACCGCGGCATAGATGTAGAGAAACGCGTCATCGGTCTCGATGAATCCCACCATCTCCGGCACGGCCTGCCGCCAGGTCAGGACCTCCACCGGTACCCCGTCCCTCCCCAGCCCCTCGCGTAGGGCCTCTGCCAGGACTTCCACATCGGTCCCCTCCTGCACCAGGACCCCCACCTGCGTGACCGTGGCCGAATCCCCCAAGGCGCCCCACGCGGCCTGGAGGGTCGTATAGGCAAGGGTCTCGTCCACCTCGCGAATACCGGTCTCCAGGAAGCCCGCCACCCGGAAGAGTGCCCGGGTCAGCTCCCCATCCCACCCCGAGGCGGTCAACACCACCCGTCCGCCCACCTCGGTCTCCAGATCCTCCGCCATCCGGATCCCGAGGAGGATCGGGCTCTCCAGCGCCGTCGCGTCCAGCCGTTCCCCTTCCACCAGGTGCTCGTGGATGTCCACCAGGGCTTCTTCCACGAGCGGATCCACGGCCAGAAGATCTACGGCCCGGGCGCCGTCGGCGGTGCTCACGAGCGCGGGGAGGCGGATCCTGGGAATGGCTTCCGCCACTCCCTCCACGCCACGGGCCCGCTCTGCTACCGCCAGTCCGTCCGGGAGGACCAGGTCCGCAGCCAACGTGCTCCAGTAGCCATCACGGTGCACCAGGACGTCCCCGCCGGCGCCTTCCACCGCCGCATCCAGCATCTGCTGGTGCGAATCGTCCCCTACTCCCATAGCCACCAGGAGGAGCGCGTAGCTGAAGGTGACGGCGCTGATGAGGATCAGCGTTCGGGTCCGCTGCCTCCAGAGGTTCCGCCACGCCAGCCGCGGAAGCATCAGGTTCTCCCCGCGATGGTGGGAGCCGGCTCGATTCGCGACGCCACCCACGCGGGCCAAAGGCCGCTCAGCACCGCCACCACGAGCATGACCAGCACGGGCTGCGCCACCGCGGCGGCGCTCATCCTCGCAAAGATCCGTCCTTCGAAGACGACGCCCATGTAGCTGAACCCACCCTGGTCCGTGAAGACGGAGAGATCCAGACCCGCTGTGGCGTGCCACCACGAGATCACTCCGCCTACGAGCCCTCCTGCCAGCGCTCCCAGCATCCCCAGGACCAGGGCCTCCACAACCAGGATTCCCAGTAGCCTGCGGGGGGCGAGCCCCACCGCCACCAGCACGCCGAACTCCCGACGACGCTCCTGGGCGCTCATGCGCTGTGTGTTCAGGATGCCCACTGCCGCCACCAGGTAGACCATGAGATACATGAACAGATAGGACTCGCGGCTGACGCTCAGGATCTGGCTCAACCCCGGCAACAGCTCCTGCCAGGGCTGGGCGACCAGCCCTTCCTCTTCCGGGAGCCCGGCCCCGTCCAGCGCCTCGAGTCTCGCCGCCACCGCAGCTGCAGCCAGGGGCGCCAGCTCCGGGTCGGCGGTCCGGAGTGCCACTTCGTGGATCTCACCGTCCAGCGCCGCCACCCACTGGGCATCTTCGATGTGCATGTAGGCCGTGCCCCGGTCCACCATGCTGTTGCCCGTCTCCAGGACCCCCACCACCTGGAGCAGGTCGTTCCCCAGCGAGCCGTCGGCGGCCTCCAGGAAGACCACCAGCTCGTCCCCGGGGGCAACGCGCAGCTGTCGAGCCAGGCCCCGGCCCAGCACCACCTCCCGGGGGCGCGTCAGATCCGCGGGGCTCCCCGAAAGCCAACGGCCCTCCACCACCCCCTCTGCCACCGCCGTGGTCTCCGTCTCCCGAGTCGGATCCACCCCGAGAAGCCTTGCCACCTGCGACGTGCGTTCGTTCCCGACGAGACCCGCGAGCTTCACACGGGGTGCCGCCGCATCCACCTCCGAGAGGGCGGTGAGCGTGTCCAGGAAGGCGTCATCGGCGTGGAAGGAACGATAGACCCGAGGCTGATCCGCGTAGGCCCGGGAGTGGACCTGCACCTGCCCGGTCTCCACCGCCGTCGCTCCTCGCACCATCAGGTCCAGCCACCCGTCCACGAACGCGAGGGTCCAGACCATGAGGGCCACCGCCGCAGCCACGCCCCCCAGCGTCAGAATCGACCGCCACCGGTGTCTCGCCAGGTTCCGGATCCCCAGCCGGACCGAGAGGTTCATCCCCTCTACCCCCCCTTTGGGCCTGAGCCGACCCCGGGCCTTCCGAACCGCCCGTTGCCCGCGCGGCCTTGAGCACGATCGCCGCCGCTACCGCCGGACCACACGTCTCATCCCCTGCCGGGTGAAGAGTCCCTCCTCCAGCGTCACGTCCAGGTCCAGCGACTCGTAGAGGATCTCTGTCCTTTCGTCAGGTGCGTCGGTGGGCTGGACCACCATGCGTAGAGGCAGCTCACGACCCGCCACCGTCGCCACCCTGTCGAAGTGGATGCGGCGAACCACCTCCCCGTCGTCCAGGTAGTCCCAACGGACGGGTACCCAGTCGTCCGGAGTCAGGAGGAAGTGGAGAGCCGTATAGACTACCGGCGCGTCGGGCCGGGGAGTCAGGACCACCCGGAGGTAGGAGGTACCATCGTCCCGGACCCGATCCAGGCTCGCCTCGTAGTCCTCCCGGTAGCTGGTCTCCCGGAGGAGGTCGTCGTTGGTGAAATGGCTTCCCATCCAGCTCTCGCTCAGGAGGCCGGAGGGGATACGGATGAGGCGGTCCGCCCTTGGCGCGTAGTTCCAGAGCCCATCGTCCGTCATGAGGGTGGCGGTCCCCGCTTCCCGCGCAGGGGATCGGATCACGATCAGGGCGTCATCGTTCCCCCGGGACCAGCTTTCCAGTGACAACTCACGGGTGCCACGCTCCCGTACGACGGTCATGCGCATGAGGGCGTGGGACGAGGACGACCGGTACAGGTCGTCCAGGTGGTCCAGCACCGCATCCAGCTCCGGGACAGCCTGGGCGTCCGTGGAGACGGGGGCCAGGAACGCCGCCGCCACGAGCGCCCCGCCGAGCACCCGAGGAGAGGGCCCCCGGAGGCGAATCCGGAGCCGCATCCACCTCGCATTTCCGTGCCGGTACGCCACGATACCTCCTTTCAGCGGCGGAGTCGGATGGTCGCGCTGGTCGAAAGCTACAAGAAACGATGCCTCCCGCGACCGAATCGCTACTCCTGCTCTCTTCCTCCGAAGCGGTGCATGATCCACGACGAGATCCTGTCCAGCACCGCCGGGCTCATGGTCTCGTCGATCGTCGCGTACTCACTGGGCGCCCCGGTGGTCGCCTCCTGAAAGAGGTGGTTCAGCCCTGGGAGGGCTTCAACGGTGTAGTCCGAATTCCCACCGCGCTCCAGCGCGCCACGGATAGCGGCCAGGTTGGCCTCGTAGGGCACCTGCAGGTCTTTCTCTCCGTTCAACGCCAGGACCGGGACCCGGGTCCGCTCCAGGGCCGGTACCGGATCGTAGGTGAGGAAGAAGCGCAGCCACGGGGAGGACAGCTGCATGACCTGCCCGTCGATCCAGCCCTCCAGGGATTCGTCCGAGATCCCCGACTGGACTCGCTCCGCGGGAGACATCTCGGCCACCACGCCACGGAGGACTTCTCGGAGGCGCCCCTCCGCCCGGGCGGGGTCCTTCTCCGTTCGGACCACTTCGAAGAGGGCCGCGTTGGCGGCCAGGCTCCGCTCCAGCTGTTCCGGATCGACTCCCTGCGCCTCGCCGATCAGGCGGCTCTGATCCAGGATGATCTCCTCGCCGGTCATCCCCGGACCGGCCAGAAGCACGACATAGGCGAGCATCCCTCTCTCGGTGGCCACCATGGGTGCGATCAGGCCGCCCTCGGAGTGGCCCACGATCCCCACCTTCTCAGGTGCCACCTCCGGATGCGCTTCCATCCAGGCCACCGCCGACTCGGCGTCGCTGGCGAACTCCACGCTGGTCGCCGAGCCGAAATCACCCCCGGACCCACCCACCCCCCGATCGTCGTAGCGTAGCACCGCGATCCCAGCGCGGGTCAGGTGGTCCGCCAGAACGGCGAAGGGCTTGTGCCCCAGGAGCGTCTCGTCGCGATCCTGGGGGCCCGACCCGGAAACCAGGACGGCGCCGGGAAAAGGACCCTCCCCCTCCGGGAGCGTCAGGGTACCGGCCAGGGAGAACTCCTCCTCCAGATGGGGCACCTCCACCTCCTCCGCGCGATACGGAAACGGGGGGTGGGGAGTCTGAGGCCGGGTCGCGGGATCGGGGATCACCGCAGATGGGTCGCTGCCCTCCACCTCCGTGCCCGGGTCGGCACGGTCCAGATTCAGGGGCAGGCTGGCCGGACCCTGCGTCCAGGTACCGTGAATGGACCCATCCTCCTGCATCACACCGTCGTACCGGGCCTGGGCAGCGCTCAGGGTCAGGGTCAGGGAGTCCCCAGCGGTGTCCACGCCGTCCATGGGGATCCCGTATGCGCCCTGGGCCGGGCTGTCCATGGTCGCGGTGAGGCCCTCATCTCCCGCCGCGATGTGGAAGATGATGGGCAGCTCCTGGGGACCCGCCTGTAGCGTCCCCCGCCAGTCCCCGGCCCAGCGCTCCGCCTCCGCCTGGGCGGCACCGCTGGCCGGCCACGACGCGGCGGCCACCAGCGCGAAAACCAGGATCCTGAGGTCTCCCCGGGTGAGTGAGTCGGTCCGTCTCTGCCGCATCTCGCGTCTCCTTCCGAGGGTTCGGTCCGTGTAGCGGCAGGCCCCTTCCTCCTCAGAGTTCCCACCACCCGAAAGCCCTGCTACGCCGCGGGGGGGAGAATGCTTCATCTGTTCCCCCGCGCCCCCTTCCAGCGGGCCCCCGGAATCGATACCGTAGGCATCTTCGTGGCCTCGCCCCGCCGGTGCAGCGCCCACCGGACAGCCATCTTCACCCGACCAGGCACGAGCATGCAGCACGACGCCATCGCCGTTGTGGACTTCGGTGGCCAGTACGCCCACCTCATCGCCACCAAGGTTCGCCGCCTGGGAGTTCTGGCGGAGATCCGACAGCCCGAAGACCCCATCGAGGCATTCCAGCGGTACTGCGGGATCATCCTCTCCGGGAGTCCGGCGCTCTCCTCCCACGGGGAGGACTCGGACTACACCAAGGCCCTCTACGAACTGGATGTCCCCATCCTCGGACTCTGCTTCGGGCACCAGGAGATCGCCAAGCACTACGGTGGCGAGGTGGTCCACGGGGGCCGCGAGTGGGGCCACGCTGATCTCCACATCCTCCGGGACCATCCCCTCTTCAAGGGACTGGGCCCCGTGGAGCAGGTGTGGATGAGCCACTTCGACTCGGTGGCGGCGGTGGGGCCCGAGTTCGAGGAGTTGGGCTACACGACGTCCAAGGACGGGTCGCCGGACCACCGGTTCGCTGCCATTGGATCGGATTCTTTGCGGCGGTATGGCTTCCAGTACCACGCCGAAGTCGACGACACTCTCCACGGCGACCAGATGCTGGGGAACTTCGTTCTGGAGATTTGTCGGGCCGAGCCCACCTGGTCCATGGAGGCATTCATGGCGGAGGAGCGGGAGAAGCTCCAGGCCCAGGTCGGGGTCGAGTCGGTCTTTCTCCTGGCTTCCGGCGGCGTGGATTCCACCGTGGCGGCGGTGGTGCTCAAGGAGGCGCTCGGTCCCGACCGTGTGCACCTCCTCCACATCGACAACGGCCTGATGCGAAAGGACGAGTCCAGGAAGGTCGTGGACATGTTCCAGCGCCTCGGGCTCGGAGAACACCTCCACTTCGTGGATGCCTCCAACGATTTCCTGGCAGCTCTGGAGGGCCTCGCCGAGCCGGAGGCCAAGCGGAAAGCCATAGGGAACACCTTCGTCGAGGTGTTCAACCGCGAGGCGGAGGCCCTGGGAATCCAGGACCACCTTCTGGGTCAGGGAACCATCTATCCGGACACGGTGGAGACGGGAGGCACGAAGCGGGCGGACGTCATCAAGACCCACCACAACCGGGTCGAGGTCATCGAGGAGATGATCGCCCAGGGCAAGGTGGTGGAGCCCCTGGCGGAGCTCTACAAGGTGGAGGTCCGCGAGCTGGGGGAAAGCTTGGGCATCGCACACGAGGCCCTTTGGCGGCACCCCTTCCCGGGCCCGGGTCTGGGCGTGCGCTGCCTCTGCTCGGACGGAGTGCCGGACACCGACGACTTCGAACGCCTCACCCGCGAGGTGGCGCTGGTAGCCGACCAATTCGCTCTCCACCCCCTCGTGCTGCCCATTCGATCCGTGGGGGTGAAGGCCGACCTCCGGGCGTACGAACACCCGGTCCTCTTCAGTGGGGAAGCGGATTGGCCCACGCTCCTGAAGGCCGCTTCCACCGTCACCGCGAACGTCCTGGGAATCAACCGGTGCATCTGGAACCTGGGGCCCGGACATCCCGAGTCCGCGCACCCCGTCCCAGGGTACATGACCCGCCAGCGTCTCGACCTTCTTCGCGAGGCGGACTCACTCGTGATGGAGGGCCTGCGTCGCCACGGGATCTACGATGACATCTGGCAGTGTCCCACGGTCCTCGTGCCCCTGTCACTGGGTGGCGGCGACGAAGAAGGGGAGACGATCGTGCTGCGCCCCATCTACTCGGCGCGTGCCATGACCGCCACTCCGGTCCGGCTTCCCGACGCGCTCCTGGACGAGCTCAGGACGTCCATCCTCGCCCTGCCCGGAGTCACCGGACTGGCCCTGGACATCACGTCCAAACCCCCGGGCACCATCGAGTGGGAGTGACGCGGCCTCCTCTTTGGAGTTCAGATGCGGAGCGCCGGCCCCGGGGCCAGGGGACCTGCTGACCGCCCGCCCGCGACACACAACGGAAGAGAGAAGGGGGAGGACCCGGCGGGCCCTCCCCCTTCTTGCCGCGCGAACCACGGACTACATGCGCCGTTACCGGTGCTCAGTCGCCGCCGCTCAGATCGATCGAGACACCAGCGACAAGGGCGAAGTACGCCGTCGTCTCGGAGACGCCATCGTAGTCGATGCTGGCGCTGGTGAACCGGCCTTCGACCCACGCGCCCAGACCCGCAAGGTCGAAGCCGACGCCGGCACCGCCCTGGAAGCCGAAGCCCGAGTCGGATTCATCCCCGAACTCGTCTGACGAGTAGCGGTGCTGAAGGATCCCAGCCCCTCCGAACACATACGGCTCCACCGGGGACGCCGCGCCCCCGAAGCCGTAGACCAATCCGCCCATGAAGGTGACGGGATTCGTCTTGTCTCCCTCCTGCTCGTGGTTGTTCTGGCCCCAGCCAACCTCGCCATAGATGTCGAGATTGTTGGCGATTTCGAAGGTGAGACCACCCACCAACATGAAGCCCGTATTGGCGTATTCGCTGTAGTCACCTGTCGGGAACGTGGGACCCACGCCCACGAAGATGCTCTGCGAGAACGCGGGAGCAGCCGTCAGCGCGAGGGCGCAGACAGTGAGACATACAAAGCGCTTCATCCTGCCTCCTTGGGAAGTGGAAACTCGCCGGTCCGTCGGACCCCATCACTCACCGAGACCCCCCCGAAGGTCAAGTAGAAATTGCCGCAGCACGAACTCCTCTATCCCGCTCTCGCCACCCGGGGACACGAAGGTGCCGGGCCGGGCTTGGTGAAACGGACCTTCGGCCTCTATCATGGATAGTACATGGCCCGACCCGCACGCCGCGGGGAGGCTCACTCATCCCCGAAGGAGGATCTCCCGATCGACGACCCACGCATAAACGACCGGATTCGTATCAGTCCCGTCCGACTCATCGACCAGGACGGAGAGCAGGTGGGTGTCGTCAACCTGGACGACGCCAAGGAAAGAGCGGCCGAGGCAGGCCTGGACCTGGTGGAGGTCGCCCCCAACGCCCGTCCCCCCGTGGTGAAAATCATGGACTGGGGGAAGGCCCGGTACGAGCGCCAGAAGAAGGCGAGGGAAGCCCGGAAGAACCAGACCACCGTCGAGCTCAAGGAGGTGCAGCTCCGGCCCCGGACCGACGACCACGACTTCGAGGTCAAGCTCAAGCGAGCCCGCAGGTTCCTGAAGGAAGGAAATGTCGTGCGGATCGTCCTCCGCTTCCGCGGACGAGAGCTCCGCCAGCCGGAGGTGGGAGTCAAGGCCCTGGAGCGTATGCTGGAGGCCACCTCGGACATCGCCCGGGTGGAACAGCGCTCCGACAACATCGAGGGCCGCCGCCTGGTCGCCCTCCTGGAGCCAACCTCGACCTGATCTTCGAGAGAAGAACGACCCCCGGGGTCCCGAAGGGCAGGTGTCCGTGCCCTGGGGACCCCGGATCCCTTACGGGATCCGCATAGCGAGCCTTCAAGGGCGGGCGTGCCCCGCCTCCATGCCGGGAAGGACCGTCAGCCGTCCGTCGTAGCGTCGCGCCCACTGCAGGAGGAGCGTGGTGACGCGGTCGTAGCTCCGGATGCCCCCGGGCACCGCGTGGGCGCGGAGGTAGGTATCGTTCACGGCGGTGGCCACGGGCCCGCCCACGCTTCGGTTCTCCTCGTACCATCGGACGTAGTCGCCCCAGTCCCTGCGGACTCCCGGAGCCAGTGCCTCCATTTCCCGGTCCCAGGCCCCCCGGTCCACCCGGGCCAGGTCCCTTTGCAGGATCCGGACGATCCGCGCCCATCCGGAGTACCGGATGTACGGGTCGTCGGCGTGGAGGGCCGCCAGCACCCCGACGAAGGTAGCTTCGTTCTCTCGGGCGATTCCCCGCTGGTGCCCCTGCTCGTGGCCCACCGTGGCCGGAAGCACCATGGACGGGAGGGAGGCGGTGACGTGAGCCTCCCCGGTGAACGGACTGTAGACACCGGAAAGGTCGAAGAAGTCCAGGAGCCACGTCACGCCGCGCACCTTCACCGGCCCATACCGACCGACCTCTGCGCCCTCCATTCCCAGGGCAGGTCCCACCCGGCGCCACCCCACCTCCAACCCGCGGGAAACGGCTCGGGGATCGAAGGGAATCCGGGTCGGCACCCCGATGTCGTCACTCCCTTCGTGCAGCCCGGCGTATGCTTGATTCACCCGTGCCACCGCATGGGAGGTCAGGGCCCGCAGCTCTTCCGCATCCAGCTCCCCGGCCGAATCCAGGCCGAGCCGGGTGTCAACCGGCGCCCGGGCGTAGTTGAGGCCCCAGAAGGTGTAGAAGACGACGACCAGGATGCCGATCACACCTGCCGTCCAGGTCGTCCCGCCCCAAAGGGCGGCCCCGAGATCCAGGGATCCGGCACGCACCCGGGTCAGTGCGCTCCAGGAGCGCCATCCCCCCCAGGAAACCAGGGCGAGCAGGAGCACCCAGCTGACCGACACGGGGATCCAACCCGTGGTCAGGGAAAGGCCCCGGGCAATCCAGGGTCCCAACGCCTCCCCGTAGATCCGCTCCACCGCACCGGGGAAGCGGGCCAGGACCAGGGCGGCACCCGCCACGAGCGCTCCCGCCGCGAGAAGAGAGAATCCGCGCATGCCCTGGAAGCTGGATCCGGTGCCCGGCCTTCACAACCCGGCCCCGGCTCAGCCGTACCGGCTCCGCATGTGCTCCACCGAGAGGCGCACCAGCTCCTCGAGGACGTCCAGGTCCACGTCCTCCAGCCGATTCACGTACAGGCAGGACTTACCCGTACGGTGCTTTCCCAGGCGTGCCATGAGCTCTTCATAGCGGTCGAAGCCCGCCATGACATAGAGGCTCAGGGATTGCTTGCGGGGCGACACCCCGGTGAGGGGCCAGTCGCCCTCGCGTCCGCTCGCGTAGACGTAGTGATAGCTGCCGAAGCCGATGATGCTCGGGCCCCACATGGCCGGCTCCTCGCCTGTGACGCGTTCCATCATCTCCATCACCACTCGGCAATCCTCTACCCGCTTCCGGTCCTCCACCGTCTCGAGAAAGGCCTCCACGCTCCCGTCGTGTTGCTTCGTCTTCGGCTCCGCCATCCGGCCTCCTTTTCTTCGGGGGCGTCCCTGTGCCCCATCCGGCCTTTTCGCCGTGCGCCGTGCGCCCGGCAGCCCCCGCAGCATGCGCACGGAGGTTGGTCCACGCCAGTCGCCGACGTGACACCCGGTCGGGCCTTCTCAGGATCGCGGACTCCAGGCGGCTCCCCTTGATCGAAGCCTGGGATTTGACCTGATTTTTCCGAGGTCCCCGGATCGGGGAGACGTGAACTCCATTGCGGAGAAGCCCGTGAAGATCGTTGTGCTCGGTGCCGGACGGATCGGTGGTGCCATCGTCCGTGATCTCTCGGAAGAGAGTGACTACTCCATCACCGTGGTGGACCTGGATCCCCAGGCGATGGAGCGCCTGGAAGGGTTCGGTGTGGAGACCATGCTGTCCGACCTCTCCTTTCGGGACCACGTCACCGAGGCGGTGGCCGACGCGGACCTTGTGGTGGGGTGCGTGCCAGGCTTCATGGGATACCAGACCGTGGAGGCGGTCCTGGAGGCCGGGAAGCCGGTGGTGGACATCTCGTTCTTCGAAGAGGACGCTTTCGGGTTGGACGAGCTGGCGAAACGGCGTGGCGTCCCCTGTCTCATCGACTGTGGAGTCGCCCCGGGGCTCACCAACCTCATCCTCGGGTGGATGGAAGCCTCCCTGGATGAGACGACCTCGTTCAAGGCGCTCATCGGCGGACTCCCGGTGGAACGGGGCTGGCCCTGGGAGTACAAGGCGCCCTTTTCCCCCGCCCACGTGCTCCAGGAATATGTCCGTCCGGCCCGCATGCGGATCCACGGCGAGGACGTGACCCTCCCCGCCCTCTCGGAGGTCGAGCTGGTGCACTTCCCCGGCCTCGGGACGCTGGAGGCGTTCAACACCGACGGCCTTCGGTCGCTCCTCCGGACCAGCCAGATCCCCAACATGGTGGAGAAGACCCTACGCTATCCCGGTCACGCCGACCGCATGAAGATGCTCCGTGAGGCGGGGTTCTTCTCCGACCGCGAGATCATGGCGCCCAGTGGCATGGTACGGCCCCGGGACGTCACCGAGACCCTGCTGTTCGACGCCTGGCATTTCGAGGAAGGCGAGCCCGATCTCACCGTGGGTCAGATCACGGTGGAGGGTGTGGCGGACGGCAAGCGGGTCCGCCACACCTACCACCTGCTGGACTACTACAACCCCGACACCGAGACCTCGTCCATGGCTCGGACCACGGGGTACACCTGTGCCGCCATGGCGCGCCTCGTGGCCAACGGCCTCTGGACCGAACCCGGGGTCGCCCCCGGCGAGATCGTGGGCCGAAGCAAGGCATGCTACGACTTCGTCCTCGAGCACTTGGCGGAGCGCGGTGTCAGCCTCTTCCACCGCGTTGAGTCGTTGGGCTGACCCCCGTTTCCGTTCCCACTTCCCTCGACGCCGCCGGCCAGGGCCTGCAAGACCTGCCTCTCTCCCGCCAGCACCTCCCGGTAGCGCTCGAGGAAGTGGTGGATGGTCTCGATGCGGATCCGGATGGAACCGGACGGCTTGTTCTCGTCCAGGTCCCGGAAGGCGAAGAACGGGGTGCCCGACGACTCCACGACGGCCTCGATCAGCGAGAAGATCGTGGCGTCATGGCCGCATCGGAAACTGTTCAGCTCCAGGGCGATGAGGTTGGGATGACGCGCGGCGAACTTCGCCGCCCAGATCTTCCAGTTCGAGTTCTCGCTGTAGGCGTTCTTCCAGACGTCCCGGATGTCCATCGGGTCCGCGATGATCCCGGCCCGGACCTCCTCCCCGAAGAGGGGCTCCAGGACGTCGGGGTCGGTGGGTAGGGTGGACGGAGTGAAGACGGGATAGCCCAGCTTCTGGAACTCGGCGAGGATCTGGTGGTTGATCCCGTGATCCGCGTGGTAGGGGCGGCCCAGGACCACGATCCCGATCCGGTTCTCCCGTTCGAGACGTCGAAGCTCACCGCGCGCGCGCTCCCGTAGCTCGCTCTGGAAGGCGGCGTAGGCCTCCAGTCCCGCGGCGATGGCCCGCTCGTTCTCCGCCGCCGAGACGCCCAGCACGTCCCTGAACGCGTGGTACATCTGTCGCCGGAACAGCCCGGGTTGTCCGATGTTCACGAAGGTGTTCATGAACCGGATCCCCTTCCGCGCGAAGATGTCCGACTCCTTGGTGAACGCGGCACGGGTGGCCTCCGGGGTGGCTACGATCGTGGGACAGATCCGGTGGCCGATGGCGGACTGCATCTCCGACGGTACGTCGTCGATCATCGGGAAGAAGATGATGTCCAGCGGGTTCTTCTCGTGCTTTACATAGAGGAGGTTGTGCACGTGTGGGATGGCCACCTTGCTGGGGAAGCACGGGTCGATGGCGCCGCGCTTCGCCCCCTCCTTGTACAGGGACGCCGAGGTGAAGTCCGAGAAGACCACGTTCCGGGCGGGGAGCCCCAGGCTCTCGAAGTAGGTCCGGAACAGCGGGGCGGTGGTGTACATCCCCAGGACCCGGGGGATGCCGATCCGGAGCTCCGCACGCCGAGCCACCAGGCGAGCCCTCCTGCGCCGGACCCGGGTGAACGCGATGGTGTCCGGAGGATCCGCGACACACTCCGGTTCCCAGCTCCGGAACGCAGCCCGGGCGGCCTCCGCCAGCAGATTCGGCGTCCCCTTGGTGGTGGCATCCAGGCGCGCCTTGATCACCTTCATCTCCTCCACGGACTCCACCATCCCCTTCTCGCACGAATTGCCCACGATCAGCCGACGGGCTTCCGGTGCCAGCGGCACGCGCCCCGCTCGCTCTTCTTCCCCTCGCGAGCCCTCCGGCCCCGTCCCTGCTGAAACCCGATCCTCCCGCGAAGCGGCGGATCCGGCAGCCGATTCGACCACGACGTCGATGAAGGTCCTGAGGCAGCGGTTCTTGCAGAAGGTGCACCGGGTGCGTTCATCCGTGGTCGTCCGGTACGAGATGGCCGCAGCCTGATCCAGCCCGATGAACTCGGTGGTGCCGCCCTCGCCGCGGAGCCGCCGAGCCTCCAATGCGGCACCGATGGCGCCGCTCACGCCGCAGTGCCGGTGGACCACGATCCGGGGCTCCACACCCTTCCCCCGGAATCGTCCGCGAATGAAGTCCACCTGGGCCTTCACAGCCGCCAGATTGCGCTGCGTCCCTCCCTGCAGGACGAACCGGGTGCCCAGCCGAGCCAGGTTCGGGATCTGGGCGACGTAGAGCCAGATGTTCTTGGGAAGCACCGCCGCCAGGCCGGCCAGGAGTTGGGGCGGCGTCCACCCCTGACGCTGGAAGTTGACGATATCCGACTGCATGAAGACGGCGCACCCATAGCCGAAGAGAGGCATGGTGTCGGCCTCGAACGCCACGTCCGCGTACCGCTCCACCGGGATTCCCAGGCCCTGGGCGGTGCTCTGGAGGAAGTATCCGTTCCCGGCGGAACACTGGGTGTTGAGCTTGAAGTCCTTCACCTGCCCATCCTTCAGGATCATGATCTTGATGTCCTGGCCCCCCACGTCACAGATCACGTCCACGTCTTCGTAGAGCTGGAGGGCGGAGGCCGTGTGGGCCACGGTCTCCACGATGGCCACGTCGGCCCGGAAGACGTCCTTCAGGATGTCCTTGGCGTACCCGGTGACGCCGAAGCCCAGCACCTCCAGGCGGGCGCCGCATCGCTCCACCTGGGAGCGAAGGTCCGCCAGGATGTCCTTCGTGTCCTCGATGGGGTTTCCCCTGGACAGCTGATACGCCTTCACCAGGACCTGTCCGTCGTCGTCGAGCAGCACTCCCTTGGTGGAGGTCGAGCCCCCGTCCATTCCCAGGTACGCCCGCACCGTCTGGCCCCGACGGAAGGTGGCGGGCGTGAAGGGGACCGGGCGGAACTCCTCCCTGAAGGCCTGGAGCTCCTCTGGACACCCGGCGAGCCCTGGAAGCGCCTCCGCCCGCGCCTCCCCACCGCTCCGCTTCACTTCCTCCTCGAGGCCGGACAGGCCTGGATAGCGACCCACCTCCGGTTCCTCGGTCTTCCCGAACTCCACCGCACCCATGGCTCCGAAGAACTGGGCGTTGTCCGGGACGTAGATGAGGGAAGCGGGATCCACGCCAGGAGGGAGCTCCACTTCCCGCTCCTCCCAGATGGGTGGGATGTTCGCCTTCCAGGCCTCGGCCATCCCGCGAATGAAGGTGTTGGGACCACCGAGGAGCAGGACGTGCGGCGGGAGGGTGTACCCCCGCGTCAGCACCGAGAGGTTCTGTCCGACGATGGCGTCGAAGAGGCTGGCCATGAGCTGGTCGGTGGGAATGCCCACCAGCTGGAGGCTGTTGATGTCCGTCTCGGCAAAGACGCCACACTTCCCCGCGACGTGGTGCAGCTTCAGCCCGTCGTACCGCTGCCGCGCAAGCTTCTCAGCCGGAATCCCGAGCTTCGCCGCGATCTTGTCCAGGACGGCTCCGGTGCCGCCGGCGCACTTGTCGTTCATGGTGGGGATCTTCTTCTTCCCACCGGTGCCGGGATCCTCCTTGAAGATGATGATCTTCGCGTCCTGGCCTCCCAGCTCCACCACCGAACCGACCTCAGGGTGCAGACGCTCCACCGCGAGTGCGACGGCATTCACCTCCTGCACGAACTTCGCCCCGAGGCACCGTTCCAGGACCCCGGCACCGCTTCCCGTGGCGAATACCCGGGTTCCGGGCTCCGAGATCTCCGGAAGCTCGGACTCCAGCTGTCGCATCATGGTCAGAAGGCGGGTCAGCTGTTTCCCCTCGTGTCGACGGTAGTCACTCCACAGGAGCTCGTCGGTCGCGGGGTTCATCACCACGACCTTGACCGTGGTGGAACCCACGTCCACGCCGATGAAACGTGTTCGGGTAATCACCTCACACCTCCCTGGACACGAAGGTCCTCACCGGACGTCGATCCATCAGGGACGCCACGTGCAGGGCCAGGTTGGCAGCCCGGCCCACCACGCCCTCGGTCCGGGGAACCCGGTAGCTTGCCCGTCCCAGCTCCGGGTGGTCCTCGACCCAGGATCGCAGCTCGGGGAGAGTCCGGCCGGAGCGGGCCAGGGCGTCAGCCATCTCGTTCCTGGCCTTGGCCCGGGCCGTTCCCAAAGCCATCTGGACCCGGGAGTGGGCGATGACTTCGCCCTCCCCCGCGGTCTCGATGGGCAGGAAGATCATCCCCGGGAAGTCCTCCACAACCCGGGCCTGCACGCCGTCGGACTGGGTGCTGGGCATGCAGGTGAAGGGCTTCACGCTCAGCACCATGTGGCAGAGATGGTGCTGGTGGTAGTAGATGTTGTCCGCCACCTCCAGGTGGGCCTCACCGGAGGTGGTGCGCCAGGCATAGTAGGGATCGGCGATCCGGGCCATCTCGTCCTGTGGAACCATCTCGTGAAAGTCGGCCCCCAGGGCGTCGAGCAGGCGGTTGTTCTTCTTCCTCAGGAGCCACTCCCCAAGCGTCAGGATTCCCTGCTTCCGGTAGTAGCGCAGGTAGTGGCGGATACGCCCTTCGCCATCCCGCAGTCCCTTCCGGTCCCGCGTCCAACCCCTGTGGATGAAGAGGGTGTAGGCGAGTCGCGTGAAGATGATCCGGTCGACGAAGACCTCCGCCCCCTCGCGGGTGAGGAAGCGGTGGACGTTGAAGTTCCCGTCTCCCTCGCAGCATTGGGCCCAGAACTCTCCTGTGATCCGCACGATGGGCCTGACGCGGAACGGGTCCAGCTCGATGGCGTCGAATCGCTCTCGGGCGGCGGACATCCCCTCCAGGAACTCTTCGGACCTCACCAGCTGGCCCACCTTGGCCACGTACCGGGCCACGCCCTCCAGCGGGGTCCCCAGGAAGATCCGGGTCCAGTGGCGAGCCAGGTCGTACTTGTCCCGCCGGAGCATCCGGGCGTAGAGGTCGCTCATGACCGTGGCCAGGGCCTCGTCTACCGCGCCTTCCTCCGCCTCGTAGGCCCGCAGACGCCACGCCTGCTGGTTCAGGGTATCGGCCAGGTCGAAGGCCTGGATGAGTCCGAGCAGGAAGTCCATGTCGAGATCCAGGCCCATGGGCTCGTCCCCGGACTGGTCGATCCCGTCGTCCGTCCCCATCACCAGGACCCGAAAGCCGTCGAAGCCCGCATTTCCCAGCGCCAGGCGGTACTCGGCCTCATACATCCCGAAGCGGCAGGTGCCGCAGGAGCCGGCGGTGAGGAACACGTGGGAGTCCACGATCTCCTCACGACTCATCCCTTCGGCCTCCAGTTCCTGCAGGTGCCTCACGAGATTCCCCACCGTGAAGTAGGCCGGATTGCAGAGGCCGTTGTTACCGTACTCCTTCCCGGCGGTGAAAGCGTCCAGGTCCGCGGCAGGGAGAGCACGACAGCGGTACCCCATGGATCGGACCGCGGCTTCCACCAGTTGATCGTGCTGCGGAGAGAGCCCACCCACGAGAATGGTGGTGTGGGGGCGCTGGGCCAGTGTGAAGGGGCGCTCCTCGGGGCGCCGGAAGTGCCTCGTGATGGGGACCGCGTACCGCCGCCCCTCCACCATGGGAAGGGTCGCACTCCTGCGGGAGGGATCGGGTGCCGAAGGTCCCCGGTCCGGGGTTCTGCCGGCTGCGACGGTGCGGCCGTCTCCATTTCGCGAGCCCACTGAATCCATGACTGCGTCCTCCCCTGGGCGCCCGTAACGCGGACGCCCGTGAATGAGTCCGACGACCTCTTCGTCGGTCACCCCGAAAGATCAACGGCGGGGAGGGATGCCGGAGTACGCAGCTCTACGTAAAGCGGGCCTCCGCTCTACGTATCCCGAACCTAGGCCTCGCCGGCTTCGTTCTCAAGCAAGAGGCCCTTACGCCGCCTGCGTTCCCCCATGGCCGAACGATCCCACTGACCGGGGGCGGATATGCCCGCCACGGTGGCCGGGGGTCGTTCTACCCCCCACAGGTGCCGCAGGGAGCGCCGGCCTCGTGCAACCGGGGGAACCTGTCGGGGGTGGCGGGTGTGGAGGGGAGGGTGGATGTTCTCCCTCCGCGATCGTCACAGTCGAAACCCCGAACGAGGTGATCTCCATGTCCCGGGCCCCTCGCACCCTCCTGGCCGGAGCGTTCCTGCTCGCGGCGTCTCCGGCCCTCGGCCAGGACGTCCATCGCACGGCGTACCACGACTACCGCGTCGTGACCGTGGCCGACGGCCTCGTGAACCCGTGGTCCATCGCCTTCCTTCCCGGAGGGGACATGCTGGTCACGGAACGCCCGGGTCGGCTCCGGATCGTCCGGAACGGCTCCCTCCTTCCGAATCCCGTGGATGGTGTGCCCGAGGTGTTCGCCCGGGGGCAGGGCGGATTGCTGGACGTGGTCCCGCACCCGGACTTCGCGTCCAACCGACTCCTCTACCTCAGCTACTCCAAGCCGCTGGGTGGAGACGAGTCCACGACGGCCGTCGTACGGGGCCGGTTCGAGGGGGATCGGCTCACCGGTGTGGAGGAGGTCTTCGAGGCCCAGACGCGGGGACGGGGTCACTACGGCTCTCGGCTGGTCTTCGACGGCGGCGGGCACCTCTTCATCACGGTGGGGGACCGGCAGGCGCCGCCCCGGGGTGACCTGGAGAGCCATCCGGCCCAGGACGTCTCGAATCATCACGGCGTGGTCCTCCGCATCAACGAGGACGGAACGGTACCGGACGACAATCCCTTCGTGGGACAGGAGGGCGCCCTCCCCGAGATCTGGAGCTTCGGTCACCGGAATGCGCAGGGGATGACCCGGAATCCGGCCACCGGAGACCTCTGGATCACCGAGCACGGCCCCCAGGGCGGAGACGAGCTGAACCTGGTCCAGCCCGGCCTCAATTACGGCTGGCCCGTGGTGGGATACGGTGTGAACTACGGAAGCGGGGCACGCATCCACGAGTCCACCACGCGGGAGGGAATGGAGAACCCGCGTCACGTATGGGTCCCGTCCATCGGCACCTCGGGCCTGACCGTCTACACCGGGGGCGCCTTCCCCGGATGGCAGGGTGACCTTTTCGCCGGAGGGCTCTCGGGGGAGGTCCTCTACCGGCTGGAGATGGATGGCCAGGAGGTCATCGTGCGGGAGAACGTCCTGCACGGCGTGGGGCGGATCCGCGACGTCCGACAGGGGCCCGACGGCTTCCTCTACGTGGCGGTCGACCACCGAGGCGGAAACCCGACGCCCATCCTGCGCCTGGAACCGGTGAACTGACGGAGGCCTACGCGTTCACTTCGTGTGCCGCGCCTGCCCCCTTCGGGATACGGATCAGATCCACCATGCGCCGCACCGACTCCGGTGGCGGGGGGGTGATCCGTGAGATCGTCAACGCCACGGCGAAGTTCAGGAGCATACCCAGGGCTCCGATCCCCTCGGGGCTGATGCCGAACCACCAGTTCTCGGGGCGGTTCGCCGCGGGATCGATGAACTTGAAGTAGACGATGTATGCCGCGGTGAAGGTGATCCCGGCCACCATTCCCGCCACCGCGCCCTCCTTGTTCATCCGCCGGTAGAAGATCCCCAACAGGATCGCCGGGAAGAAGGAGGACGCCGCCAACCCGAAGGCGAACGCCACCACTTCGGCCACGAAGCCCGGTGGGTTGATCCCGAGCCAACCGGCCACCACCACCGCGGCCCCCGCGCTCACACGCGCGGCGATGAGCTC
>CP070829.1:2443198-2464658 GCA_020344755.1 Gemmatimonadales bacterium
GCCGCGCTCACCAGGTGGAGCATCCCGTCCGCCACCACGGCACCGGTGACCACGTACTCCGCCAGCGATCGGTCCGGGGTGGTCAGCCGGAGGCCGGGGCCCAGCTCCGGGAGGAACTCCGACGAGAGCATCCAGTCCCTGCGGTCGAAGCGGGAGATCACCAGGCGCTGGTGCCTGGGGGACGGGACGGTCACGGTGACGAGCTCGCCGGCTCCCGCGTCGTACGCTGCCGAGAGCGTATACATCTGCCGCGCCCGGACCGTGGCGAGTCGGGAGCGCCGCACCTCCGAGACGCCCCCGGTGGTCCGGAGGAAGTGACGCCACTCGTAATCCTCGTCCGTGGCCGGATCCGGCCGAAGGAAGACGTAGCTCTTGTTGGTGGATACCGCCACGAGGGTATCGCCGACGAAGGCCGCCCCCGCCAGAGGCGTGAGCTCCACTGCGAAGTGGCGGTCCAGTTTCACCTCGTGCTCCACACTCGAGAGCGTCGCGTCCAGCACGTGGACCCCGTGCCCTTCGGTGACCGCCAGGAATCGTCCTCCTTCCGGGTCGAAGGCCAGGTCGGTGAGCCGACCCCCCAGCGGTGCACTGACTTCCTCCCACCGAACCACGGACAGGGCGGGCAGGTCCGCGAGGGGCCCGACGGCGGGATCGGGATCGGCCTTCACGAACGCCGGATCCGGCGCCGGCACCGCCCAGGAACCCCGTAGGGAGATGGCGCCGTCCAGCTCGTCGTCGGGAAGCCAGACCCAGCGTGCCGGATTCCAGGAGAAGCGCAGGGGATCCGCCTGGCCCATGAAGGGGGGTGGGCCCGTGGTCATGAAGGCCTGCACGGCGTTGGCTCCAATCACCACGATGAAGAGTGCCGCGGCGAACCCTTCGCTGGGGCGAAGCTCCCGGGGGCCCGTCTCCACCGTCTCCTCCCGGAGGAGAACGAGGAGCCCCCCGAGCACGAGCAGCACCACCCAATGGATCACCCAGGCCCAGACGTAGGTGTGGACGCCGAAGAAGGCGCCGGCGAAGCCCTGGCCGATGTCCCGGGCCAGGTGGAGGGCCGAGTGACGGGTGCCCATGAAGACGCCCCAGGCCCCCAGGATCACCACGGTCCCCAGGTAGCGGGGACGGGGCCCGTAGCGCAGCACGAAGAGCCCCGAGAGCGCCATCAGCGCCATGGAGGTCCGCTGCGCCCAGCAGAGGATGCAGGGCGACTCGCCGAAGGCGACCCCCAGGACCACCGACGCACCCAGCGGCCCCAGGGTGAGCAGGATCACCGCCCACGTCAGCGCCGTCCGGAGCCGGCCCTCCGACACCCCCGTCACAGGTTCAACCGCGGGACCAGGGAGGTGTGGGTCCCGATGAGGAAGAGCACCGCCATGATCAGGGAACCCACCACCAGGAGCCGGAAGGCCAGGCGCTCCCGCTCCGGACGACGCCAGACGAGCCAGGCCGCGGCCAGGACGATCAGGAAGTTGAGGAACTCCATGATGGGATTGCCTCCCTACACCTTCCCCTCCGCCTCGTACCTGTCCTTCAGCGCCGCAACCACCGCCGGATCCGCCAGCGTCGTGGTGTCCCCCACGGCCCGTCCCTCGGCGATGTCCTTGAGCAGCCGGCGCATGATCTTCCCGGACCTGGTCTTGGGGAGGTCCACGGTAAAGAGGATCGCCTCGGGCCGGGCGATGGCGCCGATCTTCTCCACCACGTGTTCCTTGAGCTCGTCCGCCACGAGGTCGGAGGCGTCGATCCCCTCCTTGAGTGTCACGAAGGCGGCGATGGACTGCCCCTTCACCTCGTGGTGCTTCCCCACGACCGCGGCTTCCGCCACTCGGGGATCGTCCACGAGGGCGCTTTCCACCTCCATGGTGCCGATGCGGTGCCCCGCCACGTTCAGGACGTCGTCGACCCGGCCCAGGATCCAGATGTAGCCGTCCTCGTCGCGCTTCGCACCGTCACCGGGGAAGTAGATGTCGTCCCACTTGGACCAGTAGGTGTCCCGGAAGCGCTGGTCGTCGCCCCAGATGGTCCGGAGCATCGAGGGCCACGGCCGGGTCACGGCCAGGTACCCCGCATCCACGTCGTCGCCCGCGTCGTTCAGGAGGGTGGCCTGGATCCCGGGGAAGGGACGGGTCGCGGTGCCGGGCTTCGTCTCCGTCACTCCGGGTAGGGGCGTGATCATGATCCCCCCGGTCTCGGTCTGCCACCAGGTGTCCACGATGGGACACCGCTCCTTCCCGATGACCCGGTGGTACCACATCCACGCCTCCGGGTTGATGGGCTCCCCCACCGTCCCCAGGAGCCGGAGCTGGCTCAGGTCGTACTTCGCCGGCCAATCCTCTCCCCAGCGCATGAAGGCGCGGATGGCGGTAGGCGCCGTGTAGAAGACCGTGATGCCGTACTTCTCACAGAGGTGCCAGAAGCGACCCCGGTGGGGCCAGTCCGGGGCACCTTCGTACATGAAGACCGTGGCTCCGTTGGCCAGGGGCCCGTAGACGATGTACGAGTGGCCCGTCACCCACCCCACGTCCGCGGTGCACCAGTACCGGTCCTCCTCCTTCAGGTCGAAGACCCACTTGGTGGTGGCGTACACCTGGGTGAGATAGCCGCCGGTGGTGTGGACCACGCCCTTCGGCTTCCCGGTGGTGCCGGAGGTGTACAGGATGTAGAGGGGGTCCTCCGAGTCCATGGACTCACAGGGAACGCCACCCTCGATCTCCCGCATCAGCTCGTGGTACCAGAGGTCCCGCCTCGGCTTCATCCGGACGTCCAGCTCCCGGGCCAGGTGGCTGTCCCGGGCCACGACGATGCAGTGCTCGATGCAGGGCGTGTGCTCCATGGCGGCATCCGCGTTGTTCTTCAGCGGTACGATGGAGCCCCTTCGGTGTCCTCCGTCGGCGGTGATGAGCACCTTGGCCTCGGCGTCGTTGATCCGATCGGCCAGGGAGTCGGGGCTGAACCCGCCGAAGACCACCGAGTGGATGGCGCCGATGCGGGTGCACGCCAGCATGGCGATGGCCGCCTCCGGGATCATGGGGAGGTAGATGGCGACCCGGTCCCCCCTCCCCACGCCCAGCTCCTTCAGCACGTGGGCGAACTTCGCCACACGGCGGTGCAGCCCGTAGTAGGTCATGACCCGGACGTCGCCCGGCTCTCCCTCCCAGATGAGGGCCGCCTTGTTCCGCCGGGGGCCGTCCAGGTGCCGGTCCAGGCAGTTGTGGCAGACGTTCAGCTTGCCGCCGACGAACCATTGGGCATGGGGAGGGGTCCACTCCAGGACCTTCTCCCACGGCTCGAACCAGTCCAGCTCACCGGCCCATCGGGCCCAATAGGCCTGGAAGTCGGCTTCCGCCTCCGCGTACACCCGGTCGTCCGAGACGTGGGCACTGTTGGCGAATCCGGACGAAGGGGCGATGCGGCGGTTCTCGCTCAGGAGGGAATCGAGGGCTCCGGACTCGTCAGGCATGGAGGTCTCCTTGGGCGGTTCGTTCAGCGGGGGGCCGAGGCCAGACTAGGACCTTCCGGCGTGCTCCGGCAAGGAGGGTCCTCCCCTCAGGACAGGCCTCCCTCGCCGTCCAGATCCAGGACGGTCCGGCTGTGCGGATCCTCAAGGATCGCCTCCAGCGACTTCACCACGGCGGCAGCCAGAGCCGACACCGCGGAAGACCCGGCTGCCATGGCCGCCCGAGGGATCCGGAGCTTCACCCGAGCTTCCAGCTCCGCTTCTCGGGCATCCTCCTCGGCCCGAGGCAATCGAAGTCGGAGGGTCACCGGAGTCTGATATCCCTCCGGGAGGTGTGCCCGGGCCAGCGCCGCGACCTGGTTCAGGGCCCGCGGCACCGACTCCAGCTCCCAGAGGGGCCGGACGTCCGCCACCAGTCCCAGGCTCCCCGTGAGTCCCCGAGAGGTTTCGTCCAGATAGGCCTCCACGGAGACCGTCTCCAGGTCCTCCCGGTGAAAGAAGAGGTAGGCACTCCGTGTGGACTGACCGGCCCAACGTCCCTCGAATTCGGTGCTGGAGGTCTTCTGAAGACCGGAGAGGGTCCACCCCTCCCCCTCCACGCCGTCCCGGACCGCGTCGATGAGGGGCTCCAGCGTATCCACCGTGGAGCGGTCCACCGGGCCGGTCACCCGGGACTCCCGGCACCGGCCCAGCCCTCCGGGCGCGAGGGCTCGTTTCGCCGCGTCGAAAATGATTGACGCCCCACCGTGAAACTCCCTAGTCTTTCGCGGGTTACCAACACGACGCCCTCCGGTGAGGAGGCCCTTCGGATCGCTTCGAGAGCCCCAGAAAGTACGACCGACGACAGCACCATGTTCGACTCTCCCGAATCGGTAGAAACTATCCTCCGCCAGGCCCTGGAGGCCAATGGGCAGCGCTTCACCGAGCAGCGAGCCGCCGTATTCCGGTACCTCCACGCCACCGAGTCCCACCCTACGGCGGACGAAGTCTTCCTTCACGTCCGGGAGAACGTCCCGGGAATTTCCCTCGCCACAGTCTACAAGAGCCTCGAAACACTGGTCGGGTGCGGCCTGGCGGTGAAGCTCACCTATGGCGACGGATCCGCACGGTATGATGGGCGCACGGACGACCACCACCACCTTCGATGCGTCGCCTGTGGGGTCGTCACGGACCTTCCGGGGCGAGCGGACGATCGGGAAGTGGCGCGCCTCGCTGCGTCGGCACAGGAGTTCATGGTTACCGGGTACCGCCTGGAGCTCACCGGATACTGCACCTCCTGCGCTCAGGGCCAGACGCGCGCCCATCCCGCTTGAGCCTCGGCGCCTCCCGGTGAACGGCACCCTGACCCGCCGGGATGCGCTGCCCCCCCTCCCCCGGGAGTTCCGCGGACGATCTGTCTCGGATCCGGCTGCGCTGGACGCCTGGGCCGGAGCCTCCGGCCCATTTTGGCACCGGCCACGGAGCGTGGTCCTCCCCGCCCGTGCGGAGGACGTGGCCTCCATTCTCGCCTGGGCCTCCCGCCACGGAATCGCACTGATCCCCCGGGGCGGCGGTACCGGAATGCCGGGAGGAAACGTGGGCCCGGAGGTGGTCCTGGACCTCAAGGCGTTGGACGGGATCAGCTCGGTGATCCCCCCGGGCCGCGAGTCGGGCGAAGCCCATGGCCTCCTGAGTGCCGGCGCGGGTGCGGTGGCGGCCGATCTCCGCTCCCGGGCGAACGGTGCCGGCTCGGATCTTCCGGCGCTCCCGTCCAGCGCTCGCTGGTGTACGGTGGGTGGAATCCTGGCCTGCAACGCCGCGGGCGCTCGCTCCTTCCGATACGGCGCCGCCCGCGCCTGGGTGCGCGCGGTGGAATGGGTCCGGGCGGACGGACGGGTGGAACGCTTGCAGCGGACGCGGGCCGTTCCCCCCGAGTGGCGGTCGTTGAGTCGGCGGCTCCTGCACGGACTGCCCGATCCGCTCCCCTGGCCCTCGGTTCGCAAGAACAGCTCGGGATACGCCCTGGACGCCTTCCTGGACTCCGGCGACCCGGTGGACCTCGTGGTGGGAAGCGAGGGGACGCTCGGGGTTGTCACGGCAGCCACCCTGGAGGTCTCGCCCCCTCCCGAGTGTCGGGCCGTCCTCCTCCTGGGCGTGCGGGACTACGCCGGCCTGGTGGAGATGGCCCTGGAGGCCGGGACCGTCCCCCAGGTGGTGGCGTGCGAGTACTTCGGACGACGCCTGGTGGAGCTGGGGGGGCTCCACCTGGACCCCCGCCTTCACGACCTCTCCCTCGACCGAGGAATGCTCCTCGTGGAGGTGGCCGGGACCCGGGAGGCCGTGGCCGCAGCGCGCCGGATCGTCTCGGCATGGGGAGACACCGGTGTCCTCTCCGCCGACGATCCGGAGGGAATGGAAGCGCTCTGGGAGTTTCGTCACGCCGCCAGCCCCACCATCTCCCAGGCCCTGGAAGGGGGGAGGCGCTCCATCCAGTTCATCGAGGACTCGGTGGTCCCGGTGGACCGGTTGGGAGCCTACCTGGCGGGTCTGGAGGATATTCTCGCCCGCCACGAGACCGATGCCGTGATCTTCGGTCACGCCGGCGACGGGAACCTGCACGTGAACCCGCTGGTGGACCTGAACCACTCCCGATGGCGGGAGCGGGTGGAGGGAATCCTGTCCGAGACGGTGGAGCTCGTCGCCTCCCTGGGCGGCACCCTTGCGGGGGAGCACGGAGACGGGCGGCTGCGGACGTGCTTCCTGCACCGGACCTTCTCGCCGGAAGTGATGGCGGCCTTCCGCCGGGTGAAGGAGACGTTCGATCCACATGGCATCCTCAATCCGGGTGTGAAGGTACCCGCCGCGAGTGTCGAGCCCCTTGGGGGTCTGGGCGTGGCTCCGGGCTTCGCGTCGGGCTCCCAGGGCCCCGAACGACTGGATCGGAGGGGTTGATGCGGCGGCTCCTCCTCACCCTGTCCGGTGTCCTCCTCCTGGTTCCCCTCCTCCCTGCCTGGCCCGGAGGGGGCTCACTGCGCGGTGACGACGAGCCGGTTCCCGCCTCGGTGGCGGCCCTGCGGCGGCAGGTTGATCGAATCCTGGGCCAGGGACGCTACGCGCGTGCGACGTGGGGTCTCCTGGCCATCTCCCTGGACCGCGGCGACACGCTCCTGGTGCGGAATCCGGACCTTCCCATGCTTCCGGCGTCGAATCTGAAGGTCCTTACCTCCGCCGCCGCCCTCCACCACCTGGGCAGCGACTTCCGCTTCCAGACCTTCGTGGTCAGCGACGCACCCCTGGTGGACGGGGTCCTGGAGGGTGACCTGATCCTCTATGGGACCGGCGATCCCGGCATCTCCGACCGGTATCATCGCAACCGCTTCGTGCCCTTTCAGGAGCTGGCCTCTCAGCTCGCCGCAGCCGGGGTCCGGGAGGTGCGGGGTCGAGTCCTGGGAGACGGGACCTTCCTGCAGGGCCCTCTCCTGGGAGAGGGATGGGAGCCCCGGGATCTGAACGAGTGGTTCGCGGCACCGGCGGGGGGCCTCTCCTTCAACGAGAACGTGGTCTCCGTGCGAATCCGGCCCGGGGAGGTGGACGAGCCTCCCGAGGTGAGCACGGTTCCGGAGCACCTGGGGGTCCTGGTGGCCAATGAAGCCAGGACGGTCCAGGGCCGTGCCCGCCAACCACTCTGGCTCCTTCGCGACGATCCTCGGGACCCGATCCGGGCCGTGGGGGAGATCAGCCGGACGGGTCGCGACATCTGGCGCCAGATGACGTTGCGGGACCCGGCGCTGGCCGCGGCCCACGCTTTCACCCACACATTGCGGGACGAGGGGATCTCCGTGGCCGGCTACCCCGGGGCTCTGACCCGGGCGGGCTCTCCCCTGACCCCCCGCCGCGTCTGGCGCTCCGGAGACGGCCCCCGAGTCCTGGCCACCTTTCGGTCCCCGCCTCTCCGGGAGTATCTGCGGGCGGTGAACCAGCGCAGCCACAACCTCTACGCCGACCTCATCCTCAAGACACTGGGGCGGCTGGCGGGGAGCGAGGGCAGCTTCCGGGGCGGGGGCCAGGTGGTGGAGCGCTATCTGGAGGAGGTGGTGGGTGTGCCGCCCGGCCAGGCCGTGGTGATGGACGGCTCGGGCCTCTCCGGACTGAACCGGGTGAGCCCCAGCGCGCTCCTCGCCACCCTCCGCCAGGTCCAGGAGAATGGAGAATGGGAGGCGCTTTGGGAGAGTCTGCCAGAAGCCGGATCCCGCCAGCTGTTCAGGCGGATGTCCCGGACCGCCGCCGCGGGGAACCTCCGGGCCAAGACGGGGACCATGGATCGGGTCTCCGCCCTCACCGGGATGGTCCGGTCCGCGGACGGAGAGCGGGTGGTCTTCTCCATCGTGGGGAACGACCTCTTCTCCGAGGTCGGGGCGAAACGCCTGGAGGACCAGGTGGGTCGAGCCCTGGCCGAATGGCGGCGCTGATCCCCTCCCCCTGGCCTCGGGTCAGGGGAACGGCGCCTTCTTCCGGGTTCGGGTCAGCGGACCGGCGCCCGTCCCCGAGCTGAGCGGAGGCGCCGCCGCAGCTCCACCTCGGACATGGTGGTGAGCGTGCGCTGTGCCGTTCGCTCCGTGTTCCACTGGACGTCCCGGAGTTCCACACTCTCGCCGCCCTCCAGGGGCGTCATGACGAAGAAGAAGGCTCCCTTGTAGTCGGTGCCTTCCCGCTGTCCGACCGTGGCGGTCCACCGGTGGCCGGCCTCGTCCTGGAATTCGCGCATCGGTTCCTCTCCTGGGGCCCGGGGCTTTCCCGGCCCGAGGTCACATGGTCTTCGGTTGCGATCGATCCAACAGGTCCTGGAGTCCCGCCCCGCCCATCCGGTCCAGCTCCCGCTCCGCGGCCTCGTATCCGGAGGCAGTCAAAGGGGCCTGGCGGATCTCCACCCCCTCGGAAGCGGGAATGAAGATGGCCACGGCGGCACCCCACGACTCACGGCCCACCACCACCTCCCACTCACCGCCGTCTCGATCTCGGAATCGTCGCACCGTGCTCCCGGGGCTGCCGTGACGTGCCGATCGTGCTCCGCGCGATTATACGACGGACACCGGCGGCGTTCCACCCCCGGACCGGCGCATCTTCGGCCGGGAGTCAGCCCTCGATCTGCTTCCGGTGCTGGACCTCGGGGAACTCGTAGACGATCACGCCGTCGTCCGTGATCTCCGAGCGGACGCGGAAGCCGTCGTCCATGGACACGAGGAGCTTCTCCGCAGCCGGGAGAGAGAGGTTGAGGCTCGCGGCCACCTCGGTCACGGTGAGGGTCCCGCCACGACCGTCCGCCAGCCGGAGGATCTCGCGCTGCATCCCGGTGGTCACAGCCTGTCGGCGCTCCTGGAGCGCCTTCCACCCCCAGAAGAAGGTCCCGGAGCCCCCGGCACCCAGCACGCTACCCACAACGATCAGAGCCGCCTCGAACTCCAGGAAGCCCATCATGATCAGGAACGAGGCGAAGAGCACCATCGCCGACCCCATGAAGCGCCGCTTGCCCCCGCCGGACGGCAGCTTCTGGGGCGAGACGGAGCCCGGGAAGCTGTCTTGCGCCGCACCGCTACCGATCTCGCGATTGGAATACTCCCACCCGAGTCCGCAATTCGGGCAGATGTGGTGCTTCCGGCGCGCCAGCCAGTAGACCAGACCGCCGATCCCGTAGGTGAACAAGCTCACCCCGATGAGGAGGCCGACGTGCCCCGGGCGACTGAAGTAGCTGATGCCCTCCCCGCGGTACCCGCAACGGGGGCAGCGCTGGAGGTCCGTCGGCACGAGCCGGTCCCCGCTCCGCGTCGCCCAGGAGGCACCCTGGGCTGCGCCACAGGTCGGGCACCGTTCGGTCCCGGCCGCTAGTCCCTCTCCACAGGTGGCACAACGCATCGGTCCCTCGTTCAGGCTCCAATGGGGGTGTTGGGGTGCGCCCGTGACTTCGCACCCACTCTACGGCCATTTCGGATGGAATGATTCATTCGGTCCTCTCAGCGCCTCCGGCGCAACTCCACAAGGTCCAGGATGGGGGCCCCGGTCAGTGCGGAAGCCGCCGTGCGGACCCGTCCCACGACCGTGACACGCTCCAGGGGGGTGAGACCACTGGCCACCGTCATCTGTTCCGGAGGAATCGCCACGTACACGAACCGGGTGGCGTCCTCCCCCACGGGCCGGGTCAGGAGAAAGGGCTCCCCTTCGTAGAAGTCCGTCCGTACCGCCTCGGCCTCCTCCAGGGAAACGAATTGCAGCTCCCAGGTGACCAGGCGCCCCCGTGCCGCCTCCGGGTTGGCCAGCACGCCGTCCAGCGTGAGGTCGAGGGAGGCCTCCCCCCCCGACTCCCCCGCCACAGCGATCTCCACCGGTGGCATCCAGACCCACCCCTCCAGGCGAACGCGAGCCCAATTCCCCTGCCGGGCCAGCACCGCGAGCTCCGTCCCGGGCCGAAGCACCGTCAGGGTGTCCCCGTCGGGGGCGTTCAGGACGGGCGAGCTGGGCCCGGCCCGGAAACCGGACGTCGGGGAACCTACCGAGGGGGGGGGAGTGGACGCTGCGCCGCCAGCGTTGGGCGAGGCGTCCCTCAGGTCCACGGAGGGAGCCCACATCCACGCCTGGCGCTGCACGCGGATCCACCCCGGCGCCCGGTCCACTTCCCGCAGGAGCGCTCCCTCTTCCAGTCGGGCGACGATGTCACCCGACGGCCGGGCACGGAGGTTCTCGCCTCCGTCCGCACCGACCCGGAAATCGTAGGCCCCGCCGTCCCGGGTCTGCAGCGAGGCCTCCCAGGCCCATCCCTCGAGGACGACCTCCACCCAACTTCCCTGCTGACGGACCAGGGAGAGAGAGATCCCGGGCTCCACCACCGCGACCACGACCCCGTTGGGTTCGGCGCGGAGGTTCTCCCGGACCGAGACGACCGCCACCCGGGATTGGGCCACCAGCGGCTCCGCGGTGCCGGCCAGTAGGAGGAGTGGGAGCAGGGCGCGTCGGGAAACGCGAAGTGCAGGCGCGTGTACCATCCGCTGGCGTGTGAGGCGAAGGATTGGGGACTCCTGAATCTGCCGGGTGCCAAAAGACGCGTCAATTCGCCATTTTCCGTGGCCCGGTTGGACCGGGGGCGGTACCTTCCGCCGTTCCACCGTTCTCATTCCCATTGGACATGCCTCCTTTGCCCAGTCTCCGGTTCGTCTGCCACGCCATGGCGGCTGCGGCCCTGGTCGTGGCGCCCCTCCAGGCCCAGACCATCCCCTCGCCCTATCGCTTCATCGAGGAGAGGCAAGAGGGGGGAGCATTCGTCGGGTACTTCGACGCCGACCCGGGCCGGTTCGGATTCGGGCCCAAGTCGGCGCTCCAGGCCGGAATCCGCTACGGGCTGGAGCTCGCGGGACCCCTGGGGCTCGAGGGAGTGGCGTCCGTGGTGCCCACGGAGCGGGACGTGGTCAACCCGGGGCGGGACGAGGGCGACCGGGTGGTGGACATTGCCGAATCGACGCTCCTCTTCGTCGAGGCCCGGCTGCGGTTCGCCTTGACCGGCCGCCGGACCTGGCGGCGGCTGCAGCCATTCGCCGTGGCGGGAATCGGGCTCGGGATGGACGTGCAGGGAAGTCAGCGGGAGGACCAGCTCCTCCTGGACGCCGACCGGTTCGACTTCGGGACCAAGTTCGTGGGCTCCTTCGGCGGCGGGACCCGGGTGATTCTGGGACGGAAGTTCACCCTCCGGCTGGATGCCTCGCTCCTGCTGTATCAGCTCGGGACTCCAAGCGGCTTCAGTGAACCCGAGCGGAATCTGGGGAACGTCCCGGAGAACGAGTGGGTCGCCGCACGGGGGTTCACCGTCGGGCTGGCCTACCGGTTCTGATCCTTCCATGGGCGAAGCCCGCTTTCCATCGGAGCAGGCGGACTGGCTCGGCGTCGGCGAGGCGCTGCACCGGATCCTGCGCTCCGCCCATCCTCTTCCCCGAGCCAATCGCCCCCTGTCCCAGGCGCTGGACCACGTCCTGGCCCAGGAGGTCGTAGCTCCCGTCTCCCTCCCACCGTGGGACAACGCCGGGATGGACGGCTACGCCCTGCGGAGTTCGGATCTGGACGGGTTTCCGTCGGAGGGCGTCGCCCTCCCCGTGGTCGGGGCGGTGCACGCCGGTGCGCCGCTTCAGGATGGACCCGAGCCGGGCCAGGCGGTGCGGATCATGACCGGTGCCCCCGTCCCCCGGGGGTTGGATACCGTGGTCCGGGTGGAGGACACGGACCGGGAGGCGGGGCATCCGGGCCATGTACGGATCCTGGACGACCGGGACCGCGCGTCGAACGTCCGAGCCGGGGGCGAGGACATGCGGGCGGGAGATCTCCTGCTCCCCTCGGGAGTGCAGATCACGCCGGGCCGGATCGCGGTCCTGGCCGCCGCCGGAGTGGACCCCGTGCCGGTCATCCCCTTTCCCCGGGTGGCCATACTTCCCACAGGGGACGAGCTTCGTCCGCCGGCGGACTACGACGACGTCCGGTCGGGGGTGGCCATTCCCGAGAGCAATGGGCCCGCCCTGGCGGCGGCCTGCACGGCGTCGGGGGCCGCCATCCCCCTCCAGTTTCCCCCCACTCCGGACCGCACCGAGGACTTGGCGTCCGCCATCCTGCGTGCCGCCGAGGAGGCCCACGTCCTCGTGACCACAGGGGGGGCGTCCATGGGCACCGCGGATCTGGTGAAGACCGTGCTCGCCCAACTCGGATTCCAGATGGACTTCTGGAGGGTCGCCATGCGTCCGGGCAGCCCCCTCTCCTTCGGACATCTTCCCCGGGAGTCCGGGCCACCGCTGCCCGTCTTCGGCCTTCCCGGGAACCCCGCTTCGGCCTTCGTCACCTTTCAGCTCTTCGTTCGGCCCTTCATCCTTCGGTTGGCGGGCCGATCCCAGATCCACCGCCCGGTGGTGGACGCCAGCGCCGGTGAATCATTCGCAGCCCACCCGCGGCGGGCCCTCTTCCCCCGGGTGGTGCTGGAGGTGGACGACACAGGGGGACTCGTAGCCCTGCCCACCGGGCCCCAGGGATCCGGACTGGTGGGGAGCCTGGGGCGAGCCCATGGGCTGGCGGTCGTGCCGGCTGGCCCCCCTTGTGCGGCGGGCACCCCGCTTCGGGTTCTTCTCCTGGATGACGGACCGGCCGGGCTGGACGAGGCAGGGTACCTGGACGCCCTCGGACACCCTGGAGATGCCTGATCGCGGCTCACCGAACCGGACGTGGGTCCCCCGGTCCGGGACCGCCGCCGGTCTGCTCGTGGCCGTGCTCGCCTCCGGCTGCACCCTTCCCCGTTGGCCCGTGGAGGGACCGGTGACCTCCGCCTTCGGCGTCCGGTGGCGAGGCACGCTTCCGGAGATTCACCGGGGGGTGGACATCGGCGTCCCCTCCGGGACCGAGGTCCGGGCCATGTCCGGTGCCCGGGTCCGGTTCGCGGGGGTCCAGGGGGACTACGGGAACGTGGTCTGGCTGGATCACGGCGGGCGGGTCCTGACCGTCTACGCCCACCTCTCGGAGGTGCGTGTCGCCACCGGAGAGGCGGTGCGGTCCGGCCAGGTCATCGGTCTGAGCGGGGCTTCCGGGAATGCCGGCGGTCCCCACCTCCACTTCGAGGTGTGGAGGTGGGGAACCCAGACCGATCCCGCCCCCCTCCTGGGAGGCTCTCCCGGGGGCGGCTGAGGGCTGCCGCTCGGGGCGGGGTGGCCTTCGAAGCGAGGAGCCCTACGAGCCGGCTTTGAGCTTGCGGATCTCCTCCGCGAGACGCGGAAGCACCTCGAAGACGTCCCCTACCACGCCGTAGTCCGCCACGCCGAAGATGGGAGCATCCGGGTCCTTGTTCACCGCCACGATGGTCTGGGAAGTCCGCATCCCGGCCAGATGCTGAATCGCCCCGGAGATGGCCATGGCCATGTAGAGCTTGGGCGAGACGGTCTTCCCCGTCTGCCCCACCTGCTCCCCGTGGGATCGCCACCCGGCATCCACCACGGCCCGAGAAGCTCCCAGGGCCGCCACGTCGTTCCCGATGGCGTCCCGGACCGCCTCCAGCAGATGCCAGTTCTCCGGCCCCTTCATTCCCCGTCCGCCGCTCACGATGATGGACGCCTCGGCGACGTCCAGGTCACCACCGGCGGCCTGGAACTCCACCACCGTGGAAGTGGCCACGTCGGACGCCTCCACCGAGACCTCCTGCACCGAGCCGGCACCCCCGAGGGATTGGGGCGCGAAGACGTTGGGTCGCAGGGAGGCCAGGGCGACTCCACCTTCGCTGGTCACCTTGGCGAAGGCCTTCCCCGCATAGACCGGGCGCGTGAACACCAGCGCCCCGTCCTCCACCGCGACGGCGGTGACGTCGCCGGCCAGAGGTGCGTCCAGGAGGGCCGCCACCCGAGGCGCCAGGTCCTTCCCCTGGGCCGTGGCGGCGAAGAACACCGCCCCGTAGCCTCCCTCCGTAACCACCTGCGTCACCGCCCGGGCATACCGCTCCGGCGCATACTGGGAAAGCGAGTCGTGGCAGGCCGTCTTGACCGCCGCCGCCCCATACTCACCCAGGGAACCGGCATCCCCCGGGGTCGTTCCCCCCAAGATGAGGGCGTGGGCTTCTCCACCGAGGGCCGCGGCGGCCTCCGCCGCAGCCGACACCACTTCGCGACCGACTCCACGGATGGCCCCGTCGCGCTGCTCCACCACTGCCAGAATGTTCGACATGGGACCTCCTAGAGAACCTTGGCTTCTTCACGAAGGAGCCGGACCAGCTCCGGCACCGCGTCGGCGCCCTCTCCCACGATCCGCCCCTCGGGACGGGCCGGCGGGAGCGCCATGCCTCGCACGGTGAGCTTCGACTCGGCCCCCTGGGCTTCCTTCTGCTCCAGCGGCTTCCGCTTCGCGGCCATGATCCCCTTCAGGGAGGCGAAGCGCGGATCGAAGGTCCCCTTGGTGATGGTCAGGATCGCCGGAAGGGGGACCTCCACCTTCTCCATGCCTCCTTCCACTTCCCGGAGACAGACGGCCTTGTCGCCCTCCAACTGGAAGCTGGACACGGCGGTGACGCAGGGACGGCCCAGGAGGGTCGCCACCATCGGCCCCACCTGCTGCTGGTCGTCGTCGGCCGCCTTCACGCCGAGGAGCACCAGGGCGTCGTCCCGGCCCTCCAACTCGGCAGCCAGGACCTTGGCCGTGGCCAGCCCATCCATGGTGACCTCGCCCCGCAGGAGGATCCCGGCGTCCGCGCCCATCGCCAGTCCCGCCCGGAGCTGCTCCACCACGGCGTCGTCGCCGAAGGAGAGAACGGTCACTTCTCCCGACCCGAGGGCTTCCCGGGTCCGGAGCGCCGCTTCCACGGCCATCTCGTCGTAGGGACTGACGATGTACTTCTTGACGCCGGCAGAGTCGATGCTGACCCCGTCGCCGGCCACTTGGATGCGCGTCTCCGTGTCCGGAGTGCGCTTGAGGCAAACGGTGATATTCACGTCGGGCTCCAGGCCTGGAATCCGTAAGGACAAAGCGACGAAATCTACTCTCGGGCCTGGACGCCGGGAACCCCGTCCAGCGCCGTCCAGCCGACCTCCCGACGGCCGTGGAGCCCCGCCCTATGGGCTTGAGCCCGACCCGAGCTAGAGGGTGAGGCCCAGCAGAGCAAAGGCGGCCGTGGCCACGGCTCCCCCGGTGAGGGCATAGGGCAGCTGGGTCCGGACGTGGTCGATGTGGTCGGTGGCCGCCGCCATGGACGAGATGATGGTGGTATCGGAGATGGGCGAGCAGTGATCACCGAAGATCCCGCCGGAGAGGGACGCCGCCACGAAGGGGGCGAGGGGGAGCCCCAGGGTCATGGCCGCGGGGACCGCGATGGGGAGCATGATCCCGAAGGTCCCCCAGCTCGTGCCCGTGCTGAAGGCGATCCCCGCCGAGACCAGGAAGACCAGGGGAAGGAAGATCACCGGTGGCAGGACCCCCGAGGTCACCTGGGCCACGTAGGGGCCGGTCCCCAGGGCGTTGGCCACGTCCTTCAGCGCCAGGCTCAGGAGAAGGATCAGGGCCAGCGGAACCAGGCCGCCGGCTCCCTTGAGCGCCACCTTCATGAGCCGGTCCACCGTTGTGGCGCGCCGACCCAGGAGCATGATCCAGGCGGCCGCGAGCCCCGCCAGGACGGCCCAGAGCACCGAGGTGCTTCCATCGCCCTCCACCAGGTTTCCGCCCCCCGTGATGAGGAGACCGGCGGGCATGGAGAGGACCATGACCACGATGGGAATGACCATGTCCATGGGATGGGGCTCGATGTCCGGGTCGTTCTCCGCCTCCAGGATCGACTCGTCCATCATGGGGGTGGCCCCGGGCCAGAGGAGCTGGCCCTCCCGGGTCCGGGCCTCCGCCTTCTTCATCGGCCCGATGTTGAAGTCGAAGAGGACGACGAAGAGGGTGAGGAGCACCGCAGCGATGGCGTAGAAGTTCAGCGCGATGGACTGGATGAACACGGCCAGCGCGTTCTCGACCCCCAGGCCGCCGAGGATCCCCAGGTTGTAGGCGCCCCAGGCATTCAGGGGAATCAGGATACAGACCGGAGCGGACGTCGAATCGATGATGTAGGCCAGCTTCTCGCGGGAGACCCGGTACCGGTCCACCAGGGGACGTGCCACCGACCCGGCCACCAGGACCGTGATGTTGGATTCGATGAAGATCACCACACCCGTGGCCCAGGCGAGCATCTGGGCCCCACGACCGGTGGTCACCCAGGAGCGGCTCTCCAGCCATCTCACGAAGCCCTTCACCCCGCCCGAAGCCTCCACCGTGGCGATGAGGGCACCGATCACCAGGGTGAAGAGCAGAACCTTCGTCTCGCCGGGGTCCGTGAAGACGTCGACGATGCCGTCGATGGAGACGGCCAGTCCCACCAGGGGATTCCAGTCGTTCAGGATGGTCCACCCGAGCCAAACCCCCCCGGCCAGCGAGAGGTAGACCTGCCGAGACCAGATGGCGAGCACGATGGCGGCCACCGGCGGAAGGACGGAGATCCAGGTTGGATCGGACATGGAGGCCATTCAGCGCCTGACGTGTGAGGGGAGGGCGGGAGCGCCGGGGTGAGCGCGGCTGCGCGACACACCTCGGCTCCCCCGGATGTAGAACCGAAGGGGCCATTCTGGGACTTTTCCCACGCCGACGCGACCCGACACCTCGACCGCCGCGTCGGGGAGGATCCATCCGGGGCGGAGTTCCAGCGGACCCCGGGTCAGGTCGTGTCCGTAGAGCTCACCCGTCACCCCCAGGGCCTGGGCCAGGCGCCCGGGCCCGGCGGCCAGGGGTTCCCCACCCTGCCGCCGCTCACGCATGACCTCCAGGCCGCTGAGCGGCTCGAGCCCCCGGAGAAGCACGGCCTGGCCGTCCCCCTCCCTCCCCGTCACCACGTTCAGGCACCAGTGCATGCCGTAGCTCCGGTAGACGTACGCCCGCCCCGCTGGTCCGAACATCGCCCGGTTCCGCTCCGTGACGCCGCCCCGGGTCGCGGCATGAGATGCGGGATCGTCGGGCCCCAGGTACGCTTCCACCTCCACGAGCACACCGGAGCACTCCTGTCCGTCCACCGTGGAGACGAGCCGGACGCCCAGGAGATCCCGGGCCACCTGCACGGCGTCCCGACGGAAGAAGTCCTCCCCCAGGACCGAGGAGCGGGGCTCCCGACCGTTCAGCCAGGGAAGCCTCACCCCCGGAGGCGAGACCTCCGACGCGTCAATCGCCCTTCCGCTCACCGGATCGGCCGGACCGGCCACCACCGCGCCGCCCCCGGCCGCCACGGCGCCCGCGTCCGCCTCGGCGGCCCTCGTCGGCGTTCTCCCCGGACAGCCGACGGCGCAGGTCCGCTTCCCATCCAGCGATGAGCTGCTCCGCCCGGTTCGGCGGGACCACTGCCTTCACCGAGTCCGGGTCGTGGTGCAGCGTACGGAAGGTCTCGGCACCGAAGCGGTCCACCACCTGCTCGGCGGTCTTCGCCCCGACTCCCCGGTAGTTGGTCAGGTATCGGACCATCTTCTCCGGGTCGGTCGGAAGATTGAGGGTGTCGAGATCGACGTTGGAGAGGTCTACGGCGGACTCCCGTTCCGCAGGCTCCTCGTCGGCACCTCCAGCACCCGAGGCCGGCCGACCCTGCCCCTCGAAGAGCGCCGGGGGCTCATCGTCGGAGCGCCGCCGGGTGGTTCCGCCGCGGGGGCCGAGCCGGCGGCCGCCGGCATCGGGAGCCAGGACGTCGTCCGGCCCGAGCTCCTCCACCACCGGACCCGCAGGCTCGGCCGGTGCCGAGGCCTCCGGCACCTGGGCCGACGTCTCCGCCGGACCGTCGATCCCCTCCCGGTCGGATGGTTGGGCTGGCTCCTCGGGTCCCTTCGCCCCCTTCCTTTCCTTCGCGTCTCCGGCCTCCCGCAGGGCGACTTCGTAGCTGCCGCCGTCCTGCTTGGCCAGATCCACCACCTCCTGGTCGTGGGCAGCCCGGAGGAATCGGGAAAACTTGGGGAAGCCCAGCGTGCTTTCGTCGAACTCGCCGTCGAGCTCCAGCATCTTCCGCTTCACGTCCGAATCACGGACCGGATGCCGCCCGTCTTCCTTGAGCTCGGTCAGGCTCCGCTGGAGGAGATCGAATGCCGCCTGGACGCTCGCCCCGGACGGGGCCTCTTCCGGGGCCGGGGCACCGCGGTCCTCCCCTGCCTCGACAGCCGAAACCTGGGACTCCTGGGCCTCGCCACGATCGCCTCCCGACCTCCGGTCACGGCGTCCCCGCCCCCTCCCCCGATCTTCGTCACCCCGGTCCCGCTTTCGCGAGGAGGCACCGGACTCCCCGGGAAAGACCTCGTACTGGCCGTTGGACATCTTCTTGAGGGTGATGAGCCCTCGGGACGCGGCCTCGGTGACGAACTTCGAGAACTTGCTGTACCCGTAGCTGCCTTCGTCGAAGGTGCCGTCGATCTCGATCATCACCTGCTTCAGTCGGTCCGAGCGCATGACGTCGTCCCGGTCCCGCATCTTCTTCACCGCCTTCTCCACCAGGATCCACGGGTCCACGGACTTCACGTCCGTCTCCGTGGTCTTGGTGAGCCCCGCCAGGTTGGTGTAGGAGTAGTACTCGTCGCAGTTCTGGACGAGGATGTCGGAGCTCGACTCCTGGATGCCCACACCGATGACGTACTTCCCGTACTCCTTGAGCTTGAGGACAAGCGAGGAGAAGTCGCTGTCACCGGTCAGGAGGATGTAGGTGCCGATCTCCGGTCGGGTGAAGATGAGCTCCATGCCATCGATGGCCATCCGGATGTCGGTGGCGTTCTTCTTCGAACTCCCGTACGCCGGGGCGAAGATCAGATCGATGGAGTTCTCCGAGAGGGGAACGATGTACTGGGGATAGCGTCGCCAATCGGCGTAGGCCCGCTGAACCGTGACCTTGCCTCGGATCACGTCCGACTGGAGGAGCTTGCGGAGGTCCTTCGACAGGTCACTCCGCATTCCCATGGTGACGTTGTCGAAGTCGATGAGCAGCGCCGCATTGGGCGCCGTGGCTCCGCGGGGATCCCCACCGACGTGGGGCGCACGGGTGTACTGCGTGTTCATGTTTTTCGTTCTCGTAGCGTTGTGAATCCCTCGCCGCGAGACCTCCCTTTCCCTCGCCACCCTCGTCCCCCGTTGCCAACGCATCCGGCGGGAGTCGGCCGTGGGAGGGGCCGGGAAGCCTTGTGCTGCCGGCCCCTCGGGGCGGACATCACCAGGGCCGGTCGCTCGACCGGCACTACACGGCTCCTTTCGCGCGCCGTGATCAGGCGGGGGACGTGGATCCGGACCGGACCATGCGGGCCAACTCGACCCGCCGGATCTTTCCGTCGCCGGTTCGCGGGAACCCGTCGAAGAACCGCACGAGGTCCGGAACCTTGAGCTCGCTCAGCGTCATCCGGCACCAATCCCGGATCTCCTGCTCGCTGACGATTGCGCCCTCCACCGGGACCACACACGCGCAGATGGCCTCCCCCAGAACAGGGTCCTGAGTCCCGACCACCGCGACTTCGAGCACCGCCGGGTGGACGAGGATTCGATCCTCGACCTCTCGGGGGTACACGTTGAAGCCAGTCCGAATGATAACGTCCTTCTTTCTCCCGACCAAATGGATGAAGCCCTCTTCGTCCACCATGGCCAGGTCCCCGGTCCGGAGGAATCCGTCCGGGTTGAAGGCGTGAGAGGTCTCCCGGGGCTGTCGATAATACCCCAGCATCACCCCGGGCCCCCGCACGAGCAGCTCCCCCACGCTCTCCACAGGTAGGACCTGGTCCCCCTCCACGATCCGGATCTCCGTATCCGCCACGGGCTGGCCCACCGTGGAGTGCCGCTTCGCCTCCGGGTCATCGGGACGAGCCAGGCACACGCACGACGCCGTCTCCGTGAGGGAATAGCCGATCACGAGGGCGGGGCAGAGCTCGTCCTCGATCCGGTTCGCCAGCTCCTCCCGGACCGGGGCGCCGGCCACGAGTCCAAGGCGCAGGCTGGAGATATCCCGGGGACGCTCCGCCTGGGCCTGGAGCTGGGTGACGAAGAGGGTAGGGATCCCGTATTGGACCGTAATGCGGTGCGCCTCGATGAGGTCCAATAGGCGGTGGGCGTCCAGGGGGTCCGCCAGCACCAGTGAGGATCCCGCCAGGAGGCTCCCCAGCACGCCGGGCCCCATACCGAAGACGTGGTAGAGGGCCGACACCCCCGCCACCCGATCCTCCGGCGCCAGCGCCAGGGCGTCGGCGGTCCCCGCCGCGGCGTGCACGAGGTTGGCGTGGGAGAGGGAGACGGCCTTGGGCTTGCCCGTGGTTCCCGAGGTATAGAAGAGGGCGAAGGCGTCCCGATCCGCCTGGAGGTCCGGCGTCGGGAAGTCCCGGCCCTGCCCGGCCGACATCAGGTCCTCCCACTGGAAGATCCGGTCGTCGTACCAGAGGTCTTCTTCCCCCACCGTCACGAGATACTGCAGCTCCGGAAGCTGGGGCATGAGCTCCTCGAAGACCTCGAGGTACTCCACCTCGTCGTAGGTCTCCGCCGTCACCGCCGCTACCGCCTCGGAGTGCCGGAGCATGTACTGCAACTCGGCAGGAGTGAGTCGGGGATCCAGGGGAACGATGAGCGCCCCGAGCTTGGCCGCCGCGAGCATGGAGACGACGAATTCGGGGCAGGGCGGGAGAAGCAACGCGACCCGATCCCCCACCTCCACCCCCAGGCTGTGCAGACCCGCCGCCAGGGCATCGGCCTGGCCGTCCACCTCGCCGAAGGTGAGGCGATGGTTTTCGTGCAGAATGAAGACCCGCTCGGGATCCGCGGTGGCCCTGTGCCGCAGCGCCGAGGCGACCGTGAACCCCCTGTAGCGCTCC
Organism: Gemmatimonadales bacterium; assembly: GCA_020344755.1. Classification (GTDB taxonomy): domain Bacteria; phylum Gemmatimonadota; class Gemmatimonadetes; order Longimicrobiales; family Gaopeijiaceae; genus Gaopeijia. Next base: position 2,464,022 of record CP070829.1, read on the forward strand.
GTGAGCGCCATGCAACCTCCAGAATGGATGGAACCTGCGGAGAAGATAGACCCCCGCCACGTGGGCGCAATCAGGGAGCGGAGGTAGTTCCGGCCCCCAGGATCCGTTCCGGCGGAATCCGGTGTCCCCAACCTCCGTCAGGGGCGCGAGCCACCTCGCCGAGGCGGGCCAGGAGCACCACACGGACGTCACCCCCCCGGGCCTTCTTGTCGGCCCTCAACACCCCGACGAACAGGTCCTCCTCCGGCACCGAGGCTCGGAGAGGAAGCCCGAGGGTCCCCAGCCACTCCCCCAGCTGGTGGGACGTTCCGGGCTCCGTCACACCCAGCGCCTCGCCCAACCGCGCCTCCCACATCATCCCCTGGGCCACCGCCGTGCCGTGGGGCAGACCGTAGTCGTAGGCCCGCTCCAGGGCGTGGCCGACGGTGTGTCCGAAGTTGAGGATCTCCCGGAGTCCTCCCTCCCGCTCGTCTTGCCCCACGACCGCGGCCTTCAACTCCACGGAACGGTGGACCACCTCCATCGTCGCATCGGGATCCCCGGCCAGGAGTGCTGGAGCCGCGTCGGCCACAAGGCCGCCGTAGTCCCGGTCCAGGATGGCGCCGTGCTTCACCGCCTCCACCAGCCCCTGGGCCCG
>CP070829.1:2464758-2486035 GCA_020344755.1 Gemmatimonadales bacterium
CTCAAACGGCGGGGGACCAGTTCGTCCACGGCCCGCACGTACAGCCCCAGCACCCCGTTGTCCTCTTCGGACACGAACGCGACCGTGCGGCCGTCGCGGGAAACCGCGAATCGGTCCACCATGGTCGCCAGACTCGGAAGCTGAGACGACAGCGTGCTGACGACCCAGGTGCCATCCACGCGGGACGCGGGAGATGGCGTATCGCGCAGCCATCCCCACGCCGCCACCGCGATCAGCCCGAGGAAGGCCGCCATCGTCGCGAGAGGCGCGCGGTCGCGAGAACGGGCTCCGCCGACGCGCGGGACCACCGTCCTGCCGTTCAGGGCTTCGGCGAAGTCGTGGGCATCACCGAACCGATCCGCGGCGAGCTTCTGAAGCGCCATCAGCACGGCCGCGTCGACATGCACGGGCACCGTAGTCCGGAGCGTTCTGAGGGATTTGGCCTCCGAGGTCAGCACCTTTGCCGCGATCGACTGCGCGCTCGGACCCGTGAACGGCGGCTCGCCCGCCAGCATCTCGTAGACCACACACCCGAGCGCATACACATCCGTTCGACCATCGATCTCCCGCTCGCCCATGGCCTGCTCCGGGCTCATGTAGTGCGGGGTACCCAGGGACAGTCCGGTCTCCGTCATGCGGCTCGCGGCCAGACTGTTGGCCGCAAGGGCGATGCCGAAATCGGCCACGAGGGCCTGGCCGTGATGCAGGAGGATGTTCTCGGGCTTGATGTCACGGTGGATGATGCCCTGCCGGTGGGCATACGTGAGGGCCCCGGCCACCTCCGTCGCGAGGCGAACCGCCTCACCGACCGGAAGCTGTCGCTCACGATCGAGTCGCTCGCGCAGCGACTCCCCCTCCACGTACGGCATCACGTAGAAGACCGAACCCTCGACCTGCCCCGAGTCGAAGAGCGGCAGTATATGCGGATGCTGCAGGTTCGCCGTCGTCTTGATCTCGGCAAGAAACCGCTCGGCTCCGACGACCGCAGCCAGTTCAGGCTTCAGCACTTTGAGCGCGACCTTCCGCTCGTGCCTCAGGTCGTTGGCCAGATACACGGTCGCCATACCGCCCTGGCCGAGTTCACACTCGACGCGGTAACGGCCTTCGAGGGCGGCGTTCAGATGGTCGATGGCGGCCGGGTCATTCATTCGGCCAAGATGCGATGGAAGGGGTGCGTTTCGCGAGTCTGAGCACGACCAGGCGAACCTGCGCACGATTGCCGAGGCGCCGTGCTGGGGAACAGGCTCCTCCCCTACTCCTCCCTGAGCGACGGGGATGGATCGATCACCAGCGCCCCCCGCCGGCGATCCGACGGGGGGCGGAGTTGGGACCGGTCACCGGTCCGGAGTCTTTCTGGACGTCTAGTGCACCGAGTGCACCGCGATCGGGTCCGGGCTCCCGTCCGGATCGCCGTTGACCGTGCCATCGGTGCCAAGGTTCCTCAGCAGCAGGATACCGGCCACGTGGGGGGCCGCCATGGAGGTGCCGTTGAGGGTCGCGTACCCGCCGCCCTTGTACGTCGACTCGACGCCGACGCCGGGCGCCGCGTAGTCCACCGGTGGGTTCCCGAAGTTCGAGAACGAGGCCCACGCGTCGCCCTCCGCGAACGCGGACACCGTGTAGATGTTGTTGCCGTTGGCGCTTGCGGGAGAGCGAGTCCCCGCGTTGGTGCTCTCGTTTCCGGCGGCCAGCACGAATTTGACCTGGGCTGATGCAGCGACCACTGCTTCATTGAGGGCCTGACTGAATCCGCCGCCGAGGCTCATGTTCGCGACGTCGCCGGAGGATCCGTTCGCCGCCACGTGGTCGACGCCGGCGATGACTCCGGAATAGGAGCCGGAGCCACGACGGTCCAGTACCCGCACGGCCACCACGGAGGCGCCGGCAGCAACGCCGATGACGCCGATGTCGTTGTCGATGGCGGCCACCGTTCCGGCCACGTGGGTGCCGTGCCCGTTCTCGTCGTCGGCCCCTTTGCGGCTTCCGGTGAAGTCGACACTTCGATTCACATCCACGTTCAGGTCCGGGTGGTCCAGGTCGATCCCGGAGTCGATGATCCAGGCCGTTCCTGTAGCCCCGGACACGCCTCCGTTGACCCGGGTGATCCCCCAGGGTGTGGACTGCCCGCCGGTCTCCTCCCCGCCACCGCCCCCATCCCGTTCCCACGGCGGCCGCGCCGGACCCACCCCGGGCCGCGGAATGATCGTGGCCACCTGGTCCAGCTCCACTGCCGCCACCCGGGGATCCCGCGCCAGCGCGTTCAGCCGTCCGGAGGGCACCGTGGCGGAGAAGCCATACAGGGCCGTGCCGTAGGCGTGGGCAGGGCTCAGTCCCAAGCTTCGAGCCACCGCGGCGGCCGCCTGCTGGTTGGCCTGGTGACCGCCCGGGGCGAAATCCTGCTCCAGGGTGACGATCACGTCCACCGCCTGCGACCCCGCGGCCGCCGCCTCGGCGATAGGCGGATCAACCTCAGGCCCCGCGGGAGAGGAGGTGTCCTGGCAGGCCGAGACCGCGAACACCGCGGCCAGGGCCAGAGGGAGGGTCCGGCGCATGTCTGCTACTCCTGAGTGAGAAAGAGGTGACCCTTCTACGATAGACTACGCAGGCGGCGCTCGCGCAATGTTTTCCTGGACCGGCATCCCGGGCGCGGACGTCCTCCTCCCGTTGGCGGTGTCCTTCGGAGTCCCACACCCGGAGGTGTTCTCGCCCAGCTGCAGGGCCTGGGTGCGGTGCATTCGACTCGGCCCAGGTGGAGTCAGCCGGGCCCGATCTGCCGTCGTTGCTCGACACCCATGCCGGGATCCGCCGTTCCAGAAAGGCCCAGTAACGGGCCCAGATGGACACTCCGACCGATCCCCACCGTCCAGCCCGGCAGGTTCGGACCTCTGGATCCGCGCTACCCGACCCGGCAGAGCACCGAGGCCTAGAGGGCCGGTCGCTGGAATCCTCCGAACTCGCCTTCCACCCATCGGGCCACCGCCAGGGCGACGTCCTCCCGACCCGGCCTGGCCACGATCTGGACCCCGATGGGCAGACCCTCGGGAGACGTGCCCGCTCGGACCACCGCCCCGGGCCATCCGGTGAGGTTGTACGTGAAGGTGTAGCTGAACCCCACCAGGTCCTCCATCTCCGGGCCGTGGCGTCGGGCGGGCGTAGCGTTCACCGGGCAGAGGATCACGTCGTAGTCGGCGAAGAAGCCCAGCATGGTGCTCCGCCACGTGTACCAGCGGTCCAGGAGCGCGTCGAGCTCGACGGCACCCAGGACCGCGGGGTCCGGCGTGAGGGCCCGTTCCGTCGTGCCCGCGGCCCGTAGAAGCCGGTTGACCGCCGCGTCTCCATCCCAGGAGTAGAGGGCGGTCAACTCCCAGGCCTGCTCGATGCCGGTGGGACGCACCTCCTCCACCGACTGCACCTCCGACGCCAGCGCCCGCGCCACCCGTCCAATGGTGTCGACGGTCTCGGCGGTGGGCGAGGCGATCCCGTTGTCCGTGTGGAAGGACACGGCCAGCGTGCCCAGGTCCACGGCCTCCGGATCGCGCCACGGCAGGGGCACCACGGCGGGATCCACGAAGTCGGGTCCCGAGATCAGCCGGAGCAGGAGGGTGAGATCTTCGACCGAGCGGGCCAGCGGTCCGATCTGCTGGAAAGAGTCCTGAAGGCCGCCGAAGGGATAGACGTGTCCCGTCCGGGGAACCCGCCCCGAGGTGGGCTTGATGCCCGCGATCCCGCAGAAGTGGGAGGGAAGGCGGATGCTGCCTCCATAGTCACTGCCGATATCGAAGGGGCTTCCACCCGCCGCGATGATCGCGGCCGCACCCCCGCTGCTTCCCCCCGGGGACCGTTCCAGATCGTACGGGTTGTTCGTCATGCCGTAGACCCGATTGTCCGTCTCGAACGAGAGGGTGAACTCCGGCGTATTGGTCTTCCCCATCAGGATGGCGCCCTGGTCCAGGAGCCGCGCCACGACGGTGGCGTCGCGCTCCGGCACGAAGGAGGCCCGCCCCTGGGTCCCACCGGTGGTGATCACACCGGCGGTGTCCAGCGAGTCCTTGATGGTCATGGGAATCCCGTGCAGCTCTCCCCAGACTTCGCCCCGGGCCAGGGCGTCGTCGGCTTCCCTGGCCCGGGCCAGCGCCGCTTCTCTCTGGATCTGGAAGACTGCGTTCAGCTGGCCGTTCACCGCCTCGATCCGGTCCAGGCATGCACCCACCACCTCCGCCGACGAGACCTCCCCAGCCTGTATGGCATCGCGCAGAGCCCGAACCCCGGAGAAGTGGATGGGATCGGCCAGTTCCGAAGTGGAGGCCGGTGGAGCGGTGGACTCGCAGCCGCCAAGGGAGGAGGCCAGGGCCGCGGCGGCCCCCAATGCGCCCAGAGCCTCCCTCCTGGACCACATCTTGGCTTCCCCCGACCCCTCCTGGTGGAAGATGAAAGACTCGGGTGAATGTCCCATTGCGCCCCCTTCGCCGAGAATGTGCGGTGCGATCGAGGGGGCAGAATGGTCCTTCGACAGGGGCGCCGCCAGCGAATGCGACCCGCGCGCCCGAGGCCGAGAGCTCAAGAGTCGGTCCGTGAAGGCAGGGATAATGCTGGGCGCGGAGGGAGGAATGACTTCACGGCCCGCTCTGCAGCGCCGACCACTAGCCCAACCGGCCCCGCCCCGACAACTTCCCGCGCTATGACTGACATCCTCTCCCGGCTGAACGCCGCCCTCGAAGGCCGCTACCGCATCGAGCGCCAGCTCGGCGAGGGCGGAATGGCCACGGTCTACCTCGCCGACGACGTGAGGCACGACCGGAGGGTCGCCCTCAAGGTCCTGAAGCCCGAGCTCGCCGCCGTCGTGGGCGCCGACCGCTTCCTCGCCGAGATCCGCACCACCGCCAACCTCCAGCATCCCCACATCCTCCCCCTCTTCGATTCGGGGGAGGCCGACAGCTTCCTCTACTACGTCATGCCCTACATCGAGGGCGAGACGCTCCGGGGTCGCCTGGACCGGGACAAGCAGCTCCCGGTGGACGAGGCGGTGCGCATCGCCAGCGCCGTGGCTGGCGCCCTGGAGGTGGCTCACGAAGCCGGCGTCGTGCACCGGGACATCAAGCCCGCCAACATCCTCGTGAGCCGGGGCCAACCCCTGGTGGCGGACTTTGGGATCGCCCTGGCGGTGGGTGCCGCCGGAGGCAACCGCCTCACCGAGACCGGACTCAGCGTGGGGACGCCCTTCTATATGAGCCCGGAGCAGGCCACGGGGGACCGTCAGGTGGGTCCCGCCAGTGACGTCTACGCCCTGGGCTGCGTGCTCTACGAAATGCTGGTGGGCGACCCGCCCTTCACCGGGAGCACCGCCCAGGCGGTTCTGGGCAAGATCATTTCCGGAGAACCCGTCTCCCCGGCGAAGGAGCGGCCCTCCATCCCGGGCAACGTGGACGCCGCCGTTCGCAGAGCGCTGGAGAGGCTCCCGGCGGACCGGTTCACCTCTGCTGCGGAGTTCGCCCGGGCGCTCGGAGATCCGACGTTCCGCCATGGTGACCTCGCTGCAGCAAGGGAGTCGGGCTCGGACATCTGGAAGCCCGTGGCGGGCGTCGCGTCGGTCATCGCGGTAGCCGCGGTCGCGGTGGCGCTGTGGCTCGCAGGTCGGGACACGAACGAGATCCGGGACGTGGGACTACCCCATGAAGCCCCCATGCAGGTCGGGCGAACCACCCCCGCCATGGCCGTCGCCCCGGACGCCTCGTTCATGGTCTACGAAGCGAAGATGGGGTCCACGTCGGAGCTCTGGTATCGAAGCCTGACCGGTCAGGAAGCTCGGCCCCTCCGGGGCACCGAGGGGGCCATCGGGGCACCGATGATCTCACCGGACGGCTCCCGCGTGGTGTTCGTCGCAGGCGGTGAGCTGCGGATGGCAGACCTCGAGTCGGGTGCGGTGGGCACCCTCGGACCCTTGAACCTCCCCAATGGCGGCGCGTGGACGGACGACGGGCTGATCTTCGTCGCAGACGACGACGGTCGATTCCTCCGCTGGTTCGACCCCGACACGGGCCCGGTCCGTGACGTGGAGGTGAGCTACTGCCTCTATCCGTCGTTGCTGGATGAGGGGCGGGAGGTACTCTGCGGCGGGGGTGCCCGGAAATGGGCCTTCTCGCGGGAGCTTTCCAACCCCAGGGAGGATTATTTCTGGCGCCGCGCAGCTGGCACGCGCACCCCGGGAGCGGCTGTCCTCGGATCCCACTTCAGGGTCGTCGACGACGACTACCTGGTCCATATCTCCATCGACGGCTCCATCATGGCCGCCCCCATCGTGGACCGTGACACCCGAACGGTGGGCCGCTCCGTCTCGCTCCTTCCCGGCGTGCGGCGGGAGACGTATACCGGCGCGGGCCAATACGACATCGCCGCCGACGGCACCCTGGTCTACGGGCCGGGACTCAACGCCGAGCAGGGCCGGTTCGTGCGACGCGCGCCGGACGGCTCCGTGGAGGTGTTGGGCGTGGATGAAGCGGTGCACCTGCGCTACCGGGAGAGCCCGGACGGCCGACGGTTCGCCACCGTGGTGGAAGGGGTCCAGAACAATGAGCTCCGGGTGTACGACCTCCGGACCGGCGCCTTCGAGACCGTGGAGGAGGCCTTCTGGATCGGCGCCCCGGTCTGGAGCCCGGACGGTGGGAGCCTGGCGTACGTGATCGCCGGGGAGGACAGCTTCTCCGACGACCGTGTGTATCTCAAGCGCCTCGACAGCCCCGACCCCGCCCGGGAGATCGTGGCGATCCCCGAGGGGAGGATCGGACTCCAGGTCTCCTCCTTCCTGAGCCCGGACTCGCTCCTGGTCGGCGCAGGAGCGCCCGGAGAGTCCGCGTTTCTGGTGAACCCCTCCACCGACCCGGTCCAGGTGGACACCGTCCCCGTGAACGCCTTCTTCCTGTCCCTGTCACCCGACCGCCGCTGGCTGGCCTGGCAGAGTCCCGGGGCACCGGGGGTCCAGCTGCAGTCGTGGCCCTCGCTGGATCGACGCTACACCGTGTCGCAGCAGGCGGCCGAACCCCAGTGGCTGGCGAACGGGGACCTGGTGTTCTACGAGACGCTTCCACCCGGCGAGGCCGGCGAAGGCTTCCCCTTCTACCGTGTGCCGGTCGATGTTTCGCGCGAGCCTCCCGTGGGCGAACCGGAGCTCCTGTTTCGCGATCCCCGTTTCGCGGACACCCCGGGGTGGTCCTTCGCCCCGGACGCCGAGGGTGGGCTGATCTACCTCCAGGGTCCGGCGGAGAACCTCGTCCACTACGTGCGCGTGATCCCCGGCTGGGTGGACCGGATGAAGGCCGCGGTGGACGAAGCGAACCGCTGAGCCTCACTTCCAGCCATGACCGATATCCTCCCTCGCCTCAACGCCGCCCTGAGAGACCGCTACCGTATCGAGCGTGAGCTCGGCGAGGGCGGCATGGCCACGGTGTACCTGGCTGTGGACCTGAAGCACGAGCGCCCGGTGGCCATCAAGGTGCTGCGCCCGGAGTTGGCCGCGGCGGTGGGCGCGGAGCGCTTCCTGGCCGAGATCAAGACCACCGCCAACCTCCAGCACCCTCACATCCTCTCCCTCTTCGATTCGGGAGAGGCCGACGGCTTTCTGTACTACGTCATGCCCTTCCTGGGGGGCGAGTCGCTGCGGGACAAGCTGGACCGGGAACGGCAGCTCCCGGTGGACGAGGCGGTTCGGATCGCGAAGCAGACGGCCCAGGCGCTGGCGTACGCCCATGGCCAGGGCATCATCCATCGAGACATCAAGCCGGCCAACATCCTTCTGGAAGATGGCCGGGCCGTCCTGGCGGACTTCGGGATCGCCCGGGCCGTGGGGCTGAACGCCGGGGAGCAACTGACCCAGACGGGGCTGGCCTTGGGTACGCCCACGTACATGAGCCCCGAGCAGTCCACGGCCGAACGGGAGCTCGACGGCCGTAGCGACCTGTACGCCCTGGGCTGCGTGCTCTATGAGATGCTCACCGGCGAACCGCCCTACACCGGGTCCACCGCCCAAGCAATCCTGGCCAAGCGGTTCCACGAGCCCGCCCCCCGGGTGTCGGTCCTTCGGGCCACGGTGACCCCGGGGTTGGAGGCCGTCGTGGTCCGGCTCCTGGCCACCTCCCCGGTGGATCGGTACGCCTCGGCCACCGAACTGGTGGAGGCCCTGGACGTGCACGCCACCGCCTCGGGGATCCCGGCACATGGGACGGCGGCGAGCAGCAGGCGGCCGCCCGGTGCCGGCGCAGGGGGCGGGCGAAAGGTCACGGTCGGCGTCTTCGCCCTCCTGATCCTGGCGTCGGCGGTGTTCCTGGCGACCCGTACTCTGGGAGGCGGGGGCGCGGCGGATGCCGAGGACGTCTCGGCGGACCTCCTGGCCGTGGTGCCCTTCACCGTGCGGGGCTCTCCCGAGTTCGAGTACCTGGGTGAGGGGATGGTGGATCTGCTGGGGGCCAAGCTCGGCGGCGCCGGTGAACTTCGCGTGGTGAATCCCCGGGCCGTGATCTCCATGATCAACACCGAGGAGCTCGACGTGATGGACCCCGGCGCCCTGGACCGGGTGGCCCGTCGCTTCGGGGCCGGTCGCTACCTCACGGGCGAAGTGACGGAGGTCCGAGGCCGACTCCGCCTGAGCGCCCAGCTGCACGACGCCGGCGCCGGCGACACCGCGCCTCGGAGCACGAGCGTGGAGACCGCCTCGGACCGGCTCTTCGAGGCCATCGACTCGCTCACGCTGCGTCTCCTGGCCGAGACCATGGACGCGCCGGAGGCTCGGATCCGCCGCCTGGCCACTGCGACCACGGGCTCACTCCCGGCGCTGAAGGAATTCCTGGCGGGAGAGCGCCTCATGAGGGCCGGCGGTCAGTACCGGGAGGCCGCCGCGGCATTCGAGCGGGCCATCGCCCTGGATCCGGAGTTCGCCCTCGCCTGGTACCGCAAGAGTTCCATCGGGGAGTGGATCGATCTCTACGACGTGCGGTCGGCCGCGGACAGCGCCCTCAAGTACGCCGATGGCCTCTCCCGTCGGGACCGGAGTCTCCTGGAGGCGCTTCGGCTCCGGCGAATCGCGAAAACCCAGGAATCGGAGGCCGCCTTCCTGGCCCACCTCCAGAACTGGCCCGACGAGGTCGACGCCCTCGTCCAGCTCGGTGAGATGCGTTTCCACGACAACCCGCGGGTGGGACGGCCCATGGACGAGGCGATCCCGTACTTCCGAGCCGCGCTGGCCCTGGAACCCGCCAACGCCGATGCACAGATCCACCTGGCGCGGCTCTACGCCCTCACCGGGCAGGTAGACTCGCTCCTGGCGAAGGTCTGGCACCTGGAGGAGGACTTCGCCCAGAACGCATCGCCCGGGGACCTGGATCTCGCCGCCGGCGAGCGCCTCCTGGAAGTCCGGGCTCTCCGGGCATTCGTGCAGGACGACGATGCGGGGCAGGCCGAGGTCCTCGCCCAGCTCGCCGGGCGCGGAGTGCTCCATTACTTCGTGACCGCCCATGGCGTGTCCCGATTCGCCCGCGATCCGGCCGGCGCACTCGACATCGTGCTCCGCGCCGAGACCGCACCCCCGTTTCTCGAGTGGATCCAGGCCAGCCTCTACCCGGTGCTCGGCCGCCGGGAGGAATACCTCCGGTTCACCGATGCCCGCCGCCAGGCCGGCTCACCCTTGTGGGACATGGAGCAGGCCTTCGTGCTCACTTCCGGCGTCCTACCACCGGACGAGGCACGGATGGAGGCGGTACGCGCGTCGCTCCGAGACGCGGATCCCGCCGAATTGCTCCGGGAAAGCTGGGTGCCCGCTTACGAGGATCTCACCGAGGAATTTCACCGCTTCGAGCGGGACTGGCACGTGGCGATGCTGTCGATCCACCTGGGACGCATCCCGGAAGCGCGCCGAATGATGGAGGAGCTGGAAGCGGTACCGCCCATGGCTGGGATGGGAAACCTGCAGTCCGACGCCCTTCGGGCGCTGGAGGCGGAGATCCGGTACCGCCAGGGCGATCGTACCGGTGCCCTGGAGATCCTCCGGACCATCACCTACGAAGCCCCTCACGGGGCCACGTATCATGCCATCGCCGACGGCACCCGGTCCCGGTACCTGCGTGCGGAGCTGGAGTTCGAGATCGGGGACCGGGGGGTGGCGGAGCGTCTCTTCAGAGGGTTCGACGAGAGTTGGAGCCCCTGGGACGGATACCACCGGACGCTGGCTCATCAGCGGCTCGGTGAGATCGCCGAAGCCGACGGCCGGACCGACGACGCGTTGCGGTACTACGGACTCCTGGTCGACCTCTGGTCCGACTGTGACGCGGACCTGGTCCCCCTCCGAGATGAGATCCAGGCGCGCCGGGACCGCCTCGCGGTCACCTGACCGTATGGGTCGCTGGCGGCTCCGCCGGACGTCGAGGACGCGAAAGACCTCCCTCACTGGATCAATCCCGCCGGGCATGGCGACGCGGGTTGCACCCGACTGCAAGGCTGTCCGTTCCTCCGGTCTCGATCGCGGTCCAGAATCCTGGACTGGGACTGGTCTCGGTTCAGGGGGGCAGGACAACCCTCATCCGAGTACCGTGAAGCTGCTGCCCCGGTAGATCTCCCGGTTGCGGGAGTAGAACCCGACGTTCAGCTCGTGCCCCGTGAAGGGCCCCCGCACCGTCACCGGGTCCCGGTCGTGGTCGCGGCCGGATTCGCAGGCCACGACGAGCTCGGCCATGAGCTTACCCACCATGGGCGCGGTCTTGAACTGGTTGCCGCTCGTTCCGACGGCGAGGTAGAAGCCATCGAGGCTCGACCGATCGTAGATCGGAATCCAGTCGTCGGTGACATCATAGAGATCGACCACACCCTTGGGCCGGCTGGGAATCTCCAGGTCCGGCACCCTGAGGGCCATGCGATAGACCTGCGCCTTCCACTTGGCGTCGGTAACCTCCCGATCGAAGTCGTCGGGATCGGCGACCCAGTCCGGCTCGTCGCACTTGGGCTCCAGGCTTCCCACCAGGACCAGGCCGCCAGCCTCTTCCCGGGAGTAGACGCCGACGTCGGGGTCGGACGCCAGCCGCCCATAGGGCAGACCCAGCCCCGAAGCGGGGAACGGCAGGTAATGCACCTCCTTTCGGAGAGGCCGCGTACCCACCTTCATCTCCGAGGCCACGCCGGCCATGCGATTCACCACGCCGGAATGGGGCCCTGCCGCATTGACCACGACGGGGGCGTTCACCGCCCGCCCGTTCTTCATCGTAACGCCCACGACCCGGCCGTCCTCACGGCGGATCTCCGCGATCTCCGTGTTGAACTCGAACGTGGCCCCCGCCGCTTCCGCAGCACGCTGGAGGTTGTGGGTGGCGAGCTGGGGATCGTTGACGTACCCGGCGTGGGGGAGGAAGACCGCCCCGGGGTGCTCCTTCTCGGACGGTGTCCCGAACTCCTCGTCGTCCGGGCGCCGCGGCGGGTAGTAGGCGGTCACATCGTAGAAGGGGACCTTGGAGCGAAGGGTGTCCGCATCCCACTCCTCGTACGCGATGCCGAGCTCGTCGTGGAAGGTGAGGTGCTGCCGATACATGGCCGCTTCCGATCGGACCACCACCATGCCCGATTCGATGAAGCGAGCCAGGCCGCGTTCATCCTCGAACCCCAGGTAATCCCCCCAGCTCTTCCAATGGTGGTAGGCCTCCCAGGCCAGGGCGGTACCGTCCAAGGTGGAGTAGTGGGTTCGGATGATCGCGCACGAGTTGCTGGTCGATCCATATCCAGCCGCGGGGAGCTTGTCGACGCACAAGGTTCGATGGCCGCGACGGGTCAACTCGAGCGTGATGGCAGCACCGATGATGCCGGCACCGATGACGATGGAATCGAAGGGCTTCTCGTTGTTCACTGGAAGCGTCTCCCGTTCAATGGACCAATTGTGTCCTGCCCCCGTTAACTCTACCACCCTCAGTCTCATACCTGGCCGTGTTCTCGAACAGCCGGTAGCCCCTTGCGAAGAGGTTGGACCAGGTAGGTCTGATCGGGTTTCTTCCCGCGTGGCGCAGGCCGATCATCTAGCCCCTTGATGGGATCTGCGATCTGCCGCGCTTGCCGGTTCGCGGTGTGGCATCCTACCGGGTCTGGACCGCGGGAATCACCGAGGGGATGGGGGGAACAGCAGTGGGAACCCAAAGGCGGCCCATAGCAGACGTTGCGAGTCCGGGGACCTTGACCGGCCCTCCCGGTCCCGCGAGCTTTCAGGTCGGCAACAAGTTCGGTGCAAGCCGAATACCAGCAACGAAAAGAATCTGGGCGCTGATGCCTGGGTTCTTTTTTTTGATTTGTGCGCCGGAATTACCGGTGAGTTCGTGAGGTACGGAGATACCGCACCCCGAGAGCACCAGCAGAATCAGGGAGTACGGTAGCATGCGTACCAATGGAACCGTGAAGTGGTTCAACGACGACAAGGGCTTCGGATTCATCACGCCGGCGGACGGCAGCGGTGACTGCTTCGTCCATCACAGCGCGATCCAGGCCGACGGCTTCAAGAGCCTGTCCGAGGGACAGAGCGTGGAGTTCGAGATCGTCCAGGGTCCCAAGGGCCCTGCGGCGGAGAACGTCGTCCCCGCCTGACGGCGAACACGACGCTGAACAGGGGCTCCGGGCTTCGGTCCGGGGCCCCACCAGGTCCGAGCTCTTCGGACCACCCCCAGAAGGGGACCCCGGGTGCCAGGAGGGCTGGAGATGCAGGATGTGAGCGCAGAGCGCCGTGGCCAATCTCCTGCGCGCCTCCCCACGACTCCGGGATCGCGGGGCGCAGTCGAAGCGCCGTCCCCTTCGGCGGTCCCCTCTTGGCCCACGTGGACCACCCGGGACTCCGTCATCGGACGGAAGATCTCCTGATGGCGCTGACGGACGGGCGGATGCCGGACCAGCGACCCGAAAGCGAGCTCGACTGGGCCCTGAAGGTGGCGAAACGACGCAGATCACCCGCAGACGCACAACTCGAGACGGACGCAGACGCGGAGCCCGAAGTTCAGCCACCCACCTCCTCCGGTACCTGCCGAGACGGAGTCCCCCCACCCCACAGGAGGCAAGAGCCATGGCCAGGATCCAGATCGTCCGTAAGGACGGAACGCCGAGCCGCTACTTCTGGTCCGACAGCGACGGCAGCTCCCCCACCCGCAAGCGGGTCTACTGCGAGACGAGCACGGGAGTGAGACGTCTTCGTGACGTCCGCTTCGACTCCGTGAAACAGCGGATCCGGCGCCGCCGCCGGCCCTGATCCCCGTCAGTCCCGTAGCGCGCGCACCGACCAGGTGACCCGGTTCGCACCAATGCGGGTCGCACGCCCCAACCTGGGGCTCACCTCGTAGGACCAGATGGTGGTGTCGCCGCCGAACCGCGCAATGGACCGCAGGATGCTCGCGGTTTCGCTGTCGCTCCTCGTGTGCCCGTTGATCTCCGTGCGGAGCTCGCTCGCCGAGGAAGAGGAGAGTTGACGGGAGGAGATCGAAAAGGCGTCGGACATGTCATTCTCCGGCGTGGAGGGAACCGACAGGACGCCGAGCGGGCGCGGTCAAACATAGCGGTGGGACGCTGCCCCGCCCATGCCGGAAGGTCGGGTCCGGACCCGGGACCCGGAGATCCACACGGTGCAGTCTCTTGAAGTCGTGGAGCCAGCCGGGCTCGAACCGGCGACCCCCTGCCAGAAAATCGATCCTCGGCACAGCCGAATCACGGCAAGAACACTTCTAACTCACTGGTAGAGCGCACGATCTGCCGTTCTTGTCCGACATCGATGCCGGAATCTGCCGGGGTAGAAAGGCCCAATATCGGGCCCAAATGGACGCGGGGACGGATTCGAGCCCGGCGGGCGGGCGTTCGCCTCATCATCAGGGCGACAGAGAAGACCGGTCCTTTGATGGCTGCGCGTCCTCGGGGGGCGTTTCAGGTGTCCCCCCCTGTGACGGTGTCGCATCATCAAGCCTCTCCTCCGCGGCCTCGCCCACCCACCAAGCCCCTTTCCCCAGGATGCGAGCCGCTACCAGGGCGATCACGGCCAACGAGAAGAACAGCCCCGCTTCCGTCAGACTGGGAAGCAGCCCCAGCGACTCCACCCCGAGACGCACACGCGCGGCGTACGCGAGGTACGCCAGGACGAGGACCGCCCCTTCACCCCGGGTCACCAGTCCGTCCGTGAAGGAGACGATCAGACAGAACAGGGCGGCGGCGAGCATCACGGGGATATCGACTCCTACTGCAGCGGCAGGCACCGCGAGCCCGTTCGGCGTGGTCATGGCGGAGATCCCCAGGACCGCCAGGATGTTGAAGATATTGCTCCCCACCACATTTCCTACGGCCAGGTCTCGCTCCCCCCGCAGAGCGGCGACCAGGGACGTGACCAACTCGGGAAGCGAGGTTCCGGCGGCCACCACCATGAGTCCCACCGAGTACTCGTTCAGACCCAATCCGGTAGCGATCCCCTGGACATTGGATACCACGAGGCTGGCTCCCAGGAACAGGAGGCCCACCCCAGAGAGGACCTCCACCCCCCCCTGCACCACGCGGGTCGACGGCCTTCCTGCAACCGCGATACGCCCCGTGTTGGGTCCGCCTCCGGCCGCGCGGACGGTGGACAGGTACACCAGATGCGCTACGAGCAACGTCAGGAACGTGCCTGCCTCTCGGTCACTGAGGACCCCGTCCCAGGAGAACACGAGGAGCAGCACCGACACGGCAATCATGATCGGGACCTCGATACGCACGATCCGGGTGGAAACCCGGAGCGGATTCACTAGCGCGAGAAACCCGAGGATGAAGAGGGCGTTGAAGGTATTGCTCCCCACCACGTCCCCCACGGCGATCTCGGGATAACCCGCACCCGAGGCCTTGACGCCCAGGAGGAACTCCGGGGCGCTGGTGCCCAACGGCACCACTGTCAGACCGATGGTGATGCCCCTTACTCCCAGGGTCCGGGCGAGGCTCGATGCGCCCTTCACGAGCAGGGCTGCTCCGACCAGCAGCATGCCCAGTCCTGCACCGAGCGAGACGACCGTCACGGTACATCACTCCGCGGTCCGGGGCTTGGGTGTCCCCTAGCTATCGGTTGGGCGCCGTCAGGTCCTATTGGCCCGGACGGTCCAGGTCACGGCCCGAAGCCTCTGTCCAGATCTGACCGGGGCTGGCGACACGAGGAAGTCGATGATCGAGGGATCGGTCCCGAAGCGCGCCAGGGAGCGCAGGATGCTTGCCACCTCCGAGTCACTTCCCGTGCGGCGCTCAAGCACTTCGCGGAGGTTCGGGTTGTCGAGCGGGGTGCAGAGGGCGCGGGTGAGATAGAACAGATCCGGCATGGCATGGTCCTCATGGAGCACCTGCAAGGGCGCCTACGGGGGCGCTTGTCGAAGCTAGCTGGACCGGGTTCGGAGGGATACCTGTTCCGCAGGGAGGGACCCGCCCGACTTGGGATCCATGCAGCTGGCACGAGCTGGTTCATGCGGCGTCTCCGCCTCCGCCTGCCGGAGCGCCAGGGCGACGGACTCCTCCGTGCACCGCGATCTCCGCGTCGCTATCCCCCTCATCCCGCTGCCGCCGGCTCCCACGGAGGGCTCGCAGCAGCTCCGCACCGCTCCATTGCCTGACCGGACATACCAACCGGCCTCAAGGCCACTGCGGCTCACGACACCAAACCCCACCCGAGGCCGTAACCTCCAGCGGGGTCGGATCTTGTAAGAGTGGAGCCAGCCGGGCGCGAACCGGCGACCCCCGCCAGCAAATCGATCCCCGGCAGAGCTGAATCACGGCAAGAACACGTCCAACTCACTGGTAGAGCCCACGATCTGCCGTTCTTGTCCGACCTCGATGCCGGAATCTGCCGGGGTAAGAAGGCCCGATATCGGGCCCGAGTGGACACCGGGATGGTCAGGACCGAGCCGGACACCTCGACTTCGGTATCTCCAGCAGGCCTGGCATGCCGTTCCCCCCACCCTCCCTCGACTTGCCACCGCACCGCAGGCGCCGGATCTTCCGCCACCTTCTCAACCCACCGTCCATGACCGACATCCCCTCCCGCCTCGCCGCCGCCCTGGTCGACCGCTACCGCATCGAGCGCGAGCTCGGCGAAGGCGGGATGGCCACCGTCTACCTCGCCGACGACCTGAAGCACGGTCGAAAGGTCGCCCTCAAGGTCCTCAAGTCGGAGTTGGCCGCCGTCGTCGGAGCCGAGCGTTTCCTGGCCGAAATCAAGACGACGGCGAACCTGCAGCACCCCAACATCCTCCCACTCTTCGACAGCGGTGAGGCGGACGGCTTCCTGTACTTTGTCATGCCCTACGTGGCGGGGGAGACGCTCCAGAGCCTCATCGGCCGAGAGCAGCAGCTACCGGTGGACGAGGCGATCCGCATCGCGAAGCTCGTTGCGAACGCACTCCAGGCGGCTCACGACCAGGGTGTCATTCATCGCGACATCAAGCCGGCGAACATTCTTCTCGCCCGCGGTGAGCCGCTGGTGGCCGACTTCGGGATCGCCCTCGCCGTCGGTGCGGCCGGCGGAGGCCGGCTCACGGAGACGGGACTGAGCGTCGGTACGCCCTTCTACATGAGCCCCGAGCAGGCCACCGGTGATCAGTCCGTCGGTCCGCGCACCGACGTGTACTCCCTGGGCTGCGTGCTCTACGAAATGCTGGTGGGCGAGCCACCGTTCGTTGGAAATTCAGCTCAGGCCGTACTCGGGAAGATTCTCCAGGGGGCTCCGAAGCCGGTCACCGAGATCCGGCGATCCATCCCACCGAACGTCGACGCAGCACTCCGGAAATCTCTGGAGCGCCTACCCGCCGACCGCTTCGCCTCC
Organism: Gemmatimonadales bacterium; assembly: GCA_020344755.1. GTDB lineage: Bacteria > Gemmatimonadota > Gemmatimonadetes > Longimicrobiales > Gaopeijiaceae > Gaopeijia. The sequence goes on from CP070829.1 coordinate 2,481,575, forward strand.
GCCGACGACTTCAGCCGCGCGCTCGGCGACCCGGGATTCCGCTACGGGGAGGCGGCGGGAGCGGCAGCGGCGCCCGGGCCATGGAAGGCTCTGACCGCCGTGGCCGGAGTCGCGGCCGTCGCGGCACTTGGGCTGGCCAGCTGGGCAATGGCCGGCGGTACGGAATCGGAGGTGGTCCCCCTGAACGTGATGGTGGACTTCCCCCCGGGGCAGGAATTCGTGGGGTACGGATCCTTCGATCTGTCTCCGGACGGGAGCTTCATGGTCTATCAGGGGCCGGCAGACGGCGGGGAGGGGCAGCTCTGGATCCGACGTTTCTCGGAGCTGGACGCCGAACCTCTCCGCGGAACGGAGGACACGGCCCTGCCCGACATCTCTCCGGACGGGACGGAGGTCGCCTTCCAGAATTCCGCCTTCCCCGTCCGTCAGATTCTCGTCGCCTCCCTGATCGACGGTAGTGTGCGCACGGTCGTGGACTCCGCGTGGTGCTGCCCGTTCTGGGGCGACGACGGCCAGCTGTATTACATCACTCCGCCGAAGGATGACGGGACACCTCGCACCCTTGTGCGTACGGATCCGGGAGGACTGACCAGCGAACCTCTCTTTTCCAAGGCCGACGGACGCAACATCTGGGCGCCCGCGGTCTTCCGCGACGGCACCCGCGTTCTCCAGTCGGCCAGCACCGGAGGGGTCGCCTACATCCTCGGCCTGAACCTCGAAACCGGGGACACCGTCAATGTCGCCCCGGGAATCGAGCCCACGGTTACCACGGCGGGACATCTCCTCTGGGTGACCGCCGACCGGGACCTCATGGCCGCCCCCTTCGACCAGGATGCCCTCGAGATCACGGGCCCCCGGGTGCTCGTGGCCAGCGGGCTCATGGACACCGGCGACGACATCGGTCACTTCGCGGTCTCCGACAACGGAGACATGCTCGTCTATCGCCGTCGCCCCTCGAACCAGGGGGGGATGACGCCCCACTGGTTCGATGGCGTGACCCCCGAGGTCATCGATCCGGTTTGGGAGATCGATTTCCCGGCCCAGATCGGCGGTGTCGCTCTGTCTCCGTCGGGTGACCGCCTCGCCACGACCGCCGTCCTCGACGACCAGATCGATGTCGTCGTGAAGCAGCTTCCGACCGGTGCCTCCATCCGGTTGAGTCTTTCCGACGCGACGGACGGACGACCCTCGTGGACCCCGGACGGACGCTTCGTGACGTTCCTGTCGGACCGTGAAGGGCAGCAGAGTCAGGTGTATCGCCGCCGTGCAGACGGTTCCGGGTCCACCGAGCTCGTCCACTCGGACCCGCGGGGAATCGAGGAGGCCAACTGGTCTCCCGACGGCGAGTGGCTGGTGTACCGCACCGACCGTTTCAGTAGCGGGGGCGGAGACGTCATGGGAATCCGGCCCGGTGTGGACAGCGTGGCGGTGCCGCTCGTGGCGACCCAGTTCGAGGAGATTCATCCGAGCGTGAGTCCCGACGGGCGATGGCTCGCCTACGCCTCAGCCGAGTCGGGCGGGTTCGAGGTCTTCGTCGTGCCCTTTCCGAACACCGACGAGCAACGTATCGCCGTCTCGTCGCGGGGAGGCATGGCGCCCCGATGGTCCCCGGACGGACGATCGCTCTACTACCTGGCGGGGGGTACCTACGCCTCCAGCGGCAACGGTCTGATCCGAGCGGACCTCCAACTGGAGCCCCCCTTCGCCCACCAGGAAACCCTGGTCAATCCGGTCGGCGCAGTGGAGGCCTGGAGATTCACAGAAGCGGTCCCCTACGATGTTCACCCCCGGACGGGCCGAGTCGTGGCGCTGCTCAGGGACGGACCGCAGGTGGAGACTCGGCTCGTGGTGGTACAGGGGTTGCTCGAGCGCATCGAGGCAGCGGGGAGAGGTGCACGCTGATGGGCCGCTCGGGTGCAGCTGTGTCCGATCACGCCCTCACTTCAGTCTGAGCTCCGTCAGGATGTCGTAGTGGAGCCAGCCGGGCTGGAACCGGCGACCCGCTGCCTGCAAATCGATCCTCGGCATCGCCGAATCACGGCAAGAACACCGATAACTCACTGGTAGAGCGCACGATCTGCCGTTCTTGTCTCTGCGAAGTCCGGCATCCTGCCGGGTCTCAACAGCGGGGATCACGGGTTGAACAGCGGGGATCACAGCGGGGATCGGAAAGCCCCTTGCCCCCCAGGCACCCCCCCTCCGAAGAGGGTGGTGTGACTCCACCGCGTCGGTACGCGTACAATCCGGAGGTAGTTTCGTACCGTACCTCAAGGTGTTGGGGTGCAGGGGGTTGGGCGCCGCCCGCGTCAGTCCCCAACGCGCTGGCGCAGCGTCTCCAAGAAGTCCTGGACCAAGATGAGGCGGTCGGGTACCTAGTTCCCGCCCATGCGCTCGCGGAGCTCCTCGAACCAGTCGGTGACCAGGAAGATGTCCCCGGCTCCGGCACCGCTACCTGCGATCGCCACGAAGCGGTCTCCGTCGGGGTGGATCGTGAACGCAATGTTGGTCGCATCGTTCCCGCCGAACCGGAACGGGAATCCCAACCCGTTCGGTCCACGAAAAGAGAACGGCGCATCCGAAACGACATCTACGCCCATGACCTCGGCGGAGAAGTCGGCGAAGTACAGCGCGTCGCCCGTGGGTGCCCAGATGGGCTCGGCCGCGTTGGTCCCTTGTGAGACTCGGTACCGGCCCGCCGGCTCCGGGAAGCCCCGCACGAACACCGACTGGATCGTGCCCTCGATCTCCGTCGACGTGTAGGCCATCCATCTACCGTTCGGTGAGATCGCCCCTTCATACTCGCCCCACGCTGGCGGTGGATATTCCTGAACCGTCACCGGGTCCGCGGTCAGATCGACCAGTGCCAGGTTGAGATCGAAAGCTCCGTTCCCCTTGCGTACGGTTACCACCAACCATCGTCCGTCCGGAGATATGGAGGTGAGACCGACCTCTCCGCTTCCCGTCCATACCTGCTCCGCGGCGGTTGCCCCGTCGGTGGCCCTCCTGAACCCGTCCAGGCCTTCCGTGCCTTCCCGCTCGGACAGGAAGTAGACGTAGTCCCCGTCCGCGGACCACATCGGTGACTCGTTCCGTCCCACGAACGTGAGCTGGGAGTTGGTCTCGGTCTCGAGGTCGTACAGCCAGATGTGTCCGTCGGACTGATAGGCCAGGCGTGAACCGTCCGGCGATACGCGCGGAGACCGCGGGGACTCCGGAGGCAGACTCATGGGGATCTCACGTTCGGCCCCGTCCATGTCGATCCACATAAGGCCGGCCTGCGACTGATCTTCACCGCCCACAGCGTAGATCAGTGTCCCGGTGGACGTGACGTCGAACACCCCGATCCCACTGTTGCTCACCCTGAGGTCCGGGATGACCGGTATCTGCTGGCCAGTGGTTTCGAGGGCCTCGAGATCGAAGGGAACGGCCATCAGCGCCTGGTCCCCGCTGCCGTAGAGAAGATGGCCTGTGGACACATAGCGAGGGTCGTTACCCGATGGGAGGACCTCACGGATGTCCCCGGTTGCTGCCTCGAGCACGAGGATTCGCCCGTTCATGGGGTCCCCAGCCGTGAATGTGCTGAAGACGACCCCACGGCCGTCGGGGAGGACGAACGGATGGGCGACCGCGAGCGTGTCGACCGCCAGCAATACCTCCGCCTCCCCCCCAGACGGCCCGACCTGGTAGAGCTTCCCGTCCAGAGTGAACACGATCGTGTCGTTGGCCGCCCAGTGCATGAAAGACATGCCACTGGCATCAGCAATCGGCAAAGCTGCCCCGCCGGCCACGGGTACCTTGACGTAGCCGCCGATGGTGCGGTAGGCGACCCACTGACCGTCCGGAGAAAACTCTGGCTGGAATGAGATGTCCGAGCTTAGCTGTCTCCACGTCGGGTCGCTCGCCGAGCGGACGAACACCGTCGGGGGTGAGCCCATCGACGCAGCGATCCAACGTCCGTTGGGCGAGATCGCGATCCCGTTCGTTTGATTGACATCGCTGACCTGGGTGCGAGTGGCCACTCCGGGCTCGGAGGTCTGGGTGGGTCGCAGCCAGCCCCATGCGGCGAGGGCCGTCATGCCCACGCCCAGGACCAGGATCGCCACAGTCCGGCGATCACCTAGCCAGGCGCGGGGCGCCACCGAGGGAGATCGGCCCGACGCCGTGCCTGGCGATGTGGTCCGAAGCCGCGCCCCATAGGTGAATCCGTCTTCCCCCAGCGCGGCCACGAACTCGCTCGCCGTCCGGAACCGGTCCGCGGGCACCTTCTCCAACGCCTTGCGGATCACGGCGTCCACGTTCGGGGGCACGGTCTGGCGGACTTCCGTCGCCGACACCGGCTTCCCCTGGATGATCTTGCCCAGGATCGCCTGCGGCGTGCTGCCCGTGTACGGCGGCTCCCCCACCAGCATCTCGTACAGCACGCAGCCCAGGGCATACAGGTCCGTGGCCGCGCCCACGCTC
>CP070829.1:2486135-2507398 GCA_020344755.1 Gemmatimonadales bacterium
GGGTGCCGCCGGAGCGCTGATCGTCCACGAGACCGACCCGGCCGGCTATCCGTGGAGCGTGGTACGGGGCGGCTGGTCTGGTGAGCAGTTCGCCCTGCCCCCCGATCCGGCGGCGCCGGGCCCGGTCCCCTTCCTGGGATGGGTCACCCGGGACGTGGCGGAGGCCGCCCTTGCCGCTGGGGGCGTGAGTTTCGAGACCCTGAAGGAGGCCGCATCCTTCCGCGATTTCGGACCGGTTGCCACGGGGGTGACCGTGACCGCGGCGGTGGAGAGCACCATGCGGGAGGTGGAGACCATGAACGTGGTCGGCCTGATCCCCGGCACCGAGCGTCCCGACGAGGTGGTCACCGTCACGTCACACTACGACCACTTTGGGGTGGGGGAGGCCATCGATGGCGACTCCATCTACAACGGAGCGTACGACAACGCCTCCGGGACGGCCCTTCTTCTCGCCATGGCGGACGCCGTGACCTCCACCGGTACGCTCCCCCGGAGGTCCCTCCTCTTCATCGCCACCGCCGCTGAGGAGCAGGGCCTCCTGGGAGCCGCGTGGTACGTCCAGGTACCTCTCTTCCCCCTCTCCCGGACCGTGGCGGAGGTGAACGTGGACGGCGCCAACCTCTGGGGTGAGACCGACGACGTGATCGTGCAGGGAGCCGAGCGAAGTGAGTTGGGTCTGTTCGCTCAGCGCCGCGCCCAGGAGATGGAACTCACCGTCATGCCCGACGCGGAGCCGGAGAAGGGGTACTTCTTCCGGAGCGATCACTTCCCATTCGCCAAGGCCGGGATCCCGTCGCTGTACGTTGAGCATGGTCGCCAATTCCGTGGGCGGCCCGCCGGCTGGGGGGACAGTATCCTGGCCGACTACACCGCCGTGCACTACCACGCGCCCAGCGACGACTTCTCACCGGACTTCGTGTTCGACGGCGCTGTTCAGCAGGGGCGACTGGCCCTCCTCACCCTCCTGGACATCGCAGACTCCACGGGGTGGCCCAACTGGTTCGACGGGAGCGAGTTCAAAGCGGCTCGGGACGCCATGATGGGAGGCGAGAACTAGGCCATACGGCCGAATCCCGGATTCGATGTGGGGCTCCGGCGCCGCGGCGCCCGGCCCGTTCTCCCGAGGCCGGGTGTTCCTGCCGTCATGGAATGCCCGCTAGAGTCCAGAGGGGTGATCCAGGAATACCCACTCGAGGCCGAATACGGATGCCAAGTGCTCCGCCAGTGCCTTCACCCCGAACGTCTCGGTCCGGTAGTGGCCGCCGTAGAGGACGTTCACTCCCAGCTCATGGGCGTCTACGAATGTGTGGTGTGAACCCTCTCCGGTGACGAGGGTGTCGATCCCGGCCACGGCCGCCTCTTCGATGAAAGAGCCTCCTCCCCCGGTTACCACCGCCACCTTCTGGAGCTTGGCCGGACCTCCATCCAGGAGCTGAACGGGCCCACCCAGGACCATCTCGCAACGCCGGACCAGCTCCTCCCGTTCCCACTCCGCTGGCGTGCCGTACCAGCCGATGGGTGCGTCCTCGAACACCCCGAAGCGGCCCTGGACCGCAATATCCAGGGCTCGGGCCAGGAGAGCGCAGTTCCCCACTTCGGGGTGAGCATCCAGAGGGAGGTGTGCCGAATAGAGGGCGATTCCCGAGGAGACCAGGGCTTCGACCTTCCGAAATCGACGACCCGTCAGTGGACGCAAGCCGTCCCAGAACAGTCCATGGTGCACCAGGAGGAGATCCACGCCCTCTCGACCGGCCTCCTGGATCACGGCCTCCGACGTGTCCACCGCTGCGGCCACCCTCTCGACCTCGGCCGTCCCCTGGACCTGAAGACCGTTCAGCGCCGTCCGATAGTCCGGGTGCCCGGGGATGGACAGATACCCGTCCAGATAGTCCACAAGGGCCTGGAGTTTCGCCATGTTCGGCCTCGCCTGTGGAAAAGTGTGGGGAATCCGGGATCAAAGGGGGATTTCAGAGTGTGGAAAACCCCGGATAGTTCCTGCAAAACCTAGGATCCACGAAGTTTTCCACTCCCGTGGAAAATCTCGTCACATCTCCGAAAGACTCGGGAACAAATCCGTTACGCGGCGGGCTCCGTACCGACCTTCCGGTCTTCTCCGGGCGCGGCCGCGGGCGCCCCGAGCTTGGTGGCGGCATTCTCCCCCATGGTGACCTTTCCGTTCAGCACAGCACCTTCCTCCAGCTGCATCCGGCGCGCGCGAATCTCTCCGTCCACCTGCGCAGTGGCCTGCAGCTCCAGCCGCGAGGCAGCCGTTACCGATCCGGTGATGCGTCCACCGACCACGGCGTCCTGGGTGTGGACGTGCCCGTCGACGACACCGTCCTTCCCGACGACTACCGCCTTGCCCGCCTTCACCGTGCCCTCCACGAGCCCTTCGATGCGGAGTGTTCCCTCCGTGGTGCAGTCGCCCACCACCTTCATCCCGGGGGCGATAATGGAAATGACAGCGTCCGACGGGGCGCCCCCCGCATCCTGGCGTTCACGAGCCATGCTCATCCTCTGGTCCAGTCGAGTGTTGAAAACGATGGGATCATGTGGGTGGCTGCACCATGGTCATGGGGTCCACGGTGTCGCCATTCAAACGGATCTCGAAGTGGAGGTGAGGCGCGGTGGAGCGCCCCGTGCTTCCCGTCAACGCGATGACCTCGTTCCTCCGCACCCTCTGGCCGGTCTCCACAAGGATCTCGGAGGCGTGTGCATAGAGGGTAAGGTAGCCATCACGGTGGTCCACCGTCACGAACTTCCCGTAGACCGGGTCCTCCCCAGTGTCCGAGACCGTGCCGGCCCCGGCGGCGCGGATGTAGGAGTGGGAGGGGACGGCAATGTCCAAACCCGGATGATCGCCCTCCCCGCCATCCAGGAGGCTCTGGGTCACGAAGCCCGCCTGGGTGAGCGGCCAACTGGTGGGAAGGGCCTCCTCCGGATCCTCTGTCGAAGGACGGCTTCCGACTGCCGGAGCTCTCCAGATCTCCGGAATGACCTGCGCCGTATCGATTCCGAACAAAGACCGAATCTGGCGATACCGGGCCTCCAGCTCCGCGAGCTGCGCCGCCAATCCCGCGACCTGGTCCTGACTTTCGCGGAGCTGCGCCACCTCCGACTCCAAGGCGGGTACCTGAGACGCTCGCGCCGCCATGTACCACCAGGTCCCCGCCAGGAGCGCGACGCCCGCTACCAGCCCGACCCCCAGCCCCACCACCAGGCGGAGCCTTCCCCGGGTAAGGTGGACGGAGAGCGTTTGCCGTCCATCTTCGGGAACGATGAGCAGCCGGACTCCGGGCTTGTCGGTCAAGAAGGTCAACCCAGGACTTCGGTGGCCTCGACGCCCGTCACGATGGCGAAGATCCGCTCGAAGTCCTCCGTGCCCAGGAAGGGAATCTCGATCACTCCCTTCCCTTTCTTCCCTCCCCCGCGGATCACCACGCGGGTCGCCAATCGCTCCTGGAGGGCCGCCTCCAATGCCTTCACAACCGGGTCCGGAGCCCGGGGAGACGGTGGCGTCGGGCCGTCGCGCCGGCCGCGCGCAGCCTTCACCCGCCGTTCCATCTCTCGGACCGACCACCCCTCCTTGGAGGCCTGCCGTGCCAGGTCCGCCATCCGGACCGCATCGTCCAGACCCAGAAGGGCCCGGGCGTGCCCCGGGCTCAGCTCATTTCCCGCTACCATTCGGCGCACAGAGTGAGGTAACTTCAACAGCCGCAAAGTGTTAGCTACGGTGGAGCGGTCTTTGCCGACGGCTTTGGCGATCTCCTCCTGCGTGAGCGAGAATCGTTCGGCCAGGGCCTGGAACCCCTCGGCCTCCTCGATGGGATTGAGAGCCTCCCGCTGAAGGTTCTCCACCAGCGCCAGGACCAGGAGCGTCTCGTCATCCACCTCCCGCACCATGACCGGGGCGTCTTCCCATCCCAGAGCCTGGAGGGATCGAAAGCGGCGCTCTCCGGCGACGAGCTCGAACCGTCCGGGTGCCGTCGGGGAGGGCCGCACCACAAGAGGCTGAAGAAGACCATTCTCCCGAATGGAGTCCACGAGTTCCCGAAGTTCGTCTTCCTGGAAATCTTGCCGGGGCTGGAGGGGATTGGGGACGATGTCCTTGGTGGCGACGCGGGTGACCTCCCCCTCCTCGGCTGCAGAAGCCTCGGAAGTGGCATACTCGCCGAGAAGAGCACCCAGCCCGCGGCCCAATCGGTCTTTCTTCATCGTTACCCCTTGCTCACAGGCGTCGGCGTGTTTGCCGCAATGAGCTCCTTGGCCAATGACAGGTAGCTCTGCGCACCCTGCGAGAGCACGTCGTACACGACGATGGGCATCCCGAACGAGGGCGCCTCTGCAAGGCGCACGTTCCGGGGAATCCGGGTCTGGTAGACCTTGGACCCGAAGTACTCCCAGGCTTCCGAGGCCACCTGGCGGGAAAGGTTCAGGCGCCGATCGTACATCGTAAGCAGGACTCCCTCGATTTCCAGACCGGTATTCAATCCCCTCTGCACGAGCCGCACGGTGTTGAGAAGCTGGCTCAGCCCTTCCAGGGCGTAGAACTCACACTGGATCGGAATGAGAACGGAGTCCGCCGCGGCCAGGGTGTTGAGCGTGAGCAGACCCAGGGATGGAGGGCAGTCCACCAAGATGAAGTCGTAGTCCTCCCGGACGGGCTCGAGGGCTCGACGCAGAATCGTCTCCCGGTCCCCGGCTCCCACGAGCTCGATCTCTGCCCCCACCAGGTCCCGGGTGGAGGGAAGGAGGTCCAGGTGGTCGAAGTGCAGATCCCGGACGATGCAATCTCGGGCGTGACGACCCTCCACGAGCACGTCGTATACCGAGTCCTGGCGTTCCTTGGTTTCCAGGCCCAGCCCCGACGTGGCATTTCCCTGCGGATCCATGTCGACGATGAGGGTCCGCTGCTCGGAAACCGCCAACGAGGCACCCAGGTTGATCGCCGTGGTGGTCTTGCCGACTCCGCCCTTCTGGTTGGCGATGGCGACGACTTTGGACATGACTACGCGTTTCCTCCGGCACCGTGGTCAGGGGGACGGGGAATATACCCCTCCGGCCTCACCAGGGTAAGGCACTCCTTCCTTGACCCGGTCCCGGGCCCTTGGCCAACTTCGGGGGACTTCCCACACTCGTGCCCGACGCGCCGAAGCCATGACACGGAATCCACGTCGCCTCCCCCTCCTCCTGGCCACCCTGGCCCTGGTCCTCGCTGCGGGCTCCGCTTGCGGGGAGGACGCCGCCGGGCCGGCGGGCATCGACGACATCAGCTTCCTGGTGGGGGACTGGGTCGCCGACGTACTGGTGGCCACGGGGGTCGAGGATCCCAACCTTACTCGGGATCTGCTGGCGGAGGGCGCCCAATTCGGGATCAACGTTCAGCCCTCCGGAGCCTACACCGCCACACTGACCGTGGCCGGCACCCCCTTCACCGAGATCGGTCGATTGGCACTGAGTGGTGACCAGCTCACCTTCTACGTCGAATTCCCGCTGCCGGACACCACTCAGGGCACCCTCACGCGCATTGGGGACGATCGCGTCCGGCTCCTGGGAGAGACCTCCGTGGACCTGGACTTCGATCTCGTTGCCGAGCCCGCGAACCTCCGGACGGAGCTCCTTCGCCAAGCGCCCTGATCGAGCCGGCATCTCCGTGACCCTCGCGACCCACTGAGTCTTGCGCCCGGGGGAAGGGTACTGCTGGTCCGGAGATCGACCAGGCGGCAGCATTGGGGAGTGATCCCAGCCCCCTTCGGCGCCCGCACTCAGACCCCAGTTGGCTCGGATGTTTCACGTGAAACACACCAAGTCTGACTTAGGCAAACGGGAGAGGACGTTTCACGTGAAACATTCGCGCCGTGCCCCGGGGGGGTTGCTCCCCCCTTTTCCCTGCGGTGCCCCCAGCTGCGGCCTTGTCATGCCTCGCCACAACCATGAGGTGTGGCCATAGAGGTGTGGATGGGAGATCCAAACCGTGAGGTAAACCCCAATGGAGTGATCTCTGATCTTCCCCATGAGGACAGCCGCGTCCCCACTGGCCCGGGAACGTCCAGCCGTACAACGTCCTCCCTGATCTCCGGAGTCCCCCGGATGTGGAGAACGTCTGGGTCGGATCCTGCCGTGCTCGTTCTCTGGTGCGCCACTCCCCACAGGAAGCCAGGATCCATGCGGAGGAAGTCGCTGGCGTGGAGCTGAGCGCCTATGTGTACAACGGCGTGGAAAACCCGTTTCCAGAACTTCCCGGCACCTCACCGGGGTCAGCCCTGGTCCCAACGGCCCCCCCAGGAACTCCCGCATCCTCCTCAGTTCAGGGGAGTGTCTCCAACCCGACAGACCGACTTCGGGCCACCGAACCATCCTCAACCGACTGAGGGGGGTTCATGGCTGGGGGAGTGTCGATGGCGGTCTCCTGGACTTCCCTTTCTCCCCTGGTCGGCAGAGCGTGGCACTCGGGGCAGATGGGACGCACCAGACCCGAGCCCCCTGCCGGACGACGGATCAGAGGATCTCTTAAGTCATTATTTAACAGTGACTTAGGAGGATTTTTCCTTGGAAGCGGCTCCCCTGACGCGATGCCTCCGGAGCTCCATCACGAGATTCTGTAGATCCGCGGGCGAGATGCCTGGAATGCGACCGGCCTGGGCCAGGCTCGCCGGCCTGATCCTCGAGAGCTTCTCCCGTGCTTCGTGGCTCAGCGTGCGGAAGTCCCGGTAGGGGAGATCCTCCGGCAGGGTGACCTCCGCCTGGGCCCGCAGCGATGCGGCCCGCGCCTTCTCCCGTTCCACGTACCCCGCGTACTTCACCTCGACCTCCACCGCCGCCAGCATCTCCGAGTCGACATGCGGGGGCTCGTCGCCGGTGGCGTCCAACAGGTCTTCCGCCTTGACACCGGGCCGGCGTAGCAGGTCCTCGGCCCGAGTGGCTTGCGACACGGGCTCCGATCCCACCCCCTCCAGCACGGGGTTCACCCGGCCCGGCGCCAGGGAGGTCCGCTGGAGCCAGGCCCGGAAGCGATCCTCTCGCCGGAGCCGATCGGCCAGAGCCTCTTCCTGCCAGTCCATGAGGAGGCCCAGCTCGCGCGCCGCGGGCCCCAGCCGGCGCATGGCATTGTCCTGTCGGAGGAGAAGCCGGAACTCGGCCCGGGAAGTGAAGAGCCGATAGGGCTCGTCCACCCCTTTGGTTACCAGGTCGTCCACAAGGACGCCGATGTACGCCATGTCGCGCTCCACCAGGAGGGGACTCCGGCCCTGGACCTTCAGCGCCGCATTCACCCCGGCCAGGATACCCTGCCCCGCAGCCTCCTCGTACCCCGTGGTTCCGCAGATCTGGCCGGCGAAGTACAACCCCGACACGTCTCGCACCTCGAGGGTGTGGCGGAGCTGGTGCGGCGGGAAGTAGTCGTACTCGATGGCGTATCCCACCTTGGTCATGCGGGCCTCCTGGAGGCCCGGGAGCGTCCGGAGGAAGGCCAGCTGAACCTCTGCAGGTAGGGACGTGGATAGGCCGTTTACATACAGCTCGGTCGTATCCAACCCCTCGGGTTCCAGGAAGACCTGATGCCTTCGGGCGTCGGGGAACCGGACGATCTTGTCCTCGATGGAGGGGCAGTACCTCGGTCCCTGCCCGGAGATCTCTCCCCCGTACAGCGCGCTTCGAGAGAGGTTGTCTTGGATCACGCGCTGGAGGGCATCCCCTGTCCAGGTGATCCAGCAAGGACGCTGCTCGGGGATCTCTTCCCGAGCGTAGAACGAGAAGCGAAAGTCACCGTCATCCCCTTCCTGCACCTCGAGCTGCGAGAAGTCTACCGAGCGCCCGTCGATCCGCGGGGGCGTGCCCGTCTTGAAGCGCCCTACCTCGAGACCCCGCTTCTGGAGGGCCTGGGCGAGCTCCACCGACGGCGCCTCCCCTGCGCGGCCGGCTCCCACGCCCGCTTCACCCCCGATGTGGATTCGCCCTCGCAGAAAGGTCCCGGCGGTCACCACCACCGCAGGCGCCAAGAACCGGAGGCCACCGCGGGTCCCGACCCCGGCGACGCGATCTCCTTCCAGAAGGAGTCCCGTCACCATCTCCTGGAAGAGATCCAGCGATGGGATTCCGTCGAGGATGCGCCGCACCGCCACGGGGTACATCGCCCGGTCGCACTGCGCCCGCGGCCCCCAAACGGCGGGCCCTTTGGACCGGTTCAGCATGCGGAACTGGATTCGGCTTGCATCGGTGGCCCGCCCCATGACTCCACCCAAGGCGTCCACCTCCCGTGCCACCACCCCCTTCGCGACACCACCGATGGCCGGGTTACAGCTCATCTGGCCGATCCGGGAAAGGTCGGGAGTGATGAGGATTGTGCGGCACCCGAGCCGGGCGGCAGCGGCGGCGGCCTCGGTCCCCGCGTGACCACCGCCGATGACGATCACGTCGTAGTTGGATTCCATCACCTACACCAATACCCGGAACTCATCGCGGGGCATCCGCGGATCTGGGTCGATCTCCCGGACGGACTCCACCCGGGCCCCCGGAGGCCCCCGATCCAGCCAGGAACGCATCTGGGCCACCTCATGCGCGGGACCTGCCACCTGGACCTCCACACTTCCGTCCAACCGGTTTCGTACCGAGCCGACCAGGCCCAGCCGCTCCGCAGCCCGCCGCGCAGACCATCGGAATCCGACTCCCTGCACCCGACCGGTGACCACGAAACCCCTGGAGAGCCTCTCGCCCATCTCACTTTCCGATGCAGAAGGAACGGAAGAGATGGTCCAGAACGTCTTCTCCCGTGACCACGCCCACCACGGACTCCAGAGCGGAGACCGCGCCCTTGAGGTGTGCGCTCGCCACCTCCGGGGGAACCCCCTCGCGAAGGGCGGCGATGAAGGCAAGCACCTCGGCCTCTGCGCTCCGGACGGCCACCGCCTGGCGCTCCCGCGTGAGCACTGGAACGGAGGGAGCCGCCTGCACCAGCCCCTGAAACACCAACGCAGGCAGCAGCTTCTGGAGCTGTTCGAGTCCGCGCCCAGTGACCGTGGAGACCGTGACCTCCTGGACACCCTCCCGCGCCTCCCCGCGCCGCGTCCCCATCGTCCGGCGGTCCCCCTTCGTGCGCACCAGCACGACCGGAGTCTCGTCCAGGCTCGCCAGGAACGCCCCCTCCTCCGGCGTGAGCTCCCGCGCCGTCTCCGCGCAGAAGAGCACGACGTCCGCTGAGCGCAGATACCGTTCGGCCACCTCGATTCCCAAACGCTCCACCACTTCGTCGGTCTCCCGGAGCCCCGCGGTGTCCACCAGCCGGAACGGATACCCCCCCAAGGAGACCTCCACCTCGAGCGCGTCGCGTGTGGTGCCTGGAATCTCGGTGACCAGTGCCCGGTCCTCGCCGGCCAGGGCGTTGAAGAGACTGGACTTCCCAACGTTTGGTGCCCCGGCGAGCACGATCAGTGCGCCTTGGCGAAGAAGCACGCCCTCCGGGGCCGTCGCTCCCAGTCTGGCCAGAGCCACGCCGACTCCCTCGGCCTGGTGCCCGATGGTGGCCAGCGGAGTGGGGGGCTCATCCTCCTCGGGGAAATCCAGGTGGTGCGCGAGGAGCGCCTCCAAGGCAATCACCTGCTCCCGGAGCTGTCCGATGCGGTGGGACAATCCTCGTTCCAGCTGATGCACCGCCGCCCGGTGAAGCGCCCGGCTCCGCCCTTCCACCAGGTCCAGGACGGCCTCCGCCTGGACCAGGTCCATCTTCCCATTCAGGTAGGCCCTGCGAGTGAACTCCCCAGGTTCCGCCTGACGTGCCCCAGCCTTGAGGACCGCCTCCAGGACCATCGCGGGAGAGAGCACCCCCCCGTGGCCCGTGACCTCCACCACGTGCTCCCCGGTGTAGCTCGCCGGAGACGGAAAGTGGATGACCAGTGCCTGATCCACCACCTCCCCTGAATCCGGGTCACGGATCTCCGCCAGGCAGGCCTCTCTTGGAGGTAGCGGATGGTCCATCCCCGACGTGACGCGCCGGAGGACCTGGGGTGCCTCGGGTCCCGAGATCCGCACCGTCGCCAGGGCACCATACCCCGGCGCAGTGGCCACCGCTGCAATCGTATCGGGCTGGGGCAGCACGAGCCTACGCCTCCCTGCTGGGCCGCCGGGGCGACCCGTTGGACTACCGCTTCTTTCGGCCTTTCCGTTTTCCGGAGCGCTTCTCCGAGGGGCCGGAAGGCGACCCGCTCGCCTCCTGGGATCCCGGATCTGCCTTCGGCTTCAGGATCTTCACCTTCTTCCGCTCGCGGGCGATCAGGACCTGCTGGGGCAGGGTCGCGACGTTGGCCGTGGCGTAGTAGAGGTTCAGGCCGGACGGGAACTGCAGGAAGATGAAGCCCATGAAGACCGGCATGAACCACATCATCATCCGCATCTGGGGATTCGACTCCGGCATGGAACGCAGGGAGATCCACTGCAGGAGGAACATGGACACGGCCAAGGCCAGCGGCAGGATGTAGAGCGGGTCCTTGGCCGCCAGGTCCGGGAGCCAGAGGAAGGGCACGCCGCGAAGCTCGATGGTGTTCCGGAAGACGAAGAAGAGGGCGATGAGCACCGGGAAGGGAATCAGCATGGGAAGACACCCTCCCAGCGGATTGAACCCGTGCTCCTTGTAAAGCTTCATCATCTCCTTCTGAAGCTTCTCCGGGTTGTCCTTGTACTTGGTCTGGATCTCCTTCATGAGGGGCTGAACGGCCATGTTCTTCATCTGAGAACGCATGGCCTTCTGGTTCAGCGGCCAGAGCACGACCCGCATCAGGACCCCGAAGAGGATGAGCACCCAGCCGTACCCGATGGACAGCGTGTCGTGGAGGAAGTTCAGCACCCAGAGGATGGCCGCCACGATGGGCCGCAGGATGGGCCGGAAGATCGCCCATCCGTAGGGGTTCACCTCCTCCAACTCCTCGCCGAGGGATTGCAGGGTCGCGTAGACCTGGGGGCCCATGAAGACGCGATAGTGCGTGACTCCGTCCACGGCCAGCGGGTGGGCCACGGACACCCCCGCCTGGAACTCCGCAGGAGAGGGCGTGGCAATGAGCCCACCCAGGTAGAGCGCTTCCTCCTCCCCCAACCCCGGCAGGATCACCGACACGAAGTACCGACTGCGGAACGCCACCCATCGGAACGGGCCCTCCTGGAGAATCCGCTCTTCCACCTGGTCCAGCCGCGTATCGTCGATCCCCTCGTTCAGGTGGTTGCCTACGTAGGCCAGCTCTCGGGCTTCCTGGTCCGAGTCCGCCTCGTTCAGGGCCAGCCCCTCACCCAGGGACGTAAAGAGAAGTGGGCGTTCCACCCCCGAGACCCGGGTGCTCACGTCCACCACGTAGTCGTCCGGTCGGAACGTGTACGCCACCTCAACACCGAAGGCACCGCCGTTCGAGTACCGGAAGGTCAGGGTACGGGGACCATCCCCTGCTCGAAGGGAGAGACCCTCCGCCGGATCCACGGTGAAGCCGAGCCGACTCAGGTCCAGGGTGTCGCGCCCCACCACTACCCGACCCTGGAGGGCCCGGGTACCCTCCGGCACGAGTTCCACAGGCTCACCGCCGTCCGCCACGAGAGACTCGAACTCCAGGAGCTGGACGGAGGTCGCGGCAGCCCCATAGTTGTCGAAGGTGTAGCGGTAGAGGGGGCTCTCGACCACTACCTCCTGGCGGGCGACAGCCTGAACGGCGGCCTCCTCCGCGGGGGCTCCCGCCCCCTCCACCTCCGTCGCCGGTGCGGGCCCGATCTCGGGAAGCGAGCCGGCGGGCTGCTCAACCTGGGGAGCGGTGACCGAGTCGGCACCCTGGATCCCGGGCTCCGGCTGCGCGGGGGGGAAGAGGAGATTCGTCCCCACCATCACGAGGATCATGAGCCCTACGGCCAGGAGCAGCCGGATTTCCGTTCTCATCGCGTCACGTTCGTGGAAGATGTCTGCCCCGCCGCCGCCTCACCGTTCGTCCCGGCCAGGGAGACCTCCGGAACCGGATCATGCCCCGACCCTCCCCACGGATGACAGCGCAGAATCCTTCTGAATGCCATCCAGGAACCCCGCAGCGCCCCGTGACGCTCCAGCGCCTCGAGCGCGTACGCGGAGCACGTCGGCGTGTACCGGCAGGACGGGGGGGTGAGGGGGGAGATGAACGTCCGGTAGAACCGGACGCCCGCCATCATGAGGTGGCGCACGTCGCTTCCTCCACCCATTGGATCAGCTCCTCGCGGAGCACGCCGAACGAGGCGTCGTACGCCTCGGCCCGGGCTCTGATCAGCACGTCCAGGTTCCGTCCCGCATCTCTCAGTCGGGGGAGGATCTCCACCCGACCGATCTCTCGGAGGCGTCGCTTCACCAGGTTTCGCTCCACGATGGTGCGCCGGTGCTTCGGCACCACCAACCCAAGTCTTGGAAACGATTCGGGGGAATCCGCAGAGAAGACGTCCGTGTGCCTCGTCCTCTTGCGGTTCCCCCGCTTCATGATGTCCCGAATCTCTCGGCCAGACCGGATCCGGGATGGTCTTGGCAGTGTGAGACCGCCGGGCTCACCCGACCGCGGCGGTTCCGCCGGGGGGCGCGCCGCGTTCACGGACTACTTCCCGCCGATCTTGACCGTCAGCGTGGAGCGGCCGCGGCGCCGCCGGGCGTTGAGCACCTTCCGGCCAGCCTTGGTGGCCATACGTGCACGGAACCCATGCTTGTTCACGCGCTTGCGATTCCGGGGACGATATGTGGGCTTCATGGCAGCTAATCAGATCCGTCTGAGCGGCAAGTCTTGCGTACAGAGCAGAGAAAGGTAGCGAAGCTCGTCTTGAACGGTCAACCCGACCGGCGTCCGTGGAAAACCGTCCGGAGGCGACCGAACAGAAGCCATAATTGACTTTTCCACACCCCTCGTCTAGCCTTCCGTCCCCCCGGAAACGGGGCCCTCCACGCATCCCACAACCCCCCCCCGATTCCGACCTCCCCGAGCGCCGATTCGCTGGTCTCGGGGACCCGTCGGCCCTGTCGATTCGATGGAGCTCACCGCAGTCGAACTCTGGAACCGGATCCTGGAGGCCGCCCGCCCGGTCCTCCCGGAACAGAGCTTTCAGACCTGGCTCTCCGGCTCCAGCGCGGTGGGCTTCAGCGAGGGTTGCCTCGAAGTGGAAGCCGCAAGCCCCTTCCACCAGGAGATGATCGAGGACCGATTCCGGCCCGTCCTGGAGGAGTTGGCAGAGCGCATCCTGGGAGCGCCGGTGCACCTGAAGCTTCAGGCCGCCGAGCCCGATCGGACCGTCTTCACCACCGTGGATCTCTCCGGTCCCGGCGCGGAGCGGGCCACCCGACCTCCCACGCCCGGTGCAGCGGCGCCCGCGGAACCCCGCCATGACACGGCGACCCTGAACGAGCGATACACCTTCGACCGTTTCGTCGTGGGGAACAACAACCAGTTGGCGGCGGCGGCATGTCGAGCAGTGGCTGAGAAGCCGGCTCGCATGTACAACCCCCTTTTCCTCTACGGGGGTGTCGGGCTCGGGAAGACCCACCTGATGCATGCCATCGGAAACCACATCCTGGCCAACAAGCCCTCGAGCCGGATCGTGTACGTGTCCTCCGAGCAGTTCATGAACGACCTGGTCAACTCCATTCAGATGGGGAAGACCGCCGAGTTCCGGCGCAGGTATCGAGCCATGGACCTCCTCCTGGTGGACGACGTGCACTTTCTGGAGGGCAAGGAACGAACCCAGGAGGAGTTCTTCCACACCTTCAACGCGCTCTACGACGCTCAGAAGCAGATCATCCTCACCAGCGACCGTCCTCCCAAGGAGATTCCCGGGCTGGAAGACCGGCTCGTGAGCCGATTCGAGTGGGGCCTTGTGGCGGACATCAAGCCGCCGGACTACGAGACCCGAGTGGCCATCCTTCGAAAGAAGGCAGACGACGACCACCTCAGCCTGGACGATGAGGTGATCGACTTCATCGCCCACGCGTGCACGGCATCGGTGAGGGAACTGGAGGGCGCCGTAATCAAACTCCTGGCCCTCTCCTCGCTCCAGCACCAGGAGATCAACATCGCTTTCGCGAAGTCCGCTCTCTCCAGCATCGTCCGCGATCCCGGGCCCGAAGGCTCTCGGTCGGGGCTCACGCCCCAACGAATCAAGCAGGTGGTGGCGGAGGAATGGGCCGTGAAGCCCGAGGCGCTGGCTTCCAAGCGGCGGACGAAGGATCTCACCGCTCCCAGGCAGGTGGCCATGTACCTCCTCAAGGAGCTACTGGATCTTCCGCTGGTCCGGATCGGTGATCTCTTCGGGGGGCGGGATCACTCGACGGTGATCCACTCCATCCGGAAGGTCCAGGGGAAACTCGAGGAGGATCCCACCTTCCAGGAAAAGGTCGAAGAGACCCGTCGCCGACTCACCGGCACATGATCTCCACACGAGGTGTGGAAGATCCGTGGAAACCCGCTCACTTCTCCACGAGCTTCCACACCTCGGGACGTGACCACCCTCCGTCAATCCACATCTCCACACTCACATCCACGAAGACAGGGATGCCGGTCCGCCGCCGGGTGGCGGGACACACGGGTCCTCAATCGTGAGACTTCCACATCTCCACACGCCCTACTACTTCTTTCTTTCTTTTCTCTTTAAAGAGAGATTACCCCCCGGTAGCTCACCCGCCGTTCGATCACACGGATAGAGAGTCGTTCCATGCAATTCACGGTGACCCGGCAGAACCTGCACCAGGGCCTGGCAGCCGTTTCGGCCAGCATTCCCACCAAGACCACCCTTCCGGTCCTCTCCAACATTCTCCTTGAGACCGCGGACGACGGTATCTGGATGAGTGGGACCGACCTGGACGTGTCCATTCGGGTCAAGGTGCCTGCCGAGGTGAAGGAAACGGGATCGCTCACCGTGCCCGGGAAGAAGCTCCAGGAGATCACCCGTGAACTGCCCGACCACCCCGTGGAGATCAGCACACGGGCCGACCAGATCGAACTGGCCTGCGGGCATGCCCGCTTCAAGCTCAACGGGCTCCCCGCGGATGAGTTCCCCTCTCTTCCGGCAGTTCAATTCGAAGCTGGCATGGGTGTGGCCGGTGGGGATCTACAGAGCCTCATCCACCACACGTCCTTTGCCGTATCCACGGAGGAAAGTCGGCCCATCCTGAACGGCGTCCTTTGGGAACTCCGGGACGGACTGATGCGGATGGTGGCAACCAACGGCCATCGACTGGCTCGGATGGCGGTTCCCACGGGGCCGTCCGAGGGGGGCTCCACCAGCTTCATCGTGCCACCGGCGGCCCTTCAGCAGGTCCAGCGGCTCTTCAAAGACGTGGAGCAGATCCAGGTGGCCTGGGATGCGGGAGACGGGGGTGCCAGGAAGAACCACCTGGGTTTCCGAAGTGATGGGGTCGAGGTCTACACCCGCCTCATCGAGGGCACCTACCCGAACTACGAGCAGGTCATTCCGAAGGACAACGACAAGGTGGCCGTGGTGGACAAGCGGTCCCTGGAGTCCGCCGTCCGACGGATGGCGGTGGTCGCCAGCGATCAGACCCACCGGATTCGTCTTACGCTGGAGGAGAACCGGCTCCATCTCAACGTCCTCACCCCGGACCTTGGTGAAGGTCACGACGAGCTGGAGTTGTCGTACAACGGAGAACCCCTCGAGATCGGCTTCAATGCGACCTATCTCCTGGAGGTGCTTCGTTACATGCCCTCCCAGGAAGTGCGCATCTCCTTCAAGGCCCCCGAGCGGGCGGCGACCCTGGAGCCCTCGGTTGCGGAGGGAGACGATCCGGTGGACTACCTCTGCCTGGTCATGCCCCTTCGGCTCCTGGATTGAGCTCGTAGGTAGACCCCGGCACGACGCCGGGGGGAGCGTCCACCCGCCGCGTCAGCGGTCCCGACCCTGCGCCTGGGCCAGGAGTTCCCGGCCGGTAAAGACGGAGAGCAGGGGGTATCCGGCTGTCTCGAGCTTCTCCCTGCCCCCTTCCTCCCGGTCCACCAGGGTGAGTACCCCCACGATGGTGGCACCGAATTCTTCCAGTGCTTCGATCGCCTTCAGGGCACTGCCACCTGTGGTCATCGAGTCCTCTACGACCAGGCATCGGGCGCCTTCGGGTAGACCCCCCTCCACCCGTTGGCCGGTTCCGTGGCCCTTGGGCTCCTTTCGGACGGAGAAACCGTCCATGGGCTCCCCCTGGACGAAACTCTCCCGGGCCATGGCGTAGCTCACAGGGTCGGCCCCCATGGTCAGACCACCCACATGGGTCGGCTTCAGCGGAGAATCACGAAGGACGTCCAGGCAGACCCGTCCGGTCAGGTACTGCCCTTCGGCGGACATGGTGGTGCGCCGAGCGTCCACGTAGTACGACGAGCGTGCACCGCTGGCCAGGGTGAAGTCGCCCAGGCGCACGGAGCGCTCGACCAGGATCTGTCGGAGTCGTTCGCGGTCGGTCATGGCGCAACCCTCCGGAATTCGCGCTGGCCCGTCAACCCCGCTGCCCTAGCTGACCCGGATCGCCCAGGCCAACTGGGTCCCGTCGTGGGAGAGGGAAATATCCGCCTCCTCCATGAGCTTTCCGTCCCGCTCCAGGTAGGGTGGGCGAAGTCCGGTGAACCCGGGAGGACAGGTGATGGCCAGCCGGGTCTCGGGCGTTCGGAGCATGCGTGCGGCATCGCGACGGGCCATGAGGCGGACCAGGGCCGACGGAAGCCCGCGGACCGCTTCCATCTCGCGCGGATTGAAGCGATCCGTCCGCCACTCGTCCACCTGAGCGGAGAGTTCCAGAGAATGGAGCGCGTCCGGAATCCGACACTGGGCTACGAGGATCTCCGGGGATGGCCCGTTCCAGGCCCACACCATGACCCGTTGCGGATGGACATCCAACCCGAGCTGAACGGCGAGCCCTTCGTAGGCGAGGCGACTGGCCACCACCCCCGGCGGATCCAGGACGCGGAAGGCGTTGTGCTGAAACGTCGGGGGCGCCCCGAGAAGCTTCGACACGACCTTGAATGCCGCCTCCTTCGCCCCCCAGAGGACCCAGAGTTCAAGAGCCGGGTCGGCTGCGCTCAGGATCCGCTCCCGCTCCGACGGCGAGAACACCCGACCCATGAAGCGCGTGTCCCCGGAGCGGTCCCTCGCTCTCGGATCCTGGAGGTCCACCACGTCTACGCCGACGGCCAGCTTCATGATGTACGATCCGGAAGCGGGTGACTCGGTGTCAAGCGCCGGCAAGCCTGGAGCGTTGAAATCGGACTTTCGAAGGAATGGGCTGGCACCGAGCCGATGTGGAGCGCGGTGTGGCCGGCAGGGATTCCCGCGCACGGTCGCGTCGGCGTCATGGCCTCTGGCGTTGACCCCCGGCGCCGGCATCACGAGGATGATCATCCATGCCTCAGACCCTGTGTGCCGTTCTCGTCCTCGGGATTCTCCAGGCCCCGAGT
Organism: Gemmatimonadales bacterium; assembly: GCA_020344755.1. Lineage (GTDB taxonomy): Bacteria > Gemmatimonadota > Gemmatimonadetes > Longimicrobiales > Gaopeijiaceae > Gaopeijia. The sequence goes on from CP070829.1 coordinate 2,503,553, forward strand.
CCACCAGCCCCCTCTCAACGCCCGGGCGGTGATCTCCGGGTGTGGGCAGCGGCGTCCCTCGGCCCCGTACTGGTGGGCCTGGAGGCCCCCTGGGAGGCCCAGACCGGAGCAAGGCTCGTCCTGAACCTGGATGCATCGTCCCGCATCGCCCGTCAGGTCGCGGAAGGTGCGCCGGCGGATGTGCTTGTGACGGCGGACCGCGCGTGGATGGAGTGGGCGTTCGAGCAAGGCGCTGCGGATCCGGCTCAGGCCCGTCGGGTCTCCGCAAACCGGCTTGTGCTGGTGGCTTCCCGGGACGGTCCGCGGGTGAGCCCGGATCCGCCCACCGCTCCGGACGACCTGGACAGCTTTCTCGAAAGCTGGGATTCCACCCGGCGCATTGGGATCGCCGGGGAGGACGTGCCCGCCGGACGCTATGCCCGCGAGTCACTTCGAGCGCTGGGCCGTTCGGAACAGGTGGGTCCTGCACTGGTCACGGGCGGGAACGTGCGAACGGTCCTGGAGTGGGTGGCTCGCGGAGAGCTCCCTCTGGGGTTCGTGTACCGTTCGGACGCGTGGGAGGACGCGCGAGTCCGGGTAGTGGCCGACGTGGCGGACTCTCTCCACACGGCCATCGAGATCTGGGCCGCCCCTGTCGTGACCACCGCAAATCCGGATGCCGCACTTCGCTTCGTGGAGTTCCTGTCCGGCTCGACCGGTCAGGGGGCGTTTCGCGAGGCGGGGTTCACTCCAGGAGCCGGAGGGCTGCGGGATCCTCCATCTCTCCTCTCGCCCACGGATTCCCGCCCCCCGGTGGCGTCCGTCCGGTCCGCCATACGCATCTCGGTCCAGGTGGCCTTGGTGGCCACCCTTCTCTCCGTGATTCCGGCGGTGGGGCTGGGATGGCTCCTGGCCCGAAGGCCCTTCCCGGGTAAGACGGCGGTCAGTGCGCTCCTCCTGGCGCCCCTGGTCATCCCTCCGGTGGTGACCGGGTTCCTGCTGCTCAACCTCTTGGGAACGGGGAGTCCGGTGGGGCGGGCCCTGGCGGCCCTGGGCATCCCGGTGGCCTTTACCTTCCTGGCCGCCGTGATGGCCGCCGCCGTCGTGGGCTTTCCCCTGTTCGTGATCGCTGTCCGGAACGCCTTCGAGGCAGTGGATTCCCGGCTCGAGGAGATGTCCTGGACCTTGGGCGCCCGGCCCCGGCGAACCTTCTGGCGGGTCAGTCTCCCGCTGGCGCTCCCCGGAATCGGTGCGGGGGCGGTGCTGTCGTTCGCACGCGCCCTGGGGGAGTTCGGAGCCACGGTGGTAATCGCTGGAAATGTCGAGGGCGAGACCCGCACCATCGCGCTGGCCGTCTACACGCTGCTGGAGTCGCCGGGTGACAGCGCGGCCATCTGGTGGCTCGTCGGGGCCAGCGTGGGGATCAGCCTGCTCGCCCTGGCGGGGTTCGAGTATCTCTCCCGTCGCCAACGGCACCTGGTGCGGAGGAATCCCGATGTCTGAGACGGGGCCGTTGCTCCGGGCGCGGGTCTCCATCGACCTGGGGTCGCTTCACCTCTCCGTGGAGCTGTCGTCGGCCACCGGAGCCGTGGCCGTGGTAGGGCCTTCCGGTGCCGGGAAGACCACCTTTCTCCGGATCCTTGCGGGCCTGGAACCTCGTGCGCGAGGACGTGTGACGGTGGGGGGAGCAGCCTGGATGGACACAGCGGACGGTACGTGGGTGCAGCCGTGGGATCGTCGAGTGGGTTGGGTCCCTCAGGATACCCTGCTGTTTCCACACCTCTCGGTTCGGGAGAACCTGGCGTACGGCCTGTCGCGAGTCGGGGACTCCTCGTCACCAGCGCCGCTGGACGATCTGGCGGAACTCGTTGAAGCCAGGCACCTCATGGACCGGCGACCCGCGGTGCTGTCGGGTGGAGAGCGGCAAAGGGTCGCCGTTGCCCGGGCGCTCCTGAGCCGGCCGCGGTTGCTACTGCTGGATGAACCCTTTTCCGCCTTGGACCGGCCGTTGAGGGACGAGCTGGCCCCCCGGATTCGGGGGTATCTCGATCGACATGGCATCCCAGTGGTCCTGGTCAGCCACGAGGAAGCGGATGCCCATGCCCTTGGCTGTCGGGAATTCCATCTCGTGGAGGGCCGACTCACACCCTGACGGCCGAGACCCTGTGACGCACAGGGTCACACTTGGGAAACGTCGTCGCTAGCCCGCAGCGGCCGGACGTGTGGACAGGCCTCCGAATCGGCGCTCCCGACGGTGGAAGACCTCCACTGCCCGCTCCAGGTCCTCGCCGCCGAAGTCCGGCCACAGTGTCGGCGTGAAGACGAACTCGGCGTAGGCGCATTCCCAGAGTAGGAAGTCGCTCAGCCGTTCTTCACCGCTGGTACGGATCAGCAGGTCCACGTCACGGGGGGCACCCTGCGCGTTCATGGCCCGGGAGAGCGCATGGGTGAACCTGTCGGGACACACGGGGACCTGGCTGCCCCGGAGGAGTTCGGCAGCCCGGACCAGCGCATCCCGGGCGGAGTAGTCGATGGCCAGCTGCAGGTCCAGGTGGTCTCCATCCCGCGTGGCGTGCTCCGCATCCACCGCGGCCTTGAGAACGCGCGTGGGGAGCCGATCCCTCCGGCCCAGGAGCTTGAGGCGGACGCCTCTCTCCACGAGTTCCGCCGTCTCGGTTCGAAGGTACCGGTGGAGGAGGCGCATGAGAGCGTTCACCTCCGGGCGGGGCCGCTTCCAGTTGTCGGCGGAGAAGGCATAGAGCGTGAGAGTTTCGACCCCCAATCCCGGCGATGCCTCGACCACACGGCGAACGGCCGCCGCACCCGCCCGGTGCCCGCGAGTACGGGGAAGGCCACGCTCCCGGGCCCACCGCCCATTTCCGTCCATGATGATGGCCACGTGCAGGCCCGAGCCCCGGCTCACGAAGCACCTCCCTCTCGGGTCGCTCGGATCAGGGCCTCCATGTGTTCGAGATACTCGGTGAGCTCCTGCTGGCCCCGCTCCGTCAGCGTGTACTCGGTACGGGGGGTCCGCCCCTGAAACGACTTGGCGCACTCGATGTACCCGGCATCCTCGAGCTTCCGGGCGTGAGCCGAGAGATTCCCGTCTGTGAGATCCAGGATGGCCTTGAGGTCGTTGAAGGTCAGTGCCCCGTTGACGGCCAGTGCGCTCACGATACCCAGGCGCACCCGTTCGTGGATCAGCCGATCCAACTCGAGGGGGCCGGAGTCCTCCTCCACGCCCTCGACGCTCCAGCGCCGACGGGTGGCCTGAGCCAGTTCCTCGGGATCCGTACGTTGAGGCTCTTCAGCCACCGTGCCTCCTCGCGATGATCAGACCGAAGACCACGTGCAGCCCTCCGAAGCCGGCGGCCATGAAGGCCCCTCCCCAACTGGCCGGCGTGACGAGGGCCGCAGCGCCCAGGACCAGGAAGCAGACCCCCATGACGGGAATGGTCCGCACCGAGAACGCTCCTCCGCTGGTGATGGCGGTTCCGTACAGCAGTAGCCAGACGCTCGGGAGGAGTGCGACCTGACCCGCCTGGTGCAGCGGAAAGGTCAGGGCGCCGCCCACCAGGAGTGCCGGAAGGACCGCCAGCACGAACTTCCTTCCAGGACCCCAGAGGACCGGCTCGCCCTGATCCCGTGCCTTACGCGCCGTGGCGGTGGTGCCGATCACCATGGCCACCAACGCGGCCAGGACCCACGTCAGGACCCATCGCGTGGGGCCGACCCCCCGGGAGAGTCCCCAGGCGACCAGCGCCACCGCCCCCATGACCACGACAGCGCCGCCGGACACGGCGGTGAATGCGCGGGAACGCTCCATCGTCTCACGGATGTACTCCAGGTTGTCCATGGCCCGGTCGT
>CP070829.1:2507498-2528731 GCA_020344755.1 Gemmatimonadales bacterium
GGATCCCATCGCCATGACCTCCAGGGCCTCCGGCCGGGACTCCCACAGGGAACGATCCTGGTGACGCCCGAAGCGCCTCACCCCGGGGGCCCCTGGGGGTACGGGCCGGGGTGGGCGTGGTACCGCTACGCCGGCGAGGACCGGGTGTTCGGCGAGACCCTGACGGAGAGCCTCTCGGCGGTGGACGCCTTTCTCTCCCGCCTCCCGGAGATCCTCCAGGCCGAGCCCGGACCGGTCTTCCTGGGGGGCTTCTCCCAGGGGGGCACCACCAGCATCGCCTACGCCCTCACCCGTCCCGGGACGGTGGCGGGGGTGTTGAACTTCTCCGGCTTCGTGGTGGACGATCCATCGGTCCCGGTCACCCCTTCTTCCGTGGGCGACACGCCCTTCTTCTGGGGCCACGGTCAGGGGGATCCCAACATCCCCTTCGTCCTGGCGGAGCGGGGCCGGGGCCGGCTGCGGGAGGCGGGCGCCAACCTCGTGGCCCGGGACTTCCCCATCGGCCACTGGATCGACCCCCAGGAGCTCCAGGAGGCACGCCTCTGGATGGAGGAGCTACTCGCCGGGCGGTGAGTACCCGGTGAGCTCCACGTACCCTCTCCCCGAGACGCTCCCGGAGCCGTCGGAGCCCATCACGTCCACCGCGCCCTCCCAGTAGCGCACCGTGACGTTCAGCTCCTGGTCCTCCCGCACGGGGCGGACTTCCAGGTCCAGGCCTTCCGTGGGCACCGCAATCCGCCAACCCGAAGGGTAGAGCGTACCGTCCAGGGGGCTCTCCCACCGGCCCAGCTCGCCCAGGCTGAACTCCCGGGCGGAGAGCCTCCGGGTGGAGCCGTCCCGCTCCACCAGCACCCCTTCGCTCAGGGGGTCGGTCCCGCCGTCGGCCCGGCGCAACCGGTAGACCATGAGGTCCCGGCCGTCGGCGAGCTGCAGCGCGAACCAGTCCCACCCGACCTGGTCCTGGGAGAGGGCGCTGGTGCTCCATTCCCGGTCCAGCCAGGCCGCTCCCGACACCGGGTAGGTGATGCCGTCCACCGTCACGCTCCCCGAGGCCGCCATCCGGGTGAAGGAGTAGTAGTACGAGGCGTTCCCGGGCTGCGGACCCTTCTGCGAGAGCCCTCGGTCGCCCTGGAGGACCATGGGCTTCTCCGGGGAGAGGTCCAGGCTCACCGCCACCCGCTCCGTGGCCGCACGTACCGAGAGGGGAAAGACCGCGCCGGCCTCGGGCGCGTCCGGGTCCGACGACCCGCCCCCGGTGAGGGACCAGTCGTCCATCCAGATCCGGAGGGGCTCCGCCGTTCCCCCGGCAAGGCCCGCCGCCGCACGGGTGAACCGCTCCGACTCGTGGAACCCGTCCCCGGCCACGTCGGTGACGGCCAGGTGGCCCATGTAGACCTGCCGGGTGGCCCAGTCCAATGGCGGCGGAGAATCCGCGGGCTCGGGGGCGAGGGCGTTCCGGAACAGGGTGAACTGCACGCCGAACCGCCGGCCATCGTCTCCGTCCAGGTTCGCGGTGACGTACCACCACTCCGTTCGGAATCCCGGGTGCGGGCCGTGATCCACCGGGAAGACGAAGGGTCGGGGCTCCAGCGCCAGGGCGTAGCCGGTGGTGTCCGTCCCGCCCATGGCCTCCGCCAGGTTCAGGGTGGCGCGCACCTCCTCCCTTTCCCCGTCCCCCGGGCTCGCCAGGAGGAGGTAGGCCGCCAAAGTCAGGGCGGCCAACCCGACCGTGGGCAAGCCTCTTCGCCAGGTCATCGAAGCCACGCCCCCCTACTCGTCCCGCAGCGCCAGCGCGGGCGAGGTTCGACTCATCCGCCACGCGGGGAGCAGTCCCGCCAGCAACGCCCCGGCGATGGCCAGGCCCACCGCCTGAAGGAGGAGCTCGGGCCCCACCTCCATCTGGAGCGTCCAGCCGAACGATCGCTTGTTGACCACGAAGATCATCACCGCCGCCAGCACGAGTCCCGCCGGGACCGCCAGGACTCCCGCCACCGCGCCCATGACCCCCGTCTGGGTGGTCACCAGCGTCCAGACCTGCCCCGGGGTCAGGCCGTTGGCCCGGAGGACCCCCAGCTCGCGGCCCCGCTCGAGCTGAAGGGCCATGAGGGCGCTCAGCACCCCGATGAAGGCCACGGTGAAGGCCAGGGCGCGGAGGACCGCCGTGATGGCGAAGGTTCGGTCGAAGACCTCCAGGGAGGCCTGCCGGAGTCCCTGATTCGAGCGCATCACCACCGCCTCCCCCTCTCCCAACCGGGACCGGAGCCCCTCCATCACGCCCTCGGGCTCCACCCCTTCCGCCAGGAAGAAGCCCAGCGACGTGATGCGGCGATCCTGGAAGAGACGGTCGTACCCCACCCGACCCATCATCACCACCCCCTGGTCGGAGCCGTAATCGGTGAAGATCGCTGCCACCGGTAGGCGCGCAGTCCCGGACTCCCCGCGGAGGGTGACCGTATCCCCAACGTCCAGTCCCCGGCGGTAGGCGAAGGGCTCGGACACCAGGACGGCCTCCCCCGCCCGAAACCGGGAGAAGGCCGTGGAAGGATCGCCGTCCTGGAACCGGAATGCCCGCTCGCCCCTGGGGTGCAGCTCCAGCGCCACCAACCGCATCTCACCCTCCTCCGTCGGGACCGTCACGCCTCGGTAGGTGGACACCCCCTCCACCCCGGGGACGTCCCGCAGGCGCTCCGCCAGGCCCCGGGGGAGCGCTCCCTCCGCCCTCGAAGCCATGGGGGCCGGCGGCGAGAGGTAGACGTCGGCCTGCAGGGTGTGGTCGAGCCACCGGACCACCGTTCCCCGAAACGACGCGATCATGGTGCCCAATCCCACCGTCACCGATACGGCCACCACCAGCGCCGCCACCGCCGGCGCCGTTCGGCTCAGGGACGCCACCACGCCTCGAGCCGCCATCGTCCCCAGGATCCCCACCGTCCTGAAGAGGACGGGACGGAGCAGACCCACGAAGGCCACCGTCGCCAGCGGAGTCAGCAGGGCCATCCCCAGGAGGAGTCCGAACAGTCCGCCGAAGCTGACCAGCACGCTCCGGGTGGGGAGCAGGAGAAGCAGGCCACCCAGGGCCCCCAGGGCCACCCCCACCCCCGCGGCCCGCGGAACGAGTCTGCGGGTGCGGTCCTCCACGACCGAACGGGTCAGCGAGGCGCGCGGGGGTGCCTGGACCGCTTCCCGGATCGCCGGGACGCCGGCCAGGACCGTGGCCGCCACCCCCAGGAGTCCGGCTTTCCCCAGGACCGCCACGGGGAGCGTCAGCGATTCCACGGACAGGACGAAGTAGAGGTCGTTGATGGTCTGGGTCACCAGCTTCACCAGGCCCCGGCCCAGGAGGACCCCCAGGGCCAAGCCCAGCAGGCTCCCCACGACGCCGGTGACCAGGGCCTCTCCCAGGACGAGGTCCCGCACCTCTCGTCTCGTCACCCCCACGGCCCGCAGCGCTCCGAGGAGCTCTCGTCGCTGGACCACCGAGAAGGTCATGGCGTTGTAGATGAGGAACATCCCGAACACCAGGGCCAGGAGGCTCAGCGCTGTGAGGTTCAGGTCGAAGGCCGCCAGCATGCCCGCCATCTGGTCGGTGCGGGTTCCGGTGGTGCGAACCAGGGCGCCGCCGGGCAGGACCGACCGCACCCGCGAGAGCAGGGCATCGCCGGCCTCCCCCGGTGGGACCGCCAGGTCGATGCGCGTCAGGTGCCCCGGGATCTCGAGCAGGGACTGGGCCGTGGAGACGTCGGTGAGCACCAGGTCCCGGAGTCCCTGCCGGCCGAGCCCGGGCCCCGGTGTCAGCACTCCCGCGACCCGGAGGTCCGCGCTCTTCGCACCCACGGTCACCGGAAGGGCGTTCCCGGGAGCCACCCCCAGGGCCTCCGCCGTCTCCCGGGACAGGAGGACCGAGCCCGGTTCCGTGAGGAGGACGCCCACGTCCAGCTCTCCGTCGGTGGGCGCCAGGTAGGGCCGGAAGGGGGCTTCCGAGAAGGGGTCCACGCCCAGGATCCGGAGCGCCCGTCCAGGCAGGAGCGGACTCAGCGCGTGCCCATCCACCACCGGCGCCGAGGACCGAATCCCAAGCTCCACCCGGAGACGCGTGAACACCGAGTCCGGGATCCCTCCCGGGCCCCCGTCCACCTGGTGGGTGGCCCGCCCCGCCACCGTCTCCGTGGAGATCCGGAAGGCCTCGCGAGCGCTCTGGATGGCCAGGTCGATGGCCACCACGACGGCCACCCCCAGGGCCACGCCGGCCACGGTGAGGGCCATTTGCCCGGGGTGACGGGCCAGGAAGCGCAGGGAGGACCGGCGGAGAAGGCTCAAGGCGCGGCCTCCCCTCCCGACGCGGCTCGCCCGCGGCTCGTCTCCTGCAGGACCCCGTGATCCAGGCGCAGGATCCGGTCCGCCCGGTCCGCGAGCTCCCGGGAGTGGGTGACCGCCAGGAGGGTCCGACCATCCTCGCGAACGAGGGAGTCCAGGAGGTCCATCACCCGCTCCCCCGTGTCCGGATCCAGGTTGCCCGTCGGCTCGTCTGCCAGGATCAGATCCGGATCGTGGACCAGGGCCCGAGCCAGGGCCACCCGTTGCTGCTCACCCCCCGAGAGGCGATCCGGAAAGGCGTCGGCCCGCGCGGCGAGCCCCACCCGTTCCAGGAGCCCCCGGGCACGAGCCTCCTCCTCCGCACCGACCCGGCCCTTCAGCTCCAGGGGAAGGAGGAGGTTTTCCAGCACGGTCAGGGTGGGGAGGAGATTGAAAAACTGGAAGACGAACCCCAGGTGGCGGCGACGAAACAGGGTCCGCTCCCTCTCCGAGAGAGCGGTGAGATCCTCCCCGGCGACCTGGACCACCCCCTCGTCCGGGAGGTCGATCCCGCACACGAGGTTGAGCAGCGTGGATTTGCCGCTCCCGCTGGGGCCCAGGAGCACGACGAATTCTCCGCGAAGGATCTCCGCCGTGGCGTCGTGGAGCACCTCGTGGCGGCGGCCACCCTCCTGGTAGGCCTTCCGGAGACCCTGGAGGCGGAGGACGACAGGGGGGCTGGAACCGGGAGTCGCGGGCACGGGAGGGGGTGAGGGCTGAGGGACGGGCGAGGAAGCCGCCGGCTCCGATCACGGACGATCGGACGCCGAGGCTCCCGTGGGAGGCACCGTTACCCGGAAGCCTCCCGATCTTTCCCCTTCGGAAACGTCGAACCCTGACCGTCTCGCCGGGGTTCTCCACCAGGGGCGAGCGCCCCCCGGGTCCCCGTATGGGTCCATCCCGGTCTTCGCCGTTCACACCTCCAACCCGGACCCGACTCCTCCGCGCCGATGCCCCGACTCCGTACGCTGGTTCTGGTGACCCTGGCGCTGGCCGGCGGGGCATGGCTCCTGAGTCAGCGCCCGCGCGCGGTCCTCCAGGAGGAGACGGAGGCCGGAAGCATTCGGGTGGTGGAGCGTCGGGACGGGGTCCGAGAGCTCTACCTGGGGACCGGGCGGGGCCGGCAGACCGCGCTCCACCCGGACCGGCCGGACCGGCTGGAACTCCCCTACACGCGCGTGGCCATGGCCGCCCTCGCGACGGTGCGGGAGGACCCGCGCATCCTCTTCGTGGGGCTCGGAGGCGGCGCCATGCCCCGGTACGTGCGCCTGCTCCTCCCGGAGGCCCGAATCCAGGTGGTGGAGTTGGAGCCTCGAGTGGTGGAGGTGGCCCGGGAGTGGTTCGGCTTTCGGACCGACTCCCTCCTCTCGGTCCACGTGGGAGACGGGAGGGCCTTCATCGAAGCCGCCGCCCCCGGCAGCTGGGACCTGGTGGTCCTGGACGCCTTCTCCGGGGCCGCCATCCCGGAGCGGCTCACCACCCGCGAGTTCCTGGAAGCGGTGGAGGCATCGCTGGCAACCGGTGGCGTGGTGGTCAGCAACCTCCACACCACCTTCGCCGAGTACGGGTCCATGCTGGCCACCTATCAGTCGATCTTTCCCGGGGTGATCCTCCTGGACGTGCCCCGGCGCCGCCAGAGGATCCTGCTGGCGGGTCCCGCGGCGCTCCTGGACCGGGAGTCGCTCCTGAGCGGGATCCGTGCCCTGGAGGCGCGGCGAGATCCGGGATTCGACCTCTCCGGGACGGTGGAGTGGGGCTTCGAGCTCCCCGAGCCTGCGACCGACGAGGTGCTGAGAGATCCCCGCCCTTTCGGTGGCGCCTGAGTCGGGCGGAGTCGTCCCGCGGGTCGGTCAGCCTTCCTGCTGCTCGACGCCCAGCTGCTGCGGGAGGGTGTTCAGCTCGAGCACCTTGAAGGTCCGGTCGCCCACGGGGAGTGAGACGATGACTTCCTCCCCCTCCCGGGCCCCGGTCAGCCCGCGGCCGATGGGGGACGCCAGGGACACCTGACCCGAATCCAGGTCCATGAAGTCCCCGGCCACGATGGTGAACTCCACCTCTTCCTCCATGTGGTAGTCCAGCACTTTCACCCGGGAGCCGAAGCCCACCCGATCCATGGGCATGGCGGTCACGTCGATCCTGGAAAGCTCGGACATGCGCGTCTGGAGATGACCGATGCGTGCCTGGACGAACTGCTGGCGCTCCAACGCGAACTTGTACTCGGCGTTCTCACGCAGGTCCCCGAGCTCCACCGCCTTGCTGATGCGTTCCGGGAGCTCGACGGTCAGCTCGTAGGTCAGGTGCTCGATCTCCGACTCGATTCTCTCGCGGATGTGGTCCAGCATGGTGCTGTACTCCAGGGACTTCGGGGCCACGAACTCGGCCGCCGGTTCGACGTAAAGCGCGACGCCGCCCCGAGAGAGAGCCCGGGGCGGCGTCGACGGACTGTTCCGGTCCGGAAGGATAGGATTTCGACCCCCGGATCTTCAAGAGGTTCCGCACATCACTCCCGCCTCACGGCCGCGCGTCACTCCGACTTCAGGGCGCGGACCGGATCCACCCGGGCCGCCCGCCGCGCGGGCACCAGCGCCGCCACCAGCGCCACCCCGGTCAGGAGGAGTGGGATGGCCAGGAAGGTGGCGACGTCGGTGCTGGAGATCCCGTACAGGTACCCGGAGATGAGCCACGTCACCGCGCCCGCCAGGGCCATCCCCGTGACGGCGCCGACCGCCACCAGGCGCATGCCGCCCCCCACCGCCATCATCACCACGTCCCGGGCCGTGGCACCCAGCGAGAGCCGAATGCCCATCTCACGGGTCCGGCGAGCCACTGCATGGCTGACCACCCCGTAGATCCCGACTCCGGAGAGGAGCAGGGCGAGCCCGCCGAAGACGCCGAGCAGGAAGGCCGCCATCCGGGGAGGGAAGAGCATGAGGGCCAGGTGTTCGTCCATGGTCTTGGCGGAGAAGACCACCATGTCCGGGTCCACCTCGTCCATGACGCGCCGGGTCACGGCCAGGAGCTCCGGAGCCTGTGCGGGACCTCGCACCACGACCTGCATCCCGGGGATGAACCCGGGCCAGGGGGTGTGATACACGTACGGTCGGGGCGCCTCGCCCAGGCTTCGAACCTTCGTGTCCCGGGCCACCCCTACGATTCTGAACGGGTCGGTGCTGCCCGGATACGAGATGGTGCGGCCCAGCGGATCCTCTCCGGGGTAGAACCGGTCCACGAAGGCCTGGCTCACCACCACCACGCGCTCCCCCTCCAGGTCCTCGGCCCGGAACGCCCGCCCCCGGACGACCTCGATCCCCATGCTCTCGAAGTACCCGGGCATGACCGTGGTGTCGTCCAGGTCCCAATCGCCGTCCGGGGTCGGGGAGGGATGCCCCGGGATGACGTAGCTGTTGGTCTGGAACTCGGAACCCAGGGGTAGGCGGCTCGCCAGGGTCACCGCATCCACCTGGGGATCGGCCAGCAGGCGGTCCCGGAGGGTGCGGAAGTACGCCACCACCTCGTCCCAAGACTCGTATCCCGCCAGCTCGGGCATGGGCCAGACCATGGCCGCGGGTGAGGTGTCGAAGCCCGGGTCGATGGCCTGCGCCTTCTGCAGGCTCCGGATGAAGAGGCCCGCCCCGATGAGGAGGAGAAAGGAGAAGGCCACCTGGATCACCACCAGGCTGTTCCGGAGGGTGAACCGGCCGGCCTTCCCCACCCGCCCCAACTCGTTCTTGAGGGCCGGAGTCAGCTCCGGCCGCGTCGCCTGGAGCGCTGGCGCCAGACCGAACACCACTCCGGCCACCACGGAGACCGCGGCGGTGAAGGCCAGGACCGTCCCGTCCAGCTCCACCGCGAGGCTCAGGGAGATGGGAAGGGGGGGCTGGAACGAGAGGAGGAGGTCCAACGTCCACCGGGCCAACAGGAGGCCGGCCACCCCGCCCAGGGAGGCCAGGAGCACGGTCTCGACGAGGAGCTGGCGCACCAACCGTCCGCGTCCCGAACCCAGTGCGAGCCGCACCGCGATCTCCTTCTGCCGATCCTCGGCCCGGGCCAGGAGGAACGAGGCCAGGTTGGCGCAGGCGATCAGGAGAACAATGCCCACCACCGCCAGGAGGAGTCCCGCCACCGGTACGAGGATCCGGTCCACGAAGGGGTGAAGCGAGACCTCGCTCACCGGGATAGCCGTCATGTACCGGAGCTCGTTGGTCTCCGGCCAGCGCTCCTCGAGCCCCCGTGAGAAGGCGCCGAGGGCCTGGTTCGCCTGGTCCAGGGTCACCCCTTCCGCCAGCCGCGCCTTCATGAAGAGCGAGCGGCTGCCGCGACGGTCGTACTGATTCGTGCCCAGCCCACCCATGAGCTCGTTCGTCATGGTCAGGGGTGCGAAGAACCCGGTGGAGAGGACAGGAATCGACCCGGTGAACTCCTCGCCGGCCACGCCCACCACCGTGAACGGGTACCCGTTCAGGGTGACCGTCTCTCCCAGCACTCCGGGATCGGCCCCGAATTCGCTCAACCAGGTGCCATATCCCAGGATCACCACCTGGCCCACTCCAGGCGTCGCGTCCTCGTCGGGGCGGAACGACCGTCCCAGCGTCAGAGGGATCCCCAGCATCTGGAAGTAGTCCCAGGACACCAACTCGCCGAAGGCCAGCTCCGGCCGGTCACCCCGGTCGTAACGCGCCAGGAAGGTGCGGGCTGCCACCACTGCGCCGAAGACGTCCACCTCCTCCCGCAGGTCCAGGTAGTCGGGAACGGACGAGGTGGCGTGGGGGAATCCGTCGGCCTCCGAGGTGTACACCTCCACCAATTCGTGGCGATCGGTGAAGGGCTGCTCCTTAAGGAGCACCGTGTTGACCAGGCTGAACATGGCGGTGTTCGCGCCGATCCCCAGGGCCAGCGAGAGGATTGCGACCAGGGTGAAGCCCGGGGTCCGTGCAAGGCGCCGCAGGGCGTATCTCAGGTCCATGATCAGGGTGTCCATGGAAAGCATCTCCGAAAGGAGGCGAGGATCGGTGAGCGTAGCGGCACCGGAACGCAGGCGGTGCGCCTGGACCCGGAGCCAGAAGGAGCCCACCTGGCGCAGGTACCACCGGTTGGCGGAGCGGCGGCCCAAGCGAGCCGACCGGCCCGCGTAGAGGTCGTCCAGGTCGCGGAGGACCCATTCGCGGTCCACGCGGGGGATCCGACCGGCCAGGAGTCGCCGGAGAAGGCGGGGCGGAAGACTCATCGCTCCCCCCCACCCGCCGGCAGTCCCTGCCAGAGGGCCTCGAACCGGCGGCGGGATTCCCCCATCAGGGTGAGTCCCGCGGGTGTGGGCTCGAAGTACCTCCGATCCCGCCCGCCCTCGGGCGGTGCTCTGAGATCGGACCGGGCCAGTCCCCCGTCCTCGAGGCGGCGCAGGGCGATGTAGACGGCGGCGGGAGCCACGTCCCGGCCGGTGACCTCCTCCAGCTCCTCCACGATGGCGGCGCTGTAGGCGCCCGGTCCCAGCCGGCGGGTGGCCAGGAGGACGTGGTGCTCGAACTCCCCGAGGGTCTCTTTCGCCATGCTCGCTCGTCCGGTTCAGGGACCCGGAAGCCCCAGTCCGGGGTCTCCGGTGCCTTCTTCAGAGGGCCCTACGGAGCACTAGCGTTGTTAGTTTCAGGCCGTAGCGGACGATGGACGCCCGTCACCTCGGGGCGGCGGAGTGAGTGGAGCCGTAGCGGACGGCGGCGAGTTGAGCGCGTCCGACGTCGGGCTAGACCGGTCCGGCTCCGGGGGGCATGGCCGCCTCGATGCGGGCGACCACCTTCAGGGCCTCTTCCACCGAGTCCGCCACCACGTTCACGTGCCCGATCTTCCGCCCCGGTCGGGGAGACTTTCCGTAGAGGTGGACATGCGCCAGGGGCTCATGAAGCACGGCCTCCACCGGGGGAAGCTCCCCCAGGAGGTTGAGCATGACCGTCCACTTCAGCGGTTCGGTGCTTCCCAGGGGCAGGCCCAGAATCGCCCGGAGGTGGTTCTCGAACTGACTCGTGACCGCACCGTCCTGGGTCCAGTGGCCGGAGTTGTGGACCCGAGGAGCCATCTCGTTGGCCAGGAGCCCCCCCTCCACCTGAAAGAACTCCACCGCCATGGTGCCCACGTAGCCCAGCTCGTCCATGAGCCGGCGGACGTAGCCTTCGGCCTGGTCCTGGAGGATCGGGTCCAGGTCCGGGGCCGGAGCGGTGGTCCGGTGGAGGATTCCCTGGGTGTGCACGTTCTCTACCAGCGGATAGGCGGCGAATTCCCCCTCCAGCCCCCGGACCGCCACCAGCGAGAGCTCTCGAGTGAAGTCCACGAAGGACTCCAGGAGGAGCGGGCGGCCCCCGAGCTTCTGCCATGCGGGCTCGAGGTCCCCGGACTCCACGATCCGGGCCTGGCCCTTCCCGTCGTACCCCATGCGTCGCGTCTTCAGCATGGCCGGACGCCCCAGCTCCTCCAGGGCGGCCTCCAGCTCCTGGCGGGTCTCCACCGCGCGGTAGGGGTTGGTGGGGATTCCCAGGCGTGTGAACCCGTCCTTCTCCCGGAGGCGATCCTGCGCCATCTCCAGGGCCGCGGGTGCAGGGTGGACCGTCGTCTCCCGCTCGAGAAACTGCGCGGCCTCCACCGGAACGTTCTCGAACTCGTAGGTGGCCACCGCCAGACCGTGCCCGAACCGCTCCAGCGCCGCCGGATCGTCGTACCGCCCCCGGATCACCTCCCCCACCCAGTCCACCGGCGACGGGGATTTCGGCTCGAGGAACCGGAACCGTAGCCCCATCGGCACGCCGGCCAGCGCCGTCATCCGGCCCAGCTGGCCCCCACCGACCACACCCACCACGGGCTCCACCGAGGGCTCCCGCGCCGTCCCCTGCGGCGTTTCGCCTCCGGAGGTGCCGGCGGGTTCGGGTCCGCTCCCGTTGCTCATGGTCCCGGGGTCCGGAGCCTCAGGGAGCCGGGACCCGGGGATCCGGATCGCGGAGGACCGTCTCGGTCCGCTGGGCCCGGTAGGCGCGCACCGCCTCCCGGACGGCCGGGTGCTTGGCGCCCAGGAGCTGGGCCGCCAGGAGTCCGGCGTTCGCGGCACCGGCCTTCCCGATGGCCAGCGTCCCCACCGGGATCCCCCCCGGCATCTGGACGATGGAGAGCAGCGAGTCCAGGCCGTTGAGCGACCGGGACTGCACCGGCACGCCGAGCACGGGTAGCACCGTCTTCGACGCCACCATTCCGGGAAGGTGCGCCGCTCCACCCGCCCCGGCGATGATCACCTCCAATCCCCGCTCCTCCGCCGTGTCGGCGTACTCGAAGAGGAGATCCGGCGTCCGGTGGGCCGAGACCACCCGGACCTCATGGGGCACGTCGAGGGATTCCAGGATCTCCACGGCGTGCTGCATGGTCTCCCAGTCGGAACGGGATCCCATGATGACACCGACCAGGGGCGCAGGCATGGCATCGGGGGCGAAGGGACAACCGCCGGGGCGCTCCCGGCGAAGATTGCAGGGTGGGCGACCCCGGGTCGGGGGTCAAGTCCGTCGAGTTCGCAGAACCCCGGGCTCACTCGGAGGTAGCACCCAGAGGGAACGGGCGCGGTTACGGATCCATGTCCTCCGGGCGCGTCCGGTCTCTGGCCGGATTCCGGGTCCGTACCCGGACCCGCCCCTTCGGACGCACGCTTCTTCCCGCCCCCTGAATCGACCATGAACGCTCCAGACGCCGTGGGAGCCCGACTCCGGGAATTCCTGAACCGACCCCACGCCGACACCCGGGCAAAGGTTCTGGAGATCATGCGCGAGGCGATCTTCCAGGTCCCGGCGGAGGTCGACCGCGATACCCATCGGGCGCAGGTCCTGGCTGCCCTCCGGAGGTTGGCGGACGAAGGGCTGGGCGGTCTGGCCTTTCCCGAGGCCCACGGGGGCGGCGGGGCGCCGGAGCGAACCATCGCGGTCTTCGAGACGCTGGCCCTGGGGGACACCTCCATACTGGTGAAGTACGGCGTCCAGTTCGGGCTCTGGGGGGGAAGCGTCCACCAGCTGGGCACGACATCACACCACGCCCGGCTCCTGCCCGGGATCGCCTCGCTGGAGATCCCGGGCTGCTACGCCATGACCGAGATCGGGCACGGATCCAACGTCCGGGAGCTCGAGACCACCGCCACCTACGACCCCGACACCGGGGAATTCGTGGTTCACACGCCCCACGAAGACGCGGGCAAGGAGTGGATCGGGAACGCCGCCCTCCACGGGCGGATGGCCACGGTCTTCGCCCAGCTGGAGGTGGGCGGCACGGCCCAGGGCGTCCACGCGCTGGTGGTTCCCATCCGGGACGCCGACGGGCGGTCCCTCCCCGGAATCCGAATCGAGGACAACGGTCCCAAGGCCGGGCTCAACGGCATCGACAACGGCAGGCTCTGGTTCGATCGGGTGCGGGTCCCCCGGGAGAACCTCCTGGACCGCTTCGCCACCGTCACTCCCGACGGCGAGTACCAGAGTGATATCGAGAGCCCGGGCCGACGCTTCTTCACCATGCTCGGGACCCTGGTCGCAGGCCGGATCTCCGTGGCCGCCGCTTCGGTCAGCGTCGCGAAGGTCGGGCTCACGACCGCCGTCCGGTACTCGGGCCGACGCCGGCAGTTCGGGCCCGAAGGAGAGCCCGAGGTCCCGATCCTCGACTACCGGGTTCACCAGCGCCTCCTCCTTCCCCTCGTGGCCACCACCTACGCCCTCCACTTCGCGGTCCGTGACCTGGTGGAGCGGTACGGTGGGGCCCTCCGTCGACAGGCCGCGACCTCGGAGGCACCCGGGGACGAGATGCGGGAGATCGAAGCTGCGGCGGCAGGACTCAAGGCGCTGGCGTCCTGGCACAGCGCCCGCGCGCTGCAGGCATCCCGTGAGGCCATGGGAGGCCGCGGGTTCGCCGCCGCGAACCGCATCGGCAGGCTTCGGGCGGACACCGACATCTTCAGCACCTTCGAGGGCGCCAACACCGTCCTGCTGCAACTGGTGGCCAAGAGCCTGCTCACCCAGTTCCGCGAGGAGATGGGGGATCTGCGCCTCATGGGGTGGGTGCGGTACGCCGCGGAGCGGGCCGGGACCCGCCTTTCGGAGCTGAACCCCATCGTCACCCGGCGCACCGATGCCGACCACCTGCGGGATCCGGACTTCCACCTCGCCGCCTTCCGGTATCGCGAGGATCGCCTCCTGGTCTCCGTGGCCCGCCGGCTCCGAGGCCGCCTGGAAGACGGCATGGATCCCTTCCAGGCCTTCAACGAGTGCCAGGACCACCTGGTGGCCCTGGGGAGGGCCCATGCGGAACGGGTCATCCTGGAGTCCTTTCAGGATGCGGTCGTGCGGGCACCCTCCCCCGGAGCCTCCGAGCCCCTTCGTGAGCTCGCCGTGCTCTTCGCGCTGCAGACGTTGGAGACGGAACGTGCCTGGTTCCTGGAGGCAGGGTACCTGGAGCCACCCAAGTCCCGGGCCATTCGGGCCCAGGTCGCGGAAGTCTGTCGAGAGCTCAGGAACTCGGCTAGCGGACTGGTGGACGCGTGGGGAATTCCGGACGAGATCCTGGGGACCCGGGACGGGACGACGCGGGGTGACGAGCATGCGGAGAGGTGAGCCGTCACGGCCGGTTGCGGCACAGGAGACACTTGTTTGCGACAGGGGAGGGCCGTCACATTGGAACCAGTCGAGCATCCCACCCACGCCCTGGTTCGGAGGAACCGGCATGCCCCGTAAGAGTCTCGCCACCTTGGCTTTGTTGGCGTTCGCGGCCGTGCCGGGCACGGCGCAGGAAGTCGAACACCAGTGGTCCGACGCCCGCCCCGACGCCCGGGGGCCATCCGCCCTGCTGGGCAGCCGGATCCTGGAAGCTGGACAGCTGGACGTCCAGTACCGCTTCCACAGGATGACCTACGGCGACGTCACTCTCATGGGGGAGACCCTGGAGTTCCTCGACGTGCTGGACTTCTACGCCGTGGCGCCCTTTGGGCGGACCGAGGTGGCCCACATGGTGTCCGCCAGCTTCGGCGTCACCGACTGGCTGACGGTCCAGGGCTCGGCGGGATGGCTCGACCGGGACCGGGAGATCGGGGACCTGGACGTCTTCGCCCGGACCAACTCTGCCGGGCTCTCCGACTTGGAGGCCGCGGCGCTCGTCTCGGTCTTCGACCGCAACGGCATCAAGGCGCACCTCATCGGCGGCGTGGAGATCCCGACTGGTTCCATCGAGAAGGTGGGGCCGGACCTGAGTGGTACCAATCGCCTCCTCCCCTACGAGATGCAGTTGGGCACGGGGTCGTTCTCCGTCGTTCCCGGTGCCGCCGCCAGCATCCAGAACGAGAAGGCCACCGTTGGGGGCCTGGTGAAGGCCCGGTTCCGGATCGCCGACAACGACCGGGACTACCGGTACGGGAACCAGTTCGACGGGGCCATGTGGGCCCAGTACATGCTCACCGAGAACTTCGCCGTCACCACCGGTGCCCGGGTCCAGTCGTGGGGAAGCATCCAGGGCGAAGACAACGGGATGGACCCCTCCCTGGATCCCGGCCAGGATCCCTATTTCTCCTCCGGAACGAGGGTCGACGTTCCCCTGGGTCTCAACATCCGAATGACGGAGGGGCTTCTCTCCGGAATGGAGCTGGCCTTCGAGTTCGTCTTCCCCGTCCACGAGGACTACGAAGCGCCTCGGCCCGGTGGGAACTGGGGATTCAACTTCAGCGTGGCGAAGGACCTCGTCGACCTGGTGCGGTAGGCAGCGACACCGGCCTCACCGGAGGGGAGCCCGGCCCGCGCTCACCAGACGAGGAGCTAGACCACCTTCACCAGGTGGTAGTTCTTCTTGCCCTTCCGGAGCACCAGAAAGCGGCCTTCGATGGTCTGCTCCGTCGTGACCCGGCCCTGGGGATCCTCCTGTCGCAGGCTGTTCAGGTAGATCCCGCCTCCTTCCACGCTCCGGCGGGCGTCTCCCCGCGAGGAAGCGAGCCCGGAGCGGGCCAGGAGATCCAGGAGCTCCAACCCCTCCCCCTGCAGCTCCGCCGACGGGACCTGGCTGGAGGGCACGTCGGCGAAGATGTCCGCGACGTCGTCCCCGGCCAATCCGTCGATGCTTCCTCCGAACAGGGCCTCCGTGGCCTGCCTGGCCCGAGCGAGCCCGTCCTCACCGTGCACCCGCCGGGTCACGTCCTCCGCCAGGGCACGCTGCGCGTGGCGCCGGTGGGGCTCGGCCTCGCTCTGTCCCTCGACCTCCTCGATGGTGGCTCGATCCAGCAGGCTGAAGAACCGAAGGTACCGGACCGCGTCGTGGTCGTCGGTGTTGATCCAGAACTGGTAGAACCGGAAGGGGGAGGTCCACTCGGGGTCGAGCCACACCGTCCCCGCCTCCGTCTTCCCGAACTTGGTACCGGAGGAGCTGGTCACCAGCGGAAAGACCGCCCCGACGGCGTGGCCACCCTCCAGGCGTCGCACCAGGTCGATGCCCGCGGTGATGTTGCCCCACTGGTCGCTCCCGCCCAGCTGGACGGTGCACCCCTCCCCGCGGAAGAGCTCCACGAAGTCGTAGGCCTGAAGGAGCTGGTAGGAGAATTCGGTGTAGCTGATCCCGCTTTCCTCGCTCTCCAGGCGCCGACGCACCGACTCCTTTCGGAGCATGGCGTTCACCGAGAAGTGCTTCCCCACGTCCCGGAGGAACTCCACCAGGGGCAACTGCCCGAGCCAGTCCAGATTGTTGCGCATCCGGGCCGGATTCGACTTCACCTCGAAGTCCAGGAAGTGCTCGAGCTGGCGGTGGATGGCCTCGGCATTCTCCCGGGCCTTCTCCGCCGTCAGGAGCTGGCGCTCCGCCGACTTCCCCGACGGATCTCCGATGAGCCCGGTTCCCCCTCCCACCAGGGCGATGGGGTGGTGGCCGGCCCTCTGCATGTGCACGAGGCCCATGATAGGCAGGAGGCTCCCCACGTGGAGGCTCGGAGCGGTGGGATCGAAGCCGATGTAACAGACCCGGTCTCCCCCCGCGAGGTGCTCGTCGGCACCCTCCGTGGCGTCGTGGAGCATGCCACGCCAGGCGAATTCGTCGAGTACGGAGTCCATGGGTGTCCTGGTTGGGGGAGTGTGGAGAAGTCTGCGGCCAATCGTCCCGGGGTCAAGGGGACACCCCGTCGCACCCTCCGGTCCCGCTCTATTCCCTGAGGTGGCCGGCCAGGCCCCGATCCCCTCCTGGCGCTCCACCTGGGACTCACCGTGGGTTTGGGGCGCGTCCGCTGAGCCCGGTGCCTGCACGGAACTCGTGCATCGAGGCACCCCGCCACCCCATATTGAGGGGCCCTCCCCTTCCCCTCGCCGCAGGGCTCCTCCCGGGGGCGCCTGTGAGGCGGAGATTTCCCGACCGGCCTCTCCCGGTTCTCTGGAGGACAAGGTGCGACTCGCCTGCCTCGTCGTGCTTGCTGCGCTGAGCTCCCTCGCCACCCCGAACCCTGGCCGGGCCCAGGATACGGAGGGGCCCTTCTCCCCCCCCCGATTCTGGTTGGGGATGGAGTTTCACGGAGGGGACGGTACTGGGGAGTTCGGTGAACAGGTGGAGGGCGTGTGGGGCTTCGAGCTGGTGGGGCGGTGGGCTCCCCAGCCGTCCTCCTGGTGGATGTACCGGGTCGACCTGGGCCTCCTGACCTACGGCGAGGAGGAATTCAGCGTCTGCGCTCCGCCCCCGGTGGGCTGCCGGATCGTCACCGAGGTGACCACCTCCAACGATATCGCCTTCGCCGGGGTCGGACCCGAGCTGCGCTTCGCGGGCGACCGCCTCTACCTCTTCGGGACTCTGGGCCTGAGCTACTTCACCACCAGCTCCAGCGTCTCCGGAGCCTCGGTCTCCGAGAGCCTGCTCACCACAGAGCACTTCTCCGATACGGTCCTCGCCTTTCGGTTCGGCGGCGGGTGGCGGTTCCTCGTGCGGAAGGGCCGGTACCCCTTCCGCATCGATCTGGGCGCGGAATACCATTACAACGGGGTTGCCGAATACCTCCTGGAGGGGAACGTCATCGACAATCCGGACGGGACCCTCACACTGGTGACCACCCGGGGTCGGGCCAACGTGTTCACCATCCGCCTGGGGTTCAGCTTCGGATTCGGGACCGGGCTCCCCTCCGAGGGCTGACCACCGTCCAACCCGGACACGCGCCTGTCACCCCCGGAGGACAACCGCGACGGCCCCGGGGACGGATTTCCGCTGAATGCGCCGTCTGAGGGTCGTGGCACGGTCCCTGCCGATATCACGGTCGGAAGTCGGGGCTACGGTCCCGGATACACTCTGGAAGAGGATTGCGGACCATGCGTTGGCGATCGGCAGTGGCGGCGCTCCTGGCGCTCGGCCTGGTGACGGCGGATTCGGCGGCGGCACAGCACGTTCGGAGAGAAGCCTCCCAGCCCAGGTTCTACCTGGACCTGGACCTGCTGGGGGCGGACGCCGTCGGACAATTCGGGGAACTGGTGGGTGGTGGCATCGGTGGCCAGGTCGGCTTTCGGGCGGGGCTCGGGCCGGGGATCCCGATCTACCTGCGCGCGGACGGGGGGGTCATGGTGTATGGTCACGAGCGGATGGACGTCTGCTTCCCCACCCCCATCGGGTGCCGGATCGGAGCGGACGTGACCACCACCAACACGGTGGCCTACATGGGGGTGGGACCGGAGATCTCGGTCCCCGGGCCCGTGAGCCCGTACATCTATGGCACGGTGGGCTTCAGCTACTTCTCGACCCAGTCGAGCCTGTCGGACGACTTCTCCTCGGAGGAGTACTTCAACACCCGGCACTACTCGGACCTGGTGGCGGCGGCCCGCATGGGCGGTGGCGCACGGTTCCGGCTGGGCGGGCCGAGATCCGTGCTCCTGGACCTGGGCGCCGAGTACCATCGGAACGGCGTCGCGAGCTACCTCCGGGAAGGGGACATCCTGGACCACCCGGACGGGAGCATCACCCTCTTCCCGAACCGCACGGAGGCCAACTTCGTCACCTTCCGCCTGGGAGTGAGCATTCCCCTGGGGGGGTGGGACCGCCACCACGAAGAGGAGGATTGGCGCTGGCGGTAGGGGCGGGCGCACCGGTGCCCCTGACCATCGGCGGAGTTGAAGGTGACTGCCGCCCCCGCCAGGGGCGGCGGTTGCGGTGAGGCGGCGGTTGCGGTGAGCCGAAGAGCGGTGGCGGGTAGGCCGGATTGGTGAAGGAAAGCGGGCGGGGTCCGGTGGTTTGCGATGGGGGGCCGTGGTAGATTCGGCGCTCCGCCGACCACCGGACCCCATGCGATCCAGACTCTCCCTCCTCGTACTGGCACTCTCCCCGGCCGCGTGTGACGCGCCGCCGCCGCCTTCCCCGGCGGCCACCGTGGAATCGTGGGAGCTGACCCGTGAGCGACTCGCGGATCTGCTCGTCCTGGCCCAGCCCCTTCCGCTGGACTCGGCCACGGTGGGCGAGCTCGTGGAAGAGTGGGTGGTCCGGGCCGCGTTGGTCCGGTTCGAGCTGGGGGGCGGTGATCTCCTGGGACCCGAAGCCGTGGACGCCTCGCTCTGGATGGAAGCGCGGGAGGCGACCCTGGCCGCCGCCCTGGAGGCGGAGGGCATGGTGGACCCCCCTACGGCGGACGACGCCCGGCGGACCTTCGAGTCGGACTCGCTCCGACTCTTCGCCCACGCGCTGCGCAGGGTCGACGCCTCCACGTCGGCGGAGGAGCGGGGGCTACAGCGCCGGACGGCCCAGGAGATGCTCAACTCCCTTCGCTCGGGCCGTAGCTGGCCCGAGGTGGTGTCCCGCAGCGAGGACCTGGCCACGCGGGATGATTCGGGCCTCCTGGGGCTCATGACCCTGGACGAGCTCCCCCAATCCCTCCGGACCGTAGGCGGACAATTGCAGCCCGGCCAGGTGTCGACCGTAGTGGAGGGGCCCCAGGGGTACCATATCCTCTACCGGCCCCGTTACGGAGACGTGGCCGACCTCTTCCGGGATCTTCTCCAGGAGCGAATGGAGGCCCGGCGGGACGAGCGCGCCAACCTGGAGACCCTCGCCGCGCTGGAGCTGGAGGTTCCCGAGTCCGCCCTCCGCCGTGTCCGGGACCTCGCAGTGGCGCCCTTCCTCCCCGGGGGGACCGAGGGTGACCCGGTCCTGATCTGGGCCGGCGGGAGCCTCGACGCCGACGTGGTTGCGGGATACCTCGCTTCCCTCACCGCCAGGGCACGGCAGGATCTGGTAGCCAGCCCCGACGACGACGTGGCGGTGGTCCTCGGCCAGCTGGCGGCTCGGGAGGCACGGATCCAGGAGGCGAGGGAGAGGGGCATCACCCCGGATCCCGCGCACATGGACGACCTGCGAGCGCTTCACCGGGAAGAGGTGGACCAGTGGCGGGAGGCCGTTCCCCTCGGGGGTGGGGACGACTCCGCCCGCACCGCCCTGGGACGATACATGGAGCGCTTGGTCTCCAGGCAGGAGGACACGCCGCCGGTGGCGCCGGTGCTTCGCTGGTGGCTCCTCTCCCGGGTGACCTGGTCCCTGGACGCCGAGGCCATGGCCGACGCGACCTCACGCGCCCGTGAGCTGGCCCGGTCGGCCGGACAACCGGGAGGCGGGTCCTGATGCGATCCCCACCGATCCGAACCCGCCGCGTCCCGTCCGCCAGTGTCCTCGGAGTGCTGATGTTGGCGGCGTGCGCCGAACCGGCGCCGCCGCTCAATCCAGTGGCGTTGGGCGAACCGGTTCCTGGACTGACGGAGGCGGAGCGGGGACGGTTCCTCCTCGGGAGGGCCCTGTTCGAACGGTTGGCCACCCCGGAGGAGGGCCTGGGTCCCCTGTTCAACGCCGAGCGCTGCTCCAGCTGTCACGACGACCCGGTGCCGGGAGGGGGCGGAGCCCGGATACCGGTGCTGAAGGCCTCCCGCTTCCACGAGGGGGTGTGCAGCACCCTCCCCGAGGCGGGAGGCGACAACCTCCAGCAGCGGGTCACCCCGGCCCTTCAGGATCTGGGGATCCGGGCCGAGCCGGTCCCCGGGGAAGCCACGGCCTCCGCCTTTGTGACGGCGCCCCCCCTGTTCGGGCTCGGCCTCCTGGAGGCGGTTCCGGAGGCGGACCTCGTGGCATTGGCGGACCCGGAGGACGCCGATGGCGACGGGATCCGGGGACGGGTCCCCCGGCGACCCGACGGCACCCTGGTGCGGTTCGGACGAAAAGGGGACGCCGCCACCGTGCAGGATTTCGTGGAACAGGCGCTCCTCCTGGAACTCGGCTTCACCAGTCCCCGCTTCCCCCGTGAGGAGCCCTGGGCGGGCCAGCCCCTTCCCCCGGACGTGGATCCCTTTCCCGATCCGGAGATGACTCCCGAGGCGGTCACCCTCCTCACCGACTATGTCCGATACCTGGCGCCACCGTCCCCGCCCTCCCGGGCCGACGGTGCCGACGAGGGAGAAGGGGAGTCCCTTTTCCGCGAGATCGGGTGCGCCGCCTGTCACGTCCCGGAGCTGACCACCGGGGAGGTCCGGGAGGGGGCGTTGTCCCGGGTAAGCATCAGGGCCTACACCGACCTCCTCCTTCATGACATGGGGTACGGCCCGGGTGACGTCTGCACGCCCCAGGCCGCTCCCGGGGAGTACCGCACCGCACCCCTCTGGGGCCTACGGCACCGCACCACCTTCCTCCACGGCGGCCGCGCCACCACGGTCCGGGAAGCCATCCAGGCCCACGGTGGTGAGGGGGCCCCCTCGCGGGCCGCCTTCGAGGCTCTCCAGTCGGATGCGCAGGAGAGGATCCTGCGGTTCCTCTCGGGGCTATAAGGAAGGCGGTTCCGGCGGTTGCCGTAATCGGAGGCCCCGGTCATCGTACCGGATGTCAGCTTCACGCTGCCCGACTTGTTGAGCGTT
>CP070829.1:2528831-2550036 GCA_020344755.1 Gemmatimonadales bacterium
CCGTGTTCCTCCGTCAGGGCCCCGGCGAAGCCGATGATGTTCCGGGCCTTGTTTCGGAAGAAGCCGGTGGAGCGGATCACCTCCTCCACCTCCTCCTGCTCCGCCGCCGCCAGGGATTCCGGATCCGGAAAGCGCCCGAAGAGCTCCGGAGTCACCATGTTCACCCGCTCATCCGTGGTCTGGGCCGAGAGGATGGTGGCCACCGCCAGCTGAAAGGGATCCCGGTGATCCAGTTCGCAGTGCGCGTCGGGGTACTCGTCCTCCAGGAGCCGGTAGATCTCCCGGGCCCGCTCCACCTTCGCCCTCTTCGTCTCCCTCGGCATTGGGTTCCTCAGTCCAGTTCCAGTCGTCGATAGGGCGGTAGACCCACCCCCTCCCCGTGGTCCGTGGCCGGGCTGGACTCGTGCGTTCCAGGACGAGCGGAGTCCGGGAAGCGCGCCACGAATCGGTCCAGGCGGGCCGCCAGCTTCAGGAGCTCGCCGGCGGTGCGCAGCTCGTAGAGGCCTTCCATCTCCCCACCCGGAATGTCGCTCCGGAAGTCCTCCCCCCCGGGCCGCATGGATTGGTGGAGCCACTGCTCCCGCTCTCCGAACGGGACACCGGGGAGAGGCAGGACACGGATGCCGTCTCCGCCGGACTGGAAGTCCACTACCCCCAGCACGTGAAGCGTCTCTCCGGTGACCGTCCAGAAGAACCCGTCCAGGGAGAGGGGTCGCTCGGCCGGGTCCTCCCGGACCCAGAAGAGGTGCTGGGGAAGCTGGACGTAGGTCGACGAGGGTAACCCGCCGGGCGAGTCCGACGGCTCCGGGTCCTCGCCGGTCCCGGCCTTCGCCCCCGACGCTCCGGCCGGCTCCGCGTCGTCGCCACTCGGAGCCTTGGACCCCGGGGCTCCAACCGGGTTGGGCACGTCCATACCGTGCGCCCCCTCCCCTCCCGAGCCTTCCACGGCCCACCGGCACACGGGCACGCTGGCCAGGAGGTGGCTGCCCCCCGCTGCCCGGACGTGGAACGCGTGGAAGAGGAGGATGGCGTGGGTGTGCCCTCCGTCCCCGTCGCCCTCGGGATCCCTGAGCTCCGCCAGGGCCCGTCGGGTAGTGGGCAGGAGCGCGAAGGCCCCGGGATCGTCGTCCCCCAGGCCCCGTTCTCGCACCTCCCCGGCGATGGTGTCCAGGAGCCGATCGCGGGTCGCCCCATCCGGGAACGCCCGCTGGAGAGGGGTGACGCGAAGATGTCGGTCGTGGAGAGGCATGGCATCGGGGAGCGAGAAGAACGGGATGGTTCCACCCCGCCCGTAGTCTCAGGATCCGACCGGCTGGACCTGCGCCTCGGAGTGGAGGACCCGGGGCCGGGACGAACTGAAGAGCCGCCGGGCGTCGTCGAGCCAGTTCCGTCGTCGTACGAGCACCAGCTCGATCCAGGGCGGTGGCTCCTGGATCCCGTGCAGGAGAACGAAGTGGATGTCCCCCAGTTCCGGGGGTGGCGGGAGCCGATGGTCCACGCCGCCCCAGCGCACCGTGAGGTGCGCCTGGCGCTCGAAGTCCGGGGCCGCCCATTCCTGCTCCAGGAAGACCTGGTCCTCCACCACGTAGACACCCCGTCCCATGGGCATCCCCCGCTGGTAGAACCAGGGATCGTAGTCGAGGCCCTGGCCCCTCTTGAAGGACTCGTCCATGGCATAGTCCACGTCCTCCAGGGCGTCTTCGCCGGCCAGGGTCTCCAGGTGGTGGCGGATCTCGTGCTGAACCGTCTCGTGGATCTCCGCCTCCCAGTCGAAGTCCCGGTCCATCCTCGCCAGCGCCTTGAACGAGCCGTAGTACAGGAGGATTCTGGAGCGGGTGGTCTCGGCGCTCACGAAGTCCGACAGGTACGACTCGGTGTCGCACATGCCCAGCGTGTAGATGTCCGGAAGGGTGGGGTGCTGCTCGGCTCGCCGCTCGATGACCAGACCGTCGATTCCCTCCCGGTACTCGTCGGGCACCTCGTCGAAGGCGGCCTGGGCGGCCTCCTGGAACTGTCGGTAGTTCATGATTCGCGGGTGCCGGGCTGCTCTGCTCCGGAGGACGGGCGGACCCTCACCGGGCCGGGGGCGCTTCCATGGGCGCGGGGACCTCGCCGACGCGGCGCACGGCGCCGAGCCGGCTCACGGCGCGTGGAAGTCTTCGTCCGGACCCACGTGGTCCCGGGCCCGGGCGTCCGGACGCGTGACTTCGTGAGCCAGGACCGCCTTCACCATCCGCTTGTTGAGGGCCAGCAGGGCCACGAGGACGATCCCGAACTGGATGAGGACCGAGCCCACGTTGTACGGACTGAAGAGGGTCCATGTGGCCCGCCAGTCGTCACCCTGGGCGCCCCAGAGCCACCATCCCATGAGGACCACGGCCTGCACCACCACCAGCCGAATGGCCCAGTCCCACCAGGGACCGATGCGTACGTCGGAGTGCATGTGATTGATGAAGGTCTCCCGCCACTCCGTCACCCCGTAGCGGAGAACGGCCACGGCGAAGAAGAAGCCGGACAGCATGAGCCCCAGTCCCCACACCCAATCCTGGTTGTAGAAGATGTCCATGTTGAGGGCCGACGGAGTGCCGAAGGTCAATCCGGCGATCCCCACGATGGCGATGGCCTTCCCTCGGGCGACGCCCAGGTCCATGAGGAGGCGCGAGGCCAATTCCACCATGGCCACCAGCGATGTCCAGGCGGCGAAGGCCAGGGCCAGGAAGAACAGCCCCATGAAGAACTGGCCCGCCGGAATCCCGGCGAAGAGCTGCGGGACCCAGATGAAGGTGAGGCCCTCGTTCCCGGCGCCCACGATCTCGCTGGCGGCGTCCGGCATGACGCTGAAGACCGTACAGAGCACCATGATCCCCGCCAGGAGGGACATGGAGTTGTTGCCGAATCCGATGACGAAGGCGTTGAGGGCCGTGTCCTCCCGGGCCCGCATGTAGATGGCGTAGGTCAGGACCAGGCCCCATCCGGCGCCGGTATCCCATGCGTTCTGGGTCAGGGCCTGGACCCAGATCTCCCAGTTGGCCAGTTCGGCGAGGTCGGGGGTGAAGAGGAAGGCCAGCCCGTTGGAGGCACCCGGGAGGGTCAACGCCTTGATGGCCAGGACCACCACCAACACCAGGAGGGAGGGAATGAGAATCCGTGCCGCCGTCTCGATCCCCTTCACCCCGAAGGCCACCACGAAGATCGCCATCCCCACGGCGAGGGTGTGGGTCAGCAGCGCCGACGGCGACCCGGCGAAGGACTCCCAGAAGGCGCCGGGGACCTCGGTGGGAATCTCCCGGGTCACCGTGGCCCAGAAGAAGCGCAGGGTCCACCCCATGACCACCGAGTAGTAGAACATGATGGCGGTGGCACAGAACGCCACCCACGCACCCATCCATCCGAACTTGGGGCCCAGGGTCTTCACGAAGGCTCCCACGGCGCCGCGGCGTGTCCCCTTCCCCATGGCGAACTCCAGGATCAGGAGAGGGACGGACCACAGGAGCAGGAACACGACCCACGCGACCAGGAAGGATCCCCCTCCGTTCGTGGCGGCGATGCGCGGGAAGCGCCAGATGTTCCCGGTGCCTACCGCCATCCCGAGCATGGCGAGGAGCATCCCCCAACGAGAGGTGAAGACCTGGGATCGGCTGGACACGTGTCGGTGACTCCGTCTGGCGCGTGCGTGGGATTTCGGCGCGGGAAGATAGGCTGGACCCGTCGGGCCTCACAACTCGGCCCGGGTCCCACCCACACCAGCGCCCTGCACTGCCCCTGCGATCCTGCCCGCCGGATCCTGCCCACTGGATCCCATCTGCCGGATCCTGCCCACCAGATGCCGGCGATGCCGAAGGCGCGGCGACGCCGCCGGCCCGCCCACCCTTCTCCGGCGGACGCGTTGCCCTGGCCCCTGAGCGCTCGGCACACCAGTGTGCGCCTGTTGGATCGGAAGTCCGAAGCTCACGAAATTCGACGGCAGGCCCTCGATGGAGACCCCCGCACAACCCATCCCCCCCTCCCACCGGCCCGACACGACCTCCCGGCACACCCTGGACATGGACCCGGAAACCTTCCGGGCGCTGGGCCACGACCTGGTCGACCGGATCGCCGGCTTCCTGGAGTCGTTGCCCCGGCGCCGCGTCACCGCAGCGGTGTCCCCGGGCGAGGTGCGCGATCTCCTGGACGCCGCCGCGCCCCTTCCGGAAACGGGGCGGGACCCGGCTCAACTTCTCGCCACAACCGCACATCTCCTCTTCGACCAGTCCCTCCACAACGGACACCCGCGATTCCTGGGATACATCACCTCCTCCGCCGCGCCCATGGGGATGCTCGCGGAGCTCCTGGCGGCCTCGGTCAACCCGAACGTCGGCGCGTGGACCCTCTCCCCTGTGGCCAGCGAGATCGAGGCCCAGACAGTGCGCTGGACCGCCGAGCTCCTGGGGCTGGATCCGGGGTCGGGTGGCCTCCTGGTGAGCGGAGGCAACATGGCGAATACCGTGGCGTTCTGGGCGGCGCGGGTCCGGGCCGCCGGGGACGCGGTACGGCAGACGGGAAGCGGTGTCGGAGGGCGCATGGCGGTGTACGTCTCCGCGGAGACCCACACCTGGATCCAGAAGGCAGCCGACCTGTCGGGGGTGGGAACCGACGCCATTCGGTGGATCCCCACCGGCGAGGACCTTTGCCTGGATGTGGACGCGCTGCGGAAGGCCATCGACCGGGACCTGGAAGACGGTATGGTCCCCATGATGGTGGTGGGGACCGCTGGGAGCGTGAGCACCGGCGCCGTGGACGATCTCCCAGCCATCGCCGCCATCTGTCGGGAGAGGGACATCTGGTTCCACGTGGACGGCGCCTACGGCGCTCCCGCAGCGGTTCTTCCGGACGCTCCGGAGCCCCTCCACCACCTGGGGCTGGCGGACTCGGTGGCCGTAGATCCGCACAAGTGGCTGTACGCCCCACTGGAGGCCGGATGCGTCCTGGTGAAGGACCCCGAATCCCTCCGAAAGGCGTTCGCGTACCACCCGCCCTATTACCATTTCGGGGTGGAGGCCACGAACTTCGTGGATCTGGGTCCCCAGAACTCCCGAGGCTTCCGGGCCCTCAAGGTGTGGCTCGCGCTCCAACAGGTGGGGCGTGAGGGGTACCTGGAGATGATCGCGGACGACGTCGCCATGGCCCGGCTCCTCCACACCCGAGTGGAGGCCCACCCGGAATTCGAGGCCCACACCCTGGGTCTGAGCATCTCCACCTTCCGGTATGTCCCGCCGGAGCTGCGCGGGCGCGTGGGGGAGCCCGACGCCGAGGCCTACCTGAACGCGCTGAACAAGGCCCTGCAGGCGCGGCTCGAGGCGGGGGGAGAGGTGTTTCTTTCCAACGCCGTGGTTCGAGGCCGCTACCTGCTTCGGGGATGCGTGGTCAACTTCCGGACGGGAGACGACGACGTGGCGGCGATCCCCGAGATCGTGGCCCGGGAAGGGGCACGGGTCCACGCCGAACTCCGGGACCCCTGACCCGGGCTGGGACGCAGGAGCGGGCGGGTCGGCATGCAGCCCGCCGCGCGGACTAGAAGGGCCCGGCGCCCTCCACGGCGGCCAATCCAGCCCGGGCCTCGCGCCGGAAAGGATGGTCGCGGGGGAGCTCGGCGAATTGGCGATCCGCCGTGGTGAAGGCTCCCCGGGCCCCACGTACACCCCCCGGGGGCGCGTCGGACTACTTCTTTGCCAGGATGGAGAAGAACAGCCGACCGTCGTTGTTCACCCCCGCCCCCCGGGCGGTGGCCAGGGCGTCGTACTGGTCCACCAGTGAGACCTTCAGCGAGACGGTCCCGTTCAGCGCGAAGGAGAGAGCGCTCTCCACGTCCAGGGTGTAGTCCCGGGAGGCGTCGTCCAGGGAGGGCTTGTAGAAGGTGACGAGGTTGAAGAGCGCCCGCTTCCCCCCGAACCGGCGGCTGAACCGCACTCGGTTCGACAAGCGGGCCAGTGTATCCGGCGCATCCACCTCCGCCGGTGTCTCCCGAGGGTCCGTGCGCTCGGCCAGGACACCCACGGAGATGTCGAACCTCGTCTGCGCGGAGTCGATGAAGCGGTAGCGGGTCCCCGCTCCTCCCTCGATCCTGAGGTCGAGCTTCCGCCGCAGGCTCCCCTCTCCCGACACGAAAACGAAGGGTGCCCAGCTTCCGACCTCGTAGTCGAGCTCGGTCCCGAGACTCCAGGACCGTTTGTTGACGAACGAGGGTCCGCCCTCCTCCTGGGCCTCCCCGTAGTCGAAGCTGCCGTGGGCGTTGAACTCCAGCGTCTCGCTCTCCAGGGTGTAACCCGAACGGAAGAGCACCGCCGCCTGGCTCGACGCGCCGAAGAAGAGTGAGGCTCCCAGCTCCCCCTCCACCTGCCAGGGCTTCGGGTCCTGGGCGGTCAGAGGGGCGGCGAGACAGAACGTCGCCAGGACCAGGCCGAAGCGGGTCACGAACATGGCGAGGTGGCGGGTTGTGGGGTGAAGCGGGTTACGCGCGCGGAGAATGTAAAAACAAATGTTTACATCGTGCAACCCGATGCCCGCCGAAGGTCCTGCCTAGCCCCCCAGCCGCTCCTGCAGCCAGCCCACCACCTGGTCCAGCGCCACCCGCTCCTGCTGCAGGGTATCCCGGTCCCGGATGGTGACGGTCTGGTTCTCCGTGGTTTCACCGTCGACGGTGATGCACCAGGGGGTGCCGGCCTCGTCCTGCCGCCGGTAGCGTCGGCCGATGGAGCCGGCGGCATCGTAGAATGACGGGATGGCCGCCTTCCGGAGCGCCTGGTTCAGCTCCGTGGCGATCTCCGGGAGGCCGTCCTTCTTCACCAGGGGGAAGACCGCCGCCTTCACCGGCGCCAGCTTGGGGTGCAAACCCAGGACCACTCGCTCTTCCCCCTCTACCTCCTCTTCCCGGTAGGCGTCCGCCAGGACCACGAGCATGGTGCGGTCCACCCCCATGGAGGTCTCCACCACGTACGGGATGAAGCGGTCGCCGCCACCGGGCTCGATGTACTCCATGCGCTTGCCCGAGTACTCCTCGTGGCGGCTCAGATCGAAGTCGGTGCGGTTGTGGATGCCCTCGAACTCCTTCCAGCCGAAGGGGAACTCGTACTCGATGTCGAAGGCTCTCTTGGCGTAGTGAGCGAGCTCGTCGTCGCCGTGGGCGTGGAAGCGGAGCTTGTCGCTGTCGATTCCCAGGGAGACGTGGAAGGCCATGCGCTCGGCCTTCCAGTGCTCGAACCACTCATCGTCCGTACCGGGCTTCACGAAGAACTGCATCTCCGCCTGCTCGAATTCCCGCGTGCGGAAGATGAAGTTCCCCGGGGTGATCTCGTTCCGGAACGCCTTCCCGATCTGGGCGATGCCGAAGGGCACCTTCTGGCGTGAGGTGGTCTGGACGTTCTGGAAGTTGACGAAGATCCCCTGGGCCGTCTCCGGCCGGAGGTAGACCACGCTGGCGCTGTCCTCGGCGGGCCCCATGAACGTCTTGAACATGAGGTTGAACTGCCGGGCCTCGCCGAAGGCATCCCGAGTCCCGCAGGTGGGGCACTGGCCGCCCTCCACCTCGGGCAGGTCCGCCCGGAAGCGTCGATGGCAGTTGGAGCACTCGACCAGCGGATCGGTAAAGCCCTCCACGTGACCGGATGCCTCCCAGGTGCGGGGGTGCATGAGGATGGCGGCATCCAGGCCCTCCACGTCGTCCCGCATGTGGACCATGGCTTTCCACCAGAGCGCCTTGACGTTCCGCTTCAGCTCCACGCCCAGTGGCCCGTAGTCCCAGACCGAGCCCGTTCCGCCGTAGATCTCGGAAGACTGGAAGATGTATCCGCGCCGCTTGCAGAGCGACACGAGCTTGTCCATGAGGTCGTTGCTGGCCATGGAAGACGGCCCTCGGAGGCCGGACGATTCGGTAGAGGAGGGAGATCCTGCACAGAACGCCAAAGCTACCGAGCCGCGCGGGGGGTCTCAACCGTGGCCGGGAAGCTCGCGAACCTCCCTCTCCCTTGATGCCGGGCAGATGGTGTGCTTCCTTCCCAACAGCAGTCATTCGACGGATCCCGGACCCGCCCCCGTGGGTATTCCAAGCGCAGCAGGATTCCACGCCAACCCCGCCAGCCATGCTGACATTCACCGACAAGGCCCGCGAGATGGTCCAGGCCTTCATCGATCAGAGCGACGGCGAGCTCGCCTACCTCCGCATCTCGTCCCACGGGATCCCCACGGCGCCCCAGTTCGAGCTCACGCTGGTGAGCGCTGAGGAGCGGGAGGCATCCGAGGCGGAGGTGGATCTCGACGGGTTCACCGTGCTGATCCCCGAGTCCTCACTGGATATGCTCCGGGATGCCACGGTGGACTTCGTCCAGCGGGTGAATGAGAGCGGGTTCGAGGTGCGGCCGGCGTCTCCTCCCGAAGTGCGGCGGCCGGCACAGCCCACCGGCGTCCTGGCCGACCGGGTCCGGGAGGTGCTGGACAGTCAGGTGAACCCGGCCATCGCTTCCCACGGCGGAGCCATCAGCCTCGTGGATGTCCAGGATACGGAGATCTTCCTGGAGATGAGCGGTGGCTGCCAGGGGTGCGCCATGTCGCGCCTGACCTTGCGCCAGGGAGTGGAACGCATGCTTCGCCAGGCCATCCCGGAGCTCACGGCGGTGCACGACGTCACCGACCACGCTTCGGGGGTGAATCCCTACTTCCAGGCCTGAGGTCCACGCGGGCGCAGTCGACGCGCTCCTCCAATGCTCCCACGAACGACGAAGGGGGCCGGGTCGAGAACCCGGCCCCCTTCGTCGTGCAGACCAACGGCGGCCAGTTCCGCCAACGGCGGCCCTACAGAACCGGCGTGGCCGCCAACTGCTCCAGGAAGGCGCCCAGCAGACCCTCGGTGCTGATGGTCTCCAGGTATCCCAGGTTGTCGAGCGCCTTCGTCACGGCGCCGACTCGCTCCCACATGGCCACGCCCAGCGCCTCGTTGGCGGGCACCGCCTCCAACACCGGATCCCGTGACACGCCGGCGGCGGCGGGCTCGTAGTCGATCTCGTCCTCGTTCCCCAGGAGGAAGAGGTGCAGCTCCAGGGCGGCGGTCGCCACCGCCCGAAGCTGGCGGTACACGAGCGCCCTTTCCGCCGCCGCGGCCACCCATCCCGCCACCGCCCTCCGGCGAATCATGCCGGCATTCTCATCGGAGAGGTTCCCCGATCGGATCCGTTCCTCCAGCGCCTGGCGGAACAGGTTGTCGTCCGCCGCCTCGACCGCCGAGAGGTAGCGGAGGACGCTCCTCCAGTAGTCTTGCACCGAGGCGAACTCGCTGGCACCGGCGAGGTAGCGACCCGCGAGCCACTCGTCGGCGGGCGCCGGGGGGATCTCGTCCCGCTCGGGCAGACGCTCCAGCTGTCCCACCGTGGACGCCACCGCCGCCGCGGAGAGCTGCCGCATCTGCGGCACCAGCTCCGGCGGGATCTCCGGGAGGTTCAGGACCTCGATGCTCGTCCCCTCTCCCGCCTCGGTGCCTCCCAGGAGGTAGGTCCACCCGTACCAGCCACCCACCCCGACGGCCACCGCTGCGATCACCAGCATCACCACCCGCCCGGCTCCCGGAGTCCGGGCCCGCCGCAGGCGACGCGGAGGCGGCGCGCTCTGCGGTCGGGCGCGCCGGCGCGAGTCCCCCACATCCAGGACGAACGGCACCTCCACCGGTCGGGCGTCGTGCCGGTCGCTGGCCCAATCGGCGGGGGACTCCTGCACCATCCAGTCCGGAGAGGCGTCCTCGTCGTCGGGACCCGCAGGAGCTTCGTAAGCCATCTCCGGGGCGGGAGGCCCGTCCGCTTCGCTGGTCACATCCACCGGAGTCGCCTCCAACTCCAACGCCTCCACCCGATCGTCGAGGGAGGGGTCAGGCTCTGGCGCCGACTCTCCCCCATCATCGTCCCAGGCACCGGACAGCTCCGGCTCGGTGCGGAACCCCTCCAGGGGCTCAAAGGCCTCCATCTCCACCTCGGTGGGATCGGCCTCCCGCCCCTCCGCCTCCTCCAGCGGGGGGAGAATCTCGTCCACCTCCGCCTCCACCGCATCCGGAAACCGGTCGCTGGCGAGGGTAGGGGTGGCGTCCTCGCCGAATCCGGTCACCACCTCCAGCTCCAGCCCCAACCCGAACGCCTCGAGGTCCGGCTCGGGATCGGGCTCCGACACCTCATCCGACTCGGTATCCGCGGCGTCCAAGTCCATTGACTCGGTCGCCGCGACGTCCAGTTCCATGAGAGGGTCCACCACTTCCACCGGTTCCGCCGGCTCCATCGGGTCCACCTCCTCCACGGGATCCGCTGGCTGCACCGGGTCCGCTCCGCCAGACTGGGGCTGCCCAACCTCGTTCGCGGCGGATGGCTCGGGCACGGAGTCGCCCTGGGTCTGCGGAGCGGGGCGCGGCGGGGTCACGGGGCGCCACTCGTGGGGCGGATCCACCCCCGCCCCCTGGGGCACCGGGGGTGGAGGTGCGTACGCCAGGGACTCGAGGTCCTGGAGCTCCCGCTGGAGCGTCTTGTAGATCTCGTGTTCCGAGGCGGGCGCCCAACGGCCGGTGTTGGCGTCGTGGAAGACGGTCTCGTCCACGATGGCCCCCAGCTCGATCCGCAGCCGGAGCGCGTCCACGCTGGGGATGGTGACTTCGTTGCCCTGAGAGTCGATGTATGCGAAGCGCATGCGGCAGAAGAAGGGCGCGGGGAACGGGTACAACCTGGCGAAACTATAGCGAAACCCGGGGCGAAGGCTACCGGTACCTCACCCCCTCCGTCGGGTCCCTTCGCCTCAGCGGTCCGGGGCGTCTCCTCCGTCCGCCAATGTGCCCAGGATCCGCTCGGTCACGTCGCGTCTACGGTCCGGATCCGGGCCCGCGACCTCGTCCAGAGCCACCAGGAGCCGGTCCAGCCGATCCCACAGCTCGTTTCGAGTGGCTTCG
This sequence comes from Gemmatimonadales bacterium, assembly GCA_020344755.1. GTDB lineage: Bacteria > Gemmatimonadota > Gemmatimonadetes > Longimicrobiales > Gaopeijiaceae > Gaopeijia. The sequence goes on from CP070829.1 coordinate 2,539,777, forward strand.
TCACTGGTGCTGATCTCCAGGACCGGGTCTTCGGTCACCCCGCCGTCCACAGGCGTATAGCGGATGTCGGCGCTGCGCTCTTCCAGGAAGCGATGCAGGGCAAGGCTGGCAGCGGCCAACTCGTCCATCGCTCCGTAGTGGGCCTCCCGGCGAGGCTGGTCGCTCCGAAAATCCTGTAGCGCCCGCGCTTGGCGCACCGTGAGCACGGAGCCCTGGATCCCCAGCTCCCGCATGCGCTCCATGAAGGCCGCCCGGAATAGATCTTCTTCCTGCTCCCTGAGGGTGTCCGTGAAGGTCTCGTAGCGGGTCCAGTAGGATTCCACCTCGGGGTAGGCGGACGCCTCCGCCAGGTAGTGGCCGCTCATCCAGGAAGATGGCGGCTCCCCGACCCGCATCCGCTCGCGGAGTCGTTCCATCTCCGTTGCCATTCCTTCGAAGGCGGCGGCGCGGATCTCCCGCTCGGACGGCATCAATGTCCCCGGACGCACGGAGCGAGGCGACCCACGTGGTGGGAGCATGGCCTCCAGGACCGTCGGCTGACTCTCGACCGGCCGGGTCCAGGCATCCGCGATCCCCCACGTCCCGATGACGATGAGAAGCAGAAACAGCGAGAGCTGTCTCGCTCCTCCGTCCTCGTCGGCACGGTTGAGGGAGCGCCTCGGAAGACCCGATGGGTCGGACCGGCGCGTATGGGGACCCTCCGATCCCCGCATTCCGTCCGCAGTCCTGCCGACCGAGGGGTTGGACTCCTCCTTCCCCACTCCCGGGCGATGGGGGCGGGGGTAACCCTGTCGCCGCCCCCGGTCCATCAGATTGCGGAAGTCGGCAGGTCCAGGTTGTAGGCTCTGCTGCGCCGGATCCACCAGGGTGACCTCACCGGTATCGGAGGCCTCCCGGAGCTCTTCTTCGTGCCGTTCACGCTCTCGGGCTTCCAGAAAGGCCTGGACCGTGTCCTCCTGGACTTCCTGCGCTGGGCTGAGCTCGACGTCGAGAAGACGACCAGGCTCGGGCACGGTTCCATCCGAAGCCGCCGGAACCGCCGGTGGCGGCGGTCGCGGCGGAGCCGGAGGCGGCGGCGCCTCCCTTCCGGCCCCGGCAGAATCTGCCGGTGGAGACGCTACGTCGCCGACCCCGTCGGTCCGGTGTCCCATCCCGAGCTCCTCGAGAATCAGCCGGCATACGGGGTGGCACCAGGCCGGTCCCCATGCCCCGGTCAGAGCGTCGTGGACGGTGGAATCCGCCCGGACCGCCCCCGATTCGAAGAGACGGGTCAGGAGGTCGAGGGTCGGGACCTCGAGCTCCTCTCCCCGGGGGTTGAGCACGCGGAATCGTGGCTTCACTGGCGAATTGCCTCCCATCACGCTCATCCCTGTCTTCCGGGCGGGTCCAGGCGAGGCCGGATCGGCCCTCGGCGGCCGGACCGACCGGCCACGGGAGCGCACAGCGGCTTGGTTCTGAGGGGTGGAACCGGCCGGGAAGGGGCTCTTCCCTACACTGCCCCCACAGCCGGGGGCTGCGGGGCGGACCGGAGTTCGCCTCGGGGCGGTACGCTGGCCAGGCTGCAAGGGCCGTGCCTGCGGTGTGGACCTGCTCGAGAGCCGCTTCCGGAACGCCGGTCCGGAATCTCCCTGGTCTCCGGGCCTCCACCGTGAGAGGTTGCCCCCATGCTCGAACGGGTCCACCTGGTGGTACTGGCAGCAGCGGCTCTCGTGGTGCTCGGGAGGCGGAGCCCGCGGGTCGGCGCAGTGGCCGCATTGGCGGCCACGCTCTCCGCCGTCCCGGTGCTCCTGGTGCCCCGGGCCCTCCTGGTGCCGGCCCTCCTGGGCCCCCTGGCCCTCTGGTTGGGTGCCCGCGGCCGGAGGGCGCCGAGGGGAGCGTGGCCGGCGGCGTGGTCGACCCTGGCTCTGGGCCTGGCCCTGCTGGGGGCCGTGGGCCATTGGCTGGTGCCACCCGCGCGGCTGGTACCTCCGACGGGCCCGTGGGCCGTTGGGATCCGGGATTGGGTCGTGGTCGATTCCAGCCGAGCCGAACCGCTCACCTCCGATCCCAACGATCGCCGGGTGATGGCGGTGCGAGCCTGGTATCCGGTGGCACCAGCACCGAAGGGCCGAGAGGTCCGTGCCGAGTACCTCCCCCACGCTCGCCTCGCATACCGGGGAATCGCCGAGAGCCTGGGAGTGCCGGCCCTGGTGGTCTCGGGTGTGGACCACCTGCGGGGATCGGGGCGGACCGGAGCGACTCCCGCAGGCGCAGGACCCTGGCCGTTGATCCTGTACTCCGGCGGTTTCAGGCAGGGTCACCACGTTCACAACACCGAGCTCGCCGAGGAGCTGGCGAGTCGTGGCTATCTGGTGGTGGGCGTGGGCCACTCGTGGGAGCAAGCGGTCACGTACCGCGATGACGGTTCCCTCCTGACCCTGGACGACCCGGGCGTCCAGACTGCCGTGTCCCGGATGGCCGCAGAGAGGGGACCCGGCCCTGTCCCCACCTCCCAGGAGCTCGGTCTCCTCTCCCCCGGGGCCCGGGGCGAGAGGATCGCGGCCTACCTGGCCGGGGTCCCCAACCACCAGTTCAGTGCCTCCCTCTGGCGAGCGGACCTGGATGCCGTGCTGGATCGGGTGCTGGAAGGGAGAGGAGAAGTGGGTCGGTTCCTCCAGCCTCTCGCGGACCCCGAACGCCTGGGGGTGATGGGCATGTCCTTCGGCGGATCCACGGCGGGCCAGCTGTGCGCCAACGAGCCCCGGTGCCTGGCAGGGGCCAACCTGGACGGCACCCAGTGGGGAGAGTGGTTCGGCGAGGGATTCAAGACCCCGTTCCTCTACATGAGCCAGGAGCTGGACACCTGGAACGACGCTTGGTACGGCGGCGCCGGCCTCGATTACCACCGGGTGCGTGTAGCCGGTGCCTTTCACGGAGACTTCACCGACGGCTTCCACTCCACGCCCCTGACCCGCTGGGCCGGGGTCCTGGGCCCCATCGGTGGTCGCCGTTCCGGTGAGATCCTCCGGGCCTACGTCACCGCCTTCTTCGACCGGTATCTCAAGAACGAGCCGGCCCCCCTCCTGGAGGGACCGGCTCCGTTTCCCGAGGTCTCCCACCGCCGGGGAAGCACCTCTGGGGAGCGCCACGATTCAGAGGTCGAGGAAGGGGTTCTCTCCGAGCCCTCCGCTCCCTCTCCCCCGGTCGTCGCCCGGGTCAGGTGATCACACGGCCCCCCTCCACCCTGACCGCCGGCAAGCCCAGGCTCTCCATGAGCTCGTTGAAGCGTTGGACGTCGTTCTCCAGGATGAACTGGAGGCGGACTCTCAGCTCCTCCCACTCCTGGTTCAGGTCCAGGAAGCGTCGCATGGCGCCCTGCGTGGGCCGGCCTTCCGGTCCGCCGGAGATGTACCCGTCGGTCCCGGTGACGGCGCCGTAGAGCTCCGCCAGCTGGTTGTCCAGCATCCCCGGGAATCGGATGGGGTCCTGGCCGCTCTCGCTGCGGGTCTGGATGAGCCCGCCCTCTACCTCTCCCAGATTCGCGGTGATGGTATCGGCCAACGGAGTCACCTGCTCTCCGACCCCGGCGGCGTCCGCCCGGTTCACCGAAGCCTCCACCTCGGCGGAAACGGCTCGGACGGTGCGGATGGCGTCATGCACCGCCTGCAGCGAGTCCCGCACCGCCATGGCCACGCGGAACTGTTCCTCGTAGTCCGCCTGGGCGACGTCCAGGCGTGGGTCCGCCAGCACCCGGAACTCCTGCTCCCAGCTGCTCCCGTTCACCGAGAGGCGCGCCACGTAGGTACCGGGCGCCGCCTTGACGCCACCGGTGTAGCCCCAGACCACGGCGTCGTCCGCCAGGTCCGGCCCGTCGTACATCAGGGGCCACACGACGCGGTGTCCCCCCCGTGAGACGTCCAGCCGGCTGAGCCCACGCTCGGCGGATACCGTGGAGTCGGAGGTGAACCAGCTGGCCACCCGCCCCGACGCGTCCACGATTTCGAGTCGGGCCTCCCCCTCCACCTCGGTGTTGACGGCATAGTTCACGATGGCCCCGCCCGGGTGAGGCTCCGGGGCGTACTCACCCCCGACGCCGCCACCGGCGGTGGAGGCTCGAACCGCGTCCCTCGGCTGGAAGAGATGCGCCGGCGCGCTGGCCAACGCCGCATCCCATTGCCGCAGCGGCGTCATGTCGTCCAGGATCCAGAAGGACCGGCCCTGCGTGGAAATCTGGATGTCGTCGTGGGTGACGCGCATCCCGCTCACGGGCGTGGCGGGCAGATCCTGCTGCAAGGACTGCCAGCGCTCCCCGTCGTCGAACGAGACGAAGATCCCGAACTCGGTGCCGGCGAAGAGGAGGCCCTCCCGCTCCGGGTCCTCCCGGACGGTGCGCACCGGGTGGTCGGCAGGGATCCCATTGGTCCCGTCGGCAAGTCGCTCCCAGCTCCCGCCCCAGTTGTCGGTCTGGAAGACGTAGGGAGCGAAGTCGTCCATCCGGTACCGCTGCACCGCTACCGTCACACGTCCTGGCCGGTGCACCGAGACCTCGATCTCGTCCACCGTCCCCAACTCGGGCATTCCCCGCGGCGTCACGTCCACCCACTCTGCGCCGCCGTTCCGGGTGACGTGGATGCGCCCGTCGTCGCTCCCGGCCCAGATCACGTCGGGAGAGTGCGGCGAGACCGCCAACGAGAAGATGGTGTTGTAGATCTCCACCCCGGTGATGTCGTGGTTGATGGGCCCACCCGACGGGGCCTGGTGCGCCGGATTGTCCGTGGTGAGATCCGGGGAGATGGTCTCCCAGCTCATTCCGCCGTCGGTGGTGCGATGCACCCTCTGGGAGGCGTGGTACACCACGTCGGGGTCGTGCGGCGAAACCACGATGGGTGCCACCCACTGGAACCGCTCCTGGAGGTCCCGTGCCGCCTGGCCCAACTGGAGCTGCGGGTAGACGATGACGTTCCGTCGCTGGTCGATGGTCCGGTCGAACCGGTTGACGGCGCCCCCGTAGCACCCGCCCCAGACCACTTCGGGACGGTCCGGATGGAAGGCCACGGGCCCGGTCTCACAGGACGAGGCGTATTCCCACGACGACTTGGGATGCAGGTCGTGGGGAGAGGGGAACGCCGGGACCGAGATCCCGTCGTTGTCCTGCTGCGATCCCCAGAGCCGATACGGGAAGCCGTTGTCCACGATGACGTCGTAGAGCTCCGCCGTGGGCTGGTTGTAGTAGGTGGACCACGTCTCGGCTCCCGTGAGGCTCACCTGGGCACCCCCGTCGTTGGCCACCACCATGAGGTCCGAGTCGTCCGGGCTGATCCAGAGGTCGTGCACGTCCCCGTGGGGGACGGAGAACTGCTCGTAGCTCCGGCCCCCGTCCACAGAGCGGTAGAGACCCGTGTTCAGGACCCAGACGGTGTGCTCGTCGTTGGGATCCGCCTCGATGTGGGTGTAGTACCAGGCCCGCTGCCGAAGCCGGTTTTCGCTGTTGATCCGCTCCCAGGTCTCACCGCGGTCGTCGGACCGGTAGACGCCACCGGCGGGCTCCGCCTCGACGATCGCCCAGACGCGGTCGGGATTCGCCGGGCTCACCGTCACACCCACCTTGCCCACCACTCCCTCGGGAAGTCCACCGCCGAGCTTCCGCCAGGTGTCCCCCCCGTCGGTGGTCTTGTAGACCCCCCCTTCCTCCCCCCCGGAGATGAGGGTCCAGGGCTTCCGCTCGGCCCTCCACATCCCCACGTAGATCTCGCGAGGGTTCTCCGGATTCATGGCCAGGTCCACCGCCCCCGTGGAGTCGTTCAGGAAGAGGACGTTCTCCCAGGTGTCGCCGCCGTCCCTCGACCGGTATACGCCTCGGGTCTCGTTCTTTCCGAAGGCGTGCCCCAGCGCGGCCACATAGACGAGACGCTCGTCCCTCGGGTGGACCTGGATGTCGCCGATCTGCCCGGCGTCCTCGAGACCGATGAAGCTCCAGTTGCCCCCGCCGTCCATCGAGCGGTAGAGCCCTCGTCCGGTGGAGACGTTGCCCCGGATGCACGCCGACCCCGTTCCCACGTAGATCACGTTGGGGTCCGCCTCCGCCACCGCCACGGCCCCCACCGCAGCCACCGGCAGTTGCCCGTCGGTGAGGTTCACCCAGGTGGTACCGGCGTCTTCCGTCTTCCACACCCCTCCGCCGGTCCCACCCATCCAGTACGTGTGCGGGAGTCCAGGAACGCCGGTGACCGCCGTGGACCGACCGCCCCGGTGGGGACCCACCATTCGCCAGTCCAGTGGGTCCAGGACCCACGACGGGGCGGAGCCATCCTGTGCAGCCAGGCCATGGGGCCCGGGGGCATACGCCAGGGCGAGCGCCAGCAGGCTCGCCACGAACAGGGTACGGTGGAAGACAGCGCGGGTCATGCAACCTCCGGGGGTGGAACACGTAACTCCGGGCGCGGAAACGGCCTTGCCGCCCCCGGGACCGGGGACTATTTATCACGTCTTCCCTTCAACGACAAACCGCACGGGAGACCGAATGAGCGCGAATGCGGGAAAGACCGTCCGGGTGATCCTCCGCTGGATCCAGGTCCTGGACAAGCTGGAGCCGGTCTTCAAGGACTACGGCGAGTTCTTCTTCAGGACCCGCATCACTTCCGGGAGTCACACCGAGGAGTATCGGCTCCCCGAAGAGGGACACTGGGAGGTCTCGGACCATCCCCGGTTCAACAAGATCGACAAGATCGATCTGATCATCTTCGAGGGCGAGGCCGGTGACACCCTCACGGTGGAGCTCCAGGGCGAGGAGATCGACCAGCTCTCCGCCAACGATATGCTGGAGAAGTACTCCCGTACCTTCTCGGGAGACGCGACGAGCTGGCATGGCCGCCAGCGGCCCGGAGACGAGGGCCCTGACGACCCCGAGTCCCTTCCCAACTGGCGGGTCTGCTACGACATCGAGGTGGTGTGACACCTCGCTGCGGACCCCCCTGACGAGACACGCCCCGCCCGGCCGGCTGCCGGGTGGGGCGCTTTCGTTTCTCCCGCACGCCTGAGACCATGACCGCTGACGCCCCCCGCCGCTGGCTTCCCCATCCCCTGGTCCTCATGAGCGGCTGCGTGTTCATCGCGGCGGCGGCCACCTGGGTCCTTCCGGCCGGGGAATTCGACCGGGTCCTGGACCCGGAGTTGGGCCGGGAGGTGGCGGTGGCGGACTCGTACCACCCGGTGGAGGCCCAGCCCGTGGGGGTGATGGGGGCCCTCGTGGCGGTCCCCCGTGGAATCCAGGAAGTCGGGGACATCATCGCTCTGATCTTCCTCATCGGAGGCGCCCTCACGGTGGTGGACGCCACCGGTGCCCTGGGCCGGGGCGTGGGATGGCTGATTCGTGCGGTGGGAGGCCGGAGCGCCATCATCCTGCCCCTGATCTGCGTCCTGTTCGCCGCCGGCGGCGTCCTCTTCAACATGGCCGAGGAGATCGTCGCGCTGGTCCCCATCCTCCTGGTCCTGACCCGCCGCCTCGGGTATTCCCCGGTCGTGGCGGCCCTGGTGAGCGTGGGGCCGGCCGCCATGGGGTCCTCGTTCTCGCCCATGAATCCGTTCCAGGTGATCATCGCGCAGGGGGCGGCCGGAATACCCACCGGTTCGGGCACGGCCTTCCGCGTGGTCTTCCTCGGAGCGGCGCTCGCGGTGTGGATCGTCATGACCCTCCGCTATGCCCGGGCGCACCAGTCCGAACGGGAGGGCGCTTCAGTGGAGGAAGAACCGGCTTCGGCGCGGGACTGGATGATCCTGGGCGCGGTCGGCGCGACTTTCGCGTTCCTGGGATGGGGCATCATGGTCCAGGAGTGGGATTACCTGCAGATGGCGGCGCCCTTCTTCGGGCTGGGAATCCTGGCCGGGTTCGTAGGGCGTCTGGGCGTCAGCGATACCGCCGACGCCTTCGTCCGCGGCTTTCGGGACATGACCTTCGCCGGAGTCCTCATCGGGATGGCCCGGGCGATCGTCCTCGTGCTCCAGGACGCCCACGTGGTGGACACCCTGGTTCTGGCTCTCTTCACCCCGTTGGACAACCTCCCCACCATGGTGTCCGCCGTGGGGATGATCTTCGCCCAGGCCCTGGTGCACATCCCGGTCTCCAGCGTCAGCGGCCAGGCCGTCCTCACCATGCCCATCGTGGCCCCGCTGGCGGACCTCCTGGGGATGTCGCGGCAGGTGACGGTCCTGGCCTACCAGTACGGGGCGGGTCTCATGGACATGATCACCCCCACCAACGGCGCCCTCATGGCCGTTCTCGCCGCCGCGGGCGTGCGCTACGAGGACTGGTTCTCCGCGGCCTTCCGCCTGTGGGCCCTGCTCATGGCGCTGGGCGCCGTAGCGGTCGTGATCGCGGTGGGGACCGGCCTGAGCTGACGAGCGGTCCCCTGCTCCACGACTCGTCCGGGCCCCGACACCCTCTCGGGACTGGACAACGGAGCTCCGATACCGAACATTGACCGAAAGTCCGCACCGCACCCGAAGCCCTTCCATGAGCCGATCCCCATCCCCTGCCCGCGGTGGCCGCGGGACCGTGCTGAACCCCGCCTCCCGCTTCGAACGCCTGGAGGTGGACCGGGAGCCCTGGACCACGCTGGAGGACCCTTCTCCCCGGACCCGGTTCTACCGGGACGCGTCCCGCACCCTGCTGGTGACGAACGACTCCCCCGACGTGGGGCTGGACGTCGGCATCAACCCGTACCGCGGATGCGAGCACGGGTGCGTCTACTGTTTTGCGCGCCCCAACCACGAATACCTGGGCTTCTCCGCCGGCCTGGACTTCGAGAGCCGCATTCTCGTGAAGGAGGACGCACCCTCCCTTCTCCGGGAGGCTCTCCGCAGACCCTCGTGGCGCCCCCGGACCATCATGCTCTCCGGCGTCACCGACCCGTATCAGCCTGTCGAGCGGCGGCTTCGGATCACCCGGCGTTGCCTGGAGGTGCTGGCCGAGGCCCGAAACCCGGCGAGCCTGATCACCAAGAACCACGCGGTGACCCGGGACCTGGACCTCCTGGGGGAGCTGGCGCGCCACGAAGCCGTGGCGGTGACCCTCTCGGTCACGACCCTGCGGCGCGGCCTTCAGCGGGTCATGGAGCCCCGCACCTCCACCCCTCTGCGCCGCCTGGACGCCATCCGGGTGCTCAGCGGCGCCGGGATCCCGGTGGGAGTCAACCTGGCCCCGGTGATCCCGGGACTCAACGACGAGGAGATTCCCGCCATCCTCGAGGCGGCGGCGGAGGCCGGCGCGCGATGGGCCGGGTACATCCTCCTTCGGCTCCCCCACGGTGTGAAGTCCCTCTTCGAGCACTGGCTGGAGGAGCACTTCCCGGACCGGAAAGAGAAGGTCATGAGCCGAATCCGCGAGACCTACGGTGGCAAGCTCTACGACGGGACATATGGGGTCCGCGGCAAGGGGAAGGGCGCCTACGCGGACCAGATCAAGGGTCTCTTCCGCGCCACCGTCCGGAAGCTCGGACTCCAGGGGCCGCCGGAGCTCAGCGCCGCCTCCTTCCGGCCTCCCCCACCTGCCGGCCAGCTGTCCCTCTTCTGACTCGATTGAGTCGATCCGCGGCGAGAGGCCGCCCACGGCGACGCCGCGGTACCGGCCGCACTCTACTCCGCACCCGTCTCGAGGCTCTGGAGTGAGCGACCTCGGGGTCACCGGCGGCTAGACCGCCGCCAGTTCCGCCGGTTGGCGCGCACCTTCGCTGAAGCGGAAGGTGTGCAGGAAGTTGGTGAAGCCCCGGTCGTAGTCCGACAACCCGTTCTGGCCCGTAAGCTTCATGCGCATGTCGTAGAGCTCCTTCATTCCCCTCCCCACCAGCGACTGGTAGAGACCCGGGTGGGGGCTCAGCGCCTCGAAGGCCTCGTGGAGCTCGTCCCGGAGATCCGCGTGCTCGAGCATCGACAGGTAGGCCTCCGGATCCTCGCCGGCGACCACCCGCAGCTGACGGTGGAGCCGCTCCGCCCGGGCCGACTGGACCAGGAGCGGGTCCTCGGAATTCCGCAGCGCCATGTACGCCAGGGCCTGGGCGTGGAGCTCCTTGAGGTATCCCTTCCGGTGCACGAATTCGTGGGTGATGATGTGGGGCTCGAAGACGCCGGTGTCCCGGAAGATGGCCACGTCGCCACTCAGCACGTCACAGGTGCCCTGGGCGAAGGGAAAGACGAGGCCGGCCAGCGACAGGTCCCGGACTTCGTGACTCGTCTCCACCCGCTGCCCCGTGATGCTGGCGATGAAGTCGGTCAGGACCTGGTTCACGC
>CP070829.1:2550136-2571273 GCA_020344755.1 Gemmatimonadales bacterium
CCCCGATGGTGGAGTCCGTCTCCCGGAGATAGCCGGCATCGTTCACGTCGAATCCGGGGGAGCGGGTCTGCCCGAGGAATCCGAAACGCCAGCGACCTCCCGAAATCTTACTCAGCGCGAACGACCCGGTGGCCCCGCTCAGGGACGTCCGCGTGGGATCGAAGGTGACGTGATCGGCGTCGGGCCGCTGGAAGTAGCGGGCCGACGAGCGTTGCGCCGCGCCGATGGCCTCCTCGGATCCCCGGATGTGGGAACCCAGGAGGTACCCGCTCACCTGCCAGTTGTCGTTCCAGAAGCGGTGCCGGAAGTCCACCCCCCCGGTATAGGCACCACTCCGTAGTCCCAGCGCGTCGGCGGTCTCCTTGTCCCGGTTCACAGAGGTCGAGATGACGCCCACCGCTGTTCGGCCGTCCCGGAAGTCCCGACCCACGCGGACCACGGCGTAGTTGGAAAAGGGCTCTACCGCCTGCGTGTCTCGGATCCCGGTTCCCGTGACGATGGCTGCCTTCTCCTCGGAGGTCACCGCGTTCATGATCCCGAGGGACCACCCTCCCGCGGTCTTTCCGGAGAGCTTCCAGGCTCCGAGGATGGTGGTCTGGTCATCCGCTTCCGCGAACCCGCCCTGTGGGTCCGGATAGCCCTGGGGGGCTCGCCCGATGCGGCGCGAATAGAAGAGAGATTCCACGGCGTCGTCGCCGTCGCCCAGGGAGAGCCCGAAGTTGAAGAACGAAGACCCCTCCACGAAGAAGGGGCGCCGCTCCGGGAGGAAGGTCTCGAACGCGGACAGGTTCACCTGCGCAGGGTCCGCTTCCACCTGACCGAAGTCGGGATTGATGGTGACGTTCAGGGTGAGGTCACTGGTCACCCCGAACTTCACGTCCGCTCCCACGGTCCCACTGACGGCGTTGGCGCTGTAGAACGGGTTTTCCGGGTTCCCCTCCTCCCGGGCCAGCCGGGCCAGGGAGTAGGGAGTGACCTCCATGCGGCCAGGGGCCTGCACGTTCTGCAGCCCCACCAGCTCTCCCATGCGGGAGACGATCGCGGCGTCCTCCCGGGAGGTGGGAGCCCACACCACGGTCTCCTGCCTCCGGGCGATGTGCCGAACGAAGTTGATCCCCCAGGTCTGGTCCTCGCCGTCCCGGAAGCGGAGCTGGGAATACGGAATGCGGAACTCCGCACCCCATCCGTCGTCGTCCACCACGGTAGCGACGTCCCACACGGCGTCCCATCCCCGGTCCTCCTGTGTGTCGTCGAAGCGGTAGATGTCCGTCTTCACGCCCCGGGGGTTCACCTCGAAGTGAAAGGCCGTGCGGCGGTCGAAGTACGAGTCGATGACCACGGCCAGGAGATCGGAGTAGGACTGCTGGTCCCGTCGGGTCAGCTGGCCGGCGATGGAGTCCGGTGCGGTGTCCCAGGCCCGGATTCCCACGTACAGCGCGTCATCTCCATACAACACCCGGGCCTCGGTGCGCTGTGACCCGGGTGCCCCGGGATCCGGCTCGAACTGGGTGAAGCCCGTCGCCGGGGTCGCCTGCCGCCAGACGGGCTCGTCCAAGCGGCCGTCCAGGGAGGGCTCGTCCTCCCCAACCCGGCCCGCCTGGAGGACGGGCCGAGCACGGTTCCAGATGGCGGGATCGTCCGTTCCCTTGGGCGCGCGATCCTGGGCCTCCAACACCGCCGGACACGCGAGGACCAGGTACGCGAGCGCAATGAACCCTCTGGGGCTCCGCATCGTCATCATCATCGTCATCCGTGTTGCCGGGAGGGTCGACTCCACACCGTTGGACGGCCCCGCCGCCCGAACCGTTGCAGGCTATCCTGCCCTACGGTTCCCGGGGGGCTAGGTTTCACCGTCCGGCCCCTCGCCGAACCCCGTCGTGCAGGCGGTGGCGGCCGTGCATTCGAGACCCCCGTCACCCTCGAAGCGAGACCGGTCATGCACCGCGATTCCCAGCCCCCCCGGGCCGCTCTGCGGTTCTTCAAGGCGCACGGCCTGGGGAACGACTATCTGGTGGTGGAGGAGGGTGGGGAGTGGTCGCTCACTCCCACGGCCGTGAGGGCCGTGTGTCACCGGACCCGGGGGGCCGGATCCGACGGGATCGTCTGGCTCGGGGCCGGGGGGCCACCCTTCCGCCTCCGCATGTTCAATCCCGACGGCTCGGAGTTCGAGCGGAGCGGAAACGGGCTTCGCGTCCTGGCTTCCTGGCTGTATCGCTCGGGGCGCGTGGAGGGCGATCCCTTTCCCGTGGAGGTAGGAGGCGACCGGGTGGAGATGCGGGTCCTTGCGATGGAGGCTGGGCGGTACGACGTCGTCGTGGAGATGGGACGCTGCTCCGTGGAGCACGAGGAGACCTTCGCCCTGAACGCCGGGGACACCCTCCGGCTCGTGCGGGTGTCGGTGGGCAATCCCCACGCCGTGGTGTGGGGTCACCCGGACCCCTGGATCGGGACCCCGACGCCCGAGGTCCTTTCGCACATCGGGCCGAGGCTGGCCGGGCACGGGGCCTTCGAGGGCGGCACCAACGTGCAGCTGGCACGGGTCCTGGCGGACCACCGGGTGGAGGCCCTGGTCTGGGAACGAGGGGTGGGCCGAACCAGCGCCTCGGGAACCAGCGCGTGTGCCGTGGCGGCGTCGGCGGTGGCCACCGGGCGAATCACCCCTGGCGAGGTGGAGGTCCGGATGGAGGGCGGCACGCTCCACGTGCAGGTGGACGAGTCCCTGCACGTTCGGCTCCGAGGACCGGTCCAGGAGGTCATGACCGGTGAGCTGGCCGCCGACCTCGTCGCCAACGCCTGAACGGAGGCCGGGGAAGGGGCGGAAGCTCGGGGCGCCGGCGGCTGGGAGTGGCAGCCCGCTGCCGTCCCGGGATCAGGTCCGGCTCGGGGGCCGGTGCCGGGTGCCGGATGAAGTTCGGCTCAGAATCCCGCTGCCGGCTTCCGGATCAGGTTCGGACCCGGGCCAGGAGGACCAGTCCCGTCACCAGGAAGAGCCCGTTGGGCGTCCATGCCGCCCACTCCACGGGGATGGCTCCGCTCTCGCCGAGCCCCCCGAAGACCTTCATGAGCAGGAGGTAGAGGATCGTGGAGCCCAGGGAGACACCGATCCCGAAGGCCGCTCCTCCGCGCTTGGAGCTGGTGGCGAGCGGTGCACCGAAGAGAAGGATGACCACGGTGGCCGCGGGAATGGCGAATCGGCGGTGCATCTCCAGTCGGAGCTCATGGGTGTCTCCCCCTGCACGCTCCGCCACCCGGGCACGCCTGAGAATCTCCTTTCGGGTCATCTCCTCCGGCTCCCGGGCCACCTGGATCAGGTCCTCCGGCGTCTCCGTGAGGCCGGCGAGCGTCATCTCGTCGAAGATGATGGCGGTCTCTTCGCCCACCTCGGGGATGTGCCGGTAGATCCCCCCCATGAGGCGCCACCGGCCCTCTTCCCAGAGCGCCGTTTCCGCATCGATGTGGATCTGCCCTCCGGACGGCTCCTCCTTGTTGAGGGTCAGGCGAAGCATGCGCTGGTCCGAGAGCGTCAGCCGGTCCACGGCCAGCGTGTACCCGTTCTCCGCCTGGAAGGCGAACTGGGACTTGAACTCCCGGTTGATACGGCGTTGGTCCAGGATGTCGGCGGCGGCCCGATTCGCTCGAGGCACCAGATCGGCCAGACCCAGCCCCACCGCGGTGATGAGAGCGCCCAGCAGGAAGACCGGTGCGAAGAGCCGGTGGAAGGAGACGCCCCCGGCCTTCGCCGCCACCACCTCGCGGTGGGTCGTCATCGCGTACACGGTGAAGACGCCGGCGATGAGGCCCGCGATGGGAAACGACCAGGTGAAGAACTGCGGGAAGCGGAACAGGAAGCCTTCCGCGATGGTGGACATCGCGAGCTCCGCGTCCAGGTAGTCGTCGAGGCGCTCCGTGAGCTCCCCGAGGATGAAGAGAGGAGGGGTGGCGAGAATGGAGAGGAGGAAGAGCCGGAGAAAGGTCCCGGCCACGAGACGATCCAGGAGGCGCATCAGTCGTCTCCCCGCGCTCCAAACCCAGCGCCGCTCGCGCTGGTCATGCCTCTCCTGGCTGGGGCTGGACGGCCTTCCCTCCGCGTCCCGGACGATCCCGGAGGAGAGTCCGAAGCCGGTACAGGAACTCGTCCATGCCGCCACCTCTCCCCGTGCTGGTCTCCCGGCCCATGCCTCGGAAGAGGAGGATCCCCACACCGGTGAAGACGATGTTGGAGATCCACATGGCGAGCCAGGGCGGAGCCAGTCCCTGCTCCGCCAGGTCCTCACCTGCGATGAGCCCTACCCAGTAGACCGCGAAGATCCCGGTGGAGGCGGCGATCACCAGACCCAGCCCGCCCCGGGGGAAGCGGGTGGCCAGGGGAGCCCCGATGAGCACGAAGACCAGACAGGCGAAGGCCAGCGTGTACTTCTTGTGGATCTCCACCTTGAGGCCTCGGATGGCGCTCATGGCAGCATTCGCCCGGGAGTTGACGTTCCGGGCGTTGAAGACCGCCTGCTGGGTCACGTGATCCCTGCTGAGGTAGGTGCCCCGGCTTGCGCCCCGAACCCGGGATGCGGATTCCGTCCGGCGCTGTGCCGCGGCGTTGGTCGAGTCGACTCCCAGTCCGAGGACGGCCCTCAGGGTGGCAACCGTCTCCTGCTTTCCCTCCTCCCTGACCTCGGCCAGCGTCTCCTCCCGGGCCGCCACCCGGTCGTCGAGCATCACCAGGGTGAGCTCCCGCTCACCCCGGTCCACCCCCGAGAGGCGGCGCTCCAACTCATTGCCCACCCCACGCATGGGCACGATCTGCTTGTCGAAGTAGATCTGCTGGAATCCGCCCGGCCGGTCCCCGTCCGTCTCGAGCACCACCCCGTCGTAGAGGGTCAGGAACAGGTCCGTTCGGCTCTCGTTGAAGGCCATGGATCCACTGTCGGCACGGGTGGTGCGTCCGTATCCCGGGCGATTCTGGTCCATGATCACCACATCCTGCATGGAGGAGGTGGTGTTGTCGATCCGCCGTGCCAGCAGGAAGTAGACGTCACCTTCCTGTCCCGCCGTGACCCGGTTCACCACCTGCTCCTGGAGGACGAAGGTCGGGCTCTTGCGGTTGATGTCCAGCATCAGGTTTCTTAGGCGATGGTTGGACTCGGGCAGGACCTGATCGTTGAAGTAGAGCATGGCGGAGGCCACGAGCGCGCCCATGAGGAGGAGCGGGCGCATGATCTTGGCCGGGGAGATCCCTCCGGCGCGCATGGCCGTGATCTCGTTGCTGGCCGCCATCTCGCTGAACGCGTAGAGGACTGCCACCAGCACCGCCATGGGAAGGGTGAGGGCCACCGTATGCGGGAGCGAAAGCACCAGGAACTCCGCCAGCACGTCCCAGGGAAGCCCCTTCCCGGCGAGCTTCTCCATCTCCCGGGCCACGGCGTTCAGGAACAGGAGGCCCGTGAGCGCCGAGACGGCGAAGAGGAAGGGGCCCGTGTGGGCCCGTATGAGGTGCCGGGTGAGGATGTTCATGGTGCGGGAAAGGCCTTGCCCGGGGTCCCACGAAGGGACGCGAGGAAGCTAGACAAGGTAAGCGATTTCATGGCGCGTGTCCCGGACCTCCACCCAACCGGCTGCACGCCCCGGAGTTGTACCCGGGGCCGCGCCACTCGGTCCCCCTGCTGAGCCGGGTCCCAGGTGATCTACACCCTGGTCCTCCTCCTCGTGGGCGGTTGGCTCGCGGACGAACCCCCAGCCGGGAGCGATCCCACTCCGCGGGAAACGCCCGGTGGGGAAGTGGCTGCGGATACCCTCTACGTGACGGACCTTTCCCGTCCGCGCCTACTCCTCCCAGCCGGGCCCGGGGAGCGGGAGGGTGTTCGGCTTCGCTTGGGCCTGAAGACGGTGACGGTGGCCCTTCCCGACTCCGTCTTCCGGACCTGGCTGCCGGACGCGGGCCGTCGGCTCCCCTGGTTCGCCCGGCGCGTCGAGGTTCCCGAGGTGCGGGATCCTGCCGTTCCGGCTCCGACCTTCAACCAGCTGGCCGTGGCGGACTTCCTGGAAGCTCGCGCCCGGGCGGGTGCTCGGCCTCCCCCTCCCGTGAGCTTCCTCCCCCCACGGGACGTGGCGCCGGAGCCGACGGGTCCACCCGCCGGAGGGGAGGTGGGTACGATCCCCGGCACCATGGGCCAGTACACGGACCTGGGGATTCGGGTGCAGACCCGGGCCGAGGTTGGGGGTGACTGGACCCGCTTCCGGCCGTGTACCGACCAGTTCCAGGAGTCCTGTCAGCCTTCGCTGATCCCCCAGCTGCAGCCGGACCTGAACTTCGCGGTGGAGGTCCAGGGCACCGTACTGGACCGGATCACGGTGGACGTGGATTACGACCGGCTGCGCGAATTCGGCGGGACCAACACCATCTCGCTGGTCTATGACGGCTCCGAGGACGACATCCTCCAGCGGGTGGCGGTGGGAGACGTCACCTTCCGGCTGCCGCGCTCCCGCTTCCTCACCGAGGGGGTGCCGGCCGGGAACTTCGGATTCCAGCTGGAGGGCCAGCTGGGTCCCGTGGACTTCCGTTCGGTCTGGGCTGAGCAGCGGGGGGACGTTTCCTCCCGGGAATTCCGACTGACGGGCGTGGGGCAGGACCGCCGCTTCGTGCAGGCCGACACGCTGATTCTGGACGACGCGGACTTCGCCCGGGGCCAGTTCTTCTTCCTCCTGAGCCCGGAATCGATCACCGGGTATCCCTACCTCGATGTCCTGGCATTGGATGCGGGAGCTGCGCCGAGCACCGTCGTGCCCGGAATCGAGCCCATCCAGCTCTACCGATTCGACAACAATCCGGCGGCCCGACAGCAGGTGGAGGGCTACATCCAGGCCGACGCAGTCGCCCAGCAAGGGGTCCAGCAGGTCACCGAGTCGGGGTGGTTCCGCTACCTGGTTCCCGGGCAGGACTACTTCGTGCACCCCAGCGGTCTCTGGGTGGCGCTTCGCACTCCCCTGGCCCGGGACGAGATGCTCGCCGTGACCTATGTGACGGCGGTGGGCGATACGGTGGGCGACTACAACCCGGAGGAGATCTACAACCGGGGCGGGCGCCCCCAGCTCCGCCTGCTCAAGGCCACCGAGGCGAACCACCAACCGGGCCGGCCGACCTGGGACCTGGAGATGCGACAGATCTACCGGATCTCCACCTCTCCCGATGTGGAGCAGGCCTCGGTCGAGGTCACCGTCTCACTGGGTGAGCTCAGCGCCGGTCGCACCTTCAAGCGAAGCCCTTCGGGACGGGACGTGACCTTCCTCCAGCTCTTCGGGATGGACCAGGAATCTCCGTTGGACGAGGTGGATCCGGCATATGTGTACAACCCGGGTGCCCAGCTCTTCCAGGACCCACCGGCGGTTCCCGGCACCTTCCTGGTCTTTCCCTCGCTCCGACCGTTCCTGGAGCCCGGGCCGGTCCCCTCCCTCGGGCTCTCCGCCGCGGATGCGCAGGCGCTTCTGGGGCAGGACGCCAACGACCGGATCTACACGGCCGAGGATCCCTTCGACCGCAGGAACGGGGGGCTCTTTCGGCTGAACATCCCCTTCCGGGTCCGGAGCGAGGGGGTCATCAGCACCTTTTCGCTGGGGGCCCTGGGTGTCCTGGAGGGGAGCGAGAGGATCTTCCTCGGTGAGCGTCTCCTCATCCGAGGCGTGGACTACGAGATCGATTACGACGGCGGGCTCGTGACGTTGAGCGACCCGGACGGGCTCTTCGCCACCACGCCGGACGCGGCGGTCCGGGCCACATGGGAACAGCAGCAGGTCTTCCGGACCGCACCGACCTCGGTGTTCGGGGTGAATGCCCACTCCGGGTCGCGGGCCCGGGGAGAGGTGGACCTGCTGGCCATCTACCAGTCCGAGAAGACCCTGGTGAACCGCCCGGTCCTGGGCCTGGAGCCCGGGGCCGTCTTCCTGGCGGGGCTGTCCGGTGGGGTGGAGCGACCCGTCGGCTGGCTGGACCAGGCCCTGGGTGCCGTGCCCGGCCTCCGGGTGGGGGAAGCCTCCTCGCTTTCCCTGGACGGGGAGGTGGCGCTCTCCCTTCCGACGCCGAACACCCGGGGCGAGGTCTTCGTGGACGACTTCGACGCGTCCGATGCCCGCCCCCTGTCCCTCCTCGCGGGAGACTGGCTCCGCGGGAGCCCGGCCGAGAGCCGGGTGGGGGCCGAGGCGGTGCTCCCCGCCGCCCTGGGAGCCGACGAGCAGGCGGAGCTGGCGTGGCAGCACGCCTGGATCGTGGAGAGCCCCCAGGGCGACTCGCTGGGGATCCACGAGGGGTATCTGCCCCGCGAGGAGGTGGACCAGCAGATCCGGGTGGCCGGGTCCCAGGTCCGAGAGGCGGGACTGACCGTCACCTTCGATGCCGATGGGTCGGGCCAGCCCCAGTGGGGTGCCGTCACCACGGTGCTGAACCCCACCGGGACGGA
Source organism: Gemmatimonadales bacterium (assembly GCA_020344755.1). Taxonomy (GTDB): domain Bacteria; phylum Gemmatimonadota; class Gemmatimonadetes; order Longimicrobiales; family Gaopeijiaceae; genus Gaopeijia. The sequence goes on from CP070829.1 coordinate 2,558,578, forward strand.
CCTGACCCGGAGCGAGTTCCTCGAGTTCTACGTGGCGGGGGGCGACGTGGCGACCCTGGTGGTGGATCTCGGAGTGGTAGGCGAGGACGTGCTGTTCGTGGACGAGCAGGGGCAGACGGCCGGGACCAAGGAGAACGGAGTCCCCTGGGGTATCGGGCTCCTGGACCAGGAAGCCGATCCAGCCCGGGGGCAGGTGTGGGGGAACTCGCTGGACGCCTTCGGCGTGTGGGGCGAGTCCTGCGTCGGTGAGCCCGGGCGGATCTACCGGCTGGGAGACCCCCGGGCCAACTGCACCCGGTCGAACGGCCGAAACGACTCCGAGGATCTGGACGGCGACGGCAACCTGGACACGGCGGAGCGGAGCCTTCGCTACGTCGTCACCCTGGACGGCCGCTCGCCATTCCTGGCCCGTACCCGGAACGAGACCGGGACCGACTTCCGCCTCTACCGGATTCCCATTCGTGGGGGGGGCGTCGAGGTGAATGGACCGGTCACCGAAGCCGACCTGCGGGCGGTGCGTCACGTACGGGTGACGGTGGTGGCGAGTGTAGACACCGACCTGACCTTGGCTCGGATGCGCATCGTGGGGTCTCGCTGGATCCGGCGCACGGGGGACGGCGTCCTCACCGGAATCGTCGGGGACACTGCGGCCTTCGTGGGGCGGACGGAGGTAGGGCCCGTGTCGCGCCTCACGGAAGGGCCGGCCTACGCCTCCCCTCCCGGGGTCCTGGAGCAGCTCTCCGATCCCACCACGGCGGTGGCCGGGCAGGGCGTGGAGTTCAACGAGCGGTCGCTGAGCATCCGCGTGGAGGACCTCCAGCCCGGGGACCGGGGCGAAGTCTTCACCCGCTTTCCCCAACGGCCCCGGAACTTCCTGACGTACCGGGAGGCCCGCCTCTGGGTGGTGCCCCGGTCCGGGGATTGGTCGCCGACCCGTCCCGTGAGCTTCTTTCTCAAGATCGGCACGGACCCGGAGAACTTCTATCTCTTCCGGACGCCCTTGAGATCCCCGGCCAGTGAGGCCGGTGTCACCCCCGAGGACTGGCTTCCCGAGGTGACGGTCGACTTCGACCAGTTCCTTTCCCTCAGGACCCGGGCGGAGGAGGCGTTGATCCTGAATCCTCCCCAACCCGGAAATCCGCCCGTAACCGTCTGGAGCCCCGACTCCACCTATGCCGTGGTCCTCCGGGACCGGGGCCGAGCCCCGGATCTGGCCAACGTGCGGGAGTTGGCCCTGGGGATCTGGAATCAGGATGCCATTCCCTTCGACGGGGAGGTCTGGGTGAACGAGCTTCGCCTGGGCCGTGGGGACCAAGACGCCGGATTCGCGGGCCAGGTCACGGCCTCCCTGGCGGCGGGCGACGTCCTGACCACGGACTTCACCCTGTCCGCCCGGAGCGGCACCTTCCGCCAGCTCCGGGAAACGCCCTCGTACCAGACGGACCAGCGCCTGACCCTCAACACCCGGCTTCGGCTGGACCGGCTCACCCCCGCCTCGTGGGGCGTGGACATCCCCCTGGCGGTGACGCTGGACCGGAGTACCCTGGATCCCCGGTTCCTGAACAACAGCGACGTCCGTGCGGACCGCCTCACGAACCTGCGGGAGACCGGGAGCCGGCAGACCCGGGTCTCGCTGGGATTCCGGAAGGTGACGCCCTCCGCCAACCCCGTGGTGGGGGCCCTGGTGGACGGGCTGGAGGCGAACGTGGCAGCGTACCGGGTCCGGAATGCCGCCATCACCTCCCGGGTGGAGAGCCGAGGAGTCGACGCCCGGCTGGGGTACGCCCGTCGCCTCGAGCCCCGGGAGTTCGATCCGATCCCGGGCTTCGCCGAGCCCATTGCACGGTTCCTCCTCCCCCGCGGTCTGGAGGAAGCGGTCCTGGGTGCCCGCATCCGTTGGGTTCCGGAACGGTTCAGCGTCGGGACGGCGTACCTTCGGCGAACGGACGACATCTTCCGCTTCGAACGCATCATCGTGACCCAGGAGGACCGAGAGGTACTGCCCTCGGAGGCGGCGCGGGAGGCGCTGGAGCTGGCGGGAGAAGTGGTCCTGCAGCCGGTCCAGTCCCTCACCGCCGCCGTGACCTTCCGGTCGTACCGGGACCTTCTGGAGCCCACACGGACCATCACGGACCCGGGTGTCCAGGAGCTCCTGGCCGCGGAACGGGGACGATTCGCGGGGCTGGACGTGGGGTGGGAGACCGACCGCACCCTCGCGACCCGACTCCTCTTCGGTCCCAGGATCTGGAGCTGGCTGGAGAACGAGGTGGGGTGGACCACGCGCTACGCAAGCCAGCGGAACCCCACCTTCGTCGGCTACGTCCCCGTGGGTCCGGCGGACTCGGTGCTGGCCCTCCAGCGAAACCTGCGGGCCGAGCGGTCCATTCGGGGGCGTCTGGGATTGGATCCCGCCGAGGTGAGCCGGGCCGCCTGGGGGGTCGACCCACCCGGGGTGCTTCCGCTCGTATTGGGCCTGCTTCGGCCCGTCACCTGGGACGCCACCGACGGGATCACCTCTCGCTTCTCCCGTGCGCCGGTGGATCCCGGATTGGGCTACCAGTTCGGATGGGAGGATGTGAACGGCTTCCGTGTCCTGCCCGGGGACACGGCGGTGACCCTCACCGACGGTCTCAGTCAGCGCCTGGGCTGGGGTGTGGGAGGGAGCCGGGCCTCGCTGGACGTCGCCTGGTCGAGCTCGGACGTGACCGCCCTGGATACCCGGGCCGACCGGGAGATCCTGTCCACGACCTGGCCCGACATCCGGGGGCGGGTGTCCGACCTCGAGGTCCTGAACGCTCTGGCGCCGGGCTTGACCCGGGTCTCCCTCTCGGCCGGCTTCCTTCGGAGCCGGCGGGAGACGGAGCTGGGTCGGGGGCTTCAGACCCGGTCCAACGACGAGGTCCAGGTGCCCTGGGACGTCACCCTCTCGTGGGTGGGGGCCGTGGTGACGTCCTACCGGGGCTCGCTCCTGGACGGGGAAGGGAAGGACCCCACGGGTGACACGGAGCGGGGCCGGACCACCCACCGGGTCAGTGTCTCGTCCTCCTTCGTGCCACCCTTCGGACTCTCCGCCAGGCTGTCCGGACCGGTGCAGCTCTCGGTCATCGCGTCGTACGGGGCGGAGCGGGAGTGCCGCGTCCCCCGAGGGAGACCGGAGTGCGTGCCCTTCGTCGATCAGATCAACCGAGCCCTTTCCCTATCCCTGAACACCCGGGTCTCGGACTTCCAGCTGGGGCTGCAGGGGAGCTACACCGACCGGCGGTCCTTCGTGGGCCGACGCACGGGTTCGACCCAGTTCCAGCTCGGGATCTTCGGCCAGTTCCTCTTCGAGGCCGGCCGGTTCAGAGAGGCGGGCTTCCCCGATCCATTCCGGTAGGACCCAGCGACCGCGAGACCATGACGGTAGAGAGGCTCCGGGGCCACGTTGGGGGAGGGAACTTCCGGCCCTCGCGCCCATGGGTGCGCCCCGGAGGAGTCCGCACCCTGTTCCCATGGATGCACCGGGACGCAGGACCTTCATTCAGCTCGTGGGTGTGCTGCTGGTCACGGGAGCCGTGCGGACGGCGTGGCATCATCGCGTAACGGGAGGGGCCACCCTCCCGGGCACCGGCGTCTCGCTGGATGCGCTTGCCGATTCAGCGGCACGGCTCGCAGCGGCGGAGGCCCGGAGGGCTCGCCCTCTGGCCGCCGGTGAGCGGCTGGATCCGAATCGGGCCGAGGAGGAGGAGCTGGATCGCCTCCCGGGGGTGGGGCCGAGTACGGCCCGGGCCATCGTGTCGGCCCGGGATACCCTCCCGTTCAAGTCTGTCGACGACCTGACCCGGGTCCGGGGGATCGGCGAGCGCACCCTGGAGCGGCTTCGACCCCGTCTGACGCTCCCTTCGGCTCCCGCCGCGCCGGGCCCGGCACCTCCGGAAGCCCATCGAGAGCCGAGGAGGTCGCAACGGGCTGGGCTCTTGCCCGCCTCTCCCCGGACGGCGGCGACCTCGTCGGGAGTCGTGAACGTGAATCGGGCCTCGGAGACCGAGCTGCAGGTGCTCCCCGGGGTCGGACCTGTCCTGGCTGGACGTCTCGTGGAATACCGCCGGCGCAACGGACCCTTCCGGACCCCTGCGGAGCTGGAGGCGGTCTCCGGCATCGGGCCGGTCCTGCTCGAGCGCCTCCGCCCGTGGCTCCGCTTCAGGTGAGCCACACTGTCGCCGGAGTGCATCATTCTTGACCCACTCGATAAAACAAGCCTACAATAGCCTTGACTACATTTGTTTCCGATCGGCCGCCGCAATGTGTTGCAGGATTGCATCGGTCCGTCGGAGGTCTGCGCCCCGGCGCATACGCATCCCGACACACGAGAGAAGCTCGGCCACTATGGCGACCAACGTCGCACAGGACCGTCTCGGAGACCTGTTTGTAAGCGAGGGACTGGTCACGCACCAGCAGCTCCAGGAGGGGCTCCGGGAAGCGCGCAGCACCGGTACCCGTCTGGGATATGCCCTCGTGAAGCTGGGGCTGGTGGCCGAGGAAGAGCTCACCCGGATGCTGGCGAAGCAGTACAGGGTGCCCGCCGTGGCGTTGGACCGTGTCGAGGTGGATCTGAAGGTCCTCCGCACGGTCCCCTCCGACGTGGCCCACAAGCACCTGGTCCTCCCCCTTCGCCGGGTGGGACGAACGCTGACGGTGGCCATGGCGAACCCGACGGACCTGGGCGCCATCGACGATCTGAAGTTCGTCACCAAGATGAACATCGAAGCCGTCGTGGCCGGCGAGTACACGCTCCGGAAGCACCTGGAGCGCTACTACGAAACGGCCGACGAGCAGATGGCGGTCATCCTCGAAGATCTCATCGAAGAGGACGACCTGGAGTTCGTTGAGGACGAGCAGGACGACGAGTCGCTGGCGGCCCTCACCGCGGAGGTCAACAACGCCCCGGTGGTGAAGTTCATCAACGGACTTCTCACCGACGCCGTCATGAAAGGCGTCTCGGACATCCACATCGAACCGTACGAGAAGGAGGTTCGGGTTCGATACCGAATCGACGGTTCGCTTCAAGAGGTCATGAAGCCTCCGGTCAAGATGAAGGCGGCCCTGACCTCCCGGGTGAAGATCCTGGCGGACCTCAACATCGCCGAGCGGCGGGTGCCCCAGGACGGAAGGATCAAGCTCCGGCTCCGGAACCGAGTCGTGGACTTCCGGGTGTCGACGCTCCCGGTGATCTTCGGCGAGAAGATCGTGCTCCGGATCCTGGACAAGGGCAACCTGACCTTCGATCTGTCGAAGTTCGGATTCGAGCCGAAGGCGGAGAAGGACTTCTTCCACGCCATCAGCCAGCCCTACGGGATGGTCCTGGTCACGGGGCCCACCGGATCGGGGAAGACCACCACCCTGTACTCCGCCCTGTCGAGGGTGAACACCATCGACACCAACATCATGACGGCGGAGGATCCGGTGGAGTACAACATCCACGGGATCAACCAGGTCCAGGTGCGGAGCGACATCGGCATGTCCTTCGCCGCGGCGCTCAGGGCGTTCCTGCGTCAGGACCCGAACATCATCATGGTCGGTGAGATCCGGGACTTCGACACTGGCGGGATCGCCATCAAAGCGGCGCTCACGGGCCACCTCGTGCTCTCGACTCTGCACACGAACGACTGCCCGTCCACCATCACCCGACTCATCGACATGGGGTTGGAGCCTTTCAACGTGGCCTCCGCCCTCAATCTTCTCACCGCCCAGCGCCTGGTCCGGCGGATCTGCACGAACTGCAAGCGGGAGACGACCTACTCGGAGGACTACTTGCGGGCTGCGCGCGTCCCCCTGGACTGGGCGGCGGCGCAGACCTTCTACAAGGGTGAGGGGTGCGAAGCCTGCGAGGGGTCGGGATACCGGGGACGGCAGGGACTCTACGAAGTCATGGCCATGTCCTCGACCCTGAGGAAGGCCGTGATGTCGGAGGCCAGCACGGACGAGCTCCGTGACATCGCGCTGGACGAGGGGATGCTGACCCTGCGGATGGACGGCCTCAAGAAGGTGGAGCGCGGAATCACCACGCTGGAAGAGGTGGTGAAGGAGACCTCGGTCAAGTCGGACTAGCCCAATGGAGCAGCGCCCGGGAGCGGATTCCGGGGCGGGATCACACATCACCACGGATTCGAGCATGACCGGACAGCCGGGACACGTACGACAGCCTGTTCACCAGAGACCTGCGGTGCAACCTTCCCAGCCGCAGGCCGGTGTGCAGGCTTCCACGCCGGAGGCGGTCAAGACTCCCAAGCCCCCCGAGCTCAGCCTCCGCCTCCTCCTCCAGGAGATGATCCAGCGCGGGGCCTCCGATCTCCATATCACCGTCGGGGAGCGGCCCAAGCTCCGGGTGGACGGGGATCTGGTGGAGAGCCAGTACCCCAAGCCGCTTGCACCTCGGGACAGCCTCGGGCTCGCCTACTCCATCCTGACGGAGAACCAGAAGAAGCGGTTCGAGGTGGAGGACGAGCTGGACTTCTCGTTCGGGGTCCAGAACCTCTCGCGCTTCCGGGGCAACGTGTACAAGCAGCGGGGCTGCGTGGCCATGGCGATCCGGCAGATCCCCTACGAGATCGTCTCCATCGAGAAGCTCGGCCTTCCCCCGATCCTCAACCGGCTGGCGGAGAGGCCCCGTGGCCTCGTCCTGGTGACGGGACCCACCGGTTCCGGTAAGTCCACCACGCTGGCGGCCATGGTGGACAAGATCAACAAGGAGCGGAAGGGGCACATCATCACGGTGGAGGACCCCATCGAGTTCATCCACAGGCACCAGCAGTGCGTGGTGAACCAGAGGGAGGTGGGGGCGGACACCCAGTCATTCTCCGCGGCGCTCAAGTACGCGCTCCGCCAGGATCCGGACGTGATCCTCATCGGTGAGATGCGCGACCTGGAGACCATCGCGGCGGCCCTCACCATTGCCGAGACCGGTCACCTGGTCCTGGCCACCCTTCATACGAACTCCGCGGCCGAATCGGTGAACCGGATCATCGATGCCTTCCCGTCCCATCAGCAGGCCCAGGTGAGGGCCCAGCTGGCCTTCGTACTGGAGGGTGTGATCACCCAGACCCTCCTTCCCCGAGCCAGGGGGAAGGGACGGGTGGTGGCGTCCGAGGTCATGATCTGCACTCCGGCCATCCGTGCGGTGATCCGCGACGAGAAGATCCACCAGATCTACTCCCTCATGCAGGCTGGGAAGAAGCACGGCATGCAGACGCTCAACGATGCCCTTCAGTCCCTCTACCTGAAGGGTGATGTGACCCTGGAAGAGGCACTCAAGCGTTCGCCCGATCCGCAGGAGCTCCTGCGGGCCGTGGGTGAGCCGGTGCCCGGCAACTGAGGAGATCGATGCCCGCCTTTCTCTACAGCGCCCGACCCGCTGCTGGTGGCGACCTCCAGTCCGGTGAGATCGACCTGAGGTCAAAGGAGGATGTCCTCCAATATCTCCACAAGCAGAAGCTGATCCCCGTCTCGGTGCGGGAGAAGCCGAAGCAGCTCACGCTTCAGATCGGAACCGGGATCGGGACCCGGGACATCGTCATCTTCACGCGGCAGTTCGCCACCATGATCAATGCAGGGCTGCCCCTCGTGCAGTCCCTGGACATCCTGGCGGAGCAGACGGAAAACGAGTCGCTGCGGAAGGTCATCCAGGACGTGCTGTACGACGTGGAGTCGGGTCACACCCTGGCCGACGCGATGCGGAAGCACCCCAAGGTGTTCACAGACCTGTACGTGAACATGGTGGCGGCGGGTGAGGCCGGGGGTATCCTGGACACGATCCTCCTTCGCCTGGCCACCTTCCTGGAGAAGAACGACGCCCTCATCCGGAAGATCAAAGGCGCCATGATCTATCCGGCCGTCATCTTCGGCGTGGCGGTGTCGGCGGTGGCCATCCTGCTGATTTTCGTCATCCCCACCTTCCAGAACATGTTCGACGCGGCGGGGGTCGGCCTTCCCCTGCCCACGCGGATCGTCATCGGCATGTCCCAGTTCCTCTCGAGCTACTGGTGGGCCGTGGGCGCGGGGATCGCGGCGCTCCTCGTGGCGCTGAGGCAGGCCTATCAGACGGACGGAGGGCGGTTGGCCATCGACCGTGCGCTCCTGGCCTTCCCGGTGATCGGGGACCTCCTGCGGAAGGCGTCCGTGGCCCGCTTCACCCGCACGCTGGGCACCCTCGTTTCCTCGGGTGTCTCCATCCTGGAGGGGCTGGAGATCACGGCGAAGACCTCGGGGAACCGGGTCATCCACGACGCGGTCATGGGGTCTCGCGCCTCCATCGCCGGAGGGGAGACCATCTCGGGGCCCCTCAAGGAGTCGGGGGCCTTCCCACCCATGGTGGTGCAGATGATCAACGTGGGTGAGCAGACCGGTGGTCTGGACGAGATGCTCACCAAGATCGCCGACTTCTACGATGAGGAAGTGGATGCCGCCGTAGAGGCGCTCCTCTCCGCCCTGGAGCCGGTCATGATCGTCTTCCTGGGAGTCATCGTCGGTGGGATGATCGTCGCCATGTATCTGCCCATCTTCGACATGATCAACGCGGTCCAGTAACGGGGGAGGTTCGGCGGGGTCCCCGGGGGGCCCGCCGACGAGCCTAACCGGTGAGGCTGTGGACGAACGCCCCCACCGAATAGGCCACCGCCGCCGCGATCGAGCCCACCGAGAGCATCTCCAGACCGCTCCGCCACCAGCGCGAGTCCGTCACCAGTGCGCGCGCGGCCCCGACGCCGAAGAGCGTGGTGAGGGTCAGGACAACGGCCATGGCGAAGCGATCCACGGCAATGGTCACCACGTAGCTCGCCAGGGGCACCACGCCCGCCACCACGAAGGCCACGAAGGTGGCCACGGCATGGCGCGCCGGGAAGGGCTCCAGCACCCCGTCCCCCGCCGCCCGACGGACCGCTTCATCGGAGCGAATGGCCAGGAAGTTGCTCGCACCCATGGAGAACCCGTCCGCCAGGAGGTTGGCGAAGCCCAGGATCAGCACGATGGACGGCTCCAACGCCGCCCCCGCCACCCCGGCCACGACGGCGAAGGTGGTGATGATCCCGTCATTGGCCCCGTAGATGAGATCTTTCAGATAATGCTGCGCCAGGCCCCGGATCTCTCTGGGCTCGTGATCCGGGGCCGGGCTCCTCGCAGCGGCGCTCACATCACGCCTGCCGCATCCCGAGCCACTTCCTCCCGGCGGCTCTGCGGCACGGCCCGGGCCGGGACCACGGCGAGGGCGCTGGGCAGAGCCGAGAGGATGGACTCGGTGGTGCTGCCGATGAGCAGCCGGTCCATCCAACCCCTTCCCTGGGCGCCGAGAACCAGCAGCGCACCTGGCGTCTCGGTGACCAGCGTCTCCAGGACGGCGGTGGGATGGCCGCGCACGATCCGTCGGCCGGCCCGGTCCGGGAGGTGAGCCCAGAGCTGTTCACGGGCCTCCCGTTCCTCCGCCTCCATGAGCGACTCGATGTTCACCGAGAACTCCCGCCCGTCCGGCAGCCCGGGATGATGCACCACGTGAGCGGCCTCGAGGGGTACGTCCAGGAGCTCGGCCAGGGTGTCCGCCAGTTGGATGACCGGGTCCGCCGCGACGCCGAAGTCCACCGCCGCCAGGACACGGGACACCTCGGGTCCTTCCGGACCTGTGATCAGCACCGGTCGATCGGTCACCCGGATGAGGTGTCGGGCCGTGCTCCGGTGAATCCAGGAACGGGCCCGCCCGCGATGGTGGCCTCCCAGGACGTAGAGGTCGGCGTTCACCTCGTCCCCCCGCTGGGAGATCACCGACTCGGGGCGCCCGAGGCCCACGCGAAGGCGGTGCCTCAGCTCGTCCTCATCGATGAGCCCCTCCAGGGCCGCCGCCGCATCCCGCCAGGCTTCGTCCCGCACCGCGTCGTCCAGGGCCGTGACATCCATACCCGCCGTGGTGGCCACCGTGTAGCCCAACGGATCGGCCGCCGCGGTGATCAGGTGCCAAGAGCCCCCGGAGGCCTCCGCCAGGCGGCGTCCGAACGCGGCTGCATCGCGGGCTTCCGGGGTGTGGTCCACACCCACCACCACTGTCCAGGGATCCATGTGACCCTCCTGTTTGACGAGTGAAGGCGCATCACGCGCTGCCCGGACGAATTGGAAGGAGCATGCCCGGAGATTTTCAGCGGAGACGGGGCGAATCCGGTCCTGGATGTGCCACATCGGCACGGGCCGGGACAATTGGGGCCCGGAACCTGCGCCGGCCCTTGCTTCAGGGCCCACATTCCTGTCATCGTGGACATCACCGCCGAGCTCCCGGTCTCGCCAGAGGTCCCGGGCATCCACCCTCCCCAAGGCACCCGTCTTCCATGCCCTCCCCACGTCTGGGTCGCTTCATCGGTCTCCCGCCGTTCCTCTTCCTGCCGTTCCTCTTCCTCGCGATTCCGGTCGCCTCCCAGCAGCAACCCGAGGAGCCGGACTTCCCTTCCGCCGACGAATTCCTGATTCCGGCGGGCGCGCAGAGCGGGCTCCCCCGGGTAGCGGCGAACGACAATCGAGTTGCGGCGGGGGTGGACCGCGCCGGGGTCCGGGTCGTGTCCCTGGAGGTGGTGCGTGCGGAGTGGCGCATCGAGACCGAAGCCGGACCCGGGCTTCGGGTGGCGGCGGTGGCGGAGGAGGGGCGAAGCCCCACGATCCCCGCGCCCCTGATTCGCGTCACGGAAGGCACCACGGTGCGCGTCCGTGTACGAAATGGGCTCGAAGGGAGCTCCATCACGGTCTTCGGCCTCCACGAGCGCCCGGACCCGGAGGACGGGGGATTCGAGCTGGCCCCGGGAGAGGCACGCACGGTGGAGTTCAAGGCGGGAGCACCCGGGACCTACCTGTACCGGGTCCGGGAGGGACCGGCGCAGGAGGCGGTGCAGGGCAGGATCCAGGAGCGGGAACAGTTGGCCGGGGCGCTGGTGGTGGACCCTGAGGGGGGAACACCCACGGACCGGATCATGGTGATCAACATCTTCGGCCAGCGGGTGGACGACGCGGAGCGGGAACAGGGGACCAGTTACCTGGAAGCCCTCACCATCAATGGGCGGTCCTGGCCCTACACGGAGCGCATGGCCGCGAAGGTGGGAGCGACGGAGCACTGGCGCGTGGTGAACGCGAGCAGACGTGAACATCCCATGCATCTCCACGGCTTCTACTTCACCGTACTCTCCAGGGGCGACGCGGCCGCGGACACCGTGTACGCCGAGCGGGATCAGCGACTGGTGGTGACCGAGTCCATGCTGCCCGGAACCACCATGGCGATGGAGTGGACGCCCACCCGGCCGGGCCGATGGCTGTTCCACTGCCACCTCTCGTTCCACGTCACCAATCGGATCCGCCTCCCGGGAGCAGTGGAGGTGGATCCGGAGCATGCGCACTCCCACATGGCCGGGCTGGTGATGGGGATCGAGGTGGCACCGGGACCCTCGGACCTGGTGGCCACCGAGACCGTGGCCATGGATCTCTATGCGAATGAGTACGGCGACGCGCCGGGCTACCGGTACGGCTTCGCGAGGACCCCGGAGTTCGCCGCCGACTCCCTCTCCGACGTTCCTGGTCCCGTCCTGGTCTTCCACCAGTACCAGGCGGCGGACGTCACCGTCCACAACACCATGTCCGTCCCCACCGGCGTGCATTGGCACGGTCTGGAGCTGGACGGCTGGGCCGACGGCGTTCCCGGGTGGAGCGCCTCCGACGGTCGGGTCTCCCCGGTCATCGAGCCAGGGGAGGAGTTCACGTACCGCCTCTCCTTCCTCCGGCCCGGGACCTTCATCTACCACTCCCACCTGGACGACATCGTCCAGCTGACGGGGGGCCTCTACGGTGCCCTGATCGTCCTGCCGGAGGGCGGAGAGATCGACCCCCGGACGGACCACGTTCGGGTCTGGGGCTGGAACAATCCAGAGGCGAACGGCCTGGAGGACATGGACCTGAATGGGCGGCGCGACGCCACCGACGGGACGGCGAGCGTGGGAGAGAGCCACCGCTTCCGGATCATCAACATCGCACCGGCGGGAATGATCTCGGCCTGGATCACGCGAGAGGATGAGCCGATTCCCTACCGTCTCCACGCCAAGGACGGGGCCGACCTGCCCGAGCACCAGCAGGTGGAGGTGCCGAGCCTGCAGCCCATCGGGGTCGGGGAAACCGTTGACTTCATCTGGACCCCCGACCGCCCGGGAGTCTACGAGCTCCGCATCGGCTATTCGCCGCAGGCCAGCATTCCGCAGAGGTGGGTGGTGACGGATGCCGCGTCGGGAGAGGGCCGCTAGGAGCCACACTCCGGCAAGTCGCCCCGGGCCCCTTCCAGTCCGGGAAGATGCGTCCTGGGCCCCTCTATTCGGGGGACAAGCGCCCGGGCCACTTGGCCCGGGCCCCGGGCTTTCCCTCCAGGAGGTTCACGTACGCCCGCTGCGTGGGGTAGGCCAGGTCGATTCCCTCTTCGGCGTGGAGCGCCTCCAGGATGGCCTCCCAGAGCTCTTCGGCCAGGCCGCGGCGCGCCCGGACCGGGGCCAGAAATCGGAGGGTGAGGAGGACCCCACTGTCCTCCACGGAGGTGTATACCTTCGGGGAGAAGTGACGGTACGAGATCAGGAACTTGCGGCTGCCTCGGCGGAGAGTATTGGCGGCTTGGGCCGCGACGTCCCGGGTGTGCCCATCCAGGATCTCCTGCAGGAGATC
>CP070829.1:2571373-2592302 GCA_020344755.1 Gemmatimonadales bacterium
GACTCCCACCGCCCCCGTGGGGTTGGGTCGCGCCGCCTGAACGGAGCCGAAGTGGGCGCAGGCACCGATGGCGATGACCGCCGCCGCGCCGTCGGCCGCTTCGGTGAGGATATCCTGGCCGGTGCGTCCCCCCACCGTGAGGTAGATCCCGTCTTCCTCCGTGGGGATGGAGCCGGTGACCAGCAGGAGATAGCTGCCCCGGTTCTCCTCCATGGCGGCGCGCTTCGCCTCTTCCACCGCCTCGCCGGCCCCCGCCATGAGCGTATGCTGGTAGTCCAGGGAGACCAGGTCGAGGACCAGGTCGCCGATGGTGGGATCGGCAGTTCGGAGGACACTCTCGACGCAGCCGGTGCACTCTTGCAGCTGCAGCCAGATGACGGACGGACGGCGCTGATCCTGGAGTGCCCGGGCGATCTGAGGCGCGAAGGCTTGGCTCACGCCCATCATGACCGCCAGTTCACCGCAGTACTTCAGGAACTGGCGCCGGCTCACACCTCGTCGTTCCAGGTGTTCACCGAGCGTCTCGTTCTCCGTCCAGGGATGGGATGTGGGATAATACATGCGCGCGCCTCCCGGATGGGGTCGGATCGGAGTTGCATCTATCGCAATCCTGGCGTGGGAGGCCGTCAGGCATCGCATCTCAAGGAGGAACCCGGGTCCTTCCCCGACGGGGTCCTCCGGCGACGTCGCACGGTGTGTCAGATTTGCACACGGCCTTGAATGCAGCCATAGGAGTTTTCCGGCAAACCTTGTGGGGGATTCCACCCCCGCTCGGACGGTGGACGGGGCGGAGGTCGGAGAGTGGAGTGGAGCGCGGTGTGCAAGGAGGGCCGGCCGCTTCTGCCCGGTCGGTGCCCATTCGCGGGCCGTCGCGGGGGGCGACTTTCCTCCGGGGGAGCAAGCCCCGACGGCAGCCGGACCGTCCCGGGTCCCGGGGCACGAGGTGGGCCGGGCTTGTGCCCGGGCGGGACCCGCCTCAGCATCCGGGGACGTCCGTCAGGCCCGTCCGTGGGCCCCCGCCTTCTCCCGAGACGAACCATGCCCCGCACCGCGCTCCTGCCCTCGCTCCGTCGAATCTTCCCCGTGGTCCTGGCGGTCCTTCTCCCCGCCGGACTCGTCGCCCAGGAGGTCCGCCCCCTCACGCTGGCCGAGTACGGGGAGTGGAACCGGGTCACGGAGGTCACCCTCTCTCCGGACGGCGCGTGGATGACGTACGCCTACAGCCCAAACGAGGGGGACGACCGGTTCTTCGTGCGGCAACTGGACGGAACGACTTCCCATGAGGCGGTCAACGGAGGGGATGCCCTCTTTTCCAGTGACGGGCACTGGGTGGCCTTCCTGACGTCGCCCCCGGAGGAGGAGGCCGAGAAGCTCCGCCAGGACCGTCAGCCGGTCCCCCGAACCCTCCATGTGCGGGAGCTCGGCTCCGGAGCGGAGGAAACCTACCCGGGTGTCCGGTCCGCAAGGTTCTCGGAGGACGGCCGGTGGCTCGCGATCCATCGGGACCGCTCCGACCGGGAGGCGGACCACCGGGGATCGGACCTGCTCCTCCGGGACCTGGTCTCTGGAACGGTCCTGAACCTCGGGAATGTCTCCGAATTCGCCTTCAACGAACCGTCGTCCCACCTGGCCTACCTGGTGGACGCCGCGGAGCACGCGGGCAACGGCCTCTACCTCATGACGCTGGCGGATGCCCGCATCCAGTCCATCCGCAGCGCCGAGGAGCGCTTCGAGGACCTCTCGTGGAGCGAAGCCGGGGACCGCCTCGCCGTGCTGGCAGGCTCGGAGGAGGAGGGAGCCGCCCACCGGGTGAACCACCTTGTCCTGGCTACCGGGATCGGCGCCGGGTCCGTGGAGACCCGGGCGGTGGCCCCCGGGGAGAGCTCAGGCTTCCCGGAAGGGTTCGTCCTCTCCGAGCTGACCGGTCCCTCCTTCACCGAAGACGGCGCCCGGCTCCTCCTGGGCATCAAGGACCAGGAGGAGGAGTGGGAAGCGGACGACGACGGTCCGAATGTGGACGTCTGGCACTGGAAGGACGACGAGCTGCAATCCCGGCAGATGATCACCGCCAACGGGGATCGCCGCTCCACCTATGCCACGGTCTACAACGTGGACGAGGGCACCTTCGTCCGCCTGGCCACCGAGGCCATGCCCCGGGTGGAGCTGACCGAGGACGGCCGGTGGGCCGTGGGCTTCCGGGACGAACCGTACCGGTGGGACTACGACGCGCAGGGCGGTCGGGCGGACCTGGTGCGCATCGATCCGGGCACCGGGTCTCAGGAGGTGTTCGCCACCGGGGTCCGCAGGGCCATGGGGACATCCCCTGACGGGCGATGGGCGCTCTACGCCCAGGACGAGGTCCTGTACTCGGTGAACCTGAACACGCTTGAAACGGTGAACCTCACCGCAGCGACGGGCGTGGACTACATCGACCGGGAATTCGACCTGGTGGCGGAGCGCCCGGCCTACGGCGTGGGCGGATGGACAGAGGACGGCCGCGTCCTCCTCTACACTCGCTACGACGTCCATGCGGTCCCGCTGGCGGGGGGCGTACCGCAGGACGTCACGGGGGGTGCCGGGGCCCGGGAGGAGGTCCGCTACCGAGTGGTACGGCTGGACCGGGAGGCGGACTTCGTGGATCCCCGGGGAGTCCTCCTGTCGGCGTACGGGGAGTGGACCAAGCGATCGGGGTACGCCCGCGCCCGGCCCGGCTCGGACCCGGCACCCCTCCTCTTCGACGAAGAGATGATCGGGAGCGTGCGGAAGGCAGACGACGCCGACCGTGTGGTCTTCACGCGCCAGACCTTCCGTCAGTTCCCGGACTGGTGGCTGGCGGATACCGACTTCGAGGCCCCCCACCGGATCACCGACGCCAACCCCCAGATCGCCGAGTTCGCCTGGGGGGATCGGGTCCTCATCGACTACGTGGACCAGCGAGGGAACCGGCTCCAGGGGACCCTCACCCTGCCGGCCGGATACCAGGCCGGTGAGCGGTACCCGATGGTGGTCTACTTCTACGAGAAGATGAGCCAGCGTCACCACCAGTTCTCCCCGCCGGTGTACGACGACCGCCCCCACGCCTCCACCTACGCCAGCAACGGTTACCTCTTCTTCATGCCCGACATCGTCTACGACGACGGGCTGCCCGGCATCTCGGCGCTGGACGACATCACCTCCGCCGTCCAGGCGGTCATCGACCAGGGGTACGCCGATCCCGACCGGATCGGGCTGCAGGGACATTCGTGGGGTGGGTACCAGTCCTCGTTCATCGTAACCCAGACCGACATGTTCGCAGCCGTGGTGACGGGAGCTCCCCTCACCAACCTCATGAGCATGTACAACATCCTCTACAAGCGGACGGGGAACGGAAACGGCCCGATCCTGGAGTGGAGCCAGGGACGCTTCGGGGTGACGCCGTGGGACGACTTCGACCTCTACGTGCGCCAGTCGCCGGTGCACCACGCGGACAAGATCACCACCCCCTTCATGATCCTGCACGGGACCGCGGACGGCGCGGTGGACTGGAACCAGGGGCTCGAGTTCTTCACCGCGGCCCGCCGCCTGGGAAAGGAGGTGATTCTCCTGTCCTACCCCGACGAGCCGCACCACCTCCAGGAGGAGGCCAATCAGAAGGACTTCCAGACCCGGATGTGGGAGTACTTCGACCATCACCTCCGAGGTGCCGATGCCCCGGCATGGATGACGGACGGGGTTCCCCACCTGGAGAAGGGAAAGCCGCCGGCGCCCAAGGTGGTGTCCTGACCGCCGGAAGCAGCTTGCGGCCGGGGGCCCCACCCCCGGCGCGGCGAGGATCGCCAGGGACACCGAACGAGCGACACGAGGGTGGCCGAGGCGAAAGTCGCGAGGGAAGTGAGGCGAAGATTGCGCCTTTCTTCAGGACGAGACCCGCGGGCTGAGCAAGTAGAAGTCCCGGCCTCTGAGGAGGGATATGAAATTTCCCTTCCCCTCGGCGGCTCGTAAACAAATATTTACGGGCCCTCACCACGCCGACTCTCCACGCCGCAGCCAGAGGTCATGGACCGCCGAGCCTCGCGCGCCAGCCTGATCGCATCTCTCTCTCCCGCCCTGGACCTCTCCGAGGGCCAAACGACGGGACATGCGGTCCGTACCTGCCGCATCGCAATGGAGATCGCCGAGGCACTGCAGCTCCCGGCGGAAGTTCGGTCGGACCTCTTCTGCGCTGCGTTGCTCAAGGACGCAGGCGGCCCCGCCAACGCCAGTGCCGTCGCTGCCGCCTTCGGGAGCGACGACCAGCTCGTGAAACGAAGGATGCGCTTCGCGGACTGGTCGCACTCCCCCACCGCCGCCCGGACGGCTCTGGCTTCCGCCGCAATGGGCGGGACCCCCTGGGGCCGCCTCCGCCACGCCGCCCGCCTGGCCCGGGGGGGGCGACGATTGGCGCGGAAGCTCACCGGGGTCCGGTCCACCCGGGGGGCCGAGGTCGCGTTGGACCTGGGACTGTCCGACGCCACGGCCACGGCGATCCGGAATCTGGGCGAGCATTGGGACGGGGGCGGGTATCCACAGGGGCTGGCGGGAACGTCCATTCCCTTGCTGTCCCGGATTATCGGACTGGCCCAGACGGTGGACGTATTCCTCCACCAGGGAGGCCCTTCCGCCGTGCACGCGGTGGTGAAGGACCGTCGCGGGCGTTGGTTCGACCCCGAGGTGTCGGATGTGGTGCTGTCCTGGTCCCACCGGGCAACGTGGTGGTCCGTGATCCGGGACTGCCGGGACGCCGCGTCCCTGGCCGGGCTCGAGCCACCGGGCCAGCAACGTCCTCTGGCCCCGCCGGAGCTGGACCACATCGCCCGGGTCTACGCGGAAGTCGTCGACGACAAGACCCCGTACGCCTACCTCCACTCCCGCCGGGTCGCCGAGGTGGTACGGCTCATGGCCCGGCGCCTGGGGCTTCCCGCCGAGGAAGTCCGGCGGCTCTATCGCGCCGCGCTCCTCCACGATATCGGGAAGCTGGGAGTCTCGAACCGCATCCTGGACAAGCCCGGCCCGCTGAACGAGTCGGAGTGGAAGGCCATGCGCAGTCACGCGCAGCTCACACTGGAGATCCTCCAGGGCGTTCCGGGCTTCCGGGACGTGGCGCGGACCGCCGCCTGCCATCATGAACGGCTGGACGGCAGCGGCTACCCGTGGGGGCTCGGCGCGGACCGGCTGGATCGGGGGGCCCGGGCCCTGGCGGTGGCCGACGTCTACGAGGCCCTCACCGCCAAGCGTCCCCACCGGAAGGGTCGGTCCATCGACGAGGCCTTGGAGGTGCTCCGCACCGAGGCCGGATCGTCCCTCGACCTCCACATGGTGGACATCCTGACCCACTGCATCGACGACGAAGGCGGGGCCGGCGCGGTGGGCGCCAAGGGACGAGCCGAAGCCAGGGAACGCTCGGCCTAGCGAGCGCCGGCCCGCGCTCCCTCCTTGCGCATCGGGCGGGGTCGGTCCTAAACCCCAAGCGTACCGAGCGTCCCGCCTGCAGGCCCATCCTCCGGTGGACCGGGACCGGGACGCGACACCCGCGATCCCTGCAAGGGGGACCCATGCTCCGCTTCGTGCCTCAGCCCCGGCGATTCAGGCTCGGCATCCGCCCCACCGTACACCTCGTGGCCGCCGCCCTCCTGGCCGCAGCGGGGTCCGACGCCCTGCCGGCGCAGACGACCCGCTGGGGTCAGCCCATCGACGAGGAGTACACCCGGCTCATCGCCGAGCATCTCCAGGATGACCGGATCACCACCGAGCTGGTGGACCATCTTCCAGCGTCGGACCTGGTTCCCACCCCGTTGGACTTCCACGGCCGCATCGTGGGCCACCCGGGCGAGGTCACCTACGCCACCGACATCCACCGCTACCTGCGCGCCATCGCCGACGCCTCCCCCCGGGCCACGGTCATGAGCATGGGGCTCACCGAGGAGGGGCGGGAGATGGTCCTGATGGCCATCGCCGACGAGGCCACCATCGCCAACCTGGAGCAGTACGGGAGCTACCTGGCGGAGCTTACCGATCCCCGGGCGACCTCCGAGGAGCGGGCCCGGGAGCTCATCGAGGAGGTGGCCAAGCCCATCTACTGGGTCACCTCCGGGATCCACTCCACGGAGTTGGGGGGACCGGAGATGCTCCAGGAGCTCGCCTACCGGCTGGTGGTCCAGGAGTCCCCCTTCATCCAGGACATCCGGGAGAACGTCATCACCTTCATCACCCCGGTCATCGAGCCCGACGGCCGGGAGAAGCAGGTGGACCGGTACTACTTCAACAAGGAGCGGCCGGAGGGGGAGGCCCAACTGCCCCTCATGTACTGGGGACGGTACGTAGCCCACGACAACAACCGGGACGCCATGGGGCAGATGCTGGCGCTGACCCAGCACGTGAACCGGACGTTCCTGGAGTGGACGCCCACCATCATGCACGACCTGCACGAGTCGTCCACCTACCTCTACGTCTCCACCGGCACGGGGCCCTACAACGAGGCCTTCGATGCCATCACCATCGGGGAGTGGTGGGTGCTGGCGGAGAACGATGTGCTGGAGCTCACCAAACGGGACGTCCCCGGTGTCTGGACGTACAACTTCTATGACGGCTGGACGCCGAACTACATGTTCACGGTGGCCCACGCCCACAACGCCATCGGCCGCTTCTACGAGGTCCACAGCTACGGGCCCGAGAACCGCACCTCCAGGGCCGGCCGCACCACGACCTCACGGGAGTGGTACCGACCCAACCCGCCGGATCAGGAGATCCAGTGGGGGCCCCGGAACAACACCAACATCCAGCAGTCCGGGGTCCTCTTCTCCCTCAAGTACACGGCGGACCACCGGGAGTGGTTCCTGGAGAACTACTGGCTCAAGAACCGGCGCTCGGTGCAGAAGGGCATCGACGGCCCGGTGCACGGGTGGGTCCTTCCGGCGGATCAGCGGCGGAAGGCCGACGCGGCCCAGGCCGTGAACGACCTCATGACGCAGGGGCTGGAGTTCCACCGGGCGGCGGACGACTTCGAGGTGGGAGGGGTCCGGGTGGAGGAGGGAGACTACATCGTCCGCGCCGACCAGCCCTACCGGACGCTGGCGGACATGTACTTCTCACTTCAGGCTTTCTCACTGGACAACCCGCGGCCGTACGACGACACCGGCTGGACCTTCCAGCTGATGCGCAACCTGGAGCTGCACGCCGTCGAGGACCCGGCGATCCTGGAGGCGGGCATGAACCCGGTGACCGGGCCGGTGCGAGCCGGCGGCGGAATCGTGGCCGGACGCGGGGACGTCCTGGTGGTGGACCACACCACCGACAACAGCCTCGTCACCTTCCGATTCCGCCACGCCGACGTCTCCATGCTGGCGGCGGAGGAGGACTTCGAGCTGGAGGGGCACACCTTCCGGGCCGGCGCCTTCATCATTCCCGACGCATCGGCCCAGCGCACCGCCCTGGAGGCCAGCCTGACGGAGCTGGGGCTGTCCGGCTGGGCCGCCCGGGAGGTACCGAGCGTTCCGACCCACGACCTGGACGTCCCGCGCGTCGGGTACATCCACTCGTGGCGTCGCACCCAGGACGAGGGGTGGGTCCGGGGTGCCCTCGACTACTACGGGATCCCCTACGACTACTTCTCGGACCAGGTCACCCGGGAGGGTGGTCTGCGGGCGAAGTACGACGTGATCATCTATCCCCACGTGGGTGGGGATGCCCAGAGCCAGGTGGAGGGAATCGCCATGACCGGTGAGCTCCCCCTGCCCTACATGAAGACCGACCGGTTCCCCAACCTGGGCGGGATCGACGAGAGCGAGGACATCCGCGGCGGGATGGGCTTCCAGGGCCTGGTGGAGTTGGCACGGTTCGTCCGCGAGGGGGGCACTCTCATCGTCGAAGGGGCCACGGCGTCCATCTTCCCGGAATACGGCATCACGCCGGACGTGACGGTGGAGGACCCGGACGGGCTCGTGGCGCCGGGCTCCGTGCACCGGGGCATCATCTCCGATTCCCGCAGCCCGCTGGTCTACGGGTACACGGGGACCCAGATGCCCGTGTACTTCAAGAACGACGTGGTGCTGAGCGCCGGGGGCGGGGGCGGCGGTGGGTTCTTCGGACGAGGGGGAGGGCCGTGGCAGAACACGACCCCCATGGCCAACCGGCCCGAGCTCTCGCGGTACGAGGGCGCCGACGAGGCCACGGCAGAGGCCGCGGGCGAGGACGAGATGGCCGAGTTCCGCCGGATGGCACAGGCCATGGGATTCGGCGGAGGAGACGAGGACGGCCCACGAGTCGTTCTGACCTTCCCCGGGGAAGCGGATCGCATGCTCCTCTCCGGTGCCCTGGGAGGCGGAGATGCCCTGGAGGGGAAGGCCCAGTTGGTGGACGCCCGCGTCGGCGAGGGCCACGTGGTGATGTTCGCCATCCGGCCCTTCTGGCGGTGGCAGACCCAGGGGAACTTCTTCCTGGGCTTCAACGCCATCCTCAACTGGAACGACCTGGACGCGGGGGTCGAGCGGGAAGTGGCGGCCCAGGACGGGAACGGCTCCGGCGGAGTCCCCTGAGCCCCTGGGCTCTGCCCACTCCACCGCCGCGCCCGCATCGGCTCCCCCGGGCCTCTCGGGGCCCGGGGGCCGTGCGCCCTCGGCTCAGGGAGGCCCGCTCGGCCCTCTGACGGGCACCCCCTGCCGCCGTGGGACCTTGCCTCATCGGCCCGGTCCCCACCTCTTGCCCGGACACTCAGGTCTTTCCAGCACCCCAGGTAGCTTCGGAGGCTTTCATGAACGTGCGTCCCCACCAGCCACGGTCGAGGTTGGTCCTGGCCCTCGCGGTGGCCCTTCTCCTTCCGGTCGTGACCGCGCCGGCCCACGGCCAGGTCCACTCCCGCCGGGCGGACGAGGCCGGATTCGTGGGCGGAAAGGGCTCCGCCAACTTCCTCCTCGCCGAGCGGTTCGCGCCCTACAACGTGCGGGACATGGTCTACTCCCTCTCGGTCACGCCTCGCTGGATCGAGGGATCCGAGAAGTTCTGGTACGAGTGGGAGGATTCCGACGGATCCCGGTACTGGATCGTGGACCCTACCCGCGCCAACAAGCGGGAGATCTTCGACCGTGACGTCATCGCGGCGGAGCTGACCCGCATCACCCGCGACCCGTGGGACGGGAAGCACCTTCCCATCGAGAACATCCGCTTCATCACCGACGACGTGCTGCAGTTCGATGTCACCTCGTCCCAGGACGAGGAGGTCGAAGAGGAGGAGGTGGAGGAAGAGGAGCAGGAGGAAGGCGAGCGTCGGCGGGCACGTCCTCAGAAGAAGGTCTTCCACTTCGAATTCACCGTCTCCACGCAGACCCTCCGGGAGTTGGAGGACTACGAGGCGCCGGACAGCCACCCGTCCTGGGCCAGCGTCTCACCCGACGGAGCCTGGGTGGTCTTCGCCCGGAACCACAACCTCTTCATGATCTCGGGGGACGACTACGCGCTCATCCTGGACGCCCGCCGCGGGAAGTCCGGGGACGAGGCCGAGGAGGCGGAGGACGAGGTGGAGGTGGAGGAGATCCAGCTCACCGAGGACGGCGAGAACTACTACTCCTGGACGGCCAACTGGTCGGGTCGGGGCATCAACGACCCGGAGAAGGAGGAGGAGTGGGCCAAGCGGAACCGCGCCAATATCTCCTGGTCCAAGGATTCGCAGAAATTCGCTTCGGTGCGGACCGACGCCCGGGAGGTGGGCGAGCTGTGGGTGATCCACAATACGGGACACGACCGTCCGGAGCTGGAGACCTACTCCTACGAGATGCCCGGTGAGGAAGATGTGAACCAGGCCGAGCTCTGGGTCTTCGACATGGCGAGTCGGGAGATGACCCAGGTCGAGGACGACGGCTGGAAGGACCAGGGCATGTCGGTGGTGACGGACCGGCAGTTCTTCTACCCCGACTCGGAGGAGCCGCGCCGCTCGGTGTGGATCACCGAGGGCTCGGACGAGCTGGTCTTCCTGCGCAACTCCCGGAATCGCCACCGGGTCGACCTGGTCTCGGTGGACCTGAACACCATGGAGGTCACCCCCCTCATCGAGGAACGGCTCAACACGTACCAGGAGTGGCAGTCACCGTACGGGCTGGACGACGGCTCGTACGTGTGGTGGTCCGAGCGGGACGGTTGGGCTCACCTCTACCACTACAGCCATGACGGGCAGCTCCTGCATCGCCTCACCAGCGGCCCGTTCTCGGTCCAGGGCGTCGCCAGCGTGGACGAGGCGGCGGGCGTCGTCTACTTCGTGGCCTACGGTCGGGAGGACGGCATCGATCCGTACTACGGGAACCTCTACCGGGTGGGCCTGGACGGTTCGGGACTCCAGCTCGTCAGCGAAGCCGACTACGACAACCGCGCCCAGTTCAGCGAGTCCTCCCGCTGGATCGTGCACTCGTACTCCCGGGTGAACACCACGCCCATGACGGTCCTGCGGAACGGCCGGGGACAGGTGGTCATGGAGCTGGAGGAGGCGGACTTCTCCAAGCTGTTCGAAGCGGGATGGCAGTTCCCGGAGCCGTTCACCGTGAAGGCGGATGACGGCGTCACGGACATCTACGGGGTGATGTACAAGCCCTTCGACTTCGACTCCACGAGGGTCTACCCCCTGGTGGAGTACGTGTACCCGGGTCCCCAGACCGAATCGGTCTCGAAGTTCTTCAGCCTGAATCCCTACGAGGTGGCCCTGGCGCAGATGGGGATGATCGTGGTGACGCTGGGGAACCGGGGCGGGCATCCCGACCGCTCCAAGTGGTACCACAACTACGGGTACGGGAACCTCCGGGACTACGGGTTGGCGGACAAGAAAGCCGGCGCGGAGCAGCTCGCCATGCGCCACCGCTTCATCGACCTGGACCGGGTGGGCATCTACGGCCACTCCGGTGGCGGCTTCATGAGCACCGCCGCCATGCTCAACTATCCCGACTTCTTCAAGGTCGCCGTGTCCTCGTCGGGGAACCACGACAACCAGGTGTACAACCGGTACTGGTCCGAGACCCACCACGGCGTGAAGGAGGTGGTGGACGACGAGGGGAACGTCTCCTTCGAGTACGACATCGACAACAACCCCTCACTCGCCCGCAACCTGAAGGGCAAGCTGCTGCTCACCACGGGTGACGAGGACAACAACGTCCACCATGCGAACACCGTGCGCATGGCCCACGCCCTGATCCGGGCCAACAAGCGGTTCGACTACTTCATCTTCCCGGGGCAGCGCCACGGGTACGGGGACATGTCGGACTACTGGTACTGGCTCCGTGCCGAGTACTTCGCCCGGCACCTCCTGGGAGACTGGCGGAGCCACGCGGACATTCCGGAGCTCAACAACCTCCGGGAGCGGAACTGAGATCACGCTGGAGATCCGCCGTCGGTGCGGGAGCTCCCGGACCGACGGTGCGCCCCCTCCGCCGCGGGCGATCGCTCCCAGGGGGCCAGACACCCCCGCCGGTACCTCTGCCGGCGGGGGTGTCGTCCAGGTTCCCGCCGAGGTGTCAGTCCCGCTCGATCCTTCCCGCCCGGGCCTCGGCGATCGCCACGGCCTCGCGAGCCCGCTCGAGGGCCCGCACCTCCACCTTCTCCAGCACCACCCGCGCCTCGGCGTGTGGCCGGGCCGAGAGCCCGGTCACCCACACCGTGGCGGTGGGACGGGGGGCGACCATCTGGACGTGAATCATGGAGCTCACCACCGGTGTCGCCGCGTCGGCCACCGGTGCGGGCCCGGGTGCCCCGCGAGCGAGGAGGACCCCGGCCGTCGCCGTGACCCCCACGGCCGCCGCCAGTGTGATGAGCCCGATGTTCCTCAGGTCCTCCCCGAATCCTGGCCCGCTCCTCATCGTTCCTCCCGGCTGCTGTGGTCCAGGCGCCCCCCGAGGACGACGCCTCTCAACCGTGGGACGCCTCCAGCAGCCGGGGGGTTGCCGGCCGGGGAGTCGAGGGTGAATCGTCCCGGCACCTGAAGGACAGTGGGCGACCCGGGTACGCCACGCCGCAGCGTCCAGGAGAGGCCCGGGCCATCACGACCCGGGACGAAGCCCACCCGCGCGGCTCAACCCGCCCGCTTCAGGACCATGGGCTGGGCGCCCCGGGGACCTTCCATCTCTCCAGAGATCTCGTCTCCCTTCAGCGTGCCGGTGAAGCGTTGCTCGATGGCGCCCCCTCCTCCACCCCCGGGACGCCGCATTGGAAGCTCGAGGGTGAAGGTCAGCCGGTCGCCATCCACCTGAACATTCGTCAGGGCGACCTCTCGCTGCATGAAGGTCATGGTCCCGGACCACTCCTCGCCGTCCCGCTCGAGGGTGAGGACCTGGGTCATGGTCCCTCGGGGGGTCTCCCTGGTCATCTCCCAGCGACCCCCGAAGTCCTGGGCCGAGAGCGGAATCGGTATGAAAAGGAGTACGACGACCAGCGCGGCGAGGACGGGGCGGATCACGGGAGGCCTCCGGTCTGGATGGAGTGGTGAAAGAGCGGGTGCGTCTCCAGGTGAGACACCCCTGGGGGCGACTTCGTTAAGGCGCCGGAGCCGGGCTTGCCGCAACGGCCCCTCTCCCGGGAGGTTGGAAGACCATGGACGGACGACTCAAGGATGGCACCGAGCCCCTGACGCCCGAAGCGCTCCTGGCCCGACTGGACGCCCTGGGCATTCCCCACCGCACCCTTACCCATCCGCCGGTCTTCACCGTGGACCAGGCCAGGGAGAAACGGGGGCGCATTCCGGGGGCCCACTCCAAGAACCTGTTCCTGAGGGACAAGAGGGGGAGCATGTGGCTGGTCTCGTGCCTCGAGCACCGCGACGTGGACCTGCGATGGTTGAGGGAGCGGTTGGGTGCCAGGGGGAGCCTTTCCTTCGGGAGCTCCCGCCGCCTCATGGAGTACCTGGGCATCACCGCCGGCGCGGTGAGCCCCCTGGCCGTGGTGAACGACCACACAGGCGCGGTGGCGGTGATCCTGGACCGGGGTCTCCTGGAGCGACCCCCGGTGAACTTCCATCCTCTGGACAACGGCATGACCACTTCCCTGGCGCCTGAAGATCTCCTCCGTTTTCTGGAAGCGGTGGACCACGTGCCGCTGATCCTGGACTTCGATCGGGAGGGCGAATCGGCGTAGGGGAGACGGCTGCGCGTGCACTTCCGGGCGAGGCGAACTGGACGACCCCCCGCAGACGGAGGGGGGTGGTTCAGGCTTGGGGCCGGGCCACGGCCGTCAGGACCCCCAGCCCGTCCCTCCGCCCCCGAAAGCGCACCCCCCACGCCACCTTGCCCGCCAGGAACCCCGGAGCCCGGCTCGCCATGCTCTCGGACCAGTCGATCCCCCGGGCCTCCATCCGGCTCATCCAGTGGAGGACGAACGGGTCCAGGGAGCCGCGCCGGAGAATCTCCACCACCGACCAACCGCTCCGTTCCAGCAGCGTGGTGATGGAGTCCGGATCGTAGAGGGCGGTGTGCCGGGGGGCATGGTATCCGGCCCAGAGGGCACCGTGCCGCCGGCGGGTCCAGGAGTCGTGGTCGGGCACCTCCACGAAGAGGCGGGCATGGGTCCCCGCGGCAAGCTCCCGGATCCGCTCCAGCGTCTTCGCCGGCGCATAGTCGTGTTCCAGGTAGTGCCACATGGTGATCACGTCGCTGTGCGCGGCGAGGTGGAGCTCGTGGATGTCCCCCACCCGGAGGTCCAGCTCGCGCCACCTCCCGGGATCGTCCCGCCACCCCGAGTCGGAGAAGTCCGTCCCCACCGCCGCGCACCCCGTGGCCCTCCTGAGGGACTCCAGGAACGAGGGCTTTCCGCATCCCACGTCCAGGACACGGGTCCCCGGGCCCACCTCCGCGTGCCGCCGAACCAGGGCCACGCGCTTCCGGTCCTGCCGCCACAGCCCAGCCGCCACCACGGGGGCGAAGGGGCCCCAAGCCCTCGGACCCCGGTAGGGCAGGTAGGCTCCGGTGTAGAAGGCGCCGAGGGCATCCTGCGGAATGCGCGGATCCAGGAAGACCAGGCCGCACCCGGTGCAACGGACGAAGGTGAAGGGCGCCCGATCCTCACGGGTCGCCATCATCTGCGCGCGGACCTTCGCTTCGGGGGCGCGCTCCGTGCCGCCACACGCCAGGCAGCGAGGCACCGCCTCTCGCTGCACCGCGCCCTCCGGCACTGCGATCCGCGGCACCTCCTTCCCGGCGTCCGCCCCGCTCATCGGCACGGGATCCCAAGCGCCGGGGGCGCCACTCGACCACCCCCGGCCACGGGAGGCCTCACCGCCCGCCGGGCCTCCTCGCGGGACGGGGGAAGGGTGGCGGAGTCACCTCCCGCCGGGGCTGCAGCTCCAGGAGCCGCAACGCCTCCTCCACGGCCCGCTCGAGCTGCGGGTCACGGCCCTGGGCCACGGCCCGGGCATCCTGGACCACTTCGATGTCCGGGGGCACACCCTCGTTCTCCGCCACCCAGACGTTGTTGATGGGATCGAAGACGGCGTTGTCCGGTGCGGTGAGGGCCCCGCCGTCCACGAGGGCGTAGTGGACCGAGGACTTCACCAGTCCCCCCCAGGTGCGAGTTCCCACCAGCGGCCCGGCATTCTGCTGGCGGAAGGCCCAGGGGAAATAGTCCCCTCCGGAGCCTGCCAGCTCGTTGATGAGGAGGACCTTGGGCCCGAGCACCCCCTGGGGAAGGAGGATCGGCGCTCCGTCGGGCACCTCGTTGGTGATGGCCCCCCGGAGGCTCCGGGTCATGTAGTCCACCATATAGTCGTCCAGGTTGCCACCTCCGTTGAAGCGCTCGTCGATGACGGCCCCCTCCTTGTCCTGCTGGGCGAAGAAGTAGCGGTTGAACGACACCACTCCCCCGCCCCCGGTGTTCGGCACCCACACGTACGCCAGCCGGCCGCCGGAGAGCTCGTCCACTCGGCGGCGGTTGTCCTCCACCCAGGCCCGCTGGCGCAGGGCGGACTCGCTCCGAGCGGGCTCTACCGTGACGGTCCAGTGTCCCTCGAATCGCGGCTCGTCGTTCACGTGCAGCACGGTCTGGACGCCCGCGGTTCCGTCGAGCAGGTGGTACGGGTCGTCGTCGGCGGTGAGCTCCTGACCGTTCACGCCCACCAGGTAGTGGCCCTCCTCCACCTCCAGCCCGGGCCGGTCCAGGGGGGCGGTGAGATTCGGGTTCCAGCTCTCGTAGGTGTAGATGCGGGCGATCCGCCACCGGCCGCCCTCCGCCTCGAAGTCCGCGCCCAGGAGGCCCACCCGGCTGGTGTCCACCGCCGGCAGGTCCCCACCGAAGACGAAGGAGTGGCCCACCGAGAGCTCACCGTTGACCTGGTCCAGGACGTAGTTCAGGTCCGAGCGGTGGCGGATGTGGGACACCAGGGGACGATAGCGCTCCCGGACGGCGTCCCAGTCGTTCCCGTGCATCCCCGGGTCGTAGAAGAAGTCCCGCTCGTACCGCCACGCCTCGTCGAACATCTGCCGCCACTCGGCGGTCCGGTCCAGCTGCGTGCGGAGTGACACCTCCACACGGCCGTCGGCCCCGTTGGAGGGCGGCCGGCCCGTGTCGACGATGCGCCAGTTGCTCCCGGCCCGGAGGAGCATCTTCCCCCCGTCGCCGGACACCGCCACCGGGGAGGCGCCCTGGACGAAGACGTCGGCCTCCCGGGACTCCAGGGTGAACTTGTGGAGGACCGGGCCCTCGGCACCGAACTCGAGGAGGAAGACGCTCCCCTCCGGTCCGGAGGTGGTGGCGCTGAAGTCGCCGCGCACCGGCAGGGGGATGACCCGCCGCTGGAAGTCGTCGAAGTCGATGCGAACCTCCGGCGTGTCCTCGTCGCTCTCCGAACCCCCGCCCCTCTCGGCCTCACCGCCTGCCCTTCCCTCCCCGGACTCGGCCTCTTCCTCGCCGCCTTCCTCGGTCCGGACCTCCTCTTCGTCACTCTCCGGTGGGAAGGGCGAAGGATCGTCGGACCGGAGGACGGCCACATAGGCCCGCCAGCTGGCGTCGGACGTAATGGACGAGGTATTGGCCCACCCGGAGCCCAGGGCCAGGTCGGTGCTGGCCAGGAAGTAGAGGTGGCGTCCGTCCCGATCCCACGACGGGCTCCGGGCATCCGCCATGTCGTCGGTGAGGGCCGTGGCCTCGCCGGACTCGCGGTTCCACACGACGATGCGGCGGAAGTTGTTCGGAAAGGTCTTGCCGTAGACCAGCCACCTGGAATCCGGTGACCAGGTCGGATCCATGCCCCCGCGCTCCAGGTTGGTCCCACCCACGTCCGCGGTGCGGATCTCGCCGCTCTCCACGTCCACCACCCGAACCCGGACGTCGTCGTCCACGAAGGAGATGAATCGCCCGTCCGGAGACCAGGACGGCTCCCAGGCCATCACCGAGACGCCGAGCCCGATTCGCCGGGCCTCCCCCATCCCGTCCTGGGCCGCCAGGACGAGCTCGTAGCCGTCCCCGTCGTCGGAGAACCAGGCCACGGTGGCCCCATCCGGGGACCAGATGGGGGCACGGTCCGCCGCACCGGACGACCGGGAGAGGTTCCGCGTATCCCCCTCCTCGGCGGGCACGGTGAAGATCTCACCCCGGGCTTCCATGACGGCCCGGACCCCGGACGGGGAGAGGGAGGCGAAGGAGACCCGGGAGCTCACGTCCTCCCAGCGCGTCGTCATCCAGGGGAAGTCCCCCTGGACCTGGATCTCCACGGTCCGCAGCGCTCCGGTGACGGGGTCCAGGACTTTGATGTAGCCGTCGTGCTCCAACGCCAGTGTCCCGTCCGGATGACCCGTGAGCCACTTGGCGTCCACGTCGTCGAAGCGGGTGATCTGGCGAAGATCTCCCGAGGCCAGGTCATAGGCCCAGACGTTCATGGCCCAATCCCGGTCCGAGAGGAAGTAGACGGTCTCCTCCATCCACACCGGAAACCGGTCGGTGGTGCGGTCGTTGGGAAGGCGGGTCTCCTCCAGGGTCTCCAGATCCAGGATGGTCAGGGGCGTATTCTGGCCTCCCCGGTAGCTCCTCCATTCCCAGTCCCACCGGCTGACGCGGTCCACCACGAGGCGTCTCCCGTCGGGGGAGTAATCGCCGTCGTGGGCCCAGGGCGCCGGGAGCAGCTCCGAAGGCCCTCCCTCGGGAGAGACGGTCCAGAGGCGCTCGTACCCCGTGGGAGCGGTCTGGCGGGTAGAGGCGTAGAGGATCCGGGTTCCGTCGTGCGTCCAGCCACGCACGTAGGTTGGGGCCGGGTACCAGGTCACGCGGGTGGGCATACCGCCCTCCACCGGCACCACGTACACGGCGGAGGTCCCGGACCGGTTGGACGTGAAGGCGATCCACCGTCCGTCGGGGGAGAGATGGGGCTCCGACTCCACGGCGGGCGTGCTGGTGATGCGGCGGGCCTCCCCCCCTTCCCTGTGCGCCACCCAGACGTCGGCCCCGTAGGTGAACGCCACGTGGGTGTCGCTGAGCGAGGGCTGGCGGAGAAGGCGGGATCCGTCCTGCGCCGCCAGGCCCGACGTGTGGGAGAGGAGGACCGCGGTTGAAAGCACGACAGGCAGAGCACGCATGGTGATCTCCGGAGTGTATCGAAGGATGCGGAGGCGCGGCATCGTCGACCCGACCCCTCCCGGTCCGCGCCCCGCAAGGTACCTCCGCGGGTCGGCATCGGCACGCGCTTCCACCCCGCCCCCGGTGGAGGGGGCCCTCCCCGTTCCTCGCGTCACCAGGAGCTCGCCGGGCCCGTCCTGAAACCCGGCGGCGTGCGCGTTCGTCGTGACGGGCGACCGCACTATCCGCCCCAACTCCACGGACCATGGACCACCTCGCCCGGGACCTGCGGCAGAGCCTCAAGCTCCTCCTCCGTGAACGGACCTTCAGCGCCACCGTCCTTCTCACCCTGGCCGTCTGTATGGGGGCCAACGTGGCCATCTTCAGCGTGGTGCACACGGTCCTCCTCGAGCCTCTCCCCTTCCACGAGCCGGATCGGCTCGTGACGGTCTTCAACAGCTACCCCGGGGCCGGCGCGGCCCGGGCGTCGAACGGGACCGTGGACTTCTTCCAGCGCCGGGAGAACGTCGCGGCCTTCGAGGAGGTGGCGTTGTATCAGGGGAGCGCTCACACGGTGGGAGAGGCGGGGAGCACCGAGCAGGTCACCTCGCTGACGGTCACTCCGTCCTTCCTTCCCCTGGTGGGGGTCCAACCCGTCCTGGGGCGTACCTTCACGGAAGAGGAGATGGAGGAGGGCAACCACCAGAAGGTGGTCCTGACGCACGCCTACTGGCAGGAGTACTTCGGGGGCTCGCCCGACGCCGTGGGTCAGGAGCTCCGGGTGGACGGGCGGCCCTACACGGTGGTGGGGGTGCTGGGTGAGGACTTCCTCATGCCCACGCGCACGGACCTGAGGTTCCTGGTCCCCACGGCCTTCACCGACGAGGACCGCTCCATCGAGCGGTGGCACAGCAACAACTACCAGATGCTGGCGCGGCTGGCCCCCGGGGTATCCGTGGAACAGGCGATGGCCCAGAACGCTGCGCTGAACGAGGCGCTGATCGACCAGTGGCCCATCCCGAACGCCCGGCAGCTCATCGAGGATGTGGGGTACAGCACCCAGGTGGTGCCCGCCCAGGCGGACATGATCCGGGATATCCAGCCGGTCCTCTTCCTGCTCTGGGGCGGGGTGGGCTTCGTCCTCCTCATCGGCTGTGTGAACATCGCCAACCTCATCCTGGCCCGGGCGCAGAAACGGTTGGGTGAGACCGCGACCCGCCTCGCCCTCGGGGCTTCCCGTCAGCGCGTGGCGGGGCAGATCCTCACCGAGTCGGTGGTGATGGGATTGGTTGGGGGCATCCTGGGACTCGGGGTGGGAGCCCTGGGCATCCGGTTCCTCCTGGCGCTGGGGGCTGCGGACCTTCCCCGGGGAACGGAGATCGGCTTCAGCGGACCGGTCCTCCTCTTCGCCGTCGCCGCGTCCGTGGGGGCGGCGATCCTCTTCGCCCTCATCCCCATGGCCCAGATCCGGAAGGAAGACTTCGGCCCGGTCTTCCGGAGCGAGTCGCGCACCGGAACGGCGAGTCGGCGGGCGGTCCTTCTCAGGAACGGGCTGGTGACCAGCCAGGTCTCCCTGGCCTTCGTCATGCTCATCGGCGCCGGCCTCATGCTGGTGAGCTTCCGGGAGGCCCTTTCCGTGGACCCAGGCTTCGATCCCGACGGCGTCTTCACCGGGTTCGTCTCCCTCCCGAGCGCCCGGTACCCGGACGGGGAGTCCCTGAGGCAGTTCTGGGACCGCCTGGTGGAGGAAGGAAACGCGCTCCCCAACGCCGCCTCCCTCACGGTCACGGCCCAGCTCCCCTTCTCGGGGAACAACTCCAGCAGCGTCGTCACGCCGGAGGGATACACGCCGGCCCCCGGGGAGTCCCTCATCTCCCCCCTCCAGACCGACGCCGCCCCCGGATACTTCGAGACCCTGGGGATCCGGATCGTGGAGGGCCGAGCCTTCCAGGAGATGGACGGACCCGACCAACCGGGCGTCATGGTGATCGACGAGTGGCTGGCGAACCGGTACTGGCCGGACCGGAGTCCCATCGGGGACCGGATGCTCTACGGCGCCGTCCCCGGGATGGACTCCATTCCCGAGGACGCCTACTACACCGTGATCGGGGTGGTGGAGACCATCAAGCAGAACGACCTCACGGCTCCCCTGGCCGAGCACGTGGGGGCCTACTACTTCAGCTCGCACCAGCGCCCCCGGCGCTTCATGACCGTTGCCGCCCGGGCGAGGAACGGGGATGCGGAGTCCCTGACGCCGGACATCCGGGACCTCCTGGGTCGCCTGGACCCGGAGCTTCCCCTCTTCGGAGTCCGGAGCATGCAGGACCGGATCGACGAGTCCCTGGCGAGGCGCCGCGTGCCCATGCTCCTCCTGGGGGTGTTCGCCGGGGTGGCGCTCTTCCTCGCGGTGGTGGGGATCTATGGCGCGCTGGCGTATTCGGTGGCCCAGCGAGAGAAGGAGATCGGGATCCGCATGGCCATGGGCTCGGCCCCGGGCTCCCTCTTCCGGCAGGTGGTGGGACAGGGGCTGAAGGTCACCACCCTCGGCCTGGTGTTGGGGGCGGGCGCAGCCGTCTTCCTGGCGAGGCTGGTCGAGTCCCTCCTCTTCGGTGTCGGCGCCACCGACATCCGGGTCTTGGGAGGCGTCGCGCTCATCCTCCTCGCCGTCGGTGCCCTGGCCTGCGTGGTGCCGGCCCGGCGCGCAACGTCGGTGGATCCGGTGGACGCACTGGGAGGGTGACCGGGCAGGAGGGTTGACTGCGCGGGTGGATGAATCGCGCGGGAGGATGACCGGGCGCGAGGGTGAAGGCCCGGAGGAGAGCGCGGTCAGCCCCGGTGTCGCGGTCAGCCCCCGGACGGACGCTCCGCCACCTGGTACCCCCGCTTCCCGTCCTGGATGGCGGGACGGTACCAGACCCCGGCGTACTCCTTGTACTCCACCGGTCCGACTCGCCGGGTGACCGCCCCCGGCGGAAGGACCCGCACGAACGCGCCGATCGGGGGTCGCACCACGATCCACCGCTCCGCCTGGGGGGCATAGAAGAAGCCACGGTAATAGGCGTAGGGGTCCCGTTGCACCAGGATCATGACGTATCCGGCCGGGAGCACTTCGACCACGGCTCCGTAGGGCGCCGGCACCACGAGGAAGCCCCCCCGGTGGGGCCGGTAGAAGACACCCCGGTGGTAGTAGTAGCGGCTTCCCGCCACGGTGATCGTCACGAAGCCGTGGGGCAGTACGTCGATGGCGGTCCCAATGGCGATGAATCCCCCGCCCGGTATGCACGCGGTGGTTCCCATCGTGCCGGCTGCGCCCGCCGTCAGCGCCAGCACCGCCACCCACCACCTCCGGCTCGGTCTCCTCATGGTTCCTCCTCGTCGCCTCCAGCCCCGGTCCCGCGCCCCGCGCCCC
>CP070829.1:2592402-2612751 GCA_020344755.1 Gemmatimonadales bacterium
CTCATGTAGTGGGGCGTGCCCAGGCTCAGCCCCGTCTCGGTCATGCGGCCACCCCCCGCCGCGCTGATGGCCACGGCGATCCCGAAGTCCGCAACCACGGGCCGCCCGTCGTGAAGGAGGATGTTCTCCGGCTTGATGTCCCGGTGGATGACGCCGTGCCGGTGGGCATAGTCCAGGGCGTCGGCCACGTCCTTCGTGATCCCGAGGGCCTCGTCCACCCCGAGCTGCTTCTCCCGGTCCAGTCGCTCCCGCAGCGACTCCCCCTCCACGAACGGCATGACGTAGTAGAGGAAGCTCGCCGCCTCGCCCGAATCGAAGAGGGGCAGGATGTGGGGATGCTGCAGCGCCGCGGTGGTCTTGATCTCGGCGACGAATCGCTCGCCCCCGATGACCGCCGCCAGCTCGGGCTTCAAGACCTTGATCGCCACCTTTCGCTCGTGCTTCAGATCCTCGGCCAGGAAGACGGTCGCCATTCCGCCCTCGCCGAGCTGACGCTCGATCCGGTAGCGGCCCTGCAGGGCAGCGTTGAGGCGGGAGGGGAGATCGGTCATGGCGCGCGGAGGGAGTCGATCCTGGGGCCGAGGCACGGAGGACGGGCGCAACATCCGGCGGCATGTGTCTCGGCCGCAAGGGTTCAGGCGGTGTGCTGGAACGGTGCGGGCGGCTTGTGTGGAACGGTGCGGGCGGCTCGGCCGCGAGCGTACAGGTAGGGTCGGCGGTCCCGCGGCCCCGCTGCGCTACCCGGCCCCCGCGCCACCGCTACCTCCCATACCGCCCCCGCTCCTTGCCCCCACCCGAGCCCCCGCCCCATCGTCCACTCCCTCCGATTCCTTCCCGCGTTTGCCATCCCCGGAACCAGGAGTGTCGAGATGGGACGGGTGAAACCAATCGGGACCCGGCGCCCCCTCCGGGTCCCACTCCTGGCCGCGGCCCTCACGGCCGCCTCCGCGCTCCCCGTCGCGGCCCAACGCTGGACCCTCCCCCTGGAGGTGCAGCACCGGGTGGACTCGGTGTTCTCCTTCGTGGAACGGGACGCGCCGGGGTGCGCCCTGGGTGTCATCCAGGACGGCAAGCTCGCCTACGGAAGGGGCTACGGCCTGGCCAACCTGGACTGGGGCATCCCCATCACCACCGCCACGGTGTTCGACATCGGGTCGGTCTCGAAGCAGTTCACCGCCGCCGCCGTGGCGCTCCTGGACGTGGAGGGAACCCTCTCCCTGGACGACGAGGTGCGGACCTGGATTCCGGAGCTTCCGGACTACGGGCACTCCCTCACCCTCCGTCACATGTTGAACCATACCAGTGGCATCCGGGACTACCTGACCCTCATGGACCTGAAGGGCACCGACTTCGACAACGTCTTCGACGAGTTCGACGGGGTGGAGCTCATTGCCCGGCAGGAGGGCCTCAACTTCGATCCGGGGGCCGAGTACCTCTACTCCAACTCCGGGTACCTCCTGCTGGCCAACGTCGTCCGCCGGGCCACGGGCCAGTCGGTGCGGGCGTTCCTGGAGGACCGGTACTTCGATCCCCTGGGCATGGCCCACACCCTCATCTGGGACCACAACCGCGAGGTGGTGGCCGGACGCGCCACCGGGTACGGCGGCGGGGCGTCCGGTTGGCAGATCGATCACGCCTGGAACTTCCAGATGGGGGGCGACGGGCAGGTCCTCACCTCGGTGGACGACCTGGTGAAGTGGGACGGCCTCTTCTACGACCCGGTGGTGGGAGGGCAGGAGCTGCTGGACCGCATGCACACCCGCGGCGTCCTCAACAGCGGCGACACCATCGACTACGCCCTGGGACTGAACGTGAACCGGTACCGGGGGCTCCGCCGGGTGAGCCACGGTGGTGCCTGGGCGGGCTTCCGGGCGCACCTGGTGCGCTTCCCGGACCAGCACACCAGTGCAGCGGTGCTCTGCAACCGAGGCGACGCCAACGCCGGCGGCTACGCCATGGAGGTCATGGACGTGGTCCTGGCCGACCAGCTGGCTCCCGCCGAGGACGAAGGGTCGGGACCGGCGCCGGCGTCGTGGATGGACGGCGAGGAGGTGGCCCTCTCCCCGGCCCAGCTGGATCGTTGGGTGGGGATCTACCGCACCCCGGACCGGCCCAATTACTGGCGCTTCGAGGTCCGGCACGGCTCCCTGCAGATGCTCCTCCCCGACGGGACGTCGCTGCGCCTCAGCCCCCGCTCGGAGACCCGCTTCGTGGCGGAGCGGTACGACGTGCCCGTGGCCTTCCAGCCCCGGACCGACGAGTGGCCGGAGGGCGTACGCGTGGGCAGCACCGTCTTCCTGCGCCAGCCGGCCATGACCCTCGGGCCGTCGGACGCCGACGCCCTGCCGGGCATCTACCACAGTGCGGAGCTGGACGTGGACTACGAGCTCCGTGTCGAGGAGGGCGCCCTGGTCCTGCACCGGCCGGGCTCGGACCCCCTCCCCTTCCTCCCGGCGGTGGAGGGCGAGTTCGAGGCCGGCGGCGTGGCGTACCTGGTGGAGCGCGACGCCGGTGGGGCCCCCACGGGCTTCCGGGTCTACGCCGGCCGGGTGACGGACATCCTCTTCCGGAAGGTCACGCGATGAGGACCTGGCGCGGTGTCCGCGGAAGCGCTTCGGCCCTGGCATTCGTCGCGCTCCTGGCGGCCTGCGAGCCCGCCGACACCCCCGTCCCCGGCTCCCCTCCCCCCGAGAGCACCCTGATTCAGGGCGCCCTTCTCGTGGACGGCACGGGAGCGCCGGCCTTCCCGGGCTCCGTTCGCATCCGCGAGGGGCACATCGTGGAGGTGGGGGAGCTGGCGCCTGCCCCCGGCGAGACCGTCGTCGACGCCGAGGGCCTGGTGCTGGCGCCCGGCTTCATCGACACGCACAGCCATCACGACCGTGGCCTCCTGGACGAGCACCCCGATGCCCGAGCCGCGGTGAGCCAGGGGATCACCACGGTGGTGGTGGGCCAGGACGGGGGGTCCAGCTACCCCCTGAGCGAGTACTGGAGCGACTTCGTGGAGGCCCCGCCCGCCGTCAACGTGGCCTCCTACACCGGCCACGCCTCCTTGCGGCGCCGGGTCATGGGGGACGATTTGCGCCGCGCCGCCACCCCGGCCGAGGTGGACTCCATGTCGGTGCTCCTGGAGGCGGACCTGCGGGACGGCGGCTCGCTGGGCCTCAGCACCGGGTTGGAGTACACCCCCGCTTTCGACTCCGAGACCGAGGAAGTCATCGCCCTGGCCCGGGTGGCCGCGGCGCACGGCGGCCGCTACATCAGCCACATCCGCAGCGAGGACCGCACCTTCTGGCAGGCCATCGACGAGATTCTGCGCATCGGCCGGGAGGCCGACATCCCCGTGCAGGTGGGTCACATGAAGCTGGCCATGACCAGCCTGTGGGGTCGGGCCGACGAGCTCATCGCCAAGCTCGACTCCGCCCGGGCCGCCGGCATCGACGTCACCGCCGACGTCTACCCCTACACCTACTGGCAGTCCACCATGACGGTGCTGGTCCCCGACGGGAACTTCACCCGGGACGCCGTGGACTTCGCCCTGCGGGAGGTGGCCAACCCCGACGGGATCATCTTCGGCCGCTTCAGCCCGGAGCCCTCGTACGTGGGCCGCACCCTGGCGGACATCGCCCAGGAACGCGGCGAGGACCCGGTGACGGCGTACCTCGCCCTGCGGGAGATGGTCTACGGTCCCGATGCGCCGGAGGACGCCGACGAGGGGATCATGGCCCGGAGCATGACCGACGAGGACATCGGGCGCCTGTACCAGTGGCCCCACACCAACGTCTGCTCCGACGGCGGCCTGGACGGGCCCCACCCCCGGGGCTACGGCTCCTTCACCCGCGTGCTGCGGCAATACGTCCGGGAGGAGCACGCCCTCACGCTGGAGGAAGCCGTCCACCGCATGACCCTGCTCGGCGCCGAGCAGGTGGGCATCCGAAACCGTGGCGTAGTGGCCCCGGGCATGTGGGCCGACCTGGTGCTCTTCCACCCCGCCACCGTCAGCGACCACGCCACCTTCGAGGAGCCCCACGCGCCGTCCACAGGCATCGAGGCCGTGTGGGTGAATGGGGTCCAGGTCTGGGGCGAGGGTGCCGGGACCGGGCCGCCGTATCCCGGCCGCGCCATCCGGCGGGGGGACGGCTAGGGGGCGGGCCGGGGTGTGACCTACTGGCCGCCCTCCATCTCCGCCAAAGCCTGCGCGGTCGTCTCCGCCACGGACCGGATGTAGTGACGGAGGGCCAGAAGCTGTTCGTCGGTGAGCTCGGAGTACCGCGGCATGCCCAGCGGTGTCCGTGCGCCCTCTCGGACCACCTGCTGGAAGGCCTGCGCGTCGAGGACCACGGCGGAGGCACTCAGGTCCGGCGCCATTCCAGCCGATTGCCCCGGAGTGCTGTGGCACACGCTGCAGCGGCCCGTATACCGGGATGCGCCGACCTCGGCCAGCACCGGATCCACCTGGAAGTCCGGAGCCGCCAGCGGCACGAGCGGGGTGGGCTCGGGCTGCTCGGGGAGGGCCAGCTCACCCTCCAGTGAGAAGGCCACGAGGCGCCGGGTCTGCTGGCCGTAGGGCCAGACCCGGTTCCCCAGAGAGGCGGTCACGGCCGCGCCGCCACCGAACCCCACCAGGAGCGCGACGTACTGGGTGCCATCCACCGAGTAGGTGACGGGCGGGGCGGTGATCCCGAGCCCCAGGTCCGCGGACCAGAGTTCTTCGCCGGTGGCCGCGTGGTAGGCCTTGAACAGACCGTCCGCGTGGCCCTGGAAGACCAGGCCGCCGGCGGTGGTCAGGGTTCCCCCGTTCGTGCGGGCTTCCAGGAGAACCTCCCAGACCCGCTCCTGCCGGACCGGATCCCAGGCCTGAAGGGTGCCCATGACACCGTCGTCCCGGGAACTGCCCACGACCGACCACCGAACCGCGGCGTCCACGGACCAGAAGGGTGACGTCCAGTCCTCCAGGTCGATCCCCTCCTGCGAGAAGCGGGAGTTCAGGTGCATGGTGGGGATGTAGACGAGCCCGGTCTCCGGGTTGTACGACATGGAGTGCCAGCTGTGGGCTCCCGCGGGGCCCGGCGCCACGACCTCCTCCCCGTCCTCGTAGCGAGCGCCGGGCCGCTCCACGGGTCGGCCGGTCTCCATGTCCACGTGGCTGGCCCAGGTGACCGGCGAGTACGGCTCCGCCGAGATGAGCGAACCGTCGGTGCGGTCGATGACGTAGAAGAACCCATTCTTCGGGGCCTGCATGAGGACTTTCCGCGTCGCCCCCTCGATCTCCAGGTCCGCCAGAACGATGTCCATGTTGGAATTGAAGTCCCACGTCTCACCGGGGGTGTTCTGGTAGTGCCAGAGGTAGTCCCCCGTGTCCGGATCCAGCGCCACGACCGAGGTGAGGAAGAGGTTGTCCCCGCCGCCGGGGCTCCGGACCCTCTGGTCCCAGGGTGATCCGTTCCCCGTGCCGATGTAGAGCTGGTCCAGCTCGGCGTCGTAGGTGAAGCCGTGCCACGCGTTGCCGCCGCCGCCGTACTTCCACCACTCCCCGGTCCAGGTCTCGGCGGCCATGCGCATGGCCTCGTTCTCGAACCCGTCCGCCGGGTTGCCCGGGACGATCCAGAACCGCCACGCCTGCTCCCCCGTCTCGGCGTCGTAGGCGGTGACGTACCCCCGGGCGGCGTGGACCTCCGTTCCCCCGTTCCCGATGAGGACCTTCCCCTTGAAGACCTTCGGCGCCCCGGTGATGTAGAGCGGGAGCTCGGGATCCACGGTCATGACGCTCCAGACCAGCTCTCCGGTGGCCCGGTCGACGGCCTGCAGCCGCCCGTCCCAGGTGGCCAGATAGACCTTGTCCCCCCAGAGCCCGATTCCGCGGTTGTGCTCCCACCCGGTCCGCATGCGTTCGGCGGCCACGCGCCACACTTCCGGGTCGTACTCCCAGATGACCTCGCCGGACGTGGCGTCCACGGCCCGAACCCGATTCATGCTTCCCACGAAGTACAGGATCCCGTCCGCCACAAGGGGCGTCGAGACGAGGCCCCGGTCCGAGGGGAGGTCCAGGTACCAGTCGACCCCGAGCTCGGCCACCGTGCCGACGTTGACCTGCTCCAGGGGGCTGAAGCGCTGCTCGCTGTAGGTCCGGCCGTAGGCCAGCCAGTCTTCGGTCTCGGACTCGTCCGCCAGCGCCGCATCGTCCACGAAGACGGCCGTCTCGGGTGCGGTGCAGGCCGCGGCGACGAGCAGCGGGACGAGGCCGGGCAGGGTACGCAGGCGGGTGGAGCGCATCGTCGGAGTCCTGGTTGGGGAGGGACGGCACTCTACTTCGTCAGCCACACCGTGCGAAAGGTCCTTCGTAGACCTTCGCCCCTTCTACCCAGCCCCGCCGACCGCGCGATCCGGCGGGGAGACGGCTAGGGGGCGGGTGGAACGTGGTCCTCCAACCACGGAAGGGCCTCCGACCAGAACCTCGTCCGCGTGGGGCAGTGTGCCTCGTCGGGAACCACGACGTGCCGCTTCTCTCCCGCCGCCGAACCCAGCAGCTCGTACATGGGCCGCTGCGACGACTCCA
The DNA here is from genome assembly GCA_020344755.1 of Gemmatimonadales bacterium. GTDB lineage: Bacteria > Gemmatimonadota > Gemmatimonadetes > Longimicrobiales > Gaopeijiaceae > Gaopeijia. The sequence goes on from CP070829.1 coordinate 2,598,959, forward strand.
GGGGGAAGATGGCGTCGTGCTCCCCGTCCACCATCAGGACCGGAATCGTGACCCGGGGCAGGAAGTGGAACGGGTCCACCTCGGGCTGGGGCCGGTTCACCGTCAGCCCCGGGCACAGGAGGATCCCGGCCTGGAGCCGGGGCTCGATGGCCATCATGATCCCGCTCAGGTAGCCGCCCCAGCTGACGCCGTAGTAGGCCAGGCTGGAGGCGTCCACCACCTCGGGCCGGGTCTCGAGGTAGTCCACCGATCGGCGCAGCTCCCTGCCGACCGTGAGGATCAGGTCCCGGTAGGCGTTGCTCTCGTTGGGGTACCAGGTGCCGGTCTCCCGGTCCTGTCGCCGCTCGTACGTGCCTTCGTAGATGGGGTGGAAGAGGGCCCGTCCCGTCCGCACCACGTCGTTCGCCACACTGCCGTATCCGGCCTCCGGCATGGGCGCGTTGCCGATGAGCGAGTTGGCTCCCGGAAAGAACAAGAGCGTCTGGTAGGGGGGGCTCCCGTCCGTGGGAAGGAAGAGGTACCCGATGACCCGCTCCTGGCCCGGGCCCGTGAAGGTGATCCGCTCGCGCATCCAGAGGTCGGTGGTGTCCACCGCCTCCACGCGGGCTTCCAGGGGGTGCTCATCGTAGTCGTAGAGCCGCCGGTAGACCGCGAACACGTCGTCGTCGGCCACCGTCTCGGCGTCGAAGTCCCGGAGGAGGTGTTCGATGGGACGGCGCAGGGCATCCCAGGCCGGATCTTCCTCGTACCGGGCGAGCCGGACCCCGTTTTCCGGGGCGCGGTCGAAGGGATCCCGGTAGTTCACGTGGTAGAACATGTACGCGGGGTCCCGGACCGATCCGCCCATGATGAAGCGGTCGCCCCCGGTGGCGTTGTGAGCCCACTCCCGGACGTTCCCCGCCACGTCCGAGGCGCCGAACTCGCTGATCCCCGTGAAGGCACCCACCGGAGCGACGGCCGCCGTCCCCACGTTGCTCTCCGGGAGGATGAGTCCGCCACGGCCCGAGCTGGCCGCCAGCATCCAGTGGTAGATGGTGGGGAGCTGCAACCCCGAGAACCGGGCGAAGGCGTCCGCCTCGTACCAGCTGATCCCGCCCACGGGGTGGTCGCGGGTCCCCGCCGGGTACGTTCCGAACTCCCACGTGACCGGCCCCGGCCGCCCCGTGGCGTCGGTGAAGCCGGCCACGGCCTCGGCCCAGCCGACGGCGGCGCCAGGGTCCCGCAGTTCGTTCGCCCAAAGTTCGGGGCGGGCATACCCACCCTCGTCGACGAACCGCCGAAACTCCGCGTTGGTCACTTCGTACCGGCCGAACTGGAACGGCGCCAGGACCTCCGGCTCCAGATGTCCCAGGCCGGTGATGAAGTAGGCCGCGGTGACCGTGGCACCCGGAACGTCCACCGTCCTGTACCCCTGGTCCGAATCCAGGGGTTGGAGCCGCACCTCCAGGGTGGGTCGGATCACGGCCTCGTGGGGCTGGTGTCCTTCGGCCTCGATGCGGACTCGGCTCGGGACCGCGGGAATCCGGACGTCCACGAGGGGGGTGGTGCCCAGCTCCCTCCAGACGCTCCCCGGCCGATAGGGCCGGATCTGGACGCGGGCCCCGGGAGGGTCGCTGGTGATGGTCACCGCTCGGCTCAGCTCCGCCGCCGCCGCCATCAGGGCGCTGTCACCCGGCACGACGGCCAGCGCCTCCCGGACGATCTCGAAGGCCTCTTCGATGCGTCCCTCCGAGGCCAGGGCGGCGGCCTCCGCCGACGCCTCGTCCCGGGCCCACCGCTGGCGATCATCGTCGGAGGCAAAGAGGGCGACCCCCACCACGACCACCGCCGCCCCGGCGGCGCCGACCCCGATCCATCGCCGCTTCGATGGGCCCGGCCCGCCCAACTCCGAAAGGGACTCCCGGAGCGCGTCCAGCAGCGCCGTGGCCGAGGCCGGCCGCTGCTCCGGGTCCTTCTCCAGACACCGCATCACCAGCGCCGCCACCGCGGCGGGTAGGCGAGGATTCACCTCCCGGAGGGGCCGGGGGGTCTCGGAGAGGTGCGCGGCGGCATACTGCTGCCCCGACGTCTTGCCGCCGAAGGGGTGGCGACCCGCCAAAAGCTCGTAGGCCAGGATTCCCCATGAGTAGAGGTCCGACCTGGGGTCGATGGGGTCGCCCCCGGCCTGCTCCGGGGACATGTAGGCGGGCGTGCCGATGGAGAGCCCCGCGGTGGTGAGGTTCCCCGGCCCGCCGGGCGTCCTGGCTTCCGAGAGCGCCTTGGCGATCCCGAAGTCCGTCACCACGGCGGAGCGCCCCGTCAGGAGCACGTTTCCCGGCTTGATGTCCCGGTGGATGACGCCGTGGCGGTGGGCCGCGTCCAGGGCCATCGCCACGTCCCGGACGATGTCCATCGCCTCCGCCAGCGGGACGGGCCCGTCCTCGAGACGTTCCCGGAGCGATCGGCCCGCCACGAACGGCATGGTGAAGAAGGGTAGCCCGCTCTCGGTTCGGCCTGCGGAGAGGATCGGCACCACGTGAGGATCCTGGAGCGCGGCGGCCAGCTGGATCTCGCGCTCGAACCGTTCAGCCGACACACCCGCGGCGAGGTCCCGCGGAAGAACCTTGATGACCACGTCGCGCCCGAGCCGTGTCTCCACCGCCCGGAACACTCGGGACATCCCGCCGCCCTCGAGTTCCTCCAGCAGCTCGTACGCGCCCGCCAGCGAAGCGTCGAGCTCGGCGCGAAGATGTTCGTCCATCGGTCACGATCCGGAGAGGGGCGGAGCCGTGGACCCGCGGGGTCCGCACGCACGGTAGGTGCGGACCGCCCCCGCAACAAGGCGGGAAGCCTCGAGGTCCGTCAGCGGACCCACAACCCGGCCACCGACCTCCCGAAGGTGCTGCCGTCGCTGAGGCAGACCAGGAGCGCGGGGACCCGGTCCGGTCCCGACGTGCGGCAGCGCATCTGCCTCTCGCCACCCTCTATCCAGGGGTGCGTCATCCGGAAGGTGACGGATCGGGATCCCTCCCAATCCACCCGCTCCTCCACGGTCTCGGCGAAGACCCCGATCTCGAGCCAGGACTTCCCGAGCCGGTGGAGATCGGTGCTCGTCAGGGCCCGGGGGAACTTGGTGACCGAGACGGTCAGGCTCTGGCCGGAGGCAGGATGACGGAGGTGCCACGTGGGAGCCACGGGATCCTGGAGTTCGGGCGGATGATCCGACGGCTCCAACACCATGAACTCCCCGTACGGCGCGGGGAAACCGAAGCCAAGGGCTTCGTGCCGGAGCTCGCCGCCCTCGAAGTGGAGGTCCGCGAGTTCCTCTTCGGTGAACGCCAGCCCACCCCGGGTCGGATCCGGCGGCAGGTCCAGGCCGATCCCCATCCGGAGCCGGTACGCCCCCAGCATCCACCTCCCCGGGAGGAAGTCGCCGGCCGAGGGTCGCACGCGGATCTCGTAGCTCCGACTCGCCGGGAGCTCCACCTCGAGCAAGGCGTCGGAGATGTCGAACCCGTCGTCGTCTTCAGCCAGGAGTCCCGTCTCCGAATCCCAGAGTTGGAGGAAGGGGTCGAACTCGTCCGACTGGAGCAGCACCTGCACCACGTCCCCCGCCGCGCCCTGGAACCGGTATCGGTCTTCGAAGACCCCGTTCACGAAGGCGTCCGACTCCTCCAGCGCCCCGCGAACGTCCGCGCCGTAGGCGACGGGCTGCGCCTCCGGGGCGACCCGCGGCAGGGGGTCCAAGCGGATCCGGTAGCGTCCCGAGTCCTCCTCGGACCAGCCGCTCACGTGGACCTCCGGGAGCTCACCGGGGCGGACCACGCCGTAGGCCCGGGAGTCGGTGCCCGAGGTCAGGCCCGGGCAGTCGTCGTTGTCGGCCAGGATCCGGAACACCTCCCCCACCAGAGCCTCGACCCGGACCGTGGTGTCGAACTCCTCCGACTCCACCGTGATCCGGAACAGTCCCTGGAAGTCGGGGGGGAAGCGGTAGACGTCGTAGACGCGGCCCCCTTCGCCGTAGACGAAGTGCCCGGTCACCCACTCGCCGGGTGGCAGGACCTCCTGCCCCTGGGCACCCGAGGCGGAGGTGATGGCGGCAATGAAGACCAGGGCCGTGAGGGCGACTCGGCCGTTCATGGTGGCTCCCCGGGAGGGTCCGATGGACCTCTGTGATGCTACCCCGTCCGGTCGGCGAGGGTCTCGGCGCGGGGGGCTCGGCCCACGGGATGAGTCCCGGCCCCTGGGGCGGCCCGCTGGCGGAGCGGTCCCCGACACCCGGATCAGGCCTTTCCCCCTGGCGGCTTCCTGCCGAGGGGCTCCATGCTGATACATTGGTCACGTGCGGAGCCGTAGGACGCTGATCACGCGTCCTACGGATCGATCCAGTGCACGATCCGCCCCCTGATGGTGCCCATCCGGAGCGCGCGGGGCGCGGAGGAACAGATGCGGCTGAGAGACAGTCAGGGGCCCGGAGCCGTGCCTCCGCCATCGGGGCGGACGGGTCGCCCGATTCTGGCCATCCTGGCGGCGATGCTCCTTGGAGCATGTGCCCGCGTGATGATGGAGGGCGGCTACCTGGTCCACCGGTTGGGGTCCGCCGGAGCGCCCGCGGTATCGATCGCGGCGCTCGACACCTTCGTCGTCACGGTCGGGTGGCTGGGGCCCGAAAGCACGGAGGCCGAACTCGAGGCTCGGCTCGGTCCTCCGGTCTTTACCAGGGACATCAGGGGATCGGGAGATACACTCTGGTGGCGGATGTGGTGGTATCCGATCCGCGACATCGGAGTCCTCCCCTACGAGCCTGGCGCTCGGACCCAGACCCGTGTGGTCTTCGCGCCCAGGTTGGAGGTCTTCCTGGACGAGCAGGGTGGAGTGGAGCGGTGGGCCTTCGTGCACCCGGTAACCGGTGACGCGCTGGAGGCTCGGGAGTCCCTCGACACCGCCAATCGCTGGTTCCGGGCCCTGGAAGACCCACCCCGCCGGATCGAGTTGGAGGAAGTGCTACGAACCGGGGCGCCCCGCGACGAGGTGCTGGCCGCGATGCGTTGGTTCGATCTCGGCCGCCCCTACGGACCGGACCGGGAGAGAACCCTGGTGCTCAGCGGCGGCGAGCCGGGGCGCGAGGTGCTCACCTTCTTCGTGGACCGTCCAAGCGCGCTCTACGTGCCGCCCCACCTCCTCCAGGTGTCGTTCTTCAAGGGAAGCGCGCCTCGCACGAGCATGAGCTATCAGGGGTGGTGATCCGCTTCCGAGCACGGCGGGTGGCCCCGTTGCGGTGATGGGCACCGTGCCGCGCCCCGGTTGAGTCGATCCCCTCGCGGAGGGGACTTGGGATGTTCATCTCCGCGGGCAAGACGCGGGGCCCGGGGGTTACGCGTCCCCCGGCTCGAGCAGAAGCGCCCGTGCCTCGGCCTCCCGCACCCCGGCCTGCACTCCCGGATCCCCGCCGGCCCGGAGTTCCGCGTACGCCCGGTAGTGCCGGGCCGCCTCCACGTTTCGGCCCATTGCCTCGTAGGCCCGGGCCACGCGCAGCTGAATCCCGGGGGCCTGGGCCAGCGGGAGAGAGGCGTTCAGGGGGCGCGCCAGGAAGTCCTCGCCGACCTCGACGACCCGCTCCCAATCTTCGAGCATCTCCGCCAAGATGACCTCGAAGGGTCGGAGGCAGCCCGCACAGTCGATGCGGCCCTCCGCTTCCTGAAGCAGATCGAGTGCGGTCGGGTCGCCAGAGAGGCCGCGCTCCACCGCCTGCACCAGCAGGGCCTCGCCCCGAACCTCCTCCGGCCAGCTCCCCGCGTTTTCCGCCAGGAGGGTGAGGGCGGCCCGGTCGCCGGTATCGGCGTAGATCCGGGCGAGTCCCGGACCCACCTCGCGGACGTCCGCCTCGACACGCCCCCGTACTCGGGCAATCACGCTGGGCAACAGGTCGTCCCCCGAGACCAGCAGCGCATCGGCTGCCTCCAGCTCATAGGAAGCAGCGGCCACTGGGAATCCAGCGCTGTCGGCGTGTGCGGCGGCCTCCAGCGAGTGCTCCGCCGACTCCCGCATCCGGCCCAGGCGCCCGTCGACGCTGGCCTGATAGCGCATGGCGCCTCGCCGCCGGCCCCCGGATGTGCCCGGGTCGGCCAGGATCTCCTCGACGGCCGCGTGGACGGCGCCGGCATCCCCGGCGCTGATCCCCAGGAGGGCCCGGGCCCGGTGCATCCAGTACTGCTCCGGGAACCGCTCCTCGAATCGCTGCAAGGTGGTTCGGGCGCCTTCCACGTCCCCCAGCTCCAGCTGGTCCTCGACCAGGTTGGCGTACGCGGTGTTGGACTCCCCGGTACCGGACACCGCCCGTTGGAGAAGCTCCACCGCCTCTTCCAGGCGGTCCTCCAGGCGATACTGGACCGCCAGGTTGTTCAGCGCGGAGGACTCGTTGGGATCCAGCCGCAGGGCGGCCTCGTACTCCCGCATCATGGCCGCCCGGTCGCCCGCCGTCTGGTGGTAGTACGCGGCGGCCAGGTGCCGCTCGATCTCCCCGAGACGATTGCGGTACTCGAAGGCTTTCGCGGCGTACGCGTCCCGCAGCTCGAACGCCTCCCGGTTCCCGTGGATCACCGCCAGCTTCCGATACGCCATGGCGAAGGTGCTGTCCTCCGCCACGGCCTCGTCGAGGAGGGCGATGGCCCCCAGGGGATCCCCCTCCTCCTCGACCCGGAGCGCCTCGGTGTAGCGCTTGAGGGCGTCGAGGGACCCGGTGGTGACCGCGGCCAGGGGCTCGCCGGCGGCGATGGACCGCAGCGATTCCCCGGCCCGCTCCCGCACCGAGGCCGACAGCCGGTCCAGGGCGTCGATCAGCTCCGCATCCGTGTCCGCCGTCTCCCGGAAGGAGGCGTAGGACTCGCCGGATTCGGGATTCACGATCCGCGCCGTCAGGACAAAGCTCGGCCCCAGGGAGGCCACCTCCCCCTCGATCACCGCCTTGATCCCTTCCCGAATCGCCGCCTCCCGGGCCAGGTCGGGGCCCACGGACCCGACGGAGTCCCGGCCCATGCGCCGCAGGACGTTCTCCAGGTAGGTCTCGGGGACGAGTCGGATGCTGTTGGACCGTTCCAGGTCCACCCGCAGCGTGCCCGTCACCACCGAACCCAGCTGGGTGTCGGAGGTCTCGTTCTCGAAGGCCGAGAGGAGGACCAGGTCGTTCTCCTCCAGGACCCCCTTGGCGATGAGCGAGCCCACCGGTCCGATCCCCATGGACCACATGGCCCAGTAGCCCGCCAGTGAAACGCCGAAGAGTCCGAAGGCTGCGACACCGCCCAGCAGTGCATAGCGCCATCGAAAGACTCTCCGGGCGCCCTCCCGCGGCTCGGCCGCGTTCCCCCGGCGGACCTGCATGCCGTTCAGGAACGCCGTCACCCCGACGATGGGAAACCCGATCGCGAGGAGGACCAGGGCGTACCCGAAGGCCCAGGAGGGCAGGCCCAGGTTCTGGGCCAGCACGTCGATCACCTGGATGATGGCCCACGAGGCGGCGACGTAGACGCCCAGGGCCTTCATCACGGAACTCTTGCTCGTCATGGGGCCCCAAAGTGTGGGGAAGTGGGGCTTCGCGCACGTGCGGCGGGTACCCGCCGTGTTCACGCTCCGCGTTTCGTGCTGGTTGTGCACAACGCTGGAGTCGCGGACCCGGGGGCCGGCCCGGCCAGGGGAGGTCGTTCCCGCCCACCCGCTCTTTGCCGGCCAAGGCGACGGCCTCGTAGTTTGACAAAGGTGCCTGCGGATCTCCCCGCTGTCGGCCCGGGCCCCGGCGGGTTCGTCCGCCCGCCGGCCGAGATCCTGGAGTGTCCTTCGTGGAGGAGGAATGCGAAGCGTCCGGAAGGTGGCCTTGCTCCTGTGCCTCGGGGCCTGCGCCCCGGGGTCCGGCATCCACCCGCCGGTCTGCCTTCGCAGCGTGGACTCCGCCGGGCCGGATGTCCCCGACTGGGTGATCCTCTCTCCCATGGCCTTCGACCCCGGTCTCGGCCCCTCCTGGTGGCCGGGAGGAGGACGGGACGAAGCCGAGGACTTCCGGGTGGCCACCGGGGAATTCCAGGTGGCCGCCACGCAGTACCGGTCCGAGGGCGGGGCCTGGCTCCGGGAGGACGACGGGGGAGTCGTGGCCTCCGTTCCGTCCGACGAAGGTAGCTTCGTCTTGTTCTGGCGATCGGGCCAGGAGCCCACGGGCACCGTCTACACGCTACGGGAAGACGGGATCTCCCTGCTGCACGGGATCGGCTTCGCAGAGGAGGTCTGTCCCTCCTTCGCCGTGCCCCGGCGCCGGCGAGGGGACGGATGGTAGGAGAGGCCCACGGCCTTATCCCCTGGAGAGGTATCGGCTTCGGCGTTGACCGGCCCCGACCCACCGCCGACTGTACCCCCCACGCTCCTCCCCGTCCGGCGCGTCCCCGTTTGCGGCAGCGCCTCCGTCGCTTCCCGCCCCCACCCGAGCCCGCTCGCACCCCATGCCCCCGACCCCCGACTACCACGGCATGACCTTCCGCCGCTGCGGTGACAGCGGCCTCCGCCTTCCCGCCATCTCCCTGGGCCTCTGGCACAACTTCGGAAACGTGGATCCCCTCTCCGAGAGCGAAGCCATGCTCGTCCGGGCCTTCGAGCTCGGGGTGACCCACTTCGACCTGGCCAACAACTACGGGCCCGAGCCCGGCTCGGCGGAGTTGACGCTCGGGAAGGTCCTGAAGGGAGCGCTCCGGGGGCGCCGGGACGAGTTGGTGATCTCCACCAAGGCGGGGTACCGCATGTGGCCCGGCCCCTACGGCGACGGCGGCTCCCGCAAGTACCTCCTGTCCAGCCTGGATCAGAGCCTTCGGCGCATGGGGCTGGAGTACGTGGACGTCTTCTACCACCACCGCCCGGACCCGGACACGCCGGTGGAGGAGAGCATGTGGGCCCTGGACCAGGCGGTGCGGCAGGGCAAGGCGCTCTACGCCGGGATCTCCAACTACCCCCCGGACCTCACCCGCCGGGCCGTGGAGATCCTGCGGGAGCTCCGCACCCCCGTGGTCCTCCACCAGCCCAAGTACAGCCTGCTCCACCGGGAGCCGGAGGAGGGGCTCCTGGAGACGCTGGGGGAGCTGGGGGTGGGGTGCATCGTCTTCTCGCCCCTGGCCCAGGGGCTGCTCACGGACCGCTACCTGGAGGCGGTCCCCGCCGACTCCCGAGCCGCCAAGGCCCACGGCTTCCTGCGGCGGGAGGAGGTCACACCGGAGCTGCGGGCGCAGCTCGTCACGCTGAACGGGATCGCCCGGGAGCGGGGGCAGAGCCTGGCCCAGATGGCGCTGGCCTGGGTGCTCCGGCACGAGACCGTGACCTCGGCATTGGTCGGCTCGAGCCGGGTTTCCCAGGTGGAGGACTGCGTGGCGGCCCTCCGGAATCCGGCGTTCTCGGCCGAGGAACTCGCTCGGATCGACGGAGTGCTGGGGGAGGGCTAGGCTTCCGTCAGCAGGAGTGCTTGGGACCCCGGACCGGACGTGCGTCGCCGGGTCGAAGCTCGCTGGAGTATGCGCCCGAGGGGCCATGGAACCGCCCCGGGGGGGTCGCTCCAGTCTGCAGCGCACAGCAGGTCTGTGCCTCCTTGCCACTGATGGATGGTCCATGGATAGTTCGAGCATGACTAACAAGACCGTCTCGCTCCGCCTGGACGCCTTCGAGCGGCTCCGGCGCGCCCGCCTGCACCCGGACGAGTCCCTCACCGAGGTGGTCCTTCGGGCCCAGTGGCCGGACCTGGGGATGACCGCAGGAGAGCTCCGCACTGTGTACGCACGGGAGGGGTCGCTCTTCTCCGACGAGACCCTGGACCGGATCGACGAAGCGACCTCCGGCGACCGGCCACCCAACGTCAACTGGACCCAGGCCTGATCCCCGAGATCACCTGACTGGCAGACTTGGAGCAGGCGGCGGACGCCGAAGCGGCTCCGCCGCGCCCTCACCGGTACCGGAACTCTCTCCCGCTGGGCGCCGTGAGCACCAGGTCGCCGTCCTCTACCCGGGCCTCCATTTCGAACCCGTCCTCCGAGCGGATGGTGAAGCGGTTCCCGCCCTCCCGGTGCCAGGTACACTGGGAGTCCGTGGTCCGGATCGTCTGGCTGACGTCGCCGAAGGTGTTTCGGGTATACGTCTCGGAGGTGGACTGGTTCATGCACGTGCCGTCCGGGTGGATCACCCGGGTCCCGGAGGCGAGGTAGATCGCCGTCTGGTGGTCCGCGTAGAGGCGGTAGGGGAGCGCCTGACCGTCCACTGACGATAGACCCCACGTGCCCTCCGGAGAGGTCTCCGGGCCGGTGGGGTCCTCGCTGCAGGCGGCCAGCAGCGCCACCGCCACCGCGAGTAGTCCTTTCGTCCAGCTCCTCATCCGTCGGCTTCTCACCGGTCTCCTCCTGGGTCGGCGCGGGCAGGCTCGTATCCGTCTCTCCCACGCTAGGGCCCAAGCGGCGGCGGCTGGATACGTACGGGTACGTACTCTCCCGCCTCAGCGAGGGGCGCATCCTTCCAGTGTCCGAAGCCGATCCCTCGGGGCCACCCGGCCCTCGACACGAAGGAGAACCCATGCACCGCCCCGCGACGCGCACCGGTCTCACCCTCATCATCCTCCTTCTCTTGGCGGGCCCCCGCCCCGCCCAGGCCCAGGCGCCCCGGTGGCTCTCCAGCCTCGGGTACGGTGCAATGGGCGCCACGGTGGGAGGCCTGGTCACGGCGGGAGCCGAGTGCTCGGGAGGCTCCGGGTTCATCTGCATCCCGACGGAGTTCGTCGTCGGGGTCATCGGCGGCGGGGTGACGGGCCTCATCCTCGGGGGTGCCCTGGCCTCCTCCGCCAACCGGGCGGTGGCCGAGGGCCGGCCCGTGGGAGCCGGAACCCTGACCGCCCTCTCCGTAGGCTCGGTCGCGGGCGGGGCCCTTCTGGGACTTTCCGTGGGAGCCCTCCTGATCAACAACGATGGGCCGGGCACGGTCCTCGGGAGCGACGAGCAGACCGCCCTGGTGACGGCGCTGGCGGGGGCGGGCTTCGGGGTGTTCTATCTCTCCCGGCGTTGGGGGGCCCTCACGGGCCGACCGGTGGAGATCGTCCCGGCTGTGGGCACGGATGGGCAGGTGGCGCTGAGGGCCACGGTGCGGTTCTGAGGTGGGGGGCCCGGGGATGGAGCGGCCAGGGGTCGGGCCGCAGTTTCGCCGTGGGACCCCGGCCGGCGTCGGGAACACGCGTGCGCCGCAGGAGGGAGGAGATCCCAGCCGGTGACGCGCCCGGGTCGATTCCCCCGCCACCCGCACCTCGCTACCGACCCGCCAGCGCCTCCGCCGTCTCTCTCGTGGCCTCGAGCATCCGTCCCAGGTAGACCTGACGCACCTCCGCAGCGGTGATGATGTGCTCCAGGGCCGTGGGGACGGCCGGATCCGTGGGCACCGCCAGGTAGGCTCGGACAGCCGAGTCCCCAAGCGACCCCCATGACTGGGCCGGCGCGGATCCCGCGGCACGGATTATCCGAAGGGCAAACAGGTGATCGTCCACGAACCGATCGAACTCGGTCTTGTCCGCCCCGATCTGGGCAAGGTAGGAGATGATGGCGTTCCGCTTCTCGGAATCCCGGATCAAGCGCAGGTCGCCGGTCTCCACCAGCGCGGAGAAGGTCCCGGTGATGGGCCTCGGGTCGGAGTAGAAGAGCCCGCGCCGCTCCATGAGCCACGCCTGGGCCGAGTCGGCGGGGATCTCGGCGCCGGCGGCCAACGCGTTCAGCGCCGCCGCGCCTGCCGCGGCCTGTTGCTCCTCCAGCTCCAGCGCGTCCTGAAGGCGCCGCTGATTCTCCGCCAGGTCGGACTGGAGCTGCGACAGGTACTCGCGCTCCGCTTCGCGATCCTGCCCGAAGTCCCAGAGGGACTGGGCACCCAGCGCCACCGACACCCCGGTGACGATCAGCACGAATTCGGTGGCCGCGCGGCGAAACCGCCCGGCGGAGGGTTGATGGGTCACTCCCGGCACTCTCTCCGGCTTGGGACATGGGCGGGGTCAGTCTACTGCGGCCTGGTTCGGTTCAGAAAGGCGAAGGGGAGTAGGGGACGAACCTGGCCAGCTTGGTGGCAAGTTGTGGAGAGTGGTGGAATTACACCATATTTCTACCATGGCACTGAACATCAAGAACGCAGAAGTCGACCGGCTGGTGGACGAAGTCGTGGCCATCACCGGAGAATCCAAGACCGAGGCCATCCGCCAGGCCCTCCTGGACCGCCGGGCACGGTTGCGCATGCGGATCACGGAAGGGGGTCGCACCGGTCGGGTGCATCGCTTCCTGGAAGCCGAGGTCTGGGGCGTGATCCCGCCGGACCAGTTGGGCCATCCGCCGGACAAGGCGGAGCGGGAAGCCCTCCTCGGATACGGCCCGGAGGGCGTGTGATTGTCGACAGCTCGGCGCTCCTCAGCGTCATCTTCCGCGAGGACGGGCACGAGTCCCTCCTGGAACGGCTGCTGGCCGATCCGGCCCCCGCCATCGGCACGCCTACCCTGGTGGAGACCGGCATCGTCCTCACCGCGCGCCTGGGTCCCGCCGCCCGGGGGCTCCTGGAGCGATTGATCGATGAGCTGGATCTCCAGGAGGTCCCCTTCGGCGAACTCCACTGGCGCGAAGCGGTCTCGGCGTACCGGCGTTTCGGGAAGGGTCGGCACCCGGCGGACCTCAACTTCGGCAACTGCATGACCTACGCCGTGGCCTCGCTGGCCGCTGAGCCGCTGCTGTATCGGGGGGAGGACTTCCGGAAGACGGACTTGGAAGCGGCGGTCTGATCCACCCCTCCCACCCGTGTTCGGGGCCCGTGGAACCATCCCATCGCCCCTGCCGTGGAGCGAGATTCTCCCATTGCAGCGATCTTCATCTTACATCATGATGTAGGATGGCTATGACCCGAACCCAACTGTCGTTCGAGCGGGAGATGCTCCGTCGCGCCCAGACCCGGGCCGGAGAGCTCGGGATCTCGCTGGCGGAGTACGTCCGACGCCTCGTCGCCGAGGACCTCGGGGAGCCCGCCATCCCGGCGGACCCGTCTGCGGTGTTCAACCTCGGCCGCTCGGGCCGGTCCGATATCGCAGCGGAGAAGGACGAGATGATCTTGGACGCCATGGATCGCGGTCGGCGGTGAGCCTGTTCGTCGACACCTCGGTCTGGTATGCCGCCGCCGACGCCGCCGACGTCAGCAACGGCCGCGCCCGCGAGATCCTCTCCGCCAGCGGGCGGCTGGTCACCACCGACCACGTGCTCGTCGAAACCTGGACCCTTCTCCGCTGGCGGATCCACCGACAGGCCGCCGAGTCGTTCTGGCGCGGCCTGCGTAGCGGCGTGGCGGCGCTCGAGCCGGTGGGTGCCGCCGATCTTCAAGCCGCCTGGACCATCGGCCATGCCTTCCCCGATCAGGACTTCTCCCTGGTGGACCGAACCAGCTTCGCGGTCATGGAGCGCCTTGGCCTCGAGCGAGCCGCGGCGTTCGACGACGACTTCGCGGTCTACCGCTACGGACCACACCGAAATCGGGCCTTCGAGGTGGTGCGTTAGCGCAATCGAGTGCCCTCGCCCTCCTCGGCAACCGGCCGCGCATGGCGCGCCGGCCCATCAGGCCCGCAACCGGAATCCGCTCGCGATCAGCTTCCCCCGCTGCCAGCCTCCCTCGCCTGGACGAGGGCTTGCCGGGCGGCGGCTGTCGTCCACGCCGTGAAGGCCTCACCTTCCAACCCCACCGAGGCGAGGAACGGGCCGTGGGGTGTCAGCGCCGCCGCTACCCGGGCCACCGCCTCGTCC
>CP070829.1:2612851-2633183 GCA_020344755.1 Gemmatimonadales bacterium
CGCCAAGATCCTGGAGAAGGAGATGAACGATGCGGCAGAAGCGCTCGACTTCGAGCGCGCCGCTCTCCTGCGTGACCAGCTCTTCGAACTCAAGGCGAGGCTGGGATGAGGGCTCCCCCGGCAGTTGCCGCCCAGAACCCTTCTGACGATACTGCGGGCTGGCGTAGCGCGGCTCCACGAGGGAAGAGAACAGGATCAAGATGATGGTTGGGCCCGGCACAGACTCCCCCTCAGAGGCTCGGAATGCCGGAGCCGCGGCGGGGACTCAGGAGGATGATATTTCCCTCTGGGACGTCCTTGCCGTCCTCCTGCTCCGTCGGCGCATCATCGTGCGTGCCGTCCTGTTGGTGGCGTTCCTGGCGATCCTCACCACCCTCGCACGCGACCGAACTTGGACGACGACGACGTATTTCCGGCCTCAGGGCTCCAGCGGGGCTTCCCAACTGGTGTCGCTGGCGAGCCAGTTCGGTGTGAATGTGGGGGGCGGGGACGAGGGCGAGACCCCCGCGTTCTACCAGGGGCTCCTGGCTACCCGGGAAGTGTTGTCCCGGGTGGCGTCCGAGTCGTACCGGGTGAACGGGCAGAGCGTCCCGCTCGCGACACTGTTGGAGATCGAGGGCGAGACCCCGGAGTTGCGGCTGCAGCGGGTCATCGAGTGGCTTCGGGAGCGGGCGGTGTCGGTCAGCGTTGGGCGGGAGACCGGGACGGTCACGGTGGACGTCCGGACCCGCTGGCCGGAACTCTCGCAGGCCATCGGACAGAGCCTCCTGGACGAGGTCAGCCGCTTCAACCTGGAGACCCGTCAATCTCAGGCCCGGGCGGAGCGCGGCTTTATCGAGGAACGGTTAGAGGTCGCCGAGCAGGACCTTCGGGATGCAGAGGCGGCGCTGCAGGAATTCCTCCAGAACAACCGGGCCTTTGGCGAATTCTCCCAGGCCCGTCTGGAGGCGGACCGTTTGGGACGGGACGTCCTGAATCGCCAACAGGTCTATAACACCCTTCTGCAGTCCTACGAGCAGGCGCGGATCTCCGAGGTCCGAGACACCCCGGTGATCACCGTGCTCCAATCCCCCTATCTCCCTCCCAAGCCCGACGGTCGGGGCCTGACCCTGAGGCTTGCCCTGGGAGTCGTGCTGGGGGGCATGTTGGGCGTGGTCCTGGCCTTCACATTGGAAGTCCTCCAGGCGCCAATGGAGGACGGGGATCCCGCCCGCCGTAACTTCCAGGAGGCCCTGGCGGGGCTACTCGCGGCCTTCCCCTTTCGACGTGCGAACTGAGGACCCCGGCCCCCACCGGGTCGGATTCGGGAGTTGAACTGAATGGGACGGACCTTCCTGTTTCTAACGGTGATGCTGTGCACGGCGGGCGTCCTAATCCCCACGCCAGGCAGCGCCCAAGTGCCGCCGCCTGGTACCGACCTCCGCCGCATGGCGGAGAGCATGTCCCCCGATGAGATCATCCGTCGCCTGGAGGAGTCCGGGCTTACCCGTGCGCAGGTCCGCGACCGCCTGCGGAGGGCGGGATACAATCCCTCGCTTGCCGACCCCTACTTCGACGCCATGGAGTCCGGAGAGATTTCAGATTCGCTGGGAGCCGACGCCACATTCCTGGGTGCGCTTCGGGGAATCGGGGTGACGCTCCGCGGGGATTCGCAGGGTATGTGGGACCAGAGAGGGCTCGCGAGAGACTCGTTTCTCGGAGGGGATTCTCTCTATCGCACGGACAGCCTGGGGTACCTCGTTGCTGAGCCGGATACGATCCCCCGGGTGTTTGGGCGGAACGTCTTCCGCAGGGTCTCGACAACGTTCGATCCCATCCTGACGGGACCCGTCGGGGAGAATTACCGGCTGGGCCCCGGGGACCAGGTCCTTCTGGCCCTAACGGGTGACGTAGAGCTGGCCTACACCTTGGATGTGACCCGCGAGGGCTTCATCCTTATCCCCGATGTCGGACAGGTCTTCGTCAACGGGATCACCCTTGAGCAACTGCAGGATCGCCTGTACGAGCGGCTGGGGCAGGTCTACAGTGGCGTTCGGCGGTCAGGGGATGCCTCCACTCGCTTTGACGTGTCCCTGGGGCGACTTCGGACCAATCAGGTTCGGGTGGTGGGATCCGTGGTCCGACCTGGTGCCTACCAGGTAAGCTCGGTAGCCACGGTGCTAGAGGCCCTCTACCTGGCCGGCGGACCTACCGACGATGGGAGCTTCCGCAGGGTGTTGCTCCGCCGCGCTGGCCTTGAGCCGGTGGAACTCGACCTCTATCCCTTCCTGACGTCCGGCGCCATGGAAGGCGACCCCCGACTCGAGGAGGGAGACGTCGTCTTCGTGCCCCCGGTCGGCGGCCAGGTGACGCTCCGCGGGATGGTCCGGCTGCCGGCGATCTATGAGTTGCGGGACGGTGAGGGTCTCCCCGCGGTCGTCCGGTATGCTGGCGGACTCCTCCCGGACGCGGCGACGGAACGGGCACAGGTGCTGCGTATCGTGCCCCCGGCCGACCGCGCCGGAGGCGTGGACCGGGTTCTCTTGGACGCGCCGCTGGCGGACGTCCTCGCCGGTTCCGCTGTGTTCGAGTTGGGGGGTGGGGACGTCATCGACGTCTTCCCGGTGATGGACCGCCTCCGACGACAGGTGAGCATCGCCGGCGCCGTTTGGCGGCCCGGGCAGTACCAGCTCCGCCCTGGAAGCACGGTGGGATCCCTGGTCCAGCGGGCGGGGGGGCTCACGGAAGATGCCCTGGCGGCCGACGTGCTGGTGAGCCGATTGGACCTTCGCACCGGCTCAAGGTCCGCGCTCGGGGTCGACCTGACGAGCGATCCTTCCGGGCCGCTGCTCCAGGAATTCGACGAGGTTCAGGTGTTCCAGGTGGACGCGCTGCTCGTCCCGGACTCCGTGGCCGTTTACGGACTGGTTCGGAATCCGGGACGCTATCCCCTGTCGCGTGGGATCACCGCCGGAGACCTGGTACTACTGGCCGGGGGGTTTCAGGAGGGGGCTGCGCCTTGGTCCGCGGAGGTGGTGCGTCTGGATGTCGACGAAGGCTCGAGGCAGCAGCTCTCAACCTCCCGTATGGTGCGGCTTCGAGACGGTTTGCCCTACCCGGATCCGGAGTTCCTGCCGACCCTTCCGGACACGCTTGAAGCGCTTCCGTCGGAGGCTGCGGTGCCCCTCCAGGACCGGGACGAGGTCTTCATTCGACTCCTCCCCGGATTCGTCCGATCGCAGCGAGTCTCGGTTGAGGGAGAGGTCGTCAGCCCCGGTCCCTATCAGCTCAATCGCCGGGACGAGCGGTTCAGTTCGCTCATGGCCCGCTCCGGAGGCCTGACGAATGCGGCGTACTCCGGGGGGGTGCGGCTCATCCGAGACGGTGTGGCCGTCGGGATCGACTACGAGCGGGCTCTCGCCGAGCCGGGGTCGTCCTATGACGCCGTCCTCGCGGGCGGGGATCGCATCGTGGTCCCCGTGCTGGATAACACGGTGCTGGTGAGCGGCGCGGTTCTCTTCGAATCCAGGGCCGTGTACCGGCGTGGAATGTCCCTCGACGACTTCGTCGCGCAGGCCGGCGGGTACGCCCAGAACGCGGACCGGGGCCGGGTGAGCGTGGAGTATGCCAACGGGTCCCGGGCCGTCGTCTCCAAGACCCTCTGGCTCTTCCGGAACACCCCGGATGTCGAGCCCGGTAGCCGGATCTTCGTGCCGTCCAAGGTAGAGACCGATGGAGGGTTCGACTGGGATTCGGCGCTGACGCGCATTCTGGCTGTGACGTCGACGGTGGCCACCGTGTACATCGCCGTGAATCGGTGATGAGCCGGCCCCATGCAGCTGAGTGAGCCGGAGCTCCGGCGCTGGGGAGGTGCCATCGGGAAGGCCGTCGGCCTTCCGGTCTTCATCGGACTGAGGGGGGAACTCGGGGCGGGCAAGTCCGTTCTCGCCCGTGCCATTGCCCGGGGCGCCGGTGTGGCCGGAAACCTCCCCTCGCCCACATTCAACCTCCTCTTTCGATATCCTGCCGACCGGGATGGACACCCCATCTACGTGGTCCACATGGACCTCTACCGACTGGCGACCGCCGAAGAAGTCTGGGAGTTGGGATGGGAGGAGCACCTGAGCGAGGACCAGATCGTTCTGGTCGAGTGGCCGGAACGTGCAGAGAGGTACCTCCCGGAGGACCGGTGGGAAGTGGAACTCAGGACCGTGCGGGGTGACCCGCACCTGAGGAAGGTCGAGGTCACGCGGATTGGGCATCCTCCCGCCCTCCCTACCTTTCCCCTGAGCCTGGACGCAGGGGGAGGAGGGTGACTCCCGGTCGGGTCCTGGTCGGCCTGGAGACCTCTGGTCGGGTCGGGTCCATCGCCGTTTCGGTGGACGGAACGGTCCGGGCACGGGCGTTTCTTGGAGAGCGTTCGGGGCACGCATCGGCGTTGATGCCCGCACTGGACGCCGTGCTCGCGGAGGCAGGGGTCGACCGTCGAGCTCTCGAGGGAGTGGTGGTGGGGGCCGGGCCGGGATCGTTCACCGGTGTGCGGGTGGCGGCTGCTGCGGGCAAGGGCCTCTGCCACGCCCTGCGAATTCCGCTGTACGCCGTGTCCTCCCTCCTCGGGGCGGTCCTGACTGAACGTGCGCTGCCGGGCGGAGCCGGTCCGTGGGGAATGGCCACCGACTCCCCGGCGCTGGAGTCCGCCGACCGATACGTCCTCTTCGACGCCCGGGGGGATCGGTTGTTTGCCGCCGCCTACCGCTTGGACGGGCGCGTGCCGGAGGAGCTGCGCCCCCCCCACTTCACTCGATTGCCCCAGCTTCTCGAAGACCGGGAACTCGTGGCCGCCGCCTTCTGTGGAGACGGCGCGATTCGGCATCTCGCACAGCTCCAACAGGAGGAGAGGGTAGTGCTCCCTCCACCCCTGGGGTTCCCATCGGCCGACGGCCTCCTCCTGTACCTCGCCCGGGCCCCCGAGACCCAGCCGCTGGCGAATCCGTTCGTTTGGGAGCCGGAATATCTTCGTGAGACCGGTGCGGAGCGGAGTGGTGAGGCGTGATCCGGAGGATGGTCGAGGCCGACGTACAGCGGGTAGCCGGCATCGAGGCGGAGGCGTTCTCGAGCCCCTGGCATCCCTCCACTTTCCATCGCGTCCTCGAGGGCCCTGGTGCCGAGTTGTGGGTCGTGGACGAGGAGCCCGTTGGGGTGATCGCCTACGGGGTCCTCTGGTGTGTGCTCGACCAGGCTGAGCTCGCGAACATCGCAGTCTCGCCCAGCTGGCGTGGGAGAGGTCTTGGAGGGCAACTGCTGGATCACCTCCTGAATGTGGCCCGGGGAAGGGGAGCGCGGACCGTCTACCTGGAGGTGCGGGAGTCGAACGACGTGGCTCGCACCCTGTATCGAACTCGCGGCTTCCGGGAGGTGGGGGCGCGGAGGGACTACTACGATCAGCCCCGTGAGGACGCTCGGATCATGGTCCTGGATCTGACCTGAATGGTGCGTCGATCCGACTCGGCTCCAGGGAGGAAACGTTTGTAGTTTTTTTCCAAAAAGGGTTTGCGGTGCCTAGCCGATTCCCTCTATCTTCCAGGGAACGTTCTCCGGAAACGACAGCTTCTTCTTCAACGAGAGGGCCCAGATCATGACTCGGTCCTTCCCGGCCGTTCTTGCCCTGACCGCCGCGGCCTACATGGCGCTACCGGGCTCTGCGGAGGCCCAGGTTCT
Source organism: Gemmatimonadales bacterium (assembly GCA_020344755.1). Taxonomy (GTDB): domain Bacteria; phylum Gemmatimonadota; class Gemmatimonadetes; order Longimicrobiales; family Gaopeijiaceae; genus Gaopeijia. The sequence goes on from CP070829.1 coordinate 2,618,549, forward strand.
GGACCGCCCGGAGGGTGGCCAGCACGTAGTGGTGGTGGGCAACACGCTCTGGGACCTGGCCGCCCACTTCTACGGGGACCCCTTCCTCTGGCCGCGGATCTACGAGGCGAACGTAGATCGGATCGACGATCCCCATTGGATCTATCCCGGGCAGATCTTCAGGATTCCGGACGACCAGGGGAACATCACCGAGGTGATGGTCGTGGCCGAAGAGCCGGAGGTCGTGCATCGGCCCGAGGGGATGGAGCCCGCGGTGGTCTACCAGGAGCCGGCGCGTACGAAGTTCTGGCGGGACACGGCCGAGGTGAACCGGGCCGCGGAGGAGGCGCTCGCGCAGTGGCTCGCCGTGCCCCGGTCCATCTACTACTCGGCCCCGTTCCTCGACTTCGACAACGGCCAGGATGCACTGGGCCACATCGTGGCATTCGAAGGAGAGGAGGAGGTTCGGACCCCCCGTGCGGGCACGGTCATGTACGACCGGATCGTCTTGGAACTGAAGGAAGGGATGCCGGTTCCGGGCACTCGCCTCCAGGTGTTCAGCCTGGCCGCACCGCGGGAGGATATGGCAGGGCTCGTGGCGACACCCACTGGAGTGGTCACGGTGCTCCACCGGGTCGAGGGTGGCGTGGTAGCCCAGGTCGACGCCCAGTACGAACGGATGCTGATTGGGAACCTGGTTCGAGCACTTCCCGTGTACCCCGGTGAGCCCGGTGTCGTCCCGGGCCCCGTGAGCGGGGGAGCCGTGGGGCGGGTCCTCGGGTATGCGCAGGTCCATGAGCTGCACCAGCCGGGCAACTTCCTTTTCCTCGATCTGGGCCGCCGGGACGGCCTCGAGGTCGGGGATGAGTTCGTCGTGGAACTGTATGAGCCCGACGCGCTCATCGAGGGGCGGGCCCAGATTGTGGGGTTGCAGAATGAAGTGGCCACGGCCCGCATCCTCATGATCCGAAATCCGGTCTTCGTGCAGGGAATCGAGATGCGCCTCGACCGCAAGATGCCCGCCCGATGATCGAGTCCTGTCCCGGATAGAGCCCGGTACGGCGCCCCGGGGGCCCTGACATCGGGCCCCGGGGCGCCTTCCCGTGCCCAACCACCCAGCAACGAACCGAGCGGAAGGAATCCATGAACGAAGAACCCCGGCGTATCCTGGTCACCGGCGGAGCAGGCTTCATCGGCAGTCACGTGTCGGAGGCCTACCTGAATCGGGGAGATCGGGTCTGGGTGATCGACGACCTCTCCAGCGGGAAGCGAGACAACCTCGTGGACGGTGTGGAGTTCGTGAGGGCGGACGTGGGCTCCGAGACCGCCAGGGACCTGATCCGTGAGGTCCGTCCCCATGTGATCAATCACCACGCGGCCCAGATCGACGTCCGGGTCTCCGTGGATGATCCGAGGCGCGACGCAGCGACAAACGTGGACGGCTTCCTGAACATCACGGAGGGGGCCCGGGAGGTGGGGACCCGGCGTTTCATCTTCGTCTCCAGTGGTGGTGTCGTCTACGGCGAGCCGGAGGTCCGGCCCACGCCCGAGCGCGCGCCCAAGCTTCCCTTGTCCCCCTACGGCGTAACCAAGATTGCCGGGGAGTTCTACCTGAACTACTACCGGGGAATCCACGGGATGGAGTACGTCGCGCTCCGGTACAGCAACGTGTACGGGCCGCGGCAGGATCCCCATGGTGAGGCCGGGGTGGTCGCCATCTTCAGCAACCGGCTTCTCGGGAATGAGGGCCTCGCCATCTTCGGCGACGGCGAGCAGACTCGGGATTACGTCTTCGTCCGGGACGTGGTCGCGGCGAATCTCCTGGTGTCGGACATTCCCCTCGAGTCCGACGGGACGTTGGACGCCACCGCGTTCAACGTGGGGACCGGACAGGAGACTTCGGTCAACCGTCTGGCCGACATCCTGGAGGGGATCGCGGGGATTCGCCCCGGCCGGGACTACCGGACTGCCAGGCCGGGGGAGCTACGGCACAGCTGCCTGGACGCACGGAAGCTCCAGTCCAGGGGCTGGTCCAGCCAGTGGTCTCTGGAGGAGGGTCTGAGGGAGACCTACGACTACATCGCCGCTCAGGCACGAGGGGCGGAATGAGCCTCTTCCTTCTCCAGGCCGCCGCCCCCACCAACGCCCTCGAGATGGTGGTCGGTGGGACGCTGCCCACGAAGGTGGTGCTCACGGCTCTGGCGGGATTCTCCCTCTTCTCGTGGTGGATCATCTTCTGGAAGATCCGCCAGTTCCGGACGGTGCAGCGCCAGGGCGATGACTTCCTGGATGCCATGGAGCGGGCACATCGGATGGAGGATGCCTACAAGGCGATTCTGTCGCTCCCGGAGTCCCCCTATTCCCGGGTGTTCCGCCAAGGGATCAACTTCTTCAGCGAGCTTCGTCCGGGGGCCCTCCGCGAGGGTGCGGCCCCTTCGCAGGGTCTCTCCTCCGCCCAGCTCGACTCCCTCCGCCTGGTGCTCGAGAAGGAAGAGGCCGAGGAGCGCGACGAGCTGGCCCGGGGGCTGTCCTGGCTGGCTGTGGTGGGATCCGTCTCGCCCCTCATGGGGCTATTGGGGACCGTCATCGGCGTGATGAACGCCTTCCTGGGGATCGCTGCCACCGGGTCCACCAACATCGGGGCGGTGGCTCCCGGAGTGGCAGAGGCTCTCATCACCACGGTCGCTGGTCTCTTCGTGGCCATCCCTGCCGTGATCGCCTACAACCACTTCGTCTCGCGCCTGAATCTCGTGACAGGGGAATTGGAAGGATTCTCCAGCGAGTTCATCGGGACCCTGGCCCGGGAGGGCCGGGTCTAAGAGGGTAGGGACCGAGGAGGTAGAAGGGAGCCGGGCATGCCGAGACGACGAGGGAGCCACGGGGATCTGCCCCTGGAGGCGAACATCAACGTGACCTCACTGGTGGATGTGGCCTTCACCCTGCTGGTCATCTTCATCATCACGGCCCCGATTCTCCAGGGGGGGGTCGAGGTGGCGGTACCCCGGGCGGACGTGCAGCCCCTGACGGCCCAGGACGACCCCTTCTTCGTGAGCGTCACTCCCGAGGGGCGGGTCTTCGTCGAGGAGACCGAGTTGACCGTAGCCGAGTTCCAGGAGGGTATTCCGGGGCTGCTGGCGGCCGGCGGAATCGACATGGTCTATATCCGCGGAGACTCCACCGCGAATTACGGCCCGATGCTCCAGGTGATCGCCGCGGTGGCGCAGACCGGGGTAACCTTCGGTCTCGTCGGAGAGCCGTGGGCCGGCAACTGAGCCGCGGCGTGCCGGCCAAAGAGTCGAGGGGAGGAGACCCGGTGTGAAGTGGACGTTTCGACGGGGTCGCGGAAGACCTCCGGCGCGCTCGCTCATGGGATCTTTGCTGATCCACGGCGGGGTCGGTGTGCTGGCCTTCCTGGCTGCGCTGCGGGAGCCCACTCCCCTCACCTTCATCACCTACGAGGTGCAGATCGTGTCTCCGCCTCCCTCCCGGACGGAGGAGGCCGAGACCGTTCCGGCGGTGGAGGAAGAACTGGTGATCGAGCGGCCGGAGGAGGCGCCGGTGGAGGAGGCCGCCTCCCAGGTCCCGCTCCCCGAAGCCCAGCCTCAGCCGGAGGAGCCGGAGCCGGAACCCGCGGAGGAGACGCCGGAGCCACAGCCCGAGCCGGAGGTCGCGGAGGAGCCCACGACACCGCCGGCCGAGGAGGCCACAGAGGAGGACCTCACCGGAGAGGACATCGAGGTCCGCATGGAAGGACTGCGCCAGGACTTCCCCCAGTACTACGAGAACATCATCCGTCAGATCCGTCGGTGCTTCAGGCCCCCCCCCGGACTTCCGGCGACCCTGGCCACCGCGGTGTACTTCGTCATCCGCGAGGACGGCACCGTTCGGGACGTCCGCTTCCTCCAGCAGTCCGGAAATCCCGACTTCGACTTCGAAGCTCTCGGGGCAGTTGGCGATTGCGCGGGTCGCGGACGCTTCGGACCGTTGCCCTCGGACTACCCCTACGAATCTCTCCCGATCATCTTCGATTTCAGACCCTCCGGTGGGGACCCGGTGCCGTTCCCTCCGTTCACCACCGGATCGATCTGGGGCCGGTCGTGAGCCTCCAACGGCGCCGCCGGAGACTCGGGATCCCCGACCGGGGGAACCGTTCCTCCCGCAAGGGTTTTGAAAGAACTGCCGGCCGGTCGGTCCGTCACCGCTCCCGTCCACGTCATCCCGGGTGCCAGCGCCATTCAGAGGTACCCCAGCACGAGATCCAGTGAGAATGACCCCACCCGCCCAAGACCCCCTGAAGGCAAAGACTCGGAGGAGCGGCTGCTCACCGCGCCCGGCGCCCGGAACGGTCGCCGTCCTCGCCCTCGCGCTGGCGGGCGTCTCGGCCACGCTTCCATCTCCCGGCGGAGCCCAGCAGGACAGCCTGCCCGGAGTGCGCCTGGGACTGGTCTATGAGACCACCTACTTTCCGCCTCTGGCCGTCAAACCGTTTACAGGGCGCTTCGGGGGCCAGGCCGTGGCCTCCCAGGTGGAGGCCATCGTAGGTCGAGACCTGGGATACTCCGACCGGTTCGAGATGATGACGGGGCTTCCCCAGGAGCTCGGGGGCGAGGGGGTGGACTACACCCTCTGGGACCGGTTGGGGGCCGTGTGGCTCGTGACCGGGCGGGTAGAGGGCAGCGGGGACGGCTTCGTCCTCGTGCTCGAGGTCCACGACGTGGTCTACGGGACGATCAAGGACCAGGGGCGCTTCCGGCTTCCTGATCCGTTGGATCCCGGCTTTCGCATGGCGGTGCACCGCGCTTCGGACGCGGTGGTGCAGTGGATCTTCGGAGAGCCCGGAATGGCGAGCAGCCGGATCGCCTTCTCCATGACCCGAGACGGTGGAGCGACCCGGGAGATCTACATCATCGATTCCGACGGGGAGAACCTTGGCCGCCTGACCGACCACGGAGACCTGGCCCTCTCACCGTCCTTTTCGCCGGATGGGAACCGGATTCTCTACAACGCCATGGACTCCGCGACGCTCCAGTGGCGGGTCTATGAGCAGAACCTGGCGACCGGGCGCGACGAGCTGGTCCAGCCCCTGAGGGAGGGGAACTACTACACGCCGTCCTACCTTCCCGACGGGGAGCGCGTCGCTTTCCAGATCCACACCGGCGAGCGTACGGGCCTGTTCAGCTACAATCTGAGGCAGAACTGCTGCCTCACGAACCTCACCGAGGGGCGCTCGGAGGACCTGAGCCCCACGTTCTCCTCGGACGGGGAGTGGATGGCCTTCAACTCGAACCGTCTGGGCACGGCGGTTCCTCAGGTCTTCGTGATGCCGGTCTCCGGAGGTGGGGCAGAGCTCATTTCGCCGTACGAGTACGGTAGAGCCGGCTACTACACCGCACCCGACTGGGCACCGTTCGGAGATCGGGTGGCCTTCCACGGACGCGTCGGACGGTCGGGGCGATTCCACATCCTCGTGGGGCAGCGGGGTGATCGGTCCAGTCTTCTGCAGTTGACTGCGGAGGGGAACAACGAGGATCCCTCCTGGGCGCCCGACGGTCGTCACATCGTGTTCGTCGGGGAACGGAGCTGGGGATACGGGCTCTTCGTCGTGGACACGGCCACGGGCGCAATCCGCACCCTCCTGAGGGGTGTGGACGTGGGCGAGCCGGACTGGTCGCCGACCCTGGGAGGATGAGAAACGCTCTCCGGTACCCCATGTCGGGGCAGAACCCGTTGCGCAACAACGCATTTTGGGGTATTTCCTTAGGGTCTTTTTTTCAAAGACAGAACCACATCCAACCCTCGGAGTAGGAATGACTCACCGTCGCCTAGTCGTCCCGGTGCTGGTCGCGTCGATCTTCGCAATCGCGTGCGGTCAGGATCCCCCGCCTCCCCCCGAGCCCACGGGTCCCACGGCGGAAGAGCTCGAGCAGATGCGTCAGGACTCCATCCGCGCCGCGCGGGAGGCCGAAGAGGCCCGCCGTCGCGCCGAGGAGGAGGCCCGCCGCAGGGCCGAGGCGGAGGCCGCCGCTGCCCGCGAGCGCGCCATCGCCGCTGCCCGCCGCACTCTCACGGAGACAGTCTACTTCGACTATGACGAGTCGGAGATCCGTCCCGATGCCGAGCAGATGCTTCGCCAGAAGGTGGAGATCCTCCGAGGGAACCCGTCCCTGCGCCTGAGCGTCCAGGGCCACGCGGACGAACGGGGATCCACGGAGTACAACCTCGCGCTGGGTACGCGTCGCGCCGAGGCGGTGCGCCAGTTCTTCACCAGCTTCGGTCTGGAAGCGAGCCGGTTCTCCATCACCTCCTACGGGGAGGAGCGCCCCGCGGCGCAGGGGAGCGACGAGCAGGCCTGGGCGCGGAACCGTCGGGCCGAGTTCTCGATCACCGGCGGAACCATCGATCCAGGGATGTAACCCTACTGGCCCCTCCTCCGGGACCTTCCCCGGAGGAGGGGCTGTACATCCAGTATGCTTCCAATCACACCATCACCGGCGAGAAGGGTCCTCATCCTGCTCGCCGGCGTCGCGTCTGTGGCCGGCTGCGCCACCAAGCAGGACGTCCGTGACCTCCGGGAGGACATGCTCTCGGAGCTACAGCGCATTGCCGCTGCCCAGGACTCCCTTCGGACCGAGATTCTCCGGCAGTCGGTCCAGACACAGGATACGCTCCGGAGTGCGAGCCGTGAGCTGGTCGACATTCGGGGAGACGTTCTCACTACGCTCAACCGGTTGGGCTCGCAGCTCAATCGGATCCAGGAGATGGTGGGTCAGAACTCCCTGAGCATCTCCTCGTTGCGTGACCAGATGGACGCCCTGCGGCGAGGTGGGATGGTCGAGGGAGCCGGAGCCGAACCCGGACAGGTGACGGGAGGGCAGCTCTCGGTCGGGACGGGCGAGGCGGACGCGATGTACAATGCCGCCATCCGCCAATTCAATCGAGGATCCATGTCCGCCGCACGGGCGGCCTTCGAGCAGTTCCTGACCAGCTACCCGTCGAACGACCTCGCGCCCGCCGCGCACTACTACCTGGCGGACATTCTCGTTCAGGAGGAGCGGCTTGAAGAGGCGGTCGCCGCTTTTGCCGAGATTCCGGAGCTCTTTCCCACCTCGGACCGGGTTCCGGAAAGCCTGTACCGGATCGGGGTCCTGCAGGTGGAGCTGGGGAACGAGGACGGGGCGCGCGCGGTGCTCGAGCGGCTCGTGAACACCTACCCGGAGCACCCCGCGGCCGCTCTGGCGAGGGATCTGCTTGCGGAAATCGGCGGACGCCGACCCTGAGGCTCAGGCCGGGAGGCGTTGAACGATGCGATGCCCCGAGTGCGACGCCTCCGAAAACCGGGTCGTGGACACCCGGACCAGTCGTGGGGGAAGGGCAGTACGCCGGCGCCGGGAGTGTCTGGTTTGCGAGACCCGCTTCACCACCTATGAGTACGTCGAAGAGCGCCCGATCCAGGTGTTGAAGCGGGACGGAAGCCCGCAGGAGTTCGATCGGTCGAAGCTCCTCCGCAGCCTCAAGATCGCGTGCGCGAAGCGTCCCGTCTCCGCGCTGGTGATGGAGTCCATCGTCGACGGAATCGAGGACGTGCTGTCCCGTCAGGCAGGCGTCGAAGTTCCGTCGGAGCGGATCGGAGAGTTGGTCATGGACGCGCTTCGACCCCTGGATCGGGTGGCCTACGTCCGGTACGCCTCCGTGTATCGGAACTTCCAGGACATCGGCGAGTTCCAGGAATTCGTGGACGAACTGGAAACTCGTCAGAGGCAGGAGCTTCAGGCGCTCAACCAGGTGGAGCTGCCACTGCGCCAGGGATAGGGAGATCGGGAGGAAGACGTGCTCCACAACCGGAATCCTCGAGGGGAGATGCCCTTCCTGGACCACCTGGAGGAACTCCGGTGGCGGATCTTCAAGGCCGCTGGCGCCTTGGTCGTCGCGACCCTACTCGGGTTCTTCCTGATCTACCGGTTCAACGTCCTGGAGCTGATCGTGGCCCCCGTTCGGCCCTTCCTCACGGGGGAGGACGCGAAGCTCAACTTCCTGGACCCCATGACGCCGTTCTTCTTCATCCTGAAGACCAGCGTCCTCACGGGGGTGATCCTGGCGTTCCCGGTGGTCATCTACCAGTTGTGGGCATTCCTGGCGCCGGCCCTGGAGAAGAGGGAGAAGCGAGTCATCATTCCGAGCCTCTACGGGGGCCTCGTCCTGTTTGCGGCCGGCGTTCTCCTGGCCTACGAGATCGCACTCCCGGTCAGCTTGGAGTTCCTGCTGGGGATCCAGACCGAGATTCTCCAGCCCATGATCACGGCGGACCGCTACCTCTCCTTCGTGATCCGCCTTCTGGTGGCGTTCGGTCTCATCTTCGAGCTTCCCGTGGTGGTGCTGATCCTCTCCGTCCTCGGGCTGGTGACGCCCGCCTTCCTCCGCTCCAAGCGTCGGCACGCCATCGTCATCATCACGGTTCTCGCCAGCTTGCTCAGCCCCGGGGACCTCATCATGGTCACGATCATCATGATGGTACCCCTCATCTTCCTCTACGAGTTGAGCATCCTCCTTTCCGTCATGGTCTACCGGAAGAGGGATGAGGCGCTCGAGCCGGCCGTGGAGCCGGCGCCGGGCGCGGTGGAACGAGGATGACGCGGATCCGGACCCCCTGGCGGGCGCCGAGCGGGGCTCAGTTGGGTTCGAGTGTGGTGGGACTGGCCCTCTTCCTCGCCGTGGCCTTGGCGGTGGCCCCGATTTCCGGCCAGCAGGTGGGGGACACCGCCCAGGTGGCTGCAGACACGTTGCAGGCTCAGCGTGACTCAGCGCGGGCGAGGCAGCTTCAGCTTCTTCGGGACCTGGCGCGAGGTCCCGGCGCGGATTCCGCCCGCATCCTGGCGGATTCGGCCCGCCTCGCCGGGCCCGCCCGGGACCAGGCACCCGTCCGGAGGGCGGCGCCGCCAGGGGGGGACTCGATCCTCGCACAGCTCCTGGCGCTCGAGGGCTATGCGGCCACCGAGTACTCTGGCGTATCGGCGGAATACCGGGCGCAGCAGGGTGTCCTTCTCCTGCACGGAGACTCGGTGACCCGGGCGGCGTTCCGGGGATCGGACGGCACGCAGAGCAGTTCGGACACCCTCATCCAGTACGACCAGGAGAGCGGGGTGCTCACCGCCTGGGGAAATGTCATCTCGACCCCTCCAGGAGGAGATGAGGTGACCAGCAGCGTGCTCACCTGCGACCTGCAAACGGAGGAGTGCAGGGCTCTGGCGGCCCGCACGCAGTACAGCGAAGGCGCCGATTGGTACGTGACCTCGGACCTGACGGCACGCAGGGAGGTGAGCTACGGCCACGGCGCCCGCTTCACGTCGTGCGAGTTGGAGGAGCCCCACTACCACTTCGAGACCGACCAGCTGAAGATCATCAACGGCAACTTCCTGATCGCCCAGCCGGTGCGACTCTACTTCGCGGATGTCCCCGTCGCCTGGCTGCCGTTCATCGCCCAGAGCCTGGGCCGGGGGCGAGCCTCCGGGCTTCTCACCCCCTCGTTCAGCGTGAACGACATCGTTCGCACCAGCGGAGGATATCGTCGGAGGGTCAGCAACGTCGGCTTCTACTGGGCCATGAACGACTACATGGACGGCACCATGGCCCTGGACTGGTTCGACGACAACTACACCGCCGTCACCGGCAGCTATCGCTTCAGTTGGGTTCGGCAGTTCCTCCAGGGGGGGGTGAACTTCCGCCGGTTCTGGCGATCAGAGGGCGGCCGGGAGCTGACCCTGGACAGCCGGGCGAACTGGGAGCTCTCCGAGCGCACCTCGTTTCGGATGTCCGCCCGCTATGCATCCAGCTCACAGTTCGTGACCCAGAACTCCTTCAACCCGGAGGAGGTCACGCAGTCCATCGACTCGGAGGGAGGCGTCAATCACCGCTTCGACTGGGGAAACCTCTCGGTGAACGGGAATCGGAGACAGTTCCTGAGCGACGACCGGGTCGAGATGACCTTCCCGTCTGCGAGTCTCTCGCTGAAGACCATCACCCTCTTTCCCGCGCCCGCGAATCGGGCCCGCTTCTACAACAATCTGACCTGGAGCGGGGGTGCCCGCTTCTCCTCCTCCCTCTCCGACCGGGCCGAGGCCCTCCTCTACTCTCGCCGGGAGCTGGATCAGTCTTCCCTCACCGGAAGCGTGAATTCCGGCTTGAGCCTGGGGAGTCTGTCCCTGAGCGGGAACCTCTCGTACCGGAAGGGCACCACCCTGGGGGTGAGGGATACGATTCCGGGATCCTCCATGGCCGAAGTCTTCGACCGGGACGGCATTCTCGGCTTCTCCACCCGGGACGGGAATCGGCTGCTGGCCTACCAGGTGCTCGGGGAAGACAGCCTCCTCTACGGTGATGCCTTCGACGTGTCCACCGAGACCATGGACTGGTCCGCGTCCGTCAACTACCAGCAGCGGTTGATCGGATCTACGACCCTGACCCCCCGGATCAGCTTCTCGAGCAGCTACCTGCGGAACGACACCCTCGAGCTTGCGCAGAGCTTCGTGGCGGGCCCCGTCCGGACCTCGTTCGGAGCCACGCTCAAGAGCGACCTGTACGGCTTCTTTCCCGGGGTTGCCGGCTTCGAGCGGATCCGTCACAAGGTCTCACCGTCCTTCACCTACGAGTGGTCCCCGGAGGTGCAGCCGACGGACCTGCAGACCCAGGTTTTCGGGTCACGATCGATCCAGCCACGGAACGTGATCGCCTTGACCCTGAACCAGACCTTCGAGGCGAAGCGGGCCTCGGATGCGGACACGGCCACCGGCCCCGAGCCCGAGTCGGCCTCCGGCTCCGGTGAGCCCACGCGTCTTCCGCAGGCGGAGATCGTCAATCTCCTCTCACTTCGGACGAGTGCAGTCCGGTACGACTTCGTGGAGGCGGACGAGTCGGGGGACGCTCTATTGGGGTTCCAGTCTCTCCAACTCTCGAATCAGATCTCCTCGGATCTGCTCCGGGGTCTCACCCTGAGTATGACCCATGACCTGTTCGAGGACACCCGGCCCGACGGCTCCGCACCCGGGGACTACCCCGAGAGGGAGTTCAAGCCCAAGCTCACGCAGATGAACCTCGGCTTTTCGCTGAACAGTCGATCCTCCGTCTTCCGACTCCTGGGGTTCGGTGACGACGGCGACGAGGAGGCCCCCCCGGATGAAGAGGAGGACGAAGAGGATCTCTTCGAAGAGGATGACCCCCTTTCGTTCCGCCGGAATGACGAATCGTCCATGATTCCGAGCGAGGATCCGGGCATGGTGGCCCAACCCCGATCTCGGGGTGACTCGCGAGTGGGGGAGTGGTCGGCACAGCTCTCGTACGCCCTTTCCAGGCCCCGCAGCGAGACGGCCACGCCCAGTCAGATGATCCAGGCCTCGATCCGTCTCCAGCCCACCGAACTGTGGGAGATGAGCTGGCGCACCTCCTACGACCTGGAGCAGGGGGGCTTCAACGACCACGCCATCCGGCTCTCACGGGACCTGCATCGTTGGCGGGCCAACTTCGACTTCCTCCAGACCGCCACGGGAAACTGGAGCTTCCGCTTCGAGGTGAGCCTGCTGGACAATCAGGATCTGAAGTTCGACTACCAGCAGCGGAACGTCGACCGGTTCCCCCGCTGACACCGCTCCGGATCCCGCACCATCGAAGCCAGCGTTCACCAGGACGACGCCGGACCGTCCTCCCCAGGCTCGCCTGTCCTCTCCAGAGGACAGTTCGTGGTTCGGTGACAGCGATATAACTTCCTGTAAAAAAACGAATTACGGGAGTGGCATGCCATCTGCTCAAGGGGACGGGTGAGCAGTTGGACCGACTCCAAATTCGTGAGAGGGGAGGACATCATGCGCTGGGCGAGGCTGGGAATGGCCGTGGTCTTGATGGGCCTGGCGGCCTGCGACAACACCGACGAGATCCTCGTGCCCGTCGGGGGCCCGGACGCCCCGCGGGCGCTGGACGTGACCTACTACAACAGGGCCGTGACGGTCAGCTGGGAGCTGGGATCGTACTGGGACGGGGAGCCCTTTCGCGTCTATGCCCGCATCATGGGAACCGGCGGGTACCTCCTGATCGCCGAGGTCACCAACTGCAGTGACGGCCTGTGCTCCTATACCGACGTCAACATCGTGTCGGGCGAGAGCTACGAGTACTACGTCTCTGCGGTCGGTTACGATGGGACGGAGACGGGGTCGGCCAACACCGTTCGAATCACCGTTCCCTCCTACGCCGCACCACCCGCACCCGGCGGCCTGGATGTGGTGGCACTGGATGGGGCGAACTACCTGCGGTGGAACGAGGCGTCCCGCGCCGCCGGCGACTTCTCCTTCTACCGGGTCTACCTCTGGTTCGAGGGCGGTTCCTTCCTCCTGGGCGAGACCGACTCCCAGGGATTCCTGGACGAGTTGGCGGAGAACGGCCTCACCTATAGCTATTTCGTCACCGCCGTGGACGAATACGGGCACGAGAGCGACGGAAGCGGACTGGCGGAAGGCACTCCCCGGCCGGACTACCGCGGCGAATTCGTCTACGACTACTTCGCGGTCCCCGGCCTCTCCGGATTCATCTTCCAGGAGTCCGAGGAGTGGGACCCCGTGGTGGACGGCGACGACCCCTTGAGACACTTCCGGATGGAGACCGATGCCGAGGGGTGGTGGCTCGTACCCGGACCAGGCGTCTCGGTCTATCCTCTCGGGTACGCGACCACGGCTTTGAAGTGCGGCCCAGGGGCGGACGTGGACTGCGTGTCGCTGGACGTGGCACCCACGTCGGGGTATGTCTTCGCGGACCTCTCCCTGCAGCCCCAGACCACCTATGTCCTCCAGGTGCCCGGGGACGACAACCAGCTCCGATACGCCGCGGTTCGGGTGGAGTTGCTGGGCTTCGACGAGTTGGGTGACCCGTTGATGATCTTCGAGTGGTCGTACCAGCTTCAGCCCGGGAATCCCGCCCTTGCACCCGTGCAGAAGGTCACGACTCGGGTGCGGTAAACGGCTGTTCCCCAGGGGGGAGTGAGCCTACCTTGGTAGAATGCTCCCCGTCCTGGAAGCGGTACCGAATTTCAGCGAAGGACGCGACCCGGGCTTCCTCGAGGAGGTAGCCCGGGTCGCGGCGCGGTCCGGTGCCGAGGTATTGGATCAGTCCCGGGATCCCGACCATCACCGGAGCGTGCTGACCCTCATCGGGGACCCGAGGACGGTGGAACGGGCATCGCTGGCGGTGGCCCGGGTCGCACGGGAGCGTATCGACTTGAGAGCTCACCGGGGATCCCACCCCCGAATCGGCGCCCTCGACGTGCTTCCGTTCGTACCCTTGGTGGGGTGCACGATGGCCGACGCGGTGGTGGTGGCCCGGAGGGTGGGGGCGCGGCTCTCCGAGGAAGGGGTCCCGGTCTACTTCTATGGCGAGGCGTCCACCCCCCCCGGTCGAGCCCTGGCCGATCTCAGGCGGGGAGGAGTGGAGGGGCTGGGTCCAACCTGGCCCCCGGATCGGGAGCCGGATCTGCCTGCAGGCCGTGCGGGCCCCCACCCGACGGCCGGGGCCACCTGCGTGGGCGCCCGGCCCCTCCTGCTGGCATGGAACCTCTGGGTGGACGGGATCACGCCGGCGCAGATCCGGAGCCTCGCCGCGGAGGTGAGGGAGGTGGGCGGAGGCTTCCCGGGGCTGCGCGCCCTGGGTCTGGAGCTCCCGAGCCAGGGTGCGCTCCAGCTGTCGATGAACCTGGAGGACGTGGACCAGCGGGACCCGATGGAAGTCGTTGTCGCCGTGGAGGCTCGTCTCGCCGGCATGGGAGGCCGCATCACCCGTACCGAGGTCATCGGGATGGTCCCCGAAGCCCTTGTGCTGGCGGCCGCCGGCCGCAGATTAGGTTCTTCCGAAGCATCCCGGGACAGGCTCCTCCCCGTCCGGGTGGCGCGTCATCTCTCCCGCCGGGGCGGAGAGGATCTTTCTGCGCTCCTCGCGTGGGTGGCCAGCCTGGGTAGCGAGGTCCCCGAAGAGATCCGGTGGGCGGCGGAGCGCCTCGGCGCGCCGCGTCACCCTGCCCAGGTCCCGAGCGAGTCTGAATGAGCAACGTCGAAGCCCTCAAGGAACAGGCCAGGCGCCACGAGCAGAGGGAGGAGTGGGAAAAAGCCTGCGAGCTGTACTTGAAGGCCATCGATCGGCTGGATGACGAGCAGTCGGACCCCGGCCTCTACAATCGGGTTGGGGACATCCTGATCAAGGTGGGATCCTACGACAGTGCGGTCGAGCACTTCGAGAAGGCCACCGACCTCTATCTGGAAACGGAGCTCCCCAACAACGCCATCGCGGTCTGCAAGAAGGTCATTCGGCACCTTCCGAACCGGCACGAATCCTACCTTCGCATGGGGAGGATTCGTGCCTCCCAAGGCTTCACCCTGGATGCCTGGGAGAACTTCCGGACCTACGCCGAGCGGGTGCATTCCGCGGGAGATGCCGAGGAGGCTCTGCGAGCACTCACGGAATTCGTGGAGCTCGCCCCTCAAGATGCACAGGTCCGTTTGTCCGTGGTGCAGCACCTGCTTCAGCACGAGCGTGCCGCCGAGGCTCTCGATCAGCTGGTCGCGGGATACCGCAGCGCACTTAGACAGGGTGATGACGAGGGCGCCCGGGATCTGGGAGTGAAGATCCTCGA
>CP070829.1:2633283-2653540 GCA_020344755.1 Gemmatimonadales bacterium
CGCTTTACGCCCAGTAATTCCGAACAACGCTTGCGCCCTCCGTCTTACCGCGGCTGCTGGCACGGAGTTAGCCGGCGCTTCCTCTGGGGGTACCGTCAGCCGGCCATGATATTCCCATGACCGGGGTTCTTCCCCCCTGACAGTGGTTTACACCCCGAAGGGCTTCCTCCCACACGCGGCGTCGCTGCGTCAGTCTTTCGACCATTGCGCAATATTCCCCACTGCTGCCTCCCGTAGGAGTCTGGGCCGTATCTCAGTCCCAATGTGACGGGTCGTCCTCTCAGACCCGCTACGCGTCGTCGCCTTGGTAGGCCATTACCCTACCAACTAGCTGATACGCCGCGACCCCCTCGTCAGGCGAGAGCTTACAAGTAGAGGCCCTCTTTGGTTTCGGTGCCAGGCGACACTGAAACGTCATGCGGTATTAGCCCAGGTTTCCCCGGGTTGTCCCCCACCTGAAGGTAGGTTGGTCACGTGTTACTCACCCGTCCGCCACTCGGTTACAGGTGGTGCAAGCACCTCCTGGTCCTCGTTCGACTTGCATGTGTTAAGCACGCCGCCAGCGTTCGTCCTGAGCCAGGATCAAACTCTCCGTAAAGAATGCTTGATTAGCTCGATCGAACGCGATCTTCACGATCTTCGTTCGGAATCTACGTTTCAAACCCATTGCCCACCGTAGTGAGCCGCCGCCGAGACGTAGTGCTCAGCGGTCATGGGCCCGCTCTTCCTCTCGAAACCCTGATTTTCAAACAACTGTATCTGCGTGCCCTGTGGGCGAATCTGTGGTCGCCCTTCGAGCAAATCGCAGCGGCGGCCGACCAGGCCGACTCGCTGCGAAGGCCATAACGATACCTCTGGATTCGGGGGGTGTCAACACCCTCCCGGCACGTCCGCACCAAAGCGGGCAGCACTGAGCCTCGGGCGAGGGTGAGCGACCGGACTTGAACCGGCGACCTCCAGGGCCACAACCTGGCGCTCTAACCGACTGAGCTACGCCCACCAGAATGCATGGCGAAGATGCCAAGCACGGGAAACTAGCAAATCGCGGAAGAGGGGTAAACCTCGGTCGAGCCACCGACAGGTGGTTCGACCTCGCCCCGCCAGGGGCTCGCCCCGGACGGCCAGGTAATCAGTACCGACGGCCGCGCCGACCCGACGCGCCTGGGTGGACTCGAACCACCGACCTACGGATTAGAAGTCCGTTGCTCTATCCAGCTGAGCTACAGGCGCAGACCCGGTGGGGACTCCCGGGCCCGTCGCGGTCCAGGACCGCGGAGGTTCAAGATCGGTGCTCAGCGGCGAAAGGAGAAGGTCCCGTTGATCTCGCCGGTGCAATCCACCGCCACCATACGACCCGCGAACCGCGTCCCTTCATCGGTGAATTCGCCCACGAGCTCCGCCCGCCCAGGGCATTGAAGGTCGTAGTCGAGGAAGACGCGGGCCTCACCGTCCACGCCCACCGAGCCATCCCCCTCGGCCGTGAGGCCGAAGGAAGGCGCGTCGAACACCACGGTCAGGTCGGGACCCTCTTGCACGATTTCGAGCGTGCCGTCAATCGCCTGCCCCTCGACCGAGACCCCCCCGTTGTACGCCCCTGCCACCGACGGATACGCGGGTCCGCCACCGAAGGCCGCACACGCACTCAGACTCACCAGCACCGCTGCGGTCAGCGAGCCGGCCACAAGTCCCCGCACCTCTCTCATACGCCTCTTCATGGGATTCCAGACCTCCCCCGTTGAAGCCTCTGTTCAGATGACCGCGGGCCCACGCTGGCGCGGGGCCCGCACCGCATCGACCTCCAGCCCAAAGACGGAAGTGAACATCCGTCCCTTCTTGCGCAAGGCCCAGTGCTCCAGCAGCAGGTCACCGCGACCCTCCATCTCGAGGACGAGTGACCGACCCGAGACACGCGCCGTCACGCCGGGTACGCGCTGAAGGTGCTCCCGGTCCATGGCATCGGCCAGACGCAGAAGGCTCGCCATGCGGTTCACGCGGACACGGTCGGCGGGTGGAAGATCCTGGTAGAGGAAGTGCTCCGCTTTGGGCTCCGCCCGACGGTGATACCGGGCGACGAGAGCAGCCAGAATCCGGTCCTCCCGGGAGATGCCCGGCACCTCCGAATTGTGGATGAGGTAGAGCGCGTGCTTGTGGTGCTTCCTGAAGGAGATGAACTGCCCCACGTCGTGAAGGACGGCAGCCACGACCAGGATCCGACGGTCCAGTTCCGAGAGCTGGTGGAGATCCTTCAGTTGATCGAAGAGGGACTGCGAGAGTCGTGCGACGTGTCGGGCGTGCAACTCGTCGAACTGGAAGCGGCGCCCGAGGGCCACGGCTCCGTTGAACGCCTGCTGCTCCAGCCGTGAAGCATGCACGGCGGGACCGGTGACGTCCTCCAGGAGGTCCAGGACCACACCCTCCTTGACGCCCACCCTGGGCACCACGAGTTCCTCCACCCCTGCCAGCGTCGCCAGATGCCCGTAGATGAGTGCCGCCGGGAGAATCACGTCGGCCCGGTCCTCCCGCAGACCCAGCTCACTCACACGTTCCTTGACCGTCAGACGGGCCAGCCGCCGGGCGAGCTCCTTCAGGGAGGAAAGAGGGAGCCGGCTCACGCCACGGTCGTCCACACCGACCCCGGCCAGGTCCGCCAGGGCCTCCATGTTTCCGCCCGTGACCAGGAGGCCTTCGATCCGACCCGGGTCGACACGAGCGGGGAAGCGCAGGGTGCGTGCGTACTCGGAGAGGAGCCGCCGAAGACGCTTGGGATCGGTCTCCCCTTCCCCGAGATCCTCCAACAGGCGAACGGTGCCCATGGTGTGGGACTCGGTCCAGTGGATCCCCTCCGCCGAGATCAGCGAGACCTCCAGGCTACCGCCGCCGAGATCACCGGAGAGCCACAACCCGTCCCCCAGCTCAACGCGGTTTCGGAGCGCCATCCAGACGAGCCGAGCCTCCTCCGAACCGGTAATGGTCTCCAGACGGATGCCGCTCTCACGGCGCACCAGATCCACCAGCTCGGCGCCGTTCCTGGAGTCGCGAACCGCGCTCGTCGCCACCGCCCGGTATCGGGAGATGCCCAGGTTGTCCAGGTAGCCGCGGAACGTGGCCATGGTCGTGACCGCGGCCCTTATGGCCGACGCATCCAACATCCCCGTGACAAAGACCTGGTGGCCCAACCGGACGGGCACCCGCTGGAATTCCAGCTCCACCCAATTGCGGTGGTCGACGAACTCGACGGCCAGGAACCGGATGGCATTGGAGCCCACGTCGATGGCGGCGACCCGGAACGGGAAGACCTCATGTCGCTCGCGAGTGTCCAGCATTATGCCCGCCCTCGTCGGGTCCGCATTTCCGGTTCCGCCATCAGGAGATCACGGTGACCCCGCACCGGCCCGTCCTCCTCGGAAAGCGGGCACCCTGCTGCCCACTCCCACCGGCGCCCAGGAAGCGGGGGACCTCTGCGGCTCGGAGGACGGTGTCCTTTCTGGGCACCCACCCGTGAGAGGTCGCTGGCCATCGTCTCCGGCAGGTGGTGACGTAGGATGGATCCGAGTCGGGGCGCCGGGATTCGAACCCGGGACCTCCTGCTCCCAAAGCAGGCGCGCTACCGGACTGCGCCACACCCCGAAGCCGAGAACATAGTCAGCCCGACCGCCCGGTGGTAGCTGGACCCAGGGCCTCCAGGGCGGGGGTCAGCCTTCTCCCGCCTCCCCTGCCTCGATCCCCTCGTCCCAGATCCGACGAAGGAAATCGTAGGGGTAGAACCCGGTGTCGTGGCCGTCGCTCCAGATGAACTGTAGGGCGTAGCGGCCCACGTAGTGGATGGCAGTGGGATGCACGTTCGCGGGTACCATCTCCGGCCGGAGGATCCTGCGTCCCGTCATCTCGTCCACGCAGCCGGCGCAAGGGCACCGGAGACGCAGATCCCTGGGTTCGTACTCCGAGAACTCGCCGTCCCCCCAGACGATGCGCAGGCGGGTGGCGTCCGCGTTGGGACCAATCTGCGAAGGAGTATGCCGGGGGTCGCTCACGCGCCCTCCCCGAGCGCTCGGGCGAGCCCCCGGAAGGCGTCACCCCGGTGGCTCCGTGCGTGCTTCTCCTCCGGCGTTGCCTCGCCGAAGGTCCGTCCGAGCTCCGGGACGTAGAAGAGGGGGTCGTAGCCGAAGCCGCCGCTCCCCCGGGGCGCCCGGGTAATGAGGCCCTCCACGGTTCCGCGGACAACCGGCCCCTGGCCGGTGCCGTCCTCCAGCGCCGCGACACAGACATACCGAGCCGTTCTCCGATCGTCGGGTACCTCGGTGAGAAGCTCGAGGAGATACCGGTTGTTCGCCTGGTCCCGCTCCTCGCCGATGGTGTCCCCGGGGGCGAACCGCTTGGAGAAGACTCCGGGTGCGCCATCCAGGGCGTCCACCTCCAGGCCCGAGTCGTCGGCCACCGTGGGGAGACCGCTGCGGGCGTGGAAATAGCGCGCCTTCGAGCGAGCGTTCGCTTCGAAGGTGTCGAAGGGCTCCAGTCCCTCCTCTTCCGGCGCCGGAGAGATGCCGGCCTGGTCCAGATCCAGGAGCTCCACCCCCGGAACGTGCCCCATGATCTCCCGGATCTCCACCATTTTGTGGGCGCTGCGCGTGGCCACGAGGAGCTTCACCGTGCCCCCTCGAGAGCAGCCCTCTGGGCCGCGACCAGTTCCCGGATTCCGGCCGTCGCGAGGTCTAGCAGCTCGTCCAATTCCTCACGCCTGAAGGGATCGCCCTCCGCGGTGCCCTGCACCTCGATCAGGCGGCCGTCGCCGGTCCCCACCACGTTCATGTCCACCTGGGCTGCGAAGTCCTGGCGGTAGTCGAGGTCCAGCGTGGGCTGCCCCTCCACCAACCCCACGCTCACGGCCGCGACCAGGTCCTGCATGGGGTGCCGCTCCACCTCGCCCGCTGCCACCAGTCGGGACAGCGCACGGTGCAGAGCGACGCATGCCCCCGTGATGCTGGCAGTCCGCGTGCCTCCATCGGCCTGCAGGACGTCGCAATCCAGCGTGACCGTCCGGGGCCCCAGGAGTCCCAGCTCCGTCACGCTCCGCAGGGACCTTCCGATCAGGCGCTGGATCTCCTGTGTGCGTCCCTTCACGGTGCCCCGCTCCCGAGATGTGCGGGTATGCGTGGAACGAGGGAGCATCCCGTACTCGGCGGTGACCCACCCCTTCCCCCGTCCCTCGAGCCAGGGCGGAACTCCGTCCTCCACCGAGGCGGTGCAGAGGACGCGCGTGTCCCCGGTGGCGATGAGGCAGGAGCCCTCAGCGTAGGGTGAGGGATCCAGCTGAAGGGTGAGGGGCCGGTTCTGGTCGGGGGATCTCTCGGACATGCGGTCCTCGGTATGGGTGGGAGGTCGGTGGCCTGGAACACCGCTCGGTGACCAGGGATCCCCCCGGACTCAGTTCGTGGACGACTCCAGGAGCCGGTGGGCACCGCGAGCGATGAGCAGCTTCGCAAGATCGCGTGCGACCCCACCCACGTCTTCCCGCACCCCCTGGCGCTCGCCCCGAACCACCCGGCGGCCGTCCGCGGACAGAAGGAGGGCACGGATACGGATACCGCCACCGAACGCCTGCCCCAGGACGCAAGTCGTGACCTGCGGAAAGCGCCGGGCCAGCGCGCGCTCACCCGTGAGCACCGCGGCGGCTTCCGGGCAGGAGGGGATGTCGGTGTCCGAATCGGTATGGAGCAGCACCGGTATGCCCTGCCCCGGTGCCGGAAGCCAGCTCTCCCACTCGAGAACCTCCCCATGAGCCTCGAGCTCCGGCTCGGGCCAGAGGGGGCGGATCACCGGTCCGTCCGCCCTGCCCTGGGAGACCGGGACGAGACGAGGATGGTGGGCTCGGAGTAGCGCGCGCTGCCGGGCCGTGGACACCCCGACCCGGGTGTCCTTCGGGACGTCCGCGAGGGTACCTGCTCCCTCCACCAGGACCTCGCGCCGATCGCCCACCCCGAGGACGGTCATTCGAACTCCCGGGGGAAGCGGGTCGGGCACGTCTTCGCCGGTGCAGAGCACCCACGGAGCCCGGCCGGATCGGAGGTCCTCCAATCCAGGCGATTCGATGGGTCGGCCCCACGCCAGCTGCCGGAGTCGCTCCGCCGTCCGCGGCGGCAGGCCGCTCACCGGGAAGGGGCGCAAGGGCCGCCCTCCCTCAGTGATGACCACCCCCGCTGGAGGGGGCGGCGGCGCTGGCGTCGTGATCCCCTTCCGAAGGCTTGAAGACGATCTTCAGCAAGGGCGGAGCGATGAAGGTGGTCACGATGACCATGATGAGAATCGCCGAGAAGGTCTCGGCCGAGAGCAGGCCCGCCCGCCGCCCGATGTCCGCGAAGATGAGGCCCACCTCACCGCGGGGAACCATGCCCACGCCGATGGCGAACCGGTTCAGCTCCTGCCCTCCCCACCCCACCACGAAGCCGGACAGGAGCTTCCCGATGACCGCCACAACCACGAGGATGGCTCCCACCACGATGACCTGGGCATTGAAGACCTCGGAGCCGGGAATGAAGAGCTGCACGTTCACCGCGGCCCCCACACTCACGAAGAAGATGGGGGTGAAGACGTCCGCCACCGGCTCGATCCGCTCCACGATGAGGTCGAACTGGTTGGTGGTGGAGAGGACGATTCCGGCCGCGAACGAGCCGATGATCATGGCGGAGCCGGCCTTGTCCGCCAGCGCCGCGAAGAGGAGCGCGAAGGCGAACGCGCTCACCAGGAGTACGCCCCGCACCCGCATACGGTCGACGAGAGTGAAGAGCTTGGGCGCCAGGGCGTTCCCTACGATCACCGCCACGACCAGGAATCCCACCGCGATGGCGAAGGTCGTAGCTACCCCCACCGCCGTCAGCGCCGCACCCGACGCGAGTCCACTCACCACAGCCAGGATCACGAGGCCCAGGACATCGTCGATGACCGCGGCCCCGATGATGATCCGCGACTCGGGTCGGTGCATGAGCTTCAGGTCGGTGAGCACCCGGGCGGTAATGCCCACCGAGGTCGCCGTGAGGGTGGCCCCTACGAAGACCGCGATCATGCCCAGGCTCACTCCGTCCAGGTGGGCGCCGATGCCCGGGTCCGAGAAGAACCAATAGGCGAAGCCGAGAGCGAACGGGAGGACGACACCCACTACGGCCACCGAAGCCGAAGCAGGTCCCACCCTGAACATCTCCTTCAGGTCCGTCTCCAGACCGATCTCGAAGAGGAGGATCGCAACCCCGACTTCCGCGAGGAGGTGGATCAGGTCCGCCCCCACTTCGGTTCCCGTGGGCACGATTCCCAGGACGCTTCCCCCCAGGACGAGCCCGGCGATGAGCTCCCCCAGCACCGACGGCTGGCCGATCCTCTCCGCCAACTCTCCGAAGACCTTCGCGAAGATCAGGATAGCGATGAGGATCAGGAAGAAGTCCGACGGGGCCAGGTGGTCCGCCTCGTGGGCCTCTTCCGCCCCGTGTTCATCCGCGTCAGGGGCTGCCGCCTGTTCCGCCTCCTGGCCAGGCACAACCGGGGCCGCTGAAGACACCTCCTCCACCGCGGATGCGGGGGCAGGCGCGGCGCCGGCGGGCGACCGCGGGGAGGTGAGGAGCCACGTCGTCGCGAGGATCACGGCGAGCATGAGTTTTGCGGGCAGTCCCAGGCCCAGCATCCCCTTCTTCTCAGAACTCAACGTCCCTCTCCCTCAGAGATGGCAAAGTCGTCGCGGCCGATCGAGCCGCCTCACCAGTTGGACTGGAGTCCGTCCACGATCTGCTGTACCAGGACCTCGAGAGCCTCCCGCTTCCCCACGTCCTCGTCCTCCGAAGCCTCCAGGTACTGTCCTTCGGCGCGGAGTGACGAGCTCTCCCAAAGGATGAGATTCTCCTGCACGTCCAGCACTTGGACCGACACCGAGAGGGTGACCTGTCGCTGCAACACCTGGGGACGGTCTCCCTGTTGCGCCCCGGCTCTGTAGTTCGGAGCCCGGAGAGAATAGTCGCGGATCACTCCGCTGACCACGGCGTCCGCCACCTCCTCTCCGGCCAGGCGCAGCCCCAGGGCTCGGGGAAGCTCCTGCAGGAGCTGCTCGTGGACCTCCTGGGTGAGCTCCAGCCGCGTCGTGCTGTTGTCGAAGGGAAGGATCGCGATGGTGTCCAGTTCGAAGCCGGTTCCGGCGTTGAAGCCGTAGACACACCCGCCCGCGGCGCCGGCCACCATCGCCAGCGCCAGCGTTCTACGGCCTCCAGATATCGGGCGGAAACGACGCCACATGCTCCACGCTCTCTCGGGTGATGATCAGTTCCCTGAACGCAGCCAGGTCCCGGTAGACGGCCCGGGACGGGACGGCGGCTCCGTCGTGCTCCAGGCGTACCCGTTTCACCTCCGTGCCACCGTCCAGCAGCGCCACCCACCTCAGGGTGCCCTCGACGAAACTGTAGTGGACTTGATCGCCGGTGGCGAGCCGGGTCCGGAGACGACGGCTTCCATCCTCCAGGTCCTCGGCACCCAGAATCTCCGTTCCGGGCCAGCTTCGAAAGACCCCGAGGGTTCCCCAGAGCAGGTGCGCCGGAGGGAGAATCCCGCCCGGAAGAGTCACCGGAAGGCGCAGGTCGTCGTCGATGAGGACCGCCTGTGCCACCGCTTCGCCATTCTCCAGGAAGAGGTCCAGTCGTGCCCGGTAGGGGGGCTCCACCCGCGCGACCCCCCGGCCACCGATCCGGATCCCCTCCTCGGTGACGCTCCAGCGGAAGAAGACCAAGGTAGGACGTTCGACCTTCGTCCCCTCGGAGATCCCGGCAGCCCAGGACCCGACATCCCCGACCGGGGACACCACGGCAGGACCTCCGCCGGTACCGGCACACCCGAATGCCACTGCCAGGAGAGTCGAGGCGGACAGGCGCGACAGAGTCGGGCCCACCGCACCGACTCGGCGGCTCGCTATCGCGAGTAGGGGTGGATCGTTTCGGGGCACGTGTCGAGACTCCTGGACTCGGAACGACAGCCAAGGGGGCCGCAATCTAGGTAGCATGTCGTCTCGGGCGAAGTGTGGTGGGCAGGCACTCCCTTCTCTACCTTCCGACCTCATGGAAAGGTCATCCGTCTACCTGGCCAGCGACGTCCACCTGGGAGCGATCCGCGAGGAGAACGAGCGCGCCTTCCTCAGCTGGCTCGAGGAAGCCGCGGGCGTGGCTTCTCGCGTCGTCCTGAACGGCGATCTCTTCGACTACTGGTTCGAGTACCGAAGTGTCATCCCGCAGGGCTACACGCGGACCCTGGGCCTGCTGGCCCGCATCGTCGACTCGGGAGTCGAGGTGGACCTGCTGGGTGGCAATCACGACTGGTGGGGAGGGCGCTACCTGGAGGAAGAGGTGGGAGTCCGCTTCCACCGCGATCCGGTTCGTATGGACCTGGCGGGGAGGACGGTCCTCGTCGCCCACGGCGACGGATTAGGCCCCGGGGATCTCGCGTACAAAGCGCTCAAGGCATGCCTCCGAAGCTCACCACTCCGCTGGCTCTACCGGTGGTTGCACCCGGACATCGGAGCCCGCATCGCCCAGCGGGCCTCCAGCACGATGGACCGTGGCACGCCCACGGAAGGCGAGCGCCGCCGCTCGCAGGTCCTGCGCGACTGGGCACATGGGATCCTGGCCTCCGACCCGGCGCTGGACATGGTGGTCCTGGGCCATACCCACATTCCCGTTCTCGAGGAGTCGGGCCCGGGGCGTCACTACCTGAACTGCGGAGACTGGGTCTACCACCGCACCTTCGCGGTCCTGTCACCCGGCGGGGAGCCCCGCCTGCTGGAATGGTCCGGGTCGGGATCCCACCGGCCCTGGGCCGGGGAGTGACCGGTCAACGGAAGATGGCGCCGGGGTAGATCCTGGCGCCCACCTGCACGCCGTTCCCACCGGGAGTGGGACTGACCACGACGTCCACCGGGTCGGGAAAGTCCCGGAGATGGGCCGTGACGAAGGCGTCGGCACCGCTCAGGAAGGTCAGGAAGATGCCCATGGCCACCCAGTCTTCGACCTGACCCTCCCGGGCCTCCAGGCGGGCCCGGGCGTCCGCCGCCCTCGGATCGGCCTCGATCGCGGCCTCGACCCGGGCCTCGAACTCCTCGGGCGTCTCCTCCGGGTCCGGGGGCGACTCGAGGTAGAGCTGGTTGCGGACCACCCCCTCCCTGGCTTCGAGCACCCGCAGAGCAGCGGTCTTGCGGCCGATGGTCCGGAGGATCATCCAAGCCGTCCCACCCTCCGCGGCAAGGTAGAAGGCGCCCCGGCGATGGGATCCCACCGCGCTGTGTCCCCAGCTGGGAAGGGCAAGAGCCCGGAGGAAGGCACCCAGGGGGCTCACCTCCCTCACCAAGGCCGAATCCGGCACCTGGCTTTCGACGTCTCCCCCAGGCGGGAACGGGTCCTCGGTGGATTGGGCACCCACCGGCGTACCGGCCGCCAGAAGGAGGGCAATTGTGAGGACCGAAGGTCGCATGGGGGCTCAGCGTGAACGAGAAGATGGCGGGAGCGTGTGGGAATCGAACCCACCAACCCGGGTTTCAGCCGGGCCAGCCAGTTTTGAAGACTGGTGGGGCCACCAGGCCCCCTCCGCCCCCCCAAATGCCGGGGCATCCCGCAGGGCGTCGTTGCTGCCGGCTTCGACGTGGCTCTCGCCACGCCTTCGCCGGCGCGCCTACCCCTGCGGGCGCCACGGCATTTGGCGATCAGGGTCGAGGGGGCTCGAGCGGGCGAGCCGCTCGTTGCCCCCTCGGTACCCGGGTCGCCAGTCCGGCACGAGCGTCCCGGTCGGAAGGGTCCGGGCGGCTACACCGCCCGGGGCCCTCCCGGTCTGGGGACCGGTGCGCTTCGAGCCGAGACTCGTCAGGTAATCAAACGTTCCAGGTCGATGGGGTCCATCCCCAGCTCGCGCAGGAGATCGTTCAGCCGCTGCACGTCCTGGTTGATCACGATCTGGAGCCGCTCCAGCTCTACGTCGAGCTCTCCGGAGAGCTTCTCGTAGACCTGGTAGGATTGCTCGGTGGGTCGGTCTTCCGACCCCTCCACGAGGTTCAGGAGCGCGGCGAGCTTGTTGTTGAGCTTGATGGGGAAGTTCAACGGATCCTGGTTCGACTGGGACCGATACTGGTAGATCTCGCCTTCCACGTCGGTGAGCTTCGTGTTCACCTCGGTACCCATGGCGTCGAGTTCGGCGTTGGACGAGGCCTCCATGCGGTCATCGACCTGGCCCTTGATGTTGCGGATCCGGACGACGGCCTGGTTGGCCTCCGTGACCCGGTCCCTCAGCTCCTCGGCGAACCGGAAGCGTGCGATGAGGTCCTCCCGGGTCACTCCCGAGGCGACGGCCCTGGGGTTCATCTTGATCTCGAACTGCTGCTCCTGGGTTTCCCCGTCCACGGTGAGGCGCGCGGTGTACACGCCGGGGATCACCGCGGGTCCCAGGTTCCCTGCCGCCCAGAAGATCCGTCCCTCGAAGTCGGTCCAGCCCTCGGTGCGCATGTTCCAGCGGAAGCGGTTCAACCCCTGCCGCAAGGACGGCGCCTGGGTGCCACCCCCGCCGAACCGGCCGAACCCACCCTGCTCCTCCTCCTCTTCCTCCTCCTCCTCGTCCGGTAGCGCGGCGTAGCTCTGGACGACGTTCCCACCTTCATCGAGGAACTCCAGGGTCGCCGAATCCGCACCCTCCGCGAGCCAGTACTCCAGCTGGACGAGGTTGTCGAAGCCCCGGACCGGGTCCTTTGGATCGAAGAGGTGGAAGTCCGAGGCCATGACGTCCGAGTCGACCTGGCGGAGGATGTCCATGTCCTCCATGACCCAGAACGACCGCCCGTGGGTCCCGATCACCAGGTCGTGGTCCTCCACGATGAGGTCGGCCACCTGGACGGTGGGCAGGTTCTGCGAGAAGGGCTGCCAGTTGGCGCCGTCATCGAAGGAGATGAAGACACCCCGCTCGGTGGCGGCGTAGAGGAGGCCGGAACGGACCGGGTCCTCACGCACGGCCCGCACGAAGTCCCCGTCCGGGATCCCGTTCACCCGCTTCTCCCAGCTCCGTCCGTAGTCTTCGGTGACCCAGATGTAGGGGGCCCGATCGTCGTCTACCAGGTAGCGGATTCCGGCCACGTAGGCCTTGCCCGGGGTGTGGGGAGAGGCCTCGATCGTGTTGATGCGCACGAAGTCCGGCGCATCGTCCGGAGTGACGTTGGTCCAGGTGGGCCCCGCGTCCTGGGCATTCCGGGTCAGGTGCACATACCCGTCGTCCGAACCGACCCAGATGACGTTGGGATCGTGATACGACGGCGCGATGGCGAAGATGGTGGCGTAGGTCTCCACTCCCGTCTGATCCCGGGTGATGGGACCGCCGGAGGGCCCGATGGTGGCAGGGTCCGACCGGGTGAGGTCGTCGCTGATCTGTTCCCAGCTGTCTCCCTCCGTGGTGGTGCGCCAGACCTTCTGGGTGCCGGTGTAGAGGGTGCCCGGGTCGTGGTGGCTGAAGACGATGGGGAACGTCCACTGCACCCGCTCCACCAGATCCTCCGAGGACTGGCCCATGGGGTTCTCGGGCCAGACGTTCACCGCACGGGTGAGCCCCGTTGCGTGATCGTAGCGGGAGAGGGAACCCCCGTAGCAGCCGGCGTAGAAGATGTCCGTGTTCACCGGGTGTGGAGCGATGTAGCCCGACTCACATCCACCCACCGCGGTGAAGTAGTTGCCCGCTCCACGTGCCCCCAGGTGGTTCCAACCCTCCGAGGGCATGCAGGCCGTGCTGTTGTCCTGCTGAGCGCCACAGATCCAGTACGGCTCGTGCGCCGTTGTGATGGTCCGGTAGAACTGCGCCGTGGGATACTCCTGGTCCGTCCACGTGTCCCCCCCGTTCACGGAGACGTTCCCGCCCCCGTCGTTGGAGTTGATCATCCGCTGGTTGTTCGACGGGGCGATCCAGAGGTCGTGGTTGTCCCCGTGGGGCACCCGGTACTGCCGACCGAAGGTCTCCCCCCCGTCGTTGGAGGAGTACATGCCCGTGTTCAGGACGAAGACCTTCATTTCCTCCTGCGGGTCGGCATAGATGCGGGTGTAATAGAAGGCCCGCTGCCGCAGGCGACGCTCATCGTTCTGGTGGGTCCAGGTGTCGCCCCCGTCCTCGGACATGTAGACGCCGCCCTCTTCGGCGTGCTCGATGATGGCGTAGACCCGGTCCTGGTTCACCGGAGAGACCGCCACGCCGATCTTCCCGACCAGCCCCTCCTGCGGGAGGCCCGGGTTCCGGGTGATGTCCTCCCACGTCTCTCCGCCGTCGGTGCTGCGCCATAGCCCGGAATCGGGCCCACCGGAGCTCATCCCCCACGACTTCCGCCACGCCTCCCAGATGGAGGCGAAGACGATGTTCGGGTTGCCCGGGTGCACCGAGATGTCGGCGGCACCGGCCTTGGGGCTCTTGTAGAGCGTGAGCTCCCACGTCTCGCCCCCGTCGGTGGTTTTGTAGACCCCCCGCTCCGCGTTGTCCACGGAGTGCTTTCCGAAGCCCCCCACCCAGACCGTGTTGCAGTCGTTGGGGTGGATCCGCACCCGGGACACGTTCTGGGTCTCCTCGAGCCCCATGTGTTCCCAGGTCCTCCCGCCGTCGGTGGAACGGTAGACGCCGTCCCCCTGCTGGATGTTCCCCCGGAGCTGCGTCTCACCGGTCCCGATCCACACCATGTCCGGGTCAGCCTCGCACACGGCCACCGCCCCCACGGACGCGGAGTTGATGTCGCCGTCGGTCACCGGCTCCCAGTTCAAGCCCCCGTCGGTGGTCTTCCACAGCCCGCCGCCGGTGGCGCCGAAGAAGTACTCGTGGGGCCGGGCGTCGCTTCCGGCCACGCCGATGGAACGGCCGCCCCGGTCGATGCCCACGCTGGACCAGCGGAGGTGGCCGTAGACATCCGGGTCCACCTGCTGGGAGGACACCGGGGTGGCGCCGACCGCCAGAACGGCCGCACCCAACAGGGTCCAGGCGGGAGCGAAGAAGCGTGTACGCATGGATCCAACTCCTTGGGGGGTACCGCGTGATATGCGAGGGGTCCGAGCGGCGCGCCGCGGGCACTGCCGCGAAGGGGGGCAGCGTACTGGCGTGGTCCCGCCCCCGCAAGGATTTGCGGGGGCTCAAGACCACTCGGAGTGACCAGCCGTCGCGTTGGGGCGCAGGGACTACGTTCGGGCCGTCAGCGTCGGCCGAGGAGCTTCAACAGTCCGCCGAGCGTACCCAGTGTGATCGAGGCTCCGGTAGGATCACCGCCTCCACCGTCCCCTCCCTCCGAGCCCCCAAGGCTGTCGACGATCCCCACGAGGATGAGCAAGGCCCCGGCAGTGACCAGTCCGGTCAGGACCGCGGTCCGAGTGCCGGAGAACTGACGGAGCTCGAGCGCGTCGACCTCAGAAGCCGGTACACGCAGCGTATCCAGGAGACTGACCTGTCGGAAGTTCCCGACCTGCTCCGTAGATTCCGTGGCGACCTCGATGGTGTCCCCGGCTGAAACGAGGGTCCCCTCCACCGCTAAGGTCGACCTCGTCACCGCACCCGTGGACGTCCGCGTCTCCACCGGGAGGACCACCCGGACCGGGCTGCCCGGCGGTGCGGAGGATACCGGCAGGTACGTGTAACAACCGGAAAGGAGGAGTGCTCCGAACAGGGCGAGCACCCTCGTGGTCAACGAGTCGCGTCTCATCAAAAGACCTCGATCACTCGGGTGACGCGCTGATTGTAGACGTAGACGTATCGAAAGGGCGGATCCACGGGCAGGACACCCGAGTCGTTGAACCGCTCCTCCCCGTTGATGCTCACGATGACCCGGGCGTCCGGAATATCGAGGGTGTCCGTCGGCGTGACCTGGACGAAGAAACGCCGTTGGAGAGAGACGTCGAGTTCCTGGTCGTACGGTAGCGCCGCGAGAACGGTATCCGCCAGGAAGACCTCCACCTGGGTCACACCCGTTTCGTTCGTCGCAGCGACGAACTCCCGCGAGACGACGATCTCCACGTCGGCCCCCGCCCCACCCAGCACCTCGAATCGTACCGTCTTCGGTGTCGGGTCGTCGCCCAGCAGGGTATTACAGGCGCTCAGCCCTGTCGCCGCCACGAGGGTCAGGAGAACGGCCAGACGGCCACGTACTGCGGTCATTGAATAGCAAATGCGGTTGGAGACTTCGAGAAAGGGTCGGGGCGCACCCGCTGCGAGAGCGGGTGCGCCCCATCCCTGTACCACCTCAAAGAACCCGCGGGTCCACTACCCCGAGCAAGTCCCGTTCAGGTAGCAGTTCGCCCGGATCTCCATGATGGAGATGGGGAACAGCGTCCCCGGGGCGGTAATGGCCACCGAAGTACCCAGCCAGTGTGAATCCGTGATCCCGAACCGGTACATGTCGTGGAGCCGCGTCCCCATGAGGAGCAGGTTCACACGACGGGCGTGGATCAACATGTCCTGCTCCGCAATCTGTCCGGAGAAGTCCGTGAGACCGCCGCGGGTGGCGTTGATGTACATGGCGAAGTCGTCGGAATCCTCCGCCTCCAGCGCCGCCTCGGCGAGAATGAGGTTCATCATCGCCGCGGTAGCCAGGTCCAGGTTCGGGTACAGCAACCCGTCGGATCGGAAGGCCCGGACCCGCGAGTCCACCACCGGATCCTCGACGTCGTCGATGGGATCCATCAACACGACCTGGATGCCGTCCGGCGCCGCGTTCCCGGCGATAACCACCAGGGTCGAGTCGATGTTGTTCTCCTTCCGGTCGTTGATCCAGCTGGCCATGCTGTTCCCGATCGTAGCCCCGTCGTACACGGCGGAGTAGGTCGGAGTCAGCGCGGAGTTGGACGCCAGCAGCGCGAGCGCCGCCATGGCGTCGGCCGATGCCCCCGCATCGTTGACCAGCGGGTTCCCGGAGATGCTGGGCTTGATCTTCCCCCAGACCGCCCGGGAGTGCTGTGCCCGCGCCCGGATCATCAGAGCCTGTAGCTCCACCGCCTCGTTGTCGGCGGCCTGCGCGGCCGTCACGGCCGTGTTCAGGTAACCCACCGCATCGTCGAACACACCCTGCATGTTCGTCGGGCCAACCGGCGGCCCCGACTCCGTCTTGTCGGAGAAGGCGAAGTCCTCCATGGTCTCGCCGATGATCATGTAGATCAGGCCGGCGTAGAGGTTCGCCCGGGCACGAAGCAGGTCCGCATCGCCGATGTCGTTCCCCTCGGCGATGTGCTCGTCGATGATCTCGACGGCCTCGTCCGCCATCCAACGCGCCTCGGCCACCGCCGGGAAGGCGGCGTCGATGAACTCGTTGTTGGGGTTCGAGAGGTTGCCGAGCTCCAACTCGAGCCAGCCGTCACGGGAGCCGATGAAAACCAGGTCATCGGTGGGAAGCAGGTAGACCTGCCAGACGTTGGAGATGGCACTGTAGACCAGCGCCTCAGACCCGTTCACCACGGCGGACGCCGCCGCCTGGTTCCGGATGCTTTCCTCCACGAGGTTGTTCGGGTTCTCGACATCGAGGATGTCGCACCCTGCGAGGGCCAGGACCGCGAGAAGCGAACCGGCGACCCTGCTGCGAATCGTCGTCTTCATGTCAGTCTCCTCCCTCAGAAGGTGATGCGGGTGGAGAGCGAGTACCGCGCCGGAATCGGCATTCCGAACGCCTCGGTGGACTGGAGGAAGTTGCAGTCCGTCCCGCCGTTGCAGCGGCCGTGGACATTCCCTTCCGGGTCCATCCCCGGGTACTGCGAGTTCACCCACATCCCGAAGTTCCGGGCGCCGAGGGAAATCGTCGCGGTATTGAGCCCGAACTGGGCGATGAAATCCGACGGGACGCGATAGGTCAGGGAAAGCTCACGGAACTTCACGAAGTCCGCAGGCTTGATCCCGTTGGTCCCCACCATCGGCGCAAGCGCCTCGACCTCGCGGACCCACTCGTTCGCAGCCGCAAGACGTTCCTGCGGGCTGGACGCGGGGTTCTGCATGATGGCCGCGAGTCGTGCGGACTGCGGAGTGTTCCGGCCGATCAGGCTGTGCGACCGGCGGAACATTCCCGTGAGATCCTGGACGTAGAAGTTGCCGGCCTTGAACTCCGCCAGCGCGGACAGCTCCCAGTTACTCAGGAACGAGAGGGAGAAGCCGAAGGACCCCTGCCAGTCCGGCGTGGGCTTACCCAGGTAACTCTGCTCCCGCCCGCCCCCACAGTTGTTCGACGAGATCGTACCGTCGGGCGTTCCGAAGCCGGAGTTCCCGATCGCGAGCGGCTTGAAGGAGCTGGGGTTCACCGGGCCGGCGAAGTAGGCCAGGAGATCCGCCTCGGTCGGGATCACACAGGTCGCCGGGAGGCTGGGGTCCGGGTTCGGGACCGGCGTCATGATGTTGATCGGGTACTGAAGGTCCCGAGCGATCTCGGCGCCGAAGAAGGAACCGGGAGCGTACCCTTCGACGATGAAGTTCCGGTACCGCGAGTAGGAGCCTCCGGTCTTGATCGGAGGCGCGCCACCCATGTCCGTCACTTCCTCGCTGAGGTAGGCCGCGTTGGCGAAGAGCGTCAGGGTGAGGTCCTCACGCTGAACGGCGGCACCCCGGAGGGCGACCTCGAGCCCGTGGGCCTTCACCTCACCGATGTTGGTGAGCTGCGCGCTGGTGAATCCACCGGTCACCGGGTACTGGAGGTCCACCAGGGCGTCCTTGACGGTCCGGTCCCAGTAGGTGAAGTCGATCGAGGCGCGATCATTCCAGAGCCCGACCTCCGTCCCGATCTCCCACTCGGTGGAGACTTCCGGCGCCAGGTCCGGGTTCCCGAGGTTTCCGGGCTGGACACCCGGGCCGCCGGGGCCGGGCTGCGGGTTGTACGTCGTGAGCGCGTCGAAGGCGCCCGGCTGGAGGCCGGACTGACCCAGCGCCGCGCGGACTCGGAAGGTCGAGAAGGTCTCGTTCTGCCACCCGAGTCCCTGCGACGGAACGATCGAGATGGAGGCCTTCGGGTAGAACTGGGTGCTGAAGTCCTCACCGAACGCGGAGTTCGCGTCCCAGCGACCACCGATGGTGGTGAAGATCCAGTCGTTCCAGCCGAGCTGGTTCTGCAGGTATCCACCGATCTGGCCGATCCGCAGGAAGTTCTCGAACGCCGACTGGTTGTCGATGGCGCTCAGCGTCGCGAGACCGGGGCCCGGGAAGGCGCTTCCGCTTCCGCCGGCGTTCTGACGCTGCGAGACGAAACCCTGGCCCCCGAAGAGAAGGGTATTCTCGAAGAAGTTGTCGCCCATCTCGAACTCCTTGATCCAGGAGCCCTTGAGGTCGGCGGTGAGTTCCCGGTTCCGCTGTTCCTGGACGAAGCGGTCTCCGTCCGGGGTGGATCCGGTGAAGCCGTCCACGCCCCAGCCGTACGGGCGGTACCCGACGATGTCGTCGGACGCGAAGTCGAGTCCGAAGGTTCCGTCGAGACGGAACTCGTCGGTCGGCGTGAAGCCGACGTTCACGCTTCCCGCGAAGTGCGAGGACTCCGTGGTGTTCTGCTGGTACATGGTCTCGCGAGACGTCGCGAAGGCCGGCGCACCGTAGTAGTTGCTGGACGTGGCCCGGCGCATCTGCGAGAAGAGCGTCAGCGAGTAGGCGCCGTAGATGTTGTTCCCGTTGTCCGGAGAGGACTGGTTCAGCTCGGAGTAGAGCGTGCTGATCCCGATCCGGACCTTGCTGCTCGGGATGATCGTGAAGTTCGCGGTGGTGTTCATCCGCTTGTTCGTGTCATCCGCGGGCTCGAGGCCCTCGACCGGATCGAACTGCTGGGCCATGTCGAAGGGCCCGTTCTCGTCCGTGTAGCGACCCGAGACGAAGTACTGGAAGACGTCGGAACCACCCGAGACGGAGCCCGAGTACACCTGACCGAAGCCGGTGGAAAGGATCCCCGGAATCAGGTCCTCCACGAACGGCTCGTACAGACCCACGTTCCGGCCGAAGCGCTCCGCGATGCGCTGCTGCTCCTCGGCCGACCGGGCGAAGTCCGAGTGTGGGTCGATGCGGCCGGTCGGAGCCACCACAGCCGTCCACTCGGACTGGAGCGTGAACGAGGGCGAGCCCGCGCGCCCCTTCTTGGTGAAGATCTGGATCACACCGTTCGACGCCTCGGTTCCGTACAGGGTGGCCGCCGCCGCACCCTTGAGGATCTCCACCCGCTCGATGGACTCCGGGGGAATATCGTCGAGCCGGGACGGTTGGGCCTGGTCGCCACCGGCCATCCCGATCGCAGAGCGGTCCATACGGATGCCGTCGATGTAGACCACGGGCTCATTGAGCTGGGACAGCGACGAGGACCCCCGGATCCGGATCTGGGCGCCGGCGCCCGTGTACCCGGAGGAGGGGAGCGCCACGACGCCGGGCTCACGACCGGCGATCAACTGCGAGAAGTCCGTGATGGGAGCGTTGTCCAGCGACGAAGCGTCGATGGTGGCGATGGTGTTTCCGAGCTTCTTCTTCTCGGTGGCTACCCCGGCGCCGGTCACGACGATCTGGTCGAGCTGGATCGCCGTCTGCTCGAGGTTGAAGTCCAGGGTCGTGGCCCCACCGGCCGTCACCGTGACGGTT
Organism: Gemmatimonadales bacterium; assembly: GCA_020344755.1. Classification (GTDB taxonomy): domain Bacteria; phylum Gemmatimonadota; class Gemmatimonadetes; order Longimicrobiales; family Gaopeijiaceae; genus Gaopeijia. The sequence goes on from CP070829.1 coordinate 2,652,868, forward strand.
CGGGTCGCCTGGCGATACCCGACGATCTCTGCCTGCACCGTGGTCTCACCCACCGGCACGTTGAGCAGAAGGAAGCGGCCGGCCGCATTCGTCAGAGCCCCGATGCCGGAGCCTGGAATGTAGACCTGGACCGCCTCCAGGGGCCGCTGCGACGCAGCGTCCCGGACCTGCCCCACGATCTGACCCGTCTGGGCCGCCGCGGGGAAGGCCATGAGCCCGAATGCGAAGGCGAGGCCGGCAATGAAGCCTCCCTTGCGCGCCACGGACCCGAGGCGAGCGGACATTGAACCACTCATTTCGGTCCTCCCGTGTGGAGATGGAAACAATTCACCCTTCCCGTCCATGTATCTGCACCGGAGCACACCACACTCCGGAAAGGGCTCAGCCCTGCTCCCCTCCCCCACACCGCCACCGCCCTGGGGCCCTTCCCTCGCGGCAGGCCCTGCCTGCGAGAGGAATAAAAACGAGCGCCTCCGTCCGGGAGGGGAGACGGTCAGCGCTCTTGGATGAAGCCGTGAACAGACTCACCCGAGGCCCAAACATCTGTGTAGCGGGCGGGAGGATAGGGGGGGGCCTCGGCCCCGTCAAGCCCTCCTCAACAGATCCTGATCCACGGGTGTCATGAGGATCTGGACTGGTGCGCGGCCCCGCTTCCTCCACGGAGCGGGCCCGC
>CP070829.1:2653640-2673530 GCA_020344755.1 Gemmatimonadales bacterium
CCGTCCCGGTCTCCGTGCTGCAGCTGGCGCATCACCTCCTCACCGGTCATCCCCGGATAGGGGACGGTGTCGGGGTCCACGGTCGACCAGTTGGGATCCCCGGCCGACCCTCGCTCGTTCCCGATCCAGCGCACGCCGGGCCCCGCGTCGGAGAAGATGACGGCCTCGGGCTGCAATGACAGGACGTGATCCCAGAATCGAGGCCAGTCGTACTCCTGTCGCCGGCCGTTGGGGCCCTCGCCGTTCGCACCGTCGAACCAGACTTCGTGGATTTCTCCGTACCGGGTGAGGAGCTCCGTGAGCTGAGCCACGAAGACGTCGTTGTACCGGGGAGAATCCCCGTAGGAGGGGTGGTTCCGGTCCCACGGAGAACAGTACAGCCCCACACGGAGGCCCTCCTCCCTGCACGCATCCACGAACTCCCGGACCACGTCACCCTCTCCGCCCCGCCACGGGCTCGCCGCCACCGAGTGGCCGGTGGTCGCCGTGGGCCAGAGACAGAAGCCGTCGTGGTGCTTCGCCGTGAGGATCATGGCCCGGAAGCCGGCCTCCCGAGCCACCCGCGCCCACTGCCGCGTGTCCAGCCGGCTGGGATCGAACCGGCCCGGGCTCTCGGATCCGTCGCCCCACTCCCGATCGGTGAAGGTGTTCACCCCGAAGTGGAGGAAGAGGGCCAACTCGTCCTCCTGCCAGAGGAGCTGAGCGGGAGAGGGCCTGGGTCGTTCCTGGCGCATCCGCAGCGCGAGGGGCCGGGGCACACGGGACGGATCGAGCGCCAGGGCGGCGAGGGCTGACGATCCGGCCCGGAGAAACGCGCGGCGGCCGGGGAATGAGGGAGGTCGGCGTGGGATCACCTGGAGACGGGGTTCGGATGGCCGGGAGGCGCAACATGGGTCCCAGGAGCCTCCTGCGCGACCCCTCCATCCGGGCTCCCCAGCGACCCGGCCCTACCCACCCAGGAAGATGCTTCCCATCGGTGAAGACGCGCACCAAATTGTCTGTCTAAGTAACAAATTCATCACCTGCGGCCCCCGGCGGTCGAATGTCTGAAATCGGGAAGATCCATTACCTCCCGGAGCGCATCAAAGGGCTCTCCGAGCTGGCACTGAACCTCTGGTGGCGATGGGACCGCGACGCCCGGAAGCTGCTCCGCTCCGTCGATCCGCCGATGTGGTCCGCGACCCGTCACAACCCCGTGGCCATGTTGCGCGCCGTGGAGCCGAGCCGCCTGGCCCAGTTGGCCCGGGACCCGGACTTCGTGGCGGCGTACGACCAGGTGATGGAGGACTTCCGAGCCACCGCCGCCGGAGAGGGGACCTGGTTCAGGGAGGCCTACCCGGACCTGAGCTCGGCACGGCCCGTGGCCTACTTCTGCGCAGAATTCGGACTCCACAACTCCATCCCCATCTACTCCGGGGGTCTGGGGGTCCTGGCCGGAGACCATTGCAAGGCGGCTTCGGACCTGGGCGTCCCCTTCATCGGGGTGGGGCTGCTCTACTCCCGCGGATACTTCGACCAGAAGGTGAATCTGGACGGGTGGCAGGAGAACTCGGACGAGGTCTTCGATCACCGCATCATGCCGCTCGTCCGCCTCGCGGGGCCCGACGGCTCGTACCGGATCACCACCCTGGAGACCTCCGGTCGTCCGGTGGGGATCGGCGCGTGGCGTCTCGACGCCGGCAGTGTCCGTCTCTACCTGCTGGACACGGACCTGCCGGAGAACCACCCGGAAGACCGTCAGCTCACCTACACCCTCTACGGAGGTGGGGAGGAGTACCGCCTGAAGCAGGAGTGGATCCTGGGCGTCGGTGGCGTTCGGGTCCTCCGCGCGTTGGGTGTGGAGCCCGGGGCGTGGCACGCCAACGAAGGGCATGCGGCCTTCATGATGGTGGAGCGCCTCAGGGAGGAGCTCGCCGCGGGAACCGAGTGGGACGAGGGCGTGAGCCGGGTCAGGGCCCGGACGGTCTTCACCACCCACACGCCGGTCCCGGCGGGCCACGACATCTTCTCGCCGGACCTCGTGCGCAGCGTCACCGACGGGTATCACGCCACCATGGGGGTCGATGAGGCCACCTTCATGAAGCTGGGTCGCCACCCGGGAATGGATGACGGGCGTTTCCACATGACCGCCTCGGCCATCCGGCTCGCCTCACACGTGAACGGTGTCTCCAAGCGCCATGGCGAGGTGACGCAGGAGCTGTGGAAGTCCATGTGGCCCGCGCGGGAGGTGACCCGGGTCCCCATCGGATCGGTAACCAACGGCGTCCACCTCGGATCGTGGATGTCCCACCACTTCATGGAGATCCTCGATGATCTGTGGGGACCGGACTGGGAGCGGACGCTGCGGGACGAGGACGAGTGGGAGGCGTTCCGCGAAGTCGACGACCGCCGCATCTGGGAGAAGCATCGCCACCTGAAGAAGCTGCTCCTCCGCTTCTGCACCGAGCAGGCTCGGCAGCGGTGGAAGACGCTGTGGAAGGAGGCGGCGCACCTGGTGGGTGCCGGGACACTCCTCAGCTCCGAGCCCCTCACCATCGGGTTCGCCCGTCGGTTCGCCACCTACAAGCGGGGCGCGCTCCTCCTCAGCGATCCCGACCGACTGGAGCGCCTGCTCACCGACCTGCGCCGCCCGGTTCAGCTGGTCTTCGCCGGCAAGGCCCATCCCGCGGACGACCATGGGAAGCGGGTCCTCCAGCAGGTCTACCAGGCGACACGGGATTCCCGCTTCGAGGGCCGCATCGCCTTCGTGGAGGACTACGACCTCCACGTCGCCCACCGTCTGGTCCAGGGGGTGGATCTCTGGCTCAACCTTCCCAGGGTCCCAAAAGAGGCCTCGGGGACCAGCGGGATGAAGGCCGCCCTCAACTGCGTCCCCCAGCTGAGCACCGTGGACGGCTGGTGGGCCGAGGGCTTCACCGGTGGAAACGGGTGGGCGATCCCCCTTTCCGAGGGCTCCCCGGAGGAGGTGGACTCCCACGACCTCCAGGCGTTGTATGAGCTCCTCGAGCGGGAAGTGGTCCCGGAGTATTACGACGTCGACCAGGACGGTCTGCCCCGGAAATGGATCCGGCGGATGAAGGAGTCCATGGTCGTGGCGGGCCGCTTCTTCACCACGGGCCGGATGGTGAGGGAGTACACCACACGCTACTACGCCAGTGCCCTCCAGGGTCGGGCGGAGCACGACGACCGTCCCGTCTTCGCCGATCCCGTCTTCCTGGACCAGGGCGCGACGCTCGCTACCACGGGCTCCGAATCCTGACGCGGGTCCCGGTTCCGGTTGGGATCCGCGACCGCCCGGCCCGCCGTCTCGCTCGTCCGGCCGGAGGCGCGGGGTAGCGCCGGGGGATCAATCCCCCACGTGCTCCAGCACCACCACCGCCAGCCCCGGGAGCCGGAGTGACACCACGTGCTCCCGTCCCAGGAGGGGCTCGGGACGGCTCTCCACCTCCGGGCCCACCGGGGTGCCCCATCCCCCGTACGGCGCGGCATCCGAGTTCAGGACCACCCGGTACCGGCCGGCGAGGGGAACCGGAATCCGGTACTCCTCGCGGCAGACGGGGGTGAAGTTCAGCGCCACCACCAACGGGTCCCGCCACCCGGGAGCCCAGCGGAGAAAGGCCAGCGTGGTGGTATCGGGATCCTGGGCGTTCAGCCATTCGAAGGCTTCGGGGGAGAAGTCCGTGGCGTGGAGCGAAGCCCGTCCCCGGTAGAGCCGGTTCAGGTCCCGCACCAGGGTCCGGACGCCCCCGTGGGCCGGGAACTCCCCCAGCGCCCAGTCGACCTGGCCGCTCTCGTTCCACTCGGCCCACTGGGCCAGCTCGCCCCCCATGAAGAGGAGCTTCTTCCCCGGGTGCAGCCACTGGTAGGCCAGCAGGAGGCGCAGGTTCGCGAACTTCTCCGGGTCGTGCCCGGGCATCTTGTTGATGAGGGAGCCTTTCCCGTGCACCACCTCGTCGTGCGACAGGGGCAGGAGAAAGCGCTCGCTGAACGCGTACACCATGGAGAACGTGATCTTGTCGTAGTGGAACTTCCGGTGGACCGGATCCTCCCGCAGGAACTCCAGCGTGTCGTTCATCCACCCCATGTTCCACTTCTGGTCGAACCCGAGGCCTCCCTCCCAGGTGGGATGGGACACACCCTCCCAGGCGGTGGACTCCTCCGCCACCGTGATGGCCCCGGGCACTTCGTGGTGGATCGCGTCGTTCAGCTCACGAAGGAAGTCCACGGCTTCCAGGTGAGTGTTTCCACCCTCCCGGTTGGGGGTCCACTCGCCGGGTCCCCGGGAGTAGTCGAGGTAGAGCATGGAGGCCACGGCGTCCACGCGGATCCCGTCGAAGTGGAAGTCCTCGAGCCAGTGAAGCGCCGAGGAGATCAGGAAGGAGCGGACGGCGGGGTCCCCGTAATCGAAGGTGAGGGTTCCCCAGTCCGGGTGCTCGGCCATTCGGGGGTCCTCCGGCTCGAAGAGCGGAGTTCCGTCGAAGCGCGCCAACCCGTGGGCGTCTCGTGCGAAATGGCCCGGGACCCAGTCCAGGAGGACCCCGATCCCCTCGCGGTGCGCACGATCCACCAGGTACCGAAGGTCGTCGGCGGATCCATACCGTGCGGTGGCAGCGAAGAAGCCCACCGGCTGGTACCCCCAGCTCTGGTCCAGCGGGTGCTCGGTCGGGGGAAGCAGCTCGAGGTGGGTGAACCCCAGCTCCTTCACGTACGGGATCAGCTGGTCCGCGAGGTCCCGGTACCCGAGCCAGGTGTGGTCGCCGTGCCGCCGCCACGACCCCAGGTGGACCTCGTAGACGGACATGGGAGCCTCCCCCGCCTGCGCCCGGGCCCGGCGGCCCATCCACTCCTCATCCCCCCACGGGTATCCGAGCTCCGGGGCCACCACCGAGGCCGTGGAGGGCCGCACCTCGGCCGCCCGTCCGAAGGGGTCCGCCTTCTCCACATGGTCCCCCGAGGCGGTCACCACCTGGTACTTGTAGGTGGCCCCGGGCCCCACCTCGGGCACGAAGAGCTCCCACACCCCCGTGCTTCCCCGGGGCCGCATGGGGTGGGCCCGGGGGTCCCACCCGTTCATCTCCCCGGTGAGATTCACGGCCCGGGCGTTGGGAGCCCAAACGGCGAAGCGGGTGCCCTGGACCCGGCCGACCCGCCACGGGTGGGCCCCCATGAAGCGGTGGGCGCGACGCTCCCTTCCCTCGAGGAAGTCCCGGAGCAGCATCTCGTCCAGGGTGGGGAAAAACCGGTAGGGGTCCTCCCGAACCCACTCACCCCCCTGGGCATCGGTCACCACCATGCGGTAGCGTGGAGGCGCGTCCCCACTCCCCCACTCCGCCGGAAGCCGGACCTCCCACCCTCCCGCGGTTCCGACCCGGACCATCTTCGGTCGCCGGCGTCCCACCCGGAGCGTGATCCCCTCCGCCCAGGGGAGGAAGGCTCGGACCACCCACCCACCCTCGGCGTCCCGGTGGATCCCCAGGAGAGAGAACGGGTCGCCGCACTCCCCTCGGGCAAGGCTCTCGAAGGTGTCCATGGCGGTCGCTCGAGGCAGAGAGGTCTCGCCGCGTCGGCGGAGAAGGTGGATCGATGGCTGCACGCCGCTCGCGAGTTGGGCACGGCGCCGCACAAATATGTAGGTTTCACCGACAAAATCACGTCGCATCCCGGAGGACGGCCCTTGCAGGACCAGGCACCCGACACCGCGCCCCGACGCACACCCCAGAGGTTCCCCGGCACGGTGGTGCACCTGGTGAGCGAGTACTGGCCCTACGCGCGCACCGGGGGACTGGCCGAGGCCGTCCGGGGAATCGCGCATCACCAGGCGCTGGCCGGGTTTCCCACCCATGTGATCCTCCCGCTCTACAAGCGAGTCCGGGAGACCTTCCCGGACCTGGAGCCCAGCGACGCGCCTCCCTTCGACGTGCCCGTCGGCGGCCAGGCGTATCGAGCCCGCATGTGGCGCCACCGGGTGCGGGACGACGAGCCGGTGGTGCACTTCGTGGAGAACGACCACTTCTTCAACCGGGACGGTCTCTACGGGGACGACCACGGCGATTTCGGAGACAACCCCTGGCGCTATGCCTTCTACTGCCGGGCAGCGCTCCACTGGCTTCCCCACATCTCCCCCGGGACGACGCTGGTCCACGCCCACGACTGGCACACCTCCCTGGCACCGGTCTACGCCCGGGCGGTCCTTCGCGACGATCGGTACTACCGGCGTGTCCCCTTCGTCCTCACGGTCCACAACGCCGGCTACCAGGGGTACTACGGACCGGAGCTCATTCGGGAGCTGGACCTTCCCGGTTGGCTCTACCGCCCCGAATACATGGAGTGGCAGTCCCGCACCAACCTGTTGAAGGGCGGTCTGGTCTTCTCGGACATGGTCACCACCGTGAGCCCGACCCACGCCCACGAGCTTCGGACCGACATGGGAGGGTTCGGGCTGGACGACACCTTCCGGAAGCTGGGCGACCGCCTGGTGGGGATCCTCAACGGCATCGACTACGGGGTCTGGAACCCCTCGGCGGACCCGGGTGTCGCGGCCCCGTTCTCGCGGGACGACCTGACCGGCAAGGCGCGGAACAAGGCCTGGCTCCAGGAGGCGGCCGGTCTGGTCCAGGCTCCCGACGCGCCGCTCTTCGGCATGACCGCGCGGCTGGCCCAGCAGAAGGGGTTCGACATCCTCCTGGATTCGGGAATCGTGACGGAGCCCGGTGCGCAGTGGGTCTTTCTGGGGGAAGGGGAAGCACGTTACCGGAACGCCCTTCAGGCACTGGCCGACGCTTATCCGGACCGGGTCGCCGCCTTCTTCGAGTTCACGGAGGAGCGGGAGCACCGGCTCCTCGGGGGCGCCGACTTCCTGCTCATGCCGTCGCTGTACGAACCGTGCGGTCTGACCCAGATGCGGTCCCAGCGCTACGGCGCCCTGCCCATCGTCCGTCGCGTGGGGGGGCTGGCGGACACCGTGGAGGACCGGGTCACCGGCTTCGTCTTCGACGAATACGAAGGATGGGCCCTGGCCGACGCGATTCGGCACGCCATCGACCTCTACCGGGATCGGGACCAGTGGGAGGAGCACGTCCGGGAAGCCATGTCCCGGGACTTCTCCTGGGAGGCGTCCGTGGACCGCTACCAGGCGGTGTACGCCCGGGCCATGCGGCGGTGCGAGGAGCAAGCCGAACGGTGAGGTGGCGCACAGCTTCGTCCCTCTGACAGATTCCCTGCCGCGTTCTCCGAAGGTCTTTGATTCTCGTCTCCCGGTGATGGGGAGTCGACCCGGTCCCTCTGCCCGCGTCCCATGCTCTCGATCCAGAAGAAGCTGACGAAGCCCTTCTTCGTTCTGCTGAGCCTCCCGGCCACCGCCATGGGCTTCGCCCTGTCGGTCCAGATCGCCGCCCTGAGTTGGATCCTCTCCACCCAGTACGGCCTGGACATCCACGACGTCGGGCTGGTGTGGGCAGCGGGGCCCATCGCCGGGATCCTGGGCCAGGTGATCATCGGGATCATCAGCGACAACGTCTGGTTCTGGGGCGGACGCCGCCGGCCGTTCATCCTCATCGGCGGCGTGCTGGCGGCGCTCATGCTCCTGGCGCTTCCGAATATCGACGTCATCGCGTCGGGGATGGGCGTCGGTGGCATCCTGGGAGTCGCCATCGTGGTGGCACTGACCCTGGACCTGGCCATCAACGTCAGCTTCAATCCCACCCGCTCGATCATCGCCGACGTGACGCCCCCCGGGGTGAAGCGCACCCAGGGATATACCTGGATGCAGACCATCTCCGGCACGTTCGGGGTGCTGGCCTACGCCGTCGGCGCCATCTGGGGGAACTTCGCCCTCATCTACTTCGGTGCGGGCCTGGTCCTCGTCTTCTCCGTCCTTCCTCCCCTCTTCGTCACCGAGCCCCGGGTGTTGGAGGCGACCGACGAGGAGGAGAACCCGGATCCCGACGCCCTGGAGAGCGCGGTGCTGCCCGCCGGGGAGGCCGTCTCCGCCACGGACGATCCCACGCCGCCGGCCCGGCACGAGACCTCGCTGGGAGAGGTGGTCATGGCCATCGAGCCCCTCTGGGGGTTCTTCCTGTACGCGGTCTGGGCCATGACCCTCCGGCTGGCCCACATCGAGTTGGGGCACTACTGGGTCGAGGTCGCGCTCCTGGCCCTCACCATCGGTCTCATCGGCCGCTCCCTGGTCCGCCGGGAATCAGGGCTCTCGAAGCGTGAAGCCGGTATGGTGGGCTTCAAGAAGGTCCTCGCCGCCCACTCGTTCACCTGGGTGGGGGTGCAGACCATGTTCGTCTACCTGTTCGCCTACGTGCAGGACAAGCAGCCCGGGCTGAGCGACGGTGAAGTGGGGTCGGTCATCAACCTGAGCTTCCTCGTCTTCAACGCCGTGGCGGCAATCCTCCCGGCCTTCGTCCTGGAGCCCATCACCGAGAAGGTGGGCCGGGTCACCACGCACACGGCGTGCATCGCCATCATGGCGGTGGGATACGGAGGAATCCTCTTCACCGGCTTCACCCCCTTGGCCATCTACCTCTGGATGGTGGTGGCGGGTGTGGGATGGGCCGCCACGGTGAGCCTCCCCTTCGCCATCATGTCCCAGAAGGTGGACCAGGCTCGAATGGGCCTCTACATGGGACTCTTCAACCTCTCGGTGGTCCTGCCCCAGCTGGTGGCCAGCCTGGGAATCGGCGAGGTCGTGAGCCGGGCGGAGAACAAGAGCGTCATCTTCGTGATCTCCGCCGTCTCCCTGGCCATCTCCGCCGTGGCCTGGACCCTGGTGAAGGAAGAGGAGGGACCGGTGGAGGCCGCCGGCGCGCCCTCGGGAGCCCATTGACCAGCGGCAGCCCGACCGCGAAGCCACGGACACCGCGGTGGCTCGGTAGGCGAGACGCCCGTATTTCGACGACACCGACACGAAACTGAAGGAACAGGGGACGATGGACCTCTCTAGACCGCTCGCACTCGCCCTGGCCGGACTCGCTCTCCTGGCCGGATGCACCGGGCCGGAAGCCGCAGACGCTCCGCACTCGGAGGCCGAGGGCCCGGCCTACGCCTCCTCCGCCCCCCTTCTCCTCGAGGCCAACTGGCAGGATCCCACCGCCCTGGAGGTGGAGGCCCCGGAGAGCCGCGTCATCGTCCACCTCTTCGAGTGGCGGTGGGCGGACGTGGCGGAGGAGTGCGAAGTCTTCCTGGGCCCCATGGGCTACGACGCCGTCCAGCTGTCGCCTGCGGCGGAGAACGCCGTGGTGGAGGGGCGGCCCTGGTGGGAGCGGTACCAACCCGCCTCCTACCTCATCGACAACCGGAGCGGAGACCGTGAGGACTTCGCCGACATGGTCCGGCGCTGCCACGACGCTGGCGTGGAGATCTACCCCGACGTCATCGTCAACCACATGACCGGGGTCTACAGCGGGGTCGGCACCGCCGGCTCCACCTTCGGGGAATACGACTACCCCGGGCTGTACGCCTACGACGATTTCCACCACTGCGGCCTGACCGAGGGCGACGAGATGGTGGACGGAAGCGACCCGGTTCAGGCCACCACCTGCGAGCTGGTGAACCTGGCGGACCTGGCCACGGAGCAGGAGGATGTGCGGGACCGGATCGCCGCGCACCTGAACGACCTCCTGAGCCTGGGAGTGGACGGCTTTCGCCTGGACGCCATCCGCCACGTCTCCGAGGAGGACACGGAGGCCATTCTCTCCCGCCTGGACCGGGAGGTCTTCATCTTCTCCGAGGTGGTGGATCCGGCCGCCCCGTCGTGGAGCGAGCCCTACTACCCCTTCGGCGTGGTGACCAACTTCACCTACTCCGGGCGCATCGGGCCCACCTTCTGGGAAGGGGACCTGACCGACCTGTATGGAGAAGGCTCCATCTGGGAGGACCCGGGAATGCTCCCCTCGGAGGAGTCGCTGGTCTTCGTGGACAACCACGACAACCAGCGGGGGCGCCACGGCGAGCACATCGTCACCCACAAGGACGGCGACCTCTACGACCTCACCGTCGCCTTCATGCTCGCCTTCCCCTACGGCACCACCCGGGTCATGTCCAGCTTCGCCTTCGAGGATCCGGAGGGAGGGCCACCGACCGTTCCGGGCACGGAGGAGATCCTGCCGGTGCACGGGGAGGACGGCCTTCGCTGCAACGACGGCACCTGGGTCTGTGAGCACCGCCGCGCCTCCATCGCCCCCATGGTGCGCTTCCGGAGCGTCACCGCCGGCGCTCCGGTGGACGACTGGTGGACCGGCGCCCCCGCGCAGATCGCCTTCAGTCGGGGGGATCGGGGGTTCTTCGCCCTGAACCGGGACGGGTCGGCGCCCCTGGAGGCGTCCCTCCGGACGGGTCTCCCGGCGGGGACCTACTGCAACGTCCTGGACGGCGTCCTCCGCGACGGCGGCTGCACCGGGACCGCCGTGACGGTGGGCCCGGACGGGGTGGCCGAGGTGGCCGTGCCCGCCATGCGGGCGCTGGCGCTGCACGTGGACGCCCGGGTGGAGTAGGACCATGACCGAGATCGACCAACTCCACGACCTGGCCACCGCGCTGGGGATCCACACCCGCTTCCTGGACGGGATGCACCGCACCATCACGCCCTCCCCGGAGACCCTGGTGCGCATGTGCTCCGCTCTGGGGTCGCAGATCCATGGGCCCGCCGAGGCGGCCGAGGCGCTCCGGGCGCTGGAAGCGTCCCGGAGCGACGGCATCCCCCCGGTGGTGGTGGCGTGGGACGGCGTCCTACTCCCCGTTGCCACCGGTCCGGGATCGGTAACGCAGGTGGAACTCGTCCTGGAGGACGGGGCCCCCGCCCCGGTCCGCTTGGTCGACGGCGCGGTGCGGGCCGAAGAGACCCTCCCACTGGGATATCACAGCCTCACGGTGGAGCGAAACGGAGCCCTGGAGCGGGCCACCGTCATCTCCGCCCCGGTCCGGGGCTGGCGCCGCCCCGGGACCCACGCCAGCTGGGGGGTGGGAACCCACCTGGCGGCGCTCCGCTCCCGCCGGAGCCGTTCCCTGGCGGACCTGAAGGACCTGGAGACCGTGGCCCACTGGGTCCAGGCCCGGGGCGGTGACCTGGTCACCGTCCTCCCCCTCCTCCCCACCTTCAACGGGGAGTGGCCCGAGCCGTCGCCCTACTCGTGCGTGAGCCGGCTCTTCTGGTCCGAGCTGGTCCTGGAGCTGGGGGAGCACCACGTCCCGGTGCCGGAGCGGGTGGCGTCGCTGGACGTGCGGCGCGCCGACGCCGAGGTGCGGGCAGCCCTGCGCGACCAAACCGTGCCGGACGACGCGTGGGAGGACGAGGAGCTGGTGCGCTACGCCCGCTTCCGCGGAGCCTCCCTGAAGCTGGGCCGAAACTGGCGGGATTGGCCGGACGGGGCCCGGGAGGGCCGGCTCGCCGACGAGCACGTGGATGCCGAGGAAGCGCGCTTCCACCTGGTGGCCCAGGTGGAGACCCGGCGGCAACTGGAGGCCCTGCGGCGTAGGCTCCAGGAGCGGCAGGTCCGGGTGGGGCTGGACCTGGCCGTGGGGGTGCACCCCGACGGCTACGACGTCTGGTCCCGCCAGTCCCTCTTCGCCACCGGGATGTCCGTGGGGGCGCCCCCGGATCCCGGCTTCCCCGGCGGACAGGACTGGGGCTTCCCACCCGTGCACCCGCAGGCCTCCCGGGAGGAGGGACACCGGTACGTCGCCCAGGCCATCGCGCACCAGGCGGGGCTGGCCGGGGTCCTGCGGGTGGACCACATCATGGCGTGGACGCGCCTCTACTGGATCCCCTACGGGATGGGGCTCCACCAGGGCACGTACGTGAGCTATCCGGAAGAAGAGCTCTTCGCCATCCTCTCGCTGGAGTCCCACCGCAACCAGTGCGAGGTGGTGGGCGAGAACCTGGGCACGGTCCCCCCGGAGATCGGGGAGGCCCTTCCCCGGCACCGCATCTGGGGGATGTACCTGGCCATCTTCGCGGCGGGCGGTAAGCAGGTGGAGCCCCCCAGCGATCGGGACATGGCCCTCATCGGCACGCACGACACCCCCACGCTGGCCGGGTGGATCGCCGGGGTGGACATCGACGAACGGGTCCGATGCGGCCTCATGGAGGCCGACGCCGCGCCGGCCGAGCGAACCTCCCGTCAGGAAGCCGCGGAGCAGCTGGCCACCACCCTCGGAGGAAGCCTGGAGGACCTCCCGGACCTCCTGGAGCGCCTCCTGTCCTGGCTCGGCCGATCGCCGAGCCCCCTCGTGGTTCCCTGGCTGGAGGACCTCTGGCTAGAGAAGGAGCAGGTCAATCTGCCGGGGACCCGCTCATCGGAGCGGCCCAACTGGCAGCGGCCCATGGCACGGCTCCTGGAGGAGTTCATGGAAGACCCGGCGGTGGAGGAGCGGGTGCGTGTCCTGGACCAGGCTCGTCGGGCATCGGAGCGCGAATCGTGACCCAGGCCACCTCCCCCGCCCGACCGAAGCCCCGGCTCTCCTTCTGGGAGATCTGGAACATGAGCTTCGGCTTCCTGGGCATCCAATTCGGCTTCGCGCTCCAGAACGCCAACGTCAGCCGGATCTTCGAGACCCTGGGCGCCAGCGTGGAGGCCATCCCCATCCTCTGGATCGCCGCGCCGGTGACCGGGCTCCTGGTGCAGCCCGTGGTGGGCTACTTCAGCGACCGGACCTGGAACCGGCTGGGGCGCCGGCGGCCCTACTTCCTGGGCGGCGCCATCTTCGCGTCGCTGGCCCTCATCGCCATGCCCAACTCCCCGGCGCTGTGGGTGGCCGCGGGGATGCTCTGGATCATGGACGCCTCCATCAACGTGAGCATGGAGCCGTTCCGGGCCTTCGTCGGGGACAACCTCCCCTCGGAGCAGCGGACCACCGGCTTCGCCATGCAGAGCTTCTTCATCGGGACCGGGGCGGTGGTGGCGTCCATGCTCCCGTGGATGCTCACCAACGGGTTCGGGGTCAGCAACGAAGCGCCGGAGGGTGTGATCCCGGACTCGGTGCGGCTCTCCTTCTACCTGGGGGCCGGGGTGTTCTTCCTGGCCGTGCTCTGGACGGTGTTCCGGTCGCGGGAGTACTCGCCGGAGGAGATGGCGTCCTTCGAGGAGAACCAGGAGCGGGAGGCGGCGGCCCCGGAGCTGACCACCGAGGCCGAGTACCGGAAGCGGGGCCGCACCCAGGTGCGGTGGGGCGCCGGGCTGGTCCTGGTGGGCGCCGGCGCGTCCTGGTGGCTCCATACCCGAGAGCTGGCCGAGCCCATGGTCCTGAGCATCGGCCTGGGGGTCCTGGGCCTCTTCCTGGTGCTCTCGGGTCGGCTCCAGGTGGCCGGGCGGCACGACGGCGGCTTCGTCACCATCCTGAACGACCTCCAGGACATGCCCCGCACCATGAAGCAGTTGGCCGCGGTGCAGTTCTTCTCCTGGTTCGCCCTCTTCGCCATGTGGATCTACACCACCACGGCGGTGACCAGCCACGTGTACGGCACCACCGACGCCACCTCGGCCCTCTACAACGAGGGCGCGAACTGGGTGGGGGTGGCCTTCGCCGTCTACAACGGGGTGGCGGCGTTGGTGGCGTTCGGGATCCCGGTGCTGGCCAAGGCCACGAGCCGGAAGGCGGCCCACGCCATCTGCCTGGTGGCCGGAGCGCTGGGCCTCCTCTCCGTCTTTGTCATCACCGACCCCCTCCACCTCCTCTTCTCCATGGTGGGGGTGGGGATCGCCTGGGCCAGCATCCTTTCCATGCCGTACGCCATCCTCACCGGCGCCCTGCCCCCGTCGAAGCTCGGCTACTACATGGGGGTCTTCAACTTCTTCATCGTCATCCCCCAGATCGTGGCCGCCGCCATCCTGGGTGGGGTCGTGGGATGGCTGTTCGACGGGGAAGCGATCTACGCGCTGCTCATCGGCGGCGGGTCGCTGGTGCTGGCGGCCGGGCTGACGATGGGGGTGGAGGATCGGGACGAGGTGGGAGGGGCGGAACCAGGGGAGGTCTAGTCCGCCAGCGGCGCCCAGGCACAGAGATTCGGTGGTAGGTACCCGCCACCGGGGGGCCACAGACTCCCCGGCCGCCTCACAACCCCGCCACCACCTCCTCGTACCGCGGATCCCGCCGGACCGCCTCCAGCTCCGGGTAGTAGGTGACGAAGATGTACCAGACGTCCCGCACCTCCCGGGCCTGGTAGATGCTCTCGAACGCTCCGTCCAGGTCCCCCAGCAGCGCCCGCCAGCGCGCCCGCTCCATGGGGACGGCGGTGCCTCCCGGCGCGTCGGACATGAGGCGCATGGCGGCCTCCGGTCCCGCCTCCTGGTATGCCGCTCGGACCTCCGCCACCGGCGCCTCCACCGGTACGCCCATGGACTCCAGGCGCTCCCGGGCGTGGAAGAAGCGAGCCGTGTCGCCCCGGCTCCAGTAGACCCAGGAGGCGTGCTTCAGGGTGAGGGGGAAGTCCGGGTCCAGCTGCAGCGCGCGGTCGAAGTACTCCAGGGCCGTCTCCTGGTCGCCGGTGACCAGGAACTTCATCCCGAGGATGGTCTGGTTGTTGGCCGAGGCGGGATCCAGGACCACCGCCCGGCGGACCACCTCCAGCGCCTGGTCGTCTCGCCCGATGAAGGTGAGGATGTCGCTGTACCACTTGAGCGCCGTGGCGTACCAGGAGCCGTCTTCCAGCACCCTGGCGAAGGCCCGGTCCGACGCTTCCAGGTCGTGGTCGAAGAGGGCTCTCAGGTAAGCCAGGGTGGTCCTCGCCTCCACGAGCCCGGGGTCGATCTCCAGTGCCCGTTCCGCCGCTGCCCGCGCCGCAGGGAAGACGTCCCCGGTGGGGACGCGGCTGTAGAAGGGGAAGATCAGATAGGTGTCGGCGAGCCCGGCCCAGGCCAGGGCGTAGGTGGAGTCCCGGGCCAGGGCCTGCTCGAAGAGGGCCAGGGCTTCCCGTTGGTCCTCCACGGAACGGCGGCGCCATGCGGCCCGCCCCTGGAGGTAGAGGTCGTGGGCCTCGGGGTCCCGGGTCGTACGCCCGGCGATCCCCAGGTCCTCGGCCAACTCCACCTCCAGCGCGCTTCCGATGGCCCGGGCGATGCGGTCCTGGATCTCGAGCCAGTCTCCCGCGGGCTCGTCGTAGCTCCCGTTCCAGAGCTCGAACCCGCTCTCCACCTCGATGAGCTGAGCGCTCACCCGCAGGCGATCGCCGTAGCGCCTTACGCTCCCCTCCACGAACCGCGACACACGCAGCCGGCGAGCCACCTCCTCGGGGGGTACCGCCTGCCCCTTGAAGGCGAAGGAGGAGGTGCGGCTGGCCACCTGGAGACCGGGAATCCGGGCCAGGACCGTGAGGAGCTCCTCGGTCAGGCCGTCGGAGAAGTACTCCTGCTCCGGGTCGGCGCTGACGTTGGTGAAGGGAAGCACGGCCAGAGTCCGAGCGCCGGGGACCGGAGCTTCGCGCTCGTCGCGAATCGCGGCTTCTCCGGGTTCTCCAGGTGCGCCTCCCCCGGCGTCCGCGCCCCTCAATGACACCGTGACCCCCACTCCGGTGGCCAGGAGCAGGCCCCCCAGGAGACCGGCCTCCGCGATTCCGACCCGCTGGTGGCCCTTCTCCCCGTGGAACCAGGACACCACCAGGACGATCCCGAGCCCGCCGGCGAG
Source organism: Gemmatimonadales bacterium (assembly GCA_020344755.1). Classification (GTDB taxonomy): domain Bacteria; phylum Gemmatimonadota; class Gemmatimonadetes; order Longimicrobiales; family Gaopeijiaceae; genus Gaopeijia. Next base: position 2,669,265 of record CP070829.1, read on the forward strand.
GAGGATGTCCACGGATCGGGCCAGTTCGTCCCCCATCCCCCAGCGCGGCCCCAGGACGTCCAGGAGTTGCATGACGATCCAGGCGCCGGCCAGGTAGGCTGCCGTCCACTGGACCACCTTCCTCCTGCGAAGGTCTCTCAGGAACGACATCGGTCGGCTGCGGGGCGGGAGAGCATGGAAGGCGGAGTGGCGGCCAGGAGTCGGCTTCAGTGGGGTGGAGGCGGGCAGCTGCCGTTGCGTGGGGACTATACCGCCGCGGCCCACCGCACGCACAGGCACGCGGCCGCTCGAGGGGCCGCACCCGCCGCCTGCGTCACTCCCGAACATGTCCTCCTTAGAGGACACACGGGAACGTTTGTTTCGGACTCCCGCCGCGCCCCCCCTAGGCCGAAAGCCGCACGGTTGAGCCATTCTCCTGTTTGGCACGGCGGTTGCTTTTCCTGCTGGCACATCACCCGAACGCAGGGAGGCGACGATGATGGGGCGACGAGTGAGTGGATGGATGGGCGTGGCGCTGGGAGCGGCCATGGCTCTTCCCGGGAGCGCGGAAGCGCAGATCCGGGTCCACGTGGACTGGCAGTGGAGCAGCGACGGCCGGACCGGGGCCCGCGTGTACGCGGATGGCCGCTACGGGTATCGGATCCCGCGGATCGGCGTGGTCCGCTACCAGCCGGTGCGGTACGTGCGGGTCACCGGCGTGCGGATTCCCCGGGGCTTCCGCCCGGCGCGGGGCATGTGCCGCCTCTGGTACCCCGGCTTGGCTCCGGGGCTGCAGCCCCGGCCGGTCCGGTGCGAGGCTCTACGCGGACGGTTCCATCCCGACGTTCTGGTGGTGACGTGGCGCGGAGTCCTCAGACCCGTGTGGGACGGGTACGAGCGAGTCCGGTATGCCAACGCACGGGTGGTCGACTACCGCTGGAGGGGTGATCGGTACTCCTGGAACGACGCCTACGACCGGTATGACCGCTACGACCGGTACCACCGTGGGAGCCGCCGCGGGGACTGGAACGGGGATCGCTGGGAGGAGTGGGACGACGACGACTGGTGGGAGGACGACGAACGGGGGGACGACCGGCTACGACGCGACGAACGCCTGCGGCGAGACGACGACGCACGGAGCCGCGGCAACCGGAACGGAGTCCGGAGCGGAGACGATCGCGGGCGAACCGACCGTCCGGGTCAGCGGAACGGCCGAGGCCGCGCTGCGGTCAACGGTCGCGGGCCGGGAGGCTGAGCCGGTCCTGAGGTCGGGTGGGGTGGGGAGCGCGGGGCGGGTCCTTCGGGGCCCGCCCCGCTGGCGTAGGGGGCCTGGCTCGCAGAGGGGCCTACGGGCCCAGCGGTCCAGAAGACGCGGGCGGCGCGGGAGCCCGTCCGGCCAGAATCCACTCGAGTTGATCACCGATCCGGGCCCGCCACGAGGACTCGTTGTGGTCCGCCCCGCGGTACTCCCGGATCAGGAAGTCCTCCCCCTCCACCAGGCCCTGCCCCGACAGCCACTCCCGGACTCGCTGGTGCGTGGGCCCGTAGGCCGCGTCCAGCCCCTCCGTTCCGTGGTCGAAGAAGAAGCGGGCCCCGGGGGGCACCGTGGCCCCCGCCTCGATGTCCCGGACCACGTACGGGGTGTCGTCCAGCGACGGATCGTCCTCGCCGGTGATGGATGCCACCACGTCCTCGGCCAGGGGGAAGTGGGTGGAGACGCACCCACATGCGCCGAAGGCGTCCGGGTGCTCCTTCACCAGGTAGTAGGAGAGGAGGCTTCCCATGGACGAACCCATGTGGAAGGTGTTCTCGGGACCCTCCAGCGTGCGGAACTCGGCATCGATCCGGGGCATGAGCTCGCGTAGCAGGAAGTCCGCGTATGCGGGGGCCTCGTGCCACGGAGAGTACTCCTGGAGCCGGCGCGAGGAGTTCCACACCCCGACCACGATGGCGGGCCCGTGCCGGCCCTCCTCGACCCCGGCCATCATGGCCTCGTCCACGCCCCAGTCCGTCCCGGTGTTGGCGATGCGGGGATCGAACAGGTTCTGTCCGTCAGACATGTAGATGACCGGATACCGGCGCTCCTCGTCCTCGTCGTAACCCGGGGGAAGCCAGATCTCCACGTGGCGGCTCTCCTGCAGGCGAGGCGACGCCACGTCCTGCCAGTAGACCAGGGTGCCCAGGACCCCGGAGCCCGGCCAGTCCGCCATGTACTCCACCGGGTCGCTCTTGAAGTCCACGATCTCCTGGGTGACCGCGGTGTCCGTGCCGGGGGTGAGCTCGAAGTTGGGCATGACCGTCCCCGACGGGCCCAGTCCCTCCCGGTCCCAGCTCCCCAGGGTGAACTTGTACTCGAAGAGCTCCCCGGCCGAGAGCGTGAGCGTGGCGGTCCGCTCGGGACCGTCACCCTCCATGGCCAGCCCGGCGGGATCCCACGGGCCCAGCGACTCGGCGCTCCCGGTGAGATAGACGGTGGGGGCGTCCGGGGGAACGACCGCCGTGAAGGTCACGTCAACGGCGTCCGGCGCATCGCGCCCGCACGCGGCCAGCGCCACGACGGCGCCCAGCGCCATGCTCCGCACCGCCAGCCACGTCCTCATCCCTCCCCCCGGATCCAGATGCCCGCGGCGTGGGGCGGCAGCTCCACGGTGAGCCCGGCGGACCCGGTATCCTCGGTCCCGCCCGGCCTCCCGGCGCCGGTCAGGAAGGCGACCCGGTAGCGTCCGGCGGGGACCTCCACCGCCACCTCCACCGACTGGTGCGAAAGGTTGAACACCATCACCGCGCGCTGGGCGTCGGGGCCGTCGCCGAGCACCCGCTCGTACGCCAGGATCTCCCGGGCATCGTCGGCCAGGAGCTCCCGTACGGCCCCGTCGACGAAGAGCTCCAGGTGCGCCTTCCGAAGGGCGATCAGGGTGCGGTAGACCTCCCGGAGCTCCAGATCCGGCCTCACCGGATCGGGCTCCCGGGGGAGGCCCAGCGGGTGGCCTGTCTCGTCCTGGAAGTCCAGGTCGGACCACAACATAGGCTTCCGGGGGTCTGGGTCGTCCGCCCCCCACATCCCCACCTCGTCGCCATACCAGACGTGGGGCGCGCCTACCCAGGTGAACTGCTGCACCAGGATCATCTCCTGAATGGGCCGGACCTCCGGCCCCGGCCGATCGATGCGGTAGTCGGGATTGCGGCCCGATGCCTCGTACTTGTAGCGGCCCGGGTTGTAGAGGGAGGTGGCGAAGCGGGAGGCGTCGTGGCTCGCCGTGAGGTTCATCTGGGCCTTCACGTGCTCCGGCGGGATCCCGGCCTCCACCGCCGCCAACGTGTCCAGGTAATCCGTTGGCCCGATCTCCGGGGGCGCCGCGGAGAAGAACCCCCGAGTGGGGGCGTACCAACGGTAGTTCATGACCGCGTCGAAGACGTCGCCCTGCAGCCAGGGCGCGGGGTCGTACATCCGGTCCGGCCACTGCTCCCACCAGACCTCTCCCACCAGGTACGCCTCGGGGTTGATGCTACGGACGAACTCCCGGTACTCCCGCCAGAAGCCCAGGGGGACCATCTCCGCTACGTCCAGCCGGAATCCGTCGATCCCGTCGGACGGATCGCCGTCGCCGTCGGGATCCAGCCAGCGTCGCGTCACATTGAAGACGTGTTCCCGGACCTCCGGAACCAGCGTCCCTTCGATGGCGCCGTGGGTCTCCCCCTGCGGGCGGCCCTCCTTCCGCAGCTCGGGAAGTTCGGGGACGCCGGCCCACCCGCGGTACGCGAACTCGCTGGTGTCCGGAGTGGCGGGGTCGTCGAAGGACTCGATCTCGTACCAGCCGGCAAACCGTGAATCCGCCTGGTTCTCGAGGACGTCCCGCCACGCCCAGAAGGTCACCCCGGTGTGGTTCCACGAGTAGTCGAGGATGACTCGCATTCCCCTTCGATGCACCTCGTCCACGAGGGCCAGGAAGAGGGAGTCGGCGGCGGTCCACACCCAGGTGGCCGGGTCCAGGGGATCCTCCGCCGCCGTGAGGGCCGCGTCACCCTCCGGATCCGGCCCGAAGTTACGGTCCACGTGCCGGTAGTTCCGGGCGTCGTACTTGTGGAGGGAAGGCGCATCGTTGATGGGGTTCAGGTACAGCGCCGTGACGCCGAGATCCTGGAGGTAGTCCAATCGGTCCAGGATCCCCTGCAGGTCGCCCCCGAAGCGCCGGAGCTGGACGGTGAAGTAGAACTCCTCACCGGTGGCCTCGGCCCACGGCTCCTGGGCGTGCCAATTCCACCCCCAGGGCGTGGGCTGCCACCCCT
>CP070829.1:2673630-2693463 GCA_020344755.1 Gemmatimonadales bacterium
GGCCAACGCTGAAGGGACGTAAAATGAAGTCCGACATTCAGATCGCGCAGGAAGCCGAACTCCGCCCCATCCAGGAAATCGCGGCCAGGGTGGGCCTCGCGCCGGACGAGATCGTCCCCTACGGCCACTCCAAGGCGAAGATCCCCCTGGATATTGCGAAGGCCAAGGGAGGTGCGGAGGGGCGGCTGGTCCTGGTCACGGGGATCAACCCCACCGCCGCCGGAGAGGGGAAGTCCACCGTCTCGGTGGGGCTGGCCGACGCCCTGAGCCTGCGAAACCGGAACCCCGTGCTCTGCCTGCGTGAGCCTTCCCTGGGGCCCGTGTTCGGGATCAAGGGTGGCGCGGCCGGGGGCGGGTATGCCCAGGTCGTTCCCATGGAGGAGATCAACCTCCACTTCACCGGGGACTTCCACGCCATCACCTCGGCCCACTCCCTCCTCTCGGCGGTGCTGGACAACCACCTCTACCGTCCCAACACCCTGGAAATCGACCCCACCCAGATCACCTGGCCCCGGGCTGTGGACATGAACGACCGGGCTCTGCGGAAGGTGGTGGTGGGGCTGGGTGGACGCACTGGCGGCGTGCCCCGGGAGGACGGCTTCGTCATCACCGCCGCCTCGGAGATCATGGCGATCTTCTGCCTGGCGGACGGGATCGAGGACCTGAAGGCCCGGCTGGACCGCATCATCATCGGGTACACGAAGTCCGGCGCGCCCATCCGGGCCGGCGGCCTCGGGGTGTCCGGTGCCATGGCGACCCTTCTCAAGGACGCGGTGAACCCGAACCTGGTGCAGACGCTGGGCGGGACGCCGGCGCTGGTCCACGGGGGCCCCTTCGCCAACATCGCCCACGGCTGCAACTCCCTCTCCGCCACCCGGGTGGGCCTCTCCCTGGGGGACGTGGTGGTCACCGAGGCGGGCTTCGGCGCCGACCTGGGGGCCGAAAAATTCTTCGACATCAAGTGCCGCTTCGGAGGCCTGAAACCGGAGGCGGCGGTGATCGTGGCCACGGTCCGGGCCCTGAAGATGAACGGTGGGGTGGGGAAGAACGACCTGGGTCCGGAGAACGTCGATGCGGTGCGGAAGGGGTTCGCGAACCTGCGCGGGCACGTGGAGAACGTACGGAAGTTTGGCGTTCCGCCGGTCGTGGCGCTGAACAAGTTCGCCACCGACTCGGATGCGGAGATGCAGGTCGTCCTGGAGGGGTGCCGCGAGCTGGGGGTCACCGCGGTGGTGGCGGATCCCTGGGGCGGCGGCGGCGAGGGCTGCCTGGACCTGGCCGACGCCGTCTGGGAGGTCCTGGAAGGCGGCGAGGCGGACTTCCGGCCCCTTTATCCCGACCAGATGGGGCTCGTCGAGAAGATCGAGACGGTGGCCCGGGAGATCTACGGGGCCGAGGGCGTGGACGTGGATCCCAAGGCCGCGAAGGAGATCGCGGCGCTGGAGGCGGCAGGACTCCGAGAGGCACCCGTGTGCATCGCCAAGACCCAGTACTCCTTCTCGGACGATGCGACACTGCTCGGACGCCCCACGGGCTTCCGGATCACGGTGCGGGAGGTCACGCCCTCCGCAGGCGCCGGATTCGTGGTGGCCAAGACCGGGAGCATCATGACCATGCCCGGCCTGGGTGCGGCGCCGTCGGCCATGAAGGTGGACATCCACGACGGCGTGGTGACCGGACTCTTCTAGCGAGGCATCGGCACCCGATCACGTTCGCTCGGCGGTTCACACGGGTCGTCGGCAAGGGAGGTGCGCGTGGGGAGGGAGAGGTGGTGGGTGACCGCGGCGACGGCGGTGGGAATCGCGAGCGCGCCGATGGCGTGCGATGGCGTGACGGGGCCGACGCTGTCCGAGTTCGAGCTGGTCGAGGCGTTCAGGCTCGACCAGCTCGAACCGGACGATTTCATTCTGACGATGGCGGCGTCATCGAACGGACACCTCTGGATCGGGACCTTCCAGGGGCTCGTGCTCGAGGTGTGGGAGGGTGGCGTGCTCGACCACTCCGAGGCGGCGACCTCCGGTGGCTCTACGCCGATCTACGACATCTTCGTCGGCCCGGGCGATCGTATCTGGGCGTCGGACGGGGAAGGGTACGCCGTCCTGGAAAGAGGCGACTGGTCGTGGAATCCTACTCCGAGTTACGCCTCATTCCCAACACTGGTCCGGTCGGTGGCGGTCAACCCGGCCGGGGAGGTCCTGCTCGGAGTGGGGAACGCGAACGGGGGCGGACTCCTGCTCTTCTCGGACGATTCCTGGAGCCCGATCACACCGGCGAACTCGAGGCTACCCAGCTCCATCGTAGCCGACATCGATGTGGGCCCCGACGGGGACTTCTGGGTCGGCACGCTCGGGTTTCAGGGGCGAGGCGGTGTCGCGAGAATCTCACGAGGGCAGGTGGTGCTGTCCCTGGACGGCCCGGGCGACGGGCTGCTCTATCCGAGCGTCGACAGGATTCAGGTGGGAGACGACGGGGCATGGCTGGGGTACGGCATCGGATTCATCGATCAGCTGGGCGTCCCCGACGGGGGGCTACAACTGTTGTCCGAGCCGACCGAGGTACTGAGCAGTCACTTTCCCTTCGCAACCGGCCTCACCAGCAACCGCATTGTGGCGATGCACCTCGCGGTCGACGGGACGCTCTGGTTCACGACCGGGTTGGATGAGGACCTGGCTGGGTGCGAACGCTGTCTCGCGGGGATTGGGCGATTGGGTCCCGCGGGTGACTTTGCCGCTCTTTCCGCGCTGAACTACGACCTCCCTCCAAACGGCTTCTTTCCGGCCATCACCGAGGCTCCCGATGGCAGGATCTTCGTGGCACACGACCGGAGGGTCCTGCGCATCGTCGACTGATTGCGCGGTCGCTCATGCCTGCCGCCCGAGCCTCGGAATCAGGGCGGGGACGCGCTTCTGATAGTCGCGATAGACGTCGCCGAATCGCCCGACCAACTCCTTCTCTTCCATCCACACGAGGAAGAGGATGAGGGGCACCAGCGCCACGGTCACGGCGTACGCAGCCCCGTAGTTGGCCATGAGGCTCCACCCCAGCGTTGCTACGAATACGGCGACGTACCGGGGGTGCCGCATGCGGCCGTAGATTCCCTCGTTCAGGAGGCGTCCGCCGGGGGGCATCGGGCGGAGCTCCGGCACCCCGGCCAGGGTCGAGAAGTCCAGGTGCTTCCGGATCCGCCGATCCAGGAAGATGGAGGCGCTCCAGAGAATGAGCCCACTGTAGAACAGGGCCCAGTTCTCGCCGAGATCGGTGGCCGCCACCGGCCCCCGCCAACGGATCAACATCCCCATGGTGAGGACGGCGAGGGGTACGACGACCAGGTAGGTGCGCGCCGGGCCCACGGTGCGCCAGTAGCCGGCAAAGGGGTGGATGAGGTACCAATAGAGGAACGCCGGCGGAATCGTGGCCCAGACCACGACCGCCAGGAGATACCGGACCGTGTCCATGGACTCCACGGGAGCGGGTGAATGACGTCACAAGATAGGGGTGAGGGAAGGATCATGAATCTCAGGGCAGGGCGTTCGCTTGGGGGTGGGGTGGTCTGGATGACCATCCTGGCGGTCGAAATCCTTGCCGGCGTCTCGGTGACTCCGGAGCGAGCCGACGGTCAAGAAGTCGGTCCTGAGCGGGGTTCGCTGGTCGTGGTGGGGGGTGCGCTCCGGGACCCGGACATCGTCCGGCGCTTCATCGAGCTGGCCGGCGGTCCCGATGCTCCCATCGTGGTCGTCCCGACCGCCGGGGGCGCAGAGGAGTACGGCGAGTACTGTTCGTGCCTGGCCTTCCTGCGGGAGAACGGGGCCAATGACCTCACCGTGGTGCACACCACGGATCCACGGGAGGCGGACACGGAGGCGTTCGTCGAGCCCATCCGGCGGGCCCGAGGGGTCTGGTTCATGGGGGGGCGCCAATGGCGGCTGGTGGACGCCTACGGCGGGACCCGCACCGAGACGGCGTTTCGGCAGGTCCTGGAACGGGGTGGCGTCATCGGTGGATCCTCGGCGGGCGCCAGCATCCAGGGGTCGCTCCTGATCCGTGGGGACACGGAGACGAACGCCGTGATGCTGGGAGATCACCAGGGCGGATTCGGCTACCTGCGCAACGTGGGGGTGGACCAGCACCTGCTGATGCGGAATCGGCACTTCGACATGCTGGAGGTTCTGGAGGCGCACCCCGACCACCTGGGAATCGGTCTGGATGAGAACACCGCCATCGTGGTGCAAGGCGACCAGGCGGAGGTCATGGGGCAGGGATACGTGGCCATCTACGACCGTAATGCGCGGATCGATACGGGTGGGGACTTCTACTTCCTGGCCCCGGGTGATCGCTTCGACCTGGCCGCGCGCCAGGCGTCGCGGCCGGGCCGTACCTGGCGGCCACTGGACCGGGTCGAGCGACGGGGACGGGATGGTCCTCCTCTGGACTCGCCGGGTCGGGAGCGCCAATCCATCGGTGATCCCCAGGCCGGCCCGGTCATCGAACCCTATGGCGCCGTCTTCGAGGTGGTGGGCCTGGAGGTTCCCGTGGACCTGGAGCGGGAGTATCGGATCGTGTTCGACGTGGCCACCTCCACCGGGGAGCCCGGCCGGGTGAACCCCGGGATCAACAGCGTGGCTCGCTTCCTGAACATGCACGCCCGCGCCGGGGTCCCGGTGGAGAGGATGGAGCTGGCCCTGGTCCTGCATGGAACCGCGGCGAAGGATGCCCTCCGGGAGGACCCCTTCCGGGACCGCTACGCCTCGGAGAACCTGAACGCCGACCTGCTCCGAAAGCTCAGTGCGGCGGGGGTGGAGATCTTCATCTGTGGTCAGTCTGCCATGAGCCGTAATCTCCCCGACCAGGAGCTGCTGCCCGAGGTCCAGATGGCCCTTTCCGCCATGACGATCCGAGCCGACCTGCAGGCCCGAGGCTACCAGGTGGTCAACTGATGGAGTGGCCGCGGCCGGCCGCACCAGGGTGGAGCGTGGGACTCGCGTCGGCGCTGATCCTGGGGTCGTGCGGAGGCGAGCCGGACGGAGGTGCACCCTCGGCCGACCGCGCTCCTCCCCCCGGCGTCCCGGGGGAGGAGGCCGTGGCGGTGGCCCCCTCCGCCAGGGCTTCGCGATTCCTGGGGGTGCTCACCCTGGAGGGTGGAGCGGAGTTCATCCTCTGCGAGGGCACGCCCTTGCCCCTGGATGGCCCGGCGTTCCTGGACATGGTGGGCCTCCACTCTGAGCTCGCACCCGGCTTGGAGCCCATGGAGGGCATCTTCGCGGACGTGCTGGGAGAGGTGCGCGAGAGCCAGGAGGGTCCGTGGCTTCGGGCGCTGGAGTTGCGCCGGGCCGCCCTCGAGGGCTGGGGATGCGGTAGGGACGAGGTGGACATCCTCCTGGAGGCCTCGGGAACCGAGCCCTTCTGGACGCTCACCGTGCAGGACTCCCTCGCCATATGGCGGATGCCGGAGGGATCGAAACAGTTCGTTCACGGCGGGCCGGCGCTCATGCCCCGGGGTGGGTGGGAGGTGGTTGTGGACGCCGTGGACGCCAGGGTGGAGCTGCGGGCCGAGTTCTATCAGGAGCCGTGTCGCGACTCCATGTCCGGAGCCTGGAGCCACCTCTCGGCAGAGGTGGTGTTGGAGGGGCGCGAATATCGGGGCTGTGCCTTCATCGGACCTGGTTGGGAGGGCCGGATCTGACGGCTCCCGGGGACTTTCGGGTGCTCGCGTCTCCGTCCGACGCGAATCCCAACCGGGCCCCCACGAATCCGTAAGCATTCTCCCGACACCATCGGAGGTCCCAGCGGGGCATCGTTGAGACGAAAGGTTTCATCACCGTTTCAACGAGACAGATCCATGCAACAGTCTACCGCTGCCAACCCCGCCGCCTCGAACGGCAATCCGGGGTGGACTCCGGACGCAGAGAGCCTCGAGTTCCTCGGCGATCTGGCCGACCTGGCATGGTTTCAGGTCGATCGCGAGCGAAACGTGGTCGCCATGAGCCAGGGCATGGAGGCGCTCACGGGAATCCGAAGAGAGGAAGCCCTGGGTCGGCCCTGCATCTACCTGAGCCGCTGCCACGAGTGCCTTCGCCACTGCGGGGTCTTCGAAGAAGGCCGGGTGAAGGACCACGCGCTGACGCTCTACAGCAGCCGCGGCTCCGAAATCCCGGTAGCCAAGTCCGGCCAGGTGCTGAGGGGAGCCGACGGGGAGATCGTCGGAGCCCTCGAGGTGGTGAGGCCCCTGGGCCGCGGGACCGCCGTGGACGAGCGATGCATGGACAAGGGCGCCACCGAGTCGGCGCGGATCGCCCAGGCGCTCAACCAGACCAAGTACAACCGCACGGAGGCCGCACGGGTCCTCGGCATGAGCCGGACTACGCTCTGGCGAAAGATGCGCGAGTACGACCTCTGACCCTCCCGGCCGCACCATCCATCAGGAAGAATCATGAAGAAGCTGCTGATCCTGGGCGCCGGAACCGCCGGGACCATGATGTCGGCGAAGCTCCGCCGGAAGCTCGATCCCGAGGAGTGGTCCATCACGGTCGTCGACCAGGACAACGAACACATATATCAGCCCGGGCTGCTCTTCATCCCCTTCGGTACCTACCGGCGGCGGGATGTGATCAAGCCCCGGTCGCGCTACATCCCCGCGGGCGTCCAACTGATCCAGACGGAGATCGAGCGGATCGCCCCCGATGAGAACCAGGTCCGACTCACCGACGGCACTGCGCTCGACTACGACTTCCTCATCATCGCCACCGGAAGCCAGATCGTGCCCACCGAGACGGAGGGGATGACGGGACCCGGCTGGTTCAAGAACACCTTCGACTTCTACACGCTGGACGGGGCCATGGCGCTCTACGACGCCCTGGACCGGTTCAAGGGCGGTCGCCTGGTGCTGAACACGGTGGAGATGCCCATCAAGTGCCCTGTGGCCCCCCTGGAGTTCGCCTTCCTGGCGGACTGGTACTTCACCGAACGGGGAATGCGGGACAAGGTGGAGATCGTGTACGCCACCCCCTTGGACGGCGCATTCACGAAGCCCAAGGCGAGCGCCATGCTGGGCGGCCTGATGGACGAGAAGGACATCCAGGTGGTCCCCAACTGGAACACCGGAGAGGTGGACGGCGAGAAGCGGGTCCTCTCGACCTGGGACGGCCAGGAGATGAACTACGATCTGTTGGTCACCGTTCCGACCAACATGGGATCCGACGTCGTAGAGCGGTCCGAGATCGGGGACGAGGGGAACTGGGTCGCCACCGACAAGCACACCCTCCAGAGCAAGGTGGCCGAGAACATCTTCGTCATCGGCGATGCCACCGACCTCCCGTCGTCCAAGGCAGGCTCGGTAGCCCACTTCGAAGGTGAGGTCCTGGAGGAGAACCTCCTCCGCGCCATCGAGGGCCGGGATCTCCTTCCCGAGTTCGACGGACACGCCAACTGCTTCGTGGAGACGGGATTCGGCAAGGCCGTCCTGATCGACTTCAACTACGACACCGAGCCCCTCCCCGGTCGCTTCCCCCTTCCGGCTCTGGGACCGCTGACCCTGCTGGAAGAGAGCGAGATGAATCACTGGGGCAAGCTGGCCTTCAAGTGGGTCTACTGGAACCTGCTTCTGAAGGGTGAGGAGATCCCCCTGGCGGAGGCTCGCATGTCCATGGCCGGCAAGTGGAGGTGAGCATGATCACCGAAACCGTATCCACCGAGCAGCTCCAGGAGCAGATGGACCGGCTTGAAGCCAAGCTGGACCAGGTCCTCCGGTACACGCAGAACCTCGAGCATCGTGTCGAGGGGCTGAGCGAGTTCAAGGAGGACGTCGTCCCGATCCTGAACGACGCCGGCAAGTTGGCGTCCCACAAGCTCATGCAGTTGGAGAGCACCGGTATGCTCGCCACCGTCCGGGAGTTGCTGGGCGCGTTGAGTGAACCGGAGATGCTGCAGCTGTTGAGCCGGGCCGCACGTGCCATGGTGGCCGCCCGGGAGCAGAACCAGAAGGTCGGTCTCTTCAAGGCCATGCGGGACCCCGATGTTCGCCGTGGCATGGCCGTTCTGACGGCCGTGCTCGGAGAGCTTGGGACCACGAATGCAAGCGCACACGACACGTCCCGGGCACTGAACGTCCCGGGCTCAGCTACATGAGGAACGCGAAATGACCACGCTCGCCAACGCGCAACTGGACGCCGACGGCTTCCTGACCAACGCCGAAGATTGGACGCCGGAACTCGCGGAGGAGTTCGCCAGGGAGGCGGAGATCGAGCTCACCGACCGGCACTGGGAGGTGATCGACTTCTGCCGCAGGGACTTCGCCGAGAAGGGCACGGCCCCCACGGTTCGTCGCATTACCAAGGTCGGAGGGATCCCCACCAAGGAGATGTATCAGCTCTTCCCCGGAGGCCCCGGGATCCTGGCCGCACGAATCTCCGGCCTGCCCAAGCCAAAGGGATGCATCTGATACCCTCGGCCCCCCGCAGGTGGAGGGGGCCGGATCATCCGCCACGCTGAAGTACGCTGAGCGACATAGATCATGAGCACCGTTCTCGAACAAGCCCCCGCCGCCACCTCCGAGGCCCCGCGGGAGAAGAAGACGACCCGAAAGATCGCCATCATCCTCTCCAAGGGGAGCCTGGACATGGCCTATCCAGGCCTCATCCTGGCCAACGCAGCCCGCATGATGGGGATCGACGCCGTGCTCTTCTTCACCTTCTGGGGGATGGACATCATCAACAAGAAGAAGGCGGACAAGCTCCACGCCGGAATGCTCGGGAATCCGTCCAGCCCCATGCCCCACGCCCTCATGGGTCTCCCGGGGATGGAGGGCTTCGCCACCCGGATGATGAAGAGGAAGATGGACGAGATGGACATCCCGCCGGTGAGCGAGATGCTCGAGATGCTGGAGGATGCGGGGGCCGAGCTCTACGCGTGCCAGATGGCGATGGAGATGTTCGATCTCGACCAATCCGACCTCGTGCCCCAGGTCCAGGAGGTGATCACCGCCATGGACTTCTATGACAAGTCCGAGGGAGCGCAGATCATCTTCATCTGATCCTGAGACTCCCCCTGACCCCACCAGACGCAACGTAGACGGATCATGCTCCGGCGGATCAGCGACGGAACCGCCTCCTGGCTTCCCGGTCTGGCACTGGCGGCGACCCTCGTGACGGTCACCCCCGTGGCGGGGCACCACGGCGTGGAGGCGCCGGAGTCGCAGATCCAGCACGGGGAGTGGGAGGTGATCTCCTCGCCCTTCGCCGACCTCTGGTACCACGGGCTGGCGGTGGTGGGATTCCACGGGCTCGGGCTGCATCCGCTGTACGATGTGGCGTACGGCCGGAGGATCGTGCGCGGGAACCCGGATGCACCGCTTTCCCAGGTCGCTCCCCGGGTTCTGGAGAGGCTGCAGGCGGATCCCGCCTTCGAGGTCCTGCACTTCCTGCCCGTCTACCTGGCTGAGGCTTCGCCGGAGCAGGCTCTGGCAGGCCTGCGGCGGATCGCCACCTCGCCCGGCGGTGAGGTGCCGAGGCTGGCGGGCCCCGGCGCTCGGGGGACGGAGGCGCTGGCGGCCCTGCTCCCCGATCCTCGGCAGCGGCAGACGCTGGGGGAACTGGTGGATGCGCTCCAGTCGGAGTGGGAGTCCGGGTTGAAGGAGACGCTGTCCGAGGCCCGGGCCTCCCGAGCCGACCAGCTCGGGCGGATCCGTGCCCACTGGCAGGGATACTTCGCACCCGCTCTGGCCCCCTATCTCGAGGCGTACGGTCTCGCCAGCGGCTGGATCGTGGCGACGCCGGCTCTCGGGCTGGAGGGGCGCTTCCTCCATGGAGACGACTCAGGGGGGCAGACCGTAGTGGTGATCGGGCTGGGACCGTCCAATGACGATCCCGACGCGATCCTGGCGCCCGTGGTCCGCGAGCTGTGCTATCCCGCGGTGCGGCGCGCATTCGAACAACTGCAGTCCCGGTACGACGATCGGATGGTGGCTTCCCGGGCCAGCGACGCGGCGGCCACCCGCTGCGGCGAGCTGCTCCTGGAGCGCTACCGCCCCGAAGCCCTTCCCTCGTACCGATCTCGATTCGGGCTCCAGGGTCCGCACGACTCCGCCTTTTCATCCCTCCCGGATCCGGCGGAGGCGCTCGTCTGGAACGAGGCCCTGGGACGCGTGCTGAACCTCTTGGGAGGTTCGTGAACCTGCCGTTCCCGTAACGGCGAAGAAAGCCATTTGGGAGGACAAACATGTCGTGCAGATCGATCACGCGGGGTGCACTGGTCACGGCGCTCGCCCTGGCCTGGAGCGCTCCGCTTTCCGCCACGGACGGCCACTTCCTCCACGGAGTGGGCGCCGTGAACTCGGCCATGGGCGGGGCGGGCGTCGCCAGCATGAGCGACCTCCTCGGGAGCTTCTACCTCAACCCCGCCGGGATCTTCACCGAGGACGGTTCCCGTGTTGCCCTGGGCTTCGAGATGATGCAAGCCCAGCGCTCGGTGGGCAGTTCCTTCGGCGGCTTCACCGGTGAGACCGAGAGCAAGAAGGCGTTCGTTCCCATTCCGGCATTCGGGTGGGCCACCCGGCTCGACGACAACCTGACCTTCGGTGTGGGGATGCTGGGCATCGGGGGATTCGGCGTGGACTACCCCTCCGATCCTTCCAACCCCGTCCTCTCCCCACGGCCCATGGGATTCGGGCAGGTGTACAGCAACTTCCAGTTCATGAAGATCTCCCCGGCCCTGGCGATGCGCGTGGGTGAGAAGCTGTACCTGGGAGCCAGCTTGAATCTGGATTGGGCCTCTCTGGCGGTGGACCCCATGCCCACCGCTTCTCCTGCGGTGAACCCCGCCACAGGAGCCGCCTTCTACAGCCGGGCCACCGCCGCCGACGGGGCCTTCGGGATCGGCTTCCAGCTCGGCCTCCTCTACCAGGCCACCGACATGTTGCGGGTCGGTGTCTCGTACGCCAGCCCGCAGGTCTTCGAGGATTTCGAGTACAACTCCATGTACGAGAACCCCGCCCTGGGCACCTTCGGCTCCCCCCGTGACATCACGTTCTCCATGGACGTGCCCGCGGTCTACGCCGGTGGTTTCGCGCTGGACTTCGGCGGAGTGGAGTGGAACGGCGACCTGCGCTACATCACGTACTCCTCCACCTCCGGGTTCGACAGGGCGGGGATGGACATGATGGGGGCCGTCCAGGGCTTCGGCTGGGAGGACATCTTCGTCCTGGCCACCGGAGTGCAGATCCAGCCGGCGGAGCGGTTCTTCCTCCGGGCCGGGTACAACTTCAGCGAGAACCCGATCCCGGACGAGCAGTCCGCATTCAACGTTCCGGCGCCGGCCATCGTCCAGCACCATCTCACCCTCGGTGCGGGGCTCGCCTGGGACAACCTGGGAATCGACGTGGGCTACTACCGGGCGCTCGAGAACGAGATCACGGGTGCGTTCCCGACTCCCATGGGGAACATGGACGTGACGAACAGCATGCTCGAGGACGCCTTCCTCGTGAGCTTCTCCTTCGCTCCGGGAAGCTGACACCAGTGCCGCGACACTGCGCACCGCGCAGCCAGGACGGACCACCGGGCCGGTTCCAGGGGAGCCGGCCCGGTTCTTCGTCAGGGGTGGATCCGGCTTCACCTTGGGAGCCGGGAGCCCGAATCGTCCGGGAGGTCCTGCGCACCGCGTTGGCTCGGGGGTGCGTCGGGACCGGCTGGACACGAGATGCGATCCATTAGATGCTGCCGTATGGCTGCGGACCCTACCCCTGACCTGACGCCGACCGACCGGGAAGCCGCCAACGACGAGCTGGCGCGCCTCGCAGGTCGCGCAGCTCCTCGGGATCCTCAGATTCCAGGCTGTCTCGTGTCCTTTGCGGGGATGGTGGTCCTGACCCTCACCCCCGCCCTGGGCAACTGGGTCGAGCTCTCACCGGAGGCCGGAATGGCGCTCTTCGCCTTCGCCGTCGCAGCCCTGTTCGCGGGCGCGGTGGTGGCACTGCTGGGCGGCACCCTCCAGTCCCGGGCCGTGCGGCGCGACGCGGAGGCCGCGGTTCACTCCATCCTGGCCTATCTGGAGGGCGGGAGCGACCGCGAGGAAGCGGTCCGCGCGGCAGCCCGGCTGGTCGCCCTTGCCGCGGGGCCGGGATCGCGGAACCGCCCTCCCTTCCGCGTCGACGAGGTGTCCCGGCGCCTGGGGCCGGCCGGACTGGCCCTCGTGGGAGCGGTAGAGCGACACCGGACCGCGTCCGGCAGCGGGATGCCTCCCATCTTCCCCGGCGGTCCGGAGGGGACCGGGGGATGACGCCCGTGTCTTTCCCCACCCCCGCCGGGACCGCAGTATTGCCCCTCGAATACCCAACCCAAACCAGGGATTGAAGATGCAAATGAACTCGTGGATCCGGGGAGCACTGGCGATCCTCGCGACCCTCTCTCTGTCCGGATGCTCGGTCTTCTCTGCGGCTCCAACCGAAGCCGGTCCCGCTGCGGGACCCGCCGGCCCGGGAGGGGGCCCCCAGGCCCGCCGACCCAATGGTCCGCAGAGCGGGCCCGGTGACTACGAAGACGTGATCACCGACGAAGCCGAGACCCGGGAAGGACTCTTCAAGACCCACCGCATTGGGGACGACCTGTTCTTCGAGATTCCCCGCGACGAGTTCGACAGGGAGATGATGCTCATTGCTCGGGCCGTGGAGTCCACCCTTCAGAATCCTGGAGGGTTCTTCGGAGGGGGCGCGCGGCTCCTGGTGCAGTGGGAGCGGCACGGCGACAACGTGGTCTTGCGCGAGCGTTCCTACCGGCTGCAGGCCGACGAGGACGACAACATCTTCCGCCAGGTCCGGGGCTTCCAGAACGGGCCGGTCATCGCCCGCCTTCCCGTCCGTGCGTACAACCCGGAGGACAGCGCCGCCGTGGTCGAGGTCACCGACCTCTTCCTGACGTACAACCGGGACATGGGGAGCCTTCAGGGGACACAGCGGAACCGGAGCTGGTTCGAGCATGTCGCGGCCTTCCCCCGCAATGTCGAGATCGAGGCCACGCAGACGGGGAGTGCCCGACCCCCGGGGTCCCCTCCCACCGTACAGCCGAGCACCCAGACGGTGCGGATGCACTGGAGCATGCTGAAGCTCCCGGACGATCCCATGATGCCACGGTATTGGGACGCCCGCGTGGGGTTCATCTCGACCTCCTACTACGACTTCTCTTCCCGGGAGCACGAGTCGGAGATGAAGCGGATCATCCATCGTTTCCGGCTGGAGCCCACTGATCCGGAGGCGTTCCGGCGCGGGGAGCTGGTAGATCCGGTGGAGCCCATCGTCTATTGGATCGATCCCGCCACCCCGGAATGGATGAAGCCGTGGGTGAAGGTGGGTGTGGAGAAGTGGAATGTCGCCTTCGAGCAGGCGGGATTCCGGAACGCCATTCGGGCCGAGTACGCTCCTGCGGACGACCCGGACTGGTCCATCTTCGACCTGCGGCACTCCATCATCTATTGGCGCCCCTCCACGGTCGCCAACGCCACCGGCGGACAGATCGTGGACCCCCGGACGGGACAGATCCTGAAGGGGGAGGTCAACATGTACCACAACATCATGGACCTGCAGCGCGAGTGGTATTTCGTCCAGGTGTCGCCGTTGGACGAGCGCGCACAGCGGCTCCCCCTGCCGGACTCCCTCATGGGTCGGCTGGTGGAGTACGTGGTCACCCACGAGATCGGTCACTCCATCGGGTTCCCGCACAACATGAAGTCGTCGGCCATGTATCCGGCGGACTCGATCCGGAGCCGGTCCTTCCTGGAGCGCATGGGAGGCCACGTGGCGACCCTGATGGACTACTCCCGCTTCAACTACGTGGCCCAGCCGGAAGACGATATCCCGCCGGAGCTTCTGATCCCACAGGTGGGGCCGTACGACAAGTACGCCGTGCGCTGGGGATACCGACCCATCCTGGACGCGCGGTCACCGGAAGACGAACGAGCCACCCTGGACCGGTGGGCCCGTGAACAGGACGACACGCCCTGGTTCAGGTTCACCACGAGCGACTCGCCCAACGATCCGGAGAACCTGACCGAGGCTGTCGGGGACGCGGATGCGGTGCAGTCGACGACCTACGGTCTGCGCAACCTGGAACGGGTCATGGACAATCTCCTCGCTGCCGCGGAACGGCCTGGGGAGGATTACTCCCTCACCGAGGACCTGTACGGGGGCGTGGTCGGTCAGTGGGGACGCTACATGCGCCACGTTGCGGCCATCATCGGGGGCGCCATCACCCAGGAGAAGGCGGGAACGGGCCGTCGCTTCGAGCCAGTGAGCGAGGAGCGGCAGCGCGAGGCCATGCAGTTCCTTGCCGAGAACGCCTTCCAGGTCCCGGAGATGTTACTGGACGAGGAGATCCTCTGGCGCATCGAAGCACGGGGCGCCGTGGACCGGATCCGCAACTCCCAGACGTCGCTCTTCGGTAGCCTGCTGCAGCCCGCCAAGCTGAACACCCTGGTGGAGTACGAGGCCCTCACCGGGGGCGACACCTATACGCTGGCCGAGTACATGGCGGACATGCGAGAGGCCCTCTGGTCCGAGCTCGAGGCAAGCCGGGTGACGGTGGACATCTATCGCCGCAACCTCCAGCGCGCCTTCCTCGACCGCGTGAACGCGGAGCTGAACCCATCCGACGAGGACCTGCAGCGCGAGCGGGCGGTGGCCGCGTTCCTGCCCCGTCCCCCCCGGTGGGGGAGTGATGTTCGCGCGATGCTCAAGTCGGAGCTCCGCGCCATCGACGCCATTGCCGCCAATGCGCTGGCCAGGGCTGGGAACCAGATGACGCGGGTCCACCTTCAGGACGTCCGCTCCGAGATCGGGAAGATCCTGGAGGGGAGCGACTGAGGTAGTGACAGCGCGGTGAGAGAGCGGGGGTGGGGGCTTCGGCGCCCGCCCCCGGTCTCGTCCAGCCTCCGGTCCGGTCCGCTACTCTGCCCGAAGGGACTCGGCCGCGTCGACTCTCCCGGCGCGGTACGCGGGCCAGAACGCCGCTCCTGCGGCGGCCAGGAGCAGGACGGTGATGGCGGCCAGGAAGGCGGCGGGCTCCAGGGGATCGACGCCGTAGAGCAGCCCCGCGATCAGACCGCTTCCAGCTGCCGCAGCTCCCAAACCCACGACCAGCCCGGCCACCACAGGCCTCAGCGCCTGGGTCACCACCAGGCGCTGGAGTCCCATGGCAGTGGCACCGAGGGCCTTGCGGACCCCCAGCTCCCGGGTCCGCCGGGCGACGGAGAGGCTCACCACGCTGAAGATCCCCGCGGCCGCCAGGACCAGGCCGAGCACGGACAGGACGGAGAACAGCTCGGCGTTCATCCGCTGCGTGTAGACCGCGCCGCGGACCACGTCGCGATAGGTGACGGCGTTTACGATGGCGAGATGCGGCTCGAACTCCCGAAGCCAACGCTGAAGAAGGGGGATCGCCTCCTCGGGTGGGATACGGCTCTGGACCAGGAGCGCACTCCCCGTGGGATAGGGGTGTCCGGCATAGGGCAGGAAGAAGGCCGGCTCCGGTTCGGAGAGGAAGTCACGGAGCTTGACGTCCCCCACCACCCCCACGACCTCGGCCACGGTCTGATCCCCATCGGTCCCGGGGATCTCGACCTGGCGTCCCACGGCTCCTTCACCTGGAAACAGGCGAGCCGCGGCGGGCCCGTTCAGAATGACCACCGGAGGAGCACCGGCGGAGTCGGCGGGGGTGAAGGTGCGGCCGTTCGAGAGTGGGATTTCCAGCTTCTGGAAGAACCCGACGTGGACCCGTTCCTGGAGTGCGGCGACCTCGACGTCGCTCCCGAGGGGGCGAAGACGGACGGAGGGGTGACCGGAGAGAGGCGCGTTGCCCGACACGGTGGCGCTGGCCACCCACGGTTCCGTGGCGATCTCCGACTCCAGCTCCCGGAAGAACCGTTCCCGCTCTTCCGGCTGGAGCTCCGTGCTGCTCGTGGAGACGTGGCTGCCCACCAAATGGCGGTACTCGAACCCGGGATCCACGGAGGAGGCGTTGCCGAGGCTCTGAACCAGCAACGCCGATTGGACCACCAGGACCACCGACAGGGCGACCTGCGCCCCGGTGAGGATCGCACGGGTACCCGGCCCGCGCATCCCACCGTCCGAGCCGCGCGAAGCCCGCACACCTTCGTGAGCACGGAGGAGCAGGGCGACTTCCTGCCTTCGGACCTCGAGCACCGGGAGGATCGACGCCACCAATGCCGTGAGAACCGCGGCCAGGATCGCGAACCCCACCACCGACCCGTCCGCTTCCAGGACACGTCGAACCGTCTCGCCCCACACGCTGGGGCGAGAGAAGTACGAGCCGAGCCTGGCGGTCAGCGGGAGCGACAGGGCGAGACCGAGAAGGCCGGACGCGATGCCGAGGACCAGGTTGCCACCCAGGATCCCGAGGCTGAGCCGGGCCGGGGACGATCCCAGCGCCGCGCGGACGGCGAAGCTCCGACGTTGGACCGATGCCCCGGTGAGCAGGATGTTCGCCACGTTGGCGCAGACCAGGAGCAGGAAGCCCGCCGCCGACCAGGCCATCACGCGGTTGGCGCTCGACTCGCTCATCCGGACCCGCGGGTCGATCCAGTTGGCGGGGTCCATGCGAACCGTGCGTGCCTCGTCGGCACGGGGATGGGCGTCGTCCAATCCCGCGGCGATCCGGTTCAACTCCCCCGTGGCCACCTCCCGCTCGATTCCCTCGGCCAGACGGCCGTAGACGCGGACGAGGGGTACGTCCCGGTCCAGAGCCATGCGGTCCCAGCCGGTGTACCTGGAGCGGAAGTGGGAGAAGGGGATCCATACCTGGGGCCGGAAGTCCGCCGCGGAGCCCAGGAACTCCTGCGCCGCCACTCCCACCACGGTGTACGGCTCGAAGTTCAGGAAGACCGTCCGGCCGATGACTTCCGGATCGCCCCCGAAGGTGGTCTGCCACCATCGGTGGGAAATCACGGCCGCAGGCTGGGCTTCCAGACCATCGTCCGCCGGACCGAGGAGGCGACCCCGTTCGGCCCGAACTCCCAGAGTGCGGAAGTAGGATCCCGATACCGCCTCCACGAAGGCGACCTCCGTCCGGGTCTCGAGACGAACGCTGGCGGCGTAGTAGGGCTGGGTCGCCGCCAGCGCCTCGAGTCCTCTCGCGCTGCGGGCGTAGTCCTCGTAGTCGAGAAAGGAAAGGTCCCGGTAGGGCTCGGAGGGAGTCGTCTCGAAGAGACGGACGAGCCCATCGGGTGCGGCCCCGGGGAAGGGCCGGTGGTAGGATGCCAGGTACGTGAACGCGGCGATGGCAGCGGCCAGCCCCGCCGAGAGGATCAGGAGGGACAGCACCGAGTAGAGCGGTTGCCTCAGCAGCGGCCGGACAGCTGCACGGAGCCGACGGAGGAAGTCCACTTCAGCCTCCCCCCTGGATCACTCCCGTCCGGAAGGTCCACCGCCGGCGCCCGAGCTCCGACCCGCTTCTCACATGGCCCCCGGGCGGACTCCCAAGGCCGGGTCCGGGATCAGTCCTGGCCCCGGTTGAGCCCGTCCTGGAGGAACTTGGCGACGGCGTCCACGTCCTTGTACCTGAGCCCCTCGAGCCCCCAATGGGGCATCCCGCCCTCGGCCCCCACGTAAATGAACTCCCTGAGCCCCGCGAGGTCCTCGGCGAACCTCCAGTCCGCCACGGTGAAGTCCGGAGGACGCAGGGTGTCGCCCTGGGTCACGAAGCCTCCGTCCCCCTCTCCATAACGACCGTGACACCGGGCACAGGAATAGCTGAAGACGACGCTTCCCCGGACAACGGCGTCCTCGTGGGAGGCCCAGGTGACGGTGTCGAACCCCGCAGGGTCGAACTGGGCCATGGCGGCCTGGACAGAATCGGCTGCGCTGGGGCCGGACTCGGGCGCTTCTTCGGGGGCACCCCCGCAGGCGGCCATGAGGGCGACGGTGACCACGGGGAGGAGGGAACGGCTGGGCATGGGATCTGTCCTTCCGAAGTACACGTTGAGCGGGGACGCTTCCCCACGATGAAGCTATCCCCGAGGGTGCCAGATTGCCGTAGGGAATCCCCCCACTCCGCCGTGGAGAAAGTCCGGGAGCCCCGAGGCACGGCCGGCTCCGGATCACTACCTCCTGGCCACGGACCCGTCTCTGCCGGGAGCCCGCGAGCCCGACTTGCCGCGACCCGACCGGCCTGGACATCTTGCCCCCCGAGTCTCCCGATCCGTTCCCCCGACCCGTGACGCAGCACATCCATGAGCGACAAACGCCCCCCCAACCGCAGCGCTCCCGAGGATCCGACCCCCTCCGTGACCGGGGAAGGTGCCCCCGAGTCGGCCCTTCCGCGCCGGGACCTCCTCAAGCTGGGTGCGCTGGGGGCCGGAGCCGCAGCCCTGGGTGGGCTCGCGGGATGCGCCCCGGGGAACGGTGGCTCCGTCGCGGCCGGGGAACTCTCCGCTGCGCCGCCTGCGGGTCTGGGGGCTGCTCCCGACGAGTTCTTCAGCGCGCCCCCCATGGATACCGTGCGCGTCGGCTTCGTCGGCGTGGGCGGGATGGGCGGGGCCCACGTGCAGAACTTCCTCCGCATCGATGGCGTGGAGATTCGGGCCATCTGCGACATCAACGAGCCCCGGGCCCAGGAGGTGGCCGGGTGGGTCACCGAGGCCGGAAACCCGGCGCCGACCCTCTACACCCGAGGCGAGTACGACTTCGAGCGCCTGTGCCAGGAGGAGGAGCTGGACCTGGTGTTCACCGCCACCCCATGGCGGTGGCACGTTCCGGTGTGCGTTGCTGCCATGGAGAATGGAAAGCACGCCGCCACCGAAGTGCCGGCGGCGTACACCCTGGAGGATTGCTGGAGGCTGGTGGAGGTGGCGGAGGCTCGGGGGAAGCACTGCGTCATGATGGAGAACTGCAACTACGACCGCCCGGAGATGATGGTCTTCCACCTGGCACGGCAGGGACTGCTGGGGGAGATCCTCCACGCCGAGTGCGGATATCTCCACGACCTCCGGGGCATCAAGTTCTCGGAAACCGGTGAAGGGCTCTGGCGCCGGGACCACTCCATGACCCGAAACGGGAACCTGTACCCGACACACGGGCTCGGGCCGGTGGCCAACGTCATGGACATCAACCGGGGAGACCAGTTCGCGACCCTGGTCTCCATGAGCTCGCCGTCCCGGGGCCTCCAGGAGTGGGCTCGTACGAACTACCCGGAGGGGCACCCCAAGCGCCGGGAGACCTACGTCCTGGGCGATGTGAACGTCTCCCTGATCCAGACCCACAATGGCCGCACCATCTACCTGAGCCACGACACCAACCTCCCCCGCCCCTACTCCCGGATCCACATGGTCCAGGGGACGAAAGGGATCTTCCAGGGCTATCCGCACCGGGTCCACATCGAGGGGATGAGTCCCGGGCACCGGTGGCAGGAGTGGACCGAGCTCCTGGAGGAGCACGACCACCCGCTCTGGAAGGACCTGGAGGAGCAGAGTGCCGGGGCAGGGCACGGTGGGATGGACTACATCGAGGACTACCGGTTGGTGAAATGCCTCCGGGAGGGTCGGCCCACCGACATGAACGTCTACGACGCTGCCGCCCTCTCCGCCGTAGGTCCCCTCTCCGAGTGGTCGGTGGCCAACGGGAGCCGTCCCGCCGAGTTCCCCGACTTCACCCGAGGAAAGTGGCGGAGCTACCCGAAGCTGGAGATCTTCCGGGCGTAACCGGGGGCCGCAGGGGAGGCTCGGCTTCGTAACTCCGACGCGTCGGCTGGGGGATCACTGCGGGGGCGGCCCGGGGGCGAGATCCGAGATCCGGCTCGAAATCGGGCGGGGATTCAACCGGGTTCGCGAGGATCCGGATCCTCG
>CP070829.1:2693563-2713124 GCA_020344755.1 Gemmatimonadales bacterium
GGAACTCATCCGCCCACCTCCACGGTCAGGTCGAAGCTCACTTCCACCACCAGCTCTTGCCCCGGCGTCATCGTGACCACTCCCGCGTCCGGAGCCAGCCTGGCCCTTCCGCTGAGGAACACCCCCGGGCGGCCCAGGAAGGTCTGGAACTCCTCCCGCGCCAGCTCGATCCGCAGGCGTGATTCGGGCCCGGGACCCAGGACGGCGGTCTTCTCCACATAGGGATTTCCGCTCCCCAAGTCCTCGATGACGATGTCCAGCGATCCTCCGATTGCGAACGGGTTCACCACGTCGACCACGAGGGCCCCCCGAACGATGCGGTCCGTCAACGCCTGGTCGATCTCATCCATCCCCAGGTCCACTGGATCCAGAGCGACCTCCTCCCCGGACACGTCCGCGCGGACCTGGGAAACCAGGAGGTCCTGGGTCGAAGCCGTGACGGCCATGGACATGGCGGGGTCCACCGTCACCGCGTCACCCTCCGGCGAGTCCACCTGGACGGTGATCTCCAGGTCCCCTTCCACGGTACCGGGCAGCAGCGGCGCCGACCGGGTGAGGGTGCCGCCGGGGGGAAGGGCGGTGTCCGTCCCGTCCAGGGTGAGAAGCGCCATTTGATCGCCGTCGCTGGCGTCCGCGAGGGTGAAGGTGGCGATCCCGGGTGCGCCGCCGGCGGGATTGAGCGGATCGAAGTTGAGGCCGTTCTCCACCTCCACCACCAGTTCCCCGCCCACCACGGTGACGGATACGATCCGCGGATCCAGCCCCAGGATGGATGTGAAACCGCCGGTGAACGCCGGCTTGGGCACCGTCGAGCCGGCGAGGGGGACACACGCCGGGCAAAGTCCCCCCAGCGTCTCCGAAAAGGACACCGGATCCAGGCTCACGAGGAAGGCGGTGGAGTCGGGGGTCACGGTCACGGAGCCGGGAAGGATCTCGCCGACCCCGAAGCGAGTCGTCTGGGCCGGAATCACCCACCGCGATTCGAGGCGGGGAGCGTCGGTGGGAACGTCGCAGGCCGCGAGCAGCGGAAGGACGGCGGAGGCCGCCTTGGCCCACCTGGGGCCGCGCCGCGCTTTTCGGTCCGATTGATGCCGATCTCGGCGTCCGGTTAGTTTAACCACCTGTTCTCCCAGGCTTCGAGCCCTGCGGCCGGACCCGTCGGCCAGCCATTTCCGGTGCACCCGTGGAACTCGATCACATCCGAAACTTCTGTATTGTTGCCCACATCGACCATGGGAAGTCCACCCTGGCCGATCGGCTCCTGGAGCACACCGCCACGCTGGACCAGCGCCAGATGCGGGAGCAGGTGCTGGATTCGAACGAGCTCGAACGGGAGCGTGGCATCACCATCAAGCTCCACGCGGTCCACATGGACTACCGGGCGCAGGACGGGGACGAGTACGAGCTGAACCTCATCGACACTCCCGGCCACGTGGACTTCACCTACGAGGTCTCCCGGTCTCTGGCGGCGTGTGAGGGAGCCCTGCTCGTGGTGGACGCGACCCAGGGCGTCCAGGCCCAGACCCTCTCGAACCTCTTTCTGGCTCTGGACGCCGATCTGGAGATCATCCCGGTCATCAACAAGATCGATCTACCGGGCGCGGAGCCGGAGCGCCGGCAGTTCGAAGTGGCGGAGCTCCTGGGTGTGGAGCCCGAGACGGTGCTCCTGGCCAGCGCCAAGGAGGGAACCGGAATCTCCGAGATCCTGGAGGCCATCGTGGAGCGCGTCCCGCCCCCGTCGGGCCGCTGGGAGGCACCCCTTCGCGCGCTGATCTTCGACTCGTACTACGACAAGTACCTCGGGGCTGTCCCCTCCATCCGGGTCGTGGACGGGGTGATCCGTCCCGGGATGACCATCGCATTCGGGAATGTGGCGTCCGAATACGAGGTCACCGAGGTGGGGTACATGCGCCTCAAGCGCTTCCCCCAGAAGGAACTCGGGCCGGGCGAGGTGGGATACGTGGTGGCAGCCATCAAGGAGGTGGCGGACACCCGCCCAGGGGACACCATCCTGGACGCCCGTCACCGGGCGAAGGAACTCCTCCCGGGATACCAGGAGGTCCGGCCCATGGTCTTCGCGGGCCTGTACCCGACCAACGCCGACGACTACGAGGACCTACGGGATGCCCTCGACCGCCTCAAGTTGAACGACGCGTCCCTGCAGTTCGAGCCGGAGACCTCCACGGCGCTGGGATTCGGCTTTCGCTGCGGCTTCCTGGGCCTCCTCCACATGGAGATCATCCAGGAGCGGCTCGACCGGGAATTCGGGGTGGATCTCATCACCACCGTCCCCAACGTCGAGTACCACGTGAGGCTGACGGGCGGGGAGGAGCTGGCCATCGAGAGTCCTTCCTCCCTCCCGGACCGGGGGAAGATCGATTCGGTATCGGAGCCGGTGGTGAAAGTGCGCATCCTCACACCCTCCGAGTACATCGGGAACGTCCAGAAGCTCTGCCACGACCGCCGCGGTGTCTTCAAGTCAATGAACTACGTCGATACCCAGCGCGTGGAGTTGGATTTCGAGTTGCCCCTGGCGGAGATCGTTCTGGACTTCTACGACAAGCTCAAGAGCGGAACCCGCGGCTACGCGGCCATGGACTACGAGTTCCTGGAATACCGGCCGGACGATCTCATCAAGCTGGACATCCTGGTGAACGGGGATCCAGTGGACGCCTTCAGCGTGATCATCCACCGGGACAAGGCCTTCCAGTACGGGCGCGAACTCACCTCCAAGCTCAAGGAGCTCATTCCCCGGCAGCAGTTCGAGGTGGCCCTGCAGGCGGCGATCGGCCCCAAGATCATCGCTCGGTCCAATGTGAAGGCCCTGCGCAAGAACGTCACCGCCAAGTGTTACGGGGGTGACATCACCCGAAAGCGGAAGCTCCTGGAGAAGCAGAAGGAGGGGAAGAGGCGCATGAAGCAGGTGGGCTCGGTGGAGATCCCGCAGGAGGCCTTCCTGGCCGTATTGAGCATCGGGGAGTGAGCGTGCGGGCCGGGGTCGTCGTAACCACCTACCGCCGGCCCGACGCCCTGGAGCTGGTCCTGCGGGGGTACGCCTGCCAGGACACCCCCGCGGCCGAGATCCTCGTGGCGGACGACGGCTCCGGCGACGAGACGGGTGAGGTGGTGGACCGTGTGGCGGAGGAGACGGGCCTGCCCCTCGTGCATGTGTGGCATGAAGACCGGGGATTCAGGAAGACCGAGGTCCTGAATCGGGCGATTCGGGCCGCCGCCGCCGAATACCTGATCTTCACCGACGGAGACTGCGTTCCCCGCAGGGACTTCGTCGCTACGCACCTGGGGTTGGCGCGGCCCGGCCACTTCCTGTCCGGCGGGTACGTTCGCCTCTCGAGGGAGACCACCGAGGCGCTCACCTCGGGGGACGTGGAGAGTGGGCGGGCCTTCGAGCCCGGTTGGCTGGCTGCCCATGGTACCCCCGGTCTCCGGAACCGGCTTCGGCTCTTGCGGGGCCGGACGCTGCCGGGACTCCTGGACCGGGTCACCCCGACCCGCGCTACCTGGAATGGGATGGGCTCTTCCACCTGGCGTCAGGACCTCCTTCGCGTGAATGGGTTCGACCTGGACCTGGTGTACGGTGGCCTGGACCGGGAGCTTGGCCAGCGGTTGGAGAATGCGGGCTTGAAGGGCGTCCAGATCCGGCACCGGGCCGTCGTGCTCCACCTGTGGCACGAGCGCCCCTACCGGGACGAGGAGACCATGCGGCGGCAGCGGCGGCACCGGGGGGCGATCCGGGTGGCGGGGACCGTCCGAGCCGCTCGTGGCATCCAGGAACTGGACGACGGCGTGAATCATCGGGTCCGGCGCCACCCTGGGGAGGCGGCGGAGCAGACTGGCACGGAGGACATATGACGCAGCGATGGTATGTGGGCATCGATATCGGCGGAACCAACCTCGTGGTCGGGCTGGTTCCCGAAGAGGGCGGCGCACCTCAGGGACTCCGCGTGCGGGCCACCGAGTCGGAGCGCGGGCCCGACGCCATCGTGACCGACGTCGTTCGCATGGCCCGGGAGTCCATCCGGGATGTCCTGGGTGTCCATCACACATCCGAGATCCTCGGCGTGGGAGTCGGCTCCCCCGGGGCGGTGAACCGGTCCACCGGCCGGGTCCTGGAGAGCCCGAACCTGGGGTGGCGTGACTATCCTCTCCGGGACCGCATCCAGGAGTTGTCCGACTGGCCCGTAGTGGTGGACAACGACGCGAACTGTGCCACCTACGGCGAGTTCTGGGTCGGGGCGGGACATGACGCCCGGTCGCTGGTGGGGGTCATCATCGGCACGGGGATCGGGGGCGGGATCATCCTGGACGGGCAGTTGGTGCACGGGGCCTCGGATGCCGCCGGTGAAGTAGGGCACACCACCGTGAACTTCGCGGGCCGGAGGTGCGCGTGCGGCAACTACGGATGCGTGGAAGCGTATGCGTCGGGCCCGAACATCGCCGCGCGAGCCCGGGAGGGGCTCGAGGCGGGCGCCGAGTCCGTCCTCACGGAGCTGGTGGAGGGGGACCTGTCCCGAATCACCGCGGCAACGGTGTACGAGGCCGTCGTGGACGGAGACGAGTATGCCACCCAGGTCATGACGGAGACGGCCCGGATCCTCGGTGCGGGAATTGCTTCGCTGATCAACACGCTCAATCCAGACGCGGTGGTGATCATGGGGGGGGTGACCCGGGCCGGGGACGTCCTCTTCCATCCGCTCCGCGGCGAGATCCGGCGCCGGAGCTTCAAGGTCTCGGCGGAGGCATGTCGTATCCTGCCGGCGGCCCTCCCGGAGACGGCGGGTGTGGTGGGTGCCGCCGGGCTCTGCAAGGCGGCGCTGGAGGGTCGCAACGGGTGAGCGCCGACCCCTCCGGGGGCGGGAGCCCGCACCCACCATCGGGCTCGCAGCGGGATTCACGGGTCGGGGTGGTGGGCACCCTGGTGTGGGACACGATTCACCAGCGGGATGGCAGGGCGGAGCCCAGTGGCGAGTGGGGCGGGATCGCCTATGCCCTGGCGGCCATGGCGGCCTCCGCTCCCCAAGGGTGGGAGGTGGTCCCGCTCATCAAGGTCGGGCGGGACCTCTCCGAGTCGGCCCTCCGGTTTCTCCGGAGCCTCCCCGGAATGGAGCTGGAGACGGGGGTACGAATTGTCCCGGAGCCCAACAACCGGGTGGAGCTGCGGTACCAGGATCGGGAGCGCCGCACCGAACGCCTCTCCGGTGGCGTGCCGCCGTGGAGCTGGCCGGAGCTGGCCCCTCTGGCCCGGAGCTGTGACGCACTCTACGTGAACTTCATCTCGGGATTCGAGATGGATCTGGACGCGGCTCGAGCGCTACGGGCGAGCTTTTCGGGTCCGACCTACGCCGACCTCCATTCACTCTTCCTGGGGCTCGGATCGCAGGGGTTGCGGGTCCCCCGGGAGCTTCCCGCCTGGGGCGCCTGGCTCCGGTGTTTCGACGCGGTGCAGATGAACGAGGACGAGTTCGAGCTCCTGGGCCGGGCCTGGGGTGATCCCTGGCGCCTGGCGGCGGAACTGGTGGGACCGGAGCTCAAGCTCATGGCCATCACCCTGGGGGATCGGGGCGCCGGGTACGTGACGGGTCCCGGATTCGACCCTGATCCCGCGACCTGGCCGGAGATGCGGCACACCCTCGGAACCTCCGGAGCGGCGGAGAGCGGCCACTGCCCGCTGGGGTCGGAACCGGTCACCGGCGACCCCACCGGTTGCGGGGACGTGTGGGGTGCTACTTTCTTTGCTCGGCTCCTGGCGGGTGACTCGCTGGAGACGGCCATGGGACGGGCGAACGAGCTCGCCACGCGGAACGTCCTCCACCGGGGTGCCGCTGGCCTCCACCACCACCTGATGGGACGGATACCCTGGAGCGTCTGACGGTGCATCGAATTCCCGCGCCTGCGTGGTCCCCATGAACGTCGTGCCGCTCCCGTCGAGTTTGGACTATCGGACGGTGGACGAGGTTCTGGACGCCGCGGTGCAGGCGCCGGAGGGTCGAGTGCTCCTGGACGGCCGACACGTTCGCTGGGTGGACCCCAATGGGATGGTGGGGCTGCTCTCCGCGGGCCAGTTCCTTCGCGGGCGGACCGGAGTGCCACCGAGGTTCCAGATGCCCGAGCACCCGGAGGTGCCCGGGTACATGGCCAGGATGGGCTTCTTCCAGGCGGCGGAGGGGATCCTCGAGACGGGGCAGCCCCCTTCCCGAAGGGGCGGGGGCGAGTCCGCGGTCCTGCTCGAAATCACCCCCATCTCCACCAACGCCGACGTGCACGAGGTCGTGGACCGTGTGCAGTCCACCGCCGGGTCCATCCTGTCGGAGACGCTTCGGTATCCGCTCTCCGCGGTGGTGCAATTCAGCGTGATCCTCTCGGAGGTGTGCCAGAACATCCTGGAGCACGCCGAGGCCCCTGGTTGGGTGGCGGCCCAGGCGTACAACTGGCAGAAGCGGCTGGGGCGTCACGTCCTGGTCATCGCGGTCTCCGATCTGGGGCGAGGGTTCCGGGGATCCCTGGCCCCGGAGCACTCCGCCCGGTTCGGGGACCGCTGGGGGGACGCCACGGCGCTGGAGGCGGCATTCATCCATGGGCTCACCCGGTTTCCCGACTCACACCGGGGCCAGGGGATCCAGCAGATCCGCAAGCAGGTGCGTCGGTGGGAGGGGTCCATCTCCATCCGGAGCGGAACGGCCCGCATCGCCGACGTCCCCGAGTGGGACGATTCGCCGCCCCTCCGGGAGGGGCTGGAGCCCTTCCCCGGCGCCCAGATCCACATCATCCTCCCGGGCCGCGTTCCGGAGACCGGGTCATGACCCCCCTCTCCTCACCCGAGGCCCTCCGCATCGACGTCGCTGGACTGGCCCGGCGGTCCGTGGCGTCGCTCTACTCCCATCTGGTCACCCGCCCCACGGGACGGGCCGTCCGCCTGGCCATCGAGTCTCAGCTTGCGGAGGCGGGTGAGCCGTCCATCTCGCTCGTGGACTTCTCGCAGGTGACCATTCTCGACTTCTCCTGCGCCGACGAGGTGGTGGCCAGGCTCCTGCGCCGTTACATGCCCGACGACCGTCCTCGGGACGCATTCTTCGTCTTCAGGGGGGTGCAGGAGTGGCACGAGGAGCCGATCCAGGTGGTGCTGGAGCGACAATCGTTGGCCGCGGTGGCCCAGGTGGCCGACGGGCAGCTGCGACTCCTGGGAACGGTGGCACCCGAGGAGGTCCGCCTCTGGAGACGGGTGGAGGAGGCGCGTTCCCTGTCCCCGGACAGTCGGAACGGCGGAGGTCTCGCGCTGGAAGACCTGGCGGTCTTGGGGCGGCTGATCTCGCGTCGGCTGGTCTTCCAGGAACCCGAAGGCCCACTGCACGCCCTCACCCACCTTCTCGGCGAACTCTGAGCACGGGTGGTCCTCCGCCGGAGGATGGGCCCAAACCCGAAAGGAAGTCGGCGAGTCTGGGGCTCTCCCGGGCAGGTGCACTTGTCTGGCCCGGTGCATCCCGGTAGGACTAGTTTCTTCCCGCCGACGTCCAACTTCTGCCCCCCGCCTCCGATGCCGAGACGACCGCGCTCCCACCGCTCACGACCCGGACAGGCCACCCTGGGCATTCACGGCGGGGCGCCCCCGGCCGTGGCCGGGGACCCCGTGGTTCCGCCCATCGTCCAGAGTGCGACCTTCTACGGGGACGGGCGAGGGAAGGGCGAGTTGCTCTACACCCGGTACGGCAACAATCCACTCCAGGTGCAAGTCGGGCAGAAGATGGCGCTCCTGGAGGGCGCCGAGGCGGGACTGGTGCTGGGAAGCGGGATGGGTGCCATCGCCATGAGCCTGCTCACCCTGACCCAGTCCGGGGATCACATCGTGGCATCGAAGCACCTCTACGGTGCCACGCGCACCCTTCTTGAGATGGAACTCCCCAGACGGGGAGTGACCACGACCTTCGTCGACCCGGCGGAAGGCCGAGAGTGGCGTCAGGCGCTCAGGAAGCGGACTCGCCTCTTGTACCTGGAGGCGCCCACCAACCCGACGCTACGTGTCTTCGATCCCGAACCTCTCGCGCAGTTGGCGAAGGAGTTGGGGATCCTGCTGGTGATGGACTCGACCTTCGCCACCCCCATCAACTTCCGCCCCATGGATTTGGGGGTGGACCTGGTGATCCATTCCGCCACCAAGTACCTGGGTGGCCACTCGGACCTGGTGGCGGGGACCGTGTGCGGTCCCGCCGAGGTGGTGGAGGAGATCGCGCACACCATGCGCCTCTACGGCCCCTCGGTCGACCCCAATACCGTGTGGCTCCTGGACCGCGGGTTGCGCACGCTGGAGGTCCGCGTGGCACGGCACAACGAGAACGCCATGGCGGTGGCCGCCTTCCTGGCCGATCACGATGCGGTGTCCGAGGTCTTCTACCCGGGCCTGCCGAGCCATCCGGACCACCGCAGGGCGAAGCGGATCATGTCCGGGTTCGGCGGCATGGTCTCCTTCGTGGTGGACGGGGGCGGCCGGGCCGCCAATCGGTTCATGAAGCGCCTGGAGCTGGTGTCCGTAGCCCCGAGCCTCGGGGGCGTGGAGACGCTGGTGAGCCAGCCCCGGTATACGTCCCACGCCGCGCTCCCCACCCAGGAGCGGGAGGCTTTGGGCATTCCGGACGGGTTCCTCCGGCTCTCGGTAGGAATCGAGGCTGTGGACGATATCCTCCGGGACCTGGAGCAGGCCTTGGAGGGCGTTTGAGGCGAATCGTCCGTTGGGGAGGCGCACTCCTCCTCGCGGTGGTGCTGGCGGCGGGATTCACCATCCAGCATGTGCGGTCGGGGCCCGGGCTCCCAGAGGGGGAGCGGGTCTTGGCGGGGCTGGACGGTCCCGTCGAGATCCTCTGGGACTCGGTGGGGATCCCCCACGTCTGGGCTTCCACGCAGCGGGATGCCCTCTTCGCGCAGGGGTATCTCCACGCCATGCATCGCCTCTGGCAGATCGAGATGTTCCGGCGGGTAGCCCGGGGCCGCCTGTCCGAACTCTTCGGTGACGTCACCCTGGATACGGACCGTTTTCTGCGTACGCTGGGGATGAGCCGGGCGGCGGAGGCGGGCCTGGAGAAGCTGGACCGGGAGACGCGGGGACTCCTGGAAGGGTACGTGGACGGACTCAACGCCGCCGTGGCGGGGTGGGAGGGACTGCTCCCTCCGGAGTTCCTGATCCTCGGCACCCGACCGGAGCCCTTCCACCTGGTGGACGTTCTGGGTCTGGAGAAGATCATGGCGTGGGACCTCTCGGACTACGAGTCCTCCCTGAGCCTGGCGGAGGCCCACGGGCGGCTGGGGGACGAGGAGTTCGGCCGGGTGGCGCCCTTCTATCCAATGGACGGCATCACGATCCTGGAGAGCGCCGGCCTGGAGGAGTCCGTGCCCGTGGCCTCTGCCGGGACGGCGGCATGGGGGTCGGTGAGGACGGCCGGAGTTCCGAACGATCCGAAACGGGCATTGGAGGCCGGGAGCCGGATCGCTCTGGTGCAGTCGGCGCTGCGCCCGTCCCAAGACGGCTATGACTTCGTCGGCGCCGTCGGGGCGGTTCGGGCCTCCAACGCCTGGGTCGTGGGTCCCGACCGGAGCGCTTCCGGCATGCCCATGGTTGCGAACGACATGCACCTGGCGCTGGACCAGCCCACCCTCTGGTACCTGATGGGGCTCCACGCCCCCGGGCTCGACGTGGTGGGGATGAGCCTCCCGGGCACGGCGGGGATCGTGGCGGGACGGACAGGGGGGCTGGCATGGGGGTTCACGAACGCCATGGTGGACGACACAGAGCTCTACCTGGAGCGCCTGGACCCCGACGACCCCGAGCGGTACCTGACCCCGGCGGGGAGTGAGCCGTTCGAGACCCGCACGGAAGTCATTCGCATCCGCGGCGGTGGCGCCGACACGCTGCGGGTTCGGAGCACCCGGCACGGGCCGGTGATCACACCGGTGGAGCGTCGGCTCGGCGGGGAGCTCCTGGCGTTGCGGTGGGTGGCGCTGGATCCGTCCACTACTGCGGAGGCGCTCCTGGACATGAACCGGGCGGGGGACGCGGAGGCCTTCCTCGCGGCGCTGGCGGGCTTTTCCGATCCCCACCAGAATGTGGTCTTCGCCGATACGGCCGGGACGTGGGGGTATTGGATGGCGGGACGGATTCCCGTCCGGGCGACTTCCCGGCCGCCGCTGACCCCGGTTCCCGGTTGGTCCGGGGATGCGGACTGGCAGGGCTACCTACCGTTCGAGGAACACCCCCACGCGGTCGGCCCGCCATCCGGCTTCGTCGCGACGGCGAACAACCGTCAGACCCGGCAGCCCGTGGGGGATCGGATCAGTGCCGGCGTGTGGGCGTCTCCCTACCGTGCCCAGCGAATCTCCGAGCTGCTGGCGGCACGGCTCGACCACGACGTGTCCTCCCTGCACGCCATCCAGCTGGACGTGGTCTCGGGCCTGGCCCGGGACTACCGGGAGCTGGCCGTGGATGCCTTCAGGGCGGTGGGGGCGGAAGCAGAGGCGGACCAGGTGGCCGCGTGGGACGGCTCCGGCGGACTGGACAGCCGCGGTGCGACGCTCTTCTACGCCTGGTACGAAGCGGTGGGTCGGGAGCTCCGCCGGGACGTGTACGGAGAGCCCGCCGGGTATCTCGCCTACGCCAGGATCCACGAGGCCCTGGACGGGGGACTCTCTCCGGAGCGGCTCGCGAGGACGGGCCGCGAGGCCCTGGAGATCGGTGCGCGGCCCTGGGGCGAGGTTCACCGGCTCAGCCTGGACCATCCGCTGGCGCGAGTTCCCGTGGTGGGCCCGCTGTTCGGCTTCGGCGAGGCGGGGATCCCGAGGACGGGGACACCCCACACCGTGAACGTCGCGGAGTACATTCCGACGCCCGAGGGATTCGCCGTGCGACGGGGACCGAGTCAGCGGCACGTCGCGGACCTGGCGGACCTGGACGCCGGCGGCTTCGTGATCCCCGGTGGCCAGTCAGGCTATCCGGAGGGGGAGCACTCGTTCGACCAGTTCCCCCTGTGGAGTGAGGGAGGCCTGATTCCGGTGCCCATGACCCGTGCCGGGGTGGAGGCGCGTACCCGATCCCGTCTGGTCCTTGCGCCCCAGGGCGGATCCTGACCGGGCCCTGGGGGATCCTCTCCCGGCCGATCGGGGGTAAGATTGATCGTCCGTCCGTAGCCTCCCGTCACTCCGGAACGCGGTCCATGTCTTTTTCGAGGAGCCTCCGAGGCACTCTTTCCGCCGTCGCAACCCTCTTCCTCCTCCCCGGTCTCCTGGCTGCGCAGAGCATCTCGGGCCGGATCACCGCCAGGGCGGATGGCGCCCCGGTGGCGGGGGCGCAGATCATCCTTCTGGATGAAAGCGGTGTGGAGGTGCTGGGGACCGCCGAGTCGGGGCCGGAGGGGGAGTACGCTCTGGCGGTGCCGAGAGCCGGGGTCTTCCTCCTGATGGTAGAGCGGGCCGGATTCGCAAATCAGGTGTCCACGCCCATCGCGGTGGGGGAGGGGGAAGCAGTTTCCTTCAGCCTTTCCATGACCGTCCAACGCGTGGGGCAGACCGGGGCGGTCTCCGACACCCTGGACGACGCGACTCTGCTGGCCATGGCCATGGCCGAGATCTGCGAGGGGGTCTTCGTTCCCGGGATGCACGGGATCCTCTACGGAGCGGTCCGCAACGAGGCGGATGGGGAGCCTCTGGCATTCATCCAGGCAGAGGCCGAGTGGACGGTATCGGGAATCGGGGAGGACCGACGGGAGGTGCGGAGCGATGACGCAGGCGCGTACATCATCTGCAACGCGCCTGCCGCAACCCCCCTCCGGGTCCGGGCCTTCGAGCCCGAAACCGACGTACAGGGGGAGGAGGAGCGGCTGACGCTTCGGGCCGGCACCATGCGGAAGCTGGACCTGGGCATTCCCCTCTCCAATCCCTCTCAGCCCGGGAACCTCCTGGGGCGGGTCACCGACGACCAGGGCACGCCCCTGGTAGGAGCCGAGGTGCGCCTGGTGGGTGCGGGCCGAGTGACCGCCACCAACGACCGCGGGGTTTTCGTGCTGGAAGAGGTGCCTGCAGGCCCGGAGGTGATCGAGGCTGAGGCCCTGGGATATGCCATGCAGCGCGAGGCGGTGCGGGTACTGGGGGGACGGGCCCAGGAGATCATCGTCCGGTTGGCCACCGAGCCGGTCCAACTCGCACCGATCCTGGTCTCGGTCCGCCCCCGAAAGTGGTTCTCCGACCGGCGGGGACTCGAGCAGCGCATCGCCCTGGGCGCGGGCTACATCATGCTCCGTGAGGATATCGAGGAGCGGGCGCCCCAGGTGCTGGGGGAGGCCCTGCGCGGGATCCCCGGCGTCTCCGTCACCCGCCTGGGTGGGGGGATTGCGGGGACCTACTCGATCCAGCTCCGTGGCGCCGCCAACCTGGCCAACCAGGCGTGCAACCCCATGGTGTGGGTGGACGGTGTCAACTGGGGGAACGACGGGAGCATCTTCAGGGACATCCAGGCCTTCGAGATCGAGGCCATCGAGGTCTACCGGGGTGCGGCGGAGGTTCCGGGGGAGTTCTCCGGGCAGGAAGCGCGCTGTGGGGTGGTCGTCGTCTGGACCCGACGAGGCCGGGTGATCGGGAACTGAGGCGGCGCCGGATCCCCAACTCCGGGATCCGACGCCGCCGGTGGCTCAGGCCTCGTCCATGAACGGGTACCGGTAGTCCCGGGGCGGATCGAAGTTCTCCTTCAGTGTCCGGGGGGTGATCCACCGGAGAAGGTTGAACGCCGAACCGGCCTTGTCGTTGGTGCCCGAGGCCCGGGACCCGCCGAAGGGCTGCTGCCCCACCACCGCACCGGTGGGCTTGTCGTTCAGGTAGAAGTTCCCGGCGGCGTGGCGCAGCGCCTCGGTAGCCTGCTGGAGGACCGCCCGGTCCCGGGCGAAGACGGCCCCGGTGAGGGCGTACGGAGAGGTGGTATCGACCAACTCCAGGGTCTCCTCCCAGGCGTCGTCCGGATAGACGTGGATGGTGAGGATCGGCCCGAAGAGCTCCTCGCACATGGTCACGTACCGCGGGTTCCGGGCGAGGATGAGGGTCGGGCGGATGAAGTATCCCTTGCTGTCGTCGTACTCGCCGCCGGCGATGATGTCCGCCTCTTCGCTCTGCCGGGCGTCGTCGATATACCGGGAAAGCTTCCGGAACGCCCGATCGTCGATCACCGCGCCCATGAAATTCGTGAAGTCCGTGGGGTCCCCCATGGTGATGGCATCGGTCTGCTCCACCAGCGGTCCCTCGATCTCCGCCCAGAGGCTCTCGGGAACGTAGGCCCGAGAGGCGGCGGAGCACTTCTGGCCCTGGTACTCGAAGGCGCCGCGGATCATCGCCGTGACGAGGGCCTCGGGATCCGCTGTGGGATGGGCCAGGATGAAGTCCTTGCCACCGGTCTCACCGACGATGCGGGGGTAGGAGGCGTAGTTGGCGATGTTCGCGCCGATGCGCTTCCAGAACATGTGGAAGACGCCGGTGGATCCCGTGAAGTGCAGCCCGGCGAAGTCCCTCTGGCGCAGGAGATAGTCGGTGATCTCAGAGGAATCCCCGGCTATGAAGTTGATGACGCCGGCCGGGAGCCCCGCCTCCATGAGCACCTTCATGATGTAGTAGTTGTTGAGGAGTGCCGTGTGGGAGGGCTTCCAGAGTGCCACGTTCCCCATGAGCACGGGCGCACCGCAGAGGTTCCCGCCGATGGAGGAGAAGTTGAAGGGCGATACGGCGTAGACGAAGCCCTCCAACGGACGGTACTCAAGGCGATTCCAGATCCCCGGATCCGAGATGGGCTGCTGGGCGTAGATTTCCTCCGCGAAGTAGGCGTTGAAGCGGTAGAAGTCCGCCAACTCGCAGGCGGCGTCGATCTCCGCCTGGTGCGCGGTCTTGCTCTGACCCAGCATGGTGCTGGCGTTCACGATCGCCCGCCAAGGGCCCGCCAGGAGGTCGGCTGCCTTCAGAAAGACTGCGGCACGTTCCTCCCACGGCATGCGCGACCAGGTCTTCCAGGCCTCCCGGCCACTCTCCAGCGCCTGCTCCAGCTCCTCGGGACCCGCCCCGTGCCAGGTGGCGAGCACCTTTTGGTGGTCGTGCGGGCACACGAAGTCGTGGACCCGCCCCGTCCGGACCTCTTCACCCCCGATGATGAGGGGGATCTCGACGACTTCCTCGGCCATCCTCTGCAGGGTGGCCTTCAGTTCGGCGCGCTCCGGGGTGCCCGGGGCGTAGCTCAGGACCGGCTCGTTCTGGGGCGGAGGAATCTGGATGTGGCCGCTCATGACGCTCGGAGTCTGAAGGGATAAAGAAAAAGGGGATCCTGTCTGGATCCCCGATCGGCCAAGTTCCCACGAGCTCGGCGGGCCCGACCCCGCGGACCTCGACCGATTTGGATCTTCCAAATCTCACCTCGCGGATGTCTGCCCGCAACCGGCCCCCGAGGGGCGCATGGCCCTCGCCCTGGGACGCCACCGGTTTGAACCCCGGCGCCCCCTTTGGGTACATTCCGCGGTTCGCGAATCGGCGCAGGGACGACCCTGCCACTTGGATGAGAAAGGTAGGTACTGGATGGATCGTGAAGCCCTGACCCGGGACGTCATGTCGGCCCTCAAGGCGGTTTCACTCCCGTCGGGGGGTGATGTGGTCTCGGCGGGACTGGTCCAGAACGTGGAGGTGGGGGACGGGGGCGACCTCCGTTTCTCATTCACCCTGCGGTCCGAGGACCCGGGCACACTCGTGCGGGCAGTCCGGAAGGCGGCGGAAGGCGTGGAGGGGATCGCGTCGGTGAAGGTCAACGTGCAACTGCCGCAGTCCGCCCCGGCACAGGCTCCGGAAGCTCCGGCCCGGGGAGGGGGGCTGGAGCCCGGCTCCGTACCGGCACCGACCCCGAAGCCCGGGCTCCTGCCGCAGGTAGGGCACGTGGTCGCGGTGAGCTCTGGAAAGGGAGGCGTGGGGAAGTCCATGGTCTCCACCAACCTTGCGGTGGCCCTCGCCCGCCAGGGGCTGAAGGTGGGTCTCCTGGACGCGGACATCTACGGACCCAACATCCCGCTCATGTTCGGGGAGACCCGACGCCCCCAGGTATCCGGCGCCAAGGGCCAGGAGAGGATCGAGCCGTTGGAGACCCACGGCGTCAAGCTCATGAGTCTCGGGTTCCTGCTCGAGAAGGAGCAGCCAGCCATCATGCGGGGTCCGCTCATCTCGGGGATCCTTCGCCAGTTCCTCGAGCAGGTGGCGTGGGGACCCCTGGACGTGATGATCGTGGACATGCCGCCCGGCACCGGAGATGCCCAGCTTTCCCTGGTGCAGACCATCGACCTGGACGGAGCGGTGATGGTCACCACGCCGCAGGACGTGGCCACGGGAGACGTTCGGCGCGGGGTGAAGATGTTCGAACGGGTGAACACCCGGGTCCTGGGCATCGTCGAGAACATGAGTGGTTTCACCTGCCCGTCCTGCGGCGAGACGCACGACCTCTTCGGACGGGGTGGCGGCGAGGCACTGGCCCGGGAGATGGGGCTGGGATTCCTGGGCTCGGTTCCCCTGGACGCTGCGGTTCGCGAGGCGGGCGACACGGGCACGCCCACAGTGGCCGGTGCGCCCGATTCAGCTGCTGGGCAGGCCCTCACGGCCATTGCAGCGGTGACCCTGGAGCTGCTGCGCAGGTCCTGAATCCGGTCCCGAGGCCGTTCGGAAACGGGGGAGCCCCTCCCTCCTGATGGTCTTCGGACCGTCCAGCACGGTCCCGCCTGGAATGGGAAAGGGGGTGCCGACGACTGCGTCGGCACCCCCTTCGACCGTCCGGTCTCTCGAGTGGACCGGCCTATTCCCCCTCGAGCCAGCGCCGGTCCGCCGCGGAGAGTTCCTTTCCGGATCGGCGGTTCAGGAGCTTGAGGACCACCCAGCCCACCAGCATGACCGGAGCGACCTTGAAGAGGAGAAAGGCCGTGAGGGATCCCACCAGCCCGATGACGGAGCCGACGACGCTCAGCACCACGATGGCCGCAATGATGGTGACGAGACCCACCGCGAAGAAGGTGAGCAGTGACCCGATCATCGTATCCTCCTGAGTAGTCCTACCGGGTCCGCACGACCCGGATGCTCCCAAAAGCCGCGTCCAGCTCTATGGTCAGCTTGTGACGGGCGGAAGTCCAGTTCGCGGAACGGTACAGGTCTCCGTCTCGCTCCAGACCCTCGGCCTCCAGGCTGGTGAGAAAGGAGTCCTTGTGGAGGGTGACACCCAGGTCCTCCGGAACGCGGAGTTCCAGTGCGCCCAGGCCCATGGATACGTCCACGCGCATGTCTCGGGTCCACTCACCTCCGAAGTCCAGCGTGACTTCCCCCACACCGGCTCCCACCTCGAGGCGCTCCGCGCGGAGGTTCCCCAGGTTCCGGGCCAGAAAGTCCGCCGCGCCCACGTTCAACTCCGCCGTGCGAACGTTTCCGCGGGTGGGCCGTGAGAAGTCCAGGGTCGACTCGGAGGCGCCGGTGGCGACTTCGAGGTCGGTGAGTTCCAGCCCGCCCAGGTCCACGCTGGCGCGCACCGCGCCGAACTCCAGCACGAGGTCCATGGGGACGTCCGGGGAAAGCTCAAGGTCCAGTTCTCCGCCGTCCTGGTGACCCTTGAGGTTGAGGTTCCGGCCGCGTGTCTCCGTCCCCAACTCCAGCCGACCCGGACGGTGCTCGATGACCGGCGCGAAGTGCTCCCGGTCGAACCGCAGCTCCATCCGGTACAGCGTACCCGGGTCCCCCGGGCGGATCTGAAGGCGCCCCACGCCGTACCTCACCCGCACATCCATGGGGGCGCGGTCCG
The DNA here is from genome assembly GCA_020344755.1 of Gemmatimonadales bacterium. Lineage (GTDB taxonomy): Bacteria > Gemmatimonadota > Gemmatimonadetes > Longimicrobiales > Gaopeijiaceae > Gaopeijia. The sequence goes on from CP070829.1 coordinate 2,710,404, forward strand.
AGACCTTGCGGGAGGCAGAGAGCTGCTCCCACTCCTGGGCCCCGCCGGTGGCGGGTACCGCCAGGATCAGGCCCAGCGCCAGGACGCCGCCAACGAACTCACGCATCCTATTCTCTGGCCTCGTCCTCATCGTCCTCACCCTCACCCGAAGTCCCTTCATCACCGGCGTCCGCATCCTCGGCCCCCGACTCCTCGTCGGCCTCACCCGAATCCGTCGCCTCCTCACGGGCGAGCTCGGCGTCGAAGGCCTCCGCCTCTGCGTCCCGGCTCCAACCCCACCTCCGCTCCCGCCATCCGCCGCGGGTGAACATCTCCGCACCCCAGTCTTCGGGCTTCCGTCCGCCGCGGCTCAGCAGCACGGCACCGAGACCCACTGCGGCGGCGAAGACCGTCAGCATGACGCCGCTGATCTTGAGGAGCACGCCGAATGCGCTCAGGAGCCCCACCATCCCGAGGAGATGGGCCGCGATGTATGGAGCGGCCAGGACCAGAAGTCCGCCGAAGACCAGCGTGACGGGATTGGTGACCCGAACCCACTCCGTGTACGGATACCGCTGGCGCGCGAGCCATGCTCCGAGGTTTCGGGCCACCGCCAGGTACCCCATGGCAGCCGCGAGGACGACCGCGAGGGGGAAGAGGGGCACCCACAGGAGGATGGCCGGAATCCCGATGATGGTCACCGCCAGACCCACGATCCCCAGGACGAAGACCGGAAGGGCCAGGATGCCGCCGGCAAGGCCGACCACCGCGGCACGTCCCGTGGACTTCCGCGCCACGTCCGCCACTGTCTCCATGTTCGGCGCGGCGAAGTGGAAGAACGCGGCTCCCACCAGGCCCAGGATCAGGACGTTCAGGAGCGTCCCGAAGATCCGGCCGAACCCACTCCCGACCCTGCGCACCGGAGAGGTCCAGCCCCAGTCGCCCCGGTCCCGGTCCACACCGAACTCCCTCCGGAGTTCACGCATGACCTCGTCGCGGATCTCCGCTTCCAGGTCCGCGCGGGGAGAATTCAGCTGGCGCACGCCACCCGTGATCTCGCCTCCATCGTTGTCCAGGTCAGCGTCCGCGAGGCTGAGCGTCCCCACGATGCGGCTTCCGGGCCGGAGCTCCACTTCGCCGTCCACCACGAGCACGTCACCCCGGACGGTTCCCCCGACCTCCAGCGTTCCGTCCACCACCAGGAGCGAGGTGCGGAGGTCACTCCCCGCCTCGATCTCCAGGTGGTCGTCCACCACCACCTGCACCCGGCTCCCGAGGCTCTCCAGGGCCTCGGTGAGACCGGCCAGGGCCTGGACCCGGGAAAGGACCGCCAGATTCTCGAGGCCCCGAAGGTCCTCCAGGGCGAGCTCCAGCGCCTCCGCCTCCCGGCGGACCTCCACGGCGAGAGCTTCGATGGCGGCGGAGTCGAAGTTGAGGGCAAGGAACTCGTCCATGCGCTCGGCCACCCGAGTGCCCTCCGCGTCCAATCCCTGGGGCGGCGACCAGTCCACCAACGCCTGAAGGAGCGCCTCGTCCTCGAGGCTGATCACGCTGGCCACCAGCTCGCGCCACGCCTGGTCCAGGCCATCGCCCGGCGTATAGCTCCCCAGGACCTGCCCGTCCATGCGCACGGTCCCGTCGGAAAGGGCGAGTTCCATGGCTTCGCCCGACGCCAGCTCGAGGGTCAGGCGCGCCTCATCGGGGCCCATGGAGACCATCTTGGAGACCACCTCGGGAACCTGGACGTCCTGCGCGGCCAACCCCAGGGCCCCGAGCCCAGGGAGAGCCCACAGGAGCATGACCGCCACCGGCGCCAGGAAGCCCCTGACGCCCCCGTTGGCCGGGGGTCGAATCCGGTGGAGGTCAACGAGACGCTTGTGCATATCCACCTTCTTTCCCCGAGGGGAATACGAGATTTCGATAGAGGACCCAGATTGCGGCCAGGCAGCTTCCCGAGACCGCAGCCACGGTCCCGGCCGTAAGGGCCGGCGAGGCGGCCACTGTCTGCACGACGCTCCACGCCTGGCCCAGGAGAGCGTGATCGGCCACGAGCCCAGCCAGGGCTTCCGACACGACGTTCACGAGTCCCGAGAGCTTGAAGGTCAGGAAGGAGAGGAGGTTGCCCAGGGTCACCAACTCGTGCGAGAAGATGGCCTGGACCGCCAGAGCCAGGACCACGGCCGGAGCGGTTCCCGCACCCAGGGCCGCAGCCCATCCGCGGCTCGACGACGGGATCCGGCCACGCACCCACGCAGCCAGACGTTCCCGCCGGGTCGTGGGGGCCATGGCCACCTCCGCCATCCTCTGAATGCTCAGGCGAGCCATGACGGTCTCGCGGAAATCAGGGGAAGGGGCGAGGACCGGGAGCTTCTCCAGGGCGGTCACGACATTGTGGAGAGCCTCCATCTCCGCGCGGCAGGCGGCGCACCGGTCCAGGTGCTCCTCGAGGCGCGTCGATTCCCGGGCCGCCAACCGTCCGTCCAGGTGTTCCTGCAACTCTCCCGAGGTGGCGTGCTCCCGTGCGTCCCGCCGCCCGAAGAACCCGGCCAGAAGCCGGTGATGTCCGGGTACGGGGAGCTCCGAGAGGACCCTGTCCTGAAATCCCAGCGAGGGGACCAGGACCGGTAGCTCCTCCAGATCGTGGAAGAGAACCTCCCATCCCTCGAACTCGGCGCGGCACCGCGGGCACCGGTCCAACTCCAGACGCACGGAGGCGGCTTCCTGGACGGAGAGCTCTCCGTC
>CP070829.1:2713224-2732224 GCA_020344755.1 Gemmatimonadales bacterium
CCTCGTCCGTGGGTGGCCATGACCACCAGGTCGGCATCCAGCTCTTTGCACTCGTTGCAGATGGCGGCTCCCGCCTGGCTGTCCACCACCACGTGGGTGTGGACCGTGTCCACCTCCCGCTCCAACCCGGCGGCGATCTCCCGGAGGTAGCTCTTCGCGGACGCCTTGGCCTCCTCCACGACCTCCTGGTTCATCTGCACGGTGTGCGGGAGGTAGGGTGACGCGATCTCGATGGGGTAGGCCACCACGCGGAGCAGGTGGATCTCCCCGTCGTAGAGGCGTGCCATCTCGGCGGCGAGCGACACGACGGACTCGGAGAAGTCCGATCCGTCCAGGGGAACGAGGATCTTCTTGAAGGCCGGGTCGGTGGGGGCCTCCTCGCCCTTCTCCGGACGGATCAGGAGGAGGGGTTGGGTGGCGTGCCGCAGCAGCCCGTCCGCCACGCTGCCGAGCCAGGCGCGGCTGAAGGTGCCTCTCCCGTGGGTGGCCGCGACGATGAGGTCGGCACCGATGGCCCCGGCTCGGTCCAGGAGGCTCTCCACGACCTGACCCGAACCGACCCACGCCGTGACATCCACCTCGAGCCGCTCCGACAAGCTGGCCTTGGCCTTGGCCAAGTACTCTTCCGTCCATTCGAACGCTGCGGCTTCCCACTCGTCGTAGGCGAAGCTGGGAATGGGCTCGTGGACCGAGGTCAACTCGATGTCGGCGCCGGTCCGTCGGCTCAGACCTGCAGCATAATTCAAAGCCCACTCGGAGAAGGAGGAGCCGTCCAGCGTCACCAGCAGCTTCTTGAACATGGAATTCCTCCTCTGATGAGTCCGCGGGTCACCGGTCCGGCGTGACGACCTGGGCGACCTCGTCGGCCCGGTCGTTCAGAGGAGGGTCGGTACCGTCCCGCTCACCGGACTTCCAGGGCAAGACCAGCTGGACCCGCGTCCCCCGGCCGGGAGACGAGTCCACATTGGTCATACCCTCCGCATACCCCGCCCGTTCGATCATGTTGAGAAGGCCCAGATGGGCGGGATCCTCCAGGGCGACGTCCGTCGGATCGAAGCCCCGGCCGTCGTCTTCCACCAGGGTGACGAGCCCGGCCGGACGCACGCGGAAGCGGACGGACACCCGCTGAGCCCCACTGTGGCGCGCGGAGTTGGTGAGGGCCTCCTGCACGACCCGGAAGAGGGCCAGACGGGCGTCGTCCGAGATCCGGTCTTCCGGAACCTCGCCCTCGATCAGGATCTTCGGCCCCCCGGCCTGCATCAGGCCCCGGGCGTGGGCTTCCAGTGCCGCCCGGACCCCCAGCTCATCCAGCTCCGGAGGCCTCAGTCGGCGGGCCAAGGCCCGTACCTCCTCCAGTGCCGCTCGGATCTCCCGGCTCACGTCTTCCAGATCGCCCCGCTCCGCATCTTCCCCACGCTTGCGGAGAACGATCTGGAGCCGCACCAGGGTGCCGGCCAGGGTCTGGGCGGTGCGGGCGTACAACTCGGCGGCAATCCGCTCCCGCTCCCTTTCTTCCGCCCGGAGGACCCGATGGGAGATCTCCTTCTGGCGCTCGCGGGCCCGGTCCAGGGCGTCGAGCATCTCGTTCATGACCCTGCCCAGGCGGGAGAGCTGCTCGTCCGCCAGGTTCGATCGGGGCGCACGGGCGGACAGATCGCCGAGCCGCACGGACTCGGCGGTCTCCATGATGCGATCCAGGGGCCGGAGCGCCAGGGCCACGATCCAGGCGTTCACCACGGCTGCGGCCACCAGGGTTCCCAGGAGGAGAACCAGGAGCGTGACCGGGCTCACCCCTTCGTGCCCGGGCCGGCTCAGCGTCACGGTGGTGATGAGACCCACCGTGAACATGAGCCCGACATTTGCGAGCACGATCTTCCAGAAGAGGGGCAACGCCAGAGCAACCCTGATCGCTCCGGGGAAGACCCTCTCCTGGCGGGGTCTCGAAGGCGAGGTCCCGGATCGTAGGAGGGTGGACTTGTTGTGCATGGCGAAGCCGCCGGCCGATAGACATCTTCCACGAGTGGGGTGTACCCCTCGCGGGACGGGGCCGTGTGCCTAAATTGAGAGTCGCAGGCCCCTTCGTCTGTCGGGAGGCATCCCCGCGCATGTGGGGAGAACTTCCACAGTCCCTGTAAACCGACCCACCCTTGTCCGTGCCGATCAAGAACCACAGAACCCTGTTCGAGAACGCTCCGGACGGCATCCTGGTCGTAGACGCCAGCGGAATCATCCGGGACGTGAATGCCGAGGCCGAGCGACTGTTCGACTACTCGCGCCAGGAGCTGGAGGGCCAGTCCATCGAGGTCCTGGTTCCCGAGGCGGCGAGGGAGGCGCACTCGGGGCACCGGGCGCGCTACCAGCGCGAGCCCCTCCGACGGCCCATGGGGATTGGAATGGAACTGCTGGCTCGCCGAAAGGACGGGTCCACCTTCCCGGCGGAGATCTCCCTGAACCGGATGCCGGGAGAGGAAGGCGATTTCACCGTGGCCACGGTTCGCGACGTGAGCATGCGCAAGCGCCTTCGGGACTTCGGCGCCGGCGCGCTCAGGGCTTCGGAGGAGGTCCGGGCCCGCATCGCCCGGGACCTGCACGACGATACGGCACAACAGCTCTCCGCCCACCTGATCCGGCTTCGGCTCCTGGAGAAGGCCTCCTCCCCGGGGGAGCGCAAGGAACACCTGAAGGCGCTGCGTGCCGGGATTCAGGCCACCGCCGAAGGCGTGCGCCGGATCGCTCGGGGGCTACGGCCGCCGGAGTTGCAGGATGCGGGTCTTCTCCCGGCGTTGCAGGCCCACGTCCGGGCCCTGGAGCAGACGCACGAGTTGAGGGTATCGCTGGACGTGGAGTCCGTGGAGCGCTATCTGACTCCCGACGGATTGTTGGTGCTGTACCGGATCGTGCAGGAGGCGCTCACCAACGTGGCCCGGCACGCCGGGACGGGGGAGGCGTCGGTCACCGTGGGAGAGACCGGCGAGTTCGTCGTCGCGGAGATCACCGACCAGGGTCAGGGATTTCGCCCGGATCGTACCTACACGGAGGGGAGAGGCTTGGGTTTGATTGGCATGCAGGAGCGGGCAGTCATGGTAGGGGGACACCTCCGGGTGGATTCCGGGGAAGGCGAGGGCACGCGAGTCCTGGTCCGCCTGCCCAAGGAGCTCTCCGGGGAGGTGCAACGTGTCTGAGATCCGGATCCTCCTCGTGGACGATCACGCGATGTTTCGAGCCGGGATCAAGGCGCTTCTCGAGTCCGAGTCCCGCATGACCATCGTGGGCGAGGCTTCGTCGGGGGACGAGGCGGTGGACCAGGTCCGCGCCCTGAAACCCGACGTGGTGGTCATGGACCTCTCCATGCCGGAGTCCAACGGGCTCGAAGCGACCCGGCGCATCGCCGCCCTGGGTCTCGACACCCGGGTGCTGGTCCTCACGGTGCACGCCGAGGAGGAGTACCTGGTGCCCGTGGTGGAGGCCGGCGCCAGTGGCTACCTGACCAAGACCAGCGCCGACACCGACCTGATCGAGGCCATCAAGGTGGTGGCGCGCGGGGAGGTCTTCCTCCCCCCCAAGGCCACCCGCCTCCTCCTCCAGCAGTATCGGTCGGCCGAGACCAACCAGGACACGGCGGGGCTCCACGAGCTCTCCTCCCGAGAGCAGGAGGTTCTGGCCCTCACGGCGGAGGGCTTCTCCTCGCGGGAGATCGGAAAGAAGCTCTTCATCTCTCCGAAGACGGTGGACACCTACCGCGCCCGGATCATGGACAAACTGGGGTTGAACCACCGGAGCGAGCTCGTCCGATTCGCGCTCCGGGTGGGTCTACTGAAGGAGATGTAGGCTCGAGACGGCCACGGCCCCAATCCGTGCCAACCCGGCCCGCCCCGTCCCGCCAGCGCGAGACGGGGCGGATCTGTTTGTGGGGAGTATCCCCACACGTGCCGGCTGAGACACCCCGACAGAGGCGCCTGGTCCGGACCTCGATCTTCCTGACCGTATGTCGCCCCGACCCTCCCGGTCGGACGGTACCAGTGTATCCCAAGACCTCGGGGCCGGAATGCTCTCCAGTCTCACCGCAGCCACCCTTGCGGGCCTGATCGGCTCCCCGCACTGCATCGGCATGTGCGGTGGATTCGCCGTGGCGTGTACCACTGGCCCGGATCGGGGAGCCGCGTGGCACGCCGGACGCCTGGCCACCTACGCGGGTCTGGGCGCGACCGCCGGTGCCGTGGGCGCCGTTCTGCCCGGTCCCGGCTGGGTTGCTGCTGCCCTCTCGGCCGCACTCATGGTCTGGTTCTCCCTGGTGCTGGCGGGGGTGGTCAAGGAGCCCTCCTTTCGGCTCCCGGGCGTCACCCGAATCGCCACCCGCGCCGCGGCCGAGCCCGGCACCGGGTGGCGTTTCCTCTTCGGAATGGCCACCGGGCTGCTGCCCTGCGGGCTGGTCTACGCCGCGCTGGCCATTCCGGTGGCCAGCGGGAATCCGGTTGCGGGTGCGGTGGCCATGGTGGGATTCGGGTTGGGCACGGTCCCGGCGCTGGCGGTGGTGACGCTGGGCGTCCGGAGCTTCGCGTTGAGGAATCTCGCAGTCCGGCGGCTCGTGGCCGTCGGCGTCCTCCTGGCCGGTCTCGGATCTATCGGGATGCGCCAGGGCCTCGTGGGGGAAGGAGCCCACGGGGACCATACACGTCCCGACTCCCAAGTGGAGTCTCATGTCCACGATGGCTGACCCCAGCGGAACGAGGCACGCCATGGAATCGTCGAGTTCGTCCGTATCCACCGCCACACCGGTGGGTGTGACCCCCGATTACGACGACCGGATCGTGAAGATGTTCTTCACGGCCACGGTCATCTGGGGAATCGTGGGGATGCTGGTGGGGGTGATCATCGCCCTCCAGCTCACCTTCTGGCAGGCCAACCTGGGGCCCTGGCTCAGCTTCGGCCGGCTTCGCCCCCTGCACACCAACGCCGTCATCTTCGCCTTTGCCGGGAACGTGTGCTTCACGGGGATCTACCACTCCATGCAGCGGCTCCTGAAGACGAGGATGTTCAATGACACCCTCTCCAGGATCCACTTCTGGGGGTGGCAGCTCATCATCGTGTCGGCGGCGGTGACGCTGCCCCTGGGCATGACCCAGTCCAAGGAGTACGCCGAGCTCATCTGGCCCATCGACGTGGCCATCACCCTGGTCTGGGTGGTCTTCGGCATCAACTTCTTCGGCACCGTGGCGCGCCGGAAGGTGCAGCACCTGTACGTGGCGATCTGGTTCTACATGTCGTTCGTCATCACCATCGCGGTGCTCCACATCTTCAACAGCCTGGCGATTCCCGCCACGCTCTTCCGCTCCTACCCCATCTACACCGGGCTCACCGACGCCCTGGTCCAGTGGTGGTACGGGCACAACGCGGTGGGGTTCTTCCTCACCACGCCGTTCCTGGGGCTCATGTACTACTACCTGCCCCGGGCCGCGGAGCGTCCGGTCTATTCCTATCGGCTCTCCATCATCCACTTCTGGGCCCTGGTCTTCCTGTACATCTGGGCCGGGCCGCACCACCTCCTCTTCTCGGCGCTCCCGGACTGGGCCCAGACCCTGGGGATGGTGTTCAGCATCATGCTCATCGCGCCGTCGTGGGGCGGAATGCTCAACGGTCTCCTGACCCTTCGGGGCGCCTGGGACCGGGTGCGGACGGATCCGGTGCTGAAGATGATGGTGGTGGCCGTCAGCTTCTACGGGATGAGCACCTTCGAAGGGCCCATGATGTCCATTCGCGCGGTGAACGGACTGGCCCACTACACCAACTGGGTGATCGGGCACGTTCACTCCGGCGCGCTGGGATGGGTGGGGATGATGTCCTTCGGGATGCTCTACTGGCTGGTGCCCCGGCTCTACAAGCGGGAGCTCTGGAAGCCCCAGTGGGCCGAGGCCCATTTCTGGTTGGCCACCATCGGGATCGTCCTCTATACGGTGGCCATGTGGGCCGCGGGGCTCATGGAGGGACTCCAGTGGCGGGCCATCAACGATGCCGGCCAGCTGGCGAACCCGATCTTCCTGGACATCACGGCTCGCCTGCAGCCCTTCCTGCTCCTGCGGGTGGTGGGCGGCAGCATGTACCTGGTCGGTGCCATCATGATGGGCATCAACTTCTGGAAGACGGTTCGTGGCTCCGATGAGGCGGCGCAGACGCCCGCCTCGGTCACGGCGTGAGGAGGCGACCATGACTGAGAACAACCAGCACGAAGAGCAGGGCTCGGCATACGGCCGCTTCCACCGGCGCGTTCTGGAAGGAAAGGCGGTGGTCTTCGCCGTGGCCACCACGGTGGCCATCTCCATCGGGGGGCTGGCGGAGATCATCCCCATGTTCTCCGCCTCCCTGGGTCCGGAGCGGTCCGAGGCGGTGACGCCGTACACACCGCTGGAGGTTGCGGGAAGGGACCTCTACATCCGGGAAGGCTGCTATACCTGTCACTCCCAGATGGTGCGCCCCATGCGGGCCGAGCTCCTGCGATACGGCGAGTGGAGCCGCGCCTGGGAGTACACCTACGACCGGCCCTTCCTCCTGGGCTCCCGGCGCCTGGGCCCCGACCTTCAGCGGGTCGGCGGGAAGTACCCGGACGCCTGGCACTACGACCACATGGAGGATCCCCGGGCCCTCTCACCCGGGAGCATCATGCCGGCGTACGACTGGATGCTCACCGACCGGGTGGAGGTGGCGGACGTCACCGCCAGCATCCGCGCGCTCTCCACGGCGGGGCACCCCTACGACGGGGACTCCGAGGAATGGGTCCGGGCGGAGATGGAGCGGCAGGGCGGGGAGATCGTGGCGAATCTCCAGTCCGCGGGCCGTGAGACCACGTGGGATACGGAGATCGTGGCCATGATCGCCTATCTGCAGCGCCTGGGTGTGGAGGGACGCCAGATCCTCCAACAGCAGGCCACGGCGTCGGCGCCGGAAGCGGAGGCCTCGTCCACCGAGTCGGCTGCCGCGGCCCAGGCGGGAGGAGGTGACCGGTGAACCCTCTCTTCGCGGAAGCCGCCAACACCGTCCAGGGGACTTGGGTCATGGGGGTCATGACCGGCGTATTCCTGGTATTTTTCATCGGGTGGGTCTTCTGGGCCTACCACCCGTCCCGCAAGGCGTACCTGGAGGAGGTCGCCAAGATGCCCTTCAGTGAGGGAGGGGAGTCATGACCAAGGAAACCAATCGCCTCCTGGGGCACGCCGACGAGGCGGATGGTATCGAGGAGTACGACAACCCGTTGCCCGACTGGTGGCTGGGCCTCTTCTGGATCACCATCATCTGGGCCGTCGGCTACACCGTGCACTACCACTTCATCGCCGACCGGTCCCAGGAGGGAGCTCTGGCGGCGGAGCTGGCGGCGGCGGAGGAACGCTGGCCGGAGCAGGCGCAGGCGCAGCTGGCCTTCAGCTACAGCGAGGAGGCCGCCACCCAGGGCGAGCAGGTGTACAACCAGAACTGCTTCCCCTGTCACGGGATGCAGATGGAGGGAGGGATCGGACCCTCCTTCGTGGACGCGGAGTGGATCCATGGGGGCCAGGCCGCCAACATCGTCCAGATCATCCAGAACGGGGTCCTGGACAAGGGGATGGTGGCCTGGCAGGGAATCCTGAGCCCGGAGCAGATCACCAACGTGGCGTCGTACGTGATTCGGCGGCACTCCGAGGCCACGGGCCGCCCCATCGAGGAGATCCTGCTTCCCCCGGATGAGGTGGGTGCGGAGGACGCCCCCTCCTGAGGGAGCGGTCCTCGTGAACCGAGAACCCAACGTCGAGGCGGGCCGGGGCCGACGGCTTCCGGCCCGTCGCGGCGATTCTGGAAGAGACTGAGTCATGCTGGGCTTCAGCCAGACGCGGGAGTGGGTGTACCCGCAGTCCATCAACGGGCAGTTCATGCGCCTCCGGCGCTGGACCTTCCTGGGCCTGCACCTGCTGCTCTTCGTCGCGCCCTGGATCACCGTCCGGGGGAATCCGCTGGTCCTCATCGACATCCCGGCCCGGCGACTCTTCCTGTTCGGCTCCATCTACACGGCGGCCGACACCATCTTCCTCCTTCTGTTGCTGCTCTTCACGGCCTTTTCGCTCTTCTTCTTCACCGCCGTGTTCGGCCGGATCTGGTGCGGGTACGCCTGCCCCCAGACGGTCTTCCTGGAGAGCTGGATTCGCCCCCTGGAACTCTGGATCGAAGGGGACCGGGTGACCCGGAAGCGCCGCGACGCCAAGGGGCTCCACGCCGACCTGGTTTGGAGGAAGGCCCTGAAGTGGTCCGCCTTCCTCGCCGTGGCCTTCCTCCTCGCCATGGCCATGGTGAGCCTCTTCGCCGGGGCTCGGGAACTCTGGACCGGCCAGGCCGGACCCGTAGCGTACGCCTTCGTGGGGGTGGTGGCCGCGGCCTGGTACCTGGACTTCACCTGGTTCCGGGAGCAGTTCTGCAACTACCTGTGCCCCTACGCCCGTTTCCAGAGCGCGCTCACGGATGCAGAGACGCTCCTGATCTCCTACGACGAGCCCCGGGGTGAGCCCCGAGGCGGGGGAAAGGCCGCCGCAGAGGACGGTCGCTGCATCGCCTGCAACAAGTGCGTGGTGGTGTGTCCCCAGGGGATCGACATCCGCGACGGCTTCCAGCTGGAGTGCATCCAGTGTGCCCGTTGCGTGGACGCATGCACCACCGTCATGGAGCCTCTGGGCCACCCGACCCTGGTGCGCTATTCGTCCATGGCCGTGGACGAGAAACGGCCCCGCCGCACGTGGCGGCCCCGGACGCTCGTCTACGGGGGGCTGCTCATGGCCCTCACGGCGGCGTCGGTCACCCTCCTGCTGGGACGCGTACCCTTCGAAGTCAACGTGAACCGGGCCCCCGGCTCCCTCTTCACCCTGGACGCCGACGGCTTCGTGAGGAACACCTACCTCCTGCGCATCATCAACAAGGACGCCCAGGAGGGAGCGGTGGAGTACGAGGTGGCCCTGGAGGGGCTGGAGGGTGCGGAAGTTCTCACCGACGCCGTGGTGCTCGAGTCGAACACCAGCCGGACCTTGCCCCTGGTGGTCCGTATTCCGGCGGAACAGGTGGAGGATCGCTCCATTCCCATCCGGGTCCGGGTCACGGCGCCTTCGGGCGAGGTCCTGGTCCCCACCACCTTTGCCACAGGAGGACGCCTCGGTGCGGCAGCCAGTCTCCAGTGACTCCCGGGACCGCGTGTGGCCCATCGCGATCACCGTGGGCCTGCTCGTGGTCATCTTCGTGAACGTGGCCTTCATCTACATCGCCGTGAGCGGCGCGGATGAGGTCGTGCCCTCGTATGCCACCGAGGAGCGCTGACCTGGCCCGCTGCCCCCACTGCGGCGCTGCGGTAGAGGGCCCGGAGGACGCATTCTGCTGCAACGGGTGTGAGGCGGCGTACGCCATCATCCGAGGCGCCGGCCTGGAACGGTACTACCGCGAGCGGGAGACCTGGGCCCCCCGCCCCGAGCCCGGCAGCGGCGGATGGGAGGCCGTGCCGGTGGAGACCGGCGACGACGGAACCTGCGCCGTGCGGCTCCAGGTGGACGGCCTGCGGTGCGCGTCCTGTGTCTGGGTGACCGAACACGTCCTGCAGCGGCGGCCCGGGGTGGAGGAGGCCCACGTGAGCTATGCCACGGGGCGGGCCACCCTCCGCTGGCGACCGGAAGAGACGGAGCTGGCGGAGCTGGCGGATACCATCCAGGCCCTGGGCTACCGCCCTCGCCTTCTCGGGGAAGAGGCCCGTCCGGACCGGAGTCTCCTGGTGCGGTTGGGAGTGGCCACCTTCGCCGCCCTGAACGTCATGCTCCTCTCCGCCTCCCTCTACGCCGGATGGCTCGGCGGGATGGAGGAGCGATTCCGTCTCCTCTTCCAGTGGGCGTCCCTGGCCCTGGCCACCCCCGTGGCGCTGTGGGCGGCGTCTCCCTTCTTCGTGGGGGCATGGAGCGGGCTCCGTCGCGGATTCCTCCACATGGACCTTCCCATCTCGCTGGCGGTGGCGGTCCTGTATGGTCACGGCGTGGTGGTCACCTTCACGGGCTCCGGCGACGCCTACCTCGACTCCCTCACCATGCTGGTGGCCCTTCTCCTGGCCGGACGAGTCCTGGAAGGACACGGGCGCCGGCGGGCCGCCGAGGCGGCCACCTCCCTGGCCGCCACGCTTCCATCCACCGGACGGCGATTCCTTCCCGACGGGGGGACCGAGACGGTTCCCTCCTCGGAGCTCACGGCCGGGGACCGGGTGGCCGTGGGCGCCGGCGAGGAGTTCCCGGCGGACGGGGTCGTGGTGGCGGGAAGCGGAAGCGTTCGGACAGCTCTTCTCACCGGAGAGTCCCGTCCGGTGGAGGTGGAGACCGGTCAGAGGGTCTACGGCGGCACCTACCTGGTGGACGGCGCCGTGGAGGTACAGGTCACCGCCGCCGGAGAGGAGTCCACCGTGGCTCGGATGGCGGGAGGGCTCCGCGATGCCGCCGACAGCCCTGGACGCCCGACTTCGGCGGACCGGATCGCCCCCTGGTTCACCGCCGGCACCCTGGTGGCAGCAACCGTCACCCTGCTGGGATGGGGCCTCACCGCCGGCTGGGAGTCGGCGCTGACGGCCACGGTTGCCGTGCTCGTGGTGGCGTGTCCCTGCGCCCTGGCCCTCTCGCATCCCCTGGCGGCGGCGGCGGGGCTGGGAGCCGCCGCCCGACGGGGCCTTCTCCTTCGGAGCCCCGATCCGCTTCTGGCGATGGCATCCGTGGACGCGGTGGCCCTGGACAAGACCGGAACGGTGACGGAAGGGACGCTCGAGGTCCTGGAGGCGGACGACGCGACCCTCCGGATTGCGGCGGGGCTGGAGCGTTTTTCCCGGCACCCTGTGGCCCTGGCCGTGGTGCGCGAGGCGGTGCGCCGCCGGATCCCGCTGCCCAAGGCCCGACGGGTGCGGGAGCAACCGGGGCAGGGGATCGGAGGTGAGGTGGATGGGAAGGAGTGGCACCTCGGGGCCGCGGGTCCGGGAACCGTGGCCCTGGAGGGTCCCGGGGGCCGGGTGGGGATCATCCGCCTTGGGGACCAGATCCGCTCCGACGCCCCGGAGGCCGTGGCCGCGCTCGAGGCGCTGGGACTCGGCGTCCACCTCCTGACCGGGGACCACCGGGACGTGGCGGAGCGGGTCGCCCGGGAGACGGGGATCGGGCATTGGCAGGCGGAGATGTCGCCGGATGAGAAGGCGGCCCAGGTGCGAGGGAGACGGGAGGCGGGGGAGCGGGTCCTCTTCGCCGGGGACGGGCTGAACGATGGTCCTGCCCTCTCGGAGGCCGACGTGGGTGTCGCCTTCGGCACCGGCGCCGCCAGCTCCATCCTGGTGGCGGATGGCGTGGTGGGCCTGCCCTCTCTCTCCCCGGTGCTCGCCGGGATCCGGGCCGGCCGCGCGGCGCAACGGGTGATCTTCGTCAACCAGCTCCGCTCCATCGTCTACAACGTGGCGGCGGTCGGGCTGGCCGCCGCGGGTTGGGTGAACCCGCTGGTGGCCGCGATTCTCATGCCCCTCTCCAGCGGCCTGGTGATCGCGGGGGCCGCCGGGGTGGAGGGGCGGGTCCAGCGAATGGAGGGTGGGTCCGGTGGGCCGACGAGGAAGCCGACAACGGTGGACCGTGCATCCCAGGGGGCTGTCGGCGGTGCGGGGATCGAGCCGGATCCCGGGGCGCACGGGATGGGCGGCTCCAACGAGGCGTCCGATCCCGGGAAGCGCGATGCCGGGAAGGGCGACCCCGGCAAGCACGATCACGGAGAGAACGACCCCGGGAAGGGCGACCCCGGCGAGGAAGCGGCGTGAATGCCCTGGTCTGGCTCATCCCCGTGGCCATCGGACTCGGAGCCGTCTTCGTGTTCCTCTTCCTATCCGCAGTGAAGTCGGGTCAGTTCGACGACCTGGAGGATCCGCCGAGGCGGATCCTTCACGACGACGACTGACACAACGCGTGTGCCGGTGACGAGGACGCCTCTCGGGACCGGCGCGCCGAAGCGACCGGGAAACCTCGAGGTCCCCGGTCCGTAGGGGGCTGTGGCGGAGGAGATCCGCCGGCATGCCCACCCCTCAAGCGGGAGTTCACCGATGATCGATTGGGAGATGGTCGCACCGATGGTCATGGGCATCGTGATGTTCCTCACCATTGGGGGCGTCCTGGTGCTGCGCCCCATTGCCAAGCACCTGGGTGCCTACCTGGAGGCGCTGACGCGCCAACACCTGGAGGGGGGGCAGCGGGAGGACATCTCCCAGCTCCGGGACATCCTGGACACCATGAACCAGCGCCTCACCCTCATGGAGGAGCGGCAGGACTTCACCGAGCGACTCCTGGAGGAGCGCACCCGAAAAGAGCTTCCCCGGGAGTAGTCGAAGGGCTGGAAGGCCTCCGCTCGCCAGACGGATTCCCGGGGTGGTGGGGGAGTCCGGGCTTGCGTCTGGCGGGGTAGATTTCCCCACTGGCCCTCCGCGGGACCGTCCCATAGATGTGAGGGACTGTTTCCCCAGCCGAGGTGCGTCATGGATGCCCGCCGACTCCCTCACGTCGCAGCACTCCTCCTCCTTCTCCCGGCCTGCCAGCCCACCTCCCTCCAGGTCACGGTGGACCTTCCCGCGGACATGGTCTCCACTCCGCAGGACGGTCGACTGGTGGTGGTCTTCTCCCAGCGCGAGGGGGAGCCCCGGTTCCACGTGACGGACGGCCTGGGCGCCCAGCCGGTCTTCGGGGTGGACGTGGGGGGGTGGATGCCCGGGACGTCCGCCGCGGTTCCGGACACGACCTTCGGCTTTCCGGTGCGCCACCTGGCCGACCTTCCCCCGGGGGAGTACACGGTCCAGGCCCTCCTGAACCGGTATGAGACCTTCCAGCGTAGCGACGGTCGAACGGTCAAGCTCCCGCCGGACCGGGGGGAGGGGCAGCAGTGGAACCGGAAGCCGGGGAACCTCTACAGCACGCCGGTCGCCGTCACCATCACCGAGAGCGGTCCCACCGAGCCCATCGCGCTGACGCTGGACCAGGTCATCCCCCCTCTCCCCGATCCCGCCGGGCAGGAGACGGAGTGGGTGAAGTACGTCCGCATCCGGAGCCAGCGCCTCTCCCAGTTCTGGGGCACCGACGTGTACCTGGGGGCCTGGGTCCTCCTCCCCCGCGGCTTCGACGAGAACTCGGCCCGACGCTACCCGGTGGCCGTCTTCCACGGCCACTTCCCGGCCTCCTTCACCAACATCCAGACCACGCCCCCGGACACCACGAGCCCCTGCGTGTACAGCGCCCGCTTCGACCTGGACTGCTACAATCACGTGCAGGAGCGTGAGCGCTATCGGGAGTTCCAGCTCTGGAACTCCGACGACTTCCCGCGGATGCTGGTGGTGGAGATCCAGCACCCCACACCGTTCTACGACGACTCCTACGCCGTGAACTCGGCCAACAACGGGCCCTACGGCGACGCCATCACCTACGAGCTCATCCCGGAGATCGAGCGCCGGTTCAACGGGATCGGCGAGGGGTGGGCCCGCTTCCTGTACGGCGGCTCCACCGGCGGGTGGGAGGCCATGGCGGCCCAGGTCTTCTACCCGGACGACTACAACGGCGCCTGGGTGGCCTGTCCGGATCCCATCGACTTCCGGGCCTACACCGTGGTGAACCTCTACGAGGACGAGAACGCCTACTGGATCGACGAGCCCTTCAAGCGCACCGCGCGGCCGGGACGTCGCGACTGGCTCGGGCACGTGGACCGCAGCCTGGAGGAGTCCAACCACCTGGAGCTGGTGCTCGGAACCCACACCCGCTCGGGCCAGCAGTGGGACGTCTGGGAGTCGGTGTACTCCCCCGTGGGACCGGACGGGTATCCGGCGCGGATCTGGGACAAGCTCACGGGTGAGATCGACCAGGAGGTGGCGGAGTACTGGCGGGAGAACTACGACCTGGTCCACATCCTCCGGCGGGATTGGGCGACGCTGGGGCCCAAGCTCCAGGGCAAGCTCCACATCTACGTGGGGGACATGGACAACTACTACCTCAACAACGCCGTCTACCTGGCGGAGGACTTCCTGGAGTCCACCACCGATCCCTACTACGCCGGCGAGGTGGAGTACGGGGACCGCGCCGAGCACTGCTGGAACGGGGACCAGGACAACCCCAACGCCATCTCCAGGCTCCGCTACATCTCCATGCACGCGCCCAAGATCGTGGACCGCCTGGAGCGTACGGCGCCCCTGGGGGCGCCGCGGGGGTGGCGGCCTTGAGGCCAGCCGATCCGAGGCCTGAGGAGAGACGTGGAGTAGGCTCCAGGGAAGGTGGTGGAGGCAGGGCGGAAACCGCTTGACACCCACGCCCGTTTCGGTAGCGTGGAATAGGCGTTGGTCCCTCCCGAAACCCTTTGAGGAAGGGACTTTTACGTGCCCGCGCGAACTCTCGCGACCCGCATCGCTCTCCCTGCCGGGCTCTTCACCTTGGCCAGCGTCGGTGCTCTCTCCTGGGCCCTCATCCGCAGCCAGCGTACCAACGCCCTGGAGGAAGCCGCCCTCGGCTCCGAGAGCATCGGGGAAGCGATCCTCCTCGCCATCGAGCACGAGATGCGGGTCAACGAGCGGTATGCCATCCGTGAGGTCCTCCGAAACTTGGGGGGGCACGAAGGGATCGAGAGCATTCGCCTCTTCAACAAGCAGGGCTGGATCTCGTTCTCGTCGGACTCCTCCGAGGTGGGCCGGAAGGTGGACATGGAGGCAGAGGCGTGCGTGAACTGCCACGAGGGCCCGACGCCCGCCGTGGTCCTGGACACGGAAGACCGCGCACGGACCTACCGGAACGCCATGGGCCAGTCGGTGGTGGGAACCATCCAGGTGATCCAGAACAAGCCGGGGTGCCAGGGGGGAGGCTGCCACCCGGCGGTGGAGGCCATGCCCATCCTGGGCGTCCTGGATGTGGTCATGTCCCTGGAGGCGGCGGAGGCCCGGATCGCCATGACGGGATGGCGAGCGCTGATCTACTCCCTCCTGGCCGCGGGGATGATCACGGGCGTTCTCTTCCTCATCATCACCCGGAGCATCCATCGGCCACTCCGCACCGTGGCGCAGGCTACTCAGCGGGTTACGAAGGGCGTGCCCCACGTCGCGGCACCCAGGGGCTCGGCCCCGGAGATCCGGATCCTGGCCGACTCCGTGAACGAGGTGGTGGAGAATCTCAGCAGCTCCCGTAGCCAGTTGGAAGCGTGGGCCGGCCGACTGGAGCACATCGTGGCGGAGAAGGCCAAGGAGCTGAGCGAGGCCCGGTTCCAGATCGTCCAGGCCGAGAAGCTCTCCTCGGTGGGGTTGGTGGCTGCCGGGATCGCACACGAGCTGAACAGTCCACTGATGGCCATCATCACCTACTCACACCTGGTGCGGAAGCACCTCCCGGAGGAATCGACGGCCCACGAGGACGTCCGCATGATCGAGCGGGAGGCCAACCGCTGTGCCGGGATCATCCGGCAGCTCCTGGACTACGCCCGGGACCAGCGGCGGAACGAGGAGGTGGAGCGCTGCAGCCTTTCGGAGGCGGTCTACGGGGCGCTGGAGCTCCTGAAGATCGACCTGCAGAACGGAGGCATCTCCCTGCACGTAGCCGTGCCGGACGATCTGCCCCCGGTGGGGGGGAACGACGTCCAGCTCATGCAGATCTTCGTGAACCTCTTCATGAACGCCCTGCACGCCATGCCCGAGGGAGGGAAGCTGCACATCGAGGCCGGGACGGTGGAGCGGGCCGAGATCCGGGTGGTGGATCTGCCGCCCCACCCGGCGACTCGCTTCGTCACGGTTCGAGTGAGGGACACCGGGACCGGGATCGAGCCCGAGGCGCTCCCGAAGGTCTTCGATCCGTTCTTCACCACCAAGCCCGTGGGGAAGGGGTCGGGGCTGGGCCTGTCCGTCTCCCTGGGGATCGTACGGAAGTATGGGGGAACCATCCTGGTCGAGAGCCGCCACGGCCAGGGCGCGACCTTCACCGTCATCCTCCCCGAGCACATCGAACCTTCGGAGGGTTGAGGCATGTCCGACGAGAAGGGTTGGACCACCCCACCCCGGGTCCTGGCCGTGGACGACGAAGCGGTGGTCTGCGAGAGCATTCGCCGGGTCCTGGTGGAGGAGGGCTATGTGGTGGAGACGTCCACCTCCCCGCGGGCGGCGCTGGACCTCCTGAAGGAGAAGCACTTCGACCTCCTCCTGCTGGATATCAAGATGCCGGAGATGGACGGGATCGAAGTCCTCCGGGCCGCGCGGGAGCTGTCGCCCGACACCGAGGTCCTCATCATCACCGGATACGCGACGATCGACACGGCGGTGGAGGCGATCAAGCTGGGCGCCTTCGACTACCTGGAGAAGCCGGTGAGTCCCCCCCAGCTGCTGGTGGCGACGGCGCGGGCGCTGGAGCGCCGCCGGCTGGTGGAGCTCACGCTACGACTCCGGGCGGAGCTGGAGTCGCGCCACGGCACGGGCCGGGTCGTCCGCTCCTCCCCCGCCATGCGACGGGTGATGTCGCTGGTATCGCGGGTGGCGCCCACCGACAGCACCGTCCTCATCACCGGTGAGACCGGGACCGGCAAGGACGTCATCGCCCGGACCATTCACTACAACAGCCGCCGCCGGGAGGGCCCCTTCGTGGTGGCGGACTGCGCCTCCATGACCGAGACCCTCCTGGAGTCGGAGCTCTTCGGCCACGTCCGCGGCGCCTTCACCGGCGCGGTGAAGGACCGGAAGGGGTTGGCGGAGACCGCCCGGAGAGGAACCCTCTTCCTGGACGAGATCAGTGGCCTCAGTCCCCGGCTGCAGGGGAACCTCCTGCGGCTGCTCCAGGAGAAGGAGGTCCGGCCCGTGGGTTCGGACAAGCCGGTTCCCATCGACGCCAGGATCGTGGCGGCCACGAACCGCGAGCTCCGGGAGCTGGTGGCGGAGGGGAGCTTTCGGGAGGACCTCTTCTACCGTCTCAGCGTCTTTACCATCGAGCTCCCGCCGCTTCGGGAGCGGCGTGAGGACCTCCCCCTCCTGACCCATCACTTCGCCAAGGAATACTCCCAGGAGTTCGGAAAGCAGATCGACGTCATCAGCCCCAGAGTCATGGCGGCCCTGGAAGCCTACGATTGGCCGGGAAATGTGCGGGAGCTCGAGCACACCCTGGAACGTGCGGTGCTCCTGTCCGACGGCGGGACCATCGAACTGGGGGATCTTCCCGAGCTCGGGGCGAACCGGGCGGATGAATGGGCCGAGATTCCCCAGGATGCCGAGGCCTTGAACGCCGTCCGGCAGAAGCTGCGTGAGCGGGCCGTGGACCGGGTGGAGCGCCTCTTCCTCCTGAAGGCCCTGCGCGCCTCGGGATGGAACGTCTCCGAGGCGGCCCGGAACGTGGGGATGGCGCGCCCGAACCTCCACGCGCTCATGCGGAAGCACGGGGTCCGGGGTCCGGCGTCGGGGCAGGAGGCCTTCGGAGAGGTGGAAGGGTCGGCCTGAGAGCCTCATCCCGCCAGGGTGTATGCGGCCGGCATACACCGGCGCCGTACCAGCGCGACCTCGGCATGGCACGTCCCGGCTGGGGTTTCCCGCTCCCCGGCTTCCCAGCGCCGCCGGTGCCGGCGCCCGCCTGTATGGCCCCGGGTTACAACTCCCGGTCCAGCCTGCGGGGTCCGCGGCGTGACGCATGGCCGTAAGTCGTTACTGATAAGTAACTTGAGCTGACGACGGCGCCAGGGCGACTTTCGGCATGCGGCTTGCCCCTCTTCCTCGCCGGATGCCCGCCGCAGGACGACTCGAGATCGGGTCGGCATCCGCCGGACAGGAGTGGAGAGCCGTGGCCTCGCATCGCACACGATCGACCGTCCTTCTCACGCAGAGGAAGGAAGCCCTGGAGCTGCTGGCCAGGATCGACGATCGGGCCGAGCCCGCCGAGCGGGTGACGAGCCTGGGTGAGCTGGAGCTGCGCCTTCCCCCCTCCTCCATCGGGGTCCTGATCGTGGATGTGGACTCCGTCCCCACGGGGCTCGCACTGGTCGCGCTGGCGCGGCTGAACGAGGAGTACCCCGAGATCCAGAAGGCGGTGGTCTTCACCGAGCCGCCTCCCCTGGAGTTCATCACCTACCTGGTGTCCTGCGGCGCGGAGATCCTGATCGAACGCACGGACGAGGAGAGCGACGGGGGCGACCGGCTGGACGCCGCCGTCGAGAACCTCAGACAACGGGCCCGGTGGAGCGCCTGCTGAAGGGGCAGGCCTCCATGGAGGGTCCGGGGAGAGGTGAAGATGGACACGCAGAAGAGAGTCCTGCTGGTAGACGACGAGGAAGGGGTCCGTCATAGCTGGGATCGCTTCCTCTCCGGCGCGGGCTTCGCGGTGAGCACGGCGGAGACCGGGGAACACGCCATCGCCCGGCTTCAGACCGAGCCGGTGGATGTGGTGGTCTCGGACCTGCAGATGCCGGGCATCAACGGCGTGGAGCTGCTGGAGTGGATGCAGGACCGGCGGCCCGAGACGCCGTTCATCCTGATCACCGGATACGGAAACGAGGAAGTGAAGCGGCGGGTGCGGGAGCTGGGAGGGTTCGGCTACCTGGACAAGCCCATCAGCCCGGAAGCCCTGTCGGCGGTGATCACTGCGGCGCTGCTTCGGGAGCAGGCCGCGGAGAAGCGGCGGAAGGACCTGGAAGAAGCGGCGGAGCAGGCCCGGATCCGGATCCTGGAGGCGATTCCTCCGGAGCTCGGCGCCGCACCGGCAAGGACCCGCGACGCGAGGACCGAGGCCCGGACCGTGGAGCTCGCGGAGGCGGTCAACGAGCTCGAAGGGGCTCCGACTACCGAGACGACACCGGGGCGGGGGAAGATCCGGACCGGCCTCGAGGTGGCCGGGTGGCTGGTGGCCGCTCCCATCCTCGGGCTGGCCTTCGTGGTCTTCCTTCCGGTCATCGGCTTCGGCGCGCTGGTGTGGACCGTGGGTGAGGCGGTGGTGAAGCCGACCACGACGGAACGGACCTGAAC
>CP070829.1:2732324-2751298 GCA_020344755.1 Gemmatimonadales bacterium
CCGGCCCCCATGACGGTGCCGAGCTGGACCATGGAGGTGGACTGGGTGCGGCACGAGCGAAGGGTGGACTGACCCGGGGCGGGCCGCCGGCATGGTCCCGCTGGCGGTTTGATCCGGTCGCCGGGGGCGGATCGAAACGCCAGGGCCCGGCCCTCTTGCTTCCGCGAGAAGGCGGACCGCGACCGGGCGGATCTCCAGCGCTGGCCGGAGGGGAGCCGGCGTCCCTCCCTACCCCCGCTCCCCCGGGGGCTGGTAGTCCGCGTCCACCCACTGTCCGCTTCCCGCGCTCTCCACGCAGGCGTGGATGAAGTGCACCCCCCTGGCGCCGTCGGCCACGGTGGGAAAGTCGCCGGCGTGAGCCGGATCAGCTCCTTCCTCTCCCTCTACCAGCCGAATGGTCCCCGCGGCGTTTCGGTAGAGGTTGGCGAAGGCCTCGATGAAGCCCTCGGGGTGCCCGCCGGGAAGGCGGGTGTGATCCTGCGCCTCGTCCGACAGGGTGCCGCCGCCGGTGTGCAGGATCCGCTCCGAGCCGTCGGACTCCAGGATGCGGAGATCGTTGGGGTCCTCCTGGCACCAGTCCAGCGCCCCCTTCGTGCCGTAGACCCGCAGACGGAGGTGATTCCGTTCACCCACGGCGATCTGGGACGCGAAGAGGAGGCCTCGGACGCCCTGGCCGGTACGGAAGAGGATGTTGGCGTCGTCCTCCAGGGTGCGGCCCTCCACCACCGTCCCCAGGTCCGCCAGGACCCTGGTGATCCGCTGGCCGGTGACGTACTCCACCAGGTTGTGGGCGTGGGACCCGATGTCCCCCAGCGCCGAGGAGATCCCGGCGCGGGCCGGGTCGGCCCGCCACTCGGCCTGCTTCTGACCCTCCGCCTCCAGGAGGGTGGAGAGCCAGCCCTGGGAATACTCCACCACCACCTTCCGGAGCTCTCCCAGCTCCCCGCGGCGGACCCGCTCCCGGGCCTCCTTCACCAGGGGGTAACCGGTATAGTTGTGGGTGACGCAGAAGACCCGGTTCCTGGCGGCAGTGAGCCGGCAGAGGGTCTCCGCCTCCTCCACGGTAAGGGTCAGGGGCTTGTCGCAGATCACGTGGACGTCCGCCTCCAGGAAGGCCTTCGCCACGGGGAAGTGGAGGAAGTTCGGCGTCACGATCACCACGGCCTGGATCCGCTCCTCCGCCGGGAGGCGCGATTCCCCGTCCACCATCGCCTCCCAGGAGTCGTAGATCCGGGTCGGGTCGAGCCCCAGCTCGGCACCCTGGGTCGACGACTTCGCAGGATCCGAAGAGAAGGCACCAGCCACCAGGGAGTACTCCCCGTCCAGCGCCGCCGCCATCCGGTGCACGGCGCCGATGAAGGCACCGGGACCCCCGCCCACCATCCCGTACCGTATCCGGCTCATGCCGGGCGCCTCCGGTAGGCCGGCGGGGCCACGCGCATCCTCACGCCGTCGCCTCCCCGATCCGGTTCACACGGTAGCCTCCGGCGGAGCGGTCCCGCCGGTACATGATCCCGAAGATGACCAGCAGGATTCCGCACAGGGGCGCCACGAAGCGGAAGGACATCCGGCCCCCGTAGTTGTCGGCAGGCCCCAGGATCGCCTGGGCCGAGGACACCACCTCGGCGTCGGCCCCGGACGAGATGATCGCCCGCAGCGCGTTGGCGGTGGCCGGGGACGCGAGCTCGCCGGTCCCCTCGAACGCCTCCACCGCAACCCGGGCGGCGGTGACCGCGGCCTGATCGTCCACGTTCTCCGAGGGGGCCAGCCCCTCGGCGGTGGCGCTCAGGAAGGCGATGGTCTCGGCCGCGGGCATCCGGTCATTGGCGTACCCGTCGGCGATGCTCCCCATGGTGGGGGAGGTGATCAGCCCCACGGTGGCCATCCCCACCGCCCCCATGAGGCCGAGCCCCAGGGCGCCGCTCCGGGGCACCCGCTCCGAGACCACCCCCAGCATGGTGGGCCAGAAGTAGCACACCCCCACGGCGAAGACGGTGGCGGCAGCGAAGGTCATGACCACGGTCTCGGTGTAGGACAGCCAGGTGAGGCCGATCCCCGCCACCACCGCGCTTCCCACGAGGATCCCCGTGGGCGAGAGCTGCTCCACCACGGGGCCGGCCCGGTAGCGCAACGCCGCCATGAGCCCGTTGATCCAGACCAGGACCAGGATGCCGGCGATGCCTCCGGCCTCCAGGACGGCGGGCACCCAGCGGTTGGGCCCCAGCTCCACCGACGCGGTCATGGCCATGGCAATGAGCATCACCCACATGAGGGGGGTGGCCAGCGCCGCCTTGAACATCTCTCCCATGCTTACGCCGGCCTGGACGCCCTCGGTGGCGGGGAAGCGCTCACCCAGGAGAAGCACGCCGTAGATCAGCGTCGGAATGAGGATCAGGGCGAGCTTGATCTGCCAGCTGTCGATACCCACCTGGTCCAGCCCATACGCTCCGAGCCCGCCCAGGACGACGCCTCCCGGGAACCAGACGTGGAACTGGTTGAGCTTGACCGTCTTGTTCTCCGGAAAGAGGGTGGCCACCAACGGGTTGCACGCCGCTTCCACCAACCCGTTCGCCATGGCGATGATGAGCGCGCCCACGAAGAGGGGCCAGAAGGGACCGGACACCATGCCCCCGGTGTTCCCGGCGGTGATCATGACGACCGTGCCCAGGAGGTGCCCCAGGAAGGAGAGGCGCAGGAGGAAGCGCATCCCCAGGGTGTCCGCCAGGGGCGCGAAGACGAGCTGGGACACAGCAAAGCCCCAGAGGGCGGCGCCGCCGATCCACCCCACCTGGGCGTTGTCCAGGACGAACTCCCCTTTCAGCGCCAGCATGATGGCGCCCACGGTGGCGAAGGCGACCGAGGTGGCGATGAGGGCGATGCAGCTTCCCAGGAAGAGGCGGGAGGCGTTCACGTCCCCGGGCACGGGGGCGGCTGCGGAAGTGGCGTCGGACATCGGGGTTCCTGTCGAGAGGTGACGGTGGGCCCGGGGATCCGGGCGGGTCGTTGCGGGCGGTCCTCCCGTGGGCCGTACGTGGGGCCGGCTCCGGGAGCACACGAGCCCGGGATCAGGCGGGAGGCGGGGGCATCACCCGTCCTCCAGGCCCAGGTGGCGGAGCACCTCCGGAGGCGGTGGCCCCCAGGTGGTGGTGGGGAGGTTACCCACGTAGCCGACGTCGGCCATCCCTTCCGGCGTGGTATAGAAGGCCGTGGCGGTGAGGTCCCGGATCTTGGCGAAGAACCGCGCGGGCATGCGGTGTTCGGCGCGGGCCCGCGGCAGGAAGCAGATGTCGTCGCAGATGAGGTGCTGCTCCTCCGAGCTCAGGTCCCGGAAGCGCCTCCCTTCGCCGAACCGCTCCGCGGCCTCCGTGTCCAGCCAGACCAGGCCACCCCGCACCAGCACCAGGTCGTTGCGGGCGAAGTCGTAGGGGGCGCTCACCCACTCGTCCACGAAGTCGTGGGCTCCCACGGAGCTCGCCGACGGCGAGACCTCGTCCGCGGGAATGATGACGTCGCAGAGAGCGGCCAACCCCTCCCTTTCGTCCTCGGTGAGGACCTTCTCCCACCGGAGCGCGGGGTTCACCAGGTCCGGGTCCCACGCGTCCCCCCGGGCCAGGGGGTTGGACGCCGAGGCGGCGCCCTGGGAGCCGGCCGCGCCTGCGCCGGTGCCGGATGTTGCCCCGGGCCCGCCCTCCTCCCCGGGACCGCAGGCGGTCAGGGCCGAGGGTGCGGCGGCGGCCAGGGCCAGGAGCTTCAATGCTTCCCTGCGGTCCATCCCGGGCCGGATGGGCTCGGGGAGGACCGGGAGGTCCGAGGTCCGGATGAGGTGGGAATCCATAGGGAGGTCCGAGGCCCGGGGGAGATCCGAAGTCCGGGGAAGGTCCGAGGTCCCCGGCGGGATCG
The DNA here is from genome assembly GCA_020344755.1 of Gemmatimonadales bacterium. Taxonomy (GTDB): domain Bacteria; phylum Gemmatimonadota; class Gemmatimonadetes; order Longimicrobiales; family Gaopeijiaceae; genus Gaopeijia. Next base: position 2,736,225 of record CP070829.1, read on the forward strand.
GCGCGCCGCACCCCCCGGAGCGCGGGGGTGTCCCCGTGTCGCCGGCAACCGAGCGCTGCTCGGGTCCCTCTCGCCGTTCGTCGCTCATCAGAGGTTTCCCCTGCTCATCTGTTCGACGATGTACTCCGACGACCGCCACGCGACGGCCATGATGCTGAGCGTGGGGTTCTTGTCGGCGTTCGACACGAAGGCGCCTCCGTCGGTGCAGAAGAGGTTGTCCACCTCCCAGCTCTGGCAGAACTGGTTGAGCACCGAGTTGCGCGGGGAATCCCCCATGCGCACACCGCCTACCTCGTGGATGATCTCTCCGGGCGCGGCGATGGCGTCGGCGCCGTCGTCCTGGACCGTCCCGGTGATCCGTCCTCCCATGGCCTCGATGATGTCCCGGAAGGTGCGCTGCATGTGGCGGGCCTGGTTGAGCTCGTGCTCGGACCAGCGCCAGTGGAACCGGAGGGTGGGAATGCCCCACTGGTCCACCCCGTCCGGGTCGATCTCACAGTAGCAGTCCTCGTTGGGGATCATCTCACCCCGGCCGGCGAAGTAGACGAAGGAGCCGTAGTAGCGGCGGCACTCCTCCTTGAAGCGTTGTCCGTACGCGCCGTCCGTCCATCGTTCCATTCCACCGAAGGCTCCCGCTCCGGGCATGCCCCGGCCACCGCTGGGCTCGATGTGGTAGCCCCTGGCGAAGTCCAGCCGCCCCCGGGCCTGCTCCTGGTAGAGCCACCACGGCATGTAGAGGTGCATGGCCGAGGCGCCGTCGGTGTTGTGCGGCGGACAGTTCTCAAGAGCGGGGATCTGTCCCCCCATCCCGGCCCCCACGGTGTCCATGACGTACTTCCCCACGAGCCCACTTCCGTTGGCAAGACCGTCGGGGAAGCCGGAGCTCCTGGAGTTCAGGAGGATCCGGGCCGACTCGCACGCGCTGGCGGCCAGCACCACGACGCGACCGCGGACATGCACGTCCTGCCGGGTCCGCTTGTCGACATAGTGCACCCCGGTGGCCCGCCCCCGGGCATTCACGGACACCTCCCGGACCATGGCATCGGTGATGACGTCGAGGTTCCCGGTGGCGAGCGCCGGGGGGATCACCACGGTGGGCGACTGGAAGTTGGCCTTGATGGAGCATCCCCGGCCGCACGGGGTGGCCCAGAAGCAGGCGGCCCGGGAACGCATGGACTCGGCGGTGACCCGCTGGGCCAGGGGATTGCCGGGGAAGAGCCGGGCCGGGAGCGTCTCGTGATCCTGCCGCTCGGTCAGGATGGCCAATCGGCCGGGAATCATGGGGATCCCCATGCCGTCGCAGGCCCTCTTCTGAAGCAGCTCCACCGCCCGGGGCGCCGGCGGCGGCTGGATGGCCCAGGGAGACGAATCCGGGGTGTTCTCCAGCCCCTCGTTGGATCCGTAGACGCCGATCAGCGCCTCGGTCCGGTCGTAGTACGGCTCCAGGTCCTCGTAGGACATGGGCCAGTCGAAGCCCAGGCCGTCCCGGGAGTAGGGCTTGAAGTCGTAGGGCCCCATGCGCAGCGAGATGCGCCCCCAGTGGTTCGTCCGTCCGCCCAGCATGCGGGCACGCCACCAGAGAAAGTTGGTCCCGTCGGCGGAGGAGTACGGCTCCCCGGGGACCTGCCATCCCCCGTCCACGGTGGCGTCGTAGAAGCCGAAGGGCTTCTCGGGCGTCCATCCCCCCCGGAGCGGTGCGTCCTTGGGGAGCTGGAACATGGGGGTCTCGGTGACCGGATCGTAGTGGCGGCCCGCCTCCAGCATGAGGACCTTGAGCCCGCTCACGGCGAGGATGAAGGCCGTCATCCCCCCCGCGGCACCGGACCCCACCACGATGGCGTCGTACTCCTGCTGCTGGGACTTGCTACGCATGGATGCCGTGGGTTGGAACCGGGGCGGGTCAGCCCCGGAGGGTGTTCAGGTACCGGATGCTGTTCCGGATGCTCTCCAGGGAGTTCTCCGGCCGGTCGTGCTCTACGAAGGCGTGCCGCACCCCTGCTTCCTCGCCGGCGGCCAGGAGGGCGGCGAAGTCCATCACCCCAGCCCCCACGTCCACCATACGCCCGTCCGTCGAGCGGTCCTTGACGTGCACGGAAAGGAACCGCCCCGGGTGCTCCCGGAAGTAGGCGCGCGGATCCGCGCCTCCGTCCACCGTCCAGAAGAGGTCCAGCTGGAAGGAGACGAGCTCCGGGTCGGTGTGGGCCAGGAGGATGTCCAGGGGTCGCGACGAGTCGCTCCCGTCCCCTCCGGCGTCGCTCTCCAGGGGCCTGACCTCGAAGCCGTGGTTGTGGAATCCCAGGTGCAGTCCCCGGGCGCGAGCCATCTCTCCAGCGTGGTTCAGCTCTTCGGCCAGGGAACGAAGACCGTCGGCGGTCCGGGCGTCCCGGGGAAGGGAGGGAAGGACGATGAGGTCCTGCCCCAGAATCGCGGCTTCGTCGAGTGCCACGTCCCAGTTCCCCCGGATGATGTCCATCCCGACGTGTCCCGACGCGGCGCGGAGGCCCACGCCGTCCAGGATGGCGCGCATCTCCGGGGCGGAACGGCCGAACAGCCCCGCGAATTCGACCTCCCCGTAGCCCATCTCCGAGACCGCCGCCAGGGTGGAGGAGACCCTCTCGGCCATGGCGTCGCGCACCGTGTACAGCTGCACGCCCCACCGCTCCGGGAGACGAGCCCCCGCCGCCTCGACCCCGGGTCCCGTGAGGGGTCCGAGAGAGGCTCCGGATCCCGGGACACCCGCGCTTCCGGCGGCACCCATGGCCACTCCGCCGGGGCTCTCCGCCCCGAGCTCCCTCCATCCGGTCAGGCCGATGGCGCCGATGCCCAGTAGACCTCCGACGAATTCGCGACGTCTCACGACTCCCCTCCTTGGCCCAAGCCGGGCGTGGTGCAGCACCGGGGCCATGGCGCCAAGCCGGGTTGATCTACCGCGCTCCCCCGGTCTTCGCGCTGGCCCGGACGCATCAGCTCAGCTCGCGGATCTTGATGTTGCGGTAGGCGACCCAGTCCCCATGGTCCTGGAGGCCGATGTGCCCCTCCGGGTAGGTTCCGTATTCCGGCCACTCGGTGAACTTGCTCTCGGCCAGCCGGGCCTTCCAATCGTCGCTCCACAGCTCGTAGTCCACGATCTGCTGACCGTTGAGCCAGTGGGTGACTTGGTTGCCCTGCACGCGGACCCGAACCTGGTTCCACTCACCTGCAGGGCGCACCACGCCGCGCGGTGCGGGGTGGAGTGCATAGTTGGCGCCGGCGGAGGTGAGAGGGTCTCCCCCGTCCACGTGATTGGGGTCGTCCAGTACCTGCATCTCGGGAGCGCCTTCGAAGATCCGGTCCACCTCCTCACTGGCCCGGATGAAGATCCCCGAGTTGCCCCCCTCCTCCACCATCCACTCCAGCGTCAGCTCGAAGTCGCGGAACTGGTCCACGGTGATGATGTCCCGTGCGCCGCCCGCCACCCGGGTGAGGCTTCCATCCACCACCGCCCACCCCTCGGACATCTCCTCTCGGCCGAAGACCCTCCAACCCTCCAGCGTCTCGCCGTCGAAGAGAAGCCGCCATCCCTCGGCCCGCTCCGCCTCCGTGAGGGTGTTGTGGACCTCCTGGGGTGAGGTTTCGGGGCCCACCTCAACGTCGTCTCCCGGAGCCGCGTCCGCCGAGGGGCCGCAGGCCGAGAGGGCGGCCAGGGAGAAGGCGAGGCCGGCCCGCGTGTGAGCTCGGGACTTCGTCGTCATTTCACCTCCCAGCCGGGGCGGTATTCCCGGGTCAGGTACTGGTTCGCTTCTTCGTGATTGGTGACCCGCATGGCCTCGGCGTCGTAGAGGATCTTCCGACCCTGGCCAGAGCGGAGCGCCACGAGGCCCAGGAGCATGGCCTCGGTGAGGGGTGCCGCATAGGAGAAGGGGGAGACGGCGTCTCCGTTCCCCTTGCAGGCCTCGGCCCAGTTGCGTTCGTGGTTCTCGTCCGGCACGCGGGAATAGGTGGCCTCCACCAGGTCGGCCTCCTCCTGGAGCGCCTCGGGGAAGAGGCGCGGATTCCGGCCGTACGTGTCGTGCATCAGGAGGCCCCTCTCGCCCACGTACAGGACCCCGCCCGTGCGGTTGAGCCCCACGTCCGCCGGCAATCCCTCGGGCCGCTTGGGCATGAGGCCCCCGTCGTACCAGTGCAGGTCCACCGGGGGGAGGATCCCGCGGCGCGGGAACTCGTAGTGCACCGTCATGGCCACCGGGTAGGTGGCCGGGTCCTCGCTTCCACCACCCCACGGCGTCGAGGTGGCCTCGATGGCGGTGGGGTGGGTGAGCCCCAGGGCCCAGTACGGGTGGTCCAGGAGGTGGGCCCCCATGTCCCCCAGCGCCCCCACACCGAAGGGGAACCACCCCCTCCAGTGGAAGGGGTGGAAGATGGGATGGTAGCCCAGCTCGGTGACCGCCGGTCCCTTCCACAGGTCCCAGGAGAAGCCGTCGGGCTGGGGGAAGTCCCCACCGATGGCCTCCGCCACCAGGCCGGCCACGTCGCCGGGCCACCACGAGGTCATCTCGGTGTAGTCCCGCTCCGTGGGCGGATAGCTGGGCGCCGGCAGGCCCTGAGGCCAGATGGGACGGTTCGTCCAGACGTGCACCTCCCGGACCGGGCCGATGATCCCGGCCTGAACCCACTCGTTGACCAACCGGGCGTCGTCCGAGGAGTGCCCCTGGTTCCCCATCTGGGTCACGACCCCGGTCTCACGGGCCACCCGGTCCAGCACCCGGGCCTCGTGGACGGACCAGGTGAGCGGCTTCTGGACGTAGACGTGCTTCCCGGCCTCCATGCAGGCCTGGGCTACCACGGCGTGGAGGTGATCCGGGGTGGCGATGACCACCGCGTCGATCTCCGGGGATCCCGCCAGCATCTCGCGGAAGTCGGCGTATTTCGCCGCCGCCTGATACTGCTCCTTCAACCGCTGGCCCCGTGCGCCCCGCTCTTCGTTGTCCCCGTCCACGAGCTCCTGGATTCGGCGCTCCACGTAGCCGAAGTCCACGTCGCAGAAGGCGACGAGATTCTCGTCCAGCAGGCGGAGGGAGTTCTCGCGGCCCATTCCGCCGGCCCCGACGATCCCGATGTTCAGGCCGTCGCTGGGGGCCCGGTAGCCGACTCCCCCCAGCACGTGGCGGGGCACGACCATGGCGCCGAAGGCGGCCTTGGAGGAGGTGGCGATGAAGTCACGACGAGAGGTCGATTGCGCGGCCACGGACGGCTCTCCCTGAGGGTGCGTTTCACGACTGGAAATCCCGACTGCGGGGAGAATGGGGCCGAAAGGGGGGTTCGCACAAATGCCCCGCGCCACGCCGTAGATGGAAGGGGTGCGCCGGGACGCGGCGGCGCCCCGTCACCACGTGCTCCGTGGGGCATCCGACTCCCGGCGACCCGCACCATCTTCCACCCCGAGAAGCACCCTGGCCTTGCGGGCCACACCCTCGTAGGCATCGTCCAGAGAGGAGACTTCCAGGGCGTGGAGCGCCTCCTGCCGCGCCAACTCGGGGCGGCCCGTATCCCGATAGAGCGCTGCCAGCTCGTAGTGGTGATCCGGCATGCACGGGGCCTTCCGGGCCGCCTCCTGCAGGAGCACCTGCGCCTCGTCCCAGGACGCCATGGCCAGGATCTCGCCTCCGAACAGGGCCCGCGCCACCCAGCGACGGAGGCTTCCCATGCGGAGCACACCGGCATGGAGCCGGCCCAGCAGGTGCTCGGCGCCCGGGTGCCCGGGCTGCGACTCCAGGAGAACCTGGACGAGCTCGTGCATCCGCTCGGCCCATGCCAGCTGCGTGCGTCCGCTGCTCATCTCGCCCCGGGTGCCCGTGGCCACCGCCAGGAGAAAGGTCAGCTCCAGGTCTCCGGGACGGGCCTGGGCCTCCACCAGCAAGGAGTCGTAGAGGGCGATCACCGGTGGAGCAACCGCCGGATCACGGGGATCGGCCAGGGCTCGCTGGAGCACCCGCATCCGGGAAGACGGGATGGCCTCCGCGGCGCAGCGAGCTCCCAGCGACGCCGGCGCGAGCTGGGTGGTGACCTGGATCCCCGACACGGGTTGGGCGGCCAGCACGACCAGAAGCCCAGCCAGTGGAAGCCCCATCCCACGGCGCATCCGTCGAACCCCGCGCCCCGATTCCGCCATAGCCCTCACCCCCCTTGAGCCACGCACCGTCCGCCCGCCACGCACCCTTCGCCCGCCCGTCACCCCGCGCCTCCCCACCCCAGAGCGCCCGCCCCCCACATCAGCGTGCCGTAGCGCACGAGGGAACCGAGCAATCCCGCCACCAGGAAGAGGAGCAGCGGAAGTCGGGCCAGACCGGCCGCCAGCGTCACGACGTAGAAGGGAGGGAGCCCCGCGGACGCGCCGCTGAAGACCGCTCCGGCCAGAACCTCCCGCCGCCTCGCCATTCCCTCCACCTTCCTCAGCACCCCCCGGGCCCGCTCCGGCAGCCGGTCCGGCGCCCAGCGCATGAGGGCGTAGAGCACGCCCTTCCCCACCATCTGTCCCCCAGCGCACCCCAACACCAGGGCGGGGAGGTACCCCACCGGGAGGGCCAAAGCCGTCCCCAGGAGTACGGCCTCGGCACTGATCCACGGGAAGATCCCGCCCAGGGCACAGGTGGCCGCAGCTGTGAGAATGACCGTGAGTTCCATTCGACGCTTCCCGACCTCGGCGTAATCACGCCGAGGGAGGACCCTCCGGGTGGGTGTCGCACTCCGGGGGCTGGAGCACGTTGTACACCAGGCTCTGGACCTTCCACGCGTCCCCGTCCCGTATCAACTGGAAGGTGTCCACGCCGCAGTGGCTGAAGGTGCCGTGGATGTAGAAGTCGTACGGCGCCCAGACCGTCGCAACGGGGCCCTGGATCCTTACCTCCGGATCCCACATACGCTCCACGAAGCCCTGCTCCGGGTCCCCGATCCCCGACGCGAAGTCCTCACCGGCGATGGCGCTCCGGGCATCGACACGCACCGCCACCACCTGGGCGTCGGCCGGCACGACGGTGCGGGCGAGGTCGCTGTCCGCGGAGTTGATAGCTTGGAGCACCGTCTCCACCGCCGCCAGCACCGCTTCCGCCTCGGGCGAAGCCGGCTGCGCCGGGGGAGCGGCCTCGGTGGTCTCGGCCTCCGCTGCTACACCGGCCTCCTCCGATCCTTCGGACCCTGGCGGCGCGCAAGCAACGCATGCCAGCACGGCAAGGATCCAGGCGCGACCCTCCATGACTCGGAGCACGGTCCTCCTCCTGTGTCGGTTCATCCCCGGGCGCCGGATGGATTCGATCCATCCCCGGCAGCCCTGATGGGATCATGGGACCGCGCAGGCCCGCGGACAATTGCGGCTGTCGGACCGGGCCCTGCTGCGACGGCTCCCGGGGTTGCGGAACCGGCGTGCGACATACAATGTATGTGACATACAATGTCACTCGACTGGGTCCTGGTCGTAGGCGACCCAAGCTGTGGAGGTGTGGGATGGGACGGGACGTACTCGGCGAATTCGAGCACCAGGTGCTCCTGGCCATCATGCGTCTGGGCCGGGAGTCGTACAGCGTGCCCGTGGTGCTGGAGTTGGAGGAGTGCACGGGCCGGGAGATCTCGCAGTCCGCGGTCTTCGTGGTCCTGCGCCGGCTGGAGAAGAAGGGGCTCCTGACCTCCCGCATGGACGACAACGGGGACGGGGAGTCGGGGAGGACCCGGCGGTACTTCGCCCTCACCCCTGCAGCCCTGACCCGGCTCCAGGAATCCCGGGCCACGTTCCAGCGCCTGTGGGAGGGGCTGCAGACGGACTTGGACCCCTCATGAGAACCCCGGGAACCCCGGGGACCGGCATGCCCGAGCCCGGACCTCTGGTCCGCGCCTTCCTGCGCCTCCTCCCGAAGCACGAGCGGTCCGCGCTCCTCGCCGAGATGGCGGAGCTCTACGCCGCCCGGATTGAGCGCAGGGGCCGTGCCAACGCAGACGCCTGGGCCCGCCGTGAGTACCGGCGCCTGTCGCTTCGGGTGCTTTCGCTTCGTGGGCTCCCGGGGGCGGCGCTGTGGCCCGTGCGGACCCCCGGTGCCCTTCAGGACCTTGGGCAGGGCAGCTTTGCCGACGTGGCCCGGGATTCCTCCTTCGCGGTGCGGCAGTTCCGCCGGGCGCCGGCCTGGACCGCCGCCGTGATAGCCACCCTGGGACTCGGGATCGGTGCCGTGGGCCTGGTCCTCAGTGTGGCAGACACGGTTCTCGTCTCTCCGCTGCCCTATCCGGAACCGGATCGGCTCGTTCGCCTGTGGGAGACCACCGAGTCCTCCCCGGAGTTCGCCACCTCCGACCTGAACTTCCTGGACTTCCGCGACCGGGCGGGAGGCTTCGCGGCACTCGCGGCCACCCCCATCCCGTTCCCCTCCCCCACCCTCGTGGAGGACGGGGCGCCGGTGCGGCTCACCGGTGTGCAGGTCACCGCCGACATGTGGGACGTCCTGGGCGCGGAGGCGGAGGCCGGCCGCCTCTTCCGGCGGGAGGAGGTGGAGGGCGCGGAAGCCGCGCGGGTGGTGGTCCTCGGGCGGGCCTTCTGGGAGCAACGGTACGGTGCCGATCCAGACGTGGTAGGCCGCACCCTGGACCTGGACGGCGTCCGATGGACCGTCGTGGGAGTCCTGGGAAGCGACGCCCCGCTCTTCGACGACCCGGACGTCTGGCTTCCCTTCGCCCCCCGGCTGGACTACCCGCGGGGCGACCGGCGCCTGGAGGCCTACGGTCGTCTCCTGCCTGGCCTCACCCTGGAACAGGCCGAGGCAGAGGTCGCGGGGATCGCCGCGGCGCTGGCGCAGGAGTTTCCGGAGGACAATCAGGGCTACGGTGCCCAGCTGGAGAGCTTCCGAGAGGCCTTCATCGGACCCGAGGCCCGTCGGGCGGTGATCTCGCTCCTGGGGGCCGTGACGCTCCTTCTGCTCCTGGGGTGCGCCAACGTGGCGAACCTGTGGATCGCCCGGGCGACGCTGCGAGCCCGGGAGATGGGGCTCCGCACGGCCTTGGGCGCGGGGCGCGCCCGAATCCTCCTGCAGCTGGTCACGGAATCCACCCTGTTGGCGGGCGTCGGCGCCCTGCTGGGCGTGGGGCTCGCCTGGGCGGGGATCCCCCTGCTGCAGCGGCTCGGACCTGCCTCCCTACCCCGGATCCAGGAGGTGGCGCTTGACGCCCGGGTTCTCGGGGTGACGGTGGGGGTGGCCCTCCTGGCCGGCGTGGTGTGCGGGCTGGTGCCGGCCTTCCACGGATTCCGGCGTGACCTCTACTCCGTCTTCCGCGACGGCAGCGGAGGCGGCGGGGGAAGGGGGCGGGTTCGGGAGGCTCTGGTGGTGGGCCAGCTGGCCCTGGCCGTCGTCCTCCTTGTGGGGGCCGGGCTCCTCCTCACGAGCTTCCACCGACTCTCCACGGTGGATCCCGGGTTCGAGGCGGATCGGGTTGTGGCGGTGGAGCTGTCCCTTCCGGAGGACCGCTACCCCGAGTGGTCGGTGGAGCTGTCCACCTACTACCGGGAGGTGGTGGAGCGCGTGAACGGGATCCCTCGGGTCCGGTCGGCAGCCGCCGGGGCCGTAAACCCCTTCGTGGGGCTCCGCCTCACCAACACCGTGGGCCGGGAGGAGATGACGGAGCAGGAACAGTTCCTCCAGATCCAGTGGCGTGTGGTCACCGCACAATACTTCGAGACGATGGGGATCCCGGTCCTGGCGGGCCGGACATTCGCGCCCGAAGACCGGGACGGAGACCGCACGGCGTTGGTCACCCGGAGCTTTGCGGAGCGGGTGTGGCCTGGGGAGGAGGCCGTGGGGAAGCGATTCCAGTGGAATCAGCCTGGAGTATGGTCCGCCCGGGTGGTGGGGGTTGTGGAAGACATCCGGGACACGGAACTGGCCGCCGACCCGCTCCCCACCGTCTTCTTCCACCATGAGCGGTTCCCGTGGCCTTGGATGACCCTCATGGTCCGGACGGCAGCCGACCCGACCGCGGTGATCTCCGACATCCGTGAGGCGATATGGTCCGTGGATCCCGCCATCCCGGTTCCGGCGCTCACGCGCCTGGAGCAGAACCTCCGCGCTGAAACGGCGCCCGCACGCTTCAGCGCTCTCCTGGCGGCACTCCTTGCGGCATTGGCACTGGCTCTGGCGGGCACGGGCGTCTACGGCGTGATCGCGTGCTCCGTGGCCGACCGCACACGGGAGTTCGGCGTCCGGATGGCGCTGGGGGCCGACCGGAGCGGGGTCCTTCGGTCGGTGCTGGCTCGGGGTGGCCGGCTCATGACCTTCGGGCTGGTGGCGGGGGTCGGAATCGCCCTCCCGCTGGCGGGATTCCTGCGTAGGATTCTGTACGACACGGCGCCCGCCAATCCGGGCGTGCTCGCCACCGTAGTGCTGACCCTGGGTCTGGTGGGCCTGGCCGCCACGGCCCTGCCGGCGTTGAAGGCCACCCGGGTGGATCCGCGCCAGGCCCTCAGGAGCGAGTAGGGCGCTCGGCCGCCGCTGTTGGCCGCCGGGCGCCCTCGCGCTCTCCGGGCGAACCGTTTCTACGAGATGGGGCGCCGCTGCTGCCCGAATACGAACTCCCGGGGAGGCTCCGACCCCATGAGGTGCCTCACGAAGTAGTCCCAGCGCCGGCGTAGCATGTACGGCTCGTACGCGAACCCGTGGCGCCGGTTGGTCATCATGACCAGGTCGAAGTCCTTGTTGGCCGCGATGAGGGCGTCCACCACCAGCAGGGTGTTGTACGGGGGCACGTTGTCATCCATGGTCCCGTGTGCCAGCAGCAGCTTGCCCTGGAGGTTCGCCGCCAGCAGCTGGTTCGCCTGGTTGTCGTAGTTCGTGGTGCCGTCGTCGTACGTCTCCAGCAGCCCCTGCCACTTCTCGCCCCAGTCGTCCTCGTAGTTCCGGTTGTCGTGATTCCCGGCCTGGGACACGGCCACCTTGTAGAAGTCCGGGTACCGGAGGATGCCCGCCGTGGACGCGAATCCGCCGCCGGAATGCCCCCAGATCCCCACCCGGTCCAGGTCGATCCAGGAATGGCGCTCCGCGAGCTGCCGGATGGCACCCACCTGGTCCGGGAGACCGTTGTCCCCCATGTCCCCGAAGTACGCCGAGTGGAACGAGTGGGAACGCTTCGGCGTCCCCATGGCATCCACCTCGATCACGACGAAGCCCAGCGCCGCGAGCGCCTGGTGATCCCTCCGGGCCGGCGAGAAGCTCCGACTTCCCACGCTCCCGGTCTGGGGGCCCGGATAGAGGTAGTTCACCACCGGGTACGTCCTGGAGGGGTCGAAGCCGGCGGGTCGGTACATGAGGCCGTACAGGTCGGTGACCCCGTCCCGGGCCTTCACGGTGAAGGGGATGGGCGGCTCCCAACCGCTCTCCACCAGCAGTGAGATGTCCCCTTCCTCAAGCTGGAGGACTTCCTCCCCGTCCATGGTCCGGACCACGGTGCGCCCCGGGTCCACGGGCGTGGAGGCATGGTCCACGAACCACCGAGCGGAGGGCGTGACGGAGATGCGGTGGTTGGCGCTGTCCGGGGAGAGGAGCCGGACCTCCCCTCCGTCCAGGTCCAGGCGGTAGAAGTACTCGAAGTAGGGGTCCCCGGGCTCCCGGCCACTCCCCACGAAGTAGACGACGCGGTTTTCCTCGTCCACGTGCCGCACCTGCAGCACGTTCCACTCCCCTTCCGTCAGGGGGCGCTTCAGCTCGCCGGTGGTCAGGTCGTAGAGATAGAGGTGCCCCCAGTCGGAACGGCGGGAGTACCACACCACCTCGTTCGCCTCCTCGAGCACGAACCAGTTCACCTGGTCGTACCCGGACTCGAAGAAGGTCTCCTCTCGCTCGAACAGGACGTCCCGAACCGCCCCGGTCGCGGCGTCCGCCGCGCGCAGGGTCGCCTCCTTGTGGTCCCGGCTGGAGGAGACGAAGAAGAGCTGTGTGCCGTCGGCGCTCCACTCCACGTCCGAGAACTGGCCGTTGCAGTAGATGTGGTCGCAAATGGTGGAGCGGTGCATGTCCGGCGGCATCTGAAGGGGGACCACCTGGCCGGCCTCCACGTCCACCACGATCCGCTCGATCCGGAACGGAAGGGAGTCCTCCGGGAGCGGATAGTCGAACTGCTGGAGCCGGGGCGCCCCGACGTTGGTGGAGACCAGGTACATCTGGCTCACGCCCCGACCATCGTGGCGGAAGGTGGCGATCTTCCGGGAATCCGGGGACCACAGGAGGACCGGCACGTCGCTGCGGGTCCACCCCGCGTCGTTGGTGGCATAGCCGTAGTCTTCGACCCCGTCTCGGGTGAGCTGGGTCTCCCGGCCGCTGCGGAGGTCCCGGACCCAGAGGTCGTGGTCCCGCACAAAGGCTCCCCTCCGACCGTCCGGCGAGACGATCACCTCCCGCCCCGGACCCCCGCCGGCCTCCTCGGCCCGGCAGAACTCCCCGTCCACGTCACAGGTGAACCACTGCCCCCCCACCCTTCCGCGGACCGTGTCCCGATCCAGCGTCACCGAGGCGAACGGAATCCGGTCCGGATCCACGGTGTCCCCCGTGGCCTCCGCCAGGGCTTGGGCCACCCGCCCGTGGTCGAAGGCCCGCCTGCGGGACCGACGAGCGGGATCGACCACGATGAACTCCCACCCGGCATTGGTGCTGTTCCGGTAGGTGAAACGGTTCTCGTCGATCCAGACCGGACTCACCGAAGTCCCGGCCACCAGGGTCCCGGCGAACCCGCTCAGTCGACGCTCGGCCCGAGCGTAATCGTCGGCGGTGAGGGAGTCGGGGGAGTAGGGGGTCTGCTGACCCGAGACCGGACTCACGGCCGGAGCGAGCAGGGGAGCGAGAAGCAGGATCCAGGGAGCGCGGGTCCGGACCCGCTGAGAGCGACCGTTCATGATGCCGGGCGTTCGGGTGAGGAGTGCCGTCCCCCGCCTCGAGGCGGGTGGCATGAACCTACTGCGCCGAGGACGGGGCGCCACCACTCGGCCGGCCGCCGAGCCGGACGCCCTGGGCTGGCGACCCCGGAGCCGCGTTTCGAGCCCGCATCTGCCCGGGACTCCCCCACGGGCCGTGCGGGAGAATCCCCTCTCGCCTTCCGGCGGCCCGCGCCCAAGATTGGGGGTCAATTCGACGGCATGGCCTGCGTCGAACGCGCTGTTGCCCTCTGGCCCGAACCGAGGAGGAAGCCGGTGATGAACATCCTTTGGGACTACGCCCCCTGGATCGTGGTGGGCATCGCGGCCTTCCTCGTGATCGTCCCCCCGGGCGTCCGGGTCGTGCGGCAGTACGAGCAGGGCGTCCTGCTCCGATTCGGCCGATACGTGGGCACACGGCAACCGGGCATCCGATTCATAATCCCCTGGGTCGACCGCATGGTGAAAGTCGACATGCGTGTCGTCACCTGGATCATGGAGGAGAGGCAGGAGATCATTACGCGGGACAACGTCACCGTGCACGTCGACGCGGTGGTGTACTTCAACGTGATCGACCCGGTGAAGGCCGTCCTGAACGTCGAAGACTACCGGATGGCCACGGAGCAGCTGGCCATGACGTCCATGCGAAGCGTCGTCGGCCAGTCCGACCTGGACGAGGTCCTGGGCGAGCGCGACCGGTTGAACTTGCGGCTTCGTGAGATCATCGACGAGCAGACCGAGGAGCCGTGGGGCGTCAGGATCAACCTGGTGGAAGTGAAGGACGTGCTCCTCCCGGAAGCCATGCAGCGGATCATGGCCCGGGCTGCCGAGGCCGAGCGGGAGAAGCGAGCCAAGATCATCCGCGCGGAAGGGGAGTTCCTCGCCGCCGAGAAGCTGACCCAGGCTGCCCACGTCATGGGCGCCGAGCCCATGACGCTCCAGCTCCGCTACCTGGGCACGCTGACCGAGCTCGCGGGCGAGGCGAGCACGTCGGTCATTCCGCTTCCCCTGGACATGATCTCGTACGCCCTCAAGCACGCGCTGCCCGAGGCAGGTGGGGGGACGGACAAGAAGAAGTAGCGGCTCCCCGCGGCCACCCGGCGTGCGCCTTCCGGCGGTCAGATTCGACCGGGGCGAAGGCGACCGCGGGCACACCGGCACGCCCATCCTGAACAGGGCCTCGCCCCGGATCCGGGGCGGGCCTCGTCCTTTCGCCTACGCCCTGCCGCCGGATGCCCCCGCGGGGATCAGGCCTGGGAAGCCGGCTTCTTCCGCCGCTCACTGCGGCGGCTGTATCCCCCACCCGACCGCTTCAGCAGGGGACTCCGCTCCGTTCCCATCTCGATGGGAAGCGCCACCTTCACCAGCACGGTGAGAATGAAGAGCCCCATGGCCCAGATGCCCATGGTCACCACCACTTCCACCCAGGTCGGCGAGTACTCGACGATCTCTCCCAGGGGCGACGGGACGAACCCGGGCACCACCAGTCCCATTCCCTTGTCGATCCACACCGCCACGAAGAGGACCACGCAGGAGCCCAGAAGCCAGTACCGGTTCTCCCGCAGGGGATGCAGCGTCAGGACCGCCGTGGCCCCGAGGTTCAGGACCAGGGCGACGCGGATCCAGGGAACCAGGGCGTCGTACCCTTCCAGACCGAAGAAGAGGTACCGGGCGCTCTCGGCGTGGTGGGTGGGGAAGTAGAACTCGGTGAAGATCTCCGATCCCAGCATGATCAGGTTCACCTGGGCGGCTACCGTGGTGATCATGGCCAGCTTCTTGAAGGCACCCCGGTCGATGTCGTACTCGGTCTCGTTGTCGATGAACCAGAGCAGCAGGATCATGAACGCCGTGCCGGCGGTGAACGCGGTGGCGAGGAAGCGCGGCCCGAGAAGCCCGTGGTTCCAGAAGGGGCGGGCGGGAAGCCCGGCCATGAGGAATGCGGTGACCAGGTGGATGCTGACGGCCCAGAAGACCGACAGGTAGACGAAGGGCACGTAGCGGGACTTGTTCGGCTTCCGGCCCGTATAGTGGCTGTAGAGGATGTAGAAGGGGATGAGGGAGTTCAGCGCCAGGTAGCCGTTGAGGACCACTACGTCCCAGGCCAGCATCGACCGGGGGAAGTTGAGGATCCCGATCCCCGGCGTGAGGTGCCAGGAAGCGAACG
>CP070829.1:2751398-2770302 GCA_020344755.1 Gemmatimonadales bacterium
ATTGAGCTTCGGGACGGTGGACCTGGCCCTCCACGACGAGCTCGCACCTCGCGCCGCCGGGGCCGCCCCCGAGGAGGTGATGGAGTTCGGCCGGACCCGGTTCCTTCCGTTCAGCGTCAGCGAGGAGTTCGCGGAGTTCCACATCCTCACCTCGTTCACCCACCTCTTCTCAGGAGGATACGCGGCGGGGTACTACTCCTACCTGTGGTCCGAGGTGCTGGACGCCGACGCCTTCGGCCGGTTCCTGGGGGAGGGTATCTTCAGTAGAGAGACGGGCCAGGCGTACATGGACACCATCCTGACCCGTGGAGACAGCGAGGACCCCGAGGTTCTCTTCCGCCGATTCATGGGCCGCGATCCCGACCCGGATGCGCTCATCCGGAGAAATCTCGGGCCCGGTGCCGCGTAAGATCGGTCCCCCGTCTCGGAGGAATCATGAGGATCGCCACGTTCATTGTCGCCACGCTGTTCAGCCTCTTCACCGCCGCATGCGATCGGACCGGGGCCTTCGGTGACGCCACATCCATCGTGGCGGCCATGGACCCGGGCCTCTGGTCCCAGGTGGAGAACGATGTCTACTCGACCCTGGAGCCCACGATTCAGACCGTCCGGGATGAACGCACTTTCACCGTCACGTTCCAGGATCCGACGGAGGAACTCTGGGGACGCCTCCGGCAGTTCAAGCAACTCCTGCTGGTGGGAACCGGGGAGGAGGACTGGATGGCCGATGTAATGGGGCGCCTGGACGACGTCGCGGGGACGCCGCCCCAGATCCTCCAGGTTCGCGATGTCTGGGCCCGAGCACAGTCGGTAACCGTCATTCTGCTGCCCGAGTCGGGCCAGCCCGATGCCCTCCGCTCGCAGCTGGGTCCGCTTCACGAGCTGTACGACTCCCAGTACCGGTCCCTGGCGTTGAGCCGCATGTTCATTTCGGGCCGCGACAGCGCGCTCGCCGACACGCTGTCCCGTGAGGCGGGCTTCTCTCTCCTCCTTCCCGACGTCTACTACTGGGACCGGACCGACTCGGTCTACCTCTTCCGGAATGACAATCCGGACCCCTCGGAGCTCATTCGTCAGGTCGCGGTGACCTGGCGCACGCCTCTTCCCGCGGAGTTGGACGGAGAGGAGTTACTCGCCTGGCGAGCAGAGCTGGCGGGCCAGTACTACGCGGAGCCGCAGGTCGTGGACCTCGCCCACGTGAAGGCCGGGCCGTTCTCCCACGAGGGCTGGAGCGCATACCAGATCCAGGCGGTGTGGCAGAACGCACCGGAAGCCAACTGGCCGGCGGGGGGTCCATTCATCCTCTGGGCCCTTGCCTGCCCCGCGCAGGACCGCCTCTACCTTCTGGACTCGTGGCTCTACGCACCGGGCCGTGAGAAGTACCAATACATGATCCAGCTGGAGACCATCCTCGGCTCGTTCCGGTGCGAGACGTAGAGAGCCCGGATCCCCCCTCGACGAGGGCCGGCTCCTTCCCCGGGACCGCGGCCCTCCCGCTCGTGTGTTCGGGGACCGCTGCCGCCGGCGCGGGATATCTGGCCGCGCTCCTGCCGGGGCCTTCACCGGTCTGGGCGGCGTACGCTCTGAGCTTCGGGATCGGGGCCCTGCTGTCCGGGCTCCTCATCCTGGGCGCGCGGCGGGAGGGAAGGATCTCGCCCCGGCTGGCCTGGTTGTTCCTCGCCACAGGGACCTGGGTCGCGGGAGGCCTGGTCCTGCTCCTGGCGCTACCGGGGTCCGGCGGGGGGGATGCGGCGCTCTTCCTGGGCCTTCCGGCCCGGGCAGCGTTCCTCCTTCTCGGCATCGGGCTGGTGCCGGGGCTCGTCATCCCCCTGGCCTACGCGCTCGTCTTCGACGGAGACACCCTCTCGGAAGACGACCTTCGCCGTCTCAGGGAGACGGCGGAAAGGGTGCGTGAGGCTCGGGACGGGAACGGCGCAGGATGATCCGGCCGATCCCGCCGCCCCCGCTGCAAGGCGCGGCAATTCCGGACGATGCCCGACCGACCATCGTCGTCGTCGGGGTCATCTACCTGGTGGTCGTGGCGGCCATCGCCGTCTGGGCCGGCCGACGCACCCATACGAGGGAGGACTTCTTCCTGGCGGGGAAGGCGGTGGGGCTGCTCGCCCTGACGTTCGCCGCCCTGGCGTCCACCTTCTCCTCCTTCACCTTCCTCGGCGGCCCCAGCTTCCTGTACCTGTCCGGACTGGGGGCCATGATGTTCGTCCTCCCGGCCACCCTGACCAATGCCCTGTCGGCCTGGGTCCTGGCCAAGCGGTTGCGCCTCATCGCCGAGATCCGGCCCGTCCTCACGCTCCCGGACGTGATGGGGCTCCGGTACGGGTCTCGGCTCGTCCAGGGCCTCTCCGCGGTGGCCATCCTCCTGGGGGTGATCGGATACATGGCGACGCAGGTGGCGGGGCTCGGCGTGATCATGGATGCGGTCTTCGGTATGGGACGAGACTGGGGAATCTGGATTGGGACCGCTGTGGTCCTGGCCTACGCCGTTACCGGAGGGATCAAGGCCGGGATCTACACCGACCTGGCGCAGGGAATCCTGATGGCGGGCGCTTCCCTGCTGGTCTTCCTCTTCGTCCTGGAGGTGGGGGACGGGCTGACGGGGCTGTCCAGGACGATCCTGGAGTATGAGCCGGAGTTCCTCTCGCCGTGGGGTCTGTACACGCCGCTGGCCGCCGTCTCCCTCTACTTCGTCTTCAGCATCGGCGTGCTCGGACAGCCTCACGTGATGCACAAGTTCTTCATGATTCGGGAACCACGCCGGCTCAAGTGGTACCCGCTCCTGATCACGGTGGCGATGGTGGTCGTGATCCTCATCATGTTCGGCATCGGCATGGCGGTGAAGGCCATGGTGCTGGACGGTCGCATGCCACCGGTGGAGAATCCGGATGACGTGGCCCCGCTCTTCCTGCTCCAGCACACTCCGCTGATCCTGGCGGCGGTGGTCTTCAGTGGGATTGCCGCGGCCATCATGAGCAGCGTGGACTCGTTCGTGAACGTGGGCGCAGCCGCGGTCACCCACGATCTTCCCACCGCCCTGGGAAGGCGTGTCCCCGACGAGTTGAGGTGGGGGCGACTGGCCACGGTCTTCCTGGCCGTCGCCGCAGCGCTGACGGCCCAGTTGTCCGACGCGCTCGTCATCTTCCTCGGGATCTTCGGTTACGGGCTCTTCGCCTCGGCCCTGGTCCCGACGCTGGCGCTGGGTCTCAACTGGGAGGGGGCTACCCGGGCCGGTGCCGTCGGGTCGCTCCTCACCGGGTTGGCGGTCACCCTGGGGCTGGAGCTCCTGGCCTACCTGGGGTGGATCTCACTCCCGGCGGGCGTGACGGCCTCCGCCCTATCCCTGGTCGCCTCCCTGGCGGTCTTCCTCGGCGTGTCCGCCGTCACCCGCGGTGGGACCGCCAACGAGCTGGAGGAGGATGTCCAGCTCGCGCTGACCCTCTGACCGGCCCGACCCCCTTCCCTCCCCGGTCACTGCCCTGGGGACTCGGTTGCGGGAACGTTGTCGATGAGCCGGACGTCCCCGATCCGGACCGCTGCCAACCTCCTCCCCCACCTTTCCTCCACGTAGTCCACCTCGAAGCCCCTCTCGCGGAGTTTGGCGTCCACGGTCTGTGCGTCAGGGCCCGCCGCCAGCAGTCGGGCGAACTGGGCAGCCCTCGCCCTTCCGGAGGTATCCAGTAGAGCGTTGCGCGAGCTCAGCGCCAAGCCATCCGGCGCCCGCACGATGGGGCACGGCACGATCTCCACATCCATGAAGAAGGCCTCCACCATCTCGCCGACGAGAAGGAGCTGCTGCCAGTCCTTCTCTCCGAAGTACGCCCGCGCGGGCCTCACGACGTTCAACAACCGCATGACCACGGTGAGCACGCCGTCGAAGTGCCCAGGCCGATCAGCACCCTCCAGGACTCGGCTCGTCTCGCTCTCCACCACCCGGTATCGGAAGCCGTCGGGATAGATCGCGTCGAAGCCCGGCGCCAGGATCACGTCCACCCCGGCGCCGTCCAGCAATTCTCGGTCCCGATCCAGGTCCCGCGGATACTTCTCCAGGTCTCCGGGGTCGTTGAACTGGGTGGGATTCACGAAGACGCTCACCACCAGGGAGGCACACTCCTCCCGGCACCGACGGACCAGGGCGAGATGCCCGTCGTGCAGGGCGCCCATGGTCGGTACGAACCCCAGGGGTCCCGACAGCCCCGCGCGCACCTTCTGCCACTCGTCGAGCGATGTGACCAATCTCGTCACCGGTAGCTCTCCGTTTCCGTGGGGAATCTCCCCTCCTGGACCGAGGCCGCATACGCCTCGATCCACCGAAGCAGCAGAGCTGCGCCGTCACCAAAACGCCGAACGAAACGGGGCGCACCACCAGGGGTCAGGCCCGCCAGGTCGTGGAGCACCAGGATCTGTCCATCGGTATCCGCACCGGCCCCGATGCCGATGACGGGAATGTCCAGGGCCGCCGTGACCTCCGTGGCCAGGTTGGACGGGACACACTCCAGGACCAGCGAGAAGCAGCCGGCCGCCTGCAGCTGCGCCGCCGATTCCAGGATCTCTTCGGCCTCCCGGCCCCGCCCCGCCACGCGGTACTCCTCCGGCGCGGTGACCGTCTGGGGAAGGAGACCGACGTGCCCCATCACGGGGATTCCCTCCTCGACGAGCCGGCGCACCACGGTGAGATGGCCCGGGACGGCTTCCACCTTCACCGCGTCGGCCCCTCCGCCTCGGAGCGTCCTTCCGGCCTTTACCGCGGCCTCTACCCCTCCTTCCATGGCAAGCCAGGGGATGTCCGCCACGACCACCTGGTCCGGCGCCCCACGCCGCACCGCCCCCAGATGCCCCATCAACATCTCGAGCGTCGCGGCCCGTGTGGAGGGGTGGCCGTACACCACCATGGCCACCGAATCCCCCACGAGGAGAAAGTCCACCGGCGCGCGGTTCAGGACCGCTGCCGACCAGTGGTCATAGGCCGTACACGCCACGATGCGCCGACCGTCCCTCTTGGCCCGGCGCAGAAGCTCCGCACCCGGTGTCTGACCTCCAGGGCCCGGGGCCGACGGTGACCGATCCGACCCGACGTGGGGCCTCCCCGGCTCCCGGTCCCCGTTCACTCCGGCATCTCCCGCCCCGAAGCCCGCACGAAGGCGCGGTAGACCTCGGCGAACGGATCGCTCCCCAGCGCCCGGAGGTTCGACGCCAGCGTCTGCTGGTCGCCACGGACCAGCGGGCCGGTGAGTCCACCTTCCAGATCCGCGCTCATGTTGGCGAACACGGTTTCCATATAAGCCTCGGTGGCCGAGCCCGGGAGCCCCATTCTTGAAAACTCCTCTCGGGCCTTCTTCCACAGGAGAACCGTGAAGTTGCCGCTGAGGACAGCCAAGGCGTGGTACCGAGCCCGGAGCCCTGGATCCAGAGTCCGATGTGGATTGGGAAGACCGGGGAAGAGCGTGGGAAAGTCCGGCACGCCGGGATCACAGACGAAGACGATCCTCCGGTAGAGCGAGAGAGGGTGCAGGACCGGGCCGAAGCTGCCAAGGGGATGACAGCACTGGACCCCATCCAGCTCCAGGCTCCCGGAGAAGTGGACCCGTGGCGCATCCCCCAGCAAGCGGCCGTACTCCTGGAGAAAGAAGGGGAGCGCGTGGTCCGTGATCAGCAGGAGAGCCGCTCGGGCATCCCGGGCAGCGGACGCCAATGCCTCCGGACCCTCCCCCCGTCGCCAGCCCCGCCAGGGGATCCCCAGCAGGTCCAGGTAGTGCCCCATGTGCCGGGCCATGCGTCCCCCACCCACCAGGAGGTAGGCGGAGCCCACGCCGGCCGCCTCGGTGCTCGAATGCATGGATTAGTCTGCCAAATCCGAGTTCGACAGGTAAGACTACCGGGTCTCTGCCGCGGGGTTTTCACCACATCGAGCCGAGTCGGACAGCGCTATTCTTGAGGGTCGGTTTGACCGCCGCGAAGGGTCGATGCCCGCACCGGGCTCCCCGTGGCGCTTCCCTCCCGCCCCGGTTCCCACCGGGGTACGCCCCGGAGCCGGGTGCCCGCCCCCCGGAGCGGTGGATGACGTCCGTCGCCCTGACAAGGAGTCACCCCATGAAGCACCGCCCGCTTCCCCGGGCTCTCGCAGCCACGGTGGCGCTGTTCGCCGTCGCCTTCCTTTCCATTCCGTCGTTCCCCCATGACCTCGGGGCGCAGCGGGTGAGCCAGGTGGAACCCGGATCGGTCCTGGAGTTCGGGACCATGTGGACCTTCGACGCGCCTCCCATGGAGTACTGGGAGACCCGCTACGACTTCGACGTCACGCGAGAGTGGCTGGACCACCTCCGCCTCTCCGCCATCCGGCTCCCGGGTTGTTCCTCCTCCTTCGTCTCGGAGGACGGGCTGGTGATGACCAATCACCACTGTGCCCGCGGGTGTATCGCCGCGGTATCTCCGGAAGACCGTGACTACATGGAGCTGGGATTCGTCGCCGCCTCCCGCGCCGAGGAGTTGAGTTGCCCTGGCGTCTACGTTGACCAGCTGGTGGCCATCGGGGACATCACCGAGGACATACGGAGCCGGGTGAGCGCCAGCGATCCCGCGGAGAGGGCCGCCCAGCGCGACGAGGCCCTGGGCGAGATCCGGGAAGGATGCGAAGCCGGGTCGGGGCTCCGTTGCCAGGTCGTCCCCCTCTACAACGGAGGGATGTACTCCCTGTACCGGTACCGCCGGTTCAACGACGTTCGGCTGGTCATGGCCCCGGAACTCCAAGCCGCCTACTTCGGCGGCGATCCGGACAACTTCACCTATCCCCGCTTCGACCTGGACGTGACGTTCCTCCGGGTCTACGAGAACGGGGAGCCGTACCAGCCGGAGCATTGGCTCACCTGGAGTGAGGCCGGTGCGGTGGAAGACGAGCCCATCTTCGTCGTGGGGAATCCGGGGTCCACGGGCCGGCTCCTCACGGTTGCGCAGATGGAGTACCTCCGGGACGTGGAGTATCCCGCCCGGCTCGCGGGCTACGATCAACGGCTCGAGGTCCTCTACGCCTACACTGCGGCTCATCCCGATGAGCTTCGCACGTACCAGAACACCATCTTCGGGACCGAGAACTCGAAGAAGGCCACCACGGGGTACCTCCGCGGCCTCCTGGACGACGGGATCATGGCCCGGAAGCACGCCTTCGAGGAAGACTTCCGTACCCGGATCCAGTCGGACCGGGAGCTCAACGCACTCTACGGATCGGCGTGGCAGGACATCGCCGACGCCCAGCTGGAGCTCGCGACATTCGCCACACAGGCCCGGTACTATGGGCTCAACGGCTCCACGCTCCCGGCACGGGCCCTGGCCCTGGTCCAGTACGTGGAACAGGCCTCCCGACCCGAAGCGGAGAGACACCCGGCATTTCAGGGGGAGGGTCTGGAGCGGGCCCGGGCCGCGCTCCTGAGGGACCGTCCGCTGAACCTGGGATTGGAGGAGATGCAGCTCGCCGCCTGGTTGGAGGCAGCTCGTGACCAGCTGGGGACGGCTGACCCGCTTGTCCGATCCCTCCTGGGGGCTCGCACACCGCAGGCTGCAGCTCGGAGACTGGTGGATGAGAGCCAGCTGGTCACCCTTGCCGACCGGACCCGTCTGCTGGAAGGTGGCGAGGCGGCGATCGCCGGATGCACCGATCCACTGGTCCTGGCGGTCCGAGAGCTCGCACCCACGGCCCAGAGCTATGCCAACCGGGTGGAGCAGCTCAACGACGTCATCGCAGCCAACACCGAGAGGCTGGGTCGGGCGATCTACGAGGCGTACGGCACCGCGCTTCCACCCGACGCGACCTTCACACTCCGAATCAGCGACGGCGTTGTGAAGGGCTTCCCCTACAACGGGACCATCGCCCCCTCCAAGACCAGCTTCTACGGCCTCTATGCTCGGAGCGCCGAGTTCGACGGACAGCCACCCTTCGACCTCACCCAGAAGTGGATCGACGCGGAGGATCGCCTGGACCTCTCCGCCCCGGTGAACTTCGTGTCCACCGCAGACATCATCGGAGGCAATTCCGGGAGCCCGGTGGTCAACCGGGCCGGCGAGGTGGTGGGGCTGGTCTTCGACGGGAACATCGAGATGCTCCCGAACCGCTTCATCTTCACCGACGAAGTTTCCAGGACCGTGAGCGTCCACTCCGTGGCCATCATCGAAGCTCTTCGCAAGGTGTACTTCGCCGAGCACATCGCGAACGAGCTGCAGGGAGCCGGCCGCTAGGCACCCGCCTCGAGTTCTTCCCGGGGGCCCGGTCGCACCGTCCGCGGCCGGGCCCCTTAACGTTCCCTGCTCTTCCAGGGTCCTATGAGGGAGAGCGACCCTTCCGCTCCACCTTCAACGGACCTGGACCTCCATGAAGCTCCCCTGGCGCGTCCCCCTCCCAGTGCTGCTCTGTCTGTACCTTCCCGGAGCGCTGGCCAGTCAGGAGGGTGCGATCACCTTCGACCGCGCCATCCGCCTGGCCCTCGAGCTCCCTCCCGAGCTCCAGGAGCGACTCGGCGACCAGATCCCGGGGGAGTCCTTCGACTCCTTCGTCCTCCTCTTCTCCGCGGCCGAGACGGTGATGATTCCGGCCCCGGAGGAGGTGGTGGTGGAGGCGGAGGCCACGTCGGGCTCCGACGTGGTGCGATCTCAGCGGCTCCGCGGGGCCGTGTCCCGGCTCCAGCGCATGTCTCCGGAGCGGAGCGATCAGGAGCGACTCATGGTGGCTCACGTAGACCTCGCCTCCGGCGCCGTCGTGGAAAACCGGACCTTCATGGGGCGGGTCTTCTTGATCAACGGGAGCCGCCCGTCTCCCGAGTGGCGCCTTACGGGCGAGCAGAGCGAGTTCGCCGGCTACATGGTGATGAAGGCCGTGGCGGAGGCGGGGGACCGTCAGATCGAAGCCTGGTTCACCCCGCAGATCCCCGTACCGGGTGGCCCGGGGGAGTATGGAGGTCTTCCCGGGATGATCCTCTCTCTCTCCATCGACCAGGGCAGAATCCTCTACTCGGCCACCGGTGTGAGCATGACCGCGGTCGATGCGGGTGCCATTCGCCCACCCTCTCAGGGCGAAGAAGTCACTCGGGAGGAATACGAGTCCATCGTGGCGGAGAAGCTGGAGGAGCTGAAGCTCCTGCAGAGTCAGAGGCGTCGGCGCCGACCGGGCGGAGGCCTCTGAACCGGGAGATGGGTACGATGAAACGTGATGTGGGTGTCGCCCGGCGGATGGGCACATGGGTGGCCCTGGGGCTCGCGGCCGGAATGGCGTCATCGGGCTGGGCAAAGCCCCTCGCCGCCCAGACCGACTATCGGGTCCAGGGGACGGTGGTGGATTCCACGGGCGCCGGGCTCGCAAATGCCATGGTGGTGGCGCTCAGCCGAGCCGACTCTGTGCTGGTGACCTATGCCCTCGCCGACGACGAAGGACGCTTCCTACTCCGGGACCTGGTGGCGGGGGACTACATCCTCCAGATCACCTCCATGGGCCATTTCACGGTGCGGCAGGACTTCGCCGTCGTCGATCAGGACGTAGATGCTGGGACCATCCGCATGCGGGTCTCGGCCGTGGAGCTGGACCCCCTGGTGGTGAGCGCGGATCAGGTCCCATTCGTGAACCGGCGCGACACGCTGGACTACAACGCCGCCGCCTTCCAGGTCCGACCCAACGCCACCGTGGAGGAGCTCCTGGCCCGGCTCCCGGGCGTCACCGTGGAGGACGATGGGACGATCATCGCCCAGGGAGAGGAGGTGAGCCAGGTTCTGGTGGACGGAAAGGAGTTCTTCGGGGGGGACCCCACCATCGCCACCCGGAACCTCCCCGCCGACGCCGTGGAGCGGGTCCAGATCTACGACCGCCGCTCGGACATGGCGGAGTTCACCGGGATCGAGGACGGGGAGGAGGAACGCACGGTGAACCTGGAGCTCCACGAGGATGCGCGGAACGGCTTCTTCGGGAACGTCTCGGGAGCCGTGGGGGGGGAGCAGGGCGGGACCCCGCCGGTGGGTCCCGAGGCGGACAACCAGCTCCGCTACCAACAGTCCTTCACCGTCAATCGCTTCTCTCCCAGGACCCAGACGGCGCTCCTGGGCGGGATGAACAACATCAACGAGGCTGGCTTCTCCTGGGGCGATATCCAGGGCGGTGGCCGGGGCGGCAACCTGGGGGGTGGTCGGAACGACGGCTTCACGGAAACCAAGGCCCTGGGCACCAACCTGAGCTTCAATCCCAGCAACGACCGCTGGATACGGACGAGCTACTTCTTCAACGACCTGGAGAACGTGGTGGATCAGCTCGTCAGCCGACAGCAGCTGCTGGGCTCGCAGGTCGCATCCACTCTGGACCAGACCACGGCCCAGACCACGGAGAACCAGTCCCATCGCCTCAATCTCAACGCCCAATACCAGTTCGCAGAGGGACACGACATGCGGCTGCGGGGGTCCTTGAACGCTTCCTCGTCGGCCTCGGCGCAGGCCCGGGTCCAGACGACCCTGGCGCCGAACCGAGTGCTCATCAATACGGCAACCAGCGGGAACGAAACGGAGAGCGACGACCTCTCCGGAAACCTCCGTCTCACCTGGCGGAAGCGGCTCAACGAGAGTGGCCGAAGCCTGGTATTCGAGGCCCAAGGCAACCTGAGTGACCGGGATGGGGCCACCGACGTCTCGACCTCCGTGGGCAGTCTGGCGGTGGGGGACGTCCTCACCTACGACGAGACCTTGCAGCAGCGTACCCAGGACAACCGCCAGCTCACCGAGAGCCAACGTCTGGCCCTGACCCAACCCCTGGGTGGCTCCAAGGTCCTGGAGCTCTACGCCGAACGCCGGACCACTTCCGAGGACCGCGCGCAATCGGTCTTCGACGTGAGCGGAGACGCCCCTGTCTTCGACGACCTCCTCAGCTCCGAACTCGACCAGACCTACCGTTACCTCGGCGGTGGACTCCGTCTCAGCCGGAACTCGGAGAAGGCGTTCCTGACTCTGGGCGCGGAGGTACAACGGTCGGAGCTGGACGGCCGGATACTGGACCGGGACGAGCGGGTGGTGCGGGACTACGTCTTCGTTCTCCCCAGCGCCAACTTCCGATACGAGATCAGGGATGGGTGGAATGTCAGCGCCCGATACACCACGTCCAGCCGGGAGCCGGACACGGAGGAGCTCCAGCCCTTCACGGACAACACGGACCCGCTGAACCTCTACACCGGGAATCCGGAACTGCGGCCGGAGTACCGGCACACTCTGAGCCTGGACCAGCGCTACTTCGATCCCTTCACCTTCCGCAACGTCTTCGCCTACGCCCGCCTGAGCTACACGATCGACGACATTGCCCAGGCCCGCGTCACCGACGGGAGGGGGGTCCAGCAGGTGACACCCGTGAACAGTGCCGACGCGTGGTCCACCAGCGCCGGCATCGACTTCTCAGAACCGGTCCGGCGCATTGGTGCGGAACTGAACCTGGGGTACGACTTCACCTACTCACGCTCCACGCAGCTCCTGAACCTCGAGCAGAACGAGACCCGGATCATGCGCAACGGCCTGGGTCTCTCCCTGGAGAATCGCCGCAAGACCAACTACAGCGTGGAGGGAGGCATCCGCCTCAACTTCAACGACGTCCGCTACTCGCTGAGCGAGGGGCAGAACCAGGCGTACGTGAACACCACCCTCTCCGGCGAAGCCGAGTGGTACCCCGGTGGCAACTGGACCCTGTCCACCTCCATCTCCCACCAGATGTTCGACGAGGAGGCATTCGGCGACCAGGAAGACGTGACGCTCTGGCAGGCGTCCATCTCCCGACTCTTCCTGGACGGGCGAGGCGAGCTCCAACTCGTGGCCTTCGACCTCCTGGATCAGAACCAGGGGGTGAGCTTTACGAACAGCGCCAACTTCGTGCAGGAATCCAGGACCGCTTCCCTTGGCCGGCATCTCATGCTCCGTCTCGTCTACCGACTCGGACAGGTCGGGGCCGGGGGCCGGCGAGGGCCCGGGATGAGGGACGGACGCGTGCGAGGGTAGGGTCACACCGGCCCTTTCCGCACGAAGACAGGCCCGGACGCCACTCGAGGTGGCATCCGGGCCTGTCTTCTCGGCGCGGCACCGGCCGACCCGGATCCTACACGTCCAGGTTCTTCACATACCTCGCGTTCTTCTCGATGAATTCCCGCCGCGGCTCCACATCGTCACCCATGAGCCGGTCGAAAAGCTGGGATGCGATGGCGCCATCTTCGATCTGGACCCGCATGAGCGTGCGCGTTTCTGGATCCATCGTGGTCTTCCAGAGCTGGTCGGGGTTCATCTCGCCGAGCCCCTTGTAGCGCTGGATGTTCACTCCCTTGGCGGTGCCATTCCCTCCCATTCGCTTCAGGATGTCGTCCCTCTCGTCGTCCGAGTAGGCGTAGTGCTCGGTCTTCCCCTTTCGGAGCTGATACAGGGGTGGCTGGGCGATGTAGATGTACCCGGCCTCGATCAGCTCGGGCATCTGGCGGAAGAAGAAGGTCAACAGAAGGGTCCGGATGTGGGCTCCGTCCACATCCGCGTCGGTCATGATGATGATCTTGTGGTATCTGGCCTTGCCGATGTCGAACTCGTCTCGGATCCCGGTGCCGATGGCGGTGATCATGGCCCGGATCTCGTCGTTGGAGAGGATCTTGTCGATCCGGGCCCGTTCGGTGTTCAGGATCTTTCCCTTGAGCGGGAGGATGGCCTGGTACTGCCGGTCCCGCCCCTGCTTTGCTGACCCGCCGGCGGAGTCACCCTCCACCAGGTAGATCTCCGTCATGGAGGGCTCGTTGAGAGAGCAGTCCGCCAGCTTTCCGGGAAGGACTCCACCCTCCAGGGCGCTCTTCTTGCGAGCAAGATCTCGGGCCTTTCGCGCCGCCTCCCGGGCTCGGGCGGCCTGGAGGGACTTCTCGATGATGGACTTGGCCGCCTTCGGATTCTCATCCAGGAAGATGGCGAGCTGCTCGTTGACGGCGGCCTCGACCGCTCCCCGAACCTCGCTGTTCCCAAGCTTGGTCTTGGTCTGTCCCTCGAACTGGGGCTCCATGACCCGAACACTCAGAACGCAGGTGAGCCCCTCGCGGACATCGTCGCCGGAAAGGCTCTCGTCCTTCTTGAAGATCTTGTTGCGCCGGGCGTAGTCGTTGATGGTCCGGGTGAGAGCGGCCTTGAACCCGGTGAGATGGGTACCGCCTTCGTGTGTGTTGATGTTGTTCACGAAGGTATGGGTGTTCTCGCTGAAGCCATCGTCGTACTGCATGGCCAGCTCGATCTCGGCCTCGGGCTTTGAGGCCTCGAAGTACACCACCTGGTCGTGCAGCGGCTTGCGGCTGCCACGCAGGTACCCGACGTATTCGGCGAGCCCTCCCTCGTACCGGTAGGTCTCCTCGGTCTGCCGGCCTGCCCGCTCGTCCTTCAGCACGATCTCCAGGCCCTTGTTCAGGAAGGCGAGTTCCCGGAGGCGGTTGGAAAGGGTCTCGAAGTTGTAGTCGGTCTCCGTGAAGATCTCGGGGTCCGGGTGGAAGGAGACCGTGGTCCCCCGTCCCTTGGACGACCCGCGGTCCTCCAGCTCCTTCGTCTTGATCCCGCGCTCGTAGCGCTGGTGGTACTCCCGGCCCTCGCGACGAACCCGGACCTCCAGCCACTCGGATAGGGCATTCACCACGCTCACACCCACGCCGTGGAGGCCCCCGGACACCTTGTAGGTGTCTTTGTCGAACTTCCCCCCGGCGTGGAGAGTGGTCATGGCCAGCTCCACGCCAGGCACCTTCTCGGTGGGGTGAACGTCCACCGGGATCCCGCGCCCGTCGTCGTGGACCGTGATCCCGTTGCCCTCGTGGATGGCCACCTCCACCCGGGTACAGAACCCCGCCATGGCCTCGTCGATGGAATTGTCCACCACCTCGTATACCAGGTGGTGAAGACCGCGCGCCGACGTGGACCCGATGTACATCCCGGGACGCTTCCGGACCGCCTCCAGTCCCTTGAGGACCTGGATCTGACCCGCGGTATACTCCCCGTTCCCGGGCTTCTTGTTTTCCGCCATGGACCAACCGTTCCTGCGTCTGCTGTGGGTTCCTAGCGGGCCTGTCCGGGCCCGCGCTTCCGTGCTGCGCTCGCTGCACCTCCGTCTCGCCTCGCCATGTCCCGACTCAACCGTCGGGGGACATGACGAAGACCAGCTTCTCCACCGGGACCTCCCGACCCTCATTCACCCGTTGGAGAATCTCGCCCTTCATCATGTTCAGTTCCATAAGCCAGGCACTGGACCGTACCTCCACGATCAACCTACCCCCCATCACCGAGCGGGCATGGGTGACCGCCGCCATCTTGGGTCCGACCTTGTCGGCCCACTCTTCAAGGATCGTGGCGCGAGCCACATCCTTCCCCACCCCCTCTTGCTCGAGGAAGTCCGAGAGGAGGTCCTTCACGCGCTCGGGCCGGCCATCCTTCCTCGACTTCACCACGCTCATGCCTCGATCTGCCCACAGCGGATGTGCCACCGCGGAAGGGCATCACTTCTGAAACGGACGTCACTCTCCTTGGGCGCGGTGAGAATCACCTGTCCGGTCTCCTCGCGTTCCATGAGATCCAGTATCCGTTCGCTGCGACCCGCATCGAGTTCGGCGAAGACATCGTCCAGCAGGATGACCGGCTCTCTACCCCGCACCTCCCGGATCGTAGCGGCCTCCGCCAGGCGCAGTGCGAGAGCCACGGTACGCCGCTGCCCCCCGGACCCGAACTCCCGAACATCCAGCTCCCGCTCACCCTCCAGATAGAACCGCACCTCGTCCCGATGCGGTCCCACCACGGTCGTACCCGTCCGGAACTCCCGGGACGAGCTCGCCTCGAGGGCCCGGCACAGAGCCGTCTCCACTTCCTCGCCGTCGGTAGCGCCCTCCAGCGCGAATCCCGGGCGGTACTCCAGGGTGGCAGCCGGTCCCCCGGAGACCTCGGCGTAGTAACGGGAGAAGAGAGGCCCCCGGTCCCGGAGCCAACGGCGCCGACCCTCCACCACACGCGCCCCGAACTCCACCAGGTGTCGGTCCCAGATTCGGACCATGGACTGACCCCGATTCTCTCGCAGCGCCGCGTTGCGCTGTGCCAAGACGTGACGGTATCTCTGGAGCGCCTCCAGGTAACCGTCGGTGTTGAGCGAAAGGACGATATCCAGAAACCGCCTGCGCTCACTGGGGCCATCGTTCACCACGGCAATGTCGGCCGGCGAGAAGATCACCGCGCCCAGGTGTCCCAGGGCATCTCCGAGACGGGGAGGCTCGTCCCCCGAAAGCGTCACCTTCTTCCGCCGTCCGGCTCGCTGGAACGCGGCGGCCACCCGGAGCGTGGCGTCGCTCCCCCTGGCGTCTTCCATCGTCCCTACGATGCGAAA
This sequence comes from Gemmatimonadales bacterium, assembly GCA_020344755.1. Classification (GTDB taxonomy): domain Bacteria; phylum Gemmatimonadota; class Gemmatimonadetes; order Longimicrobiales; family Gaopeijiaceae; genus Gaopeijia. The sequence goes on from CP070829.1 coordinate 2,766,784, forward strand.
CACGTCCTGGCCGAAGGCCACGAGTTGGTCGTCCCGCGCTCCGCGAAAGGAGCGGAGCGTCTCCAGGTAGTAGATTGCTTCCAGGAGGTTGGATTTCCCGTGGGCATTCTCACCGACCAGGGCCAACCCTTCCTCGGGGATCTGGAGATCCTGTACACCCAGGTTGCGGAAATGCCGGAGGGACAGCTCGCTCAATCGCACGAGCGGGCGGCGGCGGGAGGGACTTTCGGCATGGAGAAATCTACCACCTTGGGCACCCCTCGTCCAACCCCCCACCAGAACTCGTAAGTTTTTGTGTATCATATACTTGTATTACAATGCACGGGCGTGCCCGGCTCGAATCTGAGGTTCCGCACAGGGCCATGGGATGGACGACGGAATTCCAGCCGGATCCGCGGTAGCATGTCACGCTCGCGACCTCCTCCCGTATACTGGGGGTAAGGAAACGAGGGAGTCCCCTACTCGACCGCGATCTAGCCTGCCATGAACGCGCCAGGACACAACCTGCGTGTCGCACTGCTCACCGGCTTGGCTGTCCTGATCTCCGGCTGCGCCACCAACCGGTTCCCCGGCCAGTCCCCCTCCGCCATCATCACGGTCAACAACGAGCATTCCGTGCTCAACCATGTCACCGTGTACCTGGTCCCGTCCCTGGGAACCCCGGTCCGACTCGGCACGGTGGACCTGAATGACTCCCGGAACTTCACCATCCGGCGCGGGCAGCTCTCGGGCACGTACCGCCTCTGGGCACGCCAGGGCGCCCGGGAAGGATTCTACTCCCCAGAGTTCACCCTTGCCGAGCGGGACGTGGTGGAGTGGGACCTGCGCATGAACCACGTCTTCCTGCTCGGGACGACCGACGGGGGGTAGGAACGGACGCCCTCCGCGCTACCTCCCACGGAAGTCGGGTTTGCGTTTCTCCAGGAAGGCGGTCATCCCCTCCTTCATGTCTTCCGTCGAAGCCATGAGGCCGAAGAGGGACGACTCGTAGGTCAGGGCATCGGCCAGAGCGACGTCCAGGGCGTGGTAGACCGACTCGAGCGCCTTGCTGACGGCCACGGGGCCGTTGGCCGTCACCTTTCTCAGGAGGGCCGTCGCCTCGCTGAGAAGATCCTCCCGCGGTACGACCCGGCTCACCAGCCCCAGGGACTCGGCCCGCTCGGCAGTGATCATCTCCCCGGTAAGCGTCATCTCGATCGCCCGACCCAGTCCCACCAAGCGGGCAAGACGGACGGTACCGCCGTATCCGGGGATGATCCCCAGCCCAACCTCGGGAAGGCCGAAGCGGGCATTCTCGGATGCCACACGGATGTGACATGCCAGGGCGAGCTCACACCCCCCACCCAGAGCGTATCCACCCACTGCTGCCAGCACCGGTCGGGGGAACCGCTCGATGAGGCTGAAGACCCGCTGCCCTTGCCGGCTCACCTGGACCCCCGTCATGGCGTCCATCGTCGCCAACTCCCCGATATCGGCACCAGCCACGAATGCTCTCTCGCCGGCGCCGGTGAGGATCACTCCCCGGAGGTCACCGTCCTCGGCCAGGTCCTGGAAGACGGTGCCCAGCTCGGCGATGACGTCCCCGTTCAGGGCGTTCATCTTCTCCGCCCGGTCGACGGTCACCACAGCGAGATCCTGGTCCCACTCCACGCGTACGTACTTCAGGTCGGACATGGCTGCACCCACGCTCCGCGCTGAGGTTCAAGGGCGCCGGCAACGGCCGGTCGCAGGCCTGGGAACGTACAGCTTGGCGCTCCGCGCCGGCAATGGAAAACGGCCTCCCGGATGGCTATTCTTACAGTCTCAACTCCCCTCGAGATGCAAGGAGCTTCAGCGGCATGAGTCGTTCGCTCAACAAGGTCATGCTCATCGGAAACGTCGGGAGCGATCCCGAGATTCGTGCAACCGCCTCCGGCGCCCGTGTGGCAAAACTGTCGCTCGCCACCAACCGCCAATTCCAGGATCGCTCCGGGCAGTCGCAGGAGCGCACCGAGTGGCACCGGTTGACCTGCTTCGGTCGCCTCGCGGACATCGTTGAGCAGTACGTGAAGAAGGGGGACCGACTCTACGTCGAAGGGCGCCTCGAATACTCCCAGACCCAGGACGACCAGGGGGGCACGCGGTACTGGACCGACATCGTGGTCAACGAGATGGTCATGCTCGGATCCGCCGGCGGAGGCGGGGAGTTCGGCGGAAGCCCGGCGGGGGAGTTCGGCTCAGGGTCCCAGCAGAGCGCCCCGACGCCCTCGCAGCCCCTGACTCAGCCCGACGACGACCTCCCCTTCTGACCCCCGTGCTGCTCTGGCCCTTCGGGCTGCGCCGGACGCGGTCCGGGGAGTGATGCGGACCGAGGAGGCGAATCAGCCGTCAGAAGCGGGCTTCACCTCGGACCGCCAGAATCCCATGAGGTACTGGTCGTATCGCTCCGGGTGGGCACGATATTCTTCCGCCCAGACCTCGAAGGGAGGCAGGGATACCCGAGAGGAAAGCCAGGCGGTGGCCGTCTGGACCATCTTCATGTAGGAACCGGCGGAGCTCAATCCCTGGGCACGCGCCGCCTTCTCCGCCACGAGGTAGATCTCGTCGGGGGAGAGATAGAGCAGAAGATCCGCCAGCTGCGCGGAACAGTAGTCGAGGTACTTCGCCCTCAGGATGGCCACCTCGTCCGCAGCTGGTGTCCCCTTGCCGTCCTCTCGATCGGGTTCGGTCACCACTGGTCACGGGCTGGAAGAAGGACGGCGAGCGCTGCCGCAGCCAGATTCGAAGAAGGCCGGCGAGTCGCTGACTCCCGGCCGCCTGGCTCGTTCGGGCGCCCTTCCGATTCCGGACCCTTAAGGATGGTGGTCCGGAGGCGCGTCTGGCAAGGATCCCCTCGTCAGATCACCTGTGGCGAGATTCCCCCGTCTCCCGCGTCCTCGGACTGCTGGGACCGGAGATTCTCATAGATGGCTCGCCGAGTCAGGCCGTACAGAATCACCCTGCTGAGGAAGTCCGGATCCGTCCGCTGCACCTCTTCGGCCTGAGCGGCGATGTCCCGCGGCAGGCGCACATTCAATTGGACGGAACAGGTCTCCCACATGGGCAATGCCTCAAGAGCAAAAAGTTTCGGAACTTGACATCCGATCGATCCCCCGTTAGGGCACCGCGGATGGGGGCCGTAACCGACCCGCTACCTCGAGGGACGCGAAGATTAAGTCGACTTTCCGGGGGGCGCAAGAGGGGTGGGTCAAGCCCGTGGCAAAGCGCTGGAATTTGTTAAGTTGTTGTAAGACAAGAACTTAAGTCTTTTAACAAAAATCCCGAATTCGCTTGTTCCTGGACGTGCGCGACACCGCACTTTTTGCGATTCTTTTTCAGGATTTCCCGGAGTTCTGCGGATTTCCAGGGTTCGATCCCCGAAATTCGCGACCCGACCCCTGAGGAATTTTTTGGAAATTCCGGGCTCAGGGCAGGACAGAGTTCAAGAACGCTTTAAGGGTGCGTTCGTCGAAGTCCCGGAACCGCTGACGGATGTCGATG
>CP070829.1:2770402-2788682 GCA_020344755.1 Gemmatimonadales bacterium
AAGCGCTCGAACTCCAGGAAGTAGCCCTCCGGGTCGATGGCCACGAACCCGTCGTGGGGCTGCCCCGGCTCCACCTCGCCCAGGGGGGCGCGCACGGGCACCTCCCGCTCGCTGAGGTACGCCCACCACCCCTCCACCTCTTCCGTGACGATGGCCAGCGTCACGCTGCGGGGTTCGTCGACCGAGTGCATGCCCCGGGTCTCGTCCACCAGGGTCAGGTACGAGGCCGGTGCCACACGCAGGATCTTGGCGAAGCCGTAGTCGGCCACCGTCTCGAACCCCAGGACGTCCCGATAGAAGGCCCAGGCGGCCTCCACGTCCCGGTAGTAGTAGAAGGCGTTGGTGGCGAGGATGTCCGGGATCATACCGGGCCCGTCGGCCTCGACGGAGGCTTCAGCCCCATCCGAGGTGGGGCCCGAATCCGGACGGGCGCAGCCCCATGCCAGGAGGAGGCAGGCGAGGAACGCCATGACGGCGACCCGGCGGAGCCCGGAATGCGGAACGACCATCGATTCTCCACGCTGCAGGGAAGGGACGACTCGAGTACCCGGCGACGTTGCGCCGGAATCCGGTTGGCCGCAACCACGGTCCTGCACCGGCCCCGGGCCATCCTCCTCCGCCTCGATGTCTGCGCGATGGCCCTGGAAGGAGGCCGGGCTCCGGGGTTGTCAAATCACGTCGCGGGGGACGTTGGGCCCATGACTCCTGCGCCCTCCTCGGGAGCCGGCTCACAATCCAGGCAGAGGAGTCTCCCTCGCCTGCGGTTCCCGGCGCGTCCCGAGCGCGCGGATCCCAGCCGGGTTGGGTGCCAGCGATCTCCACCCTGATTGGCGGCGACCTCTCGTGCCGGCAGCGCTACCGAATCACCCAAGGGCCGGTAGCCGGGGTGCAGGGCCTACAACCAGCGCTCCACAATGGGGGGACCCGAAGAGACAGTCGGAGGACTCTTCCCGAACCCAGGTGGCCCCGCGACAGTGGCAAGCGCAGGTTGGGAAGTGCGGGAAGGTGATCGTAGTTTCCCTCCGGACACAACGTTCAGACGGACCCACCCCGGGAGGAGCCATGACTGGGAAGACGGCTCGGGAGACGCTGGGGACGCTAGGTGTCATCGCTTCCCTGGTCTTTGTCGGGCTCGAGATTCAGCAGAACACGCAGGCGGTTCGAGCCGCGGCCATCCAGGAATCGACCAACGTGGCCCGTCAGCAGGTACTCGCCATCGCCGCTGACCCTGAACTCACGAGGCTCGACCGGATCTGTGCGGGGGACTCGCCTGACCTGACCGAACAGGAACGCAGCCGCTGCTCCCTGCTTTCGCTTTCGTTCTGGTGGGGCATGCAGGGTCTCTTCCAGCAATGGCAGCTGGAAGTCCTTCCCGACGAAACCTGGGCCTCGTGGCGAAGGGTGATCTGCATCAACTACGCGGCGCCCTGGGAACGCAGGTTCCTGGAGAACGCGACCCAGTTCAACTCGGAATTCGTGGCCATGGTCGAGACCTGCGACGCGGACGACGTCGGTTGACGCCGCCCCTGTGTTCGAAGGCGCCCGGTTCGTTCTGAGCGCTCCTCCACCTCAGCACCAGGCTGCGGGGTCCGGGTAGGCCGTTGAGTGGCGCCTGAGCGTTCGCGTCCGCGAATCCGGCATCGTATCCTCCAGGACGTCCTCTATACCGACCGAGGAATCGCCTTGGGCGGGGTAACGGAGCCCCGGCGCCCCGGCGGTCGCCCTCCACGGCTGGGTCCCCTCGGCCCGCTCCCTTCGTGACCTCGATCTCGCTCCTTCGCCACCTCTTCAGGTTCCTGGCCCGGTATCGGAGCGTCTCCATCACCGCCGCGCTCCTCCTGGCCGTGGGGATGGGGTCGAACGCGGCCGTCTTCTCCATCGTCAACGATGTGTTCTTTCGGCCGTTGTCGGGGGTGGAAGACCCGGAGAGGCTGGTGGCCCTCCTGAGAGTTGGGCCAGGGGGGACCAGTGGTTTCTCGCACCAGGACTTCACGGCGTATCGAACCGAGGCCAGGTCCTTCGTCGACCTCGTCGCCAGCAGGGGTGAGGACCTCTGGTGGCGGGAGGGAGAGGTCCAGAGAGAGCTCGGGGTCCGGCTGGTGACGGAGGGGTACTTCTCGCTCGTGGGTGTCCGGATGGCCCTGGGAAGGAGCTTCTCGCCGGAAGAGACGACCATTCCCGAGGCACATCCGGTCACCGTCCTGAGTCACGAGCTCTGGCGTTCGGCGTTCGCATCCGACCCCGGGGTCCTGGGGCGGGAGATGCGGTTGAACGGCACCCCCTTCACGGTGGTGGGGGTGGCTCCCCCGGCTTTCCGTGGAGTGGAGGTCGGTGAATCCCCGGATCTCTGGATCCCCCTCATGATGGAAGGCGTCACGCGACCCAGCTCTCCGGGCCTGAATAATGGGTTCTGGCGAGTCTTCCAGGTCCTGGGTCGGTTGAGGCCGGGCGTGGGCGCCGAGACGGCCCAGGGCGCGTTGACGGCACTCGCCGCCCGGATCGAGAACCCCAGCGGGCCGGAAGGGGAGCGGCCACGGATCCTCCTGCGACATGACGTTCGAAGGGGGGATCCGGGCTTCACGTCATTCGCCCTCTTCTACCTTGCGCCCTTCTTTGGAGTGGGCCTGGTCCTGGTCATCGTGTGCGCCAATCTGGCGGGAATCCTCGTGGCCCTGAACTTCCAGAGACGGCGGGAACTGGCCATCCGGACAGCCCTGGGGGCCTCTCGCCGCGGCCTGGTGGGACACCTGGTGGCCGAGTCCGTGTTCCTGGCCGGTGTGGGCACAGGGGTGGGGATCCTGATCGCGCGTTGGATTCCGAGGTGGGTCCAGGCTCACGGAATTCCCGACCTGGCTGATCTGGACTTGTCTCCGGACCTCCGCGTCGTGGGATTCACCGCCGTGGTCGCCCTTCTCGCGGGGGTGGGGATCGGGTTGATCCCGGCGCTTCAGGCCACCGGGAGGGACCTGGTCGGCGACCTGAGGGAACGGGCCGGCGCGAGCCGGAGGACCCGGACCTACGGGCTCCTGGTATCGCTCCAGGTCGGCCTTTCCCTGGTCCTCCTCACCGGCGCGGGGCTCCTGGCTCGCAACTTCCTGGCGCTCAATGGTCAGGACCCGGGCTTCGATACGGAGGATTTCCTCCTGGTGGCCTGCGACCTCCGCGAAGGCGGATACTCCCAAGCTGCGGCGGGCGAATTCCTGGAGAACCTCACCGCGCGACTCCGTGGGCTGCCCGGGGTTCGGGCCGTCGTCCGTTCCAACGAAGTGCCGGTGGATCGAGGTTGGACCTTCTCCGACGGCACCACCGTCATCGCCGAGGACGGGGTTCCGGCGGACCGAGAGCGAGTCGCGCGCACCAGGGTCACCCCGGGGTATTTCGATGCCCTCGGGCTGGAGCTCCTTGCCGGGAGGGACTTTTCCGCCCAGGACGATTCCCTCGGCCCCCGGGTCGCCATCGTCAACGAGAACCTGGCGCGTCGACTCTGGCCGGGAAGGAACCCCGTCGGTCAACGGTTCTACACTCTCTTCATCGACATCAGATCTGACCCGGTCACCGTGGTCGGGGTCTCTCCGGAGGTGCAGTCGTTCTCGTACGTGTCCGAACCCCGGCCGGAGATCTTCGTACCCCTGGGCCAGGTCTTCGCAGTCAACCAGTGGATCCTGATCCGTCAGGCGGAGAGGGCAGGGGAGCTGGCCCCCGCCGTTCGCGAGGAGATCCGACGCTTGGCTCCGGACCTTCCCCCGGCCACCATCGAGACCGTGGCCCAGCGCCGGACGCGACGGTACTCCGAGGACAAGTTCTTCAGCGACATGACCGGGGCCTTCGGCATCCTCGGACTGGCCCTTTCGGCCCTGGGTCTGTGGGGACTTCTGTCCCTGGACGTCTCCGGAAGGGTGCGAGAGATGGGCGTTCGAATGGCCCTGGGGGCCCGCAAGGGCCAGGTGATCCAGTCCGTCCTGGGCCGGGGGCTGTTGATCTCCCTACCCGGAATCGGTCTCGGCTTCCTGGGTAGCCTGGCCCTCGCTCGCCTCGCCCGGGGTTATCTCTTCGGTGTACCGGACTGGGATCCGATCCTGTTCGTCGGGACGACCTGCATCCTGCTGGCCGTGATCATGGGGACCAGTCTGTTTCCGGCGATGCGGGCGGCATCGAGCGACCCCTCGAAGCTGCTCCGGGTGGAGTGACGGGCGGAGTGGGTTCCGGCCCCTCCCGTGTGTTCGGCGGCCGGGAGGCTCCCTGGGACCCGAGGGAATGGACCCCGCTCGAGGTGGAGGCCCCGGGTGGGATCTTGTGTCGTCACCGCGCCGGGGACGGTGACCCCCAGGTGGGCCGACTATGCCACCCCGTCGTCACCCCCCTTCCAGGAGCGGATCCAACTCGTGGATCCAGTCCTTCCAGACGACGATGCGGCCCGACTGGTCGGTCTCGTCGAGACCGACGACGAAGCCTTCCGGGTGGACGTCGTAGGTCGCCGCCAGGCTGCTGACCCGACCGGCGATCTCGGCCGTGAAGAGGGCCGTCTGCGCAGTAACCTCCAGCCGCCCACCCCTCTCCACCAGGTCCACGGCCGCCAGCCCGTCGAAGGTGCGCACGTACAGACGCTCGCCGGATGGATCCCAGACCGGCATCCCCGCCTGTTCCGGCCACACGAGAAGGCGATGCTCTCCGCCCGGCCAGGAGCGCACGTAGACCTGGGGCCGGCCCGACTCCGCGGAGGTGTAGGCCAGCCACCGCTGGTCGGGGGAGAGACGGCCGGCCATCTCCCGCGCGAGGGCATTCACGAACGGCCTGGGCAGGGAGTCTCCTTGCGCGAAGGACACGACGTCGAAGCGAGCCAGCTCGGGATTCTCCCCCGCGTCCTGGACCGCGATGAACACGCCGTCGGACGACCGGTCGGTCAACGCCCTGAGAATCGACGGCGGTGCAAGTCGGAAGAGCTCCCTGGGTTGGGCTCCCCCCTCCGCCGATGCAGCGAGGATTCGGCTCGGGGTCGTCTCGAACTCCTCGGCCCAGTCGATCTGTTGGACGAAGATCTCTCGTCCGTCCGGTGACCACACGGGTGTCTTCCGGCCGCCGACTCCCAGAGGGATCATGTCCGACGTTTCCGTGTCGTACACCCACACGTCGTCGGAACCCCGAAAGTCCTCTGCTCCGACCGCGATCCGGCGCCCGTCGGGGGACAGGCGGGGGCGCATCACGGAGAAGGTCCCGTCCCAGAGCGGGCGGACCAGCTCGCCGCGATCATCCACGATCACGGCCCGGGATCCGGGACCGGCCAGCACCATCGCCAGGGTGCCATCCTCTGCGATCGAGGCCGTCAGGATTCCCCCGGCCTGACCGGGTACCGCCACCGGCGTCCCCCGGGTTTCGTACGTCTCCGGGTCCCAGCGGACCACCATGAGCCGGGAGGAGGAGTCCAGGTAGAAGAGCCGGTCGCCGGCCACTCCGACGATGGCCTCCGTGCCCCGGACGGTGCTTCCGCCGAGGTCGAGGCGCCGCCATTCGCCCGTTTCCAGCCCCGCTACGCCGATCCCGATCGTCCCGCCCCCGAAGTCGATGAAGAGGGCATGCGAACCGCCGGGAAGCACCTCCGGCTCGTGGTGCATGCCGACGTCGTGCTCGTGGTCCTCCGCTTCCTCCGCCGGACGGGCCGTCTCCTGGTTGTCCTCGAGTCCCCTCCCCGTGATCCTGCGGATCGCGGGGGAAAGGACGGGGGTGGACGAGAGCCCCCGGTAGTCCCCATCGAAGGCGAGCATTCCGAACACGAGCTCGTCGTTTCCACGCCAGGAGATTCCGATGGGCTCGTTCGGGGGGACGATCACCTCGGTGGGGGTGCCCCCTTCGATGGGCAGCCTCAGCACCCTCTGCGTCGCGGAGACATCGTCGTTGAAGGCGAGCCAACGTCCGTCCGGCGAGATGGCGGGGTCCACCGCGGCCTCGGTACCTGGAATCGGGACGGATTCGCCCCGTGCCAGGTCGTATCGGAAGAAGGCGCTTCCGTCCTGGGTGCGGTGGCGGTACACCACCGAGCTTCCGTCGGGCGTGATGCGCAGAAACCGATCTCCGTAGTAGCCCGGGTCGCTGCGCAGGTCGAGGGAGAAGCGGACCGGCGTGGGCGGTTCGTCGGATGTCCCTCCGGTCCCCCCGCCATCCAAAGCGAAGATCGCCGCCGCGAGGCTCGCCACCCCGGCGATCACCCAGGGCAGCCACAGGGGGAGGCGGGTACGAGTCTCATCGGATCCCACGGCCGCCGGGGAGCCGGTTTGGGTCGGGAACCCGAGGTGGGTCGAATGCGGATCCTGGAGCGCACGGACGAACTCGGCGGCGGACGAGAAGCGGTCGGCCGGGAGCTTCTGGAGGGCCCGGTTGATGGCCGAGGCCACATTGGCGGGGACGCTCCCCCGCTCTTCGGTGATCGGGCGAGGTGGTTGAGTCAGGATCCGGCCCAGGATCGCCTGGGCGCTCGACCCGGTGAAGGGCGGCTCGCCCGCCAGCATCTCGTACAGGACGCAGCCCAGCGAGTAGATGTCGGCGCGGGCATCCGGGGTGCGGTCGGCGGTGGCCTGCTCCGGAGACATGTAGAACGGGGTCCCCATGGAGAGACCCGTCTCCGTCAGACGTCCGCCGCCCGCCTCCTGCACCGCAAGGGCGATCCCGAAGTCGGCGACAAGCGGCTCCCCGTTCATGAGGAGGATGTTCGCCGGTTTGATGTCTCGGTGGACGATCCCCCGTTCGTGGGCAGCCTGAATCGCTCCCGCCACCTTCACGGCAATGGCCACCGCCTCTCCCACCGGGAGCTGCCTCTCCCGGTCGAGGCGCTCCCGCAGCGACTCGCCCTGGATGTACGGCATGGCGTACCAGAGCAGCCCGTCGTCCTGCCCGCTGTCGAAGAGCGGGAGGATGTGGGGGTGCTGGAGGTTCGCCGTCGTCTTGATCTCCGCCAGGAACCGCTCCGCACCCACCACCGCCGCCAGCTCGGGCTTGAGCACTTTCAGCGCGACCTTCCGGTGGTGCTTCGGGTCGTCGGCCAGGTAGACCGTGGCCATGCCGCCCGCACCGAGCTCCCGCTCGATGTGGTACCGGTCGGCCAGGGCGGCGGCGAGGCGGGGAGGGATGTCGGTCATGGGCAGGGGCACGTGAAGGTGGGCGCAAGATCCGCCTCGCCGGGTGGGGTCCGCAAGTCGGACCGTGCCGGGTGGCGCCATGCTGGCGCCGATCTCGTGCGGCCACGCCGCGGGTGCCGAGCCTGGGGATGGGATCGGTGTCCAACTGCGCCCGGTCGTAGGGCCCTTCGTCCTGGAAGAGTCCGCATCGCCCGACGGCGGACGCGGCAGATCGCCAGTTCTATCGATGCGTCCGCCGTGTTCTCGCCGTGCTTCGCCTTTCCCGAGGATCGATCTCCAATCAGGGGGTCGCCGGTTCGAGCCCGGGTCGTATCGACGGCCCGACGGGACCCCTCGGACGAGCCTGGCCCCGCGGATGTCCGAGCACGCGGGAGAAGCTCCCAACGCCCGACTCCCTTCCAACCTTTTCTCCAAAGGTCCGGTCCAACTCAATGGTATGACATCCGACAACCCATGACTCTCGACATATGGGGCGCTTCGACATGGCACCTCGCACCGACCTGCTGCAGGGCAGCCTCGACCTCCTGATCCTCAAGACGCTCGATCTGGAGGCGCTGCACGGGTGGGCGATCTCGAAGAAGATCCACCTCCTGTCGCGGGACGCGCTCGAGGTCAACCAGGGCTCGCTCTATCCGGCGCTCTACCGGCTGCGCGACCGTGGGCTCGTCGATGCGAAGCTCGGCGAGAGCGAAGAGGGCCGGCCGATAAAGGTCTATCGGCTGACGGCCAAGGGGAGGAAGGCGCTGGAGCGGGAGCGGGAGAGTTGGCGCCGCTTCGCGAAGGCGGTCGAGGCCGTCCTGGCGGCGACGTAGGATACATTGAACGGAGGGAAGGGGGATGAGGGGAGCGTGGACGTGGATCGGTCGGCGGGTGGCGGTCCTACTGAAGAAGTCGACGGTGGAGCGGGAACTCGACGAGGAAGTCCGTTTCCACCTGGAGATGGAGATCCGCGAAGGGGTTCGCTCGGGACTCTCGGAGACGGAGGCGCGGCGCCGGGCGATGATCGCCTTCGGCGGTGTGGAGCGCTTCAAGGAGGAAGTGCGCGACGCGCGCGGCGGGCGGCTCCTCGACGACCTTCGACAGGACCTGCGAATCGGAGTCCGCACACTGGTCAAGGAGCGCACCTTCACCCTCGCGGCGGTTCTGACCCTCGCGATCGGGATCGGTGGCAACGTGGCGCTCTACGCGGTGCTCGACGCCTCGGCGTTCGCCGCCCTCCCCTGGGCGGAGCCCGACCGGCTCCTGACTGGACGCTCGACTTTCGACGACGGCGCGCGCCTGGGGCCCGTGCTCTCCGCGTTCGACTTCTACGACTATCGTGACGAAGCCCGTTCGTTCGAGAGCGCCGGCGCCCTGGCCCCCTTTCCCCAGCGAATGACGCTGGAGGCGGGGGACACGCCTGAGCGCGTGGACGTGGTCATGGTGATTCCGGGATTCTTCGCCACGCTGGGCGTGCCTCCGCTGGCCGGGCGGAGCTTCGTCGCGGAGGAGGGTGAGCCGGGGGGCGGGAGGTCGATGGTCCTCTCCGAGGGATATTGGACGCGGCGCTTCGGGAGGGACCCGGAGGTGATCGGCCGGACCCTCACCCTGAACGGCATGGTGTTCACCGTAGTGGGGATCCTACCCGCCCACGCGCGCTTCATGGTGGATGCGGAGCTGTGGATCCCGGCGGTCCGGGGGAGGGGGATGGCGAGTGGGCGGAGCTCCCACAACTTCCTCATGGTGGCGCGTCTCGCCGAGGGGATTACGACGGCGACCGCGCAGCAGGAGCTCGACGGAATCTCCGCCCGGCTGGCCGGGGCCTACCCCGACACCAACGCGGGCAAGGGCATCGTCGTTACGCCGACCCGCGAGATGCTCCTCGAGAGCTACTGGAGCACGCTCGCGCTCCTGGGGGGCGCCGTGGTGCTCCTCCTCCTCGTCGCCTGCGCGAACGTGGCGGCGCTTCTCCTCGCTCGCGGCCGGGCCCGGGTTGCGGAGATGGCGGTCCGCGGCGCGCTCGGCGCGGGGCGGCCCCGGCTGGTTCGGCAACTCCTCGTGGAGAACGGTCTTCTCGCGGCCGTCGCCGGGGGGGTCGGGCTCTTCGTGGCTGTATGGGCGCAGCGCGCCCTCCTCGCCTTCGTGTCGATGGACCGGCTCGGTACGCTGACGGGAGGATTCTCCTGGTCGATCCTGGGCTTTGCCATGGGCCTCTCCCTCCTGACGGTCCTCCTCTTCGGCACCGGGCCCGCCGTCCGCGCGTCCCGAACCGACCACGCGATCACCCTGCGGGGCGCGGGGCGGGGCACCACCGCAGGGGGTTCGGCGCTTCTGCGACGGGGGCTGGTCGTGGCGCAGGTGGCGCTGACGACCGTCCTCCTGTCCGCCGCGGGACTGCTCACGCGGTCGTTGCGGGAGCTGACCACCTATGACCTCGGCTTCGACCAGGAGGGGCTCCTCACGGCCGAGTTCACGCTCCCGTCGGGTGCCTTCAGCGAGGCCGAGCGCGCGGCGCTGATCGACGGACTCGACGACCGCCTACGCGGACTTTCCGGGGTCACCGACCTCGGGTGGGCGAGCCAACTCCCGATCCGTGATCCTGGCAACAACTGGTCCGTGGGGCGCGCCGGCGAGCTCCACCAGGCCGGCGGCCGGAATGTCAACGCGCACCAACGAACGGTGTATCCGGGATACTTCGAGGCCATGGGGATTCCGCTGGTATCGGGCCGGGGTTTCGACGCGACCGACGCAGACGTCGAGGAGCGCCTGATCATCCTGAGCCGGACGACGGCGGAGATCCTCTTCGGCTCGGAGCCCCCCGAGGGGCGCTTCGTGGAGATCCCGGAGTTCGGGGGCGGGATCCGGACACACCAGGTGGTCGGGGTCGTGGAGGACGCGGTGGTCGACTTCATGCGGGACGGCCGGTCACCGGCGATGTACTACTCGTATCACCAGACGACCCCCAGCCGCATGCGGGTCGCCGTGCGGTACGCGGGAGACCCGGCTCGGGTCACCGAGGGAGTGCGGAGCGCGTTGCGGGAGGTCGCTCCCTCCGTGCCCCTGGACCGGGTCGAGACGATGGACGCGGTCCTGCGGCGAGCGACCGCGGACGAGCGAGCGCTGGCAAGCCTGGTCGGCATGTTTGCCGCGATCGCGCTGGGGCTGGCCGGCGTGGGACTCTTCGGGGTGCTTGCCTACCACGTCACGCAGCGCGAGCGGGAGATCGGGATCCGCATCGCCCTCGGCGCGCGGGCCTCGGAGGTGGCAACCTCGGTGTTGTGGAGCGGGTGGGTGCTGGTGGGTGTCGGGCTCGCCGCGGGCATTCCCCTGGCGGTCATGGGCCGTCGGCTCGTGGAAGGATTCCTCTTCGGTGTGGGCGGGGGCGATCCACTGACACTGATCGGCGTGGCGGCCTTCCTGGCCGCGGTGGCCGCGGTCGCCAGCGTGCTTCCCGCCCGGCGGGCGGCCCGGATCAACCCCGCCGAGGTGTTCCGGAGGGAGTAGCGGCGACGGGCACAGGACGCAGCCGTCCTTGCATGGGCCGATGCCTCTCGAGCCGATTCTCCTTCGCCGAGCGGGGAGGCGAACGGCACAGAGTCGGCTACCCGTCCGGGGCCCTCACCACGATGGGGTGCGTGGCGAGGAGCCCATCGCCCCACATCTCGAGGCTGTACTCCCTGGGGGCGAACTGACCCCCGGGGGGCGGGAGGCGCACGATCACGTCGTAGGTCTCACCCACGGCGACGGGCATGTCCGCTCGTGCATTCTCACGGCGATGCTGGGGTAACTCGGCGCCGTCCTTCGCGGCCAGGATCCAACGGATCGTCGAACCCGGCTCGGCTCCCCGGGTCAGGCGGAACGTCACCGTTGCGCCGAGCGTGATGTTCATGAAGCGGAACCGATAGCTTTCCCCCGCGTTCAGCTCCAGCGTCTCGAGCTCGCCCTGCCGTCCGTTCAGGTGCGGCCCCTCGGCGTGAGGGTGGAATCCAACCAGCATGATCTTGTCGTGCTCGGGATCCCACTCTTCATCCTCCGGCACCACCACGATCGGACCGTACAGCCCTCCACCCTGTTGCCGGATGTCGCTCATGTGCGTGTGATACATGTAGCTCCCGGGCCGCGGCGGCGTGTAGCGGACCTCGAAGCTGTCCCCCGGCATGATGGGCGGCGTGGGCATCCCGTTGTAGCCGCCGACCCCGACCACGCCGTCGAAGGGTGCCTCGATCTCGAGGCCGTGCCAGTGGATCTGTGTGGGCTCGTGAAGCCGGTTCACCACCCAGATGCTCGTGGGCTCACCCTCCCGCAGGATCAGCGGCGAGCCGGGCACCTGCACCGAGTCGGGCGAGATGTCGCCCCCGGGCTCCTGGTAGATCGGCGAGAAGACCCGCCGGTGGGGGCTGATCCGCTCGAGCGGCGTTCCCTCTGGTGCCGGCACAGAGTCGGTCTGCAACACGAGCCGCATCCGGCGGCGGTCTCGTTCGTCGGGCCGCCAATCGGGCGAAGGGCGGATGTTGAGCGCCATCATGAGTCCGCCCATCCCCTGTTCGACGTGGTGCTCCGGGTCGTGGTGCGGATTTCCGAGCACCTGTTCCCGGAGCAGCTCCTCCTGAGACGCCCGCTCGCCGATGGGATAGTGGTTGGGGCCGACGTGACCGGAGATGTGGCAGTGGAAGAGCCAGTTGCCGGGCCGCTCCGCCACCCAGGAGATCGCCATCGTCTCGCCCCGATCCATGTCCACCGTGACTTCCCTGGGCACTTGCGTCTCCCAGTAGATCTCGGTCTCGTCGATGTCACCCATCGCCTCGACGTCGTAGAAGAAGCCGTGCAGGTGCATCGGGTGGGTGCGAACCGACGTGTTCAGGATCCGCCAGCGCACCGTGTCGCCCATCGCGTACTGGAGCCGCTTCGTGTAGGGCCAGGGACGGCCGTTGATCGTCAGGATCGCGGGCCCGAGGCGGTGGACGTACACGCCGAGCAGCATAATGCCGTCGATGGACTCCGGCATCTCGGGCCCCTGGACGACGAACGCGCCGCTCGTGAAGAGGGACCCGAACCTCGCGTCACCGATGGCCTGGAACGGGTCCTCCTCGTACGCACCGACCTTGGCGAAGTAGTAGAAGGTCCCCTCGGCGTCGGCCACGAAACGGCGCGTAGCGCGTTCTCCGGGTTCGATGCTCCAGGGTTCGAGCGGTGCGGACCTGCGCTCCCCGAACCCGTACACGATCAGGAGCGAGTCCAGGGTGTTCTCGATGGTGACCTCGACGGTCTGGCCCAACTCGGCCTGCAGGTAGGGCGCCGGAATCGACGGGGCCTTCCCCTGTTCGGCGAAGGCCGGCAGGATCGCCCCGTTCTCCTCCTCACCGTACGGGTGCCACGCCGCTTCCACCGCTCGCATCTCGAGCTTCAGGACCCCGCCGTCGACGCTCCCTGCGGGGACTTCGTTGTCGTGGAATCGAGCGATCTCGGGGGCTGAGGGGCCTGCGGGGGCCATGGGGGCGCCGTCGCGAGCCTCGGGTGACGCGGGAAGGCCCGAAAACCCCAGGGTGACCCCCAGCACGAGCAGGGAACCTGCGAGCAGACGAATCACCGCGTACCTCCCGGGAGGGCCGTCACGGTCCCGGCGGGCGATCCTCCGGGGCGAGAACGGGTGGCAAGGCGCGACATCTCTTGCGGCAGTGGACGGCAAGATCGCTTCCCTGGAGCGTCACCCGCAATCCTCCCGTGCCCGCCGCTTCAGCTCTCGACCAGGGGATTGCCCGCAGACGGGATTGCCGGGAAAGCTGCCCCACGCGCCTCCACCCCGAACGCTGCTCTCGCGTCCCATCGCCGGGCACCCCACTTTGGTCCCCCATGTCCGACCGCATCCATCGCCTGACGGCCGCCCTCGAGGGCCGATACGCCATCGACCGTGAGTTGGGCGAGGGCGGCATGGCGACGGTCTACCTCGCCCGAGACCTGAAGCACAACCGAAACGTCGCGCTCAAGGTCCTGAAGCCCGAGCTGGCGGCGGTCGTGGGAGCCGAGCGCTTCCTGGCCGAGATCGAGACGACCGCGAACCTGCAACATCCGGGCATCCTGCCGCTCTACGATTCCGGCGAAGCCGACGGGTTCCTCTACTACGTGATGCCCTACGTGGTGGGGGAATCGCTCCGCGACCGGCTGGACGAGGAGAAGCAGCTCTCGGTGGAAGAGGCGGTCCGGATCACCACGGCGGTGGCACAGGCCCTCGACTTCGCCCACGAGCAAGGGGTGGTGCACCGGGACATCAAGCCGGGCAACATCCTCTTCCAGGGTGGCCAGCCCGTGGTGGGCGACTTCGGGATCGCCCTGGCGGTCGGCGCAGGCGGGGGAGCACGCCTCACCGAGACCGGGCTCAGCGTAGGGACCCCCTACTACATGAGTCCCGAGCAGGCGACGGGGGACCAGCGGGTCGGCCCACGGAGCGACATCTACTCCCTGGGGTGCATGCTGTACGAGATGCTGGTCGGCGATCCGCCGTACATGGGCAGCACGGCCCAGGCGGTGCTTGGCCAGATCATTGCCGGGGAGCCGGTGACGGCCCGGGCGCGGCGCTCCGCCGTCCCACCCCACGTGGACGCGGCCATTCGCCGGGCGCTCGAAAAGCTCCCGGCGGACCGCTTCGACACCGCGCGCTCGTTCGCCGAGGCGCTGGCCAATGCCGCCTTCCGCCATGGCGAGGCCGTGGTGGGCGGGCCCACGCCTGGCCGCTCGACGTGGCTCCGCCGTGGGCACGCGGCGGCAACGGTGGCGCTCGCGGTGGCCGTGGTCGCGCTGGCGTCCCGGGCCGAACGGGACAGCGGGGAGGCCAGGACCGTCCGCTTCACCGTCCCCATCGCCCCCCTCGCCGATACGACCCAGGTACCGGGAGGCATGCTCCAACTCCCGCGGATCGCCTCACGAGCGGTGGCAATCTCGCCCCAGGGGGACCGGCTCGCGTACGTGGCGAGCGATGGAAACGAGGCTCGTCTCTACCTCCATCAGCTGGATCAGGGGCGGACCCGGCTGGTGGCGGAGGCCGTGGACCCCCGCAGCCCGTTCTTTTCCCCCGACGGCGACTGGATCGGATACTTCTCGGCGACGGGGCTGATGCGGGTGAACCCGGGGAGGGGCGAGGTCGAGACCATCGTCCCCATGGACGAGCAGGCCTGGCGGGGTGAGGCGACCTGGGGGGACGACGACTCGATCGTCTATGCCACCTATGGCGGACTCTTTCAGGTGCAGGCCGCCGGGGGCACGCCGGCACAAGTGGCGTCGGCCGACCGGGCGCTCGCGTCGGGCCCAGCCGGAGGTTTTGCCTCGCCGCAGCTCCTTCCGGGGGCTCGCGGCCTGCTCTTCCATCAGGCGCAGGGAACCAACCCGGAAGAAGCGAGCGTGCGTGCGCTGGATCTCCAGTCCGGGGTGGAGTACCTCCTCGTCGATAGCGCCACCGCGCCTCGCTACCTGTCCTCCGGGCACCTGCTGTTCATGCGATCCGGCACGCTGATGGGCCTGCCCTTCGATCCCGAGAGCCTGGAGGTGTCGGGGGAGCCCCGTGTCCTGGTCGAGGACGTCATGCACCCGATCTACACCTCAAACACGAATACGCTCACGTTCGAGTCGCAGGTCGCGGTCTCCGCGGCGGGGGATCTCGTATACCTGACCGGAGGCGTCACCCCCGAGCAGTCAAGGAGACTCCAACTCTTTCGTCCGGACGGTTCGGTCGAGTCCCTCGACCTCCCCGACCGTGAGTACGCCTTCGCCCGCTATTCCCCGGACGGCTCGCGGCTCGCGTTTCACGCCGGGCCCGGCGCCAGGGACGAGATCAGCGTGCACACCTTCGCCACCGGTGTCACCCAACCCCTCCGACTCGACGGATTCAGCGTCCAGCAGCCCCTCTGGAGCCCGGATGGGGAGTGGCTGCTCTTCAGGTCGGACCGCGCGAGCTATCGGGTCCGATCGGACGGGAGAGAGGCTCCGGAGCCGCTCTATCCCGATGCGCCCCGCCTGGAGCCGTCGGACTGGTCCAGCGACGACGTGCACCTTTTGTTCAACCGCGAAGATTCAGACCTGTGGGTCGCAGCTTCCGGCTCCGAGCCGGCCCCGTTCTTCACGTCGCCCGCGTTGGAGACCGATGCCTCGTTCTCTCCCGATGGCCGATGGATCGCCTACGTGTCCCAGCCCGACGCGGGCGCTCCCTACTCGGTTCACGTTCGGGCGTATCCGGGGCCGGAGCCGGTACTCCAGATCTCCGACGGGCCGGGGCTGAATCCGGCCTGGTCCCCCGACGGTGACCGGGTCTACTACGTGGACTACGCCGCCGAGGATCGGGGCCTCATGGCGGTGGATCTGGACCTCTCGGAGGGACTTCGAGCCGGCCGCCCCTACGTGTTCCTCGAGCACAATCCCTGTTGCCGCTTCCCCCTGCGCGGATACGACGTCGCGCCGGACGGGTCGATTCTGAACTACGTATCGGTAGAGACCGAGCCGGAGCTGATCACGGAATTCCAGGTCTGGCTCGGGTTCGCGGAGGAGTTGAGGGACCGGTTCCGGCGATGAGGGGGCGGGCGGCCTGTCCCGGCCCCCTCAGTTCCCCGTGAGCCGCCGGAGCTCCTCGAAGAAGTTCTGGACGAGGACGAGGCGCTGCCGGGGCGCGTCTCCGTTCTGTGGCACGCTCCCCGGGACGACCACGATCCAGCGGTCCCCGTCGGGGTGGAACGACGTCGGCGCCGGCTGCGCGGCCAACGTCGGGTTCGCGAACAGCGTGTCGAGTGCGACGACCGAGAGAACCGGGCCGCGCTGCAGATCCGCCGCGATCCACGGACCGCCCGTACCCGTGTAGTAGTAGAGCGTGTTTCCGTCCGGTGACCAGAAGGGGTATTCGCCTCCGCCCTGCGACACGACGGTCTGCCCGCCCGGGTCAGGGAAGCTGCGGATGTAGATCTCGGGCGCTCCCGACTCGTTCGACCTGTACGCCGCGTGTCGTCCGTCGGGAGATATGGTGACACGCCCCAGATCCGCCTCCGAGGTCAGGTACGGCCTCGCCTCCGGCTCGTCGGGGTCCGAGAGGTCGAGCGTCCAAAGGTCCAGCGCTCCACCCGCGCCTTGCTCGAATACGAGCAGCGTGTCGGTCGGCCAGCCCGTCGGCGCCTGGAGCGCGTCCAGCATGATCAGCGAACGTGGCGGTGCGTCATCGGTCAGGTCCTTGACGAAGAGATCGAGCCCATCCGTCCCGGAACGCAGCGACGAGAACACGACGCGGGTACCGTCGGGAGAGTAGACCGGGGAGAAGTTGACGCCCTCGAACGTGATCTGGCGCGGGGTCGTGTTGAGCACCGTGTTGTAGGTGTAGATCTGCCCTTCGGCCTCGAATACGACGGATTCGCCATCGGGCGACCATCCAGGTCCGGGTCGCGCCCTCGCGAACGCGCGCGGTCCGAGGGGTAGAAGTGCCTGATGGCCTTCGAGGTCCTGGATGGCGAGGCGCGCGCCTGCACCCACTTCAGCGCCGCCCTCGACGTACAGGACGGTCCCGTCGGGCGCGAGTCGCATGTCGGCCCGAACTGCGGTGGTCCGTACACCGTCGAGGAGCGGGATCGCGCCACCGCTCAACTCCAGGGTGCCGAGGTCGAAGGGCTGGGCGAACACCGCACCGTCCACTCGAACGTAGATCACGTGGCCCGTCGGAGCGTACCACGCACGGACCACGTCCGACAGAAGCGGCGTTTCCGTCCCGTCCCCGAGGTCCACGACCCCTAGTTCCTGGCCACTGCTGACCACCAGCGCACCCCGTCCGTCGGGAAGAGCGGACATCCAGAACAGCGTTGTGGTGCCGGTGATTTCCCGAAGCGGAGTTCCGCCGATGTCCGGAATCTGCACCAATCGGCCACCCACAGCCTCATAGAACAGGGTCCTGTCGTCGAGCCACGCCATGGCGACCCGGTTCTCCCCCCCCTCCGCGTCCTGAGCCAAGCGGATCGGGGCACCGCCCGTGAGAGGACGCTTGAAGATCTCGGTGCCAACCGCGTAGGCGATCCACTCGCCGTCGGGTGAGTACACCACGTCCCGTGCGCCTTCGGTATCGGGGATGGGGGTCACGTCCGACGAGCCCGCGAGCTTGAGCCCGAGTTGGCCGTCGAGCGGTAGGATCATGCTGGCTCCGTCCGGTGCGAGCGCAGCGAAGCGCCCCACCTCCACAGAGAGTCCGGCCCACCCGTCCGTGCTCAACACCTGACGCACCACGCGCTGCTCGGGCTCGGGACGAGCCAGCGACCAGGCAGCGACGAGCGCGAAGACCACGGCGAGACCCGCGAACCCGATGGTCAGCCGATTCCACGGACTCTGGCTCGCCGCAGCGACGGGGACACCGCCAGCCGCGGGATCCGCGACGTGTCCGTGCCGGAAGCCCTTGTCCCCCAGCGCGGCCACGAACGCACTCGCCGTCCGGAACCGGTCCGCGGGAAGCTTCTCCAGCGCCTTCCGGATCGCGGCGTCGATGTGCGTGGGAATCGACGTCCTCGTGGCCGTGGCCGCAGGCGCATCGCCCATCAGGATCTTGGCGAGGACGGCCTGCGCGCTGGCCCCCGTGTACGGTGGCTCCCCCACCAGCATCTCGTACAGCACACATCCCAACGAGTAGACGTCACTGGCCGCGGTGGGCTCCCGATCCGCCGAGGCCTGCTCGGGGCTCATGTAGTACGGCGTCCCCATCGACAGGCCGGTCTCGGTCAGACGGCCGCCACCGGCGGCGCTCACCGCCAGCGCGATCCCGAAGTCCGCCACGAGCGGGCGACCTTCGCTCATGAGGATGTTCGCGGGCTTGATGTCGCGGTGGATCACGCCTCGTTCGTGCGCGGAGTGGAGCGCCTCGGCGACGTCTGTCGCGATTCGGACGGCCTCGTCCACGGGAAGCTGACGCTCCCGGTCGAGACGCTCCCGCAGACTCTCTCCCTCGACGTACGGCATCACGTAGAACAGGAACGAGTCTGCCTCGCCCGAATCGAAGAGCGGAAGGATATGGGGGTGCTGCAGGTTCGCCGTGGTCTTGATCTCCGCCAGGAACCGCTCGCCCCCGACGACGGCGGCCAACTCGGGCTTCAGCACCTTCAGCGCGACCTTCCGGTCGTGCTTCAGGTCGTCGGCCAGGTAGACGGTGGCCATCCCGCCTTCGCCGAGCT
>CP070829.1:2788782-2806964 GCA_020344755.1 Gemmatimonadales bacterium
GAGCGCTACTCGGGCCGCATCAATCTGGAGCGGAGCTTCTCGGAGCGTTTCCGGGCCGGCACGAACCTCAGCGCCTCTCGCATCAAGCATGACATCTCCCAGGTGGAGAACGGTCAGCTGGCGGGGAACTCCAGGGGCCTCCTGGCAGCCATGATCTACGACCCCGCGCTCCCGGTCTACGACGCCAGCGGCGACTACATCCGTCAGGCGGTCCTGGGTGAGTTCATCAACAATCCGGTGGCCACGGCGAACGAGCTCGTGGAGCGGCGGAACGAGACCCGCGTGGTGGGGAGCCTCTTCGCCGAGCTGGGAATCACCGAGGACCTCAGGGTGTCGAACCGCTTCGGCGTGAACATCTGGGACGCCTACAACCCCTTCTATGCACCCAGCAGCATTCAGCAGGGCTTCCTCACCAACGGCTCCGCCAACATCTGGCAGGGCCGGTCCACGGAGGTCCTGAACGAGGCGCTGGTCAACTACGAGAGGACCGGCGTCGGACCCGGTGACCTGGCGGTCCTGGCTGGAATGACCTACCAGACCAGCGAGTTCAACTTCACCAACGTGGGCGCGGCCGACTTCCTGGTGGAGGATCCCATGTGGAACTCTCTCCAGGGCGGAGCGCAGCGACCCACGGTTTCCTCCGGCTCCAGCGACTGGACCCTCATCTCGTACCTGACCCGGTTGAACTACAACCTGTCCGACCGGTATCTGCTGACGGTGACGGGCCGCTACGACGGCTCCAGCCGGTTCGGAGAGAACAACAAGTGGGCGTTCTTCCCGTCCGCGGCGCTGGCCTGGCGGGTCATCGACGAGTCCTTCATGGAGGACCAGGGGTTCTTCGACGATCTGAAGGTCCGGGTCAGCTACGGCCTGACCGGAAACCAGGCGGTGGACCCCTACAATTCGCTGGCGGGGATGGAAGTGGTGGAGAGCGCCATCGGTAGCGTGAACACCATCTCCTTCGCACCGGGCTCCCGGTCCCCCAACCCGGACCTGAAGTGGGAGACCACGAGCCAGTTCAATCTCGGGTTGGACATGGCCTTCCTGGACAACCGAATCTCCCTCTCGGCCGACGCCTACACGGCCAACACCGAGGACCTGCTGCTCATCGTGAACATGCCCTGGACCAGCGGCTTCGCCGACCAGCTCCGGAACGTGGGCTCGGTGAAGAACAAGGGCGTGGAGCTCTCCATCAACACGCTCAACATGACGAGCGGGGCGTTCTCGTGGAGCACCACGCTCAACCTGGCGGCCAACCGGAACGAGGTGGTGGCCATCGACGAGCGGGACTACATCGAGACCGGCGCAGACCGGTGGGGATGGGCGGTGGGGGGCAACAGCCACCTCATCAAGCCCGGCGAGCCCCTGGGGGCCATCTACGGCTACAAGGTCCTGGGGCTCTGGCAGGAAGGCGACATGTGCGACATCACCGACCCCCGTCCCACCCTGGACTGCGTGCCCGGTGAGCTCCACATCCAGGACGTGAACGGCGACGGCCGGATCAACCCGGACGACCGCACCATCATCGGCTACGCGGACCCGGACTTCTACGGCGGCCTGAACAACAGCTTCACCTATGGGCCGTTCACCCTGGACGCATTCGTGAACTTCTCGGTGGGCAACGACGTGGTGAACGCGTCCAATGCCTTCCTCATGAACGCCACCGGACAGTTGAACGAGCGGGCCGAGGTTCTGAATCGCTGGTCCCCGGAGAACACGAACACGGACGTGCCCCGGGCGAACGCCAACCGGCGGACGCTGCTCTACTCCAACCTGGTGGAGGACGGATCCTTCCTCCGCCTCCAGTCCCTGACCCTGGGCTACCAGCTTCCGGAGTCGATCCTCCGGGGGGCCCGCTCCGGCCGCGTGTACGTGACGGGGCAGAATCTCTTCACCATCTCCGACTACTCCGGGTTCGACCCGGAGGTGAACAGCCTGGGTGGATCGCCGTCCGCCCGGGGCCTTGACGTGGGCGCCTACCCGCGCGCCCGCATCTGGAACTTCGGTGTGAACATCACCTTCTAACGCCTGTGACGGCCCTGACCAAGGGAATTGCAATCATGAAGATTCGATCCATGACATTGCTTCTGGCGCTGACGGTGGTGGCCGCCGCCGGATGCGAGGACGTGCTGGTGGAGGAGCCGGAATCCTTCATCACCTCGGACACCTACTACAAGACGCCCGGGGACCTGGAAGCGGCTGCGGTGGCCATGTATGGCCTCTTCCACGACTGGAACATGTTCAAGGTCCAGTACCACTGGACCTTCGAGCTGGCGGCGGACCAGGGCCGGTTCCATCCGGACGAGCCCAACGTCGAGACCCAGGCTCCCGAGTACCTGAACTGGACCTCCACAAGCCGGGACGCGGTCCAACCCTGGAAGACCCTGTACTGGAACATCCTTCGTGCCCACCAGGTGCTGGACAACCTGGACAACGTGGAGTTCCCCGACGCGCAGCAGCGCAGTCGCCTGGAGGGTGAAGCGAAGTTCATGCGGGCCTTCCACTACTTCTGGCTCGTCCGGGCCTACGGGGGTGTGCCCCTCTACCTCTCGGAGGACGAGCAGATCTCGGTGGACCAGCCCCGGGCCTCTGAAGAGGAGGTCCTGAACCAGATCATCGCCGACGCCGAAGCCGCCGTGGCGTCACTTCCTGAAGCCCGCACAGGTGCCGAACTCGGACGGGCGACGCGGGGTGCCGCCCTCATGCTGCTGGCGGATGCCTACCGGTGGAGGGCCAACGTGGTCTCCATGTCCCAGTCCGACTGGCAGGCGGTGGCGGACGCGGCCCGCGCGGTCATCAACTCCGGCGTCTACGCGCTGGAGGCGGACTACGCCCAGATCCATGCGCCGGGCGCCCAGTTCCGGTCCGAGGAGATCTTCTCGGTCCAGTCCATCGGAGGGGGCGGCTGGTTCCAGTCGAGCCTCTTCGGCTCGGTGTACTGGCCCCGCAACCTGGGAGCTGGCGGCGGCTGGGCCGTGGTGGTCCCGACCCCCGAGTACTACGAAGGGTACATCGACGGAGACTACCGCCACGAGGCGACCTACTGGACCGAGGGCTGCCCGGCGGACCAGCCCGCGGACTGCGAGAGCCCGGTGGCCTTTACGCCGACGGACAACCCCTATCCCGGCGGCTATCCCCACGTCAAGAAGTACATCCCCACGGATCGTGGGCTGAACTTCTGGGGCGGCGGGGACGTGAACATCCCGCTCTACCGGTTCGCCGAGGCGTACCTCCTCCTGGCCGAGGCAGAGAACGAGCTGGGGAACGCCGCCGCCGCCGCCGCCGCCATCAACGAGGTGCGGGCGCGGGCGCGGCAAGGGACGGGAAGTGAGAACCGGGCCGAGCCCGCAGACATCGTTGCACTGGACCAGGCCTCCATGCGGGACGCCATCTACCAGGAGCGCTCGTGGGAGCTCTCGTACGAGCTGAAGCGATGGTTCGATCTGGTGCAGCGCGGTGAGAGCTACTTCGTTTCCCAGTTCCAGGCCAACGACCCCATCGCCGGGCAGCTGGGGAACCTGGTGGCGTCGCGCATGCGACTCCCCATCCCGGCCGAGGAGATCCAGAAGAACCCGGCGCTGACCCAGAACCCCGGGTACTGAGCCGGTCCTTCGGACCCGCCTGAACAAAGGGCGGCGGAGTCCCCAGCGGGGGCTCCGCCGCCCTTTGTGCTTCCTGCCTGCCTTCTCACTCCGTCCAGGTCGAACCGATCCAGGTTCATGACCTTGTTCCAGGCGGCCGCGAGATCTCTCCCGAAGGCCTCCTGGACGTCGTTGGACGCGTAGACCTCCGCCAGGGCCCGGAGCCGGGAGTTGGATCCGAAGATCAGATCCCGTGGGGTCCGCCGAGGGCCCTCCAAGGGGTGTCGTGACCACCGGTTGGGCCCCTTCATTCACGCGACCCTGGCGCAAACGGGAATCCGAGGGAAGTGTTGAATAGGGGAAGTGACGCATCGGGCGCGCTTCCACCGTCGATCATGAGTTCTCGAAGGCCCTGGGCGCGGTGGCCTGTTTCGAGCTCGGCCCGCTTTTGACACGGGTCCGCTGCGAGCCCGAACGCCCTATGGAAAGGGCCGCATCGGGATTCGGGTCGGGATCCTCCTAGAGAGCCGAGATTCAGCCGCCGTCATGCTCGCCAAACGTGTCATCGCGCTGCCCCCGGCCATGGACCTCCGTGGCCGCGCGGCGCTCGATCCCAGGGTGCTCGAGTCGTTGCCCATCGCCAGCGTCGCGTTTCCGGCGCTCCGGCCCCTGGAACGACACGCGGCCCTGAAACACGGTAGTCGTGTCACGCTTGCAGATGCGCGGGAGTTCCTGAACAGCCGGGGCGTGCACTCGGAGCTTCGGGCGACCTTCGGCACCGCATATCGCAGGACCCAGTTGCGCAGGGCCATCGACACGTTCGACGAGCATCTCCGGGGCTGGATGCGTCACGAGCGGCAGTGCGCGCGAGTCGCCTGGTTGGTGCCGTGGTGGGAGGACTCGGAAGCGCTTCTCTCCCGGATGTACAAGGCGCTCCTGCAGGGTGGGGACTACGCCACCTTCACCGGCCTCCACACCCTGCTCAGGCTCCCGAACGCGCCACGCTGGACCCCATTTGTCTCCGCCGACTCGATTCGTCTCGCCAGGACGCTGTCGGAGGGAAGCTGGGTCCGTCTGGAGCGCGCCCTGGCCAAGGGGGCGGCCTCCATCTGGCTGCCCTCCCAGGCGCGTCCGTGGAACTCGGAGAATCCCCTGTTGGACGCCCTTCCCACCAGTTGGCTCTACCAGTTCGAGCCCACCCCGGAGCTGGGGATCCTGATCGAAAGAGGGTACAAGGCGGGTCTCTACAACGTGGGTCACCTCGCCATCCTGGACCCGGCGGTCCGGACGGTGCTCTCCTCTCAGACGGTGCGGAGCGTCCTGATGGCGGTGGCGTTGCGGCTGGAACTCAACATCTGAGGCCTGCCCGAGTCTCGCTGGGCGTCCGGAGGCACCCCCCAGGGCCCCTCGCCTAACGGTCCTGGCTGATACCCCTTCCCGCAGCGAAGCGCCGCACGATCTCCAGGGTGGCGCCCACCCCCCGCCGGACGTTCTCCTCGGAGACCCGCTCGTCGTTTCCGTGGACACCGCCTCGGTCCTCCTGCGGGGTCGCCGTGGCCTCGTAGCCGTAGCTCACGATTCCCAGGTCGCGGAAGAAGTGGGAGTCGGTGAATCCTCCCACCACCTGAGGATTGAAGCTGGCGCCGGGGAAGTTCTCCAGGGTGACCTCCTCCACGATCCGGTACAGCTCCGTGTCGGTGGTGGACACCGCGGGGGTGAATCCCATGAGGACCTCCACCTCCACCTCGGGCCCCAGGACCGAGCCCAGCTCGGAGAGGAAGATGTCCGGGTCCTGGTCCGGCAGGAGGCGGCAGTCGATCTCGGCACCGGCCTCCGGTGGCACGACGTTGATCTTGTCGCTTCCCGTGAGGCGCGTGATGGAGCACGTGTTGCGCGTCAGGGCGTGAAGTCCCGGCTCGTACTCCTGGAGTTGGCGCATGACTCCCGGCTCGTGGAGGTGAGAGGCCATGTCCTGGAATCGCGTCCGCCACGGCTCGGGGTGAGCGGGTGCCGCGCCCCTGAGATGGGTGTCCACGGCGGGGACGATGCGAGGCTCGAACTCGTGAGCGCTCAACCGCGCCAGGGCATTCACCATCTCGGTGACTGCCGACGAGCTGCGAGGGCGCGAGCCGTGGCCCGGCTCTCCCACGGTCCGGAGACGGAGCCAGTAGGGCACCTTCTGGGTGACCTCCACCCCGAACTCGAAGCGGTCCCCGACCTGCGCACCGCCTCCGCCTTCGTTCAGGAGGAAGCCTACGTTCTCGAAGATCTCCGGGCGGTTCTCCACCAGCCACCCCGCGCCGAAGAATCCCCCGGCCTCTTCGTCGGCGGTGGCCATGAAGATCACGTCCCGGCGGAGGGGCACACCGGAGCGGTGCAGGGCCAGGAAGGCCGCCAGGTGCAGGATGCCCCCGGTCTTGGTATCCAGCGCGCCCCGCCCGTAAATGAACCCGTCTTCCTTCAGCGCGCCGGACAAAGGGTCGTCGCTCCAGTACGCCGGGTCCGCCGGGACCACGTCCATGTGGTGCAACAGGACCAGGGCCGGCTCATCACCCCCATCGAGGCGGGCCCAGATGTTCCCGCGCCCTGGAGCCGACTCGGCGATTTCGTAAGCGATTCCCTCCCGATCGAAGATCTCAGCGAAGAAACGGGCTCCCCTGATCTCGTTCCCGGGCGGGTTCCGGGTATCCACGCGCAGGTAGTCCTGGAGGTAGGCCACGGCTTCGTCCTGGAGCGCGGCCAGGTCCACCTGCTGGGCGGTCAGCGTTCCGGCGTTGAGGAGGGTGAGGAGGAAGACCCCGATTCCGGAGGAGAGGTGTGAGACGGTGCGGAGCATGGCGGCCTCTGCTGTGCACCCTTGGGTCTGGGCGGGCGCGTGGATTCCCTGGGGGCGGCGGGTGGCCGGGCGAGCGAAGCGCCGGGAAACCCGGGCGGGGGGCAGGATGCGCCGGCCTGGCGGAATGGCGCAAGGGCAGCAGGATCCTTTCGGCCGAGGTCGGCAGGATCGTCACCCGCCAGAGGCGGCAGGGTGCTCTTCGGCCGATGGTCACCTCGAGACGCACCGGGACCGATTCCCGGTGCGGCCGGGGGTGTGAGCGCCGAGGTTCCCTCAGCCCACCCGAGGCCGGCTGGCCCAGATGACCAGGACCAGGAGGCCGACCCCGACCCCTACCAGGCCCGGGTGATCCCCGACCCACCGGGAGGCTTGGTCGGCGATGATCTGGACCTTCGTGGCCGCGGACTGGGCCACGACGGCGCCGTATTCGGCGGCGGCCTGAGTGGATGCCATCGTGGATGCGGTAAGATGGATCACGAATTCACCATGCTAGGGTGCGCGGTCGCGGCCCGTGGAGGGGGCTCCACCGCGACCGACCTTCTCTTCCATGATGTGGACCCGTATGCCGCGCATGCCAGAACAAATCTGGGCGACCTTCCCGGGGACTCCGCCTCGAGCCTCCTTGCCCCACCCGCGATCTCCGGCCGACATTCGGGTCCGTTCCTCGACTCGAACCGGCGTCCCCAAGGTCCGTCATGCCCCTCCCCTCGCTCCTCTCCGTCGTCGTGGCCACCGCCGTGACCACCACCCCCGCTCCCCGGGACACGGTGGTCTATACGGTCTCCAACCACGGGAGGCAGGCGGGGAGGATGACCGTCGTCCACGAGGAGGATGGCCTGGAGGTGCGGTATGCCCACGTGGACCGGAACCGAGGACGGTGGGTCTTCGGACGATACGAGGTGGACGACGACGGCCGGGTACTCCGCGTCGAGGCCGGACCCACCTCTCGGGAAGGGGAGCCCGGAGCCGTGGAGGAGACGGTCGAGCGCCTCGACGGGTCCGAGGAGGCCGGATTCCTGGGGGCTTTCTCGACGCCCCTGGAACAGGCACGGGCGGCTCGCTTCCTCCTCCGGCAGCCCGGTGGCAGCTGGGTGGATGCGGATGGGGATACGCTTCGCGCCCGGGTGGTCGGGGAGGCGGAAAGCCCCGTTGGCCGCCTCCGGCTGGCCATGCTCGATCTGGGGAGGCCGTGGGAGGTCGGGGTCTGGCTGGATCCGGCCGGGGAGCTGTACGCCTCCGAGGCGGCGTGGTTCATCACCCATCGACCGGAGGCGGAGGCGCTCCTTCCCACCCTCCGGGCCGTGGAGGCAGCGCATCGAGATCGAGAAGGGGAAGCGTTGGCTGCGGCGCTGGCCGTGCCCGCGGCCGGATCGCTGGTCATCCGCAACGGAGACGTCTTCGACAGCGAGTCGGGAGAGATCCGGCCCCGGATGACGGTGGTGGTGGAAGGCGACCGCATCACCGCCGTGGGCCCGGTCGGAGACGTGGAGGAGCCGGCCGGTGCGGAGGTCCTGGACGCCACCGGTATGACGGTGATGCCCGGCATGTGGGACATGCACAGCCACAGCGTTCTGCCGAGCCAGACGGCGGGCGCGCCGCTGCAGCTGGCTCATGGGCTCACCACCGTTCGGGACCTGGCGGCGGACCTGGACGTGGCCCTCGCCCTCCGGGACCGGGCCGACGACGGGTCCATTGTCTCTCCTCGGCAGGTCCTGGCGGGATTCATGGAAGGCCCGGGGGCCTGGGCCGGGCCCAGTGAGGTGATCGTCCGGACCGAAGCGGAAGCGCGCCGGTGGGTGACGGCCTACGACTCGATGGGATACCGACAGATCAAGCTGTACAACCTGATTCACCCCGACCTCCTGCCCACCATCGCTGAGGAGGCCCGGGGCCGGGGACTCCGGTTGAGCGGTCACATTCCCCGGGGGATGAGCGTGCGGGCCGCCGTCGAGCTGGGGTACGACGAACTGAACCACGCGGCCTTCCTCTTCTCCACCTTCTATCCCGACTCGCTCTGGGTTCCCACCATGCGGCCGTACTCCGGAGTGGCCGCGGCCGTGGCCGCGAGCGTAGACGTGGATGGGCCCGAGATGACCGGGCTGCTGGACTTCCTGGCAGAGGAGGGCACCGTGGTCGACGGGACCTTCAACATCTGGATGGGGGGGCAGCGCTTTCTGGACCCGGACCAGGCGTCGAGCCCGAGCGCAGCGGCCTATGGCCGGCTCCTGTTGCGCCTGTGGGAGAGGGGCGTGCCCCTGGTGCCCGGCACGGACAGCTTCGACGGGTCCTCGTATCTCACGGAGCTGCTGCTCTACGAGCACGTCGGCATTCCCGCCGCCCAGGTTCTACGCCTGGCCACGCTGGTTCCGGCGCAGGTCATGGGGGAGAGCGACGACTACGGCCGGGTGGCTCCCGGGATGGTGGCGGACCTCCTCCTGGTGGACGGGAGCCCTGCCGAGCGCATCGCGGACCTGGAGCAGATCCACCGCGTGGTCCGGGCCGGCCGAGTCTACGATCCGGCGGCCATCAGGGCGGCGGTGGAGGCAGGGCCGTCGGGGCGCTGAGGGCTCGGAGCCGCGGCAGGGGCGGGGTGCATCGGGGCCCCCGCCAGCGGCGGGCGCGAGCCGCCGGCCTGATCCTGGGCGCCGTTCTCCACGCGGCGGCGCTGTCGGCCCAACAACCGGCTCGGGACACGGTTCCGACACTGGGGCTGGACGGGGATATCGTGTCGCTCGAGACACCGAGTTTGGTCCTCGACCTGGTGGCGGCCTCCCACACGGTGGCGGCATTGAGGCCGGCGGATGACCCGGGCTTCGACTTCACTCCCTCGGACTGGCTGGGGCGCCGGGCCGCGGACGGGTACTATCACCTGGGTGACCTCACCCTTCGGATCCGTGCGGTGGGTGACTCGGGCTGGGGCGCATACTCTACGGCGGCGGCCCGGGCGCCGGTCACGGAGCTCCCGGTGGACGGGGCGGGGGTCCTGGCCGCTGCGGACCTCACACCGACCCTGCCGGCCGACCTTCCGTTGCGTGTCTCCCGAAGCTGGGAGGTGGACGAGGACGGCGTCCTGACCCTCCGGTTCAGGCTCCGGAACCGCTCCGACCGCATCGTGGAGCTGGGCGCGGTGGGCTTTCCCATGGTCTTCAACAACATCCTCCACGACCGATCCCTGGAAGAGGCCCATGCCGTGGCGTCGTTCCACGATCCGTACGTGGGGATGGACGCGGGGTACCTCCAGGTGACGCGCCTGAGCGGACGGGGCTCCGCCCTACTGGTGGTGCCGCTCCCGGGTACCCCGTTCGAAGCCTACAACCCGCTCCTGGACGACCCCACCCGGAGGGGGATCACCTTCGAGGGCTTCTACGAGTGGCTGGCCCATAGCGGCTCCTTCGCCGAGCACGAGTGGAGGGGAGCGGAGCCCTGGAATCCACCAACCACGGCCGTCCTGGAGCCCGGCGAGGAGCGAAGCTACGGGGTCCAGTTCATTCTGGCCCCGTCCATCCGCGGCATCGAGGAGACCCTGGCCGAGCACCGGCGGCCGGTGGTCGTGGGGGTCCCGGGCTACGTCGCACCCCGGGACGTGGAAGCCAAGCTCTTCATCCAGAGCGCTTCCCCGGTGAGTGCGGTGACGGTGGACCCGCCGGGTTCCATGGACGTGCGCCGCACCGGGACGACGCCGGCCGGCCGGGCCGCCTACTCCGTGCGGGGGCGGACCTGGGGACGGAGCCGACTCACCCTCCGGTACGAGGACGGACAGACCCAGACGGTCCACTACAGGGTGATCGAGCCCACCACCCAGGTAGCCGATTCCCTGGGTCGGTTCCTGACCAACGAACAGTGGTACGAAGATCCAGACGACCTCTTCGGGCGCAGTCCCGCCGTGATCTCGTACGACTACGACGTGGGTCGTGCCGTGACGGAGGACAACCGGGCGTGGATCGCCGGGCTCGGAGACGAGGGCGGGTCCGGATCGTGGCTCGCCGCGTTCATGAAGCAGCTGGTCCGGCCGGAGCGGGAGGAGATCGCCCGCCTGGAACGATTCGTGGACGGGGTGCTCTGGGGAGGGCTCCAGTACGCCGAGGGAGAGCTCAAATACGGGGTGCGGAAGAGCCTGTTCTACTACGAGCCGGACTCGGTCCCTCCGGGGACGTACTCCGAGGAGGCGGGCTACGGAGGCTGGTCGAGCTGGAGCCGGGAGCACGCCGCCACGGTGGGCCGCTCGTACGACTATCCTCACGTGGCCGCGGCCCACTGGGTCCTCTACCGACTGGCCCGCAACCATGTGGGCCTGGTACGGAACCACGAGTGGGAGTGGTACCTGGACCGGGCCTTCCGCACCGGACTCGCCATGGTGGAGCACGCCCCACACTACGCCCAATTCGGGCAGATGGACGGAACGGTCTTCCTGATGGTGCTGCAGGATCTCCAGCGGGAGGGATGGCAGGACGAAGCCGACGAGCTGGCCCGAGTCATGCGCGCACGCGCGGAGGTCTGGAGATCGCTCCCTTACCCCTACGGAAGCGAGATGCCGTGGGACTCCACCGGTCAGGAGGAGGTCTACGCGTGGAGCCGGTATTTCGGGTTCCGGGAAAAGGCCGAGGTGACGCTCCGGGCCATCCTGGGGTACATGCCGACCCTCCCCCACTGGGGCTACAATGGGAGCGCTCGCCGCTACTGGGACTTCCTCTACGCCGGCAAGCTTCGGCGGCTGGAACGTCAGCTTCACCACTACGGCTCGGGCCTCAATGCCCTTCCGGTCCTGACGGCGTACCGGGACGACCCCCAGGACCTGTACCTCCTTCGAGTTGGCTACGGTGGAGTGCTCGGAGCGGTGAGCAACGTCACCAGAGACGGCTTCGGACCCGCGGCCTTCCACGCCTTTCCCGGTACGCTTCGAATCGACGGCTACTCCGGTGACTTCGGCATGGGGTACTTCGGCCACGTCGTGGGGACCGGCACGTTCGTCCACCGGGACGCCGACCTGGGTTGGCTCGCCTTCGGTGGAGAGGTGATGGAAGAGGAGGGCGGTCTCCAGGTGCGCATCGTGCCGAGAGACGTGTCCAGGAGCCGGGTGTACCTGGGGCCGCTGGGACTGTGGGTCACCCTCGATGCGGGCACCCTCGAGGCAGTGGTGCTCCGGGAGGACGGGACCGTGACGCTCGAGCTGTCGGCCCGCGACGCACACACGCCGAGCGCTCGGGTGCGGGTGGAGCGGCCCGGTTCGGCGGACGGTCCGGCCTACGCCCCCCGACCGGAACCGAGGGTGGAGCGGGGCACATGGGTCGTCCCCCTGGGCGACACGGTCACCCGGCTCATGTTGGCGCCCCGCAGCTGAGGAATCAGGCGCCGGCCCGGAGGATCCGTACTCCGAACACGGTGGCGATCCGGCTTCCCTCGTGGGCCTGGAAGCGGAGTTGGATCCGCTCCTTGCCAGCGACCATCTCGTCCGGGATTGGTGTGGTCACGTCGAAGAAGGTCCGTGGCTCGCTCCGCCCCACCTCCTGGGTGACGAGCCTCACGCCATCGACAAGAATGTCGAAGGTGGCCGGGGTGGCCCGTCGGTCGTCACTGAAATACGTGCAGATCAGGGCCAGGGGGCGGTCCGGCTCCAAGGGGATCTCCAGGCTGAACCAACCGGGACCTCTCCGTCCCGGCCGGCCCTCGATGCGACCCACCACGACCTCGTCGGAGCTCTGGTACCGGAACTGGCGCTCGGACGCCGGCTCCCCGGGCTGCACGAAGGCGACCGTGGCGGCGTCGAGGCGCCGTTCCCGCTCCGCCTCCTCGGCGTAGACCTCCTTCTGTCGCTCCCACTCCTCGGGGGAGAAGAGATCGAAGTAGGTCGTATAGGTGCGGCGGTGGAGCTCATGGAAGGGGACCAGTGTCACCTCCGCCGGGGTGTCCGAGGGATCGGGCCGGCGACCCGCGCCGCGGGTGACGAACCGGCCCGACTCCTGGTCCACGGCGTGCACCCAGTCGGAGACCGGGCCGGGTCCCCGCACCAGCACCGGAACGGAGGAAGGCTCCATCGCCCGCTCCCCCCGGGCCCGCTCAGGCCCCAGGTCCGCGGCCAGGACCAGCGGACCCCAGAGGAGGGAGGCCCGGCTCGGGTCGTCGGGGAGCCCCTCGAGCCGGAGACCCTTGGGGAGGTCGACCTCCACCACGTCACCGGGGGCCCACCTGCGGCGAAGCTCCACATAGTCGCTGGCCTGGGAGTCCCAGGCGTAGAGGTCCCCGCCGCGGCTCCACTCCGTCCCGCCCCGCGCGACCTCCGCCGGCACGGGGACCGGCTCGCCGTTGACCCGGACCGCGAACCCCTCCCGGGCCCAGAAGGGCCGGCGCAACGAGAGGGTGGCGGTGGACGGTCCTCCGGAGGTGACCCGTAGGCGGGCGGTGGCTCCCCGGGGGAATCCGGTGTCCAATGCGAGGCTCAAGCCCCCCGAGGCCCAGTCCACCGTGGACGGGACATACAGATTCACCCAGAGGCGGTCCTCCGCCTCGTAGTAGAGGCCGTCCCCGTGAAGGGCGTGGCTCTCCATCCCGCTCCCGACGCAGCAGGTGAAGCTGCGAAACATGTCCTGGTACTCGCGCTGCACGCCCCGGCCCACGGGGACCATGTAGCAGGTGCGCCCGTCCTCCGGGTCGATGGAACTCAGGATGTGGTTGAACAGCGCCCGCTCGTGGAAGTCGGCGTAGGCCGGGTCCGGCGTGAGCTCGAAGAGCCGCCGGGTGAGCTTCAGCATGTTGTAGACGTTGCACGTCTCCGCGGTTCGGCCGTCGATCCGGTCGTGGAGCCGCCCGGGCGGTCCGAAGTACTCGTCCGTGCCGTGGCCCCCGGTGGCGAAGCTGTGCCGGTGCACGACCTGGTCCCAGAAGAAGGCGGCCGACACGAGGTCCGCACCCCGACCCGTAAGGGCGAAGCGGTCCGCCGAGCCCAGGAGCTTCGGCACCTGGGTGTTGCCGTGCTTCCCTCCCAGGTTGTCCTGGTGACGGCGGAGAGGCTCGAGGAACTCGGTGTGTTCGAACTTCCATGCCAGGGCGAGCCAGCGGTCGTCGCCCGTGTCCTCGAAGAGGTCGACCATGACCTCGTTCATCCCACCGAACTCGGTGTTCAGCATGTGCTGGATCTGCCCCTCGTCGAGAGGTGCCAACACCCCTTCGGCCCACGCGGCGAACCCCTGCTCGATCTCCAGGGCCCGGCCTACTCCCGCGAAACGATAGGCGTCCCTCAACCCGGCGAACGTCTTGTGCAGGGTGTACCACGGGGACCACTCCCCGTTCAGGTCGAAGGCGGAGGAGCGGATCTCCCCCGCGGAGAGTCGGGCGAAGGCCTCCCGCACCCCCTGGAGGGCGCCGACGAAGCCGTCCCGGTGGCGTTCCTGGACGAGGCTCAGCTCCTGAACCAGGTACTCCGCCCGCTCCCGGAACCGCTCGTCCCCGGTTGCGGCGTACATGAGGCTCACCCCCGAGAGGTAGTGACCGGCGATGTGCCCCGTGAGATTCCGCCCTCCGCCGTCCCAGCCGCCGTACGGTTCCCCCTTCGCCTCGAGGCCCGCCAGCTGTCGGTAGTGGGCGAGCATGCGGTCCGGTTCCAGCTCCAGCAGGTAGGTCGCATTGAGCTCCTGGGCCCTGCGGAGCGGCCCACCGGTGAGGCGGACGGCCCCCAGGGGGAGGCGACGAGCCTGTAGCCGCTGGTCGACCGGGACCGAGGAGTCGAGCATCCGCGGGCCCGACCCCGACTCCCCGGACAGGGTGCCGGCGGGGAGGAGAGAAGCGGCGCCGGCCCCCGCGCCGAGCTTGATCACCGAACGACGGGAGAGGCCCATGCGGTGCTCCGTTCCTGGGTTCGCGATGGAGGAGATCTAACCCCTGGGTGCCCGGGCCGCACGCCATGGCGGACCCGGAACGGCCTCCCCGGGGGTGGCCGCCTCCGGCCGCCGGGCCGGGCTCCAGCGGCCACAGGTACGGGTGCGTCCTCCGCGGATCCACGTGCGCGCCGAGGGCCAGGCGCGGCGAACCCCTCTTGCCCCCGGTCCGGGCGATATCTTAACTGCAGGTACCTTCGGCCCAGACACCCTCCATGCCTCGCTACCGCCTCCACCTCCTCGGTACGCCCCGCATCTCCGGCCCCAGCGGCGAGGAGACCGGGTTTCCCGTGGGAAAGCCGCTGGCGCTGCTGGCTCTGCTCGCGTTGGAGCCCCAGGGCCTGACCCGGGACGACGCGGCGGCGCTCCTGTGGCCCGTGGCCTCCCGTCATCGGGGTAAGGCCTCCGTCCGACAGGCGCTCTGGACGCTTCGAAAGCAGCTCGATCCCCAGGTGGTGACGGAGGCACCCGACGGAAGCCTCGAGATCGATCGCTCGCGACTGGAAGTCGACCTGGACGAACTGGGCGTCGCGTTGACCCAGGGGGACGCCACTGCGGTGATTCGTCTTTGGTCCGGCGGACCTTTCAAGGGTTTCGCCCTGCCCGACGCTCCAGGCTGGAACCAGTGGGCCACGGACCTGCACGCCCGGTGGGAGAGGCGGGTCGGTGGCTTCCTGGAGGACCACGCCGCGAGTCTCCCGATCCGGGACCGTCTGCCCTGGATCGAACGCGGCCTGGAGGTCCGTCCCTACCGGGACACGCTTCACACGCTCCGGATCCGCACGCTGCTGGAGCTCGGGTGGCTGGAAGAGGCCCGCGCAGCGCTCTCGTGGGCTCGAGAGCAGGTGGGCGACGCTGCGGAAGGGAATCTGGACGACCTGGATGCGGAGCTGCGCGCCGCGGTTCGGGGCCGGTACGGGACGGAGGCCCCGGATCCCCTGAACGTCTCCTTCGTAGGCCGGAGCGCTGAGTTCGCCGCGCTCTCCGACCTCCTGGAGACCGTTCGCCGCGGTGAGAGCCGATCGGTCGCCATCATCGGCGCCCCGGGGATCGGGAAGACCCGCCTCGCCCGGGAGTTCACGAATGTCTGCCAGGCCAGCGGTGCCCGGGTGGTGGAGGCCCGAGGCGTATCCGGGGAGCGCCGGGTGGAGTACGGCGTGGCAGGGTCACTGGTCCGGGACCTCCTTCCGCTTCCGGGGGCCGCGGGGATCTCCAATGCTTCCGCCGAGGTCCTCCAATCACTGGCCCCTTCTCGCGGCAACGGATCGAAGCTGACACGCACGGTCCCGTCGGCGGTGGCCCTGGGGGATGCCGTGGCGGATCTCGTAGCCGCCGTAGCCGAGGAGGCACCGCTCGTCCTGCTGGTGGACGACCTGCACTGGGCGGACGACCCGTCCAGGACGCTTCTCCAGAGGGCGATGCGGTTCGTGCGGGACCGACCGGTCCTCTTGGTGCAGACCTGCCGGACGGAACTGGGC
This sequence comes from Gemmatimonadales bacterium, assembly GCA_020344755.1. Classification (GTDB taxonomy): domain Bacteria; phylum Gemmatimonadota; class Gemmatimonadetes; order Longimicrobiales; family Gaopeijiaceae; genus Gaopeijia. The sequence continues at coordinate 2,804,546 of CP070829.1, forward strand.
GACGAGACGGTCCTGCGGACGCTCCGGGCCGAGGGAGCCTCCGGTCGCCTGGAGCTGCTCACCCTGACGCCTCTGGGCGAAGCGGACGTCGCGCAACTCCTGATCCAGCTCGCGGACTTCTCTTCGGAGGAGGAGGCAGCGGAGGCGGGGGTGGCCCTGTACCGGGCCTCCCGGGGACACCCCCTGCACCTGGTGGCGCTACTTCGGAACCTCAAGGCAGAAGGCGTGCTGGAAGAGCGCGGGGACGAGTGGGTGTTCCACATGCAGAGGCTGCCCCAGGCGGTCGAGATGCCATCCGAACTCCAAGGGCTTTTGGCGGCGCGACTGACGTCGAGTTCGAGCGATGCCCGGGCGATCCTGGACGAGTTGGTGTCGAGGCCCGGAGGGGCGAATCTCTACACCCTCCGCCGGGCCAGTCACCTCCCGGAGGAGCGATTCGCGGCAGGAATGTCCGAGCTGTTCGACTCGGACCTGGTGGGCTGGAGCGGAGGGGATCGCATCGACTTCAGCCACGACCTCCTCCGGCAGGCCGTGGGGGAGGGGCGCCACGCCCGGTCCGCCTCCACATGGGTACGGAGGTTGGCGGCCGTGGTGGCCGTAGGAGCCCTCGGTGCCCTGGCCTGGGCCGTTCGCTCCGAGCCGGGACCCTCTCCCTGGGCCGACAGCGAGATCCAGATTGAGCTGGAGGGCGGTCTGTTTCTCTACCGGCCACTGCGGGGGCTGCAGTGGGCGATAGAAGATTCCATTCACCTGCCTCCGGCGGAGGGCGGTACGTTCCGGCCATTCCACCCCCTTCCCGGCCGCGCGGTGCTGGGACAGTGGCGGGAGACGGACCGGGGCCCGGACGTGGCCCGCCTCGCCCCGTCGGGCGCTCTGGAGATCGTCTTCGACGGAGGAGGGGATGACGGTATCCTGGGCACCTCTCCGGACGGAGCGCACCTTCTCCTGACCTCCGAGGACACCGGGGCCTCGCAGTACCAGAGGGACCTCTTGCTCCTGGACCTCCCCTCGGGACAGTGGGCGAGGATCCTGGACTCGGACTTCGCAGTACAAGGGGCCTTCACATCCGACGGCCGGTCCATCATGGCGGGATTGATCACCCTTTCGGGTCCGGATGAACTCGTGTGGCTTCGACCCGACGGGACGGTGCTCGAAAGAGCCGTCATGCCGGTTGGGGACATCCTGGATGTACAGCCCTGCGGTCCGCGAGGGACCCTCTTCTTGTTTCAACGGACAGGGGAGTTGCAGACCTGGCAGGAGTGGGATTGGGAGGCGGGACGCTTGGTCGATCTCCCATTGCAGCTCGGACGGGCCTTCAGCATCGGTTGCTCGCCGGACGGCGCGTACCGGGCGGTGCTGGAGGACAACCGGGCCGACGAGATCCGGATCCTGGATGCGGCCACCTTCGACCAGGTCGGTCGCATTCCCCTGAGCGGCCGCCGCCCCCGATCGGAGCTGCGTTGGATCCTGGACCGGGCGGACATCCCCGCTTCGGTCGTAGCCGCGGCTCCGGACTCTATCGCCTGGGGCGAGGTGGCCGAGGTATCGGCACGGATTTCCGACCATGGAGGTGAGCCGCTCCGAGTCCAGGTGACCTGGACCTCGCTTGACCCCGAGGTGGTGGGGGTGCGCGGAGATTCCGTGGTCGGAAATCGGCCCGGCGTCGGCCGGGTGGTGGCGTCGGTGGACGGGTGGATCACGGACACCGTGACCGTGCGCGTGTCCGAAAGCGCCACGGGGGACCTCTTGCTCCGGGAGGACTTCCAGGACCTGTCACAGGACCGGTGGCTCATGGTGGGGGATCCGGGGGTCAGGTTGTTGGAGTTCCAGGACACTCCGGTGCTGGACGTGGGGGGAGATGCCGTCTGGAACGATGGGATTCGCTCTCTGGAGCCCCACGAGATGGACCAGGGGCTCACCGTGGCCGTCGAGTTCCGCCTGCCCCTCACTGAACGTCGTGACCGCCAGTCCATCCGGATCTGTCTGGTCGATGCCTCGGAGTCTCCGGATCCCACCGGTCTCGAGGGCTTTGATGAACTGAGCTACTGCGTCATGTACCCCCAGGGGGAGTTGAACATGTTCGACTCCGGCGCGCTGGCCCTCCGGGGTCCTCCGTACGACAGCTGGGTCCGGGGCTTCCCGGCCCCGGGTCTGGGAACGGGGGACTGGGCCACGCTCGGGCTCCAGGTCCAACCTGACGGCCGCATGTCCGCTGTCGTCAACGGCGAGGAGGTAGGGACCTACCCGGAGCCGGTGGAGGTCTCTCGCGATCGCGACATGAACCTGGTCATCTACGGTCGCGGGGAGGACACCAGGCTCTTTCTCCGGAGGGTCACCCTGTGGCGGGGGGCCCGTTACTGAGTGGGTCCAGGCCCAGGCGCTTCCGTGCGCTCCCCGCTCTGTTCGGCCCGCCGGTTGC
>CP070829.1:2807064-2825098 GCA_020344755.1 Gemmatimonadales bacterium
GGAGAAGGTGGCATTCACATGCAGAGAATTGCCGACCTCGTCCGGCGACCGGGTCGAGATCACGCCAAAAGGCCTGGGACCGTCGCCAATGCAGTCACTCAGGAGTCGGAAGCCCTCCGGTGCGACGATCACGGCGGTGGGATCGCAGGCGTCGAAGATGCGCTGTACGCGAGCCGGAGGGCTCGCCAGATCGATGGGAACGTACACGCAACCGGCTTTCAGCGAGCCGAGCATCGCGACCACTGCCGGGATGCCCTTCGGCACGAACAGCGCGACCCGGTCACCCTTGCCGCACCCCTCGGCCTTCAACAGCCGGCCGAGTCGGTTGGCCCGCTCCTCGAGCTGGGCATAGGTCACGGTCTCGTCGGCGAAGACGAGCGCACGAGCCTCCGGGGTCTTCGCTGCCTGGGCGGACACCAGGTCCTGGAGACGTCCGGACGTCATGAACGACCAGCCACCGCTGCGGCTCGCTCGAAGGCCACACGGGTATGCTCGAGATCCTCCTGAGAGGGCGGGATGTCGAGAATGAAGCTCTCGAATCCGAACCCGACATAGCTGCCGATCAGATCGCCGACCTCTTCGTGCGTGCCGACGAGGTAGGGACAGAACGTCTTGTAGTTGTGGAATGGGCCGAGCCAATAGGGGCTCGTCCTTCCCCCGGAGCGGTTGTCCTTGTCCGAGAGCTGCTTGTGCCACTCCGAGTCGGATACCTTCATGGCGAGCTGATGCTTCAGCTGACCCTTTCGGTCTTCGGGGAAGCGCTCCAGGGCCACGCGCCACGCTTCCTCCGTGGTGTCACGCGCGATAACGCCCACCCGTACGCCGACCGGAGTCCTGGCGTGCGGCGGCACGCCCTTCTCCTCATCCGGCTCCTTGGGGTATCGAATCGCGACGGCGCCGATGTCGGCCGCCGCCTGCATTCCCGCTTCACTCGAGCCCGACACGGTGATCCCGGGGAACAGCCCATCGGGCATGGGCGGGGACATCGTCAGGTTTTCGACCCGGTAGTACTTCCCCTCGAAGGTCACGGGGCTCGTGCCCTCGAGTAGCCGGCGGATGATCGTGGTGTACTCGGTCAATCGCAGATAGCGATCGTCGTGCGGGGTGCGATCGTCCAGGGCGATCAGATCGTTCCGAAAGCCGCCCGCCACCATGTTGATCCATAGCCTGCGGCCGTACAGGTAGGCGAACGTCGCCAGCTTCTTGGCAACGGAGTACGGGTGCATGTAGACGGGCTGCACCGCCACCAAGGGCGACAGCGACTCCGTGTGCTCGACGATGATCTGAGCGACCTGCCAGGGGTCCACGATGCCATTGTCGGTGTAGACGAGGATTCCATCGCAGCCGAAGTCCTCACTCCACCGGGCCACGTCGATGATCCGTTGGCGGTACTCGCCGCTCGCCACGTCCTTCGACTGCGGCGCCGTGGAGAAGATCCGAATCTCGTTCCCAAACATGCGCTGGGGCCTGACCTGTGTCTGGTGTGAATACGTCGCCTCGAGGGCAGAGGCTATCTATCCACAGTGCTCCACATCGTCGACCCGACACAATACTCTTCTCTTGGGGTCCCATCCGGCCATCGACGAGCACCGGCGACGAGGCCGTGGGCGTGACATGCGCGGTGGCGAAGGCGTCCGACCCGTGGAGCGGATCCTGAAGAGAGGGTCAGACTCGCGACCCCCGCAGCCGTATCCAGGTCCTAGCCCGCGGCCTCCGGTGTGTAAGGCTCGTACGAGACGCGACGACGGAAGAGTCGATATCCGGAGCGGCGTAGCTCGAACGGGCGGTAGCCAGCGAACCGAACGGACATCAAGGCCGCCTTGTTGCCGGCCGGCATGTACGAGACGAGGGACGTCGCCCCGCGCCGGCGGGCCTCCACACCGACCTGGAGGAGGCACGAGTTGAGGAATCCGAACGAACGAGCATCCGGGGGCACGTAGAGGTACTCGACCATCGCTTCGCCCGGCTTAATGCGGGGGCCGATGTCGGGAAACGCCCGCTGCAGCAGGTCGTTGTCCTCCGGAAAGAAGGCGAACAGCATGAAGCTCGGACCCAGGTCGCCGTGGTCGGCAACGTAGCAGCGGTCGGGTCCAACCGTCTCAGCGACATGGCGGCGGAGACGCCGCTGCCAGACTTCGTTGGCGTCCTTCGCCCCTCCTCGCCCGGGATCGAGGACCGCCTCGATGTCGGACGCGGATGCGATACGAATCCGGTCCTCCGCGTTGGCGACCCGCGCGTCGTCCGCTTCGGTCAACTCCTTTCTAATACCCACTCGGAGCGTCTCGGAGGAGATCCGGTTCCGCACCCTCCGAAGCAGGATGCTCACGTCCCCTGAGCGTACCGTGTCGTAGACCTGGCCGAGGCGGAACCGCAGGCTCATCGGGGATTCCCTGGCCGCGCAGATACTGCCGTGGCGGGCCCGACGTCAGCGCACCCGGAGTGGTGCGTCCCGAGATGTCGTGAGAGCATCGTTTGGTGGCGTGAGATGTGGAAACACTGTTCTCTCTCCAAGCCTAGCCACGGCCTGACGAGCGCCGCAAGAACGATGCGCGCCGTCGCGGGACGCTGCAGCAGAATGCCGTGGCTACGGGGCCGCGCGGCAAGGCGAGGCGAGCTGCTCACTGGACGGCGAGACATCGGTCGCGCCGGAACCAGGGCACTAGGGCGTACAGCCCTCGCGCACCAGGACGGCCCCCCGGTACTCGGCGAGCGTCACGGAGGACACCGGAGCGCCCCCACCGCCGACCAACAGATGCGGCTCGTCCACCGTGAAGGTGCGGGTCGGTTGATCCGGCTGATTGAGGACGGCCAGGCCACACTCGTAGTCGCGCCGGAAGAGCCCGCCGACCTTGTAGCGGTGGCCCAGTGGCGCACCCAGCTCGATGAGGTATCCATCCCAGAAGTTGTCGGGATTCATCCGGCTACGATCGCCGTCGGCCGTGAGCATGTCATCGCGGGACTTGACGAGCAGGTAGGTCGCGAGCTCGTAGATCCACTCCGTGTCCGTATCCGAATCGTCGTCGGCGAGGACGACGGAGCCGCCCATGGCGTGGACGCGATCGATGAAGGCGAGGAAGGTTTCGTAGCCGTACCTGCCCCCGCCCCCACGGATTCCCGTGTCGGTGGCGCCCCGTTCGAGGGCGATGTAGTCCGCGGCCCTGGTCTGGCGTTGGACGAAGGGATCGTCGGGGCCCGCGTACCAGATCGCGTTGTGAACGATCTCCGTGTCGGGCAGCGCCGCCCTGATCTCCTCCATGAACTCCGCGAGATACCGGCGCCAGTCGGGAAGGGTCATTTCACGGCCCGTGCGCGGATCGATGGGGCGCACGGAGTCCCCATTCCCGTCGCCGACACGCCAGAGCATGTTCACATCGTCGACCATCACTCCCAGGTAACCCTCCGCGAGCGTGCCGCGCAGCTCCTCGATCCAGTGGCGCCGAAAGTCGGAATTCCCGAAGTCCGCCGCATACTGCGGGCACGTTCCGCCGGAACAGCCATACGGGATGTAGAGACGGTTGCCCTCGGCGTCGCGAAGCACCCAGTCCGGGCGCTCCACCGGGAGCTCGGAGCCCGGGTAGATCGCGTACGCATTCTTGTAGACGAGCGCGTTGGGGTACCACACGAGGCGCGGCCCGAAGTAGCTGGCGTAGGTCACCATTCGGAAGTAGTGCTCCCGCATCCACGCCTGCTCTCCGGGCGTCGGGTTTCGCGTCCACGGGTCGAAGCTACTGGTAGCGCCGACCGCGAACTTGACGGTCCGTGGCCAGGGGCTCCCATCGGGATCGTCCTCCGCGAGTACGTCCAACACCTCGAGCTCGGTCTCTGTGACCAGGCGGCGATGGGACACCTCGATGGTCGTCGTGCCGCCGCCGACCGCGGTGAGCTCACCCCGGTCGTCGATCACGGCGACGTCCGTGTTCGAGCTCTTCCATGCGAAGCTCTCGCCGGTTCGCAGACGCCCCCGCCGATCCCGGAGCTCCGCATCGAGAACGAGCGACTCCCCTGCGAACAGGGGACCGCCGTCGATCCGTTCGGTGGAGACGATGGAGATCTGAACGGGAACCTCGTTCCAGGTCGAGAAGATCGAGTTGGCCTCGCACGCGAAGGCAAACGCGACCATGGTGATCAGAGCGAGCACGTGAACCATCCTGCGGGGGGACATGACCCGCGAGGGACCGCGGCCGAGGTGTGCACGGGGCGGCGGTACCGAGCGAGCATGCGGCTTCGTACACGCCATTCCCGTCGGCGGTCCTGGACCTCGGGACACGGGTGGCCGGTCGTGCCCTCGATAGGCTCGGTCCCGGGATCCCGTCTCCGTGGCTCGCTAGCCACCCGTCGCCTTCCGGCAGAAGAAGATGTTCTCGTCGACCCGAAGGCCGAACCGCGCGCGTACCTCCCCCGGCACGTCGGCCGCCCGGTCCAATTGGACCGAGAACCCCGCCGCCTCCAGCCGGTCCCGGATGTCCAACCCGTAGGCGCGCACATGGCCCCGCTCCCCGAACGACCGGAGGCGCTCCTCGGGGTCGGTGATGGAGGGGTCCTCGAAGGTCGGCGCGTCCAGGTCGAGGGGCACACTGACGACCGCCCAGCCCCCTGGACGCAGGACGCGGTGAAGCTCGCCCATCGCGGCCCGGTCGTCCTCGATGTGCTCGAGCGTGTGAATGCAGAGGGTGGCGTCGACGGAGCCCGATTGCAGCGGAATTCGCGTGGCGTCACCCACCACGGTTACGTGCGGGCCCGTACGCTGGAGATCGAGTCCGACGAACGAGACGTTGGGAGCCCCCATGAGCCGTCGGGACATCGCCCACCACGGGGCCACCTCCAGGAGCCGGGTGGCGTCCGCCGACAGGAGGCCGGTCCTTTCCTCGAGGAAGAGCCAGAGGCGGCGGTGCCGCGCTTTCGCGTTGCATCGAGGACAGTATCCGTCGGGGTTCGAGGCAAGGATGGACCACGGGCCCGTGAAGCTCCTGAGCGACCAGCCGCAACAAGGGCACCGGTATCGGCGGCCGAGGAAGAGGAGCCCGCGCCCGAGCAGGACGGCGCGCCTGACCAGATGGAACCCGGGCCCACGGAGCTTGTCCCTCACGCGGCGGGCGAGGCTCATCGAGGTCTGCCTCTTGGGCAATTCGGCTCTCCTCCCCTCACCACCTATGGGCCGCTCGATCTCGAGATCGACGACAGGATCGATGGGTTGATCCCCATCAGGTGCCGTACCCGGTGGTTGAGGGCAAGCGACGAGAGGACGATCACGCTGGCCACGGCGACGCCCACCCCGACCACACCCCACGCGGGTGCGAGGACCATGACGACCGGTGCGACGACGACGAGCGAGACGCCATAGACCTTCAGCGACTCTCGCTCATGGCCGCCCACGGTCAGCAGCGGCAAGACGGGCCCCACCGAGGCCCGCAGCACCTGCGCGACCGCGATGATCAGCAGGAGGGTGTACCCCTCGATGAACTCCTCACCGAAGAGGCCCAGGACGAAGCGACCGAACAGCCAGAAGCCGACGAGCGCACCCAGAGAGGCCAGGAAGGTCAGTCGCGTCGCGCGGACCGCATGCGTCCGCAGCGCGTCGCGGTCATTGAGCGCCGCCGCCTGCGCAATCTGCGGGAAGGTGAAGGAGTCGACCGCGAAGAGTACGAACGAGATCAACGCGGCGATCCGGTACCCGATGGTGAAGATCGCGATCTCTTCCGACGTCAGGTACACACCCGCCACGATGATGCTCAGCTCCGGCAAGTAGTCGCGGAACAGGGAGATGATGAGGAGGGCCAGCGAAGCGTGCGTCCACAGCCTGCGCTCGAAGCGGGGCGACACGCCGGCGATACGTTGTCGTAGCGGCTTCCTGACGACCCAGAGGAGCGTGGCCAGCGTCACCGCCATGCTCCCGGCCTGGAGCAACATCACACCGGTGACCCCGATGCTCGTGCCCAACCACCAGAGCACGCACACGGAACCGAGGAACAGTGCCGGGCGGAGTATGGTGTTCGGGAGGAAGGCGGCCCGGAACCACGCATACGACGCCGCGAAGCCGAAGAGATTGCTGGAGCCCGCAATGATCGGGACAGCGGCGAAGGCGATGACCATGGGCCAGGGATTCGCCCCGGTGCGCCCCACCAGAAGGAACGAGCCCACCGCGCCCACCACCGCGGCGGCGATGCTCACTCCGTAGACCATCCGGGTGGTGAAGGTGACGAATCCACGGATGATGGACGGGTCGTCGTGCGCGATTCCCGCTCCGATGAAGCGGACCGACGCGCTGTTGTAGCCGAGTCCGCTGAGCCGAGCCACGAGGATCATCCAGGAGTAGGCCAGCAAGTAGCTTCCCAGGTCCTCGGCGCCCATCCAGCGGGCCAGGACCCACTGCGTCACGAGCGCCAGGACGGCTCCGCCGACGCGGCACGCGAAGATGAAGCCGGAGCCGCGGACGAGGTGGAGGACGTCGCGGTGAAGGACCTTCGCGAGCAGCCGACGGACACCTCCGTTCGGCCCAGCTCCGACCGAGGGGCGCGTCACCCGACTCCCGTCCGACTCTGACCCTCGTGATCGCGTCCGGGGGACACGCCCAACTCGGGAAAGCGCTCGGCGATGGCGGAAAGCACCCGACGGTTGGAGCCACCGTCGTTGTGGCGATTCATCCTCTTCCGAGTCTCGGCCCAACGCGCCGCCACGTCCGGTGCTACGGGAGTGTCGGCGAGCACGCTCGCCAGGGCTTCGGTGAAGGCCTCCGCGGTCTGACACACGGGGCCGACGGCGATCTCGATCGGGTCGAAGACCATCTTTCGGCTGCTGGTCCTGTACTCGTCGAGGTCCGGCAGATAGTGGATGATCGGGCGTCCGAGCATCATGAAGTCGAAGATGATCGAGGAGTAGTCGCTGATGAGCGCGTCGGTGGCCGTGAGCAGGTCGTAGATGTCGATGCCTTGCGGGAGCTCCGCGACGTGGGCGCCCTCACCATGAAAGCTGCCACGGTCGTCGGGGTGCAGCTTGAGGAAGAGCGAGGCGTTGTTTCGCTCCATCAAGCGATCGACCTCCGCCCAGTCTGCGTCGAGAAAGGGCTTACCACTGTCCCGGTAGGTGGGCAGGTAGAAGAAGATGAAGCGGCCCGCATCGACCGCCTCGCGGAAGGCCTTGGGCCAGGCCTCACGCGCCTGCCCCTCGTCACTCCCGGTGCGGAAGAGAACGTCGTTGCGGGGGTAGCCGGTTATCGCCACGGCAGTCTCGGGGATGTCGAATGCACGCTCTGTGATCCGGGCGGTCTCTTGCGCCGTGGCGATGATCAGGTCGGGTCGGTCGACGTGCCACGGCATCATGGCGGAGAGGGCCACTCGCTCGGGCAGCGTGCCGTGGAAGAGCCGGTAGTACCGACTCCGCGGATTGTCGATATCCCGCTCGAAGGCCTTGAGCGGGACGCCGCTCCAGAGGTTGACCGTACGCGCTCCTCGGGACGTCCAGAAGTTGATGTCCTTCACGAAGTTGTCGAAGAGATACAGGCCGGCCCGGAGGGAGGCGCTCAGGCCGCCGGGCGACCACAGGTGGTGCGCTTCGTACCCGTCGCGCTGCAAGTCCTGGACGATGTCCCGATCGCGGGAGATCCACACGAGCCGGACGGAGTCGGACACCTCGCTCTGGCAGTACAGGAAAAAGGACGCCGCATTGTCCGCGAACCGGTGTCCTCCCCACGACCCGAAAACCCACAGGTCCGGACGGCGGGGCACAAGGCCGGAGACGAGGTAGAGGACGAACAGCGGAGGCCTCGCCAGCAGTGCGCCGAAGTAGGAGAGGTAACGTGTCAGTGCTTCCATCGGTTCTCGGTTTCGGTGATGTCGACCGAGGGTATTGCGTGCCCCCGCTCCAGGAATGTTCGCGCGGTGGGCACGGATAGGGAATCCAACCGGGGTCCTCAGGGCCGTGATTCACGATGTGGTGGCCGATCCGAGCCACGCAAGGCGGTTCGAGATGAGCCTCCCCCCGCCACTTCGCGTTCGGGGCGGAACGGACGCTACGGCCCCGGGGCGAGGTCGGGTGAGAACGAGATGGACCCCGATGCACCATCGGGTAATCCCGTTGAGGTACGGGGCGCCGCCCCGGCGGCCCGGGGGCCCGGGAGCCCGTATCCTTGATGCGCGGGCTCGGCCGCTCTATTCATGCCATGTTCGGCGTCACCCTTCCCTTCCCCGGGCGCCGTGATTGCGTTTGGCAGGAGCTGGTGGGGACCGGTCCAACCCCGGCTGGCGAGACATCGACTCGCGCACCCACCGGCGGACGAGACTCCAATCCGGGAGGCCGAGCCTTGGATCGACGAGAGGCCCTGCGGTTGCTTTCCCGATCGGGATTGGGCCTGGCGAGCCTGAGTGGAGGAGTGCCGATCCTCTCCAGCTGCGCTTCACTGCGACCCGCTCCCATCCCGCCATCCCCCAACCGGTACGGCGTCACCATCCTGGTGGACGGGCTCCGCGCCGACAGCTTCGACCAGATGCTGGACGCCGGCGCGCTTCCCAACATCCAGCGCCACCTGGCTCAGCGGGGCACCACGGTGGAGAGCTGCGCGGGCACCTTCCCGTCGACCACCGGCCCCGCCCACCTCCCGCTGATCAACGGCCGCATGCCGGGCACCAACAACTGTCCGGGGCTCCGCTGGATCGATCGGCACCACAACATCGTGCGGGACTACTGCACCCTGGAGACCCTCTTCTTCGACGGTGATTTCCCGCCGGAGGCCTACACCCTCTACGAAATGCTAGAGGGTCAGCGGACGGTGTGCATCTTCGACATCGTTTCACGGGGGGCCGCCGAAGCCTATCGGCCCTCCCTGAAGACGCTCTGGTTCTCTCGCAGTGATTCGGTGGAAAGCTGGCGGGGAATGGACGAGGAGGCGGTGGACGTCTTCGAGAGGGTGTACGGCGAGGAGCCGACCCCGACGTTCACGTTCGTCTGGATGCCCGCGGTGGATCATCTCTCCCACCTCCACGGCTCGACCTCTCAGATCGTGCAAGACCAGATCGTCTTCGTGGACCGACAGGTCGGTAGGATGATGGAGGTGCTCCAGCGGAAGGGAATCTACGACAAGACCCTGGTCGTTCTCACCGCCGATCACGGGCTGCGGGACACGGAACGCAGTATCGAAATCCGGGACCCGCTGCGAGAAGCGGGCTTCTCGGTCCTGCGGGACCTGAGCGGAAACGACCAATTCAACACCCTCATGACCCACAACGCGGTCCGGGGTGTGAGCGGGAACGGATACGCCGTCCTCTATTTCGCCCGAAAAAAGAAGTACCGGTGGGCCACCTGGATGGGCTGGGAAGATCGGCCCACCTTCGAGGAGCTGCGAGGCTTCCCACTGGAGGGAAACGGGGATGTGGACCTGATCGAGCTTCTCCGGGAAGAGGAGGCGGTGCGGTTCGTGGCGGCGCTGGAGGTGAACGAGCCGGACCGCAGGACCGTCCGACTCATGACCCGGGTGGGTGACGCGAGGATCGAGCGGGACGAAGGGTCCGAGGCGCTCCGGTATGCGGTCCTCTCCGGCCCCGATCCACTGGGATACTCGGACGATGCCGAGGCCAGTGCGCTGCTGAACGGCCGGTTCCACCACAAGGACACGTGGTTCCGGGCCACCCGCGGTTCGTCGTACCCGGATGCGGTCTACCAGGTGTGCCAGGTGTTCGATGCGGAGCGTTGCGGGGACATCGTGGTCTCGTCCACCCCAGGTTGGGACTTCATGGACCAGGGCCACCTGGCCTCCCACGGGGGCCTCGAGAAGGACGAGCTGATGGTGCCCATGGTGATGGCAGGGCCAGGGGTACGAGAAGGGGTGACCATCCCCCACGCACGCACCGCAGACGTCTACCCGATCTTCCTGGAGTTCTTTGGAATCCCGGACCTGGATGGAAGGCTGCCCAATGTCTTCAACGGATGATCGACCTTCAGGGCGAATAGGGCTCCTGATCCTGCTCTGCACCCTCGCGGTGCTATCGCCCAACCCGATCCGCGGGCAGGAGTACCAGGCCTCGACGCCCCCGGAAGGACGGTTTCTGCTGCGCGTCTTTCCGAAGGTCTTCTTCGCCAGCGCCTATTTCGACGAAAACGGAAAGGCCCGTAACCTGGATGGCGTCACGGGTCTGCTTCACGCCGAGTTCCCGGTCAATCTCCAGTATGGTGTCACGGGCGCGCTGGCAGTGGGGGCCGTGCTCCCGGTGGCCCTCACCTACCAGGAAGTGGACCCCGACGTCCGCAGCGACCCCATCCACCGGTTCTGGATGCCCGAGGGCTGGCTCACCCTGCAGTACCGCTTCTGGACGCTTCCATTCATCGCCTCGGTGGGCCTGCGCGTGAAGATCCCCCTCATGGACAAGAGGGATTGGGAGGACGGGTTGAGGATCGGCGACGGACAGGTGGACATCTCCCCCGTCCTTCACATCGACTACCAGAGTCCCACCCGCTACTGGTTCACCCGGCTCACCGGAAGCTACAAGCACCGCTTCAAGAGCGGGGACGAGAAGCCATTCGACGAGTGGATGCTCAGGGCGATGCTCGGTCTCGAGCTCTGGGACCGGCCCAAGATCGACCTCTTCGGGTTCGCCGATTTGACGGCGTTCCGGGATGGTGATTTCGGGAGCGGTGAGTTGGCGTTCTTCGAGCGGGAGGGGAGCCTGCACACCCTCGGTTATGGCGTCTCATTCGAGCCCTACCCCCTGGGCCAGATCTACGTCGAAACTGCGGGCGACTACTCTGGCCGGTACCGATATCGGGCCATGCGGTGGCGTGTGGGATTCAGGCATCCGCTGGGGGCGGGGCGCTGAGGATCTCGCCCGAAGGGGCGTTCCGGTTTCACAGGAGCGATCATTCCGACCCGGGCCGTCGGGGTCCGGAAGTGGGAACTCGGTCCGAGCGCCGAAAGGGGGTGCACCCTACCGTTGCAGGTTACGTGAACGGTGGGGTAGGGGCCGGTTCGGAGACCCCCGGAACGTCGGGCAGGATTCCCCTCCCCGTCGGGGGCTCGCTGGAGGATCCGGACCACCGTGGTTGCAGACCTGGAGTGCAGCCCGGCATTCTTGGATTCCACCGCGACCCAAACGCGGGGCGCGGGACCTCCTGCTACGACCGATGCCACGATCCTCGACCTCCCTGATTCCAAGACTGGCCGCCGAGTTCGTCGTGATCGTAGTGGGCGTCCTGGTGGCTCTCGGCGTCGATAGCTGGGCCAACGACCGGGCCGATCGAGTCCTGGAGAAGGAGTACCTCCAGCGCCTGCTGGACGACGTGCGGTACGACCTGGGAGAGTTCGCCTTCCTCGACTCGATCGGTGGCATCGGCCTCGAGGCCGGATTGGCCATGAGCTCGGCGGAGGCGGTACGGGCCCTCGAGTCCTCGCTGCTCGTCGCCACGGTTCTGGCCGTGGCGAATGAGCGGCAGCCCGACCTGAGCCGCGCCACCTACCGGGAACTGCTGAGCTCCGGCCGAATCGACCTCATCCGGTCGACGGACGTCCGCGTCGCGCTGGCGGAGTACGACCGGGTCGTCTCGGAGACGGAGGGGGTCTGGGAAAACATCTCGCCCAGGCTTCGCGTGTGGGCCGCGTCTCGGATCCCCATTCACATCGTCGATCGACGCGATGAAGCATGCACACCCGAGGCGGATGTCTGGATGTACACCGTGCCCACGGTGTGCGAGTTCGACCTGGGTGGATGGCCCGCAGAGGACCTCCGGCGGGACGTCCTGACCGTAGACGCCCAGCAACGCATCCTCCTGTCGACCCATCGCTTCAATGTCGGCATGGCGGTGACGCGCCAGCTGCGGGGCATGGGTGAGGAGCTGGCGGCGGCGCTCGAGCGTGCCCTCGCGGATCTGTCGTCGTGATCCGCGTGCGGGGCCTCTTCTTGGAGTCGGTCCTCCCCGGCGATCTCCCGGGTCGGAGCGCCTGGGTGACCCAAGACCCGGGTTCCGTACGGCACGGCGAATGAACGCGGCGGACCGGGAATTCGCGCATGCCCTCCGCTGGATCACCGAGATCATGGCGGGAGCGTCCGCGCGATATCAGGTCGTGGGTGGGCTGGCGGCACGGGCGTACGGTTCCCGGCGACCGCTGGTGGACCTGGACTTCTACATGCCTGCGCAGGACCTGGCTCGAGTGCTGAAGGAACTGGGCCCACACCGTGTGTGGGGGCCCGAGCCCTTCAGGGACGACTGTTGGGATCTGACCTTCACCAGGGTGGAGTGGCAGGGAGTGCGAATCGAACTCGCCGAGGCGGAGGGCGCCCGGTACTACAGCCGGGCACAGGGGAGGTGGGTGGACCAGAGAATCGATTTCGGTCGATCCACCCGCCGGACGGTACTCGGCGTGGAGGTCCCGGTGATGCCGAAGGATCGGCTCGTCGCCTACAAGCGCGACCTGGATCGGCCAGTGGATCGCCGAGATCTGGAAGAGATCGACTAGTGGACGGAGCGCGCCGGGCACGCACGGCACCGCTTGCTTCCCCACCACGGACCCTGCACGTCCTCGGCAGATCAATGGGAACGCATACGTTCCTCGGCTGTACTCTGCGGCATACGCTGCTCACTCGGGCTCGGCGCCCACCGGGCCTCCTTCTCCCTTGCTTCCGCCGCGGGACTCTCGTGCGTCCTTCCATCGTCCGCTGTTCCAGCTGTTTCCTTCTCGCCTTCCTGGTCGCTTGCGGCACGGACGCCGTGGCCCCCACCGACGACGAGTCGCGTCCATCAAACCTGGCGTTGAGCGTTACGCTCAAGGGGCAAGAGGCGAGCGAACACGGGGATGGCAGCGGGGTGGCGTTCCTCGAGGCCACGGGGACGAACGTATCGCAGTTCCGCTTCCGGTTCGAGAACGGCGACTCCTATCTCAACGACACGGGCGAGCTGACCTACATCTTCACCGAAGAAGGCACCCATTCGCACACGATCACGGCCCTCTTCTATTCCGAGACGAATCAAGCCGACTCCATCTCCCGGGACGTCACGGTTCGGGTGGGTCCCCCCGCGCCGGAGGAGATGACCCTGGTCTGGGCCGATGAGTTCGACTACGAAGGTCCCGTCGACCCCGAGAAGTGGCATCACCAGGTCATTCCGATCAGCGGAGACAGCTGGGCGAACAACGAGGTGCAGCACTACACGGACCGCACCGACAACTCGTACGTCAGTGACGGCACGCTGAAGATCGTCGCCAAGAGAGAGACGTACCAATTCGAAGGCGTCACCAAGAACTACACCTCGGCGCGGCTCAATTCGATCTTCGTCTTCAAGTACGGCCGTGTGGACATCCGCGCCAAGCTCCCGGCGGAAGCCGGTACCTGGCCGGCCTTCTGGACGTTGGGCGCGAACATCAATGAGATCGGCAACTACCACGGCAGCGCCTACGGCAGTGTAGGATGGCCGGCCTGTGGTGAGATCGACATCATGGAGCAGAACGGCTGGGACAAGAACCATCTCATCGGCCATCTGCACTGGGGCGATACCCAGACGGGCGTATATCAGAGCCAGGGCGGAACCCGGACGATCGCAAATGCGTCCACGACCTTTAACCTGTACTCGCTGATCTGGACCGAAGACGAGATCCAGATCCTGTTCAACGGTGAGGTCTTCCATCAGACGGCGAACACGACCGGCATGCCCTACGACAATCTGCACTACGTGCTGATGAACATCGCCATGGGCGGCACTCTGGGTGGAAGCATCCCCGGCAGCTTCACCCAGGCGGTCATGGAAGTGGACTACATCCGGATCTATCAGTAGTCCCGGAAGACCGTCCGGCCTCCGCTCCGTTCCCGGGCCGGCCGACCGTCTTCTCTGCCGTCCGCCTACGACCGGATGCGCTCCATGTCCGGGTCGTACATCGGCCTGAGGGAGACCTCGGCGGGATACACCTTCCCGGCGATGTCCACCTCCCAGGTGCCCTCGGCGAGATACGTCTCGTCGATCGGGACGTCGGCTTCGATCATCGCCAGCCCCACCGCACCCCCCAGGGTGTGCCCGTAGGAGGCGGCGCGCACGTCGCCCACCGCGACGCCGTTCCGATGTACGACCTCGGCGTGGAACATCATCGGCTCGGGATCCTTGACGAGGACCTGGACGAGTTGCCGCCTGGACGCCCCTGCCGCGCGGCGCTGTAGGAGGGCCTCCTTTCCCAGGAAGCCGCCCGGCTTCTTCGTGCTTACCGCGAATCCCAAGCCGACCTCGTATGGGTCGTCGGTGTTGTCGATGTCGTGCCCGTAGTCCCGGTACCCCTTCTCCATCCGCAGGCTGGCCAGGGCCTTCAGGCCAGCGTGCCGGAGGCCGAACTCCGGGCCCGCGGCGACGATGCGGTCGTAGACGTGCGTCGCCTGCTCGGCGGGCACATACAGCTCGTACCCGAGCTCGCCCAGGTAGGTGATGCGCACGCAGAGAACCCGGGCGTAGCCGATGCCGATCTCGCGGGCCGTGCGGAAGGGGAAGGCCTCGTTGGACAGGTCGTCCGTCGTCAGGCACTGCAGTAGGGCACGTGACTTGGGGCCCTGCACGTTGATCTGCGCATACGCGGAGGTGACGTCGGTGACGAAGGCGTGGGCTCCCTCGGGCGTGTTCCTCCGCATCCACGCCTCGGCGTGGCGATGGTTGGTGTCGCTCACCACCACCATGAACCGGTCTTCCTCCAGCTTGGTTACGGTCAGGTCCGCCTCCACCGTCCCCCACTCGTTGAGCCACTGGGTGTAGGTGATGCGTCCGCACGCGCCGTCCACGTTGTTCGCCGAGATGAAGTTCAGCACCTCTCCGGCGTCCCTCCCCTGCACCAGGAACTTCGACATGAACGACATGTCCATGAGGACGACGCCCTCCCTCGTGGCGCGGTGCTCCTCCGCCCAGTAGGGGAACCAGTTCTGGCGTCCCCACGAGAGCGCGTCCACCGTGGGCTCCTCGCCCGGCGGAGCATACCAGTCCGGGCCCTCCCACCCGCTCACGTCCTTGAAGTAGGCGCCGGCGGCGGCGAGCCGGTCGTGGAGCGGTGACTTCTTCGCGCCCCGCGCGGTCTGAAGCGAGCGCGTCGGGTAGTGGCACTGGTAGACCATGCCCAGCGACTCCACCGTGCGCTCGGCCCGGTACTCCGGGTTGGACTGATACGGGTGGAGTCGGTCGATGTGGATCCCCGTCACGTCCATGTCGGGGCGGCCCGTGATGATCCAGTTCGCGACCAGGCGCCCGATGCCTCCTCCAGTGAGGATCCCGATGGAGTTGAGCCCCGCGGCAACGAAATAGTTGTCGAGCTCCGGCGCCTCTCCCACGATGGGGCTCAGATCCGGCGTGAAGCTCTCTGGGCCGCAGAAGAAGGTGTGGATCCCCGCCTCCATGGAGATGGGCACGCGGCTCATGGCTTTTTCCAGGTACGGCCCCATCCGGTCCCAGTCCGGCTGGATCTCACCGAACGAAAAGTCCTGCGGCACGCCGTGCACCATCCACGGTGCACAGACCGGCTCGAAGAGGCCGACCATCAGTCCGCCCACTTCCTCCCGGATGTAGGTGTGGCTGGACGGATCCTCGAGGATCGGCATCCCCTTCGGCAGATCCGCGATCGGTTCCGTGACCAGGTAGTAGTGCTCCGCCGACTGGAGGGGGATGTTCACTCCGGCCAGCGCGCCGAACTGCCTCGCCCACATGCCGGCGCAGTTCACCACGTACTCCGCCTCGATATCGCCCTGGGGGGTGCGGACGCCGGTCACACGCCCATTCTTCTTGAGGATCCCCGTAGCGGGGAGGTCCTCGAGCACGGTCACTCCCTGCATGCGGGCGCCCTTCGCGAGCGCGACGGTGGCGTCCACCGGGTTGACCACCCCGTCGTCGGCGACGTAGAAGCCGGCCAGAAGGTCGTCGACCTTGGCGATGGGGAAAAGCTCCTTGATCTCGGACGGGGAGATCTCCTCGACGTCCACGCCGAGATACCGATTGTGCGCGGACACGCGCCGATACTCTTCCAACCGGTCGGGATCGGCTGCGGCCTCGATGAACCCGATCTGCTTGAGCCCGGTGGCCTGGCCCGTCTCCTCCTCGAGCCGCGCGAAGAGATCCCGGGTGTACTTCCGCATCCGGGTGGACGTCTCGGACATCGAGCCGAAGGTCACCATGAGTCCCGCCGCGTGCCACGTGGTGCCCGAGGTGAGCTTGTCCCGCTCGAGCAGCACGACGTCCTTCCACCCCATGTGAGCGAGGTGATACGCCACTGAGCATCCGATGACGCCTCCGCCGACCACGACCACCTGAGCCCGGTCCGGGAGCGCTGAGTTCGACATGTATGGATCCACCCTTCGGGCAGGCTTGGGAGTCTTGGACGGGGGTCGGGAGGGCCGACGCCAGGATGTGACGGACGCCAGAACGCGCGCAAGTTGCGCCCCTCGGGATCTTTCTCGGATCCCCTCCCGTGCGTATGGTGGGCGAGACCGGGTCCAGCCTCCCTCCCGGGGGGATCCGGGTCGGCCCAGCATCCGTCCCCCCAGGCCCCCACGGGCCGCTTCGGAAAGCCGGCATGAGACCGACCCTCAGATTCCTCGACGACGGTCTGATCTCCCGCATCGTGGACCAGGCCCGGGAGCTGCTCCAGACGCTGGGCGTGGCCATCCACAACCCGGAGGCGGTGGCCGTCCTGGCCGACCATGGCGCGGACGTCGACCCGTCGGGGGAGCGCGTGAGGCTGAGCGGCGCCATCGTGGATCGGGCCCTCGAGACGGCGCCCTCTTCCTTCGCCCTTTACGACGTGCTCGGGAACCGGACCCACGACTTCACGGGCAACGAGGTCCACTTCACCCCGGGATCGTCGGCCATCAGCATCCTCGACGGTGAGACCGGCGAGATCCGCAAGCCCACGACCGCCGACTACGTCCGGTACGCGAAGCTCATGAAGGGGCTCGACCATCTGGCCTCCCAGAGCACCGCGTTCGTTCCCGCCGACGTGCCCGAGTCCATCTCCGACAGCTACCGGCTCTTCCTCAGCCTGCTCTTCTGCGAGAAGCCGGTCATCACCGGCGCCTTCACCGTGGAGGGCTTCGATGTCCTCAGGGACCTGCAGCTCATCGTGCGGGGAAGCGCAGAGGAGTTGACGCGCAAGCCCCTCGCCGTCCTGTCCTGCTGCCCCACCTCGCCCCTCGCGTGGTCCCAGGTCACCAGCCAGAACGTGGTGGACTGCGCCCGGCACTCCATCCCGGTGGAGTTCATCGCCATGCCCCTGTCCGGCCTCGTGGCGCCCGTGACGGTGGTTGGCACCCTCATCCAGCACACGGCCGAGACGCTCAGCGGGGTGGTCCTCAGCCAGTTGGCCAACCCCGGAGCGCCGATGCTCTGGGGGGGCGCGCCGGCCATCTTCGACATCCGGTACGAGACGACGCCCCTCGGGGCTCTCGAGACCATGATGATCGATTGCGGCTACGCCGAGGTGGGGAAGTTCCTGGGCCTTCCCACCCAGGCCTACGCATCGCAGAGCGACGCCAAGCAGCTGGATGCCCAGGCCGGGCTGGAGACCGGCATGGGAGCCACCCTGGCGGCCCTGGCGGGCATCAACAACATCGCGGGGCCGGGCATGCTGGACTTCGTGGCCTGCCAGAGCCTGGAGAAGCTCGTGGTGGACAACGAGATCTGCGGGATGACGTTCCGACTGCTCGAGGGCATTCGGCCGCGGGAGGACTTCCCCGCGCTGCCGCTCTTCCAGGAGCTGCTGCGGGACAAGCACCTCATCATCGCGGATCACACCCGCCGGCACCTGCGCGATGAGATCCGCTTCCCGGGTCCCACCATCGACCGGGCCAACCGCTCGCGCTGGATGGACGAGGGCGGCGTCCCGCTGCGGAAGCGGGCCGCCCTCGAGGTGGACCGCCTGGTGGCCGAAGCCGAACCGAGCGCGCTGGCCGAGTCGGTGAAGGGCGAGCTCGTCCGGCGCATGGAGGCGGAGGGGCGCCGCGTCGGGGTGGACCACCTGCCCTCGCGAGACCTGTGACCCGGATTCTCCCTCTCGACGCCCTGCGGACGGCCCCCGCCCGCGACCGGGTCCTGCGCACCCAGGGAA
>CP070829.1:2825198-2842738 GCA_020344755.1 Gemmatimonadales bacterium
CTGGCCTTCGCACAGGAGCTGATCCGCATCCCGTCCCCGTCTGGCCAGGAAGAGGAGGTGGCCCGCCGGATCCTCCGGGAGATGGAGGTCCTGGGATACGAAGGGGTCCGCCTGGACCGGGCGGGCAATGCCGTCGGGGTGATTCCGGGACGGTCGGATGGACCCAAGGTCCTGCTGAATTGCCACACGGATGTGGTCGCGGCCGGAGATCCCGGGGAGTGGGAGGTCCCGCCCTACGCCGGAGAAGTCAGGGAAGGACTGCTCCACGGCCGAGGCGCCATGGACATCAAGGGGCCCCTCGCTCTGCAGACCTATGCGGCGGCGGCATTGGCGGAAGATGCACCGGGAGACGTGTGGGTGGCACACACGGTCTTCGAGGAGCGGGGCGGCTTGGGGATGAAGGTCCTGATGGAGGACGGCGAGGTGAGACCGGACGCCGTGGTCATCGGGGAGTCCACCCACGGGGACGTCTGTATCGGCCACCGCGGGCGGGCGGAGGTGGAGGTCGTGTTGACGGGGCTGGCGGGCCACGCCAGCGCACCGGCGCGGGCACGGAATGCACTCCATCTGTTGCCCGGAGCCCTGGAGGCCGTGGAGAGGATCGCCCGGGACCAGCCGGAGGATCCGGTCCTGGGTACGTCCTCCGTGGCCGCGACCATGGTGGATGTCCTGCCCGAGAGCCGGAACGTGATTCCGGATCAGGTCGTGCTGACGCTGGACTGGCGAATCCTCCCCGGGACCACCGACGAGGCGCTGATGGCACGGGTCGCAAGCGAGCTGACCCGGACCCTCCCTCCCGGCTCTCTACCCGGCCTCGGCTGGTCCGTGCGGATGGCCTCCGAGCACCAGAGGTGCTTCACCGGCCTCGCTCAGGACAAGAACCTCCTGACTCCCGGGTTCCTCATGGATCCGGAGCATCCGGTGGTGAAGGCCGCGGCAGGTGCGGTGGGGCGTCGGGGGGGAGGTGTGGGCCCAGCCACGGTCCGTCCGTGGACCTTCGCAACCGACGGGGGATGGTCCTGTGGGGTTCACGGGATTCCCACCATCGGGTTCGCGCCCGGGGAGGAGCGATTCGCTCACACGAACCGGGAGCGGCTGGACCTGGACGAAGCCCGGTGGGCATTCGAGCGCTACCCGCGGCTCATCCGGGCCATTCAGGAGGCCCTGGCCCGCTGAGCCCCGGCCGCTCCCGTGTGAGAGCGGCCGGGGCTCCCCTCCTCCGGACCAGCGAGACCTACTCGCCGACCCCGTCGTTTCCGGGGGCGAGTGCCGGCGCACTCTGCAGCGCAGTTCGGTTCGCCGCCTTCATCACTTCCTCCAGGTCGAGCCCCAGGGAGGACGCCAGGGCCTCCATGGTCCCGAGAGCACCCCGGACCTTCTGATTCACCGCGTTGGCTGCCCCGTCGCCGTCCCCACTGTCCAGGACCACCAGCCGGTCGATGTCGACCCCTTGCACGGCGCCCACGGCGGTCTCCAGCAGCGAGGGCAGCTTCTCGGCGATGAAGACCGCAAAGGCCTGCTCGCCCCCCGCCTGGACCTGCTCGTAGAGCCTGCGGAGGACCTCCACCTGTGCCTTCCCCCGCTCCAGGATGGGGGCGGCCTCGGCCTCGGCCTGGGCCTTGGCAGCTTCGCGGGCGGCGTTGGCCGGCTCCACCACGTCCGCCCGGAGCCGCTCCTGCTCCCTCTCTACACGCCGGATCTCGAGCTCCTTCTGCGCCTCTACCTCCGCCTGCTCCGCCTTCACGCGGGCGGTGCGCTCCGCGATCTCGCCCTCTTCGTCCAGCTGCGCTCTTCGGACCCGGAGGCGGTTCTGAGCCTCCGCCACGGTAACCTCTGTCTCCGCCTCCCGGATCTCCGCCCGCCTACGGGCCTCTGCCTGGGCTTCACGGGTATCGGCTTCGGCATTGGCCTCTGCGATCTCGGCCTCCCGAACCGCCTCCGCGGCCTTCTTCCGACCGATGGCTTCCAGGTAGCCGCGCTCGTCCGAGACGTTCTGGATCTTGAGGACGTCCAGGTGATAGCCCAGGGCCGCGAGATCCTCGCCGGCGTCCTCGGCGAGAGCCTTGGCGAAGCCCAGACGGTCCTCGTTGACCTCCTCGGGCGTGAGGGTGGCCAGCACGCCCCGCAGGTTCCCCATGAGGGTGTCCCGGGCGAGACCCTGGATCTCCGACTCGGTCTTCCCGAGAAGGCGCTCCACCGCGTTGTTGAAGACCGGCTCCGGGTCCGAAGCGATCTTCACGTTGGCAATGGCCTCCACGTTCAGGGGGATGTTCCCCTTGGAGAAGGCGTTGTGGACGGAGAGTTCGATGGGGAACGTCTCCAGGTTCATGTGCTGGACCGTCTCCACGATCGGGATGCGGAGAGTGCGTCCGCCCGTGAGGGAGCGGTACCCAACCTGTTGCCCGTCGGTCAGCGCCCGGGTCCGGCCCGTGATCACCGCCGCCCGGTTCGGAGGGACGATCACGATAAGCGCCTTCACGGTCCCAACGAGGACCATGGCGGCCACCACCAGCACGAGGGCTACGATGGCGGGGATCAGGAGTGTCTCGGCCATGAATTCTCCCGGCTCGAATGTGCGTGATTCAGACTGCTTACGGTTCCAGCAGATGATCTTCTTTCATTGGCACCACCCGGGCGATCCCCCGGTCCACCTCGACCACCATGATCTGGCGCCACTCGGCGGGGTCGCCTTCGCCGGTGGCGTGGGGAAGAGCCCGGAGCCGGATCTCGCGGCCCGCACGTTCTACGACCACCGCCCCGGCCCGTTCGGCCTCGAGGGGCAGCACGACCCGTCCCGACGCCCCGACGAACGCCCGATCGCCAGGTAGGGCGCCGGACTCCGTCCGCCGGAGGTAGTTGAACACGGAGGTGACGAGGGCGCTGGCGAGGAATCCTGCCGCCACCGAGGAGCCGGCAACGGCGAACTGCGGGAGGCCGAGGAGGGTGAGAAGCGTGCCGGTGGCCCCGAACCCGAAGGCTCCGTAAATGAGTCCCCTCAGGCTGAAGATCTTCCCGGCGGCCACGTCGGAGTCGGTGTCCACGTCGATGGCCCCGTCCATGTCTCCGGCGTCCAGCTCGAGTCCGCCCTCCAGGTCGAGGCCACCGTCCAGCTCGAACTCGGCCTCGCCACCGTCGCCGGAGAGCAGCGAGAGGAGAAGGAAACCACCTCCAAGGACGAGACAGAAGATGTACACCGTCAGCATGGTCGACTCCTTCGGGGGGTGCCGGTCCCGGAAGCTAGAACGCCCGGGCTCTCCGCGCATCCCGTGGGTCTCCCCTGATTCGGCGGTCCGGGTGGGCCGGCGCGTCCCACTCCGGTCGCCCAGGCCGGGGGCCAGCTTCTGACCGTCGCCTGACCTTCTGCCGCATCGAATGGAGTCGACCTCCTGAAGAAATGCGCATAAACTGTCGAAATTGACCCTCACGCCGGATTTGGCTAGAGTCGGACGAGGCCTCGCGCCCCTTACGGGGGCGCGATCTTTTTTTGCCCAAATCCCACCTCTCCCGCCATGCTCAAGGTCGGAATCGTCGGGCTCCCCAATGTGGGGAAGTCCTCACTCTTCAATGCGCTCACCGCGGCCGGGGCGCCCTCGGAGAACTACCCGTTCTGCACGGTCGATCCCAACGTGGGGACGGTGGAGGTGCCGGACCCCAGGCTCGACCGGATCCACGAGTTGTCCCGCTCCGACAGCCGAGTCCCCACGGTGATCCAGTTCGTCGATATCGCCGGGCTCGTGAAAGGCGCGTCCGAGGGGGAGGGGCTGGGCAACAAGTTCCTGGGGAACATCCGGGAGGTGGATGCCATCGCCCACGTGCTACGGTGCTTCGACGATCCGGACATCACGCACGTTCTGGGTGAGGTGGACCCGGTTCGAGACCGGGAGATCGTCGAGATGGAGCTGGTGCTGGCGGATCTGGACGCAGTGGAACGGCGCCTGGAGAAGGTCGTCAAGCGTGCGAAAAGCGGAGAGAAGGAAGCAAAGCGGGAGGCGGCTCTCCTGGAGCGATGCCAGCGAGTTCTCGCGGAGGGGCGGCCGGCCCGAGTTCTCGACCTCGACCCCGAGGAGCGCAGGATGCTGCGCGCCTTTCAGCTCCTCACCTCCAAGCCGGTGCTCTTCGTGGCGAACGTGTCCGAGGAGGATCTCCTGGGAGACGGGAATGACGG
Source organism: Gemmatimonadales bacterium (assembly GCA_020344755.1). Lineage (GTDB taxonomy): Bacteria > Gemmatimonadota > Gemmatimonadetes > Longimicrobiales > Gaopeijiaceae > Gaopeijia. The sequence goes on from CP070829.1 coordinate 2,829,364, forward strand.
GTTGCGGGCGCTCCAGGAGTCGGTGGCCGGGGACGCGGCCGGGCGCGTCGTCACCATCTGCTCGAAGATCGAGTCGGAACTCGCCGAGTTGGACGACGAACACCAGGTGGAGTTCCTGGCCGAGCTGGGGCTGGAGGAGCCCGGACTGAACCGGCTCATTCGGGAGGCCTACCAGCTGCTGGACCTGATCACCTTCTTCACCACCGGCGAGAACGAGACCCGGGCCTGGACGGTGAAGGAGGGAAGCACCGCTCCCGAGGCCGCCGGGACGATCCATTCGGATTTCCAGCGTGGCTTCATCCGAGCCGAGACCATCGGGTTCGGTGAGTTCACCGAGATCGGCTCCTGGAAGGATGCCAGGGACCAGGGCCGCCTGCGGTCGGAAGGTAAGGAATACCTGGTGAAGGACGGCGACATCATTCTGTTTCGTTTCAACGTGTAGGCCCACCCCACTCCGGGTGGCACCGGGCCCTTACCATGAGGTCTCCTCCCCTCGTACCTCCCGTTCGGGGTTCCTCGGAAACGCCTGCACCGCTACGTTTACAGGCTCAACATCCATCCCGCTCCAATAGGGACGCCGCACCGCAGCGGACTCCCTCCTGATTGGAGCCCGTACCCAAGCGGACCGAGGGAACCCAATGCGGCTCTACGAGATCGTCTACATCCTGGACCCGGCTCTGGACGAGGCCGGCGTCAACGCCAAGCTGGACAAGCACCACGGGCTCATCACCGGCGCCGGTGGTGAGATCGTCGCGGTGGATCACTGGGGCGCCCGCCAGCTCGCCTACCCTGTCCGGAAGCAGCGCACGGGCTACTACGTGGTCGCCCACTTCCATGCTCCCGCAGAGAGTCTCGCGGAGCTGGAGCGTCAGCTGAAGCTGGACGAGGAGGTCCTTCGCTACCTGCTGGTGCTGAACGAGGGCGAGCCCACCTCCGGACTCTCGCTGGTGGCCGACCTGCCTCCGTCGAGCCATGAGGCTCGGGACCAGGACGACGACGAGGAGGACGACGAGGAGGACGATGAAGACGACCGGGATGCGGATGACGATTCGCCCCCGGAATTCTCCGGGGGTCGCGGTCGTCGTCGGCGGCACGAGGGTCCGGCCGTCACGCTGTTGAACTACAAGGACGTGTCGACGCTTTCCCGCTTCCTGACCGAAGCGGGGAAGATCCTGCCGAAGAGGACGACGAAGGTAACGGCACGGTTCCAGCGCCAGCTCGGCACCGCCGTCAAGCGGGCTCGCTATCTCGCCCTCATCCCGTACGTTCGGGACCACGAGGTCTGATCCAGTGATGTCCTCCCCGGTAGTGGTGCCGGAGGAGGCCCGGGACGGCGGGCGCCCGCGGGAATGGCATCGGCCGCTGGCCCTGGGGGTCTTCCTCCTTTCCGCCTGGGTGGTGGGCCCGGTGACGCTCGCCGCGGTACCCTTCCTCCTCATGGTGGTGGCGCTCCCGGTACGGAAGCGGTCGGCACTCCTGGTGGCGGTGCTGGTGGCCTTCCTACTCGCGGGGAGGACGAGTGACGACGGGATCCACTACCTCGAGTTGGGTTGGGCGCTGGCCGCAGGGGGCGTATTCGTTGGCCTCACGGTCCTCCTCCCCGCCTCGCGGGTGACCCATCGGGCGTTGGGAGCCGTTACCGGTGCCGGCCTCCTTGCAGCGGTGGGGTTCGCGCTGCGGCCGGGAAGCTGGTCCGCGGTGGATTGGAGGGTCCGAGACCGGTTGAACGAAGAGGTGTCACAGGCCCTGGCGCTCTTCCGGGAGCTCCAGGGGGGCGAACCGCTCCCTGCTGCACTGCGGGAGTCGGTCTACCGCTCCGCGGAGATGCAGGCTGAGCTGTTTCCGGCGGTCCTGGCCCTCACGACGGTCGCGGGCCTGGCGCTGGCGTGGTGGCTCTATGGCCGACTGGCGCTGGGAGAGCTCGGGGCCCTGGCACCGTTGAGGGAGTTTCGCTTTGCAGATCACCTCGTCTGGGTCGTGATCGCGGGTCTCGCGCTCCTGGTCCTGACCGATGGAAGCGGCTGGACCCGTGCGGGGTCCAACACGCTGGTGTTCATGGGAGCGCTCTACGCCCTGCGAGGGGCGGGGGTGGTTCTCTTCCTCAGTGGAGGGCCCTCTCTCCTGGGAGGGCTTCTGGTTGCCCTGGGGATGTTGTTCATGGCCCCGGTGCTGCTGACGGCAGCGGCACTGATCGGCCTTGGGGATACCTGGCTTGACGTCCGGACGAGGGTCCGGGCGCTGCTGACTTGATACGGGAAGCAAGGAGAAGACGATGAAGGTCATCCTGAAGGAAAGCATGCCGAACCTGGGTGAGCCCGGGACCGTTGTGGACGTGAAGCCCGGCTATGCCCGGAACTACCTGCTTCCGCAGGGTCTCGCGTACGAAGCCAGTCAGGCGAATATCGAGCGCCTGGAGGCCGAGCAGCGGGCCAGAGCGGAGGCGGCCAAGCGGGACTATCTGGAAGCCAAGCGGCGGGCGGCCCAGCTCAACAACCAGGCCCTCACCTTCCAGGCGAAGGCAGGAGAGGAGGGCAAGCTGTTCGGATCTGTGACCGGCGCGGACGTTGCGGAGCGACTGAACGCCGAGGGGGGGCTGGACTTCGAGCTCGAGAAGAGGTCTGTCGTCCTTCCCGATCCCATCAAGGAGCTCGGGGACTACCAGGTGGAGATCAAGCTCCATTCGGACGTGTCGGTGCACGTGGCCGTCTCGGTGTCGAGGGAAGGCGCCTGATCCGCATGGAGCCCGTGACCTCCCCCTCTCTGGACGAGCTTCCCGACCCGGTGGTCCGAGCCGGCCAGCTCGCGCTGGAGCGAAAGGCGCAGGACGTGGTGCTCCTGGATCTCAGGGGCATCTCTTCAGCGACGGACCATTTCGTCATCGCGTCGGGGACCTCGGACATCCAGGTGAAGGCGATTGCCGACCACATCCTGGAGGATCTTCGAAAAGAGGGTCAGAAGCCGGCCCACGTGGAGGGGCTCGAGACCGCACGGTGGGTGCTCATGGACTACATCGACTTCGTGGTTCATGTCTTCCATCCGCAGGCACGCGACTTCTATCAGCTCGAGGCCCTCTGGGGCGATGCGCCACGCCTCGAGATGACCGAAGAGGCCCCCGCTCCGTGATTGCCGCCTCAGGGGGGGGCCGGTACCATTACCTCGACCTGGGCGCGGGGCCCCCGGGACGGGCCTGGGGCCGTCTCACCATCTCTCGGACCGGTTCGCTCGGATGACCTCTTTGGACCACTGGAGCTACCTGGACATCCACTCACCGGATGCGGAGGGCGTCGCTGCCCCGGGTCCGGGGGTTCACGTCGTGGCGTTTCTCGCCACCCCAGGTGCGCGGAGTGAAGGTTGGGCGCCGCGGGCCGCAGTGGAGATCTCGCGGGCGTGGAGCGCCGACGGCACGCGCGTCATCCTCTGCGATGCGGGCTTCGAGGAGCCGTCGCTGCACGAGGCGGCGGGTCTCGACAATCTGGAGGGGATCAGCGATGCCCTCCTGTTCGGAACTTCCTTTCAGCGCGTAGGCCAGCCTCTGGCGGACCGTCTCTTCCTGGCCAGCGCAGGAACGGCCGTCCCGGACGGTGAGGCACTTCGCGCGCACCCCCGTTGGCGGGACTTCGCCAAGGGGTTCGCGGAGGCCTCCGCGCTCCAGGTGATCTATGTCCCCTCCGATGAGCCGGGCGCAGACGCGTTGCTCGAGCTCTGTCGCGGAGTCCTGGTTCTTGCCCGTCGTGAGGAGTCGGGGGCGGTGGCGCTGCCGACGCACCTGCGCGTCCTGGGGGTTGTGGGCCCGAAGACCGAAGGGGATCCCACGGCTGAAGACGCCTACGGGGATGCGGCGTCTCCCCCCGACCCCAATCGCATGGTCGGAGAACCCCGGCCCGCCGGGGAAGCGGTCACCGACCCGTCGGAGTCGGAGGGTCCTGCCAGCGCCCACCTGGCGCAAGCGGAGGAGGCCATTGACGACGTCGACTCACTTTCGGTGGACCCATCGGATCAGGACCCGGCGGACCTGGAGGTAGGGGACGCGTCGAACCTGGATCAGGGGAGGACGGCGAGCGGCCTCCGGGTCGGTGAGGATCCCGGGGCGTCCGGACCGCAGCCCGGGGCACCGGGACGCTCGGAGACCGAGGAGACCGGGCCGTCCGGAACCGTCGTGGATGCGGATCCCGTGGATGCGGGCTCCCCGGCGGAGGCGGACACGTCGTCGGACTCTCCGGCCTCGCCATCGGCCACGGGGCCGAGCCGGGAGAAGCCCCGGCAAGCCGGCTCCGGCGCACCGGAGGCCGGCCGGCGTCGGATCCTCCTGCTGGTGCTCCTGGTGGTGGTCATCGTCCTGCTGGCGGCTGGTCGGTTCGGCCTGGTGGACATCCCCGGGATCACCCCCTCGGGGGGAGCCAGCGTGGACGATGCCGACGCCGCCGAGGTGGCTCGGGATGCCACCGGAGAATCCGTGGAGGGGCCTGCCGAGACGTCCATCCCGTCCACACCGGCTTCCCCGACCGGTGGCGAGCCCTCGACGACTCCGCCCCCGGCCGACGGGGCGGGGGGCGCGCCGGAGAATCCCCTTCTTGCCTTTGCCCTCACCCTGGGCTCGTTCGAGGACCTCCCCTCCGCCGAGGCCCGCGCTGTGGCGAATCGGCGGACATTCCCGGACCTGGAATTCGTCGTCGCTCCTGTGGAGGTGGACGGACGGGCCTGGTTCCGTCTCCTGGCCGGGCCGGCGTCCGACAGGGCTGCGGTGGATGGCGTTCGGGAGCGCCTCGTGGGAGGTGGTCGCGGGGGGGGCGGCGATTGGATCGTGCGCCGGGCCCCCTTGGCCTTCCTCGTGGCAGCCCACTCCAGCCTGCCGCTCGCGCGCCGGAACGTACAGGCTCTGGAGGATTCCGGAATCCCCTCCTACGTCCTCGTCCACCGAGGGGAGAACGGAGCGGTCCGCTACCGGGTCTACGTGGGCGCGTACGCCAACGCGGCCGAGGCGGGGTACATGGCCCGGATTCTGGACGAGAATCGAATCGAAGACGCCCAACTCACCGAGCGCAGGGGCGTTCGTCCGTAGATGAAGCTCAAATCCCTCCGCGTCCACGGGTTCAAGTCCTTTGCGGACTCCACCGAAGTGAAGTTCCACGACGGCGTTACCGCCATCGTGGGACCCAACGGCTGTGGCAAGTCCAATATCAGTGATGCCATTCGCTGGGTCCTGGGTGAACAGCGCCCCACTGCCATCCGCGGCTCGAAGATGGAGGAGGCCATCTTCCAGGGCAGCGTCCAGCGCCGGCCGGTCAATCGCGGCTCCGTGACCATGGTGGTGGGAAACGAAGATGGCTCCCTGCCGGTCCCCTTCGAGGAGGTGGAGATCGGACGGACGGTCTACCGGGACGGGGGAAGCGACTACGCCATCAATCGGTCCGGTGTCCGCCTCAAGGACGTGGTGGAGCTCACCAGGGACACCGGTCTCGGTGCCGGAGCCAACGTCATCGAGAACCGCATGATCGACGCGATCCTCTCGGACCGGGCGGATGAGCGTCGCGCCCTCTTCGAGGAGGCTGCGGGGATCGGGAAGTACAAGGATCGCCGGAAGGCCGCCCTGCGCCGGCTCGAGCGGGCCGAGATGGACCTGCAGCGATTGGAGGACGTGATCGCCGAGGTCCAGACCAAGGTGCGCTCGCTGGCGCGTCAGAAGGGAAAGGCGGAGCGCCACATGAAGCTCCGAGCCCGCCGGCTCTCGGTGGAGGTGGCGGTCGTGGGCCACCAGATGGAGAATCTGCACGCCCGACTGGCCGAAGTGGAGCGTGCGCTCGAGGGCGGTACCCAGGAGGGTGAGGGCCGCCTGGCGGAGGTGCGGTCTGCCGAGACGGAATTCGAGTCTCTTCGGATCCGCCAGGTGGACGCCCAGCGGGCCCGTTCTCAATCCGCGGGTCAGCTCGATGAGATCCGCACGGAGCTGGTCCGCTGGGAGCGCGACCTGGCCGTGGCGGAGGAGCGGGCTGCCTACGCGCGCCGCCGCCTGTCACAGATCGACGACGAACGGGACGAGGCCCGGGAGCGGGCGGAGTTCGTGGACCAGGAGGCCGGAACACTCCGGGAGGACGCAGAGGCCATCCGAGGGGAACTCGCCGGCGTGACAGCGGAACTCCAAGAGCGTACCGCCGCGGCGGACGCGGTGCGCACCCGGCTCCAGGCTGCCCGGCAGTCGCTTGAAGAGGTGGAGATCCGGGAGCGGGAGATCGCCCGTCGCAGTGCCCAGCTGGAGGGGGACGCGGAGTCGGCCGAAGCGCAGGCCGCCGAACTCGGACGGCGCCTGCAACGGCTTCAGGTGGAGTTGGCGGAGGCATCGGATGCCGCCACCGACCTCGCGGAGCAGGGGGACCTGTTCACGGGACGTCTGGATGTGTTGCAGGGGGAGTTGGCCCAGGCGGAGGAGGCGTTCCGGGGTGTGCAAAGGGAGGTGGGAACCGCCCGGGAAATCCTGGACCAAGCCCGGAGGGAGGAACTCGATCGCGCGGACCGGGCCCAGACGCTTCAAGCCCGGCATGCGGCGCTGGAATCCGTGGAACGGGAACGAGAGGGGATCGAGCCGGTGGTCCAGGCGATCCTGGAGGCCGACCTCCCGGGTGTGTACGGGCCCCTGGTGGACTACCTCAATGCTCCGGAGGAGCTGGCACGGGCCGTGGAGGCATACCTGGGGCCGCAGACCCGCGGGCTGGTCGTTCAGGATGCCGCCGCCGTGCGTAGAGTGCGGGCATGGTTCGCTGACAACTGGACGGGCGGTGGCGGCATCATCCTCCTTCCCCTGGATGCGGTGCCTCGGCCGGAGGGAGGGGGGTCGCTGCTGGAGGTGGTGCAGCCGTCCGGGCCGGGAGAGCCCTGGGTAAGAGCTCTCCTCTCCGGGGTCTCGCTGGTGGAGGACGAGGAACTCCTGGACGGCGAAGGCACCCGCGTCTCGCGCAGCGGTGCCACCCGGGACTCCTCGGGTGTGATCCGGATCGGTAACCCCACGGGCGCCACGGGGCTCCTGGAGAGAAAGGAACGGGTCAAGCGCCTCGGCGAGGATGCGGAAAGGGCCGGGGCGGACGCGGCGGCGGCCCGGGAGCGGCGCGAGGCGGCCCAAGCGGCGCTCCAGCGCTCGGAAGAGCGACTGGAAGAGGCCCGGGCGACCTTTCGGGCTGCGGAGGACACCTACCGGGGCGCCGCGGCCGAGGTGGCTGAAGCTTCGGAGCGGAAGGACCGCATGGACCGGCACCGGGACGAGGTGGCTCGCCAGGTGGAAGGGACGCGGGTGAACCAGTCCAGGGCGTCCGAAAGGGCACGACAGGCCCTCGAGGACCGGGAGGCCCTTCGCTCGGAAGAGGCCGGGCTGGGTGAGACCCGGACCCGGGCCCGGGAAACGCTGGAGGTCGTCCAGGAGGAGTGGGAGGCGGCGCGCAGCGAGCAGTCCCGCCTGGAGGTGAAGGAGACACGGCTCCAGGGCGAGTTGACCCGACTAACCGAGCGGCTGTCCTCGCTCGAACAGACGGGGACCTCGGCTCGCGACCGTCTGGAGGCCCTGGACCGGGAAGAGCAACAGCTCCGGGACGAGCACGACCAGGTGACCCGGCTCCAGTCGGAAGGGGCGGAAGCCACCCAGGCGCTCTTCCTCCGACGGGACGAGGCGCAGGCGGATCTGGCGCTGAAGGACCAGGCGCTGGCCGAAGTGGCGGAGTCGCTGAACGATGCCGAACGGCGGGCCAAGGCGGCCCGGCAGGCGGAGAGGGAGGCGACCGACCATCGGCACCGGCTCGAGCTCGAGAAGCAGGAATTGCAGGGTCGGTTGGACCGGATCCGCGACCGGCTCGAGGGAGAGTGGGGCAAGCCACTGGAGACCCTGCTGGAACAAGCGGAGCCCCTTGGTGAGGAGGATGCGGGGCGGAGTCCCGAGGAACTCACCCGGGAATTGCGGCAGATCGTCGTGGACCTGGACCGGATCGGCCCGGTGAACATGCTCGCCATGGAGGAGCACAAGGAAGAGTCGGAGCGGCTGCAGTTCCTGGAGGAGCAGCACAGCGACCTGGTGGGCGCCCGGAACGATCTGAAGGCCGCCATCCGGCAGATCAACGAGACTGCCACCGCTCTCTTCCACGACACCTTCCAGCTCATCCGGGAGAACTTCAAGCAGGTGCACCGGCGGCTCTTCGAGGGTGGCGAGGCCGACATCTGGCTCGCGGACGAGGACGACCCCCTGGAGTCGCCGGTGGAGATCCACGCTTCTCCCCAGGGGAAGAAGACGCAGCGGATCGATCTGTTGTCCGGCGGTGAGCGCGCGCTGACGGCTCTCTCGCTGCTGTTCGCCATCTACCTGGTGAAACCGTCCCCGTTCTGCGTGCTGGACGAGGTGGACGCTCCCTTGGATGAGAACAACATCGGACGGTTCATCCGACTCCTGCACGACTTCAAGCACCAGACCCAGTTCGTGGTGATCACCCACAACCCTCGGACCATCGAGGCCGCGGACTGGATCTACGGAGTGACCATGGAGGAGCCCGGAGTGAGCACAATCGTGGGCGTTCGATTGGAGGACGCCCTGGAGCAGGCCCGAGGCGCCGCGTGAGACGGATCCGGATCTCCGTGGTGAATCGGGGTATGACTGTCCGCATCGTCAGAGACGACTTCTTTCGCCGGAGCGGGCGCGCAGCGGCCTGAGCGCGCCTGCCGGAGGTGGCCATTCCATGCTGGTGGTGATGAAGCAAAGTGCCTCGCCCGCCGAGATCGAGGCCGTCGTGAAGCGCATCGAGGGGATGGGGTATGGTGCCACCCCCATTCCCGGTGGGCAGCGCACCGCGGTCGGCCTGATCGGGAACGATGGCCGGGTGGATACGGCTTCCCTCCAGGGCATGCCCGGTGTGCTGGAGTGCATCCCGGTGACCCATCCCTACAAGCAGGTTTCCCGGGAGTGGAAGGAGGCGGACACCCTCATCACCCTCCCCAACGGGACCGTCATCGGTGGACGCGGAGTGGCCCTCATGGCCGGTCCGTGCTCAGTGGAGAGTGAGGAACAGATTCTCACCGCGGCGGGGCAGCTCCGCGCCGCAGGGGCCACCATTCTTCGTGGGGGCGCGTTCAAGCCCCGGACCTCGCCCTATTCGTTCCAGGGGTTGGGCGAGGAGGGTTTGCGACTCCTCGCGAAGGCGCGCGAACTGACCGGAATGGCCATCGTCACGGAGGCCCTGGACGCCGACGGGGTGGAGTTGGTGGCGGAGTATGCCGACATCATCCAGATCGGCGCCCGAAACATGCAGAACTACCCGCTCCTGCGGCGGGCCGGCCAGGCTCGTAAGCCCGTCCTCCTGAAGCGCGGAATGAGTGCCACCATCGAAGAGTTCCTGTTGGCGGCCGAGTACATCCTGGCCGAGGGCAACCCGGAGGTCATCCTGTGCGAACGAGGGGTCCGGGGCTTCGATACCCAGACGCGGAACATCCTCGACCTTACGGCCATCCCGGTGGTGAAGGGGCTTTCCCATCTTCCGATCATTGCGGATCCCTCCCATGGGACGGGCCTCCGAAGCAAGGTCGTGCCGATGGCCCGGGCTGCCGTCGCCGCCGGCGCCGACGGCCTCATGGTGGAGGTCCACCCGAATCCTCCAGGGGCATTGTCGGATGGAGCCCAGTCACTCTTTCCCGAGCAGTTCGAGGAGTTGGTTGAGCAGATCCGGGTCATCGCCGACGCCATCGACCGGGCGGTGATCCCTGCCCTACCCGAGGCCGCCCGGGTCTGAAACGGCACGTGGATCCCTGGGGGGGCGTCCAGTTCCTCCATGCCCCCGCACCAGCCCCAGGGGTACCGTGGGTCATGGTCCAACGCCGGCGCTCGCGGTCCCCGGACACCGTCCGGCTGGGTCGAAGCTTCGAAGCCGCCGCCGAGCAACACCTGCGGAGGCTCGGGTTCGAATTCGTCGCCCGGAACGTTCGCTTCGGCCGGGGGGAGGTGGACCTGATCGTACGGGACGCCGGAGTGGTGGTCTTCGTCGAGGTGAAGGGGAGGACGCGGGGCGATCGGGGGCACCCCCTGGAGGCGGTGACCCGACGCAAGCGGCGTGAGGTCGAGGCGGTAGCGCAGTGGTGGATCCGCAGTCACGGACCGGCGGCAGGCTATCGATTCGACGCGGTGTCCGTCGAAGCTTGGGGGCACCCGGAGGGTGAACAGTGGTGTATTACGCACGTCCGCGATGCCTGGCGACACGGAGAGTAGCAGTGGCAGGGCCCGTTCGTCGCGCTTGACGGGCGAATCTCCGCCGGGGAAGCTTCGAAGAGAGCACGTCCCACCCCCGTGTGCCCCCATGGCCAGACCAACCAAGAGCATCGAGACGGTCAAGATCCAACGGCGGACGCCGGATTCCACGGCGCGGGCCCGGGATGTGGTCTCCATCGAAGAGCCTATGGAGATCCGACTCGCGATTCCCGGAGCATCGGGCACCGCTCCTCGAGAAGACCGTGTCGTCAGCATCGCGGTCACCATGCGGACTCCGGGGGAGGATTTCGAACTCGCCGCAGGTTTCCTGGTCACCGAAGGGGTCCTGACGGCCCGCGAGCAGGTGCGCGAGCTCACCTACTGCCGCTCAGGCCGTGGCGACCAGGAGTACAACATCGTGGAAGTGCGCCTCCAGCCGGGCATCCAGGTGGACCTCGAACGCCTCTCGCGCAACGTGTACACCACGTCGTCGTGCGGCGTCTGCGGCAAGGCATCACTGGAGGCCGTGGAGGTCCAGGGTTGCGCCCGCGTGCCGGATGGGACCCTGGTGGTCGACGGGCAGGTCCTGGCATCGCTCCCCCGGCGCCTCCTGGAGGAACAGGACGATTTCACCAGAACCGGCGGGCTCCACGCCGCCGGGCTTTTCGACGAGGCTGGGAGTGCCCTCCTCGTTCGTGAGGACGTGGGACGCCACAATGCCGTAGACAAGGTCCTTGGGGCCTCGTTCCTCGAAGGGCGGCTCCCTCTCCTGCACGCCGCTCTGGTGGTCAGTGGCAGGGTCTCGTTCGAAGTGGTGCAGAAGGCGGTGGTGGCAGGAGTTCCGATCGTGGCCGCCGTGGGGGCGCCCACCTCCCTGGCCGTGGAACTGGCGAGGCGCTTCAACGTCACCCTGGCTGGCTTCGTCCGGGACGGCGGGTACAACCTGTACAGTGGAGAGGATCGGGTCCGGTGAGCGGTCTCCTTGGGGTGGTCCTCGCTGGGGGCCGGGGTCGTCGCATGGGTGGCCCGAAGGAGGGGGTCGCCGTGCCCGGGGGCACGCTCCTGTCCCGGTCCTGGAACGCCGTCGCCCCCGCCGCGTCGAGGGTCGTCCTCCAAGGTCTCCCGGATGCGCCGGCGGGGATGGAGCCTTCTCCGGACCGACGCCAGGACGGCGGCCCGCTCGCGGGCCTCGAGACCGCGCTTCTTCGGGCCCGTACCTCCGGCCTTTCCGGCATCGTTGTCCTGGCCGTGGACCTGCCTCGTGTCACCGCCCCGGTCCTCCTGGAGCTGATCCGCCGCTGGAGGGGGCTACCCGACCCCGCGGCCCGAGCGGTGGTACCCCGGACCCGGAGGGGGCTCCAGCCCTTGGCGGGGGTGTACGGAGCGGGCCTGGCGGAGAATCTGAGCCGGTGGATCGACGGCACCGAAGGTCTGGCCGCCCAGGATTGGCTCGATAGCCTACAGGAGCGGATCGAGGTCGTACCCGCGGCGGAGTTGGAGGACGTGGCCGGGCACTCCGAGCCGTTCTTGAACGTCAATCGGCCCGCCCACGTGGAGCGCGCGCTCGACCTGCCGCCTGCGGCACCACCCGTGGTGTCCGTGACCGGCTGGAAGGACGCAGGGAAGACCACGGTTGCGGTGGGGCTGGCGAAGGAGCTCGGGGCAAGGGGCTACCGGGTGATGGCTCTCAAGCATGGCCACCACTTTCGGCTCGACACCCCGGGCACCGACTCTCATCGGCTCCGGCACGAATCCGGTGCGGAGCGCGTGCTGCTCGCCGGACCCGACCAGATGGCGCTCATGGGGGGCTGGGGGCACGGGGGTGAGCTTCGGGTCACCCGGCTGGCCGCGCGCTACCTGTCCGAAGCGGACGTCGTGGTGGCGGAGGGGTGGAAGCGAGAGCCCCTGCCCGCGGTGGAGGTGGTGCGAAGGGGCCCCGGTGGGCCGGACCCGATCGGGGACCTGGCTGGTGTGGACCAGGACCGCTTCATGGTCCGGGTGATCCGGGGTGGGACGGGGTCGGACGAGCCCGACGACGGCCGCCTCCGACTCCTGGACGCCGACGCCCGCGATCTGTTCTCCACCCTGGCCAACATTGTGGAGGAGCGGGTCATCCCCGGGGTGCGTTGGTCCCGCGGAGGGGAGGGAGGAAGATGAGGCGCCGATTTCCCTGGTCGGTCATCTTCATCGCCACGGCGCTGCTGGCGCTGGCGGCCGTCCCCGTATGGGTGGAGCGGGTGGTGAGTGAGGCCGGTGCCGAGATGCGCAAGCTGGAGTTGGCCCGGCGGAAGGCGGCGGAGATCGAGACCATCCACGCGCGACAGATGACCCGGTTCCAGGAGTACCTCCTCACGGGGTCCCTGGTTGCGCGGGACCAGTACAACGCACTCCTGGAGCGGGAGAGCCAGCAGTTCGATACCCTCCGTCTGTACCTGGAAACCACCGAATTCGAGGGACTCACCGGTCGTGTGCGCGTCGAGCCGGCGGACCTTTCGGCCGCGGCCGCGGTCCGGAACAGGGCGGCGATCTGGCAACTGGAGCACCGGGGAGTCCTGGAATCCCCGGACTCCATACCCGGATACCTTCAGCACCGGCGGGCCGATCTCGACCGTTACGAAGGACTCCTCAGGGTGTCGGGCGACTTCCGCGAGCACCTGAGCGAACGGGCGGCGCGGGCCCAGGAGTGGGTCGAGTACACCCGCTGGCGGTTCCAGGGACTGCTGACCGGGCTCCTGGCCCTGATGGCCCTCGCCGCCACCGTTGCCACGGCTCGGCTGGCTCGCCACCTCAACCTTGCGGTGGAGGAGGCTACCCGTCGAAGGAAGGACGCGCTTCGCGCCCGTCGGGAGATCGACGCAATCCTGGAGGCCACCGCCGAGGCGGTATTGGGGGTGGATCTTTCAGGGCGCGTGATCCGACTGAACCAGGCCGGTTCCAGACTGCTCGGCTTCACCGAGGAGGACGCCCGTGGCCGGCGCTTCCACAGAGTCCTGCACGCGGGCTTTCCCGTCCCGGAAGACACGGGTGAGCTTCCCGAGGCGCGAGCCATGCGGGACGCCCTCCTGGCGGGCAACGCCGTGGCCGGCGTGGATGGCCAGGTGCACCCTCGGCGGGGCGGGGTGGTGGGGGTGCGCTGGTCCCTTCGACCGTTGGTGGACGGCCAGGAGGTCC
>CP070829.1:2842838-2860228 GCA_020344755.1 Gemmatimonadales bacterium
GGGACGTCACCTCCTGGGCCCGGGCGCTTTCGACGCCGACGGAGGACGCGGGCGGCCCCCCGGTCGGGTCCGCACCTCGAGGGGATCGGTCCCCGGCGACGGCCTCCTTCGAGGCCGCCTCGGCCCGGCCACCGGCCGGGCCTCCGCTCGTCGGTCGCGGGGCCGAACTCGAGGAGCTTGGCGCGAAGCTGGACGCGGCGGCCTCCGGCGCCGGTACCCTCGTGCTGATCGGCGGCCAGCCCGGGGTCGGCAAGACGCGTCTGACCGACGAGGTCCTGTCCATCGCCCGCGGTCGGGGGATGACGACGTTCGCGGGCCACTGCTACGAAGGAGAGGGCGGCGAGCCGTTCATCCCGTTCGTGGAGATCCTCGACGAGATCTGTCGCCTCGCCCCACGGGACATCCTCAGAACTGCGGTGGAGGGGCGTGGGCGCGAGGTGGTGCGGCTCCAGCCCGAGCTGCAGCGGGTCTTCCCGGACCTGGAGACGCCGCCGGAGCTGCCCCCGGAGCAGCTGCGTCGTTACCTGTCGAACGGGATGCTCGAGTTCCTGCGCACACTGAGCGCCGCGCAGCCCATCGTGCTGTTCCTCGACGACCTCCAGTGGGCCGACGAGGCGACGATGCACCTGATCCAGCACCTCGCCCCGCACGTGCCGTCGATGCCCGTGGTCGTGCTCGCGACCCATCGGGATACGGAGGCCGACATCGATGAGCCGTTCCGCAAGGGACGTGCGAACCTGGTTCGGCAGAAGCAGGCCGAGCGGCTCCATCTGAAGGCCCTGACGCGGGACGCCGTGGGCGAGCTGCTCGCGCACCTCGGGGCTCCGGGGCCACCCGCCGTCCTGGTCGACGCGATCTTCGAAGCGACCGACGGCAACGCCTTCTTCGTCGAGGAGGTGTTCGAGCACCTCGCCGAAGAAGGGCGTCTTCTGGACGGCGACGCCTGGCGGGCGGACCTCGACGCCGTTGAGCTCGACGTACCTGAGGGCGTCCGGGTGGTCATCGAGCGCCGACTGGTGCGACTGGGGGACGACGTGGCGACACTCCTGGGCGAGGCGGCCGTGATCGGCCGCAGATTCGATCTTGACGTGCTCGAAGCGATGGCCGCCGATGGCGACGCGTTCGTCGACGCCGTGGAGAAGGCCGAGCGTTCCGGCCTGATCGCTCCGGAGTCCGGGGCCCGGGCGACCCACTACGCGTTCGCGCACGACCTGATCCGACAGACGCTGGAGGACGGTCTGTCCCTCGTCCGGCGCCGCCGGCTCCATGCGCGGATCGCCCAGGCGATGGAGGCGACGTACGGAGACCGGATCGACGACCACGCCGCCGAGATGGCCCGGCACCTGGCCGCGGGGGGGGCGGCGGCCGACCCGGACCTGACCATACGCATGCACCTGCTCGCCGGTCTCGAGGCGGTTGCGACGGCCGCGGCCGAAGAGGCGGAGGCATACTTCGACACCGCCCTGTCGATCCTGGAGGAGACCCACGGCCCCGAGGCCGACCCGGACCGGGGCAAGCTCCTCTACCACCGCGGGCTGGCCCGGCGGATGCTCGCCAAGTGGCCGCATGCAGAGGCGGATCTGGTGGAGGCGTTCCCCTACCTGGAAGCGGCCGGCGAAAACGATCTCCTCGCACGGCTGTGCCGCGAGGTCGGATTCTTCAGGGTGTGGGCGGGCAAGCCCGAGGAGAACATCGAGATGTGCGGCCGCGGCCTCGCGGTCGTGGGCGAAGAGCCGAGTGCGGCCCGCTGCCGGCTCCTCGCCATGAGCGCCTGGGGTCACAGCGAGCTGGCCGACTACGAGGCGACGGATCGCCTGAACACCGAGGCGATCGCCATGGCCGAGGCGCTCGGCGATGACCGGCTGCTGGGGTGCGAGGCCCTCCTGACCCGCATGTTCCAGTTCGAGCACAGCCAGCGGGCGAGGGATTGGTGGGAGGCCGGCGAGCGGTCCGTCGCCCTGGTCCGCGAGGTCGGGACCCCGTGGGACCTGGCGGATGCCTTCGGAATCGCGCTGCTCGCGTTGCCGCTGCTCGGCCGGTTCGAGGATGCGCGTCGGGCCGTGGCCGAGGTGGTTCCGATCGCCCGCCTGGAGGGAGACATCGGCGCTCTCCTCCACTCGGATTCCGCGGCGTTCACCTACGAATTCGCGGCGGGTGACCTGGGGGCCGCGCGGGCGGCGGGAGACAGAATCCTCGAGCTGTGCGAGGAGCAGGACCTTCCGTGGGACGCCGTCATCAAGCCGTATCTGGCCATGATCGAGCTTCGCGCCGGGTACGTGGACGCCGCGCTACGGCACGTCCAGGGATCGTTCCCGCACGAGCTCCCGCCCGCTCACGAGGGGATCCCGCACGGGGTCCGCCTGGTGGTGCTCGCGCATGCGGACCCGGACGCCGCCATGGAGGTGCTCGAGCGCGAGGCCGAGCGCCTGCCGGAGCCGGGATCGGACCTGGCCTGGGGGACCTGGACCCGGATCGTGTCGCTCGTCGAGGCGGCCCTGGTCCTCGATCGTCCCGACATCGCGGCCCGCCCGTATGAGCTTCTCGCCCAGTTGCTGGAGATGGGCACGGTCGTGTTCTGGACACACGGCCTCACGGAGCGGTTCGCGGCAATGTCGGCCGCCGCGGCCGGGGACGTCGCAGGGGCCGAGCGCCACTTCGAGATTGCCGCGCACCAGGCCGAGACGATGCCGCACCTGCCGGAGCAGGCCCAGACCCGGCGCTGGCGTGAACGACTCCTCCCGGGGACCGGGTGAGGGCCCTCCTCATCGGAAAGCCGGCCGAGGAGGGGCACGCCAGCGGATGCGAGTCACTCAAGCGCTGACGGCGCGGCTCGGCGGATCCGTACTCCCGGTGCTCCTACCCCCTCCTTTCGGCCCGGCGTCGGGAAGCGGTGTACCGTCGGAAGCGAGCCCCTGTGCCGCGTCCGTGTCGTACAGGCCTATCAGGCAGATCCCGACTTGCCGGAGGCCGGGTACCGGATCATGGGTCCAGGGAACTCCGATTCCACTCAACACCGGACCGGCCGACCCGCGCCGGGCGTCGTGGCCGGGCCGAGGAGGCGTCCCGGGGATGGGGCGGCGCCCCGTCTGCCCTGGGGACGAAGGGCCGCATGAGAGATGGGAAGGCACCACGTCCAGGGACTTACTTGCCGTTTCTGCTCCTGATCGCCGGGTGCGTCGATCTCACCCTGGCTCCCACCGACGAGGTCTGGGACGGCGCCTACTTCCGGACCCTCGGAGACTTCCGGGCGGCTACCATCGGCATCTACGACCAGATGTCCATCGCGGACTGGTATGGACGGAGTCTTCCGCTCCTCGCCGACCAGATGGGCGAGGACGTCAAGCTCAGCGGTTCCAGCGGTCGGTATCAGGAGTTCCACAACTTCGAGGGCCAGACGGTCACCAGCCACGGGTACGCGACCGAACTCTGGGCCGAGATCTACGAGGCCGTGAACATGGCCAACCACATCATAAACGCGACTTATGAGCCGCCCGATGCGGTGCGCGTGGAATTCGACCAGCTCGTCGGAGAGGCCCACGCGGCGAGAGCGCTGGCATACTTCGACCTGGTGAGGATGTTCGGCCAGCACTACACCTTCACCGCCGACGCCTCGCACCCGGGAGTCCCCATCGTGCTCGAGTCGGATCCGACGCTCCGCCCAGCGCGGAATACGGTTGCCGAGGTGTACGAGCAGGTCGTCTCCGACTTCACCGTGGCCATCGACCGGATGACCACCGCCCGAGGGGGTCCGTTCATGTTCACCAGGGAGGCGGCGCAGGCGCTGCTCTCCAGGGTCTACCTGTACATGGAGGACTTCGGAAGCGTCATCGCCATGGCCAACGCGGTCATCGGCAGCGGCAAGTATTCGCTGGTCGAGGGCCAGGCCTACATCGACCAGTTCGCTGACGGTGGATCGTCCGAAGCCATCTTCGAGATGCAAAGCACCGATACGGACAACCGGGGCAGTGACAGCCTGGGCGGCATGTACCGGGCGTCCGGCTATGGGGACTTCCTCCCGGCCAAGGACCTCCTGGACCGCATCGATCCCGCCGACATCCGGTGGCAGATGTTCGTGGAAGACCCACTCCTCGTCGGCATCTATGCGAGCCACCGGGTGAACAAGTGGCCCACCAGAGCGAACACGGACAACGTGCCCGTCATTCGGCTCTCGGAGGTCTACCTGAACCGGGCGGAGGCGTACGTCCTCAGCGGGAACGACGCCGCCGCGCAGGCCGATCTCGATCGGATCCGTCAGCGTGGGCTGGCGACGGCGCCGCCGGTGACGGCGACGGGGCAGGCCCTGCTGGATGAGATTCTCCTCGAACGTCGGATCGAGTTGGGGTATGAGGGCCACAGGGTCTTCGACATCACCCGGCATCGGCTCGACGTCGTCCGAACCGACTGTACGAGCGACGTATGCTTCTACGGTTATCCCGGCCCCTACTTCATCCTTCCGATCCCCTGGGCGGAGATCAAGGCCAACCCGAACATCCAGCAGAATCCGGGCTATGCGGGCGCTTAGCGGGGGATCTCGTAGGCCAGCTCCTGCTTGATGTCGTCCACCACGGACGAGCATGGGATCGCAATGGTCTTCACGCGCCGGAGACACGGCCCGGACAGCAAGCTTGCTTCGCTGGGACTGGTTGTCCGACATGGAACGCGTTCGGTGTGGAGGACAACGGTGAAGGGGGCGGGGCGGCTGCTCCCGACCGGATCACGGGTCTCGGCACGGTTCCCGAGGTACAGTACCAGACGTTGTGCAACTTCCCCCAGTTCATTCCACCCCCGCAGCTCGACTTCGTCATGCAGGTCCTCGGGTTCGACCCGGTCCGGGGCGAGATCCAGGTGCGCCACTCTTCCGCCGACTGAAGAGCCGCGCCACGTACGTCCGACTCTGGTCGGGCTCTCAGACGCGCCTTTAATCCTCGAACACCGGCGTCCCTCGGGACCCGTGGGTGAAGCTCGCTTAGCGAGCCAGCCTCGGCGCGTCGTGCGCTTCGGCTCGGAGTCCCACCGTCACCGGGCGGGGGCATCTTCACCCGCGCAGACCCCGCTCCGACTACTCCGACCGAAGCGTCTCGACGGGATCGACGCGCGCGGCTCGCGCAGCCGGGATCCACGAAGCCAGGAGTGCGACCGGGAGGAGTACCATGACCACACCCCCGATCGCGGCGGGATCGCGGACGCTCACGCCGAAGACCATCTGTTCGAAGGCGCGGCCGACGAGGAGCGCTCCGGCGAGCCCGGTGATCGTCCCGGCCAGGGCCGCCCCGAGGGATCGGCCCAGAACGCGGCGAACGATGGATCCGCCCCCGGCGCCCAGCGCCTTCCGTACGCCCAATTCGTTCCACTGCCGGCGCACGTCGAAGGCCGTGACTCCGTAGAGGCCGACGGAGGCGAGGATGAGCGCCAGTCCGGCGAAAAGGGAGATCAGGGTCCCGTGGAACCGGGGTGTCCGGATTGACCGGTCGTACATATCCGTGAGCGCGGCGAGCCCCACGACGGGCAGGTCGGGATCGGCTAGAGCCATCACCGATTGCGCGCTGCGGAGGGGGATCACCGAGCCGTCGTGCGTGCCCACGACGAACGACATCGTTCGCCCGAACCACCGCCATACCTCGGTGGTCTGGGCGTGGGGCTGGAAGACCTCCGGCGCCGCGGGCTCGCCGGGGCCGGCGAAGAGGGTGTTCCCCACGACTCCGACGATACGGCGTCGGATGTGATCTCCCTGCGCGTCCTCGGCGTAGGCGATCCACCGGCCCACGGGATCCTCCCCCGGCCAGAAGAGCTCTGCGGCTCGCTGATTGATCACCGCCACTGGCTCGGAGTCGAGGGCGTCGTCGCCCGAAAAGACCCGTCCACGGGTGACGGGGATCCCGACCAGGTCGAAGTATCCAGGGGTGACGACGCGGATGCCCGCACTCGGTCCGTTGGTGGACATGGCGACTTCACGACCCTCCAGGATGACCGAGGACCGGAGGTTGGCGCCGGACAGCGGAAGGTGGGATACGGCGGCGGCGCCGGCGCTCTGCGCGCGAAGTCCCTCGAGCACGAGATCGATCCCCGCGATGACCGAGGCAGGCTCGGCGTATCGGGCGGGGGGCAGCGTGACCCGGAAGGTCGAGAGCGCCTCGTGCCGGAGTCCCGTGTCCACCGAGTAAAGAGCGGACAAACTTCGGGCCATCAGGCCGGCGCCGAAGACGAGCATGGTGGCCAGCGCGAACTGCGAGCCCACCAGAAGGCCGCTACCCCGGGCGTTCCCGGAGCGGGTCCGGAGCAGTCCGCCGACGCCAGCCGCGCCGCCCGAGGTGCCGCGCACGAGGCGCAACGCGGGCAGGAGGCCGGCGAGGAGCCCGGTAAGAACGGAGGCGGCGAGCGCGAAGGCGAGGACGCGAGCGTCGACGGCGACGTCGGCGAGCGAAGTCAGGGAGGGGGGCACGAGTGCCCGGATCGGACGGATCACGAGGGCGGCTAGCGCCGCACCCAGGGCGCCCCCGAGGACCGAGAGGAGCAAGGTCTCGTTGACGAGTTGGGCCAAGAGCCGGGGCCGTCCGGCGCCGAGCGAGAACCGTACGGCGAACTCGCGTTCGCGGGTCATCCCCCTGGCCACGACCAGGCTCGCGATGTTGACGCACGCGAGCAGCAGGACGAATCCCGAGGCCGCGAGGAGGATCCAGAGCGGATTCGCATGGTCCGCGACCAGGGCGTCGTGCAGGGGGCGGACCGAGACGGTCCATCCCTCGTTGGCCTCGGGGTACGCCGAGGCGAGCTGCCGCCCGATCCCGTCCATCTCGGCCTTCGCCCGATCGAGCGAGATCCCGTCGGCCAGACGTCCAACGACGTACAGGTTGTTTCGGCCGCGCACCTCGAGGGCATCGCCCTCGAAGACGAGCGGCGTATACACGCGCGCGGCGAAGCCGGGGACCTCGATCCCCGCGGGGAGAACCCCGACCACCGTCCGCGCCACGCCGTCGAGGGTGATCGAGGTGCCCAGGACGCCGGGGTCGGAGCCGAAGGCATCCAACCACAGGTCGTGGCTGAGCACCGCGACGGCCGCCGCGCCCGGCTCCCCCTCCGCCTCCGTGAAGCCTCGGCCCAGCGCCGGCTGTTGCCGGAGCAGGTCGAAGAACTCGGGTCGGACGAGCGCCAGCCGCTCGCGGCGTGGAACGTCGAGCCCGGTGAGCGTCGTGCTCCACATCTGCACGGCGGCCAGCGCGTCGAAGGAGGTGGACCGCTCCCGCCAGTCGAGGTAGTTCGGTGCGGAGGTGAAGCCGAAGCGGTCCTGGCGTTGTTTGTTCAGCAGGACTGTGCGGTCGGGCTCGTCCAGGGCGAGTGGCCGGACGAGGTAGGTGTCAACGACGGAGAAGATTGCGGTGTTGGCCCCGATTCCTAGTGCGAGCGTGAGGATGACAGCGAGCGAGTACCCAGGCGCCCGCCGGACTCGGCGCAGCGCGTGACGGGCTTCCACGAAAAGCCCGGCCTGCCGGACTCCGTCCAACAGCTGGCGCATCGCGTCTTCGGTGGCCCACGCGAGAATCCGGATGCGGCTCCGGCCACGGCGGGCTGCCTCCTCCACCTCCGCCTCCCACTCGGACACCCATTCCGTGCGATCGCTCTCGCTGACGAGCCTTCCGAGCGCCCGGAGCAGTCTCCTCGTCATTCTCCCGTTCCTCCCCACGCGTCGATCCCGGAAGAGGGGAGGGGCCCCAGAGGTACCCGGAAGCGTTGCGCGGCCTCCGAGGCGAGGGCGGCGGCCGCCGCCGTGAGCCTGTAATACCTCCGGGACGGCCGGCCCTCTTCCCGGCCGATCTCCGCGTCCTCCCATTCCGCGGACACCAGGCCTTTGGCCTCGAGGCGCCGGAGAATCGGGTAGACCGTGCCTCCACGGACGCCTGTGGCCTCGACGATGTCGAAACCGTACCGGTAGCCGGCGGCAAGCGCCTGAATCACGGCGGCCGTCGCAAAGGTCATTCGAATACCCATTTCACCACACCCGGTAGGTCGATGCAGGTCTATCTCTATCTAGGTAGACATCACTCGTCTCAGAAAGGTTGTACACCCCCGGTTCGAGTCCCACGTCGGTGCCTCCCGCCCACTCGAGGGCTCGGCTGCGGGGCTTCGCCACGTCTGAGTCGGCAACCACCCGCTGACCGATCCAGCGGACTCCGGGCGGCCTCGGAGCCTGGAGGGGTGGCGACCCGGCAACTCCGAACCACCTCAAGAAAGAGCGGGCCGGGCCCCCGAAGGGACCCGGCCCGAGATTCACCTCCGCGGCGGACGAGGCGCCTTTGCCCTTCTCCGCCCGCAGGGGTCGGGAGCGAAAGTCAGGCGGCATGCCTCCGTTCTGGTAAAGGTCATGCCTCTGTTCTGGGAAAGGTCTCGTGCAGCGCTCCTCCGAAGTGCATCTTGCTCCCATGCTCAGTCTCGACACCCTGGCGAGCCTGGCGGAGGTCTTCGGCGCCCTGGTGCTGGTGGGGAGTATCGGGTTCGCCTTCGTCCAGCTTGCGCACTTCCGTCGGCAGCGCTCCGACATGGCGGCGGTGGAGCTCGCGCGCTCCTTTCAGACGCCGGAGTTCGCGCGGGCCATGCGGATCGTGCTCTCCCTTCCCGACGGTGTCAGCCCGGAAGAGATGGAGGCGGTACCCGGCCGCGAGGACGCGGCGATGCTCGTGAGCCTCACGCTGGAGTCGGTGGGGATCATGGTCCACCGGCGAGTCATCTCCATCGACGCCGTCTGGGAGCTCATGGGTGGGATGGTGTTGGCGGTCTGGCGGAAGATCCACGTGTGGGCCGAGCACCAGCGGCAGGAGCAGGGGGGGGAGAAGTTCGACGAGTGGATCCAGTGGCTCTGCGGCCAGCTCGAGCGCTACGCCTCCGAGAGCGAGCCGGCGTATCGCAAGTATCGCGAGTGGCGCCCCTGACCGAACGGGCTTCGGGGGGGCTCGGGCAAGACGTGCGGGGAGCTGGCACCCGTTGCGATTGGGACGCGTCGTGTGTCCCCCGTCGGTGAGCTCAGCTGCCACGATGCGCCTGTCCACGGCGTTTGGCCCACGTCCCGCGGTTCTCTCGGCGTGGGGTCGGCTGCAGGGCTTCGCGGCCCTCAGGATCTGCCCCGCAGTGAAGCCCCGGGACGATCCAGCCCGTCTACGGGGGATCCGACGTCGGACTCAGTCGGGCACGCGACCGCGGAGGAGATTGTAGAACCCCTGGACGAGGACGAGCTGATCCGGCTCGGTGTCGGCAAGCGGTGTCCCGTCGGTGGCGAGCCCCTGTGCCGTCAGGAACCGGTCTCCGTCGGGGTGAAGTCCGGCACCCCCCGTGGGGCGCGCGATGTTCGCGGCGACGAAGAGCGTGTCGACGGACGCGACGGCCGGCACCGGGTCCCGGTCGATTCGCGCCGCAAGGAAGAGCCAGTCCTGGGGGAGTTCGGTGGGAGGCCCTTCGGCCATGGCCTCGGAGAAGTACAGAACCCGTCCGTCGAGGGACCACGTGGGCGCCGCGAAGGTTCGGCCGACCGTCTCGGCGACGATGGTGGGCAGGCCCGGCTCCGGGAAGCTCCGGACGTGCACCGCCACCCGCACGCTCCCTTCCCGCGATTCCGTGACGACGTAGGCCGCCAGCCTCCCGTCTGGAGACACGACGAGGCCGCGAAGATCCGACTCCGAGGTGAGGTATTCCCGGATTCGGGGGCGCTCCGGATCCGCCAGGTCGAGCTGCCCCAGATCGGCGATCCCCAGGACCCCCTGTTCGACGAGGATCACCGAGTCCGACGGCCATTGGGTCGGAGATTGATCCATGCCCAGGGTGACCAGGGGACGGGCCCGGGAATCGTCGGTGAGGTTCTTGATGAAGAGGTCGGAGCCCTGCGTGCCCTGGCGCGTGGACTCGAAGACGATGTGACTCCCGTCCGGCGAATAGACCGCGTTGCGGTTGTTGCCGGTGAAGGTCAGCTGCCGCGGTCGGGATCCGACCACCACGTCGTACATGTAGAGCTGATCGCCGTCGGTGTACACCACGGAGCGTCCGTCCGGGGACCAGGTCGGCGCTTCGAACCGGCGAGGCTCGAGGGGTAGCCGGGACTCCTCGCCCTCGAGGTCCATGGAGACCAGCCGGAGAGGGGCGGCCGCGCGGGCAGTGGCTCCCGCCGTCGTCCGTCGATAGACCAGGGTTCCGGTGCGAGAGATCGAGAAGTGGGCCGCCATTCCGGGCAACCGGGTCGCGACCCCGTCCAACAATTGGATGGGCGTACCCGTCACCTCGAGTCGATCGAGGTCGAAGGGGACCGCCATCATGGCGTTGTCGGCCGTCGCGAAGACGATGTGTCCGCTGGCGGAGTACTGCGGTCCGAGCCCCGGGAAGAGCTCCCGGACTGCCCCGCCGGCACGACCGACGACCCCAACCGTGGTCGCCTGGGCGTCGTTCCCGCGCCGAACGGTAAGGAGGGTCCCCTTTCCGTCGGGCAGCGGGGCCGGCACGGAGATGCGGAGGACATCCGGGATCGGGTCGGTGACCTGTTCGGGCTCTCCTCCGCCGGGTGGAATGCGGAACGTGAGATAGTTCCCCTGACCGCTCACGTCCGCCGCGTAGTAGAGCATGTCGTCGTCGCCCCAGGCGATGTAGCGACTGCCGACGCCGCCCTCCGGAATCACCGTCGCCGGGCGACCCCCCAGCAAGGAGACGGTCTTCAGGCTCTGGTTGGCCCAGAACGCGATGGACTGCCCATCCGGCGAGAAGACCGGGTTCTCCCCCCCTTCCGTTCCCGGAATCGGCGTCGCCTCCAACTCGTCGAGACGGCGGTGCCAGATCTGGGTTCCCCCAGGACCCCATCCCACGTAGGCCAGGTGGGTGCCGTCCGCGGCGATGGCCACCACCCTGCCCGGAAGGTCCGTGACCCAGTCGCTGCCCTGGGGTGGCGTGATGTCGAACCGGGCGACGGGCACGTCGGGGGTCGGGCGAAGAAGCTGGAGCCCGAAGGCGGTGGCGAACACGAGAGCCGACGCAGCCAGTCCGATGGTGAGGGGGGTCCACGGGCCCCTCGCGTCGCCGGGGGCCGAGACCTTCGGCCCGCCATGCCGAAATCCTGGATTCCCCAGCGCGCCAGCGAACGACAGCGCGTCCCTGAAACGATCCGCCGGGAGCTTCTCCAGGGCCTTCCGGATGGCCGCGTCCACATTGGCCGGGATGGAGGGACGCACAAGGGTGGACGTTGGCGTGTCCTGGGTGAGGATCTTCGCCAGCACGGCC
Organism: Gemmatimonadales bacterium; assembly: GCA_020344755.1. GTDB lineage: Bacteria > Gemmatimonadota > Gemmatimonadetes > Longimicrobiales > Gaopeijiaceae > Gaopeijia. Next base: position 2,854,083 of record CP070829.1, read on the forward strand.
TGCGCCGTCGCGCCCACGAAGGGTGGCTCCCCGACGAGCATCTCGTACAGGACACACCCGAGGGAGTACACATCCGTCGTGGGGCTGGTGATCCGGTCCGCGGAGGCTTGCTCGGGGCTCATGTAGTAGGGCGTCCCCATGGAGAGACCGGTCTCGGTCAGGCCTCCCCCGCCGGCAGCGCTGATCGCCAGAGCGATCCCGAAGTCGGCCACGAGTGGACGTCCGCCGCTGAGCAGGATGTTCGCGGGCTTGATGTCGCGATGAATGACGCCGTGGGTGTGGGCGGCCTGGAGCGCCTCCGCCACGTCCCGGGCAATCCGAACGGCCTCCTCCACGGGGAGCTGCTTCTCACGATCGAGCCGCGCCCGGAGAGACTCCCCTTGCACGAAGGGCATTACATAGAAGAGGAACGAATCGGCTTCGCCGGAGTCGTGCAGCGGCAGGATGTGGGGGTGCTGGAGCCCGGCCGTGGTCTTGATCTCGGCCAGGAAGCGGTCGGCGCCGACCACCGCCGCCAGGCTGGGCTTGAGCACCTTCAGCGCGACTTTCCGCTCGTGCTTGAGATCCTCGGCGAGATACACAATCGCCATCCCACCCTCACCGAGCTTTCGCTCGATGTGGTAACGACCCTCGAGGGCGGCGTTGATGCGGGGGATGAGGTCGGACATGGGAGGGCTCCTCGCTGGGGCCCAAGATCCGACGCGCTGCGGGGGGGCGCAAGCTGGAACCGGAGCCGTGGGTCGCCGGTGGGGGCGGAGGGTGGGCCGGCACGGGCTCCCGGCTTCGCCCCTCCGCTAGACGGCCTCCCCGGACCCCCCGGCGAAATTGTCCGATCCTCCGCCGGGCCCTCCGTCGCCTCGTCCACCGCCGGTCCTTCGGCGCCGGCGGCCACCATGGCGCCAGCGAATGAGCCCGGCCTCCACCCTGCAGAACTCCCAGCTTTTGCGGTCCAGGGCCGCCAGGTTCACCCCCAGGCAGCCGGCGCTCTCCACCACCACCGGGAGGGGCTCCGGGTCCGCCTTCGCCCAGACGGGGCGGAGCTCGCGGAGGAAGATGTTCGCGGTGACAGGCCCCACGCCGTGGAACCTCTGGAGCCGGCCCTCCAGGTCCTGCGCGTCGGAGGCCCGGCGGTGGAGCCTTTTGAGGCTGCCACCGTATTCGTCGAGCAGGGTCGTCGCGTTCCGGAGGAGCTGGTCGCTGCGCTGGTGGTCGTAGCGGACGTAGCCTCCCTCCGCCATCACGGTCCCGATCAGGAAGTCCCGTCCCGCCCGAAGGATGGCTCGGGGATCCAGGAGCCGGTGTCGCTCGAACGCACGATAGGTCGCTCGGGCAATTGTCTCGCTGATCCGGGCCCCGTAGAGGGTGCTGGCCAGGAACCACTTGAACAGCTCGCGGTCGTTTCCGGCGGCCAGACCGATCCCCACCTCCTCGGAGTACAGGACGGCAGTGCGAAGCGAGGCAAGCCCAGGCCGGTCCGGGGTCTCACCGTCCCTCGAGGTCGCTCCCTCCCCGAGGGTCATCCGTGGTGACCCCGTCCGGACGCTCGCCCTCGACCCTCCACTCACGCACTCAGCGCGAGATCTCGTGGGCCAGCTCCTGCTTGATGTCGTCCACGGCTTCCTGAAGCCGGATGGGCGGCACCCCGGTGTGCTCGTCCACCGAGAGGGTGAAGAAGACCCGGGGATGCTCGTCCAGGAGCCGCTGCTGGGCTCGGCGGATGACGGGCATGACTTCTTCCCATCGGCCCTCGATCTGGGTGTCCATGGCGGTCACCCGGTGAACGAGGCCCGCCTTCTCGATCTCGTCCACCACCTCGGCCACGGGATGGGCGATCTCGTCGCCCACGCCGATGGGGAACATGGAAAGACTGAAGAGCATGTCGTGTCCTCCTTCGTTCGATCGGCGTCCCGGCCGCCTGGATGGGGGCTGCCGAGGCACCGGTGGGCAAGAATGGCCCAGGGCGGGTCCAAAGAACACAACGCCCCGGGGTTTTCCCCTGTCCGGAATGCGCGCCGCTAACGATTCCGGCCGTAGTGCCCCATCAGCTCCGCCGTGGCCACCACGTGGCCCTCCATGGCGCGCTCCAACTCCGCCCGCGCCGCACCCTCGGCGAGGTCGAGCGTTCGATCCAGGGCGTACAACCGGAAGAAATAGCGGTGCGTGCCTCCCGGGGGACACGGACCCTGCCAGCGGGCGTTTCCCCAGGAGTTGGCACCCTGCACGGCCCCGGAACCACTGGCTCCCGGGCCCACTCCCACCGGAAGACCCGGAGCGGCAGGATCCAGGTTCCAGATCAGCCAGTGGACCCAGGTGCCGGCCGGCGCATCCGGGTCGTCCGCGATCAGTGCCAGGGACTCGACTCCGTCCGGGATGCCGGTCCAGTGCAGGGCAGGGGAGGTATCCTCCCCGTCGCACGAGTGGCCTCGGGGGATCTCACCCCCGTCTTCGAAGGCCGGGCTCGAGATCTTCATACGCGCCTCCCAAGGTCCTGAGCGAGCAAGAGGCTTGCCAGCGCCGAGCTGTGGACCTCCCGCCACAGAGCGTGGGCGCCACGGGGCCCGAGGGGGGGCGGATGGGGACGTTCGCTGGTGCGGCGCGGGGGTCCAAGTCGGGCCCGGAATCCCCGGGAATCCTCACCGCTTTCCCGCCGCTCGCCGAGATTCCCAAGCAGGCGGTGCCGTTTCCCCACAGCGTGGGAGGGGATCCCCGAGCCGACCGCACGGGGGGTCTCCCGACGAAGGGAAAGGAACGCCACGATGGCACAGCTCTTGAAACATCTGTAGTCTTCACTCATCCCGTCGCCGGGGGCCGAGGATCCCGGACGCCCTCCCCTAGGGAGGGCGGTGACGACGGAGTGGTGACGACGGAGGCGGACGCGCGCGATGGCGAGTTCCCGCTGGATTTCTTGGCGCATGCCCTCGTCCGCCCTCGGGATCGAGGTCGGACCGACCCGGCTGCGTGCCTGCCGGTCGGCGGGTGGGGCCGGCGCCCGGGAGGCCATGGAGGTGGAGTGGGGCAGTCCCCCGCCTCCGGAATCGCTCGCGGCGCTCCGGGAGCGGTTCGGCACCGGGAACGTGATCGCGGTGGCGCTGGACATGTCGGTGGTGCACGCCAAGCGGGTGGACCTGCCGCCCCTGTCCATGGACGAGCGGCGTCGGATCCTCGCCATGGATCCGCGACGGTACTTCCCGGTCCGCTACGAGGCCATGGTGGCCGGCGTGCGGGACGACGACCTGGTGGTCGCCGTGGCCCTGGACGTGTTCGAATCGTGGGTCACGGCCCTGGGCGAACTCGGCTCCGTAGAGAGGGTGGAGCCGACACCCTCGGCCCTGATCCGGCACCTCGAGGTCCACGCCTTCCGCCGTGGGGTCATCGTCCTGGACGACGCCGACGGCGGGGGGACGACCCTGGCGAGTCTGGTGGACGGAAGGCTGGCCCAGCTGCGAAAGGTGTATGCCGGGGAGGGCGAGCTCCCCGGGCTCGTCGCTGAGCTGCTCATGGAGGGTGGGGCCTGCACGCTCCATCCCTGGCGTGAGGAGGTGGCGGTCGAGCTCGAAGCCCACCTGGGAGAGAATGCGACCGTCGTACCGGTGCCGACCCCTCCGGGCGTGCCTGGGGCGTTTTCCTCAGCCTATGGCGCTCTCCTGGGGCTCGACGCATCCCCAGCCCTGACGCTGGCGTCCCCCTCACTGGCCCGACGGGTGAGGGCGGTTCAGCGCCGCCGGACCGCCGCCGGGGTGGGGGCGGTCCTCGGTGCCCTGGCCCTGGTGGGTTGGGCGCTGGACTACCGGCGTGGCGCGACGCTGGACGCCCTGGAGCGGGAGGTGGCGGTGGCCGAGGCCCAGGCGGACCCGGTGCTGGAACTGCGCCGAGAGGCGCTGGCGCTGACCGACGACTTGCGGCGGCTGGAGCAGGCAGCGGAGGACCGGACCAACCCGCTCGAGGTCTTGCAGGCCATCACTCGACTCCTGCCTCCGGATGCCTACCTCACGAGGCTCGCAGCCTCCGGTGACGAGTGGGAGCTGAACGGTCGTGCGAGCGACGCCGCCCGCCTCATTGCCCTCCTGGAGGGGAGCAACCTCCTGGCCGATGTCCGCTTCCGCACCGCCACCACGCGGGTTCGGGTGGGAGGGGAAGAGCTGGAGACTTTCACCGTCGTGTTCCGACATGTTCCGACGACTTGATCGGCGGGAGCGGCTCGTGGTCACCGTGGGGGCGGTGGTGACCCTGGTGGCGTTGACGGCGACGTACGTGGTTCTTCCCCTGGCTCGTCGCTGGTCGGATCGCGAGGCCCGCATCACCCTCCGGGCCGAGCAGCTCTCCCGCCTCCAGGGGGTGCTGGCGGAGGAGGCCGCCATTCGGGCCTCCCTTGGAGAGGCGGAGCGGCAGCGGCGAGAGGCGGAGGATCGGCTCCTTCGGGGAGGAACCCGGGCGGTGGCGGGATCGAACCTTCAGCTCCTGCTCAATCGGTACGCCACGGAAGCGGGGATGGAGGTGGATCGGGTCGATGCAGTGGCTGCGGGAGCGGGGGATGAAGCCGTCCAGCGGATCCCGGCGCGCATCACGGTCCGTGGAGACCTCCGAGGCCTGGTGGAGCTGCTGAGCCGGGTTCAGGAGGGCACGGTCCTCCTCGCGGTCGACGAGCTCAGCGTAAGCGCTGCCACGAGCGCTCGGGCCGGACGGGATGGCCTCACCGCCACCATCGGCGTCCACGGTTTCGCCCTGTCCCGGGAGGGGAGCCCATGAACCGCCGGGAGGCACGACGAGCGTTGGCCCTGGCCGGGGTGCTCGCGCTCCTGGCTCTCGTTCTTCGCCTGACTCCGGTGAAGGCCCCCCGCGCTCCCACCCCGGTGGAGCCGGGTATGGCTGGACCCCCATCCCCGGCGGCGTGGCTGGAGCCCTCGGCCGACGGAAGCCTGTACGCTGCCATCGTCGACGGAAACGTGTTCTCGCCGGACCGGACCGCCCCTCCTCTGCCGTCGGCAGGAACGCTGGGTGCAGGAGCTGCGGGGGCACCGGCGGCGCGCCCCGGTCAGCGATTCCGTCTCTCGGGTCTGGTCCGGGGGCCGGACGGCTGGGTGGCCCTGATCGACGCCGATCCGGACCTTCCCGGCGCGGAGCTCTACCAGGTGGGGGACAGCGTGGGCACCTATCTCCTGGAACAGGCGACGGATTCCCTGGTGGTGCTGCGCCGGGGCGCCCGCACCCAGATACTCAGACTGGATACCATCTCGGGGAGGATCCCGTGACGAATAGGACGGTGCGATGAACGGACGGAATCCCAAGGCTCTGTGGCTGCGGGTAGCGCTCCTTGCGGCGGTGGTCCTTGCCGGACTCCCGTCCGCAGGCGCAGCGCAGGCTACTACGACGCTGAACTATGTCAACGCGGACATCCGGGGGGTGATCCGGTCCTTGTCGGCCATGCTCGGGCTCAACGTCCTGATTTCCGAGGACGTACCCGCCACCCAGGTGACCTACACGACCTCCTTTCCGGTGAACCGGGACGAGGTGGCACCCATCCTCGAGGCGATCCTCGAGGCGGAGGGCTTGGTGCTGGTGAACCGTGGCCCCGTGGCCCAGGTGGTGCCCCTGGAGGGCGCGCCCCCCACCGGACCGGTCTCGTCGGGCCGCACCCTGCCCACGCCCCGGCCCGTGGGTCTCGTCACCCAGATCGTGCCGTTGGACTACATCAGCTCCGAAGAGGCGTTGGAGGTCCTGGGTCAGCTGGGCGGGCCGCTGGCGCGGATCGAAGCCCTCCCCCGGTCCAACGGGCTCATGATCACCGACCATGCCTCGAACGTGGCGGCGTTCCTGGAGCTCATCCGCCAGCTGGATGCCCGATCCGACGGGGAGGCGGGGCGCCGCACCTACGTCTATCGGCTGAAGCACGCCAACGCCGCGGAGCTGGCCACCACCCTCTCCCAGCTCTACGGCCTCCGGCTGGTGCAGACCGCGGCCCGGCCCCGGGTTCAGGCCCTGAGCGACCAGAGCCTGAGCTCGAGCCTGCAGGGGTTCCGGGAGCGGGATGTCCAGGCCCTGGACCAGCGCCGGAGCGATCCCTTCCAGCCCCTCTCGTCCTCGGCCCCTCTCACCGGGGCCGCCGACACCGGCCCGGATGCCGCGTCGGAGGAAGCCGGCCCGGGCCG
>CP070829.1:2860328-2877654 GCA_020344755.1 Gemmatimonadales bacterium
CCTTGGTCGTCTCGAATCGGAGCCGGACAGTGTCCGGTGCCTCCGTGGACCAGGCAGGGTGGGAGGGATCCAGCAGAATCCGGCGGTCCGGTTCAGAGGATTCCTCCGAGCTCCCGCGGGACGCCGACTCCGGGGGACCACACCCCAACAACGCCCCACATACGGTGGCGGACATGAGCAGACGAGCGATCACGCGACCTCCCCTCCCGGACCCGCGGTGCGGGCTGTTGGCGGGGCTTCAGCGGGAAGGGCCAAGGCGCGGTACGGCTCTCGTCAAAGGTCGGACCGAGCCCCAGCTGGGAGGCCGGATCCTCCGTCGGCCTTCCAGGCATCGTAGCGTATGCGCAGGGTCTTCACCGGGTTCGCATCCTCCCCCGGGAGCAGGTTCTGGTCCGTGACGTTCAGGTAGAGGTGGTACTGCCCGTCATTGTAGGATTCCCCCTCGGGGTCGTCGCGGTCGGCGACCAGGAGGTAGGCCACGAAGGAGGTCCGGAACTCACAGGGTGCATCCGGGACCGGCTCCGTGGAACAGGTGCATCGCCGGTCGCCCCCCGCCCGGTCCGCGGCCTCCATGGCTGCCATGACCCGGTCGGTCATGCTGCCGGGCTCCGCCTGGAACGCCGCCACGGCATCGAGGACCACCTGGTCGGACGCCAGGATGTTCCCCTGGACAGAGAAGACGATTCCCGACCCGGGTACGCTGTCCTGGACGGAGAGAGAGGCCTGTCCATTGTCGGCCCCTGAGAACCCGGCGCACCGGCCCTGAAGGTCCACGATGCCGAACTGGCGACGCTCGATGCGGGGGTCTTCCTGGAGCATGGCCAGGATGTCCTCCGGTGCCGTCCCGTTCTTCATCTCCCGGTAGATGAGGTTCTGGTTCTCCCGGGTATTGTCCACTCCCGCCTGCGCGGCGGCCACACCGAGCCCCGGGACCACGATGGCCTGGATGTCCATCAGCCCTTCGGCGGGAAATCCTGCGAACCGCTCCTGCGCCACACAGGTAGCGGACGCGATGATCACCCTTCCCGTGGCTCGGTCCACGGCGATGACGGACCAGGTGGCGGAGACGAGTTGGGGCGAGAGGAGGAGGGCCAGTCCCGCGACGGCCACCGCTCTGGTGGTGGAGGCGAGTCGAAGCATGGTCACGTCCCTGTGGATCGCGGCGGCCAGACCACACCTTGGGAACGGCCGCCCTGAGTGTCGTCGTGGTAGGCGCGATCGATCTGGCGATGCTCTTCCCAGATCTCGTCCACCACGTTGCGCGCTTCGCGCTGGAGGAAGGTACAGTTCTGCGTATCCTCCGTCTCGAGCAACTCCAGCTCCCGGTGGATCTTCCTCACCGCGTCCAGTGCCACGTCCCGGTGACCCTCACCGTGGAGGCGTATGGCGTCGGTGAAGGTCTGCCACTGGGCCACCAGCTGGGGGTCGACATCCGCCGGGGGCTCCCACTCCGGCACCGTGCTGCGGAAGGTGAGGGTGATGCGGATGGCATTGATGCCGCAGCGGTTCTGGCTCACTCGCCCTCGGGTGATGCTGGACTGTTGGAGGACGGTCTGGTCATACGCCCAACGCATGTTCCATTGGAAGCGAAACCACCCTGAGCCCGGCCCGCCGATTCGCATGCCCTCCAGGAGGTCCCGGTCGGTGCTTCCCACGATGGTGTAGTTGGTCTCCTGCACGTCCACGGAGACCCGCTGAGGCACCTCCCCCAGCGGAGTCAGCTGGCGACTCGAGGTGCAGGCGCTCACGACCAGGAGCCAGATCAGAAGAAAGGAAAGGCGCATGACAGAGGGCTCCGGCACGGGACGACAGCTGCTCCGCAACACGGAGCAGGCTACGCCGTGGCAGGGACCTCCGCCACCCTCCTCAGTCCTTGTACGGGTCCACGGTGTTCCCCGGCGCCATGCACACGATGAGCGGGCGCAGGGTGTGCAGGACCTCCACCGTGCTGCCCTGGGCCGCCAGCACGTCCGGAAGACGGCGGTAGGCCTGGGGGGCCTCGTCCAGGTCACCCCCTCTCAGGACCACCCCCTTCCGCTCGAGCCACCGATTCATCATTCCGTGACTGATCCGGCCTCGCGTGATCTGTCGGCCGTGCTTCCACTTCCCCTTGGCGGCCATCCGACCCATGACCCGACCGGCTCCATGGACCGTGGAGAAGAGGCCCTCCGCCTGGTCGAAAGTCGGCCCGTCCATCGGCTCGGCCCCCTTGAGAATCACCGCGTCATCCCCCATGGACCCGCCTACGAACCCGCGCTGCCCCGGAAAGGCCGGAGTCGCGCCCTTCCGCACGACCACGAACTCCTCGCCGCCGTGCTCCTCGCGCCAGGCGAAGTTGTGATGGTTGTGCACCAGGTCCGTCGCGTCGGCACTGAGCATTCGAACCACCTTCCTGGCCACCCACTCCCGGCCGGCATAGGCATATCGCCCCGCAAGGTTCATGAGAGCCCAGTAGTCGTGGCCGATCCCCTCCCGGACGTCCAACAGGACCTCCTGCTCCCGGGCCCGATCTCCCCAGCCTCCACCCTGGGAAAGGGAGAGGAAGCTGCTGGCGATGCTGTGCCCGAGGCCGCGGCTCCCGAAGTGGACCCCCACCCAGATCACTCCCTCCTCGTCGGCGAACACGTCCACGTAGTGATTCCCGCTCCCGATGGTCCCCAACTGGCTCCGGGCCTTGTCCAGCAAGGCTTCCCGGTATCCCCCGTCATTCGGGATGGCCCACCAGGCGTCGTCGTGGAAGAGGGGATCGCCCACCGGGGCGTCGTCGGAAAGGTTCTTCCGGCCGATGCCGAAGGAGAGCTCCTCGAAGAGCGCGTCGGCGAACCGGTTGAGAACCGGACTCGACGTGACCCGGTGCGGATTGCGGTCCAGCTCCTCCCGCTCCATCCCGAGGAAGGACTCGGTGGTCAGATCCGTCCGGATGGCGGCATTGCCGCAGGCGATGTCGAATCCTACCCCCACCACGCTCACCTTCTGACGGTAGGCCGCCACGCCGCCGATGGGCATGACGTACCCCAGGTGCCCGTCCGCCATGAGGGCCACCCGGACAGCCCGCGACGCCACGTCGTCGAGCTGGATGAGCGTCTTCTCGTCGTGCTGCCCGAAGATCTTCTTGAGCATGGTCGCTGTTCCCCTTTCTCGGTCCTTGTTCTCAGCACGGACTGGCCTGAAGGTCGGACCCTCGGCCCGGCCCCGATTCGGGACCGGGCCGGAGCCCTCGGTTGCGGCGCCGTCGGGCGCCTGGTTCATCCGATCACGAGCCGGACGATCAGATGGCTCAGCACCAGCGCCGCCGCGGCGACGACCAGCGCCCGATTCGCGCTGACCATCACGGTGGTCCGAGTGCTGACCCGATCCGATCCCGCCTCTCCCTGCGGCTCGGCCGCTCCGGGCTCGGACTGCCCCTCGCCCTGCGGGGGCGCGTCCGAGGGCGGATTCTCGTCCTCCTCGTACTCCTTGTCGATCTGCTTCCAGAACCGACGCTCCGTGTCACGCTGCGCCTGGCTCCACTCCCGCACGAACACTACGTGCTCGGTGCGGATGTGGACCACGGACCCGGTGACGGTTTCGGCGCGGACCCACTCGGCACGCTCGTGACCGAGCATCGCCTCCAGGATCCGCTCAGCAGCTTCCTGGCGCACTGCGAAGCTCTGCCACGGCAGGCGCACCTCGAAATAGTCCAGCGCCGGCTGATCGAGCGTCGGATCCCGGAGCAACTCGCGGATCCGGTTCTCGCCCATCATCCTGCACCATGGTTGGGGCCCAGCCGCGGCAACGCTGCGGGGATCGGGAGTCGCGTCCTTCACCGTTCCACGCTGCGTCCACCACGGATAGGTCCAGTTTTCATCCACGGCGTCCGGCGCCTGAACGCCGAACGCCCCACCTGTCCTGGACACAGGTGGGGCGTCCCAAGGAGACGTCCTCGAATCCGGGAAGAAGCGCTAGGCCACCCGGTGTCCTCCACCTGTGTCTTTCGATCGAAGGCCTGAGTTCATACCGGCCTCCGGGAGTGCCACGACGTTCCGCGTCACCCGTGGGTAGCGGTCGCCGAAGCACGCTGCCCCCGCCCTGGGGAGCCATGCCTTCCGGCGAATGTGGTATGTCATCGTTCCTCCTTCTCGGTGGTCTCGGGATTCGAGATCCGGCTGGACCGAACCCCGGACCCCGAAACACGGGGACAAAAAAACGCGCCTCCGATGTTCCTCCGGCATCCTGCTCGGATCCCTGCGGTCTCCCTTCGAGACTGCGCTGGAGGTGGTTCACATCGGGACGCGACTCCCTAGCGCGAACTTGTAAACTGATCGCCGCCCGGAGTCAAGCACCGCTGTCGAGGAACAGCGCGCTCGCTCGGGTTCGTTCCTCGGTGAGTGGCGAAGGCGACCCTCTTCTGCCGGCCGGCGCTCTACTTCAAGTCGAAGGTCACCAGGCGGGCCAGCACCGGAGCTCCGAGGAAGAGGACGCCACCCGCCCCCAGGAGCGCCAGCGCCGCGCCGATGGCCATGGTCGTCGTCCCCACCTCCCCCACCACGCGCTGAAGCGCGGCAAACCCCGCGAGCCCCACAACACCACGGAGCACCAGAAACAGGGCGAGCAGTCGGACGATCACCGTAGCGGTCTTCTGGGCCTCGGTCATGGGCGACTCCTATTGCCTGGGCTCGACAGTACGTGAGGTCGGGTCCCCTCCTCTCGACACCTTAACGGTGGCGCGGGGCAGCAGCCATGGCCAGATGGGCCTGCCCTGCTTGCCCCTTCGCCCGCGGCAGATCTAGGCTGTGCCAAAAGCGAATCGATTTCGAGAAGGGATGCGATGACCACTCGACGAGTGTTCCTGGCCACCTCCGCCGCGGCGGGAGTCGGCGCTCTGATCGCCGGTTGTGAGCCTCCAGACGGGTCACCGGGAATCCGGGCCGTGACCTCGGCCGAGGTCTCGCTCACCTGGGTTCCGTAGTGCTCCCGCGGGACTTCGAAGTCGGGGCCTGGATGGAGATGCCCGTGTGGCTGTATCCCTCGCCTGACAACGCCGGATTCACCACGTGGGACGCGGGCAAGGCCATGGCCGCGGGTCTGACCTTCCGCCCCCTCGCGGACACGGCACGGGACACCCTGGAGTGGTGGGAAGCCGGCCCCGCGCGTCACCGTGAGCTCCGGACCGGGCTCGCGCCCGAAAAGGAGGCAGCGATCCTGGAGGCCTACCACACCCGCTTCGGCTGAGCCCCGGGCCCCACCCTGGCCCGTCCCGGTCGGATCCGACGGGTGCGGTACCGGCCCCCGGCCCGTCAGCCTCCGGGATCGACGCTGCGATACGCCCGGATCACCTCCAGCTCTCCCTCGGCGCCGGACCTGGAGTTGCCGTGCTCCATGCCCAGAATGCCCCGGTACCCCTTGTCCCGGATGTGCCGGAAGACGTTGGCGTAGTTGATCTCTCCCGTGGTGGGCTCCCTGCGGCCGGGATTGTCCCCGATCTGGAAGTAGGCGATCTCGTCCCAGGCCGCGTCGAGATTCGGGATCAGGTTCCCCTCGGTAATCTGCTGGTGGTAGAGGTCGTCCAGGATCTTGCAGGCGGGGCTGTCCACGGCACGACAGATCTGGAACGCCTGGGGGATGCCACTGAGGAAGAGCCCGGGGTGGTCTCGGCGGTTCAGGGGCTCGAGCACCATGACCAGGCCGTGCGGTTCGAGGATCGCCGCCGCCTGCTTGAGCGACTCCACGACGTTCGCGGTCTGGAAGTCCGGGTGGAGCCGGAGGTCCACGTGTCCGGGTACCACGGTCATCCAGGTTGCGTTGACCCGCTTCGCCACCTCCACCGACCCGCGGATCTCTTCGAGGAACTCGTCCCGCTTCGCCAGGTCTCCGGAGGCCAGGTTCGCCTCCCGCCAGTAGATGGTGTGGGCCACGAAGACCCCCATGCGCATGCCCAGGCGCTCCATCTCTCGGGCAATGCGGTCCTGCTCCTCCCGGGAGCGGCCCCGCATGCCGTTGTCCTCAAGGGCCCTGAATCCCTGATCGGCCATGAATTGGAGCTCCCCCGCCGGCGTCCCCCCGCCGTGGGCCCGGAACATCCCGAAGTGGGGCGCGAAGTCCAGGGAGAACGTCTCCTGCTGCCCCGCGTGGCCCGCCTCCCGGTCTCCAACCACTACATCACCGGCCAGGCCGTTACCGCCTCCCACTGCCCACGCGCCGCCTGTCGCGGCGAGCGCCTGCACGAAGCCTCTTCGGTCCACGATCCCTCCTTCCGTGGCGACGGGATCAGAAGAACTGGCCCCAGTCGATTCGATTGTTGACCACGTTGTTGTAGATGGACCCGAACTGGAACGAGAAGCCCACCCGGAGAGCATAGTTGAAGTCCTGGGCTCTCCGCACGAGGTCCAGCAATTCCTCCTCTGTGGTGGCCCCCTCCGCCGCCAGGTAGATCTGGTCGTTCACCCACGCCAGGTTTCCGCTGGCATTGAGGCTCAATCCTCGGGTGATCCGGAAGTTGATATTGCCTCGGAGCGAGACGTTGTACAGCCCCGAATCGTGGAGGAAGTGGGAACCCCGGAGTCGGATGCCTGCCTCCCCCCAGGTCTGGAGCTGACTGAGGCTCAGGGAGAGGGACTGCTCCCAGCGCAGCTCGTCGGTCTCGCCGTAGACCGTGGGCTCGATGTAGTTGCGGTAAGCCGGGCCGATCCTGTAGAAGGCCGTGAGGGAGCGGCGCGTGGCCTCCTCGTAGGGAAAGAACGAGTACTCGAGGGCCGGCGTGATCTCCGTCCGGAAGTCCTGGTTGGCGCTCACGATCCGCCGCGCCTCTCCCCAGACCCCGAAGGACCAGTGTTCCGCGAGAGAATAAATGGAAAGCTGCGTGAACCCCCAATCCGTCCGCTCGTCCACGAAGTCCGGACTGTCGGTGAGTTCGATCTCCCGCCGATTGAAGTTCACATTGCCGGAAAAGGTCAGCTTCCAGGTGGGGCTCACCCGGGACGCCGTGAGCCGCCCCTCGAAGCGCTGGTTCTTCCGGGTCTCCTCACCGCTCAGGTTCGCGTTTCCGTTCAGTCGGTACACCCAGAGGTTCCAGGGATCGTCCACCTCTGCCGCGGAAACGACCCGCTCCCCTGGATCCAGCTCCCCTTCCGTGAGGGGCACGATCCGAACCGCTTCCGGGAATCCGGACTGGATGGCAAATCGCGCAAGACCGATTCCGAGGACGTGGGTGATACCGTCCAGGCGCTCCCGCTCCGTGGCCATGGGGAGCGTCGAATAGCGAAGCTCGTCCGTGTACCCGCCGTGCACGCCGACCCCGGTGAAATCCACGAGGTACTCCCGACCAGCGGCCCCGGTGGTTTGGCTGGTGATGATGACATGCACGTCCGAGTCCTGGCGATCCCGCACCCAGTCCACCCAGAGGATCTGTGTGCGGTAGTACTCCTGACTGCAGTTGGGGCCCTCGCAGTCCAGGAAGACCTTCGGCCTCAGCCCTGCATCTCCCTGCGCCGCCGCGACCGGCGGGTCCGCAAAGGTCAGGGAAGAGAGGGCCACAAGGGCTGCGAGCAGCGCAGGCCGCAGGGAGAGGTGCATGAGGTTCACCGGGCTGGGGCGGATCCGGAAGTCGTACCCTGTGGACGCCGGGGGAATCCCGCCGTTTGCCAACTCGAACCGGTTTCGTCCCGGCCGGTCCATCGCACCGCCACCCCCTGCAGTGTGGCCACCAGGGATCGACCGGTATCCAGGTCCAGGACGCTCAGGGCGGAGGCCAGAACGTCGGCCATCGCCCCCTCCCCGGCAACCACCACCACGGTGGGGGCGTTCGGCACCCCCAGACCCGTGCGCGGGTCCAGGATGTGCGAGTACCGGACCCCGGCCACCTCCAGGTACTGGTAGCGGTCACCGGAGGTGGCCACGGCAGCGTTCGCCAGAAGGTGGACCTCTCCTCCGGGGAACTCCACGCTCCAGCCCGCTTCTCCAGGTGGCGGATCCCCCAGCACCAGGTCGCCACCCGCATCCACGAGAGCATGGGGTATCCCCTCGTCCCGGAGTTGGTCTCGAACCACCTGGGCGATGTAGCCCTTGGCGATCCCGCCCAGGTCCAGCGACATCCCGGACCTCTCCAGAAGGGCCGTTCCGGCGATGGTATCGACCGCCAGGCCGGCATGGCCGGCAAGGGCTCGCGCCGAGTCGAGCCGCTGGGCCGGTGGGAGCTGACCCCTGCGCATCGCCCACCGCCAGAGTCTCGACAGGGGTCCCACCGTGACGTCGAAGGCGCCTCCGGTGCGTCGCGACCACTCCAGGGACTGGGCCAGCACCTCCTGCATTTCCCGGCTCACCACCACACCGGTGCCCGTTCCTGCGGCTCGGGAGAGGGCCGCCACCTGGCTGTCCGTGCGGTAATCGCTGAAGAGGGAGTCCAGCCGGGAAACGATACGGAATGCACGGGTCGATGCCGAATCGGCCTCGCCCCGGTCCCGGGTGTAGATCACCAGGCGCACCACCGTCCCCATGTGCGGCTCCTGGTACTCGTGTCGTTCCAGCCCGCCGTCTCCCCTGCAGCCTACGACCAGGACCAGGAGGGCGACGGTCCCGGCGGCGGCGTGCCGGTTCAGAATACCTGGGAGACCCCCGGCACCGGCACCGGATAGCGGCCGTTCCCATCGGGAAGGACGGGGGGCGGCGCGTCCCACGCGTACCGCGACGGCATGAGAGAAAGCTGCGACGCCAGGGCCTCCTCCCACTCCACCACCTGCCCCGAGTACGTGGCCATTCTACCCAGGATGGCGGTCATGCTGGCGCGGGCCCCGCGCTCTCCGTCGGCATACCGGAACTCCCCGGCGGCGATCGCCGCGAACAGCTCGTCGTGCTCCACCTGGTACGGATTGGGATCGCCCTCCGTGTCGTGCCGGAACAGCACGTGTCCCGACGCCGAAACGATCTCGCCGGGTCGCGGGGCCGTCCCGTTGGTCCCGTGGAAGGCCTCGGAGACGCGTCGAGCCGTGTTGGGCATGTGCCGACACTGGCTCAGGAGGCGACCTCCACCCTCGTACTCGAACTCCACCATGTGGTGATCGAAGATCTGGCCGTGGTCCGGCCCCGTGCGGACCAGCCGTCCCCCCTGGCCCTGGGCCCGGACCGGGTGGGAGTCCCCCAGGACCCAGTTGGCCACGTCCAGATTGTGGATGTGCTGCTCCACGATGTGATCGCCGCAGAGCCAGGTGAAGTAGTACCAGTTGCGCATCTGGTACTCCATCTCGGTTTGCTCGGCCTGACGCTCGCGAACCCAGACGCCTCCGTCGTTCCAGTATACGCGGCCCAGGATCACCTCTCCGATCATCCCGGCCCGGATCCGGTCCACCCACTCACGATAGACGGTCTGGTATCGCCGCTGGAGCCCCACAACCACGTTCAGCTTTCGCTCCTCGGCCATGGCCGCCGTCTCGAGCACGGACCGGACACCGGGCGCGTCGGTGGCGACGGGCTTCTCCATGAAGACGTGCTTGCCGGCCTCGACCGCCGCTCGAAAGTGCATGGGGCGGAAGCCCGGCGGCGTCGCCAGGATCACCACGTCGACCAGGGGGAGAACCTTCTGGTAGGCATCGAACCCGGCGAAGCGTCGCTCTTCAGGCACGTCGATCCGAGGGGTCAGATCCACTCCGCCGGACCAACTGTCCTCGGCAGTGTCCATCAGATTCCGAAAGCTGCTCTCCACGCGATCGGGAAAGGCGTCCGCCATGGCCACGAGCTTTACGTCCTGATTCGTGCTCAAGGCCTGGACCGCGGCCCCGGTCCCCCTTCCGCCGCATCCGATCACTCCGATCCGGAGAGCATCCGACGAGGGCGTCGAAGCCCGAAGGGGAAGTGCATCGCTGAGAGTCACCCCACCCAACGCGGCCGCCGCCCCCGCCTTCACGAAATCACGCCTATCCATGGTTCCTCCTGATCCCTTGTCGTGCGGCTCAGCCGCCTAGAAGCTCGATCCACCAGTCCCGGATCTGGTCGGGGGTCCGGTCCCCGGCGGGGCTCATCAGGCGGAATCCCACGTGGGGTGCGTCGGTATTCCACCATCGGCTCTTCGGCACCTGCGGGTCGCGACGCTTCCAAATCGGAGACTCCGGATATCGCTCTGCGCATCGCGCCTCCTCCGGCACATCGTCGAAGGCCCCGCCTCGAACCAAGCCCTGGCCTCGCGCCGGGCTTCCCTCCATGGGCTCGGTGGTCACCCCTTGCCCGGCTCTGCGTTCATACGCCACCGGGTCGTAGCCGTCCATGACCCACTCGGCCACATTGCCGTGCATGTCGAAGAGACCCCAGTTGTTGGGACGTCGAGTCCCCACGGGGTGGTGCGTCCCCCCGCTGTTCGACTCCAGCCAGGCATACTCCGTGACGGCGGAAGGCGCCTCCTGGAATCCGAAGGGTCCATCGACCCCGGCTCGGCACGCGTATTCCCACTCGGCCTCGGTGGGAAGTCGGAAGAGTCTCCCCGTCTTCTGCGAAAGCCAACGGGCGTAGTGTAGCGCATTCCACCGGGTCATTCCCGTAGCGGGATGGTCCCCCGTGCCCATGCCATGGCTCGGATCCTCGTACGGCGGAGACGGGCGGGTCACCGCGTCCGCGTCGAACGACCCGGCCCCGGTCGGCCCCACGTCTCCGTCGAAGTTCCGATACCGGAAGGGCGCGAACTGGTCGGCGGTGATCTCGTGCACCGTGATCCAGAAACCCGGGAGGCCCACGGTGTGCGCCGGTCCCTCGTCCTGATGCCGGGCCGTATCGCCCGCCGAGCTACCCATGACGAACTCACCCCCGGGGAGATACACAAGGGTGACGGCCAGGTCGGTCCCGGGGATCACCACTCCCATCGTGTCCCCGGGGCTCTGACCCGCAGCGGGGATCACCGCGGCAAGGGTGAAGAGCCCCCCTCCCAGGACGCGGCAGAGCATCCGCCCGGGAGGGCAGTGAGCGAAATGCCGCCCGGGCCCGATCCCCATCGACTCCAGCGGTGCCGGCGCCTCAGAGGGCGCAGGTCATGTCCTGGGCACAGCACATGGGGGACTTGATCTTCCCGTGCCCCTCGGGGCACTGCGACACGGCCACTGTGCTGCCGTCGTCCTTGGTGAGGGTCCCGTGAACGAGCTCCTTGCCGCACTTGGCGCAGGTCATGTTGACGCTCATCCCGCAGACTTCGCAGGTGTAGGCTGCCATGGTATCCAGACTCCGTCGATGTGGTTCTGCTTGGTGTCGATCTCCACACATTAGCCCTTCGCAGCAAAGGGTGCACCACCGACGCCAGATGCCATCTCTTCGACCGAACCGTGCAGCCCCGGCGGCGGTGCCGACACCCTCCGGAGCCCTTCTCGATTCGGCGGACGCACTACTCCTCGGTGAGGACTTGTGCGGGATGAACCCGGGCAGCCCGGAAAGCGGGAATCAGCGCCGCCACCATTCCCGTTGCCAGGAAGACACCGGCCACCAGGGTATAGGCGGTGGGCGACCGGGGGTCCCCTCCCAGGAGCAGGATTCCCAGCAGGGGTGCCGCCAACCAGGCCAGGGCGAGGCCCACCACCAGCCCGGGCACCAGCTGGCCCAGCGCGGCGGACAGGACGTCCCGGGCCAGGCGCCGACTGCTGGCACCCAGCGCGAGACGGATTCCCATGTCGCGGCGGGACCGTCGCACGTTGAAGGCGAGGATCGCGTACAACCCCGCACCGGCCACCAGCAGGCCCGCCAGTCCCCCGGTCACCGCCAGGAGTGACAGGGTCGACTGGGCCCGGGTCATGAAGCGATGACGGCTCTCCAGGGTCTGCACCTCTCCCATCACCAGTCCCGGTACCGCCGCAGTTGCGGCTCGCCGGGCTTCCCGGGCCAGGACGGGCGTCACGTCGCCACGGACCAGAAGGAGGCCGGCGGCCTGGGGCACCTGTGCCAAGGGAAGGTAGACACCCTCCGTCCTCGCCATGCGTCCGGCATTGAGGCCGGGGTCCTCCACGACTCCCACCACCTGGTAGAACCGCAGGGAATCCAGCGCCGCCACTCGCACCGCCATTCCCAGCGGGTCGGATCCCGGTGCGAGCCGACTGACCAGACTCCGGGTCACCACCGCTACCGGGGCCGTACCGTCCGTATCACCGGGCCCCAACAGCCGTCCCTGGACCGGCTCCAGATCCAGCGCCGTGAAGAAGGTGGGCGTCACCGCGTTCACGAAGACCCGCTCGTCGGGGTCCGGCCCCGGGCTGTTGCCGCCCGTGAACTCGATGGAGGTCCACGGTTCCCGGTATCCTGGAGCACCCAGGGCCAGGGCCGCCCTTCGAGCGCCCGGAGTCCGGGCCAACGCACCCTCCAACGCGGCGAGGGCACTCCGGGTGGATTCGCCCCCGGCGACTGGCTCCCCCGGCAGCTCGTACTCGGCCACCAGGACTTCCTCCCCCGGGAGCCCGGCGCCGAACCGGCCGGCAGTCCGCATGGCACCCGCCGTCAGACCCGCCGCCACGAGAGCGAAACAGGAGAGGGCCAATTGCCCGGTGACGAAGACCCGGCCCCAGGTGAACCCCCTCCTGGGACCTCCCGGCGACGACCCACCTCCGCTCTTGAGCACCTGCTGAAGGTTCGTCCGCAGCAGACGCACCACGGGTGCGGTTCCCGCCAGGAGGGCCGTCCCGATGACCAGCATCCCGGTGAACACCACCACCGGCCCGCTCACCGAGACCTCCATCCAATAGAAGCCGAAGTTCTCCGGACCCATCACCCGCTGCACATAGGTCAGGAGGTACTCCGCGAGAAGAAGGCCCACCAATCCTCCGGCTGCGGCCAGGAGAAGCGCCTCGAAGAAGAGTTGGGATGACAGGTGGACCCGAGACGCCCCCAACGCCGACTGGACCCCGAGCGCCCGCATGCGATTCAGGGCCCGGACCAGGAGGAGGTTTGCCGCATTCACGCAGGCGATGATCAGTAGGGAGAGCCCCACGAGGACCAGCCCCAGGTACGCCCACCCCTCTCCCGACTCGCCTCGACCGCGAGTGAAGGGTCGCACGCGAAGCACCGCCTCTCGAGCCTCCGGCGGTCGCACCTCGTCCGATTGGCGCCACCTGGCCGTAAGGGCACCCCCCAGCGCGTGGGGGTCGCCATCCCGAGCCAACCGTAGAACCGCCTCCACCGCGGTTCCCTCCGGGGGCGCCGACGGATCCGCCAGCAGCCATGCCGACTGCCGGAAGGGGAACTGGAAGCCCTCGGGCATGACGGCCACCACTACCCGTACGGCACCATCCACCTCCACGGGCGTTCCCAGCGCCGACGGATCCCCATCGAAGTGCCGGATCCAGACGTCATGACCCAGGATCAGGGCCGCCCTCGCCTCCGGCCCCTCGGGGATCCGACCCACCACGGGGGCGACCCGCAGCAGTCCGAATGTCGCCGGCGTCATGATCGCCCCGGCCACGGGAAGGGTCCCCAGCTCGCGGGTCTCCAGTGCCAGAGGGGCGGTACTGAAAGCTCCCATTGCTTCCACGCCGGGAGCTCCTTCCAGGAGGGAAACCTCCCGGAACGACACCGGCGCAGCCACACCGGCACCCCGACTCTCCAGCACCTCCACCCGCATGACCCGATCTCCCTCCGGCACAGGGAGGGGTCGAAGTCCGCCACCCCAGAGGATGGAGAAGAAGGTCGTGGGCGCCGCCAGCCCCAGGGCCAGGATTCCCACGGCGGCCAGGGAGGTGACGCGGTCCTTTCGGAGTCCGGCGAAGGCGAGTCGAAAGCTCAGGAACGGATTCATGGAACGCCGTCGAACGAAGACATGCGTGGCGGAGGGACCCGCCGGCGAGACCCTTCCCATGACGATCCCTCGACATCCCGGGTTTCCGTGCCGCCCCCCACGCGGGAGGAACCCGGAACGGCAGCCATCTGCCCGACGGCGCGAGTCGGGCCCACGCTCGGGCTTGCGTCAGGCGGGGCTGGCCCGCCCCCCGTCCCGGCCTCCGGTGAACGCGCTCACCGCGATCCCCACCGCCAGAACCGCCACGGTGCCAATGACGTTGAACCAGAGGTACGCGATCTCGGTGACCAGTGAAAGGCCGAAGACCGACCCCATCCCCGCCACCAGGCCCCAGAAGGCCCCGTGGCCGTTCGCCGGCTTCCAGAGGAAGGCCAGCAGGAAGACCCCGAGGAGGGAGCCGTAGAAGTAGGAGCCTACCTCGTTCACCGCTTCGATCAGGGAGCCCAGCTGCCCGGCGTAGAGCGCCACGAAGCAGGCCAGCACCCCCCAGATGAAGGTGCTGATCTTGGAGACCAGCAGGTAATGGGCGTCGGAGGCGTCTTCTCTGAACCAGCGCTTGTAGAAATCGATGACCGTGGCGCTGGAGAGGGCGGTAAGCTCCGAGTCCAGGGACGACATGGCCGCGGCGAAGATCACGGCGATGAGGAGTCCCAGGACCCCCGCGGGGATGTACTTGACGATGTAGGACGGGAAAACGTAGTTCACGTCGTTCGAGGAGGCTCCCCGCACCTCCGAGACGATGGCCTTGGCCTCCTGACGGAGCTCTACGAGCCGCTCGTCCTGGCCCGAGATGGTCGACTGGAGGTCCGCAATCCGGGCCATGTCCCCTGAATGCCTGGCATCCAGGAGCTCCAGGGTCGACGCTCGGCGCTCCCCGTGGACCGCCGACTGCGCCACCTCCAGGGCCTGGTAGTCTTCCGCCCGCTCGCTCTCCATCACCACCTGCACCTCGGCGTTGTTGAAGACCAGCGGAGGCTGCTCGAAGTGGTAGAAGACGAAGAGGAGGACCCCGATGCTGAGGATGAAGAACTGCATCGGGACCTTCACGAAGGCGTTGAAGATCAGCGAGAGCCGGCTCTGCTTGAGGGATGAGGCTGTGAGGTACCGCTGCACCTGGCTCTGGTCGGTGCCGAAGTAGGCCAGCGCCAGGAAGAAGCCTCCGATCATCCCGGACCAGATCGTGTAGCGGTTGGACGGATCCCACGACCAGTCGATGCTGGTCCACATCTCCTGGATCCCGCCGATGTACGCCACGTCCGTAACCGTGACACCGGACGGGAGGGTGGTGAAGAGAATGAAGAGGGCCACCCCGATCCCCACGAACATCATCAGCATCTGGATCACGTCGGTCCAGATCACCGCCGTGATCCCCCCCATGAGGGTGTAGGCGATGGTTACGGCGGCCATGACCAGGATCGTCACCGTCTCGTCCCATCCCATGATGACCGACAGGACGATGGCCGGCGCATACAGCACCAGGCCAGCGGCGAGGCCCCGTGAGACCAGGAACAGGAAGGAGGTGAGGGAGCGGGTCTTGGGATCGAACCGGTTCTCCAGGTACTCGTACGCCGTGAAGACCTTCGCCCGGTAGAAGAAGGGGACGAACAGGACGCAGAGAAGGACCATCACCAGGGGCTGGGGGAGGTAGATCTGGATGAACTCCATCCCCTCGTCGAAGGCCTGTCCGGTGGTCCCGATGAAGGTGATGGCGCTGGCCTGGGTGGCCATCACCGACAGGCCCACCGCCGCCCAGGGAAGACGCCGATTGGCCAGGAAGTAGCCCTCCACGCCCTCGTTCTTCCGACTCTGGAACCAGGCGAAGGCCACTACGCCGCCGAAGTAGAGGGCGAAGACCCCCCAGTCGATGGGATTCATGGGGCGGCCCTCAGCGGACGCTGTAGTTGAGGACCACCGTGAAGATCCAGAGCACGGCGATGAGCACTGCCGTGTAGATCACCACGCTCCAATAGACCGCCGCCCAGTTGGGGAAGATCCCGATGGGGCCGCGCTCGTCCTCTTCCTGGCGCTGATCCTGGTCGTCCATTCGGTTCGCTCCTGGTGCCTCGCTCGAGGGACTCAGACCCCTCGTGTCCGTGCATGATCTATCACGTTCCGGCCGGTCCCGCACGCGCTGCCGGACTCAGCGACGGCCACGGATCTCCGCTCGCCAGGTCTCCATCCAGTTCGGGGGGACGGCTACCGAACCGTCCTTCGCCGCGACGTCCTCCTGGTAGGGCGAGAACCAGGAGGGGGTGCCTCCACTCGTCATGCCGGCCACCTCGGTGGATGGCTCCTGGAGGAGCCGGGAAGCCAATGCAGCAGGGGCGACAACCACCACGAGCTCGCCGCGACGCAGGGGAATCGCGGCGTCGCGGGGGTCGCGGTAATAGACCGCCACGACCCGGTCCAACCGCCGGAGCCAGTCGAAGCCCGCCCGGGGGTCGCCCGTTCGGCGAGCCTCACCGAGTAGGACGGCCTCCATGAATCGTCGCGCGGCGTCGTGGACAGCCGGATCGGGAAACCCCACCTGCCCCGACAGCCGGGGATGAAGGAGGTCGAACCAGTCCCCGGGCACCCGGTGGACCGGGATGGAGTCACTCCGGAAGATCACCACCAGCGAGTCGGTGGCCGGGACGTCCGTTCCTCTCTCGGCAGCGGTCAGCTCCGCTCCGCCGGCCGCGCCATCCCCCTCCTCGGATTCATCCGGAGACCCGCCGCCACAGGCGACCAGAAGAGACACGGAACAGACGAGCACCGCGATCCACGCGCCACGCCTCGTTCCCACCGGGGAGCGCCGGAATCTGGGCAGCCGACTTCCTTCCATCGGTCAGCGAAGGTCGGAGCCGCGAAGGGAGATGAGGTTCGCGAAGAGTCGGTGGGCCCCCGGCACGCCCGCCGGGAACTGTCGGAAGAAGGAGATGCCGGTATACACGTACGCGCCCTCGCCCACCGGTGCAGCGACCAGGGCACCCGCCACCGGTGCCTCGCCCGGGTCCTGGAAGGTCAGCACCGGGCGGAAGGGTTCGTCCCACTCCCGAAGGAAGTAGAGCCCTCGCTCCTGTACCCATCCGCGGAAATCGTCTGCCGTGATGCGGTTCGCACCGGCGATGACCGGAGAGGAGGGGTCCAGGATCTCCACCGGCGAGTCGTGGTCCGTCACCCTGGGGGCTGGCCGGCCCATCTCCACCGGATAGGGCGCGAAGCCCCCGGCGGGGTACTCGTACTTGTTGTACTGCACCACCACCGTCCCTCCCGCTCGGGCGAATTCGAGGATGCGCTCGTTCGCCGCCACGACCTGGGGCTGCGTCTCGTAGACACGAATGCCCAGAACCAGCACGTCCAGCTCCCCAGGGACACCGCTGGCGATCTCCGCCGGCGTGACCTCTCGGACCAGAACCCCCATCTGACGGAGGGCACGGAGGCCGTCATCCCCGGAGCCCATGAGGTACCCGACCTCGACCGGCGCCACCGAGACGGGGAAGACGGAAACCACCAGCTCGGACGGGTGGAACATCGCCGTCCGCTCGATATGGGGATAGTCGAGGAGCGTGACGCCCTCGGCGTACCGGACGTCCCCGCCCGAGGGGTCGCCGTCGGTCA
>CP070829.1:2877754-2894470 GCA_020344755.1 Gemmatimonadales bacterium
TCGCCAGGTGCTGGCCATTGAGCCACGCGAGCTTCTCCAGGTCGAAGACGGCGCTCTTCTTCTGCACCCGGTCCATGGAGAAGGCCTCGATGAGCTCCGTCCGGGTCATGATTTCGCGCTCGTCCCCGGGGTTCCAGCCCAGGAGAGCCAGGAAGTTCACCATGGCCTCCGGCAGGATCCCCTGTCGGGCGTAGTCCGCGACGGCGGTGGCGCCGTGACGCTTCGACAGTCGCTTTCCGTCGGCGCCCAGGATCATGGGAACGTGGCCGAACACCGGGACCGGGAGTCCCAGCGCCTCGTAGAGAAGGATCTGCTTCGGGGTGTTGGAGAGGTGGTCGTCCCCGCGGATCACGTGGGTGATCCGGTGCTCCGCGTCGTCGGAGACGACGGCCAGATTGTAGATGGGAGAGCCGTCCGCCCTCAGGATGACCAGGTCGTCGAGGTCCTCGTTCCGGAACGACATCTCCCCGTGCACCAGGTCGACCCACGAGGTCGTTCCCTCCGGGACCCGGAGCCGGATGGCGAAGGGCTCCCCCGCCGCCGCACGGACGCGGGATGCTTCCTCCCCCATGGCCTCTGCCCTCTCCCGGGCCAGGACGCTCGGGTGTCCGATACCCCGCGCCTCCGCCTCCGCGCGGAGCTCCGCCGGGTCGGAGAAGTCCCGGTAGGCCTTCCCTTCCTCCAGGAGCCGCAACGCCTGCTCGCGGTGCCGATCCACCCCGTCGCTCTGGAAGTACGGCCCCTCGTCCCAGTCGAGCCCCAGCCAGGTCATGCCGTCGAGGATGGCCTGGGTGTGCTCCTCGGAGGAGCGCTCGCGGTCGGTGTCCTCGATGCGCAGCACCAGCGCACCGCCCTGCTGCCGGGCCAGGAGCCAGTTGAACAACGCCGTCCGGGCCCCGCCGACGTGGAGGTACCCGGTGGGGGACGGCGGAAAGCGGACGCGAATCGAAGCCGCCGGCGAGTCCTGGCTCATCCCCCCTCCAGGCGTTCCGTGAGCAGCTCCCGGACGAGGGCGGGGTCCGCCTTCCCCCCGCTGCGGCGCATCACCTGCCCCATGAAGAGACCGAAGAGGTTGCGGTTGCCCGCGCGGAACTCGGCGGCCTTTTCGGCGAACTCCGAGAGCACCGCCTCCACGACGGGGATCAGGACCTCGGGGTCCGCCTGCTGCGTGAGGCTCCGGGCCTCGATGATCGCGTCGGGGTCGTCGCCCGAGGTCGCCATCTCGCCCAGGACCTCCTTGGCCACGCGGCGGGACACGGTCCCGTCCGCCACCCGGTCAACCAGCGTCCCGAGGGCCGCGCCGTCGAAGGCGGGGGCCTCTCCCTCCTCACCGACGAATCGGGCCGCCTCGTTGATCACCCAGGCGGACACCTCCTTGGCGTCCCCGTGCACGGCGAGCGCGCCCTCGAAGAGGTCGGACACGGCGCGGGATCCGGTGAGGACGTCGGCGTCGAGCTCCGAAAGCCCCATCTCGGCCTGATAGCGCTCGAAACGGGTCGCGAGCTCTGGATCGGCGTCGCGCACCGCGCTGCGGGCGTCGCTGACCCTGGGGGCCACGGCAACGATGGGCGCGCTCGTGTCGGTCTTCTCCTCCGGGGCCTTCGGCGTGACGCGCTTCGCCCAGGTGTCCCGGAGACCCACGATTCGGTTGAAGACCGGCGCCTCGGGGGTGAAGTCCACGTCCCGGGCGAAATACCCCAGCCGTTCCAGCTGGACCCGGGCCTCCCAGGGCGCGTCTTCCGGCCCCGAGATCCCGGGAGCGTCCGGGTGCCCCTGGACCAGGGCCGGCTCCACCCACCCCCGGGTCACCACCAGGGAATCGGGGTTCAGGTGGTCCGTGAAGTCACCCTCCTCGGGGACGTCGTCCGGGTCAGCGACCCGGAAGAGCCGGTCGTAGAGCCGGAACTCCGCTGCCACCCCGTCCCGGGCGGAGACCCAGTGGAGGGTCCCGCCGATCTTCCGGTCCTCGGGGTTCCTGCCCAGGGTCCCGCGGTCGTGGCTGCACCGGAGCTCCACCACCCTACCGGTCTCCGGGTCGGTGATCACCTCGTCACAGCGAATCACGTACCCGTGCCGCAGGCGGACCTCCCCGCCGGGAGAGAGGCGCTTCCACCCCGGGGGTGGGTCCTGGGTGAAGTCGTCGGCCTCGATCCAGACCTCTCCGGCCAGGGTCAGGTTTCGGGTGGGAGAGCCCGGCCGATCGGGGAGGAAGGGAGCTTCCAGCTCTTCCGTCCTTCCCCGGGGCCAGTCGGTGAGCACGACCCGGAGGGGGTTCAGCACCCCCATGGTCCGGGGCGCGGTCGGGTTGAGCGTTTCCCGGATGGCGTAGTCCAGCTTTCCCAGGTCCACGGTGGAGTTGGCCTTCGCCACCCCCACCATGTCGCAAAGGAGCCGGATGGCGGCGGGAGGCACGCCCCGGCGGCGCAGCCCTGCAAGCGTGGGGAGGCGCGGGTCGTCCCATCCCGAGACGTGCCCCTCCCGGACCAACCGGATGAGCTTGCGCTTGGAGAGGACCCAGTAGTCGAGGTTGAGGCGCGCGAACTCGTACTGATGGGTCCGAGGCTCCTGGAAGCCGGCCTCGTCGAGGATCCAGTCGTAGATCTCCCGGTTGTTGTCGAACTCCAGGGTGCACAGGGAGTGACTGATCCCTTCGAAAGCGTCCTCGAGGCAGTGCGCGAAGTCGTAGAGGGGGTAGATGCACCAGTCGTCCCCCGAGCGGTAGTGATGGGCGTGACGGATCCGGTAGAACACCGGGTCCCTCATGATCATGTTGGGCGAGGCCAGGTCGATCTTGGCCCGAAGCACGTGGGCCCCGTCCTCGAACTCTCCCGCGCGCATGCGCCGGAAAAGGTCCAGGTTCTCTTCCACCGACCGATCCCGGTACGGGGTGGGGCGGCCGGGCTCGGTGACGGTACCCCGGGCCTCTCGGATCTCCTCCTCCGACGACGAGTCCACGTAGGCCTTTCCCGCACGGATCAGGTCTTCCGCCACCTGGTACATCCGCTCGAAGTAATCGGAAGCGAAGTAGAGATGGGGCCCCCAGTCGAATCCCAACCAGCGGATATCCCGCTGAATGGCGCTGGTGAACTCCTCGTCCTCCGTGAGGGGGTTGGTGTCGTCGAACCGGAGGTGACAGCGCCCGCCGTACTCCCGCGCCAGCCCGAAGTTGAGACAGATGGACTTGGCGTGCCCGATGTGCAGATACCCGTTCGGCTCGGGGGGAAACCGGGTCACGATCTCCTCGTACCGACCCTCTTCCCGGTGCCGATCGATGATCTGCCGGATGAAGTCCCGTCCCGCCGTTGACTGGCGGCGGCTGAGCTCTTCCATGGGGCTGCCCTCGTGTCGATGAACCACGGTCGAACCGTGAAAGCTATTGAAAAACCTTGGGAAAACGAGGGTGCGGAAATCCACTTCCGCCACCCTGCAAAAGGTATCCGTTGACGGAGACCCCTGGCGCGCCACCAAGGTGGAAGCACAAGGCTACGAATCCACCTCCGTCCTAGCGGAGTTCGATGCGCCGTATTCTCAACTGTACGGCGGCCGCCCTGGCCGTCGTGACGGGGGCGTGCGAGACCCCCGTCACCCCCAGCGACATCCTGGACCCCCAGGAAGGCCCCATCCCGGGCGTCCCCTCCGGCAATGCGTTCACCCTCGGCGAAGCCACTCTCCTCACGGGGTCCGCCTCGGACGCGTGGCCCGAGCTGGAGGGCGACCACGTGGCGTGGTACCGGGCCGCACCCGCCGAGGAGGAAGGGGTGTGGCTCATGGACCTTCGAACCGGAGAAGCGACCCGGATCTGGAGCGGGACCGTGTACTCGGCCTTCGACCTGGTGGACGGGGAGATCTTCTGGGGGAGCGCCGAGGGACTCCACTCCTACCGCATCGACTCCGGGACCCTGAACACGCTCGCCACCTCCTACCGCTACTACCGGGACGTCTCGGTGGGTCCCCGCTACATCGTGGGCACCGCCCGTCAGAGCTCGGACCGGCCCTTCGTCTACGACCGGGAGAGCGGCACCGAGTGGCTCATTCCCACTCCCACCTCGGTCCCGGCCACCCGGGGATGGGAGGACTGGGTTCTCTACTCCGACCACCGGGAGACGCTCCAGGAGCGTCAGCTCTACCTCCATCACATCCCCACCGGTGAGGAGACCCGCATCACGGACCAGGACCAGCTCCTCACCACGGCGAATGCCGACGTGTCCGGGAACCGGGTCGTCTACTTCGCCCGCCGCTTCTGCCCGGGCTCCCTGGAGCTCTACGACATGGGGGCCCGGACCACCGGGGCAGTGGACCTTCCCGGCATCTGCCCCACCGTGGTCCTCCTGGACGGCGACCTCCTGGTGTACCGGCACAATGCCAGCGGAGGGATCATCTACCTCGGGTTCCTGGACCTGGGCTCCGGGGACCAGGTGGAGCTCCGACTGCAGAATCCGGGGAACTGGCGCATCGACGCGGACCTGGACGGGACCCGGGCGGTCCACACCTCGGCGAACGGGCTCACCCTGGTGGACCTCCGCTTCCAGGCCCGTCAACCTCCGGTGGCCGACGCGGGAGGTCCCTACCTGGTGGACGAAGGCGCCCCGCTGACGCTGGACGCCGGCGGATCGTACTCCCCGTCGGGCGCCACACTCTCGTACCGGTGGACGCTCCCCGACGGCACGGTCCTCGACGGGGCGAGCCCCTCGTGGACCTGGCCCGACGACGGAGAGTTCGATGTCGCGCTCACGGTCACGGACTCGGAGGGGGAGAGCGCCGGCGACGTGGCGAAGGTCACGGTTCTCAACCGTCCCCCCAACGTCACGGTGGGCGGGACCGGGATCCGGGTGGCATCCGGTACCTTCTCGTTGAGCGGGGTGGCGGGTGAGACAGTGACGCTCCTCGGCAGCTTCGACGACCCTGGCCTCCAGGACGCACCGTGGCGTTGGTCCGTGTCGTGGGACGGCGGGGAGCTGGCGTCGGGCACCCTGGAGGATCAGGGTGCGCTCCCACCGGTCACCTGGACCCCGGCCGAGCCCGGCACCTTCACGGTGGTGGTGGAGGTGGAGGACAAGGACGGCGGGGCGACGACCTTGGAGGTCTCCCTGGTGGTGGAGCGGGCTCCGCTGCCGCCCCTGCGTGTGCACGCGGGATCCGGGGAGCAACACAACGTCCCCGCCCTGAACAGCTCCGGGGTGTTCCCGGTGGTGGCCTTCGGGATGCCCGAAGCCCACGCCCGGGATTTCGACGTGGCCACGTTCCGGCTGGGTCCGGCCTCCGCGGCTCCCCTGATGGAGGGAGGTCAGCGGCCGCGCCTGGAGGATCGGGACGGCGACGGCCTGGACGACCTGGTCCTGACCTTCCGGGTGCCGGAGGTGGGACTTTCCCCGGGCGATGCCGAGGTCTGTCTGGCGGGGGCCACCGTGGCCGGAGACGCGCTGCACGGATGCAGCCCCATCCGGATCGCGGGCGGGGGAGGGCGCTGACTAGTCGCCCAACGCCGGCAGGGACGCCGGCACCCCCGCACCGTCGCCCCGCGTGTCCCCCGGAGGGCCGGTCCGCCGACGCTCCATCCTCCGCTCGAAGAGGTAGTACACCGACGGGGTTGTGGTGAGGACGAACAAGGTCGAGCTGAGCAGCCCCCCGATCAGGGTATAGGCCAGGGCGTTCCAGATGTTGGAATCGCCGCTCTCGGCGAAGAGCACCAGGGGAAGCAGCCCGAAGATGGTGGTGCTCGTGGTCATGAGGATGGGTCGAACCCGCTCCAGCGTCCCGGCCAGGATCGCCTCCCTGAGGGGGAGGTCCCGCTCCCGGCGCACGCGGTTGACATGGTCAACCAGCAAGATCGCATTGTTCACCACGATCCCGCCCATCATGATCACCCCGATGTAGGCCTCCCGCGTGAAGGTGGCCCGGGCGTAGAAGAAGATCATGAACACCCCGATCAGGGCCATGGGCACGGTGAGGAGGACCGCCAGGGGCTGTCGAAGGGATTCGAAGAGGGCGGCGGTGACCATGTAGACCAGGAGGAGCGAGACCACCAGCACGAGGGCCACCTGCTGCTGTTGCTCCGTGCTCCATCGCCACCCGGTGTCCTCCCGGATGGAGTATCCCGGGGGGAGCTCGGTCCGCTCGATGATGGCGTCCCGGTAGAAGTCCCCCAGCCGGGCGGGTCCCCGGAACTCGTAGGCCACCCGGCGCTCGTACTGTTGATCCTCCCGGCGGATGGAGGCCAGAACCTCCCGAGGCGTCACCTCCACCACGTCGCCGAGGCGGATCCCCCGCCCGTCCGGCGCCCGGAGGATCGTCTCACGGAGGGCGAGGACGTCCATCTCCTCCACGTCGCGGACCTTCACCTCGTACCCCACCTCGTCCCCACCGAGCTTCAGATAGCTGATGCGGGCCTCCCCGGCCACGGCGGCCTGCATCTGGTTGACCAGGTCCTGGACGGTGAGCCCGTAGCGGGCCAGGGCGACGCGGTCGATGTCCACGACGTACTCCATCGCCTTGTCCCGGGTGAACCCTCCGGAGGCGTTCGTATCCACTTCCTGGACCCGGGAGATCCGGGAGAGACGGGCGCCCAGGTCCTCGGCGATGTCCCGCACCCGCTCGAAGTTGTAGCCCAACACGACGATGCTGTAGGTGGGCGGGCTCGAGCCGCCTCCGTAGAAGGACGGCCCGTACCCGTACACCCGCACGTCGGCGCCGGTGAAGGTGTGGGAGTAGGCCAGCATCTGTTCCTTGATGGCCGGCGGGATCCCGGTGTTCTCGAGGGAGTCGGGGAAGGTCACCTCCATGTACCCGTAGGTGTCCTGAACCTGGGCGGTGAACTGCTCCACCTGGGGGATCCCCGCGAGCTTCTCCTCGAAGAAGGTGACGAGCTGGTTCGTGCGCTCCAGGTTCGCCCCGCGCGGGAGCCGGATCAGGATCTGGATGTAGGTGCGGCCGCTCCCGCCTCCACCCCAGATCACCCCCCGGTTCACATACGTGTCGAAGAGGTAGTACGAGCCGCCGAAGGCGAGACCGGTGACCAGGAGGGCCACCCAGGGCCACTGGAGGGTCAGCCCCAGCACCCCACGGTAGAAGCGAACGTAGAGGGGATCCCACCCCGCTCCTCCCGGACCCGCGGCCGACTCGGCCTGGAGCCCGGGAGTCCAGCCCCGGGTGCGTCCCCCCCTTCCCCTCCCCGACCCGCGTCCCCGGGCGAGCCAGCGCGCCGAGAGGGACGGGATGAAGGTGAAGGCCACGAAGAGGGAGGCCAGCAGGGTCAGCCCCACCACGATGGCCAGCGGCACGTAGAAGACCCGGAGCTCGCCCTGCAGGTAGACGAACGGCACGAAGACGATCAGGGTCGTCGCGGTGGACGCCAGGATGGGAAGCACCACCTCACGGGTCCCCCGCTCCGCGGCCTCCGCCGCCCGCTCCCCTCCCTGCCACCTCCGGTAGACGTTCTCCAGCACCACGATGGAGTTGTCCACGATGAGCCCGAAGCCCAGCGCCAATCCCATGAGGGTGAGGAGGTTGAGGGTCAGGCCTCCGAAGTAGATGAGGTTGAGGGAGATGAGGACGCTGAAGGCGATGGTGGTGAAGATCAGCCCCGCCGAGCGGAACGACCGGAGGAAGACCAGGAGGACGACGAAGATCACCACCGCCGCAGCCAGGGCCCGCGTCCGGAGGTCGGTGAGTTGGCGCTCGATGTCCTCGCTCTCGTCATCCTCCAGGATGAAGCGGGCCCCGAAGGGACTGAGCCGTTCCAGCTCCGCCATACGCTGCTTCACGCCCTGGGCGACCCGGACGGTGTTCGCACCCACCTCCTTGATGAGCCGCATCGTGACCGCGGGCCGGCCATTGACCCGCTCGTACATGCGTGGGTCCTCGTAGGTGTCGGTGACCGAGGCCACGTCCCCCACCCGGACCACGGTCCCGTTGGCGGTGGTGAGCACCGCGTCCCGAACGTCGGCGGCGGACTCCGGGCGATTGACGATGGTCACCGTCCGCTCCCCCTCCCCCTCCCGGACCACCCCGGCCTCCTGCACCAGGTCCAGCTCCCCGATGGCCTGCCAGACCGCGAAGGCGGTGAGTCCCAGGGCCTGCACCTGCTCGTCGTCCACCCGGACCTCCAGGCGCCGCTCCCGGCCTCCGTAGGCCTGCACCAGCGCCACACCCTCGAGCTGGGAGAGCTCCGGAATGACCACGTCTTCCAGGTGACGGTGGAGCGCCTCCAGGGTGTAGGGCCCGGTGAACCGGTAGAGGAGGAACGGACGGCTCCGGTCCCGGAACGCGTCCGGGATGTAGGGAGACACCCGCACGTCCCGCACCCCGGGGGGAAGATCCTCCTCCAGGGCGGACAGGCGCTCCGACAGCTCCAAGCGCGCGAAGTCCATGTCCGTGTCCCGGTTGAACTCCACGGTGATGGACGCCGTCCCGACCCCGTTCTGCTCCCGGGACTCGGAGGTGATCTTCTCCACCCCCGCCACCTGCTGGATGGTGGATTCAAGGGGGGAGGTCAGGAACGCCTCCAACGTCTCCGGCGAGGCCCCGCGCCAGGATCCACTCACGGTGAGACGCGGGAGCTGCGTGTCCGGGAGGAGCTCGATGGGGATGTTCCGCCAGGCCGCCACACCCAGCAGCGCCACGGCGGTGTAGGCCATGGCCACCGCCACGGGACGGCGGATGCTCAGGCGGATCATCCCCCGCCCTCCGGTGCACCGCCGGGGCTCCCCACGAGCCGCTCCCGCAACGCCTCGGTGGAGGCGTACACCACCGGCACCACCACCAGCGTCAGGAGGGTCGCCAGGAGCAGGCCTCCGATGACCGCCACCGCCAGGGGCGCCCTCAGGTCCGCCCCGCGCCCGATCCCCAGGGCCATGGGGGCCAACCCCAGGACGGTGGTGACCGTGGTCATGACGATGGGCCGCAGGCGGACCCGGCCGGCCTCCAGGATCGCCTCGCGAAGGGCCATTCCGGCCCGCCGCGCCTGGTTGATGAAGTCCACCTTCACGATGGCGTCGTTCACCACGATCCCCACGAGGATGACGATCCCGATGAGGGACATGGTGTTGAGCCCTTCCCCGGCCCCCAGCAGGGCCAGGACGGCTCCGACCAGGGCCAGGGGCACGGCCATGAGGATCGTGAACGGGTGGAGGAAGGACTCGAACTGGGCGGCGAGGATCATGTAGACCAGGATCAGCGCCAGGGCGAAGGCGAAGGCCAGGTCGCGGAAGGACCGGCGCATCTCCTCGTTCTCACCGCCCACCTCCATGCGCAGCTCCCGGGAGGACGGGTAGCCGGCGAGCTCGGCTTCGATTCCGGCGATGGCCGCGTCCAGCCCCCCGGACCTCACGTCCGCATAGACCGGCACCACCCGCCCCTGCTCCTCCCGCCGTACCTCCGCAGGCCCCACTGCCTCGGTGATGGTCACCAACTCCCGGATCGGCACCCCTTCGACCCGTAGCGACTCCAGCGTCTCCCGCGAGTAACGGAGGTCTCGGGGAAAGCTCACCACGATTCCGATCTTTCGATCGAACTCCACGAACTCGGTGGCCCGCTCACCCCGCAGGGCCCGGTCCACGGTCTCCACCACCACCCGGGGATCCAGCCCGTACCGGGCCGCGGCGGCCCGGTCGATCTCCACCTGCACCTGCGGCGTCCCCTCCTGGGTGCCCACCCGGACGTTGGTCAGGTAGTCCAGCGGGGCCAGTCGGGCCTCGACCTCCTCGGCTCGCTGGAGAAGCAGGTCCAGTCTCTCCCCGCGGACCCGCACCGCCACGTCCGCCTCGCTTCCACCCAGGAGCGTCCCCAGCGCCGTGGCCTGTCCCGCCTCCAGGCTCAGGGCGCCGGCGGGAAAGCGGTCCGCCAGCGGTGCCAGTCGCTCGAGCACAGCGGCGCTGCGGACCGGGCCCGACCGCCCCGACCCGTCCGGGTAGGCGTCCCGGAGCCGCACGTCGAAGACGGCGGTGTTCAGGCCCGTCTCCTCGTCCCCCTCGGCGTAGGCGCGCACGTCACGCCCCACCCGACCGAAGACCGCCTCGACCCCGGGCTCCGCCAGGAGCGCCTCCTCGATGACCAGCGCCGCCGACTCGGTGGCGTCCAACCCGGTGCCCTCGGGAAGGGTGAGCCGGACCTGGAACGCGCCCTGATCCACCTGGGGGAGGAGATCCCGGGGCAGGAGGCTCCCCAGGGCCACGGAGCCGGCCAGGGCCACCGCCGCCATGCCCAGCACCCGGGCCCGGTGATCCAGGGACCACTCCAGCGTCCTGTGGTACCGCCCTGCGAACGCGTCGAAGGCCCGGTCGAAGGCATCCAGGAGGGGGCTGAAGACGCGGCCGGCCGCACGGGAGAGCGTCTCCCACCAGAATCCGGCCAGGGCCCGGAGGAGCCGGCCCAGGAAGACCAGCAGCCGGACCGGTCCCAGGGCGATCCAGCCGGCGATCCACCGGACCCGACCCCAGAAGCCCTTCGGCCTGGGGGGCCGAGTCTCGACCTGCGCGTCCGCGACCCGCGAGCGGCCGAAACGCCCCGCCACGGACGGGAGGAGGGTGAGGGCCACCAGGAGCGACGCCAGGAGGGAGAAGGCCACCGCCAGCGAAAGGTCGCCGAACAACTCCCCCGCCACGCCCTCCACGTAGATGATGGGCCCGAAGACGGAGATGGTGGTGAGGGTGGATGCGGTGATGGCGCCCTGGACCTCCTCCGCTCCCCGGGCCGCCGCCGCCATCCCGGCCACTCCCTCCTCCCGGTGCCGGAAGATGTTCTCCAGCACGACGATGGAGTTGTCCACCAGCATTCCCACCCCCAGCGCCAGCCCTCCCAGGCTCATGATGTTCAGGGAGACGTCGAAGGCCTCCATGAGGGCGAAGGTCCCCACCACCGAGATCGGGATGGCGGCGGCGATGGCGAAGGGGTACCGGGAGTCCCGGAGGAAGAGGAAGAGGACGAGGAAGGCCAGGATCCCCCCGAGCACCAGGGCGGACACCACGTTGCTGATGGCCTCCGAGATGAAGACGGCCTGGGAGGTCGCCACCTCCACCGCCACGTCCGGGTACTCGGTCCGGAGCTGGGCCAGGACCTCCCGCACCGCCTCGTCCACCGAGACCGTGTTGGCGCCGGACTCCTTGAAGACCAGGATCCCCACCGCCTCCGAGCCGTTGTAGAGGGCCACGGTCTCCCGCTCGGCGAACCCGTCGACCACGGTGGCGATGTCCCGCAGTCGGACGAGCCGGGTACCGGAACCCGGTTCCTGCCCCGACCCGCCGCCGGCGCCGGCGGACGCGCCCTGCTGGGCCACCACCACGTCTCCGATCTCCTCCACCGTGCGGAACTCCCCCATGGTCCGCAGGGGATACCGGTAGCGGCCCTGCCGGATGGTGCCCCCGGGGGCGCTCACGTTGGCCCGGTCCAGGGCCTGGGAGACCTGGCCCAGGGTGAGGCCGTAGGAGTCCAGGAGCCGGGGATCCACCTCCACCTGGATCTCCCGGTCGAGCCCCCCGGTCACGGCGGCCTGGGCCACGCCGTCCAGCTGTTCCAGCCGGCGACGGAAGACCGTCTCGGCCAGCTCTTTGGTGGTCCAGAGGTCGCCTCCGCTGGCCACCGATACGGCCATGATGGGCTCCGACTCCGGGTCCACCCGGAGAATCCGCGGCCGGGTGGCACTCTCCGGAAGGGCCTCCCGGAGGTTGTCCATGCGCTCCCGGACGTTGAGCATGGCGAAGTCCATGTCGGTTCCCCACTGGAACCGCAGGGTGACCAGGCTCACTCCTTCCCGGGACACGGAGGTGACCCGCTCCACCCCCGGAACCGCCGCCGCCTCCGCCTCCACCCGCTCCGTCACCAGCCGCTCGATCTCCGCCGGCGCCACGTCGGGGTACCCGGTGTAGATCACCAGCCGCGGGTAGCTCACGTCCGGTAGGAGATCGATGGGGAGCCGCACGTAGGAGATGGCCCCCAACAGGATGATGGCCAGGAACAGCATGGCCACCGCCACGGGGCGGCGGGTGGCCGTTCCGGAAACGGACATCAGCGTCCCCCGGTGGCGGACGGAGCCAGGGGCCGACCCACCGCCTCCTCCAGGGCCAGCAGGGCGTCCACGAAGCCGTAGCGGGCCTGGATGACCTGCCGGCGGGCGTCGGCTTCCTGGCTCACGGCCTCCTGGAGCTGCTCGAAAGTGCGGGTGCCCAGGCGGTACTCCTCCCGTGCCAACCGCACGGTCTCACCGGCGATGGCGAGGGAGCGGGTGGCCAATTCCAGGGACTGGTACTGGTTCCGGAGGTTGATGAACTCGGTGCGAACCTGCTGCTCCACCGTGAGGCGCCGCTCCCGCAGGCCGAATTCCTGGTTCTCCAGCTCCACCTGCGCCCGGGCCACGTCCGCACGGTCCTGGAAGTAGTTCTCCAGTGCCGGCAGGCTCAGGAAGACGCTGAAGGAGCTCTGCCACTCCGTGGGCTGCGGATCCAGGTCCAGGAAGGCCTCCGCCTCCCGGGTCTGGGCCAGGCGGCCGTAGTCGAAGTTCAGGTTCAGGGAGGGGTACCAGTTGCGCCGTGCCTCCCGCACGCCCAGGCGGGCGCCGCTCACCCCGGAGCGGGCCTGTTCCAGGGTGGGATTCGCCCGGAGCGCCAGCTCCACCAGTGCCTCGGCGTCCAGCGCCGAAGGATCGAAGACGGGGATCTCCTCCTCCGCGGGCTCGATGGGCCCCAGGTCCGGGTCCCCCAGGACGGTCCGAAGGGCGAGCACCGCCTGCTCGTAGCTCCGCAGCTGTTGCTGGATGTTCTGGTCCTGCTGCGCCACCTGGAGCTCCGCCGTGAGGACGTCCACCCGGCTCCGCTGGGCGATGTCGAAGAGCCGGCGTGCCGACTCCAGGTCCACCTCACGGGACTCCCGGATGGACTCCTCCACCTCCAGGAGGTGCCGAGCCTCCAGGGCGTCGAAGAAGCTGCGCCGGACCTCCGCCCCCAACGTCCAGCCGGTGGCGTCCACCTGGAGCGTCCGGTCGACATTGGTTTGCTTCTGGCGCGCCCAGGCGTCGAAGAGGCTGAGCCCCTGGATCGTCCAGTTCAGCGTGATTCCCTGCCGGGTGCTGGAGTTGAAGACCCATTCGGCCTCGGGATTCTCGATGGGGTTTCCGAAGAAGTCGGTGGCCCGCCGCGTCAGGTTCCCGCCGTACCCGGTCCGGAGCAGGTTGATGTTCACGTCCGGGAGGACCTGGTTCGCCCAGGTGGCCCTGGACTCGATGGGGTTCAGGTCCAGCGCCGCTTCCGCCTGCCGGTACCCGGGGTTGGCGCGCCGGGCGATCTCCAGCGCCGCGTCGAGGGTGAGCCGTTCCACCTCCTCCACGGTCCCGGCGACCTGCGCGTCCGCCTCCCGGGCCAGGCCCGACAGGAGCAATGCACCCAACGCGAGGGCCCGGAACGTCACGCGTGCTTTCATCGTCCCGGCCTCCCTCCCTCCGACGCCACGTTCTCGACCAGGCGGACCGGGGTGTCGTGGGCGAGGTAGTGGTGCCCGTCCACCAGGACGACCTCGCCGGGCTCCACCACGCCCTCGTCGCTGGGCACGATCTCCACCAGACGGTCCGACTCCCTTCCCGTGGTGACGTACCGCCACTTCGCGAGCCCCCGCTCCGCGTCCCCCTCGTACACGAAGAGCATGGTGCGTCGCCGCCCCTCCCCCCGCTCCAGGATGGCGCCGCGAGGCACCAGGATGCGGTCGGGGAACGACTCGGCGTCGAGGAAGACCTCGGCGTACATCCCGGGCTTGATGCGGCCTTCGGGATTGGAGAGATGCACCGTCACCCGGCCGGTCCGCTGGTCCGGGTCGACCACGGGGTTGATGCTCTCGATCCGTCCCTCGAAGGTCTCCCCCGGGAAAGCCGAGAAGGTCACCTGGGCCCGCCGTCCCTCGCGCAGGTAGCCCAGCTCCGCCTCCAGGACCTGGACCTCCACCTTGATGGGATCGAGCTGGACCACGGTCATGAGTTCCGTCCCGGGGGTGACCCAGGCTCCCCGGACCGCCTGGAGGTCGGCGATCCGCCCTCCGAAGGGCGCCCGCACCGTGGCACGCTGGAGCTCCAGCTCGGCCTGGCGAAGCCTCACCTCCGCCGCATTCAACCCGGAGGCCGACCGGGCCACTTCCTCCCGACGTCGCCGGACTTCGGGGTCCGTGAGCTCGTCGTCGAAGAGGATCCGGGCCTGGAACTGCGCCTCGGCGTCCGCCAGCGCTGCCCGGGCCTCCGCCACCGCCAGCGCCAGCTCCAGCGTGTCGATCTGGAGGATGGGCCGTCCCTGTGCGACGCGGCCGTTCTCCCGCACGGGGATGGACTGGATTACGCCCTCGGTCTGCGCCGTCACAGCAGTCCGCCGGAAGGCTTCCGCCTGGCCGTTGGCGTTCACGGTGATCCACAGGGTGTCCCGGACCGCCGGGACCCCCATCACGGGCTGGGGCATGTCCGCGGCGAAGGCACTGCTGGCCGCCGCCACCTCCACGGGGGCCTCTCCCTCGGATGAAGTGGCGGCGCCCTCCTCGGGTTCGGGACGGAGCCGCCACCAGATACCCACACCCACCGCACCGAGCACCAGGATCACCGTCGTGACGGTGAGGGTGCGCTTGGAAAAGCTCATCGGTCTCTCATGTTCTG
The DNA here is from genome assembly GCA_020344755.1 of Gemmatimonadales bacterium. Lineage (GTDB taxonomy): Bacteria > Gemmatimonadota > Gemmatimonadetes > Longimicrobiales > Gaopeijiaceae > Gaopeijia. Next base: position 2,892,366 of record CP070829.1, read on the forward strand.
TGCGGAGCCCGGCACCGCGCCGGAGTCCGGTGGTAAGATGGGGTGCTCGCGCAAAGCGTTGCCCCGTTCCCGGCCCCTCAGCCTATACGATCCCGCTGCCATGTCCATTCCCCGCTGGGACCCCTTGCCTCGTCGGAGGGCGAGACCCGGCCCCACCCGGCCCCTCGCGCGCCTCCGCTGCCTCCTCGGGCTGGCGGGTGCCCTGACCGCCACCGGAGCCGCGGCGTGCGATCCGAACCTGGGGGTGGAGGACTCCTGGGCCCAGGCCCCCCTTCCCGAGCCGGGCGCCCTGGTCGACCCGCAGATGGCGGACGTGGGGGCCGAGCTCTTCCGCCGAAATTGTGTCGCGTGCCACTCGTTGGGCGGGGGGAGCGTGGTGGGCCCGGACCTGGCCGGGGTGACCTTCCGGAGGACCCCCTACTGGATCCGCGCCATGATCGCCAACCCGGACTCCATGCTCCGAGCGGATTCCACCGCCCGGGCCCTCCTGGCGACCTACCAGGTGCCCATGCTGGACCGACGCCTGGACGCCGCCCGGGTCCGGGCGATCGTGGAGTTCCTCTGGCGGGCCGACCACGGCCCCGCATAACCTGGGTCGCCATGGGAATTCAACCTCTCCGCCCCGCCCGGCTCCGGCCCCGGGGCACCGGCTTGCTCCTGGCGTCCTCGCTCCTCCTCGTCGGGTGCGAGCGGGCGCCCACGCCCCTGATCCAGCTGGTCCCCTTTCCCGCCGAGGCCGTGGTGCTGCCGGCGGACCCCTTCCTCGTCTCGGCGGAGACGCCCGTGGTGGTGGACGCCGGGGACCTGGAGGCGGCCGGGGTCGCCGCCTTCCTCGTGGAGTGGGTGGCGAACCGTGAAGACGAGCGTCCGGACGTTCTCCAGGAGGGGGACTCCCTCCCCGGCCGCTACCTGCGGCTCACCCGTCGGGGAGCTTCCTCGGAGCTGGGGGCGGAGGGCTACGCGCTGGAGGTGGGCCCGGACTCGGTGGTGATCCGGGCGTCCGGCGGCCCGGGGCTCTTCTACGGGATCCAAACCCTCCGGCAGCTCCTGCCGCCGGCGGTGGAGTACACGGCGGCCTTCCCCCTTCCCCTCCCCCTGCCCGCCGTGCGCATCACCGACGCGCCGCGCTACGGCTGGCGTGGGGCCATGCTGGACGTGGCGCGTCACTTCTTCCCCCCTTCCGACGTGAAGCGCTACATCGACCTCATGGCGCTCCACAAGCTCAACCGCCTCCACCTGCACCTCTCCGACGACCAGGGCTGGCGGATCGAGGTGGAGGGGTGGCCGGACCTCACCCGGGTGGGGGGACGCACCGAAGTGGGAGGCGGGCCCGGAGGCTCCTACACCCCCGACGAGTACGCCGACCTGGTCCGGTACGCCGAAGCTCGCTTCGTGACGATCGTCCCGGAGATCGACATGCCCGGGCACATCCACGCGGCACTGGCGTCCTATCCCGAGCTCAACTGCGACGGCGAGCCCCGGGAGCTCTACACGGGCACGGAGGTGGGCTTCAGCGCTCTCTGCCTGGAGAAGGAGGTCACCTGGCAGTTCCTGGAGGACGTGATCCGGGAGGTCGCGGGGCTCCACCCCGGGCCCTGGTTCCACGTGGGGGGCGACGAGGTCCCCACCCTCCCGGAGGAGGACTACGCGGACTTCATGCGCCGCGTATCGGGACTGGTCCAGGCCAACGGAAAGACCATGGTGGCCTGGGACGAGGTGGCCGCGAACCTGCCGGGACCGGGGACCGTGGTCCAGCTCTGGCGGCCGGCGCCCTGGCACGATCCGGGCGCGCCCCCCGCGGACACCGCCCGGGCCCGGGCCGCCGCCGAGCAGCGGCGGGAGATCCTGGATGCCCAGGCCCGGGGGGCCCGGTTCATCGTCTCGCCGGCGTCCCGCTTCTACCTCGACATGAAGGCCTCGCCGGACCAGGTGCTGGGACTCCGGTGGGCCGGCGTTCCGGACCTGCGGGCCACCTACGATTGGGACCCGGACACCCACATGGCGGACCTGGAGCCGGACGGCATCCTGGGGGTGGAGGCGCCCTTGTGGACCGAGACCGCCGGGACGATGGAGGACCTGGAGTACCTGGCCTTCCCCCGGCTGGC
>CP070829.1:2894570-2910914 GCA_020344755.1 Gemmatimonadales bacterium
GCCTCGGATTGGGGGTCGGACATGGTGGCCGACTCGGTCCGTGGGCCCGTGGGCACCGAGGTTCGGGTCCGGGTCCGGAGGGAGGGCTACGAGACCCCTATTCTCTTCCCCATTACACGGGCCCAGGTCCACGTGCCCGCGGTCGCGGCCGACCGGCTTCAGGACGGCATCGTGTATGTCGGCATGGACCGCGTAGCCCGGGGTGCGGCCCAGGAGATGGACTCGGTCCTCCGCCTCCATCAGGACGCCTCGGGGCTGATCATCGACCTGCGGCGCAACCCGGGCGGATACCTGGACGAGTCGCTCATGCTCGCGGACCTCTTCCTGGAGCCGGGGCAGAAGCTCGCGAGCACGCGGAGCCGGGATCCCAGTGGCGCCAGCGAGTTCTACGAGGAGTCGTGGGACGCGCGCATGCTGCCCCGCCTCCCCGAGACCCCGGTCGTGATCCTCGTGGACCAGTACACCGCCTCCGCGGCGGAAATCCTGGCGGGTGCCCTTCAGGACTATGATCGAGCGCTCATCCTGGGCCAGCGGACCTTTGGCAAGGGCGTGGTTCAGACTGTGCTCGAGTTGCCCTTCGGCCGACGTCTTCGCCTCACCACCGGTGCCTGGTACACGCCCCTGGGACGATCCCTCCACCGGACTCGGGACGGCTCCGGGAGGCCTGTGGAGGAGCAGTCCGCCGACTCCCTGCCCACCATCCTCTCGGAGAGCGGCCGAGCGCTGGTAGCAGCCGGTGGGATCTTTCCCGATCTCCAGATCCCGTACGACACCCTGACGCTGAAGGAGCGGCAACTCCTCCAGGCCGCGGCAGAGGCGGAGATCCCCCTCCCCCTACGGATGGCGGAATTCGGGTTTGCCGAAGCGCAGGCTCTGAGCGCGGAGGGCCTCGACCCACAGCTCCGGGATGGGCCGTTCCAGGCGTTCCTGGAGCAGCTTCGAGCGGAAGGGGTCCCGGGGGAGTACCTCGACGATCCGGAGACCCGCAGCTATCTGGCCTGGAGCACCCGGATCGCGGTGGCCGAGCGTATGAACCGCCTCGGGGCCGCTGCCACGGTGCGTATGGAGCGGGACGGGATGCTCTCGCAGGCGGCGGAGCTTCTTCGCCGACACCATACCCAGACGGAACTCCTCGCGGCTGCGAAGGAGCTGTCGGACTCGGCCGCCGTACGGGGTGCGACCTCAGGCTCGACCGGCACCTCGGACGCGGGTCACTGACGGGGCGTCCTCATCGCCCTACCCTCGGGGGTGGAAGCTGCGGTGGAGCTCCCTGAGGTAGTGACGGTCCAGGTGGGTGTAGATCTGGGTGGTGGAGATGTCCGCGTGGCCCAGGAGTTCCTGCACCGCCGCCAGGTCCGCACCGCCTTCCAGCAGGTGGGTCGCAAAGGAATGTCGTAGCGTGTGGGGGGAGATCTCCTTATGGATTCCGGCCCGCCGGGCCTGGGCCTTCACCAGTTTCCACACCGCCGTCCGGGAGAGAGGACCGCCTCGGGCATTGAGGAAGATCCTCCCTTCGCCCCTCCCCTCGTCGAGTTGCGGCCGCACCTCCCGGAGATACCGCTCGAGGGTGCGGGCGGCGGCCCCACCCATGGGGACCAGGCGCTCCTTCCCCCCCTTTCCGAAGACCAGGACGATCCCCTCTTCGGCGTCCACATCGTTGAGCTCCAGCCCCGTGAGCTCGGAGACTCGCAGCCCGGAACCGTAGAGCACCTCCAGGACGGCTCGATCCCGCCAGTAGAGCGGGTGCGAGGCGTCGGGCGCCTCCAGGAGCCGAACCACTTCCTCCCGGGAGAGGGTGTCGGGAAGGGTCCGACCCACCTTCGGGGACTCCATTCGCTCGGTGGGGTCTTCCTCGAGCACACCCTCCGTCAGGAGGAAGCCGAAGTAGGTCCGCAGGGCCGACTGGGCGCGCCGGATGGACGTGGCCGCCATCCCCGCCTGGCGGAGGTGGTAGACATACTCCCGCAGATCGTCGTGGGTGACGGCCGATGGGAAATGGCGACCTTTCTCCCCCGCGAACTCGACGAAGCGCCGGAGGTCCCTCTGGTACGCCGCCACCGTTCGATCCGAGAGCCCCCGGTCGAACGCCAGGTAGTCGCCGAAAGGCTCCACGCGGAACTCCCGCTCGAGGCCGTCAGGCATCACCCGCATCCTCTCGCCCAGAGGGTACGCCCCGATCGCCTCGAGTCCGCCACCACCAGAGAAGCACCCCCGCCACGAGGACTACGCTCGCAACGAGGAGCGAGAGATTCACGTCCGCCAGCCATGCCTCGAGCCGGGGGATGCTGCGGTTGGCCTGCATCCCCAGCCAGAACAGGATCCCGTACCAGATTCCAGAGGCCACGAGCAGCGGCGGGGCCACCCGCCACGGCGAAAGGCGACCCACGCCGGCAAAGGCCGGCACCACGGCCCGGAGCCCGGGGAGGAACCGGGCGAAGAAGATCGCCAGGACCCCCCAGCGGGCGTAGAAGCGCGAGATGCGCTCCACCTGACCCGGACTCAGGATGTGGCGGCCCGCTCCCCGGGTGAAGAAGGATCGTCCGTGCTTCAGACCCGTCAAATAGACGGCCATGGCCCCAGCGACGTTCGCGATCCAGATCCCCAGGAGCACGCTCAACGCACCCACCTCTCCCCGGGCCGCCAGAAGTCCTCCCACCACCACGAAGGTGTCCGCCGGAACTGGGGGAAGAAGGTTCTCCAGGAGTGCACCGGCGCTGAGGATGAGCAGGAGCGCCCAAGGCGGAAGGACGCCCAGCCATTCCAGCGCCTGGCTCACCGGACCCAAGGTCGCGTCCCTCCGTCAGCGTCCCGCTGCCGGCGAGTCCCCTCCGTAGACCCGGTCGACGAGCGCCACCGCGTGGACCGCGAGTCCCTCCCCCGCCCCGATCCAGCCCATTCCCTCGTTGGTCTTTCCCTTCACGGAAACGAAGTCGGGCCCAACGCGGAGGACGTGACCCAGGCGTTCGCGGATGGCGGCGGCCACAGGGCCGATCCGAGGCGACTGGCACACCACCGTGACGTCCACGTTGACCACCTGGTAGTTCTCCCGCTCCAGGATCTCCACGGCCTTGCGAAGGAGGTCCATGGAATCTGCACCCTTCCACGCATCGTCGGACGGAGGGAAATGGCTCCCGACGTCCCCCAGAGCCGCCGCACCCAGAATGGCGTCAATGACGGCATGGCAGATGGCATCGCCGTCCGAGTGGCCCTTCAGGCCGGGGTGGTCGGGAATGATCACACCCCCGAGAACACAGGGCGTGTCCGGATCGAAGCGGTGGGAGTCGTACCCCAGGCCGACCCTCACCTCAGGTCCCGTCCCACCTCCGGAGCGCCAGGCACACGTTGTGCCCCCCGAATCCGAAGGAGTTGCTGAGCGCCAACTTCACCTCCCGCTCCACACCCTCGTTGTGGGCATAGTCCAGGTCACACGCGGGGTCCGGCTCGGAGAAGTTGATGGTGGGAGGGATCTTTCCTTCCCGGAGAACCTGAGTGCAGATCACCGACTCCACTGCCCCGGCGGCACCCAGGAGGTGCCCGGTCATGGACTTGGTGGAGCCCACGACGATCTCCCGGGCCCGCTCCCCGAGAACGGCCTTGATCGCCGTGGTCTCGTGCTCGTCGTTCACCGATGTGGAGGTCCCATGGGCGTTGACGTAGTCCACATGTGACGGGTCCGCTTCGGCGTCCTCCAGGGCGAGGCGCATGGCTTCCTGCGCCCCGAGGTGGTCCGGGGGCGGCGAGGTGATGTGGTAGGCGTCACCGGTGGCGCCGTAGCCCACGAGCTCGGCCAGAATGTTCGCTCCTCGCGCCTGGGCGTGCTCCAGGGATTCGAGCACCACAGCCCCGGCGCCCTCGCCGATGAGGAACCCGTCCCGCCCCGCGTCGAAGGGCCGTGAGGCCGACGCAGGGTCGTCGTTCCGGGTCGTCATGGCCTTCATCGCCGCGAAGCCGGCGATGGTCATGGGAGTAATGGTCGCTTCCGTTCCCCCTGCCAGCATGAGATCGGCGTTCCCGCGCTGGATCGTGCGGAGTGCGTCTCCTATGGCGTGGGCGCTGGAAGCGCACGCGGACACCGTGGCGTAGTTGGGCCCCTTCAGCCCGAAGTGGATCGAGATCAGCCCCGCCGCGATATCCGGGATGAACATGGGAACGAAGAAAGGGGACACGCGGCCCGGGCCTCGTTCCAGAAGGATACGGTGCTGCTCCTCGAACGTGGAGATCCCTCCGATCCCGCTTCCGAAGACCACGCCGAATCGCTCCGGATCAGGCACGTTCGCCGGAAGAGCCGCGAAGCCCGCACTTCGCATGGCCTCGGCCGACGCTACGATTCCGAACTGCGTGAATCGGTCGTACCGCCGCGCTTCCTTGCGGTCCAACACGTGGCTCGAGTCGAAGCCCTTCACCTCTGCGGCGATCCGCGTCGGGAAGTCCTCGGTGGCCTCGAAGTGGGTGATGGGGCCGCCCCCGCTCGTCCCGGCCAGGAGGGCCGACCACGTCGCAGCGACGTCGTTCCCCACCGGCGTGACCACGCCAGCCCCGGTGATCACCACACGGTGCTCACCCCTGGAATTCCGAAGGGAATCCGTCATGGAGAATCCGTGGTTGGGTTCTTCAGGTCGGTCTCAGCCCTCGGAGCCCTTCTCCTTCATGTACTTGATCGCGTCACCGACGGTGCGGAGCTGCTCGGCATCCTCGTCGGGAATGTCGATGCCGAACTCCTCCTCGAAGGCCATGACGAGTTCCACGGTGTCGAGGGAATCGGCACCCAGGTCCTCCACGAAGGAGGCGTCGTCGGTGACCTTCTCGGCCTCCACACCCAGCTCGTTGATGATGATCTCCCGGACCTTGGATTCGGCGTCCGACATGGGTCCCCCTTGAGGTTTGGATGGTGCTGGTTGAACGATGGATGAACGGTTCCGGGAAGTCCCGAAACTACATGACCATACCGCCGTCGACGGCGATAACCTGGCCGGTAATGTAGCGTCCCCCGGGGCCCGCGAGAAAGCGTACCACCGGAGCGATGTCCTCCGGGTCACCGAGACGGCCCAGAGGGATCTGGGAGAGGAGCGCGGAGGTCTGTTCCTCGGTGAGCTCCGACGTCATGTCCGTTCGGACGTATCCCGGCGCAACGGCGTTGCACCGGATCCCGCGGGAGGCCAACTCCCGGGCCACACTCTTGGTGAGGCCCACCAGGCCCGCCTTGGATGCGGCATAATTGCTCTGCCCCGCGTTCCCCATGAGCCCCACCACCGAGGTGATGTTCACGATCACACCTTCCCTCCGCTTCATCATTCCCCGGGTGAGTGCTCGGGTGAAGTTGAAGGCCCCCTTGAGGTTGACATCGATGACCTCATCCCAATCCTCATCCTGGAGACGCAGGAGGATGTTGTCCCGGGTGATCCCCGCGTTGTTGACGAGCAGGAATACCGGGCCGAGGGACGACTCGATGGCGGCGACGGTCTCCTTCACCGCCGCGGCGTTCGAGACGTCGCACGCGAAGCCACCGTGACCCTCGCCGGAGAGGGTGGCCGCCGCTTCGGCGGCCCGATCCCCGTTCCGTGCGACCAGGGCCACCCGGGCACCCGCCTCCGCCAATTCCCGGGCGATGCCCAGCCCGATCCCCCTCGATCCCCCGGTGACCACGGCCACGCGGCCCTCCAATTCGCCACTCATCTTCCACTCCGCTCGTTGATGAACGCCTCCACCTCGGCGGGTGTCCCCACCGGGCGGCACGGGAGGTCACGGGCGTTCCGACGGTTGAGGCCACACAGCACGGCGCCGGCACCCAGTTCAACGAACTCCACGGCGCCCGCTTCCACCATGTGCCGGATGGAGGTGGACCACCGGACCGGAGCCGTGAGCTGATGGACCAGGAGGTCCCGGGCCACCTCGCCGCTCTCCACCGGCTTGGCGGTCACGTTGGAGTAGACGCGGAGCTTCGGCACCTGAAAGCCGATGGATTCCAGATGGGCCCGCAAGCCATCCTCCGCGGGCTGCATCAACGGCGAGTGAAAAGCCCCGGACACGTTCAAGGGGATGACCTTTCTGGCCCCGGCCTCCCTGGCTCGCTGCATTCCGGCTTCCACTCCCGCCGCGTCTCCGCTGATGACCACCTGACCTGGAGCGTTGAAGTTGGCGGGCACACAGGTGCCGGTGGAAACGCCCTGGCACACCGACTCCACCACGTCGTCGTCCAGCCCCAGGACCGCGGCCATGGTACCCGGCCGGGACACACCCGTCTCGTACATCAGCTCACCCCGTCGACGCACGGCAGCCACGGCGTCCTGGAAGGTGAGCGTCCCTGCAGCCACGTGCGCCGAGAACTCCCCGAGGGAGTGCCCCGCAGCGAATCGCGCACCGCCCAGGTGCGGGGCGAGCACACGGTGAACCGCCACGGAGTGGACCAGGAGTGCGGGCTGGGCGTTGTTCGTGCGCGTCAACTCCTCCTCGGGACCGTTCCACATCAGGTCGCTGAGACCGAGTCCCAGGTGGTCGTCCGCCTCCTGGAAGACTTCCCGGGCCTCTGGGAACGCCTCGGCCAGCTCATGGCCCATTCCCACCTGCTGGGACCCTTGGCCAGGGAAGAGGAAAGCGAGACCCACCGGTACCTCCGCGCTGCTGGTTGCCGTTCCTAGAACTGCCACACCATGGCACCCCAGGTGAGCCCGGCGCCGAAGGTGGCGGTCAGGACCCGCATCCCGGGTTGGATCCTCCCCTCCTCCAGCGCCTCGTCCAGCGCCACGGGAATAGAGGAGGAGCTCATGTTCCCGTAACGGTCGACGTTCACGTACACCTTCTCCATGGGGATGTTGGCGTACTTCGCCGTGGCCTCGACGATGCGGATGTTGGCCTGGTGAGGAATCATCAGATCGATCTCATCACCGGAGATTCCGGCACCCTCGAGAGCATTGGAGGCGGCCTCCGCCATGGACCGCACGGCGTTCTTGAAGATCTCCCGTCCAGACATCTTCAGGAGGTGGTCCCGGCGGGCGAGCACGCCCTCGTCCATGGGTACGGAGGCGCCGCCCCCGGGTCGATAGAGAAGCTCGGCCAGGTGTCCGTCCGATCGGTGGAAGGCGGAGACGATTCCCCGGTCCCCCTCTGCCCTCCTGAGCACCGCTGCCCCTGCCCCGTCCCCAAAGAGGACACAGGTGGTGCGGTCGCTCCAGTCCACGATCGCACTCATCTTCTCGGCGGCGATGACCAGGGCGTAGCGGGCCCGACCCGCGGTCAGGTACCCTTCCGCCATGCTCAAACCGTAGAGCCAGCCCGAACACGCCGCGGACACGTCGAAGGCCATGGCGTTGGAGCAACCCAGGAGGGCCTGGGCATCGCAGGCGGTCGAGGGCAGCCAACGGTCCGGTGTCGCCGTGGACACGATGAGCGTCCCCACGTCTTCCGGACCGATCCCGGCATTCTCCAATGCCTTCCGGCCCGCTTCCGCCCCCATCATCGCGGCGGTGGTGTCGTCGTCCGAGAGCCGACGCTCCCGGATCCCGGTCCGGGTGCGAATCCACTCGTCGTTGGTATCCACGATCCGGGCCATGTCGTCATTGGTGACGACCCGGTCCGGCAGGAAACGACCGGTGCCGGCGAATTCCACAAGCGGCTTTGGCTGACTCACGAAGGGCCCCCCTTGGCATGGATCTGGGAGAGCTCGGCCGCCATGTCCTTCACCATGTTGCTTCGGACCGCACGCGCAGCGACACGAACCGCGTTCCGGATGGCCTTTGGAGGCGATCCGCCGTGGCAGATGATGGTCACGCCATTCACTCCCAGTAGGGGTACCCCTCCGTACTCCGAGTAGTCCAGCACCCGGAAGACGTTCTCCAGGTCCAGGTCGCACTCCTGCACGGAGGCCTCCGCCTGCAGGAGATTGACGATGAAGTGGGCCACGCTCTCGTAGAACTTCAGGAGCACGTTTCCGGTGAATCCATCCGTGACGAGGACGTCACAGGCCCCCTGAACGATGTCGCGTCCCTCCACGTTCCCGACGAACGCCAGATTGTCATCCGCCGCCAGGAGGGCGTAGGTCTCCACCGCGACCTCGTTCCCCTTCTCCGCCTCCTCGCCGATGTTCAGGAGTCCGATGCGCGGCTCCGAGACGCCCAGGATGTCCTTGGCGTAGACCCGCCCGAGATGGGCGAACTGCAACAGCTGCCGGGGCTTGCAGTCCACGTTCGCGCCGGCGTCCACCACCAGGCAGGGTGGACCGGAGGTGGGAAATAGCGTGGCGATGGTGGGACGCTCGACCCCGGGCAGCGGCCGGAGGACGAACAGCGAAGACGCCATGACCGCACCCGTCGATCCGGCGCTGATGAAGGCGTCTGCACCGCCCTCCTTGTGAAGGCGAACGCCCTGAACGATGGAGGACTCGGGCTTCCGGCGTACCGCAGCCGCCGGGGAATCCGACGGGAGGATCCGCTCCGGAGCGTGATGGACATGCAACCGGGACGACGGATAGTCCTCGTGCCGGGCCAACTCGGCCTCGATGGCCGCCTGATCTCCCACGAGGACGATCTCGATGTCCGACCCGAGTTGAGTCAGCGCCTCCACCGCACCGGCCACCTCCGTTGCCGGAGCGTGGTCGGTGCCCATGGCATCGAGGGCGATGCGCACGGGTACAGCGCCGATCAGAGGGTCTCGACGTCGATCACCGCCTCACCGCGATAGTGCCCGCAATTCGGGCAGACCCGGTGAGGACGCTTCGGGTCCCCGCACTTGGGGCAGGCCTGGACGGTGACGTCCTGTGCCTTGTAGTGCGTCCGACGCTTCCGCTTGCGCTGCTTCGAAGTCCGCTTCTTTGGAACGGCCATGGTTCCTCTACTCGGTCTTGAGCCCCCGGAGGGCATCCCACCGGGGATCCGGCTCCTCCAGGGTGCATTCGCACGATTCGGCGTTACGGTCTACGCCGCACCGGGGGCAGAGCCCCCTGCAATTCTCGTCGCAGAGAACGTACGGGGCCGTGTTGAGGATCAACTCCTCTCGCACCGCCTCTCCCACGTTCAACTCCGTCGCCTCCGGGTCCAGCGGGCGGATTTCTCCATCATCCCCCCACTCCGCGTCGGTGGCCCCGAACACCAGGAGGACGTCCAGGTCCACCGGGCTGAGCACGGCCTTCAGGCACCGTCGGCATTCCTGCTCCAACTCTCCCCGGATGTTGGCCTTCACCAACACCTCACCACTGCCCGCAAGCGAGGCCGTCCCCTGCACTTGCAGTGGTCCCCGCAAGCCGAGGTCCGAGCCCTCCCAGAGCGGATCATCAGCGGGAATCTCCGCCGAGATCTCGAGGGTTCCCGCCCGCTCGAGCCGGGGAAGATCGAGCTTGAACATAGACGCGTAAGTTAGCCGAACTTCGGCAGAAGTGTCAACGCAGCCCCGCACCTACCGACAGAAGCTCCGACTCGGAGAAGAAGAACCCGATTTCGCGCCGGGCATTGTCGTCCGAATCCGACGCATGGATCGCGTTTCGACCCTTGGACTCGGCATAGAGTCTGCGCACCGTCCCCTCGTCCGCCTCCGCCGGATCCGTCGCGCCAATCGCGACCCGCAGCGCCACCACCGCATCCTCGGCATCCAACACCATGGGGATGCACGGTCCGGATGTCATAAATTCCACCAGCTCCCCGTAGAACGGCCGCTCGCGGTGCACCGCGTAGAACTCCTCCGCCTGACTCCCGGTCAGCCAGACGAGCTTGAGGGCCTGGACGGTGAAGCCGCCGGCTTCCAGGTGGGCGAGGATCTTCCCCGCCTTCCCGCTCCCCGTGGCGTCGGGCTTGATGATGGCGAGCGTTCTGCTCATGTCATGCTCCTTGCAGTCGTCGGTCGAATGGTCAATCGGTCTCCGGCGGAGCCCCGAACAGGGCGGCCAGAACCGAGTCTCGCGTGATGAACCCCACCAGCTGCCCCTCCCGCACCACGGGAACCTGCTCCACGTCCCGGTTGACCATGAGCTGTGCCACCTCCCTCAGCTCCTGATCTTCCGACACGCACAGCACGGCCCGGGTCATGACGTCCCGCGCCAGACCCGGCTCCTCCTCGCCTCCGGCGCGGGACCGGGCGAGGAGGTGATCCAGGGCATCCCCGGTGGTCACAATCCCCAGGACCTCGTATCCATCTCCCACTACGGGGACGGCATGAAGCCCGCGGCGGATCATCAGGTCCACCAGCTCATCCACCGGTGTCTCGGGGTAGACGCGGTACCGCGCCGGCTGCAGCGCCTCTCCTACCAGCGGCTGCTCGGGAATCGAGACCGCATCCAACCCCGGAACCCCCAAAGCGGATTCCGGGTCCCCGGCACCCAGGAAGGCCTCGACCCGGGGCTCTTCGGAGAAGAACCGTCGGAGCTCTGGCAGGAGACGTGCACGGAACGAGGTGAGGCGGCCCGGCACCAGAATCAGGAAGACGGCACGGGCGCTCCCCGGTTCCTCCTTCCCCTCGGCAGTGACCTGGAAGGGCTGCCCGGTGATCCCCAGGAAGCCCATGGGATCTCCGAGCCCTTCCTGCTCCGCCAGGACCGCCACGACCTCGGAATGTACCCGCACGACCTCACCCCTGGTGCCGAAGGCGAGGTCACGGGCGGCCTTCTCCCGGGCCCCGGATGAGAGCCCGAGTGTCTCGCGGCCCCGCCCCAGAAGCCGCCAGAGCAGCTCCTCGAGCGTCTCGGCTTCGACGGGACAGAGGACCCGCGACGGACTCAACCAGTCGAGAAGATTCACGGTGAGGGCTCCGCCCCCTGCACCCCGTAGGATCCGAGGGAGCTCAGTGACTCCGTCAGCCCTGGAGGGCCGCCCGGATCAGTTCTGCGATCTCGACCGGACGCTTCGCCACCTGGATTCCGTTGGCCTCGAAGGCCTCCATCTTCTCGGCAGCAGTCCCGGCCGACCCGCTGATGATGGCGCCCGCGTGTCCCATCCGGCGCCCGGGAGGGGCTGTCTGGCCCGCGATGAAGCCCACCACAGGAAGGTCCAGGTTCTCCTTCACGTACTCGGCCGCCTCCTGCTCATCGGTTCCCCCGATCTCGCCGATCATGACGATCGCCTTGGTGTCGGGATCGTCCTTGAACGCCGCCAGGCAGTCGATGAATTTGGTCCCGATGAGGGGATCACCGCCGATGCCCACGCAGGTGGTCTGCCCGATGCCCGCGGTCGTGAGGTGGTATACGGCTTCGTAGGTGAGCGTTCCGGATCGAGACACCAGCCCCACCGGACCGGGTGCCACGATCTGCCCAGGCAGGATTCCGACCTTGGCCTTCCCAGGGGAGATGAGACCGGGGCAGTTCGGCCCCAGGACCCGCGTACCCCTGTCCCGTGCGAAGGCATGGGCTCTCGCCATGTCCAGCACCGGGACTCCCTCGGTGATGGCCACCACGAAGTCGATGCCCGCGTCGGCGGCCTCCATGACCGCGCCGGCGGCGAACGCCGGTGGCACATAGATGACCGAGGTGTTGGCGCCCGTCGAGGCCACGGCCTCGTCCATGGCATTGAAGATCGGCACCGTCCTTCCGTCCGGGCCCTCGAAGGTCTGCCCCCCCTTACCCGGGGTCACTCCCGCCACCACGTTGGTCCCGTACTCCATCATCTGGCGCGCGTGGAACGACCCGTCGCGCCCCGTGATCCCCTGGACCACCAGGCGAGTGTTCTCGTCAATGAAGATCGACATTCCGTTGCCCCCTACGCCCGGTTGGCGAGCTCGACGGCCTTCGAGACCACCTCGTCCATGGAGGTGTAGGCCTCGAAGCCCGCATTCTTCAGGATCTCCAGCGCCAGTTCCTCGTTCGTACCGGTGAGGCGGATGACGATGGGGACGTCGATGTCGATGTTGCGCGTCGCCTCCACGATTCCGTTGGCCACATCGTCGGTCCGGGTGATCCCGCCGAAGATGTTGAAGAGAATCACTTTCACCGCCGGATCGGCGGTGATGATCTTCAACGCGTTCACGACCTTCTCCGGGCTCGACGAACCACCGATGTCCAGGAAGTTCGCCGGTTCACCCCCGTAGTACTTCACGAGGTCCATGGTGGCCATGGCGAGACCCGCGCCGTTGACGCAGCAGCCCACGTCTCCGTCGAGCTTGATGAAGGTGAGGTCCGCGTCCCGGGCCTCGGTCTCCGCCTCCGGCTCGCCCGAGGTATCCCGGTAGGCCTCGATCTCCGGCCGCCGGAACAGTTCGTTGTCGTCGATGCTGACCTTGGCATCGATGGCCTTCACCTGACCCCCCGGGGTGGTGATGAGGGGATTGATCTCCGCCATGGAGGCACCGGCGTTCACGAAGGCATTGTAGAGCTGCCCCATGACCTTCTGGGCCTGGCGAATGAGGCCGGGATCGTCGTACAGGGCGTTGGCCAGCCAGTAGGCCTGGTGCGGCAGGAGCCCGTAACGGGGATCCACGGTGAGCTTGCGAATGGCATCGGGATTGGTGTGCGCCACCTCCTCGATGTCCACACCTCCCTCCGCCGATACCATGAACATGGGGGCCTGGCTGTTCCGGTCCACCAGGACGCCCACGTATGCCTCGGTGTCGATGTCCTCCGCGGGTGTGATCAGGACCTTGTGGACCGTGAGGCCCTTGATGTCCATCCCCAGGATGCGCGCCGCGTGCTCACGGGCCTCCTCCGGAGTCTTGGCCAGCTTGACGCCCCCGGCCTTTCCCCTTCCCCCCGAGTGCACCTGCGCCTTGACGACGACCATCCCGCCGAATTCCCGGGCGAAGGCCTCGGCCTCTTCCGGGGTGGTGGCGACCTTCCCCGGCGGGACCGGTATCCCCGCCCCGCGGAAGATCTCTTTCGCCTGATATTCGTGGAGATCCATGTGCTCCGAATCCTCTGAGATTGCGTGCGAGACGCTGGGGCTGCGGAACCCCCGAACCCGGCCGGGCCCGAGGGGCCTCCCGAGCCCGTTGAAGCTACCCTCCGGTGGGAGTCGATTCAACCGGACCGGTGCCGCTCCCGGCAAGGGATTCCAGCGCTCTGCGGAGTTCCTCGAGTGCCGCCCCGAACCCGGCAAAATCGCCCTCCCGGAGGCTGGCCTCCGCCCGGTCCAGGATCGTCAGGGCATCCTCGACGCGAAGGCCCGACGTCGCGCCTACCTCCCCCTCGGCCGCTGCGGGAAGGAGCGATGCCCGCAGACTCTCGCCGGCCAGAGCCGCCACCGCACCGGCAAGCGTCTCCTCCATGCTGACCCGCTCCCCGTCGCTCACCACGAAGCGCCGAAGCTCCGGGATTGCGTTGGCGTCGGCCGCCAGGAAGATGGGCTCCATGTAGAGAACCCGGTCCCCAACGGGGATCACGTGCAGGTGGCCGGTCCAGACCTCGCTCCCTCCCTGGCGCCAGAGGGAGAACTGCTGGGAGATGACCGGGTCCTGCTCCACCAGCGCCTCCACCTGCCTTGGCCCCCGCAGCTCCTGGGAGATGGGGAAATCCAGCAGGCGCAGGAAGGTTCGTCCCCCCGCGTCGATCCGGCCCGAGAGGAGGCCGGTCAGGTTGTCCCGGCCCGCTGGCACGAACACCGTGCTGATCTGGAAGTGGGCCTCGTCGTCGCCGGGAAGCTGCAGGATCGCGTACTCCGGTCGGTACCCCACCGGGCGATTCGGATCCTGGGAGAGTTCCTGGGACAGGGCCCACTGCTCCTCCTGCTCAAAGAACATCTGGGCCGTTCCCTGGTGATACTGGAGGAGGACCTGGGACTGGAGATTCAGGAGCGCCTCGGGATAGCGCAGGTGCGACCGCAATCCCACCGGCATCTCCTCCAGCGGCTCGATCACGCCGGGAAAGACCGACATCCAGGCGTCCCGCAGCGGATCGGGCTCCGGCAAGGCGTAGAGGTCCACCTGGCCCGTGACACCGTCAACCACCACCTTGACCGAGGCACGGGCATAGGCTACCGGTTGGCGCAGCTCCAGGTTGAAGGGTCGCGCCAGGGGGAAATAGCGGGTCCCGGTGAACCCTTCCAGGACCCAGACCACGCGACCCTCGTGGACCACGGGATAGGGAAGCTCCGGATACCGGAGGAACGGCGCGATGCGGCGAGCCCGCTCCACCACGCTGCGGTGCAGCACCAGCCGGCTGTCCGCCTCCACCTCCCCGGCGAACAGGAAGTTCGCCTCCTGGCGGTCCCAGGCCACCAGGAGCTTTCGCAGAAGCCCCCCCATGGGGATCCCGCCGGGGAAGTCCACCCCCGCCACGCCCGGGCGGCCATCCGGCGCCAGAAAGGTGGTGTCCGTGGGGGTGATCACCGCGTAGCGCTGGCTTCGGGTCGCAAAGAACACCGACGCCCGATCCAGCTCCAACCCCACCGGCGCATCTTGCGACAGCTCCGGAGGGATTCCGGCGATATGGGCGCGGGGACCCCATTCCTCCGTCCGGTCCGTGGCCGCCACCGCCACGACCCCGTTCCCCACCACGAAGCGCTCTCGGAGGTGGAGATTCTGCCAGTTCTGGTCCTCGATGCCACCCTGATCCACCTCTCGCACCGAGAGAGCCACCGGCACCACCCCGTCGGGGGTCGCGTACCGATCCACCTGCGGGGGCGAGAAGTCGTAGTACTGGAAGCGGGCCTGCCGCTCCCGGAAGGTCTGGAGCAGGGCCCAGGCGCTCCAAACCGGGAGGCCCTGGAACCGGTCCGGTGCCAGGGACCAATCCACCTCCGCGTCCAGCCGGGTGTCCAGCTCATCCCTCTCCATGCGGCGAAGGTCGAATCCAAGCCGGGTGAAGCGGATGTTCTCTTCGATGTACGGAGTCTCCCGCTCCAGCTGGTTCGGGACCACCACGAAGCGCTGCACGAGGGAGGGGTATAGCTGGCCGCCCAGCAACCCCCCGAGGACCAGGGCTCCGAGCCCTGCCATGGCAGGCACGAGCTGACCCTTCCAGGATCCCGCGATCACACCAGCGGCCCCCAGCACCGCGACCACGGCAAGGATCCTGAGCGCCGGCAACCGTGCCGCATGATCCGCGTACCCGAACAGTCCCACGATGTCGGACGACCCGTCCAGGAGCAGGAGGGACCGGCCCAGGGCGAAGCGGGCGGCCAGGAGGAGCAGGAGACACCCCAGGAGGATTCCCAGGTGCCGCCTCGCGCCCTGCGTGACCACCAGGCCCCTTTGGCCCACCTGGAGCGTCCCCGTGGTGGCGTACCCGGCCAGGGTCACGGCCACGAGGAGGAAGGCGATCACCAGGCCGAAGGTCACCCCCGCCCGGAGGACCGGGACCGTGAAGACGAAATGCCCCAGGTCCCTTCCCAGGAACGGATCGACCATCCCCCACTCCGGAGCGTGGAGCCAGAGCAGGAAGGAGCGGGCCACGCCATCGGGGACGGAGGCTCCGAACCAGAGACCCAGCACGGCCGACAGTCCCGCCACTCCCCAGGAGACATAGTGGGTCGGGAGGCGCTCGGCGATCTCCAGGTTCCCGAAGCGGCGCCGGATCTGGAGGGTCCCCAGGCTCGCGGCCACGACCCGGAGATTGACGAAGAGCGACAATCCCACCAGCAGCGCCATGGCCGCCCGGACGCCCCACACCCACGCCAGGTTCTTCCAGAAGACGCTGCTGTATCCCACCTCCTGATACCACAGAGCGTCCACGTAGAGCCCCGCGAGGACCCGACTCCCCAGGACGAGGAGAGCCGCCACGGCCACGAGTACGATGAACAGCCGTCCTCGCCGGAGCCGTCGAAGGGTGGGATCAGTCATGCGATGGACGCCGGGTCAGTGGGCGTGCGCGTGCCGCACGTCGACTCCCTGATCCCGGAGCCACGCCTCGATCTCGGCACGGATCGCGTCCCGCCGGGCCTCGGTCCGAGCCTCGTACCGGGCCACCAGGACGGGCTGGGTGTTGGACGCTCGAAGAAGGCCCCATCCGTCTCCGAACAGGACCCGGACTCCGTCCACGTCCACGACCTCGTGGGTCTCGCGGAAGTGTGCCAGCGCCCGCTCCACCAGACCGAACTTGTTCTCCTCGGTGACCTCGATGCGGATCTCGGGAGTCGACACGTATCGCGGGAAGTCCGCGACCACGGCGGAGAGGGGGCGAGGGGAGCGCGCCAGGATGTCGATGAGATAACAGGCGTCGAACAGGGCGTCGTCCACCCCGATGTACTCGTCGCCTCCGATACAGATGTGACCGGAGAGTTCTCCCGCGATGGCCGCGCCCTCATCCCGCATCTTCTTCTTCATGAGGGAATGGCCGGTCTTCCACATGATGGGAATCCCCCCATGCGCCTCGAAGACTTCGGGAAGGACCTGGGAGCACTTCACGTCGAAGACGAGCTTCTTGCCCGGTCCCTTCCGCTCCATGAGATCCAATCCGAAGAGGAGGGTGAGGAGATCCCCCCGGACCACCTCCCCGTTCTC
>CP070829.1:2911014-2927296 GCA_020344755.1 Gemmatimonadales bacterium
TCGAATGCGCCGCTGCGGGCGGGGAAGGGGTGGCTCTACGAGGGGGGCATTCGGGCGCCCCTCCTGGTGAAGTGGCCGGGGGTGACGGATCCGGGCGCGGTGGTGGATGCCGTCGCGGTGAGCCACGACCTGTATCCCACACTCCTGGCCATGGCGAATCTCCCGCTCCGGCCCCAGCAGCATGTTGACGGGGTCAACCTGGTACCGCTCCTGCGAGCGTTGGGCGGGGGCGCCGACCTGGAGACCGCCGCCGCACGGGACACCGTCCTCTGGCACTTCCCCCACTACCACGGGTCCGGAAACCGCCCCTCCGCCGCCATCCGGGCCGGAGATTGGAAGCTCGTGCACTGGTTCGAGGATGGGTCCTCGGAGCTCTACGACCTGAGGACGGACCTGGGGGAGCTCGAGAATGTGGCGGCGGCCGAGCCCGACCTGGTGTCGGCGCTCGAAGCCCGGCTTCAAGAGGGACTCGCCGACATGGAGGCGAACCTGCCGACCCCCATGGGCGGGGAGGCTCGCTAGGTCCCCTCCAGGCGCCGCTCCAGCTCCGCGGCATCGGCGTCCCGCCCCGCGGCCCGGAGCATGCGGGCCCAATCTCCGAGGGTTTCCCGAACGGTGGGGTCATCTGGGCCCACCGCGCCTTCCCGGATCTCGAGCGCCCTCCGGTAGAGGGAGTCCGCCTCCGAAAATCGGCCCAGTTCCCGATAGACGTTGGCCAGTCCGTTCAGGGTCACGGCCACCGAGGGATGGGTGGGCTGCATGCCCCGTTCCTTGATGGCCAGCGACTCGAGGAAGAGCTCCTCGGCCTCGTCGTACTGGCCCAGCTTCCAGCGGGTCTCCGCGATGTTGTTCAGGGCACCGGACACCGCCAGGTGGTCCGGTCCCAGCGTCTGCCGGTAGATGTCCAGGGCCTGTCCGTAGAGAAGCGCAGCCTCCTCGTAGTCCTCCCGGGTCCACGCCAGGACCCCGAGGTTGTTCAGGATGTCTCCGACGTCCGGGTGGTGGGGTCCCAATGCCTGCCGCCGGATGTCCAGGGATCGGCGGAAGAGGCTGTCCGCATCGTCCAGGCGGCCCACCTGCCACCGCACCGCGCCCAGATTGCTCAGGGCCAGCGCCACGTCGGGATGATCCGGACCCAGCGATTCCTCACGGGCGGCGACGACCCGCTGGAAGGTACGGTCCGCCTCTTCGTAGCGGCCGGTACGCATGTAGAGGCTCGCCAGCGACCCCAGGCTGCGCGAAACGGCGAGGTCGTCCGGACCGAAGGCAGCCTCCCGGATCTCGAGGGAGCGTTGGAAGAGTGCCTCGGCCTCACCGAAGTCCCCCTGCTCGTAGAGGATGTTTCCCAGGGTTGTCAGCGTGGAAGCCAGCTCCGGCGCCATGGGCCCCAGCGCCGCCTCCTGGATCGCGGCGGCGCTCCTGCACAGCTCAATGGCCTCGTCGTACTGCCCCCGGGCGGCCAGGGTCGCCCCCAACAGGTAGCGGGCTTCGGCGATCCCCGGGTCTCCCTCCGGAAGGCTCGATTCCCGGAGTGCCAGGCCCTGCCGAAGGAGCGCCAGGGCTTCGGGGTAGAGTCCCAGCCCGGTGTACGCCTCCCCCATGGTCAGCATGAGGCTGGTCTGCACGGCCGGCTGTGCCGACAACCCGGCCTCGATCCGCACGGCGGCGCTGTCCAGGAGCTCCCGCGCCGTCACGGTGCTCCCCCGTCCCTCCATGGGGTTGGCCACCTGGAAGAGTCCGGTGAGGAAGTCCGACACCTCCGCGCGGGTGGCCGCCTCGTTCAGTGCCGCCCGTTCCGCGGCCTGGGCCCGAAGCATTCCCAACGTGGCGGCCGCGGCGCCCGACATCAGCGCGACCACGGCGATTCCGGCGGCCGTGGCGCCGGCACGGTTGCGCCGGACGAACTTCCCGAGCCGGTACCCCGCGGTGGGAGGCCGGGCCACCACCGGGTCGTGCTCCAGGTACCGCCTCAGGTCCATGGCGAACCCGTTCGCCGTCTCGTACCGGCGGCTGCGGTCTTTGTCCATAGCCTTCACCACGATCCACCGGAGGTCCCCGGAGAGCTCCCGTCGAAGGCTCGGCAGATCGGTCCCACGGGCCCGGAGAACCTGCTGCAGCCGATCACGGTCGAGACCGGAAAGGCCCTGGGACACCGTGGGCAGCGTCTGGTCCCTCTGGGTGAGCTTGGCCACGAACGACGGCCCTCCGAGCTTCCGGGGATCCAGGGGGACCTGGCCCGTGAGAAGCTCGAAGAGGATCACACCCAGGGAATACACGTCCGTGCGGGTATCTACGTCGAGTCCACCGGTGGAGGCCTGCTCCGGACTCATGTACGCCAGCGTTCCGACGGCCTGCCCGAAGGTCGTGACCACGGTGCGTTGTGTGAGGCTCGGCCCGGTGGCCTTCGCCACGCCGAAGTCGATGATCTTGGGGCGGGCCCGGCCGCTGTCCCCCGCCACCAGGATGTTCGCCGGCTTCAGGTCCCGGTGGATCACGCCCTTCTGGTGGGCGTGCTGCACCGCTTCGCAGACCCGGATGAAGAGCTCCACCCGACTCCGGGTGGAGAGCTGCTCCTGGTCGCAGTACTCGTCGATCCGGATCCCGTGGACCAGCTCCATGACGAAGTAGGGACGGCCCTCCGCCGACACACCGGCGTCGAAGACCGTGGCGATCCCCGGGTGATCCATGAGGGCCAGGGCCTGCCTCTCCGCTTCGAACCGCCCCACCACCTCCCGGGTGTCCATCCCCAGCTTCATCATCTTCAACGCGACCCGCCGTCGTACGGGCTCCTTCTGCTCGGCCTCGTAGACGACACCCATTCCTCCCTCGCCCAGCACCTGGAGGATCTGGTAGGGTCCGATCCGTGTCGGGTGGTCGGAGGGGTCGGGACCGGGCATGGGCGGATGTGTGGGAGGAAGCTCCCCGAAGCTTTCGCCCCACCACTCCCTCCCGCAAGAACCGGCTCGGTCCGCGAAACCCGTGGGCACCGGCAACCGTATCGTTCCCCGGGACGAGGGAGCCGACCTTGCGGGCACCGTTGCGTCCCGACGGTGCCCGTGGCACTCTCATCCCGCCGCACGCCACCGGGAGCCCCTCGATGCCGAGTCCGATCAGCGCCTACACCCTGGAGCACCAGCCCTTCCCCACGGTCATGCGGGAGCCCGAGGGAGGGGAGGGTCGCCCCGCGTTTACGCTCCTGGAGAGCTTCGCGCGGGAGGAGACGGTCGTCCTGGTGGAAGCCCACCCGATCTGGGAGTACGCGGAAGACGGGGAGCCTACGGACGCCGTCTTCGACGTGGTGGCCGCCTACACCGGGGACCCGGCCACCAGCAACCCCGCCACTTCCCTGGTCTCGGTTCCGGTGGCCCACCACACGGTGCGCCGGTTCATGGTGGGGATCCCGGGTGGGCACAAGCTCGTGGTCTACCCCGAGGACCCCGAGCGAGGAGCGAACATCGTGAGTGCCGCTCCCGACAGCTATCTGAAGGTCACCCTCGTGGACTACTGGGCCTGACCGGCCCGCCGCGACCCCTATGCAACCCTCCCGCCGCTCCCCACCTCCAATTCGTTTGAACGGCCCGGGCCAACCGACCCGGGTGAACTTCCCCTGCATGCCATCCGGAGTCGTCATGCGCTTTCGTTGCATCCTCGCCCTGCTTGCGGGCAGCCTGGCCGGCACCACCCTCCTTCCCGTCGGACTCCGGGCCCAGGACCCGGTAGGCGCCGCCGAGGGGCTCCCCCTGGAACCGGCCCGCTGGGCCCGGTTCACTGCCACGGAAGGCACGTGGATCTCCCTGGACGTGAGTCCCGACGGAGAGTCCATCGTCTTCGACATGCTCGGGGACCTCTATGCCATCCCCATCACCGGGGGAGAGGCCACTCGCCTGACCTCCGGGATCGCCCACGACATGCAGCCTCGTTTCAGCCCGGACGGGACCACCATCGTCTTCGTCTCGGACCGGAGTGGTGACGAGAACCTCTATCTGATGGACGCCGACGGGAGCGACGTGCGCCCCCTGACCAAGGGGGACGGCAGCAGTTACCTCTCGCCGGAGTTCACCCCGGACGGCGACTACGTGGTCGTCTCCCGGTCCGGTACTCTCCGGGGCCTGGAGAAGCTCTGGCTCTACCATGTGGATGGCGGCACGGGTCTGGAGATGGTGGGAGGACCGGGTGCCTTGCGCCTCATGGGTGCGGCCATGGGCCCGGACGAGCGGTACGTCTACTACGCGCAGCGCGGCGGGGCTTGGAGCTACAACGCGGTCCTTCCCCAATTCCAGTTGGGAGTCTATGACCGCGAGACCGGGACCCGGACCAACATCAGCTCCCGCTACGGCTCGGCATTCAGGCCCGCCCTTTCTCCCGACGGGCGCTGGCTCAGCTACGCCACCCGACACGATGCGGAGACGGGCCTGGTCCTGCGGGAGCTGGCCACGGGCGAGGAGCGTTGGCTGGCGTATCCGATTCAGCGGGACGAGCAGGAGTCCGTCGCCAACATGGACGTCTACCCCGGCTACTCCTGGACGCCCCAGGGCGATGCCGTGGTCCTGACCTACGGCGGCGGAATCTGGAGGGTGCCCGTAGACGGCTCGGATCCCACGGAGATTCCCTTCTCCGCGGACGTCGAGGTGGCGGTGGGCCCGGAGGTGGCCTTCGACTACCCCATCCCGGACACGCCCACCTTCACGGTGAAGCAGATCCGGGACCCGGCACCTTCCCCCGACGGGACCCGGATCGTGTTCACGGCGCTGGATCGCCTCTACGTCATGGATCTCCCGGATGGGGCCCCCCGGCGCCTGACGGACCAGGATGTGGGCGAGTACCACCCCACCTGGTCGCCGGACGGGCGCTCCATCGCCTACGTGACCTGGGACGATCAGAACGGTCACGTCATGCGCGTCGCCGCCTCCGGCGGTACGCCCCGCCAGCTCACCGGGGTATCGGCCTACTACCAGCAAACGGCATGGGCGCCCGGCGGCCGGATCGTGGCGATCCGGTCCGCGGCCCGGAATCTCCGGGAGTCCATCGACCCCTTCGTGGGGGACGGCCTCGGGGCGGAGTTCGTGTGGGTTTCCGAGGGTGGCGGTGACGTCACGGTGATCGGCCCCACAGGGGGGCGTGCGCGCCCCCACTTCACCCGGGACGGAGAGCGCATCTACTCCTATGGCTTCGCCCCGGCGGAGGCCGGACGCCCGGCCACCACGGCGCTCGTGTCCACCCGATGGGACAACACGGACCTGAAGACGCACCTGCGGGCGACCTGGCGCATCCCGCTCCTTCTGGGACCCTACCAGGTGAGCCCCGAGTCGGACATCGTCCTGCCGCGGGAGTACGACGAGGACGGGGTCCGGGAGCCGTCGGTCCCGGAGGTCACCGCGGACCTGGTGCTCATGTCGCCGGACGGGGATCGAGCTCTGGTCCAGGCCAACAACCAGGTGTATGTCGTGACCGTGCCCCAGGTCGGGGGCGTGCCCCCCACGGTCATGGTGAGCAAGCCCGATTCGGCCTCGGTCCCCACCCGGCAGCTGTCGGACGTGGGCGGCGAGTTCGCCGCCTGGGGAGCGGATGGGCAGACGGTGCACTGGGCCATCGGCAATGCCCTGGTCACCTACGACCTGGCGGCGGCCTCCTCCGACTCGGACTACACCGCCCCGGAACGGCGGGTGGAGATCCAGGCTCCGCGAGACATCCCCGAGGGGACCGTCATCCTGAGGGGCGCCCGGGTGATCACCATGCAGGGGGACCAGGTCGTGGAGTCCGGTGACGTAGTGGTGGAGAACAACCGGATCACGCACGTGGGACCGGTGGGGTCGGCGCCCTCCGGAGGCGAGGTCGTGGACGTGAGTGGCCACACCATCGTGCCGGGCTTCGTCGACACGCATGCCCACATGTGGAACCTCTGGGGTCTCCACTGGCAGCGGCCCTGGATCTACCTGGCGAACCTGGCCTACGGGGTCACCACGACCCGTGATCCGCAGACGAGCACCACGGACGTCCTGGCCTACTCGGACCGGGTCGATGCGGGGATGATCCCAGGGCCCCGAGTGTATTCCACGGGTCCGGGGGTCTTCATCCAGACCGGCGTCCGGAGCCTGGAGGACGCCCGCACGATCCTTCGCCGGTACTCGGACTATTGGGACACCAAGACGTTCAAGATGTACATGTCCGGGAACCGTCGGCAGCGGCAGTGGCTCATCATGGCGTCCCGGGAGCTCGGGCTCATGCCCACCACGGAGGGGGGGCTGGACTACCGGCTCGACATGACCCACGCCATGGACGGATACCCGGGAATCGAGCACAACATGCCCATCATTCCCGCGTACGGGGACGTGGTGGAGCTCTTCAAGACGTCCGGCACCGTCAACACACCCACCCTGCTGGTGACCTACGGCGGACCCTGGGCGGAGAACTACTTCTACACCCATGAGAACGTCATCGGGGACGAGAAGCTGAACTACTTCACCCCCAAGGCCGAGATCGACGCCAAGGCCCGCCGGAGGAACCCGGGTCCGGGCCCTGCCGGCTGGTTCATGGAGGACGAGTACGCCTTCACCAAGCACTCCGCCTGGCTTGCCCGACTCGTGGAGGAAGGTGGATCCACCGGCGTGGGGAGCCACGGCCAGCTTCAGGGACTGGGATACCACTGGGAGCTGTGGGCGCTCCAGTCCGGCGGGATGGACGAACACGACGCCCTTCGCGTGGCGACCCTCATGGGGGCCGAGGCCATCGGCCTGGGTAGGGACCTGGGCTCCATCGAGGCGGGAAAGCTGGCGGACCTGGTGATCCTGCGGGAGAACCCGCTGGAGAACATCCGAAACACCAACACCATCCGGTATGTGATGAAGAACGGACGGCTGTACGACGGCGACACCCTGGACGAAGTCTGGCCGCGGCAGCGAGCCGCCCCTCCGGAGCCGTGGCGCCATACGCCCCCCGATCCTGCCGCGGGGATGAAGGGAGGTGACCGATGAACCGCTCACGCGCGGGTACCGGCTTCCTCCTCGTTTCACTCTTCCTCGCCACCGGGGCGCTCGAGGTCGCGGCGCAGGCCCCTGGGGGTCCCGGCGGTCGTCGGCCCGATCCGCTGCCCCTGAGCGCCGCCCGGAAGGCGACCTTCACCGCCACCGAGGCGACCTGGATGTCCGTAGACGTGAGCCCAGACGGGGAGCAGATCGTATTCGACCTCCTGGGCGACCTCTACCTGCTCCCCATGGAGGGTGGCAAAGCCACGCGGATCACCGAGGGGATGGCGTTCGACGCCCAGCCCCGATTCTCCCCCGACGGAGAGCGTGTGGTCTTCGTGTCGGACCGGAGCGGTGGCGACAACGTCTGGACCATGAGGCTGGACTTCACCGATACGACCCAGGTCACCCAGGGGAACGCCGGGCTCTATGTCTCCCCCGAATGGCTCCCCGACGGGAAGCACGTGGTGGTCAGCCGTGGTGCGGGTCTGGGTGGCCCCGCCAAGCTGGTCTTGCTCGACGTGGAGCGACGAGCGCCCATGCCGCTGATCACCGCCCCTGCGGCGATGAAGACCCTCGGCGCCGCACCCGAGCCCACCGGTCGCTACATCTGGTATGCAGGTGGGGCCGGGGACTGGCAGTACAACGCCCTCTTCCCGCGCTATCAGCTGTACCGGTACGACCGGGAGACGGGGCAGTCCATGCTCATGACCCGGCGCTATGGCTCGGGCTTTCGCCCGGCCGTTTCACCGGACGGGAACTGGCTCGTATACGGGACCCGCGAGAATGCCGAGACCGGCCTCCGAAAGCGGGACCTTCGCACGGGCGACGAGGAGTGGCTGGCCTACCCGGTCCAGCGGGACGAGACCGAGTCCAGGGCTCCCCTGGACCTGCTTCCGGGCTATGCCTTCACACCGGACTCGGAGGCCATCGTGGTCTCCTACGGCGGGAAGCTGTGGCGGGTCCCCATGGACGGGAGCGAGCCTTCGGAGATTCCGTTCGAGGCCGATGTGGACGTGGGGGTGGGCCCCGAGGTCAAGTTCGACTACGCGGTGGCGGACGATTCCCTCGTGACGGCCAAGCAGATCCGGCACCCGGTTCCGTCTCCCGACGGGGCGATGATGGCTTTCACCGCCTTCGACCGCCTCTGGGTGAGGGACCTACCGGACGGCGATCCTCGGCGCCTCTCGGGGGCTGACATCGGGGAGTACCATCCGGTCTGGTCGCCGGACGGCCGTTGGGTGGCCTGGGTCACCTGGGATGACGCCGACGGGGGCCACATCATGCGGGCCCGGGCCGACGGGGTAGGGCAGCCAGAGCAGCTCACGACGGCGGCCGCACTCTACTACAACCTGGCCTGGTCCCCGGACGGCGAGCGCATCGTGGCCACCCGGGCGGCGGCGCGGGAGCTCAAGAAGGCTCCCGACGTCTTCTTCGGACCGTTGGGTGGCGAGTTCGTGTGGGTTCCGTCCGCCGGCGGCGACGTCACCCTGATCGCTCCCACCGGATCTCGGGACGTGGCGCACTTCAACCGCAACGAGCCGAACCGGATCTACGCCTACTCACCTGCGGAGGGGTTGGTCTCGTTCCGTTGGGACGGAACCGACGTCAAGCGGCACCTTCAGGTGCGGGGACAGGCGGGACCCTCCTCCACGACGCCTCACCCCCAGGAGTGGCAGCCCATCCCGCGGAGGGTCTTCCCGGTGGAAACCAAGCTCATGGCCGGGAGTCCGGACCAACCGGCCGAGGGTGGCGGACCCGGTCCCCCGGCGGGGTTGATCCTCATCTCACCGGAAGGTGGGGAGGCGGTGGCCCAGGTCGGGAACCAGATCTACACAGTGGACATCCCGCTGGTGGGAGGTGACGTCCCTGAGGTGAACGTCACCAACCCGGAGGCGGCCCCGGTTCAGGTTCGCAGACTCACCGACGTGGGCGGCGAGTTCCCCTCGTGGAGCGGAGACGGGTCCAAGGTCCACTACGCCATCGGGAACGCGGTCTTCACCTACGACCTCCGCTACGTGGAGGCCCGAGCGGACAGCGTGGACCTGGCACGGCGCGCGGAAGTGGCCCGGAACCTCCAGCGCCGGACCATCGCCGACTCCCTCCGGGCGGTACGTGCACGGGTGGACTCCCTGGAGAAGGCGGAAGAGACCGTCCCGGATTCGCTCACCTCGCGGATCCACCAACTCCTGGCCGACTCGGTGCAGCTCAGGGCCGACTCCATCCGGGCCGCCATCCGGGAGATGGAGCGCCGGGCCGAAGCCATCACGGCCCACGCCGACTCCGTCCGTGCCGGATTGGACAGCGTCCGTGCCGAAACCGACGGGTACGAGCCCCGGGAGGAGCGTTATCGCGTCACGATGCCACGGGATATTCCCGCCGGGACCGTGGTCCTGAGGGGAGGGCGTGTCATCACCATGCAGGGCGACTCCATCATCCCGAACGGCGATGTGGTGGTCACGAACAACCGCATCGTGGCGGTGGGCCCCCGGGGCGAGGTCGATGTGCCCGAGGGCGCCGACATCATCGACGTCACCGGGAGGACGCTCGTCCCCGGATTCGTGGACACGCACTATCACGCGCAGTGGCTCGTCCCGGAGATCCACAGCGGGCAGGCCTGGCAGTATCTCACGAACCTGGCCTACGGGGTGACCACCACCCGGGACCCGCAGACGGCCTCCACCGACATCCTGAGCTATCAGGACCGGGTCGCGGTGGGTGGGATGCTGGGCCCGCGCATCTTCTCCACGGGTCCCGGGGTGTTCTCCGGCGAGAACCTGCGGAGCCAGGAGCACGCGGAAGAGGTGCTCCGAAGGTACAGCGACTACTACGACACCAAGACGCTCAAGATGTACATGACGGGGAACCGTCAGCAGCGCCAGTGGGTCATCAACGCCGCCAAGAAGCTCGAACTCATGCCCACCACCGAGGGCGGCCTCGACTTCAAGATCGAGCTCACCCACGCCATCGACGGCTACCCCGGGATCGAGCACTCCCTTCCCATCGCCCCGATCTACTCGGACGTGGTGGAGCTGTTCAAGGCGTCCCAGACCACCAACAGCCCCACACTGCTGGTGTCGTACGGCGGACCGTTCGGTGAGAACTACTTCTACGCCACCGAGAACGTCCACGACGACCCGAAGATGAGGGCCTTTTCACCGGAGGAGAGCCTGGACACCCGGACCCGCCGTCGGGGTCCCGGGACGGGCGGAAGTCCTGGCCAGGCCGGTTGGTTCGTGGAGGAGGACCACGTCTTCCCGAGGCATGCGGCGTTCATCAAGTCGCTGGTGGAGAATGACGCTCGTGCGGCGGTGGGGAGCCATGGGCAGCTCCAGGGGTTGGGCTACCACTGGGAGCTCTGGGCCATGGCCTCCGGCGGCATGTCGACCCACGACGCCCTCCGAGCCGCGACCATCCTGGGCGCGGAGGCCATTGGCTTCGGTGAAGATCTGGGGTCCATCGAGGAAGGGAAGCTGGCCGACATCCTGGTCCTGGACGAGGATCCCCTCGCGGACATCCGGAACAGCGCGGCCCTTCAGTACGTCATGAAGAACGGCCGTCTCTACGAGGCGGACACGCTCGACGAAGTGTGGCCGAGGCAGCGTCCGCTCCCGGTGCCGGCGTGGCGGAACCTGGGCCCGGCGGGAGTGGCCGCCGGGATCCGGTAGGCCGGTGTCCGGGCCGGCGTAGGGCCCGGCCAAGGGGGGCTTGATGAGCGGGGGATGGGCTTCGGCCCATCCCCCATTCATTTGCGCACGACCCTCGGCCCCTCCCTATTCTCCCGGCCACTTCTCTCCCTGCCCTTTCCGACACCCCCGCTCCGGCTGATCGGAGCCGGACATCCAGGTCGACACGATGACACTACCCAAGGCCTATCGCGGCTATACCTCCTTCGAGTACCTGAAGGCGGGTGAGGACTATCGCGCCTTCGACCTGGCTCCCGAGCTGGAGCGGGTGGACCCGTGGCTCGTCCCGCTGACGCAGGCGCAAGAGGATCAGGTCCAACGGATTCTCCGGGACCACGTCCTGATCTCCATGCACGAGCACGCCGGCGTCTTTCCGAGCGACATCGCCGAGACGCCGGCGTACGTCCGGGAGGGCCGCATGGCGACGGCGTTCCAGGGCCTGGCGGAGGCCCCCTGGGATTGTGTGTTCGACAACCTTCTGGACGGCATCTGCACCATCCGGTCCCGCGCCGGCTGGCAGTGGGACGACGTACTCCACGACCTCGGGATGCGGCTCTGCGACCTGGCACACCAGGACTTCGTCATCCACGCCCGCTCGGTGCAGGACATCCACCAGGCGCACCGGGAGGGGCGGCTGGCTTGGGTGGCATCCATGGAGGGGGCTGCCATGATCGAGAACGAGCTGGACCGGATCGACCTGCTCTACGGCTTTGGCGTACGGGCCCTGGGCATCACCTATTCCGAGGCCAATGCACTGGGGGCGGGGCTCAAGGAGGCGCGAGACGGTGGGCTGACGGCCTTTGGCCGGAAGGCGGTTCGGCGGATGAACCGGGTGGGCATGCTCATCGACTGCTCCCACTGCGGCGACCGCACCACGCTGGATACCATCCAGGTCAGCGAGCACCCTGTCGTGCTCTCCCACATCGGGGCCCGTGCGCTCTGGGAGTCGAACCGGCTGGCACCGGACGAGGTGCTGGAGGCATGCGCCGCAGGAGGTGGCGTCATCGGCGTGGAGGCGGCGCCCCACACCACCCTCACCCCGAACCATCGGCGGCACGGCATCGAGGCGTACATGGAACACTTCGAATACATCAAGTCGCTGGTGGGCATCGACCATGTGGCCTTCGGGCCCGACACGGTCTACGGAGACCACGTGGGGCTACACACGCTCTACGCCGGCAATCTCTCCCTCCGGGAATCCCGACGCGGCGAATCCGCTCGGAGCGAGGCCGCCGGCGGCGGCCAGGGAGGCTCGGAAGAAGGGTCGGATGGCGCCGGCGGGGGGGCGCGGGCTCCGGACGGAAGTGCCTTCGAGCCGGTGGAATGGGTGCGTGGGTTGGAGAATCCGACGGAGGCGGGGCACAACATCCTCCGCTGGCTCGTGCGCGAGGGGTACCCGGACGAGGCCATCGCCAAGGTCATGGGTGGCAACGTCCTCAGGATCCTGAACCAAGTCTGGGCCTGACGGGATGGTCGCCCGGTGGGGACCCGTCCGGCTCGGGGTCACGGCCTGGGCCCTGGCCGGGTCCGTTCTGGTGGCGGCGGTGGCCCCGCTCGCTGCGCGGCAGGCCTCCTCCGAAGCCCCGGCCCCGGGTTGGCTCGATCGGGGAACGCTGACGGCGGAGGTGGTGCAGGGGGTGGCCCGCCTCGAGGTCGTCCTGGACCTCCGGGGGACCCGGGGCCGAACGATGCTCCCCCTCCAGCTGCTTGCCTACGGGGGGGCACCCCGTGAGGTGGCGGCCACCGTCGACGGCCGGACGGTGGCGGTGACGCTGGAGGAGAGCCGGACGGGCTTCTGGTCCGGGGCGGCGGTTCCCGAAGCGCCCCTGCCGGACTCGGTCCGGCTCCGGCTCACCTATCGTCTGGATGAACCCCTCCGCTGGCGGGACGGGGACGGAGCCTGGGAGTTGGCTCTGTCGTGGCTCCTCGTCCCCTGGGCGCCTCCGGACGGGTCCCCCGGCCGGGTCCGCATGGAGCTCGGCTTCCAGGACCCGGTGACGCTGGAGGCGCCGTTCCCTGCGAGCCTCCGCCCCGTCGACGCCGGCGGGGAGGGATCGGGAGCACGATGGGAGGCGAGCCTTCCGGTTCTTCCGAGCCTGTCCCGGGCTCGGGTCCCGGGTAGCGGGGTGGATGCGGTCCCGGCAGACGCGCACCCGACCGAACCCGGGAGCCGCGACTCTGGGGCAACACCTTCGGTGCCGTCACCCGGCTTCGTCTTCCATGGGCTCTTCCTGGTGTTCGGGGCCGTGACGGTGGGGTACGCCCTGTGGATGCTCCGATGGGAGCGCCGAAGATGACGGCCGCTGCCCTCTGGGTCTTCGGCGGCTACCTCCTGGGCCTCTTCGCCCTGGGGTGGTGGGCGCTGAAGAGGACCCGGGACGAGTCGGACTACTGGATCGCCGGGGGACGCCTGGGATGGCTGACCGGAGGTGCCACCCTGGCGGCCACCCACGCCAGCGCCGGGACCTTCATCGGCGCGGTGGGCCTGGTCTACACCGCCGGCTGGTCACTGGGTTGGATCGTGCTGGCCCTCCCGGCGGCCTATTGGTTCATGGCCGGCGTCCTGGCACCCCGGTTCACCCGGGTGCGAGAGCTCACCCTTCCCGCGTTCCTGGAGACCCGGTACGGATCGCGGAGCGTTCGGACCGTGGGAGCCGTCATCATCCTGGTGGCCACGGTGGTGTACATCCAGGCCCAGGTGGTGGCTGGAGGGCTGGTGGCCAACACCCTGTTCGGAATCCCCACTTTGTGGGGGATGGTCGGATTCACCACCCTCATGGTGGTTTACACCATGGTCGGAGGGATGGTGGCCGTGGTCTACACCGACCTCCTCCAGCTCGCGGTGATGACCGTGGGGGCGGTGGCGGCCGTGCCCCTGGCTCTGCGTCACCTGGACGGAGTCGAGGGGCTGCTGGCGTGGGCCCAGGTCGCGGACCCGGCGACCTTCCAGTGGGGCGCCCTTCCCGGTGCCCTCCTCTTCACCATGGCCCTCGCCTTCACCCTGGGCGGCATCAGCACGCCCGAGAAGCTGGTCCGGCTCTACGCCATGCGAGACATGCGGACCATCCGCCGGGGAGTCCTGCTTGCGGTGGTGCTCACCACCGGTCTGAATCTGACGGTCTTCCTCCTCGCGCTGTCGGCGCGGGTCTTCTTCCCGGCCCTTCCCACCGGGGACCTGGCCATGCCGCTGGTGGCCACCACGGTCCTCCCGGGCGTCCTCGGGGCCCTGGTCCTCGCCGCCGTCACGGCGGCCATGATGTCCACCGTGGACTCCCTCCTCCTGGTGGCGGGGTCGGCCCTTGCCCACGACCTGTACGGGAGCCTGGCTGGGGAGCGGGTCTCTCCACGGGTCCGGATGTGGGTGGATCGCCTCGGGATCGTGGTGGTGGGCTCGGTTCCTCTCCTTCTCCTGGCCAGCGGGGTCGGGGAGGGAGAGTTGGTGCAGTTCATCGTCCTTCTCTTTTCCGCCCTCATGGGGGCAGCCTTTTTCGCCCCCGTGGTCCTCGGCGTCTACTGGGCCCGGGCGAATCGCCAGGGTGCCCTCGCCTCCATGCTCGGTGGGGCGGGCACCACCTTCCTCTGGGAGACCTTCGGGTCTCAGGAGATCGATCCGGTGCTTCCGGGGGTCCTCGTCTCCTTCGGTCTGCTCTGGATCGTGAGTCTCATGACCCCGCCCGCCCCCGGGGATCCATTGGCGCCGTATCGACCGGATCGGGGAGGGGCCGCGAAGGGGGAGCCCCCCGCTGGAGGCGCTCGGACGGGGTGATCTCGGGCGGACGTCCCCCGGATGTTGAGACCGCGCCGGGTGCCGTGGCCGACCGGACCGGGCCCGCTCATCCGCCCCCGCTCACCCGGCTCGGCTCACCCTCCCGACCCCGCCCGGCTCGGCTCACCCGCCTCCGGCGGCGGAGCCCCGTCCGTCCCGGCGTACCACGATCTCCTCGAGGGTCCACTCTCCGCTCTCCATTCTCCATTCTCCAGAGGCCGGCTCGACCCGGCAACGGAGCCGGGAGGCCCCGGTGGAGGCGTTGACGCGTCGCTTCCACCCGGGCTAGCTTCGACTGTGCCCCAGGTCCGCAGGGCGGGAGCCCGCCAACCCCGTCAGGACCTCGCCGGTAGCAGCGGTACGCGTGGTGATCGCAGCTGCGGGTAGCCTGGGGCACCTTTTTTTTCCGTCTCGCCCAGCGGACCTCATGTCGCATCAGGCTCTCGCTCGAAAGTACCGGCCCCGGCACTTCGCCGAGGTGGCCGTGCAGGAACACGTCTCCGAGACCCTCCGGCGGGCCGTGGCCGGGGACCGTGTGGCCCACGCCTACCTCTTCTGTGGCCCCCGGGGAGTGGGGAAGACGACCCTCGCCCGGGTGCTGGCCATGGCGCTCAACTGCCCCAAGCGAAGTCCGGAGGGGGAGCCGTGCGGCACCTGTGAGAGTTGCGAGCGGATCTGGTCCGGTCACACAGCGCTGGACGTGGTCGAGATCGACGCCGCTTCCAACCGGGGGGTCGACGACGCCCGGGACCTGCGGGAACGGGCCATGTACGCGCCTTCCGAGGAGGACCGGTTCAAGGTCTACATCGTCGACGAGGCGCACATGCTCACCCGGGAAGCGTGGAACGCCCTGTTGAAGATTCTGGAGGAGCCGCCGCCCAGGGTCATTTTCGTGTTCGCCACCACCGAGCCGCACAAGATCCAGCAGGCCGCGGCCCCCATTCTCTCCCGGTGTCAGCGCTTCGATTTCAGGCGGATCGGGGTGACGGACATCGTCCGGCGACTGCAGCAGGTTCTCGGGGAGGAGGGCCAGGAGGCTCCGGAGGACGCCCTGCGGATCCTGGCGCGAAAGGCCGACGGTGGAATGCGCGACGGGCTCTCCCTCCTGGACCAGGTCATCGCCCTCTCCGGGGGAGAGATCACCCAGGATGCGGTGCGTCGGGTGCTGGGGCTCGTGGAGGAAGAGCGGTACGTGGCGCTCCTGGACCTGCTTCAGGAAGGTAGGCACGCGGAGGTCTTCGGATTCGTGCAGGCTCTGCTGGACGAGGGATACGATCTCAACGAGTTCCACACTGGCCTCGTGGACACCCTTCGGACCCTGCTGCGACTCCGGCTCGCACCGGACGAGCCCATTCCCGAGATCTCCGACCACGTGCGCGAACCCTTCGCTGCGCGGGCCACCGCATACGCACCGGAGGACCTGGTTCGAATGCTCTCACTGGCGTCGGAGCTCGAGGCGTCCGGTGGGCTCCGCCGCAGTGGTAACCCGCGGCTCCTGCTGGAGATGCTCCTCCTGCGCCTGAGCTACCTGGATCGGACGGTGGAGCTGGAGGAGTTGCTTCGGGGCCTCGGAGGTGCCCCCCTGGGGGACCCTCCCGGGCCGCCGGCGAGGCGGCCGAGTCTACCTGAACGCACCGCGTCGGCGGTCGACGCCGCATCGGACGGCGGGGCTACGGAGCCGACCGGCGGGGCTACGGAGCCGGCCGACTCTCACCCGGAATCCGGGCCCGGGTCACACGGTCCGCCTGCCCCGCGCCAGGAGGCGCTTCAGACCGGGACGGAGCCGGAGGAGGTCCTCGGACCCGGCCCTGCAACTCGGGACGTGGGTGAGGCGTGGGAGCAGGCCGTCGAAGGTGCGGAGGGGCTCC
>CP070829.1:2927396-2943308 GCA_020344755.1 Gemmatimonadales bacterium
CACGGGCTGTCGCCGGCTCCGCCGACCCTCGGCCCGCCCAAGAATGCAGAAGAGGGGTTGACGACGTCAATACCTTGCGCCATCTTCCGATGGCTTGACAACGTCAATCGCATGTCGCACCCATTCGCCTGGAGGCCATCCCATGAAGACGTCCCTACTGGTGGAAGCCCACCCCCACAGCCATGGCCACCTGGTGCGCGCGCTGCTCCGCATCGAGGGCGAGGCCCGCGACGACGAGCAGCGTGTTCCCCTGAACCTCTCCCTGGTGCTGGACCGCTCCGGGAGCATGTGCGGCGACAAGCTGGAGGCGGTGAAGCGCGCCGCCCGGGACCTCATCCAGCGCCTGCACCCCTCGGACGTGGTGAGCGTCGTGGCCTTCGACGACGAGGTCCGGACCGTGGCCGAGCCCGGCACCGCCGACGACCAGGCCGGCCTTACCCACGCCCTCATGGGGATCGAGTGCGGCAGCACCACCAACCTGAGCGGAGGATGGCTCCAGGGCCGGGCCCTGGTCCAGCAGCACCACCAGGCCGAGGGAGTGAACCGCCTCGTCCTCCTCACCGACGGGCTCGCCAACGTCGGCATCACCGACCCCGAAACCCTGCGCCGCCTCTGCGCCCAGGCGCTGGAGAGCCGGGTCACCACCACCACCGTGGGGGTGGGCGAAGGCTTCGACGAGGACCTTCTGGCGGGGATGGCGGACGCCGGGGGCGGGACCAGCTACTACATCGAGCGGCTGGACCAGGCCGGCGGTGTCTTCGAGGAGGAGCTGGAGGGGCTGCTCTCCATCGCCGCCCAGAACCTCACCGTCTCCATCCGGCCCCGGGACGCCGTGGCGGTGGCCACCGTGCACCACTCCTACCCCGCCGACGCCGGCCCCGACCGCACCCTGCGGCTGAGCGTGGGCGACCTCTACGCCCGGGAGCCCCGTGAGGTGCTGGCGGATTTCCTGGTCTCGCCGGAGCGGGTGGCGGGCGCGGAGCCCGGAGAGACGGAGCTCCCGGTGGTGGACCTGGTGGTGGAGGCCGACGTCTGGAAGGAGGACGGCGCCATGGAGCGGCAGAAGGTCTCGCTCCCCGTGACTTTCGAGCCCGGGAAGGGCGCCGTGAGCCACCCGGAGGTGACCAAGGTCTTCACCCTGCTGGAAGCGGCGCGGGCCCGGCGGGAAGCGGTGGAGCGCGGGGACCAGGGGGACGTGGGCGGGGCTGCCCTGAGTCTCCGGGCCGTCGCCAGGGTGATGGCGGCCGCCGCCCCCGACGACCCGGAGGTCCGGGAGGAGGTGGAGGACCTGGAGCGGATGGCGGACACCCTGGAGGCCCAGGACGCCATGCACTCCATGGACCGGAAGTACATGGCGGCGAAGCAGCGGCTGTACTCGACGAGTCGGCGGAGCTCGGGGGACCGGTTGTCGCGGGGGTGAGCCGGCGGACTTCGGGGACTCCTTCGTCGCGGGGGTGAGTGGGGGGCGCAGGCGGATAGGGCAGAGGCGGGCCGGTGCGGCGCGGCGGTCGACTTGCGCGCCACACGCCGGGTCCGCCACCCTGCTGCAGTCACCGCTCGCGCCCTTCCCGCACCTTCGGCGGGGACGGCTCCGTTCCTGGCGGACGTGCCGGCTCCATTCCGGTCGAGAGGACGCCCATGCCCCTGTCTGACAGCTCCGGTTCTTCGGCTCCATCCGCCCTCTCCGACGGTGACATCGTCGAGACCGTCTTCTGGCGGAACGAGGGCGAAAAGAAGGACCGTTTCCCGTTTCGCGCGACCCACGTGAACGGAAGGCGGGCCGGGAAGGTGCTTCTCTGTGCCGACCAGGACGTGGTGCCCGGTCGGCCTTGCCGCGCGCGCGTGCTGCGGGTGACCCGTCCAGGGAGCCCGGGGCGCGGCTTCTACGAGGTGAAGCACCTGGGCCAGCTCGAGTTCGCGCTGGATCCGAACATCTACGTGGACCGGCACCTGGCCCGCTCCCTCCAGGTGCTGCTCGAGGCGGGCTACTCCATCCTCCTCGACGGGCCCCAGGGCTCGGGAAAGACGGTGCTCAGCCGGGAGATCGCCGCGGCGCTGGGGATGGAGTACGTCTACTTCAACTGCGCCAGCGTCTACGAGGCCACGGATTTCATCGCCACCCTCCAGGTCCGGGCCCACGAGTCCGGCACGGCGGAGACGGTCTTCATGCCCACCGACATCCGCCGGGCGCTCCTCGAGGCGGCCGAAACCCCGGCACGCCGATACCTGGTCTTCCTGGACGAGTTCAACCGCTGCCGGCCCATGGCCCGCAACGGCCTGATGCCGGCGCTGGACAGCACGCGGAAGATCTTCGACCCCACCACCAACGCGATGCTGAGCATCCCGGAGAACGTCCAGTTCTGCGCGGCCATCAACAACGGGGACCAGTTCGTGGGCACGACGGCGGTGGATCCGGCCCAGATGGACCGGTTCGCGACGCTCAAGGTGGCCTATCCGCCGGCGGACGAGGAGGCCGCCATCCTGGCCCGCCGCTTCCCCACCATGGACCCGGACCTCATCGATGCGGTGGTGACCGCCGCCAACGCCGTGCGCCGGGACGACACATTGGGGGTGGATCTCTCCATGCGGGCCACCGAGGAGGCGTGCACGCTCCTGAGCCACCCTGCCTTCGCCGAGGAGCTCGACACGGGGGAAGCCCTGCACCAGGCCCTCAAGGTGTCCTTCGCCGGGCGCTTCGCCGGGCGACCCGAGGAGGTGCGCTCCGATGCGGGCGCGGTCTGGCGAGCGGTGTCGGCGTCGCTCCTGTCCATGGGGCACCACCCCGCCACGGACGGCTGATCCGGGGCATGGGACTCCCGGCGTGGCCGGAAACCCCCGAGGAGCTCGAGCGCTTCGAGAGGGGGCTCGAGGAGATCTTCGTCTGGGGCCAGCAGCAGTCCTGGATCATGCTCGGCGGACCGGTGCACATCTCCGTGACCGTCGATGGGCTGGGGTACACGGCTCCCGCCGAGGGCGGGCGGGTGGCGGAGATCCACGTCAACCCGCTGGTCCTCCTCGAGCCAGGCGGAGCGCAGTACCTCAAGGGGTTGATCCTGCACGAGCTGGGGCATCACGAGGCCCACTTCTCGGATACGGACTGGGGCCAGGTGCACCTTCGAGCCCGGAGCGCGAGGCTCGGGAGCCTGCTCAACATCATCGCCGACGAGCACCTGGAACGGCGCCTCCGCAGCCGCCGCGCCCAGTGGGGGGAGGCCCTGGACGCCCTGGCGGCCTACGCCTTCAAGGGCGATCCCGTGCTGCTGGAGATCGAGGGGTACGCTTCGCTGATGGGAATGACTCCCGACGCGGCGCGGGAGGCGCTCACCGCTGGCGGGAGTCCGGGGCGGATTCTCCGGTGGGAGCACTGCCTGCGCCTCGAGGGGCTCGGCGGCGTGGAGGTGGACGGTGCCGAGTTCATCCGCCGTCTCTTCGATGCCCTGGCCGAGCGAACGGCCTTCGAACTGGCCGGGGAGCGCCGGGCGCTGCTGGGAAAGGTGCGGCAGGTCCGGGGACAGCCGTCCGGGCCTCTGGACCTCGTCCTCGGCCATCCGACCTTCAGGGTGGATGCGCAGGGATTCGAGACGGGCGTGCGGTTCAACGTGTCGGAGGCCCTGAGGCGGGAACCAGGGGAAGCGGTGGACGCCTATCTGGAACGGACCCGCAGGCTCCTGGAGCCCGCGCTGGAGGCCTTCCCGGGCCTGAAGCGCTACATCGACGAGCTGGAGGTTTCCAGGGAGAGCCGCTGGTTCTGGAACAAACAGGCCTCCATGCTCCACAACATGCGGCGGCGGTACACCTTCCGGGGGACCTTCCTCCCCGCCCAGACCATGTCCAGGGAAGAGATCGACCAGTCCTTCCCCGGGTGGGAAGCACACGTCACGCCCGGTGAGCTGGTCCGACTCCTCCTGGACGACTGGCGTCCGGTGTCCTTCGAGGACCGGCGGCGCCCCCTCACCGTCCGCCTCTCGTGGACCGAGGCGCTGGCGGCACCGGGTTCTTCGTCGTGCACCCGCTTCTTCATCGCCCTTCGGCTCGGGCTCGGCCGCAAGTCGGTCCACCCCGACGAGACCGCGCTGGCCGCCCTCCGGGCCGTCCCCCGGCGACTGAAGGACCGCTCCGTGGCCGAGCTCCTGGACATCGTGGAGACGGTGGCCGGGATCCTGGGAGACGAGGCCCTGGACGAGGAGCGCTCCGTGGCGCCACCCGGAGAGGCCAGGGATGGAGACGAAGGCCGCCCGGACCCGGACCGCGGTGATGGCTCGGGGGAACCGCCGGAGACGGCGGGGTCGAGCGCGGAACAGGGCGGCGGCGGGACCGCCGGAGGTTCGCCGACCGAAACGGCGGGGTCGAGCCCGGACCTGACGGGAGAACTGAATCGGTCGCTGGCGAGGAAGCGTGGAGAGCTCTCCCGTCCCCTTCCCATGGATCGGCCGGAGCCCGTGGATGCATCCATCGAAGCGGCCCGGGAGACCGCCCGCGAGCGAGTCCGGGAGTGGCTGGATCAGGACCTTCCCGTGGAAGCGACCCCGAGCGCGAGCCAGGACACGCCGGAGCGCAAGCGGGCGGGCCGCTCCCGTGGCGTCCTCGCGGTGACGAGTCGGGGCCCGGGGAGCAGGTCGGGGTCGGCCTCCGCCCTCACGGATCACGACGTGCTCAACATCGCCGAGACGTGCGAGTTCGATCCGATCCTCGAACTCACCGCCGTCCCGGCGGACCCCAGACGCTACGCAGCCATTCTCCACGAGGTGCGTCCGGAGATCCGGGCACTCCGCCGCTACCTGCAGACGCTGGGCCAGCAGGAGGAGGAGCTCACCGGGCAGGTGCGGGGACGGCGGTTCGATCCCGCCCGGGCCCGGCGACTGGCGGTCCTGGGAGACCCCCACGTCTTGATCGGCCGCGAGGAGCGTCCTGCCCCGGACCTCTTCCTCGTGGTGGCCGTCGACTGCTCCGGGTCCATGATGATGGAGGAACGCATGGAACGGGCCCTGACCTTCGCCGTGCTCCTGCTGGAGGCGGCCCGGGGCATGAAGGGGATCGGCGTCCGGGTGATCGGCTTCACAGACAGCGAGGTGTTCGACGCCGGAGGGCCCGGTGATACCTTCGTGGCCTCTCTCGTCCCCGACGGCGGCAACAACGACGCCGCAGGCCTCTTGCAGGCCGCCCGGATCGCCCTGGCCAGCGGGCGGGAGCGCCGGTTGCTGGTCATGGTCTCCGACGGCTTCCCCACCGAGTGCTCCGTCGAGGCCCTGGAGCACCTCGTGGCCCTCCTCGAGTCCGAGTACGGCATTCCCTCGGCGCAGGTGGCCGTGGCACCCCTCGACGAGGGGCGGGGGGTCTTTCCCGACTACACCGACCTCGCCGGCGGCGAGCTCCGGGATGCCGTCGCAGCCTTCGGGCGGATGATCCAGCGGCTCGTGCGCACTCGATTCGGACTCTGAGGCCGCCCGGGAACACCTCCGTCACGATCCGTCAGGGTTGACAGGATGGGTGCGGCTAGACTGCTTCCCTGAACCGAAGCGAAGGAGTCCCGTTCTTCAGGTGAAGTGCCTGGAACAGGCCTCCTCGGAGCTGGGATGGAAGCCCCAGCTCCCCAATGACGCCACAGGAGATGGTCATGGAATCCTCAGCCACTCGTGCCCAACGGCACACGAAAGGCGATGCGGCGCCGGCCTATGGCCGGACCGGATCGCTCGCTCGTGTCGGGGGGTGGCGGCCGGAGTCTCCGGCAGGGGGTTCTCCCGCTTCCGGACCCTCCCCACTCCATCCGCCCCTTCTGTCGCGAGCCAGAACGACGGAAGTCTAGCCAAGACCCGGGGTTTCCACCCTGGCCCGCTGACCGCCGTCGACATCGCTCTGCGGCGGACGGGTCAGTCCCGCCTGCCATGGTGAAGAGGCGGAGGACCGGCGCTGCCCGCGGGCAGCACGGGGACCCCGGAGGATCGGAACAGCCCCGACTCTCCGTCTCGGGAGGCGCAGGGTCGCTCGGTTGACTCCTCTTTGGAGGGGGCAGCGCCTGCGTCGCGGAGGGCTCTCACGCCCTCGATCCGCCGAACGGGTGGCCTTCAGAGGGGCCAGTCCCGGGCCACGGGCCCGAATCCGAACGAAGCCCATGCGGTCGACCCCGGTCGGCCGCGGATCCCCGGTCCTGCATGTCCCCGGCGACGCCGGTGGCGCGGGCCGGACCCGATCCAGCCGGTCCCTGGGCGGTGTGCCTGGAGCCCTATCCCGGCATGACGACTCCGGCGGGATGCACGCATCCCCCTCTCGGTGGGCGGGCCCCATACGACCCACCGGGCGGAGTCGCCGCGGTGCTCCAGCGCCTCACCCGCCTTCGAGAAGGCGGAAGGAAGAGTGAGACAGGTAGCGAAGCGAATCACGAACCAGAGCGAACCACAGCTCGAATCGAACCCCAGCCCGCGAGGGAGCGATCATGAACCCGACCACCAATGGAGGCCCTCGGGTCCTCTACTTCGACATCGACGGGGTCTTCCTCGACTACGAGGACGGGCCAAAACCGCGCCTGGTCCGGTGGGGTGCCCGCCCGCCGTGCCCCCCCGGATCAGGATCGCGGGTTGCGGACCGCCGGCCCCGCTCCCTCTCCTCCCCCATCGACGGCGTCCACCCCCGGCAGCGACACTGAGCCCTCCCGGGACGGCCCTCCCGGGACGAACCCCGCGATGAGCAGGGCAGCTCCCGTGGGGACGACGAGCACCAGGCCGGCGCCGATCCAGAACGGCTCCGGACCCGGTCCCCCGTTGCCCATCACCATCAGAAGGCCAAAGAGGAAGAGCGCCGCGGCGATCACGGCTGCGACGGCCGTGGCAGCGATCCAGAGGCCGACCATGCCCTTCTTCATCCGGGCGGAGGCCGGCAGGTCGCGGATCCTCTTCCAACATCCGACGCCGAAGATCCAAAGGGCCGCCCACCCCAGGAGGGGGAGCACGAGAGACGACACGGTGAGGACCAGGGCCGGGAGCAGGAAGTGCAACCAGTACTCCCTGCGGCCAATACGTCCGTCGGGCGATGCCCAGGCGACAAGGGCGGCGGTGTCCATGGGAACTCCGGTGAGAGGGATGCTGCAGACCCGGCGTTCCGCTCGGGCGGGCTCGATCCCGTCCTCCCCCCGCTTGGCGGTCGCACTTCCACTCTCGCACATGGGTCCCTCGGCGGCCAGTCCCGCGGTCGGACTTCGCACCCCGGGGACATCGATCGTTGCCGAATGGGGGGACGCGGCGCTGCGGTCGGGGAGCGGTCGGCCCCAGCCTTGCCGGCCCAGGACCTCCCCCAGGCGGGGGCCCGGCCTCCCCCGGAATTCGGTTCTGGCACGCCCTATGCGTCATCTACCCTCCAACCGAGCACCATTTGCCCCCATTCCGCCTCAGGCCTCCCAGGACGCCCAAAGCCCCAACCACCGCACCGGATCAGGCACCATGTCCCTTCACGAACGGCCCGATACGCCCTCCGTCGCCGCCCCGGCGCCCGGCAAGCCGTACTCCGACAGGAAGCGGGATTCCGCCCCCCCGGTGCTCTCCCCCCCTGCCGTCGGGCGGCCAGCCTCCCCTGCCCCTCCCCGTCCGACCCCCGCACGGGCCACGCCCCAGACGTCGCGGCGCGACGCGCAGTTCCGCGCCGCGGAGATCCTGGGCCGGATGATGGACTTCTTCGAGGAGGCCGAGGCCTGCTCCGACGCGGCCCGCCGGATGGCGTGCACGCTGCTCGGGGCCGAGGTGGACCGGTGGCACGAGGCCGGCACCGGGGAGACGGGTCACGGCCGCTTCCGGGGAGCGGTCGTCGCGGCCGCGGTGGCCCTCGTGGAGGCCCACACGGGGAACGGAGCGGGACCCGGACACCTGGACGAATCCCACCGATCCTGGCCGGCGACGCGCTCGGAACGGGACCTGGACCGGTCCTTCCTGGAAGCGGGGCGCATCCACCTTCGGGTCCACCGGATCCTCGACCTGGCGGCGCCGCACTTTGGCCGGGTCTCCCCAAGGCAGGAAGGCGGGGTGGCCTACGTGCTGGCGCACCTGCTCGAGGGGGCGGTGCCCCAGGCGTGGAGCGCCGAGCGGCAGAGCTTTGCCCGGTGCGTGGTGGAGTACATGGGGGCGAGGGGGTAGGGGGGGACCCAAGGGCTGAACCGGGGACCCCCTGATTGCAGGTCGACAACCGGCAGAGCCGAGTCATGACAAGAACACGTCTGACTCACGGGTAGAGCGCACGATCTGCCGTTCCTGTCCGACATCGATGCCGGAATCTGCCGGGGCGAAAAGGCCCAATATCGGGCCCAGGTGGACACCGGAATGGGCAGGCTCCTCTCCG
Organism: Gemmatimonadales bacterium; assembly: GCA_020344755.1. GTDB lineage: Bacteria > Gemmatimonadota > Gemmatimonadetes > Longimicrobiales > Gaopeijiaceae > Gaopeijia. Next base: position 2,935,716 of record CP070829.1, read on the forward strand.
CGGACCTACGCTGCTGTAGCGAGGCCGGCAGGTTGCTCCCATCCGCAACGGTTCGACTTGCGGATCCGACCGGGTAGGACGGATGTTGCGCCGACCCTCACCGAGCCCCACCCATGACCGACATCCCCTCCCGCCTCAACGCCGCCCTTCAGGGCCGCTACCGCATCGAGCGGAAGATCGGCGAGGGTGGCATGGCCTCCGTCTACCTGGCCCGGGATCTGAAACACGAGCGGGACGTGGCCATCAAGGTCCTCCGACCGGACCTGGCCGCCATGATGGGGGCGGAGAGGTTTCTCGGGGAGATCCGGACCACGGCGAACCTCCAGCACCCGCACATCCTCCCGCTCTTCGATTCCGGTGAGGCGGACGGCTTCCTCTACTACGTGATGCCGTACGTTCGGGGCGAATCCCTCAGGGCCCAACTGGACCGGGAGAAGCAGCTTGCCGTGGACGAGGCGGTGCGCATCGCACGGGCGGTGGCCGCGGCCCTGGACTACGCCCATCGCCATGGGGTCATTCACCGGGACATCAAGCCCGCCAACATCCTCCTCCACGATGGGGAGCCCCAGGTGGCGGATTTCGGGATCGCCCTGGCGGTTCAGCAGGCCGGAGGAGGACGCCTCACGGAGACGGGGCTGAGCCTGGGGACGCCGTTCTACATGTCGCCGGAGCAGGCTACCGGCGATCGAGACCCCGATCCCCGGAGCGACCTCTATTCCCTGGGGTGCGTCACCTACGAGATGCTGGCGGGGGAGCCGCCCTTCACCGGCGGAAGCGCCCAGAGCGTGCTGGCCAAGATCCTCACCGGCGAGGCCCCGCGGGTGACCACGGTCCGGAGCACGGTGCCCCCCAACGTGTCCGGTGCGGTAGCTCGGGCCACCCAGCGCATTCCGGCAGACCGGTTCCCGTCGGCCGGGGATTACGGTGCGGCGCTCGCGGACCCGAACTTCCGCTTCACAGGCGGGACACACGAAGGGGCCGCCGCGGTGCCCGGTGGAGCCGGCACGGGGGAGTGGAGCGGGGGCAACGGGCTCGGGCTTGGTGGACGGACGTCGGTCAGCCAGGCCCTGTCACGCTGGCGCCTGCTGGCGGTGGCGGGTGTCGCTCTGTCCACGGTCCTCGGGGCGACTCTGCTCATGGGGACTGCCGGGGATGAATCGGGCACTTCGGCGGGGGATTCCCTCCCGGTGGCCCAGATGGTCTTCGGCGCCCTCCAGGGGCAGGAGATCGTGGACGAGTTCTACAACGTCGCCTCCTTTTCCGCCGATGGGGCCCGCCTGGTCTACGCGGGCCGAGGCGAGACCGGTCCCCAGCTCTGGCTGAGGGAGCAGAGCGAATATTGGTCCAGGCCGATCCCTGGGACTGCCGGGGCCGGGACTCCCGTCGTCAGCCCGGACGGAGAGTGGGTGGCGTTCCAGGCCGGAGGCGAGATCCGAAAGGTCCGGGTCACCGGGGGGCCCACCGTGGTGGTAGGGGACTCCGCCTTTTCGGAGATTGGAGGGATCGCCTGGCTCCCGGACGGGCGGGTCGCCTACGTGGACGCCCGGTTCAACATCCGGATCGTGGACCAAGATGGCGGGCGTGATTTCGAGCGGATCTACGAGAGGGAGCAGAGCGAGATTCTCATCTCGCTGCTGGCCCTGCCCACGGGGAACCTGCTGTTCCTCCGCTGCCAGGGCCTCTGCCAGACCGGCTCCCAGCTGGTCGGCTGGGATGCCGGCACCGGAGAGTTCAAGGTGGTGGATGAGGGATCGGTGGGCGCATGGTGGGTGGACTCGGGACACCTGATCCTCGCTCTACGGACCGGGGACGTGCTGGGGATCCGATTCGATCCGCAGCGCCTGGAGCGCCTCGGGGATCCTGTGGCGCTCATGGAGAACGTCCAGGTGGATCAGCAGGTGGTCCCTGACATGACCGTGTCGGAGTCGGGCCGGCTCCTGGCGCGAATCGGGGGAGAGGACGCGGCGATTCTCACACTCTTCGAGTTCGATCGATCGGGGGTTCGTCGAATGATCGACCCGGACTTCTCCTTCCTTGAACCGGTCTTCGGTTCCGTTCGCATCTCACCGGACGGGTCCAGAGCGACCTTCACCCAGGGGGGGGACGCCGGTGACGATGTCTGGGTCAAGGAGCTGGACGCAGGGCCGGCGTATCGCCTGACCTTCGATGACGCCACGGACTTCCGGTCTGAATGGACCCCGGATGGGGAGTCGCTCCTCTTCATCTCCGAGAGGGGGGGGCGCCGGGAAGTCTTCCTCAGGCCCGCAAACGGCACCGGGGCGGCGGAGAGGGTCCTGAGCCGTCCCACGGACATCTCGCAGGCCGTGTACTCCCCGGACGGGGAGTGGCTGGTCTATCGGGAAGGTACGGCGGAGGGCAGGGACATCTGGGTGGTGGGCCCCGGGCCCGATGCCGAGCCTCGGGCCCTCATCGCCGACGGAGGCTATGACGAGAAGGCGCCGGCGATCTCTCCCGATGGCCGGTGGATCGCCTACGAATCCGACGAGTCAGGCCAGAACGAGGTGTACGTCCGCCCGTTCCCCGACGTGACCTCCGGAAAATGGAGGATCTCCGTGGCAGGAGGCACCCACCCCGCGTGGGGGCACAACGGGCGCGAGCTCTTCTATGTGGACGCCAATCTCGCGATGATGGTCGCCTCCCTGAATCCGGGTCCGCCGTTCAGTGTCCTGGACCGGCGCATGATGTTCGAAGTGAGCGGCGGCAGTCTCACCCAGCAGGATCACACCGTCTATGCCGTGAGTCCGGACGACGGAAGCTTCGTTTTCGCCCTCCCCCGGGAATCGATTCGGGAGTCGGAGGTGTTCTGGATCATCGTGGACAACTGGGCCACGGAACTAAAGCGCCTCATTCCGGCGGAGAACGAGTAGCATGACGGAGAGCAGCCGCGCCGTGGACCGCCTGGCCGCAGCCCTTCTGGACCGCTACCGCATTGAGCGGGAGCTGGGGGCGGGCGGGATGGCGACGGTGTATTTGGCGGAGGATCTGAAGCACGATCGTCAGGTTGCGATCAAGGTGCTGCGCCCGGAGCTGGCGGCGGTGATCGGAGCGGATCGGTTCCTGGCGGAGATCAAGACGACGGCGAACCTGCAGCATCCGCACATTCTGCCGCTGTTCGACTCGGGCGAGGCGGACGGCTTCGTGAAGAACCCCGAGAGTTCCGGCCCAAGATCAATCGCGACGTGAGTCTCGGTAAGCACGGCAATGTCGGGCTTGAGAGTGTGCATCACCTCGATACGGTGCGCATTCTTCTCACGGGTTCTGGGGGTCGGTCGTTCCAGGTTCCATGTCACAACTCTCATGACGCTACCCGCGTTGGATGACTCTTTGTTTCCTCAAAGGGGGCTGGACCAGGGGGCGGCGATCCGCGGCGGAGTCATAGGACGGTGCGGGATCGCACACTGGAAGGTAGGCGTTGCACCCCAACGCACGGCCTTGTCGCGGCCCCAGCCGACCCTAAGAATGCAAGGGACCAACTGCTAGCGCAGCGGCAGCGGCACCTACCCCCTGTTGGCAGAGCAGGAGGTCAGAACCCTGGGCCAAGCTTTCAAAGGACGGTTGGTCTCGCTGACAACTCACAAGTCGTGCCTCGGTCCCGTCCCCGCTGGCGGTAGAGGCATCGACTCAGGCGGCCGCTCCAGTCCAGGTCGAGGTCGCCACGCGATCCCGTGGAGCGGGATGCGATCGACCGGGACGGGAATCTCGTAGATGCTGCTTCCCTCCCCGACGATGCGCCCTTGAACGCGGTCACGCTGGAGGGGGGCAACATCGTCGTCCCTCATCAAGCCAGGAGTGGAAGGAACCGCTAGGCAGGCGCGCGGCACGGAGGGGACGACCGGAGGGCGGGCTGCCCCGCCCTCCGGTCAGGCTACGTCGTGACGCTCAACCGGCTCACCGCCTCCGGCCCGGCTGGGGTCCGCTCCACCTCCTCGGAAGGGCGGGCCCACGCCCGGGCGCCCTCGGCCATCACGTAGAGACTCGGGACGACGATCAACGCGATGACCGTCACGAACAGGGCACCGAAGCCCAGGCTGATCGCCATGGGCACCAGGAAGCGGGAGGCCGCCGACCGCTCGAGGATCAACGGTGCGAGCCCCATGAAGGTGGTGAGGGATGTGAGCAGGATGGGCCGGAGGCGCCTCGCGCTGCCCGCGACCACGGCATCCATGACATCCATCCCACGGGCACGGAAACGGTTCACCGCATCCACGAGCACGAGGCTGTCGTTCACCACGATGCCCGACAGGGCGATGATGCCGAAGCCGCTGACCATGCTGAGCTCGTAGCCCATGACGAGGTGACCCAGCACCGCACCGACCACGCCGAAGGGCACCACGGCCATGATGATGAGGGGCTGGATGTAGCTCTGAAAGGGGATCGCGATCATGGCGAACATGAGGAGCATCGCCACCAGGTACATGGGGCCCAGCGTCTTCAGATTGTCGTTGAACTCCTGCGCCTGGCCGGCGAAGCGGGCCTCCAGCCCCGGATGTCGCTCCCGCAGGTCCGGCAAGACCTCACGTGAGAGGGTGCTGATCACGGGCCGAGACGACGCCACGCCCTGGGCCAGCTCGGCGGACACGGTGACGATGCGCCGTCCCTCCTCCCGATTGATCTCGGTCGGGGAGCGCCCTCGCGTGACATTGGCCACATAGGCCAGAGGCGCCGTGCCGCCGCCGGGGAGCCCCACGACGAGACGATCCAGGTCGTTCTCGGACGCACGCTGCGATTCGGGCAGCCGGACCATCACCTTGACCTCGTTGCGGCCGCGCTGCTCCCGAAGCGCCTCGGCCCCGAAGAAGGCGCTTCGGATGGCCCGGGCGACGTCGGTGCTGGTCAGTCCCCAGGCCCGCGCTTCGTCCCGGAGTCGAAAGTCCAGCTGCGGTTTGCCGCTCGTGTAACTGTTGTCGACGTTCACGAGCGACGGAAACTCCCGAAACCGGTCCGCCAGGAGCTGGGATGCATCGGCGAGCACCGCCGGATCCAACGAGCTGAGCTCGACGCTCACCGCCGATCCGGCACTCGGGCCCTGCGTACTGGTACCGCTGAGCCGCAACGATTCGACGCCCGGTAGCGGAGGCAACGCCTCTCGCCACCACGTCTCGAAGTCCAGGGCGCTGAACTCTCGCTCCTCGGACGGTACCAGGGCCACCTCGATGGCGACCAGGTGGCTCCCGGTGGCGCTCGCGCTCGCTCCACCCGACGCCGAGCCGAGTCGGGTCACGACCCCCCGAATCACCCCGTCCCCTCCGGCGCGGTCGATGGCCGAGGCGAGGCCCCGCTCGAGCTCGGCCTGCACGGCCCGGGTGTTGTCGATGTTCGTGCCGTAGGGGAGCCGCGCGCTCGCGGTCACCACATCCCCCGGTATCGGGGGGAAGAAGTTGAACGGAACCAGGCCCGCCGCCACCACACCCATCGTGACGATGAGGAGGGCGACCGCCGTGGCCACCGTCGTGTGACGCAGCTGCAGCGCCCGACGGAGGAGCGGCTCGTACCGCTCGGTGATGAAGCGGTCCAACCCGCCGCTGATCCTCTCCTGAGCGCGATCGATCGGCGCGAACCACGACGCGAGCCTCCCTGGCTTCCGCCGACGGACGTGGGAGAGGTGCGCAGGGAGAATGAAGAAGGACTCGATCAGCGAGAAGAGAAGCACCGCGATCACGACCAGCGGGATCAGGCGGAAGATCTTTCCCGTGACGCCGGGCACGAAGAGGAGCGGTGCGAACGCCACCATGGTGGTCAGCACCGCAAAGGTGACGGGAACCGACACCTCCCGGGCCCCGAGGATCGCGGCGTCCAGGAGCGGCAGCCCCTCGGACCGCTTGGAATGGATGTTCTCCCCGACCACGATGGCGTCGTCGACCACGAGCCCCAGCGTGACGATGAGCGCGAACAGCGTGATGACGTTCACCGACAGGTCCGCCGGAACCATGGCGAGGAACGCTCCCAGGAAGGAGATGGGGATCCCCAGCGCGACCCACCCTGCCAATCCCCGGTGGAGAAAGAGACCGAGCAGAACCAGCACCAGGATCAGTCCCAACACGGCGTTGCGGAAGAGCTGGTCGATGCGCTCCCGAAGCACCTCCGAGTCGTCGTTCCAGGTGGAGATCGAGATGGGCGCGGGGACCCGCCGCGAGAGATCCGCCGCATACGCCTTGACCGCCCGCGCCACGTCGGTCGGGGTCTGGTCCCCGACGCGGAACGCGATGACCTGCACCGCCGGCTGGCCGTTGAAGAAGAGCGCCTGATCGGTATCCTGGAATCCGTCCCGGACCGTGGCGAAGTCACCGATGCGCAGCTCCGCGCCGTTCGATCCGGTGCGAACCACGATGTTCTCGAAGCCCTCCGCGCGCCGGCGGCGGTCCACGACCCGGACCAGGACTTCGCCACTGGCGGTCTCGATCTCCCCGCCGGGCAGATCGACCGAGGCCTGCCGGATCTGCTGAGCGATGGCGTCGAGCGTCAGGTCGTAGGCCTCGATGGCCTCCCGGGGCACCTCGATGCTCATCTCGAGCGGGCGCACCCCGGAGAGCTGCACCTGGGTGATCTCGGGGCGGGTGAGCAGTTCCTCCCTGGCCATCTCCCCGAGCACCTGGAGGGTCTCCAGGTCCTGGTCCCCGGAGATCATCAGGGAGATGACCGGCTGCCGGCGCCCCGCGGTGGCGATGGTGGGGCGCTCTGCGTCCAGGGGAAAGGAGGGGATCCGGTCGACCAGGTTCGTGATGTCGGCGAGCACCCGATCGCGATCGGCCCCCAGGAGCAGCTCGACCGACACCGTTCCCGACCCTTCGCTGGACACGGAGGTGACCCGCTTCACGCCCTCGACGCTTCGCACGGCCTCTTCGATGGCCAGTACGATCCCCTGCTCCACCTCCGCGGGGCTCGCCCCGGGGTACGGGACCGAGACGGTGATGACGTCGAGGTCGAAGGCCGGAAAGACTTCCTGCTTGAGGCCGATCGTGGCCAACCCTCCCCCGAGAAGGATGACGAACATGAGGAGGTTCGCCGCCACGGGGTTCCTGGCCATCCAGGCGATCGCCCCCCTCTTCGTGCCCGGGGTCCTCCGGAGGGTCATTCCGAACCTCCCAGCACCTCGACCTGTGTTCCCTCCACGGGCGCGATAAGGGGGCTGGTGACCAACCTCTCGCCGGCCTCGACGCCGCCCCGGACGTAGAGCGCGTCATCGTCTCCCCACACCGTCTCGAGTCGCCGCCTCTCCAGGGTGCCTTCGGGGGATACGACCCACACCGTGGCGCCGTCGTACACCGCGGAGCGCGGAATCCGCACGGCGTCCGGGATCCGCCGACCCTGGATGAGCCCTTCCACGCTGGAGCCGGGCAGAAGGGGCAGGCCGTCCGGACCATCCAACGGCTGATCGACGATGACCAGCACCTCCGCGCGCCGGGTTTGCGGATCGAGTCGGTCCACGAGGCCGGCCACGCGTCCCGTGCGCTCCAGCGTGCGGCCCGACCCGAGACGCTGCCGCACCACCACGGTGCTCCCCTCGTCCGTCGCCGAGGGCAGTCGGATCAACGAAAGCTCTTCGATCCGGAGCGACAGGGTCACGCGCAGCTG
>CP070829.1:2943408-2959182 GCA_020344755.1 Gemmatimonadales bacterium
TCGCCAGGGCCGCATCGTCGATGATGCGCGGTGCTTCCGGGGGCGCGCAGGCTGCCAGCGCTACCAGGGCTCCCAAGGGGACGAGGGCGCGCAACGCCTTGGGGGAAACGAGGACCTTCATGTCGTGCCTCCAGCTGCCGAAGTGGGTGGGGAGGGGACATCTTCTTGGAGGACCGGCCGAGGCGCCAGGGGCGGGCGGGAAGCCCCAGGCGGAGACAGGCGAGACGCAGGGGTCGAGCTCCTCAGTGGGAACGGCCTGTCCGGTGCCCTCCGCCTAGCCCCCCGCCAACTGGATGTCGATCTGGCCGATCAGCGACACCGCGCTGTCGCGAAGGGCTCGGTAGCGATCGGCCTTGATCATGAAGGGCTGCCCCGTGCCGGCCAGAAGCCTCTCCAGGTCGCCGGAGGACCGGATCGACCGGGCATCCAGCGCTCCAGCCGCCATGTTTCGCACACGCTGTCCGGTGTCTTCGTCACCCAGCGCGTTGTCCGCTCTGAAGCTCTCCGGCAATGCGAGTCCCCGAACCACCGAGGTGGCGACCTCGGCGTAGAGCTCCAGGAAGAGGGCCCGGTGCAGTACGTCGAACTCCTGGATGTTCTCCACGTCGTTCAGGTATCTGAGGATGCTGGACCGAAGCTCCGGGTCCCCGATCAACTGCAGGCCTCCGCTGCTCTTGAGCTCCTCGATTGCGGCAGTGTTCGGGTCCAGGGTCGTGTAGCTCGCCACATTCCGGACATCCCTCACGAACTGTACGGAATCCGCGATCGGCGCCGTGCCCCGCAAGAAGGCGGTGAGTCGAACGCGAGCCTCTTCCTGCTCCAGTAGTTCCGGCGCCCAGTAGTGGGCCAAGGCATCTACATCGCGCTCCACATCGTGACGCACTCCCTGGAGCGCGGCCTGTGCCTGTTCTCGGAGTCCTCGTCGCTCGAGCGCCGAGTCCGCAGCCAGGGCCAGGAGGACGCCGACCACGATCATCACGAACTCGACCACCATCGAGGTCGGAAGTCTCTTCACATCACCTGCCTTGCGCCGGGTTCTGTCCGTAGCCGCCTGCGGGTCCCGCGATTCGACTGCGCGACTACAATGCCGGCTCCGGGTCGCGAGGTGCAAGCCGAGTAGCGATGGGGTGTTCGAAGACCATTTGCGGTGGCGGCCCCTTGGGTGTTGATTGAACGCCACGACGTCACTCATTCCCGGGGGGATAGCCGTGCCGGAGTTTTCGATTCTCAACCTGTTGCAGCTCGTGGTCGGTCTTGGACTGCTGAACGTCTGGCTGGTCCGCGCCGGAGCCGCCACCGCCTATCGAGGCGGGGAGGCCAAGACGCTCCGAGAGGAGTTCCGGGCCTACGGGTTGCCCGACGCCGCGTTCTACGTGGTGGGTGCGCTCAAGATCGTAGCCGGGGTCGTACTCGTCGCCGGTCTCTGGATGGATCTGCCCGTCCGACTCGCCGCCGGGACCGTGGCCCTGCTCATGGTCGGAGCGCTTGCGATGCACGTGAAGGTCGGCGACCCCCCCAAGCGGTCCCTTCCCGCGGCGCTGATGCTGCTCATGTCCGGCGCGATCGTGTGGCTCACCTGAGGCGGACAGGACAATGCACCGAGGCTCCCCCGCGGAGGAGCTCGCCAACACGCTGAGCCACGGGGTGGGCCTCCTCGCCGCCATCGCCGCGATCCCACTCCTGGTGGTCGGGGCGGTCGGGCGTGGAGGCCCCGCCGACGTGGTGGGAGCCTCGATCTTCGGAGCCACCATGGTGCTCCTCTACCTGGCCTCCACCGGTTACCACGCCGCTCCCGCGGGAAGGTGGAAAGCCCGGCTCCAGCGCGTGGATCATGCGGCAATCTACCTCCTCATCGCAGGCACCTACACCCCGTTCACCCTCGGCGTCCTCGGCGGAGCGTGGGGCTGGACACTCTTCGGCCTGGTGTGGGGAGCCGCCGCGCTGGGAATCGGTACGAAGCTGTGGGCGGGAATCCGGTGGCCCCGCCTCTCGACGACGATCTACCTCGTAATGGGATGGCTGGTCCTCATCGCCATCCGCCCGCTCCTGATCCGCATGGACACCGCGGGGCTCGTCTGGCTCCTCGCCGGAGGCCTGGCCTACTCCGCGGGTGTGGTCTTCTACACCGCCAGACGTATGCCCTACGGACACTTCGTGTGGCACCTCTTCGTGCTCGCCGGATCGACCTGTCACTTCTTCGCGGCGCTCTGGTATGCTGCCTCCTGAGACCAACCGGATTCCCGGCACCCCTCCCGTCGCCGTCGCCCTGAACGCCGCACCGAGGATCCGGCGGTCTGCCACCGTCCTCCTGACCCTCGTTCTGTTCGGGTGCGCGAGCTCGATCCCCGGAGAGGGCCCGACCGACACGCTTCTTCCCGCCCAGGGGGTACAGGTCGAGGCGGTGGCGACGCCGTCTTTTGACCCATCCAGCGCCCAGACCGAGGATCAGTCCGACGCCGTCGTGGTGATCTCCAGCATCGTCGGCCTGGCGCTGGGGGCGGCGCTGCTGGTCTGGATCTTCGGAAAGCTGGGCGGGTGAGGTCAGGGGGCGAGACGCCCAGCCCCCGCCCTCAACCCTCCAGTTCGGGGGACGTCGGCAGGTTGCCCTCCTGCAGCCCGCGGACCCTCCGACGCTTCAGGCGGGTCGCTTCCCGGTGCTCCGCCTCGGCGCGGGCGATCTGCAGGAGTTGCGAGTGGGGGGTGTCGGGGTCGGCGGGAAGGCGCTGACGGTAGCTGCCGTCCGCCTGCATCTCCCACCCGCCTCGCTGGTCGCCGAGTTGCGCGTCCAGGACGAACCGCAACTCCTCCCGCAACTCGGGCCGCACGACGGGTGCGAGCAGCTCGACCCTGCTCTTGAGGTTTCGGCTCATGGCGTCGGCCGAGCCGATGAAGTACTCCTCGTCGCCACCGTTGCGGAAATAGTAGATCCTGCTGTGCTCGAGGAACCGGCCCACGATGGAGACCACGCGCATCGTCTCAGAGAGCCCCTTCACTCCCGGTCGTACGCGGCAGGTATCGCGGACGATCAGCTCGACCTGCACTCCCGCCCGCGAGGCGCGGTAGAGCGCGCGGCACACGTCGACGTCCTCGAGGCCGTTCATCTTCAGCTGGATCAACCCGCCCCGTCCGGCGCCCTCGTGTTCGATCTCCCGCTCGATCTTCGCCAGGATCCCCTGCTTGAGTCCCTTCGGCGCCGTGAGGACGCTCCTGAACCGGCGCTTGGGCTTGTAGCCGGTGGTGAGGTAGTTGAACAGCTCCGTCAGGTCGCGGCCGATGGTCGGATCCGAGGTGAGGAGCCCGAGGTCGGAGTACAGGCGAGCGGTTCCGGCGTGGTAGTTGCCCGTTCCCACGTGGGCGTAACGACGCAGGCCGTCGTAGTCCTGACGGACGATGAGGATGGCCTTGCAATGGGTCTTCAACCCGACCACCCCGTAGGTCACGTGGATGCCCGCGGAGCCGAGGTCGCCGGCCCACCGCAGGTTGGCCTCCTCATCGAAGCGGGCCTTGATCTCCATGACGACGGCGACCTGCTTCCCGTTGCGCGCCGCCTCCTTCAGGTGTCGGATCGCCTTGGAGTCCTCCGACGTCCGGTAGAACGTCATCTTGATGGCCCGCACCTTCGGATCCTGCGCCGCCTCCTCGAGAAACCGCTCCACGGAGCTGTTGAAGGCCTGGTACGGATGCCGCAGGAGGATCGAGCCCTTGTCCCGGATCGTGTGGAAGATCGAGCGATCGGTGGTCAGGTCGCCGTGCTCGACCGGGTGGTGGGGCGCATCCCGCAGCTCCATGTCCTCGCGGCGGAGGAACTCCATCAGGTCCCGCAGCCCGAGGAGCCCGTCGACCTCCACCACGTCGGAGGTCTCGTCCAGTCCCAGCTCGGCGGCCAGCATGCCCCTGCGAACCGGATCCATCCCGGCGCTGACCTCCAGGCGCACGATGGGGGCCAGGCGGCGCTCCCTCAGCTCGGATTCGATCAGGTCCACCAGGTCGTCCGCGGATTCCTCGTCCTGCTCGGTGTTGGCGTTGCGGGTCACCCGGAAGTACTCGCACGCCACCACCTCCATTCCCGGGAATAGGAGGTCGAGGTTTCCGGCCATGACCGAGGCGAGGGGGACGAATGTCCGGCCCCCGTCCGGCGACGGGAATCGTCCCACCCCCGGGCCCGTGGGGATCTTCACCCGTGCCAGATGCTCTTCGGACTCCCCCGGGTGCCGAAGCGTCACGAGGAGGTTCAGCGAGAGGTTCGAGACGAAGGGAAAGGGATGCGCGGGATCGGTGGCCTGGGGCGTGACCAGCGGGTAGATGTTCTCGACGTAGTCCTCCCGCACGGCCGCCTGGACCTCGTCGGTCAGATCCTCGTAGGCCCGGAGCCACACATCGTGCTCCTCGAGGAGTGGTAGCACGTCGCTGAAGGTCAGGCGCAAATGCTCCTCGAGCCGGGACACGAGCTCGAGGCATTCGGCGAGCTGCTCTTCCGGTCTCCGCCCGTCCACCGTCGGATCCGTCACGCGCGCGGACACCAGCTGTTTCAGGCCCCCGATCCGCTTCATGAAGAACTCGTCGAGGTTCGACGCGACGATGGCGATGAACTTCATGCGCTCCAACAGCGGCGTGCGCTCGTCCTGAGCCTCGTGCAGGACCCGGAAGTTGAAGTTCAGCCAGGTCAGCTCTCGATTCAGGTAGAGCGCGGGGTCCGAAAGGTCGATGGAGCCGTCCGGTCGCGGATCGGGCACGTGAATCCGGTCCGCCGGCGTGCGGGCCCCGTACGCCGGTGCGGCCGCCGAGGGAGGACTCGCTCCGTCGGCTCCGTCAGGCAGCATCGTTTCGGTAGGGGGCTGACTCGGCTCGGTCATTGTGGCTGGCTCCCCGGGCCGAGGTCTCTTTCGAGCACCCCCACGACGGTGTTCAGCACCTTCAGTCGCGCTCGGCGCTTGTCCTCGGCCTCCACCACCGTCCAGGGGGCGTGTGGCGTGCTGGTTCGCATCAACATCTCGTCGACGGCTCGGCGATACTGGGGCCACTTTTCCCGATTCCGCCAGTCCTCGTCGGTCAGCTTCCAGGTCTTGTGGGGCGTGGTTCGGCGGGCGGTGAAGCGGTCGAGCTGCTCCTCCGGGCTGATCCGCATCCAGAACTTCACCACCCGCACGCCCCCTTCCACGAGAGTTCGCTCGAAGGAGTTGGTCTCACGAAACGCCCGTCGCCACTCGGGCTCGGTGGCAAACCCCTCGACGCGTTCCACCAGCACCCGTCCGTACCAGGAACGATCGAAGACGATGATCTGCTTCTCGTCCGGGGGCCGGAGGCGGCGCCAGAATCGCCATAGATAGTGGTTCCGGGAGTCGTCCCCTTCCGGCGCGGCGATGCTGTACACGTGGTACCCCCGGGGGTCGAGCCGGGCGGTGAGGCGCCGGATGGCGCCGCCCTTTCCCGACGCGTCCCACCCTTCGAAGACCACGACGAGGGAGCGGCGCTGCTCGTAGAGCCTCCGCGCCAGTCCGCGGAGGCGTAGCTGGGCCCGCAGGAGCGACGCCTGATACCCGTTCCCGTCCGGCAGGGGCGCGCCACCGCCGGGGGATTCCGCCGGAGAGCTCATGGCTGCAATTCCTCACGGAGTTCGTCGTCGGCCACGGCATCCTCCAGGACGTCGTCCGATGCGTCGGTGTCGTCCGGCTCGGGAAGCGGATACCCGCGGCTCACGAGGCCGAACTCCAGGCGCTCGGCCACCGTCTCCAGGACCGTCATCTGCGACCAGAATCGATCGGTGGCGGCGACGACCTTCCACGGTGCCCACTCGGTCTCGGTTCCGGCCAACATCTCCTCCACGGCCTCGAGGTATTCGTCGTACTTCTCATGCCGATGCCAGTCTTCGGGCTCGACATGCCAAGCGGTCAGGGGATCCGCCTGCAACATTTCGAAGCGCCGGCGCTGTTCGTCCCTGGAAATGTGCAGGAAGAACTTCACGATCACGAAGCGATCATCGGCGAGCATGCGCTCGAAGTCGTTGATCTGGCGGTAGGTCTTGTGCCAATCCTCGTCGACGATGCCTTCCACCCTCTCGACCAGGACCCGGCCGTACCAGCTCCGATCGAAGATCGCGAGTGATCCGTAGGGCGGCACCTTCATCCAGAATCGCCAGAGCCACGGCATCTGCTGTTCCGAGGTGCGCGGTGCCCGAATGGGATGGATCTCGTAGCCGCGCGGTTCGAGCCTTCGGGTCAGCGTGCGAATGGCATTCCCCTTCCCCGCCGCATCCCAACCCTCGAAAGCGATGAGGGCGGACAACCCTTCATGCCAATAGGCGCGCTGCAAGTGCAGGAGCCAGCGCCGAAGGGGGCCGAGGCGGCGCTTGAAGTCATTGCGCTGGAGGGAGGACCGAAGGTTGAGGTTCTCGAGCACGTTGGAGGGTCTCGCGACGGACGCGGGGCTGGAAATGGTCGGTAGTCGAATCGTAATCAACCCGGGAAGGCGCCGCACCCATCCGGTGGTAGGTGCACCTCCCTCTCCGGACCTGGGGCATCGGCGACTCCATCGCCCGAGCCGCTTGGCCACCGAAAGCCCCTGCGATCCCCACGTGCCGCAATCTCCTGGTACCTCACCCGTACCTACGTGTATGGTGTGATGAAGGATCGAGTGGATTCGATAGCCGTGGATTCGAGGTGCGGAGAGGGACGGGAGGGACGCTACCGATGGGCAGGCGTCCGGCTATCTCGGGCACGGCCGCTTCATCCACCCCACCGACCGTCGTGACCACTGCTCAAGGGGGCCGCCTCATGCCCAGCGCTGCAAGAGCCTTTACCGTGTTCGTAGCCGCATGTCTCAGCGCGTGTGACACCGCCGTCGACCCGGACCCGAGGGCCGATGACAACCTCGCCGGGTGGATCGCCGCCTACTCCCAGGTGGGCGTCGCCACCTCCCTGCCGGAAGTGACCGTCCACGTTCGGAACGCCCTGGGCGCGACCGTCGAGCTCCCCGTCGCCGGAAATGGATCGTGGGTCGGCTCGGCGTTGGGACCGGAACCGTACGTCGTCACCGCGCAGGCAGAGGGCTTTGCCGGGGTCTCGGTCGAGGGAGTGAGCGGGGGAACGTCGGGCGTCGTCGCGCTGCTCGTGGAGCGCTCGACCGTACAGGTGCTCCAGGTGGACGAGGCCGTCCTCGAGGGGGCGGATGTGTGCGGCAATCCCCACTGCCTCTTCCTGCGCTTCACCGTGGCCGAGGAGGGTGCGTTTCCATACGACGCCGGGCGTCTCGTCTTCAGGCTTTTCATCGGGGATTCCGGCACAGTGACACCCGAGCACTACCGCGAGTCCCAGTTCCTGGTCGTGGGCAGCGACGATCCGCTCCTCCAGCGGGGTGAGACCGAGATGACCATCACCATGGAGGCACTTCGCGGGTTCGACTTCGACAGCATGAACCTGGAGCAGCTTTCGATCTACCTGGTGGGAGCGACGGAGAATCAGCTTGGGCTCTGGGGCCCCGAGATCGAGGAGCGGGGATGGCCGGATCTCGCCGAGACGGGAGCCGGGGCAGCGGTCACCCGCTGAAGCACCGGGAGGAACGTCCATGCGACGGACCTCCAAACAGAGTCTGCGACCCGAGAGGGGTAGAGGAGGAGGCGACGATGGGGGTGAGAACTCTTGCGGGATCGATCCTGTGCGCCGCCGCGATGCCGGCCCTCGTGCTCGGGCAGGAGGCGCAGTTCCGAGGTGGCCCCGGGCATGTCGGAGTGACCGACACACGGGGCGTCGAGGAATTCGGCCGTGTCGCGTGGCGCTTCGACGCGGGGGCACCGATTCGGGGGAGTGCCGTCAGGTCGGGGCGGGCACTGTACTTCGGGAGTACCGACGGCACGCTTCACAGCGTCGATCTCCGCACGGGCCGAGAGGTATGGAGGCAAGACCTCGGTGCTGCCCTTGCCTCGACCCCCGCCGTTACCGGGGGCCTGGTCGTGGTGGGAGCCCGGGGCGGAGCACTCCACGGCATCGCGGCTTCGGACGGGTCCCGGGTGTGGACGCTGGAGACCGGTGACGACCTCGCGCTTCCGTGGGGGCACGAGGGCTGGGACTACCTCACGAGCTCTCCCGCCGTGATGGACGGGATCGCCTACTGGGGCAGTGGGGACGGCCACGTCTACGCCGTCGATACCGAGAGTGGGCGAGCATTGTGGCGGTTCGCCACCGGGGGGCGGATTCGATCGACACCGGCGGTGGTGGAGGGCGTGGTGTACGTCGGCAGTTCGGACGGATTCGTGTACGCCATCGAAGCCGGGTCCGGTGCCGAGCGTTGGCGTTTCGAGACCGCCGGAGCATCGCTGAATGCAGGAGACTTCGGGTTCGACCGCCGCCAGATCTACGCCTCGCCCGCGGTGGAGGGAGGCGAGGTGTTCGTGGGCTCGCGCGACGCTTCCCTCTACAAGCTGGATGCCGAGACCGGCCGGCAGCTCTGGACCTTCGACGAGGAGAGCGCCTGGGTCATCTCCAGCGCTGCGGTCACGGCGGACCGGGTGTACAGTGCCCGATCGTCTTCGGGTAACACTCGTGCCATCGATCGGAAGACCGGAGCCGAGCTCTGGAGTCATGCCGCCGGATCCCTGGTCTTCTCGTCCCCGGTCATCTCCGGGACGACGCTCTACATCGGTGAGGAAGATGGCGACGTCGTCGCACGTGACACCGAATCCGGAGAGGTCCGTTGGAGCTTCCGCACCGGAGGGTCCGTCTTCGCGACTCCACTCGTTTACGACGGGCGGGTGTACATCGGCAGCGATGACGGATTCCTGTACGCCATCGAGGCACCGGATGGCGACGGCCTCCATCGGGCGGTCTTCTTCGACGAAACGCTCATGCCTCGCTCCGCCTTCGGAGGGGGGGAGGAACACCGCGCGGTAACGGACCACCTCTCCCTGCGCGGATACCGGGTGCTCGACGAGGCCGCCTTGGTCGGATTCATGGAGGCCCGGGTGGTCGACCGAGCGCCCAGTGTCGTGGTCTTCGGGATGGACGCGCTGCCCGCCGACCTCGTGGGCGAGTCCGGATCGGATGGCCTCCTGCGCCGCTACCTGGATGGAGGCGGTAAGGTCGTGTGGCTCGGGTATCCGCCGGGATACCTCGTGTGGGACGACGGCACCGGCCAGGTGACGGCTGTGGATCGCGACAAGCCCGCGGCAATCCTGGGTGTGAGCTTCGAAGCATTCAACGGAGACGTCCATGGCGTCACCGTCACCGATGCGGGTCACGCGTGGGGCCTCTCGTCGCGCTGGGTGGGGCAGGGCCACACCCTTCCCTCCGAGGTCACCGAGGTGCTGGGTCAGGACGAGATCGGGCGGGCAGCGGCCTGGGTCAGGAGCTACGGTGGACCGGACGGGACGGGCTTCGTTCTATACCGACCCGTCGTCGCGGGAGACGAGCTGGACGTCGTGTGGCGGCTGGCGGAGCACTTCGGAGGGGGTGGACCGGACTGAGTCGGCGTCACCGGCTCCGGCCCCTGCGGGCCGGAGAGAGCGTCGGCCCCGGAAGGGGCCCCTGAACGCCCGGATTCACCACCGGGCTCCGCGGGCGTCAGCGTCCCGGACGGGCCTCAGCCGCCCATGACCAGGGCCGCTCCCGCAACGTAGGCCACGCACCACCACCCGTAGGTCAGACGAGACCACCGGTGGAGCCAGCGGGGCACCTCGGCGCTTCCGTGAGAAGCCCGGTGCCGCCACGCCACGATCAGCTCGCTGAGCATGGCGGCAAGGGCCGAGAACCCGATGTAGCCGTGAAGACTGAGCCCCTGCCCCGATCCGATGATCATGAAGCTCGTCGCGATGATGTCCAGGACGACCCCGACCTGAAGAAACCGGAGCACCTTCTTGGTGATGCGACGACTGCGCTGCTCGGTGACGATCCCGATGCCGTAGGTGACCAGCGCGAGGTTGACGGTGACGATGCCGGCGATGAGGATCGGCTCCACGGGGCCCTCTCGGCCTCTGGGCCGCGCGCGCGGGAGGCGTCAGCGCGCCGCCAGTCCTTGGGTCCGGCCTCCGAAGCGGCCTCCCTGACCATGCGACGAAGCTACCCGGCAGTGCAGCGAGCCGCGTCCGTAGGAGCCCCGAGGAATCCTCCCCACACCCCATCCCCGCACCTCGCCGGGGTCAAGCCCGGACACGTCCGAGCCAGCACGCCCCACACTCATCGAGCGGGCGGGCGGGTCACCTTGTCGCTGCCAGCTCCTCGTAGACCAGACCGACCAGCTGCTCCCAACCGAAGCTCGGCATCGGCCGTCCGTTCACGAAGTACTCCGGCGTGGCCTGCACACCCATGGTCTGGGCGTCGGCCATGTCCTGCTGGAGGATCTGCTGCACCTCCGGCGAGGCCATGTCCGCCTGGATCCGCTCGAGGTCGAGGTTCAGTCCGCCGAGCTGACGCCACGCCAGGTTCACGTCGGCCCGGTGGTTGATGGCCCACTGGCTCTGGGTCCCCAGGAGCCGCTCCATGGCCGGCCAGAACTGGCCCTGCATCCGGGCCGCCTCCAGGAGTGCCACGACGTCCGTAGCGCCCTGGTGGAAGGGAGCCCAGCGCAGCACCAGGCGGATGCGGCCCGGGTTGGCGGCCATGAGCTCCTTCACCATCGGATAGAAGATGGCGCAGGTCTCGCACGCCGGATCCAGAAACTCGGCGATCACCACCGGCGCGTCCGGCTCGCCCAGGGAGGGCGCATGCGCCCGATCCAGTGTGGCAAGGGTCCCGTCGGAGACCGCTCCGCCTCCCCCGGCCTGCGATGCATTGAAGAGCATGGTGGCGCCGAAGAAGACGAGTAGGGATACCCCCACCGCACCGACGAACAGGAGCTGCTTGTTCACTTGGAACTCCTCTTTAGAGCAAGGCCCAGGAGGGCCCCGATGGACAGGAAAGCGACCAGGGCCAGGAGGGGGATGGTCACGAAGTCGAAGAACTCGATGACCGTCTCCGAGCAGGGCACGCCCTGACGGCACGGTGACACGCGCTCGGGAATGATGCCCTCCACCAGGAGCACCTGGAACAGAGCCAACAGCCCCCCGATGCCCACCAGCGGCATCATGGCGCGCACGATGTTCCGGTCGAAGGGAAAGAGCCCGAAGGGCAGGACCAGGGCCATGGGAAACATGAAGATGCGCTGGTACCAGCAAAGGGAGCAGGGCGGGAGCTTCATGACCTCGCCGAAGAAGAGCGCGCCCAGGGTCGAGGTCAATGCGATGAGCCAGGCGCCGAAGACGAGCACCCAGGTGCGGCCTTCCTCGGGGTGGTTCTCCGGGCCCCCGTGGCCCGCGTCGTTGGATATCTGCATGGAGACAAGCTAGTCGGTGAGGCCGGTGGGTTGAACGGACTGGGAGTCCAGGTGGTGGCCGTCGATCCGGATCGGCCGGATGCGCACGGGCCCCGAGCCCCTGCAGGATCGGTGAAGCTACCCTCTCGCATCCTCCGGATCCCTCCGGCGTTGAAACCCCCTCGCCCCGCGGCTCGTCGGTGAGATGGGTGCCCCGACCACGCCGGGTCGGCTACCCAACCGCTCGAGCGACGTGGCCCGCTGCCGCGGAGGGGTCCGGATGGGGACGTTCATGGCCGATGTGCGGTTCGGCCTGCGCATGTTGTTCAAAACGCCGGGTCCTTCTCTGGTGGCGGTCCTGACCATCGCGTTGGGGGTGGGACTCACCACCCACACGTACAGCTCCCTGGACGGCACCGTCCTCCGGGGCTTGCCGGTGCCGGGCGCGGATCGGCTGATGTTCGTGGCCCAGCGCGTCGACCGGCTGGGGATCGAGCAGAACGGCGTGCCCTTCCTCGATTACCGCGACCTTCGAGAGCGTCAGACCGTCTTCGAGGACGTCGCGGCCTACTACTGGACCTCACTCAACCTGGCCGGCGAGGAGGCGCCCCCGGAGCAGGTGACCGCCGCCATCGTGTCGGCCAACGCCCTGACATTGGTCGGGGTCCCACCGCTCCTGGGGCGGGTCTTCCAGCCGGGAGAGGATGCGCCTTCCGCGCCGCCGCGCATCGTCCTCTCACATGGCCTCTGGCAGAGTCGCTTCGCCGGGGAGCCAAACATCCTGGGGCGGACCCTACGGGTGAACGGCGAGGCGGCGGAAGTGGTGGGGGTCATGCCCGAGGGGTTCCGCTTCCCCTTCGATCACGCGGCCTGGATGCCCTTCCACTTCGACCCGGCCACCGTAAGCCGTGGCGACGCGCGCCTGGACGTGGTCGTCCGCCGGCTGGAGGGAGTCTCGGAAGAGGCGGTGGCGAGCGCGCTGGATCAGGTCTCGAGGGACCTCGAGGCCGTCCATCCCGAAGAGAACGAGGGCGCGCGCCTGTGGGCGGCCCCCTTCGCGGAGCTCTACATGCCGCCCCAGATCACGGCGGTCATGTTCCTCATGCTCGCCGCGACCTTCGGGGTGCTGATCATCGCCTGCGCGAATGTGGCCAACCTGCTCCTGGCCCGGGCCTCGGCCCGAGGCCGTGAGGTGGCCGTCCGAACGGCGCTGGGCGCGAGCCGCTACCGGGTCATCCGTCAGCTCCTCGTCGAGGCGTTGGTCCTCGCCGCCGTCGGGGGGCTTCTGGGTCTGGGCCTGGCCGCCATCGGGGTCCAGCTCTTCAGCGATGCGATCGTGGACATACAGAAGCCCTACTGGATCGACAACCGCGTCGATCTGCCGGTGCTTCTCTTTGCAGTCGGGGTGACCCTGATCGCCACCCTCGCCGCCGGCATGATCCCGGCGCTGCGCGCCTCCGGTGCGGCCATGGGGGACACGATCCGAGAGGAGGCGAGGGGATCCTCGTCGCGGCGGGTCTCCCGCCTGACCTCGATCCTGGTGACGACGGAGATCGCCGTCTCGTGCGGTCTTCTGGTTGCCACCGGACTGATGATCCGGAGCATCGTCAACCTCAACAACACCGACCTGGGGTTCGAGCCGGAGTCGGTGCTGACGGGCCGCGTTCGGCTCCAGTCGGCCGACTACCCCTCGGGGGAGGACCGCCGCGGCTTCTACATCGCGCTCCAGGACCGACTGAACGCGGAGCCGGGTGTGACTCGCGCGGCCCTCGGCACCTCGCTTCCGGCGCTCGGAGCCGACATGTGGTGGGTGACGGCGGATGGTGAGAGCTATCCCACGGAGCGGGACGTGCCCATCACGAACGGAACGGTGGTGACCGACGGGTACTTCGAGGCGCTCGAGATCCCCATCCTCCGGGGTCGGGACTTCGAGCCCGCCGACGTCTGGGAGGCGGCCGAGCGCGTGGCCGTGGTCAACGAGAGCTTCGTCCGCCGGGTTCTGAACGGACGCGACCCCATCGGGGCGAGAATCCGCCGGGGCCAGCTCGATTCCCAGGGTCCTTGGATCCGCATCGTGGGCGTGGTACCCGATGTGCACGTGGGAGGCGGGGTCGGAGGATTGGGCAACGACCGGCGCCAGCCGGAGCACCTCTACCTCACCCCCTCGTCCGTGGAGGTGGGCTCGCTGGCAGCCGTCATCCGGACCCAGGGGCCGCCCACCGCCCTGGCCTCCCGGCTGCGCGCCATCGTCGCGGAGCTGGATCCGAACCTGCCCGTTTACGAGTTGAGCGCCGTACCCGAGGCGATTCAGAGGTCGACCTGGGCGTTCGGTCTCTTCGGCGCCCTCTTCACCATCTTCGGCCTGGCCGCGCTCTTCATGGCGTCGGTGGGGCTGTATGGCGTGATGGCCTTCTCCGTCGCGCAGCGCAGGCAGGAGCTCGGTGTGCGCATGGCACTGGGAGCCTCACCCGGCCGCATCCTGGGCATGGTCCTGAACGAGGGCACCCTGCAACTGGGGATCGGCAGCGCGCTGGGTCTGCTCCTGGGCTACGTCCTGGCCCGGCCGTTGAGCTTCGTGACGTACGGGGTCAGCCTGGCCGACCCGTTCCTCTACCTCTTCATCCTCGCGACGCTGGGCTCGGCGGGTCTCCTGGCGTGCTTCATTCCCGCCCGGACCGCGACCCGAGCCGATCCCGCGGCGGCCATGCGGCCGCAGTAGGGGTGGAAACCTCGAAACCGATCCACGACCTTCGGCGCCTGAGCACGACGCCGATCCCCATGGCCCGCAACCATCGGAAGCCCAGCACGAGGAGAGAATGGTGCCCATGAGCGACATGATGATCACCACTGAGCGGGACGAGGGCCCGAGGGACACCGTCCCTTGTCCGATCTGTGCGGTGCCGGTCGTGAAGGGCGTCAAGAAGTGCCGCCACTGCGGTGAGTGGATCGAGCGAAACTGCGAGCACTGCAACACCCCGCTCAAGGGTACCTTTGCAGCTCGCGGCGTCTGTGCGGAATGCGCCGGCAGACGAGCTGAGCCCCCGACGGTCTACGTCCAGAATGTCCAGCCGACGAGATTCGGACCTCCGAAGTCCAAGGCCGTCGCGATCCTCTTCGCGCTCACGCTCGGGGCTTTCGGGGCGCACCGCTTCTACCTGGGCCGCCCCGGGAGCGGGATTCTCTACCTGCTCTTCTCCTGGACCTTGATCCCGGCGTTGATCGCCGTCATCGAGGTCATCGTGATGCTGTTGATGGATCCCGCGGTATTCAGGGCGAAGTACGGGTCGGAGCGGTAGGCTCGGTCAGGACCGGGGGATAGAGGAGAAGCCCAATCCCCGAGCCCGACCTCGGTGTTCATCGCGGGGATCTTCCCCGACACCCCAATTGCGGAACCGGCCCTGGCGGGTCCATCCTGCGCGCAGCGGACGCGCCGGCGGCCGGCCCTTCCCCCCTCCCCGAGGTACCGCATGGCTGACGCACGATTCATCGACCGCATCAACCAGGATTACTTCGGCGGCGGCCTGTCCCCGGCCTTCCTCGAGGGCATCCGCCAGTTCCCCACCGAACGCGATGACGTCCGCGCCTTCATCGAGCGCATGTGCGACTTCGCGGCGCAGGCGGGACTCCGGGCCAGCGACTTCTCGGCCCTTCAGGGGGACGTCCTCGGTACCCTCATCGCGCGAATCCTTCCGGGTGCCTGGCAAGGCCGGGTGCCACCCATCACCGTGAAGGGGCGCCATAAGAAGATCGACCGGCTGATGGGGGACAACCGCTACCTGGGCGCTCGGAGCTCGGGTCGGATGCTGGACCTGGGGTGTGGGTTCCCGCCGGAGACCACCGTTGACACGGCCGACGCGCTCCCCGGATGGACGATCCACGGGGCCGACCCGTCGATCCCGGCCACAATGGTGCACGATCCCGAGGGCTCCTACGCGACCTTCGCCCCCGACGGCCGGATGATCTACTGCCAGCCCTTCGTCCCGACGGTGGAGAACTGGAACGCACTCCTGGCGGACTCCGAGGCCACGGCGGCCCGGTTCCGCGCCATCCGGGACGCCTTCGGCGAGGCCGGCCCGGGACGGCACCAGGCCTCGGACGGATCCCGCCTCTTCGTCGAGCCCAAGGCGGAGTATGAGCGAGACGGACTCACCTTCAGCATCGGCGGAATCGGGCAGGTCGACGTCTCGGACATGGACGTCGTCCGCTGCTTCAACGTCCTCTACTACTTCGACCGCGACTTCCGGCGCCGGGCGCTCGAGTGGTTCGGCACGGTGCTGACCGACGGAGGGATCCTCATCGTCGGCGGCGACTGGGCCTTCACCACGGAATGCCGGTACTTCGTCTACCAGAACGAGGGTGGTACGGTGCGGCCGCGCGAGTTCACCTTCAGCCTGGACAACGTCGTCCCCTTCGGCGTGGTGCCCTTCTTCGCGCTGCATCCGAAGGACCGGGGGATGACGACGCTCGCCCGACTGGTGCGCGTGCTCCGCGACGACC
>CP070829.1:2959282-2974956 GCA_020344755.1 Gemmatimonadales bacterium
GTCCCACGACGGGCGTCTCACCACATTCCGGGTCTTCTCCCCCCGGGCCACCGCGGTGCGCCTGTACCTCTACGACGGGAAGGACGACGCTCCCGACCAGGCGCGGGAGGTAGTGGACATGACCCGGGACCCGGATGGCGTGTGGGAGTCCCAGGCCGCCGGTGACCTCCACGGAACCTGGTACGACTTCACGGTCCACGGCCCGGAGGATCCGGGCAACTACTTCTACGAGACGCACCCGGTGCACGTCTCGGACCCCTACGCGCTGGTGAACGACGACGCACTGGGGAAGTCCCGGGTCTGGCGCGACGGAGCGCCCCCGCCACCCGTGGCGGGGGGACGCCCCGCAATGGAGGACGTGGTGGCGTACGAGGTCCACGTCCAGGACTTCACCGACCTCCTTCCGGTGCCGGAGGGAGAGAAGGGGACCCTCACGGGCATGACGCGCCCTGGCCTGGCCAACGAGCGTGGCGAGCCCATCGGGTTCGACTACCTGGTGGACCTGGGCGTGAACGTGGTCCACCTCATGCCCGTTCAGGAGTACTTCCACTACCCGGACGAGGAGTGGCGGGAGGCCTTCGGGGACGATCCGTTCGCCAGGGCCATGGCCATCGACCGCGAGAGCTACCAGTGGGGATACCGGACCACCCACGCCTTCGCCGTGGAGAGTCGCTTCCGGCGGAAGGGCGACGAGCCCGGCGCGGAGCGGGACCAGTTCCGCGAACTCGTGCGCGCGTTCCACGAACGGGGAATCGCCGTCATCATCGACGTGGTGCCGAACCACACCGGCGAGAACATGGACGGCCGTCACGACCTCCTGAACTTCAACGTCCTGGACCTCCCCTACCACTACCGGACCGACGACGCCCTGGACCATATCGGCCCCTTCGGAAACGAGGTGAAGTCCGAGGACCGGCCCATGGTCCAGCGCTGGATCTTGGACCAACTCCGCCACTGGGTGGAGGCCCTGGGAGTGGACGGGTTCCGCATCGACCTGGCGGGGCAGATCGACAAGCAGACGCTCCGTCGGGTCCGGAAAGAGCTGCCGGAGGACCTCATCATCTACGGGGAGCCGTGGATCGCGCCCAGCGACCCGGACGTCGTGGCGAACCCCGACTGGTCGTGGTACAAGGCCGACGCCCCCATCACCTTCTTTCAGGACGACGCCCGCAACGCCTTCAAGGGAAGTCCCTTCGACATCAACGAGCGGGGCTGGGCCGGGGGAGACGCCGCTGCCCGTGACGCCACCATACGGGCGCTGGAGAATCGCTACGCGGAGGAACCCACCAGCACAGCGGGCATCTCGTACCTCGACATCCACGACAACTGGACGTTGGCGGATCGGTACGCCACCAACCCGGATCACAATGGTCTCCTGGGAGTGGACCTGGCGGCCCTGCGGATCGCCGGAGGCCTCCTCTTCACCTCTGCGGGCCCGGTGGTCATGAACGGGGGCACCGAGATGCTCCGCTCGAAGGGGCTGGCCCCCCACGAGGAGTTCGAGCGGGAGGTGGCAGGCAACACGGTGCACTTCAAGGGGCGGGACGACACCTACAACCTGCGCGCGCCGAACCGGTTCCTCTGGGGCACCCTCGTTCCGGGATCGGATCCGGCGGTGATCCGGGACTATTGGAGGGGGCTCATCGCGCTACGGATGTCCGACTACGGCCGGGTCTTCCGGGTCGCGGACGTGCCCGAGGGACACTACCGGTTCATCACACCCCGGGACCCGCACCTCCTGGGATACGTGGTGGGCGGGCGGGTCCTGGTGCTGGCCAACAACGGCCGCGAGGACGGAACGATCCGGTTCGACCTCCCGGAGGGGGAGTGGCGACAGGTCGCCAACCGCGAGCGGATCGACCTGGACGGGGTCGAGGGCCGCTCATCCAGCCTGGGCGGCGGTCACCACGAGCTGCGGGTCCCGGCCGGATCCTTCCTGGTCTGGGTGCGGGACTGAGGAGGTGGCCCGCCTCCAGGGAGGCGGGCCACTTTCGGCTCTCCGTCCCTCAGTTCCCCCCGGACGACCCGAGTAGGTAGTGGATTCCCAGTCCGAATTGGAGCGGATCGTCACCCTCCACCAGCAGGTAGTCCAGGGCGGCGTGGAATCCGACCCCGCTGCTGAGGGTCATGGTAACGCCGCCGGAGATGCCCAGGTCCAGCTCCGAGTCGGAGTCACCCCCGCCGGACCAGCGTGAGAAGTTGAGGCGCGGCATCACCCAGGGGATCACGATCCCCCCATCCTCCATCTCGGTCTCGCTCCGCACCGTGAGACCCACCGGAATCCGGATCAGGGTCAGCGGACCGGGGGACACCCACCCGAAGCCGCCCTGGACTCCGAGGGTGACCCCGTCGCCCTCCATGAAGTCACCCCCCACAGCGGCTCCGAAAGTGAATTCGTCGTCGAAGTCGCCGGTGATGATGCCGGCTCCGATCATGAAGGAGATCGCCTCGCCGGTGCGGCCGTACGCTGCGCCGAACGCGTTCTCCTCCCCGGAGGCCTCGTTCAGACCTCGCCCGAAGTCCGCGGACACCCAGCTCGTGGGTGAGCCCCGCATGCCCGGCACCATGTAATCCGGAAAGTTCCACATCTGCGCGTGGGCCGGGGCTGTCAGAAGGGTGGCCAGGCCCAGAGCCAGGAAGAGCGGTGTGATTCGCTGCTGCATGAGAGGATCCTCCGACCGGGAGAGGGGTGCTGACCTCCATCGAACGGTATAAACACATGTTTGCCTCTCGAGATGTCAAGCTCGTCGTACGCCCGCGGAACGCACCTGGCCCATCCGGGTTCTGAGCCTGACCACGACCCTCAAACACCCGCTTCCCACATGATCTCCTACGGCGTGTACAAGATCATCCACTACTCGGGGATCTTCCTCCTGGTGACCGCGTTGGCCGCCGCTCTCGGCCGAGCGGCCATGTCGGACGGGTGGCCCGAAGGCCGCGACCCCTGGTCCAGGCGGTTGGTGGCCGGCCACGGTGCGGCCCTCTTCCTGATCCTGCTGGGCGGATTCGGAATGTTGGCGCGCCTGGACGTCAGCCAGGGCCTGGGCCTGCCCGGATGGATCTGGGCCAAGCTGGGGATCTGGGCGGCGCTGGGGGCGATCCTCGCCGCCCGGCGATCCAGTCCAATGGCGGCCCGGGCGGTGGTCGCGGTCCCGCTGCTCGCGGTGCTCGCCGGCCTCGTGGCCCTGACGAAGCCTTTCTGATCCGAGCGACTTGCGGGTAACACTCTCGGGGCGTGCGCGTCTCGCCCCGAGAAACCGGCATCCGGGGCTTGTAGCCCCCGCGGCTGCGGAACAGGTTTGAGGGACTCTTCGTTTCGCACCCATCGAGGTCCTCTCGGGTCAGGGCCCCGAACGCCGAGGCAGCGGACACGTTCGCAAGGAGCAGGAGATGAGATTCATTCGTTCGAGCGCGCTCGCCGCGCTGTCGATCTTCGCATTGGGAAGCACCGCGCTGGAGGCCCAGGACGGGCTGACCTTCGGAGTCCGTGGGGGTGTCTCCGTGGCCAGCGCCTCCCTGGATGCGAGCCAGACCTTCGACAAGAGCAACCGGACCGGGATCGCGGGAGGGCTCTTCCTGGATTACGCCACTTCCAGCGTGTTCGGATTCCAGATCGGAGCCCAGTACACCCAGAAAGGTGTGGAGCTGGACTTCGGGTCCGGCAACACGCCAGCCTTCGATCTGGGATACCTGGACATTCCCGCGGTGCTGAAGCTGGGCATCCCCCTGGGGATCATCCGTCCCAGCATCTTCGGGGGTGTGGGGCTCGGGTTCCAGACCCAGTGTGAGGTGAGCGGTGAGGACTGCGGTGACGTCTTCAAGGGATCCGACTTCCACGGAATCGTGGGCCTGGACCTGGCGATCTACCTCGGGGGGCTCTCCCTCTGGGCGGACGGTCGATACAACGTCGGCCTGCAGAACATCGCCGACGCTTCCGACGTCGTCGGTGACCTGAAGAACCGGAACTGGACCCTCCAGGTCGGGATCGGCTTCTGAGCTACGGTCGACACGGCCGAGTCCATGTGATCTCCGAAGGCGGGCCGCTCCAATCGGGGCGGCTCGCCGTTCTTTCCCGATCGTACCGGGGGCCCCGGCACCTCACCGGCTCCCGGAGGTCCACCCCAGCCCATTGAGGTAGGAGCCTCCCCGAGGCGTCGGCCGGGGACGCAGCTCACGGAGCGCCGCTGTGCACGCTCTGCTTGCCCGTTCCGGGCCCCCGGAATACCATCGGCCCAGCCCCGCTGCCCCCGGGGTCTCACTCCCACCGAGCCGCACCATGAGTCCCGGAACCACCCGCAGGACCTTCCTCCGCGACGCCCTTGCCGGCGTCGTGGTCCTCCCGACGACCCTCGGCGCCTCGCCTTCACCTTCCATTCCGGGCGCCGGCCGCGGCCTCTTGCACCCGTCCCCCGCTCTCCCTCCCCAGGCCTCTCCCCGAGATGAAGCCTACTGGGCCCTGGTCCGTGCCCAGTTCGCTTTCCGGGAGAGCCGGGTCCCGATGAATGCCGCAAATCTCTGCCCGTCTCCCCGGGCGGTGGCGGAGACGGTGAGCCGCCTCACCCACGACATCGACGTGGACTGCTCGTTCCAGAACCGGGCCAAGTTCGACGAGCTCCTGGAGACCTCCCGGAGGATGGTGGCGGACCACCTGGGCGTGAGCCCGGAGGAGATCGCCCTCGTCCGGAACACCTCGGAGGCCAACAACACCATCAATGCGGGGCTCCCCCTGGAGGACGGCGACGAGGTCGTGGTCTGGGACGAGAACCACCCCACCAACAACGTGGCGTGGGACGTCCGGGCCGCACGGTACGGCATCCGCGTCCGCAGGGTCGCGGTCCCGGCGCGGCCCGCAGGCACCCAGGACCTGATCGATCCCTTCGTGGCGGCCCTGACGGATCGTACCCGGGTCCTGGCACTGACCCATATCTCGAACCTCAGCGGCATTCGGCTTCCGGTTCGCGAGATCACCGAAGCGGCCCACAGGCGGGGGATCCATGTGCACGTGGACGGGGCGCAGAGTTTCGGAGCCGTTCACGTCGATCTCCGGGAAATGGGCTGCGATTCCTACACGGCCTCCGCGCACAAGTGGTTCATGGGCCCCAAGGAGGCCGGTGTCCTGTATGTGCGCGAGAACCGGATCTCCTCGATCTGGCCGGCGGGCGTTGCGCCGGGTTGGGGGACCGACGCAGACCCCGACGTGGCCGGGGCCCGGAAGTTCGAGTCCCTGGGTCAGCGCGACGACGCCTGCCTGGCCAGTATCGGGACCACGGTCGCCTTTCACCGGGAGATCGGGGCCGCGGCGATCGACGCCCGCGTCACCGAATTGGCCACGGCCCTGAAGGAGGGAGTCACGGCCCTCGGCGCCCCACTCGTCACCCCCATGGAGCCGCACCTCTCCGGAGGTGTCTGCATCCTGGAGGTGGCCGGGGACCGGAACGCGGTCTACCAACGTCTCTACGAAGAGTACGGCATCGCCGGGGCCCCCACGGGTGGACTCCGCTTCTCGCCCCACATCTACAACACCATGGCCCACGTGGAGCGGGCGGTGGCTGCCGTGGCGGCCATGCGGAGCGACATCGTCGGTGACTGACGCGGCCCGCGCCGGGAGGGCGCTCCCCTCATCCGGCATGACCCGGAAGCCATGAGCGAAGAAAGGCCCCAGGCCGGCGCAATGCCTCAGGCCAGCGCCTTCCTCGCGCAGGTGAAACGCGCGGGTATTCCCCGCATCGCCCTTCTGTACGGAGCCACCACGGTGGGGGTGGTCATCGTGGCCCGCCTGGTGGTTCCCTTCATTGGGCTCCCGCCGGCAACTCCCATCTACCTGGTGGGATTGGCGGTCTTCGCCTTCCCCGTGGTCCTGGCACTGGTCTGGATCAATCACTCCAACCTCGAGGAACGCGCGGCCGAGGCGCGGGAGGGGATCGCTACCCCAAGTCCTGCACCCGGGCCCTCGCCCTATGGGAGCGGCATCCCGCCGGCCCACTCCCGCGCCTCCACCGAGCCCGTCGCCGAGTCCCGATCCATCGCCGTGCTCCCGCTGCAGAATGCCAGCGGGACGGAAGAAGTCGCGGCGCTGGCCTCGGGCTTCCACGAAGAGCTCCTCGCCTCCCTCGCCCGGATTCCGGGGCTGTCCGTCATTTCCCGACAGTCCGTCGGCTTCTACAGGGACACGGTCAAGCCTACCGCCGACGTCGCCGCCGAGTTGGATGTGGACACGGTCCTGGAGGGGTCCTTCCAGGCCGCTGAGGGGCAGGTCCGGGTCGGTGTCCAGTTGCTGGATGCGGAGAGCGACGTATACCGGTGGGCCGAGCGCTACGACCGGGTACTGAGCCCGGAAACCCTGGCGGAGATCGCCGCCGAGCTGGCCCGGAGGATTGTGACCTCGATGCGCCCCACCCAGGAATCGGACCGTGCGGCGGGACGCGTCACCGGGAGCCGCGCTCGGACCGCGAGCCTGGAGGCGTACCGGTCCTGGTCCATCGGTCGGCGTTGGCTGGGCGACCGCACCGGCGACGGGCTCCTCCGAGCCCTTGGCGCGTTCGAGGAAGCGGCCCGGCTGGATCCGGGATTCAGCCTCGCATGGTCCGGCCAGGCGGAGGCGCTGGGCCTTCTCCGGTGGAATCACCATCCGGTGCCGGGCTCCGCCCCCGATGCGATGCAGGCGGCCCATCGAGCACTCGAGCTGGACAACGGTCTCGCCCAGGCCCATACCGCCTTGGCACTTCTGCATCTTCTCTCGCAGGAGGCCCCATTCGCCCGCGAGGCCGTGGATCGGGCCATGCACGCGTGTCCCGGCATGGCGGACGTCCACATGTGGGACGCCTGGCTGAACCTCTTCGCCGGCACACCCGAAGCGTCCCTGGATCCGGCCCGGCTCGCGCTTCGCCTGAATCCCCGGGCGCCCATGGTCCACGTCGTGCTGGCCGAGGCACTCCTGGCCACCGGGCAGAGTCGCGAGGCCCGGCTCCACGCCCGCAAGGCCGTCGAGCTCGATCCGGGACTCCCGCTGGCCCACTACCTGGACGGTCTCGTGGCGTACCACCTCAATGAGCTGGATGAGGCACGGGAGGCCCTGGAGCGTGCGCTCCCGTTGGTGCCCCCCTGGGGCGGCGTTCCACGAGTCAGCGGCGTGCGGGCGGCGTTGGGGCTCGTCCACGTGGCCTCGGGCAATCGCGTCGAAGCGGCGGGAGAGCTCCGAGCCCTGGGCCAGGAGGCGGGAGCGCGAAGGAACAACATCGGAGGAGACCCCGCCGACCTCTTCTCCATCGGCTTGTTCCACCTTTCCATGGGCGACACGGATCTGGCGCTGGATCTCTTCCGCCAGGTGGAACACTGGGGGCGCTTGGTCACGGAAGAAGTACGCTACTTCTACCCCGAGGTCCTGGGGCCGCTCCGGCAGGACGAGCGCTTTCAGGCGGTGCTGGCGGCGGTGGACCGGAGCTGGAACGTCACCGCGGAGTAATCCGCCGCCTGTCCTCGAAGGGGTCCGGTGGCCTACCTTGTGCCGGCCCGCCTTCCTCCGCCCCGCAACCCTCCCCGATCCCACATGGAAACTGCCCCCACGAACGCCCGTCCGGGCCTGGTGCATCGCCTGCTCGGCAACATCGAGCGCGTCGGCAACAAGCTGCCGGATCCGGCGATGCTGTTCCTCTTTTCGCTGTTCGTGGTCTGGGGGCTCTCCGCCCTCCTGGCACCGGTGGAGTTCGCCGACATCGACCCGCGCTCGGGAGAGCCGATCCAGGTCATCAATCTGCTGACCGGACCGGCTCTGGCGTCGTTCATGTCCAACATGGTCAGCATCTTCACGAGCTTCGCGCCCCTGGGAGTGGTGCTCGTGGCCATGCTCGGTGTGGGCGTTGCCGATGAGGCGGGATTCTTCAACACGAGCATCAAGCTCCTCCTGAGCAAGACGTCGCGGCGTCTCCTTGCCCCCGCAGTCGTGCTCGTCGGGTTGATCAGCCACAGCGCCGTGGATGCGGGCTATGTCCTGGTCATTCCGCTGGGGGGGATCATCTTCTACGCCGCCGGGCGCCATCCCCTGGCCGGGATTGCCGCAGCCTTTGCGGGTGTCTCCGGGGGCTTCAGCGCGAACCCGGTCCCGTCGGCCCTCGACCCCCTGCTCCAGGGATTCACCCAGCCGGCGGCCCAGCTCGTGGCGCCGGACATGCTGGTGAATCCCCTCAACAACTACTTCTTCACGGCCACGTCCAGCATCCTGATCATCGCCCTGGGGTGGTTCATCACGGACCGGGTGATCGAACCCAGGCTGAACGCCTCCACTCCGGTGGACCGAGATGCGGAGCAGGCGCCGGACATGGGGACCTTCGAGCCGCGGGAGCGGAAGGCGTTCTGGTGGGCCACCGGCGTGATGGGGCTGGGACTCGTCGTTCTGGCGGCCACCCTCGTCCCGGCGGACTCGCCTTTCCGGGATCCGGCCACCGGCTCCTTGAACTCGTTCTCGGCGCCGATCATGCAGTCCATTGTGCCCCTGATCTTCCTCCTCTTCCTCATCCCCGGCGTGGTCTACGGCTACGTCTCGGGCGTGTTCAAGCGGTCGAAGGACATGGTGGACGCCATGACGAAGGCCATGGAGGGGATGGCCTACTACATCGTCATGGCCTTCTTCTGCGCCCTCTTCGTCCACGCCTTCGGCGCGTCCAACATCGGTGCGCTCCTGGCGGTGAAGGGTGCGGCGGCCCTCCAGGCCCTGGCCCTTCCCGGCGGCGTGACCATCGTCGGTATCATCTTCCTGACGGCGTTCGTGAACCTCTTCGTCGGCTCCGCCAGCGCCAAGTGGGCGCTGTTGGCCCCCATCTTCGTGCCGGTCCTCATGCAGGTGGGCATCTCCCCGGATCTCACGCAGGCCGCCTACCGCGTCGGCGACTCGTCTTCGAACATCATCACACCCCTGATGCCGTACTTCCCGCTGGTCGTGGTCTACTGTCAGCGCTACGTGAAGGGCACCGGCATCGGTACTCTCACCTCCCTGATGCTCCCCTACTCCATCGCTTTCCTGGTGGCGTGGTCGGGCTTCCTGCTCCTCTACTGGATGACGGGGGCCCCCCTGGGACTGGGCGCCGCATACGGGTATCCGGTGCCGTAGCCGTACCGGCACCCACTTCGACCGCGGCGGGGGCTGAGCGCAGACACGAAGGGGAGACCCCGGGGGATCCCATGGGGGATCCCCCGGCCCGCTTCGACCGACCCTGGGGGCTCGAGCCGAGCCCTCAGGGCCCGAGGGCCGCAGCGATCTCCACCTTCACCGACCGCTCGAACTCCACCATGGACCTGGCTTCCAGGGCCGCCCGGGCCTCGGCGGACCGGACCCGGCCCAGCGCCCACGCCGCGTGCTGGCGCACCAACGGCTCGTCGTCCCGAAGCGCCGCGCGCAGGGCCGCCACCGCTTCTTCCGGAGGGTCGTCCCCGTCCGCAAGCCAGTTTCCCATGGCCACGCAGACATTGCGCGCGAAGCCGGCCCGACCGGCTCGGCGGAGGGCCGCCCCCTGGGTGAAGGTGTCCCAGGCCGCCTGATCCAGCGCCGTCTCCAGCAGCCCGACCAGTGGAGGCGTCTTCGTCCCGGGATGCCACGCCTCCACCCTCCCCGCGGTGTCCGCTCTCCGCGGGGGCGGGGCCGCCTCCACCCCAGCCGGCCGCTCCCCCGGTCCCCGGTCGGCGTACCCCGGCTCCTCGCATCCTGCCGCGAACCGCTCGTTCCAGGGACATACCTCCTGACAGATGTCGCACCC
Organism: Gemmatimonadales bacterium; assembly: GCA_020344755.1. Taxonomy (GTDB): domain Bacteria; phylum Gemmatimonadota; class Gemmatimonadetes; order Longimicrobiales; family Gaopeijiaceae; genus Gaopeijia. The sequence goes on from CP070829.1 coordinate 2,969,029, forward strand.
GAACACGCGGTTCCCCATCGCCGCGCGAAGCTGCTCCGGGATGGCGCCGCGGTGCTCGATGGTCAGGTACGAGATGCACCTCCGGGCATCCATCACCGGCGCTCCCTGCTCGTCCCGACCCAGGAGGGCACCGGTGGGGCAGGCATCCAGGCAGGCGGTACAGCTGCCGCAGCGGTCCGCCTCGAAGGGGGGATCCGCCTCCAGCGCTACCGTGGTCAGGAGAACCCCCAGGAAGAAGTACGAGCCTCTCTCGGGATGGATGAGCATGGTATTGCGGCCAAACCACCCGAGGCCGGCCCGTCGGGCCAGGTCCCGCTCGAGGACGGGCCCGGTGTCGACGTAGACCCGGTGACGGTGCACCTGGCCGAGGGAGCCGCCCCCGGCGCCGTGGTCCAGACCGACGACCCCCGGGCCCTGAGCCGCCACGTCGAGGCCCACCTGCTCGTCGAGCCACCGAGCCAACGCCCTCAGCTTCGCCGCAAGGACCTTGTGGTAATCCCTCCCCCGGGCGTACCGAGCGATCACCCCCACCGACGGCTCTTCCGGGACCCCCGGGGGATCCACCGCCGGATAATGATCCGCCACCACGATCACCGAACGGATCCGGGGAAGGGTTCGTGCGAGATCCGCCCGCCGGGCCCTGGCCTCGTCACGGGCCAGATAGGTCATCTCTCCGTGGAACCCCTGGTCGAGCCACCAGCGGTAGAACGGGGCATGCTGGGTCGGATCCGCACCGGTTACTCCCATCTGCTGGATGCCCAGCGCCCGGGCGTGATCCCGGAGTCGGATCTTCAGCGACGTACGGTCCATGGGTGATACTCCAGGTCTTGGCGAGCGACCCGGTCAAGATAGGCCTCCCGCGCCGACCCGCTCCCCTGCGACGGACGGGAACGGTCTCTGATCCGGGCGGGTACGCGTCCGCGGTTAACACAGAAGCCTTCGGTGGTCACCATCTCATCCACAACCGGAAGTGTCTCATGAACCGTCGTCTTGTTCACCTTTGCCGGGCGGCGGTCCGGCCGGTCCTGGCCCTCGGCGTCGCCGTTCTTCTCCTGAGCCCGGCAGCGCCCCTTGCCGCCCAGGACGATGACCCGGCCCGGGAGCGTTGGGTCTTCAAGGGCGAGCTCACCTCCGTCATCACCCAGGGGAACTCGGAAGCCGTGACCCTCGGTCTGGCCTCCACGATTCGTCGCCGGTACGAGGACAGCGCGTGGAAGTTCGAGGCGGGAGCAGTGCGGGTAGAGACGGGGAAGGTCATCCGTCGGGCCGATGGTACCGCGGCCGACTTCTCCGTCACCAGGTCGGTGGACACCGAGAAGACCGCCGAGTCCTTCTACGCACGGGGCCGCTACGAGCGGACGGTCTCCGACGCCTTCTTCCTCTACGGCGGGGTGGACTGGCTGCGGAACACGTTCTCCGGAATCGACTCGCGCACGCTCTTCGCGGCCGGTGGGGGTTACACCTGGGTCGAGAACGACCGCACCCGATTCTCCACGGACTTCGCTGCCACCTACACCTTCGAGACGGACGTGGTGGAGAACCCGTTCCTGGACACCGACTTCGCCGGGCTCCGGGTCGGATACGAGTTCACGCGCCAGGTCTCGGCCTCCACGGATTTCGAAAGCGTGCTCGTGGGAGACCTGAACCTGAACGAGACCGATGATCGGCGCGCCGTCTGGGGGAACTCGCTGACCGTGGACGTAAACGACATCATCGCCCTCAAGCCCGCCGTCGTCCTCTCCTGGAAGAACCTCCCGGCACTCGCCGAAGTCCCCCTCTTCACCGGTGGCGTCGACACCGGCACCTCGGTTCAGACTCCCCTGGAGAAGCTGGATACGCTCTTCACCCTGGCCCTGGTGCTGACCTTCTGAGTCAGAGGTAGGCTGCGCAGGACGGTTCACGGGGCCGCGGCACCCTTCCCGGGGGCCGCGGCCCTCCGTTGTCCAGCCCCGCTTGGTCACGGCTCGCCCAGGACCGCCTCCGGCTTCAGATCGTAGTCTCGCCCCTTCCATCTCACCCGGCCTCCTCGCATCCACGCCTTGAGGAGGATCCAGAAGAAGACGGCGGCACCCACGGGATAGAGGAGCGCGTAGACGGGCGACACGCGGGCCCGAAGATACACCAGCGACCACGCGAGGACGCTCAACGCCACGACGAGTGCGCTCCAGAAGTCCGTCCACCCCACGCCGGGCGTGGACACGGCCCCGGCGAGCACGATGGGAGGCAACATCCAGAGGATGCCGCCGGCGAGCATCCCGAGGGGGGGCGTCCACCGACGAAGCCACCCCGGGGGGAGCGTCGCCAGCCCTCCCAGGACGACGTTCTTCGACCATCCTTCGATCAGCTCGCGAAGAGAGGCATACATGCGGGTAGCGAAGTCCTCTTCCGCCATTCGGATGCTGACCCGCCGCCCCCGCCGAACCCACCGCTGGGCCAGTCGCATGTCCTCCACCACCTCGCCTCGGACGGCTTCGTGCCCAACCTCGGACTGGTAGACCTCCCGGCGGACCAGGATGAACTGCCCGTTGGCGATGGCGCTCCGCCAGCGGTCACGCGGAAGTACCTCCCGCTGATCGCGGTACCGGAGGACCATTCCGGTGAAGATCTGTGGCTGTACCAGCTTCTCCCAGAAAGTCCACATCAGCTGGCGCCCCGCGACACTGAGAAGGTGGATCTCCTCATCCTGAAGCGCGGCCACGGCCTTCCGGAGGAGGTGGGGACCATGCCACGTATCCGCGTCCGTGAAGAGGAGGAGATCCCCGTCCGCCCTGGAGGCACCCTGTTGGCAGGCCCACGGCTTCCCCAGCCAGCCAGCCGGGACCTTCGCGCCCGCCAGGACCCGGATCCGGTGTGCATTCCCCGGCGCCACCCCCCGGGCCAGCTCCCCGGTCCCGTCTTCGCTGCCGTCGTCCACGACGATGACTTCGAAGTCCGGATAGTCACTCGCCGCCAGCGACGTGAGCACCCGCTCGATGTTTCGGGCTTCGTTCCGCGCCGGCACGATCACGCTGACCGGGGGCTGCGGGCTCTCGTCTCCCACTCGTCGCACGGGTGGGAGGAGCGGCCGCGGCAGGCGTACTCCCAGGAGGAGGAAGCCCAGGAAGGCGACCCAGGGAAGCGTGGCGACGAACACCTGGAACGTCATGGGGATGCTCTCGTCATCGGACGGCCACCGCCGTCATGGGTCTGCTCCCGTCATCGGGCGGCCTCTCCCGTCATGGGCCTTCGCCCGTCATCGGGCGGTCCCCGCCGTCATCGTCCATCCCCCTCCTGGAGGCGGACCACCCGGACCAGTGGCGCACCCAGGGAGTCGGTTCCCCGGTAGGCCAGGAGCCCTCCTGCTCCGAAGGCCCACGGCATGGCCACCGTGCCCGGAGCCAGGGTCCCGACGTAGTCGCCGGAGGTGGTGACCACATCCGTGGGGCCCGTGCCCCCGGGCTCGGTCCCGCTCCGCCGCACCCAGATGCGACCCATGTGGTCCATCCCCATCCCATCCACCACGGGCACCACCTCGTGGAATCCCATCCCTTCGATCCGAGCCTCCATGAATCGCCGGGCCATGTCGCCGGCGGGGCTCGCAGTCCCTCCGTCCCGCGTGCTCACCATGAAGGGTGGAGGCTCGGCGAGGGCTTCCTCCAGCCTCCGGCGCCGTTCCGCGTCGCGCATGGCCTCCGTGACCGGGATCGGGGTCAGGGGCCGACGCAGGGTTCGGACGAGAGTGCCATCCGGCTGGACGATCTTCACCGCCCAGCTGGTGGAGTCGATCACGGCCACCTCGCCACCCGGCACCGGCGCCACGAGAAGACCGGGATGGAATGACACGACCGGCGGAAGGCGGACCCTCATCCCCCCGGTGAGTTCCGGCCCGGGCTCACGGGTGGAGGGTACCGCCGGCGCCCAAGCCCGGAAGATCACCTGGTGCTCCTGGTCGGGGAGGGCACTCAACCGGGCCACCGGCCGCCCACTCTCCTCCGAGGACTGGGGCGCGGTGGTGGACGATACCACCCACCCGTCGGGGGTGACGCGGAGGGGTGGCTCGGGATCGGAGAAGCGCTGCCGGTCCACCCGAACGTGGTGCAGGAAGGTGCCGTCGGGGCCGTAGACGACGAAGCCCGAGTGGCCCGGATCGAACACGGCGACCCTCCCGTCCCCGTGCACCGCCATGGCCGAGGGGAAGCGGAGTTCTCCGGGTCCCTCGCCGGGTATGCCTACGGTGCCCTCGAGCTCGCCCCGAGGCGAGAGGATCGTGACGCGTCGTCCTCGACCATCGAGCACGTGGAGCCGACCGGATCCGTCGAAGGCCAGATCCGTGACTTCCCCGAAGGCAGCCCACTCCGGCGCGTCGACGCCCCCAACCTGGAACACGGGCTCCACGCTCCAGTCGAGGAGATGGTCTGGACCGGAAAGGCCATCTGCAGGAGTCGCGGGACTGGTCTCCCCCCCGCAGGCCGCCCATGCGCCGAGGAGTACAGTGGCGGCTGCCCGGGAACGGATCCGAAATCTGCCCATCGTATCCTCCTGCTGGCTTGCGTGCATGCCCGCCCGGGCGGGGCCGGGCCGGGCCGGCGGGATCCCGCAGCCCCCCGGGGTGTTGTGCTCTCCACGCCCTCCGGATGTACCCTTCCGTTCCCATCGGACAGGCAGACCCGGATCCCTCGACAGTGTGGCCCATGTCCCCTACCCCTCAACTCGATCTCGCTTCCCTTCGGACCCACTTTCCCATCCTGGCGCGGAAGAACTACCTGAATTCCTGCTCGTTGGGTGCACTATCGGATCGGGCTGAGGCCTACCTGGACGAGTTCCGGGAGCGCTGGCACTCCATGGGAGCCTCGGCCTGGTACGAACACTGGTGGGGCCGTCTCCAACTCCTCCGGGACCGGGTCGCGGATCTCCAGGGCGCACCGCAGGGGAGCGTGGCGCTTCTCCCGTCCACCTCCGCGGCCCTGTCGGGTGTCGTGGACTCCGTTCCGCAAGCGGCCCCGTCGCTCGCCGCCGTCGCCGGTCCCGGCGCCGCCCCTCCGAAGCGGAACCGGGTGGTGATCAGCGACCTCGACTTCCCGACCCTGGCCTACCAGTTCGCCACCCGTCCGGAGCTGGACCTGGTGATTCTGGAGAGCGTCGACGGCGTGGGGATGGACCCCCAGCAGTACGCCGACGCGGTGGATGAGCGGACCCTCTTCCTGGCCACCTCCCATGTCTTCTACGCCACGGGGTTCGTCCAGGATCTGGAGGCTCTGGGGGAGATCGCCCGCCGCGCAGGTGCCTGGTCCCTCATCGACGGGTACCACGGCGCCGGGCAGGTGCCGGTGGACTGCGAGGGATCGGGAGTCGACTTCTACACCTCCGGACCCCTCAAGTGGCTGTGTGGTGGCCCGGGGCTGAGCTATCTCTACGTCCGGCCCGAGATCACCGGCAGCCTCCGTCCGAGGGCCACGTCCTGGTTCTCCACCCAGGACCAATTCGCCTTCGACCTGGAGGGCTTCCACTACCACGAAGACGCCCGGCGATTCGAGATGGGGACCCCTGCCCTACCGACGGTGCACACCGCTCTGGGTGGCCAGGAGCTCCTGGAGGAGGTGGGGTGGGAAACGGTGTTTGCCCGGAATCGCGCGCTCACCGAACGCCTCATGGACCGTTGTCACGAGACGGGATTCTCCCTTCGGACCGCCGTGACCGCCGAGCATCGAAGCGCCATCGTCATGATCGCCCACCCGGACCCGCGGGGCGCCGTAGCCCACCTGGATCGGGCCGGGATCATCGTGGACGCGCGCCCGGGCCATGTCCGGGTAAGTCCCCATGTCTACAACACGGAGGACGAGGTGGACCAGGTGGTGGCGGAACTGGTCCGGTACCGGAGCGGATAGCTTCCGCGCTGCGCGGGAGGCGACCCCCCGCCCGGGCCGGGTGTGTCAGAGGAGCGACCCCGGC
>CP070829.1:2975056-2990669 GCA_020344755.1 Gemmatimonadales bacterium
GGATTGTGGTGACGAGCCCATGCCCAGGCCCAGAAGTCACCCAACCATTCCATGGTCCCTCCTTCAACGCGCGACAGGCCCTTTCCTCATCGCCGCGAACATACGGGAGGTGCCCGCCTGGCAGGACCCCTCCGCTTCCCGGCCGTTGTCCGGATCTACGACACGATCCACCAACCGGTCGAGGTCGGCACGCTTCGACCCGGAGTTCGCAGGAGTGATGGAAGAGCGATTCGCGACCGTCACGAGATCACCCCCGGCAAGAAGCGGATGAGGAGGCCAGTGGCAAAGGCCAGCGTGACCACGAGGCTTCCGATCCGATGGACGCGGCGCTGATCCGAGATCAGAACCGCCGCCGTCCCGGCGAAGATCACGATCTGTTGGACGCGGAGCCGATTCAACCACTCCTACGTTCCGAAGAGGAGACCATCGGCGGTCACCAACACCAGCGCCACCAGCACGACCGACATGAGCCGCTGCCGGACGTGCTCGAAGTGCTCGTCCAGGTCGATGGGTGCCTCCGTGTTTGCGTGCGGCTAGCGCATCGGCACCAGCGGCCTGGCTTCGCCCAGGGGAAGGAACTCGCGCGCCACGAGACGCTGGAAATCCTCCGCGAAGGTGGGTCCGGAACGTGCCCAGAACTCGGCGAAGTACGGAAGGCGATACGCGGCGTTGCTACTCAGTTGGCCGAAGGTGGACTCATCCAGAATCCCAATCTGAACCTGGCGGAAGCGATTCTCGTCCGCTCGGAGCTTGGCTTGAAAGAACCAGTTGAGAACTCTCTCCTGCTCAGGCGAGAGAGGCTCGCCGCGAGTCGCGACGGAGAAGGCCTCTCTCAAGTCCGCATTCTCGACCCCCGCCATGACGAGATCCATGGACTGCTGCGCCACGGCCTGCAGCGTGGCCCCCCGGACCGCTTCTGTATTCTGCTGGACTTCGATGGCGACGAATACCAGGGAGCCCATGACGCCCAGGGCTGCGGCGGCTCCACTGAGCCGTCTCGCAATGGTCTTCGAATCGTCCATTGGCCTCCCGCTCAAGTCCGAAGGTTCATGGCAACCGCATTCACGTCAGGCTTACAGGGGACTCGAAGGCTCGAGGGCCCCCGCCTCCAGGAAGGGATGGAGCATGTTGGCGGCCCCACCATGCTCGACGATCTTCCCGTCCACGATTCGATCCAGGTTCACCCCGCTGAAGGTCAGGACCTTCCCGGTGGGCGACATTCCCAACCACTCGCCCGCGTGGGTCCCGGTAGCGAGGACCGCAGTGGCCACCCACTCCCCCTCGGCGACCTGGTGTACGATGGAGACGTGGAGATCGGGATAGACGCTCCGCACCCCACGGATATGGTCCGCCATTCCCGAGACACCGCTGTCGATGCGGATCTTCCCATCGGTCTCTACGCACGCTTCGGAGATGATCTCCGGGAGTATCGCGAGGTTGCCCAGATTCACCGCCTCCTCGATGAAGCGGCGTGCCACGAGCTTGTTTTCCTCGAGAGCGCTCATCGTTTCCTCCGGGATGGGCGGCCTTGCGGCTCGGGCCTCCATGGCGCGGCCTGATCAGTACATGGCACGAAGCGGGGCCGCAACGCGGGCCGCGTCGCGTGCGCGGCTTGATCAGTATGTGGCGCGAGGCGCGCCCGCAACGACGAGCCGGGCCGGCGGCGACCGCTTGTTCGCCTGCGCGGGAGCCGCATTATGAGGCAGGTCCACCTCAACGATCCAAGTGCGAGCGACCCGATCATGCAGAAAGTCCGGCTCGGCCTCTCGGTGTCCCTGGACGGGTTCGTGGCTGGCCCCTCGCAGTCCGAGGACACCCCCCTCGGGGTGGGCGGGGAGCGCCTGCACGAGTGGGCCTTCGCCACCAGGTCCATGCGTGCGCTACACGGAATGGAGGGCGGAGAGGAAGGGACGGACGACCTCTGGGCCGCTCGCCACGACGAGCAGGTCGGAGCCACCATAATGGGCAGGAACATGTTCGGACCCACCCGAGGCCCGTGGGGCCACCCGGCCTGGGGTGGATGGTGGGGAGCCGACCCGCCCTTTCACCATCCGGTCTTCGTACTGACTCACCACGCGCGCGCTTCCCTCGAGCTCGGGGGCGGAACCACGTTCCACTTCGTCACCGGCGGGATTCACGAGGCACTTCAGAGAGCGCGGGACGCGGCAGGTGCCGCCGATGTCAGGATCGGGGGTGGGGCCCGGACCGCCCGGCAGTTCCTCGAAGCAGCGCTCATCGACGAGATCCATCTCGCCATCGTTCCCGTGCTACTGGGATCGGGCGAACGGTTGTTCGAGACTCTGCCGGAGGTGGGCGGACATTACGAGAGTGTGGAGGCGATCGGGGGCGAACGGGCCCTCCACGTCCGGCTGATTCGAAGGGTCGGCAGGTAAGCACCCCCGGCGAATGCGGTGGACCCATTGGATGGGCCGCCGACTCGCCTTTCCTGACGCGGGTGGTCGTCAGTGCACCGGACGCATCGCTACTCGTTCACGAACCGGTCCGTGAAATAGGCAGCGAACTCCGGCCCGAGGGAGGTCTCGAACAACTCTCCCCAGCGCGCTCTCAGCCACGGACGCTCGTAGAAGACGGAACTGCCCGCCATCGACTCGAAGATGTCCTCGTTCAAGACGCCGAGCTGGACCTGGATGAACCGTGCCTCGTATGCCCGCAGGGCCGTGAGGTACGCAAGGGTCAGCCGCTGGTTCTCCTCCGGCGTGAACGCCTCCGGGGTCGCGCCCTGTGACGTGCGCAGGAGGAGGCCGGGAAGGACCTCGTCCGTGGACCAGGCGGTCAGGAAATCGACGGATTGAGCGCTCAGCTCCTGGATCGCTGCCGCACGCACCGCAGCCGTGTTCTGCCGGAGTTCATATCCGACGAAGGCCAACGAGACGACGACCGCCAACGCCGAAACCGCCGCGCCAATCCCCTTCCGCGCTTGTCGGATCTTGCTCATGGATCTCCTTGGCGAGAGGGCCTTCACCTGGCCCCCTCGGCGTCCTTCAGAATCAACTGCCGCCCCGGACGTGCCCGAGGCAGGTGTCTACTTCCCCACTCACGACGACGATGGCTTCGAGGGGGAGCCTTCACCATCCGATCCGTCTCGTGATACGCCCACCCTGGACTTCGTGGCGCCAGGGGTCAGGGAGCGGATCATGCGGGGCTCCGGTCCGGGGCGCAAAGGGAGCAACCGCAAGCTCACGCCGGATCCCGCTGGTTCAGGCTGCGCCGGTGAGCTCGCCCCAACGGGTCAGGACAGCGCCCAGAACCGAGTAGCCACAAGCAGCGCCGAGGTGGTCAGGACGACGACGGCGATGCCGATGTGCACGCGGCGACCTTCACTCACGGCGCCCACGGCAGCGGCCACGAACCAGGTCGAGTGCCAGATCCGAACCGGATGTACAAGCGGCTCGGTGCCAAGGAGCGGACCATCGAAGACGATCACGACCGTGAACACGAGAAAGGTCCACATCAGTGGTCGACGCACCCGGTAGAAGTGCACCTCCAGGTCGACATCTTCCTCGCCAGAGTCTCTGGGCATCACCAGCGAACAGGCGAAGTACAGCAGGATGGGAGCGATCAGGAGATAGGAGTATTGAGGAAAGGTCCAGGAGACCTCTCGAAACTCCCACGTCGCCCACCACACCAGAAAGATCGATGTGAAGAGGATCACCACCCACAGCGTGTGGGCGACGAACGGCCGGACGGCTCCACCCGTCGAAGCGAGCCGGCTGACACCGGAGAGTACCTGAGCTACGCCGAGAGCGTAGATCACCGAAGTCATGATCAGGATGAACTCGAACTGGGTCACCTTCCGCTCCGTGCGCGAGGGTGGTGGATCAGGCGTGGCACACGATCCACGCGATGGCTCTGGACGTTTACAGCGCGAGCGACAGCCGGACCGATCACGCGCAGTGTGCGTGGGGCGGTTCCTCCCCGCCAGCCTCCTTCGGCCTCCATCACGCCTGCACCCGGCTCTTCACGGCCGCACGCTGCGAAGGTCGTTATCGCGCCTTCTCGAGCGAATAGAGGTGCACGAACTGCACGCCCAGTTCGTCGCTCTGCACCAGGAGCACACGGTGGTCGTCGATCTCGAGAACCCGCCCTTGCGGCAGGAGCGCCAATGCGACCTCACCACCGTCCTCGTCGAATACGAGGTAAGCCGTCGAGGCGCCGTGGTCCGCCGGACCCTGCTCGACCCAGAGGTTGCCCCGCCGGTCCAGGATCAACCGCCCGTACGGGGGCCGGATCGTGGGCAGGGGAACCTGCCCCAGCACCGCCTCGATGACCCCGGGTCCCAGCTTCTGGCCGAGGAGGTCGGCCATCTCCTTTCGCCAAACGTCGATCTCGGGATCGTCCCGGGTGACCGGCGTCGGGGTCGCGTTCCACGCCACGGTCCGCTGCGAGCCGGCAGCGTTGAAACACGCTACGCTGGCCTCCGACTGGTCACCGACGCAGAAGTTGGAGGCATTGGGCTGTACCGCGAAGACCGGCCTCCGACCGAGGGGCGGTGCCAATCGGAGCGGGCCCCACGGCGCCGCAACCTCCACCTGTTCGTCCCATCCCAACTCGGCCACGGGCTCCGGCCCGGCGACGTCGGCAGTCACCCGGACCACGGCCACTCGCTGCCGCGTGAGGACCTCTCCGGCTTCTGCCCGCCCGGGTTTGGCTCTCGTACCTCCCCCTTTCCCGCCTGAAGCCATCCCCTCCTTCTCAAGCATCGGGATGAGGTATCCGCCACCGGCGAGGATGAAAGCGGTGAGTGGGGCCAAGTCGGGCTCGACGAGACCGATGAGGTCGTCACGTCGGAAGGTGCTAACGCCCAACAGCCGTCCATCCGCGTCGTAGCGGGTGGCCCGCCAGATCCCTGCATCCCACACCGTGACCGCGTCATCCGCACCCAGCACGAGCTGCGTGGGTGAGAGGAACTCTCCGGGACCGAGCCCCTCCCCGCCCCACTCGGAGACGAACACGCCGTCGGCGTCGTACCGACGGAGAGTCTTGGTGCGATTGTCCGCCAGAAGGATCCCTCCGTCGGAGCGCACTGCACCGGCGGAGATCTCACCGAGCTCGTACGCCTCGTCTCCGGAGACCACGCCCACACTGACCCTCGGTGTCGGATCGACGAGCCAGGAGGTCCGTTCGCCGGTCTGGTGGTCCACCACGTCATGGGTGCCCGTTCCAGGTGCACAGGCGGCCAGGACGAGCAGGAGCGCGGCTCCTGCAGTGGTGGGAGCCGGGATACGGAGCCGGGGATCCGCTGGTCGATTCACCGGGAGGCGTCCTCTACCCTGTCGGTTCACCGCTGCACGAGCCTGCCAGAACCCACACACTGGTGATCCTGGAGACGGCCCAGGGCGCTTCGCGCCGCTTCGTCGGCACGGGCCGTCTGGTCCAGGGCAACGGCCATGTTCCTTTCCATCACCATGATCTCCTCTGCGCTGGCGAAGACCCGGCGCGTTGCAGCCGGGGCCCGCTACGCGTCGGCGGAAAGGGAGAAGGCAGCCAGATACGGGCACGCAACGGGCTCCTGGGGAGAGTCCTTCGGTTCGTAGAGGAGCGGCACGAGGATGCACAGGGGTCCCCAGAGAACGATGAGCCCACGGGGCATGCCCCATACCAGGCGGTCGGGCAGACCAGCCGAACCGAGCCAGGCTGGAAGGTACGCCACGAAGTCCACGGTCAGGCCACCCTCCACGAAGGAGTTGAGCCGGACCCGACTGTGGCCATCGGGATCGTAGGTGCCCGAGAAGGCTTGGAACACGGCGGCGAAGCCGGCAAGGGTGATCGCACCTTCCGCCATCGAGGCGAGGATGCCCGCATCCTCCATGCGTCACGGCCTCCTCTGGACCTGTCCAAACAGGCTGAACGATACCGAACGGACGTGGATTCTCGTGCCACGCCGGCGAGCTGGCAATCCAGAGAGGCTACCCAATCGCGATGATGTAGGCCTCCACCGTTTCCAGTAGCATCTGGGTCTCCTGCGTGAGTGCAGCGAACCACCGGCCCTGTCCCCCGGCATGGCCGACCACGTCGCTCAGCGCCACCTGTGCCGAAGGCGAGGCACGGATCCTGCGCAGGATCTCCGCGTCTGCGAGATGGCGCGGCGCGCCAGTCGAGACGCCGGCGGAAAGAAGAACCGTCTTGACTCGGTTCTCGGTCATTCGGTCAATGGTCTGCCCCTCGCGCCAGGAATCGACCTTGCTGTAATACTCGAGCACGGCTCCTCGAACGGACGGATCACGAATGAGGCCGTACGCCCCGGAAGCCTCGAGGGACACCAGGCCGGCCGTGTGCGGGTCGAACACCCGAATGAGCGCCAACGACGCCAGGAGGTTCCCCGCGCCGAGTTCGGCCAAATCGGCGTCGGGGGCCGCACCGGGAGGCTGGCTCGCCCCATCGATTCTCAGAAGCGTCTCGATTGCCGCGCGCCTGCGAAAATTTGCACCGCGCTCCGCCTGAGCGAGATCCTCCAGGTTCGCTCGAAGGTCTGCAGCCACCGCGTCCAGGACCTGGCGCTCGTACCCCCGCTCTCTCCGGTCTTCACGAAGACCGTCTACGAACAAGGCCACGAGGACGCCCACGACGATCACGAGGAACTCCCCCGCCAATCTGGGCAGGAAGGTCGTTCGGCTCATGGTAACTCCATTCGTCAGGCCACCTCGCGTCGGGGAGCACATGCTGCGGGGCTTCGGGGTGGGATTGCTGAGAGACTCGCCATCACCCCCGCCATACTCCCAAGGGGCGAGCCTCTTCCAAAGGCCCTACTCGGGCTCTGCCTCGTCCACGATCTTGATGCCGAAGGTGGTGGCCCGAGGATTCGCAGGCCGAGCCATGACCTCCGCCATGTGAGCCTGGAAGTCGGTGCCGAAGACATAGGCTCGGTCACTCCAGAAGCTCGTGCCTCCCGGTGTGTGCAAGAAGTTCACGAGCAGCGTCTCCCATCCGGTCCAGAGGTCATCGCGAAGATGGCCCATGCGCCATTGGTCGAACGCGTTCTGGTAGAACGACATCACGGCCATCGCGAAGCACGTGAATTGCTCCTTCTCCTGCACGGCCAGAGCGCGGACGTCCACACAGCCCCGCAGGAAGGTGTCCAGCCCCTCGGGATTCTGAGCCAACTCGGCGTACAACGTCCCAAAGTTCTGATGGACCGCTTGGGTGGTTGCCGAGCGGACGGCTTTGGAGCTCTCCCGGATCTGGCGTCCGACGAAGACCAGGGAGGCGATGACGCCCAGCGCCGCAATGATCTGACTCCACGCTGCGAGCTGCTCGAGAGGGATGGACATTCTGGCAATCGCTCCGAAGTCCTGAAGGGCGGGCACACGAGGTGTCGGTCAGAGCCGAAGCTGTCGATCGGTGCGGGGGGAAGGCAAGCGGACTCCGGACCGTTCCTTTTCGGAGCGCAGTCGATGCGGACGCCGGTGGGCGCGGACGGCCTATCGGAGAGCTGCCAGGCTCGCCTCGATCACGGTCAGACTCGCGTCGATGGCCCTCAGGTCCTCGGTCGTGTTCCCATACACCTGCCAGAGCCCGCCAATCCACGTCCGGAAGCCCGGCGTGTGCGCAATGCCATGGATGCTTCCTCCGGGGATTTCCCATGACAGGTCCCAGTACGGGTCCGAGAGGCCCATCTCCGCCCCGACGCCGATGGAAGCGAGGTAGCGGTACATCTCGAGCATGAGCTCTCGCATCCAGGCCTGCTCGCGGTCGAGATCGCTCACCAGCCCGGGAAAGCTCGTGAGCATCGCAGCGAGTTCGGGGTCGCCGATCAGGTCCAGGTCTCCCGCGTTGATGAGCGACTGGAGCGTCCCGAGGGGGGCGTCGAAAGAGCCTCCCAGCACTGCGGCGGCGAAAAGCGAATCGGCAAGGTGCGCAGCGGCGTCCGGGACTGGCCCACGGGATCCCAGCTCCATGAGGCCAGCGGCCGCGGCACGGTTTTCCGCATGGAAGCCGGCGACCCGATCCAGGTCCGCGCGAACAGCCGCGAAGTCACTCACCAGCCCGTCGATGACCGCTCTTCGTCGAGACGCCTCGCCCCGCGCGTCCCAACCGGCATCGATGGCAAAAGCGAGGAGAATCGAACCCACGATCACACCGGCTTCGATCAGGATGCTTCGCCACGTTCGTTGTTCTGGCATCCGTCCTCGCGAGCCGGGGGCTTTCGTGTTGACGTGGCGAAGCTCTGGGCGCCCGAGGGGCGGGGCAAGAGGTCAGCGTGACAGGCGACCGGCTGGAACTGAGCCAGCAGTTGGCCTCTGTGGCCCCTCGGCGGCTGCGGCCTCTGCCACTCGGATCTCCCTCGCCTCGCCGAGTCCGAACCTCCACCATCATGCGGAGTCCGAGAGCGCCGGATCAGCCGACACGCGGGTCAGCCGCCGCTCAAGGACGGCCGGTTGAGCCAGAAGAAGAGAAAGGTCCACACGAATCCGATTACTGCGTAGGTGAGGTGGAACCGCCTCGACGCCGTCCGGGTCGCCACGATCGCGCCGACGAGCAGGAAGCTCCGGAGGCTCGCGTAGCCAAGCCCGAGATCCAGGACGTTGTCCCACCCCTTCACCGCGCTATCCGCGAAGTCGACGAGGATCAGTGCCACGACTCCGCCGAAGAACCATCTCCGCAGCGACATGAAGTACGTCCCGAAGTCCTCGACCCGATCGAGGTCGCTCGGGATCAGGACGACGCACATCAGATAGAGGGCGACCGCGTACAGGATGAGGAAGACGAAGACGAGCAAGCTCCACTCGAATCGTGTCGTCCACGCGTAGCTGTACCACCAGAAGAAGACGATCCAGCTGAAGATGTGCGCCAGCCAGATCAGGTGTACGGCATCTGTCCGGATGGGGTCCCCGTGGCCCGCGAGTCGATGGACGATGCGTCCTAGCCCGGAGAGGATATGCGTGATGGCGAGGCCCAGGACGATGGCCGGGGGGATCATCACATACTCGAAAAGACTCACCCTGGCACCCCCTTCCGCTTCCGGGCCGTGGGCCCTCTGACAACCTGGACTTCTGCGGCCGCGAGGCGAGAGCCCCATTGGGTTGCGAACCGCAGTGCCGGAACTCCTGGACGGATCCTCACCCGCTACCTCGTCGGTTCTCGGTCGATGAACGTTTGCGGGCCCATGATGTGGAGCCCGGGGCCCGGATCGCAAAGGATGCGCGAGTCAGTCGCACGAATGCCTTCTCACATCCTCCGCCATCCCGCCGAGTCGGGTGTCCATTCCAGGACCCGCGTCGGTCAGGGCCGCGACCTCACGGTGGCAGGAGGTCGTCGATTCGACGTACGAGCGCTCGGGCGGTGTCACGAGCGTCGCGGTGGTCGGCTGCGATGATCGCGAAGGCCGCACCCAGGTGGGTGAGCAGTGCCCGGAACGACGGATCGGCGATCATCTCATGGTACGACTCCGGCAACCCCTCTTTGTGGACGCAGAATGGGACCGTACCGGAGCAAACCCCGTCCGGTACGCCCCGGTTGGCCATGTACGGCAGGACCGAGCCCCAGACATACCCGCGCACAGAGAGGTCATTCGTATGGATGTCCTCCAACCGGTCGGGCCAACGCGCCAGCGACTCTCTGAGTTCGCGATCCCGAATCAGCTCGAGCCGGCCAGAGGAAAGGAGAGCCTCCAGCGAGCCCCCTCCTCGATCGAGGACGTTCACGTAGGGCATGGACGAGATCAGGGAGTCCGCCGCGCCGTCCGGCAGGGATCGAGAATCCTCAGCCAGCGCCCGGGAAACGAGATCCGCCTTCACCGCATTGAATGTCGCCCACCCATCCAAACGGTCCGCGACCTCCACGAACTCCGCCCGAAGGCCAACCAGTACCTCAGCTTCTTCCTTGAGTTCGCCGCGAAAATCCCACCAGGCATCGATTGAAAAGGCCGCCAGGATACTCAGGACAATCGCAGCGGCTTCGGCGATAAGTCCCCTCCATGCAACGGAATCCGAATTCAAAGACGCCTCTCACGTGGGATGGGCGCGACACCTGACGGCATGGCAGTTCCACTGCGGACCAGGATATGGACTGCCCGCAACGCGCGCGAGCGGGGCCGGTCAAACGCCAGAATCACTCGTCCCGCGCCTGCGAACGGACTCCCCCGGCCGCTCCAACCCGCTGCCTGACCCAGCCGGCTCCCACGGCTCCGGTGGAGAACTGAGATCCTGGCACCTACCCGCCTCCCTCAGAGCTCGAAGAAGAGCAGACCGGTGTAGACCAGGAACACGACCAGGACGGAATACGCCAACAGGCGATGTCCCCTCTCGTTCTGCAGTGCGATGCCGGTGATGGCGGCAGCCAGGAAGACGCCGTGGAATGCGAGGTTCACCGCCTCCGGAAGGGCTCCGTCCAGCACCAGGTCCTTCACGATGCTGACCGTCAGGAGGCCGACGAAGAGCCCGAAGAACCAGGGCCGCTGATGGAAGAAGTTGTCCTTCAGGTCCTGCCGACGCGCATCACCGCTCGGAAACACCATCAGCGTGAGAAGGAAGAGCACCATGGGTTGCAGGAGCAGAATCACGAACTCCAGGAAGGTCCAATCCTGGTGCTGCGTATACCCGAACATGGTCCACCAGGTCTCGATGTGGACCAGGAGAAGGAAGCCCGCCCAGGCCAGCGAAGGGCCGAAAGCCTGGAACTCCCCCCGGGCCTCGACCCATCGTCCGAATCCCATGAGAAGATGGGTGATCCCCAATCCCAGTACGATCGAGATCAGGACCGACAGGTATTCGAATGCCTCCATTGACCCAGCCCTCACGGGGAAACCGGCCCAGGACCTGGACCGGGCACCATAGAACTTGGAGCATACCAGGTGTGACAGAAACCCGAAGGTGAACGGACACCACACCTCCAGCCCCCGAACAGCCCGGCATCATCCTAGTTTGGTTGCGTCGCACACCCGGCCGGCGCGTCCCCCGTCCCCCGACATCATGACAGAGCACCGCTCGCGAGTCCGTGTCTACATCGCATGCTCCCTCGACGGCTTCATCGCGGGAAGGGACAACGATCTCTCGTGGCTTCCGGATGATCCACCCGAGGAGGACCCCGAGCCCGGGACCCTCTCCTACGAGGAGTTCATTGCCGATATCGGGGTCCTTCTGATGGGGCGCAGGACGTACGACGTGGTGCGTAGCTTCGACGTGGATTGGCCCTGGGGTGAACGCCCGGTACTGGTCGCCTCCCATCGCGACCTCGACGAGGGTGCCCCGGCGACCGTGCGCCGCGTCGAGGGGTCCATCGAGACACTGATTCGGGAGGCCAGGAAGGCTGGAGGAGGTCGGGACGTGTATATCGACGGCGGCGTCCTGATCCGGCAGGCCTGCGAGGCCGGGCTTGTCGACGATCTCACCGTCACGATCGCGCCCATTGCATTGGGATCAGGGCACCCGCTCTTCGCGGGTCTGAACGAGGCGTACGCCATGGAGGTCGTGGAAGTCCACCGGTATCACGGGGGGATGGTTCAGCTCCGTCTCGAGCCCAAGAATCGCCACCAGGACCAGCCGACGTCGACCTGACGATGTCGTGGTCCTGCTGGCGCCCCATCACGCGGAGCCCGGATCACGAGCTCAAGCCTGATGGGCACCGGGGCCCGCAGCCAGACCGCGGCAATACCGAATTCGGGTTCGACGGAGGGTCCGATCCGGTTGGACCGCTCAGGATGCGGCCAGGAAAGACTCGATACGGGTGATCGCCTCTCGCATGGCATCGAGGTTATTCGTCGTGTTGCTGTACCTGTACCAGATCATGCTCACCATGCCCCGAAAGAGTGGCGACCCGATAAGACCGAAGGCGTTGGATGGACCCGTCTCCCAGGGCACGTCGAACGAATTGACGGCAGACAGCGAGGTATCGACTCCCTGCGTGCCCAGGTAGCCGTGAAGATCGATAGCCATCGACTGTAGAAGGACCTGTTCTCGAGCCAGGTCAGCCACCAGAGAGGGAAAGGCGGTGAGCTCGAAAGCCAACTCGGGATCGGTGAGCAGATCGAGGCCGCCCGCCCCGAAGAGGCTCTCCACGGCGCCCAGTGGCGCATCGTAACTCGCCGTCGAACCCCACGTCGCCGCAACTAGGGAGTCCACGAGGCGAGCCTGGTCCTCCTCGAGAGGAGCCTCTCCCCTGTAATTGAGCAGGTCCGCCGCCGCATTCTGACCTGTGCGGTGGAAGGACGCGACGCGGTCGACTTCGAGCCGAGCACGGGCCATGTCGCTGCTGATGGCCGCGAGCAAGGCCTCGCGCCGCTGGCTCTGCTCCCGACCGTCCCAAGCTGCGTCGATGCCGAATGCGAGGAGGATCGAACCGACGATTACGACTCCCTCCACGGCGACACGTAGCCACGTGCTCTGCTTGCCCATCGGAATGTCAGCGCTCCTTGCAGGCAGTCGAACGGTATGCGCCTCTGCTGCCGAGGCAGCATGCGGACCCGGAGCGCACGCTGCAAGCCGGCTCCTCGGGATCCAGGTCCATCGGCAGAAAGAGCGCCGGGCGACCACGAGCCCCGTGTGCCGGTTCCCTCGACCGCCCGGAGCCGCAGGCCGCCCTCAGAGAGATCGCCCAGGGTCTCCCTGGCGCTCCTTCCTCGCCAGCCGCTCGGGTGAGAGGGTGAGATCGGTGACGTAGATCGGCACGAGCAGGGAAAGGTAGGCCACGAAGTCCCATGCATCGTAGGTGGCGGCATACAACTCCATGAACTGGGCTGCCTCGATGGCGATGCAAGCCAGGAGGACCACCGTCATGGTCCTCGTGGGGCTGAATGCCCAAGTCCATGGGCTCACGGACCACCTCGTGAATCGCCCACGGAACAGGATGTAGCACCACGCAGGACCCGTGATGTCCAGCACATATCCTCTCCAGAACGCGCCGAAGTCGATCCAGTTCGTCGAGACCCCGGTGGCGCAGAGTGCGATGAACCCAGCGGCCCACAATGGGGCCTGGCGGTTGTGGATTGCCTCCGGCGTGCGGCCCGGGGAGATCACCGGAGCCGGCGGTTCCGCTCGACCCACAGGGCCCATAGTGGGAGAATCCACATCACGAGCCCGACCTGGGCGACGGCCGAGGCAGATGGTGGAGGCGGCGCCCACGGCTGGAAGGCCCAGATGACGGTGGTGAGCCCGATCAGTCCGGCAAGAGCTGCGGTTCCCACCCACGTCCTGGGCGACGTCATTCCGACGTAGAGATAGGTACCCAGAACGAGCAGGGCACCTTCCACTGCGAGCGTCCCGGTTACGGAGTCCCAAAGGCCGAGGCCCACCAGCGGACCTCCGGGCCAGAGGGGGAGGTCGGGCCGGTGGGTGACCAGGTCCAGCACCCAGTGACTGAGAACGAGCGCGCCAATGACGGTACCCACTCGCCGCGAAGAGAGAAGGTAGCGGCTCAGGAGGGCTGCGACCGCGGACCACCCCACGACCATGAGTAAGCTGTGGCTCCAGGGATACGACTCGAATGCGAGGTGAGTGAAGGCGGTGTCGCCCGGGTGTACCCGCACCGACTCGAGCCCCGTAAGAAGGAAGACGGGCCAGAGCAGGTCGATGCCGAATGACGCCGCCACCGCCGCGCCGAGCGGAAGGCGTGGCTCAGCCTTCTTGGCGACCAGCGCCGCCGCGAGATGTCCTACGAACATGATGTGGCTCCGGACATGGGAGGGACCGACCGACGGAGCTTCGATCGCACCCACGGCCGTCGGTGCCTCCAGGATGACACGGTGGTCAGCCTCGCCGGCCGACGCCTGTGCGACTCAACCGCGGCTGAGGATAGGGACCGTTCGCGGAGCGCGCGAGCACGGTGGCCGTTCCGCAGCCGCCGGGAATTGTCGTAGACCCGAGGGCGCGGAGTCCCTCCGGCCATCCGTCTCGTTGCCCTCGGGACCCCGCGAGGGAAGATTGGTGGCCGTCCCCTCCCCCGGTCCCGCAGTGTCATGCGCTTCTTCAGTTCGGCACGAGAGAGAACGCTCTGGCTGGCCGCGCTGAGTGCGGTCGCCGTGATCTATGGATCTTTGCCACTGGTGGGGGCCCTCGCGAGGCACCAGATGGCCGAGGGCCTGCTCGCCGCCTTGTTCGGCCTCGGGTTCGGCGGAGCCATCGTCGCGACCGTGGCCAACGGACTCCGATCGGGGCGAGGACGGGAGCTTTGGATCGGGACGGGGGTGGTGGCGGTCTACCTGATGGTCTTCGTGCGCCTGAACCTCAGTCCCGCGGAGCGGACGCACCTGTTCGAGTACGGAGTGGTGGCAGTGCTGATCTACGAGGCGTTGCTCGAGCGGGCGAGGGAGGGCGGGCGGGTCCTCATGCCAGGTCCGACCGCGGTCCTTGCGGGGGCCTGCCTGGGATGGTTGGACGAGGGCCTTCAGCTGCTCTCACCGACCCGCGTCTACGATCTACAGGATGTGGGGGTGAACGCGCTCGCCGCGCTGCTGGCGGTCTCGGCGACCTGGGGACTCCGCTGGGCCCGTCGGGGCCGAGGGACCAAGGGGTGATGACCCACGTGGGGGCGGATTCGTCACAGCGCTGGGAGCACCGGGCGTGGGGCCCGGGGTCGCTCTCCCTTGCCAGCAGGCTGCTGATCGGTCGATTCTCGCTCCCGAGGCTCGGCTCACCGACCCGTGCTACTCATCCGGATCGTGGCGCGGGACTCGTCAGTCTCGTACCGTACCCGCCCACTCAGCCTACCTGAGCTTCCTCGCTCACCAGGAGAACTCCAGTGACCAGACCTGCCCCCGCCGCCCTGCATCACACGTGCTTCGTCGTCCACGACCTGGAGGCGACTGCTCGAGCCCTGTCGGAGGCATTCGGCATCGGGCCCTGGAATGTCTGGACGATCGAGCCGGAGCGGGCGGTGGTCCGAGGTGTCGAGCAGCATTTCTCCTTCCGCGTCGCGTTGGCAGAAGTCGGCGGCGGCACCTACGAGCTGATCACCCCGCATGCCGGAAAGAGCGTGTACGACGAACACCTGGCCCAGTTCGGCGACGGCTTCCACCACACGGGCATGGTCTACCCGACCATGCAGGCCGTTCGCGATGCGAAGGCCGCTTTGCTCGGTGACGGACGGACGATGCTCCAGGAGGGAAGCGGGGGAGATGTGTTCGACTTCGCCTATTTCGAGTTTCCGGAGATCGGGAGCCCGATCGAGGTGCTCTTCCTGGACCCGGAGAAGCTGCCGCCGCCTGAAGCGGTGATCTGATCCAACGGAGTCGCCAGGAAGCGGGTTGTGGCTCCCCATCAGTACGCCCAGCGAGGCTCCCCAACGCGAAGCCACACCAGGAGCCGGAGTACGAGATGTTGGCAAGAGAGACGACAGGCAGACTCTTGAAGCCGGCCCTGGCCGAGTTCCTTCTCGTCGTCGTGGGAATCCTGCTCGCGCTGCAGATCGACAACTGGAATCAGGAACGGATCGAGCAGCGACAGATCACGGAGTACGCCCACGCGCTCGTCAGGGACCTGGAGCGGGATCTGGTCATGGTGGAGCCTATCCGAAGAGAGATTCAGCTACTCCACGACAAGATCGAGGGGCTGGCCACCTACATGCAGGGCAAGTCGATCGACGAAGTCAGGAACATCGACCTGTTCTATTTCATGCGTGAGCCCTACTACCGCCCCTACGCCTGGAACCGCACGGCCTTGGA
>CP070829.1:2990769-3006103 GCA_020344755.1 Gemmatimonadales bacterium
GGGGCCACCGAAGGTAACGGACCGCGCCAGGGGCCGTCGGGCGGCGCACCGGTTGGCGGCACTCCCAACCCCTCCATCGCTGCGGCCGTCCTCGCACCGGGGTGGCGGAGGCGCTCCCCGGATGCATACTGTCGGGCTCACCGAGATGACTCCCGCTGTCCCCCTCCTCCTACATGGCCTCTCCCGACCTTCCTTCCCACGGCCGTTTCGCGGTACCAGAGGCCGTCCTATCCACGCAGCTGGAAGGTGAGGCCGTCCTTCTCCACATGGATACCCGCCGATACTACCAGCTCAACGAGACCGCGGCGGTGATCTGGGCTGTCCTGCAGACAACCGGCGAGCGTGCCACCGCGCTGGCCGAGCTCCAGAGGAGCTTCGAGGTGGACGAGGAGACGGCGGCCCGGGAGCTCGACAGGGTCCTGGTCGACCTGCTGGAGCGGCAGCTGATCGTGCCGCAGAACGAGAGCGCATGAGGAGTCCTGACTCGTGGCTCCGGGCCGTCGGCCTCGCCCTCTCGGCCCCGCTCTGGGCAGGGGGAACGCGGCTGCGACGCCTTTTGGAACCCGCCGCGGTTGGCACGCCTTCCACCGGGCCCAGGCCGGCCGGACTGGGGGCCACCGCGGCCCGGTGGGACGACCCGGAGTTGGCCCGTCGATCGCTCCGCGCCCTCTCCGCCCTGAGCCGGATTCCGGCCGGGCCCTGGCGAAACACCTGCCTCCAGCAGAGCGTTGTGCGCTGCCGCGCCGTGCGGGCGACCGGCCGACCGGCCGTGGTCCGCATAGGAGTCCGTCCCCACCGAAGCGGTGAGGCGACAGTGGAGGCCCATGCCTGGGTCGAAGTGGGCGCAACGCGCCACGCTGGCCATTGGGAATCCCCCGCGGCGGAGGCCGTCTCCGGATATCGCCCGCTCAGGCACACCCGGGCGCCCAACTGACCCCGACCCCAGTGGAGGCCTCTACCACCGTTCGATTCCTGGCCAGCGGCGCCCTTCGGATCGAGGGAGATCGGCACGTCCGAAGATGGGTCGACGCGTGGCTTCCCCGCTCCGCGGATCCCGAGGGTCCTGACGTTCCCCAAGGCGCTGGCTTGGCCGAGCCTGCCCACATTCACGTCTCCCGGGGACCGGCCGGACATGCGCGATCCACGCCACCGGAGGGCGGGTCGGCCCTCCTCCGTTTGGGGACGGCCACCGCCTGGCGTGATGATTCCCTGCAGACCACCCTGCGGCTTCTGGGCGAGGGTGGTGCGGTGGGCCGGATTCTCCTGCACTCCGCCCGGTCGGAGATCAGCGTGCCAGCCGATGCCCCGGACCCGGGGCAGGACGTGCACTTCATGCTCACGGTCTCGTCAGCACTGCTCCTGGCGCGCCGCGAGCGGGCGCTGATCCACGCGGCAAGCGTGGCTCCGCCCGGAGGCCCGGCCATCCTCCTTACCGGGGACGCCCGGGCCGGAAAGAGCACGACCACGGCCAACCTGGTGGCCTGCGGCTGGGACTATCTCTCGGACGACCAGGTGGTGCTCTCCTGGGAGGCCGTGGCGACCGAAGAGCCCTGTACACCACGGGTCGAGGGCTGGCTTCGGACCTTCCACCTGGACCGAGGCTGGCGGGAGGGCCGGGTGACCGGCCAACGAACGGATGTCGACCCCACTTCCCTGGGCGGATCGCACCGGCGCCAGGCTCCCCTGGGCGGGCTCCTCTTTCCGTTCTTGGAGCCTGGCCGGCCCACGGCTCTGCACCGCGTGACTTCCGCCGACGCCCTGGCCCGTCTCATGCGGCAATCGCCCTGGCTGTTCGCTGACCCGGTGGTGGCGGGAGCCGCCCTGGAGCGCCTACGCCGCGTGGCGCAACTTCCGGCCCATGTCCTCCGGCTGGGAATGGATGTCTACCGGGACCCGGCCCGCCTTGGCCGCCTGCTGGAGCCGGTGGTGCTGGAGATGGGCACCCCCTGATGGGCCCGCCTCAACCCGTGACCCCTCGGACCCTCCGGGCAAGGAAGACTGCCACGGGCCACATCGCCGCCAGGCGGCCGAGCCGAATTGCGAAGAGGCTCACCCTCTCCAGCGGCGGCCAAAACCTCCGCATCGCCCTCAGGAAGGGCCGTGCGGAGGGACTCTCCACCGCCGCTTCCGACCAGAGACTCGCACCCGCCCGCTCCCCCAGGAGATGTAAGGTCAGCGCAGCGAGAGGAAGGACGATGGACTGGGGCAGCCTCCGGGGCGTGACCGACCCCAGGAACAGGTAGTCCGCCGCCGCAACCCGTTGGAAGGCGTCGTGGGGCACATCCCCGGCGGCGGCTTCGGCCATCCGCAACCAGGGATCCAGGAAGGCGGATTCCCGGTGTACTTCGGCCCGCCATCTCAGCCGCTCCCGCTCCTCCGCCGTGCACCGCCGCAGGGCGTCGCGCAGGAGGAGAAGATCCCGGATGCACCCCCGACGGTGAGGGTGTTCCAGGCTCGAGTGGTGGAACACGTGCCAGGCGTGGTCCACGCTTGCCAGCACCCGGATTCCGGGCAAACCGTCCACTGGCTGGGACCTCTCCCACAGGCCGATCAGATCCTCATGTGAGAGGCCGGGCAGCCCGAAGTGCACCTCCACCGGCACGAGTTCCGGTAACTGGCGCGGCGTCTCGTGGTGGCTCAGAACGCCCCGCTCAAGGGCTGTCTGGTATCCGGCTCCCGCCAGCAGGCCTAGCATCGCCCCCACCCGGTCCGGCGGGACCAGCAGATCAAGGTCGAGGACATCGCCGTCGTATTCGCCCATCGCCACCGGGGCACCGCCCTTCAACACCACGGTTGGGATCCTGGCCTCGAGAACTCCCGCCCCGATGCGGCGCAACTGACCCCGGCCCGCCAGTACCCGCTGAGCCTGCCTCGTGGCGTTCCGGAGCAGCACCTCCCGGATGGGGTCGGGAAGGCCTTCGAGACCGGCTTCCACTCGCAGGGCTAGCAGGTTCTGGGCGCACCGCTCCCGTCGCAGGAAGGTGTCCCAGATTCGGGGCGGCTCACCCGGCGGAGCCC
The DNA here is from genome assembly GCA_020344755.1 of Gemmatimonadales bacterium. GTDB lineage: Bacteria > Gemmatimonadota > Gemmatimonadetes > Longimicrobiales > Gaopeijiaceae > Gaopeijia. Next base: position 2,993,788 of record CP070829.1, read on the forward strand.
CTGCCGACTCCGATTCACCCAGGAGTAGCTGCAAGGCCCAGCTGCGAAGCCGGAGCGCCCCCTCGAGTTCATGGGCCTTCAAGGGCGCCCGCCCGACCCTGGACCAGACCCGGCTTCGCTCCAGATCCACGTCCCGGGCGATGCCGTTTCGATCCGACCCGCCGGGTGATCGGCCTGGTCCGACCGCCAAGCTGGCCGTCGCGGGCCCGGAGCGAGGCCCACAGCGATCGGAGTGCATAACGCGGCACAGGTCATGTTCAAACCGGCGATCCTTGACCAAGGGAGGAGTAGCCCACACGATGGACCCCATCGCTCTGCTCGCGAGGTAATCTAGATGTGCGTTCCGTGCGGTGCAGTCAGAACGTTCCGGAGTTGAAGACGGAGTCCGGAGTGTCCACCGCCGCAGCGCCGATTCGCACCATCCGACTCCAGAGGACTCCGATGCCGATTCTTCCCTCCCGGCTCCTTCCCCGCCTCCTCCTCGGACTCTCCGTCCTCTTCATCGGCGGGTGCCTCGGGGATAAGACTCCCAGCGCTCCCGACTCGTCCGACGACAACTTGACTCCCCCTCCGTCGCTGGAGACCGAGACCGAGGGATGGCTGGTGCGGTGCCAGGTGGACGCCGCGGCTCGGACATTCGCCTGCGGAGCCCCCAACAGTCAGGGGACCGGCGGCGCCCAGTCGGTCATCGTGGGCGGGCAGAACCAGTACGTAACCCTGGGCAACGACCCGGTGGAGATCGCCGGTGGTGTCCTCACGGCGGACGTCTGGGTCCAGAACCTCCTCCCCCAGCCCCTGGGCGCGACCACGCTCGACGCCACCATCGGCAGCGGCATCCGGGTGTTCTTCCACACGCCCCCCAGCAACGGAGTGACGGTCGCGAATCCGGACGGCACCGGTACCTTCACGGGTTCTTCCCAGCAGTACTTCCAGTACGTGCGCATCGCCCAGCCCTTCGACCGCACGATTCGCAAGCCGTGGCAGTTCGCCCTCCCCGAGGGCGTAACCACCTTCACATTCGAGGTCTACGTGGAGGCCGAGGTCCCCTTCCCCGACGGCTGGGTGGAGATCACCCCCGGTGGCGATGGGCTGGCCGTGGGTGAGGATGTGCAGCTCTCGGCACAGGCTTACAACGTGGTCGGGGCGGAGGTATCGGGCCGCACCTTCACCTGGGGCACATCCAATTCGGGGGTCGTCTCGGTCACCGCTTCCGGCCTGGCCAGTGGGGTGGCCGCGGGCGGGCCGGCCATCATCACCGCCATCTCGGACGGTCCAGAGGCCGTGGGCGCAGCCAGCTTTACCGTCGGCGGCAGCGACCTCGAGCTGGTGGTTGGTGCGACGCCGGACATCGTGGAGCAGGGGGGCGTCCTGACCCATTTCATCTCGGTCACCAACAACGGTCCCTCTCTCGTGTCCACCGCCCGTATCCGGCTCGAGGTCCAGGGGAAGGTGTTCCGGGTGTGGTCGCCGCTGTGTCCCGCCAACGAGGCCCAGCCGGAACCCGGCACCCAGGGCTTCACCTGCGATCTCTTCCTCCCGTTGGCTGACGGGGAAGGCCAGGCCTTCTTCGTAGAGGTCCGGACCTCCGACGCACAGACCATTACCAGTCGGGTCTTCCTGGATCAGCTCAACGGATCCGACGACCTGTCCGCCGACCCGAACGCCACGAACAACGAGTTCACGGCCACCACCATCGTGGAGGACATCCCGGATGGTGACCTGAGCCTCGTCTCCACGGTGGACTCCCCGGACCCGGTGGTCGTCGGCTCACCGCTCTCCTATGTCGTGACGGTCTCGAACTCCGGTACGGTGGACGCGGCCGGGGTGACCATCGACCTCCGTGTGGACGATAACGGCGGCGCCGCCTTCACCAGCTCCACCGAGCCGGCCGGCTGTCAGCAACTGACCACCCTCGACAATCTCTTCGACGACGAGGACCTGCTCTTTCGCTGCGAGCTAGGCCCCATTCCCGCCGGCGGCTCGGTCCCGACGCCGTCCCTCTCGATCACCCCGGGTGCCGGGCTGGCGGGCACAACCCTCTCCGCCATCGCTACCTTCCGCCTCATCGAGGGCGTCTACGACGCGAACGCTGTCAACGAGAGTGCTGTCGCCTCCACCACAATCAACAGCGGCTCCGACTGACGACCCACGAATCACGGCCCCCTCGTCGTGGGGGGAGCCGTTCCCACCTCAGCTCCACCGCACCCCATCAGGGCCGGAAGGACCACCCCGGCCCGAATCCGCATGGATACGCGCGCCAGTGTCCGACGCCGGTCGAGTGCGGCGCGAGACTGGGACGGATGTGCGCGAAGCTGCTTCTTGACCCCTCGAGGAAGAACTCGCACGATGGGGGCCGAATCTTCTGCCGCGGCCCGAATCGGACGTGCAAGTTGAAGGATGCAGCTGCATCCCTCTGTGGGGGCGCGCACCGAGCGGAGGTCCGTCCCCCGCCCCTCGACCCACCGCCCGACGATCCTGATGTCGACCCTCTCCAACCGACGCCTCTCGTTCGTCCTGATGGGCCTCGTCGTCCTGCCGTTCGTGGGATGTTGGGGGGATGACAATCCCAGCGCACCCGAGCTTTCCGACGAAGAGGAGCCCCCCGTCCCCGCCGCGATCGGAACCGAGGCTGCGGGCTGGCTGGTGCGTTGCCGAGTGGACGCCGACCCAATCGAGTTCACCTGCCAGGATCCGGACGCGCCGCACAGCGTAGACGCTCAGACGGTCGTCATCGGGGGGCAGGACCAGTATGTGACGCTGGCCAATGACGCGGTGGAGTTCTCCGGGGGAACGCTGACCGCCCAAGTCTGGGTAGAGAACCTCATTCCCCAGCCCTTAGGCACCCCAGACGGCACCACGCCCACGGGGATCCGGGTCTTCTTCCACTCGACCCCCACCAACGGGGTCACGATCGGCAACGCCGACGGAACGGGAACCTTCACCGGATCGGGGCAGAAGTTCTTCGAGTACGCGCGGATCGCCCAGGCCCTGGATCGCACGGTCCGGAGGCCCTGGGAGTTCGTCCTGCCGGAGGGCGTGACCACTTTCACCTTCGAGGTCTACGTCGACGCGGAGGTCCCCTTCCCCAATGGATGGGTGGAGATCACGCCGGGAAGTGACGGCCTGGCCGAAGCCGAGAACGTTCAGCTGTCGGCCCAGGCCTACAACGTCGTCGGCGAGGAAGTGCCGGGGCGGACCTTCACCTGGGTGGCCTCCGACTCGGATGTAGTCTCAGTAACGAGCTCCGGACTCGCCACCGGTGAAGCCGCTGGCGGCCCGGTGACCGTGACGGCCACCTCCAACGGCCCGGAGACCGCCGGTCAGGCGGTGTTCACCGTTGGGGGCAACGACATCTCGGTGCTGGTGGGCACGACCCCGGACGCCGTGGACGAGGGAGCGGTTCTAAGCCACGTCGTGGCAGTGGAGAACAATGGGCCCACTCCCATCACGGATGCCGAGGTGTGGCTGGAGGTCCGGGGGACAGTCCTCCGGAGTTCCTCGCAGTGTGGCTTCCTGGTGCTCACGGAACCGGGGAACCAGGTCTATATCTGCAACACCGGCCCACTGGTCGACGGTGGGACCACCGGCTTCCTGATCGACGTCCAGGTCACCTCCACCGAGACCGTCACCAGCGTGGCGACCCTGGAGAAGATCAACGGCGGCGATGATCTCTCCTCCGACCCCAACCCGCAGAACAACACCTTCACGGCCATCACCATCGTCGAGGATATCCCCGACTCCGACCTGAGCATCGCCGTCTCGGACACCCCCGACCCGGTCTTCGTGGACGGCGAGATCACTTACGTGGTCACCGCATCCAATCTCGGGGCCGAAGACGCCACGGGAGTGACCGTCGACCTCAGGGTCGACGCCAACGGAGATGCGGAGTTCACCAGCTTCACTCCGCCACCAGGGTGCGAACTCTTCAACTCCGGGAGTGCCGGGAGCTTTGACAAGCTCTTCCGTTGCGACCTGGGTTCGGTGCCGGCGGGCGGATCGGCGGACAGCCCGGCTCTCTCCATCACCCCGGGCGCGAACCTCATCGGTCAGTCCCTTGCCGCCACTGCCGACTTCTACCGCACCAAGGGCGTCTACGACCCGACCACGAGCAACAACAGCGCCACCATTTCAACCGGCGTCATCGACGGGCCCGATCTGACAGTCTCCGCCCTGGAGTTCACTCCGGCCGAGGCGTTCGACACCGATAACGTCTTCATCGAAGCCACGGTGGCCAACCAGGGCGGGGTCTCCACCGAGGCATCCTTCGACTGGGCCATCAGCGTGGACGGCAGCCCGATAGCTTCCGGCACCGAGTCCGCTCTGGGCCCGGGCGCCTCCGTGGTCATCTCCTCTGGGAGTCTCGGGCCCTACGCCGCCGGTGAGCACTCCGTCGAGGTCGTCGTCGACGTGTTGGATGCCGTGGCGGAGAAGGACGAAACCGACAACGCGCTGAGCAGCATCCTGCTGGTCCAGGAGCCGGGCTTCCAGATCGAGCTGGTGTACGTCGGGTCGTTCACACCGAGCCAGCAGAGCGTAATCAATGCAGCTGCGGCCCGGTGGGAATCCATCATCGCGGGCGACCTGTCAGGTGAATACGTTGACTTCTTCGAAGCGAATCCATACTGCCCCAACAACTTCGAGGGGTCAGTGGACGACGTGGTGGTCTTCGTCGACACCACCGATCACAGCAGCGGCGTCGGGGGTGTGCTGGCCTTCGCCGGGCCGTGGCTCCTACGCAGCACCGAGCTCACGATATGCGGACGGATGGTATTCGATATCAACGACCTCGCGAATCTCGAGAGCCAGGGACGGCTGGAGGCCGTCGCCGGGCACGAGCTGGCGCACGTCCTGGGCGTCGGAACCATCTGGGGTGACAATCCCTTCATCCCGAACGACCCTGTGGACCTGCTGGCCGGCGTGGGAACCACGGATCCGTACTTCATCGGCACCGAGGCCATCGCTCAGTTCGACGACGCCGGCGGAACGTCGTACACGAGGGGCAACAAGGTTCCCGTACAGGACGAGTCGGGATATGGACACTGGAGGGAGGGCGTTCTCGACACCGAACTGATGACGCCCTTCCTCGAAGTCCCCGGCATCCCCAACGAGTGGAGCCTGATCACCGCGGGCGCCCTCCAGGACATGGGGTACCAGGTGAACCTGGAGTCGGTGGAGATCGACCCCTTCACCCTGGACCTCGCAGGCGCGGCGGCGGCCCTGTTCACGGAATCCGGGCTGACGGACATCGTTCAACAGCCGCGTGCCATCCGTCTGCCTGACGGCCGGACCATCCTCCTGGGAGGCTGAGCTTTGGTCACATCTGGTCGTCTCGTGACGGGCCTCGCCCTCGGTACGCTCCTCTCGGCGTGCGGGAACGGGGGCCCGACGTCGCCCGGGCCTCCCGTACTGTCCATTTTGGTGTCCGGGTGGCTCGAACGGGGTGCCGAGATCGGGCTCGAGGTGCGCCTGGGCGGGCAGTTGGTGTCGGCCGACGAGGTGGTTTGGAGCGCGGGGCCTGCCACCGCCACGGAGTTCCTTTCCGGGAACCGGGCCCGTCTTCTGGAGGTCGGCTCCCTGGAACTGACGGCAACCGTGGGAGACCGTTCCGGTTCCCGGACCATCGACGTCGTGCTACCCCCGCAGATTCTCTTCGACGACCGGGTGGGTGGCAACCGCGACATCTACATGACTCGGCTTGATGGCTCGGACCTCGTCCGCCTCACGGAGGATCCCGCCGACGATTCCGACCCCACCGCCGGAGGGGGGTGGACGGTCTTCTCCAGTCTCCGGGACGGCAACGCGGAGCTCTATGCCCTCCAGGACGGAATGACAGGAGCCCAGCGCCTCACGGAGACGGCATCCGACGAGCGGCAGCCAGCCCTCTCGCGGGGCGGGACGCAGCTCGCCTTCGCCCGGTCCGAAGGTGGTGGTAACCGGATCTGGACCCGCCCGCTGGGAGGAGGGCCGGAGGACCGGGTTACGGACGGGCTGCTCGCCGAGAGCGGCATCGAGGCCTCTCCCTCGTGGGATCCCCAGGCGGAACGTCTCGTCCTCATGTCCACGGCCGATGGCAACGCGGACATCTGGTCCGTGTCGGCCGACGGCGCCGCAGCCTCCCTCGTCGTCGGAACCGCTCAAGCGGAGGTGGAGCCAGCCTGGCATCCCGACGAAGACCGGGTGGTCTTCGCGGCCACGATCCCCGGAGAGGATCCGGAGCTCTTCCTGGCGGATCTGGCAGAGGGGACGACCACTCGATTGACAACACGCCCGGGAACGGAGGGCCAGCCCGCCTGGCTGCCCGACGGACGGATCGTGTTCACCATCTGGACCGAGAGCGGGACCGGCCTCATGTGGCTCGACCCGGCGGAACCCGACGTAGCCTACTCGATTCCCGTGTCTGGGCCGCTCCCGCAGAACCCCACCGGAGTGCACTGACCGACCCCCCCTCGGCACCAGATCCGAACTGGACTCCGGCTCCGGCGACCTCCCACCGACGCCCGTTAGGCGCGAGCCAGGGCGGTCGGCAGGACTGGCAGCGCCCCCCGGACTAGGCCCCCCGCCTCCAGCACACCCCTGTCCGGGAGCTTCCCGCAGCTACGGGCGCACCGCAGGCAGGGAAACGGGTTCAGGGGATCCGCCGGGTCTTCCCGACGTACGGACCGCACCGTCAGCTCTCTCACCTTCCGAACATGCTGGTCCCACGCCTCGGCCAGCGACACCTCCGAGAGATCCGCCACCACGTCGGATTCATTGGCGCCGTAGTCGGACAGAAGGCAGCAGGTGCAGAGGCGGCCCCGCGCATCCACGTAGAGGTGCTCGAAGCTCTTGGCCGGGCACAGTCGCTCTTCGCCCTCGAATGGAGCCCCATAGGCGAGGTGGAGTCGGGTGCGACTTCCAGCGGTGCCGAGGCGGTGGACCTCATCGCGGACGTCGGCCCACCTCTCGAGGGGAAGCTCGGTTCCTTGGTCCAGGCTTCCAAAAACGGGCTGCGGAAGGATGTACTGCAACTCCAGTGCACCGAGCTCTCGCGCCAGCGTAGCAGCCGCCGCGAGGCTTCCCACCGTCCGCCGGTCCACGATCAGGGAAAGGCCGAAGCGGATCTCTCGGGCGGTCAGGAGCGCCGCAGAAAGGAGAACCCGCTGAAAGCTGCCCCTGCCCCGGATCTCGTCGTGGGATGGCCGGTCGACCCCCGAAAGGCTCAGCCGGACGAACTCGGGCGGATAGGCCTCGAGAGTCGTGAGGGCACGCCGAGTGTGCCAACCGTTGGTAACCAGGCGCCATGGGACGTCGAGGCCCGCCAGGTAGTCGACCAGCTCGTCCAGCTCCGGATGAAGGAGAGGCTCACCGCCGGTCAGGCTGACGCCGACATCGGAAAAGAGTCCTCGTGCCTGGTTCACCACGGAGCGAAACAGGCCTGAGGGGAGCGACCGCACCGTGGTGATATCGTCCCGGATACAGTGGGGGCAGCGGAGGTTGCAATGCTGGGTGATGGCGAAGCCGACCTGCACCCTGCGTGGCAGGGACACAGACGTCACGCAAACACGCTCTCCCAGCCTCCGATGGGATCACCGTAGGTATCCAGCGTGAGGTCGTTGAGCCGGGGAAGGTCCTTTACCTCGGGACGAACCCAGGGATGCCGGGAGCCGTGAGAGCGCTCAACTTCACTGGCCGACTCGGGGAGCTGGCCGTCGTCCAGGTTGTGTTCCGGATGGGTCATTCCAACTCCACGAGAAGGGAGGGGGAGTTCTTCAGGCCCTCACATATGTGGCAATTACCCGCCATGAGTACGCCGACCCCGTCCCCAGGTCAAGCAGAACCGGGGCGCAGGCGAAAGCGAATCGCCGGTTTCAGTGTCCCGAGCTCCAAGGACGTCGCCCCACACCAGCGGACCCTACGGGGTCAATTCCGCCGGACCGGACCCAGGACCCGGTCCAGGAACCCGTTGATGGCGGGAATCCGCACCTCCGGAGGGGGGAGGTGACCGGCCCCCTCCACCAGGACGGAGTCCTTGGGCTCGGGCAACAGCTCCCAGAGGGGAAGCGCCCGGGAGAGCCAGGGATGCTCCTCGTCGTTGAGCCCGTTGAGCAGCAGGACCGGTGCACCGACGTAGGGCGCGAAGTTCACGTTGTCCGCCTCGGGCAGGGTGGGTTTCACCCGCTCGTCGATTCCACCCCCGATGTAGACCAACGCTCGATAGCGGTCGTCCACCACTGAGAAAGCCAGTCTCGAGCCCGCGCCGAGGCTGAAGGCGGCGTAGGCCAGGGAGCTCAGGTCCAGCTCCGCGCGGGTCTCGGCCCAGTCGATGGTCATGCGCACTTCGGTGGCGTGGCGCACCATCAGATCCCGGAAGGCCACGGAGGGGGGTGGGGGGAATCCCTCTCCCGGTGGGAACGGCCGCTCCACCGCCCCGTGGAGGGCCGGCGCAAACACCGCTCGCCCACCCCGGATCACCGGGCCCAGAACCCACTCGACTTCCTCCCCCACCGACACTCCGTTGAAGAATGCAGCGCTGCCGATGTAGAGGATCGGCTGGAAGGGCGGCGAGGAGGCGGTGGGCCGCCAGAGGTAGGCCAGGATCGAATCCCCCTGGAACCCGTCGATCCAGTACCGCTCCCGAACCCAGCCCGCCGCCTCTTCGTAATCGACGAGCCGAGGATTGGGCGCGATCCGGTCGTACCGATAGTGGGTCAGGAGCGTCCGGAAGGTCTCCTCGTCCACCGGGGTGTACACCGGTGTGGGGATCTCCAGGGAAAGGGGTCCACTTCCCTGATCCCCGGGGCCGTCGGAGCGTGCACAGCGGAAGCCCAGGTCCGGCGAGGCCTGCGCGCCGCGGGTGACCGAGTACTCGGTGTAGAGGTAGACCGGACCGCTCCAGGATCCACCGGTGGCGGCGAACCCTTCGCCGGAGGGGTTCGCGAGCCACTCCCGGACGTTCCCCGCCATTCCCCAGGCCCCGTACGGACTCACGCCGAAGGGGTGAGCGTCCACCGGAGCGGCACCGCCACTGTTGAAGTTCGCCCGGTCCCGGCCGGATGCAGCGGAGCTGGCGAAACCCCAGGGCATGACCACACCCACTGTGGCGTACTGTCCGTCCCGGGCGGCCTTCTCCCACTCGAAGATCGTGGGGAGCCGGGCCGCCTTCCATTGGCAGTAGGCCCGGGCTTCGTACCACGAGACGCCGGATACGGGAAGGCGGTCCGCATCTTCTTCCGGGCGCTGGCCGGTCCAGCCCCGGGGGCCGTAGAGCCCGGTGCGGTCCACCAGGCTGGCGCGAACCTCCGGTGGTACGTCCTCCCAGAACTCCTCGGCGGAGTAGCCTCCCGCATCCACGAACTCCGTGTACTCGGCGTTGGTCACCTCGAACCGGTCGATGAAGAAGGGCTCCAGCTCCACCTCGAGACCCAGCGGAGCGTCAGGGCTGACCACCTCGTAGTCGCCTCCCGGAACAGGAACCATGCCCTCGGGCACTTCCTCCGCCGGCGTCATGGGCACCATCAGAGACAGGTGGCGGGCCTCGGACGGCGGCACGAGCTCCCCCCGCAGCCCGGTGCTGGAGGCGATTCGCTCCGCGAGGTGAAAACCCTCCAGCTCCACCTGCATTCGATAATCCGCCCTGGGTACGCGGAGGTCCCGGAGCGGTGTCGTCCCCACGACCCGGGGCTCCGGGTGGTCTCCCTGGAGGTCGTAGCGCTGGAGCGTCACCGTGGCCCCGGAGGGCTCCGTCTCAACGGTGAGGAGGTCCGAGGCCTCATCAAGGTAGGCTTGCAGCTCCGGATCACCGGGGACCCACCGCTCCGCCCCCTCGAGCATCGCATAGGCTTCCACGAAGCGGCCCTGGTCGACGAGGGCCGCGATGTCCGAGAGGGAAGCCTTGGCCTGCGCCCTTTCGATGGCCCGCCATCCCAGGGTGGCCACGAGTCCCACCACCACCACCACGGAAGCACCCAGGGCGACTCGGCGGGCCCTGGACGTCCGAGTCCTGGTTCCCGCCGCCGGTCCCGGCTCGCAGGCCGTGGCGAAGGCTGCGGCGGACTCGAACCGCTCCGCTGGATCCTTCGCCAGTGCCTTGGCGACGGCTTCCGAGACCGGTTTCGGAATCTCCGGACGAAGGTCCCGGAGCGAAGGCGGGGACTCGGTCAGCATCCGGGTCACCACGGACTGGACGGTGCCCCCCCGGAAGGGGGGCCGCCCCGCCAGCATTTCGAAGACCAGGCACCCAAGGGCATAGACGTCGCTCCGGGAGCCCACTTCGCCGTCGCCGGTGAGCTGCTCTGGACTCATGTACGCCGGCGTCCCCAACGACATCCCCGTGGCCGTGATCCCCTCCTGCCCGGCCTCGGACACTGCCTTGGCGATTCCGAAATCCGCCACCAGGGCGCCCCCGTCTCCCAGAAGGATGTTGGCGGGCTTGATGTCCCGGTGGACGATTCCCCGGGCGTGGGCGTGGTCCAGGGCCGCCGCCACCTCACGCAGGATACGGAGCCCCTCGTCCAGGGGGACGGGCCCCTCCTGCTCGATCCGTTCCTCCAGTGACGCCCCCTCCACGAACGGCATGACGTACCAGAGGAGGCCCTCGGACTCACCGGAGTCGAAGAGCGGGAGGATGTGGGAGTGCTGGAGATTGGCGGTCGTCCGGATCTCCCGTAGGAAGCGCTCCGCGCCCACGGCCGCTGCCAACTCCGGACGCAGCACCTTCACCGCCACCTTTCGGCCGTGCTTCAGGTCGGTGGCGACAAAGACCGAGGCGGACCCCCCCTCGCCGAGGAGATCCCCCACGCTGTAGCCGGGGTGTAGCGCCCTGGCCAGACGATCCGGGTCCAGGGAGGAACTCACGGGCGGTCCGAAGCTGCCGATGCGTGGGTCAGGCCGATCATGGAGCGAAGATGGGACGGGAGATGGCGTGGCTTCAAGTCGAATGCGGCCGGTGCTCCCGCTGCAGACCCGTCAGGATGAGGGGTCCGGCCGCACAAAGGCACCAGGGGCGAACCGGTGGCCCGCGCGGCGCACGCTCACCCGTCGAGCTTCTCGAACCGCAGGTTTCGCACCCGCCCGTTGTCGACGCGCAACCCTTCCACGGCGCCCGCGCCGTCCCGCTGTACGCGGACGCGGCCGAGGAAGCTGGGCGCCTGGAAGACGTCCGGCTCCACCGGGGTCAGCTCGAAGTCTCCGTGGCGGCGGTGCCGTCCTTTGAGCACTCCGTCCTCCACGTGGAAGGTGTAGAGCGTCTCCAGCTCCGGGCTGAAGTACCGGCCCTCCAGCTTCGCCAGCTCCGCTGCGGACGGACGCCACGGCTCCTCCTCCGGTTCTTCCGGGGATTCGGAGTCCGCCGCCTCCGATGCCTCCTCCGACTCCTCGACAGTCCCCAGAACGTCGGCGAAGAAGAGCTCCCCAACCCGGCCGGGGATGGACCCGTCCACCTGGGCCAGGTTGCTCAGGACGATCACCCCGCCGTTCACCGCGGGGAGGTAGTTGAACGAGGCCCGGTATCCCGCGCTGGAGCCCCCGTGGGAGATCATCCGCTGGCCGCGGACCCTTCCGATGTCCAGCCCGAAGGCGTAGTCGAGGGTGTCGCCCCCGGACAGCACGCCCCGGGACTGCATCTGCTCCATGGCGCCGGAACCCCCGACCTCTCCCGTTGCGAAGTTGCCCATCCAGCGCGCCAGGTCGTCCACCGTGGTGTAGACCCCTCCCGCACCCTGGATGCTGGAGTTGTCGAAGACCCGGACGAATCCCCCTCCGTCCTCCTCCCGGAGACGGGCATAGGACTCCGCGGCACCCGGTATGGACTGACCCGGCCGGCTCATGATGGTGGTGTGGGACATCCCCAGGGGGCCGAAGATCCGCTCTTCCATGAACTCGGCGAAGGGCATCCCGGAGACCCGGGCCACGATGTCTGCCAGGAGCATGTAGCCGGTGTTGCAGTACAGGTAGGATGAGCCGGGCTCGAAGTTCAGCTCCCGCATGTGCCGGGTGAGCTGGAGCGCGTCCTCCTGGCGGATACCGTCACCGCCCCGGTATCCCGCGATGGCCTCCGAGGTGTAGATCTCCCGGAGGCCACTCACGTGATGGATCAGGTGCCGGACCGTGATGGTCGATCCGAAGTCCGGGACCTCCGGCAGGTGGGTGCGGATATCATCGTCCAGCGCCAGCCTGCCGTCCTGTGCCAGGAGGACGGTGGCGAAGGCCGTGAGCTGCTTGGAGACCGATCCGATGTCCAGGACCGATTCACGGGTCAGCGGGATCCCGTGCTCCAGGTTCGCCATGCCGTAGCCCCGGGCGAAGACCACTTCGCCTTCCCGCACCACCGCCACCACGG
>CP070829.1:3006203-3021310 GCA_020344755.1 Gemmatimonadales bacterium
TCCCACGGAGCCCGTCACCGCGGCCCGAGTCGAAGCCCTGGAACGGAGGGGGGGCGATGCCTTCCACGGATACATGCTTCCCCTCGCCGCCCTCCGCTTGAAGCAGGGCTTCGGACGGCTCATCCGCAGCCGCGACGACCGGGGCGCCGTGGTCTTGCTGGACGACCGGATCGTCCGCAAGCGATACGGCCGGTACCTGCGTGACTCGCTCCCGGAGGTCCCTGTCCTGAAGGGACCCTGGGAGGAGGTGCGGGGTCGCCTCAGGGCCTTCTACTGATCCCGCAAGGATCCTCGGCCGATCGGGCAAGGATCCTCCGTGGACTGCGGTCGGCACCCTCCGCCGTCCGGCGGGAGGCACGGAAAACGCCCCGGGGGCCGAAGCCCCCGGGGCGTCTTCTCCGGAGGGATCCTCCGGGTGACTTCGAGTCGGGTCCTTCAGCTCTCGGAGCTGCTGGACATGGCCGCCCGAGACTGGGTGGCGTGCTCCACGACCAGAACCACCCGGCGGTTCGCCATGGCCGCGGGATTGTCCCGTCCAGCCGCCTGAGGCGCAACCAGGCGCTTGGTGTCCTCGCCGTAGCTCACGGCCCGGACCCGATCCGCTGCCAGGCGCCCCTGGTCCACCAGGGAGGCCCTCACGGCGTCCGCGCGCCGCTGTCCGAGGCGGAGGTTGTACTGGGCGGATCCGGACGGATCCGTGAAGCCCTCCACCGTCACCAGGGCCCCGGGATAGTGCTCCCGGATGACGGTGGCGAACCGCATGAGGAGCTCACGGTCCTGGGGCCGGACGTCGGCCTCGTCGAATCCGAAGTGAACCGGTGCAGCGAAACGAAGCGATGCCTCGAGACGGCTCACCGTGGCGTCGTACTCCGCCGCGAGCTCCTGGAGGCCGTGCTCCAGGGCGGACATCCGCTGCTCGAGGGCTGCCACAGAGGCCTCGACGTCGTCGATCCGGCTGGCCAGCTGCTGGTCGCCGGTCTGCATTTCGTCCCGGATCTGTGCCATTTCGGCCTGGAACTCATCCTGGCCCACGTGTGCGCAGCCTGCCAGCACGCCCACCAGGGTGCCTGCCGCGAGGAGGTGCACCGGGGACTTGGAACGGTACTTCATGCGTGACTTCTCCTCCGAAGGTTCGGGCGCGCCGCGCCCAGAAATCATGATTGTGCCCGGTCTGATTGCAGCTTTGATGCCAAGCGCATCGGGGCATTCGGCCCAAAGCTACAACGACTGACGTCAAATGTTTAGTCCCGGGGTCGGGACGGGCTCCGGCCCGCTGGATCGGCGCCGGCAGTGGCGGCGCCGACCCTACCTCGAACGAGGGTGAAGGCCGTGCTGGACCGGGGTCAGGGAAGACCGCCTCCGCGGATGGCCACCAGGATCACGCCCATGGGATACCCCGTGCCGAAGCGGGTCGTGGCCTCCCCGGCATCCAGGTACCGGAGTTCCTCCACGTCGCGGATGTTGATGGCCTGGAGGGCCTCGGGACCGCCGCGCCGAGACCCGTCCACGTGGACCTGGACCTGGGTCTCGCCGAAGTCGGCGATCGATTGCTCGCCCCGGCGGTTCAACCAATGGGGCCGCAGCTGGCGCACGGCGTCCAGCGCGGTCATGGCCGGGTACTGGGCGAGCTCTTCCCGAAGGATCCGGTCCCGAGGGCCTCGGATGCGGCCTTCTCCGCTGGAGGCGCACGCCGTGAGCAGGAGCACGAGGATCGTGGCGCCAGCGAGTCGATGGGTCGGAAGGTCGGGCATCTCGGATCGTCCTGAGGTCACGGCTGGAGTGAAGCTGGGGTATGGACGGTCTCATCGCCAGCGATCACACACGTCTCACGGCGCCGGCTTCCCGCGCCGCACACGGACCCGTGCCGGGACCGGAGGCCCGGACCGGGGCTGAGGACGCGAACTCTCCAGGAGATACCACCCACCGGGGTGGTGCGTTCCTGAGCCAGGAGACCGGATCTACGCGCCGAATTGGCGCAGGTGATGATCGGCGTGGCGGAAGGCCCATCGCCCCCAGTCCGCCGGAGACATGTGGCCGAAGATGGGGTGGCGGGGCCAAGGGCCCTGGTGGCCAGACAGGCGGCGCATCAGCCGCTCCAACTCCTCCCGATCGGTCTGGAAGTCCTGGGGAGGCGTCCCCTGGCGTTCCTGGTCGATCTCCGGAAGCGTGGGGGCGCCCCGAGGCCATGGGAACGGGGTGCGAAGGGCCACGAAACGGGCCACCGGGGCCGGCACGCGTAGTAGACGAGCCTCTTCCACCGGTCGCTCCCCCAGGGCGAAACGCACCGCGTCCGCCAGATGGCAGACCATCTCGTGGGCGTTCATCCGTCCCCAGTGGGGTGGGCTCTCCGGTCCGAGGACCCCCAGACGGACCAGGAGTCCGTCGAGAGCCGCCGGATCGCGTGCGGTGGTCAGGGGCTTCCCTCCCAGCGAGGGAGCGAGGGGCCCCCCGACGGGGGCTGAGCTGCCAGGGTGTCCCGATCTCCGGGCCCGTCCGAGGGAGCGGTTGGGCGGAGCGTGTCGGCGGCGGCGGTGTCGACGGGAGCCGCGGCCTCGGGGCTCGCAGGGGCGGGACCGGAGGCGCCCGAAGCCTCCGGTGCCGCCAGTGCGTAGGTCATCCGGACCATCACCCGGTCGCTCAGTTCAGGACCGAAGCCGCCCAGGCCAACCGGGCGACTGTAGCGATCCGGGCCGAAGATCTCCTCCGGCCGCAGGAGGTGTTCCACCACCTCGAGGGTCCACTCGGCACCCGGACGCCCGACCAGGTCCAGGCGGACCCAGTCGTCCGGGCGGCCCCAGTGCACCACCCGCCGGACCGACGGCGTCAGGAGTCCGGGGCGGGGCAGGCCCGAGGAGGCACCCCAGACCGTAAGCGCGTCCACCCCTTCGGGCAGCGATACCGCGAGGTACTCGGCCCCCATCCGTGATCGGACCCCCAGGGAGACGCGCCGCTGCCCTCCAACGACGGTGTCGGCGAACACCCGGAGTTCCGGGGCCGGTACCGCTTCGAGGGGTGCGTCCCGGGTCAGGTAGGATCGCGCCGGAACCGCGAATCCCTGGAGGCCGGACGTGTCGGCGAGCGGCCCTCCCGCGGCCTCGGAAGCCCATGACGTGCCGGGGCTTTCCACCGTGACCCATCGGGCCGACGACGGTAGGCCTTCCGAGTTCCTCTCCAGCGCGTAGAGGAGGGTGGAGGGAGCGGGCTCGTCCGCCGAGGGAGCACGTTGGAACCAGCCGATCCCGAGGGAGGCACCCACGACCAGGAAGGCCGTCAGGGGGGCCCACCACCGGTTGGGCTCGTCCAGAGCTGAAAGGGCGGGGAGGAGGAACAGGAGTGCCAGGGCGATCATCCCCCCGAGAATCGGCGCGGCGGACAGGGTGAGGGCGGCGGCCGCCAACTCCAGGACCGGGACCAGGATGGCCAGGACCGGAAGCGCCAGGATCAAGGAGGCCACCCAGGCGACCATCCCCCGGGCTCGGTGGATGCCCACCCCGGTCAGGAGGAGGAGAAGGAAGACGGTGGCCGCCAGGGGCCCCTGAAGGTTGATGGCCGCCGCCGGAGCCATGAAGGTCACGGCGACCAAGGCCACCACCGGAAGGAAGAGTGCTCCCAGCGTGGCCTCCAGTGGGCTCATCCAGCGATGCCCCAGGGAGTAGAGGGTGACGGTGATTCCCAGTGCCGCGGCCGCGATCGCCAGGAGGTACGGACCCTCCTGGTGAACCGCCGGGGTCATCGCACCCGTCCCGAATACGGCGTGGACCGGTAGCGCCCAGCGCAGGATCGCCCAGCCGGCCAGGGCCGAAAGTGCCACGGCCAGGGACGACAGCACGGCCGACAGTAGAAAGCCGCGGCTCCGGGTCCCCCGCACGGAAGCCAGGAAGGTGACGACCAGGAGGGCCAGAACCAGCCCGCCGGAGATCGGGAGGGTGAGGTGCACCGGGAGAGAGACGAGGCCGAGGAAGGGCAGCGTGACATAGGCCTGGTCCGGGGCGTTGACCTCGGTGAGGTCCGCGTCACCGAATGCCCGCGTGAGGGCAAGGAGCCGGACGCCGTGGTGCTGCACCGTGGCCTCCTGGACGTTCTCCGGCCGATCCGAAGCCTGGTGGTACCGGTTCGACCGTCCGATGGCGGCGAAGTTGAGGCCCTGCACCCCTGCGTCCCGGAACGGAGTGAAGTCCGTGTCGTTGGGCAGGCGCCGATACACCTCCATGGAGCTGGAATTGGCCAGCGGCCGGGGATCCCACTCCTTCACAACCTCCACCACCCATCCATTCTCCGGCCCGGTCTCGAACAGGATGGACGGACCTCCCGCGCCCCTCATCTCCACGCTCATGACCAGGCGGATGTCGGCCATCCAGGGGTGACTCTCCACGAAGGCCCGCGCCCCCAGGAGCCCCACCTCCTCCGCGTCGCTGAAGAGGACGATGAGGTCGTTTCGCAGGCCCGGCCCGGCCTGGAGGGCCCGCACCGTCTCGAGAATCGTGACGAGTCCGGTGGCGTCGTCGCCGGCCCCGGGGGAGCCGGGGACGGCGTCGTAGTGGGCGGTGAGCACGATCGCGCCGGTGGAGGACGAGCCAGGCAAGCGGGCCACGATGTTCCGGACCGTAGCGGCCCGGGCCCGGTCCCGCCGGGCGATCACCTGGGTGGTCTCCTGGATCTCGGATTCGAGACCCAGCTCCCCGAGCCGCTCCACCAGCAGCGCGCGAACGCGGTCATGCTCCGGTGACCCGATGGGTCGGGGTCGGTGGGCGATCTCGACCAGGGTGGAGAGGGCGCGGCCCGACGAAAACGCGGTGTCCGGGGCGTTGGCGGCCTGCGTCTGCGGAAGCGTCCGGTGGCTCCCGCTCAGCCAGGAGGCCACCAGGAGCACGCCCAGGGTCACCCACCCCCGCCAGCGGGGCCCTCCCGGGGAAGGAGCGCGCGAGGGAGGGGCGGCGTCCGGTGGGGGCGGGGCCTCGTCGCCGGGCGTGTCCGACCCACCCGTGGGTTCGAGGTCCTCTTCGGAGAGTCCGGCGATCCCGAGTTCCTCGTCGGAGGGGAGCTCGGGGAGTTGGTAGTCGCTCATGGGGTGGAAGATGGCCGAAGCCGGGTCCCCTTGCCAGCGTCCCGCTTCCGCCCTTCCAGGCCAGGGCGTATGTTTGGATCTCTTCGGCCACTCCAGGCCCTCGCCTCTTCAAACTCCTCCGGAACCATGAACCGCATCCTCGGCTACCTCGTGGGAATCCTCTGGCTGGTGCTCGCTTCGGGAGCGTACCGGAACGCCTCTGCGGGCCGCGTGGCGGGGCAGGAAGACGTGGGGTTCTGGTGGACGGTGATCGCGGCCCTCCTCACCATCGCCGCCCTGGGCGCCCTGGTGGGGACCACGATCCACACGCGGGGCGACCGCGGATAGGAGGGGCGGGGGCATGCCGCTTCCCCTCGAGCGACCGTCGAAGATCGTCTGCGTGGGCCGCAACTACATGGCCCACGCCCGGGAGCTGGGCAACGACGTTCCCGGAGAACCGCTCCTCTTCCTCAAGCCGCCCTCGGCGCTGATCCCCGGCGGGGCGCCCATCGTCCTTCCCGGCGCCTCCCGGCAGGTGGAGCACGAGGGGGAGATCGCCGTGATCCTGGGCCGGCGGCTGCGGTTGGCTTCCGAAGAAGAGGCCCGGGAGGCCATCAGCCACGTGCTCGCCCTGAACGACGTCACGGCACGGGATCTTCAGCGCTCCGATCCCCAGTGGACCCGGGCCAAGGGGTTCGACACCTTCTGCCCGGTCGGGCCGCCGGTCCCCGTGGAGTCCCTGAGGGAGCGGGGACTGTCCCTCGAGTCGCTGGAAGTGACGACCCACGTCAACGGAGAGCTCCGCCAGCACGGGCGCGCCGGGGACATGGTCTTCTCCATTCCCTTCCTCCTGGCCTACGCCTCCGAGATCATGACGCTGGAGCCGGGGGACCTGGTGAGCACGGGGTCGCCCGAGGGGGTGGGACCCCTCCATCCCGGCGACGTGGTGAAGGTGCAGCTCCCCGGGCTCAGTTCTGTTGAGAATCCGGTCGAAGCAGCGTGAGCCAATTCTCTATATCGCAGAAGCTTGCGCGCCTTCCGGGATATCCGCTGGCGGGGATCCCGGAGATGCGAAGGTCGCTGGAGCAGTCCGGGGTGGACGTCATCGACCTCGGGGCCGGGGATGCGGACCTGGCGCCTCCGCCCTCTGCGGTCGAGGCCCTGGCCCGAGCCGCGGCGGACCCGTCCATGTCCCGGTATCCGTTCCAGCTCGGCCACCCCCCGTTCCGAGAAGGGGTCGCCCAGTGGATGGAGGCCCGCTTCGGGGTCCGGCTCGATCCCTTCCGGGAGCTCCTCCCGCTCATCGGTTCCAAGGAAGGGATCGCCCACCTTCCCGTGGCGGTCATGAATCCCGGGGACGTGGCCGTGATCCCGGACCCGGGCTATCAGGCCTACCGGGGTGGAGTGGTCCTGGCGGGGGGCGACGTGCACGCGGTCCCCCTCCGACCGGAGAACGACTTCCTGATCCCCCTGGGCGAGCTCCCCTCCGAGGTCCGTGCCCGCACCCGGATCCTCATCCTCAACTACCCGAACAACCCCACCACGGCGGCGGCACCCCTGGAGTATCTGGAGGAGGCGGTGGCGTTCTGCCGGAAGCAGGGCGCGATTCTCGTCCACGATCACGCCTACTCGGAGATCGCGTTCGACGGCTACCGCCCCCCATCCATCCTGGAGATTCCCGGCGCGATGGACGTCGCGGTGGAATTCCATTCCCTGTCCAAGACCTACAACATGACCGGCTGGCGGCTGGGGTGGGTGGCGGGGAACGGGGAGCTGATCGCGGCGCTCTCCCGGGCGAAGACGTTCCTCGACACGGGGGTCTTCAAGGCGGTGCAGGCCGCGGGCCTGGCGGCCCTTCGGAGCTACGACGAGTGGGTCCCGGGCAACGTGGCGGTCTTCCAGCGGCGTCGGGATGCCGCGGTGGAGGCCTTTGGCGCGGCAGGCTTCGACGTCCGGGCCCCGTCGGCCACCATGTACCTGTGGATTCCCGTGCCCGGGCAGCTTCCCTCCCGGGACTTCACACGCATGGCCCTGGAGCGCACCGGAGTGATCGTTCTCCCGGGGGCGGCCCTCGGGGAAGGGGGGGAAGGCTTCTTCCGCGTCGCGCTGACCGTGCCCGAGGCGAGGCTTCGCGAAGCGGCAGGCCGTCTCTCCGCCGTTTCGGAAGGGTAGTGGCCGCCGGGGGCCGGCGGAACCCGCTCCCTGACTGCGGTTACGACTGTCCATGACCTCGCCGCCCCCCGCTCCCGCGGAACCTCTCCGGATTCCCCACCGGCGTTCCCGGCACCGGGCGGCGTGGGTGCTGGGGCTCTCCGCATCGGCCGTGGTCCACCTGGTCCTTCTGGTCCTGTACGGCGGCGTGTCGGGGCCCCCGGGATTCAGCGTCTCCCCCGGCGGCGAGGGTGCTTCCGAGCTGCAGGGCCTGGAGCTGTTGAACCTCGTCGCTGCGCTCGAAGAGGAGCTGGACCGTCCAGAGGAGCCCGAGGAGGAGCCGGAGCCGCAGGCGATTCCTGTGGAGCCCCGGGCCGTGGCTCCCGCCCGAGAAGCGGAGCCGGGAGAGGGTCTTGGGGTCCCGGAAGCCGAGGTCGGCCCCCTGGGACCCACCGCCGCAGATCGCCTGCGGGTGCGGGTCGAGGCCGATCCGCGCCTCTTCGCCCCACTGGCGTCGGAGGACTTCGGCGCGGTCAGCATGCAGCGCTTCCTCGAGTCGGACCTGGCGTGGCGGCTGGGGTTGTGGGCCGATTCTGCCGCCATGGAGGCGGCGCGCCAGCGAAGGTCGCTGGACTGGACCTGGGCCGATGACAGCGGCGGCCGTTGGGGCGTCTCGCCGGAGGGCATCCACCTGGGCTCCATCACCCTCCCGCTCCCCTCGTTCGCCCCGGCCTACGGCGCCGCACGGGAACGGGCCTACATCGACGAGGAGGTGGCCCGCGGGACCTCCCAGATCCTGATCTGGGAGACCCTGGAGGAGCGCGCCGAGGCCATCCGGCGGCGGCGGGACGCGGAGCGCGCCGAGGAGCGCGCCGAGGGCCGAGAGACGCGTCCGACCCGGGTCGGCCCACGGCGGATCCGCCCCGACACCACGTCGGTTCCTCGGCTTCGCTGACGGACCCCAAGGCCCAGCGAATTCCTGGCTCTGGCCGGGAACATCCGTTTAGCTTGGAGAGGAGACATCCCATTCCGCATCCTCTCCATCCCATCCATGCCGACCACTCCGCACTCGGGCCGCGAGTTCTTCGCCGGCCTCCTGGAGGCCTTCACGGGCGTCCTGGGGCTGGCCCGGGGATACCTCCGGTCCCACGGCCCCCGGAGCGGGCACCTGGCGCGTCAGCTCGGAGCGCACCTCGGCTGCTCTCCGGCGGAGATCGGGCGGCTCGTCTTCGGTGGCGTCCTGGCCGACGTCGGCATGATCGGGATGGCGGAGGAGGCGTGGGAGGTGCCCATGCCCATGCTGGACGCCCGCACCCGGGCTCGCGTGCGTCGGCACCCGGACCGGAGCCAGGCGATCCTCTGTGCCGTCCCCCACCTGGAGTGCCTGGGCCCCATCGTTCGGCATCACCATGAGTGGTGGGACGGGACCGGCTACCCGGACGGCCTGTCGGGGGAGGCGATTCCCGTGGAATCGAGGATCCTGAGGGTGGCGGACACGGTGAGCGCGCTCCAGGCGGCCCGGCCCCACCGGGGACCGCTGAGCCCGGAGGATATCCGCTTCGCCGTGCGGCGAGCCACCGGAGAGGAATTCGATCCGCGGGTGGCCGAGGCCTTTCTGCACCTAGCGGACTCGAATCGCCTGGCGGAGTTCGACGAGGCAGCCTTCCAGCGATGGATCCTACACGCCTCCACGACGCTCGTCCCTCCCTCCATTGCGCCGCCGTCCGCCGGGGAGCTGCTGGAGATCCTCGCGGCCGTCGTGGATGCCAAGGACCCCTACACGGCGGGACACTCCCGGCGGGTGGCCCTCCTGGCGGGCGAGATGGCCCGACAGCTGGGACTGGACCGGGAGCTCCGGGAGCAGGTCTGGGCCGGAGGTTACCTCCACGACGTGGGGAAGCTGGGAGTACCGCTCCGGATCCTGGCCAAGCCCGACAGGCTGGACGAAGACGAGATGGCCCGGGTCCGGGACCACGCGGGAATGGGGGCGGACGTGCTCTCCACCATCCCCTCGCTTGCCCACCTGGCGCCTGCGGCGCGCCACCACCACGAGCACTGGGACGGCTCCGGGTATCCCGACGGGCTGGCCCGGGACGAGATCCCCCTCGTGGCGAGGGTCCTGGCCGTGGCCGACGCCTACGACGCCATGACCACCTCCCGGGCGTATCGCGGGTCCCTGGGTCACGCCCATGCTGTGGAGGAGATTGCCCGAGAGGCCGGCCGGCAGTTCGACCCGGAGCTCGCGCGGGTCTTCCTGACGCTGCCGGGGACGATCTTCCATGCGCTGGTGCAGCCCGTTCGGTGGCGCCCGGATTCCTTCCTGGGCTCCCCCGGGGGAGGGGCCGTGCAGACCCTTCTTTCTCCCTGATTCTGCGGGCTTCCTCGCGTTGACGGGCCTCCGGCCCTCCGGTACACTTGCCTATCCGCGCGGCGCACGGCTCCCACCGGCGCCGCGCGGTGTATCACCCGCTTTCGCATCGCGTCCGAGCCTGCCCCGGAGTTCACGTTGAGCCAGGAGCTCGCCCCCCGCTTCGATCCCCGGGCCATCGAGCCCGCGATCTACCGACGCTGGCTGGACGGCGGGTACTTCCACGTGGCCGCCTCCGACGTGCTGGAGAAGGGCAAGGACCCCTACGTGATCGTGATCCCGCCGCCCAACGTCACGGCGGTGCTCCACATGGGCCACGGGCTCAACAACACGATCCAGGATGTGCTGATCCGGTTCCGGCGCATGCAGGGGCGGGCGTCGGAGTGGCTCCCCGGGACCGATCACGCTGGTATCGCCACGCAGAACGTCGTGGAGCGGCTCCTCGCCGAGGAGGGGCTCACCCGGGACGACCTGGGGCGAGACGCCTTCGTGAAGCGGGTCTGGGAGTTCGTGGAGGAGACCGGTGGGACGATCCTGGAGCAGCTCAAGGCCATCGGTTGTTCCTGCGATTGGGAGCGCACCGCCTTCACCCTCGACCCGCACCTCTCCCGGGCGGTGCGGGAGGTCTTCGTCCGGCTCTACGAGAACGACCTCATCTACCGGGGCGAGTACATCATCAACTGGTGTCCCCGCTGTCTGACGGCCCTGTCGAACGAGGAGGCGGAGGGGGAGGAGAGTGAAGGCCGGCTCTGGCACATCCGCTACCCCATCGCGGAGGAGGGGTGGGAGGCCGCCGCGGAAGCCAGCAACGCCGGTGCCGAGGCGCTGGGCCAGTTCGGCGATGGCCGCTGGTATCTGACCGTCTCCACCACGCGCCCCGAGACCATGCTGGGTGACACCGCCGTGGCGGTGAACCCGGACGACGAGCGCTACCGGGCGCTGGTGGGCGCGGACGTGGAGCTTCCCCTGGCGGGACGCCGCATTCCCGTGGTTGCCGACGCCTACGTGGATCCGGAGTTCGGGACGGGCATGGTGAAGGTCACCCCGGCCCACGACCCCAACGACTTCGAGATCGCCCAGCGTACCGGTGCGGAGATCCTGAACATCATGACGGACTCCGCCGCCATGAACGACCGGGTCCCGGAGGCCTTCCGGGATCTGGACCGCTTCGACGCCCGGAAGGCGGTGCTGGAGGCACTCCAGGCCCAGGATCTCCTGGCCGGAGAGGACGCGCACGTGCACAACGTCCCCCGCTGCTACCGGTGTGACACGGTGGTGGAGCCCCGCCTGTCCCTCCAGTGGTTCGTCCGCATGGAGCCCCTGGCGAAGCCGGCGCTGGACGCGTCCAGGAACGGCTCGCTGACCTTCACGCCGGTGCGCCACAAGAAGGTCTACGAACACTGGCTCGAGAACATCCGGGACTGGTGCATCTCCCGTCAGCTCTGGTGGGGTCACCGGATTCCGGTGTGGTACTGCGACGGCTGCGAGGCGGTCCACGCCCTCCGGGAGGACCCGGAGGTCTGTCCGGCGTGCGGCAGCGATGCCCTGCGCCAGGACCCGGACGTGCTGGACACCTGGTTCTCCTCGCAGCTCTGGCCGCTGAGCCCCTTCGGCTGGCCCGACGACACGGACGACCTCCAGGCCTTCTACCCCGGGCACACCATGTGCACCGCGCCGGAGATCCTGTTCTTCTGGGTGGCCCGGATGGTGATGATGGGCTTCGAGCTACGGGGTGAGCTCCCCTTCACCGAGGTGTTCCTGCACGGGACGGTGCGGGACGCCAAGGGGCGCAAGATGTCCAAGTCGCTGGGGAACGGGATCGATCCGCTCCATGTGGTGGAGCTGTACGGCGCGGACGCCATGCGCTTCACGCTGATCAACGCGTGCGCCATCGGCACGGACATCTCCCTGGACCACGAGGACATCGAGTCCTCCTTCGCGGTGGGCCGCAATTTCGCAAACAAGGTCTGGAACGCCGGGCGGTTCACCCTCATGTCCCTCGGGGAGGGTCCGGTGGCCGGCCTGAGCGCGGTGGAGGCGGACCTGGAGACGGAGGATCGGTGGATCCTCTCACGGCTGGCGGAGGCGATCCGCCAGACCACCGACGGGATGGAGCGTTTTCGCCTCCACGAGGTGGCGGAGACCGGCTACCACTTCTTCTGGGGCGACCTGGCCGACTGGTACCTGGAGCTGGTGAAGCCCCGCCTGAACGGCGATGCGGGAGAGGCGTCCCGTGACGCAGCTCGCACCACCCTGGTGACGGTGCTGGACCGGGCGCTCCGCCTCCTCCACCCCATCATCCCCTTCGTGACCACGGCCCTGTGGGACCGCCTTCCCTGGCCGGAGGATGCCGGCGACCGCCCCTCAGAGCTCATGATCGCTTCCTGGCCGGAGGCTCCCGGCGAGTGGGCCTACCCGGACCACCGCCGTCTGCTCGAGGCGTTCCAGGAGCTGGTCACGGCCGTCCGAAGCCTCCGGAAGGAATACGCGGTGGGGGAGGGAGCCACCGTGTCCCTCCTGGTGGCGACGGGCGACGACCGGTTCCAGGCCGCGGTGGAGCGGCTCCGGCCCCAGCTCCAGCGGCTGGGCCGTGTGGAAAGCCTGTCCTGGGGGACGCCCGAGGAAGGAGCGGTTGGCGCCTCGGCGGTGCTTCGTGACGGGACCCGGGTCTTCATCCCGCTGGAAGGGGTGGTAGACCTGGAGCAGGAGCGCGCCCGTCTGCGGAAGGAGATCGACCGGATCGAAGGGATGCTCCGGGGTACCGAGGCCAAGTTGGCCAACGAGAGCTTCACCTCGCGGGCCCCGGCCGACGTGGTGGAGAAGGAGCGCGCGAAGGCCGAAAGCCAGCGGAGCCAGCTCCAGGGGCTCCGGGAGAAGCTGCGCCTCTTCCAAGGGGAGGGATGATTCCCCCTACCCGCAACGCCTGGATCGCGGGGATCGTCCTCCTGGCCGGTCTGGGTGGCTGCGCCCGGCAGGGCGCGCCCACCGGAGGACCCGAGGACCGGCGCCCTCCGCTGGTGATCTCGGTGGAACCGGACACCTTCGCGGTGGTGGAACCGGGACTGGACCGGTTCCGGGTTCGCTTCAACGAGCGCATCAGCGAGCGATCCGGCTCCGGTGACCTGGCCAGTGCCGTGGTCATCTCCCCGGAGGTGGAGGAGGTGGAGGTGGAGCACCACCGCACCAGCCTGGAGATCCACGTTCGTGGGGGCCTGGCCCCGGGACGGGTGTACACCATCCGGATCCTTCCCGAGATCCAGGACATGTTCGGCAACCCCATGGCCGTCCCCTTCGAATGGGCCGTCTCCACCGGGGGCCAGTTCACGGAGAATGCGGTGGTGGGCCAGGTCTGGGACCGGGCCACCGGCGACTTCCTGGACGGTGTCCGGGTGGTGCTCACACCGGACACCGGGGTGCCTGAGGGCGGCGCCGCGGAGGCCGAGGGCGCCCTGAACTACGCCGTCACCTCCGGCCAGGAAGGGCTCTTCGCCCTCCGGCTCCTCCCGGAGGGCCCCTTCCGGATCCTGGCCTTCCAGGACCGGAATAGCGACCGGATCCTCGATCCCACGGAGCCCGTGGGATCCACCGCCGATTCCCTCGGGCCCGCCGACACCCTCTTCCTGAGCCTCCACGTCCTTCTTCCGGACAGCACGCCGGCGGTCCTGGCCCAGGGGGAAGTTCTGGACTCGATGGTCGTCCGGCTTCTGTTCGACGACTTCGTCGATCCCACGGTGGAGCTCGACGGGGTCGCGGTTTCGTTGTCGCCCGACACCACGGCGGCGGCGGACCCGATCGATTCCGTCCTCGTGGCCGCCCTGCCGGAGGACCTGCCCGGGGTGGCACGCCTCTTCCACGAGGGCGGCTGGGCCGAGTATCGGGATTCCCTGCGGATCGTACGGGACTCCCTGTTGCTCCTGGCGGTGGAGGAGGCCCTGGCCGCCGGGGACACGGCCGGGGCGGCGATGCTGGCGTCTGCGGGGATCGAACCCCTCCCCGGGGAATCCCAGCCCGGAGGTCGTCCAACGGGTGATCCCACGGCGATCCTACCGGACGGGACGCCCGTGCCCCAACCCTCCATCGTGCTGCTCCTGGATGGGCCGCTCCCTCCGGAGGCCCCGGTACGGATTCTTCTCTCCGGCGTCGTGAACCTGAACGGGCTTCCCGCTGGCGGGGGCGAAGCCTCGGTTCGGTGGTCGCCGACTCCAGCGGACACGGTGTCCGCCGATTCCCTGGCGGCGCCCCCGGACACGGCCGCCGCCCCGGACACGGGGCGGGTGGGGACCCTCCCGGAGCCCTGATGGATCCCAGGGCCTCCATCCCGGGCATCGACCGCCTCCTGGAACTCGCGCGGCGGGAGGGCGTCGGGGCGGCGCATCCCCAGGCGAGGCTCGTGGAAGCGCTCCGGGCCGCGGTTCAGGAGGCCCGGGCCGGGATCGGGGGCGGGGATTGGCCCCACGATCCCGCCGAACCCGCTCCCTACCTCCAGCTGGCCCGGGCCTGGCTCGAGGCGGACGCGACGCCCTCGCTCCGTCCGGTCGTCAACGCCACCGGCGTCGTCCTGCACACCAATCTGGGGCGCGCGCCGCTGGCCACCGTTGCCCGGGAAGCCATGGAGCGGGTGGCCGCCGGGTACAGCAACCTGGAGTTCGATCTGGAGACCGGGCGCCGGGGCAGCCGATATCAGCACTGCGCGGCCCTCGTGGCGGAGCTGACGGGGGCGGAGGACGCCCTGGTGGTGAACAACTGCGCCGGGGGCCTGGTCCTGGCCTTGAGCGCCCTGGCCCGAGGCCGGGACGTGGTGGTGAGCCGTGGAGAGCTGGTGGAGATCGGCGGGGGCTTCCGGATTCCCGAGGTCCTGGAGCACGCCGGGGCGGGGATGCGGGAGGTGGGGGCCACGAACCGGACGCGGATCGAAGATTACCGGAGCGCGATCCGCGCCGGCGGGGTCGGTGCCATGCTCAAGGTCCATCGGTCCAACTTCCGGGTCGTCGGCTTCACCGAGGCGGCAGAGCTGGAGGAGCTCGGCTCCCTGGCCCGGGAAGCGGGGGTCCCCCTGATCCACGACCTGGGATCCGGACTGCTTGCGGATCCCGAGGCCCTGGGCCTGCCCCCGGAGCCCACGCCGCGGGAGAGCCTGCGCCGAGGGGCTGACCTGGTGATCTTCTCCGGCGACAAGCTCCTGGGAGGGCCCCAGGCGGGTTTGATTTCCGGAACGAGCGATCTGATTTCTGTGCTGCGGAGGACGCCTCTCACAAGGGCCCTTCGCGTGGACAAGGCGACGCTGGCAGGGCTGGAAGCGACGCTGCGGCTCTACCGGGACCCGGACCGTGCGTATCGAGAGATTCCGGTCCTGCGGATGCTCTCGCAGCCCCTGGAGTCCCTCCAGGCCCGGGCCATGGGCCTCCAGCGGTCGCTGGCGGTGGGCGGCCTTCCGGACGGATGCCGGGTCGTGGCCGAACCCGGTGAAGGGCGCGTGGGGGGTGGAACGTACCCGGAGCACCCCGTGTCCTCATGGACCGTACGGCTCACCGGACCGGACGCCGG
>CP070829.1:3021410-3036409 GCA_020344755.1 Gemmatimonadales bacterium
TCCTGGACGCGTCCAGGAACCGGTGGCCGTCCCGTTCCGCGTATTCCAGCTCCCGCTCCAGGAGATCCCGGAGCATGGCCACGGCCTCCTCCTCGCAGAGCCGGTAGCCTCCGGTCACCGCCGCCCTCCCGTAGGACGCGGGATCGTGCTGCCACGGCGTCAGGCACCCGTACCGCTCCCGGGCCACCGCGGCCGCATCCGGGTCCACCCCGTCCAGGTACTCCACCACGGCGTCCATGGAGCGGAAGAGGGAGTACAGGTCCAGGCCGTAGAATCCCGCCCGGGCCTCCGGTGGGCGACCTTCGTTCCACTCCCGAAGCCACTCGACGAAGGCCTCGGTCTCCCGGTTGCGCCACATCCAGGTGGGGAACCGGCTGAAGGGCGTCCACGCCCTGGGCTCCGCGTCGCCCCAGACCCAGTGGTGCACCCGGGCCGCGTCGGGCCAGTCGCCTTCGATGGCCACGATCCGGAAGCCGTGCTCCGCGACCAGGCGTCGGGTCACCGCCGCACGCAGTCGATAGAATTCCGAGGTGCCGTGGCTCGATTCCCCGATGAGCACCGCGCGGGCGTTGCCGATCCGTTCGACCAGGGAACCCAGGTCGACCTCCTCGAGGTTGTGCAACGGCTGGGCGCATTCGCGAATGACCGCGACGGCCGCAGGGTCCCGGGGGCGGCCGGCGCGGCCCGGCGGCGGGGCCGGCGCGGCGGGGACCCCACCCTCCTCGGGCCACCCACGTCGACCGATGAGGGGTACGAACCGCACGCCACCAAGGTCCTCTCGCTGGAGGCCCTCGGGGGTGAGGGTCATGCGAATCAGGCGCTGGTCCCGTTGCGTCTCCCCCACGGGCATGACGATCCGCCCGCCGGGAGCCAGTTGCTCCACCAGAGGAGGCGGCACCCGGGGGCCACCGGCCGCCACCAGGACGGCATCGTACGGGGCGTGCTCCGGCCACCCCAGCGTTCCGTCGCCGTGCAGGACGTGCACGTTGTCGTAGCGCAGCGTGCGGAGCCGCTCGGCGGCGGTGTGAGCCAGCGATTCGTGGCGCTCCACCGAGTAGACCTCGTCCACCAACTCGCCGAAGACGGCGGCGGCGTAGCCCGAGCCGGTTCCCACCTCGAGAACGCGGTCCCCGGGTTTCAGGTCCGCGGCCTCGGCCATGAGCGCAACGATGAGGGGCTGGGAAATGGTCTGCTCCTCCCCGATGGGGAGCGGCGCATCCCGATACGCGAACTCCGCCAACTCCTCGGGAACGAAGGCCTCCCGGGGGACGTGACCCATGGCTTGGAGGACCCGCTCGGTGCGGACCCCGCGCCTGGAAAGGAGCTCCACCAGACGTCGGCGAGCCTCGATTCCGGTCATCTCTCACGCCTCCCGGGAGGGTCCGAGGGTTCCCTAGGACAACCCGGTGGGGACGACCCCCGGGGGAGGACCCCGGGGGGACGACCCCGAAGGGTCAGAAGACCAACTCCCGCGCCTCCACGGTAATCCGATTGTTCACCGAGAGGACTCCAGGCGCGGCCCACGCCGCCTTCTCCGCCTCCCGGCGCTCGGCCCACGAGGTGACGCTGCCTTCGAGGGTCACGCGGCCCCCGTCGACGGTCACGGTCACGTGGTCGGCGTCGATCTGGGCGTTCCGATGGAACGCGGCCGTGATCTTCTGCTTCACGTCCTTGGGGGTGATCCGAGGCGCCAGCTGGATCTTGTTGATGACGCCACGCACCCCGGCCAGCTCCCGGACGCACCGTACCGCGGCCTTCCGCTGGTACTCCCAGGGTACCTCACCCTTCAACGTCACCGTCCCGTCACTGACCACCACATCTATCTGGTCGAACGGTACGGCGATGTTCAGATCGAGGGCCTTGAGCGCCGCCTCCGCGATCTGGGAGTCGGAGCGACCGAAGGGCGACTCGATCTTCACCTCGAGGTCGTTGGCCACCGCCCGGACACCCCGCACGCGGTTCGTCACCTCCTCGGCGTTGTGCTTGTGGAGATAGCTGTTCACCTCGCCGGTGAGGGTCACGATTCCCTCCTTCACCGTCACACCGATCCCGGCCGCATCCAGGCTCGGATCCCAGTCCAACTCCTCCAGAACAGCTTTCTGGATGGTCCTGTCCTCCATCTCGACCTCCCCGCCTTCACGCAGGCATCTGGGCGTGGAGCAGCCGTCCGATGTCCTCGGCTTCCTCCACCAAGAGCTCCAGCACGTCATCCAGGGCCAACAGCCCGACCAGCGACCGATCGTCGTCCACCACGACCAGGCGCCGGATCTGCGCACCGGACATGTGTTTCACCGCTTCGTCGATGGAGGTGTCCTCGTGGACGGTGCTCACCGGCCGGGTCATGATCTCCTCCACCCGTACCTCTCCTCCCATCCCCTCGGCCACGCACTTCACTGCGATGTCGCGGTCCGTGAGAATGCCCACCGGCTTGCCTTCCAGGTCCACCACCACCAGCGATCCCACTTTGTATTGATGCATGCGCCGAGCAGCCTCCCGGGCGCGTTCGGCCCGGGTGGCGGTGTGTACGGCGCGTGTGCAGATCGCACCTACCGACATGGTTCCTCCTCGGTAAGAACCCCTACTTCTTGGAGATTTCGATCTTCCGGCCCATGGCCTCCTTCCGCTTCGGGAGGTGGACCGTCAGGATGCCGTTGTCGAAGCTCGCCTTGACCTTGTCGGCCTCCACGGCCCGCGGGAGCGTGAAGCTGCGCTCGAAGGAGCCGTAGGAGCGCTCACAGATGTGCCAGCGGCCCTCCTTCCTCTCCTCGAACTCGGTCTTCTTCTCCCCCTTGAGCGTGAGGTTGTCGCGGTCCACATCGACTTCGATGTCCTTCAGCTCCAACCCGGGAAGCTCCGCGGTGAGCAGATACTCTCCGTCCTCCTCCTTGAGATTCACGTTGGGCTTCCAGCCCAGGGGTTCCTCTCCGAAGAAGGTCGGTGTCGTGAGACCGAAGACGCGGTTGACGCGCTCCTGCATCTTGTCGAGTTCCTCCCAGGGGGAGAGGGCTCGACTCCAGGGTGTGAGTGCCTTCATGGGTGCCTCCAGATGCTCGTGCCCGTCCCATCCCGCCTCCGGGCGGAGGAGGAAGAAGGTCGGACCGTTCCGTTCGAGATGGGAAGAGGTGCATCGGGCATGCCACACCCCGTAACGCATCGCCGGGAGGTCGTGGGGGCCCTACCCGCGACGCAAGGTACCCCCGAATGCCCCCCGAAATGCCGCTCGGGGCGCAGCCTGAGGCAGCCACCCGCGAAGCGTGAGGGTCACGATCCTCTTCTCCGCTCGGGCCGATTTGGCGCACCGGGGGACATCGTGACAGATGCGCTTCCCGGGCCACACGAAGGCCCAGGCGTGCGCGCGCTTTTACTGCGCTCGGAGGGTGTCGGTCAGCCCTCGCCCACGTCGGCGGTGACGAAGCCCTCCTCCCGATACCGGGCAAGTTTCCGGTAGAGGGTCCGCCGACTGATCCCCAGGATCTTCACCGCCTCGCTCTTCCGCCCGCGGGTCTCTTCCAGGACCGAGAGGATGTACTCCCGCTCCAGCTCGTCCATGGTCCAGCGCTCGGACGAGGCCGACTCCAGGAGCAGGCGGGCCGTCGTGTCGGCCCCCTCGTCGGTGATCAGGTCGAAATGGAGTGGTTCGCCGGCGGCGGCCAGGATCACCGCCCGCTCGATGAAGCCTTCGAGCTCCCGCACGTTCCCCGGCCAGGGGTAGTCCTTCATGCGCGCCAGGAGCGGGGTCGGGATCTCCGGGACGTCCACTCCCTGTTCCTCTGCGAACCGCTTCCGGAAGTGGGCGGCCAACAGCGGGATGTCGTCCCGCCGCTCCCGGAGGGGTGGGACCCGGATGGGGAAGACGTTCAGCCGGTAGAAGAGATCCTCCCGGAATCGCCCCGCCCGAACCAGGTCCAGGAGGTCGGTGTTGGTGGCGGCCACAAGCCGGAAGTCCACCAGCTGCAGGGAGCGTCCGCCCACGCGCTGGACCTTCCGATCCTGGATCACCCGAAGGAGCTTCACCTGGAGGTCCTCGGACAGGGTGCTCACCTCGTCCAGGAACAAGGTTCCGCCGGCGGCCTGCTCGATGAGGCCGGGGCGATTCTCCAGGGCTCCCGTGAACGAGCCCTTCATGAACCCGAAGAGCTCCGCCTCCAGGAGCGTGTCGGGGAGCGCCGAGCACGCGACCGGCACGAAGCTCCGGCGGCTCCGGCTGGAGAGGTCGTGGAGCGCGTGGGCCACCAGCTCCTTCCCCGTGCCCGTCTCCCCCATGATCAGGACCGTGGCCCGGGTGGGCGCGACGCGCTCGATCACCCGGAAGAGGCGGTGCATGGCGGTGGAGCGCCCCAGCAGGTCCCGCAGGCGGTCGGGGGGCGTGATGCGCTTGAGCTCCGCCAGCTCCCGACGGAGCGTCACGTCCTCGGCGGCCCGCCGGACCAGGTGCAGCAGCTCGTCCACGTCCAGGGGCTTCCGAATGTAGTCGTAGGCCCCCAGGCGCATGGCCTGGACCGCGGACTCCACGGACCCGAACGCCGTCATGGTGATGAAGCGGGCGTCGGTGTGGAGGGACGGAAGAGCCGACAGGACGCTCATCCCGCTCATGCGGGGCAGCTCGAGCTGCAACAGGACCACTTCGAAGCCGTCGTCGTGCAGCTGCTTCAGCGCCTCCTCCCCGCTTTCCAAGGCCGCCACCTCGTAGCCGGCACGGCTCAGCACATCGGAAAGGGTGGCCCGGGTTCCGCAGTCATCGTCCACGACCAGGACGCGGATTCCCCGGGCCGGCGCGCCCACCGGTTGGTGTCCGCGTCCGGAGGCGTCGGAGGGTCGGTGGGCCTCGGAGCCGGGATGCATCGGAGGCCCTGCATGCGTCGAGACGGTCTTCACCGCCCACCTCCGAGATGTCCTGAGGGGTAGGCTCAAAATGGCACAGCCTGGACCCTTGGGACGTAGGGCGCTCCCACCCATACCCTGTAGGGCGAATTCCCACCGCCGGGGTGAAATCCGGGGGGCCTCCGCCCGAAACGTCCCGCATCGGGGGCCGTGCCACAGTGTCCCACCGGTGACGCCACGGACCGGAGAATTGGGCGATTCCAAGGGGTCCTACCCTGGCACGGAAGGTGCAAACCGGAATGGGTGAAGGCTCGCTCGATCCGGAGGATCAGGAACCGTGATCGTGCGAAGGTGCCACCGGGAGTCTGACCCCCCTGGCACCGGTTGCGAGGTCGCTGGACGCAACTGCCG
Source organism: Gemmatimonadales bacterium (assembly GCA_020344755.1). Classification (GTDB taxonomy): domain Bacteria; phylum Gemmatimonadota; class Gemmatimonadetes; order Longimicrobiales; family Gaopeijiaceae; genus Gaopeijia. Next base: position 3,026,643 of record CP070829.1, read on the forward strand.
CTCCGGGTGGTTCCCCGGAGCACCCTGAGGGCCAGAGCAGGACGCCCAGGGGGAAAAACAAGCGATCAGGCCGCCGCACGTGACGGCGTCAGACCGGGAGATCGCACGTTTGCCAGCGGATGGAAGCCCCCGGGGGAGGCGTGACCGAAACCGGGGGTTTCCTGTATCTCGGGGGGAGGGCACGGTGACGGTGGAAACTCGGGAGTTCTTCCATAAGGCGGAGGCGGCGTCATGATCCGTCTCGCCACCCCGCCCCGGTCGTCGCCGCGACGCCTTCCCACCGCGGACAACGACCGGGTGGCGGAGATCTTCGCCGAGGCGGCCGACCTGCTGGAGGTCCAGGGAGCGAGCCCGTTCCGGGTCCGTGCCTACCGGGAGGGAGCGGCCAGCATCCGGAGTTGGGAGCGGGACGTCCGGGAGGTTCTCCGCGACGAGGGGCGTCCGGGGCTCGAGGCCCGGGAGGCCATCGGCCCGAGCCTGTCCTCGGCCATCGCCGAAATCGTGACCACTGGCCGGCTTCGCCTGGTGGACCGCCTGCGCGGCCTCCTCTCGCCGGAGGAGATCTTCACGACCCTGCCCGGGGTGGGTCCGGAACTGGCCCACGCCATCCATCACCACCTGGGGGTGGAGACACTCGAAGAGCTGGAGGTGGCAGCCTGGGACGGTCGGCTGGCCCAGGTACCGGGGTTCGGCCCCCGCCGCGTGGAGACGACCCGGGCGGTCCTCACCCAGCGGCTCTCCGGACGTCGGGTGCCTCGCTGGATCCCCGAGCGACCCCAACAGGAGCCGTCGGTGCTGGAGATCCTCTCGGTCGATCGGGAGTACCGGCGCCGGGCGGCAGCAGGAGAGCTTCGGCTCATCGCTCCCCGTCGGTTCAATCCCGAGCGCGTGGCCTGGCTCCCGGTGCTCCACTCGGAGCGCGGCCCCTGGCACTTCCAGGCGCTCTACAGCAACACGGGACGGGCTCACCGGCTGGGGAAGACCCACGACTGGGTGGTGGTCTACTACAACCGGGACGGAGCCGAGGGCCAGGCCACGGTGGTGACGGAGACCCGAGGTGGCCTGGCTGGGGAGCGGGTGGTCCGGGGCCGGGAGAAGGAATGCCGGGCGTTCTACGAAGCCGGACGCACGTCCCAGGAGGTGCACGATGGCTGACGGCACTCTTCCTCCGACCCCCGTGGCGCCCGGTTCCCCCAACTCCCACCTGGCCCTCCGGATCCTCGGCACCCTCGGTGCCGTGGTGATGGCGCTCTACCTGTGGCCCGTCCTGCCGGCCCTCATGGTGAGCGCCGTCGCAGCGGCGCTGGTGCGCCCCATCCAGCGGAAGGGCGAGGATCGCCTCGTCCCCCCGGGGCTGATGGCGTTCGTCAACACCCTCGGGGTCTTCCTGCTGGTCCTCCTTCCCCTGACCGGACTGTCGGTCCTCATCGGCCGGGAGGCGGCCGCGGGCATCCGGTGGCTCGAGAGCGAGGCCCCCTCGCTGCTGGGCCCCGGCTCTCGCCTGGACCTGTTGGCCAAAGGGGTCCTGGCCCGGATCGGCCTCCCGCCGGTGGAGCTCAGCCCCGTCATCGCCGAGCAGTTGCAGCAGATGGCGAGCCTCCTGGCGGCGCGCACGGTGAGCTTCGTGTCCGGCCTGGGCGGGTGGTTGCTCCAGGCCGGCGTGGCGCTCTTCACCCTCTACTACTTCCTCAAGGATGCCCGGGCGGTGGAGAAGGGCATCACCATGCTCCTTCCCCTGGACGAGCACTACACCCGCCGGCTCCTGGAGCGGGCTCGGGACGTGACCTACGCCACGGTGGTGGGAAACCTCCTGGTGGCGGTCGTGCAGGGCCTCCTGGGCGGACTGGCCTTCTGGGCCGTGGGGCTACCTTCCCCCGCCCTCTGGGGCACCCTCATGGGGGTGCTCTCCCTGGTCCCGGTGGTGGGTCCCCCGGTGGTGTGGATTCCCGGCGCCATTCACCTGTTCTCCACGGGCAGCGTGGGGCGTGCGGTGGGCCTCTCCCTCTTCGGATTCCTGGTCATCGGGACGGTGGACAACCTCCTGCGGACCTGGCTGGTGAGCGGTCGCATCAAGGTCCACCCCCTCCTGGTGTTCCTCGGGCTGGTGGGAGGGATCTTCCTGTTCGGCGCCGCCGGTGCGGTGGTGGGCCCCGTGGTCTTCGTGGTGGCCCTGGCCCTGGCCCAGCAGGCCCGCTCGCCGGATGAGCCCGAGGAAACCGGGGACGAGGGGGACCTCCTGATCGAGGTGCCCGACGATCCGGCTCCCGAGGGCCCGAAACCCGTGACTGAAACGCCCTAACCGAGACGATGGCCATGAAGACGCTGCTTCTCTCCGACGGTTCCCGCTATTCCCTGGCCTCCGCCAAGGCTCTGGCCCGCTGGTTCGGGCGTCCCGGACTCGAGGTCCACATTCTCTCGGTGGTGCCGCGCATGTCCCGTACCCCGCACCGCTCGTACGGCACCCGGAAGGACGCGGCGTCCCAGTGGCGCGCCGAAGCCCGGCAGTGGCTCGACTCCACCGCTGCACCCCTGGTGGCCCAGGGGATCCGGGTGAAGACCCACCTTCGGTCGGGCAATCCCCGGGAGGTGGCGGTGGATTGGAGCGATCGGGAATTCGAGCTGGTGGTGGTGGGAGCCAAGGGCCGGGAGCCCACCCCCTTCTTCGACGTGGGAAGCGTGGCCCTCTCCGTCCTGGAGCACGCGCCGGCACCGGTGCTCATGGTGCGGGCGCGGGAGGTCCACCCCTCCCGACCGGACGCGGCGCACCCCCTCCGCATCCTGGTGGCGGTGGACGACGGCCTCCACTCCCGGCGCGCCCTGGAGCTCCTCCCGCGCTTCGTCCAGTTGGAAGAGGTGAGCGCCGAGGTCCTGGCGGTGGCGGACCAGGGTGCCGGCGGATCCCTGGGGTGGCAGGACGCCCGCCGCTTGAGCCACCACGCCGCCTCGGTCCTGAGTGACCACGCCATTCCCGCGAAGCCCCGGATCGAGTCGGGCAAGGCGGCGGAAGCCATCGTCGAAGCGGCGGCGGCGGCGGATCTACTGGTGCTGGGATCCCGCTCCGTGGAGCACGTGGAGGAGCGGCACTTGGGGAGCGTGGCGCTGGAGGTGGCCCGGTCGGCGCCCTGCTCCGTCCTGGTCCTCCGGCACGGGCACTCGGGCATCGTCCTGGGCGAGGGCGTCGAGGAACCGGGCCGGGGTCTTCCCTTCGAGGTGGCGTGGCGAAACGTGCGTCCGTCACGGCGGATCGAGCGCCAGATCGTTCGGGCGGTGGAGTCCCTGGAACCGCTGGTTCCGGACGCGTTCCGGTGCGACGTGGTCGTGGAGCAGCGGAATCCGCGGCATCGCCTGGGGAACCTCTACCAGGTGCGGCTCGAGCTCTCCCGCCCCGGAGGCCGGGTGAATGTCTCCCGGACGCCGCCGGAGCACTCGGAGAACGAGACCCTGGTCACCGCCGTGGGCGAAGCCTTCCAGAAGTTGCGCCGACAAGTGCTGGCGCTTCACCAGGTGGAGGGTGGCAAGGTCAAGCGGCACGAGGTGCAACCCCGGGGCGTGGTCACCGATCTCTTCCCGGATCACGGCTTCCTTCGGGGGGACGACGGCGGGGTGGTCTACTTCCACCGAAACGCGGTGCTGGAGGAGGGGTGGGAGACGCTGGAGGTGGGGACCCGGGTGGAGTACCGCATGGAGGAGGGCGACCTGGGTCCCCAGGCCGCGAGCCTCCGGGTCACCGCTACAGGAGCGGCTCGATCACCCACGCCAGTCGCTCCCTGACCCGGTCCCAGAGGGAGCGGGCGGCGTGCTCCTGGACCGTCCGCTCCCTCGATCTCTCCAGGTCCGCCAGGAAGAGGCTGTCCAGGGCGGCGCCCAGTCCGGGGTCGTCGAAGACCACCGACCACTCCTCGTTCAGCCGAAGGGAGCGGTTGTCCAGGTTCAGGCTTCCCACGGTGCCCCACCGGCCGTCCACCACCATCGTCTTCGCATGCATCATGGTCCCCTGGTAGAGCCAGATGCGGACGCCGGCCTCCAGCAGCTCGTCGAAGTGCAGCTGACCGGCCCACCGGGTACCGGGAACGTCGTTCACCGGGCCCGGGACGAGGACCCGCACGTCCACGCCGCGGCGGGCGGCGTCCGCCAGCATGCGCCGGGTGCGTGCCGTAGGTACGAAGTACGAGTTGGCCACGTAGAGGGTCCGGGTCGCGCCCGACATGGAGTAGGCGAGATACCGGTCGGCGGTGGTGACGCCCAGACCCGGGCGAGAGACCAGGAGGCCCGCCAGGACGTCGGGAAACTCCGGGTCGGCAGCCATCGGCCGCGGCTCGGCCTCGCCCGAGAGCACCAGGAGGTTTCCGGTGGCCTCGGACCAGGCCGCCGTGAAGGCGGCTTCCAACTCGGCCACCGCCGGGCCCCGGATGCGGAGGTTGGTGTCCCGCCAAGGAGGGGTGTCTTCTCCCCCCACCCAATCGTCGGCGATCCCGAAACCACCCGTGTACCCCACCGTTCCGTCCACCAGCACCACCCTCCCGTGGTTCCGGTGCTGGGCCCGGTGCAGCTGCCACCACCGGACCGGACGGTGCGCGGCCACCCTGACCCCGGCGGAGCGGAGCCTCGGTCCGACCGCGTTCAGGTACTCCCGGCAGCCGAACCCATCCCCGAGGAGAAAGACCCGAACCCCGCCCCGGGCCTGGGCCGCCAGGACGTCGGCCAGCTGATCTCCCAACCTCCCGGGCTGGCAGTAGTAGGAGTAGAGGAGGATGGACTGCCGGGCCCGGCGCAGGTGCCCCATCATGTCCCGGAAGAGGTCCTCGTCCAGGAGAATCCGAACCCGGTTCCCGGAGCTGAGGGTCACCTGGGCCGCCGCCGCCGCCTCCCGGGTGAAGACCGGGCTACCGGGAGAAGGAAGCGAGTCCACCACCACCACCCCCGCCACCGGGGTCCCGCGCACGATGTCCGCCACGCGATGGCCCACCGCCCCGGCCAGGACGAGAAGGGCCAGCCCCACCAGGCCCCGGATCCCCCGAAGACGCCGCAACACCCGACGGATCCGGTCCCGAAGGGGTGGATGGGGAAGGAGTGTGGAACCGCGGGTGGATCCCAGACTCCGGCCCCCCTTCCCGGAGGCGCGCACCCGTTCTTCCGCGGAGCCGAAGGGAACCCTCGGGGGCCGTCGGCGGGTAGGACAGCCCGTCCTCCCATTCCCAGGGGCGTCCCGTGCACCCTCACCCCCACCCATGGCCCACCTTCCCCGTACAGTTCGTCGGCCCGCGATCTCCCGTCGTCGTTGGCTTCCCGTGGTGGGTGCGCTGCTGATGCAGGGCTGCGCTCCAGCCCACGGCGGAGGGCCCTTTCCCGAGACCGTGCTCCGTTGGCAGGCCTCTCGAGTGGTGCGGGTCTCGCCCCTCCCCGAGGTCGGGGACGGTGGCGTCGTGTCGGTCCCGGTGGCCGACTCGCTGGTGGTGGCCACCTGGAACGTGCACGTGGGCGGTGGAGACCTTCCCGCCTTCGTGGCGGATCTCCGTTCCGGGGACTTGACCGGAGGCTTCGTGCCGGGCCCCTTCGTCATCCTCCTGCAGGAGGTCCACCGCCAGGATACCGACGCCCATGGGCCGGCCGCCCTGCGGCCCGGTCCGACGGAATCGGTCCGGGGTCTGCACTTCCGCCCGCCGTCGGGACCACGCCTGGACATCCTCCAGGTGGCCCGGGAGCTGGAGCTCCACCTGGCCTACGCCCCGGCGTTGCCCAACGGACGCGCCACCACCGATGCGCCGCTGGAGGACCGGGGGGTGGCGATCCTCTCCTCCCACCCGCTGAACCAGTTGCGCGTGATCGAGCTCCCCCGGGAACGGCAGCGGCGGGTGGCCCTGGCCGGGGTGTTCGCCGGCCGGACACGGGAGGGCGCACCCTGGCAGTTCCAGGTCGCCAGTGCCCACCTGGAGAACCGGACGTCCTGGGACCGCTTCATGGACAGCTTCGGCGCGTCCCGGGGCCGCCAGGCCGAGGTGCTGGCCCGGGGCCTGGGGGACGGTCCGGCCATCGTGGGGGGAGACCTGAACACCTGGGCGCCGGCCTTTCTCGAGCCCGCCCTGGGCATCCTGAAGGAGGCGTTTCCCCAGTCGCCGGAGCTGGACGCACCGACCTTCCGGGTCGGGGCGATCGCCCGACCCCTGGACCACCTCCTCCTTCGTCACCCCGGCTCGGTCCGCAGCTCGGCGGAAGTCGTCGACCACCGGTACGGCTCGGATCATCACCCGGTCATCGGAATCGTGGAGTTGTCGTAAGCAGCGGCTCGGGAGAACCCGAGGCCAGGAGGAGTGCGCCCTCCCCGGCCATGGCCGCCGCCGTCTCCGCCCACTCCCGCAGGCGGTCCTGTACGGCCCGGTAGACGCTCCCGGGAACGAACTCCCCTTCCGCGTCGGCCTCTCCCGCGACCTTCCCGCACAGGATGGGCCAACCCTCCTCCACGGAGTCCACCGCCCAGACGTGGAAGCGGCCCTCGGCCACGGCCTCCCGTACCTCGCGCCGGACCACCAGGTTTTCCACGTTCCGCCGGGGCAGAAGCACCCCCTGCTCTCCCGTGAGTCCCTTTCGCTGGCAGGCCGCGTAGAAGCCCTCGACCTTGTGGGTCACGCCCCCCACCGGAAGGAGGAGGCCCTCCTGGTTGATGGCGCCGGTCACCCCGATCCCCTGCTGCAGCGGGATCTCTCCAATGGCCGATAGCAGGGCGTAGAGCTCCGCCGCCGAAGCGCTGTCCCCTTCCACCTCCTCGTAGAGCTGGTCGAAGGAGAGGGAGGCGGAGAGGATGAGCGGGTAGGTGCGGGCGAACTTGCGGCCCAGGTAGCCCGAAAGGACCAGGAAGCCCTTGTTGTGGATCGGCCCGCTCAGGTCCGTCTCCCGCTCGATGTTCACGACCCCTTCCTTTCCCGCATAGGCGGACGCCAACACCCGGATGGGGCGACCGAAGGCCAGGCCGCCGCCATAGAGGACGGCGATGCCGTGCAACTGGCCTGCCTCCGTTCCCTTGGGGTCGAAGGCCAGCACGCCTCGCTCGATGAGCTCCAGCAGCTCCCGGTGGGGACGGGACTCGCGGAACTCCAGGGCCTGCACCGCCGCCTCCACCTGGTCCAGCTCCACCGCCTCCAGGCCGGCGTCCCGGGCCACCCGTTCCGCCTCCACCAGGCGGTCCCGCACGAGGTGGAGCCGCGTGGTGAGCTTTCGCTGGTCGCCGGTGGCTCGGGTGGCCTCCTCCACCAGGCGACCCACCGCTCCCGCGGCCACCGGAAGGAGGTCCCCCTCCTGGCACTCCCGGGCGATCCACGCCGCCAGGCCCCTCTCCGACTCGGGGGTCCGGTTCATCTCGCCCGCAAAGTCCACCTTGACCTTGAACAGCTCGTCGAAGTGGGGGTCCAACCCCTTGAGCAGGTAGAAGATGGTCGGCTGTCCGACCAGGATCACCCGGAGCCGCGTCGGAACGGGTCGGGGCTCGAGGGTCTCCAGGGTGGTCAGGCCCATCTCGGACCCCGGATCCGCGGGCCGCAGCTCGCCGGTGCGGAGGGCGCGCTTCAGCGCGCTCCAGGCGAAGGGGCGGGCCAAGAGCTCCCGGGCCTCCAGGACCAGGTACCCTCCGTTGGCGCGCTGCGCCGCCCCGGCCACGATCCGTGTGAAGTCCGTGACCATCACGCCGAACCGCATCCGGCCCTCCACCTGTCCCAGCAGGGCCTTGAGGGTCGGGTTCGGCTCCTCCACCACCGGAGCACCAGACCCCGGCTCGTGGGTCACCAGCACGTTCACGTCGTAGCGCCCGGCGAAGTCCCCGTCCGACACCTCCTCCAGGAAGGGGAAAGACGGGGTCTCACGGCGCTCCGCCAGGCGGAGGACGTGCTCCAGGATGTCCTCCTCGAGGCCATCCAGGTACGCCACGACGGAGGGAACCTCCCGGAACGCCTCTCGCAGCGCTGCCAGGCGCGGGCGCACCACGCTCCCCGCCACCTCCTTGTGGAAGGCCTCCACCTCGGCCCCGGTCTCCCGGCGCAGCTGGTGGAGCAGGCGCTGCAGGCTGTTGATCCGATCCCGGGCGGCGGCCATGCGCTGGTGGATCTCGTCGCGGTGGCTCTCCGGAAGGGATCGGAAGGCCTCTTCCGTGAGGGCCTCACCTCCCCGGGCGGGGACCACCGTGAAGCCCTCGCCTCCGGCGATGAGCGCCACATGGGGGTCCTCCTGGATCTCTCTCCGGCACGCCTCCACCGCCTCGTCCGCCGCTCGGGCCCGCTCGTTCACGATGCTCATGCGGCGAGTCGCGACGTCGTCGGACTCCAGCGTCTCGGGGAGCACCCGACGCAGTTCGTCCATCAGGCGGCCGACCTGGTCCTGGAGCTCCGGAGCCCGACCGGCCGGGAGCTCCAACGCCGCGGGGCGCCGGGGATCGGCGAAGTCCACGACGTAGCACCAATCCGACGGAGTGGGCTCCTCCGCGGCGCGCTCCCGGAGAGTGCGGCGGACGGCGGTCATGCGACCGGATCCGTCGGGTCCCAGGACGAAGATGTTGAAGCCCGGATCACGCATGGCCAACCCGAACTCCAGGGCGGCCAGGGCGTCGTCCTGGCCCAGGGTCCCGGCCAGCGGCTCCAACTCGTCGGTTCGGCTGAAGCCCAAGGTCTCGGGATCACACCGGGCGTGCAGCGTGTCGGCGCTCAGGGACCATCGCGGGGCGTCCACCTCACGCTCCTTCCTCGAGGCCCGCCTCGCCCCGGGCGCACTGCGAGCAGAGTCGTGACCAGGGAACCAGCTGAAGGCGCCGTTCCCGGATCTCCCCCCCGCAGTACCGGCAGGTACCGAACTCCTCGGGGTCCCGTCGCAACAGCTCCAGGGCCTCGTCCACCAGCTCGAGCCTACGGCTGAGTCGGTGGAGGTGGACGAAGTCGGACTCCTGCTCCTGGACGTCCGAGGCCACGTCGGCTCCGTTCGTCCACCGCGGGTTTCCGCCTCCCGAGATCAGTTGGGGCTCCTCCTCCTCCGACTCGAACTGCTGGAGATCGTGAAGGAGCCGATCTCGTGACTGCAGCAACAGGCCCTCGTACTCGAGGGCGGTGCTCGTCGTCATGGGGACACCTCCGTACGCAGGATGTGTCCCGGACCGGAGGGTAGGGGCGTGCCGGAATGTCCCAATCCGGGACGTATGGGCTCAGGGTGCGGGGCCTCCCGAGACAGGGGGGAGGCCCGCGCGGGGATCAGTCCGCCAGAAGGAAGGTCACCTTCATGTGGACCCGATAGGTGTCCACCTCGCCTCCCTTCACGATCACCTCCTGGTCCTGGACCCAGGCACTCTTGATGTTCTTGACCGTATCCGCGGCCTTCAACACCCCGTGGCGCACTGCGTCCTCGAAGCTGCTCTGCGACTCGGCGGTGATCTCGATCACTTTCGCGACAGCCATGTCATTCCTCCCTTGCTCGCGGGGGGATCCCAGACCGGATCCGTACCGGGAGAAAGAGCAAGGGAGGTGCCAGGGGCGAAGGCGGGGGGCCCTTCCGGGACAGCGGGCACCGCCCAGGACCGGGGGGCAGGGCCCGGGACGGCAGGGCACCGCCGGAGACCGCGGGGGCACGGCCCGGGGATCCGGCGGCCGTGCCCCTGCGGAGCGGGGTCAGTTCACCCGCGTCCCGGTCATGAAGGGCCGGTCCAGGTCGTCCCGGAGCATGAAGGACGGGCTCGGACCCTCTCCCACCTCGAACTCGAAGAAGGAGCCGGCCCAGGTCTCCCGGAGCACGCCGGGCTC
>CP070829.1:3036509-3051471 GCA_020344755.1 Gemmatimonadales bacterium
GCCGCCGCCTTCACCGCCACCGACATGAACGCGGTCACCGGGGTGGGAGCACCCTCGTAGACGTCCGGCGTCCACATGTGGAATGGGACCGCCGAGACCTTGAATGCGAAGCCCACCGCCAGGAGCCCGATTCCCAGCACCAGGAGGAATCGCTGGGCCGCACCGCTCTCCACCGACAGGGCGATGGCCCCGATGTCCGTGGACCCGGTGGCCCCATAGACCAGCGCGAGCCCGTACAGGAAGAACCCGGTGGAGAAGGCTCCGAGCAGGAAGTACTTGAGGCCCGCCTCGGCGGAGCGCCGGTCCCGCCTGTTGAACGCCGTGAGCGCGTAGACCGAGATGGACATGACCTCGAGACCGAGGAAGATGACCATCAGGTCCCTGGCCGCCGCCATGGTCATCATCCCCGCCGTGGCGAACAGCGTGAGTGCGTAGAACTCGCCGGCCTGCAGGCGCTGACGATAGACGTAGGTGAAGGACATGACCACGCCGAAGACGGCCGCCAGCAGGAAGATCCAGTTGGCGAACAGCCGGAAGCCGTCCACGGTGACCAGTCCCCTCCCCGCCTCCGTGACTCCGTAGAGCCATCCGTTGGCAAGCGCGGCTCCGAGGATCCCCACCAGGGTCAGGAGACCGAGGTCCTGCGAAGGGGCTTCTGCGGCCAGGTCACCCCGCTTGCGCGGGTCCCTCTTGCCGGAGACCCCCAGGATCAGGATGAACATCCCCCAACCACAGAGGATGAACTCCGGAAGGAGCGCCCAGAAGTAGTGCAGGTTCGAAGAGTAGTCGAGCACCATGTCTGTCAGTCCTGGTCCGCGGCCGGAAGGCCGCCCTGGGCGTTGCCGTGGTCGGTGTCCTCGGTGTCCGAGGCGGAGGCGAGGCGCGAGTCCGGGGCCGCGGCCTGCACCGCCGGAAGGGTGATTTCAACGGGCTCGGCGTCCCGGACCACCGGCGCCTCCGCCGCCAGCCCCCGGTCGGGACTCGCGGCCTCCACCCTCTCCAGCACCGCACGCACCGATGGCTCCATGCGCTCGAGCACCGGTGTCGGGAAGACGCCGAGGATGATCATGAGCGCCAACATCGGGGTGAGGATCGTCAGCTCCCGCCGATCCAGATCCTTCACCTCCCGGTTCTCGTCCTTCTCCAGTTGGTTGAAGAAGACCTTCTGGACCATGGGAAGCATGTAGTACGCCGCGAAGATGACTCCGGTGGACGCGACGATCGCCATGAGCGGGCGGGACTCGAAGGTTCCCAGGAGCGCCAGGAACTCACCCACGAAGCCACTGGTGCCCGGGAGTCCGATGGACGCCAGCGCGGTGATCACGAAGGCGGTGGCGAGCCATGGAGCCACCCGCGCCAATCCTCCGAAGTCCTCGATCAGACGGGTGTGGCGCCGCTCGTAGAGCATGCCCAGGAGCAGGAACAGGGCACCGGTGCTGATCCCGTGGGAGATCATCACCACCAGCCCTCCCTGCACACCGTTCACGGTGAGTGCGAAGATCCCGATCACCACGAACCCCATGTGCGCCACCGAGGTGTAGGCCACCAGCTTCTTCGCGTCGGGCTGGACCGCCGCCACCCATGCCGCATAGATGATCCCGGCGACACCCAGGACCAGCATGACGGTCACCACGGTCGGGTGCTGGGCCGCCCCCGGGAAGAGGGGCAGGAGGAATCGCAGGAAGCCGTAGGTTCCCATCTTCAGCAGGACCGCAGCCAGCACCACCGACCCGGGCGTGGGAGCCTCCACGTGGGCGTCCGGAAGCCAGGTGTGCAGTGGGAAGAGGGGGACCTTGATGCTGAAGGCCAACGCGAAGGCGCTGAAGAGCCACAGCTGCTCCTGGAGGGTGAGCGGCACCCGGAGCAGGTCCATGTAGGCGAACGACGGGAACCCGAGCTGGGCCTTCGCGCGAGCGTAGATGTAGAGGATCGCCACCAGCATGAGGAGCGATCCCAGCGCCGTGTACAGGAAGAACTTCACCGCGGCGTAGATCCTGCGCTCCCCTCCCCAGATCCCCACGATGAAGTACATGGGGACGAGCGTCAGCTCGAAGAAGACGTAGAAGAGGAAGAGATCGGTGGCCAGGAAGACGCCCACCACCCCCATCTCCAGGAGGAGCATCAGGGCGTAGAAGGCCCGCTCCTTCTTCTGGATGTAGTTGAACGACCCCAGGATCGCGAGCGGCGTGGTAAAGGTGGTGAGGAGCACCATGAACAGGCTGATTCCGTCCAGCCCCAGGGCGTAATGCACCCCCCAGGCCTCGATCCAGGTGACCGACGAGGCCATCTGCAGGGCCCCGCTCTCCGGGTCGAAGCTCCACCAGAGCCCCAGGCTGAGGACGAAGACCACCAGGGACCACCAGAACGCCACCGTCTTCGCCCGCTCCTCCGGGAGCGCGAGGACGACGCCCATCCCGACCAGGGGCAGCCAGATCAGGGCGTGGAGCACCCAGGATCCGTAGCTCATCGACTCGAGAAGCAACGACATCAGGTCCCCCTAGAAGCCGACGGTCCAGAGGATCAGCAGGACCCCCACCGTCAGAATGAATGCGTACGTGTTGACCGATCCGGTCTGGAAGAGGCTCACCACGAAGCCGGCGAACTTCGCCAGCCCTCCGGAGAGGTTCACCAATCCGTCGATGATCACCGAGTCGACGATCCGCCACAGGAAGCGGGAGGTCCGGAGGACAGGCCGGACGATGATGAGATCGTACAGCTCATCCACGTACCACTTGTTGTAGAGGACCTTCTTGAGGCCCGACTGCGGCTCCCCTGCCTTGGCGGCGGGTTCGATCTGCCACCGTCTCACCACCGACACAGCCACCAGCACCACGACCAGCGCCGCCAGGGTGGACGCCAGTGCCCACGTCAACTCACCCCCGCCGAAGGGCGCGTGCTCCAGGTACCCATGATAGTGGTGCTCCCCGTCCAGGAAGCCACCGGCCACCAGCGCTTCTTCCCGGATGGCGGTGGCGGTGTGGGTCACGGGGTCCAGCCAGTCGTGGAGCCACTCGCTCATGGGGAGCGCCCCGAAGCCCCCCAGGAAGGAGTTCCGGATGGCCTCCGGCACGTTGATCCACCCTCCGAAGACCGAGAGGAAGGCCAGGACGGAGAGGGGGACGGTCATGGTGAGAGGCGCCTCGTGGAGGTGCTTCGCCTCCTCGTCCCCCGTGCGATTCGACCCGTGGAAGGTCATGACCATCATGCGGGTCATGTAGAACGCCGTGAGCATGGCCGCGGCCAGCGCCAGCACCCAGAAGACCGTGTAGAAGGAGGCGAACGGGCCCGTGGCCGCCGCCCCGGCGTACCAGATGATCTCGTCCTTCGAGAAGAAGCCCGCGAAGGGCCAGATGCCGGCGATGGCCAGGGTCGCCACCCACATGGTGAAGGCCGTCAGCGGCATGAACTTCTTGAGTCCCCCCATGTTCCGCATGTCTTGGGGGTCGTCGTGGGAGTGGGTGTGGTGCAGGGCGTGGTGCATGCTGTGGATCACCGCGCCGGACCCCAGGAAGAGGAGCGCCTTGAAGAAGGCGTGGGTCATGAGGTGGAAGACCCCGGCGGCGTAGGCGCCGACACCCACTCCGAGGAACATGTAGCCCAGCTGTGACACGGTGCTGTAGGCCAGGACCTTCTTGATGTCGTACTGGGCCAGGGCGATGGTGGCGGCAAAGAGCGCCGTCGCCACCCCGATGCCGGCGACCGTCACGCTCCCCACGGGCGAGAGGGCGAAGAGCACGGAGGAGCGGGCCACCATGTACACGCCCGCCGTGACCATGGTGGCGGCGTGGATCAGCGCCGAGACCGGCGTCGGGCCCGCCATCGCGTCGGGAAGCCACACGTAGAGTGGGATCTGGGCGGACTTACCCGCGGCTCCGAGGAGGAGGAAGAGGGTCACCGCCGTCACCAGCGCACCCCCGTAGACCAGCTCGTCCGGAGCTCGCCCCATGACCTCCACGAAGTCCAGGGTCCCCATCTGGACGAAGATCAGGAAGAGGGCGATGAGGAATCCGAAGTCCCCGATGCGGTTCACGATGAACGCCTTCTTTCCCGCGTCGGACTTCTCCCGGTCTCCGAACCAGAACCCGATCAGGAGGTAGGAGCACAGCCCCACCCCCTCCCACCCGACGAACATCACCGGGAAGGAGGCGCCGGTGACCAGGACCAGCATGAAGAAGACGAAGAGATTGAGGTACGCGAAGTACCGGGGATAGCCCGGATCGTCCTTCATGTACCCCACGCTGAAGACGTGGATGAGGAACCCGACCCCCGTGACCACCAGCATCATGATCATGGAGAGCTGGTCCAGCTGGAGGGCCGCCTCCACCCGGAAGGCGCCCGTGTCCATCCACGTCCAGTAGTTCACCACCACCGCTTCGTGCAGCTCCACCCCACGCATGCGGAGGAAGTTGGCCACCACCAGCAGGAAGCTGCCCAGCAGGACACCCGGTCCCACCCAGGTGGGTAGGGTGTGGGTCGATGGACGCCCACCGGTGTCCAGGTCCAGCTCCTCACCCCGGCGCACCGCATCGGCGGACCGCCGGCCATGGACCAGGGCCAGGACCCCGTTGACCAGGAAGCCCAGCAGAGGAAGGAGGACGATCAGGCCGGGGAGGAACGGCTCGAAATGGCCGGCGGCTTCGGCGTGGGCGGCGGCTTCCGCGGCCTCCTGCGCCAAGGGGAGCGAGAAGATGCCCATGGAAAGCATCATGTCCCTACCACTTCAGGAGGTTGAAGGAATTCACGTTCACCGTCTCGTAGTGCCTGAAGATGCTGATGATGATGGCCAGGCCCACGGCCGCCTCGGCGGCGGCCACCGTCATGACGAAGAAGACGAAGACCTGCCCGTCGATCCCGGCCACCCGCGAGAACACCACCAGCGCCAGGTTCACCGCGTTCAGCTGCAACTCGATGCAGAGGAACATGATGATCGCATTTCGGCGGACCAGGACTCCGAAGGTCCCCAAGGCAAAGAGGAGGGCGCTGAGTACGAGCGCTTGGGTCAGCATAGGGCTCTCCTAGGCGACCCGGCGCTTCGCAAGCGCCAGGGCTCCCACGATGGCCACCAGGAGGAGGATCCCGGTGAGCTCGAAGGGGACGACGTAGGTGGTGTACAGGGGCTCGGCGATGACGCCCACCGCTCCCTGCTCGGCCAGGGCGGCATCCATGGCGGCGGTGTTCGCCTCCGCCAGGAAATCCAGCTCCGCCCCTCCGCCCGGACCGGCGAACCGGTAGGCCAGGATGCCACCCAGGGCACCACTCACCAGGAAGAGCATCAACGAAGCCATCCAACCCTTCATGTCCCGCTGGTATTCATGCCCCAGGTTCAGGAGCATGATGACGAACAGGAACAGGACCATGATGGCACCGGCATAGACCATGACCTGAATCGCCGCCAGGAAGTGGGCTTCCAGGAGAACGTAGATCCCTGCCACGCTGGCCAGCGTGGACACCATGAACAGGAGGGAAGCCACCGGGCTCCCGCCCTTCCCGGGCAGAGTTCCGCCCATGACCACGCCGAAGGCGCTCCCCAGGGCCACCGCCCCGAAGATCCAGAAGAGAACGGTCTCAACCATGCTCGGGCCTCACTCGGACCGGGGGTCCGATGGATCCCACAGGAGGGTGGTGGGATGATCCTGTTCCATGAGCCGGTCCAGGTCGTACACGAAGCGGGACCGGGAATACTCGGCGTTCTCGAAGTGCCTGCCCACGTGAATCGCCTCCACCGGGCAGACCTCCTGACACATTCCGCAGAAGATGCAGCGGAACTCGTCGATCTCGTAGACCACGGGATACCGGTTCCCCTGGTCGTCCTCCCCGCCCACCAGCCGGATGCAGTTGGCCGGACACACGGTCGGGCAGAGCCCGCATGCGACACACTTGGGCCGCCCGTCGGCGTGGACCTCCATCCGGTGCGTGCCCCTCCAGCGCGGGTGCAGCTCCGTCTGCTCCTCGGGATATTGCTGGGTCACCTTGTCCGGGTTCACCATGTGCTTGAAGGTCAGCGCCATACCCTTCAAGGCGGCCCGAAGGTACGAGGAGCGGCCCGGCTCGGGGCGTCGCATCACCTTGACCTGTACTGCCATCGAATCTCGCTGCGTTGCGGGTCGAAAGAGTCGGGTGTCAATCGCCGGACAACCCCGGGGCGCCGGCGTCCACCTGGGTCACCGGCATGCGCACGGGCCGGTCCTGGCGGTACGGGACGGACGCGCCGGAGATGATCCGGTCGGAGTCCAGGAAGAAGAGGAAGGCCACCGTACACAGACCGCTCACCAGCGTCAGCACCAGCCCGAAGGTGAAGCCGTAGGAAACCTCGAGAAGGTCCAGCACCAGGACCGTGGCCGATACCACCATGACGTAGGCCAGGGCCGTGGGCAGCATCACCTTCCAGCCCAGGCTCATGACCTGGTCGTAGCGGAACCGGGGAAGCGTCCACCGCACCCAGATGTAGAGGAAGAGGAAGAACACGGTCTTGAGCCCGAATCCGGCCAGGGTCAGCAGCGTCTTCCACCACGCGGGCTGGGCCAGGATGGGGGCGCCGGCGGCATCGAAGCCGGCAATGAGCATCCCTTCGTGCCAGAAGGCGTTGTCCCACGCCCCCGGCAAGTCCCACCCGCCGAAGAAGAGGGTGGCCATGAGCGCCGACGCCGTGAGCATGTGGGAATACTCGGCGATGAAGAACATGGAGAACTTCATGGACGAGTACTCGGTGTGGTACCCGGTCACCAACTCCGACTCCGCCTCCGGCATGTCGAAGGGAAGGCGGTTGGTCTCGGCGAAGGCGGAGATGAGAAAGAGGATGAATCCCAGGGAGAGGGGAAAGGCGAACCAGAAGCCCATCTCCTGCTGCTGCCAGACCACCTGTGTCAGGGTGACGTTCCCGGCCAGCATCAGCACCGAGACCAGGGACAGGCCCAGGGCCACCTCGTAGCTGACCATCTGGGCCGACGCCCGTAGTCCCCCGAGGAACGCATACTTGTTGTTGGAGGACCACCCCGAGAGCACCAGCCCGTACACCCCCAGCGAGGACAGCGCGAGGATGTAGAGAATCCCGATGGGGATGTCCGCCACGATCATGTCCACCACGCCCCACGGGGTGGGAAGGGGCGCCGCGAACGGCACCACCGCGATGGTCACCAGGGCCGGGGTGATCGAGAGCATGGGGCCCGCCACGAACCAGAAGCGGTTCGCGGTGGCGGGCATGGTCTCTTCCTTCAGGAAGTTCTTGATCCCGTCCGCGATGGGCTGTAGGAGGCCCCAGGGGCCCACCCGATTGGGCCCGCTCCGGTCCTGAATCCACGCGGAGATCTTGCGCTCGGCCAGGGTCGTGTACGCCACCACCAACATGGTGGCGGTGAAGACGGCGAGGACCTTCCCCACCATGGCGACGAGCGCCGGGACTCCGCTGATGGGCTGCAGCATATCCATCCCGTCAGTCTCCTGCCGCGGAAACGGGCTCGTTCATCGACGCTCCTCGCGTCCCGAGGGATGCGTAGTCCAGACCGGCAAAGGGCTCATTGGAGGCCACCCATCTCGAAAAGGCCTCGGCCGCCGTGTTCGCGGGCTCGGCCTCGGTGAGCTCGGAGGCCACGGCGCCCAGGACCAGCCAAGCCGGTCGGGCGGCGCCGGGAGCCTGCAGGCCCGGCCAGAAGCGTTGGACCCTGCCCACGCGGTTGGTGAACGTTCCCTCCTGCTCCGCGAAGGTGGTCACCGGAAGGATGAAGTCGCCGCCCTGCACCGCTTCCGAGGCGTGGGTGCCGAGATAGACGAACAGCGAGGCGCCGCCCGCGAAGTCCGCGGCCTGATCCTGGAGGGCGTCACCCAGGACGAGTACCACGCCATCGTGGGAGGAGACCGTCTCCAGACCCCCGGTGCCGTCGTCGTCTCCGACCCGCTCCAACCCCAGTGCGTCGGCACCGGTACCATTGGGTGCCAGGTCACGGCGCCGGGCCAATGTGGGCATCCCTTTCAGGGGGATTTCCTCCTCCGCCCTCGCCAGCCGATACACGATCTCCCCGCCTCCCAGGGCTTCCACGACCGCCTTGAGCGCCGCGAGGTCCTCGTTGCATGAGAAGGGGGACGCCACGGCCCGGACCGTGCCACCCACCTCCCGGGCCCGGTCCAGCATCGTCGAGAGTGCCTCCTTCCAGCCCACCTCGGTATGCCGGTCGCCCTCCTTCACGAGCGGGGCCTCGATGCGGTCACCCCGGTTCATGAACTCGTAGTTGTGGCGACCGTGGTCGCACATCCAGTGGGCGTTCACCTCCAGGTTGGTCCGCGGCTTCAGCCGCTGGACAAGGTTGTCCCGGGTGTGGAGGTCGATGTTGCACCCCTGGGAGCACGACGGACAGATGGACGGCGTGTGGTCCAGGTCCCAGGCCCTCTGTTTGTAGAGGAAGTCCTTGGAGACCAGCGCCCCGACGGGGCAGATGTCCACGATGTTGCCGGACCAGTTCGTCCCGTCGAGGCCGCGCTCGAAGAAGGTGTCGATGACGGAGCGGTTCCCCCGCTCCACCACCGTGAGGCGGGGGTCCTGTTCCACCTCGTTCATGAACCGGACGCATCGGGTGCACATGACGCACCTGTCCCCGTAGAAGAGGACGTCTCCCCCGAAGTCGTCCCGACCGAACACACGCTTCGGTTCCCGGGACCGTCCGTGCTCCCGCCCCTCGGCGTGAACGAAGTCCTGGAGCTTGCACTCACCGGACTGATCGCAGATGGGGCAATCCAGGGGGTGATTCACCAGGTAGAACTCCAGGACGCCGCGGCGCATGGCCTCTGCGTTCGGCGATCCGGTGTGGACCACCTGCCCGTCCTGGGCCTGGGTGACGCAGGACGGCTGGAGCTTCGGCGCGCCTTCGACCTCTACGAGGCAGAGCCGGCACATGGCCGGCGAGGAGAGGCCGTCGTGGTAGCAGTAGTGGGGCACCTTCGTCCCCACGGACTCGGCGGCCTTCAGCAGGGTCGTCCCGCGGGGGACGGTCACCTCTTGGCCATCGATGGTCAGCGTGACCATCTCTTGTTGTCCGTTCTCAGCCATTCGCTCGTGTCGTACGCATTCGCAGTGGAGGCGTGGGAAGGGGCTTTCCCCTCCTACGCCGCGCCGACGCGCTCGCCCCGACGGATCAGGGCCAGGTATTCGTCGCGGAACTTCTCGATGCTGCTCTGGACCGGAGCCGCCACGGAGTCGGAGAGCACGCAGATGGTGGTCCCCGTCATCTGCGTGGTGACCTCCACGAGCGTCTCCAGGTCCTCTTCCTTACCACGCCCGTCCTCGATTCTGCGGAGGATCTTGGTGACCCAGGCCGACCCCTCCCGACACGGCGTGCACTGACCGCACGACTCGTGCTGATAGAAGTAGGCCATCCGCCGAACCTGCTTGACCATATCCGTGGTCTCGTCCATGACGATCACGGACGCGCAGCCCAGCATGGACCCGGCGGCGATGACGCCCTCGTAGCAGAGAGCGCATTCCTCGCTCTCCTCGGCAGACAGGATGGGCACCGAGCTTCCCCCGGGGATCACGGCCTTCAAGGCATTTCCGTCCCGGATACCGCCGCACACGTCGTGGATCAGGTCCTTGAGCGGGAATCCCAACGGTAGCTCGTAGTTCCCGGGCCGGTTCACGTGCCCGGAGACACAGAAGAGTTTGGTTCCAGGGCTCTTCTCCGTTCCCCACTGCCGGTACCACTCCCCGCCGTGCTCCACGATGTGGGGCACCGCCGCCAGCGTCTCCACGTTGTTCACGGTGGTCGGCATGCCGAAGAGCCCGGCCGCCGCCGGGAACGGCGGCTTCACACGGGGCTGGCCACGGCGTCCCTCCAGGGAGTTCATGAGCCCCGTCTCTTCGCCGCAGATGTAGGCCCCGGCACCGATGTGAACCGTGATGTCCACGTTCACGCCCGACCCGAGGATGTCCTTGCCCACGTACCCCGCCTGGTAGGCGTCCTCCACAGCCTTGGCCAATATGGAAGACGCTTCGAAGAACTCACCCCGGCAGTAGATGTAGCAGTGCTCCGCGCCGATGGCGTAGGAGGCGATCAGGCATCCCTCGATGAGCTGGTGCGGATCCCAGCGGATGATCTCCCGGTCCTTGAAGGTCCCCGGCTCGGATTCATCGGCGTTGCAGCAGAGATAGTGCGGCTTGCCCGAGTCCTTCGGCATGAAGCTCCACTTCACGCCGGTGGGGAACCCGGCGCCCCCCCTGCCCCGCAACCCCGAGGTCTTCACCTCTTCGATGACGGCACCCCGGTCCATCTCCAGGGCCTTCTTCAGTGCCTCGTAGCGACCGTTGGCCAGAGCTCCCTCGAGGGTCCGCGCCGCCGGGTCACCGAAGTGCTTGCTCAGGATCCGGACCTCCCGGTCCGACACGTACGGATAGGCCATGCCTTACTCCCCCTTCTCCCTGAGCCGCTCCAGGAGCCCCGGCACGTCCCGAGGGGTGACATTCTCGTAGTAGCGCGAGTTGATCTGCACACAGGTCGGGAAGCCGCAGGCCGCGAGGCACTCCGCTTCCACGATCGTGAAGTTTCCGTCCGCGGAGGTCTCTCCCATCTCCGTGTCGGTGGCCCGCAGGAAGGCCGCCAGGACCTCGTCGGCGCCGCACAGGTTGCAGGAGATGTTCGTGCAGACCTGGACCAGGTACCGGCCCACCGGCGCCTTGTTGTACATGGTGTAGAAAGTGGCCACCCCGCGGACGTAGGCATCCGGGAGCTCCAGGAGCTTCCCCACCTCGTCCATCGTCTCGGGCGAAACGTGGCCGCGCACCTCCTGGGCCAGCGCCAGCGTCGGCAGGAGGGCCGCCCGCCGATCCGGGTACCGGGTGAGGAGCTTCTCGAACCGCTCCTGGTAGGCCCCTTCGAAGAGGGGCGCGTCCGGGTGCTTTTCCGGCAGCATGTAGGGGTAACTCGCCGTACCGGACGGATGCCCACCTTCCAGGGGCCGGGATGGCACGAAGTCGCGTCCCCGGACCTGGTCCTCGGTCAGGTCGAACTCACCGGTATTTCCGGCGAACCCGGGATTCTTGAAGGGAGTGTCGCTCATCGGTCGATCTCCCCCAGCACGATGTCCAGGGAAGCGTTGATCATGATCAGGTCGGACATGAGGTGACCCTCCGCCAGCTTCGGGATCACCGAGAGGTTCACGAAGGAGGGTGGACGCACCCGCCAGCGGACCGGCTTGGTCCCGCCGTCGCTGACCACGTACATCCCCAGCTCTCCCTTGGAGGCCTCCACGCTGAACCAGGAGTCACCCACCGGGGCATGGATCCCCTCGGTGATGAGCTTGAAGTGGTGGATCATGGACTCCATGTCGTTCATGCAGTCCGTCTTGGAGGGAAGGGAGATCCGGGGGTCCTCCACGTTGATCGGTCCGTCCGGCAGGCGGTCCAGCGCCTGGTTGATGATCCGGATGCTCTGGCGCATCTCCTCCATGCGCACCAAGAACCGATCGTAGCAGTCGCCGTGCTCCCCGATGGGCACCTCGAAGTCGTACGTCTCGTAGTCGTAGTACGGCTTGTCCTTCCGGACGTCGTAGGGGACCCCGGAGGCCCGGAGGTTGGGGCCGGTGAAGCCGTAGTTGATGGCCTCCTCGCCGGAGATGATCCCCACGTCCTGGGTGCGCCCCAGGTGGATGCCGTTCGTGGCCAGGAGGTAGTCCACCTGGTCCAGCGTCCGGGGAAGCTCGTTCACGAACTTCCGGCATGCGTCGGCCCACCCCTCTGGAAGGTCCGCCATCATCCCCCCGACCCGGGTCGCGGACGTGGTGATCCGGGCCCCGGTGAGCGATTCGTGGAGGGAGTAGATCTTCTCCCGCTCCTGGAAGGTGTAGAGAAATGGCGTGAAGGCGCCCACGTCGATGGACCACGTCCCGGAAAAGAGGAGGTGGCCGAAGATCCGGTCCAGCTCCATGAGGATCACCCGGACCACCTTGCAGCGCTCCGTGACCTCGATCCCCATGAGTTCCTCCACCGACATGACGTACGCGCAGTTGTAGATCAGCGGCGCCAGGTAGTCCATGCGGTCGGTGAGGGGCACCACCTGATTCCAGGAGCGGTACTCTCCCAGCTTCTCGAACCCGGAGTGGAGATAGCCGATGTGCGGGATCACGCGGAGGACGGTCTCACCGTCCAGCTCGCACACCAGGCGGAGCACACCGTGGGTGGCAGGGTGCTGCGGCCCGATGTTGATGAGCATGTGCTCCGACCCGATGTCCGGCTCCCCGAGATCGATGGGGGCCAGAGGGCCGTAGGTCGGCCGGGAGTCCACACCCATCTCCGGCGTGCGGCCTACCGCAAACTCAACGGTCTTCGTCGACATTAGGCTTCCAGTGCTGGGGATCAGGCGTTCTCGCCGGACGGGAGGGCGTCCCCATCCTGCTCGTGCCCGAGGACCTGAGGATCGCGCCCGATCTCCATCTCCTCGGGGATGTAGAAGTCGGCCACCTCCTGCGAGAGGGCCCGGCGGGTCTGCTCGGCCCGGGAGAACCGGCCCCGCAGGGGGAAGTCCTTACGGAGGGGATGACCCTCCGCGTAGTTCTCCGGCATGAGGATCCGCCGGAGGTCGGGGTGTCCGTTGAACCGGATCCCGAACAGGTCGTAGACCTCCCTCTCCAGCCAGTCCGCCGTCTTCCAGAGGGGCTCCACCGAGTCGATCTCCAACGCCGTCACCGGAAGCACGCACTTCACGCGCAGGGAACGATGATGGGTCATGGAGAACAACTGATACACCACGTGCAGGGGCCGCCCCCCGCCGTAGTCCACGGCGGTCAGATCCGAAAGGAACTGGTAGTGGTGGTCCGGGTCGTCCCGGAGCCACTCCAGGATCTCCCGGGAGCGGGCGGCGTCCACGAAGACCACGTGCTGTCCCCGGCACCCGACCTCATGGGAGTGAATGGCTTCGCCGAAGCGGGCCCGGAGGGCCTTCACGGATGGGTGCTCCGGGGCAAGCGTTCCGGCGCCGGAGGCCGCCGACTCGGCGTCTTCGCTGGCAGCCGGGCCTTCCTCCACCGCGTCCAAGCCGGAACGGGTCTCGTCGGCCATGGGGTCTCTCCTGGGATTACGGGAGTCGGTCCTCGGGGCGGGAGATCCGGTCCGTCTGGACCAGCCCGCTGACCCGATTCTGACGGGTGGAGTTTCCAAAGGGACCCGTCAGCGCCTCCACCTCCGCGTCGTCCGATCGGGGGCGCCCCACGCTCAGGGGGTCCTCCGCCCGATTATCGAAGTGCTGGGCCAGAGACTCCTGCTTGATCTTCTCCTGGATCATCATGAGGCCGTAGATCAACGCCTCGGGCCGGGGCGGGCACCCCGGGATGTAGACGTCCACGGGGATGATGGTGTCGATCCCCTGGACCATGGAGTAGTTGTCGAATACGCCCCCGGAGGACGCGCACGCCCCCATGGAGATGGACCATTTCGGCTGTGGCATCTGGTCCCAGATCCGCCGCAGGACCGGAGCCAGCTTGTACGGAACGCGCCCGGCGCAGATCAGGACGTCCGCCTGCCGGGGCGAGAACGACATCCGCTCCATGCCGAACCGGGCCAGGTCGAAGTTGGACGCCGCCGAGGCCATCATCTCGATGGCGCAGCAGGCGGTTCCGAAGGGCATGGGCCAGAGGGAGTTCCTCCGGCTCCAGTTGACGATGAAGTCCAGCTTCGTGGTCAGGAAGGTGGGCCCACCCGCACCGAAGAGCCCACCGGATCGCGCGCTCGTGCCGCCCCCGGGAAGCTTCTTGTCCGTCAATCCCACTCGAGACCTCCCTTCTTCCACTCGTACACCAGGCCGAGGGTCAGCACCACCACGAACAGGGACATGGCCACGAATCCACCCCATCCCAGGCCCCTCATTCCCACCGCCCACGGGACCAGGAAGATGGTCTCCAGGTCGAAGACGATGAAGCTGATGGCCACCATGTAGAACTTCACGCTGAAGCGCTCCCGCGTGTCGCCCAGGGGAATCATGCCCGACTCGTAGGGCATGTCCTTCTGCGGGGTGGGGCGCCGGGGATTGACGATGTGGGTGGCGACGGCAATCCCCACGGCGTTGAGAATCGACACGCCGAACAGGATGAGGAGTGGAGCGTAGGACCCCGACATGTCGGCCTTCGTCCGAGGGTTTGTGAAATTGTTCACTAAAATGACGTCGGAATGTACCGGGACCCGAAAAGGAGTGTCAACCGGGAGAAATCCTCGAAAACACGAGGGTTGAATGGAGTTTGCCGGGGCCCGGCGGCCCCTCTATCTTTCGGCCCCACTCATCCGCTTCTTGAGGCCCTCAGGGAGCTGCTCCAACCCCCAGCACGCGCAGGATCAGGACCATCTCATGCCCATCAAGAGCGACAAGTGGATCCGCCGGATGTGCGAGGAACACCAGATGATCGAGCCCTTCGAGTCCGGCCAGGTCCGGGGAGGGAAGATCAGCTATGGGATCTCCTCGTTCGGATATGACATCCGCGTGGCACCGGACTTCAAGGTCTTCACCAACGTCCACAACGTGGTGGTGGACCCCAAGAACTTCGACGATCGCTCCTTCGTGGACGTGCACGCGAACGAGTGCATCATTCCCCCGAACTCGTTCGCCCTGGCCCGGACCGAGGAGTACTTCCGGATCCCGCGGGACGTGCTGGTGATCTGTGTGGGGAAGAGCACCTACGCCCGGTGCGGCATCATCGTGAACGTGACGCCCCTGGAGCCGACCTGGGAGGGGTATCTCACCCTGGAGATCAGCAACACGACGCCGCTTCCGGCGAAGATCTACGCCGGGGAAGGGATCGCCCAGCTCCTCTTCTTCGAGGGCGACCAGGAGCCCGAGACCGCCTACGCCGACCGGCAGGGGAAGTACATGAAGCAGGTGGGCGTCACCCTCCCGCGCATGTAGCGCCACCCCCCTGCCCCACGCTCGTCCGCCCGGCCTCCCGACGGGTGGCCAAGGGTCAGGACGACGAAGGGGCGGGCCGGATCGATCCGGCC
>CP070829.1:3051571-3066525 GCA_020344755.1 Gemmatimonadales bacterium
GGCTTCCGGTGGCGCCTCGATCCCGACCAGATGGAGGCCCTCCTGCGCGACTTCTTCCGCACCGACGCCTGGCCCGCTGTGGAGCACCCCCACGGGCCGGACCTTCACTTCATCCGGGCGACCGAATCGTCCATCCTGGACGAGGAGGGGTGCCACCGGCTCGAGGCGGCCGGACTCGTCACGGGACGCGTCCACCTCCATCACGTCGAAGGGGGCCACTGGCTGAACGCGGACAACCCGGCGGCGCTGGTGGCGTTGATGGCCCGGGAGCTACCGGAGTAGGCGGGCGAGCCCAATCCAGGGTCGCGGTGGAGCCGCAGGCGTGCCCAAGGCGCGGATCCACCGCTGTGCGTCCCGGCGCCCGCGCGGCGCGACCGCCGGGCCAGGCGCCAGACGAAGAAAGGACACCGCAGGCCCTTCGGCTTGCGGTGTCCTTCCGCGCCAGAGTGTCCCCGGCTGGACTCGAACCAGCGGCCTACTGCTTAGGAGGCAGTCGCTCTATCCACCTGAGCTACGGGGACCCAGCGAAACGATACCCTTGCAACGATCGGCATGGTACCCCCGGTCTGCGATGTCAGGCCGCCTACGGGACCTCCACACGCCCGGGCCTGCTGAACGACTCTCGCCGCGTATGAGCCTGGCACGCGCCCGCTTGCGGCGACATCCGTTCCCAGGCAACGTGGGCCGGAGCGCAGAGGCTCGGCTGCCCACGTGCATCCGCCGCGGCTCCATCCCTGCAACCAACCGTGCTCCTGGCAGCCGGCGCACGGGCCCGGACTGAGAGGATCTGTCATGAAGAAGCTGGCCCTGGTGACCCTGCTCGCAGGCGTCACCGCCTGCGGAGACGTCTTGGACCCAGGCACTCCCGCCGCACCCGAGCCGCCGCGGGCCGACGGCGTCACCGAAGCCCGGGGGCAGCCTGTCGCACCCTTGAGTGACGTCGCGGCTGGGCTCACGGCTCTCGCGGCCCGCCTCGAGGCCACGTACGGTCAACTCGGTGCGGCGCCCCTCGGGGCCCTCTGGCTCGCCGCCCCGGGGGCCCAGGAAATGGGTAACACCGTCTTCTTCCGCGACGTGGGAAACAAGCAGAT
The DNA here is from genome assembly GCA_020344755.1 of Gemmatimonadales bacterium. Taxonomy (GTDB): domain Bacteria; phylum Gemmatimonadota; class Gemmatimonadetes; order Longimicrobiales; family Gaopeijiaceae; genus Gaopeijia. The sequence goes on from CP070829.1 coordinate 3,052,663, forward strand.
CCCCGTCCAGTGGGTCCCGGGTGACCCGAGGCGCGGAGGACGTACGGTGCTCCGGTACGGCGTCGAGGCGTCCGCTCCCGGTGGCCTGAGCACGGACGACGTGAACGGCGCCGCAGACCGTGCCATGACGACTTGGGCGACGCAGCGCTGCTCCGAGCGGTTGGAGATCGAGCGCACCGAGATCCTGATCCCGGCGGCGGAGGTCGATATCCTCCACGCGGGGTTCACCGCGCTCCCTCCCGGAGTGCTGGGCCTCACGATCCCGTTCATCTGGGTGATGAGCGACGGCATGCCCACCGACATCGACAATGACGGCGCGTTGGACTATGCGTTCGCGGTCATCCTCTACAGCTCCGAGTTCCCGTGGGCCATCGACGCGCCGGTCATCGATCTCGAGACCGTCATGCTCCACGAGGCGGGGCACGGACTCGGCCAGGCCCACTTCGGATCCCTCTTCAGGACCGAGGCGAACGGATTCTACCACTTCGCGCCCATGGCGGTGATGAACGCCGGGTACACCGGGATGCAGCAGGAACTCAAGCCCACCGACCGGGCGGGTCACTGCGGCATCTTCGGCGACTGGCCCATCCACTGACCCGGCCTGCGGAGGCCTCTTCGGACGGAACCGCCGGACAGGAATGAGCGAGGGGCACCGGGCCGAGCCCGGTGCCCCTCTTCACGTCTTCGCCGGGAGAGGCCTGCGAACCGGCCTCTCCGTTCGCCCCCTACTTCCCGTGGACCGACGCGTCCCAGGATGAGCCGTTGGCCACGGCATCGATGAGGCCCGAGTCGAAGTCCTTGCCCGGAACCTGCCCGGCCAGCCCGGAGAAGCGCTCCGCGGTGGCCACCGCGACCGTCAGAACCAGGCCACCGACGAGGAAGGCCAGAAACAGGATCTCACCGGGACGTGATTCCAGGATCTTCATGGCGTGCGGGGGTGTCGGGGTCAGGGGACGCGAGGTCGCGAAGTCCCTCAAGATAACCAACACAGTACGCCCGCAAAGTGGCCTCGAATGGCGAGAGGGCCGCCTCGGTGCCCAGGGCCTCCTCTCCCCGTGAGGTGAGATCGTCCGCCAGGCGCTGCACGGCCGCTACCAGGACCTGCAGGCCAGGGTCCTCCTCCACCACCGCCGGCTCCACCGGTTCCCCCAGGGCGACCGGCGTGGCGTCCGCTTCCCCATCCCACACTGGGTTGACCCCATCCGTCTCCCGGTCATCACCGACTGGCTCCAGCCCGTCACCTTTCGGCACGTCCACCTCGGCGGCTCCCTCCGCGCCGAGCTCCGCACCGACTGGCACGTCCTCCCAGGCGGCCCCCTCGGGCTCCACCTCGTCATCGATCGGCACGTCCGCCGAGGCCGCTCCCTCAGGCTCCACCTCGTCACGCACCGGCATGTCCTCCCAGGCGGCACCCTGGGGGCCGAGCTCCACATCCTCCATGGGATCGAAGGAAGGGACGTCCAAGGCGGACTGCCCCCGCCCCATGACCTCCTCGAAGTCCTCCGGGACGGTCGGCGGGCTCAGGCGGATCACCGGCGTGTCGGGGGAGATGAAGGCCTCTTCGTTGACGGCTTCGGCGTGGCCTGGGGGCACTGGCTCGTCTCCATCCTCCCACGGGAGCACCACCACGTCGTCCGGGAGGGGCCCGTTCAGCCGCTCGCCGGGGCCGTCGGAGGCTTCAGGGACCTCGGAAGGTTCCGGGATTTCGGGGACTTCCGGAGTCACGGCGTCGGGAGGGGGTGCGGGAACGCGCCAACGCCGCCGTCCCCGCGGAAATGCCGGGGGAGGAAGGCGATCGGCGGCGCGGCCGTTGGCGTTGGATGGGGCACCCGACATACTGGCTCCTGAGATGGTAGAGGCTCCCTACCAATATGAGCACCGGACCCCGCGGGAATAAACGTTTGTCTCCCCGGGCCCCAGGCCTGGTGCGCACCGGGCAGCCCGCTTCCTACGTCAGAGGACCATCTCCACCACCAGGAAACCCCCAACGAGAAGGAGTCCGAAGACCCAGGTCAGGAGGTTGAAGTACCGGTCGATGAAACGGGCGATGGGCTCCCCGTAAGCGTAGATCAGCCCGGCCACCACGAAGAACCGCAGGCCGCGGCTCAGGACGCTGGCCAGAACGAAGATGGGAAACGAGATGGCGAAGACCCCGGAGGAGAGGGTGAAGACCTTGTAGGGGATCGGGGTCAGCCCCGCCAGGAAGACGGCCCAGAAATCATAGCGCTCGTACAGCGCCTGCACCTGCCCGAAGGCCTCCGGGGTGACCCCCGGGACGTACTGGAAGAAGAGGGGACCCAGGGCCTGCCACGCCAGGGATCCCAGGACGTAGCCCAGGATCCCGCCCGCCACCGAGGTGAGGGTGGTGATGAGGGCGAAACGGAGGGACTTCCGGGGCGCCCCCAGCGAGAGGGCCATGAGGAGGGGGTCCGGCGGAATCGGGAAGAAGGACGACTCGGCGAAGGAGAGAGCGCCCAGAGCGGTGGGCCCGTGCCGGGTATCGGCCCAGTGTAGGACCCAGTCGTAGAGGCGCCGGATGGGCCCCGTCCGGGGTGGGTGCCCGGGGGCCAGCTCACCGGCCTCCAGCGTCTCCCGGCTGGACCGGGGATGCTCGAATTCGCTCTTCACTCCTCGTCTCCCTCCGTCTTGAATCCGTATTTCCCAAGGAGGGGCACGAACGATACCGGGTCCAGCGGCTGCTCGGTCACGGCGAACCCGTGCTTCTCCACCAGCACCAGCCGCTGGGCGTCCCGGGACCCCACGGGAATCAGCATTCGGCCCCCGTCCGCCAGCTGGTCCACCAGGGACCGCGGCACCTCGGGCGCCGCGGCAGAGACCACGATGACATCGAAGGGGGCGTACTTCCGCCATCCAATCGTACCGTCTCCGACCAGGAGCGCCACGTTCCGGATCTCCAGCCGGTCCAACACCTCCCGAGCCCGGGCCGAGAGTTGTGGAATCCGCTCCACCGAGTAGACGCGGTTGGCCATCTGGGATAGGAGCGCCGTGAGGAAGCCGCAGCCCGTCCCAAGCTCCAGGACCGTATCGTGAGCGGTGGGCTGGAGGATCTCCAGGTAGATCGCCTGCAGGGAGGGCTGGGACGCGGTCTGCCCATACCCGATCGGGACCGGCTCGTCTCCGTAGGCCCGGGCCCAGACCCCCTCCGGAAGAAAGAGGTGCCGGGGAATCCGGTCGAAGAGCTCCAGGACCTCGAGGTCCCGAACACCCTTCATGCGCATGGCCTCGATGAGGGCCCGCCGTCGGCCCGTGAACCGGTGGTCCTCAGGTACGCGGGGACTCACGGGTGAAGCCGTCGCACTAGGCGGGGGGTCAGAGGGAGAGCTCCCATCCACGGATCTCCTCCAGGAGCCCGTAGTTCGTGAGATCCAGGTGCAGGGGGGTTACCGAGATGTATCCTTCCTCCACCGCCCGGAAGTCCGAGTCCGACGCACCCGACCAATTGGTCACCCCCCCTCCGATCCAGAAGTACTCCTTCCCTGATGGGTCGAGAGCACGTGTGAGCGAATCGCTGTAGCGCCTTTTCCCCAATGACGTTACGCGCACACCCCGCACCTCATCAGGAGAGACGGGAGGAAGGTTGACGCTGAACAGGGTGTCGGTGGGAAAGTCTTTGGCACGGACCATGGCACGGAGAAGGCCGGTGAGGATGCCCTCCCACCCCGGGAGCTCCTCGTACTCGGATCCGGTGTAGGAGACGGCCACGGCGGGGATCCCCAGCACGGTGGCTTCCATGGCTGCGGCCACCGTGCCCGAGTAGAGCACGTCCTCCCCCATGTTCGGCCCGTGATTCACCCCGGACAGGACGATATCCGGCCGTTGGTCCAGCAGCTCACCCACCGCCAGGATCACGCAATCGGTGGGGGTGCCGTCCACCACGAGCGCACCGTCCCGGGCCCGGCGGGCCCGCAGGGGGTGGTGGATGGTGAGGGAGTGGGACGTGGCGCTCTGCTCCCGGTCCGGAGCGACGATGCTCACCTCACCCAGGGGTCGCGCCGCCGAGGCCAGGACGTTCAGGCCAGTAGCCAGGTAGCCGTCGTCGTTGGTGCAGAGGATCCGCATCGGCACGGGGTCCTCAATCGCCCTGGTCAGGCAAGGTGAGGAGTTCCTTGAGGCCCAGGAGCTCCCGTTTCATCTCCGCCAGGAACTCGGGACCGAGCACCTCCTGCTTCTCGTCGTCCAGCGCACCCTCGCGCCGCATCTCCAGGAGGCGTTGGCGGGCCCCCTCGATCGTGTACTTCTCTTCGTACAGCAGCCTTCGCACCAGGAAGACCAGATCGATGTCTTTCGGCCGGTACACGCGGTTCCCCGCCCGGTTCTTGGTGGGGTTCATGACCTCGAACTGGCTCTCCCAGTAACGGAGGACGTGGGGCTTCAGTCCCGTCAGGTCACAAACCTCGCCGATGGAGTAGTAGACCCGAGGTGCGATGGGCTCCTGATCGTTCCCCGCGGGGCCACCCCGACCCGCCTGGGCGGTGGGGGACGCCGGCGGGTTCAGCCCGGGGGATTCGTCCCCACCACCTTCACCTCCTTCCGGCACCCCCGGTGCGGCGGGCGTTCCCTCCTCCTCGGGTGTGCTCTGCGGATCGTGCTCCTGGTCGGTCATGTCCAATCCTCCGGTTTCGGGGCCCGTGACATGAGGTTTTCCAGTGCCTCCCGGGGAGGCCGCCCCTCCATCAGCATGGCGTGCACCTCGGCGGTGATGGGCATCTCCACCTCGTGCCGGTGAGCCAGCACCTGGACCGCCTGCACCGTCCTCACACCCTCCGCCACGGTCCGCATGGGGCCGAGGATCTCCTCCAGGGACTCACCCTGGCCCAGGCGGAACCCCACCGTCCGGTTCCGGCTCAACTCCCCGGTGCAGGTCAGGACCAGGTCGCCCATACCCGCCAGACCCGCGAAGGTCTCCCGCCGGGCGCCCATGGCGATTCCCAGGCGCGTCATCTCCGCCAGGCCACGGGTGATGAGGGCCGCCATGGTGTTGTGCCCGAAACCCAGCCCCGCCGCGACCCCCGCCCCCACGGCGATGACGTTCTTCAGTGCTCCGCCAAGCTCCACACCGATGACGTCCTGATTGGTGTACACGCGAAAGAAGTGATTCTGGAAGAGCGCCTGGACCTCCTCGGCGGCCTGGAGGTCCCGACTGCCAGCTACCACCAGGGTGGGCGCTTCCTGGGCCACTTCCAATGCGAAGCTCGGTCCGGAGAGCACCGTGAAACGCTCCATGATCGGATCTCCCAGGAGCTCTCCCAGGACCTCGTCCATGCGCTCGAGCGTTCGCGTCTCGATCCCCTTCGAAGCGCTCACCACCAGGACGGACGCATCCAGCTCGTGGGCCACCTCCTGCCAGACGGACCGCACGAACTGCGACGGGACCACGTTCACCACCACCTGGGCGCTGCGAACGGCTTCGTGCAGGTCGGTGGTGGCCCGAATCCCCTCGGGAAGCCCGACACCGGGAAGGAAGACGGTGTTCTCCCGCGCCCGGTTGACCGCCTCCACCACCTCGTCCTCCCGGGCCCAGAGCGTGACGGAATGACCGTTCTTCGCCACAACGGAGGCCAGCGCCGTGCCCCAGGCTCCGCCGCCCATGATCGTCACCCGGGTCACGCGGCATCCCCCCGGTTCCCTTCGGGGTCCGGCGCCTCTCCTCCCGGGCCCGGACCTGGCACCGAGGCGGTTCGCCGGCCGAAACGGTTCTCCTCACCGCGGAGAAGCCTCCGAATGTTGGACCGGTGCGCCCAGATGACGAAGGTGGCGAGGAGCACGGAGAAGTAGACCAGGGCGTCGCCGCCCCGGTGGGGTGTGTTCGCAACCACCACCGGGACCAGGAGCGCCGCCGTGATGGAGGCCAGCGATACGTACCGGGTGGTGAAGGCGATGGCAAAGAAGGCGACCAGGGCCACCAGCACAGCCCAGGGCGCCAGAGCCACGAACACGCCGCCACTCGTGGCGACTCCCTTCCCTCCCCGAAAGCGCGCCCACACGGAAAAGACGTGGCCCACGATAGCGGCGCCGCCGAAGGCCAGGGTCCAGCCGAAAGACTCCATGCCGGCCCACGCGGCGAAGTACGCGGCGGGGAGCCACCCCTTGAACATGTCGAAGAGCAGAACGGGAAGGGCCGCTCTCCACCCCAGGATTCGGAACGTGTTGGTAGCGCCCAGATTACCACTGCCCTCTTCACGTAGATCCACGCCGTACGCGGCCTTCCCGACCCACAGGCTGGTGGGCGTGGCGCCCAGGAGGTAGGCCAGGAACAGGAAGGCGACGGGGATCACGAGTAGGGCGAGTCGGTTGAGGATTCCCGGAGGCTGATGCGGAGATCGGTCCCCACGAAGCCCCAGGCATCGCGGAACCCGTTCTGGATGTAGCGAATGTAGTGGGCCGGCACACCCTTCGGGAAGTTGGCGAAGAGGGCGAAGCGTGGAGGGGCCTCGGTGACCTGGGTTCCATACTTGATCTTGACCTCACGCCCCCGGAAATGGGGCGGAGGCTGCCGGTGCACGAGCCGACCCAGCACCTCGTTCACCTCAGGGGTGGAGATCCTCCGGTGCCGCTCTTCCTGGATCTCGAGGATCAGGTCCAGGACTTTCCGCGCCCGCAGCCCGGTCAAGGCGGACACGAAAAGGAAGGGGACCCACGTCAGGAAGGGTGCGCGGGTCCGGGCCTGCCGCTCGAAGTCCGCCGCGGTGTTGGTCTCCTTCTCCACCAGGTCCCACTTGTTCACCAGGATGCACACGCCGGTACCTGCCTCCCACGCCTGCTCGATGACCCGGAGATCCTGGTGGTGAAGCTCCTCGGTGGCGTCCACGAGGACCACACACACATCCGCCTCCTCCACCACGCGAGCCGTGCGGATGGCCGAATAGTACTCCACGCTGTCCTTCACCCTCGACTGTCGGCGCAGGCCCGCGGTATCCACGAAGATGAGGGTCTTTCCGTGGTAGTGCAGGACCGAGTCCACCGGGTCCCGGGTCGTCCCCGCCACCTCGCTCACCACCACCCGCTCCTCGCCGAAGAGACGATTCACCAGGCTGGACTTCCCCACGTTGGGCTTGCCCACGACCGCGACCCGGAGGGTGTCGGGATCCTCGGCCTCTTCTTCCACGTCTGGAAGGGCCGACACGACTCGGTCGAGCAGATCCCCCGAGCCCTTGCCGGAAATGGCGCTCACCGGGATCGGCTCACCGAGTCCGAGCTCCCAGAAGTCGTGATACGATGGATCATTCGGGAGGTTGTCCAACTTGTTCACGACCACCAGCACGGGCTTCTCCGTCTTTCGGAGCAGTTCCGCCAGGCGACTGTCCAGAGGGTGGACTCCCGCCTTGCCGTCCACCACAAGGAGAAGCACGTCCGCCTCCTCCACGGCCCGGAGCGCCTGCTCTCGCACCAGGCGGTCCATGGGCTCGTCGGACGCCTCCAGGATCCCCCCCGTATCCACCAGGATGAACGGGCGTCCGGCCCATTCGGCCTTGGCGAAGTTACGGTCGCGGGTTACTCCCGGACGGTCGTCCACGATGGCCAGCCGCTTCCCGAGAACCCGGTTGAAGAAGGTGGACTTCCCGACGTTCGGCCGCCCCACGACGGCCACCAGCGGCAGACTCATGCCGCCTCGGACTCCAGAGCCTGCCGGAGGCCGTCCAGGAGGTGGTGAGCCGTCACGACATGTGCGGGAGCGAGTGCCGCGGCCAACTCCTCCAGGGGGAGGGAGTCGATGAAGAGGTCATCCCCGTTCAAGGCCTCCGCCGGCACGAGGATCACGTCACCGGGCCGGTGTTCCCCCCCCACCTGGGCCAGGATGTCCCGCCCCGCCAAGAGCCCGGCGGTCGTGACCATCTCTCCGTAGAAATCGTTGCGGATCTCGCGGATGCGGACCTGGGCACCGATGGCCTCTGTCAGGGTTTCGGCCCGTTCCCGCAGGAACGGCGCCATGGAGGCACCGGTGACGATCAGGACCCGCCGGCCGTGTAGCCGGGGCGCGCCAGCCAGCCCTTCCTCGAGGGTGGCCAGGAAGTCGCGTACCGCTCCGACCCCGTTCTCCAGGAGGGATGCGTCGTCGTAATAGTCGGCACCGGGAACCGCCCGGCCGGCGATGAGGAACATCTCATCGCCCACGTAGCACCACCCCCGCCCCCGCTCGGACAGCGCCCGCCAGCGCGCCCGTTCCACCTGCTCGATGGCTCGGCCGGCCTCCGCGGGGCTGAGAAGGCGGACCGGCCGATTCACGTTGTACCTCGTGAGTCCCACCGGGACGACGGAGAGGGAGAGCACCGCGTCCCCGAGGGACCAGAGATCGTCGATCGTCCGGTCCAGATGGGGGCCGTCGTTCCACTCGGGACAGAGCACGACCTGCGTGTGCACTTCCAGTCCGTGCTCCGTCAGAAGATGGAGTTGGTCCATGATCAGGCCCGCCCGCTCGTTCTTCAACAGATCGATGCGAACCTGGGGTTCGGTGGCGTGGACGCTCACGTAGAGTGGCGAGATTCGCTGATCTACGAGCCTCTGGATCCCCTTCGGTCCTATATTGGTGAGTGTGACGTAGCTCCCGTAGGTGAAGGACAGGCGGAAGTCGTCGTCACGAAGCCAGAGGGACGACCGTACGTTCTCGGGGTTTCCGTCTATGAAACAGAAGACACACTTGTTGGCGCATTCCCGGATGGTGTCGGGAGCTGGGACGATCCCCATGCTCTCTCCCGGCTCCTTGGCGACCTCGTAGATGACCGTCTCGCCACCGGGGTGGTCCACCTCCAGCTCCAACTCGTCGTCGGCCAGCAGAAAGGTGAGATCGATGTTGTCCCGAACACGCGCGCCGTTGATGCGGATGATCCGGGACCCGATCTCGAGTTCCAGCTCGTCGGCGATGCTGCCGGCTTCGATCTGCGCAATGCGGACCATCGTGGGCTCAACGAAGGGAAAACGCCAAACGACAAACCTAATGATGGCGGGGAGTTGCCCCAAGCGATCCGCCGCCTCAGGTTGCCGCTCGCCGGGGAACTCCGGCTTGCGGACGAGCGTATCTCGGCTGGCCCTCGACCGGAGGGTGGGTGGGAGCGCACCGCCGGACGCTCCCGGATGCACTTCAGACTTCTCTTCTCGGTGATTCGACTTCGCTCCTTCGCGATTCTGGTCATTCTCCTTGCAGCCGCGGGCTGCGAGGAGGTGGAGCAGTTCGTGGACTCGCGGCGCCCGGACACACCCCACGAGGCGTACCTGCAGGGGCTCCATGACGCCGGGCTCGCGGGCACGGCCCTCTCCCAGGCCTGGATCCACCAGGCCGCCGAGGCCGTTCGGAATCCCCGCCAGGTGGAGCTCCCGTTCCAGGAGGAGGGGTTCATTGCACCGGAGGCCCCTGATGCGGTGGGCTACCGGTTCTCACTCCGCCGGGGCCAGACCCTCACCATCCGGCTGTACGTCCAGGGAGACGGGCAGGGTCGTGTCTTCCTGGATCTCCTCCGCGTCCCCGAGGACGGGCGCGATCCCCCACGCCCTGTTGAGGCCGACACCCTTCCCGATGGCCTGTTGTACGAGCCGTTCCGAGACGGCGAGTTCCTCGTCCGGGTCCAGCCCGAACTTCTGACCGGCGGCCAATACTCACTGATCCTCACCCTCGACCCGGCCCTCGACTTCCCCGTGGCGGGCCACAGCGTACAGGCCATTCAGAGCTTGTGGGGAGCCCCGCGGGACGGTGGCAGGCGCAGCCACGAGGGGGTGGACATCTTCGCCCGTCGCGGCACGCCCGTGTTGGCCTCCGTCGAGGGCGTGGTCCGCCGGGCGAACGTCACCACTCTGGGAGGCAAGGTCGTCTGGCTCCGGGACGAAAAGCGGAATCGGAGTCTCTACTACGCACACCTCGACTCCCAGGCGGTGGTCCGGGGACAGCGGGTCCAGGTGGGAGACACCCTGGGATTCGTGGGGAACACGGGGAATGCCATCACGACCCCACCCCACCTCCACTTCGGGATCTATTACCGCGGAGAGGGAGCGGTGAATCCGGCGCCGTACCTCCGGCCGCCCCCTGGACGCCTGGTTGAGGTCAATGTGGACCGGGAGTTCTTCGGGCAGTGGGTTCGAGTCCGGACCGATGGGATCTACCTGAGGGATGGCCCGTCGCGCCGGGCTCCCGTGAGCACCGAGCTCACCCAGCACACTCCTGCACGGGTGCTGGGGGCCTCCTCAGACTGGTACCGCGTGGCCCTCCCGGACGGACGCCAGGGATACGTGGCGGCCCGTCTCACGGAGACGCTCAGCGAGCTGGAGCCCCTGGTGGCCGAGGTGGATCTCCCGGTCCAGGCCGCCCCGGATCCCCGGGCGGCCCGTGCCGAGATCCTCCCCGCTGGCGAGGCCGCCGCAGTGGTCGGCCGATTCGCCGGGTTCCTTCACGTTCGGGCCCCCTCCGGACGACTGGCCTGGGTACCGGAGCCGGCAGTCGTCCTCACGGACGCGGAGCAGGACTAGCGCCCTCCGAGGCACCCGCGCCCCGAACGCCCCGGGCCCCGGAGCGTCAGAGACCGATCCAGTAGCTCGGCTTCACCAGGAAGAGGGTGGAGCCGGGGCGGTATCCCCAGCGCAGTACCACGTTGAGCCGGAATTCACGCACGTTGACGTCCGGGTCCAGGAATCGGTAGGCGGACGATGAGCGCTTCCCCTCTCTTCTCGCGCCTCTGATCCGTGGGGGAAGAAGCCTCCCCACGGAACGACCCCAGGCGAGGAGACCCACGATGACGTTCGGCCCAGAAGCCCAGGCCCTCCTGGACGCCCACAAGATCCGGATCCTGGCAATCCTCGAGCAGCAGCCAGCCGCCGCGGCCGAGCTTCCGCGGCGGTGGCCCATGTCCCGTCCCCTCCTCCGGCACCTCCTGGACCAGTTGGAGCTGGAGGGCGAGGTCATGGTGGTGGCCCGGGATCGAAGATCTCGGGCTCGGGTCTACGGGATCAACCCGTACCCCCGGTCCTCCGTCCCCCTGGAACGGTTCCGCCGCGCCGGCTAGTCCGCCGCGGGGGAGGTGCCACACGCTGGGCAGCTGCCAGCCACCGCCGGCCCGGAAAAGGCTGGCACACCTGCGTGCCAGGGCCCATTCTTCCGGTGGGTCCGGCTCCACGCGGAGCTCCCCCGCCGGGCCCAGAGGAGCCGGACCATGGCTGAGCTCGTCAGTCTCCTGAATGCGCAGCTGGAAGGGCGGTACAGGGTCGAGGCCGAGGTGGGACGTGGGGGGATGGCCACCGTCTTCCTGGCCCGGGACCTCCGCCACGACCGGCGTGTGGCGCTCAAGGTCCTCCTGCCGGAGCTCGCCGCGGTCGTGGGCGCCGGCCGGTTCCTTCGGGAGATCCAGATCGAGTCCCAGCTGCGGCATCCCCACATCCTCCCCCTTCTCGATTCGGGCGAGGTGGACGGCATCCCCTTCTACACCATGCCGTTCGTGGAGGGAGAGTCGCTGGCAGACCGCCTCCGGCGACAGAAGCAGCTCCCCGTGGAGGAGGTGATCCGCATCGGGATCCAGGTGGCGGATGCCCTCTACCACGCCCACGGAAAGGGGGTCATCCACCGGGACGTCAAGCCCGGGAACATCATGCTGGACGGCGACCACGCCCTGGTTTCGGACTTCGGAGTGGCCCTGGCAACCGGCAAGGTACCGGAGGTCCGCCTGACCGCGTCCGGTGTCTCGCCGGGCTCCCCCATTTACATGAGCCCCGAGCAGGCGGCGGGAGAGGGTGACCTGGACGTTCGCAGCGACCTTTACTCGCTGGGCTGCGTCCTCTACGAAGCCCTGACGGGTGACCCTCCCTTCACCGCTCGGCTCCCCCAGGCCATTCTGGCCAAGAAGCTCAGCGAGAGACCCGCATCGGTCCGGGTGGTGAGAGACGCGATCCCGGACGGCCTGGAGGAGGTCGTCATGAAGGCCCTCTCCAGGAGCGCAGCGGATCGGTTCCAGACCGCTGGCGCGATGCGGGAGGCGCTGGAGGCGGTGGCGGACGGGCGCCCCCTCCCGAGCCGTGGCCTGACCGCCGAGCAGCCGGTACCCGAGCCCGTTCGCGCTCGAGGAGCCGCCTCCCGAGCCAACCTGATGGGATGGGGGACGGGTGCCGTGGCACTCCTGACCGGGGTGGGCTTTCTGACCAACCGGGTCTACGAGGTCCGGCTCGGGATTCCCCCGGAGTACGGCGCCTCGCTCTTCAGGCTCCCCGTTCTGGGAATGAAGGCGCTGGTCCCGCACGTCTTCTGGGCAATCGTGGTCCTGATCGCGTGGCTGGCCGCGGTGCAGCTCGCCCGTCTCGGGGGCTGGCTGCTCCACCGCTCACCCCGGTTGGGGCGAACCGTGGACAGCGTGGAGTGGAGCATCGTAGGGGCCTGGCGCGAGGGCTGGACCCGGGCCCGGTCCACCACCATCGGAGACCTCTTCTTCCTGGTCGCGGTGCTGACGGGCGTCCTGTGCATGGTGCCTTTCCGGACCCTCCTGTCGGACCTGGTGACGACCACCGGCACCCAGTCCCTCGTGGACTCGGACCACTACCAGAGATTCACCCTGGCCCTCACGGCACTGATCATGGCGCTCGCCCTCTCATGGCACGCCGTATTCCGTCATGTGCGCAGGCGCAGCGGGATCTCACCCCGGGTGGCGCTGTCCCGGTGGGGAAGCGTGGCCTGGATCGTGGCGCTTCTCATGGTGGCCACCCTCCCCTGGCGGGTCATGAACGACAACTTCCACGAGCGCGCGCTCCTCGACGGGGAGCGGGCCTATATCGTCGGGGAGACCGATGCCGAGGTTCTCCTCTACCGACCCGACCTGGGCACGGCCACGCGTCACCCCAAGGGCCCGGATCTTCCGCTGACCCGCCTGGGGGTGACCGGGTTCGCCTTCGAAGACGCCGACACCTTCTCCGGGCTCACCCCGCCCGGCTGAAGCATCGGCCCCGCGGTACCCCAACCAAGGAGTCCATCATGCGCAGCTTCGCCATCGTGCTGGCCCTCCTCCTCCTCCCCTCCACCTGGGCGCCGCCACGGGCCCAGGCTCAGGACATCGGAGCGGTCATCGACTGGATCCACCGCCTCAGCGGACCCTCCATGCTCGGGGGCGCGGTGTCGGTGGCCCACCCCCTGGGCTCGGAGCGGGTGCGGGGACGCCTCCAGCTGGCCTACCGCGTCGCGGTGGCGTCCGACGACAGGATCGAGCCGGACGGAGCTTCCGTAACCATGTTCACGATCCGGCCTGGGGTGGAGATTCCCCTCTTCTGGTACCTGGAGCTGAATTCCGGGATCGCCTTCAACCGTTTCGGCGGCGACGCCGACGAGGGCTTCTGGAAAGCGTCCTTTCCTGTGCTGGCCCAGCTCCGGATCCCCCTGGGAGAGGGCCGATGGATGCTCCGGGCGGGGGCGGGCCTCGAGTATTTCCCCAAGTTCTCCGAAGGGGACTTCGACCCCATCGACGTGAGCGTGAAGACCGAAGAAGGCGAATTTGCGGGCGCGTTCATGATCGGCTTCGACTGGGCCATCGGTTCCCGGTAGCTCCACCGCCAGAAATCCCCCGGAGCCTGCAGGGAAGGCCTCACTCCCCGGACAGGACGGCCTCGGCCGCACGCCGCCCGGCACGAAGGGCGCCCTGGATCGCCCCGAAGGCCGTGTGATCACCCGCAACGGTGACCCCGTCCGGCCGAACCCGGTACCCCGGCTCCGGATCGAACCCGCCGCCGGGGTGCCGGGGGAGCGCGTGGGGGATGTGGTAGGTCCGGAGGTGTTCCCATCCCTCCACAGCCTTCCCGAACCAGCGCCGAAGCTGGACCAGGGCGGCATCCGGAAAGGCATCCGGGTCCGATGCAGCCGGGCCCACGCCCGAGGCGGAAACGAGGTGT
>CP070829.1:3066625-3081576 GCA_020344755.1 Gemmatimonadales bacterium
CAAGGTCCTCAAGCCGGAGTTGGCGGCCACCGCCCCCGAGGCGGTTGAGCAGAACTGGCTCCCCGAGGGTCGGTTCTCCCTGGGGATCACGGCCGGAGCGTCGACCCCCAACAACAAGATCGGGGAGGCGCTCGTGAGGATCCTGAAGATCCGGGGGGTCGAGCTGGGGTCGGAGGCGCCTCAGTCGGCCTGATCCGAGATCCCCTTCCCCCACCTCTTGAGTAGCGATCGAAGCTCCTGACGGTCTTCCGTCGTCAGGGGCTTCGTCAGTTCCGAGATGAAGGCCGCGTGGCCCGGAAACACCTTCCGGACCAACTTTTGGCCCTTCTCCGTGAGGCGGGCCAGCACGACCCTACGGTCCGGACCCGACCGGTCCCGAAAGACCAGCTCGTGGTCCTCCAGACGGTCCATCACGTAGGTGATGTTTCCCCCCGTAACCAGGAGCTTCTCCGCCAGCTCCCCCAGGGAAAGGGGGCCGAGGTGATACAGGGCCTCGAGCACCCCGAACTGGGCCGGCGTCAGGCCGTAGTCCGCAATGCGGGCCGAGACCTCCCGCGCCACGGTGGAGTAGCAGCGGGCCAGTGCGATCCAGAGGCGGAGGGAAAGCTCCTCCTCCTCCGACCAGCTCCGCTCCGGGATCCGGGGCTCCGGGGAGGGCACGAGGCTCGGCGACCTAGATGTGGATCGGCCGGCCCAGGGCCGCCAGCGCCCCTTCCGACACTCCTTCCGAGAGGGTGGGGTGGGGGTGCATCGCCAACTCCATCTCCTCAACGGTGGACTCCAGGTGGCGGCCCACCACGAACTCCGCGATGAGCTCCGTGGCGTGCGGTCCCACGATGTGGGCGCCCAGGATCTCGGAGTACTTCTTGTCCCGGATGATCTTCACGAATCCGTCGGCGTGACCGGCCGCCACGGCCCTTCCGATGGCCACCCAGGGGAGTTTTCCGACCTCGATGGCGTAGCCCTGCTCCTTCGCCTGCTCCTCGGTCAGCCCCACCGAGGCGACCTCCGGATGGCAATAGGTGCAGTTGGGAACGTTCCCGTAGTCCACGGTGTGGTGCCCCACCCCCGCCATGTGCTCCACACAGACGATTCCTTCGTGGCTTGCCTTGTGGGCCAGGAGTTGTCGGCCGGCCACGTCACCGATGGCATAGACCCCGGGGATGTTGGTGGCCAGGTGTGCGTCCACCTTGATGAACCCGCGCTCGTCGGTCTCGACGCCCGCCGACTCGAGCCCCACGTCCTCCGAGTTCGGAACGCGACCGACGGCGGAGAGCACGTAGTCAACTTTGATCTGGTGCTCCTCGTCCTTCTTGTCCGTGAAGGTGACCAGGACGCCGTCGTCGTGGATCTCGGCCCTCTGGAAACGAGCGCCGGCATGGATGTCGATGCCCCGCTTCTTGTACGTCCGCTCCATGAGCTTCGAGACTTCCGCATCCTCGAGGGGAAGGATACGGTCCAGCGCCTCCACCAGGGTGACCTTCGTCCCGTAAGCCGAGTAGACATCGGCGAACTCCATTCCGATCGCCCCTGCCCCGACGATGAAGAGGGACTCGGGCGCTTCCTTCTGCATGAGCGCCCCGGTGGACGACCAGATGCGCTCTTCGTCGATCTTCAACACCGGAAGGTCCCGGGGCCGGGATCCCGTGGCGATGATCACGTTCCTGGCTTCGTAGAGGGTGGAGGACCCGTCCTGGGACGCCACCTCCACCTTCCCCTTCCCCTTCAGGCGCCCGTACCCCTGTACGTGCGTGATCTTGTTCTTCTTGAAGAGGAAGGCGATCCCCTTCGCCATCTGCTCGGCGACCCCTCGACTACGCTCCTGGGCGGGGCCCAGATCGAAGGTCACTTCGCTCGCCTGGATCCCGTGCTTCGCGGCGTCCTTCATCTCGTTGACGAGGAGGGCGCTGGTAAGCATGGCCTTGGTCGGGATGCACCCGATATTGAGGCATACGCCGCCCAGCTCGTCCGTCTCGACGCACGCCACGTCCATCCCAAGCTGGGCCGCGCGAATGGCGGCCACATATCCTCCTGGACCGCTTCCAATGACAATCAGGTCGAAGCTCGTCTTCTCGGCCAATGTTCACCTCGGGCAGGAAAGCGCCGGCGTTGCGGGGCGAGAGATCGGACCGGGCATGACGCGTAGCCACGGACCAGATCCTTCAAGCGAATAAGGTCAAAGAGTTACCAAGGTAGATGCGGGCCCGGAGGGGGTAAAGGTTCCGGAGGGGGTGCTCGCTCTGCTCGGGTGAGACCCCGGGAGCGTGCCCCGGGCCAGATTCGTGGGCGAGGGTTTGATGGTTCCCCACCGGGTCGGTCGTACCTATTCTGGCTGCAGCGTGGGCTGTTCCCCTCGAAGGAGGTCGGACCATGACGTGGTTCGTGGTGCTGGCGGTGGTCGTGGGCGCGGGCGTGATCATCTACAATGGCCTGGTGCGCCTGCGGGAGCAGGGCGACAGCGCGTGGGCGGATATCGACGTCCAGCTGAAGCGCCGGTACGATCTCATCCCGAACCTGGTGGAGACGGTAAAGGGCTACGCGTCCCACGAGCGTGAGACTCTCCAGGCCGTGATCGACGCCCGCTCGAGGGCCATGGCGGCGACCACTCCTGGTGAGATCACCGACGCCGAGAAGGGACTGACCGGTGCCCTGAAGTCCCTCTTCGCCCTCGCCGAGAGCTATCCGGAGCTCCAGGCATCCGGGGGGTTCCGCGACCTCCAGCAGAGCCTGGGCGAGGTCGAGTCCGCCCTGGGGAACTCCCGGCGGTACTACAATGCCGTGGTGCGTGACTACAACACCCGCATCCACCAGATCCCGTTCAACATCATTGCGAACGCCTTCGGCTTTCGGGAGCGGGATTTCTTCGAAGTGGACGAAGAAGAGCGCGCCACCCCGAAGGTGGACTTCAACGACGGGAGCTGAAATGCTCCGGGTCGTGGGCAGCAGGACCCCTTCCCCGGGGGGATTCCCGGGGTCGACGGTCCCTAGCGTGCGGCGCTTTCTCCCCTGGGGCCTCCTCTGCTGCTCGTTCCTGCTGTCCGGTGGCCTGGCGGCTACCCCGTCCACGGTAGGGGGCCAGACCCGCTCACTGGAGGTGGAACGATTCCACTCCACCCTCACGGTGGCCTCGTCCGGAGTGCTCCACGTGCGAGAGACCGTGACCTTCCGATTCCAGGGGAGTTGGAACGGCATCTACCGGAGCATCCCGGTCTCGTACGAGACCCCGATGGGCTTCGGTTACAAACTCCGGCTCGAGGTGGAGTCGGTCGCCCTGGATGACGGGACCGCCCTCCGAACCGAAGAGTCCAAGGAGGGGGGGTATCTCAAGATCAAGGCGTGGGTACCCGGCGCCTCCGACGTCACCAAGACCGTCGTGATCGAGTATCGCGTTCCCAATGCGCTGCGATTCTTCGAGACGCACGACGAGCTGTACTGGAACGTGACGGGATTGGACTGGGAGGTGCCGCTGGGGTACGCGACGGCCGAGGTGATCCTTCCCGAGGGGGTCACCGGGCTCCGGGCCAGCGCCTTCACGGGCTCGTACGGGTCCACTGCCGGTGAGGCAGACGTGACCCCCACCCCGGTCGGTGTCGACTTCGCGACCTGGGAGCCGCTGGGATTCCGGAGAGGGCTCACGGTGGTGGTCGGGTGGGACCCGGGACCGGTTGCGAGGCCCACAGCCCTGGACCGCGGCTTCGAGTTCTTCCGTGCCAATGTCCTCCTGCTGCTCCCGTTCCTCTCACTCTTCCTCATGTGGAAGCGGTGGCAGCGATTCGGGAAGGACCCGGACACACGGCCGGTCTTTCCCCGGTATGAGCCTCCGGAGGGGCTTTCGCCGGGAGAGGCCGGAACGTTGCTGGACAACACTCCAGATATCCGTGACATCACCGCCACCCTGGTGGACCTGGCGATACGAGGATATCTGCGGATCGAAGAGGAGAAGCCTGGCCTGGTGGAGAGGTTGCTGGGGGATAGAGACTTCACCTTCGTTCAGATTCGGGGACCAGCCGACTGGGAGGGCCTCCTCCCGCACGAACGGAGGGTCCTGGAGGGCGTGTTCGACGAAGGGACCCGGGTGACCAGTGACGACCTGAAGAACGAGTTCTATCGGGAGCTCCCCGGCATCAAGGACGCGCTCTTCGAGTCGCTTGTGGGGCACGGGTTCTACAAGGTGCGGCCGGACCGGGTTGTGGGGCGGTGGATCGCCTTCGGGATCGTTCTGTCGGTCACGGGAGCCATCGGTCTCACCGCCCTCGGGAGTCGTCTCTACATTCCTCCCGTTACCACCATTCTCTCGGGCGTCCTCCTAGGCGTTCCCGTCGTCGTCTTCGGAGCCCTGATGGGGTCCCGAACCCGGGCGGGCGTGAGAAAGCTGGAAGAGATTCTTGGTTTCGAGGACTTCCTCTCCCGCGTTGAGAAGGACCGCTTTCGGAGAATGATCCAGTCGGTGGACCAGTTCGAAGCCATCTTGCCCCACGCCATGGCGCTGGGTGTGGAGAAGAAATGGGGCGAGGCCTTCGACGATCTCTACACGGAGCCTCCGGAGTGGTACGTGGGGCGCTACGAAGGGTCCTTCCGGCCGTCCCGGCTTACCGCCCACCTGGCGGACTTCACCCGGGTGACCGGAGCAGCCATGACCGCAGCCCCCCGATCGAGTTCCGGCTCGTCCGGGTTCTCCGGCGGCGGATTCAGCGGAGGTGGATTCGGAGGAGGAGGAGGAGGAGGGTTCTAGTCCAGATTCGGTGCAACTATCGGTCGGACTGTTACTTGAGAAGCCCTTCGCTCTTGCGCTGCCGTTCCCTTCCTGCAGGTCAGAGGAGAATGGCGGCAGGCTCCTCCAGCATCCCCCTGAGGGTGGCCAGGAACCGGCTGCCCTGTGCCCCGTCGATCACCCGGTGATCGCAGCTCATGGTGATGCGCATCCGGGGACGGATCACCACTTCGCCATCCACGGCCACCGGAATCTCCTCCACGCCCCCGATGGCGAGGATTCCTGCCTCAGGGGGGTTGATGATGGCGGTGAACTCCCGGATCCCGAACATGCCCAGGTTCGATACGGAGAAGGTGGAGCCCGTGTACTCCTCGGGTTTGAGCCTCTTCTCCCTGGCCCTTCCGGCCATCTCCCGGACCTCACGGGAGATCTGCACCAGCCCCTTCCGGTCCGCATGCTTCACCACGGGGGTGATGAGTCCGTCCTCCACCGCGACGGCCACGCCGACATGGACGTGGTGGTACCGCCGGATGACGTTGTCGTGCCAGGCAGCATTGCACTCCGTGTGCCGGGCGAGAGCGGATGCGGTGGCGCGGAGGACGAAGTCGTTCACGGAGATCTTGTCCCCATCCTTCTCGAGGAGGCGGTTCAAGGACTTCCTCGCCTCCAGGACGCGCCCCATGTCCACTTCCACGGTGAGGAAGAAGTGCGGCACCGGACTGAGGCTTTCGGTGAGTCGGCGGGCAATGGTCTTGCGCATCTGGCTGACGGGGAACTCGTCGTGTCCCTCCGCCGCGCCGGCGTCGGTCCAGGGCGCAGGCGCCGGGCGAGATGGAGCCGCCGCTTCGGGCACGGCCGCAGGCCGGATCACCGCCGGGGTCGTCTTCGCCTCTTCCACGTCCTTCTTTACCACCCGACCCCCGGGACCCGATCCCGCCAGGCGAGACAGGTCGATCCCCGCCTCTTCCGCCAGCCGACGTGCCAGAGGAGACGCCTTGACGCGCCCACCCTCAGCGGGGGCCGAGGCTGCCTCGATGGTGGCCGCCCCCGGCTGCTGCGCTGCCGGCTCTCCAGCCGCCTCGTGCGGGGCGGGCCCGCGGGGCGCCTCGGCCCCCTCTGCGGCCGAGGCAGCCGGGGCGCCACCTCCCGCTGATACCATCCCGGAGATGTCCTCGTCCTCTGCGGCGATGATGCCGATGACCTCCCCCACCGGGGCCGTTCCGCCCGCGGCGAGGATGATGGCCCGCAGGAGGCCGTCCCCCCGGGCCACGAGTTCCATGGTGGCCTTGTCGGTCTCGATTTCGGCCAGGATTTCCCCGTTCCTGACGGGGTCCCCTTCCGCCTTGAGCCAACGGACGATCTGGCCTTCCTCCATCGTGGGAGAAAGGGCCTCCATGTGCACCTTCGTGGCCATAGTGCGCTGCGGCTAGAGGAATAGAACCAGAATACTAGTTGCGATACAACACCCGGTTGCACGCCTCCACGACCCTCGCCACCGATGGCTTTGCCAACTGCTCCAGGTTCTTGGCATAGGGCATCGGGACGTCGGCCTGGGTCACCCGAATGAGAGGGGCATCGAGGTCGTCGAAGGCCTCTTCCTGGATCAGGCTCACGATCTGGGCACCGACACCCACATAGGACCAGCCTTCCTCCAGGTAGATGGCGCGGTTCGTCTTCCGCACCGAGGCCAGGACGGTCTCCATATCCAGGGGCCTGAGACAGCGAAGGTCCACCACTTCCACATCGACCCCCTCCTTCTCGAGCTTCTGGGCGGCCTGCAGGGCCACGTGGACCATCTTTCCGTGCGTGAGGATCGAGACATCCGCGCCTTCGCGCTTCACGTCGGCCACTCCGAGCGGAATGACGAAGTCGTCGTCGTCGGGGACCTCGCCCTTGAAGTTGTAGAGAAGCTCCCCTTCCATGAACGCCACCGGATCGTCGTCTCGGATCGAGGCTTTCAAGAGCCCCTTGGCGTCTGCAGGTGTGGCGGGAGTCACGATCTTCACGCCGGGGGCGTGCACGTACCAGGTCTCGCACGCCTGCGAGTGCTGTGCCGCCAGCTGGAGGGCCGCACCGGTGGGCCCCCTGAAGACGATGGGGCAGGGGATCTGCCCGTTGGACATGTAGTGCATCTTCGCGGCGGAGTTGATGACCTGGTCCAGGGCCAGAATGGAGAAGTTGAAGGTCATGAACTCGATGACGGGCCGGAGACCGGTCATCGCCGCACCCACCCCCAAGCCCGCGAAGCCCAGCTCGCTGATGGGGGAATCCACCACCCGCATCTCGCCGAACTCGTCCAACAGGCCCTTGGAGACCTTGTAGGCGCCGTCATACTCCGCCACTTCCTCTCCCATGAGGAAGACGGAGTCGTCTCGAGCCATCTCTTCCCTGAGCGCCTGGTTCAGCGCCTCACGGTAGGTGATCTGTGCCATGGATCGGTTGCTGGGGCAGGGTCAGCGGGCGAACCCGGGACGGTCCAGGCCGTCGAAGAACAGGCGCCCGTTGGGATTGATCTCCGCGTACACGTGCGTGTAGAGCGACTCGGGATCTGGGAGCGGCGAGTTGTCGGCGAACTCGAAGGCGTCCTGGGAGATCTCGCGGGCCTCGCCGTCCATCTCCTCCAGGGAAGTCTGGGTGAGGTGACCCGACTCCTTCAGCCTGTCGGCGAGGAGACCGATGGGATCGGCCGACTCGATCTTCCCCTCCACCTCTTCCTTGCTCCGGTACGTCCCGGAGACCGGGTCCGACATGGAGTGTCCCTTGAACCGGTAGGTGTGAAGGTCCACGAAGATGGGTCCCTGACCCATTCGGACCCGTTCCACCATCGCGGAGAACCGCGAGTAGGTCTCCAGGACGTCCTGACCATTGATCACCTCGGTGGGAACCCCATAGGCAGACGCCTTCTCATGGATCTCCGTCCGGGACACCCGGTGGAACGCCGTGCCCATCCCGTAGGCGTTGTTCTCCACCACGAAGATGACGGGGAGGTCCCAGACCGCCGCCATGTTCATGGCCTCGTGGAAGGCCCCCTGGTTGACGGCCGCGTCCCCCATGAAGCACACGACGACCTGGTCTCCGCCCCGGTACTTGATGGTCCAGCCGAAGCCGGCGGCGAGCGGCACCTGGGCTCCCACGATTCCGTGGCCTCCCATGAACCGCTTCTCCACGTCGAAGATGTGCATGGAGCCTCCCTTGCCGCCGGAGGCCCCATCCGCGCGGCCGAAGAGCTCCGCCATCACCGCCCGGGGCGAGACTCCCTTCGCCAGCGCCTGGGTGTGCTCCCGATAGGCGGAAATGACGTAGTCGTCTTCCCGAAGCGGGAGAATGCTTCCCGCAGCCGCCCCTTCCTGCCCGATGTGCAGGTGGCAGAATCCGCCGATCTTGCCGATGGCGTAGGCCTCTTCGGCCTTCTCCTCGAACCGGCGGTACAGGAGCATCTCGCTCAGGATCTTCTGCGCCCGTTCTGGGGCGATCCCGTAGTCTTCGAAAAGGTCCTCTCCGCCGGAGGGATCGTCGCTCGTCACGGCATCCTCCTCTCGGGTCCGGGTGTCGGTCGTCATGCGGCTACCCTTGGTCGAGTCCCGGTCGGCCCAACTCGAGCTGCACCAGGTTGAGGTTGGGCAGGATCTCCGCGGGCGCGGGGACATCCGCTTCCATGACGTCACGGATGGAGCCCGGGCCGCCGGCCTGAACCTCGCGAGCCTGCTCCTTCGCGTGGTAGGAGGAACGGACCAGCGGCCCCGACTCCACGTGCCGAAAGCCGTACTCCTCCTCTCCGATCCGCTTCCACTCGGTGAATTCCTCGGGGGTCACCCACCGGGCCACCGGGATGTGCTGCGGTGAGGGGCGCAGGTACTGCCCCAGGGTGAGGATGTCCACCGACGCCTCCCGGAGGTCGGCCATGGCCTGGCGGATCTCAGGTGGCTCCTCGCCCATCCCCAGGATGATCCCCGTCTTGGTGAGGATCGTGGGGGCGATCTTCTTCGAGGCACCCAGGAAGGAGATGGAGCGCCAGTAGCGGCCTCCGGGCCGAACGTCCGGATGGAGCCGTTCCACCGTCTCCAGGTTGTGGCCGAGGATCGCGGGCCGTGCCTCCAGCACCGTGGCGAGCGCGCCCTCGTCCCCCTTGAAGTCCGGAATGAGGACCTCCACAGAGCACTCCGGCAGCCGGTTGCGGATCTCCCGGATGGTGCCGGCGTAGATCCCGGCACCTCCGTCGGGAAGCTCGTCCCGGTTCACGCTGGTGATGACCACGTGCTCCAATCCCATGGCCTCGCAGCTCTCCGCCACACGCCGGGGCTCATCCAGGTCCAGCCCGGTGGGCATGCCGTGGGCGACCCCACAGTACTTACACGCTCGGGTGCAGACGTCCCCCAGGATCATGAAGGTCGCCGTACCCGCCTCCCAGCACTCGCCGATGTTGGGGCAGCCTGCCTCTTCGCACACCGTGTGGAGGGACTTGCTGCGCATCATGCGCTTCAGCTGGAGGTAGTTCTCTCCCCCGGGGGATCGGACCTTCAGCCACTCGGGCTTCCGGGCCCGGATCTCGATGGTATCCAGGCCCTCGTGGGCCCGGATCCTGGACGTCCCCTTGGGCTTCACCACCCCGGTGTTCTTCCCGGTCGGGGCGTACCCTCGTGGAGCCTCGGTCACCGTGTCGCTCACCGTGGACTTTCTCCTCTGGTTGCTGGAGGCCTGGCCACCGCCGATCCGTCTTCCCCATCCGGGGGAAAAAATGGGCTGCCAATTCCAGGCAGCCCCAATCCAGAACGAACGTTCAGCCTAAAGGCCCAGGACCCCAATCATAGCCCAATTCCAAAGGTCCTTACAAGGACTGCTACCCCCACACCGAGGTAGTTTCCCACGGCGTAACCCAGTAAGCCCACGATGATCCCCGGGAGAACCAGCCCCCGCCACTCCCGGGACACAGCCACCGCCAGCGCGCTCGACGGCCCGCCCACGGCCGCCTGGGATGCTACACTCAGGGTGCCGACGTCGAGTCGCGCCAGGCGACCACCGCCGTAGACCACCACCCCGTGCACCGCCACCACCAGGAGGACGAGCCAGAACACCTCGAGCCCTACCGCGAGGATCTCCGAGATTCGTGAGAAGATCCCGATGACCACGAAGAAGAAGTGCAGCAAGAGAGTCCCGAGCGGGAAGGCACCCTGGGGACGGGCCATTCCCTTCAGTTGCCCCACCAGCAGGGCCAGGGTCGTGAGCCAGAGGATGGAGGGGATCTGGGGAATCAAGGTGCCCAGGAAACTCGATCCGAGGAGGAGCGCCACTCCCACGGCTCCCAGCACCGCCAGGTCCAGCGTCGAAACGGATTCCTTCAGGAAGAAGGGATGGGGCACCCCCTCCGGATCCTCGTGGGCCGCGGGGCCGACCCCCCGGGTGTGGGGAGGTCTGGACACGAGCTCGGAAGTGTCCCGGGCCTGGGGTGCCTCGCCTCCCGGCTCCCTGCGGTAGGCCTCCCCGGGAGTCGGTGGGAAGAACCGGGCGAGCCAGACCGGGAGGAGGAGCGTCGCGCCCATCCAGATTCCTGTGATGAGCGCATCTGCGGCGGTCGCTCCTGCGAACAGGCGTTCCGGGAGCTCCACCGCCCGCCCCACCGAGACGAAGTTCACCGAGCCTCCCGTGAAGGTCCCGGTCAGGACACCGGACAGGCGCCAGGTATCTCCACCGAAGACACCTGCAAAGACGAGTGCCCCGATGAATGCCCCCGCCGCCGTCCCCGCTGCGGCCAGTCCATATGCTCCCAGCATGCGTGCACCCGCCTTCTTGACGTCCGAGAGGTTCACGGACAGAAGGAGCCATGCGATGGCCAGGGAGGTGACGGGTCCGGTGATCATGTCGTACACCGGCGAGGAAACCGGAACCAGACCCAGGTTCGATAGGAGAGCCCCCAGGACGATGGCGATCAGGGAGGCGCCCAGCCTGGAGAGCGCCGGGAAACGGTGGTCCAGCCAGAACGCGACCGCCGTTACCCCAGCGATGAGCGCCGAGAGCGCGAGAGGGTCCCGGATCACGATCTGGGAGCCCGTCCGTTCATCGCCCGGTAACGTTCCAGTATGTGCCGCACCACCTCTTCCGGGTCATCCGTGATACAGAAGATCCGTAGGTCATCCTCCGAGATCTTCCCCTTCTCCAGCATGGTCTCCCGGATCCAACCCATGAGTCCGGCCCAGTACTCGGTTCCGAACAGGACAACCGGGAAATCCCGGATCTTCCCCGTCTGGATGAGCGTGAGGGATTCGAAGAGCTCGTCCATGGTGCCGAACCCACCGGGGAAGATGACGAAGGCCTCGGCATACTTCACGAACATCGTCTTCCGGACGAAGAAGTACCGGAAGTCCACGGAGATGTCGACGAAGTGATTCGTGCCCTGTTCAAAGGGAAGCTCGATGTTGCAGCCGATGGAGGGCACCCCCGCCTCCCGCGCACCCTGGTTGGCCGCTTCCATGATTCCGGGTCCCCCCCCGGTGATGATCCCGAAACCGGCCTCGCCCAGGCGGCGCGCCGTCTCCACGCAGGCCAGGTAGTCCTGGTCCGTGGCCCAGGCTCTCGCCGAACCGAAGAAGGAGACGCAGGGTCCCTGCTGGCTCAGGGCCTCGAAGCCCTCCACGAACTCGCCCATGATCCGAAAGACGCGCCACGCATCGCGGGCAAGTGCCCGCTCACCCGGTGGCCGGACCCCCACTTCCACGGGGCTGGAGAGGAATCGTTCATCCTCCGTCTCGTGCGTGGCGGGCGGGGGGGTGGGACGTTCCGCTGCCGCCCGCGCCTCCTCCGAGCGGGCCTCCACCGTCTCTCCCCCGGATCCCCTGGACTCCGTCTCCATGCGATCTTCCCTGGACGGCGAACGGGCCCCCGGACCGGACTCGCGGTTCCCGCTCATCCGCCGCTCAGAACCTCCTGTGCGTACTCCCGAATGCCGGTCATCTGCATGGAGTGCAGTTGATAGTCCTGATTCGAGGAGGCCATCTCCGCATCCCAGACATCCAGGAGACGCTGGAAGTAGCCGCGGGCAGACGCCTCCTCCCCCACGGCCAACGCTGCGTCGCCGGCGGCATACAGGGCCAGGAGGTGATCGGGATTGATCGCCAAAGCCTCCTCGGCCACGGCGAGCGCTTCGGCGTCGAACTCACCTACACGCTGCAGCCGCGACAGGTGGAAGAGCCCGTCAGGGTCCAGAGGCCGTGCCATGTCGTACGCCTGGATCGACATGGGCAGGAAGGTGGTGACCTGCGTCGAATCGTTCGCCTCCACAGCCGTCATGACCCGGTTGTACAGTCGATCGGCTGCCTCCCTTGGAGACATGTTCGAGATGTCCGTGGTGCCGGCCGCGCTCCCGGTCACCGGCGTACCAGCAGCCCCCGGAGCCGGGGGATTCAGGATAGGCCAGGCCATGAAGAGGATCACCACCACCATCATGGCTCCCGCCACCCACCACCCCACATTCGCGCCGGCTCCGGTCCCGGACGGCCCCGGAGCCCGCCCGGATCCCGGTGTGGCCGCCGGCACGCGGACCCGTCCAGAGGGGCCACCGGCCATGGAGGTACCGCACTGGGTACAGAACTTGGCGGCCCGGCTGGCCTCGGCGCCGCACTGCGTGCAGAACCGGCTTCCCAGCTGGGTTCCACACGAAGCGCAGAAGTTCCCCGATGCGGCGCTTCCACACTCGGGGCAGGTGATGGACTTGCTCATGGATTCCGTCGTCTCGATTCGGTTCGGGCTGCTGGCAACCGGGCCTCGGAGGCCATCTAGAGCCCGGGATCGAGGGCCCTGAAGAGGAGCGGCCAGGTGGAAACGGTCTGTGCACGATAGTTGGGCTGGAAGCCAAAGAGAACCACCGACCCACTTCCCACGTCCGCCTGGAGCAGGGCCGGCTGGTCCGCCACCTGACCCGCGCCCAGCACCCAACCCGACAGGACGGGTATCCGAGAGAAACGCGCCAGGACCTCCACGGTGGGATCCAGCACCTCGAAGACCCGGCTGCTTCCCCAGAACCAGGCAGGAATCTCCCGGGGCAACGCCTGATTGGCCGGGTGGTCCTCCAAGGCCAGGGAGAGGATGCTCCCCGGGATGTAGAATTCCTCCGGAGGGAGCCGCTCGACACGGTTCGAGACCGGCAGGTCGAAGAGGTCGATCGCGAAGTCCGTCGCCTCCTCCACCGCCACCAGGCGACCACCATTCTGCACGAAGTCCCGGATCGCCAGAACGCCGGCCTCGCCCAGGCCGCCGGTATAGTCCTGCGGCAACTGTCCAGTCGGGTATCCCTCGCGGATCGAGCCCGCGGTCTGGCCCTGGAAGAGGATCACGTCGTAGGAACTCTCCAGCGAGCCGGCCCGAATGTCCGCATCGCTCAGCGTATCGTAGGGCATTCCGAATTGATCGAAGACCCACCGGGTCCACCCGGCCTCCATGGGCTCCCGCCAACCCTTGTACACCGCGACTCGCGGCGCCTCCGCACCGGCGAACGCAGGTGGAAGCGTGAAGCTCCAGTCGGGAATGGCGATGGGATCCGAGAGGGCCACTTCCGGGCGCTCCTCCATGGCCACGGCCTGCACGCCGAAGAGAAGGGGGAGAGTGTGGGCGGTCACGTCGTACGGCCGGAGCGGAGGCCCGCCAGGGTACGCACGGAGGTCGGGATACTCCTGCCGCTCCAACAGGGTCTGGGCGAAGGAGGCATAGGGCTGACGCATCTCCACCACCCAACTCCCTTCCGGGAACGATCGGCCACCGGCCTGGAACTCGGACTCGGCTCTCCGGACCTCCACGTCCCCCATGGTGAGGACCCGCAGAAGGTATTGGAGTCCCGTTCGATTGGCGCGGTTCCGATCCGATGCCGGAATCACCCACGCCTCCGGCCACCCGTCCCACTTCTCAACCGCCCGGACCCCGATCTCGTGGAAGTTCTCGAGCCAGTAACGACGGTTCTTGGCCGCGTTGTCCAGGAGCGCCATGGCCCCCGCCTCCATGTAGTCCACGATCTGGGGGAGGCCCCATTCTCCTCCGGGCCAGGGGTCGGGAAAGTTCCAGGACCGGACGGACGCATCGAAGCCTCGCCGGGGGCCCACAAGCTCCCGGGGGGCGATGTCGATGGGGGAGGCCAGGCGGGCGGAGGCCGTCTCGCTGAGGATCCGGGCGCCGGTGTGGTAGTGCTGGTAGGCCCGTGCAGGGGTGAAGGCATCGTATTGGGCGCTCACCACCACACCCTGCTTTCCCTGGGCGGTGAGCTCGGCGGCCATCCAGCTCCCCAGTTGGTTCACCGCCGCGGTGAGCGCCGGGTCGATGTTCGGTTCCCAGGGCTCGATGAACGGCGGAAAGAAGATGCGCGCACCCGTCGATCCCATCTGGTGGACGTCGTGGACGATCTGGGGGTGCCAGGCGTTGTGGGCTCCCTGGATGGTCAGCTGGGTCTCGAGCTGGGTGAACGCGTACCAGTCCCGGTTGTTGTCGTGGCCCACGTAGAAGTGGTAGAGCCACGGCATGGGTGCACCTTCGTACTCGGTTCCCTTGAATCGATTGTACCAGTCCGCGACCCACTGGAGACCGTCGGGGTTGAGCGACGGAATGTCCAGTAGAATCACGTTGTCCAGGATTCGGCGCACCTGCTCGTCATCCGCGGTGGCGAGACGGTGAAGGAGCCTTGCGGCCATTTGACCGCCTCCCACCTCGGTGCTGTGGATCTGGTGCGTGATCAGGACCACGGTTCGGCCCTTGTCCAGGTACCACTCCAGTTCCGCCTCTCCCTGGATGGTGCGCGGATCCGCCAGCTTCATCTGGATCTCGTGAAGCTCGTCCAGCACCGCGTGGTTCTCTGCGCTGGTGACGGTGAGCATCACGAACGGCCTCCCCATGGTCGTGGTCCCCAGCGTGTCCACCTTCACCCGGTCGCTGGTGTCTGCGAGGCGTTCGTAGTAGGCCGTGAGTTGCTCCCAATCCGCCAGGTTCCGGTCAGAGCCCAATTCGAAACCGAAGTGCTCCATGGGCGTCGGAACCGATTGCGCCCAGAGAGGGCTGACAGAGAGGAGGAGAAGCAGGAGAAGAGAGCGGGCGCGACGGAACATGGAGGCCTCGGAGTGGGAGTTGGACCGAGATCGTATCGAGGGTTCTCCGCGGCGGCAACGGAGAGATCTGGCCCCGGCAACCGGCATTCCGTACCGTTTCGGTGGTGAATCCAGTCCCGAATCCCCGGAGGCTCGACGTGAAACGCTGGATGATGATTCTCGTG
>CP070829.1:3081676-3095871 GCA_020344755.1 Gemmatimonadales bacterium
CGGAATTCGCTTCCGCCGCCCCGATTCACGATCTCCACGAAGAGGGTCCCGTTCCCGCGTGTCTGATCCACCGGGCGCAGGATCTGGATTTCCGACGAGAACAGGACACGTCCGTCCGGTTCCCGCGGCGCCAGGGCCAGGTCCACGATCCTTCGGTTCGCCGGCAGATTCGGGTCGACCAGGAAGTACGCCCGACCCGTGATCACCTCGTACGGGCCCGCCGCTCCCAAGGACTGCCCCCCCATGAAGGGTGTCCGAGACAGCACCTCGATCCGGATCAATTCGCTGGAGGCCGGAGTGGCCACGGCGAGAAGGGCAGCCAGCAGAGCAAGGGACCGGACCGCGGTGCGGGGACGGCCGGGACGGACCCTCAATGGGCGTAGGCGATCCATGAGCAGATTCCAGGGAGGGGAGAAGAATCCGGCCAAGATGATGGTGGGGGTGTGGAGTGCGCCAGCGGCTTTCGGCATCGATGTCAGCCAAGAACGGCAGCTCGTGCACTCTACCAAGGATTTATCCTTGTTCTTGCCGTGATTCGGCTGCGCCGAGGATCGATTTGCCAGCAGGGGGTCACGGCAAGGCAGCAGTGATTGCAGCGTGCGTGGGAGGATGCCCTGACGTGCGCTTGCCGACCCGACTCAGCGCCCCGCAGATTGCGCGGATGTCGGACGCCACCTCCCGCCTCAACGCGGCCCTCGAAGGCCGCTACCGCATCGAGCGTGAACTCGGTGAGGGCGGCATGGCCACGGTCTATCTGGCGCAGGACCTGAAGCACGAGCGCGAGGTGGCGGTGAAGGTCCTGAAGCCGACTCTGGCCGAGTCCATCGGCGCCGATCGTTTCCTGCAGGAGATCCGGGTCACCGCACGACTCCGCCATCCCCACATCGTTCCGCTGTTCGACTCCGGAAACGCCGACGGCTTTCTCTTCTACGTCATGCCGCGTGTGGAAGGCATGACGCTGGCCGAGCGCATGACAGCCCCGGAGCCTCTGAGGCCCGACGAGGCGCTCATGATCGCGCTCAATGTGACCGATGCGCTCACACACGCGCACGCTCAGGGGGTGATCCACCGCGACATCAAGCCCGGCAACATCATGCTCGACGGCAAACACGCGGTGGTCGCGGATTTCGGTGTAGCCGGGGCAATCGAAGGACCCGACGTGACCCGCCTTACGCAGACCGACACCATCGTCGGAACGGCGACCTACATGGCTCCCGAGCAGGCCTGGAACGGGAACGCCGTGGACGGGCGAGCCGATCTGTACAGCCTCGGGTGTGTCCTCTACGAGATGCTCACCGGAAGTCCGCCCTTCGAGGCGCCCACGGCGCTCGCCCTGCTGACGAAGCATTTGCACGAGGTCCCGCCACGGATGACCGAGACCCGGCCGGAGCTGGATGCGGTGATCGGTGCCATGATCGATCGGGCGCTTCAGAAGAGGCCAGAGGACCGCTTCGGGAGTGCGGAAGAGTGGCGCGCCGAACTGGAGCGTGCGCTCGGCGCAGAGGTCCGCCGCCCGGTGAGTCAGCGGGCCAAGCACAACCTGCCGTCGGCGGTCGACTCGTTCATCGGGCGCGAGCACGAGATAGAGGAAATCACGACGGCCTTCGAGACCTCCCGACTGGTGACGATCACGGGGGTGGGAGGCACGGGGAAGACGAGGCTCGCGACGACGATCGGCGAGCAGATGCTGCCACAGTTCAAGGGAGGAGCCTGGCTGGTCGAACTGGCGCCCGTGCTGGAAGAGGAGTTGGTGCCTCACGCCATCGCCGAGGCTCTGGGCATCCGCCAGATGCCGGGCCTGACGATCACCCGGTCGCTCATGCAGGCTCTGGAGTTCCGGAATCTCCTGGTGATTCTCGACAACTGCGAGCACGTCCTCGACACGGTTGCCGATATCGTTTCTGAAGCCACCGCCAACTGCCCCGACATCAAAATTCTCGCCACGAGTCGTGAGGGTCTGGCGGTGCGAGGGGAACGCGTGGTGAGTCTCTCGTCGCTCACCGGGGAAGAGGGTGCAGCGCTGTTTCGCGATCGGGCCGAGGAGGCAGGCAGCCGAAGCGAGATGCGCACCGACACCCTGCTCCGCCTGAGCAAGCGTCTCGACGGGATCCCCCTGGCCATCGAGTTGGCCGCCGCACGCACGCGAACCATGAGCCCCGAGGAGATCGAGTCCCGGGTGGAAGATCGCTTCCGGCTGCTCCGCGGGAGCCGCCGAGGTCGAATAGAGCGTCACCAGACGCTGCGGAATGCAGTCGCGTGGTCGTACGACCTGCTCGAACCCGAGGAGCAGAAGGTCTTCAATCGGCTCAGCGTCTTCACCGGAGGATGCACCCTTGACGCCGCGCTCGCGGTCACGAGTGGCGAAGACCTCGACGAATTGGACGCGGAGGACGCCCTGGCCGGTCTGGTCGAGCGCAGCATGGTCATTGCGGCCCCGACACAGGACGGCACCTGGTATCGGCTGCTCGAAACGCTTCGACAATTCGGTGAGGAGAAGCTGGTCGAGTCCGGAGAGGGGGCTCAGTCCCAGGACCGGCACATGGCGTGGTACAAGGGCTTTGCGGAGGGGGCGTACGCAGGGCTGTGGAGTCCCGACGACGAACCCTGGTGGAGGGTGGTCGACCGTGAGTTTGAAAACCTCGGGACCGCCTACCACCACGCCGTGGAGAGCAACCGCGGCGACGTCGTTCGCGCCCTCAACCGTGCCGTGGTGCCCTTTGCGTGGCATCGGTACCGCACGCAGGCGGTCGAATGGATAGTCAGCGCGGTGCAGGTGCAGCCCGAGCCCGTCGAAGCTCGCGCCATGGCGGCTGCAATGCTCGATTTCGTGGGACGACACGAGGAATCCGATGCCTTGGCCCGGTGGATGCATGGGGAGTCCGACGAGTCGTCCGAGGAGGCGGCCTGGGATGCGTGGTTGCATTTCATCTCTCTTCTGACCCGCGGAGAGATCGCCGAGGGAGAGCCGATCTATTGGCGGGCTCTGGAGCTCAGTGAGAACACTCTCCCCGCCGGCTATTCGCTGATGCAACAGAGTCTGACCTCGTGGCTGTGCATGGTGGGTCGATACGAAGAGGCGCGCGCAAGGAGTGCGGCGGCCCTCGAACGAGTGACCCGGTTCGGGAACTCCTTCTTGCGGTGCTTCGCGGAATTCATGCGTGCCCATGCACTGATGGATGTCGCGGCCGCGGAGGCACTCGAACATTTCGACCGGTCGATCGAATGGGCCGATCGGGTGGGGGAGCGGTTTATCCGCGGTCACGCCGTGACGGAAGGGGCCGACGTCCTGCGGCAGGTCCATGGGTCGTTGGAGGCAGTGGCGCGACTCACGACCGGATTACGCGATTTCATCGACAGCGGTGACAACCCGTCGCTCTGGACCCATGCGCATGTTCTGGCGTTGATCCTCCTGGATCTGGAGCGTCCGGACACCGCGGGTGTCATTTGGCGGGAGCTCGAACGCCGAGCGGCCTATTCCCGTGCCGACGTTCGCGAGGAACTGGCCGAACGGCTCGGAACTCCGGCCGAGAGTCGGATGTCGGACACGGATTTCCGGCGGTATCTGAACGACGTGGTCAGCGAACTCGAGGCGGAGTCTCACGTCGATCACGGACGAGATCTACCACGCGGGGGTTGAGGTCAGGGTGCTACGGGAGCGCGTTGCTCCTGTTACCTGCGCGCTCCGGAGACGGCTTCCCCTGCCGACACTCTGCCGGTGTCCATTTGGGCCCGACATTGGGCCTTCTTTGCCCCGGCAGATTCCGGCATCGATGTCGGACAAGAACGGCAGATCGTGCGCTCTACCAGTGAGTTATACGTGTTCTTGCCGTGATTCGGCTATGCCGAGGATCGATTTGCAAGCAGGGGGTCGCCGGTTCGAGCCCGGCTGGCGCTGCCGTGGCTGCGCAAGGCATGGGGATTGGCCTTTCGCGGGAGTCGGTGGCACATTGGCGGGAGTCCTGGAGGAGGTCTCGTGTGATGACCCGTTCCCGACGTTGGAGGCTGGCCACTGCCAGCCGGGGAGCCGCGCTCCTCGTCTTTCTGCTCCCGCCTCTGGCGGTCCGAGCTCAGAGCGGTCCGACCATCGACCGTCGCGTTCTCGACAATGGGCTGGAGGTCATCGTCGTACCCAGCGGATCGACCCCTCTCGTCACTGTAGAGCTCGTCGTCCGGAACGGGGCGTTCACCCAGGTCACCGAGGCGGAGGAGGGTCTGCCGCACCTGCTGGAGCACATGGTGTTCAAGGCGAGGACCGACCTGCCAACCAGAGCCTCCGATCTGGATGCGTCGTACAACGGAGTCACCGATACCGACGCGGTCGCCTACTATATGACGGTTCCCGCCCGGCGTCTGGACGACGCCGTGGAACTGATGGCTGACCTGGCCATGGATCCTGAGTTCCGCCCCGAGCACCTCGACACAGAGCGGCAGGTGGTGGAGGATGAGATCCGGCGGGTGTCGACCGACCCGTACGAGGTATTCCAGTTCTACCAGGGCATCTATCTCTGGAGAGATGCGGCGGGCCGCAAGAATCCCTTGGGCTCGTTGGTCACCCTTGCGGCTGTCACGGCCGGGCAACTCACGGAGTACTACCGGCGGTTCTACATTCCCAATAACGCCGCTTTGGTGGTAAGTGGGGCTGTGGAGCCCGAAGATGCCTTTGAATCGGCGCGGCGTCGCTTCGGGGACTGGAAGCGCGGCCCCGATCCGCTCGACGCCCTTCCGCTCCCTCCAATCGCCCCGCTCGCTTCCGACACCGTCTTCGTCGTTCCACACGAAGCGAGCGATATCACCTTCTCCGTGGCGTGGCACGGGCCATCTGCGTCGGATTCCGAGACCGCCGTGCTCGCGGATGTCCTGATGGCTTCAGCCAATGCGTCATGGGGCGCGATCCAACGCGAGCTGGTCGACTCCGGCCTCTTCACGGCCGTGTCGTTCTCGTACCAGCAACACCGGGACACGGGACCTATGTCGATCATGGCCCGGACCACGCCCGAGCAGCTTCCGGATGCGGCCCGGCGGTTGCAGGAGGTCCTCGCCTCACTGGCACACCCCGACTTCATCGCGGACGAGGACGTGATCGCGGCCAAGGCCAGCCTCAGGGTCGGCCGCGCCTTCCTTTTCGAGCGGACGGCATCTGTCGCCCACCAGGTCGCCGCACACTGGAGCAACCGGAATCTGGGCTTCTTCGAGGGATACGAGGCCGCCGTGGAGTCGGTCACGCCCGAGGCAGTCCGTGCGTTCATGGTAGAGTACCTGGGCCACGGACCCCGGGTGGTGGGAGTCCTCCTTTCTGAGGAGACGATCCAGGCATACCGGGAACCCATCCTCCGGTCCCTGGAAGGATGGATCCGGCCGTGAGAACCCTCGTTACCGCCCTCGTGGGGCTCTCACTGTTCGTCCCACCGTCGCTTGCCGGTCAGGCCGAGCTGGAGCCCACGCTCTCGCGCCCGGGTGGAGTCACGCTTCTGTACCGTGCCCTTCCCGGAAGCCGGGTGTTCGCCGCCCGGGTCTATCTGCTCGGAGGACCTTCCGTCGCAGGCGCCACCCAGGCTGGAATCGAACCCCTCGTGCTCCGTGTCGCCGCCTCCGGGTCCCGTCTCTATCCGGGACGGGAGTCCGAGGCGCGGGTGAGTCGGTTGGGAGCGGGCACCTTCGTTTCCGCCGGGTCGGATTGGACCGTGTACGGCGTGGAGGGACTCGCGGAGAACTTCAACGAGTTGTGGAGGGTCTTCGCCGATCGGATGGTGAACCCGGAACTCCCGGAGGCGGCGCTCGATCTGGAACGGGAGCGCGCCTCGACACTTCGGCGTGCGTCGTCCGACGACCCGGAGTCCCAGGCGCATGCCCTGGCCGTGACGCGAGCGTTCGAGGATCACCCGTACCGCCTCCCTCCCCGAGGATGGGAATCCTCCCTGGCCGAACTCACGGTCGACGATCTGCGGGCCTACCAGGAACGGCACGTGGTCAAGTCGCGACTACTGGTGGTGGTGGTGGGAGGGGTCTCTCGCGACGAGGTGATCGGGGCCGTCGAGGCCACCCTCGGATCTCTCCCCGAGGGGAATTTCGAGTGGGTCCCCCCACCCGCGTGGGCAGCTGATTCGACGACCATCACCGTCGAAGAGCGGCCTCTGGCCACCAATTACATCCGGGGTGTGTTCGGCGGCCCATTGACCTCGGCGAAGGAATACCCGGCGTTCGAGCTCGCCACGATCATCCTCTCGAACTTCGTGGAGCGGGGTGCCCGCTCCGCAGGGATTTCCTATGCCGCAGGGGTAGTCCCGATGGACCGGGCTGCGTCCGGGGGATACTACCACGTGTCCACCCGCGCCCCCGGGCAGGCCATTCGCGGCCTGAACAGGATCATCAGTTCCCTGAGCCAAGTGATCTTCAACCGAAGCGATATTCGCCAGGCCGCCAACAATTCGGAGCGGGTCTACTTCGAGCTGAACGAGACCCCCGGCCAACAGGCGGATGTCATCGCCCGGGCCTACCTGCTCCGGGGTAGGCTGGAGTCCCTGGATTCGTTCCTCGACGAACTCCACTCCGTCGATCCGGTCGACCTTCGAAGGGTGGTGCGGAGGTACTTTCGTAACTTCCAGTGGGCCTACGTCGGGGACACCGATCTCCTGCCGGCCGAAGCGATGCGTCTCTATTGCGACGAGTGTACCGAGCCGGGCGGAGACAGGGAGCCGGTGAAGTCGGGCGTGCGGCGCAAGCCGGAGGTTGAGACACCGGGTCACTGAACGGCCGGTCGCGGCGCGGGCGGGCTCCACTGGGCCGAGCGGAGGCGGCCGGCCGCACCTGGACGCGGTGGCCCGAGCTGGTGGAAACCACCCTGTGCGAGTTTCCGGACTTCGATGTCGAGCACAGCTGGCCCGAAGACAGCGACCACCCGATCTCCTGCTGAGAACGGCGTTACGGGAACCCCGACCGGGGTCAGCCCCCCGTCCCCGGCGAAGAGCCTGGGGGCAGCAGGCTGCGCCAGTTCACCTCGACGGCCACGTTGGCGGTCCGCGCGCCGTCGATCATGACCAGTGAGCCATCGGGAGCCACATCGTAGGACTGGTCGCCCGAGGCGTGCCGGTGGAACGGCTGATCGAAGAGCAGCTCCGGGGGGCCGGGCTGCAGCTCACCCTCGGGGGAGATCCGCATGGCGACGGCGTAGACCCGGTCCCCGTCCGCATAGAACAGCTCGTCCCCGTCGGGTGACCACATGGGCAGCTCGCCCCGGCCCGGGGAGATGGTCCACCGGCGATCCAGCTCCGGATAGGGCTTCACGTAAACCACCTCCTGGCCCGCCACGGAGGCGCTGTAGGCGATGAAGCGACCGTCCGGAGAGAACATGCCGTTGCGCTCGATCCCTTGGTCGTCGATCAGGACCCGGGTCTGCCAGGTCCCCAGGTCCAACTCCTGAATGCCGTCTCCGTAGAAGAGGAGCGTGCTCCCGTCCGGTGAGGCGGAGGTCACCCAGGGAGGCTGGCCCAGGCCAGGGGCGACGACCTCCGTCGCCCCGGTTCCATCTGCCCGGTGTCGGACGATGGCCCATCCCTCGGGCTCTTCGGTGCTCAACTCGCTCCAGTAGACGAAGCGGCCGTCGTGGCCCCAGGTGTGCTCTCCCGCTGCAGGCAGGGGCGTGAGTGCCCCGGTCCGGAGGTCCAGGACGACCTGCCGCTCCCCCCTGAGGGCCTCACCGAGCAGCAGCCGATCTCCCGAGGGCGAGACCCGGGGGTACTCCCAGTTCGAGGTGGGGAGGTCCAGAGGCGTTCGGGTACCCTGGCGGTCCACGGACACGATCGACTGGGCTCCCTCGAGATCGCCCGACATGGATGCGGTCATCCGGGGCCCGATGCCAGACGGGGGTGTCCACGAGGCAGGAAGAAGCAGCGGGGCCCCTGTTCGCCGCGCGACGCCCCGCTCGGGGTCGACCCGGACCAGGACCAGCGCCGTGGTATCCGGTGTGGCGAGGAGTACGGTGTCGGCCCACGCCGCCAGAACGACCCCCTCCTCGCCGTCCCCTGCCAATCTCCGGATCCGGCCGGTGGAGGGGGTGACCAGGAGCGGCACGCGGCGGTTCTGGCCGTCGACACCCGTGACCAGCCCGTGCCCGCCGGGAAGGCGGGCCGATGTACTCGAAACGTTGTAGGCGACGAGACTGTCGGTCTCGCCGGCTCGCGCCAGGCGCCGAGGCTGCGACTCGCCGGCCGGCAGCACCCAAAGATCCTCAGTCTCGTTGTGATCCAGAAGTAGTGAGCCGTCGTCCAGCCAGAGCCCCCACTGGTAGAAGAGTCCCACCGCCGGATCCCGGGTCAGGACCTCTACCTGCCCACTTGCCAGGTCCACGGCCAGGACCGCATCGTCCACGAAGTAGCCAATCCGGCTTCCGTCCGCCGAGAAGAACGCCCCCCGCGCCCCTTCGGTACCCTGGAGGGACTGCCCGACGCCGGCCCCGAGACGGTGGATCCGAAGATGCCTCTGGCCGTCGCTCCGAACGTCGAAGGCCACTAGGCTCTCGTCCGGTGAGAGGGCGGGCCGGGCTTCAAAGTCCACGCTCCCGCCCTCGGTCGGGAGTGTGAAGAGCACGGGAGGGGCAGTTGGGAGAGCGGGAGGATCTGCACTCATGAGCCACCCGACGGCGAAGACCGCGGCGAGCCCCCACCCCACGAGTCCCGCCACCCGCCGGGCCGAACCGGGGTGCACACCGGCGGATGCTCGTCCCGGATGTCGGGACCTCGCCCCGCTGGAATACCCAGGGCTCTCCAGCGCCTGGGCGAAGGTCCGTGCGTCCTGGAACCGGTCTGCCGGAAGCCGCTGCAGCCCGGTGTCCACGGCGGCGGCGACATGCTCCGGTACGCTGCTCCGGTGCGTCCGGACGTCCGGCGGGTCCTCGGTGAGCAGCTTCGCCAGGACCGCCTGCGCGCTGGCCGCCTGGAACGGAGGTTGCCCGGCCAGCATCTCGTAGAGCACGCAGGCCACCGAGTAGAGGTCCGACCGGGGATCCACCGCCCGTTCGCCTGTGGCCTGTTCGGGGCTCATGTAGTGGGGTGTGCCAAGGGTTAGACCGGTCTCGGTGATGCGCCCGTCTCCGGCCTGGCTCACCGCCAGGGCGATGCCGAAGTCGGCGACCAGGGGCTCGCCCCCGGCCATGAGGATGTTGGCGGGTTTGATGTCGCGATGCACGACACGGGCGGCGTGGGCGTACTCCAGCGCGGCCAGCACCCGGGAGGTGATCCGCACGGCGTCCTTCACCGGGAGCTGGCGTTCCCGCTCGAGCCGGTCTTTGAGCGATTCACCCTCCACGTAGGGCATGACGTAGAAGATCAGCCCGTCGGCCTCACCGGAGTCGAAGAGGGGGAGGATGTGCGGGTGCTGCAAGTTGGCCGTCGTCCGGATCTCGGAGAGGAAGCGCTGCCCACCCACTAAGGCTCCGAGTTCGGGCTTCAGGACCTTGAGTGCCACCTGGCGGTCGTGGCGGACGTCGGTGGCCAGGTAAACGGTGGCCATCCCGCCTTCGCCGAGCTGGCGCTCGATGACGTAGCGGTCGGCCAGGGCGGCCGTGAGGCGGGAGGGAATGTCGGTCATGGGCGGGGGCCGGTGGGGGTCGGCGCAAAATCCGTCACGCCCGGTCGCCTCCGCAAGTCAAACTGTTTCGGATGGGAGCAACCTGCCCGCCTCTCTCCAGCGGCGCAGGTTCGCCGAGACGAGCCGGCCAATTCCGGTGTCCAATTGGGCCCGATATTGGGCCCCTTCACCCCGGCAGTTTCCGGCATCGATGTCAGCCAAGACGGGCAGCTCGTGCGCTCTACCAAGGATCTATCCGTGTTCTTGCCGTGATTCGGCTGTGCCGAGGATCGATTTGCATGCAGGGGGTCGCCGGTTCGAGCCCGGCTGGCTCCACTCCAGGAAGATCAGGCGCCACGTGGGCTTGGCGGCTCGGGTGGTGCCTTCTCGTGACGGGTGCCCCGGGTGACCCCTGCTGTTCAGGCCCTTCTCCGGGCCTCGCGCCATGGGTCAGTGGGGGAGGCGGGGCCGCCGTCTAGCTCGGCACCAAATCAGGCACCGTCCTCGTGTCGAGCCAAGGATCCCGAAGTCCGAACGGGCGGATCCCTCCTGCACCTTGCAGCCGGGCTCGGGCTTCCCCCTCTTGATCGGCCCATCCGAGAACTCCGATCAAAGGGACATCATGACTCGCCCGACCGCGCTCGCCGCCGCGCTGGCGGCCTCCGTCGCCTTCGCTCCCGGTCTCGCCGCCCAGATGGAGCACGACGACAGTCCGGCCCACCGCATCGAGGAGGTCCTCTCCGTCCTCGAGTTCCGCGAGATCGGTCCCACCATCATGGGAGGTCGCATCTCCGATCTCGCCGTGAACGAGGACGATCCGAGGATCTTCTACGTGGGCACCGCCACCGGGGGGCTCTGGAAGACCACGAGCGCCGGGACGTGGTTCGAGCCGGTGTTCGAGGACCACGCCACCTCCTCCATCGGGGACGTCACCTTGGCTCCTTCGAACCCGAGGGTGGTGTGGGTCGGGACGGGGGAGCCGCAGAATCGGCAGAGTTCTCCCTATGGAAACGGCGTGTACCGCTCCATCGACGGCGGGCAGACCTGGAGCCACCTGGGACTGGAAGACACGCATCACATCGCGCGCATCCAGGTGCACCCCGCGGATCCCGACGTAGCCTACGTGGCAGCTATGGGGCACCTCTGGGGCTCGAACGAGATGCGCGGTGTCTTCCGGACCACCGACGGCGGTGAGAGCTGGGACAAGGTGCTCTACATCGACGAGCACACCGGCGCCATCGACCTGATCATGGACCCGAACGACCCCAAGACGGTCTTCGCGGCGATGTACCAGCGTCAGCGACGCGCCTGGGGATTCAACGGGGGCGGTCCCGGCTCGGGCATCTGGCGCACCATGGACGGGGGCGACTCGTGGCACGAGTTGACCGAGGGCCTGCCCCAGGGCGACAAGGGCCGGAT
The DNA here is from genome assembly GCA_020344755.1 of Gemmatimonadales bacterium. Lineage (GTDB taxonomy): Bacteria > Gemmatimonadota > Gemmatimonadetes > Longimicrobiales > Gaopeijiaceae > Gaopeijia. Next base: position 3,092,657 of record CP070829.1, read on the forward strand.
CGGGCTCGACATCTACCGCGGCAATACCGACTGGATCTACGCGGTGGTGGAGGCCGACGCCCGGGGGGCGAACGACGGGGACGAGGAGAACGGGGTCTACCGGTCCTGGGACCGCGGGAACACCTGGGAGCAGGTCTCCACCGAGAATCCGCGCCCCATGTACTACTCGCAGATCCGGGTGGACCCGAACGACGCCGAGCGCGTCTACCTGGGTGGAGCGGACTTCTACATGTCCCAGGACGGAGGTGAGGACTTCACCGACGAGGCGGCGGAAGAGGTCCACCTGGACCACCACGCCATCTGGATCAATCCGGCGGACTCGGACCACATCATCCTCGGCTCCGACGGAGGCGTGTCCATCAGCTTCGACCGCTCCGAGACCTGGCGCCAGCTCAGGAATCTGCCGGTCTCGCAGTTCTACGAGATCGGGCTCGACATGAACACACCGTACCGGGTGTGCGGCGGGCTTCAGGACAACGGGTCCTGGTGCGCCCCCTCCGATACCTGGAGCGGTCAGGGCATCCGCGACAAGGACTGGTTCAACGTGGGTGGCGGGGACGGCTTCTTCACCGAGATGCATCCCAACGGCCGCCTGATGTTCGCAGAGTCGCAGGGTGGGAACCTGGTCCGGGTCGATCTCGTCACCCGTGAGGGCCAGCGCGGCGTGCGGCCCCGGGCCTACGACGAGGACGGCGAGGAGATGGACCTCCGCCGGAACTGGAGCACCCCGATCCTGTCGTCGTCCCACTCCGACTCCCGGATCTACTACGGCGCGAACATGCTCTTCCGCTCCGACGACCTGGGACACTCCTGGGAGCGGATCTCGGACGACGTGACCTACGCCATCGACCGCGACGAACTCGAGATCATGGGCGTGCCGGGTTCGGCACCGCAGATGTCCCGGAACGACGGACAGTCCACCTACGGGAATATCACGGCGATCGCCGAGTCACCGGTGGACGAGAACGTCCTCTACACCGGCGCCGACGACGGTCGGCTCATGGGGACGCGGGACGGTGGATCCACGTGGACCGACCTGACGGACAACGTCCCGGGTCTTCCGGACAACACCTACGTGACGCGGCTCATCGCCTCGCACGCGGATGCCGGAACCATCTACGCCGCCTTCGACGGCCACCGCTCCGACGACTTCTCGGCGTACGTCTACCGTTCCGGCGACTACGGCGCGTCGTGGGACCGCATCACCGACGGACTCCCGGAAGAGTCGGTCAACGCTCTGGAACAGCACCCCCGCAACCCGAACCTCTGGTTCGTGGGGAACGAGGTCGGCGTGTTCGTGAGTGTGGACGCCGGGGGGACCTGGCACCGGATGCACTCCGGTCTGCCCACGGTGCCCGTGGACGACATCGACATCCACCCGCGGGAGAACGACCTCGTGCTGGGCACGCACGGACGGGGGATCTGGATCATGGATGACATCACCCCGTTGGAGAACCTCGGGACGGACGCGATGATGGCGGACGTCGAGCTCTTCGGGGTCCGCCACGCCATCTCCCGGAACAGCTACAACCCGCAGGAGTGGCCGGCCGGAATCTGGCAGGCGGACAACGGGCCCCGCGGAGCCCGCTTCCGCTTCCACGTCGGACACGAGGTCGCGGCGGCGAACGACTCCCTCACCCTGACCGTGGCCGACCTGTCCGGCGCGTCGGTGGCCGTGATCCGCCGGGAGGCGGAGGCCGGCGTGCACGAGTACGTATGGAATCTCGGTATGCAGATGGAGGGACCCGACGGGGAGATGATGGCCCCCGGACCCCGCGTGTACCCGGGCAGCTACCAGGTGACGCTCTCCGTGGGTGACCGGACGAGCGCCGCACAGTCCTTCGACGTCCTGGTGGACCCCCGTGCCGACATCTCCGCGTCGGATCTCATGGCGCGTCACGTGGCCATGGCGGAGAGCTACCGGCTGTCCGGCTGGACGAACCCTGCCGGTGACGCCCTCGACGAGGCGGAGGAGGCGCTCGAGTCCGCCATGGAGCGGGTCGAGGAGGCCGGTGACGAAGAGGTCATGGAGACCATCCAGGCAGCCCTCGATCGACGAGACGAGCTGGAGGACATGCTCGACGATGCCGGGGAGGGGGCACGGGCGTGGTCCTCCATACAGTCCATCCACATGCCGCCGACCGAGGCGCAGCTCCAATCCATCGAGCGTTCGCGCGCGGAGCTCCCGGGGGCGATCCGGGAACTCAACGCCTGGCTCGCCGACGAACTGCCCGCCGCGCTGCGTTCGGCATCGCAGGTGGCCATGCCGGAGCCGGACGCCATCGGTCCTGTGCCCGTGCCGCCGGGCGGCTGAGGGGGGTGATGGAGTCGCCGGTTCGAGCCCGGCTGGCTCCACTCCAGTAAGTGACTGCGCCTTTGTAGGTTACGGCCTCGCGTGGGGTTGTTGCGTACGCGGTGGCCTCTGCAGCCCCCGCTGTTGATCCCCGCTGTTCAGGCCCGTTTCCGGCCCTCGAGCGCCTCACGCGGTCGGTCCGCATCTGGGTGCCGGTAGCACGGGAGCACCGTGCTGGGCGACTTCCAGCCGCCGAGTTCGCACAAGACGTTCAACGGCCTGTCCATGAGGTGCGAGGCGAACTTCCGCCTCAGCGGGTGTCGGCCGCGCCCACGGTTCCGATCGAGGCCCCCTCAGTGCTTCTGCGCGCGCCCACGCGAGAGGAATGGTCCTACGCAAACTCCTCGGCGAGCAGCAATTCCTTGCTGGATGGCACGTGGGTCTTCTCTCAACGACGCTGGCACGACCAGAAACGGGCTATCGCTCCAATTGTTCCAGTGTCCGATCCAGAAGGGCAAGGACCGGGCCTCCTATACCGCGAACGATCAGGAGGCCCTGTTCCCGCATCCGAAAGGCCAACAGCGCCTCGCGTCTGTCAATCTGTTCGATGATCGAGCGAACCGTCTCGTCGTCGAGGTGCAGGCCCGAACAAGCCGAGTAGGCGCTGTACTCTGGGCAGGCCTCACGTATCGGCGCCACCATCGAGCTGGGAATCCAGCCACGTAACGCAGCCATATACTCGCCGCGATATGGATCACGAATGGGCGCCAGCCTTTGCAGTCCGGCGTAGGCGCGCTGGATAGCCTGCCTCACGTCAGGGTCCGCAATCAGCCCGAGCCGACCGGTGGACACGAGATCTTCGAAGGTGCTCACATCGAATCCGACTTCCAACGGGTCGAGACCGAATTTGTAGATGGCGACC
>CP070829.1:3095971-3109960 GCA_020344755.1 Gemmatimonadales bacterium
ACGTTGGCCGCCCAGAAGCTCATGGCCGTTCCGATCCCGGAGCTGGAGCCGCCCACCCCCATTACAGGGCGCCCATCGTTCCGTCCCTCCCGGGGCTCCCGGCGCGGATCATAGGGATTCAGTCCGTAGCCGCCCACCGCGCTGTAGTTCCCCGGCATCCCGGAAGCGATGTAGTTCGCCAGCTCCGTCATCACGGTCTTGGCCAGGACGATGGCGCCGGCCCGGTACAGGTTCTCCGCCAGCGTGGCCCGGTAGGGCGGGGTGTATCCCGCGAACGCCAGCGCTCCACCGGTGGTAGGCATCTCCGTGGTGTGGACGTTGTCCTTGAGCGCAACGGGAATGCCGTGCAGCGGGCCCAGGATCGTCCCCTGGGCTCTCAGCCGGTCCAGGCTGTCCGCGATGGCCAGGGCCCGGTGATTCACCGCGATGACGGCGTTCACGTCCTCTTCGTAGAGGGCGATGCGCTGCAGGTGTTTCTCCACCAGCTCCCGGGAGGTGAGCGTGCCCGCCTCCATGGCGGCCGTCATTGCCGGAATCGTGGCTTCCACGATGTCGAAATCGGGAGCGGGCTCGGGCGTGGGAGAGCAAGCGGCGGAAAGGAGGAGCGCCGTCGCACAGAGGGTGGCGGGGGCGCAGTGCCGGAAGGAGGTCATTCTCTTCGTCCTGGCGGAGGTGGCATCGCTCCCAAGAAAAGCCTGGGGCCCGAGAAGATGCGCCCCCGGGGGAAGGCGCTGCAACCAGACGTTGGAATGCCGCAGGACAACGCGTGCACCCCCACCGCCTTCGGACAGGCGGGGGCCGTGAATTCCCCCACCCACCCCGGGTCGTCTCGCAACGACGGATCGCTGGCCTACCCGACGCCCAGCGCCTGCTCCAGGTCCCGCACCATCTGGGAGGTCAAGTCGTTCTCAGGAGCCAGCTCCAGGGCCCGGCGGGCAGGTTCCAGCGCCTCGGGGATCCGGTTCAGGAGGATGAGGGCCCGGGCGCGGTGGAAGTAGGCCCGCTCCAGCCCCGGATCCAGCATGCTGGCACGCGCGTACGCCTCCTCGGCTTCGGCGAGCCGGTCGGACCGTTGGAGCAGGTTGCCCAGGTTGAACCATGCCAGGGGTTCGTTCGGGTTCATCTCCAGGAGGCCCACGTAGGTCTGTTGGGCCGCGGCCACATCCCCCACCGCGGCCTGTGCGATTCCCAGGTTCACGCGGGTGAGTGCAGCCTGTGGGTCCAGGCGCGCGGCCCGCTGGAGGACCGCTGCCGCCTCCCGGAATCGACCCGCCCGGTAGAGGGACAGCCCCTGGCCCGAGAGGATCCGCGGGTCGTCCGGGGAGATCTCCAGCGCCTTGGCGTATCCCACCTGGGCTTGGCCATAGGCCTCGTCCCCCGTCCGGCCGTCCGCCAGAAAGCCCAAGGCCAGGGCCCAACGCTGCCGGAGCGCCCATCCGTTCTCGCCGCTGAGTGCCGCCACCAGCGCCCGCTTCACCTCCGGATCCTCCCCCCGGGCCCAGTGCAAGGAGGCCAGGGCCAGCGCCCGGACGTCCAGGTCCGGGCTGCGGGTGAGGTCCAGCAGGCGATTCGTCACCGGCGCTTCCAGGGAGGGCATGTCGGCCTCCAGGAATAGGGTCAGGAAGCGAGCGAGCGCCTGGAACTGGATCAGGGGATCCTTCTGGTCCGGACGGAGCAGGAGCTCCGCCGCACGGTCCCGGGTCATGGTCGCCGCCCCGCCGCCGTCGTTCTCCAGGGCCGCCGCCACCTGGAGCTGCCCCGCCACCAGCGGCCGGTGCGGCTTGATCTCCCCCCACCACGCCTCCACCTGCGCCTGGAGAGCCGCGGTTGGACGGTCATCGTGACACTGGGCGCAGGCGTTTTCCACCCCCATCCCGGTGTCGAAGGCAGGCCGCGGAACCGGGATCGTGTGGTCCGAGCGGGCGAAGCGCACCCCCGGCCCGACCTCCGGGTGTTGCAGGTAGGGCATGTGGCAGTTCACGCACCTGCTTCCGTCAGACCCGGGGGGATGGAAGGTGTGGGCCTCCAGCGGCTCCGCCTTCGAGGCATGGCAGGAGGTGCACTGGCCGTCGTCGAAGGGACTCTCGAGAGGATTCCGGAACTGGTCCCAGTACCCCTGCCCGTGGGGGTCGTGGCACGACGCGCAGTCCATGGCTCCGTCGAGGTAGCAGGCGCTGGCCAGATGGGTTCCCTGGTAGGCGAAGCTTCGGATGCGCGCGTCCGGGTAGTAGGGCGTATCCCCAAGGACGGGGTACTTCAGCGCATAGAAGAGGCCCAGGGAATCGCCCGGGAGGTACCCCTCAGAGAGGACGTCCTTGAGGGCATGGCACTGGAAGCAGACCTCCAGCGAGGCGTCCTTCCCCATGACGGTGAGGGACCCGAGCCCCGCCTGGAGTCCGTTGGAGCCGAAGTCTTCGGCGCGAGCCCGTTCCACATGCTCCCGGGCCGGGCCATGGCAGGACTCGCAGTTGACGGCGAGAGAGGTGTAGTGGGTGGACCATGCCCGCTCTTCCGGCGCGAACGCCAACCGGATCTGGCTTCCGTGGCACCCCTGGCAGTTCGTGAAGCGACTTTCTGTCCCCAGCACCCGGGAGGCAGGCCAGTCCCCACAGTCCGCCAGGCGCATGTCCGGAGTGATGGGCACCCATCCCTGGTCCAGACGGGTCCCGGTGTTGCAGAACCACCGACCGTCCGTTCGAGACCAGTCGAAGGCCAGGAAGCGCTCGGTCCCGTCCGGGCCGGAGGTGAAGAAACCCTGTGTGCCTCCCCCGAGCATGTGGCCTCCGCCCACGACCCCCGAGACGGGGAAGCTCACCTCCTGGAATCCGTCCTGACGAACGACGAACTCGTACGTGCCGTCCCGGACCCGGGGGAGGACCACACCGTCGGCGAAGCGGATGGGCGTCCCGTCGAAGGGGGCGACCACGACCCCGGGACCCGGCTCTCCCCCGGCTCGGCCGTGGGTGGATCCCACCCACGCGTCGTACTGCTCCGCGTGACACTCGGCACACGTCTCGGCCCCGGCGAAGTCACCGGGCTCCACCCGGGATGCGGGACGGGCTCCCATCGGCGCGGGGAAGCCCGCCGTCACGGCGATGGCCGGTCCTTCGGCCTCATCCGGCCCACACGCCACCAGAGCCGCGCCCAACAGCCCAGCACCCACGGCGACCGCGGTCGATCCCCAGCTCGGGGAGCGCCGCCCGCGCCCCGTCACGGGCGCCCCCCCCGAGACCACGTCGGGGGCTCGCACCCACAGAGCTCCCGGATGTACGCCACCAGCGCCTCCACCTGCTCTCTCGCCAGCGACCCCCCGAAAGCGGGCATTCGGTGGCTTCGGTCCAGCACCCACCCTCCGGCGGCGATCCCATCGTAGAGGGTGTCATCGGGCCACCGGGCCATGAGCGAAGCATCGGCATGGGCCGTGGGTGCCACCGGGAGGTAGGCCGCATTGAATCCGCCCCCCCCGCCCTGGCTTCCATGGCACTGGGCGCAGCGCTGACCGTACAGCACGGCCCCGGACCGGCTCCCCGACCCACTCACCGACCCGTCCTCTGACCCCTCTACCGACCCGGCTTCCGACCGGTCCCAGGATCGGGCCAGTGCCATTCGCTCCTCCCACGGGATCTCGGGAGGGGTGGGAGGTGCCCAGGCCGCGGAGTCCCCCACCAGGAGCGCCGCCACCTGGTCGAGGATGCGGGGCGCGAACGGCGAGGGCGGCATCACGGTCCCGGGGCGGGCGGCACCCGGATCCAGGACGACGCGGACCACCTCCTCCGGGGTCAGCCGGCGGACGATTCCGTCCAGGCTCGGTCCGACGCGGCCGCCCTCCCCCCGCCAACTGTGGCAGCCCAGGCAGGAGAGTCGGTCGGTCAGATAGACTTCGGCGCGGGCCCGTCCCCAGGGAGACAGGGCGGGAAGGGCCCGTTCCGCCAAGCCGGATTTGGCCGCATCGAGACGACGCTCCTGGAGGTAGGCCAGGATTCGATCCACTTCGTCGGCCGCGAGCCGAAAGTCCGGCATCCGGGACCCGGTTCCGGGGGCGTGCCCCGACGGTCGGACCTCTACCGGATCCTCCAGGAAGGAACGCAGCCAACCGCCCTGCAGGCGGGAGCCTGTCCCTTCCAGGGACGGCCCGATCCCCACCCCGCCGAGCACCTCCTCCCCGGTGCCCAGCCCGCCGTGGCAACCGGCGCATCCGAGCACGGAGAAGAGCAGCCGGCCGTCGTCTGCGTCCACCTCCGGGTCGTCTTCTCGGACCTCCTCCATTCCGGCCCCGTCGCTCCCGATGGCCAGGGCAAGGGCAAGGCGCTCCCGTGAGGAAAGACGAAAGTCCGGCATCCGGGTCGCCCCCAACCCCTCCCGTCGTGGTCGCGGGTCCTCCAGGTACTCGTACACGAAGGCCATGGGAAGGGCCGCCGCGGAACCTCCGAGCACCGGTGCTCGGTCCCGAGCAGGCTCCGGCGCGGGTAGACCCTCGTGACATCCGCCGCATCCGAGCTCCGCCACCAGCGCCGCACCATCGGGGCTCGCCTGCGCCGGCAACGCCTGTGCACCCCTGCCCACGGCGAGCCACCCCGGGAGCAGGACGGCCAGGAGCCAGGGGCGCCGGAAAGCGGGTAGGGGCGTCATCGGGGCACCATCGGGAGCGGCCGCACCGCGGTCAAGGCACAGCGCCGGAGCTCCGGTGGGCAGGCGACCTGCGGCGGACAGACCTTCTGCCGGGAATCAAGAATCAGCGGGCCGGCCCGGAAACGTTTCCCGGCCGGCCCGCTCTGCCACAGGGGCTCTCCCCCCCTGGGGCGCGCCCGCCCCCTCTAAGAAATGATCCGTTGGGACTGCACGATCTTTTCCATGTACTTCTCGAAGAACCACCGGTGGATGTCCATCATGTCCAGCTCACGTCCCTGGATGTACGCCTGCTCCACCTCCGTGAACGTCTCCAGCGGACTACCGGTGGTGATCAGAAGGGTGGCATCCTTTCCGGGTTCGAGGGAGCCTACCCGGTCGCCGATGCCCATCATCTCCGCGGCGTTCTGTGTCACGGCCCGGATCGCCTCCTCCTCGGGGAGCCCGAAGGCCACCGCGACGCCGGCGTCCCACTGGAGCCGGTTGGCGTTGGCGGCACCGGAGCCCCCGGCGATGGCGAACTTCACGCCCGCCTCGTGGAGGCGCGCCGGCATGGTGTACTGCCGGTCATACCCCTCGTAGTCCCGGTCCGGGGCGGCCATGGTGGAGGTGAGAATCACCGGGATCTCGTTGGCCACCAGTCGGTCCGCCACATAGATGGCGTCCTGGCCGCCCCGGATCACCATCCGGATCCCTTCCTCCTCGGCCCAGGTGACCGCGTCATTGATCTGTGCCACACCATTGGCGGCCACCACCACGGGAATGTCACCGTTCAGCGCCGGGATCATGGCCTCGTACCGCGAGTCGGTCCTCACCCGCTGCCCAGCGGCCACCGCGTCACGGTAGGCCCGGGCGTCGGCGAAGAAGCCCTTGAGCATCTGGACCTGCTCCTCGTACGAGGGCCGGTCCTGGTTGTTGTTCCCGCCCCAGCCGCCCCAGCGTCCGCGCCGTGGTCGGGGGTCGGGCCAGTTGACGTTGAGCGCCGCGGCACCCTTGAGGGACATCTCCTCCCAGGTCCACCCCTCCATGTTCATGGCGGAGGAGAGTCCCGAGACCAACCCGCCACCTGGAGTGGTCAGGGTGACCAGGACGCCGGCCGTGCGGGCCGTTCCGATGTGCCGGCTCTCGCCGTTCACCGCGACTTCGGCGCGGATGTTCGGGTTGAAGTCACCGACTTCGTTGACGTCGTTGGACATCTCCACCGCCCCGATCTCGGCGATACCCACCTGGCTGTAGGCGTCGACCAGTCCCGGGTAGATGTGCTTCCCGCTCACGTCCACCACACGCGTTCCCGGCGGAAGCTGGACATCGGCGCCCACGGCGGAGATCACGCCGTTCTCGAAGAGAATGGTGCCGTTCTCGATCGTCCCGTTGGTCACGGTGTGGATGGTGGCTCCCTGGAGGGCGATGGGCTCGGACTGGGGCGGCACCGTCATGCGTACCTGTGCCTCGGTGGCCCGACCGGTCCCGGCCAGGAGCGCCCCCGCCAGAAGGGGCAGAGGAAGGGTCTTCAGGAGGGTCTTCATGGGTCCTCGCTTGGTATGGTGCCTCATGGTCAGCTCCCGGCTTCCGACTGCAGGATGGCCTGGATGAGTTGGCTCCGCTCACGCTGGATCTGCTCCCTCAGAAGCGCATCCTCCTCGAGAGAGAAGTAGCGCCGACCGTCGATCCAGGTCTGTTCGGCCTTGGTGAACTGGGAGAGGGGGTTTCCGTTCCAGATGACGAAATCGCCATCCTTCCCGGGCTCCAGGGATCCCACCCGGTCGTCGATGGCCACCACCTTGGCGGCCTGGTCCGTCACCAGGGAGAGGGCCTGCTCCTCGGTGAGCCCGGTGCGCAGCAGCTTCCCGGCCTCCCAGTTCATCCGGGAGGCGATCTCGCTGTTGTCGGAGTGCAGGGAGACCGTCACCCCCGCCTCCATGAGAATGCGGGCGTTGTAGATGGTGGCATCATAGGCCTCCATCTTGAACGACGACCAGTCGCTCCAGACCACCGCACCGACTCCGGCCCTCGCCAGCTCCGGCGCAATCTTGTAGGCCTCCACGCCATGCTGAAGGGTCTGCACCCGGAAGCCGAACTCCTCCGCCAACCGGATCAGGGCCAGGAACTCGTCCTGCCGGTACCCGTGGGAGGAGATGAGCAGCTCCTGGTTCAGGATGTCGACGATGGCCTCCATTCGGAGGTCGCGGCGCGGCGGAATCCCCTCCCCCGTCCGCTCCCACTCCGCCCACTCGCGCTCGTAGTCCCGAGCCGCCCGGAAGTGGTCCCGGATGATCTCCTGTGTGCCCATCCGAGTATTCGGGTAGCGGTTCTGCCCGACCCGCTTGGGGTTCTCGCCCAAGGCGAACTTCACGGTCCGGGGCGCGTTCTCCAGCTTGAGCTGCTCGGGAAGACCACCCCACCGCATCTTCACGAAGACGTTCTCGCCTCCGATGGGATTCGCCGAACCGTGCTTGATGTGCGCCGTGGTCAGGCCGCCCGCGACCTGGCGGTACATCCAGATGTTGTTGTGGGTCACCACGTCCCCCATCTGAACCTCGGGCACAATGGCGAATCCCGTCTCGTTGGTCCCGTCGGTCCCCGAGTGGATGTGCGGATCGATGAGTCCCGGCGTCACGTGCTTACCGGTAGCGTCGATCTCCACGGCTCCACGGGGCGCATCCAGGTTCTGCCCCACGGCCTCCACCTTCCCGGCCCGGACCAGCAGGTCCGCGTTCTCGAGGCGCCCCTGCGGGCCCTGGGTCCAGACGGTGGCGTTCCGGACCACGACCGCCGCCGGCTGATCCGGGAGGGAGGGGCGGCCATACTCCATCATGGGCCGGATGAAGGGCAGATCCAGATCCGGCACGTCCACGGCCACGGTGCCCCGGGCGGGGGCCTCGAAGGCCTCGATGCGGGTTCCCCGGAAGGCGGGATCGGCGCCGTTCGGGATGGATCCCCAGCCGTAGAACTCGTCGCCCTCCACCGAGCCCGCCAGGAGGATGAAGCCCTCGTATCCCAGTCCCTCGCCGTCGAAGCGGGCCTGGAGGCGGCCCGTCTCCGCCACCACCTCGGCCCCCTGGAGTGAGTAGCTCTCACCGCCGATCTCGATGGAGCCCCGAAGTCGGTTCAGGGTGCCCTCGAGCCGGAGCACGCCGTCGAAGCCCCACTGGTCCTCCGAGGCGATGCGCCACGTCCCGCGGGGATCGATCTGCGGAGGCCGGGTCACGTCGTAGGGCTGGCCCTCCACCCAGACGTCGCGGATGGTGGCCTCCTCGGTGAAGAGGTCCCCTTCCGAGACGACGAGGTTCGCGACCTTTCCTTCCCCGATGGTCCCGTGGGTTCGGCCCAGCCCCAGCCAGGACGCCGGGGTGGTGGTCAGCGCCGCCAGGGCGTCGTCGGGAGAGAGACCCCGCGCCACGGCGATCCGGAGGTTGGGGAGGAACTGATTCAGGGACGCGATCCCGTCCGTTGTGATGGCGAACGGCACCCCGGCGTCCGCCAGCACGGCGGGATTCGTGGGCGCCAGATACCAGTGGCGCAGCCCCTGCAGGTCGGCGTTCAGCGCGGCCTCGGGATCGCCCACGTCCGGCGCATCGGGGAAGTCCAGCGGAACGACGAGGGGATCCGTCCGCCCCCGGAGGACGTCCACGATCCGGTACTCGCTCCCGTTCCCCCTGAACCACGGCGTCACCCCGAACTCCCTGGCGATGCGGTGCGACCTGAGATACTCCTCCTCGGAGCGCGTCTCGAACAGGACCGGTTGCTCCCCGTGCACCGCCGGCTCCAGGGCCTTCAGCGCCGCACTGGTCTCCGGGGGAAGGAAAGCCCGGCCGCTGGCCTCGTAGGCATTCCAGGCCCGGATGTACCACTCGGCATCCAGGAAGGTCTGCTCCATGAGCGCCACCGTCCCCATGGGCGAGTTCGGGTAGGCCCCACCGAGCGCGAACGAGCGTTGGTAGCCCACGGACTGGACCAGATCCGGGCGGAGGATGCGGTCGCGCACTCCACCCTCGCCAAGGTCCACCACGGCTGCGGTGCCCCGGAAGATCCCTTCCTTCGGCACCGCCAGCGCGGTCCCGAACCCCTGCGACCGGAGCGCGGCGCGGCGCTCCGGGTCGTCGGTGAGGTTCAACCCCGTGCTGAACCAGGCACGTACCTGGGGATTCCAGTGGGTGGGCCCCACGTCGCCCCCCTCGGGTACGTCGTCCATCCCCAGGTCGGCGTGGGCGTCGATGAAGCCCGGATAGACGGTGTGGCCCGAGAGATCCCACACCCGCGCCCCCGCCGGGGCTTGGACGTTCCTCCCCACGGCCTGGATGATCCCGTCCCGGACCACGATGGTGGCGTCGTCCAGCACCTGTCCCGGGGCGGTCACGACCCGCGCGCCGGTGAGGGCATGGTAGGAGATGGTGTTGTCCCGGATGCCCTCCACGGGCTGGGTTCGAGTGGCCTGTTGGGCTCCCACCTGCGCGGGGAGCGACAGCGCCAGTCCGAGAAGTGCGATTAGCAGCCTCACGATGAGCCTCTCGACGATGGGGTGAGTCCGGACGGGTCCGGGTCCCGATGGTCCGCACGGCGCGGACCCGGGAAGGTGACCGGGGATGCTCCCCGGCGGGTACCCCCGGAGCCATGAAGGTCTCGGGCCCCAGGGGACCCGTGACGGCCGTTCTTCGTTGAGATCGAGCCCCTTATCCGAATCATGCTCGACTTCCGATTCAGTCCGACGGGACCTGGGACGGCCGACATCGAAGCCACCCGCTCGCCCGCGGACGCCTTCAGCTTATGGACCGGCCCCGGCGCCGATCAAGGAGGACCGCACCACCGAGGTCGTGAAGCCGGCCAGGACCGTCGCGCGCGCGCAGGGCGCCCACGACCTATTGTGTTCGACTCGCGTCCATCCCAGACCGCTATCAGGAGGTCATCATGACGGAACGGAAGAAGGCCAGCGACTTCCCGAAAGAGGTCCTGGCGCTCTTCGACGGCTACGTTCACGGATTCATCCAACGGCGAGACTTCCTCGAAGGTGCCGCCAAGGTCCTGGGAGGTGGAGCGGCGGCTCTGTCCGTGCTGGACGCGCTCCAGCCCCAGTACGCCTGGGCCCGTCAGGTGTCGGAGGACGACTCGCGGATCAACCCCGAGTACGTGGAATACCCCTCCCCGCAGGGGTCCGGGACCATGCGGGGCTATCTCGCCCTTCCTTCAAGTGCCACCGAGGCGAAGCCGGCGGTCCTGGTGATCCACGAGAACCGGGGGCTCAACCCCTACATCGAGGACGTGGTGCGGCGCTTCGCGGCGGCGGACTTCGTGGCGCTGGGCCCCGACGCCCTCACCCCGCTGGGAGGGTACCCCGGGAACGACGACGAGGGCCGCCAGCTGCAGCGACAGCTGGACCCCGAGATCATGATGCAGGACTGGATCGCGGCCTTCCGATTCCTCCGGGAGCACGAAGCCACCACCGGGCGCGTGGGTGCCGTGGGCTTCTGCTACGGAGGCGGCGTCGTGAACGAGCTCGCCGTCCGTCTCCCGGAGCTTGGGGCCGGGGCGCCCTTCTACGGCCGTGCCCCCGACCCGGCGGACGTGCCGCGCATTCAGGCCCCGCTCCTCATCCACTATGCCGGGCTCGACGAACGGGTGAATGCCGGCTGGCCGGACTACGAAGCTGCCCTCGAGGCCGCCGGAAAGCGCTACACCATGCACATGTACGAGGGCGCGAACCACGGCTTCCACAACGACACCACTCCACGGTACGACGAGGACGCCGCGAGGTTGGCCCAGGAACGCACCATCGCCTTCTTCGACGAGCACCTGCGCTAGGCTGACGGTGCCTCGCCGCCGCCTCGGAGCGTCACCCAACCGGCCGCGGCCACGATGACCGCACCGCCGGCCAGGGTCCGGCCTCCGGGGAACTCCCTGAGAACCAGGGCCGCCAGGACGATCCCGTAGACGGGCTCCAGGGTGGCGACGACGCTCGCCACCCTGGCCCTGACCCGGCGAAGACTCCCGATGAAGAGTCCGTGCGCCAGCGCTGTGAAGACCACCCCCAGCAGGACCAGGAGCCCCCGGTCCCTCGCCGTGGGTCGAGCGTCGGTGCCCGTCACGAAGGGAAGCAGGAAGAGGATGGCCCAGAGAGCCTGGTGAAAGGTCAGGGCCAGGGCCGGATACCGGGCCCGGTATCCCCTGTTTGCGATGCTCAGTCCGGCGAAGGTCAGCCCGGAGATCGTTCCCCAGAGGGCACCTCGCGTGAAGGGGTTGTGCCAATCCAGCGCCGGAATCACGAGCGCCACGCCCGCCAGAGCCACCAAGGGGGCCGCGAGCTCCCCCCAGGACCAACGTTCGTCGGGAAGGAGAAGAGGCTCCAGGAAGGCCGTGAAGACCGGGAAGGTCCTGCCAGCGGTCGGGTCTCAGCGATGCCCGCCGAAGCTTCAGGACCATTGCCAGCACGGCCGCCGCGAACACCACTCGCCCCAGGACGATGACGTGGGGAGGAAGCACCAGCAGCTTGCCGAATAGCCCTGCTCCCCCGAACAGGAGCACGGACAGGTGGAGGACGAGGCGGGGGGCCGGACGCATGGGAAAGGGTTCGTCTTCGGTTCAGCTCCCATAGATTGACTGGATCCAGAATACCCTCTCGACCGATGGACAGAGAGTACCAGGCCATGAACCGTTCCTACGGCATCCCCCTCCTTTCCGGGCACCTGCGAGCCCGCTCGGGGCTCGTCCTCCTGACGCTGCTCACCCTCCCGTTTTCGACGCTGCCCCTGGCCGGTCAGGCGACCACCACGTCGGATCCGGCGGTGGTCGTCGGCGAATTCGATTTCGGGAAGATGTGGACCTTCGAATATCCGCCGGCGGAGCACTTCTCCTCCACGTACGGCATCGACGCCTCCCCGGAGTGGTTCGAGCGCGCCCGCATGGCAGCGCTGCGCATCCCCGGCTGCTCGGCGTCCTTCGTCTCCCCGAACGGGCTCATGGTGACGAATCACCACTGCGCCCGCGGCGCCATCGCGTCCGTCACCCAGGATGGTGAGAACCTCCTGGACGACGGTTTCTACGCCTCCACTCTGGAGGAGGAACGACCGATCCCCCGGTACTACGCCGACCAACTTCTCGCTGCCCTGGACGTCACGGACGAGCTGGAGCAGGCGATGGCGGCCGCGCCAGGCGCCACGCGCCAGGAGGCCCAGGAGGGGATCCGCGCGAGCCTGGCGGGAGAGTACGGAGAGGAGGCCCTCATCCAGTTCGTCGCCCTCTACAACGGTGCCCGGACCTCGGCCTACGTGATCCGTCGCTACACCGACGTCCGTCTCGTGGCCGCGGTGGAGCTGGCCATGGGCTTCTTCGGGGGGGACCCGGACAACTTCACATATCCCCGGTACGCCCTGGACTACGCCTTCTACCGGGTCTATGACGAAGACGGGGAACCCCTGGAGACCGCGCATTGGTTCCGGTGGGGTGACGGCGTGGCCCCGGGGGATCCCATCTTCATGGTGGGGAATCCCGGTCCCACGAACCGACTTCTCACCGTGGACCAGCTGGCCTACCAGAGGGACCACCTGGTGCCGGGTAGGAAAGCCTACTTCGAGTCCCGCCTGGAAGCGCTCCGCGATGCGTACGCCGCAGACCCGGCGGAAGGCGAGCGGCTGGGGCTGAGGAACCGAGCTTTCTCGCTCTCCAATTCGCTGAAGGCCTACACCGGGCGGCTGGAAGCGCTTCAGAATCCCCAGATCATGGCCCGGAAGGGTGCGGCGGAGTCGGCGCTGTCCACCCGGATCGAGGGGGACCCGGAGCAGGCCGCCGAGCTCGCCCGGATCATGGACGCACTCGCGGAGGTGCAGGTGGCGAAGCGGGAGCTCGCGCCTGAGATGAACGCCCTCTATCGCCTGGGAGACCCCACGTACGGGTCCCGCGCCCTCCTGCGGGCGCTGAACGCGGCTCAGCTCCAGGCCATGACGGAGTCCGGGACCCGGGCCGACT
Source organism: Gemmatimonadales bacterium (assembly GCA_020344755.1). Classification (GTDB taxonomy): domain Bacteria; phylum Gemmatimonadota; class Gemmatimonadetes; order Longimicrobiales; family Gaopeijiaceae; genus Gaopeijia. Next base: position 3,108,554 of record CP070829.1, read on the forward strand.
CCCTGGAGATGGTCCGGGACGAGATCCGATCGATCCAGGATCACCCGGGTGACCTGGAGGAGGACCTGCTTCGGATGCGCCTGGTGGATCTGGCACGCTACCTGGGCACCGATCACCCTGCCGTGGCGGCGATCCTTCAGGGTCGGTCTCCGGAAGGTGCCGCCACGGCCCTCCTCGAGGGCTCCGTGCTTCGGGACCAGGCCAGCACCATCGAGGCGCTGGTGACCGGTCCCCGGACGGTGCCTCCCACCGATGCCATGATGGCGCTGGCCCGGGAGCTCCTCCCCCTCTACTTCCGGCATCAGACCCGGGCGGCACCGCTGGACCAGTCCGAGCAAGAACTCAATGCGGACCTGGGCCGACTGCGTTTCCGCGTGTACGGGACCCGCATCGCCCCGGACGCCACTTCGTCCCCCCGCATCACGGATGGGGTCGTCACCGGATACGCGTACAACGGTACCGAAGCCCCGACCCATACCACGCTCTTCGGGGTGTACGATCGGTACTTCTCACACCTGGGCTCGAGCGACGAATGGAACCTGCCCGAGCGCTGGCTCCCGGTGCCCGACGGGCTGGACCTGACCACCGCGCTGAACTTCATCTCCACGGCCGACTCGTACGGTGGGAATTCCGGGTCCCCCGCGCTGACCCGGGACCTGGAGATCGTGGGTCTCAACTTCGACCGGAACATCCAGGGACTCAGCCGGGACTTCATCTATCTCCCGGAGCAGGGACGGAACATCATGGTGGATGTCCGGGCCATACGGCACACCCTGGACGTGGTGTACGACGCCGATCGGATCGTCCTGGAGATCGATACGGGTCGGATGGCGGCTTCCGAGGAGGAGGCGGACCGGATCCGGGCCGGAGGCTGATCGGGAAGGGCGGGCGACGCGGGCGAGGGGTTGCACCTCACGTAACGTGAGGTTCCATCGTCCTGTGGACGAAGGCACATCCACCCAGAACTCCGAGGGTACCATGAGCACCGACTTCGATCCGCAGGCCCACGAGGCGGAGGCCCGCGACCGCTGGGGCGACTCGGACGCCTACAAGGAGTCCGCCCGGCGCACCCGGAGCTACACCCCCGAGCAGTGGGCGAGCATCAAGGCCGAGCTCGAGGGCATCGAGGCCCGACTCGCGCAGCTCCTGGAATCCGGGGCTGCGGCGAACAGTGAGGCGGCGATGGAGGCGGCGGAAGCCGCGCGGCTCCACATCCACCGCTGGTACTACCCGTGCAGCCACGCCATGCACGCGGGGCTGGCGGAGATGTATACCGCCGACGCCCGGTTCAAAGCACACTACGACGACCGGTCCGAGGGACTGGCCGGCTTCGTGGCGGGTGCCATCCGCGCCAATGCTGCCCGGGCAGGCCAGGCCTGACCGAATGTCCGGCCCAGGGCCCGGTGG
>CP070829.1:3110060-3123986 GCA_020344755.1 Gemmatimonadales bacterium
CGACCGTCTCGATCTCCTCCTCCTCCAGGAACCGCATGTAGCGGTCCACCGACTCGTTCAATCGCCGGTCGTACTCCTGGGCGCTGGCGATACGCTCCAGCTCCGGGAGGTCGCGGTTGCGGTTCTCCTCCAGGCGCATCGAGGCGTGGGCCCGGGCCAGCTCACGGCGCATGAGGGTGACCTGTTCCTCCCACGAATACGGGACGAGGTGGACGTTCCGCATGTACCAGGTGTAGTTGTCCTTCCCCACGCCAGAGGGTCCGTTCCTGGACCCGGCCTCGGCCTCAAGCCATTGCACGAAGACCTCGCTGGCCTCCGCCGCGGACACGATGGCCGAGTCCAGCGTGGCGAGCGTCCCCTGAACCCGCGATCCCAGGACCTGCAGGTCCGCCACCTGGCCTCGGAAGGCCCGGATTCCCGCGATCCACAGGTCCCGTGCGTCGCCGCTGAGGTTGTCCTGGGCCTGGGCCAGGAGCGGGGGGATCGCCGAGATCCGCCCCGCCAGCTCGGTGGCGTCGGTCTCCGCGAGGGGGTAGTCGTACGTCCACGTGTCGATGAACCCGTGGATGGTGGGCCCCTCGTGGGCAGGCACGTCACTCTCGGCCGGGTAGATCATGACGTAGAAGGCCGGATCCCGTTCCCACGGCCGACGCACCCGGTGGTCGAAGTCCAGTCCGTTCATCTCCGCCCGGACCAGGTGCCAGTCCACCTTGGTGGCCACGGGCCACTCGTCGTTCCAGAGGGCGTGGAGCCGGGATCGCCACTCCTCGAGCTCGGCGTGCTGCGCCGCCATGGCGCCCGACGAGTAGTCCGGGACGCCGTCCACGAACACCGGACGTTCGAAGTCCCGCCACTGGGCGAAGAGTTCCTCCAACTGGTCGGAGGTCCCCGGATCGGTGCCGAGCGCCGGGCCGGCGCTCCCCCCGCACCCCCCGGCAATAAGGCCAACGACCAGGGCCGCCCCGAGTCGCAGGGCCGGGGCGGGCATTACGGGATGGTTCGCGGGTGCAGCCATGGGGACCTCCGTGGGTGGGATCACGGCGCAGGGAGGGTATCCTGCGGGCAAGCCGCGAACAAGACCGCTGGCGGCAATGGTAGTGATTTCCCCTGCAGGACCGTATGCATTCCCGTCCGTTGGGGCGAGGGACCGCGACCTGCGAGCGCGGTCCGGGCTCGCCCGACCCCAACCCTCCCACAAGGACCCGCGTCATGTTCTCTCCAGCTACGCCGTTCTCTCCAGCCACGCCGACCTCTCCCGCCGGTTCGATCTCGCCCGCCGGGCCGGCCTCTCCCGCCGGCCGTCGCTCCCACTTCGCGCTCCTCCTGCTGATCCCGCTCCTCGCTCCCGCGTGCGGAGGCGCCGCGGATGCGCCCGGCGACGGGGCAGCCATGCAGGGCCCGGAAGCGGCGGCGCCCGATGCCCAGGTGATGATGGACCACCTCCTCACCCAGGCCGCCACCGCCCGGGACAAGCTGGAGGGTTTGGCCGACGCCATGCCCGAGGAGAGCTACGACTGGAGACCCGGAGAGGGGGTCCGCTCGGTGGGCGAGGTCTTCATCCACGTGGCGGCGGACAACTACCTGCTTCCGGCCATACTGGGTGTGCCGGCGCCGGAGGCGACGGGGATCACCACCGAGTACGCTACCGTCCAGGCCTACGAGGGCCAGGACCTCTCCAAGGCGGAGATCGTGGCCAACCTCAGCGCCTCCTTCGACCACCTGGAGGCGGCCATCGCCCAGACCCGGGGCGACCTGGACATGACCGCCACCGCCTTCGGGCGGGAGTTCACCGGCGGGGGGCTCTGGACCATGGCCATCACCCACCTCCACGAGCACCTGGGTCAGTCCATCGCGTACGCGCGAGGGAACGGCGTCGTGCCTCCCTGGAGCCGATAGGGACCGGGTCGGCGGCACGTCCATTGCTCAAGCAGGGGGGTGAGTGACGACCCTCCCCGAACACGAGAGGTGGCATCATGCGCGTGCGAACCATTCCGCTCCTGGTGGGGCTTCCCCTCCTGGCGGCCTTCCCGCTGGCCCAGGGCGCCCTGGCCCAGGGCGGTGCCGAGGACGAGCAGGGGACCGTCACCGTGGAGCTCGTCATCGCCACCGGTGTGGAAGACCGGGAGCCGGTGGGTTCCGGTGAGTCGTTTCCCGCGGACGTGGGCCGGCTCTTCGCCTGGCTTCGCGTGACCGACGGGGCGGGCCAGACCCTCCGGGTGGTCTGGATCCATGGTGAGAACCGCTTCCCGGTCTCCCTGGAGATCGGCGGATCGCCCTGGAGGTCCTGGAGCTCGAAGCAGATTCCCCCGGAGTGGACCGGGCCGTGGACGGTGGAGGTGCAGGCCCCGGACGGGTCGGTGATCCAGTCCACGACCGTCACGGTGGGGGACGACACCTAGTCTGCCTCCGGGCCGGAGCGAGGGGGTGCCTCAGAACGGGGCGGTCTTTCCAGGCCGCCCCGTTTTGGTGCAGGCCTCCCGGGCGTCATCTGTTCCCGATCGCCCCCGAAAGCCGCGCCAGGCTTGGGTTTTTTGTGCGCTTAGGCTGTTAAGTTGGGGCGATGGGCGCGGGCATGCAGATTGCGCCTCTGCTTCGAGCATGAGACGCCTGCTCCCCTACTCCGACGTGGTGACCGCTCTGTCCCACGCGCTGGACCTCCGGGGTGGGCAGCGACCGGGTCACTCGGTGCGGACGGCGCTCATCGGGATGGAGATCGGGGCGGGCCTCCAGCTTTCGGAGGCGGACCGGAGCGACCTGTACTACGCCCTCCTGCTCACCCACCGGGGCGGCTCCTTCCTGGAGGCCGCCAGCCGAAGGGAGATCGACGAAGCGTCGGACCTGGCCCTGGATCTGGGATTCAGCCCGAACACGGCGCTGGCGATCCGCCACGCCGGAGAACGGTGGAACGGGACCGGGCGGCCCGAGGGGCTGTCCCGCTCACGTATTCCCCTCCTGGCCCGGATCTGTGCGGTGGCCCGTGTCACGGACCGCGCCCTCACCGAGGGCGGCGTGCCGGAGATCCAGGAGCTGCTCTCGGCCCTCCGGGGCAGCCGCCTCGACCCTCACCTGGTGGACCTGGTCCTGAGCTGGGCGCACCGGGAAGAGTGGTGGGCCGACGTCCGGGCGTCTCGCCGCCCGGCGGCTCTGCACGAGGTGGAGCCCGATCGAGGACGGCGCCTCCTGGGTGAAGACGAGGTGGACCGCATGGCGGAGACCTTCGCCCGGGTCATCGACACCAAGAGCTCCTTCACCTACGACCACTCCCGGCGGGTCGGCGAGATCGCCCGGGCCATCGGGCGTCGGCGGGGCGTCTCGGACCGGGAAGCCCGGCGGCTCTACCGGGCGGGGCTCCTGCACGACATCGGGAAGCTGGCGCTGCCGAACCTGTTGCTCCACAAGCCCCAGGCCCTGAGCCCGGAGCAGGTGGCCCTGATTCGCAGCCACCCCCTCCACTCGTACGAGATCCTGCGGTACGTGGAGGCCTTCTCCGACGTGGCGGCTCTAGCCGCATACCACCACGAGCGACTCGACGGGACCGGGTATCCCTGGGGGGTGGCGGCGGAGTCCCTGGACGAGGCGTGCCGCACGCTGGCGGTGGCGGACATGTACGAGGCGCTCACGGTGGACCGCCCCTACCGGCCCGCCATGAGCGTGGAGCAGGCGCTGGACGTCCTTCGCACGGAGGCGAAGCGGCGCGTGGATCCGGAGCTGGTGGAGACCCTGGCCGGATGCCTGGACGCCGAGGGTCGGCTCCTACCCGACCCTCCGGCGGGAGTGGTCTCCATTCACACGCGGACGTCGACCGGGCGTCCGCGGATACGAAGCGGGAATGCGCGACAGGGAGCCTTGCAGGGAGACACCTGTTTGCGCTGGGGCTGGGTGCGGGTGAGTTGACCCCTTCGGGGGAGTGGGTCGTTCGGACAATCTCGAGTCAGCTGCAGGCTCTGCCGCGCCGGGCTACTCCACTGAGCGTCCGGCATCGCTTGCGATGCAGCCGACGATTCCACGCTCGGCGCACCCCACCCAGACCCTTCCCGTTCCGCCTCCTCAGACCTGGCTGGTCATGATGAAGAGGGGCCGATCCCGGAAGGTGTTGTACAGGGGGCGCAGGCGGTCCCTGTCGTAGAAGAGGTCCACGTCCACCGACTTCTTCTCCATCACCGCGCCCAGGGGAACCGAGTCGTAGACGCCGTGGCGGACCGCCACCAGCAGCCCGCTCCGCCCCTGGAGGATCAGGTCCAGGGCGAGGTTTCCGAAGGCCATGGGGACGATGGAATCCAGGGCGTCGGGGTCGCCGGAACGGACCAGGTAACCCAGCCGCTGGCTCACGATGTTGACCCGCTTGCCGTCGTTGTACTTCGGGGACAGCTCCTTGATCGCCTCCGAGACCTGGTCGCCGATCCCGCCGAGCTTCTTGTGCCCGAACTGGTCCGCCTCTTCGCTCTTGAAGCTCATGTCCGTCTGGCCGGTGAGCCGGGCCCCCTCTGAGACCAGGACCACCGAGTACCGGGACGGATGCCGGTTCCGGTCCTTCACCAGGAGCTCGGTGAGGTGGTCCGGGTCCACGGGTGCTTCCGGGATCACGCACCGGTCCGCCGCCCCCGCCATGGTGGGGAGGAGCGCGGTGAACCCGGCGTAGCGTCCGAAGACCTCGATCACCAGGATGCGCTCGTGGGAACCCGCCGAGGTCCGAAGCCCGTGGGTCAGCTCGATGGTCCGGGTGACACAGGTGCTGAACCCGATGCAGTAGTCGGTCCCCGCCACGTCGTTGTCCATGGTCTTGGGGATGGCCACCACCTTCACCCCCTCCTCGTGCAGGCGGTGCCCGTATGAGAGGGTGTCGTCACCCCCGATGGGGATCAGCGTGTCCACACCCAGGAAGTCCAGGTTCCGCAGGACGGCGGGCGTGATGTCGTTGATCTCCTCCGTGTACTCGTCCTTCAGGTGGGGCGGGACGAAGGCCCGGGGCAGGTGACTGGCCCGGGTGCGGCTGGAGTGGAGGAAGGTCCCTCCCGTCCGCCCGGCCCGGTTCACCAGCGGCTCGGTGAGCTCTACGACACACGCGCTGTTGTCGGCGTCCGGATCGGGGACCAGGTCCACCAGGCCACGCCAACCCCGGCGGATGCCCAGCACCCGGTAGCCCTCCCGGAGGGCCCGGATGGTCACCGCTCGGATGGCGGGGTTGAGTCCAGGGACGTCGCCGCCACCGGTGAGGATCGCGATGGTACCCTTGCTGCCCGACATGGGAGGTCCTCCCTCTGGGTCCTGTGAGGAGATCGACGGGGAGCCGAATGGCCCGAATTTGTCATTTCAACGTACTAAATTGCGGCGTCGTGGACTACGTGGAAATGGGAAAGTCTGGGGATGGATCGTTTCCCATGAGGTTCGGTAGCTTACGACGCTCCGAAGTCGCCCCCCGCAACGGGACACGCCCGCATGAGCGAAGCCGCCCTCTTCCCCCGCGCCCGCATTCCCTACGGCACCTGGGGAAGCAGCTATTTCCCCGCATGGCAGACCTCCGCGCTGGCGGAGGTCAACATCGGACAGTTCTCCGGCGAGGCCATGGCCCGTATCCTGGGTCTCCGGGGCGTGCCGAAGAGCGAGCTGGACTACCTGGTCCTGGGCTCCACGGTGCCGTGGCACTGGAAGTTCTGGACGGCCCCCATGGTGTCCAGCATCATGGGCCACCGCATCCCGGGCTTCCATGTGGAGCAGGCCTGTGCCACCGGGCTCCAAGCGGTCCTCATGGGCGCCGCCACCGTGGAGGCCCAGTCCCACGATACGGTGGGGGTGCTGACCTTCGACCGCACCAGCGACTCTCCGGTAGGGGTCTTTCCGGAACGCCGCTCCTATGAGCGCACCCAGGCCATCGCCGACGTGTGGGACAACTTCGGGTTCGATCCGGCCACCGGGAACGCCATGATCGCGGCGGCGGGGATCACCGCCCGCAAGTACGGGCTGGACCGGACGGAGACGGACGAGATCGCCCATCTCCGGCACCAGCAGTATTTCGAAGCCAAGGATCGGGGATTCCTGGACCGCCTCATGGTGCCCCTGAATGTCCTGACTGTGCAGGGGAGGCCCCTGGGCACGGTGGACGACGACGCCGGAGTCCGGCAGGTCTCCATGGGGCTGCTTCGCAGCCAGCGGGAGCTGGACACCTGCGTCACCAGCGGGACCCAGACCCATGCCTCCGACGGCATGTCCTGTCTCCTGGTGACCACCGAGGAGCGGGCCCGGGAGCTGAGTCCCCGTCCGGAGATCTCCATCCGGTTCCTGGGGAAGGCCGAGGCCCGCGCGGAGCCCTCCCTCATGCCCGAGGCTCCCGGGATCGCGGTGAACCGCCTCCTGGACCGCCTCGGGATGGACATGGACGACGTGGCGGTGGCGAAGAACCACAATCCGTTCGCCGTGAACGACGCCGTGTTCAAGCGGCAGACCGGATACGACTGGGAGAACCTGAATCGCACCGGCTGCTCCCTGGTCTGGGGGCATCCCCAGGGTCCCACCCTCACCCGGTCCCTCATCGAGGGGCTGGAGGAGGCGGTGGAGCGGGGAGGGGGGAACGTCCTCCTCTTCGGCTGCGCCGCCGGGGACGTGGGGATCGCCGCCCTCTTCCAGGTCTCCTAGGGATCGCCGGATGAGCGACACGCCCATGCGCGCCGCCCGCACCGCACCTACCGCCGCATCGCCGCACCGGACGCCCCTCGCACCGCCAACGACACCATGACCGCTCCGACAGAGACCGCCGTGAAGGCCCTACGCCAGCCCACCCTGGAGACCCTGGGTCTGGGGACCGTCCTGGAGATCTTCAAGCACGGGAAGCTCCCGGTGGACGCCGCCTCCCAGGTCGAGGCCGTGTTCGGTCCCGAGGAGGATCGGGGATCCATGGTCATCTCCGGGGCCAGCGGGATCGTGGGTGCGGGAAAGACCATGCAGTTCGCCTCTCGCCTGGAGCCCTACGGGGTGCGCCTGGTGGCCCTGGACTTCCCCGGGGCCCCGGACGGGATCGGCGCCAAGTACGACGGGCTGGTCCGCTCCTTCGGGCGGGAGGGTGCGGATCGCATCATGTCGTCCATCGTGCGGCTGGCGTATGACGGACGGACCCTCCCGGCGGAGCTCCGGGGGCTCAAGCCCCGCTTCCTGCTGGAGGCGATCCCGGAGATCCTCGCCATCAAGCGGGCGCATTACGGGCTCTTCCGGCAGGCGTTCCCGGAGCTGGAGATCCGGTCCGTCACTTCCGGCTTCCCCGCCCGGGAGCTGGGCGTGGGCGTGGCCCACCCGGCCTTCCCCCACGAGATCAACAAGGTCTTCGAGACGGTGGAGGACGAGCCCTCGGAGGTGACCCGGCTGCTCTGGTCCCTGGGGCTCATCCCCCTCCCGGTGAGCGACGACTGGTCGTTCATCCTGGACGTCCTCTTCTGCGGCATCACCCTGGCGGCCCTCCGGTACCACCGGGCCACCAACATGCCGTACTGGAAGATCGACAAGTACGTCCGGCGGCTCGTGGGGCCGAACCCTTTCCGCGCCCACGACGCCATCGGGGCCAAGGGAGCGGACTTCCTCACCTGGTCGTGCCTCCACCACCTCTCCGAGGAGTACGGGGAGCTCTTCACCCCCACCCCCGAGCTGGTGGAGCGGAAGGACACGGGACAGGACTGGTATCCCCCGAACCATTTCCGGCCGGTGGTGGACTGGGGGATGGGGCCGGAGGAGGAGGCGGCCTTCGACGCCTGGATCCTGGGCCCGCTCTTCCAGATGACGTCGCTGATGCTGCACGAGCGGCGTGGGCACCTGACGCACATGAACGCCATCGGTGAGCTGTGCGCCCAGTTCCGGAAGGGGATCCTGGCCCTGATGCGCCAGCACGGGCCCGACGGGGTCCGGCAGACCGTGGAGCGATACCACCGCCTCTTCCCGGCGGCCGCCGGGAGCGCGTGGCACCCGGAGGCCGTCTCCGACATGAGCACCCCCGAGTGGCAGCAGCTGTACGTCAACGCGGAGCACGACGGCCGCGTGGGCGTGGTGACGCTGGCGCGGGAGAGCTACAACTGGGACGTGGACGCGGAACTCAACCGGGCTCTGGACTGGCTGCGGAACGAGGGCATCGAGCGGATCGTCGTCACCGGCGACTTCCACATCTCCACGCAGATGGTCGGGGCCGACACCGGTGAGTTCTTCGCTGCCATGGAGGACCTCGAGTCCGGGCTGGCCATCACCCGGGGATGGTCCCGCACCGCACGCCGACTCCACGACGACTTCCTGGTTTCGGTGGCCTTCGTCCCGGGCAAGCGGTGCCTGGGAGGGATGCTGGAGCTCCTCATGCACTGCCACTACCTGGTGGCGGTGGAGGACGCGCGCTTCGGTTGGCCCGAGGTGACGCTCCCCGTGGTCCCGGGGATGGAGGCGTGCCACTGGCCGCTGCGCCGTGCCGACGAGGAGGGCCGGCGCCGGATCCTGGAGATGCTCCTCACCGGCCGTCCGGTGAAGGCCGCGGATGCCCTGGGCTGGCTGGTGGACGGAGCCGGGCCCATGGACGATGCCCTCCAGGAGGCGTGGCGGCTGGCCAGCGAGACGTCTCCAGGGGCGGAAAACCGCCCGGTGGCGGAAGGCCCACTGGAAGGAATCGCCGACGCCGTGCCCCCGCTTCCCGTGGCGGACTCGCCGCTGGTGGAAGAGGGGAGACGGGCCATCATGGCGTGCGTCACCGGTGCCTGTGGAACGAGCGCGGCGGAGGCGCTGGAGGTCCAGGCGCGGCAGGCTGCGGAGTTCCTCGCCGGAGCCGCCTGCCGGAATGGGGCGGTGGGCGCGGAGTTCGTGAAGACCATCCGTATCTGACGGATCGCAGGGAATACGGAGCCCCTTGGGCGGCCTGGAACCTTTGGGCGCCCCAGGCCGTCAGACTAGGTAGACGCAGGCACTGCGTCCTGTGTCCCACTACATTCCTGGTACCCTCCCGCGGCCTGACGAGACGGGCCCTGTTTTGAGCGTGTCCATGAGGAGCACCGTGCACGAGATGCTGCGGCGCCGGATGCCCCAGGTGCTGGGCATCTACCTCGCCGCAGGCTGGGGACTCCTGGAGTTCTCGGACTGGGCGGTGAATCGCTTCCAGATCCAGACCAACGTCGTAGGCCTGGTCTTGCTGAGTCTCGCCGCCTTCCTGATCCCCGTCCTCTGGATCGCCTGGCGCGTGGCGGGAGACGTGAAGGAGCCGCTGGAGGTGGAAGCGCCCCCCCGCTCCGTGGCGGTGCTCCCCTTCGTCAGCGTCGGCGACGACCCCGAGGCGGAGCTCCTGGGGTTCGGCATCGCCGACCAGATCCTCTCCGACCTCACTCGGATCGGCGACCTGAGAGTGGTGGCGCGGACCTCGTCCTTCGCCTACCGGGGGGTGAGCGAGGACGTGCGGAAGATCGGGCGCAAGCTGGGCGCCCGCGCCATCCTGGAGGGAAGTGTGCAGCGGTCCGGGAACCGGCTGCGGGTCACCACTCAGCTGGTGAGCGCCCAGAACGGATACCACCTCTGGTCCGAGTCGTACGACCGGGCGGTGGAGGACCTCTTCGCCATCGAGGACGAGATTGCCGCCAATGTGGCCCGGGTCCTCAACGCGGTCCTCCGGGAGCACGAGCGACGGGCCATCACCAAGGTGCCGACCCGCCACGTAGAGGCCATGGAGTTCTACCTCCGGGGCCGGCGCTTCCTCTTCCAGACCCGCCGCCGGAGCCTGGAGTTCGCTCGGGAGATGTTCCAGCGGGCCATCGACGTGGACCCGGATTTCGCCCAGGCCTACGCAGGCATCGCGGACGTGGCGGCGCTCCTGGGGATGTACTTCCCCGCGGCCAGGGCGAACCTGGACGAGGGGCTGGAGGCCGCGGAGCGGGCCCTTTCCCTGGACCCGGAGCTGGCCGAGGCCCACGCCGCCATGGGAGCGGTCCACTTCGTGTCCGGGCGGATCCCCGCAGCGGAGCGGGCCTTCGAGCGGGCGGCGGAGCTGGACCCCCGCCTCTTCGAGGCGCGCTACTTCCACGCGCGCGCCTGCTTCCAGGAGGGCCGCTTCCAGCAGGCGGCGAAGCTCTACCGGGAGGCCACCGAGGTCCGGGAGGACTACGCGTCGTCTTTCTTCCTGGCCCAGTCCCTGGAGGCCATGGGCGAGGAAGAGGAGGCCCGGGAGGCGTACCAGGAGGCCGTGCGAGTGGTGGAACGGTACATGGACCTCAACCCCGACGACCCCCGGGCCGCCACCATGCGGGCCGTGGCCCTCTCCCGGGTGGGGCGGACGGAGGAGGGACTTCACTGGGCGGAGCGGGCCCTGTCCCTGGACCCCGCCGATGCCGGCGTGCGCTACAACGCCGCCTGCCTCTTCTCGGTGGCCGGGAGGACCGACCGGGCGCTGGAGTGCCTGGAGGAAGCGGTGGAGGTGGGCTTCGGGAACCCGGACTGGCTCGCCCGGGATCCGGACCTGGACAACATCCGGGACGAACCCCAGTTCCAGGCGCTCATGTCCCGAATGCAGGGACAGGTCGACGCGCCTGCGACGTGAAGAGGCGGGCCCGCCGGTTGGCGAGCCCGCCGGCTGATCCGGAACGGCCCGGTTGGGCGTGGAATACCCGGATCAGCCTTCCTTGAGGGCCGACACGGGACGCACCCCGCTGGCCATTCCGGCGGGAAGCAGGGTGGACACCGTGGCCACCACCATCAGGGCCAGCGTGACGGCGATGGCGTAGGTGAAGCCCACGTCCCCCTCGAAGAGTCCGAGGGCCCGGGCCACGAGCCGGTACATGACGAAGGAGAGGGGGAGCCCCAGGACGAGCCCGATCCCCACCAGGGAGAAGCCCGAGCGAGCCACCATCCCGATCACGCTCTTTCGTCCGGCGCCCAGGGCCATGCGGATGCCGATCTCCCGCTGCTGCTGGGCCACGCCGTGGGCCATCACCCCGTAGATCCCCATGGCCGCCAGGAGGAGGGCGATTCCTCCCATGGCCATGAGGAAGAGTGAGATGGCCCGGGGACCGGCCAGCGACTCGTCCACGAACGCGTCCAGGGTCTGGATCCGTGCCAGGGGCTGGTCCGGGTTGATGCGCCACACGGCCTCCCGTACGTCGCCGATGACGGCGGTGGGATCCCCGGGGAGCCGGAGCGCGAAGCTCAACGCCCGCCCCGGTGCCTGGGCCATGGGTACGAAGACGGCCTGGGTGCCCTGACCGGAGAGGGCGATGCGCTGCTGCACGGTATTCGCGGCGATCCCCACGATGGTGCGGAGCTCCTCTTCGTCCCCCACCCTCAGGCGCTTCCCCAGCACTTCGCCGTCGGGAAACTCCCGGTCCGCGAAGCCCCGGCTCACCACCACGACGGGCTCGGCGTCCTCCCGGTCCGACTCCCGGATGCCCCGCCCTTCGAGGATCGGGATGTCCATGGTGGCGAAGTAGTCGGGATTGACCGCCTGGTAGACTGCCTGGGGCGGATCGCTCTCCTCGGGCCGCGTATACCCCTCCACCTCGTACGCCCGCGTCGGGGTGCCATTCTGCCCCCGTGGGAGACCGGACATGGCCGCCACGCTCTGGACGCCCGAAACCGACCGCAGGCTCAGGAGGAGTTCATCGTAGTAGCTGTGGAGCTCGTCCGTGCCGGGATACCGGTCCTCCGGCACGGTCATGGCGAAGGTGAGGAGCCCGTCCTGGCGGAAGCCGGGATCCTGGGACATGAGTTCCTCGAAGGCCTGGGTGAGGAAGCTCGCTCCCGTGAGAAGACCCAGCGCCACGGCGAACTCGCCGATGACGAAGGCGTTCCGCAGTCGCTTGCGGGTCCGGCTTGCGGTCCCGCCCCGGCTGCCCTCACCCAGTGCCTCCCGGAGCTCACCCCGGGTTGCATGGAGGGCGGGCACGAGCCCGAAGGCGATCCCCGCCAGCATGGACACCACCAAGGTGGCGGCCACCACCCCGGGATCCAGTTGGGGCCACATGGCCTTGGGCATCTGGGCCGGCATGGCGGTCTGGAGCCAGCGGACCACCCAGATGGAGAGGACGACCCCGGTGATTCCCGCCAGGGTGCCCATCGTCACGCTCTCCGTGAGGAGCTGCCGGAGGATCCGGGTGCGACCGGCACCGAGGGCCGTGCGCAGCGCGACCTCCTTCTGCCGCTCCTCCGCCCGGCTCAGGAGGAGGTTGGCCACGTTGGCGCAGGCGATGAGAAGGCCCGCGAGCGTCACCGCGGTGAGGATCAGGATCAGCATCTGATCCGTGGGCCCCGGGAAGAACTCCCGCGCCGGAATGACCCGGGGAGCCAGTCCGCGGGTGGCTTCAGGGCGCGCGTCCGAGATCTGGCTCCAGGCGGCGCCCACCTCCCCGCGAAGCTGCTCGATCGAGGCGCCGGGAGAGAGCCGGCCGTACTGGATCCAGAACCGGTTCTCGAAGTTGTCCCGGGCACTGGCGAAGTCCGAGGGTCGGAAGGCGTCCACATTGGCCGGGATCATGTCGAAGGAGGCCGGGGTCACGCCGACCACGGTGTAGGTGGTCCCGTCCAGGGTGAGGGTGCGGCCCAGGATGCCCGGGTCCCCCTGGAAGCGCCGCTGCCAGAAGTCGTGCTCCAGGACCAGGACCTGACCCCGTCCCTCCGTCCCCTCGTCGGGCCGGAATCCCCGACCCATGGCGGGCTGCACCTGCAGCACGTCGAACAGGTTCGGGTCCCCCACCACCACGGAGAGCTGCTCGGGGACGTCCACCCCGGTCAGGTTGGCGGCCTCCAGGGTGTAGGCGGTGCTCGCCGCCAGGCTCGAGCTGGCATCCTCGTAGGCACGGAAGGAGCCCATGGAGGCCCCGGAGAGCATCTCCACGCTGGCGCCCGCGGGTCCCTCGCGGAAGAGGACCAGCTCCTCCGGTTCGCCGTAGGGGAGGGGTTCCAGGAGGAACCCGTCCAGGATGGCGAAGATGCTGGCGGTGGCCGCAATACCCAGGGCCAACGACAGCGTGGCCACCGAAGAGACCACCGGTGTCTTGAGGAGCATACGGATCCCGTACCGGAGATCCTGAAGAAGCGTGGCCATCCCTCCCCTCCCGTCCGAGCGTCGCCTCCCGGGCCTTCCCCCGGGCTCAAGCGGCTCTACGGCAGGGTTGTTCCACCGGTTTCAACTCGGGCCCGGGCTCGGTCGCCTCCCTCCACCTCGCCCCGGAGCACGCCCCCCCGGGTGGAGAGGAGCTCGAAGGTCCCCCGGAATTCCTCCACCCCGTAGGTGCGGAAGGTCAGGACCGCCTCCACGCGTTCGCCGGGCTGCAGGTACCCCAGCTCCACCCGGCCCCGCTCCGAGCCCTCCAGCCAGCGCACCTCCGGGTCCTCCCCACCGGTGGAGAGCCCCTCCAGGTGGAGCTCGACCCGGTCGGGGCGCACCATCTTCACCAGCTCGGCCTGTCGGAGCGCCGTGGGGAGCCGGCCTTCGTTGCGCACCGGGACCGTCACTTCCCACGTGACGCTGTCCCCCTCCGCATGGAGGCGCCGGACCCGAGGCTCCTGCGCCCGGAGGTGGGGGAGGCTCTGAGCGAGATAGAGGTTGAAGAGGGCCTGGTTGCGGGCCCACCGCTCCAGCACCTCCGGCGGACCGTTCTGGGAGAAGAACTTCGGGTGCCACCCTCCGATCTCCACCTCCCCGCGCTCCGGGTGCTGGAACGGGGTCCACTCCCGGAAGGGCATGGGATGGTCGCGCCCCGCTGCCACGCTGTCCTGCCAGGCGAGCCGGTCCAGCTCGTCCTCCTCGCCGTCGCCGTTCACGTCCCCCACGCGACCTCCGTCCCAGAGCTCGTCCCCGTACCAGATGGCTCCCAGGTAGAAATACCCGAAGTCGGGTCCGTGGCCGAACAGGGGACTCCCGCCCCGCTCGGGATTGCCCCGGGTGGCGTAGTCGTGGTAGACGTCGCCGGCCCAGGGATAACCGGTGATGCT
>CP070829.1:3124086-3137566 GCA_020344755.1 Gemmatimonadales bacterium
CCGAGCCTCGGTGTAGCGATAGGCCGCCGCCGAATCACCGTCGATGGAGCCGAAGTTCCCCTGCCCGTCGACCAGGGGGTACCGCAGCGAGAAGTCCTGGACCATCCGGACCATGGAGTCGTAGACCGCCGAATCCCCATGCGGGTGGTACTTCCCGAGCACGTCCCCCACCACCGTGGCGCTCTTCTTGTACGCCCGACCCGGAGACAGCCCCGCCTCCTGCATGGCGTAGAGGATTCGGCGGTGCACCGGTTTGAGCCCATCCCGGACATCGGGAAGAGCCCGCTGCACGATGACGCTCATGGAGTAGTCGATGAACGACTCCCGCATCTCGTCTTCGAGCATGCGGAGGAGAATGGTCTCTCCGCCGTCGGCGTTGGAGTTGTCCAGGGTCTCGATATCGTCAGCCATGCGATGTGCCGTTGGAGCCGGTCATGAGGGGTCGCCGCATCACCCGAGCCCTTTCCGGACGGGGCGCCCTGACGGGGCCTCGGACCCGAATCCCGTGAAGAGCCACCGGGGTATCGGCCGATCTCCCGAGCCGGTATTCGGGACGAGATCGGCGGTGGGGGTCCACAGGAGGGCGTTTTCTGGAATTTCGGGTCCCGCCGGGGTCGGTGCGAGCGAGCGTGGAAAGACCTGTGAATTTAACGCTTTCGGGGGTTTTCCGGCAACGTGCGAAGGCCCGCCGAATCCGTGCGAATGATCGGCCGTTCCAGATACCCCCGGGGCGGTCCCGGAGCAGGGGCTACTGGGGGACTCCGGATCGGGCTCCTCGCATCAGCGCGTGGAACTGCGGGTCCGCGCGAACCACGTCCCAGATGGGGTCGTGGCGGAGCGTCGCCACCAGGGGCTCCCGACGCTGGACTGCCTCCTCCAATGCCTCCAGCGCAGCCTCCCGGTCTCCCATGGCCAGGTGGGCCGTGGCCACCGGTGTCATGTAGACAGGCAGGCCCTCTCCAGCGCGAGCGCGGGCCTCGCCGAGCTTCCAGCTCCAGTAGCCCTTGGCCCCATCTGCCTCCATCCGGCTCACCAGCTCCCGCAGCGATCCGCCCGGTTCCCTGCCCCTGACCTCGCGCCTGCGCACTCTGAGGTCAACGAGCCCCTGGGCGTCCTCCTGGAGCCGTTCGATCTGCTCGAGCCCCTCCCAGAGGAGGACGTCGTCCACGTCCTTGGCCAACAATTGCAGCCCTAGCGTCTCCGCCTCATGGAGACGGCCGGCCGCCGCCAGGCGCATGAAGGACCGAACGCCGCTGCGGCTGTCCTCGGGCGACTCCATCACCTCGATCCGGGCCACCCTCGCCTGGATCAGCTGGCCCAGCTGCGTGGTGGGAGTCGCCACCCGGACCTCGGCCACCTCCCCCTGGATCGCCTCCAGCGCCTCCTCCGTGCTCCGGAGCATCTCCTGCGCCTCCCGATCATCGGGGGCCAGCGCCACCGCCCGGGAGGCCGCACGTCGAGCCGCCTCGAGCCGGCCCACGTCCACCTGCTCCGGGCCCTCGGCTTCGGTGAGCAGGGCACCGGCCAGTCCCGCCAGTGCGGGTACGAAGGACGAGTCCACCTCCAGGACGGTGCGGAAGAACGCCTCCGCGTCCCCGCCCGCTCCCCCTTCGCCCTGGAAGAGGGCAACCCGTCCCCTCATGAATGCCTCCTGAAGAACCGGGTCGATCTCGTGCCAGGCGTAGGCCCCGGCGGGCTTTCCGATCCCAGGGGCCCCGGCCGGAAGGGCGATGACCTTCACGGTGTTGCCGGCATCCAGCTCCTCAATGGCCATCCGCTCGCCCGCTCCCGCCGGTGTCGTCTCGACACCGGCATCACGCGGCGCCGAAGCGCCGGACGGGGCACTGTCGCCGGTGTCACCCACCGTGCCCACGCCCTGGTCCGGATCCGCGTCCCCCTCACCGGGGAGATCGGCGGCGAGCCGCGTGCCACTCGGACCTGGGCTTCGCTCGTCGAGTAGGCGCGCGATCTGTGACGCCACGGCCTCCGCAACCTCCCCCTGGAGCGCGATGACGTTGGACAGGTCCCGCTCGTAGCTCTGGGACCAGAGGTGGGTGTCCGATGCCGCATGGATGAGCTGAACGGTGATCCGGACTCGACCCTCGGCCCGGAGAACGGAGCCCTCCACGATGGCGTCCACATTCAGGTCCTGACCGATCTGGCTCAGCGAGCGTCCGCCGGGCTGGTACTGGAGGACCGAGGTTCGGGAAATGACCCGAAGGGCATCGATCCCGCTCAATTCCGAGATGAGCGCCTCGTGCATGCTGGGGGCGAAGTACTCCTGCCCCGGTTCCGCAGACAGGTCCTCGAGCGGCAGAACGGCCATGGATGCGATGGGTCCATCCGCATCCGTGGTCTGGGCGCCCTGGAAGATGGAGGCGGCCCCCAGTGGCCGTGCCACGGGGACCCACTCCTCGGTCTGCTGCCACCACACCGCCGCCGCTGTCACCGCGGCGAAGGTGATCGCCATGAGCCCGGCACGGTGCGAGAGGCTTCCGTGCGGCTCGATCCCCGCCGCGCTGTCCACCTCCGCCATGGATCGGATTCCCATCGGTGTGATCTCATAGACCCACGCCACGACCACTACCGCAGGGAAGAGAAGCACGGCACCGACCACCAGGACCCGGATGAGCGCGTCGGCCTCCGCATTGGTCTGGAAAGCCGGGAAGACGATCTCCCCCAGCTGGAGGACCACGAAGACCACGGCCGCGTAGGCCAGCGCCGTCCGCACCACGTGTCGCCGCCGCAGCTCGGCGAAGAAGCCTCTCCGGTTCCTTCTCTTATTGCTCATTGTATTCGCCGCACCCCCCTGCTTTCCTCCCGTCCCCGGGTCGGAAACGGTCTCAACCCTGTGACACCCCCAGCCACATCTCTGTTAGACACATCTCACCGAGAAAAGGATCGCTGGGCCACTCACGCAACCACTACGAAGTCCTCGCCCTCCTCCCATCCCTGTTCCCGGAACCCCCGCCGAACGTTCTCTCGTGCGCCGTCTCGACCCACTGCCGCCACCCCCAGCGATCCGCTGAAGTCTTCCAACTCCTCGGGAGGGACCACCGGTGCCCCATGGATTTCCTGACGGATCTTTCGTGGATCGAGTTCCACGAAGGCTCGCACGACACCTCCCTGTCGACGCCAGCTTCGCGAGAACGCCTTCCCGGTGGGGCCAGCCCCCCAGATCACCACTCCGTCATGGTCGAGGTACGCCCGCGCCAGGTAGTGGGCCCTGCATCCCGCGAAGGCAGCCGCTGAGTAGCGAGGATCATTCCGAGAAAGCCGCCCGTCGCCCTCCCTCCACAGGAGCAGGACGTCCGGCACTTTTGCCAGACCCCAACCGGCTTCCACAAGCCTCAGGAGGAGGTCGTAGTCCTCGGGCCACCCCTCGTCGCGGTAGCCCCCCACCATGTCCAGCGCCTCGGGCCGCATCAACCACGTGGGGTGAGCCAAAGGGCATTCGATGAACCGGTCGCGGACCAGCTGCGCCGAGGTGTCCAGGTCGTTCAACCATCGCTGGTAACGGCGAGCGCCGCCGCCAACCCGGCCCTCGGGAACGTATCGGACTCCGGCCCCGCAGACGGCCGCCCGGGGAGCAGTGCCCAGGAGCGCAACCTGCGCTGCGATCCGCCGAGGAAGGGCGACGTCGTCCGCATCCATCCTGGCCAGGTACTCCCCTGTGGCCTGCTCCCGGGCCTGTTCCAGTGACGGAACGATTCCTTCTCCCCTACCCCGCAGGACGCGAATCCGGGTGTCCCGCCGTGCGGCTTCCTCCGCGACCTGGCGGGTCCGGTCCGTAGACCCGTCGTCCACCACGAGGATCTCCAGCTCCTCGTGGGTCTGCTCGAGAAGTGACGCGAGAGCGAGTCCCAGGGTGCCCGCCGCGTTCCGGGCCGGCAGGAGAACGGAAACGAGCGAAGTCAGGGTGTCGCCCCGTTCAGTTGCCGTCCCCCAGCGCGGAGAGCTGCACCATGATCGGCTGCCCAGCCGGCTCCAACTGGACGACCACGTGGGGCGCCTCCACTCGGGCCCACAGGGTTTGCGCCTCGCTTCCTTGCACGCGGATTCGCCACACGTCGAAGGTGCCGGCGGGAACGGTGATCTCCTCCCGACCGAGCACGGTGAGCGTCACGTTCTCGACGGTACCGAGCTGAACGTTCGCCAGGGGAAGCTCGAGAGACGTCCCTTGCTGAAGCTCAGCGACCCAGACCGCGAGCTCCAGCATGTCGGACACCACCACGCCCTCCGGGACCTCCATGTCCACCGGCTGGGAGCCACCGGGAGAGGTCAGACTCCCAACGATCCGACCCGCGTCCATGCGAACTTCACCCCCCATGGCCTGTCCTGGCATGGAGATGGACATCCGGCTCGAACGAAAGTCCAGGGCGTCCATACCGACCGTGACCTCCTGGTCCACCTGTTGCGGTCCCAGCTGGGCCTGGGATGCGAAGCGAAGGGTCCCGTCTTCACCCACGTCCACGATCCGGTCCGTGGTGCCCACCTGGTTTCCCTGGAAGAAGACCAGGTACGAGAGGCGCATGGGGGTCAGGTTCCGCCCCGAGAGCTCCACCGAACGGCCCTGGGGGGCCAGGTCGGAGGCGGCGAGGACGTTTCCAGCCACGTCCAGGAGGGTCACCGGTCCGAAGGATTGGACCTGCTCCCGGAGCACGGCCGCGTCTCCCACCACCACGATGGCCATCTTCGCTGGGTCCACGTATCGCCGGAAGGAGTCCCGCACGGATTCGGCATCCAGCGCCGCCACCCGACTCCGGTAGGTCTCGATGGCGTCCTCCGGTAACCCCAGCAGCCGGTTTGTCATGACCCGGCTCGCCACCTGCTGAGGCGTCTCGATCTGGAGGGGAAAGGACCCCACCAGGAAATCCTTGGTGTCCTGAAGCTCCGCCGGGGGAACCAACTGATCTCGCATCTTGCCGATCTCTCGGATCATGTCGGTGAGGGCCGGTTCGAGCACCTCGTTCCGGACCGCCATCGCGGCCTGGAAGTACCCCTGGCCCTGCCTTCGGGAGAGGCTCGACGACGCCCCGTAGGTGTACCCTCGATCCTCGCGCAAGACCTGGAAGAGGCGCGCGGAAGGGCCTCCACCCAGAACCTGGTTCGCCACCGAAAGTACCGTCCACTCTTCGTGGGTCGCCGCGGTCAGAAGGTGCCCGATTCTCACCTCGGCCTGCACCGAGCCGGGCTTGTGCACCAGGAGGACCTCCGCCGAGGCCCGGTCCGCCGCCTGGGGGTACGGGGCGACCTCCACCGCGGGTCCCTGCCAACCCCTGAAGGCCCGGTCCAGCGACGAGGTGACCTCCTCGAGCGTGACGTCCCCCGCTACGACGAACATGGCTGCCGCCGGGGTGAAGTAGCGGTTGTGGAAGGCCACCAGGTCGTCCCGTGTGATGCTCTCCACCGACAGGGGTGTGGGCTGTCTCGCGTACGGGTGTTCCCCATAGACGGCCTGAAGGAACGCCCGACTCGCCACCGCGGCCGCGCTGCTCAACTCCACCTGGAGGGCGGAGAGCGTCTGGGTACGAAGCAGCTCCAGCCGGTCCGACGGAAAGACGGGGTTCACGACGGCGTCCGCCATGATCGCCAGAGACTCGTCCAGGGCCCCCGTCAGGCTCCCCAGGCTCACCGAGAGGAAATCCGCCGAGGCTCCTGCCCCCAGCGTCGAGCCGAGGAAATCCAGGGCCTCGGCTACGTCTTCGTTGGTGCGCGTTCCGGTGCCCTGGGTGAGCAGTTGGGCCGCAAGGGTGGCGAGCCCCTCACGCCCCGCCGGATCTGCCGAGGTTCCCCCCGGGAGGACCACGTTGATGGTCACCAGGGGCACCTCGTCGCTGGGCACAACGAGCACCCGCGCTCCGTTCGACAGAGTGGTCTCCAGGAAGTCCGGGAACTGGACCTCCTGGAGCGGGAGAGACTCCGGCGGACTCTGCTGGGCCGCAGCGGAGGAAGGTGACGACACCGTCAGGAAGACCGGAGCCGCCATCACGACGAAGGGAACGGCTCGGATGTGCGACGTCATGGCACTACTCCCCCGCCGGCCGCTGGGGCCGGGCAATGACCACGGTTCGGTTCTCGGCGACAAGGTAGGTACGGGCGACCCGCCGGACGTCCTCCACTGTGACCGCTTCCAGGCGGGCTGGGCCCCGATTCGCCTCGAAGGCGGAACCGTAGAAGAGTTGGCTCTGCTGCAGAAGTGTCGCCTTGCTCTGTACCGTAGTCCGGCTCGCCACTGCCTGTGCACGCAACTGGTTCTTCGCCTTCTGCAGCTCCCGGTCGGTGACCCCTGCATCCTGGACCCGTCGGATCTCGTCTTCGATCAGCGACTCGATGACCTCGATCTCGTGACCCTGATTCGGGAGCGCCGCGAAGATCATGGTCCCGGGCCCGAGGCGGGCGCCCACGTTGCTGATGAACGCCAGGGCGGCTTCTTCCTCGTTCACCAGGCGGCGGTAGAGCCGGCTGCTCTCGCCCGTGGAGAGGATCTGGGAGAGAACCGTGAGGGCGGCCTGATCCGGGTGGCTCGCGGGCGGAATCCCGTACCCCATGGAGAGGAGGGGTAGCTGCGCCAGGGGATCGGGCACCTCGGCCCGGCGTTCTCCGTCGGTGCGAGGTACGGGGGGCGGGGCTGGAAGGTCCGGGACCGGATCACCCGGCGGGAACGCTCCGAAGTACTCCTGGGCGAGTTCCCGGACCTGCTCCGGGGTCACGTCACCCACGACGGTCAGCACCGCGTTTCGGGGGGTGTAGTGGCGACGATAGAAGGCCTCGACGTCCGACACCTCCGCGGCTTCCAGGTCCTCCATCGACCCGATCACGGTGTGGCGGTAGGGGAGGTAGTCCTGGGAGAGAGTGTCCTGCGTCAGCTGGGCCCGGGCGTACGGCTGGTTGTCGACCCGCAACCGCCGTTCCTCCTGCACCACCTCCCGTTGCGTCTCGAAGTTCTCCTCGCTCACCACCAGGCGCCCCATCCTTTCCGCATGGAGCCAGAGGGCCAGATTCACCCGGTTCGAAGGAAGCACCTCGAAGTAGGCCGTCCGATCCGTGGTGGTGTTCCCGTTGAAGATACCTCCAGCCCGGGAGACGAGCCGATCCAACTCACCGTCCTCCAGGTTCTCCGTCTCCTCGAACAGCATGTGCTCGAACAGGTGGGCGAATCCGGACCGCCCCTCCTCTTCGTGGGCACTGCCGACCCCGTACCAGACGCTCACGGCCACCACCGGCGTGGAGTGGTCCGGAGAGACGACCACGCGGAGGCCGTTGTCGAGGGTAAAGGTGTCGATGGGAAGCGGCGGCACCTCGACCGCCTGCGTCTCCGCCGCACCGGGCGAGAGCGCCGTCAGGAGGGCCAGGACGAGGAGCGGGGCGGGCGCGCGGTGCACGGACATGGGGTTTGATTCCGAGGCCGGAGTTGGTGTCGTCTGGACCACATCAAGATACGGGCTCTGGTACGCCGGCGCGGCTCCAGCGGGTCCACCGCCCGCATCTGCGGGAGCGGATGCACCCTCCACGACCCGGTGCCCGGGCGGCGGAGGCAGGGTCAACGCCGGAACGGAGACTCGTTCAGGATCTGCCGGAGCACGAAGGCGAATCGGTCCACATCCGCCTCCTCCACCACCATGGGTCCTCTCAGCTTCAAGACGTTGTGCGCCGGACCGTCGGTGCCGGTGAGGATGCGGAGGTCCGCCAGTCTCTCCTTCAGGTAGGACGCCAGCTCCGGTGCGGGCGTTCGCGCCACGGGGTCCGACACCAGCTCCACGCCTTGGAAGAGACCCATCCCCCGGGTGTCCCCCACCGCCTCGTGGTCCCCCGCCAGCTCTTCCAGCGCCGCCGACAGGCGCGCGCCCACCCGATGCGCGTGCTCCTGCAGCCCCTCCTCCTCCATGACCTCCAGGACGGCCAGACCAGCCGCGCAGGCCACGGGATTCCCACCAAAGGTGCTGAAGAACTCCATCCCGGTGTCGAAGGCCTCTGCCACCTCCCGGCGCGCCACCACCGCCCCCAGTGGGAAGCCGTTTCCCATGGGTTTCCCCAGGACCACCAGGTCCGGGACCACTCCCTGTAGCTCGAATCCCCAGAACGAGGCTCCGAGCCGTCCGAAGCCCACCTGCACCTCGTCGGCGATGCAGAGTCCGCCGGCACCCCGCACCGCCCGGTATACCCCCTCCAGATAACCGGCGGGCAGCACGATCTGCCCCCCGACGCTGGGAAGGGACTCGGCCAGAAAGGCTCCCGGTGGGCGACCGCCCTCCACCATCGACCGTACCACGGCCACCACGTCCTCCACGTACCGACTGGCAGCGCCCTCGACCTCCCGCCGGTGCGGGCCCCGGTACAGGTCCGGAAGCACCACCGTCTCGACCCAGGGCGCGCGACCCTCACCGCCGGGCCCGGAGAACTTGTATGGACTGGCCTCGATGAGGGTGGTGGTGTGCCCGTGGTATGCGCCCTCCATCACCAGCAGCGTCTTCCGGCCCGTGGCCGCTCGTGCCATGCGTAGGGCCAACTCGTTGGCCTCGGACGCGGAGTTCACGAAGTAGACCACGTCGAGCCCGTCGGGCAGCCGTCCCCGGAGCGCCTCGGCGTAGCGAAGGATGGTGTCGTGGAGGTACCGGGTATTCGTGTTCAGGAGGGCCATCTGGTCCCGGACCGCGCGTACCACCCGCGGGTTTCCGTGCCCCACGTGGGGGACGTTGTTGTAGAGGTCCAGATACCAGCGGCCCTCCGCATCCCTCATGAACTGCCGCCAGCCGCTCACCAGATGGAGGGGATTGCGGTACGACAAGCTGAGGTTGGGTCCCAACGCCTCTCTTCGACGCCGCAACAGGGCCTCGGGGGACCTCCCCGCTCCGGACTCCGCCGCCTGCGCGTCCACCTCCTCCGGATCCAGCCCAGCCAGTACGGCAGGGTTGGGAAACAGCTGCCTCCACGGGCCCCTGAGATCTGGATCCACCACCCCCGGCAGATCATGGCCCCGCCCCAGCGTGTCCAAGGCGACCTGGAGGTGGAGGTGGGGCGGCCAATCGCCATTGCCGGGCCGGGACCCCACCCGGGCCAGCCGGTCGCCCGCCGATACGGCGTCGCCGGGCCTCCACCGCTGCAGCACCTCGGGATCCAGGTGCCCCCACAGGGTCCAGAACGGAGTGGTCTCCAGTGGATCGTGTCGGACCAGTAGGGTCGGACCATAGTTCCCGGCACCGGTCAGCTCCCCCACCGACTCCACGATTCCGTCCAACGGGGAATGAAGGGGTGTGCCGGCCGGGACCCAGAGGTCCAGTCCCATGTGCACCGTCCGGGCTCCTTCCGAGGGGTGACCGCCCAACTGGAAGTCCGGTGCCCGGTAGAGGGGGCGGGCCTCGTCCCAGCGACCCACACCCACCGTGGCTCCGGCCTCCGCCAAGGCCTCCTCGATCCGCAACTCCAGCATCTCGGACGCCACGTTCTTCGGGTCGGACCCCAGCAGGCGACTCCCCACGCTCAGGTCCAGGAGGTGCACCCTGTCACGGGCCGGCGGGGGAGCCAGAATCGGATGAAGAGTGGAGGCCAGGGAGGCGAGCCGCGCGGGAAACGAGGCCGCCCCCGGCACCACCTCCATCCCCAGTCGGTGGCGAATCCGGAAGGCCGCCTCCGGGTCCTTCGCCCGGCTCAGGCGCTCCAGCGCGTCCCAGGCCGGGGCCTCGCTCACCGATAGGTACGGCCGTTCCACAGACTCCAGCCGACGCTCCGCGGAGCGGATCACGCTCACCGCCAGGCGCGCCCGGGCCAGCGGGAGGAGGACGGCGATTTCCTCCGGATGGAGGGGGAGGACCCGGTGGAAGCCCTCCGCCACGTGGGCCACCACTCCCACGGGGTCCTCGGACCCCATGAGGGCGTAGGCCGCGGCGATGGCCACGTCGCAGACACGAGGCGCACGGACCATGTCGCCGAAGTCCACGATTCCGGAGATGCGCCCCGGCACGAGGGCGTTCGAATCTTCGCGGTCCACCAGGACGTTGAAGTCGTTCCCGTCCCCGTGGATCAGGCCGGCGGGAAGGTGCTGCAGCGCTGGAAGGACCTCCTGGCGGTAGGCTCCGGCCGCGGCCGCCACCCACTCTCTCCGGAGGCCGGCCGGGATCACACCGTGCCGGGCCAGGACGGGGCCGGCACGGGCCAGGTCCCAGTCATGGCTGCGATGGGCAGCCGGATGGTCGAAATCCCGCAGCGCCGCCTGGATTCTGGCGAGTCCCTCACCCAGGGAGTTCAGGAGTCCAGCGTCCCGGGGCCGGATTTCCTCCAACCGGGTGCCCGGAAGCCAGGAGATCCGCCACACCAGCCTGCCCTCGTAGGTCCCGAACGCCGCACCGCCAAGGGTTGGAACGACCCGAGGCACGGGGAGCTCCGGCGACACCTCGGCGATGTGCCCCAGCGATGCGACCTGTAGGTCCAGGTGCGCCTCGGCGTACCCGGGATGCATCACCTTCAGGACGGAGGCGTCCCCGGACTTCGCCACGATTCGGAAATTCAGGTCCACTTCCCCCACCAGGGGCCGTCCTTCCGTCACCTCGTCACCCCAAAGGCGACGCACGATCTGCTGGACCTCGAGGAACTCCATGGGATTCGCGTTGCAGGCGGAGCCAGGGGTATGAACCGGGGGGAGGAAGCTATCTTCACCTCCGGACCACCGCACCCGCCCCCACTCTCCCTTCACCGTCCTCTCCGCTTCCTCCGTGGACCTCCGCCAAGCACTCCGATCCCAGCAGCCCAACGCCCTCGCCCTCGTCGGGCCGGGCGGGAGTTGGACCCGTGCCGAGTTGGCGGACGCCGTGGAGCGGCGAGCGCTGGAGCTCCGGAGCCGATTGGAGCCCGGGGCCCTGCACCCCTGTACGCTGCTCCCTGATCCGGCGGGCATCACGGAACTCCTCGCCACCTGGTCGCTGGGTGCCATCGCGGCTCCTCTCGGTCCACGCCTCACCGAAGACGAGGCTTCCCGGGCCCGAAATGCGTTGGCGCGAGCCTCGGCGGACCAGCGGATCCCTCCGGGAACGGCCGCGATCCTCTGGACTTCCGGGACCGCCGGGACTCCCCGGGGCGTGGCCCTGACCCGTGCAGGGTTGGAAGCCAGCGCCTCCGCCACCCGGGTCCGGTTGGAGCTCACCCCCACCGACGTCTGGTTTGCGGCGCTCTCCCTCTCACACGTCGGCGGCCTGGCCCTCGTCACACGAGCCCTGCTCCTCGAGTGTCCTCTGGTCGCTCCAGGGTCCTTCCGTGCAGATGAGCTGCTGCACTCCATTCTGGGAAACACGGCGGCGGGACCTGTGACGCACGTCTCCCTGGTTCCGACACAACTGCGCCGCCTACTGGATCTGTGGGGGTCGAGGCCTCCGCCCGAGTCCTTCCGCTGTGCGCTGGTGGGCGGGGCGGCTGCACCGGAGGCCCTCTTGCAGCGAGCCCTGGACGGAGGCTGGCCCGTCGCCCTCACGTACGGGATGACGGAGATGACGTCTCAGGTCGCCACGGCTTCGCCGGCGCTGGTCCGGGTGAAGCCGGGAACCGTGGGAGCGCCGCTGCAGGGCACCGAGATTCGAATCGATGCCGACGGTCAGGTCCGCGTCCGGGGGCCCACCCACGCTGCGGGGTACGTCGGGACGGGCGAGCCAATGCTGGCCGAGGACGACTGGTACCTCACCGGAGACCTGGGTCGCATCGACGAGGACGGCGACCTCTGGATCGTGGGTCGAGCGAGCAGCCGGATCCTCACCGGTGGCGTCACCGTGGATCCCCACGAGGTGGAGGCGGTGCTGAGGACCCATCCGGGAGTGGTGGACGTCTGCGTCGTGGGTGTGCCCGACGAGGAGTGGGGCGAGCGTGTGGCGGCGCTGGTCGTACCCGTGGGCAGGGAAACGAGTGAGGACGTAGGCCAGGTGCACGAGTCAGTGCCACCTTCTCCGCTCCTGCGACTTCTGGAACCCTGGGCCGGCGAGCGTCTCGGGGCAGCCCGCCTTCCCAGGGTCTGGCTCACGGCACCCTCCCTACCGCTCAACGCCAACGGGAAGGTGGACCGAGAGGCGGTGAGGGCGCGCGTCGCCAGCGCCCGCCCACCCGAGAGTCTCACGAGCTGAGCGACTCCCTCAGGTAACGACCGGTGTGACTCTCCGGCAGCTCGGCGATCTCCTCGGGCCGGCCCATTCCCACCACCCGTCCCCCGGCTGCTCCCGCTTCAGGGCCCAGGTCCACGACCCAGTCCGCCGTCTTGATGAGGTCCAGGTTGTGCTCGATGACCAGAACGGTGTGGCCGCTGTCCACGAGCTTGGAAAGGACCCGGAGAAGTTGGCCCACGTCGCGCCCCGAGAGACCGGTGGTGGGCTCGTCGAGGATGTAGAGACGCTTCCCCTTTCCGCCGGCCACCCCCGCCAGCTCCCGCGCGATCTTGAGCCGCTGCGCCTCCCCTCCTGACAGGGTTGGCGCCGGCTGGCCCAGGCGCAGGTATCCGAGCCCGACCTGCTGAATGTGCCAGAGAAGCTGCCCGAGCTTCCGCTCCCGAATGAAGAACTTGATGGCCTGGTCCACCGTTAGGTCCAACACCTGGGAGATGTTCAGCCCATTGACCGTCACCTCCAGCACCTCGGGCTTGTACCGCGTGCCCCGGCAGATGTCGCATGAAACGTACACGTCGGCCATGAAGACCATCTCGATCTCCACCTGGCCGGCTCCCTTGCACTCCGGACACCGGCCTCCCTCGGTGTTGAACGAGAAGGTCCCCGGAGTGAAGCGGCGCTGCCGGGCCAGGGGCTCCTTCGCGAAGAGCTTCCGCACCTCGTCCCACGCCTTCAGGTAGGTCACGGGGTTCGACCTGGGAGTCCTCCCGATGGGGCTCTGGTCCACGAGCACGGCTCCGGCGAGCCTGTTGGCTCCCTCCAGCCGGGCGTACCCTCCAACCGCCTCCCCCAAATGCTCCTTGGCGGACGATTCGCCCTCCAGAGTCCGCTCCAGCGCTCGATACAGGACGTCGTGGACCAGCGTGGACTTCCCCGACCCGGAGACCCCGGTCACGACGGTCAGGGTACCGAGCGGCACCTCCATGTCCACACCGTCGAGGTTGTGCAGCCGGGCCCCGGCGAGTCGGAGCCTCGGTCCGTCCACCGGGCGCCGCCGATCCGGGACCCCGATGGTGTCCCGACCCGAGAGGAATCGTCCGGTGACGGTGTCGGCTCCCACCAGGGCCTTGGGGGTGCCCTGGAAGACCAGCTCGCCTCCCTTCTCCCCGGACGCCGGGCCCAGCTCCAGGATGTGGTCGGCGGTCCGGATGGCGGCGGTATCGTGCTCCACCACCACCACCGTGTTCCCCCCGTCCCGCAGCCGGCTCAGGAGTGAGAGAAGGGCATCCGTGTCCCGGGGGTGGAGCCCGACGGTGGGCTCGTCCAACACATAGAGAGTGTCCACGAGCGAGGCGCCCAACGAGTTCGCGAGGGTGATGCGCTGCGCCTCGCCGCCGGAGAGG
>CP070829.1:3137666-3151042 GCA_020344755.1 Gemmatimonadales bacterium
CGATGTCCAGGTTGATCCCGCTGAGGGCGTGCGTCTCCACCTCGTCCGTGTAGAACACCTTCGACAGCTCGTTGAGCTGAATGAGCGGCTTCTGGTCCATGTGGTTCATCCCCTTCCCCTCGATTCCTCGGTTGTCTGCCGGGCCCGTCACACCGGGTGAAGCCCGCCTTTGGGATATCTGACGAGGGGAGCGATCAAAAAGTTGCAGGCCGCTGCGCGAGGGTGATCCCATCCGGTCACACGCCGAATCACGCGCTCCCCGAAACCTCCTTGGCGCTCCCGGGCATGCGGGGCCCTCGAAGGTCGATGGGCCGCCGGACCTTTCGCATGCGGAGGTTCAGCATCTCGACGAACACCGAGAATCCCATGGCGAAGTAGATGTAGCCCTTCGAGATGTGCTGGCCGAGCCCCTCCGCCATCAGGGTCATCCCGATGAGTAGGAGGAAGCTGAGGGCGAGCATCTTCACCGTGGGATGCCGGCTGACGAAGTCACTGATGGTCTCCGCGGCGAACATCATGAAGCCGATGGCGATGATCACCGCGATGATCATGACGGCGATCTGGTCCGCCATTCCCACAGCTGTAATGACGGAATCCAGGGAAAACACGATGTCCAGGAGACCGATCTGGACGATTACCACGAGGAAGCTGGACCGTCCGTCCGCAGGCCGCTCGTGACCACTCCCCTCCAGGTTGTCATGGATCTCATGCGTCGCCTTCGCCAGGAGGAACAAGCCCCCGAGGATCAGGATCAGGTCTCGCCCCGAGAAGCCGTGGCCCACCAGCTCGAAGAGCGGCGTCGTCAGGCGCATGACCCAGACGATGGAGAAGAGCAGGATCACCCGGGTGACGAGGGCCATGGCCAGCCCTACCCGGCGTGCCGCGCGCTGGCGACCGGCCTCGACCTTCTCCGAGAGAATGGAGATGAAGACGATGTTGTCGATCCCCAGCACCACCTCCAGGACGGTGAGGGTGACCAGGGCGATCCAGGCGTCGGGTTGAGTGATCCAGTCCATGGTGCTCCACGCGGCGGGGGTGGGAGAATCCATGGAATAAGAGAGCGGCGCCGCCCCGGGGCAATCCCGGGACGGCGCCGCCGATGACGCTCGAAGCGCCGATTCGCCTACATGGCGCCCATCACGCCTGCTTCACCGTCCGCCGAGACGTTGAAGCGGATCCACATCCCACTTACCGCGTGCCCGGGGATGTAGCAGACCATCGTGTACTCACCGGCCTCGGAAGCCGTGAAGGTGATGGTCTCGGACTGACCCGGAAGGGTGGCGTCCGTCATCGAGGTGGGGTTGGACGAGATGGCGCCCTCGAAGATGGGAGTGACGTCCACCATGGCCGGAGCCGTGTCGAACCCCGCGGAGATCCCTACGGAGTGCGCCATGTTGGGATCATTGTTGGAGAAGTTGATGGTCACCTCGGCGCCCACGGGCACGACGATGGTCGTCTCGCCGAACTGCGCGCCGTTGAAGTTCCAGTAGTTCCCCTTGTTGGTCTGACCGGCAATGATGTCCAGCGTGACGTTGGTGCCGTCCATCTGGTACCACGCCGGCATGGTCATCTCACCCGCCTGGGCGGGGGCCGCAGCCTCGGCAGCGGGCGCAGCCTCGGCTGCACCCTCGGCGGCGGCCTCGGCGGCAGGCTCTCCGCCGCCGCAGGCGACGAGCCCAAAGAAGAGGGCAGTGCTGAAGGCAAAACGCTTCATGTTGTTCAATCCTGTTCACGTGGCGTCACATTCGAACAGGCCGGAAGCCACATGCCGACCCGTTGAGGGGCGCTTACCCGGAATTCTCCGACTGGTGCCCCGATGGCTCTGAGTTTGTGACAATAAGGTACAAGTGCCGGGTCCGGGGTGGGAGCCCCCATGCGAGGGTGCTCTCCGCGCGGAAAAAAACCCCTCGTCCGCAAGCGGACGAGGGGGTCTTCTTCAGGGAGATCGAGAGCCGTCTACTCGGCGCAACAAGCCACGTTGGAGTCGACGATCAGCGGCAGGCTCGAATGCTCCAGCGGCCGCGCCTGCTCCGCCATGAGCCTCAGAGACCTGGCGGCCCGCGCCGCTCCCTCGCGCTCGGCCCGCAGTGCCGCCCTGAGCAAGAACCGGATCCTCTCCTCGACAGTCATCGCCTCCTCCCTTCGAACTGCGGCGGAGTCTCCTCCACCGACCTCCCATCTTCCCTACGTGGCAACGGCCCGGGAGTTTCGTCTCTCCTCCTTGGACCGCCGCAAACACTCCGGGGTTCCCCGGCCCCGGGCCTGCCGGCACGGTGGAGACCGGGGGCCCGGGGTCGAGTCAGTCGGTGATCAGCCCCGGTAGAACCGCTCCTCGACGATCTGCCCGTCCCTCCAGCGGCGCACGGCCACCTGCACGTACTCCATCTCGCCCCACTCGGCGTGGGTGTAGTCGTTGTTCCAGATGGAGAAGGAGACATCGTCACCTGCGGCGGTCTCCTTGAGCTCGAACGCTCGAACCTCGGTGAGCTTGCTGAAGAAGTCCTCCTCCCGCTCGCGGTTGAGGTCCTTCCCCTCCCAGGGCTCGAAGCCCTGGTCGATCATCACCACGTCCTCCGCGTAGAACTTCTCGAACGCCTCCAGGGCGTTTCCCTCGAGGATCATGCGGTTGAGCTCGGCATCCAGCTCGGCGACGGGGATCAGTGTGCTTTCCATGATCGAACCTCCTTGAGGTCTGCTTTAGATTTGCTGCCCAAACTATATCACAATATTAAATGTTTGTCTAGACATGTAAATACCCGCGGATTGGTCCCGTCACCGTGCTTGTCCGGCCTCCCACCCTGATCGCTCCCGGAGGAGGGTGCCGCGGTGCCCTCTCCGTCAGCCGGTGTCCCGGGAGTCGCTTTCGCGTCCGGCTTCCTTCAGTTGGGCGCGGAGAGCGTTGAGAAGCTCGAGGAGCCCCGGGGCACGAGACACCGGCACACCCCGGGCCACGTCCTCTTCGACGCACGCCATCCGCTCGTCCACCCTGGCCAGGAGGTCCAGCCCCGCCCGGTTGATGGTGCAGACGACGCGCCGACGGTCCTCCCGGTCGCGGGTTCGCGCGACCAGGCCCTTGGCGATCAGTCGGTCGACGAGACGGGTGACACCCGGCTGTTGCTCCAGCATGCGACGACCGACTTCCAGGGTGGGCAGACCCTCCGACCCCGCTCCACGAAGGATGCGCAGGACGTTGTACTGCTGCAGGGTAATCCCCTCCCGATCCATGAACCCCGAGAGATAGCGCCGCGCCTCGTCGGTGGTACGCAGGAGCGTCACCAGGACTTCCTGGCCGACCCCGGAAAAGGGTTTCGATTGGCCGATTTCCTCGGCGACGGAGCGGCTCTTCGGCATGAGCGGGCGGGGTTCTTGAGGATGGACGCTGCCCCATCCTCTCTGGGGGGTGGTGGATTTCGCAACCCAGCGCTCCCTCCTACTATGCCCCCCGTCCCCATCCGGAGCCTGCCCGTGTGCCGTAGCCGCCCCCCGCTCGTTTCCCGCTCGATGTGCCGCCTTTCCCTCCTCCTGCTCCTCGTTCCCTGGACGCTGGGAGCGCAGACCCTCTCCGTATTCCCGGGTGAACGGTGGGAGCGAGTCCGGGGTGCGGCCCTCGAGGACCTCGGTTGGTCCGACACGGGGCTCCAGGAGGTGTTCACCTTCCTTCGGGACAGCGCGAACAGCACGGGAGTCGTGGTCGTGGACCGGGGGAGGGTGGTCTTCCAGTTCGGAGACGTGGAGGACCTCTCCTACGTCGCCTCGGTGCGAAAGAGCATCCTCTCGATCCTCTACGGAAAGTACGTGGAGGACGGGACCGTCGACCTGGAAGCCAGCCTGGCCTCACTGGGGATGGACGACGTCGGCGGCCTCCTCCCCATCGAGCGGGAAGCCACGGTCCACCACCTGGTCACGGCGCGGTCCGGAGTCTACCACGCTGCCTCCAACGGCGGTGACAACCTGGCGGATGCTCCGCCCCGGGGTTCCCAGGTCCCGGGTGACTACATGCTCTACAACAACTGGGACTTCAACGCCGCGGGCGCCGCCTTCGAGCAACTCACGGGCCGCGACATCTACGACGATCTCGAGTCCCAGTTGGCGACGCCCCTCCAGTTCGAGGACTGGGACCGTGGGGCCCAGCGAAAGAGCGGCAACCTGAGCATCTCCAGAAACCCCGCCTATCACATGTGGCTCTCCACACGGGACATGGCTCGCATCGGGCTCCTCATGCTCCACGAGGGAGAGTGGGACGGGAAGCAGCTCGTCTCTCGGGAGTGGGTCAAGCGTCTGGTGAGCGTGGTGACCCCACTGGAAGAGATGAACCCGCTGTACCGCCGGGACGGGTATTTCGGCTACGGCTATATGTGGTGGGTGTGGGACGGGCCACGAGCGGTAGGACCCTTCGCCGGGGCGTACACCGCGCGGGGTGCCTGGGGCCAGTGGATCACCGTCCTTCCCGCCGTCGACCTGGTCGTGGCCCACAAGACCAACTCCGTCTACAGCCGGACCACCAGTTGGGAGTCCTGGGAGCGAATGCTGGAGCTCCTGCTCGAGGCACGCGGCGTGGAGATGGCCGCTCCCTATCCCTGGTCCTAACCCCTCCCCCAGACCCCCCGATCCCCATGCGCGCACACCCCTCCCTCGCCACCCCGTCCATTTGGCGGGTACTTGCGGCCGGAGCGATCCTGCTGTTCCCGTCCCCCGTGGCCCCCCAGGCAGACGAAGGCGCCCCGGATCGAGGCTGGCGCGCGGAGGGCACGGTGACGGTCTCCGGGGGAGAGCGAGTCCCCTACCGATCCGAAGTGGATCGCATCATCCTGCGGGACGAGGGAGGGCAGCCCACAGGGGAGATCTGGTTCACCGCCTACCACCGGACGGATGTGCGAGACGCCTCCCAGCGTCCACTCCTGTTCGCCTACAACGGCGGGCCGGGTTCCTCCTCCTTCTGGCTGCACATGGGTGTGATGGGCCCGCAGCGGGTTTCGACTCCCACGACGGACCACGCCGGCCCACCGCCGTTCGTGCTCCGGGAGAATCCCCACACCCTGCTGGATCGGGTGGACATCGTCATGGTGGACCCGGTGGGTACCGGGTTCAGCCGGACCCTGGGGGACACGCCCGGTTCGGACTTCTGGGGTGTGGAGGAGGATGCGGAGGCGCTGACCCAGTTCGTCCAGCGGTACCTGAGCCGAACCCAACGCTGGAATTCCCCGAAGTACCTGCTGGGCGAGAGCTACGGCACCATGAGGTCGGCGGTCCTGGCCGAGACGCTCCAGGGAGCGAACATCGACCTCAATGGGATCGTCCTGGTCTCGGCGGTACTCGACCTCCAGACCCTCATCTTCTCCCCCGGTGACGACCTCCCCTACATCGTGAACCTTCCGGGCTACGCGGTGGTGTCCCGGTACCTCGGCGCCCTCCCGGGGGAGCATCCCGACCTGGAGGAATTCATGGCCGAGGTGGAGGCGTTCGCCCTCGGCGACTACGCCGCCGCGTTGCTCAAGGGCAGCCTCCTGACGGAGGTGGAACGGTCGAACGTCCTGGACCGGCTTCAGGCCTACACCGGATTGAGCCGGGGTTTTCTGGAGCGAGCCGACCTCCGGGTCACGGCTCCCGAGTTCGAACAGGAGCTGCTCCGGGAGCGCGGGCGGGTGGTGGGCCGTCTCGACGCACGATTCACCGGCTTTGCCGATGACCCGCTGGGACAGAACGCCGACTACGATCCTCAGTCGTCAGCCATCCGCGGCGCGTACACGGCGGCCTGGAATACCTACCTGAGAGAGACGCTCGAATACGACGGCGAGCGGGAATACGTACCCAGCGGAAACGTCCAGCCGTGGAACTGGTCCTACGGCGCCAACGTGGGTTTCGGGCAGACGGGACTCACCAATGTCGGTCCGGCCCTGGCCCGAGCCCTTCGGCGCAATCCCACGCTCGAGGTTCTCCTGGTGAACGGACTCTATGACCTTGCCACTCCCTATTTCGCCGCGGTCTGGACCATGGATCACCTGGGGCTCCCCCCCGAGCTCCGGGACAACATCGACCGGGTGGACTTCGAAGCGGGTCACATGATGTACGTGCACGAGCCGTCCCTGCCCAGGTGGAGGCGGGCGCTGGTCGCCTTCATCGACCGGACCTCGGGTCGGGCGGCCACACGAGACGATCCGTGACACCGTCCACGGATCGGGAGAGGTGCGAGCGTATTCCTCTTCAGCGGTTCGTGGTGTTTCGGCAGTCCGTGATCTTTTTCCGCGGAATGGTGTAGCAGTAACGTCTGGAATTGGCGCGAACCCGGCGCCCCGTACACCCCGGTTCAGAGGTTCATATGACCGATCGGAACAAGCGGCTTCTCATGAAGGCCATGCAGAACGAGTCGACGTGGCTTCAGAAGGCTCTCTTCGCCCTCGCGAAAGCGGAGGATGCCCGCACAACCCTGGCGGAGCTCTCCGATGAGAAGGTGGAGGAGCTGCGGGCACCCGCGAAGGGGAAGTACGCGCCGCTTTCCGCCTTCCGGGACACGCTGGAGGGGCGGGTCTCCGCGCTGATGGAAGACCTTCAGGAACAGCGCCGGGTGGTGAACAAGTAGGCGAGGCACCACCGGACTGCGCGAGGGGCCCGGCCATTCGAACGAACGGCCGGGCCTTCGTGTTTAAGGGGGCAGAGCTCCTCCGGCCGGCTCAGGCCGGCGCCACCAGGTACCTGCCCAGCACGTAGGCCAGGTACATCACCACCAGCGTCGCCCCCTCCCCCCGCTGGAGACCGCGCGTCCGCCCAAGGAAGAACAGGACGGCCAGGGTCATGACGAGCAGCGCCGGCAAGTCGAACCAGAGCACCGTCGCGTCGACCTTCAGGGGCGCGATGATCGCCGCAACGCCCGTGGGAACCAGGAGGTCGAAGATGTTGCTTCCCACCACGTTCCCCACGGAGAGACCCGCCCTTCCCTGGGCGATGGCTCGAAGCGACACGGCCAGCTCGGGGGTGCTGGTCCCCAGCCCCACCAGCACGGCCCCGACGAAGGACTGCTGAAGTCCCCAATCCCGGGAAACCCTAAGGGCGTTGTCCACCGTGAGTTCCGAGCTCACCAGCACCACGGCCAGACCCAACGCCAGGAGCGCCGAGGAGAGCCAGGTGGGGCGGTGCCGCTCCACCACATCCAGCTCCGGTTCCTCCACTCCAGCGGTTCGATTGGCCACGGTGTACCCCAGGTAGAGCACGAAGACCAGGGAGAGCACGGCCCCGTCGATCCGGTCGAGGGCGCCATCGTAGCTCAGCAGGAAGACCAGCGCCGACGAGCCGACGAGTTCCACCCCGAGCATCTTCAGCTGGCGACCACCGATGGTGAGGTAGTGCAAGAGGGCCGTCAGGCCGATCACCACGCTGATCTGGCTCACCGAGCTTCCCACCGCCGTACCCATCACCAAGCCGGAACTCTCCACGCCCCGCAGGTTGTGGAGTGCGCCGTCCACGGCCACGACGAGCTCGGGAAGGTCCGTTCCAAGGGCCAAGAGGGTCAGACCCAGAAACAACTCCGAGACCCGGAGACGGCGAGACAGAAGGATGCTGTTCCGCACCACCAGGTGAGTCCCGCCCCACAGCCCCGCGAGCCCCAGCAGGAAGAAGAGCACGTGGTCGGGTGTCCAGGAGTCGACAGGCATGGGGCCGAGAATGAACACCCTCCCGCCGAAAAGAAAGGAGGCCTCGCCACGTCCATGGTGGCGAGGCCTCTCAAGAGGTATGCGCCCGAGAGGATTCGAACCTCTGGCCTCTGCCTCCGGAGGGCAGCGCTCTATCCAGCTGAGCTACGGGCGCAGTAGCCATTGAATTTGCCCTGATCCTCTGGGAGGTCAAGGTCTGGTGGGCCTCCACCCGGGGCCCGGGATCCGTCCACCCGGATTCGTCTCCACGGGACCCTCTTCCGGCTCTGACGGTCCCTAGAAACGGGTCGCGGCGCCCCCGGTTTCCCGGGAGCGCCGCGGTCGAGCACGTGCGAATAAGCCGAGTTCTGTCCCTGCCGAAGGCAGGTGGGGTCATTTCTCTAGGACCGGCCTCGCGACCGGCCTCCAGCAGCCTACCCGGGACTCAGGCGGAGCGGGTCACTCCTCGTCCCCTATTTGGCCTTGCTCCGGGTGGGGTTTGCCGTGCGACCGATGTTACCACCGGTCCGGTGCGCTCTTACCGCACCCTTTCACCCTTACCTGTGCTCCCGGGGGAGCCATCGGCGGTCTGCTCTCTGTTGCACTTTCCGTCGTCTCACGACGCCCGGGCGTTACCCGGCACCCTACCCTGCGGAGCTCGGACTTTCCTCCCGTGGGCGGACCCACCGGCGACCCTCACTGCACGCTCCTCAAACGTAGGGTGAAGAAAAGCCGAAAGGAAGGGCAGGGGAAACGGCCCCCGCGGGCCGCGGCCGGGTTGCCCCGCCCCCCTTCCCTGCGGTATCCCTTCCCGTCCTTCTCTTCCACCCCGACCCCATGCCCCCGAACCGCGGCAGCCCCTCACCGGTCACCACCGTCACCACGGCCAGCCCCACGGGCCTGGGAACGTTCGCCGGCGTCTTCACCCCGTCGATCCTCACGATCCTCGGGGTCATCATGTACCTCCGCTTCGGGTGGGTCGTGGGGAACGTCGGCCTCCTGGGCACCCTGGCCATCGTTACCCTTTCCACCAGCATCACCTTCCTGACCGCCCTCTCCGTGGCCGCCATCGCCACGGACCAGCGGGTGCGCACCGGCGGTGCCTACTACATGATCAGCCGCTCCCTGGGTCTGGAGACGGGTGGCGCGGTGGGCATCCCGCTCTTCCTGGCCCAGGGACTCTCGGTGGCCCTGTACACGGTGGGCTTCGCGGAGTCGGTGGTGGGCGTCTTCCCCTCCCTGAGCGCCCGCTGGGTGGGAATCTCGGTGACGGCCGGCGTGGCTCTCCTCGCCCTGATCTCCGCGAGGGCCGCCATCCGGAGCCAGTACCTCATCATGGCCGCCATCGCTCTCTCGCTCCTCAGCCTCGTGGCGGGAGGTGGCGCCGGCGGCGAGCCCATGGGCGTCGGTGGCGCGCCGGTGGCGGACTCGGCGCCCTTCTGGCAGGTGTTCGCCGTCTTCTTCCCGGCGGTTACGGGAATCATGGCGGGCGTGAACATGTCCGGGGATCTGAAGAAGCCGGGCGTCAGCATCCCCCGTGGTACCTTCGCCGCCATCGGGACCGGGTACGCCATCTACATGCTGCTTCCCATCGTGCTGGCGACCCGAGCCTCTGCCGAGGCCCTGGTGTCGGATCCCCTCATCATGCGTCGCATGGCGGTCTGGGGAGACGCCATTCTCCTGGGAGTCTGGGGGGCCACCCTCTCGTCGGCGGTGGGAAGCATCCTGGGTGCACCCCGGGTGCTCCAGGCCCTGGCCCGGGACGGCGTCCTTCCCCAGGGACTTGCCTGGCTCGGCCGGGGGAGCGGCCCTGAGGACGAGCCCCGGCTCGGGACTCTCCTCACCCTGGCGCTGGCGCTGGTGGCCGTGTGGTTCGGCGACCTGAATTTGATCGCTCCGGTCCTCACCATGTTCTTCCTCACGACCTACGGAGTGCTGAACGTGGCGGCGGGGCTGGAGCGGTTCATCGGAAGCCCCTCCTTCCGCCCGCGGTTCAGAGTGCACTGGGCCTTCTCGCTCCTGGGTGCGCTGGGGTGCGTCTGGGTGATGCTCCTGATCAACGCCCTGGCCACGGCCGTGGCGGCGGCGCTGGTCCTCATCTTCTTCCTCTGGCTGGAGCGGCGTGGCCTGGAGGCGACCTGGGGGGACGTACGCCGGGGAATCTGGATGGCGCTGACCCGGGCCGGCCTCCTTCGGCTCACCCGGGAGTCCGACGACCCGAGGAACTGGCGGCCCCACATCCTCGTCCTGTCCGGCGCTCCCCAGCGACGCTGGCACCTGGTCGAGTTGGCCGATGCCCTGTCTCACTCCAGGGGGTTGATCACCGTGTCGACCGTGGTCCCGGAGGAGGCGGTGGACACGGCGCGACGCCGCACGCTGGAGTCCAACATCCAGGAATTCATGGGAAAGCGGGGTGTACAGGGCCTGACCCGCGTCATGCCAGCCCCCACCTACCTCGTCGGGGCCAAGCGTCTGGTCGAGGCCTACGGTCTGGGGCCCCTCGCTCCCAACACCTTCCTCCTGGGCGCATCCCAGCAGGCGGAGGATCGGGACGCCTACTGTGCACTCCTGGAGCACCTCTATCTCCACCGCCGCAACGTGGTGGTGGTCCGGGACGACGAAACCGAGGGATTCCGCAGTCGAGGACGCATCGACATCTGGTGGGGAGGCCTGAAGGGCAACGGCTCTCTCCTCATGATCCTGGGGTATCTCCTGCGGACCTCCCTTCCCTGGAGGGGAGCCGAGGTGCGCCTCAAGATGGTCGTGCCCACCGAGAAGGCGGCCGAGGGCGCACGATCGAACCTGGACGGGGTCGCGGCGGCGACCCGGACCGGGCTTCGGCCCCAGGTTCTGGTCTCCGGCGGCCGGCCGTTCCAGGAGATCCTCCGGGAATCGTCCACCGGGGCGGACCTGGTCCTCATGGGAATGCGCGCGCCCACGGGAGACGAACGGTACGTGGAGTACTACCAGCGCCTTCAGCGGGAGACCCGGGGGCTTCCCATGACCCTCTTCGTGCTGGCGGCGGAAGAGGTGGCGTTCCGGGACGTCCTCTTCAGGGAGCCCGAGGACTAGCTCGGCCGGCTCCGGGACGCCAGGCGTCGGAGGCCCAGGATCCCGGCC
The DNA here is from genome assembly GCA_020344755.1 of Gemmatimonadales bacterium. Lineage (GTDB taxonomy): Bacteria > Gemmatimonadota > Gemmatimonadetes > Longimicrobiales > Gaopeijiaceae > Gaopeijia. The sequence continues at coordinate 3,148,412 of CP070829.1, forward strand.
AGGGCGAGTGCCGCGTTGGCCGCGGCGACCCCGGGACGGAGGAGGAGGGCACCCCCGACGGCGAACATGAGTCCGAAGAGAAGGGCGAGCCCCGCCCCAACGCGAAGAGCGTCCCTGGCCGGATCCCCGAGGGGCTCCAGCCCTACCCTCTCCCGCTGTCTGCGCCAGCCGGGCCCACCGGGGCGGACCCTCCGGTAGAAGGACTCCAGCACCTCCGGCGTCTCGGGACGGGTGACGAGCATGACCGGAAGCCAGACGGCCACGGAGGCCAGGGACGTCACCAGGAGACGAAGCCCGAAGTCGTCGATGCGAAGGATGGGGACCACCGAGGTCCCGAGCCCCACGGCGAATCCCGCCACCATGGCGGACACCTCGGTCCAGGCATTGATCCGCCACCAGAACCAGCGGAGGATGAGCACCAATCCGGGACCGGTCCCCACGGCGATGATCACCCGGAAGAGGGTCGTCACATCCTCGGCATAGAAGGCGGCAGCCCCTCCGAGGGCGGTAATGGCCACCGACGCGATCCGACCAGCCAGGACCAGCTCGGCATCTCTCGCGTCCCGTCTCAGGAAGCGCGCGTAGACGTCGTTGGTCAGGTAGGAGGCGCTCCAGTTGATGATGGTGGAGACCGTGCTCATGAAAGCCGCCACGAGGGAAGCCACCACCAGCCCCAGGAGTCCCGCCGGAAGATAGTCCAGCATGAGCCGTGGATAGCCCAGCTCCCGGTCCTGGAGGTCGGGATACAGGACCACCGCCGCCAACGCCACCAGGACCCAGGGCCAGGTCCGGAAGACGTAGTGAAGCAAGTTGAAGAGCCACGCTGCCCGCTCCGCATCCTCCTCGGTCCGAGCGGCGGCCAGGCGCTGGACGAACTCGCCGCCTCCGTCCGACCGGCGGAACGACCACCACTGCAGGAAGACATAGGCCAGGAAGGTGGACCCGCTGATTCCCGCCAGGGCGGACCAGCCGGTGGGAAGGATTCCCCCGTTCCACTCCATGGGGGTGAAGGCGAGGAGGTCGACGCCCTCCCAGCTCCCTGCCCGGGCGACGAGTTCCCCGAGCCCACCCACGTCGCGGACGGCGAAGAACGCCACCAGGACCGCGCCCACCATTCCCAGGACGAACTGCAGGAAGTCGGTGACCACCACGCCCCAGATTCCGGCGATCCCCGCATACACGAGAACCAGCAGGCTGACGCCGGCCACGGTCCAGAGCCGCGCCTGCGCCCCCAGGTCCGGGCCCAGGGCCGGGAGAAGCTCGAGGGCCTCCACCACCTTCACCATGGCGAGCATGGCGAGCCCGATTCCCATTGCGCCCAGAACCACCGCGTAGAGGAAGCCCTTCGTGCCCCGTAGGATCGCCGCGGGCGTGCCCCCGTACCGCAACTCGCTCAGCTCGTTGTCGGTGACGACGCGGGCCCGGCTCCAGAGTCGGGCGAAGACATACAGCAGCACGACGTGCGCCACTGCGAAGCTCCACCACTCCCAGTTTCCGGCGATTCCCCGGGTGCCCACGACTCCCGCCACATAGAGCGGCGTATCCACGGAGAAGGTGGTGGCGGCCATGGAGGTCCCGGCCAGCCACCACGGGATCTGGCGGCCGCCCACGAAGAACGCCTCCATCCCCCCGGATGCTCGCCGGGCCAGGGCGAGCCCCAGAGCCAGGGTGCCGACCATGTACGCCCCCAGCACCCACCAGTCCAGCGGGCTCACGGAGCTTCCTTCCCTTCCACCAGGCGAAGGGCTGCGGCCTCCTGCATGAGAGGCTCGCCTCCCCAGGCCAGGAGCGCCGGCAGTCCCGGAGGTAGGTCGGCCAGGATGCGGGGGCCGCCGAAGACCACGGCAGGGGCACCGGGAAAGGCTTCATGCCACCTCCGGACCCGGCTCCTCGACTCCGGGGAAAGGCCGGCGCGACCCTTCCACGCCCTCGGCTCGGCGAAGATGCAAAGGAGACCGGGAGCCGCCGGGTCTTCCACCGTCACCTCCACGCCCCGCGCGCGGAGCGTGGCCCGGAAGTCCTCCCGGGAGGGCGGCGGATAGGGCCCACCCAGATCGTCGTCCACCAGGGTCAGGGAAAGCCGGGACCCGAGCCTCCCCCTCCATCCGCGGTCCTTCATGGCCGCCATCGCCCACGAACGGGCCAGGGCGCGGTCCTCGGGTCGACCCCACTCCCGCCTCGGGCCCCCGCCTCCCTCTGCCGCGTCGCCGGTCCAGGAGGCGGCGCCATGCTCGCCCCCTCGCCCCACCGCCCCCTGGGCGACCAGCGTCGCTACCCGGGCCCGGGACCGGGACCTGAGTTCCGCCGTCAACCGGCCGGGCTCCGACCCGCCCCGCAAGATCGCCTCGAGATCCAGGGAATCCGGTGGGTAGAGGAGTAGATCGGCACCGGCAGCGAGCGCCTCCACCGCCGCCAACGCCGGATCCCCGGCCCCCTTCATGATCAGCGCGTCGGTCACCACGACCCCCCCGAATCCCATCCGGTCCCGGAGCAGGCCCTGGAGCAGGGGAGCCGACCGGGTGGCGGCCCGACCGGTGGGGTCCAGCGCCGGATAGGCCACGTGGGCCGTCATCACGGAGGGCACTCCCGCCGCCACCGCCGCCCGGAACGGCAACAGGTCCGTGGCCTCCA
>CP070829.1:3151142-3164251 GCA_020344755.1 Gemmatimonadales bacterium
GACCCTGGGACCCAGCTCACCGCGGCGATCCTCCGGGCCCTTTCCCTGGAGGGCGAGGAGTCCCTGGTGGAATGGTGCGCTTCCGCCACGAAGGCGGAGGTGGCGGCGCTGGTCTCCCCGGTCGTGGAGACGGCTCGAAGCGGAGATTCCACGGCCCAGGACATCCTCCGGCGGGCGGTGGGAGCCCTGGAGGAGCACGTCCAGGCTCTCCTGGAGGTGCTGGGGCCCTGGGCGCGTCCACCGGAGGTGTGTCTCGCGGGAGGATTGGTGCACCCGGGTGGCCCTCTCCGGGACGCATTGGCCGCGGCCCTGGGCCACCTTCCCATACGCCTCCGGGAGGAGGCCGTGGACGGGGCGCTGGGGGCGGCTCGCCTGGCCCGCACCCTGGCCGACGACGCCCCGGTCTGACGCGTCGCCAGCGGGTGGGAACGGACCACCCCACACACCCCTGCAACCTTGGCAGTGGCCGCCCCCGGCCGGTGCCGGAAGGGCAGGGTATCATCCCCTCTAAGCTCAAGGGGTGGCGCATTTTGGCAGATTCGGGCCACGAGCGGGGTGGCACGTGGGTTGCTTCGAGGGGGGGACGTCACGCGGGAGCGGTCCGGGCTCCGGTCCGGGCGCTCTCGTGCGGAGATGAAGTCTCATCCGACGCGAACCCCAGAAGGAGAAGAACCATGGCCATCACCCGTTTCACGGCACGGAACCCCTGGAGCGAGCTGGACACGCTCACCAACCGGCTCAATCAGATGTTCGGTGACTTCCCGTCCCCGACCCAGTCCGGGACCTGGCTTCCGGCGGTGGACGTGGAGGAGACGGCGGAGGAGCTGGTGCTCACCGCCGAACTCCCCGGGATGACCCAGCAGGATATCGAGCTGGAGGTGGAGAACAACATCCTCACCCTGCGGGGAGAAAAGCCGGAGATCCGCAAGGAGGGCGAGGAGAAGAAATACCACCTCTGGGAGCGCCGCTTCGGTGCCTTCCAGCGCTCGTTCACCCTTCCGCGCACCGTGAACGCCGACTCCATCGAGGCGGAGTTCGTGGACGGGGTGCTCCAGGTGCGCCTTCCCAAAGTGGCCGAGGCCAAGAGTCGCCGCATCGCCATCAAGGGAGGACACGGCAGCCCGTAAGGGCAGGTCGCGGACCGGCCACCGGCGCCCTCTCCAGAGCGGCGGCGGCTCGATCCCACGGGGCCCGGGCGGGGAGCCGCCCGGGCCCCTCTGTCGTTACGGCTCGAGCTCCGTTTCCAGACCCCCGACTCCCGCGACCTCCAGGAGCTCGCGCAGTCCCTGGAGCGTCGTGGCCGTGTTCGCCGCCATGATGCTTCCGGCTCCCAGCTCCATGCGCCCCCCCTCCATGCGGCCGGTGACCCCGCCGGCCTCCTCCACCAGGAGCCACCCCGCCGCGTAGTCCCAGGGGTTCAGGAAGTGCTCCCAGAAGCCCTCGTAGCGGCCATCGGCCACGTAGCAGAGATCCAGCGCCGCGGCTCCGCAGCGGCGGATTCCGGCTCCGGCGGCCTTCACGCGTCCCATCTGGGCCGTGAAGGCGTCCAGGTCGTTGGCTCCACGGAACATGAAGCCCGTGGCCACCAGGGACTGCTCCCAACCCCGGGGCGCCGAAACCCGCACCGGCCGCCCGTTGCGGAAGCTCCCGCCCCCCGCCCGCGCCCACCAGCACTCTCCTGTGGCCGCCGCGTGGACGCAGGCGGCCAACGGCTTCCCATCCACCGTCACGGCCACCGACGCCGCGTGGCTGGGGTGCCCGTGGAGGTAGTTGGTGGTTCCGTCCAGCGGATCCACGACCCAGAGCGGCGTGCCGGCGGCGGGGATTCGGGTGACCTCCGGCTCCCCCTCTTCCGCCAGGATCAGGTGGTCCGGGTGGCTCCGCTGGATCACCTCCAGCGCCGCGTCCTGGGACTCGGTGTCCACCCGGGACACGAAGTCGGAGAATCCCTTGTGGTCCGCGGAGCGAATATCGATGCGACCGGACCAGCGCCGGTGGACCTGCGCCGCCGCCGCCGCCGCGTCGCGGGCGGTCTGGAGCCAGAGATCCAGGGTATGGGGATCGAGGGAAGGCGACATGGGTGGCAAGCCGGGGTTGGGGGGGATCCGTGAACGCCGCTAAGTTAGGCCTGCCTCGGCCCCGGGGGCACCGCCCCCGGCCCACCACCGCATCCAACCGAACGTCGGTCTCATGGCACGGAAGCGCGTCTTCAGCGGAATGCAGCCCAGCGGCGAGGCCCACCTGGGCAACTATCTGGGGGCTCTGAAGCGGTGGGTCGAGATGCAGGACGAGTACGAGTGCATCTTCTGCATCGTGGACGACCACGCCATCACTTCCGGAAGCGACCCCGCGGAGCTGCCGCGGAACATCCTGGACCTGGCGGTGAGCTTCCTGGCTGTGGGGCTGGATCCGGAGAAGTCCACGATCTTCGTGCAGTCCGACGTGCCCGAGCACACGGAGCTGGCCTGGCTCTTCAACGCGGTCACGCCCGTGGGCGACCTGGAGCGCATGACCCAGTACAAGGACAAGGCCCAGCGGTTCGAGTCCGTGCCCGCCGGGATTCTGAACTACCCCATCCTCCAGGCGGCGGACATCCTCCTCTACCGGGCCGACGCGGTTCCGGTGGGAGAGGATCAGCGGCAGCACCTGGAGCTGACCCGCGAGATCGCCCGAAAGTGGAATGCGGCCTACGGCGCCGACCTCTTTCCCGAGCCCGAAGCCATCATCGGAAGGGCGGGCCGGATCATGGGCCTCGACGGCGAGGCCAAGATGAGCAAGTCGCTGGGGAATACCGTGGGGATCCTGGCGAAGCCGGACGAGATCTGGGCGCGCGTCCGGACCGCCGTCACCGATCCCCAGCGGGTGCGGAGGAGCGACCCCGGACGGCCGGAGGTCTGCAACGTCTTCGCCCTCCACCAGCACTTCACGCCCCCGTCCGTCATCGCCGAGATCGACGAGCAGTGCCGCACGGCCGCCATCGGGTGTGTGGACTGCAAGAAGATTCTCGCGGAGAACATCGCCGGCGCCTTCGCTCCCATGCGCGAACGCGCCGCCCACTACAGGTCCCACCCGGACGAGGTGCGCGCCATCCTGGACGACGGAGCCGCCCGGGCCCGGGCCATCGCAGGGGAGACCATGCGGGAAGTCCGCATGCGCATGGGTCTGGAGTGGAGAGTGGCCCTGGATTGACCGGGCCCGGTATCTTGGGGGGTCGCCCAACCCTGGAGCAGCGCACATGATCGAGATCTTCAAGGCCGCGGTCCAACGCGGGGCCAGTGACATCCACATCAAGTCGGGGGATGTGGTCCGCGCCCGTATCCATGGCCGCCTGGTTCCCCTGAGCCAGCAGAAGCTCTCCCCCGACCAGGTGAAGGCCCTCGCCGTTCGGCTGATGCCCCACGACGAGGACCGGGAGCGGATCGACAGCATCCTGGACTACGACTGCTCGTGGGGGCTTCCGGGGCTGGGACGCTTCCGGGTCAACATCCTGCGGCAGCGCGGAAGCTTCATGATCGTCCTCCGGGTCATCCCGTTCGAGATCCCCACCATCAGCGAGCTGAAGCTTCCCCCGGTGCTGGCGGACATCGCGAACCACGAGCGGGGGCTCATCCTGGTGACCGGGGTGACGGGAGCCGGAAAGAGCTCCACCCAGGCGGCCATGATCGACTGGATCAACGAGCACAAGGCCCTTCATGTGGTCACGCTGGAGAATCCCGTCGAGTTCCTGCACCGGGACAAGCAGGCTTCCGTCACGCAGCGGGACATCGGTACCGACACGGACTCCTTCATGATCGGCCTTCGGGCGGCGCTCCGTCAGGATCCCGACGTGATCCTCATCGGGGAGATGCGGGACAAGGAGACCATCGACACGGCCCTGAAGGCCGCGGAGACCGGGCACCTGGTCATCTCCACCGTCCACACGAAGAACGCGGTGCAGACCATCTCTCGGCTGGTGGCGGTCTTCGAACCCTCGGAGCAGGAGATGATCCGACTCCGGCTCTCCGAATCTCTGCAGGCGGTCATCTCCCAACGCCTCATTCCCACGACGGACGGGAAGGGACGGGTCGCCGCCGTGGAGGTCATGCGTGCCACGGGAACCATCCGGGACTGCATCAAGGACCCGGCCCGGCTGGACGAGATCTTCGACCTGGTGGAGGAGGGCCGAGAGCAGTACGGCACTCAGAGCTTCGACCAGCATCTGATGGACCTGGTCCGGGGCGGCACCGTCTCCTTCGAGGTCGCGAAGGCGGCGGCGAACAACCCCACCGACTTCGACTTGAAGATGAACACTTTCGGGTCCTCCAGCCGTTCCGCCGCTACCCAGGACCTGGGGGCGGACATGGCGGAGGAGATGAACCAACTATTCGGAGAGTAGGGGGCGCAACGTGGACCTTTCCGGGGTATTCATCCCGACCGTGACCCCGTTCGACGGGGCCGGGGAAGTCGATCTCCAGGACTTCCGCCTCAATGCCGCCTCCTGGCTCCGACACCCGGTGCGCGGGTTCGTGGTGGGGGGCTCCACCGGAGAGGCGGTGTTGCTGGACGAGTCCGAGCGGACACTCCTCTGGGAGGACGCCCGGGAGGTTCTCGGCGAGCGGTTGCTCATCGCCGGAACCGGGGCGGAGTCCCTTCGGGCCACGCTCCGCATGACGCGCGCCGCCGCGAGCGCCGGTGCCGACGCGGTGCTGGTGCAGCCGCCCTCCTTCTACAAGGGCGCCATGAAGGCGGACGCCCTGGAGGCCCACTTCCGGGCCGTGGCCGACGCCTCCCCGGTACCGGTGATCGTCTACCAGGTCCCCCTCCACCTGAATACCCTGGACATCCCCAACGACGTCACCGCCCGGCTCTCGGAGCATCCCAATGTGGTGGGGATCAAGGACTCCAGGGGGAAGTTGGAGTTGGTGGAGGAGCTGGTCGAGATCTGCACCCCGGGATTCCAGGTCCTGGTGGGGAACGGGGCGCTGCTCTTCGCCGCCCTGGAGACCGGTGCCGCGGGGGGGATCCTGGGGATTGCCAACGTCCTGCCCGGGGCGTCGGCGGGGATCGCCGTCAACTGGGGCGCAGGGGACCGGATCGAGGCCGCCCGCCTCCAGGAGGTGGTGGGGCCGGCACACCGGGGCATCGTCGGGGGAATGGGGGTGCCCGGGGTGAAGCGGGCCCTGGACCTGCTCGGCCTGCCGGGCGGGGCGCCGCGTCCGCCTCTTCGATCGCTCCCGGCGTCCCGTGAGGACGAGCTTCGGCAGCTGCTCCGGGAGGCCGGAGCCCTGCACTGAGGGAGGAACCATGAGGTACCGGACGACACGCCGAGCCACGCTCGCCTTGATGCTCCTCGCGGCAGGGGTGACAGGGCTCCGGGCCCAGCAAGCCACCCCGGTTCCGGCGTTTCCCAGCGTCGAGAGCTCCCAGGGGCCCACCTGGGAGAGTCGTCTGCTCACCGGGCTGGGTGGGGCAGCGCTGGGTGCCGCCCTGGGATTCTTCGTCTCCCAGGTGGACCGGAGCGACTGGGCCGAGACCCCGGGGAGGAGTGAATCGCCGCGGGTGCTCTGGTCCGCGGTGGGCGGCGGCGTGGGATTCGCCCTGGGCTTCGCCTTTCCCCTGGGAAGGCGTCGTGCCACGCCGGGCGGGACCCTCCCGCCCGTGGTTGCGGGAGATCGCTCCGTCCTCCTCCGGGAGCAGATCCTGGGGGTGTCCGCCGACAATGCCTGGGACGTGATCCGGCTCCTGCGGCCCGAGTGGCTGAATGCGCGGCCTCCCACCCGGTTGGGGGAGCTGGACGAGGAGACGGTCCCGGTCTACCTGGACGACTTCCGCTACGGCGACATCGATTCCCTGCGGCAGCTCCAGGTGCACAACATCGACCTCATCCGCTTCGTTCCGGCCTCGGTGGCCACGGCCCGGTGGGGCGTGGGCCACCCCGCCGGGGTGATCCAGGTCATCCAGGCGGGCTGACGGCCCGGGGGTCAGGCGGACGCTCCGGTGGTGGGCTGAGACCCCTGCGCTGGGCCCGAGCCCCGCGCCCGACAGGAAACCCGCTCCCACCCTCGGGCGTAGATACAGAGGCGTGTACTCGAGGCGGTGCCGGAAGGGCACCAGGGAGTGAGACAATGGGTGTCCGGACGGGGTTCCTCGCGGGCCTGGCAGTGTTGACCACCTTCGCGGCTGGGTGTGCCCACGGGAGCGGTGACGGTGACCGCACCAACGAGAGTGGAGCCCGGCTCGAGGGCGGCGCGTTCGTCATCACCGGTGCGGCCCTGGAGGACGGCCCCGGTAGCCTCCTGGCCACCCTCACCGGCAAGGTCCCCAACTTCCGCCTCCAGCGGAACTCGGGCCGGTGTCCCATCATCACGCTTCGCAACGCCGTGAGCTTCAGCAGCACGGTCAACCCCCACGTCTACGTGGACGGGACGCGGGCCACCGACACCTGCGTCCTGACGTCTCTTCGCACCCACGACGTGGCCCGCGTCGAGGTCTATCCCCAGGGGGTGACGCGGCGCCCCGGGTACGGGACCCACGCGCAGGGGCTGATCCTCGTCTTCATGAGGGGCGCCGGAGGCTGACCGCGGCGTCCCCGCACCCGAACGGGATGACGGGCCCGGATGACGGGAACGAGTGAGGCCCTCCGGAACCAACTCCGGAGGGCCTCTTCGCACCTGGGCGAATCGAGTCAGGTCAGTTCGTCTGCCACCAGACGGTGGTGGTCAGGGCGTCCGCGCCCTGGCGCTGGTTCGCAGCCTCCCAGCTGGCTTGGTTGAGTGATTGCTCGATGTCCGGATAGGTGAAGCGCACCGGAATCCGGCTGAGCGCGAGATCCGGCCCCATGGCGAGGTCCGGGACGCCCGTGCGACGCCAGTGCGACCAGGCCTCGCTGCCGTTCATGAACAGCCCGATCCACTGTTGAAGCTGGATCTGCGCGAGACCGGTCGCGTCGTCACCCGCGTAGGCCACCGTGGGAACGTAGGCGTCGATTTCCGCCTGCGTCGGGGAGTTCGCCCCGCTCCACTGTGCCATGTTGGCGCGGATGCCTGCCTCGTAGAGCGTGGCCGCGTCGTCCGCGATCCATCCGCGGTTCGCCGCCTCGGCGGCGAGGAGCGCCACCTCGGAATAGGTCATGATGGCGGTCGGCGTGCTGGCGCCGTCGGCCCGCCAGTGGTCCCCGATCCGAGAATAGTACGAGAGCGAGAACTCGGCGTCGGATCTTCCGTTCTGCAGGCCACGATACGCGCCGTCGTGCGTCGCCGGCTCGGCGTAGAGCTCGAGGCGCGGATCGGCCATCGACACCAGCGTGTCGATCATCGTCTCGCTGACGCCGTGGTCGTCCCGGCCCTGCCAGTTCTCGAAGAGCGGGTTCTCATAAGGAGCGCCCGGCCATGCGAGCATCGCGTTGTCCGCGTTGCTCGTGAAGCCGCCGGCCGCGTACGCGGCCGCGAAGGCGGCCTGCGCTGCGGACGGATCGACCTCCGAAAGGCGCATCGCCAGCCGCATGCGGAGCGAGTTGGCGAACTTCCGCCACGCAGCCAGGTCGTTCCCATAAAGAATATCCCCCGAGGAGAATCCCGAGCCGGTGGCGAGCTTGGCGGTGGCGTCGGTCAGCGCCTGGATCATGCCGCTGTAGATATCTTCCTGCGCGTCATACGCGGGCGCGGTATTCTCCGCTCCCAGGAGCGCCTGGGAATACGGCACCTCTCCCCACAGGTCGGTGACGATGTGGAAGAGCCAGGTCTTCCAGATCAGGCCGATGCCCTCCACGGCCCCGTCGCCACTCTCGATCCCCTTGTCGATCACGACCTGGATATCGGCGAGCGAGTTGGAGTAGTAGTTGGTCCAGTACGCCGTCATGCGCGCGGCGCGGACGTCGCCCACTTCCTCGTCGGGATACTGGAGCTCGACGGCGTGTTGCGGCCAGATGGCCGTGTGCGAGAGCATCTGCCCCGCGCCGAAGGTGGCCTCCACCCCGGAGCGGATCGACTGGGGAAGGAGGAAGTCGGCACCGACGTCGGTCGGCGCGTTCGGGTTTTCGTTGATTGTCGTCAGGTCCCCACAGGCACCGACGGCCAGAACCAGTCCGGCCAGGAGCGCCCGCTTGGCAATCAATGAGGTCTTCATGATCGTGCCTCCGGGTTATGGCCGAATGGAGATGGAGAGTCCGAAGCTGCGAGAGGTCGGATACTGACCGAACTCGATCCCCTGGACGTTGCTCGCGTCGAACGCGGTCTCGGGGTCGATGTTGTCGATGTTCGGAGCCCAGAGGAACAGGTTCCGCCCGATGAGGGCGATGTCCCCGCCGGAGAATCCGAACCGGGCCATCATCGACTCGGGCAGCTCGTAGCCCAGGCGTACCTCGCGAAGCTTGACGTAGGTCGCGTCGTCGATGCCCGATTCCTGGTTCCCGTAATTCCGCCCGAAGTAGTCCTGCGGGCAGACGCTCACGTCGTTGACTCCGTCTCCGTTCCAGGAGCCGTCGGGGAGGTAGCCTTCCACCACGATCCCGGGGTCGCAGAAGTCGTCCTCGCGCCCACGGAGCGTGGACTCGAGGACGCCTGCGTACTCGCCGAACCAGTTGGTCACGGAGAAGATGTCCCCGCCCCGCTGGCCGTCCACGAGCACGCTCATGGCCCACGGGCCCCAGCTGAAGCGGTTCTGGATCCCGCCGATCCAGTCGGGGTTGTAGTTCCCGAGGACCCGGCGCTCGAGATCCCGCCGCGGAAGGCCCGAGGCGTCGAGCATCCAGTTGCCGTCGTCATCGGTGAGGTAGCCGTTGCCGAAGAAGACGCCGTACGGCTCACCCTTACGCGCCTCGATGTTCATGCTCCAGTAGGAGCCGAGCACGAGCGTCTCAACGCCATCGATGAGATCCTCGACCTCGGAGTCGTTCTTGCTCCAGTTGAGCGTCATGTCCCACTGGAAGTCGTCCGTCAGGATGGGCGTCGCCCTGAGCAGGAGTTCGTACCCCCAGTTCCGGACCGAACCCGCGTTCAGGATCTGGTTCGTGAAACCGCTCGATGCCGAGATCTGGACGCCGAGGATCTGATTCTTCGTCAGCGAGTTGTAGTACGTCGCGACGAATCCCAGGCGCTCGTTCAGGAATCCGAGGTCTGCGCCGATCTCGTACGCCTCGGTCTCCTCGGGCTTGAGCGTCGTGTTGGGCAGAACGTCCGGGACCGAGAACATCGGGACGCCGCCGAAGGACTGCTGGGAGTTGTACACCGAAGCGAGCTGGTAGGGGTTGGTGTCGTTCCCCACGCGGGTCCAGCTGCCCCGGAGCTTCCCGGAGCTGAACCAGTCGTTGTAGAGCTCGAAGGCGTCGCTGAAGACGAAGGCCGTCGACACCGAGGGGTAGAAGTACGAGCGGTTGTCCTCGGGCAGCGTCGAGGACCAGTCGTTACGGCCGGTCACGTCGACGTTGAACCACCCCTTGTAGTTGACGCTCGCCGAACCGAAGAGCGAGCGCACCCTCTTCTGCTGCTCGAAATCGGTCGGGTTCGCCGGCACGGCCGCGTTGTCGATCGTGTAGATCCCGGGCGCGGTCAGCGCCGTGACGCCCACGTTCGCCTGACGGAACTCCGTGTTCCGCAGGTTCCCACCCGCGGTCACGTCGAGCGAGATGTTTGGGGTGAGCTGCCGTGCGGAGGTCACGATGAGGTCCGCGTTGGTTTCGGACTGGAAGCGGTTCGACTCGTTGAAGCCGCCGTCACCCGCGTCGTCGAGGCTGTTGAAGGCCACGACGTTCTTGCGGTGCTCGCGGAACCAATCGCGGCCGACGCGACCGGTGACCGTGATCCAGTCGTTCAGCTGGTAGGTGGCGGAGACGTGGCCCAGGACGCGGTCCCGGGTGTCTTCGTTCGTGTTGACCAACTGCTCCCAGAACGGGTTGTTGTGGTAGTTGTAGTTCCAGTTGTACTGCCCGCCGTTCGGGTCGCAGTCGTGACCTTCCGAGGAGGCGCCGCTGCAGCGGTAGTTGCGCAGCTCCTCCATGTCGACCTGTCGACCGAACCAGATGAAGCTCTGCATCGGATTGTCTTCGTCGTACCCGGTGCCCATCCGGTTATCGGCGCCCTGGTTCGTGTAGTTCAGCGACGCTTCGGTGGAGAGCCGGTCGGTGACGTTCAGACCACCCTTGAGCGCCATCCCGATCTTCTTGATCGTCTCACCCGGCGCGAGGCCCCGCACGTACGTGTTCGAGAGCGAGAGCCGGACGTTGCCCTGGCTGCTCGCCTGCTCGAAGGCGATGTTCGTGTTCGAGGTCAGCCCCGTCTGGAAGAAGTTCTGGACGTTGTCCGGGTGCGCGACCCAGGGCTGCTGCGGACCGGTGAACTGGTCGATCAAACGGCCGTCCAGCCTCGGACCCCAGCTCTCGTCCACGAAGTCCCACGTTCCGGCTCCAGCGCCGTCGACGAACTGGAATTCACCAAAGAGACCCTGCCCGTACAGATTCTGGTAGTCCGGGAGCTTGAGAGGCGTCTCGGCGGTGAAGCTCGAGGAGAAGGAGAAGCCGCGGGACGTCCGTCCGGACTTCGTCGTGATGACGATGGCGCCGTTGGCGGCGCGCGACCCGTAGAGCGCGGCGGCGTTCGGGCCCTTCAGCACGCTGATCGACTCGATGTTGTTCGGATCGACGTCCTGGACCGTGTTCCCGTAGTCGATTCCGCCGTATCCGAAGTTGCGGGGAGCGGAGTTGTCGACAGGCACCCCGTCCACGATGAAGAGCGGCTGGTTCTCCCCGGCGATGGAGTTCGTGCCGCGGATGACGATCCGCGCGGAACCACCCATCGGGCCCGCATTGGTGATTTGTACGCCGGCGACGTTGCCCTGGAGCGAGCTCACCAGGTTCAGCTCGGGAACCTCGGTAATCTCGGGTCCCGAGACGTCCTGCACCGAGTAGCCCAGGGTCCGCTTCTCCCGCTGGACGCCCAGGGCGGTGACCACGATTCCCTCCAGGCCGATGGCCTGCTGTTCCATGGTCACGGTCATGTCATCGGAGATCTCCGCCTCGACGGTCTGGTAACCGATCATGGTGAAGACCAGGGTGGTCGCGCTGGTGGGTACCCGGATCACGAAGTGGCCTTCACCGTCGGCGAGGGTGCCGATGGTGAGGCCCTTGACAGTGATCTGCGCACCGGCCAACGGCCGCGCATCGTCCGCTTGGACCACTGTACCCGAGACCATTCTCATTTCCTGGGCAACCAGGACCGTGGGAACGGTCAGCAGGAACAGGACGAGCAGGAGGCTCGCACGAATCGGAAGCCTCATAGTCCTCCTCCCTGGGGTCTAAACCCGAAGGGGTGCGGTCAGGTCCGCACCGAAACCCGAGGGTCGGCACAGCGTCGGCCCCCGATTGTCAGGCGGGGAGGGTGCGCCGTAGACGTTGCTGCCTTTTGTCAGGCGGGGAGGGTGCGCCGAAGAGGTTCGTTCTTCTTCTCGGGCGGGGAGGGTGCGCCGTCGAGAGTCCTGCTTCATCTCGGGCGGGGAGGGCGCGCCGTCGAGAGTCCTGCTGTCAGGCGGCGGGGAGACTTTCCACCGCGCGAGGACCACGGTACACGTCGCCTGGTCTGGCCGCAATAGTCCGAACGCCCATCCGTGCCATTTCGTCCCACCGGTCCCCGGCAGGGTCGTGGGGAGGCCGGGTCGCCGCTGGCGGGCCAGGCCGTCCAAGCCTGGCCGTCGATCTTCAGAGACCGGAGGGCGCCTGCGGCCAAGCCGTCCGCCCTCCGGCGACTGCAACTTTTTCGCCTCCCGCCCCGTCATACCTAAGTGTTCGATGCATAGTATTTCGACGGTAGCCGTCTGGTTCACCCCTCACGCCCTCGACTCTCGCTCTCCACACCGATGTCGCTTCCACAACAGCTCGACCTGCTCAAGGGGACGTTGGACGTCCTGATTCTCAAGACGCTCAGTCGGGGGCCACTCCACGGGTACGGGGTCTCGAGGTGGCTCCGGGAGACGACTCGGGAGGCGTTCCAGGTGGAGGAGGGTGCCCTCTATCCGGCCCTCAGGCGCCTGGAGAAGCGGGGGCTGCTCACCTCCCGCTGGGACGTCAACGAGACCGGTCGGAAGGCGAAGTTCTACCGCCTCACCCCGGCGGGGGAGGAGGCCCTTCGCCAAGGCGTCCAATCGTGGAACCGATACGTGGACGTCATGGGCCGCGTGCTGGGTACGGGGTGAGGGCGCGGGCGGTGCGCAGCGAGGAGATGAGGGGTTGAACCCGCTGGAGGGACCCAGGGAGGAGGGCAGGATCTTCCGAGTGGATGTCGATGAGGACGTCCAGCGGGAGCTCCAGACCCACCTGGACATGCGCGTCGAGGAGCTGGTCGCGCAGGGATGGGGTCGGGCCGAGGCGGAGGCGGAGGCCGGGCGGCTGTTCGGGGATCGTGAGAGTGTGGCGCGGGAGTGCCGTGCCATCACTCATGCGCAAGTTCGGGCGGAGAGGAGGTCGGGGATGATGGAGGCGCTCTGGCAGGACGTACGGTACGGGCTGCGAACCTTGTGGAAGGCTCCGGAGTTCGCAGTGGTGGCGGTGCTCACCCTCGGACTCGGCATCGGAGCCAACACGGCCATCTTCTCGGTCGTGGACGGGGTGTTGCTCGAACCGCTCCCTTATGACGATCCCGGGTCCATCGTGTGGCTCCGGGAGCAGAACACCCGGGGCGGCGCCATGCGGGTGGCCTTCGCCAACTTCCGGGACTGGCACCGCGAGAACACGGGCTTCCAGGCGCTGGCGGCCTACAACAGCCTGAGCACGACCATCCTGGGTGGCCCGGAGCCGGTGACCCGGACCGTCAGCTTCATGACCGAGGACTTCTGGCGCGTCTTTCGCGTCGCTCCCTCCCAGGGCCGCCTGACCCTGGAGTCGGATCACGGGGAGGATCGGCCGCCGGTGGCCGTGGTCAGCGAACGCTTCTGGCGGAACGAGCTCGGTGGTGCGCCGCTGGAAGGCCTCGTCCTGGAGGTGCTGGGCGACCGGCACCCTGTGGTGGGCGTCGTGGGAGCCGACTTCGACTTCCCCACCGGCGCCCAGGTGTGGATTCCCGTGAGCGAGGAGGACCCGTCCACGAGCCGAAGCAGTCACAACTGGGATGTGGTGGGCCGGCTCGGGGCCGGGGTGACGCTGGCCC
>CP070829.1:3164351-3177446 GCA_020344755.1 Gemmatimonadales bacterium
CCCCCGGTCCAGTGCCTTGCACATGTCGTAGAGGGTGAGGAGCGCCACGGAGGCCGCCGTGAGGGCCTCCATCTCGACGCCGGTGCGGCCGCGGTAGCGTGCCTCGGCCCGGACTCGGACTCCCGGGAGATCGCCGTCCGGCTCCAACTCCACGGTCAGCGAGGCTCCCGGGAGGGCATGGCAGAGGGGGATGATCTGATCGGTACGCTTACCGGCCTGGATCCCGGCGATGCGGGCCACGGCGAGGGCCTCGCCCTTGGGGGTGCGGCCCTCCACCAGGGCATCCAGTGTCGTCCGGTCCATACGCAGGGCGCCCACGGCCACGGCCCGGCGATCCGTTTCGTCCTTCCCGGTGACGTCCACCATCCGAGCCGAGCCCGACTCGTCCAGGTGTGTGGGTCGCGACTCGCTCATGAGGGGCTTCCGGCCAGAGGGGAGGAAAGGAGTGTCTGCTGAAGGCGTGCCACGAGCCCTGCCACGATCAGCTGGGGATTCACATTTCCCCGGGCTTCCCGCCGTGACCGTTCCACCACGGCCACGGCCTCGCTCACGACGGCAGGATGGAGACCGAGCTCCTCCACGGCTTTCCGGAGGTACTCGCCTGCATCCTCGTTCACCAGGAGATCCCCGGCGCCGGCCGCCACCGCCGCCAGGTCCCGGATCCAGATCTCCAGGAAGTCGAGGAGCGGGACCAGCCCACGGGCGCCGGTGACCTTGAAGCCCAGGGCCAGGGAATACCCGTCACCCGGATTCCGCGAAAGACCCGCCCGGAGGATCTCGAAGGCGCGGCGGCGAAGCCGATCCAGGGGACCGGGCTCTCCCCCGTCGTCGGGGAGGAATCCCAGCGCCATCCCGATGCTCCCCGCCGAGAGCGCAGCGGCTTTTTTCGCCGCGTCCGGATCGGTGCCCAGCTCGATGAGGAAGGCGGTGACCTCCGGCAGGGTGAGTGGCGAGAGGTGCAGAGGGACGGTGCGGGATCGGATGGTGTCGAGGAGCCGGCCTGGCTCGCTGGAGGTGAGGATGAAGCGGGTGTCCGGCGGGGGCTCCTCGAGGAGCTTGAGGAGGGCATTGGCCGCTTCCGGGCTCGACTCCTGGGGGACCAGGCTCTCGGCGTCCGCCACGATGAAGAGCTGTTCGCCCGCCTCCGCCGGGCGGGTCCGCGCTCTCCGGCGAAGCTCCTGTGCAGCCGCGAGATAGATGGCCGCGGGCTCCTCCGAATGGGAGCTGCGAACCGGTGTGTCCCGGAACTCTGCGAGCCTCTCGTGGCGGGCTTCCTCCAGGGCCTGGGCCAGCTTGTCCGCACTGACGCCCTTCGGCCGAACCACCGGCAAGAACCAGTGCAGGTCCGGGTGCTCCAGGCGAAGAACGCGCCGGCAGTTCCGGCACTGGCTGCAGGGCTCGCCTCCATCCCGGGAGGTGCACAGCAGAAGCTGCGAGATCCAAAGAGCCAGGCGCTGCTTTCCGATCCCTCGCGGACCCAGGATCAGGAGGGCCGAGGGAAGGGTCATCTCGTCCCGGGCGCGGGCCAGGGAGGCTCGGGCCGACCGGTGTCCCACGACGGGATGCATCACGAACCGCCCTCCGGCCGGGGCCGGAGCCACTGGAGGGGGTCCCGGGCCTGCGGCGTGCCCGCATCGTCCGGTGACCGGATCTGGAACTCGATGTGCGGCCCTTCCGGTGTGCCGGCGCCGCCCACCGTTCCCACCACCTGACCGGCGGTGATCTCTCGACCCTCGACGACCCCGATCTCCTCCAGGTAGAGGTACAGCGTGTAGAAGCCGCGACCGTGGCTGAGGATCACGGTTGGACCGTAGCCCTCGAAGGGACCCGCAAGGACCACCGTCCCCCCTTGGACCGCCCGCACCGGAGTCCCGGTGGGTGCACGGATCCCCAGCCCGTTCCACCGGAGAACCGTCCCATTGGGACGGCGCTCCCGCCCGAATCGATAGGCGATCTCCCCTGCCACCGGCCATTCCAGGCGGCCAGCATCGGCCTCGGTGAGTCGGGCCGGTCCTGCGGCACGGAGCCGCTCCTCTTCCAGTCGTCGCGCTTCCAGGTCGGCCACCAGGTCGGTGAGGCGGCCGATGTCCGCCTCCAGTGCCTCCAGGCGGGTCCGGGTCTCCTGTTCCTGTCCGCGGAAACGTCTCAGTGTCGCCTGTCGGTCTTCCTCCACCGAACGGAGCTCCACCACCTCCGACAGCTTGGTCTGGCGGAGCGTGCCCAGCTCCCGGAGACTCTGCTGGAGCTCCTGGTTCTGGAGGACCAGTGCCGTCTCCAACTCACCCACCCGTATCACCAGGGCGCGGTCGTAGTTGGCCATCAGGCGGAGGTACCGGTACCGGTTCAGGAGGTCGGTGAACGAACGGGCTCCCAGCAGGACCCGCACGGCGTGAAGCGGGCCCATCTTGTAGAGGTCGCGCAACCGCCGGTTCAGCACGGCGTGGTTCTCCTGCAGGCGTTCCCGGGTCATGACGAGTTCCCGGGTGGAGAACTCCACCCGCTGGGCAGTGGCTTCCGACTGCAGGTCCATCTCCGCCAGGATTGCCCGGGAGGCACTGAGCTGACGTTCGATGTTTCGCAGCTCGGCCGAGACGTTCTCCACACGGGCGCGGGTATCCTCCATGGACCGCTGAAGCCGAGCCCGCTCGGCCCGGACCTCCTCCAGTCGGCGCTGGCTCTCCCGGATGCGAACCGTGAGGGTGTCCTGAGCTTCGACTCCATTGGGAAGAACCGGTGCGGCCCCCAGAACGAGCAAGGTCAGGCACCGGGCCCACGCCCCCGGGGACGATACGCGCCGGGTCACGTCACCTCCCGCAGGTGCCTCCGCACGGCCAGGCTGCTCGCGGCCACTCCAAAGACGACGGCCACGGCCACTCCGGCACCCGCCCAGGCGGCGGGAATCCACGCGATGGTGAAGAGGAAGGAGTCCACGCCCCGAAAGGTGAGCCACGTGAGCGCCAGGGCCAGAGCCCCACCCAGGAGTCCGGCCAGGGCGCCCTCCAGGAGAAAGGGCCTGCGGACGAATGCATCCTTCGCACCCACCAGGCGCATGATGTAGATCTCGTCCCGGCGGGCGAAGATGGCGATGCGGAGCGCCGTGCCGATGATCAGGGCGGCCACCACGGCGAAGGCCGTGCCCACGATGAGTGCCGTGAGGGCCCCGATCCGGCGGAGGGTGAACAGCCGGTCGACCCATTCCTCGCCGTAGGTCACTTCCTCCACGAAGGGGAAGGCCGAGGCCACCTGTGCAATGCGGTCGACGTTCTCTTCGGTGCGGGAGCCGGCCTGCAGCTCCACCTCGAGGGAGGCCGGGAGGGGGTTCACCTCCAGGTCCGCGAAGACTTGCTGGAAGTCCGGAAACTCCGCGCGGGCGTCTTCAAGGGCACGGTCCTTCGACACGTACTCCACCCCCCGGACCTCCGGGATCTCCCTAAGCTCGGCCACCGCGAGCTCGATCTCCTCGGTGCGGACGTCGTCCCGGAGGTAGGCCACGACCTCCACGCGCTCCTCCAGGAGTGCGAGGGACGTCTGGAGATTGTAGGCCACCAGGCCGAAAAGGCCGACCACGTAGAGCGCCATCCCCACCATGGCGGATGCGAGACCCGTGAGGACCGGAGCGCGGCGGAAGGCCGCCAGCGCCTCCCGGAGGGCATAGCTCATGATGCCCTCCCGGTCGGCGAGTCGGGGCCCGAGTCATCCGGATTCGCCGAATCGAAGACCAGGCGACCTTCGTCCAGCTCCAGGACCCGGGCGTGGGACCGCCGCCGCATGAGCTCCAGGTCGTGGGTCGCCATGAGGACCGCCATCCCCATGGCGTTCAACTGGAAGAAGAGGTCCACGATGCCCTTCGTGGCCCGCTCGTCCAGATTCCCGGTGGGTTCGTCGGCGAGGAGGATCACGGGCTCGTTCGCCAGGGCGCGGGCCACGGCCACGCGCTGCTGCTCACCGCCGGAGAGCTCGTTGACCAGGGCACCCGCCTTCGGGGCAAGCCCGACCTGGGAGAGGAGGCGCTGAGCCTTGGGGACGATCAACTTTCCGGGAGTCCCTGTGACCTCCAGGGCAAACGCCACGTTCTCCAGCGCCGTCCGTCCGGGAAGGAGGCGGAAGTCCTGGAATACGAACCCCACCCGCCTGCGAACCTTCCAGATCTCACGCGGCGAGATACGCTCCGAGTCGTAGCCGGCCACGCGGATCCGGCCACGGGACGGCTTCTCGGACATGTGGATCAGACGCAGGGTGGTGGACTTCCCAGAGCCCGAGTGCCCGGTGAGGAAGGCGAATTCGCCCTTTCCGACCTGAAAGGAGATGTCCCGGAGCGCGGCACCCCGGCGAGGATATTCCTTCGAAACGCGGGTGAGCTCGATCACGGGGCCGAGGGGGCTGGGGCAGACGGAACGACGAGCATCGTAGGGGCTCCCCGAGGCACTGTCAAAGCGAATCCCGGCCGCCCGTCGGCGAGGCGAGGCGGGTGGCCAGACGTAGCGCGTGCAACGTCGAAGTCGGGTCCGCTCGGCCGGTCCCGACCAGATCGAAGGCGGTCCCGTGATCGGGCGAGGTGCGGGGAAAGGGGAGACCCAGCGTGACATTCACGCCACCCCCGAAGGCCACGGTCTTGAAGGGGGCCATCCCGACGTCGTGGTAGGGGACCACCACGGCATCGAACTCACCGCCCAGGGCCCGTCCGAAAACGGTGTCGGCGGGAATCGGGCCGTGGATCTCCACCGTCTCGCTGCGGAGAATCGCCACCGCCGGAGTCAGGACCTCCGCCTCCTCGGAACCGAACAGGCCCTGGTCCGAGGCATGGGGGTTCAGGCCGCACAGGGCGAGCCGGGGGCGATCCAAGCCCCAACCGTCCCGAAGGCCCCGGTCCAGGAGCTGGGACTGGGTTACGATCAGCTCGGTGGTGACCCGCTCGGGGACCTTCCGGAGGGGCAGGTGGGTCGTCGCCAGGAGGACCCGGAGCGGGCCTCCCAGGCGCGTCTCCTCCGCCGCCATGAGCATTCCCACCTGGGAAGCTCCGGTGAGGCGCTGGAGGAGCTCCGTGTGACCCGGCTCGGCATAGCCCGCTGCCCGGAAGGCGGGCTTGTGGATGGGCCCTGTGACGATCCCGTCCACCTCTCCACGGAGGGCCAACTCCACGGCCCTTTCCACCGCGGCGCCGCAGACCCGACCCGCAGAGGCCAGAGTACCGTCGAAACGGGCCACCTCCTCGACGTCGAAGGGGAAGGCGCTCTCCACTCGGGAGGTGGAGGAAGCCGGACCGGCTCCAAGAAAGCGGAGGGCGACGTCCGGGGATTCTTCCAGGAGGCGGGCCGCAGCCAGGCCCACCACTTCGGGACCGATGCCCCGAGGATCACCCAGGGTGACGGCCAAGCGCACGGTCATGGGGGCTGAAGCGGGGTTAGAAACGGATCTCCACGTGGTGCCGGCTTCGAAGAGCTTCCCAGAGGCGCTCTACCCGCTTCTGCTGCTGGAGATTGCTCCGAATCTGGTCCCGCACATCGTCGAACGTGATCTCGCCCGCCTCCCGTACCTCGACGACCTTCACCAGGGCGAAGAACGGACGGCCCTGGAGGGTGGTCTGGAACGGCCCTACGACCTGGCCCTCGGAGGACAGGGAAAGTGCCTGGGCATAGCCCGGGGGAAGCTGGTCGGCCAGCTCGTCGCGCGAGACCTGGAACGTCCAGGGCTGGCTCTCCTCGCCGAACTCGTTGTGCAGGTCCTCCACCGGCTCCCCGGCCCGGATCCTGGTGGCCAGGTCCGAGAGGGCGAAGCGCGTTCGGTCCAGATCGGACGGGCCCACCGGGGGCGTGATCAGGATGTGGCGGGCCCGCACCTCTCCCGGGCGGGACCGCTCCACCCTGATCAGGTGCCATCCATAATCCGTTCGTACCGGCTGGCTGACCGCCCCGTCGGGGAGTGAAAAGGCGGCTTCCTCGAACTCCCGGACCATGACTCCCCTGCGGAACCAGTCCAGGTCACCGCCGTTCGCGGCGGTTCCGGCGTCGTCGGAGTTCTCGCGAGCCAGCTCGGCGAAGTCGGCTCCCGCGACGATCTCGGCTCGAATCGAGTCCGCCTGGACCTTGGCGGCCTCCCAGGCCGAATCGGAAGCGGTGGCCGACATGATCACCTGCTCCAGACGGAGGATCTCGGGGCGCTGTTGAAGCGAGGCCCGCTGGGCGTCGAAGACCTCCCTCATCTCCTCCTCCGTGACCGCGACGGCGGGGACGCTGGGGAGCCGCCGCTGGAGGAAGAGCCGCTGGATCTGTTCCCTCCGAATCCGGGCCCGAAGGCTCTCCCGGTATTGATTCGGGGTCATTCCGGCGGCGGCCAGGGCCTGCGTGAACGCCTCCACGGTCGGGAAGCCCGATTGGACCTGGAGGACCGCGGCCTCCATCTGGGCTGTCACGGCACTCTCGTCCGGGAGGAGAGTGGAGTCCCGGGCCGCCTCCTGTACGATCAGTTGGACATTCACCAGGCTCTCGAGGAGGCTCCCCATGAGCTGGCGCAGCTCGTCCGGGTCACTGGGGAGGGTGACCTCCGGCCGCTGCGCAACCACCCGGAGTTCCTCGACGACCTGGGAGAGCAGGACCACCGAGTCGCCCACCACCGCCACCACACGGTCGACGAGATCCGCCGGCTCCCCGGGGACGGTCAACTGATTCGAGGCCTGGGCCCGCGCCGGAGCGGCAGCGGAGAACAGGGCTCCGAGGACCAGGAGAGTTGGGAAGAGGATTCGATCAAGCATGGCGGGACTCGTCGGAACGATGAGGCCTCCCGGGTGCGGGGGGCTCGACCTGTTCGTAACCGGTCAGATCGCAGGAGGTTCCGGTCTTCATGCACCCCCGGCGGTGTCGGCGACGGCGCCGCCGGATGCCTGGGGAAGAGAGTCCGGGACGGGCGCAACCGGGGGCGTGGTGCCCCGAATCTCTTCGATCCGGTTCACGGTCTCCAGGATCCCGGTCTCGAAGAGCTCCGTCCGGGTGTTCCGGCGAAGGGAGAATCCCACCGGCCCCAGGGGGACCACCTCCCGCGACCCTCCGACGATCCCCCTCAGCAGCTCCGTCACCGTGCGGTCCACCACCTCCGAGCGCGTGCTCCCTTCCGGGACGGTCAGGCCCGCGAACCCGGTCACCTGGGCCGCCTGCCCGAACCCGCTCCGGATCTCGGCGGCGATGGAGTCACGATAGCTCTGGGGTTGCTCCAGCCCAGCGTCGCGGGCCGCCGCGATGAACAGTTCCCGCTGGGCAAGGGGGAGGAGCAGCTCGTTCTCCAGAACGTCGTCGGACGCGTCCACGATCTGCTGTCGTGTCTGGGCCGGGCGGGTCTCCAGGAAAGTGACGAACTCGCCGACGGTGACCTCACCTCCCTCGAACTCCACAAGGACCCGGTTCGAAGCCCGCGGCGTCAGCTGGCTCATGGCGTTGCGCGCCAGGTCTCTCGCCAGTTGGCCCGCGCCTTCCCGAACCTGCGGGTCCGCCGCCTCTCGGATGCCGGCCACGTAGGTGGACTCCGCCTCCTGGAACGCCCGGCTCTGCATCTGGAAGCGGAACTGCTCCTGGGACTCTTCGAAGGTCGGGACCGTCTTGTCGTAGACCTGGATGATGTGGAGGCCGTAGGGCGACTCCACCAGGTCGCTCACTTCGCCGGGTTCCAGGGCAAACGCCGCTTGTTCAAAGGGCGCCACCATCTCGCCGGCGCCGAACTCCCCCAGATCTCCGCCCTGGGCTCCGCTCCCCCGGTCCTGGGAGTAGGTCCGGGCCATGGCTTCGAAGTCCTCTCCCGCCCGGATCCGCTGGAGCAAGGCCATCATCTCCGCCCGGACGCTGTCCCGCTGGGCCTGGCTGCTCTGGGAGGGGAAGCCCAGGAGGATGTGACGGGCCGAGACGCGGATTCCCGGAGGATTCTCCTGGAAGAGGGCACGGAGTTCCTCCTCGGTGAACGAGGTGTCCGGCTGGATCACCGACTCCTGGAGCGCCAGGACCATCTCGCCCTGAGCCTGCTGCTCGACGAGCTGGGAGACATCCACGTCACCGTAGGTGCTGTCCCGGAGCGTCGCGTCCGCCAGCAGGGTGTATTCGATCCAGAGCTCGGCGAGGGAGGCCACCACCTGGGGCTGGTTGGGCAGCTCGGACTGCGGCCCGAGGAGCTCCACGGCGTCCGCCACGGTGAACTCGTAGTCGCCAGCCCGGGCCACCAAGGTGTCGGTGCTGGACGGCTCGCAGGCCAATGCCGCGAGGGACAGCAGGGCGGTGATTCGAAGTGTGTGGTTCACGGTTGTTCTGCTCCTGGGGGGTCGGACCCCAATCCAGCTGTTCATGCGGACCCGGCGGACTCGTTCGCCCGGTCTCCTGCGGCGCCGGGGCGCCCCGAGTCGTTCCCTCGACGTTCTCCTGCCAGCGGCGCCTCTAGGACCGTCAGGACCTCGATGAGGGTTGCCGTGAGCGGCTCCGGCCCCATCTGGCGAACCGCCAGGGAGAACGGATCCATTCTTCGCACCTCCATCTCCAGCTGACGGTCCCGCAACGGTCCCTGCAGCGCCTGGAGCCGAGGCGCGACCCCATCCCGGAAATTGAGGCGAGCCGTACGCCCGCGAATCAGGATCCGTTCCAGCCCCAGCTTCTTCCCCAGCAGTCGGAGAGCGGCGGCGTCGAGGAGCCGGCCCACCTCGTCTGGGAGCCTTCCGAAGCGGTCCGCGAGCTCACTTCTGAGCTCGTCCACCTCCGAGCGATGGCGGACCTTCGAGAGGCGGCGATAAAGATGCAATTTCTGGCCCGAATCGGGAACATATGCGTCGGGCAGATAAGCCGATCCCGCCAGAGAGATCTCCGGGTCGGGGAATTCGGCCTCCGCCGTATCTCCCTGCCGCCGGAGACGCTCCACCGTCTTTTCAAGGAGACGCAGATACGCGTCGATCCCCACCTGGTGCGCGAATCCCGACTGATCGGCTCCCAGGAGGTTGCCCGCGCCGCGGAGTTCCAGGTCCCGCAGGGCCACGGCGTATCCGCTCCCCAACTCGGTATAGTGCTCCAGGACCCGCAGGCGCTTGCGGGCGTCCTCGGTGACGCCTTCGGGGACCACGAGGTAGCAATAGGCCCGGCGATCGGAACGGCCCACACGCCCCCGGATCTGGTACAGCTGCGAGAGCCCGAACCGGTCGGCGCGGTCGACGATCAGGGTATTGGCGTTCGGCACGTCCAGGCCGTTCTCGATGATCGACGTGCAGACCAGGACGTCCACCTCCCCATCCACGAACGCGGTCATGATTCGGTCCAGCTCTCCCGGGTTCATCTGCCCGTGAGCCACCTCGATCCGGGCGTCGGGCACCAGGGCCCGGATCCGCGCCGCCGCCGTTAGGATGGTCTCCACCCGGTTGTGCAGGAAGAAGGTCTGACCCCCCCGGTCCAACTCTCGGTGTATGGCTTCGCTCACCAACCCGTCACTCCAGGGCAGGATGTTGGTGATGATGGGCATGCGGTCGCGGGGGGGCGTGCGGATCAGAGACAGGTCCCGCACCCGGGAGAGGGAGAGGTAGAGCGTTCGGGGAATGGGAGTGGCCGACAGGGTCAGCACGTCCACCGACGCCTTCAACTCCTTGAGGCGCTCCTTGTGCTTCACCCCGAACCGCTGCTCCTCGTCCACGATGAGCAGGCCCAGATCGCGAAACAGCACGTCGGGCGAGAGGAGCCGGTGGGTCCCGACCACGATGTCCAGCTCCCCGCCTGCCAGCGACGCCAGGAGCTCCCGCTCCTCCCTGCGGCCACGGAACCGGGAGAGGGCACCCACCGTCACCGGGTAGTCCGCGAGGCGTTCCTCGAAGGTGTGCCGGTGCTGCTCGGCGAGGATCGTGGTGGGTGCAAGGACGGCCACCTGCTTTCCATCCTGAACGGCCTTGAAGGCAGCCCGGATGGCCACCTCGGTCTTCCCGTAGCCCACGTCGCCGCAGACCAGGCGGTCCATGGGTCGGGGTGCTTCCATGTCGCGCTTCACATCCTGGGACGCGGAACGCTGATCGGGGGTGTCCTCGTAGAGAAAGGAGGACTCCATCTCCTTCTGCCAGTGGGAGTCCGTGGAAAACGCGAAGCCTTCCGCCGCTTCGCGCCGCGCGTAGAGCTCCAGCAGCTCCGCGGTCATGCGGCGGATCGCCTCCTCGGTCTTCCGCTTCGCCGTCTTCCACTTCTTTCCCCCGATCTTGTGGACGTGGGGCGGCGCGGTGTCCGTATCCTCTCCCACCCAGCGTTCCACCAGGTCGAGCCGGTAGACCGGAACGCGCAGGATCTCGCCTCCGGCGTACTCGATGGCCAGCGACTCGATCGATTCTCCCGCCACCTCCAGCTTGTCCATCCCCCTGAACTGGCCCACACCGTGGTCCATGTGGACCACGTAGTCCCCCGGGCTGAGCTGTGCGAGGGATTCAAGGGATACAGCGCCGCGAAACCGGCGGGACCGCCGCAGCCGGCGGGAGCGCCTGAAGATCTCGTGATCGGTGAGCACCCGGAGGGGCGGGGTCGCCCGGGGAAGCACGAATCCCCGCTCGAGGGAGCCGACCGCCACGTGTGAGCCCGGGGGCGGGCTTTGCCTTCGTCCCTGGCCCAGGAGCTCCTCCAGTCGCTCGGCCTGGCCTTCGTTGTCGCACAGCAGGAGGGTCCGCTCTCCCCGGGCGGCCCCCTCCCGCAAGACCGCGGCGAGACGCTTCATGTCCCGCTCGATGGCCGGGGGCGGTTCGGAGCCCAGGGAGGCGTCCCCCCCCGGATCGTCGCCCGTAAGCTCGATTCGAGGGAACGCCGAGAGTGCGCGCAACGCCTCCTCCGGGCGGAGGAAGAGCTCCTCCGGCGGATGGAGCCCCTCCATCCCGGAGTCCAGGAGTTCGTGGAACACCCGGGTGGCATGATCCCAAGATCGGGCCAACACCCGGGACCACGGCTCTCCCCCCAGGTCGACCAGGAGGGCCTCCGCAGGGAGGAGCTCCAGGAGGGAGCGCGCCGCCGTGCCGGCGGTTTCCTCCGACGAGAAGTCCACCGGGAGCACATGGGCCTCATCCAGCGTGCCGCTGGAACGCTGGTCCAGGATGTCGAAGGTGCGCAGGGATTCGATTTCGTCTCCCCAGAACTCGATGCGCAGGGGATCCGGGGCGCCGAAGGAGAAGACGTCCAGGATCCCGCCCCGGACCGCGAACTGACCCACCTCCTCCACCACCGGTGCCCGCTCGAAACCCCGCTCCTCGAGGATCTCCACCAGGGAGGTGAACGGAAGGGTGTCCCCGGTCCTCAGGGTCAGCCGGAGGTCCGCCAGGTGGGCCGGGAGGGGGACCCGCTCCTGGAGCGCGCGAACCGTGGTGACCAGGATCCGGGCTCGGCCCGAGAAGACGGACTCCACCGCTTCGACCCGCAATCCCCCGATCTCCACGTGCGGCTCTTCGGACTCGTAGGGAAGGCCTTCCCGCTGCGGGAAGAGATGCGACACACCCTCTCCCAGGAGAGACTCCAGGTCCGCCTCCACCGCCTGCGCGTGGGACGGGTCCGGAAGCACCGCTACGACGATCCGCTCCGGGAGGCGGCGGTGCAGGGCCGCGAGAGTAGCCGTCCCGGCCGAACCTGCGACGCCTGTGAGCTGAAAGGCCGTACCCCGGGGCGGGATCCCGCCGAGGAGCGCCTCGAACCCCGGACAGGACTCGAGGGCGTCCAGGATCATGCTATGGGAGTGCGGCATGCCGAACGTCGGCGCGGTTGGAGTTCGAGCGCCGGTCGACCCCCCCGGAGGAGGCGGCCCAGGACTCGGCCAGGAGAAGGATCAGGGTGGCACCGAGGAGGAAGGGCCAGACCTCTCGCCCCTGTCTGCGGGAGTAGACGCGCCGTTGCCACTCCGGACCGGTCGTGGCCTCCGTCACCGTCCCCGATGCGAGCTGGGCCTGGAGCGACGCCTCGTCGATCGGCGCGAGGAGGGATTCCCGGAGCGGCGCATTGACGGCGACACGGTCGAGAACCTCGTCGCCCGCCAGCACGGTGTAGACTCCAGGCTCTCCGGTGAAGCGGAACTCGTGGGTGCCGTCCACGGGCAGGCGGGTCCCGTCCGGGGCCTCCACGTCGGTGGCGGCGACCGGCAGGAGCAGCGGCGCTCCCGCTTCCAGGCGTCGGAATTCCGCAACCGGTCCCTGCCCGACCAGGAGCCACTCCACCAGGGGCACCATCTGAGCAAGGAGAGGCACGTCGGTCTCGGCCGGATCTAGACGGGAAGCCAGGAGGAGGATGGGACCGGCGGGACCGGTCAGCTCCACCAGCCACGGCGTACCATCCTCGAGGGTGACCCAGGATCCCGCGACACCGGCATCGGGCGGGACGGCCAGCGTTCGTGCCCGGGTCACCCGGGCTCCCTCCAGCCCCACCCCGGTTCGATCGGAGTCCACGGCGACCTCGCGGCCGGGACCTGGCTCCACGGTGATCGTCGTGCCCACCTCCCGGAGTCGTCGGTTCAGCGCCGTACGGAGCGCGGGATCGGCTCCGGGCAACACCACGGCCCGCTGGCCGGGACGCAGGGCGGCCAGGCCAGCGCCCCACTCCGCGATCACCACGTCGGCCTCGACGGGGAGGCTTCGGCGCACGCGGCCTCCCTCCTCCAGCACCGCCAGCGCCTCTCGAACGAAGGGGCCCGGGTCTCCCGCCAAGGCCACGGTAGGCGGAGGAGCCACCGGAAGCGTCAGGTAGAAGCGGTCATCGGCGCGCAGCTCATCCGGATCGATCTCGGCATACCCCTCCAGGCGGCCCTGGGGAAAGGGGCCCGTGGGGAGGATGGCGGTACCCTCCACGGGCGTGGACGCCGCGCCACGGAGCTGCCCCGCCAGGAAGACCCGCAATGGGACGGTGGCCGTGTCTCCCGCGGCCCCGCCGATGCTCACCGCCACTTCCGTCCTCCGGTTGGCTCGGGGGGGGAGGCCCCCGCCGACCGTGACCCCCCGGACATACCGATTCGCTTCGGGCTCGGGCACGCCTCGATAGACCACGACGCTCAAGCCGTCGATCTCCACGGGGTCCCCCTGGAACGCAGAGGCCTGGAGGTCGGAGAGGAGGTGGATTTCCCGAGCGTCCAGCGGGGCTCCCT
>CP070829.1:3177546-3190445 GCA_020344755.1 Gemmatimonadales bacterium
CTCAGGTTCAGATAGGCGTTCCTGGACTCCAGGGGGTCGAAGGTCCAGTACATCCGCGTCACCCCCAACTCCAGGACCGCTTCCCGCTGAAAGGCCTTCAGGCGCCGCCCCACCCCACTGTCCCGGAGACTCGGAGACACGGCGAGAATGTCGGACCAGTGCACCAGGCGGCCGGCCTCAACGCCGGTAATCCCATAGACGAAGCCCACCATGCCGCCTCCGGCGTCGAAGGCGCCCGCCACCACTCCACCGAGCCGTTGGGTCACCTTCATCAGCGACCGGGGAACGCGCTCGGAAAATCCGGCACCCCATACCTCCTCCTGGAAGGCTACCGCCAACTCGAACTCCGGCATCCCGCGCAGGTGGCGGATCACCAGATCCGTCACGCCGACAGGGCCTCGTGGAGGAGTTCCCCGAAGCGGGCGTGGCTCTCCCGTCGCATCAGGTTCATGGCTTCCAGCCCGGAGAGCGCCTTCACCAGGTCCACGCTCGCCGAGGTGTTGGCGGCGGGCCCCGCCACCACATCCGGTTCGATCCCCCACGCCTCCCGGATCCCCACCACTGCGTAGGGATCGCTGGCGCACAATATCACGAACCGGATCCAAGGCTGGAGGAGCTCCACCGCCGCGGTGCCGTTGTACGGCTCAAGGGGGGAAGCCCCCGCCTCGATCACCGCCACGTCCGCCCCGGTGGCCCCCATGCGTCGGAGGAGGCCGCCCATGGACCTGCGGAACTGGCCCGCCGGCACTACCGTCGTCGGCAACCCTGCGTCCACGAAATCGAAGACCGCCATGGCCCCGGCGTCTCCGAGGCTCATGACATCGTTGAAGCGCCCGGCTCCGGTCACCTTTCCCCCCACCACCCTGTACTCCCGTTTCACCAGCTGCCGCACCGCTACCCGGGCGGAGAGGGTCTTCCCCGCGGACATGGAGGTTCCCACGACCAGGACCGTGGGGAGTGCATAGGGCTCATCCGGAGGCTCCGGCACCCAATCCCGCATGTTCGACTTGGCCCCCTCCAGGATCACGTGGCCCACGTACTTCAGGGGGATCAGGGGCTTCGAGAGGACTGATCGCGAGGTGACCCGTCCGAAACATCCCCCCTCGGTCATGGAGTGCATGAGTCCGTTGTCCTCGATGTCGTCGAAGCGGCCCACGGCCTCCAGGGTAGCCGCTCTCCGGGCGAAGGTCCCCACCACCAGGTCCCCCGAGAGGGGCTTCACTTCGCGCCCTGTGTCCAGCTCGATCTGCTCCGTTGTGCCGGCGAACGGCAGCACCCGCCCCACGACGTAATCGCCCGATTCCCAGGACTCCCGAGGTAGGACCCGGTGGGTCAGGGGCCACGGAGGGAGGTCCGCGATTCGCGTGCACGATGCATAGAAGACCGTATCCATCTCCCCCTCCTTCGCGCTGCCTTTAGCCAGGGCCCAGGCCGCCCAAGGGCGCTGCCAGGAGTCCGGCCAGCAACGCGGTCCGCTCCACGAGGCTTTCCACCACCACGTGTTCGCGGTCCGCGTGTGCGCCGTCCCCCCGGGGGCCGAGTCCGTCCAGGGTCGCGGTGTATTGGCTGGTGGTGTTCCCGTCCGAACCCCCGCCCGCCGTGACCTCTCCGAGCTCCAGGCCCAGCAGGCCCGCCAGGGCTTGGGCTTGTCGCCAGAGGACCCGGTTCCGCGGCGTCCGCTCCAGGGGCGGAACCCCGAACCCGCCTTCCACCTCCAGCGTCACCCCCTCCACCTGCGGCCGTAGCTCACGAATCCGTTCGCTCACCCACTCCGCATCCTCTACCGTGAGAGCCCGGACGTCCACCTGCGCTCGGCTCTGGGCCGCCACGACGTTGGCCCGCGTCCCCCCCTCGATGACGCCCACATTGACGGTGAGTCCCCGGTCCAGATCTGTGAGGGCGTGGAGGGCCTGGATCAGGTGCGAAAGCTCCAGCACCGCACTGATCCCGGCCTCGGGCTCCAGCCCCGCATGGGAGGCACGGCCCTTCACCGTGATGTGGAATCTCCCGACCCCCTTCCGTGCGGTCTTGATGAGGCCCTCGGGACCGTACGAGGGCTCCAGGACGAAGGCCCTGGACGCGGCCCGCGCCAGTCGGCGGACTGTGCTCTGGGATTCAGGGCTACCGATTTCCTCGTCCGAGTTGACGAAGGCGACAGGGGTGGCGGGAAAGGGCACACCCAGCTCCTGGAGCACCTCCACCGCGTAGATCATCTGCACCAGCCCGCCCTTCATGTCGAAGACGCCCGGCCCCTTCAGAAGCCCCTCGGATTCTACCACCGGCATCCGTACCACGGTGCCCAGGGGCCAGACGGTGTCCAGGTGCCCCACCATGACCTGGACCGGTTGTCCGCGGACCCTGTCCCGAGGGGTGAACAGGAGTTGCCCGCCAGTCTCGCGCCCCGGGTGATACCGGTGACGGAAACCCAACCCCGACCAAGCGGACACCAGGAGATCCCGGGCCCGGACCTGGCTCGCGGGGACGTCGGTGGGAGACTCCGCTTCCACCAACTCCTTGAGGAAGGTGACCATTTCTCCCATCCGGGGTCGGAGCCAGGCCACCAGTGCATCCATGTCCACCCAATCCGCCCTGGATGGAGCCGCCGAACCTGCTGGTACGTCCCGGAGTTGCGGCGCAGCGGCAGCGTCGCTCAAAGCTTCATCCCCCTGTGGAAGGGGAACGCCTGGGTGTCCGAAACCCGGGCGTAGCGCCCGGGAGGGAGGTACACCAGCAATGGCTCCTCCGCGACCACCTCACCGTCATCCCGGTCCGGGCGTCGGACGCCGTCCTCGGACACGTGGGCGGCAACTACGCTCCCGGCCACCAGACTGTTGAGCCCAAAGACGTCCCAAGTCCCGTGGAGCGTACACTCCAGGTGGAGGTAGCAGTCTGCAACCAGGGGTCCCCTGACCTGGGTCGCCTGGAAGGTCTCCAGGAGGTCCAGAGAGGGCTTGTGGTCCTCGCCACAGCGGGGAGCCGCCGCCATGGAGGCCGAGATCACCCCTCCCGGCCGCGGAAAGCTGAGGGTGAATTCCCCGTTCCGAACCGCATTGAGGTAGGTGGCGTGGCTCGGAGAGCAGACGAACCCCACGTAGTTGTCCCACCCCAGGGGAGTGACCATGTGCTTGGGCGCCAGGTCCGGCGCGCCGTCCTCTTCGAGCGTCCCCACGATGACGAGCGGCGAGGCCATGTAGAACCGCTCCCAGATGGGGGACGTCAATTCGAGAGAGACCAGACCCCGCTTCTGAAGCTCACTTTCCATAGAGCCCCGCCCTCCGATAGCTCTCGTCCAGCAGCTCGACAGGATGGACCACCCCCATGTCGATTCCCGCGCGCAGGAGGCCGCCCCCTATCTGCATCATACACCCCGGATTCCCCGACAGCACCACGTCGGCCCCGGTATCATGGATGCACCGGATCTTCTCCCGGGTGATCTCCCCTCCCAGCTCTCCCTGGGTCAGTCCGTAGATCCCCGCACCGCCACAACAGCGCCCCCCGTCCGGGACCGGAACGACCGTCAGCCCCGGCACGGCGCGGAACAGGTCGTGGACCGGCTCCGACACGCCCTGGCCGTGGAGGAGATGGCATGGGGGATCGTACGCCGCTCGGAGTTCGACCCGGGCTCCCGGGCGCGGTCCCGCCATGCTCAAGAGCTCCGATACGTCGCGGACCGAGGCGCTGAATTCCGCCGCCGCGTCGGCCCACTCCGGGTCCCCTGCCAGTAGCGCTCCGTATCCCTTCATGGCGGCGCCGCAGCCCGCTGCGTCCACGGCCACCCACTCCACTCCGGCGCGTCGGAATGCACCGATCTGCCTGCGCGCTCGTCCCCGGGCTTCGTCCAGCCGGCCGGCGTGGGCGTGCAGGGCCCCGCAGCATCCCACATCCTCCACCTCCACCACCTGGTAGCCGTTGGCCGCAAGCGTGCGCCGGGTCGCCAGCCCCACCCGACCGAAGAGACCCTGCTGTACACACCCCTTCAGGATGCCCACCCGACCCAACCCCTCCACGCTGCTCCCCACCTGTGTGGAGTCGTCCAGAGAGCCGTCGGGACTCTCCGGGTCCGCGACGGGGACGGCGCTTCCTTTCAGTCCGGGCCACGGTGCCGAGGCCGCGAGCATGGCCATCCCGAGCCGGACGGCGTCCCCCACCCCCCCGGGACGCCCATGGTGGGAACCCGCGTATAGGGAGCCCCACCAGGCTGGGAGTCCGGTGGCCCGAAGGATTCGACCCTTCGTTCCCACGAAGCGGTTCCACCACCGGTTACCGAACGCGACGAGAAGGAGCCGCGTCAAAACTCCGGAGGGACGAATCCGGGACACTTCCTCCCGCGCATGTTCCAGGAGTTCACCGTACGGGACCCCCGCCGGACAGACCGGTTCGCAAGCCCGGCACCCCAGACACCGGTCCAGGTGGATGTGGAACGACGGATCCTCCGGCGGGAGCCTCCCCTCCGCCACCGCCCGCATGAGGTGTAGCCGGCCCCGGGGAGAGTCGGCTTCGTCTCCGAGCACGCGGTAGGTGGGGCAAACGGGGAGGCAGAAGCCGCAGTGAACACAGGCCAGGAGCTTCTCATCCTGCCCCGCGAGCCCCAGCGTTCCGCCTTCCGGTGCGCTCATGCGCCCCGCCTCCTCAAGACCCTCAGCGCCTCGGGCAGGCCCCGGATCCATCCGTTCCCCCGGAGCACCACCAGGGCTTCGACCCAGCGGGTGGCGCGCTCCGAATAGGGGAACCAGTAGAATTCCCTCTTCATCCCCCAGCGGTGTAGGAGTACGGTCCGCGGCCGGGTCATCTCCCGGAGTCCATCCTCACCGCGCCGGACTCCGAACCCCGAGTCCCCCACGCCTCCCATGGGCAGACCCGGGATCGCGTAGTGGGTCAGGGTGTCGTTCACCGAAACCCCTCCGGCGCGGAGCCGCCTGGCCACCCGTTCCCCCCGCACCAGGTCCCGGGTCCACACGCTTGCGAAAAGTCCGTAGGGAGTCCCGTTGGCCTCCCGGATCGCCTCTTCCTCGTCCTGCACACGGATCATCGGAAGGACGGGTCCGAACGTCTCGTGCCGGAGTAGCGCCGATCCCTCTTCCGCCCCCGTAACCACCACGGGAGAAATCACTCTCGGCTCCTCCTCCAGAGGCACCGACCCGGTGTGGAGGGTCGCCCCCGCGTCCCGGACCTCCCGGAGCTGCTCCCGGACGATCCGACGCTGGGCCGGGGTGACGAGGCGACTCACGTCCGTCCCACCCTCCTCTCCGGCCCGAAGCGTTGCCGCCAGCGCCGTCACCCGCCTCAGAAAGGCGTCGTACACGTCCGTCACCACCAGGACCCTCTCGGTGGAGAGGCACGTCTGCCCGGCGTTGAAGAACGCGCCGAACACGATCCCGTGGGCCGCCCGTTCCAGATCCGCATCCTCCAGGACGATGGCGGGGTCGTTGCCCCCCAGCTCCAGGAGCACGGGGGTCAGGCCTCCCGCGGCGTCCGCCATCACCCGCCTTCCCGTGGCGCTGCTGCCCGTGAAGACGACCTTGTCCACTCCCGCCGCCACCAGGGCGGCCCCCACGGTCCCGTCCCCCTCCACGACCTGGACCAGCCCCTCGGGGAGCCCCGCCTCCACCGACATGCCGGGGATGATCCGCGCCGACCGAGGCGTGAACTCCGACGGCTTCACCACGATGGCGTTCCCTGCGGTGACCGCGGAAGTGATCGCGTCTTGCGGGGTCAGGAACGGATAGTTCCAGGGCGTGATGGCCCCGACCACTCCCCAGGGCTCCCGGACCACGTGAGCCGACTTTCCTGCCAGGAAGCCCGTGCCGACCTGCACCGTGCGCAGGACTCTGGGGGCGATGCGGGCATAGTGGTGCAGGAGTTCCACGGCGGCCAACACCTCCGCGAGCGCCTCCACCTTCGGCTTCCCCGTTTCCGCGCGCACCGCTTCCACCACCTCGTCACGTCGGCGGGTGAAGATCCTCGCGAGACGCGACAATGAGGCCAGGCGCTCGGGCAGAGGCCGGGCGATCCACTCGGCTTGCGCCGCCCGCGCTCGGCTCACCGCCCGATCGACGCTCTCCATCACTTCGCCTCCGGGCTCGAACGTGGGCCCGCGTCCGAGCCAGCTCCGCCGCGGAGGATCGGTGCGGTGTCGAGAACTCCCGCGGGATCGAACACGGCGCAAACCCTCCGCTCCAGGAGGTCCAGCGGTCCCTCAGGCCGTCCAAGCCCCGGGACCCTTCCGCGGAGTGCACAAAGGTCTCCT
Source organism: Gemmatimonadales bacterium (assembly GCA_020344755.1). GTDB lineage: Bacteria > Gemmatimonadota > Gemmatimonadetes > Longimicrobiales > Gaopeijiaceae > Gaopeijia. The sequence continues at coordinate 3,183,794 of CP070829.1, forward strand.
CCCTGGTTCCGGAGCTCGGCGGCGAGGCCCGCGAGGGACACCGGGTCCACGGCATCCACCTCCCTCTCCCCCAGAGAGACGCGCCAGACTCCCGCCAGGGGCAGGTGGATCCACGGCCGCCCCGAAGGCAGCAGACGGGCCAGCTTCCCTTCCAGCGTCGCACCGTTCATCGTCCCGCATCGAAGCTCCAGAAGGACCCCCTCCTCGTGGTCCAGCTTCCCGCCCTGGCCCTCGCCGGCTTCGCCTTCCACCGCTTGGGTCACCGGGTCGTCATCGAGGAAACCCGGGCCTCGTGGTTGGGAGGTCCACACCGTGGCCCCGGGAAAGTCCGTTCCGAGTTCCCGGGCCTCGGCGTCCACCGTGGGGGAGGATCCCAGCAGCCGGACCAGGACCCGGTCCCGGACGGATGTGCCGCCCGCGCCGTCACCGGCGCTGTCCGTCTCCCGCGGCTGCGCCACCACTCGAACCAAGGAGGCCGGGAGGACCGGATGGACCGCCAGCCGACCCGCAAGATCGCGCATGGCGTCCCGGTCCCCTTCCCACGCCAGGACTGCATGGGCCCGTGGCATGGGCATGAGGCGGAAAGTGGCGGAGGTGACGGCCCCCCAACGGCCCCGACTTCCGGCCACCGCCCGGACCAGGTCCAAACCGGCGACGTTCTTCATCACCCGTCCGCCCAGCTGAAGCACCCGGCCATCCCCCGCGACCAGTTCCGCACCCAGGAGAAGATCCCTCACCCGTCCGTACGCGGGGGCCAGCGGCCCCCACTCTCCGCGCGCCACCAGCTCGCCCACTCGCCACCCCCGGGAACACGGAACGTCCAGGGGCAGCCACTGCCCCGACGCCGCAAGCCGGTCCTGGAGGGACTCAATCGGACAACCGGCTCCCACGGTGACGGTCAGGTCCTCCGGAGCGTGGTCCACCTCACCGGGCAAGCCGGACGCAACGAGCCGAAGCCGCGCACCAGAGTTGGGGTCCCCGTCACGGCCAACGATCCGCACCGGCGTGCCCGTGCGAGAGGTGTACGCCAGGAGACGGCTCACCTCTTGGACCGACGAGGGCTCCCAACGCGTGTTCTCGTCCGCTCCCCCGTGCGCCTCCACTCCCACCTTTGCGTCCGGCTCACCGCCCGCCTCTCCCTTCGCCTCCGCGCCATCCGCACCCTTACCTCGGGCACCCGGGGTATCCTGGCTATCTGCCCCGTCCGGAGCCGGGGGAAGCATCTTCCCGGGGTTCCAGACTCCGGCCGGATCGAAGACCCCCTGGATCGCCCGCATCACTTCGAGTTCCTGGGGGCCATGCACAAGGTGCATGTAATCCCGCTTGTCCAGCCCCACCCCGTGTTCACCCGTGATCGTGCCGCCGGCTTCCACACAGGCCTGCATCATCTCCCGTGACGCCGCCTCCACCCGCTCCACCAGTTCCGGATCGCGGCGGTCGAAGAGGATCTTCGGATGGAGGTTCCCGTCCCCCGCGTGAAAGACGTTGGCGACCCGCAGTCGGTGGCGCCGCCCGATCTCCGTGATGCGCGCCAGTACCCCCGGGAGGGCGGAGCGGGGGACCGTGGCATCCTGGACGATCAGGTCGGGCGTGATCCGGCCGAAGGCGCCGAACGCCTTCTTGCGCCCCTGCCACAGGGCCTGCCGCTCGGCCTCGGTCCGCGCCCTCCGGAGCTGAGTGGCGCCAGCCTCCCGACAGAGCGCCTCCGCGGCTTCGGCCTCCGCGTCCAGGCCGGCCTCCGTCCCGTCGAATTCCACCACCAGCACCGCTCCGGCGTCCGTTGGATATCCCGCGGCAAAGATGCTTGCCTCAACCGCCTGGATGGTCCCCTGGTCCATGATCTCCATTGCAGCGGGCAGGAGCCCGGCGGCGATGATATCCGAAACGGCCGCTCCGGCGACCTCAGTGGAGGAGAACACCGCCAGAAGGGTCCGGACACCACGAGCCCGTGGCACGAGGCGTAGCTCGATCTCGGTGGCGAGCCCGAGTCGGCCCTCGGACCCCACGAAGAGGCCCACGAGGTCCAGCGACTCGCACCTGCCGTCCCCACCAAGCTCCACCACCTCGCCGCTCCCGGTGACCACCGTGACCCCGGTCACGTAGCGTGTGGTCACGCCGTACTTGAGGCAGTGCGGCCCTCCGGCATTCTCTCCCACGTTTCCCCCGAGGGTGCACGCCGCCTGCGACGAGGGATCGGGCGCGTAGTGCAGGCCATGGGGCTCCGCGGCCACCGTCAGATCCGAATTCACGACACCGGCCTGCACCCGAGCCAACCGCCGGCCCGGATCCAGCGTCAGGATCCGGTCCATCCGAGAGGTTCCCACCAGGACGCCTCCCGGCACCGCCACCCCGCCTCCCGACAGACCGGTTCCGGCGCCCCGCGGCGTGAGGGGAATCCCCTCCTCCACCAGCAGACGCACCACTCGCGCCGCCTCCTCCGTTGTCCGTGGGAGAATCACCGCCCGGGGACTCCGGCGAAAACGGGTCAGCGCGTCCGACTCGTACGCCAGGAGGCGGCCAGGCTCGGTGACCACCCCCGCCGACCCCACCACCTCCGCGAGGCGTTTCGCCATCCGCGGCTCCAGGGGATGCTGATCCCCCCCGGCGGCAGGCCTCGTCATGGCCGTCCCTCGGGGTGGGCCTCCACGTACTCCACGAGGGCCCTCACCGACTCCCGGGCGGCCCTCCGAAGACCAGGTGGCACGGTTGCCCCGTACACTGCATCCAGGAGTTCCTCCGTGGTCGCACCCGGGTCTCGAGCCAGCGCCGCCCGTACCGATGCGATCCGGCCTTCCCGGTGGGCCCGGTATCGGCGCCACAGGGCGGGGGGGTCATCCTGGTCGGGTCCGTGGGCCGGGTAGACCCGCTGCAACGGGAGTCCCTCCAGGCGTGAAAGCGAGGCCAGGTAATCCGCCACGCATCCGGGGTACTCGGCCACCCACGTGGTGTCGCCGCCTCCCAGCACCATGTCTCCGGCGAAGAGCGCGAGACCCTCCTTCCAGTGGAAGACCAGGTGATCCCTCGTGTGTCCGGGGGTGTGAAGGGCCGTGAGGAGGCCGGCGTCGGTGTGAACGCTCGCCCCGTCCGATAGACCACGAGCCGATGGGTGGCCGGCTCCCACCACCTGTGAATCGGGGATCAGCTCCAGGATGGAGTCCACGGCACCGGCGTGGTCCCGGTGCCCATGGGTCAGCACGACGGAGACGTGCTCCGCCTCCCGCACCGCATGCGCAACGGCCCGAACATGCGCGTCCATGTCCGGGCCGGGATCGATGATGGCCACCTCGCGGTGCCCCAGGATGTGCGTCCGGGTCCCCTCGAGCGTGAAGGGACCCGGGTTGTCCGCCCGCAGCGAACGAAGGGGGTTCACCCCACGTCGGGCTCAGCGGCGCTCGGCCGCAAGCTGCTCGGCGAGCTTGTCCGCGACCATCCCCAGGGCCGTCTCATCCTCGTCGGTAAACGCGCTCTTCTCCGAGCTGTCCAGGTCGAGCTGACCGAAGATCTCGTCTCCCGCCCGAATGAGGACCACGAGCTCCGACTGCACGTCCGGATCGCAGGCCAGGTAGTTCTCCACCTCCGACACGTCGTCCACCCGCATGTTCGATGCCTGCTCGACGGCGGTCCCACAGACGCCCGTCCCCACCGGGATCCGGGCGTGCTCGGTGGGAGAGCCCACGTAGTTGTGCAACCACAGCTCGTTGTTCTCCGAGTTGAGCAGGTAGACTCCGACCCAGTCGAAGCGGGGATCGGACCTCTCGATGCTCCGCACCGCGTAGCGCAGGAGGGCATCGGAGAGGTGCCCGCTATCCCGCAGGTCCTGGAGTTCGGAAACGAGCTGCTTGGCGTCCATCATCTATTGACTCCCTGAGTAGGCACTTGTTCTGCGCGCCCTGGCAAAGACCCCGGATCCCCCTGATCCTACGGCTCCGGCGCAGTCATCAACGGTAGAATCCACGCGGATCAACGTCAACGAGGTGTGAAGTCCACGTCGGAGGTGAGTCGTCGGACGAACGCGGCGAACAATCGTGCGGTGCGATCCAGGTCCGAAAGGCTCACCAGCTCGTTGGGAGAGTGCATGTACCGATTGGGGACGGAGACAAGGCCTGTGGGGACGCCGCTGCGCACGAGGTAGATCGCGTCCGCATCCGTCCGGGTGTACTTCGGCGCAGCCTGGATCGTGAAGGGAATCTCCTCCGCCTCCGCGGCCTCCACCAGTCTCTCGAACACCACGGGATGGGCGGCGGAGCCCCGGGTCAGGACTGGACCGCCGCCGATGGTGTGCTCCCCCAACTCCTTCTTGGGCACGTCCGGCACGTCGGTGCTGAAGGTGACGTCCACCACCAGGGCCACGTCCGGCTGAAGCGCATAGGCCACGGGACGCGCCCCGCCGCCTTGGTAGCCGATTTCCTCCTGGGCCGTGGCCACGGCGAAGGCAGACGCTTCTCCCGGGTCCTCCGCCAGAAGCCGAAGGGCTTCCAGGACCACGTACGCCCCGATCCGGTTGTCCATGGCCCGGCTCACTACCCGATCGCCAGCGAGCCGGAGCAGGCCCGCGTCCACCACCATGGGATCCCCGACCCGAAGCCCGAGCTTCAGAACCTCGTCCCGGGACGACGCCCCCACGTCCACCCAGAGGTCCTTGATCCGCGAAGCTTTGCTCCGCTCGTCGGCCGGAATGAGGTGGATGGCTTTCTTCCCCACGACCCCCGGCAGGGTGCCGTCCCGCCCGAGGATGCGGACACGTTGACCCACCAGCACCTGGGGGTCCCATCCGCCCACCTCGTCGACGTACAGGTACCCCTCCTCGTCGATGTGGGTAATCTGCAACCCGATCTCGTCCAGGTGGCCCGCCAACATCACTCTGGGACCCCCACCGGGGTTCACCCCCGCCACGACGTTGCCGTGGACGTCGGTCCGCACCTCGGCGGCGAAGCGCTCGGCCTCGGCCCGCCAGACCGCCGCCGGACGCGTCTCGAAGCCCGAGGGACCCTCCGCATTCAGGAGCTTCTCAAGGAATTCCAGGTTCATCCTTCGACCTCGTGGTGGAGTGGTCCGCGACCGGTGAAGCTATCGGTCCTCCCGGTGCCCGTCGATCTCATGCCTGGGATCGAGCCCGTGAGGAGCCTCCCCTTCGTCCGCACCGCCCCCGCCTGGGAAGCCCGTGGTCCACATCCCCGCCCCCGGTCCGCCCACCGACCAGTGGATCCGCCCCTGGGCGAGCTGCCGGTCGAACCACTTCCGCAGACGCCCAGCGAACCACCTCCGGGATACCGGAAGGAGCAGGCTCAGACCCACGAAGTCGGTCAGGACCCCCGGCGTCAGCAACAGGGCTCCGCCGAACAGGATGGCCGCACCGTCCAGAAGCTCCTTCCCCGGGATGCGCCCCGCGGACAGCTCCCCCTGGATGGCGGACAGCGTGCGGATCCCCTCGCGCCGGGCCAGCGCCGCTCCCCCCAGCCCCGTGGCCAGCACCAGGGCGACGGTAGGAACGATCCCAACGACCTGGCCGATCTGGATCAGCAGCGCCAGCTCCACCAGCGGGACGACGACGAAGAGAAGGGCGAGTCGGGTAAACATGAATTCGGAACCCCAGCCGGTGACCGGTGTTTCGATTCTCCCTAACTTGCGGACCGATTCCAGGTCACGTTCCCCGCCCCACGGACCTTCCATGGAGCAGACGTATTTCAGGAAGGGCTTCGGTCTCAAGGCCGAGGTCCGCCCCATCATCGACGCCGAGTACCACTCCGCCATCGTGGAGCGCATCCGCTCCCGCGGGTACGAGGACACCTTTGGCGACGTCCACGTCCGGCTGGCCCAGGAGTTCGGCTTCTGCTACGGCGTGGACCGCGCGGTGGATTACGCCTACGAGACGGTTCGAAAGTTCCCGGACAAGACCATCTACCTGGTGGGTGAGATCATCCACAACCCCCATGTGAACAACCGCATGACGGAGATGGGGATCCGCTTCGTCTATCCCGGGGAGGACGGCCAGTTCGACTTCTCCCACGTGACCCCCGAGGACGTGGTGCTCATCCCTGCCTTCGGCGTGACCATTCAGGATTTCAACGCCTTGCGGGGGATCGGGTGCGTCCTGGTGGATACGACCTGTGGCTCGGTGCTGCATGTCTGGAAGCGGGTGGAGTCATACGCCCGGGATGGCTTCACCTCGGTGATCCACGGGAAGTACACCCACGAGGAGTCCCGTGCCACCGCGTCGCAGGCACTCAAGCACGAGGGCGGGAAGTACATCATCGTCCGGGACATGGTGGAGGCCGATTTGGTGTGCGACTACATCACTGGTTCGGAGGAGCGACTATCCCGGGAGGCCTTCATGGCGCACTTCGGGCACAAAGCCACCCCCGGCTTTGATCCGGACCGGGATCTGGAGTTCATCGGCGTGGCCAACCAGACCACCATGCTCGCCAACGAGTCCCTGGCCATCGGGGCCCGGATCCGGCGTGCCATGGTGGAGGCCTTCGGTGAGGACTATGCCCAGGAGCACTTCCGGTCCTTCGGCACGATCTGTTCCGCCACGCAGGAGAGGCAGGACGCTGTGAAAGAGATGATGAAGGACCCGCCGGACATCATGGTGGTCATCGGCGGATACAACTCCTCCAACACCAATCACCTGGCGCACATGTGCCAGGAGTAC
>CP070829.1:3190545-3203427 GCA_020344755.1 Gemmatimonadales bacterium
CAATTCCCCGCGCGAAGCTTCTCTCGCGCGCTACACCAAGCTCTTGGTTCCCGCAATCCATCGCTTCGCGTCGAGGCGCGATTTTTGCCCCCGCAAGTACGGGATTCCCCGGCTCCTCGCCCGGGCGCAATTCCCTGCTTCGCCGCCATGCCACAATTCCCTGGTACGCCGCCGCGGCCTGGCCGTATCTTGGAGTTTCTACTCCCTCCCTACAGCCCCATCCTCTGCCGCGGCACCCGGTCGCGCGGTCGTTCGGGTTGAATCCGCCGAGGCTGGTCGCATGCGCGTCCCCTTCCACCGCTGCACCCTGGTCCTGGGGCTTCTCGCCGTCACGGCGCTCCCCACCTCCGCTCAAGAGCCCGTCGTCCTGGAGCCCGGGAGCTGGGTGGAAGGAGCCCTGGCCGAAGGGGACCGGCCCCTCCCGGGGAACGACTACGGGATGGTGGATCGCTACGTCCTCCCGGCGGATTTCTCGGGGCCGGCCGTGGTGAGCCTGGAATCCGACGACTTCGACACCCTCCTCCAGTGGGGCGTTCTCCGTAGCGGGGTCCTGGACATCCTGGACATGAACGACGACGCCGGCGGTCTGTCGTCGTCCACCGACTCGCGCCTCCGGGTCATGGTGGAGCCCGGGATCGGAGAGATCGTCGTCGCCATGTACGGCGGCGGGGCGTGCGAAGATCCGGAGGACGCGTGCCGTTACCGGATCCGGGTGGACGTGCCCGAGCCGGCACCGCCCGCGATCCGCCTGGAGTACGGGGCCGACGTCGAAGGGGTCCTGGACCTGGACGCCGACCTCACCGCCGACTTGGGGGGATTCTCCCCGGGGCGGAGGTACGAGTTCGTCGGGAGCGCCGGGGACGAGGTCTGGATCACATTGGAATCCCCGGACTTCGACGCCCTTCTGGAGGTTGGGGCATTCAGTGGGCCCCAGTGGACGGACGATGACGGGCTTCGAGGCACCGACTCCATGGTCTGGCTCCAGCTCCCGGAGGACGGCGTCTACACCGTGGTGGCCGCGCCTCTGTACGGACGAGGCAGCGGGACCTACCGCCTTCGCTTGGGCCTGGGAGCCGAGACCGCTCCGAGACCCCGGGGGAGGGCCGGTCCCGGGGGGAGGTTCGGGCCGGGCGTGGACCCCTCCATCCCCCTGACCTTCGTGTTGAGCAGGCAGGCACTGGTGCCCGCGACGGACATGCCCCCCGAGCTCGTGATGATCCCGCACGAGCTGAACTGGCTGGCGAACGACGGGTCCCGCCTCGTGAACGAAGCGCTGGGATTCGACCTGCCCTCGCCCGGCTCCGACGTATCCCGATTGGACGGAGACGAGCTGGTGAACCTCCGGTCCCAGCTCTCCCGGGAGCTCTTCGGCGTGGAGACCCCGCCCACGAACTTCGGGGTCTGGGCCCTCGGGAATCCAGACGGCGGGCGCGACACCTTTCTCCTCGTCATGGCCATCAAGTCCGACCTCCCCCCAAGTGCGGAGGCGGTGGCCGACTTCGGCGGACTTCTCTTTCAGTCGGGAGACATGCGCCTGGAATGGATGGACATCCAGTGGGAGGAGTCCCGGTCGGCGCTGTACCGGATGTCGATGGACGACGACGACGTCTCGGCCGTGATGCGCTGCACCGCGGGGCAGGATCGCGACCCGGGGAGCCTGGTCGTGTGCGCCCTCGCCATGGCACCGGAAGGGCGGGAAGCCGCACAGGGAATCGTGGCGGGGCTCCGGGTGCGGTAGGGTCTCAGCCGCCCAGCGCGGATCAGACTTCGGCTCCTCCGGTAGGGCCCCGGGTGTTCCCCGGCGCTCAGCGGCGGGCCTCGGCCCGGCGGATCGCCGAGGCGATGTCGCGGCTGAGCGTCCCCAGTGCCCGGCTCTGCGCGGCGACGACCGATGCCCGCCCCGGTCCGGAGGCGTCCTCGTCGATGGTGGCGGCCCCATCCTCTACGAAGTCCTCCCGGGCCACGGTCCAGCTCGCTTCCAGGACGACCGCGCCCCCGGCGTCCGCCTCGAACCGACGGATCTCCACCTCCACGGCGTAGTCGGGTGCGTCCGACGCGTACCAGGGGTAGGCGAGGTAGGAGCTCCCGGGGAGGAGCCCACCCAGATTGTCCCGCAGCGTCTGCCACACGTTGTCGCGAAGGGGCTCACCCCACCGCTCCGTCTCGGAGAGCGCGATCTCGTTCTCCCCGACGCGCACCACCATCTGGGAGCGATCGAGGTAGGGTGGCAGCATCACGGGCCCCAGACCCACCACCACGGGAACGACCGATCCACCCTCCGATTCCGTGGGGCTCAGGAGAAAGAACGACGACGGATCCGATCGGGGCCCCAGGCACCCGACCGTCAGGACCAGCGTCGCAAGCCAATATCGTCTCATCTGTCACCTCCCGGCCGGCCCCGGACCAGCGCGCTCGGATTGCGTTCGAGGTAGTCCGCCAGCTCCCGCAGCGCTCGGCTGGCCTCACTCAGGTCGATCATCGCCCGCTCGAAGCGGACCAGGAGCGGAGATTCGGGCTCGATCACGTCGCCCATCCCCGTGAGGGCGGATCCCATCTCCTCGAGCGTGCCCTCCAGCTGCTGCAGGGTCGAGGTCGCCTGCTCGGTTGTCCGCCGTACGCCCTCGCTCATCGGCGCGAGGGAGGAATCGACGCGGACGACGAGCTTCTCGAGGGACCCCATCGTGGCGTTGAGGCGGTCCACGGTCTCGGGGAGGCGCTCGATGGCAGAGGCAAGTTCCGGGGACGACGCCAGACCGCCGATCTGCTCGAAGGCCTCGGACGCCACGTTCACCAGGGCGTCGAGTTGGACGGCACCCAGTTCCGCGATGATGCCGTAGACCTCGTCCTCGATGCGCTCCAGGCCGGTGCGGACGGTCGGAATCTCCGGGTACGGGAGCCCCTCCACGGGGTCTGCCGTGACCTCGGCCTCGGGATCGAAGTCCAGCGCGACGTACTTGCGGCCGGTGACCAGGCTCTCGGTGGAGAGCTCCGCGCTGATGCCCAGGTCGAGCAGGGTCTGGATGTCGAGGGGATCGTCGAGCCGGGAGGCGGCTCCCCGGGATTCCACCTTCTCCCGGTCGAGCTCGTAGACGACGGCGATCCGTAGGTCACTTCCCTCCCGTCCCGCGCCCGGAAGGTCCAGGAGGACTTCGGTGACGGTCCCCACGTCGATGCCGCGAAAGCGGACGGGCGCGCCGACGTCCAGGCCGGACACGGACCCATTGAAGAAGGAGATGAAGGTCGTCGTGTCGCGAAACAGCTGGCCGGATCCGAAGACCACCACGGCGATGACGGCGAGGAGCACTCCCCCGAGGACGAAGCCCCCCACGAGGACCGGATTGGCTCGCTTGCTCACGTCACCCCTCCCCCCGTTTCAGAAAGCGCCTCACCTGCTCCTGCTCGGAATGGTCCCGAAGCTCCGTGGGAACGCCGGTTGCGATCATGGTTCGACTCTCCGCGTCCAGGAAGACGCTGTTGGTACCGATGGCGAAGATGCTCTCGAGCTCGTGGGTGACCACCACGATCGTGGAACCGAGGCTGTCCCGGAGCTCGACGATCAGCTCGTCGAGGTGCCGTGCGCTGAGTGGATCCAGGCCGGCGCTGGGCTCGTCGAAGAAGAGGATCTCGGGATCGAGCGCCATGGCCCGGGCGAGTCCGGCCCGCTTCTGCATCCCGCCGCTGATGTCCGCGGGATAGTAGTCCTCGAAGCCGGCGAGGCCGACCAGGGCCAGCTTCAGCGCCGCCACCTCGCGGATCTCCGCCTCCGAGAGGGTGGTGAACTCGCCCAGTGGCAGCGCCACGTTCTCGGCCAGCGTCATCGAGCTCCAGAGTGCCCCGCTCTGATAGAGGACACCGACCCGACGGAGCATCTCTGCGCGGCGCCCGGGCGGGGCGTGCGTGAAGCTCTCGGTCCCGTAGAAGACCTCACCGCGAGCGGGCTCGTTCAGGCCGATCAGGTGGCGCAGCAGCGTGCTCTTTCCGCACCCGCTCCCCCCCATGATCACGAAGATGTCGCCGACGTCGATGGTGAAGTGGAGGTCGCGCTGGAGGACGAAGTCCCCGTACGCCATGGTCAGGTCCCGGACCGCGATGGCCGGTGGCGTGGCGCCGTTCGCCCCGGGGTCGGCCATCAGATCCCCAGGACGTAGAAGGCGAATGCGAACACTCCGCAGGCCACGATGATCGCGACGATGCCGGTGACGACCGCAGCCGTGGCCGCTTCCCCTACCGCCGAGGAGCTGCGGCCGCACTGGACCCCTCGCAGGCAGCCCGCGATCGCGATGAGCGCCCCGTACACGGCCCCTTTGAACACCCCACCCACGACGTGGCTCATGCTCACCGCGTCGGCGGTCTGGAAGAGATACTCGACCAGTGAAAGGTCGAGCATCGAGACACCCACGAAGGCGCCTCCCAGGATCCCCATCGCGTCCCCGTAGAGGGTCAGGAGCGGCATCATCAGGAAGAGCGCCGCAATCCGCGGAAGGACCAGGAAGTCCATCGACGAGATCGACATCGTCTCGAGGGCGTCGATCTCCTGCGTGACCTTCATCGACCCGAGTTGAGCCGCGAAGGCGGCTCCGCTCCGGCCGGCCATGATGATTCCAGTGATGAGCGCACCCATGTCCCGGACCATGGCCACGCCCACCAGGTCCGCGACGAAGATGGTGGCCCCGAAGGTCTGGAGCTGAATGGCGCCGACGAAGGCGAGGATGAGCCCGAGGAGGAAGGTCACCAGCGTGACGATCGGGAGCGCCTCGAACCCGTTCTGCTGGATGAGGTAGGCCAGGTCCGAGCCCCGGAACCGGGCCCTCCCCCGAAACGCACGCCCCACCGTCAGCGCCAGGTGGCCGAGGAACTGGAGGTCGCTCCGGAAGAGCCGGTGGGTCTCGATCGCCTTCTCTCCCAGCCGATGCACGAAGTCGTCGATGTTCGACCCATCCTTCGCATCGTCCTTCTCGGGCACCGCCTCGGCCAAGTCCAGGAGTCGCCGCAATCCTTCGGGCAGCCCGGAACGATCGATGGGGATCCCACTCTCCCGCGCGATTGAGGAAGCGCCCGCCAGGAAGGCGACGACGGCGCTGTCCCAGTGGGTCAGCCCCTCCCCCTCGAAGGCGATCCTCGCCGGGGTGGCCTCGCGCAGCTCCCGGCGCAACTCGTGCAGGGGAGGAAGCCCGTGGTCGAGTCGCCACGCTCCGGCGAGCCGGACGACCAGGGTCCCGCCCGGGAGCCGTGTGAGTGCGAGCTCACCCGTGGGGGACTGAACGGACATCGGCGCCTGCTGGTGGGAGGGGAATCGACGGCCCCCAATGTGCGGCATTCCAGCCACCCGCGCGACTGGTGACCGTCGCGGTAGCGCGGGTCGCATCGCCGACCACGCTCTCGGTCTGGGAGATCCGTACGAAAGGACCCGGTCCCACCCTTCGGCTTCGACCTCCCACGCCCCCCGTGGAGCTCGTCATCGGCAGCCCGTTTCCGCGGTGCCGGGTGGGTGCTGGACACAGGTGGCTCTGTTCCAACGACTCGTCTCCACGGAACCTGGGACGCCTTCGAGTCGAGTTGGAACATCAGACTCTCCGACTCGGGACCGGCGTCGACCCTCCACGATGAACGAGCCGGAGAACGTGGCCCTGATCACGGCCAACCCCGAGTCACCGAGCGTCTCCGCGACCTCCTGGGAGACCTGGATCAGCTCCGGGAGCCGATCCAGGTGCCCTTGGCGGCGGTTCGGCCGATGCGGGCAGGATGATCCCGAACCTTCCCCGATGGGGAAACGCAGGCGGGGCTTGACTGACTTAGGTCAACCTAAATACTCTGTAGTTTAGGCGTGCCTAAATTTTGAGCCCGACCTCCCCGAGGGCACCGATGATCCGTTTCCGACGACGACCGACCGCCTTCCACCGTGCCCTATCCTGCGCCATCCTGGTGCTGGTCCCGTACCCACTGGCCTCCCAGACGGGGCCAACGGGACGAGTGCTGACCCAGGATGGCGCTCCCGTCGCCTTTGCCAACGTCGCGGTATCCGGAAGCCACGCGACCGTGCTCGCCCGGACGGACGGACGGTTCGTGCTGCCCGCGCTCCCGCCCGGGCGGCACCGGCTGGTCGTGTCCGCCGTCGGCTACGGGACCATCGAGGTCGAGCTCGACCTGCCGGGGGATGGGCGGCCGCTCGAATTCGTGCTCAGCCCCGACCCCGTCGGGCTGGACGCTCTGACCGTCACCGGGACGATGAAGCGGTCGCGGGTCAGCGACTCCCCCGTCAAGGTCGAGGTGGTGCCGGCTGTCGTGCTCCAACGAGCGGCCACGAATAACCTCACCGAGGCCATCCAATACCTGAACGGTCTAAACGCGCAGATCGACTGCGGGGTATGCTACACGAACAGCATCCGCATCAACGGGATGGAGGGTCCCTACACGGCAATCTTGATCGACGGGATGCCGCTCATGAGCTCGTTGGCTTCGGTCTACGGCCTCAATGGGATCAACCCGGCGCTGATCGAGCAGGTCGAGATCATCAAGGGGCCGGCGTCGACCCTCTACGGCTCCGAAGCGATGGCCGGTGTGGTGAACGTCATCACGAAGGACCCTCGATTCGCCCCCCGTCTAGCCGTGGACATCCATGGCTCCTCGGAGGGAGAAGGCAACGTGGACTTCGCCCTCGCCCGTTCCCGTGGCGATGTGAGCGGATTCCTCAGCGGCAACATCGCCTACAATCAACGGTTCGTGGACGGAAACGCCGACGGGTTCTCGGACTTCCCGCTGGTGCGGCGGGGTGTGCTGTTCGGAAAGCTCGACGTCGCGCCCGATGGGATCCGCCGGGCGGGGCTGAGCCTCAAGTACCTGGGCGAGGACCGCTTCGGCGGGGTCGAGGCCTGGACCCCGGCCGATCGAGGGAGTGACCGTGTGTATGGCGAGTCGATCTACACCCATCGTTTCGAGGCCATCGGCTTCTGGACCCCGGGGTTCAGCGACCGAGTCCGCATTGAGTCGTCCTACACCTACCACAATCAGGACAGCTACTACGGCGACGTCCGCTACGACGCCCGGCAGCAGATCGCGGTCGGGAACCTGATCTGGTCCGCGGGCGGCGGGGGACACGACCTGCTCGGCGGTGTGAGCCTCCGATTCCAGACGTACGACGACAACACCCCGGCCACCGTCGAGCGCGACGAGCGGTTCACTCCGGGGCTGTTCCTCCAGGACGAGGTCGAGTGGACATCGCGCCTCACCACACTAGGGGGGATCCGGGCGGATCATCACGACGACCATGGCGTGATCCTCTCGCCGCGTCTGGCCGTGAAGTGGGAGCCGTTCGGCCACACCACGGTACGGCTCAATGCGGGCACCGGCTTCCGAGTGGTGAACCTGTTCACCGAAGACCACGCAGCCCTGACCGGTGCGCGCGAGGTCGTGATCGAATCCGATCTGCAACCCGAGCGTTCCCGCAGCGTTACGGTGAACCTCAATCAGGTCGTCGAATTCGGTCCCAACCCGATGATGATCGACCTCGACCTGTTCCATACCCACTTCCACAACCGGATCACGCCCGACTACGACGTCGACCCGAACCAGATCGTCTACGCGAATCTCCGGGGGTCCGCCGTCAGCCGCGGCGTTTCCCTCTCCTTCAACCAGAACGTCGACTTCGACCGGATCCTCTACTCCGTGGGGGTTACCCTCCAGGAGGTCTACCTTCGGGACGAGGGGATTCGTGAGGACCAGTTCCACGCGCCCTCGGTGCGGGGCACCTTCAGCGCCACGTACAACTTCGAGCGGTGGCCGGTGACGGTCGACTACACGGGCACGGTAACCGGCCCGATGCGGCTTCCGAGCTACGACGAGCCGTTCGCCCGACCCGATCGGTCTCCGACATTCTCGCTGCACAACCTGCGGGCGGCGTGGCGGGGCGGCACCGGACTCGAGCTCTACGCGGCCGTGAACAACGTGTTCGACCACGTCCAGCCGAGTGCGCTGATCGACCCGGCCAATCCGTTCGGCGACGCCTTCGACACCGCGTACGTCTACGGGCCGCTGCGCGGACGCAGCCTCATTTTCGGGATCCGATACGGGGTGGCCCAGTGAGACGGATGCGGTTCCCGCGTTCTCTCGGAAGTGCCGGAGCGGTCCTCGCCGCGGCGGTGCTGGCAGGCCCCCTGGCCGGCCAGGCCGACGAGCGCGACCGGACCTCCGAGTTGAGAACTTGGGGGCAGGCCGAGTTCGACTGGAGAATCCGTCCGCTCGAGGGGGAACCCATGACCCTCGCGGAGTTCCGGGGCAAGACCCTCTTCATCAACCTCTGGGCCACCTGGTGCACGCCGTGCGTTCGGGAGCTGGCCAGCATCGAGCGCCTGCGGGATCGCCTGGACGACACCGCCGTGGTCTTCCTGGCCATCGCACCCCAGGGAGAGGGTCCCGTCGAGCGCTTCGTCCGAGCGCATGGGTACGACCTCCCGTTCTACCTCGAAATCCAGCGAACCCCCCCCGTCTTCGGAGCCCGCGGACTGCCGACGACCTGGGTGGTGGACCCCCGGGGTCGGATCGTGCTGCTCCGGCACGGTGAGGCCGTCTGGGACACGCCCGAGATCGAGGCCTTCCTCCGGCGGATCGATGGAGCTCCGGACGGCCTCCGGAGACCCACCCTTCGGCCCTAACCCAGGGAAGGCATCACGACGTCGCCCACGGCTCGCGAGAAGATCTTGGGCGCGCAAGACGAACGGAGAGCTTCGTAGGTCAGCGTGCAGCTCTCCTGGCCGCCCACGCCGTCGCGGCTCCAACGAATCGCCACTCGGACGCTGTTCGAACGTTCCGTGTCCGTGAGGCCTTGATTTGCGGCCCCGATCCACGCCGCCCTAGCTTGCCGGCGCCGTTCAGGAGGAGCCCAGTTCCAGTCCGTAACGCGATCCCGTCGCGTCCCTCCCGCCTCTGGACAAGGAAGATCAAGATGCCCAGGCGCCTGATCCTCGCCGACGACGCCGTCGTACGCTACGCCACTGGTGCATTGATGTACTTCGCACAGGGCATCCCCCAGGGACTGCTCAGCATCGCGATACCGGCCTGGCTCGCCACCATGGGTGTCGGCGCTGCCCAGATCGGGAGCTACCTGGCCGTGGTCATCCTTCCGTGGGCCTTCAAACTGGTCACCGGTCCGCTGATGGACCGCTACGAGTTTCTGCCCATGGGCAGGCGCCGCCCCTGGGTGCTCGGCGCGCAGCTCGGCCTGACGCTTTCCCTGCTCGCGCTCATCCTCGTCGAGCGCCCGACGGAACAGATCGGCCTCCTCATGTTGATCGGCGTGATCATCAACAGCTTTGCGGCGACCCAGGACGTGGCGGTCGACGGTATGGCCATCGACCTGACGCCGGTCCGAGAGCAGGGTCGCCTGAACGCGTTCATGAGCTTCGGCAAGGCGATCGGGTGGGCGACGACGGCGGCCGTCTCGGGGATCCTGTTGGACACCTTGGGCATCGAGGCGACGGCGATCGCAGCGTCGGCCACCGCCGGCGTCGTCCTGGTCGTGTTCGTCTTCGTTCTCGAACACGACGGGGAGAGGCGGCTTCCCTGGTCCGCCGGCAAGGCCGCCTCGGTGCACCAGCCCGGCAATTCGTTCGCCGACGTTTTCGGCGGCATCAACAAGGTGCTCTGGGGCCGGGCCAGCGTCGTCGTCCTCGTCATCATGTTCTTCGATGGCCTGGTCACAGGCTATGGCCAGGCCCTGATGCCCATTGCCGCCGTAAACCTGTTCGGCTACACGACCGCACAGTGGTCGCAGCTGGTCGCCATCATGGGCCTGATCGGGGCAATCGTCGCCCTCGGCCTCGGGCCGCTCATCGACCGTTTCGGTTCCCGCCGCATGCTGCTCCTGACCATATCGCTGGTGTCGGTGCATGCGTTCGTGATCACCCAGACCCAGCACCTGTGGGAGAGCACGCTCTACGCCCGGGTCATGCTTTCGATCTGGGTCTTGCTGCTTCCGGTCGTCATGGTCTGCGTCATCGCTCTGGGAATGGCGGTCTGTTCGAGCCGGCATTCCGCGACCCAATTCGCCATCTACATGTCGGTGAGCAACCTCGGGTATGCGGCAGGATCCAAGACCTACGGGATGGTCTCCGACGCGTCGACGTTCGTCGAGGCGTACCTGCTACTCGGCATCTTCACGGTCGTGACGATCTTCGTGGTGTCCTTCCACCGGCATAGGGAGGCGGAAGCCGGGCCGAGGGGTCGCAAGAAGCCGCCGGCCTACACGATCGGGCTCACCACCAGCGAGGGGGGGGTCTTCTGGTCGGGTGCGATGCGCTGCCCGAAGTGCCGATCCGACATGGAGCAGATCGACGTGGAAGGCATCGAGATCGACCGCTGCCTCACGTGCAACGGGATCTGGTTCGATGCCGGCGAGGCGGAAGCGCTGCGCAACAGGAAAGCCGCGGTAGCGATCGACGTGGGCGAGGCGAGCGTCGGCAAGATCCACAACGTCATCGACGACTACCGGTGTCCGCGGTGCGGCGGGTCGATGTCCCGCATGGTCGACCGAGTGCAGCGGCACATCTGGTTCGAGAAGTGCGACGCGTGTGAGGGGACGTTCTTCGATGCCGGCGAGTTCCTCGATCTCTCGCGCCTGACGGTGTCGGACCTGTTCAAGCGATTCACGGGGTCGGAGCGAGGGTAGGTGGGCCGAAGATCCGCGAGGCCGAGGCGGCCGACCCCTTCGCAGCTGAAGTCCCACTTCCCCGTCAGGGACCCCGCCAGGTCGCCCCCCTGCCCCGCGGCCCGCCATCGCCCGAGGCGATTCGGGCCCCGTCGGCCTCTCTCGTGAGCCTATCTCCTTCAGCCACCTCCGCCGATCGATGCGAGATCCCGTTCGGCAACGGAGCGGATGTAGTGACGCAGAGCGAGGAGTTCTTCGTCGGTGACCGCCGAGAACTGGGGCATTCCCCGCGTCGCCCGCTCTCCTCCTCGGACCACGTCAGCGAAAAGGCCCGCATCCAGGACGACGCCGGAAGCCCGAAGGTCGGGGGCCATACCGGCTGACTGAACTCCCGGTCCGTGACACCCGTCGCAGGACCCGAACAGCCCCTCCCCCGCCGCCGCGAGGTCGGAATCGACCTCGAAGGAGGGGGCAGCCATGGGCATCATCGCGCCTCGGGGCGCCTGCGGCGGCAAGGACGCCGTTCCCTGCAGCGAGAATGCGACCAGGCGCCGCGTCTGTGCGCCATAGTTCCAGCCCACGGGAGGAGCGAGGCCGGCTGCCCCGCCACCCCATCCCACCAGGAGCGCGAGGTACTGCCGGCCGTCGATCGAGTACGTGATCGGGGGCGCCGAGATCCCGAGGCCCAGGTCGAACCGCCAGAGCTCATTCCCCGTAGCCGCCTCGTAGGCCACCAGGTGCCCCGACTCCCGGCCCTGGAAGACCAGATCCCCGGCCGTCGTCAACGTCCCGGGGTTCCAGAGTCCGTCCAGGTCCACTTCCCAGACCTGCTCCTGACGCACCGGATCCCAGGCCTGGAGGGTGCCGAGTACGCCGTCCTCCCGAGAACTCCCGACGAACTCCCAGGCCACTCCGGTCCCGCCCTCCCACGCCACCATCTGGTAGGTGTCGAGATCGACGTCCTCGTCGTTGAAACGGAAGTTCATGTGCAGGGTGGGGATGTAGGCCAACCCCGCCTCGGGATTGAAGGACATGGCGTGCCAGCTGTGCGCCCCGTAGGGCCCCGGCGTGACGAACGCCTCACCGTCTTCGTACCGAGCGCCCGGAACCTCCACCGGGCGGCCCGTCTCCGGATCGACGTGGCTCGCCCAGGTGACCTCCGCGAACGCTTCGGCCGAGATGAACTCTCCGTTCGTGCGATCCAGCACGTAGAAGAATCCGTTCTTGGGCGCGTGCAGGATCACCTTTCGGACCTCCCCGTCGACCTCCAGGTCGGCGAGCACGATGTCCATGTTGGAGTTGAAGTCCCACGTCTCACCGGGCGAATCCTGGTAGTGCCACAGGTACGTCCCGTCATCGGGGTCCAGCGCCACGATCGAGGAGAGGAAGAGATTGTCGCCTCCATCCGGGCTTCGAATCTTCCGGTTCCAGGGCGAGCCGTTCCCCGTTCCGATGTAGAGCTGGTCGAGCTCGGCGTCGTACGTGAAGCCGTGCCACGCGTTGCCGCCGCCGCCGTGCCTCCACCACTCCCCCGTCCAGGTCTCCGCAGCCATCTCCATGGCCTCGTTCTCGAAGCCGTCGGCCGGGTTGCCGGGCACGATCCAGAAGCGCCACGCCTGCTCGCCGGTCTCCGCGTCGTACGCCGTCACGTACCCGCGGGAGGGATGGCTTTCCGTACCGCCGTTGCCGACCAGCACCTTCCCTTTGAAGACCTTGGGCGCGCCGGTGATGTAGAGGGGCAGCTCGGGATCCACGGTCAGCACCTGCCACACCTCGGTACCGGTGGCCCGGTCGAGGGCGATCAGCCGGCCGTCCCAGGTGGCCGCGTACACCCGGTCCCCCCAGAGGCCGATGCCACGGTTGTGCTCCCAACCCGCCCGCATGCGCGTCGCGTTCTGGGCCACCTGCGGATCGTACTCCCACAGGAGTTGGCCCGTGGCCCCGTCCACCGCCCGGACCCGGTTCATGCTCCCGACGAAGTAGACGACGCCGTCCGCCACCAGCGGCGTGGAGACCAGCCCCCGGTCCTCCGGGAGGTCCAGGTACCAGTCGACACCGAGGTCGGCCACGTTGGCGGCGCTGATCTGGTCCAGCGGACTGAAGCGCTGCTCGCTGTAGGTCCGCCCGTAGGCGAGCCAGTCCTGATCCTCCAGCTCGTTCGCCAGGGCCGCATCGTCGATGATGCGCGGTGCTTCCGGGGGCGCGCAGGCTGCCAGCGCTACCAGGGCTCCCAAGGGGACGAG
>CP070829.1:3203527-3215830 GCA_020344755.1 Gemmatimonadales bacterium
GAGGGGATAGTCGAAACGCGCGGCTGCGGCGCGTCCGTGGTAGAAGTGGAAGTCCCCTTCCGGATTCTCCGCCACCTCCTGGTACATGCGGATGATCTCTTCCTTCAGGACCGCCTCGAGGGAAGCCTGGTCGGTGGATGTGTTCATGTGCGTAACTCCTGGTGCAAGGGACCGGCTCGTATAGGAAGAGGCGCAAGAGGGGGCGAAATCCGCTCACGCTGCGCCCTGGGCCGGGACGCGGCTGGGAGGCCCGGCCGGGCAGGGGCCTGGTCCCACGCTCGCCGGCCGTGCTGCTCCCCCCTACTCCAGGGTCGTGCCACCTCCGTCCACCACCAGGAGCTGCCCTGTGACGAAGGAGGCACGGGCCAGGTAGAGCACGGCCTCCACCACGTCCTGAGGAGTCCCGGCGCGTTTGAGCAGGGTGGCCTCCACTTCCTCCCGGAGCGCCTCCTCCGAGAGGTGGTCGGGTGGGAGGACCAGGCCGGGAGCCACCGCGTTCACGCGGACCTCCGGGGCCAGCGCCCGCGCCTGGATTCGGGAGAGGTGAATCAGGGCCGCCTTCGACACGGAATGAGCCCCGTAGCGGACCCACGGCCGCAGGCCCATGTGGTCAGCGATATTGACGACGCTTCCGCCGCTCCGGCGGAGCATCGGCTCAAGGGCACGGACCAGGAGGTGGGGGGCCCGGGTGTTCACGTCCAGTATCGCATTCCACTCCTCGGCGTCCGTGTCGAGGATGTGGGTGGATTCGAAGCTCGCGGCGCTGTTCACCAGGAGGTCGAGCCGGGAGAACTCGTTCTCCAGTGTCCGGGCCAGTCCCGCCACCTCATCCGGGGCTCCCAGGTCGGCGCTGGCCAGGACACACCGGCGCCCCATCCCTCGCAGGCGCTCCCGGACCTCCTCGGCAGGTCCCGAGGACGATCGATAGTGCACGAGCACGTCGTAGCCCGCCTCTCCGAGTCCAAGGGAGATCGCTCGGCCGACGCGTATGGCGCCTCCGGTCACCAGGGCTACGGGAGAGGTGTCCGGCATGAGTCTTCAGGGTCGATGGGTTGGCGGTTCAGACACCGGGGGAAGTCCCGTAACGGCCCGTTCCCCCGGACGCGTACGGTACCACCGGAAGGGCGACGGTGCACAGTCGGGACCGGTCGTACGCCCGGGCTCGGGGGCGGACCGAACCCCGGTCACGCCACCTTGTGCGGCAGTCGGGTGTATGGAAGTTGGACTCTCCCCCCGCCTCGAACGACCCCGCCATGACATCCATGGGCTCCCGGTGGCCGCAGGCCACACTCCTCGCCCTGCTCGCCCTGCCCGCTTGCGCAACGGCGGGCTCCGACACGGTGTTCTCCGGGGGAGGGGACGGCCCCATCCAGGTCGAGGTGCAGAACCGGAACTTCCTGGACGCGACCGTACTCGTCTTCAGGGACGGTACCCGGATCCGCCTGGGGATCGTGAACGGCAAGACGGACCGAACGTTCTCGGTGGACTGGAGCCCGAATCTCCTCATGGTCATTCGAGTGGACTTCCTGGCGGGGGACGCGTGCCAGACCCGCCCGATCCTCATGCAGCCGGGGCAGCGCTACGTCCTGTCTCTGCGGTCGGATATCCGGGCCAATCTCGACTGCATCCCCATTCGCTGAAGTCGGGGACCGCGCGCCGGACCCGGTGGGATTCGGATGGCCGGAAGGGGCCCCGCGACGCTCAGTCTCCGGCGGGGGTCGCCTCCTCCTTCCGGCGTGTCGACGGACTCTCCGCCTCCACGTAGATCTCGCCGCCGCCGCGGCGGAACTCCTCCGCCTTTCGCTCCATCCCGGTCTGCAGCGCCTCGGCGGCGTCCAGCCCCTGCTGCGCCGCATAGTCGCGGATGTCCTGGGTGATCTTCATCGAGCAGAACTTCGGCCCACACATGGAGCAGAAGTGGGCCACCTTCGCCCCCTCCGCCGGCAGTGTCTCGTCGTGGTAGGCTCGGGCCGTCACTGGATCCAGGGCCAGGTTGAACTGGTCCTCCCACCGGAATTCAAAGCGGGCCTTGGAGAGCGCGTCGTCCCAGTTCTTGGCCCGAGGGTGGCCCTTGGCGAGATCCGCAGCATGCGCCGCGATCCGGTAGGTGATGACGCCTTCCTTCACGTCGTCCCGGTCGGGGAGGCCCAGGTGCTCCTTCGGAGTGACGTAGCAAAGCATGGCCGTACCGTACCACCCGATCTGGGCGGCGCCGATGGCGCTGGTGATGTGGTCGTAGCCCGGGGCCACGTCGGTGGTGAGGGGTCCAAGCGTGTAGAACGGCGCCTCGTCGCACCACTCCAGCTGCTTGTCCATGTTTTCCTTGATCATGTGCATGGGCACGTGACCCGGGCCCTCGTTCATGACCTGGACGTCATACTCCCAGGCGATGCGGGTCAACTCGCCCTGGGTCTTCAACTCGGCGAACTGGGCCTCGTCGTTGGCGTCGTAAATGGAGCCGGGGCGCAGCCCGTCTCCCAGCGAGAAGGCCACATCGTACGCCGCCATGATCTCGCAGATCTCCCGGAACCTGGTGTAGAGGAACGACTCCCGGTGGTGGGCCAGACACCACTTCGCGATGATCGAACCGCCCCGGCTCACGATTCCCGTCATGCGGTTGGCGGTCATGGGGACGTAGCGGAGGAGAACCCCCGCGTGGACCGTGAAGTAGTCCACCCCCTGCTCCGCCTGCTCGATGAGGGTCTCCCGGTAGATCTCCCAGGTGAGCTCCTCGGGGACCCCACCCACCTTCTCCAGCGCCTGGTAGATGGGCACCGTGCCGATGGGCACGGGGGAGTTTCGCAGGATCCACTGCCGCGTCTGGTGGATGTTCTTGCCCGTGGAGAGGTCCATGACCGTGTCGGCCCCCCACAGTGTCGCCCACCGGAGCTTCTCCACCTCCTCCTCGATGGAGGAGGTCACCGCCGAGTTCCCGATGTTCGCGTTGATCTTCACCTTGAAGTGCCGCCCGATGATCATGGGCTCGATCTCGGGGTGATTGATGTTCGCCGGGATGATTGCCCGCCCCCGGGCCACCTCGCCTCGCACGAACTCCGGGTCCATCCCCTCCCGCAGCGCCACGAATTCCATCTCGGGTGTGATCTCTCCGCGGCGCGCGTAGTGCATCTGCGTCACGGGCCCTCCGGCGGAGCGGAGGACGGCGTGGTTCAGGGGCTCGGGGATCTCCGCATCGCCGTGCTTGGGGTCCCGGGCGAGGTCCGGGAGCCGGTGGGGCCCCGCCCCCTCGACATCGCCGCGGTCCAGGATCCACTCCCGGCGCAGCTTCGGGATTCCCTGGTGCACGTCGATGTCCCTGGGACCACTGGTGTCGTACACCCGGAGAGGCGCCTCTCCCCCGGAGAGGGTGATCTCTCGCATCGGCACCCGAATTCCGTGTCGGCCCTTCACGAAGACCTTTCGGGAGTTCGGGAAGTTCACGCCGTAGTCTCCCTCCCACGAAGCGCGGGGGATCTCTCCCATGTCCTGGATCGACCGAGACGGGGGATCCTGGGAGTAGGATGCCGGCGGGTGGGGGAGGGAATCACGTGGCATGGGGGACTCCATGGATGTGAAGCGGTGGGCGGAGAGGTCCGGAGGCCGCCCTTGTGGAGTCCGGACCGCTCTCCCTACGCCGGTTTGGTCCGGATCAGGTTCCGAGGGTCTCTCTCAACCTCACCCGGCACGGGCTCGGCCCGGCCCCGGGAGGTACCCCTGGCGGTCCCTAGGACGCTACCGGCCGTGACGGCCGGGGTCAACCGGGACCTCAGGTGTGCCGGGACTCCCGGCCGGTTTCGCCGCCCACCGCTGCCTCCCAAGCCGGGCCCACCGGGCCGTCGGGGGAGAGAGCGGCTAGAAACGCCGCCACATGGAAGAAGGCCGCCGTGCCCGCGATGATGAGTCCTGGAGCGGCGGGCTCGAGCAGGAACACCACGAAGGCCAGCATCCAGAAGGCTCCGGCGAACCCACTCCAGTGACACGCCTCGCGAACCGGAACGCTCTTACGGGAGGCGATGACGCTGGCCGTGCCCGAGAGGAGGAGGAAGAGGGCGAACGCCAGGCTGAACTGGTTGAAGAGAGCCCAGATCTCCGCCCCGGCCGGCGTGGAGACGAGGTCCTCCACAGGGGCCTGATGGGCTTCATCCAGGGTCCGGAAAGTGACGAAGGTCAGCCAATGGCCCACCGTGTGGCCAAGGGCGGCCAACAGGAGCCAGACTCCTCCCACCCTGAGGTATGTCCTGTGTCCAGAGATCATCTCCCCTCCGTCCTGCGAGCTACCGACAATTAAAGCGCCGAAGGGAGGAGATGCCAGGCGATGGGTACCTCAAGCGGAAAGCGCCACCCTGTTTCTCCCCTCCTCCTTCGCACGATAAAGGGCTTCGTCTGCGCCTTGCATGAGGCCTTCCACATCGAGTTCCGAACCGGGATCCAGTGTGGCGACCCCCAAGCTGGCGGTGACCCTGAAGGACGATTCGCTCTCGGGCTCGTGGAGGTAGCGCGCAATTTCCACGCGAAGCCGGTCGGCGACCACTCGCGCACCCTCGGCATCGGTCTCCGGCAGCAACACGGCAAACTCCTCCCCCCCCATTCGGCCCGGAAGGTCCAGGTCTCGGGAGACGTACTCCATGGCCCTGGCCGTCGCCCGAAGGACCTCGTCCCCCGCCGCGTGTCCGTACGTGTCGTTCACGCGCTTGAAATGATCCAGGTCGAGGAGGACCAGGGAGAAGGGACGCTGGTACCGATGGGCTCGGTCCACCTCCAGCTGAAGTTGCCGAAGGAGGGAGCGGCGATTGGCGAGCCCTGTGAGTTCGTCGGTGTTGGCCAGCCGCTCCAGCGAGTCCCTCGCCTGACTCAGCTCCCGCTCCATCTCCACCTGGCGCGTGATGTCCCGGAGGACCAGGACTTGTCGGTCTCGTCCCCCCTGCGGACCCAGGAGTGTGGCGCTCATCTCGAAAGTGTGCATCTGACCCGCCGTCACGGGGAGCTCCACCCGCTCCGAGACGGTCATTCCCGCTTCCCCCAAATCCCGCTTCACGGAACTCCAGGTGGCCCCAAGGGCGATGGGTACCGGCCCCAGAAGCCGGAGTCCGAGACGTTCCCTGGCCGAGCGGTTCACGTCGACGATACGTCCCCGTCGGTCCAGCACGACCACCGCATCTTCCATCTCCTCTACCACGACATTCCGTGCCACCGGGGCCACTGCCTGCTCTCCGAATCGGAGGAGCCCCCATCCAAGCCCCGCCCCAGCCATGGCCATCCCAAGGGGCTGCAGGTTGACCCACGGGGGCAGAACCTCGCTCCAGGCGGTGAGCCCGGACGCGACCGCCGCCAGAATCGGCGCGCCCAGTACGAAAGTCAGCCGGCTCACGTGGCGCGGCGACTGAGCGACGTGAAGGGCCAATACGCCGGTGGAGA
This sequence comes from Gemmatimonadales bacterium, assembly GCA_020344755.1. Taxonomy (GTDB): domain Bacteria; phylum Gemmatimonadota; class Gemmatimonadetes; order Longimicrobiales; family Gaopeijiaceae; genus Gaopeijia. The sequence continues at coordinate 3,208,940 of CP070829.1, forward strand.
AGACCACCATCCCCCACCACCACCCGTCGTGGACTCGCTTCCAGGGACCGTAGGAGGGCTCGAAGCCGAAGGCACCCTGCTCCGGCGACCCTCCCTGGACCAACCAGGTCCCCGGATCCCCTGCCACAAGGAGCAGCACCGTCAGGATCCCCAGGGAGCCCACCAGCACGGCGGGACCACTCCGTAGCTTCCCCTCCTGCCCGGTATAGGCCAGCGCGAACCCCAGCCACGCAAGGGCAAGGACCGCTTGTGGCACATAGCTCAGGCGGGCAGCCAGCACCCCGGTCTCGAGATCCGGGGCCCAGATCATCCACAAATCCAACGCCGCCCAGAACCCGGCTCCCGCGGCGAGCCAGGCGAGGTAGATCGCCCCTGGCTCCTGGCGCTGCCGGACCAGGTGGGCGAGCGTCATGACGCTGAGGATCACCGCCAGGATGTCGGCGGCGAGCCAGGACAACGGCTCGAAGAAGGGCATCCTTCAAACTATGGCAGAGGGTCCGTTCGCGTCATCCCTCTCGTCTTGCGGCGAGCCGCGCGGGTGCGCGCCGGACTCAGCTTGCCGCCTGCCCCTCCGGCGCCGCAGACTGGGGACCTCACCACCCCACTCGGAGGACCCATGAATACTGGATACCGCCTCTCCCGCTCGGGAGCCGTCTTCGCAGCGGCCCTGCTGACCTTGGCTTCCGCCGTGGGCCACCCCGAAGACCTCCCGGCCCAGGTGAACCCCGACGTCGCCGAAGTGGCGGCCCTCCGAAGTGGACCCGTGACGACCCGCAGCTTCGGCGACCTGGCCGAGGGCCCCTACGGGCGACTGGTCATCCGGGGCGCCATGGTCATCCCCGGACACGGAGGGCCTCCGGTCGGCCCCTACGACATCGTCGTCGAAGGGAATGTGATCACCGAGATGGTACCCTTCGACCCGGTGACGGCGGAGCGCAGGGGCGACATCCAGCGGCCCACCGGGGACCGGGTCATCGACGCGGAAGGGATGTACGTCATGCCGGGAATGATCGATCTCCACATGCACCTGCGGACGGAGCCCATGGAGATCGAGTACGTCTATTACCTGAAGCTTGCGCACGGGGTCACCACCCTTGTCCCCGCGGCGGACCGCGGACTCGAGAACGCGATGGCGGAAGCCGGGCGGAGTGCCCGAAACGAGATCCTGGCGCCCCGCATGTACCCCATCTGGGGGTGGGGCGCAGGCGTGGACGTTTCCCGCGAGGAACTGGAGAACCCGGATCACGCACCGCGGATCGCCCGTGCCATGGCCGAGGCCGGTGCTCACGTGGTGAGCCTCGGAAGCGTGACGTGGGACCGTGCGCTCTTCGGAGCCGTCGCTCGGGCGGTGGAGGAGGCCGGGGGCCTCACGACCATCCACCTCCCGCCATCCACCAACGCGGTGGTGGATGCCGTAACGGCCGCCTGCGAGGGCGCCACCATGATCGAGCACCACTACGGCTACGCCGAATCCGCGTTGGATCGGTCCGTCCAGGACTTTCCCCGGGACTACAACTACAACGACGAGCTGGACCGCTTCCGCGCCGCGGGCCACGTGTGGGTGGAGGCCAATCGCACCGCCAAGGACCGATTGCTCGGTGAGGTCGCTCAGGCCCTGGTGGACTGTGGCGTGACCATGCTTCCGACACGGGTCGTCTACGAGGCCAACCGGGATATCCTCCGGGCCCAGAGTCTTCCGTGGCACGAGAAGTACACCCACCAGGCGCTGATCGAGTGGAACCTCCCCAACCCCGCCTACCACGGCTCCTACCACTACGATTGGTCCAGCGAGGACGAGCAGTACTGGTACGAGGCCTTCGACCTCTGGGGGGACCTCATCTTCGAGTTCAACAAGCGGGGCGGGCGCGTCGCCTACGGGACGGACGACAACTACATCTGGGCCACTCCGGGATTCTCGAACGTCCGCGAGCTCCAGCTCCTGCGGGAGTCGGGGATGCACAACCTGGAGGTGCTGAGCTCCGCAACGCTCAACAGTGCCAGGACGCTACGACAGCCCCACCTCGGACTGGTGCGGCCGGGATACCTGGCGGACCTGGTGATTGTCGATGGCAATCCCGCCCGGAACCTGCGAAACCTCTACTCCTTCGGGGCGCTCACCCTGGACCGGGACCGGAACATGACCCGTCGAGGCGGGATCGTGCACACCATCAAGGACGGAATCGTGGTCGAAAATGCCCGCCTCATGGAGGAGGTCGCCCGGATGGTGGCGAACTCCAAGGCGGACATCACCGAGCCGGATGTGGCCACCGCGCCCTTCGTGGTGCGGCAGCGCGACGACGGGAACTGATCCCCTCGCCATAGGCACTCGGAAGGACGGGCCGTCCACCTCCAGAGGTGTGGACGGCCCGCCCGTTCGTTGTCCCGGAAGCACCGCCTGTTCCTCCCGGTGATCCTCCCCGTCCCGCCGCGGCTGGGGAGACCTCCATCGGGCGGCGGACCTAACGCTGGAGCGGAAGACCTAGCGCCGCAGCATCCACCACTCGTCCTTGAGGATCGAGGCCGGGTGGGTGGCCACCTCGCGTCCATCCACCCGCATCACCACCCGGTAGTCGCCGACGGGTGCTGGGGAGGACTGCCAGCGGAGCTGGTCCTCGTCGGGTTCCTGGCCGAACCTGGCCATGCGGCGCCTCATCGCCTCCTGCTGCTCGGCACTTCGCTCCTCTCGCCTGTCCATGTCCCATACGACGGCGTGCAGGCCGGCCGTGGCAGTCCCCTGCAACTCCGCGATGGCGACGTTCCCCTGGTACACGGTGAAGGTCACCGCGTCTGCGTCGTCCTCCAGGTGGTAGTAGAAGGGGATGGACATGGCCTCGCTCTCCCCGGCGAAGTTGGCGGAAGCATAGTTCGTCATGTCCGCTTCCATCCACCGGACCTTGCTCTCCGGCTCGAAGAAGTGAGCTCGGCGGTCCAGCACCTCCGGGGTGATCTCCGAGAACGGGGCGACGTCCGCGATGTAGATCCCTCGCCCGTGCGTGGCGACGATGAGGTCGTTCTCCCGGGGGTGGATCTTCAGGTCGTGCACGGGACTGGTGGGCATGTTGTTCTTCATGGAGGTCCAGTTCCGGCCACCGTTCACGGTCACGAAGACCTGGAACTCACTTCCCACGAAGAGGACGTTCGGGTTCTCGTGGTGCTCCCGGATGACGTTGATGGGCCCGTCCGGGAGGTTCGAGGAAATGTCCGTCCACGACGCACCGAAGTCGGTGGTCTTGTAGACGAAGGGGCGGAAGTCGTCCCGGCGGTACCCCGTGTAGCTGATGTAGGCGGTCCCGGGATCGTGATGGGAAGCCTCCACTCGGCTGACCCAGAACTCGGGGTTGTCCGGGATCTCGTCGTTCACCAGGGTCCAGTTGTCGCCCCCGTCCCGGCTCACCTGGACGTTCCCGTCGTCCGTCCCGACCCAGAGGATGTCGGCGTCCAGCTCCGACTGGTCGATGGTGGTGATGGTGGCGTACTGGATGTTCCCGTCGCCTCCCTTACCGGTCGTGAGGGTGGCCGGATCGGCCTTGGTAAGGTCGGGGCTGATCACCTCCCAGCTCTCACCGCGGTTCTCCGAGCGAAGGAGCTTGTTCCCCGCGTGGAAGATGACGTCGCAGTCGTGGGGCGAGACCAGGATGGGAGCGTTCCAGTTCCACCGCATCTCCGGGTCGTTGTAGCGAATCCCCGTGCGCTCTCCCGTCCAGAGGTCCAGGCGGGAGATGGGTCCGAACTGGGACTCGTTGTAGAGGTACCGGTTGGTGCAGTGGTCGAACTCGTTGTACATGCCGTCGCCGCCGCCCACCCGTGCCCACTGCTCGAAGTAGACCGGCCCCCCTGCGGGGTTGGTGTGGTAGGCCATGTGGGAGCCGTTGTCCTGCAGACCACCTGCGACGCGGTACGGATACGACATGTCGAATCCCACGGCGTAGAACTGGGCCAGCGACTGGAAGTCCGGATGGTACCAGTTCTCACCCCGGTCGTAGGTGACACCCATGCCGTGGTCGTGGCCCAGGATCATGTGATCCGAGTCGTCCGGGTTGATCCAGAGCGCGTGGTCGTCACCCCCGAAGCCCAGGGCCCGGGCTTGCCAGGTAGCGCCTCCGTCCTCGGACAGGAAGGTCGACACGGACAGGACGTACACCCGATCCGGGTTGTTCGGATCGACCCGGATCTGCCCGTAGTAGTAGGCCGGTTGCCCACCGATGGACACGGAGTCCGGATGGGTCTTCCGCCAGGTCGTCCCCGCATCATCCGAACGGTAGATCTCGCCGCCGATCATCCCGGACGAGGACTCGTGGCCCAGGAGCTCCTGGTACCGCTCCTCCTCGCTCATGTCCGGCTTGTTCGCATTCTCGATGGTCGCGTAGACGATGTTCGGATTGCTGTGGGAGACCGCGATCCCGATGCGTCCGAGCATCCCGGCCGGAAGCCCGTTCTCGAGCATGGTCCAGGTGTCTCCCCCGTCCGTGGTCTTGTAGATCCGGCTTCCCGGGCCCCCCAGGTCGTAGCTGAACGGCACCCTCACCTTGTCGAAGGTGGCGGCGTAGAGGGTCTCGGGATCCGAGGGATCCATCGCCACGTCCACGACCCCGATGTTCTTCCCCCGGACCACGGGGCCCAGGACCTTCTGCCACCGGCGGCCTCCGTCGGTGCTCCTGTAGAGTCCCCGCTCCTCGTTCTCCGAGTAGAGGTGCCCGAGCGCGGCCACGTACACCGTGTTCGGGTCCTCGGGATGGACCACGATCCGGCCGATGTGGTGAGACTCGGGGAGCCCCACGTTCGTCCAGGTCTCCCCGGCGTCCGTGGACTTGTACACTCCATCCCCCCAATACGAGGACCGGGAGTTGTTGGCCTCGCCGGAGCCCAGGTAGAGAACGTCCGAATCGGAGGGAGCCACCGCGATGGCTCCGATGGAGAAGACGTCCTGGTCGTCGAAGAGGATGTCGAAGGTGATCCCCCGGTTCTCCGTCTTCCACAGGTGCCCAGAAGCAGTGGCGATGTAGAAGGTGTGGGGATCATCCGTGGGCACCGCGATCTCTACGAAGCGACCGCTCTGGCGGGTGGGCCCGATGCTCCTGTAGCGGAACATCGCGACCTGGTCCTCGGTGAGCGACTGCGCTGCGGCAGGCGATACGGTTACCGCACCTGCCAGGGTGGCCAGCGCGGTGGAGAGAAGGAGGGAGCGACCCAGGGTATTCATGGAAATAGCTCCGGCATGGGATGTAGGGGGCGCGCGACCCCGTGATGTGCTCGTAGTGCGGGCAGAGTAAGGTCGGCTCGCCACCCACGCGAGGGACGGACCGCTCCAGGTCGTCTCCTTGCGTGGCACCCCCTCCGCATGCACCCTCCCCCGGACACCTGGATCCCCCCTGGCGTTGGGACCGGGAGGGCCACACCCCACCCCTGGACTCCCTCCCCGTGCCGGCGCCTGTGTACCTCCATCGTTTCCCCCGCGCCTCACCTCGGCGCTGGCCCGTCGTTCTCCTTCTTTGGGGCATCCTCCTTTCGGCCCAGGCCGCCCTGGGGCAGCAGAGCGTCCGGGGAACCGTCATCGACGACGCCACCGGCCGGGGTGTCCCCCAGGCGGAGGTCTCGCTCCTGAGAGGGGGTGAGCGTCTGGGTGCGGTGGTTTCCGACGCCGAGGGCCGATTCTTCCTCGCCACCACGTATGCCGGCGCGCTCGTGCTGGAGGTCACCAGCCTCGGGTATCGGACGGCGCGCTCCCAGCCGCTGGAGTTGCAGGCTGGGGATACGCTGAGCGTGGAATTCCGCATCCTCCCGGACGCCATTCTCATGGAGCCCCTCCTGATCACCAGCCGGTCGAGCCTGGGCCGAAACGCCTTTCGACGGCGCCAGGAGGAATGGGGCAGGGGAATCTTCCTGGGACCGGAGAAGATCCAGGCTATGGAGCTGCGGCACGCGGGGGACGTCTTCCGGGACCAGGACAAGGTCCGAGTCCGTTGGGGCTGGGGGCGGACCGAGAGTGGCACGAGCGGGCCCGTTCCCCGGGTGGACACCTACCTGGGGAGTGGCTGTATCAAGTACATGGTGGACCGGATGCCGGTACGCCCACCTCGCTGGCAGGAGAACGCCAACCCCTGGACCGTCTTCCCGCTGGATGGTCTTCAGCCGTCCGACATCCGGGCCGTGGAGATCTACCGGTACGTGGGCGAAGCGCCTCCGGAGATCCGGCGACACGCCACCTGGGGAGACGGGGCCCTCTGCGGCCTGGTGGTGTTCTGGACCTGGGCCGGTTGGTAGGAGGAGAGCCGGCAGGCCGGACCTTCCGAGCCCCGCCGGGCCCGGTGGGCGGCGGCGTCCCCGGCGGCGACTAGGACCCTGGGACGGGGACCGGGAGAACCTCCCGGTCCGGGTCCCGCCTCACCACTCCCCCACCGGAGGTGCGACCCGCCGTTGCGAGGCCTGCTCGAAGGCGAACGCCAGCTCCAGCAGCTGGGGCTCGCTGCACGCCATCCCGGTGAAGCTCACCCCCATGGGCCGGTCCTTCGGCTCGAAGCCGTCCGGGAACGCAGGACCCCCGTCGTTGGGCACGAAGCCGAACGGGACGATCACCGTGGGATATCCGGGGCGCGCCGCGATTCCCGCGCTCCCGGGTCCGGGGAAGAGCAGGGCGTCCAGGTCGTGGGCCTGCATGGCTTCGTCGATACCGTGCTCGCCGTTCAGGAAGAGGTCCCGGGCCCGGTCCTCCTCGTAGCGTAGACGGTCCGCTTCCAGATCCAGCTCGTCCGACTGGTCGAGCCGAGCCTGGTCGTACTTGAGGGATCCGGCTTCCTGGTGGGCCAGGTTCCACTCCCGAAGCTCGGTCAAGGTCGACACCGGGGCCGTGCCGCCGAGTGACTCCAGCCAGAGATTGAAGTCCCGCTTCATCCC
>CP070829.1:3215930-3228170 GCA_020344755.1 Gemmatimonadales bacterium
CTCCGGAGATCTCCGGAGGCTTGTGGTCCATTCGGTCCGCCAATCCCACCAGCTCCAGCTTCTCCTCGGCGCGGCGTAGTCGTTCCTTGGACGGCACGCCGGCGTAGATGAGGGGCAGCTCGACGTTGTGCAGGCACGTCGCCCGGGGAAGGAGGTTGAAAGTCTGGAAGACGAATCCGATCTCCTTGTTCCGCACAGCGGCAAGCTCGTCCTCGGAGAGCTCACTCACCACCCGCCCGTTGAGCCAGTACCGCCCTGCCGTGGGCACGTCCAGGCAACCCAGCACGTTCATGAATGTGGACTTGCCGCTCCCCGAAGGACCCATCACCGCCACGAACTCCCCCTTCTCGATGACGAGGTCGATCCCGCGGACGGCGTGGACGGTCTCCGCGCCCAACACGTAGTCTTTCTTGATCCCTTCGGTGCGAATGATGGGTTCACTCACTTCCTGGCTTCCTCCCGATCCGTAGCTCCGGAAGAGGCCACGGTGGCCCCCCGGATGGGCGCGTGCCGCGAGGCCGTTCAGCGGCTCTCGTCGTTCCCCTCTTCCCGCTCCCGCTCTTCTCTGCGCGCCCGTCGTCGCTCGTCACTGGCGGCGAGGAGCGAGTCGTACTGGACCCTCTGGGCTGGATTCATCACGGACTTGATGGCTTCACGGACCGAATCCACAAGCGCTGCCGACCGTCGCTCGTACTCCGCCCGTTGCTCGTCGTAGCGCGCACGGTACTCCTCCTGGAGCGCTCGGGCGTCGGACCGGAAGTGAACGACGATGGAATCGATGGTCACGGACTGCGCGTCGTTGAGACCCACCTGCTCGTACATCCGGGTGCGCCGGCGGCCCTCTCCTTCCTCTGCCGCCTCGGCGCGGCCCGAGTCCGCCGACACCTCCACCGGTCTCGCTTCCGCGGATCGCTCGTCCCAGGCGCGCCCCACGAGGGTCCCCGAGACGAACACCAGGAGGACTACCACCAGTGACGTGGCCGTGGCCTGGGCACGCGTCTTCATCAATAGATCTCCGAGGCCAGGAGAAGACCCCCCTCTTCGTCGTCCACGAAGAGCGCTGGCATGGGATCACCGAGACCCATGGTGAGGACGTCCTCCACGAGGATGGGCGGCTCGACCTGATCGAGCCTCGGCTGAGCCAGCATGATTCCGGCCGCGGCCGCCGCGGCCAGGGCCACGGGTACCAGGGTGCGGCTCCATGAAGAAACCACGCCCACCACCGTGAGCTCCGCGGCCTGCCTTCGCCGGGCCAGCTCGAAGCGACTGCCGTCCACCACGTCGCGGTGGAAGCGCATCCAGTACGTGGCGTCGTCCCGCCCCGGATCCAATTCCCCGAGCCACGATCCCACCTGGGTGTCGCGGCGGTCGTCGTCCGACTCCGAAGACCAGAAGATGAGGTTCATTCTCCTTTATCCTTTGACGTGGTCCGTGAGGACCCCTTCCAGCTTGCCCCGGAGAGCCTTCCTGGCGAAATGGAGATGGGAGCGGACCGTCCCGGAGGGCAAGTCCAGGCGCTCCGCGATCTCCCTGTGCTTCCACCCCTCCAGGTCGTGCAGTAACACCACTTCTCGCTGGACCGGCGTCAGCTCGGCAAGTGCCGCCTGAAGCGTCTCATCCAGCTCACTCCGCTCCGTCACCCGGTCCGGAAGCGGCTCCCCGCTCTTCGCGGTCTCCGGCAGGACCGAGGTTTCGCGAAGCGATTCCCGACGGAGGAGGTTCCTCGACCGGTTGCGGACGATGGTCATGAGCCATCCCCCGAACCGCTCCGGGTCTCGGCACTCCTCCAGACGCTGCAACGCCACCAGAAACGCTTCCTGGGCCGCGTCCTCCGCGTCTTCATGGCGTCGTGTGACCGACAGGGCCACCAGGTACGCCGGCCGCATGTACCGCCCCACCAGGAGAGCGTAGGCCTCCTCCTCTCCCTCCCGCGCCCGGCGGACCAGCTCGCCGTCCCCGAACCGGGGATCCTCGATCTTCTGGTGTGACGTCATAAGGACACGGGAAGAGCGCCTCTTGTTGAGAGGGGTCCGGGGTGGGGCCCATGATCTTCCTGGTAACCCCACCCCGCCCGCCAGGTTCTGGTTCGGGACCACCCGCCCCTGAGGTCCGCAGCATTCCCGGCCCCTTCCGGGGGCAGGCGTCAGGGAATGTCCCTCCGCCGGATCATCCGCAGGCGAGCCCTTCGAGCGGCTTCGGCGCGGGCTGGACCGACGAAGCCCCCGCGTCCCCAGCGGGCAATCGGTCCGCGAGCCACGCCGATCCCGGGCCGACCCACTCCGGCACGGAGGTCGTTCCGACTCCCCGCCGGCCTGCGTCCGGCCCGGGGGCGCTGGTCCCTCCTCACGGACTGACGGAGCTCTGCACGCACCTCGGTGGACAGGAGGGTCTCATACCGCTCCTGGAAGGGAGCCAGTGCTTCGGATCTCTCCTGCCGGAGGCCCCTCGCCTCCTCCTGCCGGGCCCTCATCTCCGCTCGCCTGGCCTCTCGTGCCTCGACATCCCGGTCCCGGGCCTGCTGCCGGAACTCCCTCACCCGGCCACGGAAATCGTCATCGAGAGCCTGCAGTTCCGTCCGCATCTCGCGGAGCGCCTGGATGGTGGCGTCGTCCAGGCCCAGGGCCTCGGCTCGGGCCAGCGCCGCGTCCACGTTTCGCTCGACGCCGGCTGCAGGAGGCCCACCCCCCCGCCCCGTCCGCTTCTCCGGCCCCTGCTGCGCCAGCGCCGGCGCCGCCGCCAGCACAATGGCTATCCCGGCCATGAGTACTTGCCTCCCCATGCTCCACCTCCTTCAGGGTCATCAGACCCGGTTGGTCTGCCGTTACACCCGTTGGATGCCGGCCCGGGACGCGCCGTTAAACCGGGGCGGACCGCGGGGTGACTCCCACCGCGAGACGCGCCTCCTCTCCCCAAAACGACACGGGCGCCCCAGGCCGAAGCCCGGAGCGCCCGTTCTGGTGGGATCGTCCCGGCGGACCAGCTCAGGCGGCTCCCTTGAACCGTCCGTACGGGAGTGTTGGGGAAGCCGGGAGCTTTCCCCCCCAGATGAACGCCTGGATCCTCGGAGGGGCGGAGACCGCCGACTCCCTCCCATGGATCACGATCCCCGGAGGGAGGCCCCCATAGGGGTCCCGCCGGTCCTTCTCCCCGCCCGTCATCTTCCGTCGATCCATGAAAATGCCACCCGTAGTCTGAGAGTCTCGTCCCACCACAGGGGTGGTCCGCACAGCCAAGCTCCTTATTCAAGGGCAGATCCCGTGCCATCCCGATCTTGGAGCGCGGACGGGCGGAGAAACAGGCGTTTCTCGCAAGGTCGGCGGCTAGGGGGCGAAGTGACGTGACCTCCAGAGTGGACACTCTGGTGTGTCGGATCGACTCGGTCGACAGGGTCCGGCGGACTACGATGCCGTCGGCCGGATCAGGACCTGCCTCGGCGTCCTCGGCCCTTGCCCCCGGGTCGAGGACGGCCACCCGCGGCCCGTCGCTTGCCCCTGGGGCCGAAGAATGCCTTGGGCTCGTCCAGGATGGTCCGGAACGCGGTCGCACCGGCGAGGGCACTCTCCAACTCCGCTTGGGACAGGGCGTCCAGAGAGGAGACGGTGAGCAGGGCCTCGCGTTGGTACGGCGCCTGCGGGTCCGAGGCGGGTCGAAATCCCACGAGAAGGAGGAGTGTTCCGCGGTCCTCCCGCCTCCCGCTCGTGGCCCATCCCAACTCCTCGGCCCACCAGTCCTCGTCACCCATCTGGACCGCTCTCCCCTCGAACCTCAGCGACGTCGGGTCCTCCCCGTTCTCCCCCAGGGTCGCCCGGACGGGTGTGGGCTTCCCGGAGGCGGCTTCCCGGCCTGGGGATCTCGGCCTGTTATCGTGAGGGGGAGAAGGCTCGTCCAACGTGGGTCCTGATGAGATCGAGAGGTGGGTTCAGAAACGCCACAATGAGGTTGGGGAGGCCGTCCCCCTGCGGCAACCCATCCCGGTGGCGGGAGCGCTCCCGCCCGGTCCCGTTCCCCGCCCCGGCCACCGCACGGGCCGGGGCATGGAGGGCCCCCTCGGGTTTGGGTAGCTTGGCTCCATGACCACGCCTCTCGACGCCTTCTTCCGCCCCGAGTCCATCGCCGTGGTCGGTACGTCCCGCCGACCCGGGACCATCGGCTACCAGATCCTGGACAACATCCTCCGGCACGGGTACAAGGGGGTGGTCTACCCGGTCAACCCGCACGCCTCGGCGGTCCACTCCATCCGAGCCTATCCCAGCGTGACGGCCATTCCGGGCCCGGTGGACCTGGCGGTGGTCGTGGTCCCGAAGGAGCATGTGCCCCCGGTCGTGGAGGAGTGCGGTGAGAAGGGGGTGAAGGGACTCGTGGTCATCTCAGCAGGGTTCAAGGAGGTGGGGGGAGAAGGAATCGAGCGTGAGCGCGAGCTGGTGGAGGTGGTGAGGAAGCACGGGATGCGACTGGTGGGGCCGAACTGTATGGGTCTCCTGAACACCGAGCCCGGTGTCTCGGTGAACGCCACCTTCGCCCCCAACATGCCGCCTCCCGGACCGCTCAGCTTCATGAGTCAGTCCGGTGCGCTGGGCGTGACCATCCTGGACTACGCCGCCGAGTACGGGATCGGCATCCATCAGTTCGTGTCCGTGGGAAACAAGCCCGACGTGTCCGGCAACGACCTGATCGAGTACTGGGAAAACGACCCGGGGACCCGGGTCATCCTCATGTACATCGAGAACTTCGGGAATCCGCGACGATTTACCCGGATCGCTCGGCGAGTGACGCGAAAGAAGCCCATCGTCGTGGTGAAGGCGGGCCGGACCGGCGCCGGAGCCCGGGCTGCTTCCTCGCACACGGGGGCCCTGGCCGGCGCCGACATCGCCACCGACGCCCTCCTCGCCCAGTGCGGCGTCCTCCGGGCCCAATCGGTCGAGGAGCTCTTCGACATCGCCATGGCGCTCGAGGAGCAGCCCGTCCCGGTGGGTCCCCGCGTCGCCATCGTCACCAATGCCGGCGGACCGGGGATCATCATCGCGGACGCCCTGGAATCCCTGGGCCTGGAGGTCGCCGAGCTCACCGAGGAGACCCAGGAGCGTCTGAGAGGTGTCCTGCCCGCCGAGGCGTCCGTCCGCAACCCGGTGGACATGATCGCCTCGGCCACGTCCGAGACGTACGAGCTGGCCCTGGAGCTGGTCATGGAGGATGAGAACGTCGACGCGGCGGTGGCGGCCTTCGTCCCGCCCCTGGGGATCCGGCAGGTCGACGTGGCCCTGAGCATCGTCACCGCGCGAGACCGGCATCCCCACAAGCCACTCCTTGCGGTGCTCATGGGGCGCGAGGGGCTTCCGGAGGGGAAGGCCGAACTCCACGAAGCCGGGGTCCCGGCCTACATCTTCCCGGAGTCCGCGGCGCGGGCCCTCTCCGGGCTCTACCGGTATCGGCAGTGGCTGGACCGCCCGGTGCCGGAGCCCACCCGATTCCCGGTGGACGTGGACACCGTTGCCGGGATTCTGGACCGAGCCGTCGAAGAAGGGCGGTCCGGCCTCCTGGAGCCGGAGGCGCTGGCGGTCCTGGAGGCGTACGGGGTGCCTGTGGTAGAGCATCACCTGGCCCGGGACGAACAGGAGGCCGTCGATGCGGCGAGGCGCATGGATGGGCCGGTGGTGCTGAAGGTCGTGAGTCCCCAGGTGGTCCACAAGAGCGACGTGGGCGGGGTGCGGGTGAAGCTCCAGGGCGACGAAGAGGTCCGAAATGCCCACCGGGAGATCATGGCATCGGTTCGAGCTGCACGCCCCGATGCGGAGATCCGCGGGGTCCTGGTGACCCGATTCCTGGAGGGAGGCCGGGAGACCATCGTGGGAATGAGCGTGGATCCGAGCTTCGGACCCCTGATCATGTTCGGGCTCGGCGGGATCTACGTCGAGGCGCTCAAGGACGTAGCGTTCCGAATTCAACCGGTGTCCGAGCAGGATGCGCGGGAGATGGTCGACGGCATCCGGGGACGCAAGCTCCTGGACGGGGTCCGGGGTGAGCCGGCCGTGGACAAGGACGCGCTGGTGGACACCCTGCAACGGGTGTCGCAACTCGTGGGTGAACACGTGCGCATCAGCGAGCTGGACATCAACCCGTTCCTCGCCCTCTCCCGGGGGGGGGTGGCGGTGGACGCCCGGATCCGCATCCGGGCCTCCAGGGACTGATCCCATGGGGCGGTACGAAGGGATCAGCGACTATCAGCTCCGGTCGGAGGTGGCTCGCTTCGCCCGGATCCTCCAGCGAATGGAGGAGAATGGGGAGGTGCTGGACCGCACCGCCGACATCATGACCCTCCTCGGCGAGCTCCGGCGGATGGTGTTCGCGTGGGAGGTCCGGGCCACCTTCGAGCCCGGGGACGAGGACCGCCCGAAAAGCGCGGAGGCCTGACCGTGCCGGTGTTGCCGCCGGATCGGCAATCTGGTTACTTGAGATTCAGGGCCAGCATCCCGCCCGCAGGGCATCCGGACTCGCAACAGGAGTCGACGCTCCCTTGGAAGAACCCCTTGAAGCCCGACGGGAATACGCCCAGCTACTCCGGCTGCACGATCGCCTGAGACAGCAGTTGCAGCGCATCCGAGACGACCTGGATTCACCGGGCACCAACAAGCTGCTCCGGGAGATGCGGCGGCGGGTGGGCACCGGTCCGGAGACCTCCCTCGGAGACGTGGCGGCGGCCATCGAAGAGGCGCTGCGGGCTCTCCAGCTCGCCGAGTCCGAGGCGCACCAGGCCCTGGAGTCCAACGGCGAGGAGGTGGAGGTGGAGGGGGTGGAGAACCTCCCGGGTCGCCTCGCTCGGTTCCTGGCGGAGCGGAAGGACAGCGACGGATTCTCGTACGAGGTGGTCCAGGACCCGGTCCGGGGTTGGATGATCCTCTGGAAGGAGTTCACCGACGAGGGCCGGATCCGCGGGTACGGTCAGTTCTACGAGCGGCCCTACGCCTGGCTGGACGACTGACGCGGAACGCTCCTCCCCTACCTCCCTGCGCGCGGTCCTATCCCGAGAGGAGATCCAGGACTTCCTCCCCATAGAACATCCGGATCCACTTCGCCTGGATGGGGGTCACCTTCCGGACGGCCCAGACCAGGTGCACGTAGTTCGGTTCCCTGGGCGTGTGGGAAAGGTGCATGCCGGCTTCGGAGGGAAGGCGGTCTCCCTTCCGGTTGTTACAGGGAGAGCACGCCGTCACCACATTCTCCCAGCCGTTCGTACCTCCCCGGGAGGTGGGAACCACGTGATCCCGCGTCAGGAACTGGCGCCCCCGGAGTGCGCTCCGGTGACGGCCACAGTAGACGCACGAGTAGTCGTCCCGGGCGAAGAGGAAGGTGTTGGTGACCTGCCTTCGGAAGCGGCGTGGCACGTGAATGAAACGCACGAGTCGGATCACCGTGGGGGCCGGAACCGAGATGGTCTCGGACCGGAATTCCCGATCCCCATCCACCTCCAGGATCTCGGCCTTCTGGTCCAGCACCAATCGAATGGCCCGCCGGGTGGGAACCAGCGTGAGCGGCTCGTACGACGCATTCAGGGCAAGGCACCCCATGGACTCCTCCTGCAACGCATCCTTAGGGGGTCCACCCACTCTACAGGGGCTGCGGTCCCAGAGCAATGCCCGCTCCTGCCTCGGCTCCCACCGTATCTGGGGCACGTCCCCTTATCGCGTGCGCACATCCGGTGTCGTCCAGGGGGACCCCCGGACGGTGTTCTCAGAGGAGCGCCACGGGATCCCGATCCAGCGCAACCCGAACGTCGTGGCCTCGGGGCTGGAAGCCGCGCATGAATTCGCCGCACAGGGCTCCGAGAGCAGCGGGAGAGGACGAACGCAGCAGGAAGTGCCATCGGAAGCGACCGTGGAGCCGCTCGATGGGTGCGGGCGCAGGCCCCACCCGCTCCACCGTCCCGTGGGCCCGAGCCCGGATCCATCGATCCACCCACGCTACCGCCGCCTCCGCCTGATCGGCGGCAGACCGGTCGTCCGGGCTGCTCAGGACGACATTGACGAGCCGAAGGTGAGGGGGGTACGGAGGGGCCTCCCGCTCCTCCATCTCCCGGGTTGCGAACCCCTCGTAGTCGTGGGTGCGAACCGCCTGGAGCACGTAGTGGTCCGGGAGGGAAGTCTGTATGAGCACTTCCCCGCCCAGGTGCCCACGCCCGGCACGTCCCGCCACCTGGCTGAGGAGCTGGAAGGTCCGCTCACCCGCGCGGAAGTCGGGGAGGTGGATCCCCACGTCCGCGTTCACCACCCCCACCAGCGTCACGCGGGGGAAGTCCAGGCCCTTGGAGATCATCTGGGTCCCCAGGAGGATGTCCACCTCACCTCGCTCGACCCGCCCGAGGATCTCCTGGTGCGCCCACTTCCCGGAGGTGGTGTCCACGTCCATGCGGGCGATCCGTGCCCCGGGGAAGGTCTCCGCCACCACGCGCTCCACCTGCTCCGTCCCCAGGCCACGGTAGTCCAGGTCGTCGGAGCCGCAGGAAGGACAACGACGTGGGGCCGGCTCTTCGTACCGGCAGTGGTGGCAGATCACTCGACCGGTGGATCGGTGGTAGGTCAACGACACGGCGCAGTGTTCGCAGCGTCGCACGTCGCCACATTCGCGGCACTGCACGAAGGCCGCGTACCCTCGGCGATTCAGGAGCAGGATGACCTGCTCGCCCCTACGCAGACACCCGTTGACGGCGTCCACCAGGCGAGGCGAGAGGATGGTACCCCCCGGGCCCGATGCAGCCACCGCCCGCGGCGCCGAACCTCCTCCCCTCTCCTGCGCTCGGCTCCGCTTCTCCGCACTCCGCACCTCCCGGAGGTCGACGAGCTTCACCGGAGGGAGGGCACCGCCCGCGACACGCTCGGGCAGGGAGAGGAGGCGGAACTTGCCTTTCGAGGCATTGGACCAGCTCTCCAGGGAGGGCGTGGCGGAGCCCAGCACGCAGACGGCGCCGGAGATCCCGGCCCGCACCACCGCCAGGTCCCGTGCGTGGTACCGGGGTGACTCCGACTGCTTGTAGGAACCATCGTGCTCCTCGTCCACGACGATGGCACCCAGTGCCGCGACCGGTGCGAAGAGAGCGGACCGGGCGCCCACGGCAATGCGCTTCTCGCCGGAGCGGAGCTGGCGCCACGCGTCGTAGCGCTCTCCGTCCGAGAGGCCGGAGTGAAGCACCGCGACGTCGTCGCCGAACCACGATCGAAAGCGCTTCACGGTCTGGGGTGTCAGCGAGATCTCCGGCACGAGGACGATGGCACCCTTCCCCAATTCCCGAACCGCCCTCAGGAGCTCGATGTAGACCCGTGTCTTTCCCGACCCGGTGATCCCGTGGAGCAGGAAGGGAGTCGAGTCCCCGCTCCGGTGGGCCTCGACCATGCGGAGCACCGCATGCTCCTGCGCCGGGGTCAGCGGCGGGACGTCCCCCCGCTCGACGGCCTCCCCGGCAAACGGATCCCGCATCTCCTCCCGGTCCACCACCTGGGCCACCCCCTTCTCCTCCAGCCCGGTCACCACGGAGCGGGAGAACCCACCCCGCTGCGTGAGCGCCGAGAGTTCCATCTTGCCGCCGGCTGCTTCCAGGAACTCGAACGCTTCGCGCTGTCGGCGGGCGCGGCCGAAGGTCTCCTCACGCTGGGCGAGATTCGGGAGCTCCTGCATGAGCTCCACCATGCGCCGGGTCCGCACCGCCGGGGGCCGGGGCCGCTCCGTCTCGTGGTGCAGGACCCCGGCGGCCTCTAGGAGCCGGATCTCGGGCCAGAGGCTACCCATTCCCAGCGACCGCCGGAGAGAGGACACTCGGGCCGGTCCCCCCGCCACCTCCAGGGCACGGGCCAGACGGCGGGCTCGGGCCGGGACGCCCTCCGGCGCCGGAGCCTTCAGGGTGACGACGTCCCGGGACGCGTCCACCAGGACCGAGGGGAGAATCGCCGCCAGCACCACACCCATTGGCGCCACGTAGTAGTCGGCCATCCAGCGGGCCAAGCGAAGGAGTTCGGGCGTGGCCGACGGCTCGCTCTCCAGGACCGCCAGCACCGACCGTACCCGGCTGGGGAAAGGCCCCTGGTGAGGCCCGACGACCCATCCGATTCGCTCACCGCGACGGAAGGGGACGAGAACGCGGGTGCCGGGTCGAGGAACTTGCCCCCGGATGCTGTAGGAGAACTCGCTGTAGACGGGCAGTGGCAAAGCCACGGCTACCAGGGGCGCCGGAGTCGACTGCTCCGAAGGAGGGACCGGTGCCCCACCCGCTCTCCGGCTCAAGGAACCCCTCCCCGGGTCAAAGCTCCACCAGGATGAGATCCTCCTGGGGCTCTGCCGGTGTCACCTCCGGACCGTCCTCTCCGAAGTGGACATTGATCTCACTCCGGACCCCCACCTCCCCGGGAATGTAGATGCCCGGCTCTACGCTGAACCCCACACCCGGGATGAGAAGCCGATCGTCCCGGGTCTCCAGGTTGTCCAGATTCGGACCGCTGCCGTGCAGCTTCAGGTCCATGGAGTGACCGGTGCGATGAATGAAGTACTCCCCGAAACCGGCATCCTCGATGACCCGACGGCAGACGTCGTCCACCTCGAATCCGCGAACGGTCTGACCGGCGGCCACCCGATCGCGGAGGTAGGCCACCCCCGCGTCACGACTCGCACGCACGACCTCCCAGATCTCCCGGGAACGCCCGGGAGCGGAGGTGCCCATGACTCCCATCCAGGTCTGGTCCGCGAAGACCCGATCCTCCCCCGTCCGGCCCCAGAGGTCGATGAGGAGAAGTTCTCCGGCGGCGATCGTCTCCCCGTCCCCCGCCGGGGCGTAGTGGGGGTCCGCCGCGGTGCGCCCAACCGCCACGTGGGTATCCGGCTCCACCCCAACGCCCCCGGACCGCATGGCATCCAGAATCCAGCGGGTCAGGGAGCCCTCGCTGTGCGGACTCCCTTCCCGGATGGCGCGGCCCGCTTCCCGGAAGGCCGCACGGGCCACCCGGGCGATCACCTCCCCGGTCTCCCGGTGATCCACCAGCTGGCCCGGTGTCCACGCCGAGAAGAACCGGCTCACCAGGTCGCCCGAGGACACGGGCTCTGCTCCGGACGCGCGAACCAGCTCCACCGTTCCGGCGGGGACCAGATCCACCGTGGGAACCGCCGCGCCCGGGGAAGTCTCAAGCGCCACCCGGCCGCAGCCCTGGAGGAGCTCCGCCAGCTTCCGCTCCATCTCGCGCCACCCGGCATAGCTCTCCGTCGGCCAAGGCCAGTGACGCCAGGACGTGGCCTCGATGGCATGGATCAGGCCCCGAGGCTCTCCGGTCCGGGGGACCAGGATGTAGGAGCGACGGGAGGTCCACTCGGTCCCGAGCAGGGCGGCGGAGATCCAGTTCTGCCCCCGAAACTCGTACAGGAGCCAGCCGTCCAGGTCCATCTCCGCCAGGGCGGTCTGGACCTGGGCCACGCCCTCCCGGGTTACGAGAAGAGGAGTCTCACTCACGGGATACCTCCCTGTTCATGTCCACGGGTACCGACGGATCGGGGCGCCGGATGCGGGTCAGCCCCGACCGGCGCCCGGCAGAGATACGCCCGGGCCTCGAACTTCCTCGACGACCCGCCGGGGCGCCAAACCCCTAGGGATTCTCGCCCTGGTCCGGGAAGAGGGGAAGTCCCTCGGGGGACCGGGAGGGTGCGGATGCGGGCTCCTCGGGGTCGCCGGGTTCGTCGCCCCCGGCACGGGTTCCCTTCAACAGGTTCAGCCCCAGGATCCGTTCCCGGGTGAGGAGGCGGTGGACCGCGCGCTCCCGGGCCAGCACGGCGCCCACGCCGCTCCACCCCCACCGGCCCCACGCCCGGCGGAGGATCCCCAGCTTCTCACCCAGGGAGAATAGCTCCGTGAAGTCGGGGAACGGCTTCGCCACGGTGGGCCGGAAGGCGGTCTGGTCGTCGGTCCAGTCCTCGGTGTGCAGGCCCTCCACACCGGCCTCCCTCAGGATTCGCTTCCACTCCACCAGCATGAGGGGCCGGACCCCCAGGTGGTCCTCCAGGACCCGGCGACGTTTGGGGTCCACCGGGGCCTTCCACACGAGTTGCACCAGGACCACCGAACCTCCCGGCCGGGTCACGCGAACCAGTTCCCTGACGGCGGCCTCCGGATCGGTCCGGGCCGTCATACCCAACTCCCCGACGGAGACGTCGAAGATCTCGTCCCGGTAGGGAAGGTTGCCCACCGGTGATGCCTGGAGCTGGAGCCGCCCACCC
>CP070829.1:3228270-3240465 GCA_020344755.1 Gemmatimonadales bacterium
ACCGCTTGTATGCACACGGTTTCAGGTTCTATTTCACTCGCCGCCAGGCGTTCTTTTCACCTTTCCCTCACGGTACTCTCCACTATCGGTCACGAGCTCGTATTTAGCCTTGGAGGATGGTCCCCCCAGATTCAAGCGGGGTTTCACGTGCCCCGCCCTACTCGGGTACCTCAGCAAATCCATACTCGGTTTTCGCATACGGGACTCTCACCCTCTCCGGTGCGGCGTTCCAACCGCCTTCCGCTAACCTTTCTGGACCCTTCCCTGAGGCCCCACAACCCCGGACCCGTAGGCCCGGTTTGGGCTCTTCCCATTTCGCTCGCCGCTACTTTGGGAATCTCTTGTTGATTTCTCTTCCTCCAGGTACTTAGATGTTTCAGTTCCCTGGGTTGGCTCCCTCTCGGGTGACGGGACATCACTCCCGCCGGGTTTCCCCATTCGGACATCCCCGGATCATCGCTTGCTTGCAGCTCCCCGAGGCTTTTCGCAGCTTGCCACGTCCTTCTTCGCCGGCTCGTGCCTAGGCATCCACCCTGTGCACTTATCCGCTTGACCAGCAGTCCGTTCGGATACCACCGCAGCCGCCCCGTAGGTCAGCCCGTCGTACCCAAATCCTCCCACCAGTCTCTCTCCACCGTCTTCCTGTTGTCCACAACACACTTCGGCTCGATCAGTACGCCGCACTACAACCACCACGGCATACCAGCCAAAGGCTTCAAAAAGACCTCACCTCTCAACCCTGAGTGCCCTCGAAACCCCCGGAAAGGGACCTCGAAAGCACGGATGTCAAACAACGCCCCCCCAATAATTTCGGGGTAGCAGGACAAGCTATCGGAATTCCATAGACGGGTCAACGGCCCCCAGGAGCCGTCACTCCCCGCCCACTCCCAGCCTTTCCAGGAAGCCTCGAACGAGGCGGTCGGGGACCCAGAAATCCCCCACACGCCCGTTCCGCTCCGGGCCATGCCAGTCCGATCCCCCCGTCACCACGAGACCGTGGTGGTCGGCAACGGCGACCACTCTTCGGATCCTCCTCCGGGTCCATTTGGGACGGAATGCCTCGAGCCCCTCCAGCCCCGCCTCCACGAGCTCGGGAAGGAGAGGGTCCAGCTGCTCCATGGGAGGGTGGGCCCACACGGCCACCCCCCCCGCTTCCCGGACGGTCGCCACCACCTCCGCCGGCGCACCCAGGTCCGTGGGGATGTACGCCGGATGCTCGTCACCGATGAGGGTATCGAAGGCTCGGGGCACCGACTCGGCATAGCCCGCATCCACCAGCGCACGAGCGAGGTGGGGGCGCCCGATCATGGGCCGGGCATGTCCCGCCGCCCGGGCCACCGCCTCCATCTCCACCTCCACGCCCTGCCCTCGCAGCCGCTCCAGCATCCCCTCCATCCTCTCCGTGCGACGTGCTCGAGCCCGGGAACCGTGGGTCCGGATGGCGACCGACTCCGGAGCCACACCGTAGCCGAGGATGTGGACCTCCTTGCCCTCCCACGTGGCCGACAGCTCCACGCCGGACAGCACGGTCACCTCGCGGTCACGAGCGGCTTCGCGCGCCGGCTCGACGCCCGAGGCGTCGTCGTGATCCGTGATGGCGATCACGTCCAATCGGCCGGACTCGGCGTGGGCCACGACCTCCTCCGGGCTCATGACGCCGTCGGACCGGTTGGTGTGCATGTGGAGGTCCACCCGCATGACGACCTCTGGAGAGGGTAGGAACGATCGGAGGCGGAGAGCGCTCTGGCTCCCCGCCTCCGGAAGGTACAGCGGTGGGCAACGGACGGTCCGTCCGCCCCCCGGCGTCAGGCGAAGGGGTTCCCCGGAGAGGTGTGCTCCAGGAGATCCTCCTCGTGGATCCGAGCTCCGGCGGGAATCAGCTCCGGTACGAGGGGCTGGTCACCCGCGTACTCGGTGAGCACCGTCACCTGGTTGTCCAGGACCTTCATCACGCCACCGGCGATGTGGAACCGGTGGCTGCCGTTCCCCGGCAGGTCCACGTCCAGCTCCCCCACACCCAGGAGAATGATGATGGGGGCGTGATCCGGGAGGATTCCCACCTTCCCGTCCCAGGCCGGTGCCACCACCGAGGACGATTCCCCCTGGTAGACGACCCGGTCGGGCGCCACCACCCGGACGCGCAGGACGGCCATCTCAGGCCTCCTTCTCCATCTTCTCGGCCTCGGCCACGACCTCGTCGATGGAGCCCTTCATGTAGAAGGCCTGCTCCGGGAGGTGATCGAACTCCCCGGTGGCCACCCGCTGGAAGGACTCGATGGTGTCCTCCAGCTTCACGTACTTGCCCGGGAAGCCGGTGAAGACTTCGGCCACGTGGAAGGGCTGGGAAAGGAACCGCTCCAGGCGCCGCGCCCGACCCACGATGATCTTGTCCTCCTCCGTGAGCTCGTCCATCCCCAGGATGGCGATGATGTCCTGGAGGTCCTTGTAGCGCTGCAGGATCCGCTGCACCTCTACGGCCACGTTGTAGTGGCGCTCGCCGATGAACTGGGGATCCAGGATCCGGGAGGTGGAATCCAGGGGATCCACCGCCGGGTAGATCCCCTTCTCCGCGATGGAGCGGGAGAGCACGGTGGTGGCGTCCAGGTGGGTGAACGCCGTGGCCGGTGCCGGGTCCGTGAGGTCGTCGGCGGGCACGTAGATGGCCTGCACCGAGGTGATGGATCCCTCACGGGTCGAGGTGATCCGCTCCTGCAACTCGCCCATCTCGGTCCCCAGGGTGGGCTGGTACCCCACGGCGGAGGGCATCCGACCCAGGAGCGCGGACACCTCGGAGCCGGCCTGGGTGAACCGGAAGATGTTGTCGATGAAGAGGAGGACGTCCTGCTTCTCCACGTCGCGGAAGTACTCGGCGATGGTCAGTCCGGACAGACCCACCCGGAGACGGGCTCCGGGAGGCTCGTTCATCTGACCGTAGACCAGCGAGGTGGACTCCAGAACCCCGGACTCTTTCATCTCCAGCCAGAGGTCATTCCCCTCACGGGTCCGCTCACCCACCCCACAGAAGACGGAGCGGCCTCCGTGCTCCATGGCGATGTTGTTGATGAGCTCCATGATGATGACGGTCTTCCCCACACCGGCGCCGCCGAACAAGCCGGTCTTTCCGCCCTTCACGTAGGGCGCCAGGAGGTCCACCACCTTGATCCCCGTCTCGAAGATCTCCGTCTTCGGCTCGAGGTCCTGGAACCGGGGAGGGTGCCGGTGGATGGGCCACCGTTCGGTGTCCGCGGGGATGGCCTCCCCTCGATCCACCGGATCGCCAAGGACGTTCAGGATACGACCCAACGCCTTCTCACCCACGGGCACCGAGATGGCCGCCCCGGTGTCCACGGCGTCCATGCCACGGGTGACTCCGTCGGTGGACGACATGGAGACGGCCCGCACCTGTCCACGACCGATGTGCTGCTGGACCTCTGCAGTGAGGTTGATCTCCTCGCCGCCCGCCGACGCACCCTTCACCACCAGCGCATTGTAGATGTCAGGCAGGTGCTCGGGATCGAACTCCACGTCGAGGACGGGACCGATGACCTGTACGACCTTTCCGATGTTGTCAGCCATTCTCTCTGTTCTCCGAATCGAAGCGTAGGGGCACACCCGCCGGGGACTATTCCAGCGCCGCGGCGCCACCCACGATCTCGGCGATCTCCTGCGTGATCTGGGCCTGTCGGGCCCGGTTGTACGTCCGGGTGAGGTGTTCCAGCACCTCGCCGGCATTGTCCGTCGCGTTCTTCATGGCGGTGCGCCGCTGTCCCTGCTCCGCCGCCGCGTTCTCCACCAGGGCGGTGAACACCACGTTCCGCACGTAGGACGGGAGCATGCGCTCCAGGATGAAGCCTGGCGCCGGGGAGAGGATGAACCCTTCGGCGGACTGCTCGGCATTGTCGGGCTCGATGGGGAGTACCTTCGTCGTCGCCGGCGGCGTGGACATGGCGGAGACGAATTCCGAGGAAACGAGATAGACCGCGTCCAGATCCCCCTCCGCGAATCGGTCCCGCAGCCCGCCCACGAGACGTTCGGCGTCGTCGCTGGTGGGGACGTCGCCGATGTCCGTCCACTGCCCCGAGATGGGCTCCCCCCGGAAGCGGAAGTAGGCGATTCCCTTCCTTCCCGCGATGTGGAGCTCCGTATCGATCCCCTGGCCCCGCAGCTCGTCCAGACCGCGCCGGGCCTCCTTGATGAGGTTCGCGTTGAAGCCACCGGCGAGCCCCCGATTCGCGGTCAGGAGCAGGACCGCCGCCCGCTTCGTCCCATCGGGACGTCGGAGCAGCGGGAACTGCTCCGCGAAGGCGGGCGCGTAGAGGCTCCGGACGATCTCGGTCAGGGCGTCGCCGTACGGCTTGGCCGCGTGCACCCGATCGGTGGCCTTCTTGAGCTTGCTGGTGGCCACCAGCTCCATGGTGCGCGTGATCTGCCGCGTGTTCTCGACGGACTTGATCCGCCGCTTGACCTCTCTGGCGTTCGCCACGTCTCAGCTCCTTCCGCGATCAGGCCGAAGCGCCCGCGTGCTCCGCCGCGAAGGCCTCGTTCCAGGCCCCGATGGCGGCCTCGAGCTTGCCGCGAAGGTCGTCGGAGAGCTGCTTCTCGGTCCGGAAACCCTCCAGCACCTCGGGGGCCTGGGTGGCCAGGAAGTCGTGGAAGCCGAGCTCCCACTTCCGAACGTCGCCCACGTCCACGTGGTCGATGAAGCCGTTGGTCACCGCGAAGATGGCGGCCACCTGGTTTTCCACCGGCATGGGCTGGTACTGGGGCTGCTTCAGCATCTCCACCGTCCTCTGCCCCCGGGCCAGCTGCCGCTGGGTAGCGGCGTCCAGGTCGGAACCGAACTGGGCGAACGCCTCCAGCTCACGGAACTGGGCCAGGTCCAGGCGGAGGGATCCGGCCACCTTCTTCATGGCCTTGATCTGGGCCGAACCTCCCACCCGGGAGACCGAGATTCCCACATTCACGGCGGGGCGCACGCCGGAGAAGAAGAGGTCCGGCTCCAGGAAGATCTGCCCGTCCGTGATGGAGATCACGTTGGTGGGAATGTAGGCCGAAACGTCGCCGCCCTGGGTCTCGATGATGGGGAGCGCCGTGAGGGAGCCGCCGCCCTGCTCGTCGGAGAGCTTCGCAGCCCGCTCCAGCAGCCGGGAGTGGAGGTAGAACACGTCTCCGGGGTAGGCCTCGCGTCCCGGAGGACGGCGGAGGACCAGGGAGAGCTGCCGGTACGCCTGGGCCTGCTTGGAGAGGTCGTCGTAGACGCACAGGGTCGCCTTCCCCTGCCACATGAAGTGCTCGGCCAGCGCCGTGGCGGCATAGGGCGCGATGTACTGAAGGGGCGCCGGATCGGAGGCGTTGGCCGCCACCACGATGGTGTAGTCCATGGCGCCGTGCTCCCGGAGCAACTCCACCACGTTCGCCACCTTCCCGGCCCGCTGCCCGATGGCGCAGTAGATGCAGATGACCCCGGTGCCTTTCTGGTTGATGATCGTGTCGATGGCGATGGCCGTCTTCCCGGTGCCCCGGTCCCCGATGATCAACTCCCGCTGGCCGCGGCCGATGGGAATCATGGAATCGATGGCCTTGAGCCCGGTCTGCAGCGGCTCATTCACCGGCTGCCGCAGGACGATCCCCGGGGCGACGATGTCGATCTGGCGGGAGCCCTCGACACCGTCGATGGGGCCCTTCCCGTCCAGCGGCTCACCCAGGGGGTCCACCACGCGGCCGACGTACCCGGCACCCACCGGTACCTCCAGCACGCGGCCCGTGCGGCGCACCTGGTCTCCCTCGTGGAGCGCCGTCCAGTCCCCCATGATCACGGCGCCGATGTTGTCCTCTTCGAGGTTGAGGGCAAGAGCCGTGACGGACTCTCCACTCTCCGCCGAGGTGATCTCGAGCATCTCCGAGGCCATGGCCTTCGTGAGACCGTAGATGCGGGCGACGCCGTCCTTGACCTCGAGCACCTCCCCCACCTCTTCGGCGTGGAGTTCCTCGGAGTAGTGCTCGATCTCCGAAAGAAGAATGCCCTTGATCTCGCTGGCGCGAAGCTGGGAATCGTTGGCCATTTCCGTCTATCCTGAGGTGTGTTTACTCGCCCGCAGTCGCACCCGACGGTCCGCCGGCCGCCAGGAGGCGCCGCCGAAGTCCATCCAGTCGACGGCGAAGCGACCCGTCGTAGATCGTGTCCCCGGCCCGCACCACCACACCCCCGAGGATCTGGGGCTTCACCCGCTGATGGGGGATGGCGGTCTTGCCCAGGAGCCCCGAGAGGCGCTCCGCGACGAGGCGCAGGGATTCGTCGTCAAGCTCCCGGGCCACCGTGACCTCCACGTGCGCCCGGTTCATGTGCTCGTCCACCAGGGCTGCGTACTCGCGCGAGATCTCCCGCAGGAGCCGCTGCCGACGCTTGTCGATGGTGACCAGCAGGAAGTGGATCAGGCTCACCGGGAGCCGGTCACCGAAGGCCTTCCGGATCACCGCCTTCTTGTCGCCGGCGTTCACCCGGGGCGTCTCGAGGAAGAGGCGGAACGAGGGATTCTCGTCCAAAAGTGCCGCGACGGTGGCGATGCCCGTCCCGAAAACCTCCAGCCCCTCGTGGCGCTGGGCCAGCTCGAAGAGCGCTTCGGCGTAGTTCCGGGCGACGGTTTCGTCTCTCACGCCTGAACTCCCTGGTCCGACCGGAGGGCCTTCAGGTAGTCCATGACGAATTGCCGGTCACGGTCGGAGTCCAGGCGCTCATCCAAGAGCCGGGACGCGGCGGCGAGAGCCAGATCCACCGACTCCCGTCGCAGCTCGTCCAGCGCCTGCTCCTTCTCCCGCTGGATCTCGCGGCGCGCGGACTCCACGATGGCCTGGGCTTCGCCACGGGCCTTCTCCTCGATGTCCTTCCGGACCTTCTCGCCGGCGGCCTTGCCCTCGGCGATGATGTCACTGGCCTGTCGGCGCGCGTCCGCGAGCTGGGCGCGGTGCTCCTCGAGGAGCTTCGCCGCCTCTTCACGGCTCTCCGCCGATTCGTCCAATGCGGCCTGGATCCGGTTCTCCCGCTCCTCCACCATCCCGAGGATCGGGCCCCAGGCGTACTTCCTGAGGAGGATCAGGAGAGCCCCGAAGATGACGACGGTCCACAGGCTCAGCCCGAGGTTCACGTCGAACAGACCGGGGCCGCCCTCCGCTGCGGTCAACGCAGCCGGAGTCAGCGCCAGCACGAAGCTCAACGCAGTAATGGTCTTGAGGTTGGTCATTCCCGCCTCACGTGTTCGCGTTCAACGATCGACCCGGCCCGGCGGTCGGCGGTGTGGCGAACCACCCCGCCGACCGCCGGGTTCCGGAGAGGAAGGTCGACTACGCGAGGAGCTTGAAGAGCAGCGCGATGACCAGGCCGAAGAGGGCGGCGCCCTCGATCAGGGCGGCCAGAATGATCGAAGCCGTCTGGATGTTCCCGGCGGCCTCGGGCTGACGGGCGATCCCGCTGGCGGCGGCCTCGCCGATCTTGCCGATTCCGAGACCCGCACCGATGACGGTCAGCCCGACACCGATTCCGGCGCCCAGGAGGGCCATGTAGTTCTTGGCGGCGACCGGATCCATCGCGCCGGCGACGTCCTGAACAGCGGTGAGCATGGCGTGCAGCATGTGATTTCGACTCTGTTTGAAGGTTCCTCTACCGGATGCCCCGACGGGGGCGAACGCGACCTCTCTGGCCGCGGATGAACACCGAGAACGTTAGTGTGCGTGCTTGATCAGCCCCACGAATACGGAGGTCAACATGGCGAAGATGTAGGCCTGCAAGAATGCGACGAAGACCTCGAGCAACATGATGGCCGTGGCCATCAAGGTCGTGCCTACCGTAACCCCCGCCCAGACGGCAGGACTGGCCATGAACACGAACCCGAGCCCACCCAACGCGAAGATCAGGGTGTGACCCGCCGTCATATTGGCGAAGAGCCGCACGGCGAGCGCGAAGGGCTTGGTGAGCTTCCCGAGAATCTCCACGGGGGTCATGATCACCAGCATCATGGTCCGCATGGCCGGGTGCATCCCGTGGGGCGCGTAGAAGATCGTCCCCATGTACCCCTTGAAACCCAGCGTCCTCATCCCCGAGACCTCGACCAGCACGAAGGTGCAGATCGCGAGCGCGGCCGTGACGGAGATGTTGCCCGTGGCCGAGCCGCCCCAGGGCACCAGCCCCAGGAGGTTCATGGTCAGGATGAAGAAGAAGACCGTGAGGATGTACGGGGTGTAGCTGTCGGCCCCGTGGCCGATGTTGGGCCGAACCACCTCGTCCCGGAAGTACAGGACCATGGACTCGATGGCGTTGGCGAACCCCTGGGGCGCCCGATCCGCCGGTGCACGGCGCACGGCGCGGCCCAGGAGGGCGAACACGGCGAAGACCAGGATCGCAGCGGCCACCATCAGAACGACGTGCTTCGTCGGGGCCAGGTCCACCGTCCCGAGGGGCCCGAGGTTCACGTACCAGCCGGAGGGCAGGTGGACGGCACCCCAGGGCAGCTCGAGCTCGGACGCGTCCACCAGGTGGTGCATGATGGTGCCGCCCAGGTCGAACTCCTCGGGCCCGTGCTGTGCCGCTTCCGCGCCGTACTCGGCGGTCTCCTGGGCGTGTTCCTGGGCGAAGCGGAGCAGTCGTGTCATCTCGATTCAGTTTGAGCCCCGGCGCCGGGTCGAATCAGAACCGGTTCCAGGAGGAGCAACGCAAACAAGTATCCTGCCAATCCCACCAACGTCGTGACCGGATGGAGCGCCTCCCAGAGGAAGACGGCTCCCGCCGCCAGACCCACCACAGCCAGCCTCCCCGCCGCGCTCAAGGCAAACACCGCCAGGAGCCGCTCGGGGCGGCCTCCCCACCGGACCCGGGCCCCAGCCGCGAGGACCTGCACGATCCACGCGACCGACACGGCTACCCACAAGCCCAGGATGGTTCCCGGAGGAAGCACGAAGGATATCAACCCCGCGCTCACCAGGATCAACGCCGCGCAGGTCGACGCATACCGTCCCAAGCCCATCAGCGGCCCGGATCCCTCCCCTGGCGCGAGTCCAGGACCAGGTGGCGGTAGAGGCTGTAGAAGCCTGCCGCCGCACCCACGAACGCTCCCAAGATGGTGAGGAGCGGCGTGGTCCCGATCCAGTGATCCGCCTTCCACCCCAACCAGAGAAAGAGGCCGATGGATGCGGCGAGCTGGAGCCCCAGGCCCGCGTACGACCCGGCAGCCGCGAGCATGTTGGTCCTGGCGTCGTTCGCCTCGTTCGACCCGTTTTTTTCCGGCATGGCGCTCCATCGTTCGGTGCCGAGCCTGCGAAAACTAACGCTTGTGAAATATCCCGCAAGCCGCCGGATCCCCGGATTCGGGGGCGGGTAGAGACCGGTCCCGGGGCGCGTCCGGGCTCCCCGGGGGAAGCGATGGTTTCTTGACCCGGATCCCGCGCCGCATCTAGCTTTCTCGCCTTCCCGAGCGCCATCTCCCATCCTGGAACCGAGGCGAATGGAATTTCAGTCCGGCAGTGCGGTGGAGGACCGCGATCTCGAGCTCCTCGACCGGGTGGCGGAGGTCTCCACCTCCCTCCGGCGAGAGGTGGAGAAGCGCATCGTCGGGCAGCACGAAATCGTCGAGGGCCTGCTCACGGCGCTGCTCGCCAATGGTCATGCCCTGCTTGTGGGCGTTCCGGGGCTGGCCAAAACGCTCCTCGTCTCCACGGTGGCCGAGGCCCTGGACCTGGAGTTTTCCCGGATCCAGTTCACCCCGGACCTCATGCCCACCGACATCACCGGCACGGAGGTCATCGAGGAGGACCGGACGACCGGTCGGCGGGAGTTCCGGTTCGTGAAGGGGCCGGTCTTCGCGAACATCGTCCTGGCCGACGAGATCAACCGCACGCCTCCGAAGACGCAGGCCGCACTTCTCCAGGCCATGCAGGAGCGGGTGGTGACGGCGGCGGGGCACACGTATCCGCTGGATCCCCCCTTCTTCGTCCTGGCCACGCAGAATCCCATCGAGCAGGAAGGCACCTACCCGCTCCCCGAGGCCCAGCTCGACCGCTTCATGCTGGAGCTCCAGATCAGCTATCCCTCCCGGCAAGAGGAGGAGGAGATCGCCATGACCACCACGGGCGGGATGCGGCCTGCGGTCCACACGGTGGTCTCCGCCGGTGAGCTCGTCGAACTGCAACACCTGGTGCGCCGCGTGCCCGCTTCACCGTCGCTGGTGGCGCTGGCCGTCCGCCTCGCGCGGTCCACGCGGCCCCAGGATGCGGATGCGCCCGCTCTGACTCGGCGCTACGTGGCGTGGGGTGGAGGACCCCGGGCCAGCCAGTTCCTGGTGCTCGGGGCCAAGGCACGCGCGGCGAGTCGCGGCGACGCCCTTCCCTCCCACGAAGATGTGCGGGCGGTGGCCCCGGCCGTCCTGGCGCACCGGGTCGTCCTCAACTTCGAGGCCGAAGCGGACGGTCGGACCCCCCGGGACGTGGTGGCCGAGCTCATCGAGGAGACCCACGGGTGGAGTTGAGTCGAAGTTCTGAGCCGGAGCCCCGCCCTCCATCGCCCCAGGGCGCAGCGGGAGCGGGGTCTCCGGACCCAACCGGCGCCGGCTTCCAGCACGGTTCAGGAGGCTCGGAGTGATTCCCCTCTGGTCTGCGGCCGTCGCCCTCCTCGTCGCCCTCTCCGCTCTCATCACCGCGGGCGAGACGGCGGTGTACTCGGTCACCGTGACCCGCCTCAGAACCCTCCTGGACGAGGGGTTCGAGGGCGCCGTGGACCTCATGCAGATCCGGGAGCAGCCCCCCACCCTCCGTGGAGCGATCCACGTGGTGGTCACGGGGTTGAACTTCACCGCTCTCGGCCTGCTGGTCCTCCTGGGTGCCACGGTCTCCGGGACCCGGTCGGCGGGCTTCTGGCTCGCCGTGGCCCTGCCGACGGTCCTCTTCCTCGCCGAGTTGCTCCCCCGGGCCCTGGCCGGGCGTCACCCGGTGCGGCTCGCCCTGTTCTCGGCGCCCCTCTTCCTGGCGGCGGTCCGACGCCTCGGATTCGTGCTCTCTCCCTTCATGCGCCTCGAGGACGCCCTTGCGGGTCGCGACCGCAATGGGGAGGAGGACGAGGAGGAGCGGGAGGTCCGGGAAATCGCCAACCTGGGGCGCGAGGCCGGAATCGTGGGGCTCGAGGAGCACGTGCTCGTGGAGCGGGCCTTCCGCCTCGACGAGCTCACGGCCTGGGACGTCATGACCCCGCGGGTGGACATCTTCGCCTGGAGGGACTCCATGCCCCTGAGCCAGGTGGTGGGAGAGCTCAAGGATGTCCCCTACTCCCGGGTCCCGGTGTACGGCGACTCCGTGGACGACATCACCGGTATTCTCTACGTGCGAGAGGCCTACGAGACCTGGGTCTCGGGCAATCGGGAGGTGAGACTGGGAGAGCTCGCCCGGGCGCCCTTCTTCGTTCCGGGCTCCATGTCCCTGGCGCAGCTCATGCGCGACTTCCAGGGCCGTCGGATCCACATGGGGATCGTGGCCGACGAGTTCGGAGGAACGGACGGGCTCGTGACCCTCGAGGACGCCCTGGAGGAGCTGGTGGGCGAGATCGTCGACGAGACCGACCTGGAGGAGGAGGAACTCCAGCAGGTCGCCCACGACGAGTGGGTGGCGGAGGGGGCCGTGGACCTACGGGAGGTCAACGAAGCGTTCGGGGTCGATCTCTCACACGAGCACCGCTCCCTGAACGGGTTCATCCTGGAGGAACTGGGCTATGTCCCGGATTCGGGGGAGACCCTCGTCCGCAAGGGAGTGCTCATCGAGATCCTGGAAGCATCGGAAACGCAGGTCCTCCGTGCGCGAATCCGCCGGGCTCCCCAGGAGCAGCAACGGTCCGACGAAGACGACTGATCCCGCACCATGGCGCTCCTGATCCCCTTCAACGGCATCGCCCCCAGGGTCCACCCCTCCGCCTTCCTTGCCCCCACGGCGGTTCTCATCGGCAACGTGGAAGTGGGAGCCGAGTCCAGCATCTGGTTCGGAGCGGTCCTGCGAGGGGATGATCCGGATCACGGGATCGTCATCGGCCCCCGGACCAGCGTCCAGGAGAACTGCGTCCTCCACGTTGGGAAATGGGGCCCGACGGTGGTGGGAAGGGACGTCACCGTGGGTCACGGCGCCAAGTTCGAGAGCTGCGTCATCGGGGACGAGACCGTGGTGGGGATG
>CP070829.1:3240565-3252329 GCA_020344755.1 Gemmatimonadales bacterium
AGCGCCACCACACCCTCGGACACCGGCTCGTCCGTCTTCGCCGCCGCATGCGCGATTGGGGCCGAACCCTGCCCCGCCTCGTTGGAGAAGAGGCCCCGGCGGACCCCCCACATGAGGGTCACCAGGAACACGCCCGCCCCGGTCCCGGCGATCCCGGCGCTGGGGTTGAACGCCTCCCGGAAGATGAGCATGAAGGAGGGGATCAGTTCCCCGATGTTCGCGAGGATGATGAACCCGGCTCCGGCCACGTAGATGGCCGCCATGGTCGGCGCCAGGATGGAGGTGACGCGCCCGATACGGGAGATCCCCCCGAGAATCACCAGCGCGACCACCGAGGCGGTGGCGAACCCGGTGGCCCAGACCGGGATGCCGAAGGTGCTGAGCATGGTGTCCGCCACGGTGTTGGCCTGCACCGCGTTCCCGGTGAGGAACGCGGTGAAGCCCAGGAGGACGGCGAAGAACACCGCCATGGGCTTCCACGCGGGTCCCAGGCCTCGCTCGATGTAGTACATGGGCCCACCCGACACCGTCCCCTGCGTCACGTGGGGGTCATCGGACGACACCACGGCCCGGTACCGCTGGGCCAGGGTCACCTCCGCGTACTTCGTCGCCATCCCCACCGCGGCGGTTACCCACATCCAGAAGAGGGCCCCGGGGCCACCCCAGTGAATGGCGATGGCCACGCCGGCGATGTTCCCGATCCCCACGGTGGCGCTGAGCGCGGTGGTGAGGGCCTGGAAGTGGGTGACGTCGCCGGGCTCGTCCGGGTCGTCATACCGGCCCGTGGCCACGGCGAAGCCGTGCCCGAGTCGCCGGATCTGGACGAATCCAAGCCGGATGGTGAGGAGGAGCCCGGTCCCGATGAGGAGGAGGACCATGAACGGGACGTTCTCCTCTCCGACGGGAATCCCGAATTCCACCACGTAGGTGTTCAGGAGGTCGACGATGGTCTGCAGGAAATCCATTCAGCCGTCTCGGTTGATCTCTGGGAAGGACCCGTGGAAAAGGACCCGCAACAATGCTGTTACGGTCCCTTCAGGGCAAGACGTACGCGCGGACGGCCGGCCCATGACGCCGGTGGCGAAACCCGGCCTCCATGAGCGGCTCGTGGACCCCGGTGAGGGAAAGCCGGATCAGGCGGGCTGAACCCCCGGCTCCAGGAGGTGAGCGGAAATCGCCTCCAGGACCAATTCCCGAGCGCGCTCGGCGATCTCGTCCACGGAGGGGGTGTCGGCATACATCCGCAGGGCCCGGGCCCGGAGCTCCTCGACCGTCGGGATTTCCAGGTGGGAAAGGGTCGCCAGGTACTCCTCCAGGCGAGCTTCCGCGTCCTCGCGGGCCTTCACGGCCGACGCACGGATCTCCTCCAGCCCCGGGAGCTGATCCCACCGGGCCTTGAGGTCGTCCACCATCTTCCGCACCGGGACGGTGGCCGCGAGCTGGGTCGCCACATTCTCCAACGTCTTCCGGCCCAACGGTCTGGCATTGTCCACCACTTCCGGGGGCGGCGCACGGAGATCCCAGACCAGCCCCGTCCAGCTGAGCGCCTTGAGCAGGTAGTACGAGATGTCGATCTCATACCAGCGCCAGCCCTGGGCCGTGGCGCTCTGGTAGTGGTGGTGATTGTTGTGCCACCCTTCGCCCAGGGTGATGAGGGCAAGCCACCAGTTGTTGCGCGAATCGTCCCCGGTCACGTACCGCTGGCTGCCCACCACGTGGGCCAGGGAGTTGATGAAGAAGGTGCCATGGTACAGCGCCACCGTGCTCCAGAAGAAGCCCACTACCAGCATCTGCCACCCACCGGCCAGGAAGCAGGCCACAGCCAGGAGGATCGCAGGCACCAGGTGGAAGCGGTTGAGCCAGACCAGCTCGGGATACCGGGTCAGGTCCTGGATGGAGTCGAAGTCCGCCGTGTTCCTCTTCGGCCGGAAGATCCACCCCACATGCGAGGCCCAAAACCCCATGTGAACCGGGGAGTGGACGTCCTCGGGCGTATCCGAGTGCTTGTGGTGGTGTCGGTGGATGGCCGCCCACCAGAGCGCACCCCGCTGAGCCGAGGTCTGGGCCAGGAACGCCAAGGCGAACTGGAAGGCCCGGGAGGTCTTGTAGGACCGGTGGGAGAAGTAGCGGTGGAAGCCCGCCGTGATGGCCCACATCCGGACCAGGTAGAGAGCCACGGCCACCCAGACCGCCGTGGCGGACACGCCGGTCCATATGGCCCCGAATACGGCCAGGTGGACCAGGACGAAGGGAACGGTGGACGGATAGATGATGTCGTCGTGGGGCTCGCCCGAGGGGGGCGGCGCCTTCGGATGATCCGGATGCACGCGTCTCTTACCTGGGATTTTGGGGTGCGGAGTGCCGCTCAAAGAGAGAGTCCCGGCACGGGGTGCGTCAACCTCGACCCTCAGAACACCGGGCCCACCTGCTCCTTCACCTCGTCGAACTCCGCCACCGCCTCGGGATCGGGACGCGTCACCAGGCTCACCACGATGCAGGTGGCCATCCCGGCCAGGAACCCGGGGATCATCTCGTAGAGGTCGTAGAAGTTCGACTTGAAGACCCGCACCCACACGACGGTGACCAGGAATCCCGCCGCCATCCCCGCCAGGGCCCCGGCCCGCGTGGTTCGACGCCAGAAGAGGGAACAGAGCACCACCGGGGTGAACGCGCAGGCGATGCCGGACCAGGCGAACAGGACGAAGTCGAAGATCACCCGGACCTCCAGGAGCGCCACCACGAGGCCCGCCACCCCGATGAGGACGGTGACCGCCTTCCCCAGGAGGGACAACGAGCTCTCCGAGGCCCTGGAGCCGAGCGCCTGCTGCACCACGTCCCTGACCACCGCCGACGACGCCAGGATGAGGAGGGAATCGACGGTGGACATGATGGCCGCCAGAACCACCACCAGGAAGATCCCGGTGAAGAAGGCCGGGAAGAAGTCCGCGCTCATCAACGGCAGGATCGTCTCCGGGTCCCCGAGACCGGGAAAGAGCGCCCGGCCCGCCATCCCCCCCAGAACGGCCCCCACGTCGAACCCGATCACGCAGAGCACCGCCCACAGCCCACCGTCTATGATCTGCCTCTGATCCCGGGCCGCCATGAACCGGGTCAGGAGTTGTGGGGATCCCAGGAATGCGAGCCCGATGGCCACGGAGCCAGCGGCGCTCACGACACCGGCCAGGGAAACGCCATGGATCCCCATCGGTCGGAGGAGAGCCGGGTCCTGCGCCGCCAGCGCTCCGGTCATGGCCTCCCACCCTCCAGCCGCCGCGATCCCGACGATCGGGAGGGTCACGAGGCAGCCCAGCATGAGGATTCCCTGGAGGAAATCCGAATAGGCCACCGCCTTGAAGCCTCCCACAGTGGTGTAGAAGAGGACGATGCCCAGTCCGATCCAGACACCCGTGGTGTACCCCGTTCCGAGAAAGGAGTCGAAGGCTTTTCCCGAGGCCGTGAGCTGGGCGGCCGTGTAGGCCATGACCATGCTCAGGACGATGACGGCGGAGATCCAACGGAAGAGGTGGCGGGTATCCCGGAATCGCTCCGTGAGGTAATCGGGCACCGTGATGGCGTCATACCGGTCCGTGTAGGCCTTGAAGGGGCGTGCCACCCACACCCACGCCGCGGCGACTCCCAGGACCTCGCCCAGGATGATCCAGAACGCATGGACCCCGACGGCGTATCCCATCCCGGTGAGTCCGAGGAGAAGCCATGCGCTCTCCCCCGTGGCGTTGGAGCTGAAGGCGATCACCCACGCGGGAAGCCTCTTCCCGGCCACGTAGTATCCCTTCAGGTCCCGGGACTCCCGGCCGGCCCAGAACCCAAGGGCCAGGAGGACGAGGAGGTACGCGGTGACGACCCCGATCACCGTGGCGGAGGTCACGGCGTGCTCCCGGGGTCCGCACCCCCCTGCCCGTCCATCCGCCCCTCGCGCCCCCGTGTCCTACGCCGTTGGGCCCGGAAGAAGGCGAGCTCGAGGCCGAGCCCGAGGAATACCGCGGCTCCCAGCAGGAGCCAGGCGTCCAACGGCACGTCAGTCCGAGCGGGACACGGCGCGAGCCAGGCGACGCACCCCTTCGGCCATCTCCTCCTCGGTGATCAGGAGCGAAGGTCCGATCCGAACCACGTTGCCGTGAAGCCCCCCGAGTCCCACCAGGACCCCCTCCTCCCGGGTCGCCTCCAGGAGCGCTTTCGTCCGTGCCGGGTCCGGCTCCCTGGAATCCGGGTCCCGGACGATCTCCACGGCCTGCATGAGGCCCATACCGCGGACGTCGCCCATCCATGGGTGCCCCGCCTGGAGCTCCAGGAGCGCGGCGCGGAGCTGCTCGCCTCGGACCTGCGCATGGGCCGGTGCGTCGTGCACCCGGAGCTCGTCCTGGGTGGCACAGAGCTGGGCCATGGAGACCGGGTTCCCCCCGAAGGTGGAGATCGTCTTCCCCCTCCAGGCCTGCGCGATCTCGTCCGTGGTGAGCGTCGCCCCCACGGGCGCGCCGTTGGCGATGCCCTTCGCCATGACCATGATGTCGGGCTCGACCCCGTGGTGCTGGATCCCGAACCAATGGGACCCGGTGCGGCCGAATCCGGTCTGGACCTCGTCGATGATGAGGAGCCCGCCGTACCGGCGGATCACCTCGGCGGCCTTGCGGAAGTATCCGGGAGGAGGCACGAGGTAGCCGCCCACACCCTGGATGGTCTCGGCGATGAACGCGGCCGGCGCCCCGTTGGTAGTTGTGACGATCACCTCCTCCAGGTCCGCCACGAACCGGTCCACGCACGTCTCGTCACAGGGCTGCCTGAACGGGCAACGGTACGTGTTCGGAGCCATGGCGTGCTTGATTCCTGCCACCGGTGTCGCCAGGGGCCTCCAACCGGAGTGGGCCGTGACGCTCCCGGCCATGAAGGACCGTCCGTGGTACGCCAGGCGGAGTCCGACGATCTCGCTGCGCCCCGTCGCCACGCAGGCCATCATGAGGGCCGTCTCGATGGCCTCGCTGCCGGAGTTGGTGAAGAAGGTGCGCTTCAGCCCTCCCGGAGCGATCTCGGCGAGCTTCCTCGCCGCCTCCACCTGCAGCTCGTGGGCGTAGAGGGTGGAGATGTGACCGAGCCGGTTCATCTGGGCCGCGACCGCCTCGTTCACTCGAGGATTGCAGTGCCCTACGGAGGTGGTGAGGATGCCGGCGAACAGGTCCAGGTATTCCCGTCCCTCCGGGTCCCGGACCCACACCCCCGAGCCTTCCTCGAGGACGAGCGGCTCCTGGTACATGTGGAGCATGGAGGGGAGGAGGTACTCGCGCTGTCCACGGAGCGTCTCGTCGCTGGTCTTGCCGCCGGCAAAGGTCGGTGCCGTCATGGGCTCGTGTTCTGTCGTGGGTGATGAGGGTCGGAGCTGACGTCGCTCCAGCGGGAGATGACCACCCGCTGGTCGGTGAAGAAGGACACGGCGTCCCTTCCGGCGGCCTTCAGGTCACCGAAGAAGGACTGTCTCGCGCCGCCGAAGGGGAAGAAGGCCATGGGGGCCGCCACCCCGATGTTGATTCCGATCATGCTGATCCCGGCCCGGTACCGGAACTCCCTCGCGGCCCCGCCGCTGGTGGTGAAGAGGGAGCAGGCGTTCCCATACCGGCTCCGCTGCATCATGCCCACGGCCTCGTCCACGCTCGCGGCCCGGTTCAGGGCGGCAACGGGACCGAAGATCTCCTCCTGTGCCACCGCCATGTCCGGGGTGACGTCCTCGAAGACCGTGGGCCCAACCCAGAACCCGCCTTCCCGTCCCGGTACCGTCACCTCCCGACCGTCCAGGGCCAACCTTGCCCCGTCCGCCACACCCTGGCCGATGAGGGTCCGGATGCGGTCCCGGTGGGAGGCGGAGATCACCGGACCCATCCCGGTCTCCGGGTCCAAGCCGTCGCCGACCCGGATGGAGGCCACGGCATCCAGGAGGTGTTCCCGGACTCGGGGGTAGGCCGCCCCCACCCCCACCACCACGCTCCCGGCGAGGCAGCGCTGGCCGGTGGATCCGAAGATGGAGCCGATGCAGGCGTCCACGGTGGCATCCATGTCCGCATCGGGCAGCACGATCAGATGGTTCTTCGCTCCCCCGAGGGCCTGAACCCGCTTTCCCGCGGCGGCGGCGCGCCCGTACACGGTCCGGGCGACTCCGCTCGAACCCACGAAGGAAACCCCCACGATCCCGGGATGGTCGCAGATGGCCTCCACGGCTTCGCGTCCACCATGCACCACGTTCAGCACGCCGGGCGGGAGTCCCGCTTCCTCCGCCAGCTCGACGATCCGCTGGTGGGTCAGCGGGTCCTGCTCGCTGGGCTTCAGGACCACCGTGTTCCCGGCCGCCACGGCATAGGGCCAGAACCAGAGGGGGATCATGACCGGGAAGTTGTACGGGGTGATGACACCGAACACCCCCAGGGGCTGTCTCCAGGTGGCGGTATCGATCCCGCGGGCGATCTCCTCCAGGGTGTCTCCCAGCATCAGACTGGGGATCCCGCAGGCGTGCTCCACGTTCTCGATGCCTCGCTGGAGCTCTCCCCGGGTCTCGGGGAGGATCTTGCCGTGCTCGGTGGTGAGCTGTACGGCCAGGGCCTCGCGGTGCTCCTCCAGGAGGCCCTTGAGGCGGAACAGGATCCGGGCACGCTCCGGGGCCGGCGTGGAGCGCCAACCCGGGAAGGCCCTCCGCGCCGCGAGGACCGCCGCCTCGACTTCCGAGGCGCCTGAAAGGGGTACCTGCCCCAGCTCCGCTCCCGAGGCCGGGTTGTGGAACGGGACGGAGGCCCCGGTGGGGACCTCCAGCCAGTGGCCTCCCACGTAGTTCCGGACGGTGGTGCTCACGGGGCCAGCCTCCATGCGTGGGGTGGGTCGAGGATTCTAGGGTCTCCGGGGGCCCGGGGCCAGCGAGGTCCGAGCCCACGTCATTCCCGGGCAGGCCTTCGGGGTTGGCCGCGACGGAGATCGGTTATATAATTTCATACGGATTTATGAATACGAACACCGCTCCTCCGATCCTCGACCATCTCTCGGCCCTGGGAGACGAGACCCGCACGCGGATCCTCGTTCTCCTGGAGCGGAGCGAGTTCACCGTGTCGGAGATCTGCCTGGCCCTCCAGCTCCCCCAACCCACGGTGAGCCGGCACCTTCGTACCCTCCTGGAGGACGGGTGGCTGGATGCCCGCACCGAGGGGCGGAACCGTCATTACCGGTTCGCCGACGGGCTGGAGGACGAGCTCCGGAGCCTGTGGAGCGTGGTGCGCGCCGGCCTGGAGAGTTTCCAGGTCTACCGGCGGGACGGGGAGCGGGCACGGCAGGTACTGGCGGAACGGAAGCGCCAGGCCTCTGCGTTCTTCGCGGCTTCCGCCGACCGTTGGGACGAGCTGCGTCGGGAGCTCTTCGGCCCCCGAGCCGAGTACCTCCCTCTCCTGGGGTTCCTGGATCCCCGGTGGGTGGTGGGAGATCTCGGGGCCGGTACCGGTGGCCTGGCGGCCACCATCGCTCCTTTCGTGGGGAAGGTGATCGGGATCGACCGATCCGAAGCCATGCTGGCCACCGCCCGCGAGCTCCTGGCAGGGACCAAGAACGTGGAGCTGCGGCCCGGGGAGCTGGAGTCTCTCCCCCTGGAGGACCGGGAGCTGGACCTGGCCGTCCTCAGCCTCGTCCTCCACTACGTAGTGGATCCAGGGGAGGCCCTGGCGGAGGCGCATCGGGTCCTGAAGCCCGGCGGGCGCCTCGTGGTGGTGGAGATGCGCGCCCACGATCGGGGGCCCAGGTACGCGCGGGAGATGGGTCATGTCTGGCCCGGCTTCCAGCCCGACGAGCTGACGGGATGGCTGCGGGCAGCGGGCTTCGAACAGGTGGTGACTCGACCCCTCCCTCCCGACCCCGAGGCCCTGGGCCCTTCCCTGTTCCTTTCTGCGGCCCTGAGGCCGTGATCTTCTAGACACTTCCCACAAACCACGATTCCGACCATGACCGACACCGCCGTAATGACCGACAAGCACACCTCCCCCGCAGGGCTCGAGCGCCCGCCTTTCAAGGTGAAGGACCTTTCCCTGGCCGAGTGGGGCCGCAAGGAGATCAGGCTCGCGGAGCAGGAGATGCCCGGCCTGATGGCCGCTCGGGCAGAGTGGGGAGATTCCAGGCCCCTGGAGGGCTTCAAGGTCATGGGCTCCCTGCACATGACCGTGCAGACCGCGGTCCTCATCGAGACCCTCGTGGAGCTGGGCGCCGACGTCCGATGGGTCTCGTGCAACATCTTCTCCACCCAGGATCACGCCGCCGCCGCCGTCGTGGTCGGGAAGGATGGGACTCTGGAGGCGCCCAGGGGCACGCCCGTCTTCGCATGGAAGGGGGAGACCCTGGAGGAGTACTGGTGGTGCACCGAACAGGCCCTGACCTGGCCCGACGGCACCGGCCCCGACCTGATCGTGGACGACGGCGGTGACGCCACCCTCCTGATCCACAAGGGGGCCGAGTTCGAGGAGTCCGGGGTGATTCCCGCCTTCGACGCCGAGAACGAGCCCGAGGAGTGGGGCGTGATCCTGGAGCTCCTCCGCAAGGTGGCGGAGAGGGAGCCGGGCAAGTGGGCGAAGATGGCGGAACGGATCCAGGGGGTCTCCGAGGAAACCACCACCGGGGTCCACCGACTCTACGAGATGGAGAAGGGCGGAACGCTCCGCTTCCCGGCCATCAACGTGAACGACTCGGTGACCAAGTCCAAGTTCGACAACCTCTATGGCTGCCGGCATTCGGTCGTGGACGGATTGAATCGGGCCACCGACGTCATGATCTCCGGGAAGATGGCGGTGGTCCTTGGCTACGGTGACGTGGGCAAGGGATGCGCGCAGGCCCTCAAGGGCCAGGGAGCTCGGGTGGTCGTTACGGAGATCGACCCCATTTGCGCCCTCCAGGCGGCCATGGAGGGTTTCCAGGTCCTGACCCTGGAGGACGTGGTGGAGGTGGCGGACATCTTCATCACCGCCACCGGGAACATGAACATCATCACCGCAGGCCACATGGCGCGGATGAAGGACAAGGCCATCGTGGCCAACATCGGCCACTTCGACAACGAGATCGACATGGCGGGCCTGTACAAGGTGCCCGGCGTGGAGAAGGTGAACATCAAGCCGCAGTACGACGAGTTCGTCTTCCCCGACGGACACTCGGTCCTGGTCCTGGCGGAGGGTCGACTCATGAACCTCGGATGCGCCACGGGTCATCCGTCGTTCGTCATGAGCGCATCCTTCACCAACCAGGTCATCGCACAGATCGAGCTGGCCCGGAACAACGATCGGTATGAGCGGAAGGTGTACGTCCTGCCGAAGCACCTCGACGAGAAGGTGGCCCGGCTCCACCTGAAGCAGCTCGGAGCCAGGCTGACCGACCTGTCCCAGGAGCAGGCGGACTACATCGGGGTGCCGGTGGAGGGACCCTACAAGCCGGATCACTACCGCTACTAACCCTCTGAGGAGGGCCGCGCTCGCCCTCGTGGGCAGGCGCCCGGGCCCCGAGGGCCTGTCGGCCGAATGCGGGCTCACCCCCCGGGGGTGGGCCCGCGTTCGCGTTCTTGGAGGAGTCCGGCGCAATCCCGCTCGATCCCCGGCGTAGGGAGGAAGGAAGGATCGGACCATCTCCCCAAAACAACCGGATCGAGTCCCATGGCCCATCGCGCCGCCTGTACCGCCCTCGCCCTGCTCGTGGTCTCCGGCTGCGGCAGCACCCCCTCCGGTCCAGGTCGTGTGGACGAACTCCCGGACACGGACATCCGGGTCCTCTTCATCGGGAACTCCCTCACCTACACCAACGACCTCCCGGGAGCGGTGGCCACCCTTTCGGGAGCCCTGGGGCACGACGTCGGGACCGTCACGGTGGCATCGCCCAACTTCGCCCTCGAGGACCACTGGATGCTGGGGGTGGCCCAGGTCATCCAGGAGGTTCAGCCGGACTTCGTGGTCATGCAGCAGGGACCCTCCTCCCTTCCGCAGAACCGTGCGCATCTCGTGGCATGGACCGACACGATCTCCCGTGCCATTCGTCAGGCGGGGGCGCAACCGGCGCTCCTCATGGTGTGGCCCTCACTGGATCGCTACGACTTCTTCGACGCCGTGCGGGAGTCCTACCGGGCCGCCGCGGATCAGGTGAACGGGATCTTCGTTCCCGCCGGTGAAGCCCTCCGCGCCCTCTACGAGGGGCATCCGGCGATGGACCCGTTCTCCTGGGACGGCTTCCACCCCAGCGAATACGGAACGCTCGTGGCAGCCATGGTGGTCACCGCTACCCTCTTCGACTCGCCGGTGACCGGCCTGCCGGCCCAGCTCTCACCCCCCTCTACGGGCGGCGCGGCCATCTCCGTCAGCCCGGAGGCGGCTACGATCCTTCAACAGGTTGCGGACTCGGTGACCGCGGCCTGGAACGAAGCGGCGGTGGGGGATCGGATCCCTCGCTGAAATCGGTGGGGCAGCGGCCGGGGCCCGCTTGCCTCGCTCCGGACGGGTCCGCAGCTTCGCGGCCACCACGTCCTCCACTCATTCCAGCCCTGCCCCGCCATGCGCGTCCCCCGATTCTCCACCGCCGCGCCCCTTCTTCTTCTCGGCGTTTCCCTGGCTCCGGTGAGCCTCGGGGGACAGGCCTTCTCGCCGGAGGACTTCGACCATTACGTGGCCGAGGCGGTAGATGCCTGGGGAGCCGTCGGCCTCGCAGTGTCGGTGGTGAAGGATGGCGAGCTGCTGTTCGCGGCGGGCTACGGCACTCGTGACTTGCGCGAGGGCGGCCCGGTGGATCCGGGGACGCTCTTCGCCATCGGCTCCACCACGAAGGCCATGACCGCGGCCGCGCTGGGCATGTTGGTGGACGAGGGAAGGCTGGCGTGGGACGACCCGGTGAGCCAATACCTCCCGGGATTCCGGCTCAGCGACCCGTGGCTCACCCGCGAGGTCACCGTGAGGGACCTTCTGACGCACCGGGCGGGGCTGGGGAATGCGGACTTTCTCTGGTACGGTTTGGAGACCGACCTGGACGAGGTCCTCCATCGGTTCTCGAACGCCCCCCTGGCTTACTCGCCTCGCTCCGCCTTCATCTACCAGAACATCATGTACGCCGCGGCGGGAGCCGTGGTGGAGGCGGTCTCCGGCCTCCCGTGGGAGGATTTCCTGCAGCGGCGGATCTTCGACCCCCTGGGCATGGACGAGACGGTGGCGCTCCTCCGGGACATCGAGGGGAGGCCGAACGTGGCGACCCCCCACCACGTGGTCGATGGCGACCTTCGGCCCATCGGGAACGCGTCGGTGGATCCGGTGAAGGCGGCGGGCTCCGTCTGGTCGAGCGTGGACGACATGTCCCGGTGGATGCGCATGCTGCTCGACCGGGGGGAGGCACCGGACGGGACCCGGCTCCTCAGGCCCGAGACGGTGGACGAGCTCTTCCGGCCCCAGGCGCTCGTGACCGAGTCCGGCTTCTATCCCACCGCCCGCCTCACGGAACCCCGCTGGACCACCTACGGTCTCGGATGGTTCCAACACGACTACCGGGGCAGGAAGATCGACTTTCACACCGGGAGCATCGACGGAATGGTGGCCATCGCGGGCCTGGTGCGGGACGAGGGATTGGGGGTCTACGTCCTGGCGAACCGGGACCACGTGGAGGTACGCCATGCCCTCATGTACCGCGTCTTCGACCACTTCCTGGCCCCGGAGGACGTCCGGGATTGGAGCGTCGAGCTCAAGGCGCTGTACGACGACCTCGGAGCCCGCGCCGACGT
>CP070829.1:3252429-3264151 GCA_020344755.1 Gemmatimonadales bacterium
GCGTCCTCGAACGAGCCGGACACCGGGCCTGGATCAACGAGATCGGGATGGTCTCGGTGGCGCTCGAGGTGGAGCCGGAGTAGGGCGCGGTGCGGGCCCTTCCCCTCTCCGGCCGAACCGGATTCGTGCCGTGGGGAGATCTCGGTCCTGAGGCCGGAGGGAGCCGCCGGGGTCAACCCCGGGCCCCCTCCCCCGTTTCCGCGCCCCGCAGATACACGAACCAGTAGATCGCGGCGACGAGGAGCGTGCCTCCCGCGACGTTTCCCAGCGTAACAGGGACCAGGTTGCCGATGAGACCCGAGAGATCCAGGGACTCCAGGGGAACACCCTGGGTCTCCGAAATGGCAGAGACTCCCCCGTCCGAAGCGAGCAGGATGGCGTAGGGGACGAAGTACATGTTCGCGATGCTGTGCTCGAAGCCCAGCGCCACGAACGCCGAGATGGGCCAGACCACGGCCAGGATCTTGTCCGTGGTGGATCGCGCCGAGTGGCAGAGCCAGACGGCGAGACAGACGAGGGCGTTGCAGAGCACCCCCCGGACGAACGCCTCGCCGAATCCGAGCTCCGTCTTCCCGACGGCGATGGCAATGGCTGTGAGGCCCGCGGCGTGGCCGGATGACGCCCACACGCCGGACCAGAAGACCAACGCGGCAGACCCCAACGCCCCCAGCAGATTCCCCGCATAGACCAGGACCCAATTGCGGATGAGGAGTCGGGATGTGATGGCGCGGCTGGCCCACGCCATGGCGACCAGGTTGTTTCCGGTGAAGAGCTCAGCGCCGGCCACCACCACGAGAATCAGGCCCAGTGAGAAGGTCAACCCACCCAGGAGGCGGGTCGGTCCGAGGCCGAGCCCGGTCTGGGTCATCGCCAGCGTGGCGAATGCGGCGCCCATGGCGATGAACGCCCCGGCAAGCACCGAGAGCGCAAGGGTATGGGAGACCGACAGGTTGGCCTTGGAGACCCCCGTCCTG
This sequence comes from Gemmatimonadales bacterium, assembly GCA_020344755.1. Classification (GTDB taxonomy): domain Bacteria; phylum Gemmatimonadota; class Gemmatimonadetes; order Longimicrobiales; family Gaopeijiaceae; genus Gaopeijia. Next base: position 3,253,404 of record CP070829.1, read on the forward strand.
AGAACTTTCTGCGCCATCTCGGCGGGTGCGTACGCGTCGAGAAGCCAGCGGTCACGTGGATCCGTCATCGTTACCATCCCTTCGGAGGCAGTCTCCGAGCGGAAGCGTGGGCCCGTCAGCCCCAACCCAGGACGAAGGCGGTCCCCAGGAAGGCCAGGTACGCCACCACCACCAGGGCGCCCTGGACTCGGCTGATCCGCCAATCGGTCCGGATGAAGTGAAGGAGCGCCAGGCTGAAGAAGAGGGAGATGGGAATGGAGTAGACCACCGAGAGCTCCGGCACCTCCAGCGGACGCACCAGCCCGGTGAGTCCCAGGATCAGAAGCACGTTGGCGATGTTGCTCCCGATGACGTTGCCCACGATGAGCTCGGCGTTGCCGCGGCGGGCTGCGGCCACCGCTACCAGCAGCTCGGGCAGCGAGGTTCCCACCGCCACCAGGCTCAGCCCGATCAGGTTCTCCGGAACGTCCAGGCGGCCGGCGAGACCCACCGCCCCCACCACCACATAGCGCGCACTCACCACCAGAGCCGCGGTGGAAACCACCAGGGAGGTGGCTTCGCGGCCCAACCCGGCTCGGTGCACGGAAGCCCGAGCCGGAGAGCCGGTCCTGGGCCGGCGCTTCCGGAGTCCCCGTACCACCGGGCGGGCGTACTCGAGCCCGAAGGTGAACTTCAGGAAGTCGGCGAACCGCTGCTCCACCTCGCCTCGGTCGGTCCTGGCCACGAAGGCGACATAGGCCGTGTACAGGAAGAGGAACGCGGCGGCTTCCAGGCGACCCAGGCGATTGTCCTGAACCAGCGCGAAGAAGAGCACCGCCGCCGCGATCATGATGAAGCCGTCGCGGTCGTGCATCTTCGGGGCGGTGGCGAAGGGACGTACGAGTGCCGCCACGCCAATGACCAGCCCGATGTTGGCGATGTTGCTGCCCGACACGTTCCCGATGACCAGCGCCGGACTCCCGGCCAGGGCCGCCGCCAGCGATGATGTGAGTTCCGGGAGCGAGGTGCCCACGGAGGTGATCAGAAGTCCGATCAGGAGGTCGGAGGTGTGGACTCGCCTGGCCAGGTGTACGGCATTCTCCACCAGCCAGTCCGCGCTCTTCACCAGCACCGCCAGGGCGCCCAGGAGGATCGCCAGGTCAGCCAGCATCGGTCTGCGCGGCCCCGATTCGGGCGACGAGTGGAAGCAGGAGCGGGGGCAGGAGGGAGGTCGCCACCGACAGGAGCACCAGGGCCGAGAACAGTCGTGCGTCGATGAGCCCGAGGTCGCTGGCCACGTAGGTCGCGGAGAGGGGCACCGCGAGCTTCATGGTGGACGCCACCGAGAAGAGGGCGGCGTCCCGGCTCGGCAACCCGGTCCACCGACACCCCAGGAAACCGGTGACGACCTTGCTCCCCACAGCGGTCGCGAGGACGGCGACCGCAAGCAGGTTCTCCGGCTCGAAGCGGGCCAGTACGGCGAGGTCCGTCTCGAGGCCCACGACGAACAGGAAGACGGGGATGAAGAACGCGTATCCCAGCGTCTCGAGGCGTTTGCGAAGGGGAGCGACGGCAGGGATCCCGGCCAGGGCGAATCCCACCAGGAAGGCGGCGACCACCGGCTGCACGTCGAAGGCGGAATACGCGAAGATCACCAGCAGCATGACGGCGATCACGAGGCGAAGACGCGCCTCGGGCTCCAGCCCGTCCTCGTCCTGGAAGCGTGTGAACAGGTAGCCCACGACCTCCGGCAGAAACATGCGCAGCAGGACCACGGAGGAGAGGAGAAGCCCTGCGAGGATGGGGAACGGGTAGCGGGGGTGCGGGGCGAGGGTCTGGAACAGGGCGAGGGCCAGGACGGAGGCCGCCACATCCTCCACCACCGCCACCCGCTTGAGGAGCCGCCCGACCCGCGCCCGGGCCAGTCCCAGGGTTCGAACCACACCGAACACGAGCATGATGGAGGAGGACAGAAATACGATCCCCACGAAGAGAGCCGGCCTCCACTCGTAGCCGAAGCCCCGGGCGACGGCCACCCCCACGAGACCGGGCACTACTGCGTTCAGCGCCAGGACGCGAATCGTATCCGGATCGGTGGGGCGGAGACCCAGCTCCCGCGCCTCGGTCCCGGCCAGCAGCATGTGGAAGGTGGCACCCAGGAAGCCCACCAGCGCCAGTCCCGGGTCCAGCTCCACGAGCGCCAGCCCATGAGGGCCCATCACCGCGCCCACCAGAATCAGGGAGGTCGCCAGGGGCAGGTGGAGGGGCCGGAGCACCCGGGGAAGCAGGAGCCCGAAGAAGAGCAGGACCCCCAGGATGGCCAGGAAGTCCGTGGGCTCCGACGCAGTGGACCCCCCGGAGGAGAGCGCACCCTCCTGAGCGACCCCCGTGGCGAGGGAGCCGAGCCGACCCGGGACCGTCCCGAGCACGAAGGGCAGGGCAGCGAACGACACCGAACGATCTCCATGCCGCAGCCGGATGGAGGGCTTCCTCATGCGGCCGTTCCAGGCTCATCGAGCCTTCCGAAATCAGCGCCGTTGCGGCGGGCGGCACAAGGGCCGCGGCCCTCCCCCCGCTCGGCCGATGCACGGGGACCGGCACCGGGCGCTCCGCCGCCTACGAGCCCATTGCTCCGCGGATCCAAATCGTATAGATACGCGTCGATCCGCTCGAATGTCCGGGCGGCCAGGGAAGCGCCCGCGCTCGCTCCGCGGCCTCCCGTCGTACGGTACCCGAGGCAGCTTGCCTCACCTGGTGCGGCTCCGGCGCAGGGCGCGCGCACCAGAAGACGCGTGACGACCGATGTTGTGCGTGCCTACGTACGTCGCCCCCAGCCGCATCGCGGGTGTAGGGCTCTTCGCGGCTACCGCCCTCCCCCGGGGTGCCAGGGTGTGGGAGTACACCGACGGGGTGGACTGGCGGATCCCTCCCTCACAGCTCGTGAGATTCCCGGAGCCCTTCCAGTCCCGGCTCCGCCATTACCTCTTCCTGGACGAGGACGGCGTATACGTCCTGTGTGGGGACAATGCCAAGTTCATGAACCACGCGCCGGACCCCAATTGCTCGGACCGGGACGCCCGGTTCACCGTTACAATCCGTCCGGTCCAGGCTGGTGAAGAGCTCACCTGTGACTACCTGGAGTTCGACCTGGAGTCGCGTGAGAAGGGACTCCTGTGGAACCTGGCTGCGCGCCCTCCGGCTGCACCGGCTCCGTGAGGCCCCGGGGGGGGCACACCGGCGGCGAACGGTCAGTCGTTCGACTCTTCGAACCGGGCCCTCACCGACTCGATCCAGTTCCAGACCACGACCATGGAAAACGAGTCCGATTCACGCTCCAGCATGAGGAAGCGCTCGCCGTCCGGGGCCACGTCGTACTGTTGTGCCGCCGGATCCGACCAACACGGAGACGCGTCGAAGAGAGGGTCCCGGGCGGTCACGCGAAGCGCGTCCCCGGTCTCGATCTCGGAGATGGGTGACGAGGCCGTGAGCGTCCTCGAACGAGCCGGACACCGGGCCTGGATCAACGAGATCGGGATGGTCTCGGTGGCGCTCGAGGTGGAACCGGAGTAGGGCGCGGGCCTGCGACACCCTGCCGGAGATCGAGTAGCCGCACACCGAATCCCGGCGGGAACGTCTCCAGCTCATTCTTCCAGCCCGAGAGGTCGTCGGCGAGTTCATACACGCAGCGCTCGCTGTCGTCTACCGTGGAGCAGGCAGAGTGCGCGACCGAGTCGCCTCTCCGGCCGTCAGTTCTGCCAGACGCCCCACCCCCGCTTCCGCAGCTCGTCCGCGTACTTGGACTCCGCCTCCTCCGCCTTCTCCCTGCTGTAGAAGATGGGGAGGTCCTGGTACGCCCATTTCAGGAGGCACTCCCCGTACTCTCGAACTTTGCCGCTCCCCTTCACCCGGTCCGTCATGTGGACCGCGAAGCGCTCCTCCGGCGTTTTGGCCGTAGACCCGACGTAGACGCAGGGCTTCCCCACGACGTAGCGCGGGTTGGCCTTCCTGAAGCTCCGGCTCCGGAGGACGCTCGCCCGGAGGCGGATGACGTAGAGGCGGAAGCGGCGGCGGGCAGGCATCGGGGATCGGGAGCTTGGTACCGGTGAGCTGCGGGAGAATCGGCTGGCCAGGCGTGCGTTCAGCCACCTCCCCCACATGCAAGAAACCGCCCGCACCGGGAGGCGCAAGCGGCTCCGGTACTCAGGTCCCTGAAGCCCGCCGGGTTCGAACCGACGACCCCTTCCTGCAGACCGATCATCGGCAACGCCGCATCCCGGCGAGGAGGGGTCCGACTCGTCGTCAGAACGCACGGTCTGCCGTTCTTGCCGACATCGGTCGACTTGCGGACCGCCCCGGACGAGGCGGATCTTGCGCGGACCCTGGAATCCGACCCGTCATGAACGACATCCCCTCCCGTCTGCAGGACGCCCTCGAGGGCCGCTACCGCATCGAGCGCGAGCTCGGCGCCGGCGGGATGGCCACCGTCTACCTGGCCAGGGACCTGAAGCACAGCCGGCCCGTGGCGCTCAAGGTCCTCAAGCCTGAGCTCGCCGCCGTGGTGGGCGCGGAGCGGTTCCTGGCCGAGATCGAGACCACCGCCAACCTGCAGCATCCCCACATCCTCCCACTCTTCGACTCCGGCGAGGCCGACGGCTTTCTCTTCTACGTGATGCCGTACGTCGACGGCGAGAGCCTCAGGGATCGGATCGACCGGGAGAAGCAGCTGCCGGTGGATGAGGCCATCCGCCTAGCCACCGCAGTGGCCAATGCGCTGCAGACCGCCCACGAACAGGGCATCGTGCACCGGGACATCAAACCCGCCAACATCCTGCTCAGCCGTGGCGAGCCCCTGGTCGCCGACTTCGGAATCGCCCTGGCGGTGGGAGCTGCAGGGGGCAGCCGCCTCACCGAGACGGGGCTGTCGCTGGGCACGCCGTACTACATGTCCCCCGAGCAGGCCACGGGAGATCAGCACGTGGGCCCGGCCAGCGACATCTACGCCCTGGCCGCCATGCTCTACGAGATGCTCACCGGCGACCCGCCGTACGTGGGGAGCACCGCCCAGGCGGTACTCGGGAAGATCATCCAGGGAGCCCCCGTCTCCGCCACGGAGGTCAGAAAGACGGTCCCTCCGAACGTGGACGCGGCAATACGCAGGGCGCTGGAGAAGCTGCCTGCGGACCGTTTCACCAGAGCGCACGAGTTCGCTCGTGCGCTGGCGGATGCGAGCTTCCGACACGGTCCCGAGGCGGAGGACGGGGTAGGCACCAGTGCAAGTGCTGCGTACTGGAGGCGCCTCGCCATCACCTTCGCGTCCGTGGCTGCGGTCATGGCTGGGGCATTCGCCTGGCTCACCCTGAGGCCGGAGGCGCCCCGGGTGCCCATCCGAATCTCCCTGGACCTCCAGCCCCCACCCTCCCTGTCCGGCCCCACCCCCAATGCGTTCGCTCTTTCCGACGACGGGTCCTTTCTGGTCTACACCGGGGGCGGAGCGGCGTCGGGGCTTTGGCTCCGTCGCTTGCAGGATCTCGAATCGACGCCCATCCCGGGCAGCGAAGGTGGGTACAGCCCGGCGATCTCACCTGATGGCAGCGAGGTGGCCTTCGTCTCGGGCTCCGAGCTCACCCTCCGCGCGATACCCCTGACCGGGGGCGCCTCTCGAATCCTCGCCGATTCCGCCATCTGTTGCCCGCACTGGGGCGCCGACGGGTTCGTCTACTTCACCACCCCGCAGTTCTCCGTCGGGCGGGTCCCCGACTCCGGGGGAGCGACGCAGGTGATCGCCGACGACCCAGAGCGGTTCGAGTACGCTCCGTTCGTGACTCGGGACGGGAGGGCGGTCCTCTTCGGGAGCGCCACATTCGATTTCACCGAGACCGTGTTGAGCGGCCAGCGCCTGGGCACCGACGAGGTGGTCACCGTCGCGCCCGGCCTATCCTTCGCCCATGAGTCCCCGTCGGGGGACCTCGTTGGGATGGATGCACAGGGGAACCTCGTGGCGGCACCGTTCGACGCTGCCAAGCTCGAGATCACGGAGCCGTTCGTCACGGTGGCCGAGGGCCTTCAGACGATGCCGGCCCAGCATTGGGCCATCGCTTCCGCTGGATCCCTCGTCTACCTGGCCTCGGGCGCCAACGCAGGTCTATACCAGCCTGTCTGGGTCGACCGTGCGGGACGGACGGAGCCCGTCGATCCGGACTGGGTCCTCAACCCACTCACGGCAGGCAACAACCCGGGTTTCTCGATCTCTCCCGATGGAACGAGGGTGGCGATCGGCGTCGCTACGGCGGGGTCGGCGGGTGGGGACCCCGGGGACATCTATGTCAAGCAGCTCCCCACCGGTCCCTTCTCCCGCCTCACGACCGAGCCCGCTGAGCAGGCCCGCCCCCGCTGGACGCCGGACGGGAGAGCGATCACCTACATCTCCCTGGACGAAGCGGGTGCGCTCGCCGCGAGCGAGCTGATGACAAGACGGGCAGATGGCATCGGGGTGCCCGAGCTCCTGGCCCGCGAGCCCAGGGCCATCATGGAAGGGCTGCTCACGGCGGACGGGTGGCGGGTCCTGCGATTGGGCAACGCCGTAGTGGATTCCGCGCGGATCGCAGCCATGGCCCCGGGCGAAGATTCCGTCTCCGTCGACATCGCTTCGGGCTTCCAGGAGACGGCCTTCGCCCTTTCCCCGGATGGGCGCTGGCTCGCCCACGAGTCCGACGAGACCGGGCGAAAGGAGGTCTACGTACGCTCCTTTCCCGATCCGACGCTGCAGAAGGTGCCGATCTCCACGCAGGGGGGAGTGCAGCCGATCTGGGGGCGCACGGGGCGTGAGCTCTTCTTCGTCGACGGGAATCGGGAGCTGGTGGCCGTCGAGGTCTTGGCGGGGGACGCGTTCCGCGTGGGTGAACGGACCGCTCTGTTCAGGATCCCGGACGACATATTCCTCAATGACGGAGACTTCTACGCCCTGTACGACGTGGACGTGGACGACCAGCGGTTCATGATGCTCCGGGCCGTCGAAGCGGCGAGAGCCGGCAGGGTGATCCTCGTGCTCAACTGGCTCGATGAGCTGGAGGAGCGCTTGGGGAGGTAGGAGGGAGCGCCGACGTTCTTGACTCGATGACGCCGATGGAGCAGGCTCGGTGGCACACGAGGGGGAGGACCACGAACGTGGTCCGGACCCGGGGGAGCTCGAGACATCCGCCGCCGGACCTCTTCCGCTGCCTACCATCCCGAACGCATGGGAGCTCGAATGTCCGACATGACTGGAAAGGTCGCCCTCGTCACCGGCGCCTCGAGCGGGATCGGCCGCGCCACCGCGCTCCTCTTCGCCGCCCGCGGAGCGAAAGTCAGCGCCGCTGCGCGCCGAGCCGACCGCCTCGACAGCCTCGTTCGTGAGATCACCGAAGCCGGGGGAGAGGCGACGGCCATCGCCACCGACGTCTCCTCCGCCTCGGACGTGGAGGCGATGGTCGCGCACGCCATCGACGCCTTCGGTCGCCTCGACTACTGCGTCAACAGTGCCGGCATCGAGGGCGAGGGAATCGCTCCCATCTTCGCGATGTCGGAGGCGCTGTGGAGCCGGGTCATGGACGTCAACGTCAAGGGCAACTTCCTGTGCCTGAAGTACCAGGCCAAGGCGATGATCGAGGCGGGCAACGGCGGGGCCATCGTGAATGTCGGGTCCGTGAACTCCTTCGTCGGGTTCGGCGGGGGGGCGGCCTACTCGACCTCGAAGGCCGCGCAGATCACGCTCAGTTCGAGCGCCGCCGCGGACCTGGCACCCCATGGGATTCGGGTGAATCTGGTCTGCCCCGGGTTCGTGGATACCGAGATGCATCGGCGGATCCGTGGGATCGTGACCGATGAGGGAATGGACGGGATGATCGCCGGGATGGTCCCGCTGCAGCGGGCGGCGGCGCCGGAGGAAATGGCCCGGACGATCGCGTGGTTGTGCTCCGACGAGGCGAGCTACGTGAACGCGACCACCATCACGGCGGACGGCGGGCTCCACGGGACCTTGTGAGAGGGCGGTGGAGGTCCCGCCCGCTGCGAAGGATCAATCGTTCGCCTCTGCGAACCAGTCCTTCACCGACTCCAGCCAATTTCGGGACCTTTCGTTCGTGCCTCAGGTCCTCGGCCAGGGACACCGACGCCATCCCGCCCTCACCGAGCTTGTACTCGATGCGGTAGCGGCCGGTGACCGCGGCTCCGAGGTAGGAGGCTGAGCCTTCCCCCGTCCTCACGTGTATCACAGTTGGAGGTGACGTGACGATTGGGATGGGAGGTGATGATGCAGACTACCACGCGCGAAATGGCCTCGATGGGGCGGACGGCTCCAATCACAGTTTGCTTCGGGACATCGGGGGCGGGGGCCGAGGCGAACGCACCCCTTCCGCATCGGGCAGGGACGATGATCAGGCGGTGGCGTGGGTTCTCCGTGACGTGTGCGCTTGCCACGCTGGGACTCGCCTGCACCGGGTCGACGACCGAGCCAGAGATGTTCGACACGCTGGTGGCCGTTTCCGTCGACGGGCAGTCGCTCCCGGCCACGGTCGTCAACTGGCCCGACCACCATCTGGAGCTCCTGGCTGACACGGTCCGGTTCAACGGGGAGACGTACGCGCATCGGCGGGTCGAGCGCTTCACCGGGTTCGTCGGCGAACCGGAGATTCGTGAGACCGGAACGGATGGGAGCGTGAGGGTGGAAGGCCGCTCCATTTGGCTCGAGCCTTCGTGCGATGCTCTCTTCTGCGTCGACATCGTCCTCGTGCGCGTGGGCAGCCGCTACTGGGCCCGATGGACGCCGGAGGAAGGCGTCGAGGTCGTGGTGGAATACCGGACGCTCGCGGACGTCGCGGACCCCGGCACCTGACCGCGGCTCGCCCGTCGCGACGGATCGCCTCGGGTCGCTCGACGAGCCTGGCTCGTCGAGCCAGGGCGGCCGCCGCGGGCGGTGGGTCGCCGGTCAGCCCGGCCGGGCCTGCACAGCTGGAGTGTCGGAGTGAACCATGGAGGGGGTTGAGAGACCAACTGCTCTCTTCGTGAGAATTGCGACGCTCTGTCGGTGGTTGTGACAGAACGACTCGTTCCTGACGGGCACCGGTGACCTGCGTGCCCCACCCTATGACCGGCTCCGCCTCCGCCAGAGAAGGAGCCAGGCGGGGCTTTCACCCTGATCTGGCACTGCCTTCCTCGCAGCGACTCGAGGCTCCGGCACCCAACCGAACCGACCGGCTGGCAGCCTGCACGGGGATATCCGAAGCACGGACCCCTAAGGCACGCACTTTGCGTCACGCTGTCATCGCCAAATCCCATGCTGCAGCCTTGCAGCGGCGACACCTCAGCTCAGGGGGAGTCATGAAACCGAAGGTACCAGCGGCTGTCTCGCTGGTGATCGCAATGATGGCGTGCGACGGCGCGCCGGTAATGGGACCGCAAGACTCGATGCCAGCGCCGCTGGACGCGGGCGGCACTGCCCTCGGGGCGCCGCACTCCTCGCGGCCCCACGTGGTGGGTAACAGTAAATACGCCCACGTCCTCATGACCTGCAACACGATGGTGGGCGCCTACGAGATCGACCCCGGCTGGGCGGCGGAGGCGCTACCTTTAGGCTACACGCCGGCGCTCCATACCAGCGCAGACGGGAGCCAGAGGGGGCTCGTGTACCTCCAGACGTCGACGTGCGACGGCACGGGAAACGGGACGGACATCTCTCCGTTCGATCTGGCTGACGCGTGGCTCCTCATCGAAGGCCCGTTCGAGATCATCGACATACCGGGGGCCGCCGTCACGCTGCCGACCCTCCACGTGTACGTGCTCAAGGCCCAGACGACCAGCAAGTGGGTCAAGACGCACACCGCGAGCATCTACTTCAGCAAGGAGCTGGTGCGAGACCTGACCGTCAGCGGTCCTATGCCCCTGCGAAGCGGCAGCCTCGTCGAAATGAATGGCCGTGGCTACACCTGGACGGAGTTCGCCCCGTGCGTCCCACCCGCGAACAACTACGGCGAGTGCTGGATGTTCCCGCCTCCCGATCCCACGCTCCCCGTCGGGTATGGGCTGCCGCCGCTGCCCGTGGGCATGAACGTCAAGGGCTTCATCAACCAGGGCAACGGCAAGGTTGCGACCAAGGAGATGGGCTGCCTCATGGAGATGTTCGGCCAGGGCCTGATCCAGCTCGACATCGACACGAAGTCCCACATGATGGACACGGGCGTGTTTGGACCGACACAGATCGGCCTGTCATTCGACGCGATTGCTCACTGCGACCTGCTCATGCAGCCTTTGCAGCCTTGAGGAGCGCATTCCCGGCAGCCATCTGGGCTGCTTCGAACGGCCCGGAAGTTCGAGCTCTCCGGGCCGTTCTGTGATTCTCGGTCTCCCGGCCCCCGGGAGGGGGCGTTCGGCGATCCCCGGCCCCGGGAGTCTGGCTGTCGGTGAGGGGCCGGCGCCTTCATCCCCCACGGACCGCGCCACGGCCGTGAGCCGCTGCCTGCCGCGAGCCTGGCGGGGATGAGCATGAAGTGTCGCAAGGCTGAAGAGGGTCGAGGGTGGCACTCGATCCGGACGCTTCAGCAAGACTGACAGCGCGCCCCTATTCCCGTGCGTTGACTTGCGGACCTCCCCAGGCGAGGCGGATCTTCCGCGAACCCTGGAATCCCACCCGCCATGAACGACATCCCCTCCCGTCTCAACGCCGCCCTCCAGGGCCGCTACCGCATCGAGCGCGAGCTCGGTGAGGGCGGCATGGCCACGGTCTACCTCGCCGACGA
>CP070829.1:3264251-3275865 GCA_020344755.1 Gemmatimonadales bacterium
ATCCAGCCAATCCCGGGTGGCCAAGATGGAGGCCGCCGATGCCACCGTCTCCCTGGATCTCCTGGTGCGGGCCCTCCTTCAGCTGGGGGCGGGCCGGAAGGAGGTCGCTCGGAGCGTGGCGGGGCGGGAGTAGCCCCGGAGGAGGGAAGTCCGCATCCCCCCGGTCTCGGCTTCCCGAGCCAGAGAGATCGTTGACACCGACCGACCGCCATGGCCTGTTGGGTGCAAACAGACATTCCCACACTCAGGGGGCAACACCATGCAGCGGCTTCTCGGCTCCTTCGCTCTCCTCGCGATCCTGGCCCTCGTGGTCGGGGCCCCGCATCCCCTGGCGGCGCAGGTGACCCTCGGGATCAACGGCGGATTCGTCTCCTCCACCTTCTACGGCTCCGACGCCGACGAGACCGAGTCCGAGTCGGGCTTCAACATCGGGGCCTCCCTCGGCATTCCCTTCGGTTCGGGGCGCGTCGCCCTCTCCCCCGGTGTGTACTGGGTCCAGAAGGGCTCGGGCGTGGTCCTGGACGGGATCGACGGCAGCTTCTCGACGGCCTACCTCGAGATCCCCGTCCTGCTTTCCGTGGGGCTGACCTCTCCCGAGAGCTCCACGGCCTTCCGCATCTTCGGCGGGCCGCAGGTCTCCTTCGAGACCGCCTGCGACGTGTCCGCCACCGACGGCAGCGTGACGCTGGAGGCCTCCTGCGACGATGCCGAGATCGTCGAGCGGAACACCGTGGACTTCGGGCTCGTCTTCGGCGCGATGGTGGGCTTCCCCCTCGGGGAACGGATCCAGCTGCAGCTCAGCGGCGGGGCCGACTTCGGGTTCCAGACCCTGGACGCCGAGGACGATCCCTGGGACATCCGGAACCGCTCGTTCTTCGTGAACGCTGGGCTGGCCTTCCCCCTGGGAGGCTGACCCGCGAGGAGGCTGACCCACCTTTCGGGCCCGGGCGGGCATGGCCCCGCCCGGGTCTCTCCGCAGGATTCCAGCGGTGCCGACCCAGCTCATTCCGTTGGTGTAAACCATGTATTACGATCATTACATCCACCTCCCATGATCCTCGATTCCTCCGGCGGCACCGTGAGCACAAACCAGCACAGTATCCGCATCCCGTCGGACCTCGACCGCCTGGTGGAGGCGGAGCGGGCGAGGAATCCCAGGATGTCGTGGAGTGACCAGGTGGTGGAGCTCCTCGACGAGGCGATCCGCGTGCGCCGCTGCCCCGGGATCGTCTTCCGGGACGGTGCGGTGGGCCGCCGGGCCGTGGTGGAGGGCACCGGGGTGGACGTCTGGGCCGTGGTCCTGGCATGGCAGGACTGCGCCGCGGAGTGGGACGCGCTCCGGGAGGAGTTCTCCATGCTGGACGAGGTCCAGTTGCGGGCGGCCCTCAACTATCACGCCCTCTATCCCTCCGAGATCGACGAACGCATCGCCCGGGAGCGGGAGTGGACGGCAGAGCGTCTCGCCGCCGAGCTCCCCTTCGCCCAGGGACTCCCGGGTTGACCGCCTTCCTCACGGACGAGGACGTTTCCCCCCGGGTCGCGGAGATCGCCCGTGGCATGGAGTCGGACGTGGTGAGCGTCCGGGAGCTGGGGCGCCTCGGGTGGTCGGACGAGGATCAGCTTCGGGCCGCCGCCGCCGACGCAAGGGTCTTCGTGACCTACAACCGAGATGACTTCATCTGGCTCACCCGCCGCTTCTTCCATGAGCGTGAGCCCCACGCTGGTGTGCTCATCGTGCCCGGGAGCCTTCCCCGCCGGGAGCCCCGCCGCCTGGCGCGGGCCCTGACCCACTGGGCGAGGTCCCATCCGACGCCGATTCCGTACCTCTGCACCTTCCTGGAAGAGTAGGTGGACGAAGTCCCCGCGGCTTGCGCGCGACCCGCCGCCGAGCACACCCCGGAGGCCGGGGGTCCCGTACGCCCGCACCCCCACAAACGAGACCGTTGACAACGCCCCGCCTCGATAGCGTGTTACGTGCGAGAGGACCTTCCCACACTCAGGGAGGAATACCATGCAGCGCCTGCTCGCATCCATCGTTCTCCTCGCCACCGTGACGCTCGTCGCGGAGACACCGCGTCCCCTCGCGGCACAGCTCTCCCTCGGCATCAACGGCGGCTTGACGTCATCCACCTTCTACGGCGACGACGCCGAAGACACCGCCAACGAGACGGGCTTCAATATCGGCGCCTCCCTCGCCATCCCCCTCGGTGAAGGCCGCCTCGCGTTGGCGCCCGGGCTGTACTGGGTCCAGAAAGGCACGGGCATCGACCTGGACGGAGTCGACGCCGCCTTCTCCACGGCCTACATCGAGATCCCGGTCCTCCTCTCCGTGGGGCTGACACCCCCCGAGAGTGGGACGTCGTTCCGCGTCTTCGGCGGGCCCCAGGTTTCTTTCGAGACGGCCTGCGACGTGTCCGCCTCCGAGGGCTCGATCTCCGTTGAAGCCTCCTGCGACGACGTCGACTTCACCGAGCGTACCACCACGGACTTCGGGCTCATCCTCGGCGCCATGGTGGGCTTCCCCATGGGCGAGACGCTCCAGCTGCAGCTCAGCGGCGGCGTGGACTTCGGACTCCGGACGCTCGACGCGGAGACCGACCCGGCAGATCTGAAGAACCGGTCGCTCTTCCTCAACGTGGGCGTGGCCTTCCCCCTGGGAGGCTGAACCTTCGACACGGCGCCCCGCTGGTGTGAACCAGTCGGGGCGCCGGAAGGCCCCCGGGAGCCCGATCCGCCGGGTCCCGGCCTAGGGAGATCCGGGCCGGGCGAGGGCGGCTCGGGCTTCGTCGGCCAAGCCCGCCCACGCACCTTCGGCCTGCTCCAGCAGCGCCGCCGCCGCCCGGTAGGCCGCCTCCGCCTCCGGTCCCCGACCCTGGGCCTGGAGCGCGCGCCCCCGACCCACCTCCCCGGCGGCGAGGTACATGAGATCCAGGTCCGCCGCCTGGCCGAAGGAGTTGTACCAGCGGGCGGCCTCCTCCACGCGGCCCACGGCCTCCAGCGCCTCCGCCCGGCGGAAGCGGCCCCGGGCGTAGGAGTGGAAGATGGATTGGAGCGCCTCGATGTACCACTCGTGCCCCGGATCGGCGTCGAACACCCGGACCGTCTCCCGGACGTCGCCCCGGACCCAGGCCCGCTCCGCCAGGATCTCGGTGATGAAGCCCCGGATCTGCCTAGTGGGATCTCCCTGGGCGATCCGGTCCTCGAGGCCGGCGAGGCGGGCCTCCACCGCGTCTTCCAGCCCCAGGTGGGCCTCGATCAGCCCCAGAAGATAGAGCCGGACCGCCGGCCGGTAACAGGTGCTGGGCTCGTAGTAGCGGACCGGGTGGGGGGAGGTACACCCCTCCGGCGGGACCCACCCCTCCAGCGCCTGGCGTCGCTCCTCCAGGACGTCCCGGTTTGCCAGGGCGAAGGGCAGCAGGTCGAAGGCCGTGCCGTAAAGCAGGGCGAGTCCCGGATCCAGCTCCTCCACACGCTCCATGGAGCGCGCGGCGGCCCCGGGCCGGCCCAGCGCCAGGGCGTAGATCGCCTGGACCAGGTGTCCCGTGGCCCGGACCTCCCGGCCCCGGTCCGGCTCGGCCATGGCGGCGGCAGCCCCGATGGCGCGGTCGATCCGGCCGGCGAACACCGCCACGTTCCAGGGCGTCATCCGGCGGGTGATGTCCTGGGCGTCCATGAGGCGGTCCACCACGGCCTGCCACGTCGCCGAGTCGCCGTGGGCGGCCAGCATGGCGCTCAGCTCCAGCGTGCGGTCCCCTTCCGGGGAGAGGGCCTCGATGCGACGTACCTTGTCCGCGGCGTCGTCGAACCGTCCTTCCATGACGTCGATGCGGGCCAGGTGCCAGAGCGACAGCAGGTGGTCGGGCTCGTAGCGGAGCACTCGCTCGAACGGCTCCCGGGAGACGGAGATGGACTCCCCGCGCAGGGGCCCGGCGTGGTTCAGGACCTCCGCGAGCTGAAGCCACGACTCCACGTCGTCGGGCCAGATCCCCAGGATGGTGCGGTACATGTCCTCGGCCACCCGGGCGTCGCCGCGGCGCCAGGCCACCATGGCCTGCACCAGCTGCCGGTCCCGGTCCGAGAGCCGGTCGCTGAGCGCCGCCGCCTCCTCGGCGGCTTCGGTGGCTCCGGCCTGGGCCCCCCACTCCCGGGCCACGCTCTCCCGGTAGTAGGCCAGGGCGAAGGTGGGGTCGATGGCGCTGGCCTCCTCGAAGGCCTCCAGGGCCGCGGTGAACTGGCCGTCCCGCAGGAGGTCCTGGCCCCGGAGGTAGGCCTTGAGCGCGGACAGGGAGTCGGTGGTGAGCGCGGCGGTCTGGTTCAGGCGGGCCCCCGGCGTGCCCGCCAGGTCGGCCACGAGCTGCATGGTGAGGTCGTCCACCATCCCGAAGAGCTCGGCCTCGGTTCCCTCCACGGTGGTGGTGGCCAGCTCCTCCCCGGTGGCGGTCTCGATGAGCGCCGCCGAGATGCTCAGCCGTCCGCCGGCTTCCACCACCGATCCGTCCACGTACTGGCCGGCCTCCAGCCGGCCGGCGATGCGTCGCTTCGCGTCGGGGGAGGGGGGTCCGTCGCCCTCCTGGCCCACCAGCCCCATGACGGCGCGGGCCGGCACCGGCGTGGCCCCGCTGGTTCCCTCGATGCGGGTGGTGAGCAGGTCCACCAGCCCGGTGCCGAGATAGGCGAAGTCCGGGTGCCCCCGGATCTCGAAGGGCAGGACGGCCACCGTCTGTGGACCCAGCCCTCCGGAAGCGGGGACCGGGTCGGTCGGTTCCCGAAGACCGAACCAGGCCGCGACGAGGAGGGCGACGGTCCCCGCCAGGGCGGCGGAGCCCAGGAGCCAGCGCCGGGACGCGGGCCCGCCCTCCTCCTCGAGGGCGCCGTCCAGGGGAGGCGGCGCGGCGGGCACGGGCCCGCCGGGCCCCACGTCGTAGAACCAGGCCAGCGCCAGGACCGCCGGGAACCCTGCCAGTGAGGCCCAGACCACGAAGGTCACCGCCCCGTCTCCCAGCCCGACCCGCGGGAGGACGATCTCCGCCACCTGCATGACCACGAAGGCGGCGGCGCCATACGCCGCGGCCACCTGGAGGACGCCTCGGCGCTTGAGCTCGGTGACGAGCCGGGAGAACCGGTTCACGGTCGTGCCGCCCGGGTGGAGGGCGGAGCGGAGGGTGAGGCGGGAATGGGTCGAGTCTCCTTCGGCGGCGCTGGCGGAGGGGGACGGCCGGACGGCTCCAACATCGGCGCTCGGGGATTCCCGAAGCAAGCGGGGCGGGCTTCCCCCACCGCCTCAACCGGGCCGTATTCCGGCCGCCGGCCGCCGCGGCCTCCGTCACCGGCTCGCCCCCGGCCCCGCCCGGGGGGCTGGGCTACCGGGTCGACCCCGACCGGCCCATGCCGGAGCCGGCGGCGCCGACCCGCGCCGCCGACACCGGGCCGCCGCTATTGCTTCAACGCATTCGACGGCGGCGCGATGCGCACCTGGAACGTGGCGTCCCGCAGGGCCAGCTGGCCCTGACGGGCATAGTCCAACGCCTCGCCCAGGATGCGGGTGGCCTCCTGCGGGGCATGGAAGCCGGTGGAGTTCTCCGCTTCCACGAAGTCCAGGTAGAACTGAGAGCGGCGTTGCATCTCCAGCGCGGTGGCCAGGCGGGTGTCCGACGTCCCGTCTGCGCGAGCCGCCTCGATGTCGGCGATGAGCTCCATGAGGGCGTCCATGGCCTGGTTCCGCATGCGGAAGGTGTGGGCCTGGATGGTCTCCGCCCGGTCGATGATCTCGTACTCGGGCAGGTTGTGGCAGCTCTGGCAGGACGCCTGGACGTTCAGGAGCGGACTCTGCACCTGGTGATTCGAGACCTTCTGGGCGCCCATGCGCTGGTACGGCATATGACAGTCCGCGCACGACACGCCGGAGCGGGCGTGAATTCCCCGGGTGAACATCTCGAACTCGGGGTGCTGGGCCTTCAGGGCCGCCGCCCCGGTCTGCGCGTGGGTCCAGTCCTTGAAGTCCGCAGCCTGGTAGTAGTCGTAGATGGCCTCCACCTCGAGGCCGTTGGCCCAGGGGTACACCAGCCGCTTCTCGGCGCCCCGGAAGTAGTATTCCACGTGGCACTGGCCACAGACGTAGGAGCGCATCTCCTGTCGGGTGGCGTCGCGGTTCACGTCGTAGTCTTCCACCCCCTGGCCCGCCTTGAGGGCCGCCATCCCCTCCACGAAAGCTGGGCGGGTGACGCGGAGCTCCATGGTCTCGGGATCGTGGCAGTCGATGCACCCCACCGCGTACTCCAGGTGGGTCCGGGCCTCCATGTAGGGCATCCCGTTCATGGCCTCGAAGCCCCGGGTGAGGTCTCCGTCGCCCAGTTCCCGCCATGCCACCACGGTGGAGGCGTGGCAGTTGGCGCACGTGCCGGGCTGGCCCACCGCCTGCCGTTCCGTGAAGGTCTGGTCCTCCAGCATGAAGGCGTGTCCGCGCTCCTCACGGAAGTCCCGGGAGAATGCGTAGCCCGCCCACATCGTCTTCAGGCGCGGGTCCTCCTCGATCTTGGACTGCGCCACGATGCTGCGGGGGTCGGCCTCCGTGGGAGTGCGGGGAAGCGCCTCCGATCCCCCGAATCGGGTCCGCTCCTGGTCTACCGTCTTCAACCAGGTGTCATACTGGTGGGGAAAGTTGCGGCCCCACACCGCTGGGTCCTCGGTGGCCTCGGTGACCTCCACCACGCGAACGAAGGGATTCCGGGCCTCGGCCTTCCGCTCGAAGATGTTGGTGAGGAGGGCCAACACCGCCACGGAGGCCACGGTGGCCGCGGCGGCCAGCCCCACGTACCAGGGCATGCTGCGCTGCTTCTTCTCGTTCTCGCTCATGGTTCGCGATCGGGGGTGAACGGCGCCCGGGGCGCCGGAGATGAGTATGGGGGGGCGGAGCGGTGCCCCACGCCTCGATGACAGTTCACGCAGGTGCCGGGCTCGTCACCGTGAGGGCCGTCCACGGCCGCCGCCACGGCCTCGTGGCAGTCCCGGCAGGCGGCTTCGGTCACCCGCAGGTTGAAGGCCTTGATCCGAAGGTGCTCCGGGTAGTTCCCAGTGGTGAAGGCCACCGAGTGGGCCCAGCCGTTCCGCGCCTTGGTCCAGTACTTCCCCACCAGGTCGTGGGGCGCGTGGCAGTCGTTGCAGGCGGCCACGTTCCGGTGGCTGGACTGGAGCCACCCGTCCAGCTGATCCTGCATGACGTGGCAGTTGGCGCACGCGGCTGGGTCGTTCGTGAGGTAGGAGGCGCCCTGGCCGTAGACGAAGGTGAACCCGCCGGTTCCCGCGGCGAGCCCCACGGCCACGGCCAGGACCCCCGCTCCCAATCGCGTCGACGACTTCACGCGCGGCCTCCCTAGAAGACCAGGTCCAACATGACGTACGCGAAGGTCACGTCGTCGTCGATGCCCCGGACCGGTCCCAGCGCGTCGCCGGCCAACACGAACGCCGCACCGCCGCTGACCCGGAGGCCGTGGAAGAGGGCACGGGTGAGGGTGAGGTCGATCTCGGTGCCCAGGTCACCGGAGGACAGTCCGCCGTCCTCGGCCACACTGAAGCGATGGACGTCCAGGTTGACTCCCCAGTCGTCGGTGATCTGCAGGCGACCCTTCACGGCCAGGTCCACCAGGCCCCGGCCGGCGGTGTGCGTCGGGATGTCCAGGAAGAGATCCGCGTACCCGTAGAACTTGTGGTTGGTGGCGAAGAGCGTCTCGAATGCGCCCACCTCGTCGGAGCCCGGCTCGGTCCCGGAGAGATAGTCGAACCACAGCGTGAGCCCCGCGCGCCCGTCTGCGAAGCTCCGGCCCGCTCGAGCGCCCAGCAGGAAGGCGGAGACGTCCTGGCCGGTGCGCTCGCCCGTCTGCCACGCGCCCTCCAGGCGGTAGTCGAACCCGCCGTCACGGGCCACATAGCGGAGGCCGGCGGTCCACTGGTCGGTGTCCCCGGCGTCCAGCGCCGTCTCCTGGCGAAGGGTGAAGAGATCCAGCGTCCGGTCGTCGGCGGGCGTCCATACGCCGTATGCGCCCCAGAGGGTGGCGTCCACGTCCCGGGCGGGAGAGGCCGATTCCCAGAGCTGAAATCCAAGCAGGTCCACCTGGAAGGCGTCGTTGGGCCGAAGCCGGAGCCGGGCGCCGTCGAAGGAGCGGCCCTGCTGGGTCCAGTTCACGGCCCCGATGAGGCGCTGTCCGCCGTAGACGGCCTCCTGCCGGCCCACCCGGAGGGCAGCCAGCGATGTCGGGGCCCCCACCTCCAACCATCCCTGGTGCAGGTCGAAGTTGTCGGCCTGGTAGTCCCCCAGGGTGCTGGCTTCCTCTCCGAAGAACCGCACGTCCTGGAGTTGGATGAAGGCCTGCACCGGCCCGGTGGACTGCCAGGTGGCGGCGATGCGGGTCCGGAGTGTGGTCCAGGCTTGGCGCTCCCCAGTGGCGCTGGAGGGGTCCCGGTATTCGGTGCGGGGGCGCACCTGGCCCGAGAGGGTGATGTCCTGGGCCAGGCTCCACGCGGGAGTGAGCAGTGCGGCGGCCACCGCCAGGATGACTCGCCTCGAGATGGTCCACATAAAAAAAACCCACGTGTGGGTATGAATTGGATTCGCACGAAGAATCTCTTCTGAACTCTTTCCGAAGCCTGTCAGGATCCGGCCACCGGGTCAATCGCGGGCATTCCGACGCGGGTGTCGCCGTCGGGCAGGTCGGGAACGTCGAGCCGTACGCCGAGGGTCCCGGGCGCCTCGACCGCAGGGCCCATCGAGAGCGGCGCCCACCGGCATGGAGGGAAGAAAGGGTAGGCCAGGCCGCGTCCTCCTCGACCGGGTCCGGCCGTCACCCCGCATGGACCGGACCCGCCCCGCGCACGTACAATGTTCCCCATGTCCACCCTCGAACCCATCCGCGCCCACTACCGCCTCCACCTCCGTTCCGGCGAGACGGCCCGGGAGAAGGGTGAGGCCATCGCCCGGGAGCAGACCCTGGAGGTGCCGCCGGGGGCGTCCACCCCGGAGATCGACCGGACCTTCCTGGGCCGGGTGGTGGAGGTCGTGCCCGCCGGCGAGGACCCCCACGTGGAGCGGGTGGTGGTGGAGTACGCTCCCGAGCTCTTCGACGGGGCCCTGACCCAGTTCCTGAACGTGGTCTGGGGGAACGTCTCGCTCATGGACGGCGTGGTCCTGGAAGAGCTGGAGCTTCCCCCGTGGGCGCTGGCCCACTTCCCCGGGCCCCGTTTCGGCGTCCCCGGGATCCGGATGATGGTGGGGAACGTCCAGGGCCGCCCCCTGGTGAGCAGCGCCCTCAAGCCGGTGGGGCTGAGCCCGGCCCAGTTGGCGGAGCTGGCCCGGAGGCTCACCCGGGCCGGGGTGGACATCATCAAGGACGACCACGGCCTGGCCGACCAGGCCTCGGCCCCCTTCGCCGCGAGGGTCCGGGCGGTGAACGACGCCATCCTGGCGGTGAACGAGGCGTGGGGATCCCACACCGTCTACTTCCCCAACGTCACCGCCGGGGTGGACGTCATGCCCCGCCGGGCGGAGCAGGCCCGGTCCGCCGGCTGCCCCGGGGTGGTGGTCTGCCCGGGGCTCACCGGGCTGGACGCGCTTCGGGCGCTGAGGGAGGCGGACCTGGGGCTGGCCCTCATGGCCCACCCCTCCCACGCCAACACCTCCCCCAACGCGGACCGGGGGATTGCACCGGATCTCCTCATGGGCACGCTCTGGAGGTTGGCCGGTGCGGACGCTGCGGTCTACGTGAATGCCCGGGGACGCTTCGCTTGGCCGGTGGAAGCGTGCCAGGCCGTGAACCGCCGGGCCCGCGGCCCCCTGGGGAAGCACCTCCCCGCCTTCCCCGTCCCCGCCGGGGGGATCCAGGCCGAAGAGGTGGGCCACTGGTTCACCACCTACGGCTCCGACACCCTCCTCCTCATCGGCGGGAGCCTGCTGGAGGCGGAGAACGTGGAGGCGGCGGCCCGGGAAGTGGTGAAGGCGGCCGTGGAGGCGGGGAAGGCCACCACGGCAGGCGGTCCCGTGGCCGAGGCTTCCGCGGCAAACGCGTCCGGGGCACCCGTGGGAACCGGAGCGGAAGGCGGAGGGACGGAGCCCACCTCCGGACCGTGAACGTCCAGGGCGTCCCGTACCGCACCATCTGGGCCGAGGGCGGGTCGGTGAAGATCATCGACCAGACCCGTCTCCCCCACGCCTTCGTGGTCGCCGAGCTGGACTCGCTGGAGGCCGCCGTCACCGCCATCGCAACCATGCAAGTGCGCGGTGCGCCCCTGATCGGGGCCGCGGCGGCGTACGGGCTCGCCCTGGCCATGCGGGAGGACCCCACGGACGACGGGCTGGCTCGGGCCCGGGAGCGGCTCCTGGCCACCCGGCCCACGGCGGTGAACCTCCGCTGGGCCCTGGACCGGGGCGCCGAGCACCTGGCCCCCCTCCCTCCGGACGAGCGGGCCGGGACGGCCTTTCGCCTCGCCGCGCGGATCTGCGACGACGACGTGGACGCCAACCGGCGCCTGGGGGCTCACGGGTACCGGATCCTCCAGGAGATCCATGCGGCACGGGTCCCGGCCTCCGGGCGGTCGACGGGAGACGGGGTGGGGGTCGTGGAGGGCGACGTGGATCGTCTGAACGTCCTCACCCACTGCAACGCCGGCTGGCTCGCCACCGTGGACCGGGGCACCGCCACCGCCGGGATCTACCAGGCCCACGAAGAGGGCCTCCCGCTGCACGTCTGGGTGGACGAGACCCGGCCCCGCTCCCAGGGCGGACGCCTCACCGCCTGGGAGCTGGGCGAGCAGGGGATCCCCCATACGGTCATCCCCGACGGCGCCGCGGCCCACCTCATGGCCCGGGGCCAGGTGGACGTGGTGCTCGTGGGCACCGACCGCACCACCGCCCGGGGCGACGTGGTCAACAAGATCGGCACCTACCCCGTGGCCCTGGCGGCCCGGGACAACGGGATCCCCTTCTACGTGGCGGCGCCCTCCTCCAGCATCGACTTCTCCGTGGACGAAGGGACCGAAGTGCCCATCGAGGAGCGCGCTCCCGACGAGGTAACGTGGGTGACGGGGAAGACCGCCGAGGGGGGTGTTGCCACGGTCCGGGTGATCCCCGAGGGCTCCCCGGCGCGGAACTACGCCTTCGACGTGACCCCGGCCCGGCTGGTCACGGGCCTCGTCACCGAGCGGGGTGTGACGGAGGCCTCCACCGAAGGGCTGGCGCGGCTCTTCCCGGAGCGGGCGCGGTAGGGAGGCAGGAGCGGCGCGGCAGCGGCGGTACGGCAGGAGTGGCAGGTACGGCAGGAGCGGTGCGGTGGGGGCGGTACCATGGGCGCGGTGGGGGCGACCTAGCTCCCCGATACGACCCCGCTACGCACGCGGGACGCCGGGTACGTACCCCTACGTAGCCCGGCCCGGGCCCCAGGGACGCATCCTGAATGCACGCAACGCAGCGGACGCCGTCCCAGACCCTCTCCCCGACCCTCTCCCGGAGTCCCTCCCATGCCCGCACATCGCCCCCGTCTCGCCGTCGCCGGTGCCCGTGCTCTCCCTGTCGCCGGTGCCCTCCCCCTCGCCTTCGCCGGCGCCCGTGCTCTCCCTGTCGCCGGTGCCC
>CP070829.1:3275965-3287247 GCA_020344755.1 Gemmatimonadales bacterium
CCGCAGTCCGGACTGCGGGGCCCTCGTTCTGAGGCTCAGCGGAGTCGAGCCCGCGGGGGCTCGAGGCGTTGGTCTAGAGCGAGTTGACGTGCCTCATGAGGCGGCTCTTCAGGCGAGCGGCCCGGTTGGGATGCATGATCCTCTTTGTGGACGCGCGGTCGATGAGAACCACGGCCTTGCGATAGAGGGCCTGGGCCTCGTCCGCCGACGTGGCGTTCCGGACCTTCTTGACGGCGGTGCGAAGCGTAGCGCGCTTCTGCCGGTTGGCGGCGTTCCACTTCCGGCTGAGCTCCATGCGCTTCTTGGCGCTCTTGATGTTCGGCATCGGCTGCTGATCTCGATGAGTGTCGGGTCCAAAATGTCCGCTGAGCCCGAAAAGATACCGTCAATCCAAAGACGGATCAACGGCCCCCGCCCCGGTTGGGATGGAAGTCCAGTCGAGGGGTCTGGTCGGGTCCGGAGGGTACGGATAGCTTTAGCCGCTTATGAACCTTGACTTCGCCCTTTTCATCCCCGTTCTCATCCTGTCCGTGGTGGTCCACGAGGTGGCCCACGCTTGGCAGGCACGCCGGGAGGGAGACCCGACCGCCGAGCGGCTGGGTCGCATCACCCTGAACCCCCTGCCTCACCTGGATCTCATCGGGTCGGTGGTGGTTCCTCTCCTCCTGTTCGTGGGGACGGACGGGCTCATTTTCGGATGGGCGAAGCCGGTTCCGGTCAACCCGGCGAACTTCCGCGACCACCCGGGCGGCGACATTCGGGTGTCCCTGGCCGGAATCGTATCCAACCTGGTCCTCGCCGTCCTCTTCACCCTCCTGGCGGGAATCCTGGTTCCGGCTCAGGCGGTGCTGGGGAGCACGGTGGCCGGGATCCTCCAGCAGGCCGCCTTTTTCGGGATCTTCATCAACCTGCTCCTGGCCTTCTTCAACCTGTTGCCCATCCCTCCTCTCGACGGATCGCACGTGGTGGCGCAGCTCCTGCCCCGTGAGCTCGCGGCACGGTACCGTGCCATGGGCCGATTCGGGATTCCGGTGCTCCTCCTGCTGATCTTCTTCCTTCCGGGCGCGCTCGGGGTGGCACTGGCCCCGGTGACCTGGCTCATGGGGTGGGCCGATGCCTTCGTGCGGATGTGGCTCTGATGAAGGCTCATCGGGCGCTGGGTAGCCCCTTCGCCGAAAAGGAGGGGTTCTGGGTGGTCGACATCGACCGCTTCCAGGGCCCCCTGGATCTGCTCCTGCACCTGATCCGCGTGCAGGATATCGACATCTTCGACATCCCCATTGCCAGGATCACCGACCAGTTCCTCAAGGCGGTCAAGGGCATCCAAGCGTCGCAGCTGGACAGCGCCGGGGAGTTCCTCGAGATGGCGGCCTCCCTGGTGCGCATCAAGGCGCAGATGCTCCTTCCGCGCCACGGAGAGGAGGAGGAGCTGGATCCCCGGGCCGAGCTGGTCCGCCGGCTCCTGGAGTACGAGCAGATCCGGGAGATCTCCAACCGACTTCAGATCGCCGAGACCGAGCGCGGCCGCCGGTCCGCCAAGGGCTACGTGGAGTCCCGCCCGCGTCCGTCCCTCGAAGACACCCCCCTGGAGACCACCTGGGAGGAGGTCCTGGAGGCGGCGCTGGCGGTGGAGATGCCCGACCCCAGGGACATAGAGCACCGGGTGACCATTCAGCCGGTGTCCATGGAGACCAAGGTGGCCCTCATCCTGGACTCCCTGACTGACACCGCCCGGGTGGAGTTCTCGCGCCTGCTCCGGGGTCTGGAGGGGCTTCAGGCCCGGATGCACGGCGTCATGACGTTTCTGGCGTCCCTGGAGCTCGCGAGACGCCGGGCCGTCTTCATGCGCCAGGTCAGCCCCTTTTCCGAGCTCTGGATCTACCGCAGAGACGAAGCTGAAGAGGAGTTCGCTCCCCTCCCCGACGAAGAACCCGAGACCGAGTCGCTTCAGGAGACCACGTGAAGTCCAGCCAGATAGTCGAAGCCGTGCTCTTCGCCTCGGACGCCCCCCTCAAGGCTGAGGAGATCGCCCGGGCCGACGAGAGCCTGGACGAGGACCGGGTGGAAGAGGCGATCCGCGAGCTGACCGTCTTCTACGACGAGACGGAACGCGGATTCCAGATCGCCGAGGTGGCGGAGGGGTATCAGATCCTGACCCGTTCCGAGTTCTCCAGCTACCTGGAACGGTTCGATACCGTGCCCCGGCCCTCGCGCCTGTCGGGCCCCGCCCTCGAGACCCTCGCCATCATCGCCTACCGACAGCCCATCGGAAGGGTGGAGATCGAGTACATCCGAGGCGTCGGGTCCGCCGGGGTGATCCGGTCACTGCAGGACCGGGCCCTGGTCGACGTGGTGGGACGCGGGGAGGGTCTGGGCCGGCCCCTCCTGTACGGGACGACGGCAAGGTTTCTGGAGCACTTCGGTTTCGCCTCCCTGGACGACCTTCCCCGTCCGGACGAGTTGCCCGTGGTGTTGCGCGACCGCGTGCCTCTGGGCCTGGACGACGATGACGATGACGATGAGGCCGACCAGGAGGCCGCCCAGCTCTCCATCGAGGGGGGTGAGGCCGAATCCGCTCCGGGGCAGGAGGAGGCCGGCGGCCTCGAAACCGCCGAGGCAGACGCGGGTCCGGTAGAGGGGCCTGCGGAGGCCGAGGTCGCCTCTTCAGAGGCCGAGGCCGCCTTTTCGGAGCCCGAGACCGCGTTCGCGGAACCCGAGCCCGCCCCAGCAGAGCCCGAGCCCGCCCACACGGAGCCCCTGGAGGAGTCCCGACCCCAGGGAGGCTGAGGGGTGCGCCTCCAGAAGTACCTCTCCCGGTCCGGGGTCGCCTCGAGGCGGCAGGCGGAGGCGCTCATCGCCGCCGGCCGGGTTCAGGTGAACGGCGCCGTGGTCACCGCCATGGGGGTGACCGTGGACCCGAGCCGCGATCGGGTCGAGCTGGACGGCAAGCCCGTGGATCTTCCCTCGGTACGATGGGTCCTCCTGCACAAACCCGCCGGTGTCCTGACCACTCGTCGCGATCCAGGCGGTGGCCCGACGGTGTACGACCTCCTCCCCCGAGGCACGGGCGGTCTTCGGTACGTGGGGCGCCTGGACCGGGATACGGAGGGTCTGCTCCTCATGACCAACGAGGGAGACCTCGTCCACCGCCTCACCCATCCCTCCTTCCAGGTGGAGCGGGAGTACTGGGCGGAGGTGAAGGGAGCGGTGGATCCGGCTACCTTAAGACGCCTCGAGGAAGGTGTCGTATTGGATGATGGCCCCGCCCGCGCGAGGCGTGCGTGGCGACCCCGGGGGGGCGCTCCCGACCAGATCCGGCTCATTCTCACCGAGGGCCGGAAGCGGGAGGTCCGTCGGCTCCTCGAGGCGGTGGGACACCCGGTGCGGCGCCTTCGCCGGGAACGATTCGGGCCGGTGCGGCTGGGTGACCTGGCGGCGGGCCGGTGGCGGGAGCTCGAGGAAGACGAGATCAACGAACTCCGGCGAGCAGTGACGTGAGGCTGCGGCGTGCCGGACTGGAGCGGAGATGGAGCTGAAGGATCGCACCGTCCTGGTGCTCGGGGGAGCGGGATTGGTGGGGCTGGCGGTGGTCCGCCGGGTGCTGGAAGCGGGGGCGCGGAAGGTCGTGGTGGCTTCGCTTCGGGAGAGCGAGGTGGACGAGGCCCTGGCTGAGCTGCGGTCCGAGTTCCCGGGGTTCGCGGACCGGGTCGAAGGCTACTGGGGCGACCTCTTCGTCCCGGACGACCTGCGCCTTCGGCCGCGGCGAGACATCCACGCCGATTCGGAGGCCCGGAGCGCCCTGGTGGACGACCTCTACGGGGAGCTCACGCTGGCGGTGCTGGAGCGTTCCGCCCTGGGCAAGCTCCTCCTGGAGCTCCGACCCGACACGGTGGTGGACTGCATCAACACCGCCGGGGCGCTTGCCTATCAAAACGCCTTCCAGTCGGCCGCCAACCTGCGGGAGAGTGCCACAACGGGCGGAGCCTCGCTGGAGGCGGTGGACCGGCACCTCGCCACGCTCTACCTCCCCCAGCTCATCCGCCACGTCCAGATCGCCCTGGAGGGGATGAAACGCGCGGGAACCGAGATGTACGTGAAGGTCGGGACGGCCGGCACCGGTGGGATGGGGTTGAACATCCCCTTCACCCACTCCGAGGAGCGTCCCTCCCGCGTCCTCCTGGCCAAAGCCTCCCTGGCCGGTGCCCACACACTCCTGCTCTACCTCATGGCGCGGACGCCGGGTGCACCCTCGGTGAAGGAGGTGAAGCCCACCGCCGCCATCTCCTGGAAGTCCATCGGTTTCGGGCCGGTGCGTCAGGGCGGAGCACCCCTCCGGCGCTCGGACAGCACGGGGCCGCTGTCACTGGACGAGGCCTTCGACGGGGAGGTGGGCTTCGAGCAGCTGGAGGCCACCGTGGATGGCGTCTTCCTGGATGCCGGCGAGAACGGGCTGTTCAGCCCCCCGGAGTTCGAGACCCTCACGGCCCTGGGGCTCATGGAGTTCCTGACCCCCGAGGAGATCGCGGACACGGTCCTCCGGGAGATCCAGGCCCACCCCACGGGAAAGGACGTGGTGGCCGCACTGGACGGGGCCACGCTGGGCCCCACCTATCGGGCCGGCGTCCTCCGGGGGCGGGCGCTGTCCTACATGGACGCCCTGGAGGCGGAGCACGGGGTCCGCTCGGTGGCCTACGAGATGCTCGGGCCACCGCGGCTCTCCAAGCTCCTCTTCGAGGGCGCGCTCCTGGAGCGGCTCTACGGGACGCTGGCGGCGGCCTCGGACCTGGCACCGGGTGATGCGGCGGAGCGGAGCCGTGAGCTGGTGGAATGGGACGACGATCTCCGCCAGCGGATCCTGAGCATTGGCCTGCCCATTCTCCTTCCCGACGGCGACTCGGTGCTCCGTGGTGCCAAGGTCAAGGTGCCCCCGGAGGCCGGAATGCCCGCCGACCACCCGCGCATCGTCGATGCGGGGTGGGTAGACCTCAGAGCCGAGAACTGGGCGCGCTGGAAGGGGCGGATCGCGACGATCCTGGGGGAGATCCGCACGCGACCGGGCCTGGAGATGGGCTCCGTGGCCGACCACGAGTACGGCGACGAGACCGGGCGGATCCGTCCGGGGCGCCTGGCGGCGTGGATCTTCCGGGTGGAGGACAAGGGCGAGCGCATCAAGCGCTGAGCCCCGCCCCCGGGCCGTCAGATGTGGAGAATGTGCTCCGGGTTGGCCGCAGCCGGGAGGAAGGGGGACCAGTTGCTGGCGGCCAGGCGCGTGCGTTCGTGGGCCAGGGGAAGGAGGGCCACGAGGTAGTCCCGCCGCACCATGAGGGGTGGAAGGGTGATCTTGCCCTGCGGTGTGAACTGGTGGGCGTGGGTCAGGGCCAGGAATGCCCCGTGGCTGGCGGCCGCCGGATGCGCCAACCCGTAGAGGACGTGTCCGTCCGCCGTTCGGAGGACGTGCGGGGTCATGGGCCCCACGGCCCGGCGGATCGCGTCCACGCTGAACGGGTTCCCGGCACGAAAGTCGAAGGCGACCTGCACCATCTCCGGGGACAGGTGCACGGCGTCCGTATCCACGCCCGCCCTCATGCGCGCCAGGAAGTTGGGAATGGTCTCGCTCCAGCGGGGGAGATAGGCGGAGATCTCGCCGGCTCGGGCGGCCCCCAGGTCCGTGGCCAGCGGCGCCGGCGGTGAGGAGAGATAGGTGGCCAGCGACTCCCGGGAGTACTCCTCGCCGGGCAGGTCGTGGCGCTGGAACCGGAGGGCCGCCAGGACCACGGTGGGCACGCCTCGGAGCCGGAGCCCGATGAGCTCCCAGAAGTGGGAGGACTCCTCCGCGCCGAGGAACACCGTGTGCTCGTCCATGGTGATGGTGATCCCGCTGGACAGCCGCTCCAGGTGCTCGTGGACGTGGGCCACGTGGGGGGGCGGGGCCTTGCCGCTCATGGTGTCACGCTCCGGGGTCGGCGCCTCCGCCAGGTCTCGGGCAGGAGGAGCAGGAGGACGGTGTAGATCTCGAGACGTCCCACCAACATAAGGAAGCTGAGGATGGCCAGGGCAGGGGGGTCCATCCACCCATAGTTGTCGGTGGCGCCCACCTCCCCCAGCCCGGGACCGATATTGCCGACCGTGGCGGCACTGGCCCCGATGGCGGTCAGGAGGTCCATCCCCATGGCGGCCATGGCCAGGGCGCCGGCCAGCGCCAGGAGAAGGTAGAGGAGGACGAACCCGATGACGTTCGCCAGGACGTCCTCCTTGACGACGTGCTTTCCCACACGGGCCAGGAAGATGGCCCGTGGATGAAGGTGCTTCCGGACCTCCATGGCGGACTGCTTCAGGAGCAGAAGCACCCGAACTGCCTTCACCCCACCGCCGGTGGACCCCGCCATTCCCCCTACGAACATGAGGGCGAAGATGACCATCTGGGCGGCGGGCACCCAGGCCTCGAAATCGGCGGAGACATACCCCGTGGTGGTGGTGATGGATGTGCTCTGGAAGAGCCCGTCTCTGAGCGCGGTCTCCACTCCGCCGGAGGTGAGGGCGTAGTCACCGGAGAGGAGGTTGATGGCGGTGATGAGAAGGCCGGCGCCCAGCACCACTCCCGTGAAGAAGCGCCACTCCACGTCCTTGAAGTAATCCAGTCGGCCCGTCACCGCCCGGAAGTGGAGGGAGAAGTTCAGCCCCGCCAGGTACATGAAGACGATGGTCACGTACTGGATGTAAGGCGAGGGAAAGGCGGCCATGGAGTCGTTCCTGGTGGAGAACCCTCCGGTGGCCAGGGTCCCGAAGGTGTGGGTCGAGGCGTCGAACCAGTCCATGCCCCCGGCCATGTAGAGGACCGTCTGCAGGACCGTCATCCCGAGGTACACCAACCAGAGGAGCTTGGCCGTCTGCGTGATCCGGGGCCGGAGGCGCTCCGGGGTGGGACCCGGGACTTCCGCTCGGAAGAGCTGCATCCCCCCTACGCCCAGGTAGGGGAGGACCGCAATGGCCAGGACGATGATGCCCATCCCCCCCAGCCAATGCGTGAAGGAGCGCCAGAAGAGGATCCCGTGGGGAAGGGACTCGATATCGGAGAACACGGTGGCGCCCGTCGTGGTCAGGCCCGACATGGCCTCGAAGACGGCGGCCCACACCCCATCGAGGGTCCCCGTAAAAAGGTAGGGGAGGGAGCCGAAGACCGCCGCGAAGGCCCAGGCGAAGGTCACGATGGCGAATCCCTCCCGCGGCGTGATCTCCTCGTCCTGCCGGGTGGCGTAGAAGGTCCCGACGCCGATCCCCACGGTGAGGATCATGGAGAGGAGGAAGGCGAGGGAGTCACCATCCCGGTAGACGAGGGATACGCAGAGTGGCACCAGCATGGAGAGCCCGAAGAAGACCTCCAGGATTCCCACGACGTTGAGGACGAGCCGGATCGACATGCGGTGGGGGCGTCCCTACTCGGCGAAGAGCCTCTCCACCTCGCCCACGGCCTCCGGGAGGGTGAAGACGATGACTTCGTCGCCCACCTTGACCATGTCGTCGCCGCGGGGGAGGATGATCTCCTCCCCGCGCAGAATGGTCCCGATGAGCGCCCCCTTGGGCAGGTGAAGGTCCCGAAGGGGGGTGTTCAGCACCCGGGCGTGGGGCCCCACGTTGAACTCGATGGCTTCGGCGCCGGTCCCCTTCAGCGCCGCCACCGTCATGACGCGGCCGCGGCGAACGTAACGAAGGATGGCGTTCACCGTGGCCATGCGCGGGGAGACGGCGGCGTCGATCCCGACCTTCGGGACGATGGGCAGGTAGTCGAACTTGTGCACCAGGCTCACCACCTTCCGGGCGCCCACGGACTTGGCCAGGAGCGAGGCGAGCATGTTCGTCTCGTCGTGGCTCGTCGAGGCGACAAATCCGTCGATTCCCGACACGCCCTCCATCTCCAGGAGCTCCAGGTCCGTGGCGTCGGCGTGGAGGACCAGGGAGCGGGGGAGGCGCTCTGCCAGCTCCAGGCAGCGGCGACGGTCGTGGTCCAGGATCGTGCACTCCACCCCGTTCTTCTCCAACAGCTCTGCCAGGTATTCGCCCTCGGCGCTCCCTCCGGCGATCATCACGCGCCGCAGCGAGAACCCCTCGTACCCGGCCAGCCGGTGGATCTCCGGCGCCTCGTCTGTGGGGGCAAGGACGTAGATCTGGTCCCCGGCGATGATGCGGTCCTGCCCCCGGGGAATGATGGTGGCGCCCTCCCGCTGAATCGCCACGGTGTTGTAGTGGAAGTCCGCGAGCTCCTGGCCGATCTCCGCCAGCGTCTTCCCCTCCACCGGGGCGTGCTCCTTGACCCGGACTCCGAGGAGCTCCACCCGGCCCTCGGCGAACTGTGCCACGTCGGTGGCGGCGGCGGCCTGGAGAAGCTGGTACGTCTCCCAGGCGCACTCCCGCTCGGGGTTGATGAGCAGGTCGATGCCCATCTGGTCGCCGGAGAGGACCGAGCCCCGCTGGTAGTACTCGGGATTCGAGACCCGTGCGATGGTGAACTTCACCCCGAGTCGGGATGCGGCCAGGCAGGAGATGAGGTTCACCTCGTCCTGGCTCGTCACCGCCAGGAGCATTCGCGCGCCTTTGATTCCGGCGTCTTCGAGAACCGGAAGGGAGGCCCCGTTCCCCACCTTGGTGAGCACGTCGAGCTGCTGGGCCGCGAAGTCCGCGCGCTCCGGATCCGCCTCGATGAGAACCACGTCCTGGTTCTCTTCAGAGAGGCGCTTGGCGAGGTGGAATCCCACTTCACCGGCGCCCACGATGAGCACTTTCATGGTGGCCAAAGCTAGACCCCGGCGAGGGGTCTTGCAAAGCCGTGAAAAGCGGGGAGATTCAAGGTATAAGACCTTCCCTGCGCATCTCCGGCGGCGCACGGGGCGCCGGAACCGGAAGGGGAGGGGAGTATGCTCACCCTCGAGCACCTCACTCGGCTCCACCGCGACCTCCGGGACAAGCTCGTCCTCAGCGTCTACCTCGACACGGACCAGCACGATCCCGCGCAACGGGTCGCCTGGAAGACCCGGTTCGACCGGGCACTGGCTGGGATCCGCCGGGACCTCGAGTCCAAGGGTCAGGATCTGACCCCCTTCCTGGCGGCCAAGGACCTTCTGGAGCAGGAGCTCGACCGGGACGGGTTCCTCGAGGGGAAGGGGTGGGTGGCCTTCGGGGGGGCGGCGGGGGTGCACGTCGCCGGACCGGTGCCCTTCCACGTTCCCGACCAGGTGAGCTGGGACACCGGAGTGCACCTGGCGCCCTACCTGAGAGGGCTCCGGCACCTCCGTCCCGTGGTCGTGGTGGTGGCGGATCGGCGCCACGCCCGGTTCCTGGAATTCCGCGAGGGGATCCTTACGGAGAAGCCCGGACTGGTGGCCTTCGGAGACGTGGGGGACGTGGCGGACAGCGGGGTGGCCAAGCGGGCGGCCCGCAACTCTGGTGTCAGGGGCGCGACGGCAAAAGACCTGGCGAACCGATTCCTGGAGGTGGAGGCCGATCGGCTCCACCACGCCGTCGTGGATCGTGTCCAGGAGGCGGTGGGGAAGGAGGGGCTGGTTCTCTTCGGGGGGCCCGGAGAGACGGCGTCGCGGCTTCTCGGGATGCTGGAACGGTCGCTGCAGGAGCGCGCGCGAATCGTTCCGGGCCTCTCCATGGAGGACGACACCAATCGGATGACCCAGGCCGTGGGAGATGCGGCGTCGGAGCTTTCCCGGACGCTTCAGGAGCGTATGCTGGACGAGGTCCTGGACCAGGCCCTGGCCAACGGGCGGGGACGTGTGGGAACCCGGGACGCACGGAAGGCGCTGCGGGAGAATCGAGCGGACCTCCTCCTGGTGTCGGCCACGCTGGTGGAGAATCACACCGAGTTGGCGGAACAGTTGGTGGGGGCGGCGCTGGACCAGAGCAGCGACGTAGAGCTGCTGGTGGGGCCGGCCGCGGTGCGGCTTGACGAGGTGGGGGAGGGGCTGGCGGTCCGGCTTCGGTATTGACCTTCCCGGGTCCGGTTGACCGCCGCCGGACCGGGGCATATGACTCGGTGGGGTGCGATTCGGATCGCCCCCACCGAGTTTCTTCTTTCGTGCCCGTCCCAAGCCCTCCCCGTGCCCTCCATGAAGATCCCTCTGATGCTCTGCCTGGCCGTCGGCGCCCTCCTGGTCCTGCCCCCTGAGACCTCCGCGCAGGACGCCCGTCTTCCCCTGGATACCGCCATCACCACCTCCCACCAGGTCACGATCCAGGGCGTCCGTGTGCCGTATACGGCGACGGTGGGGACCCAGCCCGTCTTCGGCGACGATGGGGAGCCGGTGGCGTCGCTCCTGTACACCTTCTACCAACGGAGCGACGTCGACGACGTCCGGAACCGGCCCCTGATGGTCTCCTTCAATGGCGGCCCCGGTTCGGGCTCGCTCTGGATGCACCTCGGCTACACCGGCCCAAAGCAACTGATCATCGACGACGAAGGCTACCCGGTCCAACCCTACGGCGTCCGGGACAACCCCCACTCGATCCTGGACGTGGCCGACATCGTCTTCGTGAATCCGGTGAACGTCGGGCTGTCCCGCATGACCGCCGCCGGGGATCGCAGGGACTTCTTCGGCGTCAACGAGGACATCTCCTATCTGGCCGACTGGATCGGGACTTTCGTGACGCGCTACGACCGCTGGCTCTCCCCCAAGTTCCTCATCGGCGAGAGCTATGGCACCACACGGGTCTCCGGGCTCGCCCGCGAGCTCCAGGGGGACCAGTGGATGTACCTCAATGGAGTGATCCTGGTCTCCCCCACCGGGCTGGGGGTGCCCCGGCAAGGGCCCGTGGGTGATGCGCTGCAGCTTCCCAACTTCACCGCCACCGCCTGGTACCACGCCGCCCTGGATCCGTCGCTGCAGGACCGGGACCTCGAAGACATCCTCCCCGAGGCGGAGGCCTTCACGCTGGACGAGCTGATCCCGGCGCTGGCCCGGGGCGGGTCGCTGGGCACAGCGGAGCGGGAGCGGATCGCCACCGCCTTCGCCCGGTGGGCCGGTGTCTCCACCGAGTGGGTGCTGGACCACAACCTGCGCCCGTCGGTGGGCGAATTTCGGAAGGAGTTCCTTCGGGACCGCGGCCTCACGGTGGGACGTCTGGATGCCCGCTACAAGGGGATCGACCGCGAGAACGCCGGCGAGGGCTACGACTTCGACCCCGCACTGAGCGCCTGGAACCACGCCTTCGCCCCGGCCATCAACGACTACCTGCGCAACGACCTGGGCTTCGAGACGGATCTGCAGTACTTCCTCTTCGGC
>CP070829.1:3287347-3298586 GCA_020344755.1 Gemmatimonadales bacterium
ACCGACGCCGGGTCGCGGCCTGCACGAAGGGCAGCCTCGCGGATCTGCTCCTGCGTGCGGGGAAGGGTCTCCTGGAGGCGTCCAGCGTAGGTCATAGGGCGTGAATGTATCAGAAGCACGAGCCTTTGCGAGGGGGTGCGGGGCCGGCAACCGTGGGGGCGGTACCGGGAGGCACGGCCCCGTGCAGCACCGACCGGCATGGTCCCACGCAGCAAACGAGCCCCGCCGGCCTGACGCCGACGGGGCTCGCTCGCCTCACTCAGGTGCCAGACCGGTCAGCGCACCTGGAAGGTAATGGGGAACGCGACCCAGACCGGGACCTTCTTGTCCCGGTTCAAGGCGGGCGTGAACTCCATGATGTCGGCCACGCGAAGTGCCGCCTGGTCCAGCTGATCGTGTCCTGAAGACTGCTGGATCCGCGTGTCCTGCACCCGGCCGTTCTCGTCGATGAAGAACCAGATGTTCGCGGTCCCACCGATCCCGGCGTCCCGGAGCAACGGCGGATACTCCCGCTCCAGTGCCCGCACCACCTCGTTTCGGTTGGTGATGTCCGGGGCCACCGTGTACGGAGTGAAGGTGGGGTTCGCCCCCAGGTCACCCTCGCCGGTGGACTCGGGAGGCGGAGGAAGGTCCTCCACCGGATTGTCCTCGAAGGTGGTGGGCGCGATGGTGATGTCCTCCGAGATCTCCGCCTCGGCGATCACCGGCGTAGCCGGCCGGGAGATGGCCTCCGGTGGCGGCGGAATCTCGATCTCGGGCGGAAGCTCGATGGCTTCCAGTTCGTCGGCAGTGAACGACACGTCCTCTGCGGTCATGGACGGCCAGAACTGGAAGGTCCCGAAGTGCAGCAGCGTCGCCGCAATCATGGAACCCCAGAACCAGTTGTCCCAGCTCCGCTTGAGGCGGTCGTTGGCCGTCTCGACCCCTACGGAGGGGAGGGCTTGAGCTGTCATCGTCTTTGCCTCGTCATGCGCTGTTCCAGCTCTGTGGCGAAGACCACGCGGACCACGCCGGCAGACACCAGCTCCTTCTGCAGCTGATCCATGGTCATGTACGGCACCTCACGATCCCCACGAATGGAGATCACCAGGCGCCGGTCCGACTGGGCGTAGAGCGGGCCCACGACCTCCGAGACCTGCTCTATGGTGTAGGGCTGATCATTCATGAAGATCGAGCCGTTCCGCTCCACCCAAATGTTCAGGATGTTCTTCTTCTTCTCGTCGATCTTCTCCGTGGCCTCGGCCTGGGGCCAGATGATGTCGCGCTCCGAGTCGGTCCGGAACACGGTCGTGACCATGAAGAAGATCAGGAGGAGGAAGGCGATGTCCGCCAGCGACGAGGACGGAATCTCGTCGGACGTCTTCGACTTCCTGGAAAAGCCACCCTGCTTGATCGCCATCCGTCAGCCCTCCAGCAACTGAAGAGAAATCTTGTCGGCCCCGGCGGTCTGCAGGGCATCCAGAACGTCGATCATGAACTTATACGGCGTGTCGGGATGGGTCTTTACACCCGCGATGAGATTCGGGTTGCTGGCCACGTCCTGTCGCCAGATCCCCTCGATCTCCCGGGGTGACACCGTCTGAACCTGTTGGGATTCCCCTCGCCGGACCTCCACGACCCCACTGGGCTGGATCACGATGTGGAGAATGTTCTTCTGGTTCACCTCCACCGTCTCCGACTCCTCCGGGAGCACGATGGCCAGCCCCTTGTCCTTCGGGAACACGGTGGTGACCAGGAAGAAGATCAGCAGCAGGAAGGCGATATCCGCCATGGACGAGGTGGGAACCTCGTCGCTGACCTTCGATTTCTTGTTGTTCAGAACGGCCATGGAATCCTCGGGAGTCGTCTAAGAGGAGATACTGGCAATCGCCGTGTGGGGTTCCGTCATCCGCCGGCCGGCGCCCCGTCACCGGGGTCCTCACCGCCGGGAGACGGCGGAGGGGTGGTCTGCGGCGCACTCTTGGGACGCCGTGCCGGAAGCGGCTGCACGCGGATCCGCTCTTCCACCACCGTGAGGGTCCCGTCCTTCTCGAAGTCCCATGCCAACGCCAGGACCTTCTGAGCACCTTGCTCCATGTCCAGGATCAGGGAGTCGATCCGGGTCACGAAGAAGTTGTACCCGATGTTCACCGGTACGGCGATGACCAGACCCGCCGCCGTGGTGAGCAGCGCCACCTTGATGCCGCCGGCCACCAGGCTCGGATCCACGTCTCCGGCGCGGGCGATGGCGTCGAAGGCGAGGATCATCCCCGCAACGGTCCCGAGGAACCCCATCAGGGGCGCCACGTTGGCGATCGTCGCCAGGATCACGAGCCCCCGCTCCAGGAACCCGAGCTCGATGGTGCCCGTGGTGTTGACGGCCTGGCTCACCTCACCCTTCCGGACGGTTCCCTGCCGAATGCGGCGGAGGCCGGCGATGAGGATCGCTGCGGTGGGTCCAGGGGTCTCCGCGGCGATGCCCATGGCGCCGTCGAGATCCCCTTGCCTGGCGGCCTCCTCCACCTCGGAAAGCAGTGCCTGGGTACCCTTGTGGGCCACCCAGAGGGTCCACGCCTTGGCGATGATGACTCCCAGGGCCACCAGCGAGCAGAGGACCAGCGGGTACATCATCAATCCGCCGTCGGCGAAGAGCGTCAGGAGTTCGTACTGAGCCAAGCTGCACTCCTTGCGGAGCCGCCCCTTCTGGTGCGGCTTGAGGAACGGAGGGTATAGACCGGGCCAATGTATCCGGAGCCGCGCGGACGTGTCAACGCGCCTCCAGAAGGTCCGTACGCCAAGGCGTCCTTCGAGTTACCGCGATCCAACACCCGAGAGGCCCACAGCCGAGAAGCCCCCTCTTCGGACCGGCTCCGTCCCCGCACCCCCGAGATGCTTACCCGCCCCGTGCGATGCGGAGCCCGATCCCCGCGGCGGTCTCGGGCACGGTTCCCTCCAGGATCTCCCGGAGCCGCTCCGAGGACACATCCCGCTCGAAGCGACCAGCCCGGGCCACACTGACGCGGGACGTCTCTTCGGAGACGACGACGACCACGGCATCGGTCTCCTCGCTCAACCCAAGGGCGGCGCGGTGACGGGTACCCAGGGACCGGTCCGACACCGAATACTGGGTCAGGGGAAGGATCGCCCCGGCAGCCCGGATCTGGTCGCCTGAGATCAGCACCGCGCCGTCGTGGAGGGGGGAATAGGGAGTGAAGATGGTGTTGAGCATCTCCGCCGAGACCCGGGCCTCCACCGGACTCCCGGTGTCCGCGTACTCCTCGAGCCCCACGTTCTGCTCGATGGCAATGATGGCGCCGATCTTCGATCGGCAGAGCCGCTCCACGGCCTCCACGATCTCATCCACAACCTGGCTCTCCTCCATCCGGGCGAAGACCCTCATCATCCGGCTCTGTCCCAGGCGGGCCAACGCGGAGCGCAGCTCAGGCTGGAAGACGACGAGGGCTGCGATGGCGCCGTACTGGAAGAGCTGCGCCAGCAGGTAGCGGATGAGGTCGAGACCCAGCAGCACCGCAGCCAGGTAGACCGACGCAACCAGAACCAGCCCCAGTAGCATCTGCATGGCCCTGGTGCGCTGGACCAGGAGGAGGAGCCGGTACAGACCCGCCGCGACCAGCAGGATCTGGACGAGGTCCTTCCAGCCCGGGCGAAGGAGCAGGAGTTCGTCAAGCGGGCTCATTCCAGCCGCCCCCGGTACCGCATTAGTCGGCGGTCTCCTCCACCCTCGTCTTGTCGTCGGCGTCGGACTCCGCGGTGGCGGTCACGCCGGCGGTGAGCCGCTCGACCGCCTCGGCGGCGCCGGGCAGAGGCTCAGGGGTCCCTTCCAGGGGTGGTAGGGGCTCACCCTTGTCCAGGAGGCCGATCTCCTCCTGGCCGATGGTCTCCCTCTCCAGGAGGGCCTGCGCAATGTTCTCCAGGAGGTCCTGGTGGTCTTCGAGGACCCGGCGCGCCTCGCCGTGTGCTTCGTCCAGGATCCGCTTGACCTCCTGGTCCACCTGTTGGGCGGTGTGCTCCGAGACCTGGCGACGATGACCGATCTCCCGGCCCAGGAAGACCTCCTGCTCCGAGTCGCCGACGGCCATCAGCCCGATCATGTCACTCATTCCGAAGGAGGTGACCATCCGACGGGCCATCGTCGTGGCCCGTTCGATGTCGTTCCCGGCTCCGGTCGTGACCTTCTCCGGCCCGAAGATCATCTCCTCCGCGACGCGCCCGCCGAAGAGCATCACCAGCTGGCCCTCCAGCCAGTCCTTCGTGTAGGAGTGGCGGTCCTCGGTGGGGAGCGACGCGGTGATCCCAAGGGCGCGCCCGCGAGGCACGATGGTCACCTTGTGAACCGGGTCGAGGCCCTCCACCCGGAGCCCCACGACGGCGTGTCCCGCTTCGTGGTAGGCGGTCAGGACTCGCTCCCTTTCGGTCAGGACCAGGCTCTTCCGCTCCGAACCGAGCATCACCTTGTCCTTCGCCTTCTCGAAGTCCTCCATGGAGACGCGGTCCGCGTTCCTTCGGGCCGCCAGCAGGGCCGCCTCGTTGCAGATGTTGGCCAGGTCCGCACCACTGAGTCCCGGCGTGCCCCGCGCCACGATCCCCAGCTCCACGTCGTCGGCCAGGGGGAGCTTGCGTGCGTGCACCCGGAGGATGGCTTCCCTCCCCTTTACGTCGGGAGAATCGACCACCACCTGGCGGTCGAACCGACCCGGTCGGAGGAGGGCGGGATCCAGCACGTCCGGACGGTTCGTGGCAGCCAGGAGGATGACCCCCTCGTTGGCCTCGAATCCGTCCATCTCCACGAGCAGGGCGTTGAGCGTCTGCTCCCGCTCATCATGGCCACCTCCGAGTCCTGCGCCGCGGTGACGGCCCACGGCGTCGATCTCGTCGATGAAGATGATGCACGGCGCGTTCGCCTTCCCCTGCTCGAACAGGTCCCGCACGCGGGAAGCCCCGACCCCGACGAACATCTCCACGAAGTCCGAACCGGACATCTGGAAGAACGGGCGTCCCGCCTCACCGGCCACCGCCTTGGCCAAAAGCGTCTTCCCCGTACCGGGCGGCCCCACGAGCAGGACACCCTTCGGCAGCCGCCCCCCGAGGCGAGCGAACTTCTGGGGATCCTTCAGGAACTCGATGATCTCGTGGAGCTCCTCCTTGGCCTCGTCCGCCCCCGCCACGTCGGAGAAGGTGACCTTCGGCGTATCCGGGGAGATGAGCTTGGCCTTGGACCGTCCGAACTGGAAGGCTCGGTTCCCTCCCCCCTGCATGGACCGGAAGATCCAGATCCAGAAAATCCCCAGCACCACCCAGGGGAGGATGGTGAAGAGAACGGTCAGGAAGCTCGTGCGCTCGGCCTCGGAAGAGATCAGGACACCCTGCTGTTCAAGCTCGCTGATCTGTTCCGCCTCCACGGCGTTGGGAAACCGCGTGCTGAATCCGTTGAACTCCTGGCCATCGCGGGAGATCGGCGAGTCGAACTCTCCCTCGACCTCGTGGCTGCCCACGAATGTGACCGAGTGGATGTTCCCGTTGGTCAGCTCCTGCCGGAACTCGCTGTAGTCCAGCTCCGCCTGGTTCGGGTCCTGGGCCCGGAGAACCTGCAGGGCCACCACCGTCATCAAGGCCATGAGAATCCAGAACGCGAGCGTCTTGGACCCGTTGTTGCGGCGACCCTCCTGGGGAGGCTTGTTGGGCGTCTGATCTGTCATGCGTGTTCCTGATTACCCGTCCCGGGAGCTCCGATCTCCGGTCTCCAGAGCCCCAATGTAGGGGAGGTTCCTGAACTGCTCTGCGCAATCCAGGCCGTACCCCACCAGAAATTCTCTTGGCGCATCGAAGCCGACCCACCTGGGGTGCGGATCCAATGAGACAGTCCGTTTGTGCAGGAGCGCACACACCTCCAGGCGACGTGGCCCCCGCTCCTCGAGCCGCGGAAGGAGCCACTGGAGCGTCGTCCCGCTGTCGATGATGTCCTCTACGATAACCACGGAGCGCCCCTTCAGGGACGTCTCCGGGTCGTAGAGCAGCTCCACATCGCCCGTGGACACCGTCTCCTGACCGTAGCTGGCCACCCGGATGAAATCCACCTCCAGAGGCCTGGGAATGGCCCTGACGAGGTCCGCCATGAAGACGAACGACCCCTTCAGGAGGCCGAGCACGAGAAGGTCCTCGTCCGCCCCCAGATCCTGATGGATGGCCTCGGCCAGCTCCTCTACCCGCTGGCGCACGGCTTCCGCGGAATAGAGGATCCGAGCCAGGCGCCCGTTCCCCAGCCGGGGATCAAGCCGGTCCGTCACCTTCTACCCTCGTACAGGCGATGTACGTCCTTTCACCCCCGGAACCCGGATCGGATCCCTCCGTGAACCGCTCCGCCACGGCGACCCCGGGAATCCACACGATCCGCCCGGCACGATCCACCGCGATGGGCGCGACAGGCCGGTCCAGCGCCGGGACGCCGCGCTCGCTCAGGAGCCGAGCCACCGACTTCGAACCGTACCGGAGTCGGATGCGGTCTCCGGCGGCCCAGCCCCGGATGGTGAGCGGGTAGCTCCGGGAGGGCGGAAGCAGCAGGCCGGTCCCCCCGGGGAACGGCTCGGGGCTCCAGTCCACCCGCCACGACACGGGACCCAGGTCCAGACGCCGGGTTCCGCCTTCCGGCCCTGGAATCACGACGTGCGGTGAGTCACGTCCGGACTCGGGCGGGTGGCGACGGCCCTCCCGCGCCCTGGCACTGTCCGGGCGAAGGAGGATCCATCGGGCCCGGCTCCGCTCGAGACGAAGGCCACCCGTCAGGTCCAATCCCCGCCCGACCTGGAGACCTTCCACCGCCGCCACGGCCTGGTCGGTGGCCTGGCTTGACAGTGTCACACCCGCCCGCTCCGCGGCCCAACGCAGAAGTCGGCGGCGGAGCGGCGGCGGGAGTGCCTCGAGGGTCTCCGCGCCCACCTCCACCCGACCGGCCGACGTCTCCTCGACAGCGTCGCCGAAGACCCAAGCTTCCAGCTCCCGCATCTCCTCCCGATGACGGGCCGCGTTCTGGGCCAACCGCAACAGGGCACGCCGACTCCCGGGGGCCACTCGCTCCTCGGCGGCTGGGATGACGACGTGGCGAAGGGCGTTCCGGGCGAAGCTCAGGTCCGCGTTCGTGGCGTCCCGGCGGTGGGGCACCCGGTGGTGCTCCGCGTACGCCTGCAGCTCCCGGCGCCATCGCCCGAGCAACGGCCGGACCACCGGGCCACTCACCCTCGCCATCCCCGCCAGACCCGCCACTCCGGTGCCCCGGAGGAGGCGGAACAGGACTGTCTCGGCCTGGTCGTCCGCGTGGTGGGCGGTCACCACCACCGACGCCCCCGCCTCCCTCCGAGCCCGTTCGAGGAAGGATAGACGGCGGGAGCGCGCCTCCGCCTCGCTGGAAGGGGGTCGGCGAAGCCGGCTGCGGGAGAGGGAGAGGCCCCAGGCGAGGCACACGCCCGCGAGCCAATCCGCATCCTCCCGGCTACCGGGGCGCATGGCGTGATCCAGGTGCGCGACCCGAAGATCCTCCGGCCTTCCCGACAGGAATCGCAGGTGGTGGAGCAGAACCATGGAGTCCAGGCCACCCGAGACCGCCACGACCAGCGGGCCGCTCGGGAGGTTCGCCGAGGCGAAGAGCGGCGTGGGAATCAAGGCGGCGGCGCCTCCCGCCGGACCAGGGCCGGCGGCAAAGGCCGGCCGAATTCCTCGTGCAGCACGTGGGCAAGCCGATCCGGCCGGTCCGTCTGGATGGCGTCCACTCCCATGGCCAGAAGCCGCCTCATGTCGGTGTCCTCGTCCACGGTCCAGATGTGGACGGGGATGTTCCTCCGCTGCGCCTCGGCCAGCAGACGGGGGGTCAGGATCCTTCGGCCCTCCCACCACTCGGGGATCTGGATCGCATCGGCCCGGGGTGTATACAGGAATCCGAACGGGAGCCGGTGGAGGATGTAGAATCGGCGAAGCTGAATGCGCGAAGCGCCGAACGGACCCGGGTAGCCTCGCGCTGCGGCACGATTCGCCTCATGCTCCGCCGCGATCAGGACACGGTGCTCGGCTCCGTGTGCCCGGATCAGCTCCACCAGGGGTGCGGCGACCCGATCGCACTTGCACTCGATGTTCAGCCGGATTCCGGGAAGCGCCTCCAGGAGCTCTTGCAGGAGCGGCACCCGAGCTCCCCGGCCCCGAAACGAGTGGTGTCCCGCCGGGTCTGTGAAATGGTACCCGGCATCCAGCATCTGCAGGTCCTGGAGGGTCATGTCCCGGACCCGCCCGGAGCCGTCCGTCGTGCGATCCACCGTCTCGTCGTGGATCACCACGACCTGTCCGTCCCGGGTGAGCCGGCAATCCAGTTCCAGCATGTCGGCGTCGTAGCCCTCCACCGCCAGCCGGAACGCGCCCATGGTGTTCTCCGGAGCGAGTCCGGCACCGCCGCGGTGGGCCACGAGGAGGGGTGCACCGGCAAGGTACGGGTGCCCGGGACGGGCCGCGGGGCGAAAGCCCATCTCAGCCGGTCCCCGCGGTCTCCAGCAGGTGGATGTCCTCCGGGGTAAGCCCGTGGTAGAGGTAGAGGATCAAGCCAATGAGCCGATCGGTCGCTCGAAGCTCCCCCCGAGACCGGTTCCGTTCACCCGCAGGCCCCGACGCCATCGCCTCCTCCAGCTCCAGGACCCGACCCGCCAGAAACTCGAGGAGGGCGTCCACCACCTGGGGCCGGGGCTCGGCCGGGGCGAGCGAATCCGGATTCACCTCCGTTAGGAGGAGCCCCCGCACATAGGCCAGGAGTCCGGGAAACATGAGCTCGATGAGGGGCTCGCCGGCGTCCACTGCCTCCTCGTCGGTGATGTGTTCCCACTCCAGCTCATTCCAATAGAGGTCACGACCGTCCTCGAGGAGGTGCGCCATGCCCTCGGGGGAGAGCGGCGAGTCATCGGCCTCGGGCTGCGGGAGAGGGCGCCCAAGGAGCCGGCTCATACGCTCTCGACGACCCTGGATGAGAGTGGCGATCCGATCGCTCATGACGAGAATATCCGTTGAGGGAAGCTGTCCGAGGCGGACAACATGGCCCCGGCCGAATGCCCGGGAAACCCCCGTGGCGTGGGGGGAGCCCCGGTCCCATTATCGGCAGCGTGATCTCGTATCCTCCGATCGGCTACCCGTCATGCGCACATCCTCGCCACTCCCTCGACTTCGATTCCTCGTTCTCTGTGCGCTCCTCCTGCTCGCCAGCGCCGGACAGGCCCAGGAGTCCCTCCTTCTCCAGCCGGACCGGGTGTTCGACGGTGAGAGGCTCCATGCGGATTGGTCGGTTCTGGTCCAGGGCGATCGGATCGTGGCGGCGGGGCCCGAGTCCGACCTTCCGATCGGGCCCTCGACCCGGCGGCTGGACCTGGCCGGGACCACGCTCCTTCCGGGCCTCATCGAGGGCCACTCCCACCTCCTCCTCCACCCCTACGACGAGACCCCCTGGACCGACCAGGTCCTCCTGGAATCCTGGGGAGAACGGGTGGCACGTGGGGTCGCGCATGCCCGGGCCACCTTGCGCGCCGGTGTCACCACGACCCGGGACCTGGGTGCGGAGGGCGCCGGCTATGGGGACGTCGGTCTGCGGGACGCCATCCGCAAGGGGGTCGTGCCGGGACCTCGCATGGTGGTGGCTGGTCCGGCGATCGTGGCCACCGGGAGCTACAACCCCAAGGGGGCACCGGAGATCGACCTTCCCAAGGGCGCCGAGGAGGCGGACGGCGTGGATGATCTCATCCGGGTGGCGCGGGATCAGATGGGCCGGGGCGCGGACTTCATCAAGGTCTACGCGGACTACCGCTGGGGACCGGGAGGCCGGACCGCACCCTCGTTCACCCTCGAGGAGCTTCAGCGCCTGGTGGAGGTGGTGGAGAGCTCCGGCCGGCGCGTCGTGGCGCACGCCTCCTCGCCGGAAGGAATGAGGCGGGCGATCCTGGCGGGTGTCCGGACCCTGGAGCACGGGGACGGGGGAACGTCGGAGACGTGGACACTGATGCGCGACCGCGGGGTCGCCCTCTGCCCGACTCTGGCCGCGGGACACGCCATCTCACAGTACGGCGGCTGGATCCCCGGCCGGGGCCCCGACCCGGATCGGGTCGTCCAGAAGCGCGAGAGCTTTCGGGCAGCCCTGGCGGCAGGTGTGGACATCTGCTTCGGAGGGGACGTCGGGGTCTACCCCCACGGAGACAACGTCCGAGAGCTGGAGCTGATGGTGGCGTGGGGAGCCGACCTGGGAATGGACGCCACGGCAGCGCTCGGCGCGGCCACGGCCGGCAATGCGCGCATCCTCGAGCTGGAGGACCGTGGCCGGATCGCGGCCGGGCTCCTCGCGGATCTCGTGGCGGTGGACGGGGATCCGGTCGAGGACATCTCGCGACTCCGAGCGGTGCGGATGGTCATCAAGGGTGGAGAGGTCGCCTATCGCCGTTGAAACGTCCTCGACAAGAACCCC
Organism: Gemmatimonadales bacterium; assembly: GCA_020344755.1. Lineage (GTDB taxonomy): Bacteria > Gemmatimonadota > Gemmatimonadetes > Longimicrobiales > Gaopeijiaceae > Gaopeijia. The sequence goes on from CP070829.1 coordinate 3,297,822, forward strand.
GTCCGGTAGTTCAGAGGCGACTGCCTGCGGCCCGATCTTCTGAAGCCGGGCTGTCACGGCGGCCGTAAGGAGAGAAGCCGGCTTCGCGCGGGGTGAAGCCGGACCACCCTGCATCCCGGATGTCCCCATGGAGCTCATACTTCACATCGTGGTCAGCGCCGCCCTCCTCTTCATCGTCGGGAAGATGGTGGACGGAATCGACGTGGAGGGTCCCGGCGCTGCGATCTTCGGAGCCATCATTCTGGGTCTGGCGAACTTCTTCGTGCGCCCCGTCCTGTTGTTGCTCACCCTCCCCATCACCGTCCTCACCCTGGGCCTGTTCATCTGGGTGGTGAACGCACTGATCCTGCTCCTGGTGGCTCGACTGGTTCCCGGCTTCCGGGTCCGCGGCTTCGGGCCGGCCCTCCTGGGGAGCCTGCTCCTCGCGATCCTGAATTGGGGCGTGGGCGTCATCTTCTAAGCCCCCGACGGAGCCGGGAAGTCCCTTCCCCAGGGAACTGCCCTCCTGAGGAAAGCCCCCGGAGCCGACGAGCTCCGGGGGCTTTCTTCCGTCGGCGGAGTGGGAAGCGGAAGGGCCGCGGCGGCCACCCCGGTCGAGCCCACGGCGGCGGCGCGCAACAGGTCACGGCGGGAGACGGAATGCGACGGAGCAGTGGATATCATGATCATCCTCGCGGATCGGGAATCGAATGACTGGTAATCGAATGAAGCTTAAAGAGGACACCCTATACGTTGAAGACAGAAATTTCGATCAGATCCATTGAT
>CP070829.1:3298686-3309900 GCA_020344755.1 Gemmatimonadales bacterium
CACGCCCAGCTGCGTCTCACGGTCCAGGCGTTCCCGCAGCGTCTCGCCGTCGACGTACGGCATGACGTAGAAGAGGAAGCCGTCGGCCTCCCCCGAGTCGTACAGGGGCAGGATGTGGGGGTGGTGCAGGTTCGCGGTGGTCTTGATCTCCTGGATGAACCGCTCCGCCCCCAGGACCGCCGCCAGCTCCGGCTTCAGCACCTTCACCGCCACCTGCCGATCGTGCCGTACGTCGTCCGCCAGATAGACGGTGGCCATGCCACCCTCGCCCAGGTGGCGGTCGATCCGGTAGCGCTCCGCCAGGGCGGCGGCAAGACGGTCGGCGCCGTGGTTCATCGCCCCGCCTCCCGCACGCGAGTCCTCAATTCCTCGAACCAGTTCAACACCACGACGGTGACGATCTCCCGGTCTTCTTCATCGCTCACCCCGCCCTCCAGCACAAAGAGACGGCGGTCCTCGGGGTGTGCACGAAAGCTCAGAGCCCTCGAGCCGGTCCACGCGATGCTCCGCTGGGCCACGCGAGGCGTCGAACCGAGTTCGAGGCTGGCCTCCATGATGGTGTCGCGGGACGTCGGAGTCGCGTAGAAGAGCGAACGGCCTCCGGCACCCCACACGGGCGATAGCCTGGCCGACACCCCGATGGGCCAGGGCCCCTCCATGGACGGGTAGCGGCGCAGCATGACCGCTTCCCGACCGGTCTCGTCGGATACGTATGCCATCCACTCGCGGTCGGGAGAGAGGACCGCGAAGCCCTCCCGCAGATCGCTCTCCAGCAGGGGCTGTGGTTCTCCACCGTCCTCGAGAGTCCAGATGTCTTCGAAGAAGCCGCGGCTCAGGAGTGCCTCGCCTTCATTCCAGTCCGAGACGGCCAAACCTTCGGTGAGCCCCGCGAAGGGCTTCGGGGCCCCACCCTCGGGGGAGGCGACCATATAGCGCTCCACATCGCCTCCCGATTCCCCCGCCGCATACGCGATCTGCTGGCCGTCCGGCGACCAGCGAAAGTTCGCATACGCCCGCACGCCCTCCACCCCCGCCACGGGGGTCGGCCCGATGCGGCGTTCGAGATCGTAGAGAGCCATGCCCCCGGAGCCGGTCCGAAGCACGAGCCTTTCCCCGTCCGGGCTGACGTCGAAGGACATTCCACCACCTTCGGGCAGGCGGAGCGTGTCGACGGGGCCCTCGAGGTCGACCGCGAGCAACCGCGAGGATCGCGCAATCCGCCGGGGGTCGAACCGTTGGCCCAGCCCGGGTCGGTAAAGCATCGTGCCCTCGTCGGACACCGACCAGTTGGACGCCGAGATGTCATTGAGGACCAGGGTTGGCTCGCCCGTGATCCGGGCCGCTCCTACGTCGAAGGGCGCCGCGTAGAGCCCCCCCTCGCGCCCGATCCAGGCCAGGTGCCCGGTGGGGAGGACGCGCGGCGCCAGGGCGTTCTCCAGGAGGAGCCGAAGGTCGCCCGACTCCGGGTCCAGGACTTGAACCCCCTCCTGCACGCCCCAGAGCAGGAGGCGACGACCGCCGGGCAGGATCTCCGGGTTGTAGGAAGCCTCCACGACGGTGCGCGGCGGCCCTCCGTCCTCCGGGAGCAGGTGCACCGCCCCATCGGCATAGAACGCCAGGGCTCCGCTATCGCCCCAGCGGAGGGAGTTCACCTCGGCGAAGGTCCCGGCAGGGAGGAGCGTCTCCGGTGGGCCGCCGGCCGAGGGAATCCGGAGGATGGCCCCCGTCTCGGTGTCCACGTAGGCGATCCAGCGCGAGTCGGGCGAGAATGCCGGGGAGGCGGCCCAGTCTGCCGTCCCGGAGAGCAGGCGGAACTCGGTCTCGTCCACCCGCCGCACGTAGAGCCCGGGCTGATCCAGCCCCCGGCCCACCGAGGCGAAGAGGGTGCCGTCCGGGGAGACGACGATGTTCCGCCTCAGGATGAACGGTTGCGCCGGCTGCCGGTCCAGGACGAAGTGACGGGGTTCCTCGGGCGTGCGCGTCGCGCCGGCGGTCCACCACCCCAGGGCGGCGGCGGCCACCGCGGCGGCGGCCCAAGCCGCGTGCACCCCGCGCCTCGTCGGCGCCGAAGTCGCGATTTCGGCTTCACCTATGCGGTCGCGGCGATAGGACGGATCCCCCAGGGCCGCGGCGAACTCGCCGGCGGTCCCGAACCGGTCCGCAGGCACCCGCTCCAGCGCGGTGAGCACCGCGGCCTCCACGTGCGCTTGCACGCTCCGCCGGTGCTCCGTGGGGGGCGTGGGGCTCCCCGTCAGGACCCGTCCGATGACGGCCTGTGCCGTGGTGCCCATGAAGGGCGGTTCGCCCGTGAGCATCTCGTAGAGCACGCACCCCAGGCTGTAGACGTCCGAGCGAGCGTCCGGGTCCCGGTCGGCCGTGGCCTGCTCCGGACTCATGTAGTAGGGCGTGCCCAGGCTGAGGCCCGTCTCCGTCAGCCGTCCGCCGGAGGCGCTTACCGCCAGCGCGATGCCGAAGTCGGCCACCTGCGGCTCACCCCGACGATCCAGCAGCACGTTGGCGGGCTTGATATCCCGGTGGACCACCCCCATCTCGTGCGCCGCCTGGAGGGCGCCCGCCACCTTTACCGCCAGCCCCACGGCCTGGTCGATGGGGAGCTGCTTCTCCCGGTCGATGCGATCTCGAAGCGATTCGCCCTCGACGTACGGCATCACGTAGAAGAGGAAGCCGTCGGCCTCGCCGGAATCGAAGAGGGGAAGGATGTGGGGGTGTTGGAGGTTCGCCGTGGTGCGGATCTCGGTCAGGAAACGGTCCGCACCAATGACGGCGGCCAGCTCGGGGCGCAGGACCTTGATGGCCACCTTGCGATCATGCCGCACGTCGTGGGCCAGGTAGACAGTGGCCATGCCGCCCTCGCCCAGGTGGCGGTCGATGCGGTAGCGATCCGCCAGGGCGGCGTTCAGTCGGGAGGGGATGTCGGACATGCGGCGATTATGGGCCTTCGAGCGGCTGTACTCCAGTCTCCCGTCGATGGGAGGGGTCTCGGCGGAGAGTCCTTCGTGAGCACCTCCCCCCGTAGGTCCTGACCCGGGAACGCAGGGCTCCGTCGGATCCGCCCCTACCCTCCCCCGAACTTCACCTGCGAGACCAGGATCGTCCCGGGCACCCAGTTCACCATGGCGTGGAGAAGAATCACGGCCAGGAGGTTGCGGCCGCTCTTCACGTAGACCAGCCCCAGGACGATCCCCCCCATCCCCCCGTTTACGGCCGCCAGCTGGAAAGCGTGCAGGAGATTGCCCGCCGACGGCCACTGGGGGTTCAGGTAGGCGTAGGGTACGTGGTACAGGATGAAGGCCAGGGTCGCCAGCCCGATCCCCCAGGCGTCCGCCCGCCATCCCTCCGCGCCCCAGGCGTCGGTGAAGCGGCGCTGGAGGATCCCCCGGAAGAACACCTCCTCGGTGGTGCCCACCGTGACGATCAGGAAGGGGAGCGCCACGATCGGGAAGACCCATCCCCAGGGGCGGGCCAGCACTTCCGCCACCCCCACCCGGTTCCCCGGATTCAGGAACTGGACACCCTGGATCAGGATCCCCAGAGCGATGGACCAGCCCAGCCCCCGGAGGAGCCGCCCCCGCTCGAGACCCAGCGACACCAGGAGAGCGCCGAGTCCCGGTCGGCCCCGGACGAGCCAGAGCCCCACGAGTGGAACCAGGACCAGGGAGAGCCAGTGTTCCAACTCGCTCTCGGGGTGGAAGAAGAGGTAGACGAGGAGTGCGGCGAAATAGGCGCCGGCGAAGGCGGCCTCCCGCCGCGTACGTTCCGGGTTCGGTCCGTGGTCCACTGACCTGTGCTCCCGCAGGTGTGGGAGGAGGGCATTCCCCCGTACGGCTGTGTTGGTCGCGGAGTGTCAGGTTGTCGGCATCTCGAGTCGACTGCGCAAAGACCCCGGTGGACCGTCTCCTTGCACCCACAGGGCCGGGAACCCCACTGTGCACGCTTCGCGCTCCGGGGCTCGTGCCCGGAGCCGTCTCCGGGACCTCGGAGCGTCGCCCTTCCGTGGCGGCTGCTCCGGTTCCCTCCCCTTCCGGAGAGTTGAGATGCTGAGCCTCGCCCTCGGTGCGCTTCGATCGTCCCTGGTCGCCACGACCGGGATCCCCGCACTGGCGCTCGTCGGCGCCGTCGTGTTCCTCGCTCCGGCTCCGGTGAAGGCCCAGGAGACCGCCGCCGTGTACACCGCGGCCCAGGCCGCCGAGGGACAGACCCTCTACGCCGAAACCTGTGCCCGCTGCCACGGCACGGACCTGGCCGACGGCTCCGCCCCTCCCCTCACCGGACCCACCTTCCGGCGAACCTGGTCGCGGCCGAACGTGAACGTGGCGGACCTCCTGTACGTGATGGAGACCACCATGCCGCCCCGGAGGGCCGGAATGCTGAGCCGGGAGGAGCACGTCTCCATCCTGTCTTACATCATGTCCAGGAACGGCCTTCGGGCGGGATCCGACCCCCTGGTTCCCGATGCCTCGCGGCTGACCGCCATCAGCCTGCTCTCGGAGGAGGACGCGGAGGCGGGAGCCGCCGAGGCTTTCATCCAGGGGGAGCGTGCCCGGCCCCTGGGCACCGGCCCTTCGGCGTCGGATCTCCTGGGCGCGTCGGAGGACGACGCGAACTGGCTCTACCACACCCGGGATTATTCGGGCACCCGGTACTCCCCTCTGGACCAGGTCACGGTGGAGAACGTGGGGGAGCTGGTGCCGGCATGCCTCTACCAGCTGGGTGAGCCCCAGAACTTCCAGACCGGCCCGGTGGTCTTCAACGGTGTGATGTACCTGACCGGCGTCCGCACCACTGCGGCCATCGAGGCGGACACCTGCCGGGAAATCTGGCGCCACGTGTGGGAGCCCCGGGACCGGGAGGTGTGGCTGAACAACCGGGGGGTGGCCATACAGGACGGGTACGTGGTCCGGGCCACCTCCGACGGCTACCTGGTGGCGCTGGACGCCGCCGACGGTGCGCTGCTCTGGGCCCGACAGGCGGCGGACCCGTGGCGGGGCGAGACCTTCACCATGGCGCCCCTCCTCTACGACGGGATGATCCTCATCGGGCCCGCCGGGAGCGAGAACGCCATCTCCGGGTGGGTGGGGGCCTTCCGGCTGGAGGACGGAGAGGAGATCTGGCGCTTCCAGACGGTGCCGGGGGCGACCCGGGAGGGAGGGCCCACGTGGGACAACCCCATGGGAATCCCCATCGGGGGTGGGGCCACCTGGACGCCCTTCTCGCTGGACCCGGACCGAAACGAGCTGTACGTGGCCGTCACGAACCCGGCGCCGGACCTTCCCGTGGAGCTCCGGCCGGGACCCAACCTCTACACCAACTCCATCGTGGCGCTGGACGTCCACACCGGGGAGCTCCGGTGGTACGACCAGCTCGTGCCCGCCGACGAGCACGACTGGGACCTGACCCAGGTGAGCCCGGTCTTCCGGCACGTGGTGGACGGAGAATCCCGGAATCTCGTGGCCACGGTGGGGAAGGACGGGATGCTCCGGGTCCTGGACCGGGACCGCCGGTCGCGGCTCTTCGAGACGCCGGTGACGACCCGGGAGAACGTGGACGCCCCCGTCACGGTGGAGGGCACCCGGGCGTGTCCCGGCGTCCTGGGGGGTGTGGAGTGGAACGGGCCGGCCTGGCACCCGGGGACCGGCACGCTCATCACCCCCGCGGTGGACTGGTGCTACATCTTTCGGGAGTTCCCGGCGGAGGAGGTACGCTACATCGAGGGGCAGAACTACCTGGGCGGTGAGGTGGAGCCCGACGGGCCCCGCACCGGGTGGATCACCTCCGTGGACGCCGCCACCGGCGAGGTCCGGTGGAAGTACCACTCACCGGACGCCATGGTGGGTGCCGTCACCGCCACCGCCGGCGGGCTGGTCTTCGCCGGCGAGCTCACCGGGGACTTCCTGGCCCTCTCCGCGGATACCGGCGAGATCCTCTTCCGCTTCCACACCGGCGGCCCCATCGGGGGAGGCGTGGTGAGCTACGCCGTGGACGGCCGCCAGCACGTAGCCGTGGCGTCGGGTCGCCCGTCCTCGTTCTGGTGGGGGGACAACCCGGGCTCCGGGACTGTCGTGGTCTTCACCCTCCCGGGGGACCGCTGAGACCGGTGGGGGACGGGCTCCGCCTCACCCGATCCCGAGCCAGCGGCCGGCGGCATACCCCACCGCCGCCACGCTCCCGGTGAGGACCGTCCCCCACACCAGGTCCACCGCCACCACCGTCCAGTCGAAGCCCTTGATGAGGGCCATGGAGGTGAGGTCGAAGGTGGCGTAGGCCACCAGGCCGAAGAAGGCGCCCAGCATCACCGCCCGCCCCAGCGAGCCCGCGGCGAGCCCCGGAACGACGGCGAAGACCAGGATGCCGGCGATGTAGAGGAGGTAGAAGGCGATGGCGGCGCCCCACACCACATCCTCTCGCAGGAGGGGACCCAGGTGACGATCGTAGAAGCTCGACGCCACCACCCCGATCCAGACCAGGTCGATGGCGAAGAAGGCGACGGCGGTGAGGGCGTAGAGTTTGAGGTAGGTCATAGAGACTCCGTGGTGCCGTGTCCGGGGTGCGGATCGAGAGGTGGGGCGCACCTGCCCTTCGCACCCGCCACCAGCATCTTGCCGCCGTGGGCCTGCCCTGTCGACCCTGGCCCGAGGGGCCGCCGCACCACACTGTGGCTCTCCAGATCGACGATGCCCCCGACCCGGAGCCCATTCATGCGACGTCCCGCCGTGCTTTTCGGAGCTCTCCTCGTCCTCGCCGCGGATCTCCCGGCGCAGGTGGCCCGCCGCCCCATCCTCTTCAAGGACTCCCGGGCGGAGTTGGCGCAGGCCCGGGCCCGGGGCGAATCCGACGTGCTGGTGGTCATGGCCGCCATGCCCGGGCGCAACGGACAGTTGGCCGCCGCCGTAGAGGCCGCCGGGGGGACCATACAGTACCGGGAGGACGAGGTCGATTACCTGCGGGCCCGCATTCCCCTGGACGGGGTGGACGCCGTAACCGAACACCCGGCGCTCCACAGCATCGACGTGTCGCTGACCCCGGGCCGCCCTCGGGCCTTCGCCCTGGCCAGCGGGGCGCCGCGAGAGGGGCCGGAGCGCCCGGGCGAGCTGGGGTCGGCGGCGGGAGTGCCATCCCACACGGCGCACATCCAGGAGCAGCAGGCTCGCGGACCGACGGTCTCGCCCCCCCCGCCCTCTCCCCTGTCCCCGCCGCACCCCTCCGCCGACACCGTCTGGCCTCCCGTCCTCAGCGACCGCCCTCTGACCCGGCGCTACCACCCCTGGGAGGACACTCGGGCCCTCTCCTTCCTGGAGGCAAACCCCGACTACGACGGGCGGGGCGTGAAGATCGCCATGATCGACATGAACCCCGACGTGCTCCTTCCGGAGCTCCAGGTGGCCCGGAGCCTGGACGGGACGGAGATCCCGAAGGTGGCGGTCTACGGCACCTCCCTGGACGTGCGGGAGGAGGACGACGGGCGCTGGCTCCACATGGACGAGGTGGTGGAAGCCTCCGGCGGAACGCTGCGCTACCGGGACACGACCTACACCGCGCCGCGCGACGGGACGTTTCGCATGGCCCGGTTCGATGAGACCGCCGACGATCAGAGTCAGAGCGAGGCCCTGGACGGCGACGTGAATCGCGACGGCAACCCCGATGACGGCACCCGGCTCTTCGGGGTGCTCTGGGACCGGGAGAGTGGTGAGGTCTGGGTCGACACAGACCAGGACCACGACTTCTCGGACGAGACGGCCCTCGCGGACGCCCGAACCACGCCCCGTTTCGGCGTCTTCGGCACCGACGACCCGGACACACCCGTCCGGGAGTCGGTGGGGTTCGGGGTGCAGGTGGACCGGGAGCGAAACCTCGTCGCGCTGAACCTGGGGGCGGCGAGCCACGCCTCCCTGGTGGTGGGAGCCGCTGTGGGAAGCCGAGGCGAGAACGGCCGCTTCGATGGGATGGCGCCCGGGGCCCAGCTCATAAGCCTGTCGGAGGGGGGCGCCGCGTACGGCCAGACCGAATCCACCATCCAGTCGGCGCAGGCGGGGGCCGACGTCATGTACTTCGAGCAGAGCTCGTACATCACCCGCACCTACCTGCTCCGGGACGGGCGACTCGTGCCGTCGGTCATCGGCGACCGGGTGGTGGCCCGCTACGGGGTGTCCATCCTCTCGCCGACGCACAACTACCCCATCGTGGGGGCCATCGACGACATCGTCATGGGGCGTGGGGTCATCGGGGTGAACGGCCACGAGGGGAAGGACAACTTCTTCCTGAACCACGGCGTCCGGGTCGAGCACGACGACAACCTGCTCATCACCGGCGGCTACGGGCCCATGGGGAACGGCGCCTTCAAGCCCGACGTGATCTCGCCCTCCAACTACGTGAGCACGGCCCAGGGCTTCGTGGAGGGGCGGGCCATCCCCGGCCTCTTCCAGCTTCCGCCGGGCTACACCATCGCCGGAGGCACGTCCACCGCCACCCCCACCGCCGCCGGGGCCGTGGCGCTCCTGATCAGCGGGGCGCGTCAGGCGGGGTTGGACGTGGACCCCTATACGCTGAAGTGGGCGGTGACCCGGGGCGCGCGGTGGGTGCCGCACATCGCGGCGTACAAGCAGGGGAACGGGGTGATCAGCGTGGCCGGGGCCTGGGACATCCTCAATCGGCTGAACGAGGGAGCCATGCGGGTGGACATCACCGCCCGGGCGCCGGTGCGGCACCCGTACAGCCACCTCCTGCCGACTCCCCACGAAGGGGTGGGGCTGTACGAGCGCGGAGGTTGGGCGGCGGGGGATCGGGAAGAGCGGACCCTCACCCTCACCCGGACCTCCGGCCCGGATCGTCCCATGAACTTCCGGGTGACGTGGGAGGGTAACGTGAACGGGACCTTCGCCTCGCCGGCGTCGGTGACCTTGCCGCTGAACCGGGCGGTGGAGATCCCGGTGACCGTGTCCCCCGAGGGTCCGGGCGTTCACACCGCGCACATGACGCTGCACCACGACGACGTGGCGGGCTATGCGTACCGGAGCCTGGCCACCGTCATCGTGCCCCGCCCCCTGGACGCGGGCAACGAGTACCGCGAGAAGATCGAAGTTCAGGTCCCACGCCCGGGGATCACCAGCCGGTTCATCGAGGTGCCCGAGGGGACCCAGGCGCTGGTGGTGGACCTGGGGTGGGAGGAGCGGGCGGTGAGCCTGGCGGTGTCGGCCCCCGACACCCGGCAGGTCCGAGGCCAGAGCTACTCCCGGGGCAGCGGAACGACCCAGGTCATCCACGATCCCATGCCGGGGGTGTGGGAGATCCGACTCTCGGACATCGCCGACACCCGCACCTTCGACTGGGAGCAGGCCCGCGAAGAGGAGCCGGTCCCACCCACCCCGGCCACCCTCACCGTTTCGGCCCACCGGGTCGAGGTCACCCCCCTGTCGTCCGACGAGGACGATGCCGCGGCGTCGGATCCGGTCCGGCTCACCAACCGCATGGCCTCCTTCACGGGAGGCGCCGCCGGGACCTTCGCCGGAAGCGCCCGTCGGGAAACGCTGGAGCTGGCGGAGGGAGAGCAGCGGCTCTTCGAGGTGGAGGTCCTGCCGGGCTCCAGTGCGCTTCTGGTGGCGCTGGGCCACCTCGCCGACGCCGGAGCGGACCTGGACGTGAGCGTCTTCGACTGCACCGACGAGGAGGAGGGCTGCCGCGCCGCCAAGGTGGACGGCGACCCGGTGGGAGACGAGCGGGTCCTGGTCCTCGATCCCGCACCGGGTACCTGGAAGGTGGTGGTGGACGCCTTCGCGGTGCCCTCCGGGAGCACCTCCGTGGCCTACCTGGACGCGGTGCTCAACCCCGCGTACGGGGCGGTGAACGCCACGGACCTGCCCCAGGAACGCAAGCCCGGAGACCGGTGGCTCGTCCAGGTGGGCACGTGGCTCCAGACCGGTGCCGTCGCCGGGGGCCGGACGCCCTTCTCGGGGCTTCTGGTCACCGCCGACGTGAACGGCGAGACGGTCCCCGTGGCGCTGACGGAGTTGGCGAACCGGTAGGCCCGGTCCACTGGGAAGTCCCGCAGAGGTCGGGGCCGCACGGGATGTGGGAGCCCTGTGGGGGCGTCGCCCGACCCGGTCCCGACGGACCGGGCTACAGCGTCTCGTGGACGTCCTCTCCCCAGGGACGGATGAAGGACTCGGGCTCCACCCCGAGCCCGTCCGCCACCCGGGTGATGTAGTTGAAGTAGGCGATGACCTGTGTGGCGTCGTGGATGGCCACGTCGTCGAATCCGTGGGCCCGAAGGGCGTCGAGGTCCCTCGGCCCCACGGCGTGCTGATCCCGCGTCAGCTTCTCGGCGTAGCGGCAGAGGGCCTGGTCCGCCGCGTCCAGACCGGCCGTGCGCCAATCCCGCACCACCGCGTGGACGAAGGCGTCGGCCGCTGCGTCGGAGTCGAATCGATCCGAGACCTCTTCACGGAGGTCGTGCGCGTGCGCCTGGATTCAGTAGAAGCAGTCGTTGGCCCGGGAGGTGACCACCGCCAGCATCTCCCTCTGCACCCGGGTCAGGGGGGAGGCTCCGAACATCACCGAGCCGTAGAACTTCATGGAAGAATCCATGACCCGGGGATTCACGCTCATGACGTGCACGATGTGCCAGATGCGGCCAGCCCGGGCCACGGCGGCGTCCAGCACCTTCTTCAGGAAGCCGGTGGCCTCTTCGTGGGGGACCTGGCGGATGTTGGGCATGGCGGTGACCCGGTGGAGGCCGAAGAAGGGTGGAATGGGTGCCAGGGTCACCATACTGCGGGGCCGGCGGCGCCGCGATGATGGATTCGCCGTCCGGTATCATCGCCCCGGCCGATCCAAACATGGTCGAGCCCCGACCGAGCACCTAGGTTGGTCCTCCCCGAGGCCCCTTCCCCGACGCCGAATGAGCGCAGAAGAGTACCAGCGGCTGATTGCCTTCCTCTCGAAGAAGTTCGCCTCCCTCGAAGGCCGTCTGACCCGGCTCGAGGTCGGCCAGGAGGAGATGCGGCATGAGCTTCAGGTCGTCGCAGAGGGAGTCTCCGCAAACGGCCAGCGCATCGACCGAAACGCGGAGCTCATCGCGGAGAACCGGACGCACATCGAGACGAACCGCGCCCTCATCGAAGGGAATCGACGCGCCATCGAGAAGAACCGAGCGGCGATCGAGATGAACCGGAAGGCGATCGATCAGAATCGCCTCGCCAT
>CP070829.1:3310000-3321206 GCA_020344755.1 Gemmatimonadales bacterium
GCGCCGTCGTGTCCGCTCGAATCGCGCCTGTGCATCCCGAGCGTCGTCCAGGACCTGCAGGGAGTCGCGCGGACTCCCCGGTTCCTGGGCCTGCCCGGCCACCGACGATGCCGCCGGAAGGGCCATGTGGAGCAGGAGAAGGAGGCGCGTGAGCACTCGGAGTGGGGTGGAGGATTGGCCCGGGTGGATTCGAACCACCATCGCCGGTTCCAAAGACCGGTGTCTTGCCCTTAGACGACGGGCCAGCGAAATCCGTTCCGCACGCAATCCTAGTGGAACGATCTGCCGGATTCCACCCGGAACGGCGCTGGGAGGTGAGACAAGGTCTGGACCGCGATCCATCGGGCCTCGTCGCACTCGGACTGGAGGCTTCGGAGGGTTCCCGGGCCTGGGCCTCCTCCGGAGAACAGGCCGAATACCGCGCTCCCGCTGCCGGACAGGAGGGCGACAGAGGCCCCCACCTCGCGGAGCGCCTCCAGGGCCCGGGCGACGGGGGGATGGGCCCTCGCCACCACCGGCTGGAAGTCGTTCACCGCCCGATCCTCGACCTGGTCCCAGGTCCCGAGTTCGAAGGGAAGAAGGGGAGGAGGAGGCGGCGCCGAGCCCCGGGCTCCGGCCAGGAGCCCATAGGCCGGTCCGGTGGCCACGTGCACCGGCGGCAAGCCCACCACCAGCGTCCTCGGCGGGAGGGGTTCCACCGGTGTCAGCCGATCGCCGCGGCCTTCCCCCACGGCGAGCCCCACCTCCCCCGAGAAGAAGGCCACGTCGGCGCCGAGCTCGGCCCCGGTGGCCCGCATCTCGTCTCCCCCCAAAGGGTACCCGTGCAGGACATTCAACGCCCGGAGCGTGGCACCGGCGTCGGAGGACCCTCCGCCGAGACCGGCGCCTGCAGGGATACGTTTCGTGAGTTGGATTCGGAGTCCACAGCTCAAACCTGTCCGGTGGCGGAAGAGGTGGACCGCCCGTGTCACGAGATTGTCCTCCGAGGGACCCACGTCGGCCCCTTCGACCCGAAGCTCCAACGAGGTGCCCTCCACGACCTCCATGAGGATCTCGTCCTCCAGCCCCACCGCCTGGAAGAGCGTTTCGAGCTGGTGATAGCCGTCCGGCATGCGCTCCAGGATGCGCAGGAAGAGATTCACCTTTGCGGGAGCCTTCACGCCCAGAGCCGTCCCGGAACCGGGAATCAGGGGCATCCGGTCACAGCTCCAGCTCCTCTTCCACGGCCTCTTCCACGGCCTCTTCCGACGCCCCCACCTCCCGGAGGGACAGTCCCACGTCTCGGACGAACCACAGGCCGAGCAGCGTCACCGGGATGAACCCACCCAGGTGATAGGCGTAGGCGAAGGCCAGCGTCTCGTTCGCCCCTGCGCCGTACACGGTTTCGAGCGCAAACTGGGCGCCGACGTGGAACGTTCCGAAGAACCCCGGCGCTGCCGGAAGGGCCACGGCGAAGCCCACCACCGCCTCGGTGAAGAGAGCCGCCACCAGGCCGAGATCGATGCCGAAGGCCAGCATCCCCAGGTAGAACGAGAGTCCGTGCCAGAGCCAGAAGGCCACGCTCCACAACAGGGCGAGGAAGAGAAGCCCTGGAGATCGCACGACCCCGAGGGACGCCAGGAAGGCCTCCATCGCGTCGACCAAGAGGCGCGCCAGCCCGGATGGGAGGAAGCGGGCGACATACTCCACGATCCGGACCACGGGTCGGGGGAAGAGGAGGAGGACCACAAGTCCACCCAGCAGGATACCCATGAGGGTGGTGGCTCCCACAAGCATGGCGGAGAAGCTCTCCCCCAGGGCGTCGCCCGGAAAGCCGGGAAGGAGGGTCGCCCCCAAGAGGAACCCCCCAAGGACGAGACCATCCAGCACTCTCTCCACCACCAAAGACCCGAAGGCCGCACTGGCAGACACGCGGGACTCCATTCGGCCCAGCGCGTACGCCCGCGCGAACTCCCCGACGCGAGCCGGGAGCAGATTGTTGGCCATGAAGCCGATGAACAGGGCACGGCACCGATTCCAGAAGCCCGTCGCTCGATCCACCGGGTAGAGGAGAATCTTCCACCGCACCGCCCGAAGGGCATAGCCGAGTAGGGCCACGGTCAGCGAGGCGGCCAGCAAACCGAAGTTCGCAACCCGCACCTGCTCCCAGACGTCGACGAGATCCACCCCGCGAAGCGTGTACCAGACCAGGAGGGCCGACAGGACGAAGCCTAGCGCGCCCTTCCATCCCACCTTCACCCGCCTGCCCTCCGGAGGCTCACCTGCCCTCCCCTCTCCTGGCCTCACGGATCAAGAGTCCCATCTCGGCCACCGCGCGCTCCAGACCCACGAGCACCGCCCGGGAGATGACCGAGTGGCCGATGTTCAGCTCCTCGAGTTCCGGAATGGAGGCCACCGGGGTGACGTTCTCGTAGGTCAGCCCGTGACCGGCGTGGACGTCGAGCCCCAGCTCCCGGCCGCGAATCGCACTCCGCCGCAGCCTCTCGACCTGACGGTCGGCCTCCGCGGCCGAGTGGGCATTGGCATACTCGCCCGTGTGGAGCTCCACCGCCTCCACCTTCATGGACGCCGCGGCACGGAGCGCCTCTTCATCCGGGTCGACGAAGAGGGAGGTGCGTATCCCACCTTCCCGGAGCGCCACCACCACCTGCTCCACACGTGCCCGGGTACTCGGATCCGCAAGGTGCAACCCCCCCTCGGTGGTGATCTCGTCCCTTCGCTCGGGTACCACCGTAGCCTGGTGGGGCTGGAGCTCCAGCGCCAACCCCAGGATGTCGGGGGCTGATGCCAACTCCAGGTTCAACGGCGTCCGAAGGGTCTCCGCCAGCAGGCGAACGTCCCGGTCTCGAATGTGTCGGCGGTCCTCGCGGAGGTGCACGGTGATCCCGTCGGCGCCCCCCAACTCCACCAGGACGGCAGCGCGCACGGGGTCGGGCTCATCTGTCTTCCGGGCTTCACGCACCGTGGCGACGTGATCCACATTCACGAACAAGCGCATGGGATTCATTGGACCTCGGCGATCTCCACGTTCGCGCGGTTTCGCAGGCGACCCAGCAGGGCCCGGGGGATCCGGGCCGTGACCTCCATCCGGTCCCCCCGTGCCTCCTGGCTCATGACCTCCCCCTCCCGGTGGAGCGCCGCCAGGACATCCCCGGCGCGAGCGGGCACGGAGAGACGGACGGTGTCGAGTCTGGCCCGGAGGCGGTCCAACAGTGCCGACGTCAGGACCTCCAGAGTCTCGGGCTGGTGGGCCGACACGAACACCGCCGGAACCGGCGAGAGAGAATGGACCCTTTCCCGGAGAGCGGCCTCTTCGTCGTGGGTCAGCCGGTCGATCTTGTTGTAGACCGAGAGCGTGGGACGGCGGTCCAGCTCCAGCTCCGCCAGAACCTCGGCCACCACCTCCTCGTGCTCATCCCGGTCGGGGTGGGAGGCGTCCACCACGCGGAGGATCACGTCGGCTTCACGCGCCTCCTCCAGGGTAGACCGGAACGAGGCGACCAGGTGGTGCGGAAGCTTGCGAATGAAGCCCACGGTATCCGTCACCAGAGCCTCCATTCCCGCCTCCAGCTCCACCGACCGGGTGGTGGGATCGAGGGTGGCGAACAGCCGATCCTCAACCAGGACGTCGGCGCCGGAGAGAGACCGGAGCAGCGAGGACTTTCCTGCGTTCGTATAGCCGACCAGCGCGGCCCGGAAGGTCCCCTGGCGGGACTTTCGCTGGACCTCCCGCGCCGCAGCCACGTCCTTGAGCTTCCGACGCAGGTCCGCGATGCGGGTCCCGATCAGACGGCGGTCGGTCTCCAACTGGGTCTCCCCGGGGCCACGCAACCCGATACCACCTCGCGTGCGCGAGAGGTGGCTCCACATCCGCTTGAGGCGGGGAAGGAGGTATTGGAGCTGTGCCAACTCCACCTGCATCCGTGCTTCCCGGCTCCGCGCCCGCGTGGCGAAGATGTCCAGGATCAGCTCGGGCCGGTCCATGACCCGCACGCCCACGGCAACCTCGAGGTTCTTCCCCTGGGCGGGGGAGAGCTCCTCGTCGAAGATGACCAGGTCGGCGCTCGTCTCCTTCACCAGCTCCGCCAGCTCCTTCACCTTCCCTTCACCGAGGTAGTGCCGGGAGTGAGGTGCGTCGATGCGCTGCCGCAGGAATCCCACGACCTGTCCCCCGGCCGTGTCGGCGAGGCGCGCCAGCTCCAGCAGGTGCTCCTCCGCGAGGCGGGGGGGAACATCCCGCCCCGGAGCACCTACCAGTACGGCCCTCTCCACAGGCCGGCGATTATCGATGAGCTGGGTTGGAATGGTCGGTCCGGTCCGGTGCGAGACGAGGCTTGGATTCGGGACGGAACCGGGATCGAGGATCCCGGTCCGATGCGAGATGAGGCAGGGGTCCGGGCGGGATCAGGGGTCCAGGATCCCATCCCGGTCGAACGGGATGCGCAGGTCCCCGATCGGCGAGCCCACGGTGAACGCTCCGGAGAAACGATAGCGGAGGCGCCCACGCTGTAGAAGGCTCGAGGCGGCGGCACCGAGTTCCGCGTACGAGAAGGGTACCAGCACGGTGACCGGCGTGGTGGTTTTGGCGGTCAGCGAGACCGCATCGGCAGAGCGGCCCGTGGCCAGTGTACGCCACTCCGACTCCGGGACGGAGGGAAGCTCTTCCGGGTCGCTGGGATGGAAGGCAAGGGTGTATTCCACGGAACGCGCATCGAGTCCGAAGCCATTGGGATTGTGCACGTCGAGCTCCACGCGGGCCGTGGCGCCGCTGATCCCGATGCTGGCAAGCCCCACTCGTGTGAGGGACACCTGGGGCTCGCGAACCAGAGAGGCGCACCCTGCCAGAAGGGTCACTCCCGAACACACCGCCAACGTGACCGCGGACCGTGCAAGCCGCTTGATCGTCGTCATGCTTTCTCCTTACTCGGGGGAGGGCTCCCCGGATCCCTCCCGGGCCCGGGCCTCGGCACGCTTGTTCGCGAACCACTCCATCCGCTCGGCTACCGTTCGCTCGAACCCCACGGCAGCGGGCTCGTAGAAGGCCCGCTCCCCAACCTCCTCGGGAAGAAACGACTGGGCGGAGACCCCACTGGGTAGACTCGGCTCGTACTCGTACCCCTTCCCGTATCCCAGGTCCTTCATCAGGCGTGTGGGAGCGTTCCGGATGTGCATCGGAACTGGAGCGGAGCGAGTCTCCCCGGCTGCCTCCCTCGCCTCCTTCCAGGCCTGATAGACCCGGTTGGACTTGGCCGCCACGGCCAGGTACACGGTGGCCTCGGCCAGGGCCAACTCACCCTCCGGCGATCCCAGGAAGTGGTAGGCATCCCGCGCCGACATGGCGACCGACAGGGCCTGAGGGTCGGCCAATCCCACGTCCTCGACCGCCATTCGGATCAGCCGCCTGGCCAGGTAGAGTGGATCCTCCCCGCCTTCCAGCATGCGCGCCAGCCAGTAGAGGGCCGCATCCGGATCGCTTCCTCGTACCGACTTGTGAAGCGCGGAGATGAGGTTGAAGTGCTCCTCACCGCCCTTGTCGTACACGGCGAACCGATGCTGGAGCGCTTCCCCGGCCACCTCCTCGTCCACGCGCCCTCCGGGACCAGCCAGGTGCGCCGCCCGCTCGAGCACACCAAGAGCTCGCCGGGCGTCGCCGTCCGCCTGTTCGGCCAACCAGGCGAGCACTCCTTCATCTGCCCGAACCCTCAACCCCCCCAATCCCCGGTCCGGGTCCTCCAACGCCCGCTCCAGGATACCCGCAAGCTGCGGGACAGTGAGGGGCTCCAGGACCAGCACCGGTGCCCGGGAGAGAAGAGGCCGCACGACCTCGAAGGAGGGATTCTCGGTGGTGGCCCCGATGAGGATGACCGTCCCGGACTCCACGTGGGGGAGGAAGGCATCCTGCTGCGCTTTGTTGAACCGGTGGATCTCGTCGCAGAAGAGAATGGTCCGGCGACCCGTCGCCTCCAGCCGCGCCCGGGCCTCCTTCACGATCTCCCGGACCCGGGGAATCCCGTCCGTGACCGCGCTGAAGGAAACGAACCGGGTCGCGGTCTCCTCTGCGATCAGGCGCGCAAGCGTCGTCTTCCCGCTCCCCGGTGGGCCCCAGAGGATGAGGCTCGATGGCTCACCTGCCTCCAGCATGCCACGCAGCGCCTTTCCTTCACCCAGGAGGTGCTCCTGCCCCACGAACTCGGCCAGGGTCCGGGGTCGCATGCGCGCCGCGAGGGGGGCATTCCGCTCCTTGGCTTCCGTGCCGGCGTCGGTATCGCCCTTCCCTGGTACCGGTCCGTCCCGTCCGCTGAAGAGGTCCAGCTCGCTCATTTCCCCTCCATCTTCGAGGCCAGCTCCAGGGCCCACTCCTCCAGCACCTCAGGCCGGTTCTTCCCTGGCTCGTGCAAGACCCTTTCCAGCAGGACCTCCAGGATGTCCCCGAACTGGGGTCCGGGACGGAGCCCCAAGCGAATGAGGTCCCTCCCGTTCACGGCCAAGTCGCCCACGGTGAGCGGGTGTCCCGATCGCGCCGCGGCCCGAATTCGATGCCACGAGGCCACAACGTCCGATCGGCGGGCCTCCCCTCCCTTTCCGCGCTCCATCCGGGCCTCGGCCGCTGCCCATCGGACCAGGTCCGGTACACGCTCCCTCCCCACCCGGGAGAGCCACCTGCGGACCTCGGCGGGGTGGCCTTCTTCCGAAGGCAACTCGGGACCAGCCCCCACCAGCCCGGAGATCGTCTCCACCTGGAGGTTGGAGTGGCGAAGGCGCATGAGCAGTGCCGCGGCCCGGACCATGGCCCGAAGCCGATTCACATCCCTCGCCGGGCCGTGGCTCCGCGGCAGGGGCGGGTCCTCCTCCGTGGGGGCGGGGGTCCCCAGGTCCCCCAGGAGAACCGCCACGCGGAGAGAGGTCCGGTGAGGCAGGATCTCTCCGACCACCGACAACGTGTGGGTCCATTCCGGGGCTCCCTCTGCCCCGGCGCCGGCCACGCGGGCCAACTCCGGGTACGAAACAGCCAACGCACCGGACCGGCGGTAGAGCTCCAACGTGCGCCCTGGGGTCGGGTCGCCCGACAGGACCTTCCAGAGCTCCTCCCGAATCCGCTCCGGCGAGAGGATACCCAGTTGGGAGGCCGCGTCGCGAAGGGCCCTCCACGTCTCCCCCGTGATCTCCAGCCCGAATCGCCCGGCGAAGCGGAGTGCCCTGAGCACGCGGAGGTAGTCCTCGGCGAACCGATCCGCGGGATCCCCCACGGTCCTCAGCACCCGGACCTGAAGGTCCCGGGCACCCCCGTGGGGATCCCGCAGTTCCTCGCGAAGGGGATGCCATGCCAACGCATTGATGGTGAAGTCACGCCGCTGCAGGTCTTCCTCCAGCGTCTCGGCGAAGGCCACCACTGCATGTCGGCCGAAGGTCTCCACATCGCGACGAAAGGTGGTGACCTCGTAGAGCGCGCCCTCTCGGGTGAGGACTCCCACGGTGCCGTGCTCCACCCCAACGGGGACGGTGCGGGGGAAGATCCGCCGGACCTCCTCGGGAGGCGCACGAGTGGCCAGGTCCCAATCCTGGGACGGGCGTCCGCGAAGGGCGTCCCGGACGGCGCCGCCCACCGCCCACGTCTCGTACCCCTCTTCCTCCAACCGGGCGACGATCCAACGGACCGCCCGGGGGACGTCGATGGAGGCTGGGGCCGTGCCCTCGGACGCGGTGCTCACCCCACGAGTACCGCCCCCCCGTTCACGTTCAGGACCTCCCCCGTGATGTGACGGGCAAGCGGCGTACAGAGGAAGACGATGGGGCCGGCGACGTCCTCGGCGGTCGCCACTCGGCCCAGGGGGATCCCCGCCTCGACGCGGGCTCGCGCCTCTCCCCCAAGCGCGGGAGCCGCCATCTCCGTGTCGATCCAGCCCGGGGCTACGCAGTTCACCGTGATATCCCGCGGTGCCAGCTCGACGCAGAAGCCCTTCACCAGCGAGATGAGGGCTCCTTTCGTTGCCGCGTAGTCGCCGTGGAACGCTTCACCTCTCTGACCGGCCGTGGACCCGACGAAGACGATCCGGCCGTGGTCGCGGAGACGGCGGGCCGCCTCCCGCGCGACGAAGAAGGCGCTGTCCAGGTTCACCTGAAGCGTGCGCCGCCACTGGTCATCGTCCATCTCTTCCAGCGACACCTCGGCCACGGGCCAGATCCCGTGGTTCACCACCACGATGTCGAGCCCGTCGAACTCCTCACCGGCGCGGTGAAAGAGTCGCTCCACCGCGGACCGTTCGGCCAGGTCTCCCTGCTCCGCCCACGCGTCGACCCCCACGGCCCTCGACTCCGCAACCACCGATTCCGCGTCCTGCGATCTGGAGCGATAGGAGATCCCCACGTTGGCGCCGGCCCGAGCCAGCAAGAGCGCCGTGGCCCGTCCCACCCCCCTTGATCCGCCGGTCACCACCGCATTCTTCCCCGATAGGTCCATCCATCCACGTTCGTTCATGCCGACATCCACTTTCCGCCGAGGTGCCGGCGGTGGTGCTGTTCCGATTCCATGATCTCGTCCACCACGGCGCGGGTCTCCTTGTCCAGGCTTCCCTCATCCAGGACTCGCCGGTAGAACCGGATCTCCTCTTCCTCGCGCGTTCGAGCTCGGGATTCCCAATCGTCCAGGGCGGCCTCCCGGAGCCCGCCGGGAAGATCCTCCGGCTCGCCACCCAGCTCAAGGATCCGGGCCGTGAGGCGGGAGAGATGGTGCTGCTCGTCGGCGTGGAGTTCGTTCAGCCGTTCCGACTCGGCGGCCCGTCCCTGCTCCTCTGCGGCGGCGGCCAGCGAGCGATAGAACAAGGTCTGTTCTTTCTCCATTCGGCGGGCTTCCGCCAGACGCTTCAGGAGGGGATTGAGGTCTCGATGCACGGGGCGCCTCCGTTGGACCGCGCGGGTTGGCAGGAGCGAGAAGAAAGAGGGGAACCTCTCAGGATGGGGATCCGCGAGGTGCCCTTCAACCCGAACTCGTCACCCGAGGCCCTTCCCACCGAGAAACGAACCCAGGCGACCGCGCAGCCCCCCCCGAACGGTGATCCGGGGAACCGCGTAGGGCTCACGATCGTCCATCAAGCGCCGAGGATTCGTCCGGGTCAGGGTCAGGAAGGTCTCCTCGGCGTCGAGCTCCCGGAAGAACTCGCGCACCAGCTTGACGGTGAGGCCGTGCCGGGGACGAGGATGGTGATCGCTGGCCAGGTAGCTCGCCAGTCCGGCCTCCAGGAGGCGCAACGCCCGGTTTCGGGCTTCGTCCCCGTACTGCCCCAAGACGCTACCGTGATTCACCTGGAGGTAGCCTCCCGCTTCGCGCCACGTGGCGGCCATCTGCAGGTCGTTGTGTACACCGTGGTATCGCTCGGGATGGGCCACCACCGGGATCCAACCCGCATCTCGGATGCGTCGGATCGGCCCATGGCTCCCTGGTGGAACGCTCAGCCGTGGCCACTCCACCAGAACGAAGCGGGTCCCGGCCATCCGGACGCGGGGATCGGAGAAGTCCGGGTCCGGGACGTCCAGGGCAATCTCGAATCCCCTCCAGAGTGCCACCTCCGGGAAGTGCTCCCGGACCGCCACTACCAGTTCCCGGAAGGCTGTCTGGACCGCCTTGATCCGCTTCTCCGCCTTCTCTGGATCCTGGAGCGTAGAGGCCTCCAGGTGCGGGGTGGTGATGATCCTTCGAATTCCCACACGGGTCATGGCTTCGACGGCGTCCAAGGCCTCCTGCATGGACCGTGCGCCGTCATCGACGCCCGGAACCAGATGGCTGTGGAGATCTCCCAGGGCGTCCGGATCCGGCATCATGGGGCGAATCGCTCGATCAGCTCGTCAAGGACACCGGCGGGGTCGTCGGTCTCCAACGCCGCCTCGCAAGCGTAGGTCAAGAACCCGTCGGCGGCGAGGAGGTCGAAGGCTCCGCGGCGGGGCCGACCGGCGCCCTCGAGCGCCCGGGAAAGGGCCGAGAAAGCCTCCCCGGCAAGCGCGCCCGCTGACGCATCCACGTCCGGTACCTCGGGAATCATCCACTCTCGGAACGGCTCCGGCACGGGAGGCGTCCGGAGTTCCAGCCACTCCTCCAACCTCATGGCACCGGACTCCCGGCCAACACCCGGACCACTCCGATCACCTCCGCCAGGGCCGCCGGGATCTGCGATGCATCCGGAAGACCCGCCTGCGCGAGGTGCGGCCGCCCGCCTCCGCGCCCCCCGACCCGCTCCGCCACCTCCCGGACCACGGAGTCCGCACGAATTCCCCTGGAGATCACGTCGTCACTCACGAAGCAGAAGAGGGTCGTCTTACCACCCGGCATCTCCGCCGCCAGGACAGCAACGCCGCCCCCGTCCTCCACGAACTGGTCTCCCCACGCGCGGGCGTCCTCCGCGTCACGGGCCTTCACGTGGACGGCCCGGACCCGCACCGGCGACCCCTCCACGATCACCTCTCCCTCCGCCACCACCTCCTCTCCGGCCCCGCCGGAGGCCCGGAGTTCCTCGAGGAGATTCTCCAGTTGCGCCTTCTCGTCCTGAAGTTGCTGGACCCTCTGTGCCAGGTTCTCCGGCCGGGTTCTCAGGGCTTCCGCGAGGGAGTCCACCTGCCCCTGGAGGTCCTGAAAGTGCCGGAAGGCCCCTGGACCGGTACGGGCCTCGATCCGGCGCACACCGGCAGCGACTCCGCTCTCGGAGACGATCCGGAAGAGGCCGATCTCGCCGGTGTGCCGCACGTGGGTACCGCCACAAAGCTCCAGGGAAACTCCGGGAATCTCCACGACGCGCACCTCGTCGCCGTACTTCTCTCCGAAGAGGGCCATGGCGCCCGCCTCCCGCGCCGCGTCGAAGGCCATGATCCGGGTCGCCACCGGGTGGTCCTGCCAGACGGCGGCATTCACCTGGCCTTCGATGGCCTCTCGCTCCTCGCCGGAGAGCGGGGCGTTGTGCGCGAAGTCGAAGCGGAGTCGGTCCGGCGCCACCAGTGAGCCGCGCTGCACGACGTGGGTCCCCAATCGGCTCCGGAGGGCGGCGTGGAGGAGGTGTGTTGCGGTGTGATTCCGCTCCGTGTCGTGCCGCAGCCGCGAGGCCACCCGCGCCTCCACCACCACGCCGCTCCACGAATCCGGGAGTCCACCTTCCACCGGTCCGGCGACAGCCGTCATTCCGTCCACGCGCCGAACCTCGTCCACCGTCAGGCGCCATCCGTC
>CP070829.1:3321306-3332503 GCA_020344755.1 Gemmatimonadales bacterium
GATCCGCTCGCTTCCCTCGCGTCTCGGCGGGTTCGCCTCCCGCCGCTCCCACTGGGCCCCGCAATAAGAATGGGCCCCACCACGGAATGTGATGGGCCCAGTGGAGGCGGCGGGAGTGAGCTCCGGGCGGGCCCTCGGCCCGTCCTCGCTCTCCTCGGCAGATACGCTTGACCCTGTGCCGGCCCTTGGGGACCGCAGTGCGACCGAGCCTGCCCGGCCCCACGGCCTCGGATCGCACCCGCGTGCCGGTCCGTCGCTCTGCTCCGCCCCGGGCGGGTTCGCCTCCCACCGCTCCCACTGGGCCCCGCTGTAAGAATGGGCCCCACCACGAAATGTGATGGGGCCCAGTGGAGGCGGCGGGAGTCGAACCCGCGTCCGCGAATGGATCCTACCGAGCTTCTACGTGCGTAGAGCGCTGATTATCTCGTCCACTGCCGGCCAGCACACCGCCTGCACAGCGACCAGTCACCGTGTGTTCTCACGTCCGGAGAGGTGACTACACCGAACGCCAGCCCGACTCATCGTCGCTCGCGGGAGCCGCCTCGGGCGGGCGACTCAAGGAGCGGGCCAGTAAGGGTTACTTACGCGGCCAGTGCCAGATCAGAGTTGGCAACTATTGGTTTTTCCGAGGATTAACGAGGTATCGGAGACCTCGGCACGCAGCTCGACGTTCACCAAGCACGTCGAAACCGTGACGCCCCCTCAAGTGTCAAACAACGCTTCAATAATACGCGAGTCCGCCCCTCAGGGTCCATGGAGCCACCTGGCGAGGAGGGAAAGTGCGCCTCAAGCCAGGGATTCCGGCACTCCTACCGTGGCGCTCCGACGAACTCCGACCCCTCGGGCTCGGACCGGTGCTGCTCCAGGTAGCCCTCCAGGATCGCCTCCGCCTCATGGAGGGAGGTGACCTGGAAGAGCTCCTGACGAAGGTGCTTTCCCCCGGGCAGACCCTTGGTATACCAGCCCAGGTGCTTCCGGAACTCGCGCATGGCCTTCTGCGGATCGTGTTCGAAGGCGACCGCGTTTCGGGCGTGCTGGATACAGATCTGGAAGCGCTCCTCCACGGAGGGCGAATCGGGGAGGGGCTCACCCGCCAGGGCCGCGCGCGCCTCCTTGAAGATCCACGGGTCTCCGTGGCTGCCACGGGCGATCATGATGCCGTCGCACCCCGTCTCGTCTCTCATCCGTCGTGCGTCTCCGCCACTCCGGACATCTCCGTTCCCGATCACCGGGATGTCCAACGCCTCCTTCACCGCGGCGATCTCATCCCATCGGGCATTCCCCGAATACATGTCGGCCCGGGTTCGGGGGTGCAGGGTCAGCACCGTGGCTCCCGCCTCCTGACAGCGGAGTCCGATCGCCACTGGATCCCGGGTCGCCTCGTCGAAGCCGCTCCGGATCTTCGCGGTGACGGGCAGCGAGGTGGCCCGCACGCATGCACGAATGATCCGCCCCACCAGGTCCAGGTCCCGGAGGCACCCGCTGCCCCCGTTTCGCTTCACCACCTTCTTCACCGGGCACCCGAAGTTGATGTCCACGAAATCCGGAGCGAACGTGTCGGTCACGAAGGCGGCGGCCTCACTCATGGCAGCCGGATCGGCCCCGAAGATCTGGATCCCGATGGGCCGCTCCTCGTCGTCGAACCGGAGGTAGTCCAGCGTTCGCTGATTGCCACGCACGATCCCCTCGGCGCTGACGAACTCCGTGACCACCACGTCCGCCCCGAACTCGCGGCAGAGCCGACGGAAGGGGGACTCGCTCACACCGGCCTGGGGTGCCAGGTAGAGCGGAGTGGATTCCCCACGCAGGAGTTGCAGGAAGGAGGAGGTCATGGGCAAAAGCTAAGGCGCGGTGGAACGTGGGTGAAGCCGGGTACTTGGGATCACGGGGCGAGCCCTATTACGTTTGAAACTTCAGCGATGACTCCCTGCCCCGATCCGTGTGGCTGAGAATATGAAGCTTCGGGACTTCTTCACGGCGGATGCCGTGAACCTCAATCTGCAGAGCGACAGCAAGGACGACCTCTTGAAGGAGCTGGTGTCGCTCCTGAAGCTGGACGACAAGTCCGAGTCCATACTCTTCAAGACGCTCAAGCGGCGGGAGAACCTGGGGAGCACCGGGATCGGAAAGGGGATCGCCATTCCCCATTGCCGCTCGCTCGTGGCGAACCGTCTCCGTCTCGCCTACGGCCGCAAACCACGGGGCGTGGACTTCAACGCCATCGACGGCCAGCCGGTCCACCACTTCTTCCTCATCGTGGCCCCGCCTCTGGAGGTCTCCAACCAGTACCTGCCGGTGCTGGGGAAGATCGCCCAGTTCGCAAAGGACCCGGAGGTACCGGGGCGGCTCCTCGAGATCGATACGCCGGCCCAGTTCCTGGCGCTGCTGGACTCGAAAGCGGGTTGAGCCTGGAGCGAGTCCCGGCCCGCGGGGCTACTTCGAGACGAACATCCTCATGTGCAGGCTCACCCCGTTGACCGTGAGCTGCACGAAGTAGACACCCGAAGCCACCTGGTTCCCCCCGAAGTCCTTGCCGTCCCAGAAGGCCTCGTAGCGGCCTGGCGCCGAGTACTCCAACTGGATCAGAGGGACGTTCTCGCCAGCGGGGTGCCGAAGGGCCACCGGCGCCGCGATGGGCTGGCGCAGGAGGTTGTAGATACGTACGGAAACAACGACCGGGCGCCCCGAGCCGAACAGATCCTCCTCCAGTATGAAGGGAATCGTCGTCTCAGGGTTGAACGGGTTCGGATAGTTGGGCTGGAGACTGAACCCGCTCGTCGTCTTCCCGCCCATTTCCTGAGCGGAGGCCGCGCTCGCCAGAGCGAACAGCGCGAAGAGGACGAACGAGACGCTCAGGCTGCGTCTCATGAAAGAACCGTGTCGTAGCCGAGGTGCGTAATTGGCTCCCGGGAAGGTGAGTGTTCGGGGTCCTCGCCCCGCTGACCGCATTCTACAGGAGGGCGCCAGCGTGGGTCAAGGAACCTTAATCTGAGACCGCTCGAACGTCGCCGTTGTTCCGCGTGATCCCGGCTCCATCGAAGTGCCGCAGGATGGGAAGCAGGTACCGCCGGCTCACTGGGAGGACCTCCTTGAAATCGGCCGGCCCGAGCCCGTGCCGGCCACCGAGTTCGGTTATGGTGCGGGAGGCGGCCACCCGGAGGGCCTCCCCCCAGATGTAGAGCCCTGCATCCAGTGCGACGAGGTCCCCATCCCGCTCCAACTGTCGCAGGATGTGTTCAAAAGCCGGATCGGCGCGAAGCTCCGCAGGGAGTTCCTCCACCAGGGGAGGCTGGAGACCCCTCTCCTCATACCGGCTGCGGACCTCGTCCCGGAGAGCCGTCTGGCCGGGCGAAAGCGACGGCGAGAACTCGCTCCGGGCCACCACCCCCTGGGCGATGCGCAGCGTACCGGTGCCGGCGAGCCTGGTCAGCATCGCATCCACCAGCCCCCGGGGTGAAGAGTCCGGTGCCAGCGGGCGCAGCTCCTCCACGGCGACCCCGTCCCGGTAGGGAGCTTCCCGGTGCGCGACGTCGACCGCTTCCAGGAGACGTGCCTCCAGAGCCCGTGCCACCTCAGCCGACACCCATCGACTGTCGGCGAAGATGGCGCCCCGGGCCTCCAGGTCGGTGAGCACCTTCTCACAACGGCCCGCGGAGAGCCCCGTGGCCACAGGTAGCAGGCGCGCGGGGACACCGGCCCCACCCGCCAACTCCAACGCCGCGGAGACGCACTCCGTGTCACTGCCGTCCAGCACGGCCTGGAAGAGCGACTCGGGGACCGCTGCGAACGGACGCCGCTTCGGGGGGTGGGATTCCAGCACCGTCCCTCCCGAGAAGGTCACCATCGGGGAATAGCTCCGCAGCACGAAGCGCTGACGCACCCTTGCCGCCAACGGCTCCTCCAGTCGCAGCTGGGCCCAACCCTCCTCGCCCTCGGAAAGCCCGTTCCGTCCGAGAAGGACGCAGCGGGCCATGACCTCCGCCGTTCCCAGGTGCAGGCGCACCCGCTGCCCCTGCTCCAGCTCCCACCCGGTCCCGGGAAGTACACGAAGGTGGACGGTGAGCATGGTGCTGGAATCCCATCCCGGGAGGGTGACCAGCGCCTGTCCCCGACGAAGGGTCTCCCTGGAGACGCCGTCGCCGGTGAGGGCCACGGCGGTTCGCCCACCCGCCGACACCTCCTCCACCTCCTCGTCGTGCCGCTGGACGCCCCGCACCCGGGCATCGATCCCTTCCGGCAGGATCCGGACCCTCCCCCCCGTCGTGAGCCGCCCGCTCCAGAGGGTGCCGGTCACGACGGTCCCCGTGCCTCGAACCGTGAAGACGCGGTCCACCGGGAGGAAGACCTCGTCCTCCGCCATGGGTGCCCGGTCATGAAGCGCGGCTTCCACCAGGGCCCGCCGGAGCTCGGGCAGCCCCACACCGGACTCGGCGGATGTGGGCACGATCGGTGACCCCGAGAAGGGCCCCTCCGCCAGGAGTTCCCGGACTTCCTCCCGGGCCAGCTCGAGCCACTCGGGATCCACCAGGTCCGTCTTCGTGAGCGCCACCACGAGGGAGCGTACTCCAAGCAGCTCCACTATGGAGAGATGCTCTCTCGTCTGGGGCATCACCCCTTCCTCTGCGGAGACCACCAGGAGGACCATGTCCATGCCGGTCGCCCCGGCCACCATGTTCCGTATGAACCCTTCGTGGCCCGGAACATCCACGATACCGAAACGGAGGTCGCCCTCCCGGAGCTCCGCGAACCCCAGGTCGATGGTGATTCCGCGGGCCTTCTCCTCCGCCAGCCGGTCCGTGTCCACCCCGGTGAGGGCCCGCACGAGGCTGGTCTTCCCGTGATCGATGTGGCCAGCCGTGCCGAGGATCAGTTCACGCATCGGATACGGTAGTGGGCTCGGGCAGGAAGGCAGCGACTATCCGGAATGCCTCCAGGGGGCGGGACCCGGAGACGTGGTGCATCCCGAAGTCCGACAGCAGCTGCAGGTGGGCTCGCGAGCGCATGAGGTCCGGAGGAATCTCGCCCCGGAGGAGTCCCCGAAGCTGCCCCCGGGCGCCCGGGCCGATCCGAGGTCCCGCGAGCCCCTCCGCACACCCGCTGCAGCGGATGCCCCCGGCGTCGAAGTCGAAGCGCCCCACCTCGTCTGTCGAAAGGCTGCGCCCGCACACCACGCACGCCTCCACCTGGGGATGGAACCCCAGAGTGCTCACCAGCCCCCACCCCTGGGCCAGCAGGGTCCCGACGACCTCGTCCTCCGGGACCGATTCGAGACGGTCCAGGCCCTCGCCCAGAACCTGGAACAGCTCGTGGCTCGGGGCTTCTCCGTGGTGGCGCAGGACGAGCTCGGCGAGAACCCCGGCGCAGGCGAGGCGGAGCGGGTGGCTGCCCAATCCTCGACGGGGGCGAAGCGGGCTGACCTCTGCCAGGGTCTGCAGCTCGCGGCCGGGCTTCATGTACAACACCAGCGCCACCTCGCCGAACAGGTCCAACCCGCGGCCCTGTGGGGATTTCCGGATCCCCCGCGCCATGACTCCGACCACCCCGTGGTCCTCGGTCAGGAATCGGAGCACCCGACTCGACTCGGAGTAGGGGTGCGCTCGGAGCAGCACGCCCCGGGTGCTCACCATGCTCATCGTCTGCGGCGCAGCTGGGCCACCAGCCTCTCTCGCCGGGCTCGGAGGCGGCGCCCCTCCACCCCCTCCCCCACCTCCTCCAGCGCCACGTCGATCTGGGCGACTTCCCGGACCAGCTCCTTGCGTGAGAGCTCGCGATCCGGCGCCGACTCCGTCGCGGCTTCCATCCCGCCGTGGGGTCGGCGGACGGCATAGAGACCGACTCCGGCGAGGAGGAGGGCGAGAAGAACGGCCAGCCAGCGGGTAGGAACCTGGAACTCCGGGGGGAGCTCCCGAACCTGGAGGACCGTGTCGGGAACGGCGACACCGGCGAACCTGCGGTAGCGCACCCCGGGCTCCACCTCCACGGATTCCGCGGGGATCAGGCCCCGGACCTCCACGGGAGGCGCGGGATCCCTCACGAGGAAGTCCATCTCCTCTACGCCACCGGGGACCGGGATCTCCACCGTCAGGGAATCCAGGAGGTAGCGGATCACCACCTGGCGGAATCCCGGCGGCAGGGGTGCCGTGATCTCCAGGGAACCGTCCCGAAGTGCAGTGGAGACCTCCGGGACATCTCCGCCCCCCACCTGGATCTCACGGAGTCCCGGGGGCAACGGGTAGCTCCACGTCACGCCCGAGTCTGCGGCCACCCAGGTGCGCTCCCCCTGGACGTTCAGCTGGATGAGGTCGGTCAACTGCCACGCCTCGCCCACCGGTTCGGCGAGGATATACCGCACCGAGGGGAGGATCGGCGCACCCCTCGGCGGTGCCACGGCGGTGTCGTAGACCTGGATGCTGTACATCGAGTCCAGCTGGATCGCCGCGGTGATGGGGAGACCGAAGTAAAGGACCCCCTGGTGCCGCGCCGACGCGAAATAGACCTCGCCCCGTCCCCCGGGATCGGGGACCGTGGGAAGCTCGAACCGGAAGATGCCCTCGGGAGACGCGCGCACCGAGTCGATCTCCCCCGCCTCCACGGCGTCCACCCTGTGGAGGACGACGGTCAGACCGGGCACGGGTTCGGAGGCGCCCCTGGTGACGGTCCCCACGAGTTGCGGCCTGGCAACCTCCTGGGCAGAAAGACCAGCGCCCGGGAGCCGACCGCCGAGCCCTCCCAGGGAAAGGACCAGCAGGCCGGCCAGAACCATCCCGACCATCCGAGCCCCCCGGGGCGCGGTCAAGCCGGGCTCCTCAGGGATTGAAGCGTCCGAAGTCCTCCGGATCCAGCTTCCGGAGGTAGTCCTGAAGCTCCGACGCGGTCATGCCCTCCTGCCGCATCGGGGGCTCGGAGGAAGGCGATGCGGCGGATCCGCCCTGCGGCGAAAGGGACGAGGGCAGGGCGTCCTCCCCTTCGGCGATCTCCACTCGAACCATCTCGAGGAGATCCTCTTCGGCGAAGATGGGCGCGTCCGTACGGAGCGCCACGGCGATGCTGTCGGAGGGACGCGCATCCACCTCCACCTTCCTCCCGTCCACCTCCAGCTCGAGGTGGGCGTAGTAGGTATTCTGCTCCACCCGTGTGATGACGACCCTCAGGAGGCGGCCACCCAAACTGGCGATGGTGGAGACCAGCAGGTCGTGGGTCAGGGGCCGTCCCACCGAGACGTGGGCGAGCTGCATGTGAATCGCGCTCGCCTCACCGGCGCCGATCCAGATGGGCAGCGCCCGGTCTCCCTCCTCCTCCCGCAGAACGACCACCGGCGACTGGGTCGCCTGATCCAGTGTGAGACGCTCTACCTTGACCTCGACCAGCACGACTTCGGCTCCGGAAATGAGTGACGATCCACCCCTGCTTCCCCCGCACCGCCCCGGAGGTTCCGTCAACGGGGCACGGCACTCCGGAGCTCGTCCACTCGGTTGAGCTCTTCCCAGGGGAAGAGCCGGACCTGTCGTCCATGGGCTTCGACCATTCGGGACTCCCGACCGAAGTGTCCATAGGCGGCGGTGGCGACGTAGATGGGCTCCCGTAATCTCAGATCGTCGATGATGGCACCGGGACGGAAGTCGAACGTTCGAGCCACCGCGTTGGCGATCACCCCATCCGGGGCCTCTCCCGTCCCGAACGTGTCCACGTGGACCGAGACCGGCTCCACCACCCCGATGGCGTACGCGAGCTGGATCTCACAGCGCCGCGCCAGACCTGCTCCCACGACGTTCTTGGCGGCCCAACGGGCTGCGTAGGCGGCCGACCGGTCCACCTTGGTGGCGTCCTTACCGGAGAATGCGCCTCCCCCGTGACGCCCCATCCCCCCGTAGGTGTCCACGATGATCTTCCGACCCGTGAGGCCAGCGTCTCCGTGGGGTCCCCCGATCTCGAACTTTCCGGTGGGATTGATGTGGAAGACACAGTTGGCGGCGTCGAAGAGCTCCGGCGGCAGCACCGGACCCACCACCTTCTCCCGCACCTCCTGGTGAATCTGCTCCTGCGTCACATCCGGGTCGTGCTGTGTGCTCACCACCACGGTGTGGATGCGAACCGGCCGGCCCTGGTCGTACTCCAGCGAGACCTGGGACTTCCCATCGGGTCGTAGCCAACCGATCTCCCCCGACTTGCGCAACTCGGCCAGGCGATGGGTAATGCGGTGGGCGAAGACCAAGGGCGCCGGCATGAGCTCAGGCGTTTCGTCGGAGGCATACCCGAACATCATCCCCTGGTCACCGGCACCGCCGGTATCCACGCCCTGGGCAATGTCCGGTGACTGCTTGTCGATGGACGAGAGGACGGCACAGGTGTGCGCATCGATTCCATAGGCCGCGTTGGTGTACCCGATCCGGCGCAGCGTCTTCCGCACGACCTCGGGAATCTCGACGTAGGTCTCCGTCGTGATCTCCCCGGCCACGAGGGCCATCCCGGTGGTCACGAGGGTCTCGCACGCGACGCGGGACCGTGGATCGTCTGCCAGCATGTGGTCCAGGATGGCATCCGAGATCTGGTCCGCCACCTTGTCGGGGTGACCTTCGGTGACGGATTCGGACGTGAAGAGGTAAGTGCTCATGAAACCGGTTCTGAGGAGATCGGCGGACGGGCGCGGCGCTGCTCCCGACGGACTGGAAGGTATCTTTAAAAGCTAGAAACGTCCGTTTCCCACCACAAGCCAACCGGGAGCCAAGGACCGGGCTGGAAGTCGCGGCTAGTAGGGAAGTTCCAACTCCCATCGTCCGCGGTATGCCGCCAGGTCCACCGAGCCTGCCATGGCCGAAGCGAGGCACTCGGTGACGTCCCGCGCGGTGGGAGCGGCGAGTGCCCGCCGCGCCGCCTGCCGAGCGTCCTCCGCACGAACCTCCCGAAGGACCTTCTTCACCTCCGGAATGGAGGGCCACGCCACCGAAAGCGTGCTGATGTCCAGCCCGAGAAGGAGGTAGGCGCCCAACGCTGTCGCAGCCATCTCCCCGCAGACGCTCAGCTCGATCCCAGCGGCCCGCGCCACCCGGCTCACCTGGTGGATCTGGCGTACCACCGACGGATGGAAGGGGTTGAAGAGCTTGGCGAGGCGTGCATTCGTCCGGTCCACCGCCAGGGTGTACTGGACGAGGTCATTGGTGCCGATGGAGAAGAAGTCCGAGTGGCGGGCCAGCTCCGCCGCATCCAGAGCCGCCGCAGGCGTCTCGATCATGACCCCCAGCTTGTAACCAGAGTTGTAGGGGATGCCGTCCTTCCGCAGCTGTTCCTCTTCCTCTTCCAGGAGCGTTCGCACCTGCCGGATCTCGTCGACGTCGTTCACGAGTGGCACCATGATGCGAACGTCGCCGTGAGCGGTGGCACGGAGCACGGCCCGCAGCTGGGTCCGAAAGAGTTCGGGCTGGTCGAGTAGCACCCGGACGGCCCGCCACCCCAGGAACGGATTCTCTTCCGAGGGAAGGTTGAGGAAGATGGGGAACTTGTCCCCACCCAGGTCGAACAGCCGAATGTAGACCGGTTGGCCCCTGAACACCTCGGCGACCCGGCGATAGCTCTCGTACTGCTCCTCCTCGTCGGGCATGGTGTTGCGCCCAACCACGAGAAACTCGGTCCTCAGGAGCCCGACCCCCTCGGCTCCGTGACGCCGCGCGTTGTCGGCTTCCACGGGCAGGTCGATGTTCGCCCGGAGGGCCACCGGGTGCTCATCGGCCGTCACGGAGTCCAGCTCCGCGATGGCCTCCACCTCTTCCTCCCACAACCGAAGCCGTTCCAACCGGGCCCGGAACACCCGGCGGTCGGCCTCGTCGGGATCCAGCACGACCCGCCCGATCCGGCCATCCACGATGGCCTCCTGTCCCTCCGTAGCGTGCCTGAAGAAGTTCCCCAGCCCCACCACCGCAGGGATGTGCCGGGAGCGCGCCAGGATGGCCCAGTGGGAGGTGCGGGTCCCCAGGTCGGTGCAGATCCCGGCGATCTGCGCCGGATCCATCTGGACCGTCATGGTGGGGCTCACGTTCCGCGCCACGATGACCAACCGGCCGTCGTGGGGAGACGGCTCGAACGGATCCGGGTGGCCCATGAGGCGGTTCAGGAGGCGGATCTGAAGGTCCTCCACGTCGTTCAGGCGGTCCAACACCATGGGATGATTGGTCCTGCGCCAAAGGGCCTGGAGTTCGATCATCCTCCAATCGAAGGCGCGGGGGGCGGTAAGCCGGTTCTCGACGATGTAGCGGACCGTGCCGTTCACCACTTCCACATCGTCGAGCATGAGGAGCTGGGGATCGAAGATCCGGGCCTCTACCGGCCCCAGGAGCTCCTCGGTCTGGTCCTTCAGTTCCACCAGTCGTTCGCGCACGGCTTCGCGGGCATCGTGAAAGCGGTCCACCTCCGCTTCCACGCCCGCCGGCTCCACCATCTCGTGGGGGACCGTCGGGATGGACCAGTGGACCAGCCGAACCCGGCCTGATCCGATTCCCTCGGAGGCCGGCGAACCGTCGAATACGCGGGACATGTGGTCTCAGCCTCCCTCAGCGGTCGTGGCTCGGGCCCCCATCATTCCTCCTCGAACCCTCGGCGAACGAGATCAGCGAGCGCCTCCACCGCCTCGGACGCGTCCTCTCCCTCCGCCCGGATCACCAGGTGGGTCCCACGCTCGGCGGCCAGCATCAGCACTCCCATGATGCTCTTTCCGTTCACCTCGAATCCATCCTTCTCCAACCTCACCTCACTCGAGAACTTGCCGGCGAGCTTCACGAACTCGGAGGCGGGCCGCGCGTGGAGCCCGGCCCGGTTCACGATCACCACGGTGATCTCTTGCAGTCCGCTCATCGGAAGTAGAAGCCACTCAGGAGTAGGATACCGACCACCGCCACGGTCACCGCAGCGGTCATCCGCCAGACCTTCGGACCGAGGAGGGCGCCCAGTGCCAGGAGGGCCACCCCGGCGACGATCCAGGGGGCGGACACCCCGCCGCGCAGGCCAGGGCCCAGAACCGCGAGCCCGATCAGGAAGCCCAAGGCCCCGGCGAGCCACCCTTCGAGCCGGGTCGAGACCGTGGACAACCCCAAGGTCCTCAGCCGGGCGGCGAGCCCCGTGCCGGCCTCCCACCCTTCCCGAAAACCCCAGACCCGGAGGGTGAGGTGCCCCGCGTTGTAGACGGCGAGGAATATGGCCAGCACCCAGA
>CP070829.1:3332603-3343789 GCA_020344755.1 Gemmatimonadales bacterium
GGCCTCGCCGGCGGGGGCGTCCTCGGTCTCGGCCTCGGCGGCCGCCTCGACCTCGGTGACGGGGGCCTGCTCGCTCTCGGCCTCGGGGGCCTGCTTCTCGTCGCTCATGATCCTCTTGCTCCTGCCCGGAGCTGGGTGTGGCCGGGCTGCGTCCCGCCTGCGGGTCGCCCCCGGGTTCGTGAGAAAAAGAACGGCCGGGGACGCCGGTGCGCCCGGGCCGTTCGCGAAGTCCCGAAAGTGATCGGGGTACAGCAGAGGAAAGCTATTTCTACTGGTTTTGGGCGTCAACGGCAGGGGGTGCGCTGCCTTCCGCCACCGCTCGGGCGTGGGCCGCGATGCGATCCACCTGCTGGTGGAAGGTGAGGTGGGTGGTGTCGACCACGAGGGCATTGGGGGGCTTTCGCAACGGCGCCACCTCGCGGTCCTGGTCCTGACGGTCCCTGGACTGGAGTCGCGCGACCTCCGCGTGGATCTGATCCGGGTCGGGATCGACTACGCCATGATCACCCAGCCTCCTGCGTGCTCGCTCCCTAACGTCGGCTTGGAGAAAGACCTTCACCCAGGCCTGGGGAAACACCACCGTCCCCATGTCCCGGCCGTCGGCGACCAGTCGCCCCTCTTCCGCGGCGGCTCGCTGCGCTGTCAGGAGCCAGGCCCGCACCGCGGGAATGCGGGCCACCCGAGGAACCAGCTCCGTGATCCGCTCCGTCCGCAACTCGTCCTCCAGGAGTCCACCATGGTACCGGATCTCCAGGGTCGCCGGGCCAGGCGTCACCGAGACGCCCAGGTCGGCGAGATCCGAAGCGGTCACCCCGTCCCACGCACTCTCGGGAAGGCCGCTGCGGAGGAGGCCGTAGGTCACGGCTCGGTAGAGCGCCCCCGAGTCCAGGTAGCGGTACCCCAGCTCCCGGGCCACCGCCCGGGCCGTGGTGGACTTCCCCACCCCGGCGGGACCGTCGAGGGTGACCAGCGTACGAGAGCGGGGATCATCGAGCCCGTACCCGGGCCCCGGCGTCACAGGAATCTCAACCATGCCTCCGCAGCTCCTCCAGAAACCTCCAGAACCCGGGAAAGCTCACCTCCACCACCTCCCGCCCCTCCACCTCGATATCATTGCCTGCCTGAGCGGCCAGCACGCCGAACACCATGGCGATCCGGTGGTCGTGGCGCGGGTCGACGCGGCCGCGAAGCGGGGCGTCGGTCCCCTCCACCTCCAGCCCGTCATCGAGTTCCTCGCACCGGACGCCCACCGCTCTCAGGTTCTCCACCAGGGCCCGGATCCGGTCCGTCTCCTTCACCCGGAGTTCCCCGGCCCCGGTGATGCGCGTGGTGCCCTCTGCCCGGGCAGCCGCCACGGCGATGGCCGGGAGCTCGTCGATGGCGGCCACCACGTCGGCCTCCGTGACCTCCACGGCCCGAAGGTCCGAGCTCCGGGCGGCGAGGGTACCCACGGGCTCTCCTCCTTCCTCGCCGGCCACCTCCAACACCACCGCCCCTCCCATCCGGCGGAACAGCTCCACCATTCCGGTGCGCGTCGGGTTCAGCCCCACCCCCTCCACCGTGACTTCGCCGCAGCCCACTCCGAGAAGTGCAGCCAGGACGGGGAAAGTGGCAGAGGAGGGATCGCCGGGGACCGTCATCTCCAGGGGGCGCAGGGCCCCGGGAGGGTCTCTCAGCTCCACCCGACGGCCAGGTCCGCGGACGTGGCTCAGCACCGGGGCCCCGGCACCTGTCAGCATGCGCTCGGTGTGGTCTCTCGAGCGACCCGGCTCTGTGAGGAGGACCGGAACACCCGAAGCGACGCCCGCCAGGAGGAGAGCGCTCTTGACCTGGGCACTGGCCACGGGCAGGTCCAGGTCCACGGAGCGCAGGGCCCGGCCTCCCCGGATCTCCACCGGAAGGTGCCCGGGCTCCTGGAGCCATCCGAAGTCCGCACCCATCGCTTGCAGGGGCTGCGCAACGCGCCCCATGGGCCGACTCCGGAGCGAGGAATCGCCCGTCACCACGGAGGAGAACTCCTGCGCCGCCAGGACGCCCAGGAGCAGGCGCGCCCCAGTGCCGGAGTTCCCCAGATCGAGGGGACCCGGGGGAGCCCGCAAGCCTCGGAGACCCAGCCCGCGGATCCGCACCTCCGAACCGTCCGACGGAAGCGTGGGGATCCCCCCCCCCAGCGCGCGCAGAGCTGCGGCCGTGGACCGGGGGTCCTCCGCAGGGAGGAGGCCCGTCAGGTGGCTCTCGCCCTCCGCCAGGGTGGCAAGAATCAGGGCCCGCTGCGTGATGGACTTGTCACCCGGCACACGAAGCTTCACTCCGCCCTCCAGTCCCGCGTGCGCCCCAGCGTCTCGGCGAAGTGGTGTGCGTCTCCATCAGAGAGGCGGTCCGCTTCTTCCTCGAGCCTCCGGGCCACCTCTCGCAGGCCCCGGGCAACGGGATGGGGAGCGTGGCCCAAGACGTCCCTCCACATGACCGGACTACTCCCGGCGAGCCGGACCATGTCCCGTCCTCCCGGTCCCAGCTCCCGGTAGTCGACTCCCGCGTCCTGAAGGGCCGAAGCCAGGTGCGTGGCCAGGACCTGGGGCAAGTGGCTGAGCCACCCCATGCGTCGGTCGTGCTCCTCCGGCTCCGTCCACACCGGTAGCGCGTGGAGGGAGTTCCAGAAGGCGGTCACCCCGGCCCGGGCGCCCGCCGTCGCCCCCCGCGCGGAGAGGTGGACGGGAGCCCCGTGGTAGAGATCGGGCCGGGAGGCGGCGAAGCCCGACGCCTCGCCTCCCGCCATGGGGTGCGCGCTCACGAACCGGTGCGCCAGTCCCGATTCCAGGGCCCAGTCCAGCGGAGGCACCTGAAGGCTGGCCACATCCTGGATCCAGGCCTCGGACTCCGGCTCCGCAGCGGCCAGCCGGGCGAGAAGACCCCGCACAGCGCTCAGCGGCGTGGCGACGACGATCCCATCACACCCCCTGGCCAGGTCTTCCGGGGTCTCGACCGGGTGGACGTGCCCGAGTTCTTCGGCTGCGGCCCGCTCTTCGGCGTCCGGACTCCAGCAGCGGACGGACCGACCCTTCGCCGAGAGGCTCCGGACCAGCGAGCCTCCCATGAGACCGAGCCCCAGCACGGAGACGGGCCTCAACGCGCGGGGCCCCCGACCACGGCCCGGGGCGCCGGGGTGAAGACGAAAAGCGTCGGCACGCGGGCCAGAATCTCGTCCCGGTAGGCCTCCCAAAGAAACCGGCGCTCCAGCTCTGCGTGATGGGCGAGATTGGTGAAGGGCACCTCCAGCTCCACCAGCGCACGGAAACCGGCGGCTCCCCGAGCGGACCGCAGCCGGGGCACCACCCCCTCCCCGAAGATGGCTTCGGCCAGCGCCCCGGCGCGCCAGCGCGCCGAGTCCGCTTCCCAGGCCTGGCGGACCGCCTCCTCGTGGACTCCCTCGACGAGCGTCGCGGTGTCCTGAAGGGGTGGATCACCCCGGCCCCGCCTTGGAACCAGGCTCACTCGCCATCCTCCGGATAGGGAATCTCGACCGTCATCCCGTCCCGCCCGACTCGTACCCCGGGAAACGCCGAGCGGGCCTCGCGCACCAGGGGGTCCACGTCGTCCGCGTAGCGGGCAGAGAGGTGGGTCAGTACCAGGCGGACGGCTCCGGCATCCCGTGCGAGGCGCGCCGCACCCAGGGCCGTGGAATGACCCGTACTCCGGGCCCGGTCCTTCTCCTCCTCGGAGAAGGTGGCCTCGTGGATGAGGAGGTCCGCCCCTTGGGCGGCAGTGAGTACCTTCCGGGTCGGGCGGGTGTCACCGGTGTAGACCACCCGCCGGCCCCGCCGCGGGGGTCCCACGACCTCTTCGGGCCCCACCGGACCTTCCGCTCCCTCCACCGTCTCACCGCGGTGCAGCCGTCCGAAATCGGGCCCTTCCCGGACCCC
Source organism: Gemmatimonadales bacterium (assembly GCA_020344755.1). GTDB lineage: Bacteria > Gemmatimonadota > Gemmatimonadetes > Longimicrobiales > Gaopeijiaceae > Gaopeijia. The sequence continues at coordinate 3,336,524 of CP070829.1, forward strand.
GAGCATTCGGGCTCGCTCTACGTCGAAGCGCCCGAGCCGCTCCGGCTCCTGAAGCGCGTACCCCACCGCGGGAACACCGTGGGAGACCGCGAAGGCCTCCACCTGGTAGCCCGCCCGTGACACCGCCGTACCGGGCTCCACCTCCTGCACGTCCACGGGAAAGGGCACCCGGTCGTTTCCGAGCCGGACGGCGGACTCCAGGACTCCTCGGCTCCCGGGCGGCCCGAACACCTCGACCCGCTCCCGGTGGCCCTGGAGCCCCAGGGTCCGAAGGAGCCCGGGAATCCCCAGGAAGTGGTCCGCGTGGAGATGGGTGACGAAGATCGCACCTACGTTGAACCCCGTGTTGTACCGCATCATCTGGCGCTGCGTACCCTCTCCGCAGTCCCAGAGGATGAGGTCGCCCTCGTGCTGAACCGCCAGCCCGGCCACGTTCCTCCCCGGGGTTGGACGCGCGGCCGCCGTGCCAAGGAGCGTGATGCGAATCACGGGGTTTCTCCGGTACGGGCCTCGGCGGGATTGTCGAAGGGAAGCGGAGGCTTCGGCGGGGTGGTGGTGTACATGAAACTCGACCAGGGGTTCATCGGCGTGCGCAGTACGGCACAGCCTTGGCAATGATACCAGTTCATACAAGAGAAGCCACCGGGCCACCCCGGGTGAATGCCGCGAGGTTACACCCCGGTCCGGCAGGCCGCCGTCCCGCAGGGACCGGGTCAAACGGTACCCCGCCCGGTGGGCCCCGCGGCTATCCCGACGCCGCATGGGTCCGTATTCTGGGGGGTAACACAATCCCGCTCACGGAGGTACCCGTGCCTGACCGCCGCCAGTTCCTTGGGGCCCTGGGCGTGCCGGCGCTGGCAGCCGTCGCCGGCGTGCCGGTGCGCCCGGCTCTGCTCAATGCCCGTGCCGCCTCCCTCGTTCCGGACCTCGCTCGTCACCCCGGGAGCGCCGCTGCCCTCGCCGACGACGAGGACTTCTGGGGGGAAGTCGCCCAGGCCTTCACGGTGGACCGGAGCCTCGTCAACCTGAACAACGGCGGGGTCAGTCCGGCTCCGGCCTATGTCCAGGAGGCCATGAAGCGGCACCTGGATTACAGCAACCTCCTTCCCGCCTACACCATGTGGGAGATCCAGGAGCCCCAGCGGGAAGGGGTGCGCCGCCGGATGGCCCGGCAGTGGGGTGTGGACACGGAGGAGATCGCCTTCACAAGGAATGCCTCGGAGAGTCTCCAGACCTGTCAGCTCGGGCTGGATCTCCGGGCCGGCGACGAGGTTCTCACCACTACCCAGGACTATCCGAGAATGATCACCACCTTCCGTCAGCGGGAACGGCGCGAAGGCATCGTCCTGCGGCAGATCCGGATCCCGACCCCGGCGGAGGACCCGGACGAGGTCGTCCGGTTGTTCGAGGAGGCCATTACGCCGCGGACGCGGGTGATCCTGGCCTGTCACATGATCAACCTCACGGGGCAGATCCTGCCGGTCCGGGAGATCGTCGCCATGGGCCGGCGTCACGGAATCCCGGTGATCGTGGATGGGGCCCACGCCCTGGCCCATTTCGACTTCACCCTGGACGAGTTGGAGTGTGACTACTACAGCTCGTCGCTGCACAAGTGGCTCTTCGCCCCCATCGGCACCGGCCTGCTGTACGTGCGGCGCGAGAAGATCCCGGAGCTCTGGCCCCTCATGGCCGCCCCCGAGGGGATGGACGGAAACATCCGCAAGTTCGAGGAGGTGGGGACGCACCCGGCCGCGAATACCCTGGCCATCGGTGAGGCCCTGACCTTCCACCAGGCGCTGGGCCCCGCCCGGAAGGACGCCCGGCTCGTCTACCTCAGAGACTACTGGGCCCGGGCACTCCAGGCGGAGGACGGGCGCATCCGCCTCCACACCAGCCTCGAGCCCGGTTTCGCCTGTGGCATTGCGAACGTGGAGATCCGTGGAGTGGATTCCCTGGCACTGCGGAATCACCTGTGGAACACCCACCGGATCTTCACCGTCGCCATCCGGCACGAGGAGTTCCAGGGGATCCGGGTGTCCCCATCGGTCTACACCACCATCGAAGAGGTGGACCGGTTCGTCGACGCCATGCGGGGCGTCCTCCGGCAGGGTCTGGCGTGATGAGACCCCACCCCCGGATCCTCGCCCGTGCAGTCGGCGCCAGCGTGCGCACCTCGAAGGGATGGATCGCCCGATGGCGGGCCGCCCCCGTCGTCCCTCTCTCCGTTGTCCCACTCCTCCTTGCACTACCTGTGGGGCCCGTGGCGATGGGGCCCTTGAGTGGACAGGTCACGCTCGAGAACGTCCTTTCGGCGCCCTTTCACGAAGGGCTGGTGGCCGCCGCCGGCGCCGACGTCATTGCGTGGGTCGCCAACGACCGGGGGAGCCGGAACGTCTGGGTGGCCCACGGACCCGACTTCATCGGGGCACCCCTGACCGACTTCGACGGGGACGACGGGCAGGAGCTGGGGGGTCTGCAACTCACGCCGGACGGCCGGTTTCTCCTCTTCACCCGGGGAGGCGCCCCCAACCGGTCGGGGTGGGTGCCGACCCCGGCACAGGATCCCCTCGGGGCCGAGCGCGCCCTCTGGTGGGTTCCCTCCGACGGGTCCGCGGAGCCGGTGGAGGTGGAGGCCGGGGCGGGTGTGGCCCTCTCTCCCGACGGCACCCGCATCGCCTTCGCGCGCCAGGGGGGGATCTGGGTGATGGATCTCCCCGACGGGGAGGCCCGGGAGATCGCACGGCCCCGCACGGGTGGGGGGGGCCTGGCCTGGTCCCCGGATGGCGCGCACCTCGCCTTCGTCTCGTCCCGCGGGGATCACGCCTTCGTCGGAGTGCTGGACATCGAGACGGGGGAATACCGCTACCTGGATCCTTCGGTGGACCGGGACGGGAGTCCGGTGTGGAGTCCCGACGGGGCCCGGATCGCGTTCATCCGTCAGCCGTCCGAGAAGGACCGCCTTCCGTTCTTCCCGCGCCGCGCCGGCCAGCCCTGGTCCATCCGGGTCGCCCAGGTGGACTCGTGGACCAGCCAGGAGGTCTTCCGGGCTGAACGGGGGCCGGGCAGCGTCTTCCAGGGAGTGAGCGGTCCCGCCCTCATGTGGGCCGACGGTGACCTTCTGGTCTTCCCCTGGGAGAGGGGAGGCTGGCTCCGGCTCTGGTCGCTTCCGGCCAGCGGTGGGGAGCCGCGCCTTCTGACCCCCGGGGAGCACGAGGTGCAGCGCCTTTCCATCACCCCGGACCGGCGCCGTTTGGTCTTCGATTCCAACCGGGACGACATCGACCGCCGCCACCTCTGGACGGTGCCCGTGGGGGGTGGTGAGCCCACCCTGCTGACTCCCGGAGTCGGCATCGAGTGGGGACCGGTGGAGACGGGCGGCGGCTACCTGGCCTTCCTGGGCTCGGGGCCCACCATGCCGTCCCGCCCCTTCGTCCTCCACCGAGACGGAGGTCGGATCCGTCCTGGGGGTGATCTTCCCCCCGGCTTCCCCGGGGACGAGCTGGTGGTGCCGGAAGCGGTGGTCTTCTCGAGCACCGATGGGATCCCCATTCATGGTCAGCTCTTCCTCCCACCCGACCTGCGTCCAGGGGAGCGAAGGCCCGCGGTCCTGTTCTTCCACGGCGGGAGTCGGCGACAGATGCTCCTGGGCTTCCATCACCGGGGCTACTACCACAACGCCTACGCGTTCAACCAGGTCCTGGCCGCTCGGGGCTTCGTGGTCCTCTCCGTGAACTACCGAAGCGGAATCGGTTACGGTCTCGACTTCCGCGAAGCGGAGGCGTACGGAGCCGACGGCGGCAGCGAGGTTCGTGACGTACTCGCGGCAGGCCTGTACCTGCGGAGCCGGAACGACGTGGATCCCGACGCCATCGGATTGTGGGGGGGGTCGTATGGTGGCTACCTCACCGCACAGGGGCTGGTTCACGGCCCCGACCTCTTCGCGGCGGGGGTGGACGTCCATGGGGTGCACGACTGGAACATGGGGATGCAGAACTTCGTCCCGGACTACGAACCGGCTCACCACCCGGAGCTCGCGAAGCGGGCTTGGGAGTCGTCGCCCCTCTCCCGGGTAGAGCAATGGGAGGATCCGGTCCTCCTGATCCACGGAGACGATGACCGCAACGTCCGCTTCAGCGAAACGGTGGACCTGGTGCGGATCCTCCGGGACATGGAGGTGGAGGTGGAGACGCTCGTCTTCCCCGACGAGGTGCATGGGTTCTTGCTCCACCGGAACTGGCTCGCGGCGTATCGGGCGGCCCTGGACTTCTTCGAGCGACACCTCGTTCCGGAGTGAGGCTCACCTCGGCCGGACCCGAGGCAGCCGCCAGGGGTCCGGCCGGGGGCTCCAAGGGGCGCGGCGCCCGCACCGGGGCCGAGGCCGCGGTACGGTCCTAAAGACCCAGGAAGTTCTCCAGCAGCCTCGGTCCAGCCTCGGAGAAGAGGGATTCGGGATGGAACTGCACCCCCCAGACCCGGTGCTGCCGGTGCCGTATGGCCTGGATCTCACGGACCCCGTCGGACTCGGTGGACCACGCCACCACCTCCAGCTCCTCCGGCAGGGCCTCCGGATCCGTCACAAGGGAGTGGTAGCGCGTCACGGTGAGGGGCGTCGGAAGCCCCGCGAAGATCCCCTCCCCGGTGTGCTCGACGGGTGCGGTCTTCCCGTGCATCGTCCTGCGGGCCCGCACCGTCCGACCGCCGAAGGCCTCCCCGATGGACTGGTGCCCCAGGCAGACGCCCAGCACCGGGATTCGCGTCGCCAGGCTCCGGATCAGCTCCACGCTCACGCCGGCCTCGGCCGGGGTGCACGGCCCCGGAGAAATCACGACCCGATCCGGGGCCATGGCGATGATCTCCTCCACCGAACGGGCGTCGTTCCGGAGCACCACGGGATCGGCCCCCAACTCCCCAAGCATCTGGACCAAGTTGAAGGTGAACGAGTCGTAGTTGTCCAGCACGAGGAGCATGGAGGATCGGGAGCCGGGGTCAGTAGTCCACCGGCCGGAGATAGAACTCCCCGATGGCGCTGGAGGAAAGAAGGGCCACGGTGGGGAGCTCTCGCTTCCAATGGGTGGAATTGAGCCGGGCCTCCACCAACCTCACGTGGTCCGGGTCGAATCCGCTCTGGATGAGGTCCGCTGCATGGAATCCCCGGACCAGCCAGTAGAGGATGGGGTCGGCTTGCAGGTATCCGATCCCCAACTCGTCCTCGTCCGTCACGCCCTTCACCAGGTCTGCCGTCGCCGGCTTCTCCACGATCTCCGACGGAATCCCCAGGTATCGTGCCAGTGCCCACACCTGGGTCTTGAAGAGGTCTCCCAGGGGATTGATGGGGGGGGAGTCGTCGGCGTGCCAGGTGTAGTAGCCCAGGAGTCGCTCACTCTTGTTCCCCGTCCCCAGCGGAAGGGCGTGGAGCTTGGCGGACTGGTCGAACAGGGTCACGGCCCGGAGCCTGGCCATGAGATTCCCTTTTCGCTGGGGCGTCACGTCTGGCTCGTACCTTTCCACGTAGGCGTCGACGGCCCCGCTGATCTCGATGGTGTGTGCCTGTGCGCCGGTATGGTCCAGGATGATCTGGGCGTGCTCGAGGCTCTCGGGGCTGGAGGTGGCGTAGGGAAGGCGGAATCCGTGGACGTTCTCCGGCCCGAGGGCACGACACGCCAGGGCCACAGCCACCGCGGAGTCGACCCCACCGGAGACGCCCACCACCACCTTCTGGAAGCCACGCCGCTTGACCACCTCGTCACGGATGAAACGCAGCAGCGCCTCTTCCACGAGGGGGAGGTCCAACTCCAGGCACGCGGAGTCGGAGGGCACGAGAGGAGCGGCGTCGCCCTTCCCCTCCAGGGGTGGCGCAATGCGCGTGTCGCGGCCCCCCATGCGGGCATCCACGAGGGACTCCTCCAGGTGGGGAAGCATCTGCTCCAGGTCCGCCAGGAGAGGCGCTTCGGCCCGGGCACGATCCAGGTGCAGGCCGTGAAGGACCGCCGGAATCACCGCCTCCTCCATGAGCGGACCCCGGGCCAGCACCTTTCCGTCGGGACCGACGGCCAGGGATCCTCCGGCAAAGAGCTTCCCACCCTCCGACCCCACCAACTGCGAGACCACCACGTAGATCCCGTGCTCTTCCGCGGCGCTCCGCGCCAGCCGTTCCCAACGGGCCAGGTTGGCGGGTCGTCCCCCTTCCTCGGGACTGAGATCCCGGGCCGGTGAGGCGCTGACCACCACCATGAGCTCGGCGCCCCCCAGGGCCAGAATCGTCCCGGGCAGTGAGTGCCAGAGTTCCTCACAGATCATCATCCCCACGCGACCGAACCGCGTGTCGAACGACTGCAACGAGGTCCCCGCCTCCACGAACCGGGCTTCGTCGAACACCCCGTAGGTCGGGAGGAACATCTTCCGGTGGACGTGGACGATCTCCCAGGCAGCCTCTCCGGGAGTGAGCCAGGCCGCGCTGTTGTAGAGCCGCCTTCGCCACCGCTCGTAGAATCCCACCACCACGTCCGGCGCCCCAGCGGGTGGCACCCCGAGCCCGCGGGCCACCTCTCCAGCGGTCCGGGCGGCCTCCACCACCCCACCCTGGAGGAAATACCCGCTCAGCGCCGTCTCCGGAAAGACCAGGATATCGTGGTCTGGCCCCGCCTCCCGGATCCGGTGTGCCAAGGCCTCCAGGTTGTCTCCGACACGGGCCTTCCGGGGCTGGAACTGGACCAGCCCGACCCGAAGGGGAGAGGGATGTTCGTTCATGGGGCGGGTCTGTCGTGTCGGCGTCGGAGGGCACAGGTTGCTTCGTCTTTGAAGCTACACCCTCCGCCCCTCCGCGTCAGGCGGGGGAACGCCGGAACCGGTGCCGGGGTTCCACGGAGGAGACGAACCATCTGTTTCGGAGCCGCGAATGCGCGTTCAAAGGACCGTTCCGTTCCTCCTCGGGCTGCTTCTCTGGAGTGGCGGACTCTTCGCCCAGGACGCCACACGGCAGAGTGACTCCACGTCGACCCCTCCTGCGCCGATTCCCCAGCAGGTAGCGGATCCCGCCGAGCAGCAGGCACAGATCTTCGTCAGCGCCCTCCGCGCCATCTCCCAGCTGCACCAGGGAGCCTACTCGGACTCCACCCTCTGGGCCAACGCCCTGGACGGTCTGATCGAATCGCTGGACGACCCGTACGCATCGGTATTCACGCCGGAGCAAGCCGAGGCGTTCGACGAGGACAACACCGGGAACTATGCGGGCATCGGCGTCCAGATCACCGAGTTGAACGACGTCGT
>CP070829.1:3343889-3354880 GCA_020344755.1 Gemmatimonadales bacterium
ATCCTCTGGCAGCTCCCGGATGGGAAGAGCGAGAGCTTCTACTTCTGGTACTTCCTGTCGGGCTCCGTCCTCTTCTACCTGGCGTACACCGTCTTCGCCACGCCCTGGGTGGCCCTGGGGTACGAGCTCACCCCGGACTACCACGAGCGTACCCGCCTGATGGGGGTCCAGAACTTCATCGGCCAGATCCCCTACATGATCTCGCCGTGGTTCCTGTGGATCATGACCAACGAGGCGTGGTTCGACGACCAGATTCAGGGAGCTGGGGTGCTGGCCATCGCCATCGCACTCACAGCAGCGGGGCTCGGGATCCTACCGGCCCTCTTCCTCCGGGAACGTCTCGCCGGAGCGGCGCTCCCGGTGTCGGAGTCCCGGGACGGCGAGGGGTCGGGGGTATCCGGGACCGCCGAGCGAGGCGGGGCGCTGAGCGGGCTCGCGGAGAACATGAGGGACTTCCTGAGTGGGCTGAAGGAGACGGTCTCGTCGAAGCCCTTCCTGAAGCTCTGCCTGGCCACCTTCCTGGTCTTCAACGGCTTCATCCTGATTTCGTCGTTCCAGTTCTACGTCATCATCTACTACGTCTTCGGGGGAGACCAGCTCCGGGGCGCGGAGTACGCGGGGTACGCCGGGACGGTGGGAGCCGTATCCACCTTCCTGATCATCATTCTGGTGACGTGGCTGGGGACGAAGATCGGTAAGCGGCGGGCATTCTTCGTCTCCACAGGGGTCTCCGTGCTGGGGTACGCGCTCAAGTGGGTGTGCTACAACCCCGACTACCCCTTGCTGGTGATCCTCCCGGCGCCCCTGATGGCCTTCGGGCTCGGCGGCCTCTTCACCCTCATGCCCTCCATGGTGGCGGACGTGGTGGACCTGGACGAGCTGTCCACCCACCAGCGCCGGGAGGGGATGTTCGGTTCCATCTTCTGGTGGGTGGTGAAGCTGGGGATGGCGGCGGCGCTGGCCGGCGGCGGCTATCTCCTGAACGCCACCGGCTTCGACGTGGCCTTGGAGGGGGCGCAGACCGCTAGTGCCATCACGCTGATGCGGGCCTTCGACGCCTTCATCCCGGCGGTCACCTCCCTTATCGCCATCTGGGCGGTGTGGTCCTATCCCCTCACCGAAGAGAAGGCCCACGAGGTGCGGGAGGAACTCGAGCGGCGAAGGGGATCGGTCCCGGCCACCGCGGAGTCCTGAGCGGCCCGCGGCCCGTCACCTCCCGTAGCTCAGACCGAACCCGTACGGAAAGAGCGGGTCCGCTCCCGCATCCCCCCGGTTCGGGTTGTCGGCGTCGGCCCGGGGCCATGAGAAGGAGAGGCGACCGGTGAAGTCGTGGTCCCCGAAGAGCACGTCGGACACGGCGCAGCCCTCTGATCCGGGCAGCCACGCCACCACGAATGCCCGGGACGCATCCAACTCCGGATTCACAACCAGCGGGCGCCCCGAAACCAGCACCGTGACCACGGGGATTCCGCGGTCGGCAATCCTCTGGATCACCGCCAGGTCCTCCGGGTGCGACACCGCATGCTCGAGGGTAGCCGCGTACGGTTGGAGCTTCCCCGGCCCCGGCACCCCGGCAGCCCCGGCGGCCATGGAGCCACGGGGGACCTCCTTCGACCGCCGGACGTCTCCCAGCCCCTCCGCGTAGGGGCGCTCGCCCACCACGACGACCGCCACGTCGAAGTTCCCGCCGTCCGCCGCAGAGCCGTCAGGCGAGAGGACCGCCTGGAACGCGTGGTCCCGGATGCCCTCCCAGATGGAGGAACTCCCCTCCACCCTTTGGTTCCCGTCGCTACCCTGCCAGTCCACCGAGAAGCCTCCGCACTGGAACCCGACATTGTGGGCGCTCTTGCCGGCCACCAGGATCCGCGCCTCTCGTCGAAGGGGAAGGGCACCGTCGTTCTTCAGCAGGACCAGCGACCGGCGCACCGCCTCCCGGGCAACCTCCCGGTGTGCATCCGAGCCGAAGCTGGAATGGTTGGACCAGGGTCGCTCCGCGGGCCGGGGCCGGTCGAAGAGGCCGTAGGCCAGTTTCACCCGGAGGATGCGACGCACGGCGTCGTCGATCCGCTCGATGGGCACTCGGCCCGAATCCACGTGGGCCCGGAGCTCGGCGATGAAGTGCCGCCACTTCTCCGGAACCATGAACATGTCCACCCCGGCGTTCACGCCCAGGGCAACCGCCTCGCTGTAGTTGTCGTCGAGCTGGTCGATGCCATCCCAATCCGAAACCACGAAGCCGTCGAATCCCAGTTCCCCCTTCAGGACGTCGGTGAGGAGGTAGCGGTGCCCGTGGCACTTCTCCCCGTTCCAGCTGTTGTACGAGGCCATGACCGTGAGAGCGCCGGCTCGGAGCGCCTCGAGGTAGGGGGCGATATGGAGCCTTCGGAGCTCCGACTCCGGAAGGGTCGTCTCCCCCTGGTCCACACCGCACGTGGTCCCACCGTCCCCCACCCAGTGTTTGGCACACGCCACCACGGCGTCGGTACCCAGGTCGTGCTGCAACCCTTCCACGAAGGCACCGGCCAGGCGGGAGACGATCTCCGGGTCTTCGGACCAGCTCTCGTAGGTGCGGCCCCAGTGGTCGTTGCGAGCCACAGCCAGGGTGGGAGCGAAGGTCCACTCCACCCCGGTGGCCAGGATCTCCAGGGCAGTCACCCGAGCGATGCGTCGGATCAGCTCCGGATCGTTCGCCGCACCCAGCCCGATGTTGTGGGGGAAGATGACGGCGCCCCGGACGTTGTTGTGCCCGTGTATGGCGTCCACCCCGTAGAGGATCGGGATCCCCAGGTGCGCTTCGTCCTCCTGGACGGAGGCGGCCCAGTAGGCATCGTTCATGGCCACCCAGTCCGCCGGAAGATTCTTCCCGGGCCACGAGCCACCGCCGCTGAGGACGGAGCCGATGGCGAAGGCCTTCACCTCGTCGGGAGCGATGTACATCCGCTCGGGCTGCGTCATCTGCCCGATCTTCTGATCCAGGCTCATGCGCTCCAAGAGGGCTTCGACGCGTGCCTCGCGCCGCTCATGGTCCGTCATGCCGATTCCGCCTCCGTCGGCGGCGTCTTCTCCACGAGTTCGAATTCGGAGCCCAGGGACGCCTCCGAGCTCCCCCCCACCCACACCTGGATGCGGCCGGGCTCCACCACGGACCGCATGTTCCGCCCCGGGAAGGCCAGCTGCGAGGCGTGGAGAACGAAACGGACCGTGCGAGTTTCCCCGGGCTCCAGTTCCACCCGACGGAAGGCCTTGAGCTCTCGCACCGGACGGGTGACGCTGGCCACCGGATCGCGGACGTAGAGTTGCACCACTTCGGTACCTCTGCGGGCGCCGGCATTGGTCACCTGGACGTACACGCCCACCGCCCGGTCCACCGGCACCTCGTGGCGGTCCAGGGTCAGACCACTGTACTCGAAGCGGGTATAGGAGAGCCCGTGGCCGAAGGGGAACAGGGGCGTGAAGTGGGTGTCCATGTGGAAGGACGTCATGCCGGCGGAGAGCTGGGGTGCACCGCGGGGAAGGTGATCCATGTGGGTCCAGCTCTCGGGGCTCACCGGCTTCCCCGTGTTCCGGTGGGCGTAGTAGATGGGGACCTGGCCGGTTACACGGGGGAAGGTCGCCGCCAGCTTACCCGAGGGGCTTCGGACCCCGAAGAGGAGGTCCGCCAGCGCCGGTCCCGCCTCGGTACCCGGGTGCCAGGCACAGAGGAGGGCATCCACCTCCTCCACCACGGACTCCAGTGCCAGCGGGCGTCCGGCCATGAGGACCACCACCACGGGGGTACGGGTGGCGGCAACCGCCCGGATCAGGTCCTCCTGGGCGCCCGGAAGAGAGATGTCGGCGCGGCAGTGGGCCTCACCGGAGAGGATAGCCTCCTCCCCGAGGAAGAGGATCGCCACGTCCGCCTCCTCTGCCGCCGCCACCGCCTCGTGGAAGCCGTCGTGGCTCCGATCCCGGGTGGTCTCGAGCCCCCGGACGTAGCGCACTGCGAACCGGCCCTCCGAGCTCTCACGGAGGGCCTGCAGAGGAGTGGTGCTCAAGGACGGGTCGCCGTCGAAGATCCACGTCCCCAGCTGCTCGTGGGGCTCATCCGCCAAGGGGCCGATGACGGAAAGGCGCGTGAGATTGCCCGGGCTCAGGGGGAGGAGGCTCCCCTCGTTCTTCAGGAGAACCGTACTCCGGATCGCTGCTTCCCGCGCCGCCGCTCGGTGGTCCGGGTTCCCCGGAGCAGGGAAGGCGGCAGGGTTCGTCCAGGGGTGATCGAAGAGGCCCAGGCGGAGCTTCACTCTGAGGACCGCCGCCACCATTTCGTCCAGCCGTTCCGCCGGCACGTCGCCGGACTCGACCAGTTCCCCCAGGTGGGAGAGATAGGTCCACCCCGCCATGTCCATGTCCACGCCGGCCATTGCAGCCTCCCTGGCCGCCCCCCGGGGACCGCGGGTGAGACCGTGGACGGTGAGCTGGGGAATCGAATCCCAGTCGCTGACCACGAAGCCCCGAAAGTCCCACTCCTGCCGGAGCACCTGTGTCATGAGGAAGTGGTTGGCCGACGCCGGAATCCCGTCCAGGTCGCTGAAGGAGGCCATGAAGCTCGCCACCCCCGCGTCCGCCGCTGCTCGGAACGGGGGGAGGTGCACCGAGCGGAGCTCCCGCTCCGGAATGTTCGTGGAGGCATAGTCCTTCCCGCTCTCCGAGGCGCCGTACCCGGCGAAGTGCTTGGCACACGCCGCCAGGCTGCCCGGATCCGACAGGTCCTCGCCCTGGAATCCCTCCACCATGGCCGCTGCGAGGATCGAAGCCAGGTGCGGGTCCTCCCCAAGGCACTCCGCCACCCGTCCCCAACGCGGGTCCCGCCCGATGTCCACCATCGGTGCGAACGTCCAGTTGACTCCCCTCGAGGCGGCCTCCAACGCAGCCACGCGGGCGCCTTGCCGGACCACCTCCGGATCCCAGCTGCAGGCCTGGGCCAAGGGGATCGGGAAGACGGTTCGGAAACCGTGGATCACGTCCCGCCCCACCAGGAGCGGGATCCCCAGGCGGGATTCGTCCACCGCCAGCCGCTGCAACTCGTTCACCGTGGCCGGATCCACCTCATTGAGGACGGCGCCGACTCTGCCCTCCCGGACGTGGGCCGCCAGATCGTCGCCGACGTGCCCTCCCTGACCGTTCACCAGGTTCAGCTGCCCCACCTTCTCCGGCAGCGTCATCCGTGCGAGGAGCTCCTGGACGAAGGCCTCTGGCTCGTCGCGGCCGATTCGGTCGAGAATGGCGGTCTCGGTTCGGGTCATGGCGGAGATCCGTATGCGGTTTGGAAGGGGGGCGGCGCGGCGGGCGCCACCCCCCTCTTGAAGTCCGTCTGCAGAAGCGGTGGAACGGGCTGGGGGTCGCGAGGGCTACATTCCGATGTGGAGGTAGGTGCGGATTTCCCACTCCTGACCGTCATCGCCCGAAGCCAGGGGATCGCACGCCTGGGACCCTCCGGGACCCGTGGCGAAGCCGGGGCAGTATCGCGGCGAGTACTGGTCCAGGGTCCGCCACACTCCCCGGATCCCCAGTCGGGTGCCCGGCATCATGGGGAACCAATCCGGGGTCCCCAGGGACCAGGAGAAGTCTCCCATGATCTGCATGGGGAAGGTGAGGTTGAAGTCCTTGTGGTAGTCGTAGGGACCCCAGTCGTCGAACTTGGCGGACGCCTCGAACTTGGCGGGCCCGCTGATGATGCGGACGTCCCCCCCGTACCGGGTGGTCTCCCGGGGAGAGTCCCCGTTGGGCTCACCGATCCCATAGTAGACCTTGGCCACCAGCCCCAGACCGTTCTCCTGCTTGGACACGATCCGGAGGTTCGTCTCCCACAGGTCCCGGGCCGGGGTGGCCCCCGGGAAAGCGAAGGGCGTGCGCCCGTCGGCCAGGATCCCGATCCCTGCGTCCGCCGTGGTGTGGTGCCGCTTGAAGACGAAGCCGGCGCTCAGGGCGAAGTCCGCGTCCTCCTGGGCGTCACTGTCCCACAGATACATCCAGGTCGCTGGGGTGGGATCCCAGGTCAGCACCAGCTCACCCGCCGTGGTCTCACGGTTCACCCGGACCGAGAACGGGTCATCAAGGATGTTGCGTGGCCGCCCTGGAGCCGGGGCATCCGCAGGGACGGGTCCGACAATCGGCTTCTGCCACATGAAGTTCGGGGCGATCTCCAGGTTACCAACCCGGTACGAGAAGCCGCTAAGGACCTGCCACTGGTTCCCGCTCCCGTTGTCCTTCAGGGTCCAACCCGTATAGGTCTGGGTCTGGTCGCCCCCACCGTCCGCCACGATCCCCGTGGCGGATCCCAGGGCGTACCAGCTGATGGGGCCGCGCTGGTAGGTCAGCTTGAGCTTTCCGCCGAAGGCGTCTTCCTCCTTCACCTCGTCCTGGAGGACCCGGTAGTTCCCCGGGGAGACCTCGTCGGCGATCTGGAAGGTGCGTCCCACCAGGGGTGAACCGGCCCAGATTCCCCCCAGGTCGACCCCGACGCCCGCCACCGTGGTCGCCAGGTGGAGAGTCGCCTTCCGATTCTTCGGCCGCGGGATGGCGAAGGAGGTGACGATGTTGCCCGCCTGCTCCAGATCTTCCTGGAACAGGCCCGTGACCTGGACGCCCGCTACGTCGCGCGTGTACTTCGCCAGGACCGCGGGGTTGGCGCCCCACCACAACTCGGGACCGAATGCCAGCTTCAGTCCGTCCAACTCCCGCTTCCCGGTGAACTCCATCCCCACCGGGGCGATCCCGTTGTAGATGTCCAGATTCGGGCCGTAGTTCGCCTCCCGGTACAGGTTGAAGAAGTCGCCCTCGTAGCCCCAGTGGTAGTGGCCGGTACGGTAGAAACCGTCCACCCGGAAGCGAGCCTCCTCCCAGCTCACGCCGGCCCGGTACACCCGGACCCGTTCAAAGTCTTTCACCTCGTAGAACTCGCCGTCGGCCACCACCGTCTTCGTCCGACCGGTGTTCTCGTAGAAGATCTCGTCGATGGGATTCGTGGGGACCGAACCCAGGACGTTCACCGAGAGGTTGGCCTGGAGGTTCGGGCCCGGGCTGGAAGCGACGTCCACATAGAAGGACTCTTTCGTATCGAAACCCTGGAAGGCCGGGTAGTCGCTCGGCGCGAAGCCGCTTACCTCGTCCTCGGGGGTGCTGATCCGGTCGCCCCCGGTGCTGTAGGTCTCGAACTCCAAGCGGAGCCCCGAGAGCCTGGCCAGGCTCCTGGTCTCCGCCTGCAGGGCGGCCTTGTCCCCCCTGGCGCGAAGCTCCGCCGCCACCGGGTTCAATCCATCGAAGTGTGCCTGGATCACGGCCAGGTCGGTGCCCGGGGCGTACACGTCCAGCTCATACGCCTCCTGCAACGCGTAGTAGGCCGCTCGGGGGTAGAGCTGGTAGTGACCCATGGCGTCGGTGGGCCCCTTGGCGGTGATCCCCCACCACTCCTCGTTCATGTTGTTGGCGCCTTCCACGAAGTCCTCGGGGTAGGCGTCGTTCGCCCAGGAGGCGTTGGTGTCCTGGATGTCCAGCCGCTCGGTCTGACCGAACTTCCACCACCCGTCGCTCCACTGGAAGGTGAACGCCCCGATGGAATTCCCGGTCAGCCCCTTGCCGGCGGCGTTGGCGTAGATCTCCCGCCATTGGCCGATGAGATAGCGGGCCTGGGTCACCTGGTCTTCCCGGAAGGTCCGGGCATTGAATGCGTCGGCGCCGAACTCGGTGAACATGACCGGGATCCCCATGGCCCGGTCCACCTCCTCGAAGAAGTCCCGGAAGGAGATCCCCCGGTACACGTTGCTCCCGAAGATGTCCAGGTTCGACGCTTCTTCGGCGATGATGTCCAGGTATTGGAGATCACCGTTGGCCAGCGCCACCGGGACCGAAGTGTCCTCCGCCTTGATCGCGTCCACGATCTCCCCCACCAGCGAGTAGAGGTAGCGGGCGTTCACCCGGTACCGCTCGCCCGCCGGCAGGTCCTCCGTCTCGGCCGAGCTCCACTCCAGCCCGTAGTTGTTCTCGTTCCCCAGCAGATACATGAGGAGGCCCGGGGTCCCCTGGAGCTCATGGACGACCTCCATGACCTCTCCGCGAATCTGGGCCCGGGCGGCGGCGTCCGAGTAGTCGGTCTGTGGGATGTAGCGTCCGTTCAGGGTGACCCCGTAGCGGCCCACGGGGTGGTTCACCATGGACCAGATCCCGTGCTCTTCGTAGATGTACCGCACCCAGCGGGCGGGAATGCCGTTGTACACCCGGATCGCGTTGCCCCCCATGGCCTTCAGGAGGGACATCTCCCGGTCGAGCGCCTCCCGAACGAAGTCGTCGGGCTGGCCCCAGAAGTTGTAGGTCGTGGTGGTGCCGATGGGGAAGTAATCCCAGTTCACCCCCTTCACGAAGAAGGGCTCCCCGTTCGCCTCCAGGAAGAGGCCCCCGTCGGTGGACACCACCCGGACCTGCGGGGGCTGGCTGGATTGTCCGACGGCCTCCAGGGGCAGCAGGGCCAGCACGGCCAGCGCCAGGCCTGCGACCCGCCGCCCTGGAACGGCGCGCGTGGCACCGAGTGGGATCCAACTCATGGAGCCTCCTCTAGGCAACCCGGTCAGGACCGCTTCTCCCCGTGAATCACGAGGGGAGGCGGATGCAAGAGAACTTTGTTCGGTTGTCGAACAAAGTGATCCGCTCAGCCCCTCCTGTCAAGTCGCACGTGAGCGTTCCGGACTCCCGGGGGTGCGCTGCACGGGGGTCCACCCGGACTCCCGCGCAGCGCGTGTCACTCCCTGGGGTCCAGGAGAGTGACCCGCCCGGTCCCGATGCCGTACTCGGCCCCGACCAGCCGGACTCGGCCCGCTTGCTCGTACTCCCGCACCGTGCTGGAGGCGTCCCTGAGCCGACGCAGGGCGGCCGCCACGTTCGCGCGGACGGCGGTCGCCACGAGGGCGTCCCCCGTCAGGTCACCTCGGGACGAAAGCGGCTCCAGGCCTGGTCGAACGCACTCGACCACGGCAGCCAGACCCGGGGTGAGGCGCAGCGAAGGACTCGACATCTCGTCCAGCGTCGCCTTCACGGCCCCGCATCCCGAGTGGCCCAGGACCAGGACCAGCGGCACGCCCAGCTCAGTCAGGGCGTACTCCACCGAACCGGTCACCACGGGGGTCACGGCGTGCCCCGCGGTACGGACGACGAAGAGCTCGCCACAGCTCTGGTCGAAGACGAGCTCCGGAGGGACGCGGGAATCGGCGCAAGCCAGGATGGTGGCGAAGGGCTCCTGCCCCTCCACGGCACGCTGCCTCTGGGAGGCGGTCTGGAAGTGTGGGCTGGTCGGGTGACCCTCCGCGTAGCGCGCATTGCCCGCCTCCAGCCGCTCGAGTGCCTGCCCCGGTGTGGGAACCACCGCTTCCTCCTCTGGATTGCGGCCCGGTCTTCCATCCGAGCTCAGCACGACGCTACGTACTACTCCTTGAGTCTCACACCGTAATGCCGGCTGATCCGCTCCCACTGCTCCCTGTTCCGGTCCTCGGTGATGTTCGCGCGGCCCAGTGCCTCCGCCTGCGAGCCTCTGATAGGCACCGGCTTCCGAGGCGGGTCTCCACTGCGACGCGTGCGGGTCCCGAAGAGACTCGACATGGCCTTGAACCAGAGGTCGTCCGCCTGGGGAGCGAGATCCCTGTAGAGGCTCTGGTCCGTCACGTCCCGGAAGAGGACCCCTGGAGGATACAGCACCCCCGCATACCCCAGGGCGACCGTGGCGGCATGACTCTCTCCCGCCCGCTCGGAGGCCCAGCGGATGTAGGGGAGCACGTTCCCTGCGGTACCGTAGCTGATCCTTCGGCACTCGTGCCCGATGACTTCATCGGGGTGCGCCTCATGGCTCTTCCAGAGGCGCTCGAGCCAGCTGCGAGCGTAGAGGTGGTCGTCATCCGCGGTCACGACCGTGTGCTCGGGAAACTCCTGGAGGGCGTACACCAGCTTCATGTGAGGTCCGGTATCGAGCCGGTGACGGATCTCGAATCGCTCGCCGAGCAAGGCCTCCAGCGCCCCGGGAACGTGTTCCCGCAGGCTGTCCCCGAGCCAGAGCACGATCCGCTCCGGCCGCACGGACTGGTCCAGGAGGCTTCGGACCGCCAGGTGCACGTAGGGGAATCGGGACCGTACGGACGTCATCGAAACGACGACTCGCCCCGGGAGCGGGGTGGCAGAGGCCCCCAGCTCCGTCACCGGTGTTCGCCTCAACCTCCACGCGGAATAGATGGAGCGCGGAAGCTCCTTGAGCTTCATCCTCTCTTCCTCCGCCGCAGGGTGCGTGTCAGGTAGCGGTCGAGCGCGCCGGCGAACTCCCGCTTCTCCCGCTCCCCGAAGGCTCGGGGCCCTCCGGTCTCGACTCCCGAGTCCCGCAGGTCCGACAGGAAATCGCGCACGGAGAGGCGCTCCCGAATGTTCGCCTCGCTGTATTCCTCTCCACGGGGATCCAGGACATGGACCCCCTTGTCCACCAGCTCGGCCGCCAGCGGGATGTCCGCGGTCACCGCCAGGTCACCGCCTTCCGAATGCTCGACGATGAACCGGTCCGCCTCGTCGGGGCCGTGCCGGACCCACTCAAAGCTCACGAAGGGATTGTCGGCCGGAGGCCGGACGCGCTGGTTCGCCACCATGACGGTCTCGATCTCCAGCCTTCGGGCCGCTCGGAAGACGATCTCCCGAACGTCCCGGGGCGCCGCGTCGGCGTCGATCCAGATGCGGAATTGCCCCAGCTCAGTCAACGCGCTCCTCCCTCATGACACGGGCACGCCCCATGAATGCAAAGATCAGGAGGATGATACCGGTAATCCAGGCTCCCGCCGAGAATCCCTGGACCAGGTGGGTCGTCACGAGGATCCCGAGCACCCAGAGGGCCCCCGACAGAAAGGCGAAGAGCCCCATTCCATAGTGGAAGTTGAAGCGCATCTCGCCCTGTGCATCGGAAATCTCCATGGTCACCTCGACGACGCGTGGCT
>CP070829.1:3354980-3365964 GCA_020344755.1 Gemmatimonadales bacterium
GGTACCCCCTGGTCGACGGGCAGGGGAACTTCGGCTCCATCGACGGTGATTCGGCGGCGGCCTATCGCTACACCGAGGCTCGGCTGGCCTCGGTGGCCACGCAGCTCCTGGAGGAAATCGAGCAGGAGACGGTGGACTTCACCGACAACTTCGACGGCCGGCTGCAGGAGCCGGTGGTCCTTCCAGGGAGGATCCCGAATCTCCTCGTGAATGGCAGCAGTGGGATCGCGGTGGGGATGAGCACCAATATCCCGCCCCACAACCTCCGCGAGGTTGCGGCGGCGGTGAAGCAGCTGGCCATCGATCCGGACTGCACGGTGGACGACCTCATGCGGCATCTACCCGGGCCGGACTTTCCCACCGGCGGCTTCATCGTCGGCCGGGAGGGAATCGAGGACATGTACCGGGGGGGGCGTGGCCGGATCGTCATGCGCGCGCGGGTCGTGAAGGAGGCCCTTCGGGGTGGAAAGTCCCAGCTGGTGGTGACGGAGCTGCCCTACGCCACGAGCAAGAGCAAGATCATCAACCAGATCGTCGACCTGACCAGGAAGGGCCGGGCCGACGAGATCGCGGATCTCCGGGACGAGTCCGACCGGGACGGGCTCCGACTGGTGGTGGAGCTGAAGCGGGGTGCCGATGCCGGAAAGGTCCTCAAGACCCTCTACAAGCGGACCTACCTGCAGACCACCTTCGGCGCCATCATGCTGGCCTTGGACCATGGCCAGCCCCGGGAACTGGACGTCAAGCGGATCCTTCAGTTCTACCTGGACCACCGGATCGAGGTGGTGCAGCGGCGCTCCCGCTTCCGGTTGGAGAAGGCCGAGGCCGAGCGGCACGTGGTGGAGGGGCTGTTGGCGGCCCTGGATCACATCGACGAGGTCATCCGGATCATCCGTGGCTCCCGGGATCGACCGGAAGCCTCCGAGAAGCTCCAGGATCGGTTCGGTCTGAGCGAGATCCAGGCAGACGCGATCCTGAACATGCGCCTGGGGAAGCTCACCCGTCTGGAGGCCGGCGAGCTCAAGGCCCGACTGGAGGAGCTCAGGGCCACCATCGCCGAGCTCCGGGAGATTCTGGGCAGCGACGAGCGCCAGATCGAGGTCGTGCTGGAGGAGCTCAACGACGTGGTGAAGGCCCACGGTGACGAGCGCCGGACCGTCATCCTGGACGATACCACCGAGGAGGTGCAGGAGGTGCACGAGGGGGTGGCCGACGAGGACGTCGTGGTCACCGTCTCCCACGAGGGGTTCGTGAAGCGCATCCCGATGCACCTCTACCGGCGGCGGGTCTCTTCCGGAAAGGCGCTGGCGGGGATGGAGAAGTTCGAGGACGACTACATCGAACAGATCTTCGTGGCCCGGACCCAGGGGTGGATCCTGGCCTTCACGGAAGGAGGACACTGTCACTTCCTCCAGGTGCTGGAGCTCCCGGAGAGCGGACGGGCTTCGAGGGGTCAGAGCATCTACTCCCTGCTCCCGGGGGCGGACCGGAAGGACCGCATCGTGGCGCTGGTCCCCGTGGAGGATCTGGAGGCGGAGGACCGGGTTCTCGTCTTCCTGTCCGAGGGGGGCCAGGTCAAGCGGACCGCGTTGGGGGACTTCTCCAACCCGCGGTCCGCCGGGGTGATCGCGGCGGGAGTGCAGGACGGGGACAGGATCCTGAATGTCGTCCTTTCCGACGGGAAGGCGGAGGTCATGCTCCTCTCCCGGGACGGGCGGGCCATCCGATTCAACGAACGTGACGTTCCGGTGCAGGGTCGAACCGCCCGGGGGGTGAGGGGCATGGGCCTGGGCAAGGGTGGGGCGGTCGTGGGCATGCTTCTCCTCCGCCGGGAGGCCGGCGTCCTCACGGTCTCGGAGGACGGGCTGGGCAAGCGCACGCCCGCTTCCGACTTCCCCCGTCAGAAGCGGGGCGGCCAGGGCACCCTGGTGGGATCCGGAGGATCGCACGCACCCATCGTCGCGGCGCTGGAGGTGACGGAGGCCGACGAGGTGATGGCCATCTCCGCAGGAGGTACCGTCACCCGCGTGCCGGCCCGTTCGATTCCCCTGCAGGGCCGCAGGACCAGCGGGAAGCGGATCGTGGAGGTCAAGAAGGGAGACCGTCTGGTGAAGGTCACCCGGACCGCGGACAGGGGACGCCAGAAGAGCGGCATGCCCGATCCGGACACTCCCGATACGGACGGCCCCACCAATGTGAGCGGGCCGGAGTCGGATGGGGGCGAGGAGGGGCAGTTGGACCTCCTGGGTGCGGAATGAGTGGCGGGACGACCTGACCCCGTGCCGACGAGGGGCGTCCGGTGACCGCCCTGATGAGCGTGGCCGGAATCGTCGGCCTCCTCGGGGTGGCGGTGCTCCTCTCCGCCGACCGCAGAGCCATCGACCTCCGAACGGTGGGTGGGGCGTTCCTGGTCCAGGCCGGCCTGGGTGCACTCGTGCTGTACTTCCCCCCTGGCCAGCGGGTCTTGCTGGCCGTGACCGACGTCGTCCAGACGGTCATGGACAGCGCCCAGGCAGGAATGGACTTCCTGTTCGCCGGGCTGGTGGGCGAAGCTGCGGTCGAAGGCGGCCTTGGCTTCATCTTCGCCTTCCGTGTCCTTCCCCTCATCATCTTCTTCTCGTCCCTGATCGCGGTCCTCTACCACCTTCGGATCATGCCCTGGGTGGTACGGATCATCGGAGGCGCGCTCCAGCGGGTTCTGGGCACGAGCCGCACCGAGTCCCTCTCCGCCACCGCCAACATTTTCGTCGGCCAGACCGAGGCTCCGCTGGCCGTGCGACCCTTCATCGCCCGCATGACCGAGTCCGAGCTGTTTGCGGTGATGGTGGGCGGCCTGGCTTCGGTGGCGGGGTCGGTGCTGGCCGGATACGCCGCGCTGGGCGTGGAGCTCAGGTACCTGATCGCCGCCTCGTTCATGGCGGCGCCCGGGGGGCTCCTCATGGCCAAGATCCTGAAGCCGGAGGTGGATCGGCCGGAAGATCCCCAGGAGGCCATGGCCGAACCGGAAGCCCCCCCGGTGAACGTGATCGACGCGGCGGCGTCGGGCGCGTCGTCCGGGCTCTTCCTGGCCCTCAACGTGGGTGCCATGCTCCTGGCCTTCATCGCGCTCATTGCCCTTGCGAACGTGGTCCTGGGTGGGCTGGGAGGATGGGTCGGCTTGGATGGCCTGACACTCGAGGGGATCCTGGGCGGGCTCTTCGCACCTGTGGCGTTCGCGATCGGCGTGCCCTGGAGCGAAGCCGTGGCCGCCGGCGGGCTCATCGGCCAGAAGCTGGTTCTGAACGAGTTCGTGGCATTCGTGAACCTGGTGGCGCTCGAGCCGGGCCTCTCCGCGCGGTCGGAAGCGGTGGTCACCTTCGCACTCTGTGGGTTCGCCAATTTCTCTTCGATAGCCATCCTCATCGGAGGCATCGGGGGGATGGCCCCCAGCCGCCGTGGGGATGTCGCCCGACTCGGCATCCTGGCGGTCATCGGCGGATCCCTGGCGAACCTCATGAGTGCCGCCCTGGCGGGCCTGTTCCTGGGCCTGACCTGAGAAGGGAACGCCGGGGCCGGGCCGGGATGGCGGCTGCAGCCCGATGATGCCGGCATCGGGGGGTGGCCCACGGGCGGTCCGCCGCGATATTCCTGGGCGGAGCTCGACCCGGCGACGAGGTGGGATCGTCCGGTGGCTCCGCCCCAGCCCGGATCTCTCCGGGGGAGGAGTCACCGAAATCGAGGAGCGGGGAATGAAGTTCCTGATACTGGGCGGCGGAGCCCAGGGGTCCGCCGCGGCGTTCGACCTGGTGCGGCGGGATTCCGTGGAGCGGGTCGTGGTGGCGGACGCGAAGCCCGGAAACCCCCGACCCTTCCTGAGGCCGTGGCTGGGTGGGAAGCTGGACTTCGTTCACCTGGACGCCCAGGACCACGGTGCGGTTCGGGAGGTCATGGAGGAGGTGGATGCGGTGGTCTGCGGTCTCCCGTACTTCTTCAATCTCCCCATGACCGAGTTGGCCGTGGAATCGGGTTGCCACTACTGCGACCTGGGCGGAAACACCGAGATCGTGGAGCACCAGAAGACCCTCCACGCCGAGGCCAGGGACCGCGGGCTCAGTGTGATCCCCGACTGTGGCCTCGCCCCGGGGATGGTGAACATCCTCGCCCAGGCCGGAATCGACGAGATGGACCAGACCCGTTCGGTGAAGATCCGGGTGGGCGGGTTGCCCCAGAATCCCAAGCCTCCCCTGAACTACCAGATCGTGTATTCCATGCACGGGGTGCTCGACTACTACACGACTCTTTCCATCGCCCTGGAAGACGGCCGGGTGGTGAAGAAGGAGGCACTCTCCGAGGTGGAGCCCGTGGTCTTCGACGAGCCGGTGGGAGAGCTGGAGGCGTTCCATACCGCGGGCGGTATCTCCACCATGCCCTACCGCTACCAGGGCAAGATCCCGCACATGGAGTACAAGACCCTCCGATACCCAGGGCACGCGCATATCATGTGGGCGATCCGTGAATTGGGCCTCCTCTCGTTGGAGCCGGTCCAGTCCGGAGGCCAGACCGTCGTGCCGCGGGATGTGTTCATCGACGTCGTCTCCCCGCGCCTGCGGAATCCGGAGGGGAACGACCTGGTGGCCCTTCGCGTGAAGGTGGCGGGAGAGACGGACGGGAAGGAGCGGACCGTCACGTACGACCTCCTGGACTACTACGACGCGGAGAACCGCATCACCGCCATGATGCGGACCACGGGCTATTCCCTGGCCATCACCTCCCTCATGCAGGCGGACGGCAGGGTGGAGAAGAAGGGTGTGCACACACCGGACGAGGCCATGCCCGCCGAGCCGTACATCGCCGAGCTCGCGAAGCACGGCATCGACATCCGCAGGACCGTCTCCTGAGGTGGGACCCGGACCCGGAGGGGACCACCCGGGTGTCCGCTCCCGGACAGAGCTGCCCCGGCCGGTGAATCCCCGAGTTCGACTCCGGCGCATGGTCTCCCTCCTGGATCTCACCTCCCTGGGACAGGACGATACGGCGGACGACGTACGGAGCCTCTGCGCCGCGGCGGACTCGCCCCTCGGGCTGCCCGCGGCGGTGTGTGTCTGGCCGCGCTTCGTCGGGGTCGCGGCCGAGGCGCTAGCGGCCCGGGGCCTGGCCGTCCGGGTGGCCGCGGTGGCCAACTTCCCGGCGGGGGCCCCCGATCCTGCCGCCGCCGGGGCGGAGACGGCGAATGCCCTGGAGTGTGGCGCCCACGAGGTGGACGTGGTCTTCCCGTGGCGCTCCTTCCTGCGGGGGGACCGGGGGGCGGGAGAGCGTCTGGTGGCGGCATGCCGGCGGGAGTGTGACCGGGCAGGCGGGGAGCGGGGGACGTCGAAGGCGAATGGAGAAAAGCTCCATGCCCCCGTCCTGAAGGTGATCCTGGAGACGGGGGAGCTGGTGGATCCCGGAACGATCATGGAAGCTGCCCGGGTGGCCGCCGACCAAGGAGCGGACTTCCTCAAGACCTCCACCGGAAAGGTCCCGGTAGGGGCGACGCCCGGGGCCGTTCGCGCGCTTCTCGGGGTCATCCGTGAGCGGGAGGGATCGTTGGGATTGAAGATCTCCGGGGGCGTGGGAACCGTGGACCAAGCCCAGGGCTACCTGGAGCTGGTGGAGGAGGTCATGGGGGAGGATTGGATCTCACCTGCCCGGGTCCGGTTCGGGGCGTCACGCCTCCTGGAGGACATCCTCGACAAGGCGGCACGGCTTCCGGAGGGGATGGTCCCATCGCCCGGCGACTCGAGTGTCCCCGAGCGGGCCCGCGAGGGCGACAGGGGCGGAGTCCAGGAGCCGTGAGCCCCGATCGGCCCCTGTCGGCCCACCAGCTCGCCGAGCTCCGATCCGAGCTCGAAGCGGCGCTGGCCAAGGTGATACGGAGCATGAAGGTCTCGGACGAGGCAGCGAAGCCGGTCGAACTGGACCAGACTGCGGTCGGGCGGCTCTCCCGGATGGACTCCCTCCAGAGCCAGAGCATGGCGAAGAGCCTGCAGGAGCGGGAGAGGGCGAAGCTCGTGCTCGTTCGCGCGGCGCTGGCGAGAATGGACGACGGGAGCTACGGCCGCTGTACCGGCTGTGGTGAGGCCATTCCCCTCGGTCGTCTCATGGTCTTCCCGGAGACGCCCACCTGCCAGCACTGCGGCTGAGCCGCGGCGCCGGTACGGTCAGCCGCCTGAACCGTCCCCCTTCTCGATCGGGACCCGCACCATGTTCCCCCACTCGGTCCAAGACCCGTCGTAGTTCCGAACCTTCGGGAAGCCCAGGAGGTGCTTGAGGACGAACCAGGTGTGACTCGAGCGCTCACCGATGCGGCAGTAGGCCACGACCTCGTCCTCGGGGCTCAGCCCCTGCTCCTCCTGATAGATCCCCCGGAGCTCGTCCACGGATCGGAAGGTGCCGTCCTCGTTTGCGGCGCGCTTCCAGGGTACGCTCCTGGCCCCGGGGATGTGGCCGCCCCGGAGGGTCCCCTCCTGGGGGTAGTCGGGCATGTGCAGGAGCTCGCCGCTGAACTCCTGGGGTGAGCGGACGTCCACGAGCCTCCCTCCCCCCCGCACGTGCGCCAACACCTCCGGTTGATACGCCCGAATCGGTCCGTCGTCGCGCTCCACCACCGGATACTCGGTCCCGGGGCGGTCCGGTAGGTCGATGGTGAGGGGCCGCCCCTCGTCGATCCACTTCTTGCGGCCGCCGTCCAGGAGTCGGACGTCCGGATGTCCGAAGAGGGTGAACACCCACAGGGCGTAGGCCGCCCACCAGTTGAAGTTGTCCCCGTAGAAGACGACGGTGGTGTCCCGTGAGATCCCCTTCCGGGCCATGAGATCGGCGAAAGCGGGACCCTCGAGGTAGTCCCGCGTTACGGGATCGTTCAGGTCCATGTGCCAGTCGATCTTCACGGCGCCGGGAATGTGACCCGTGTCGTACAGGAGGACGTCCTCGTCGGACTCCACGACGACGACGCCCGGATCGTCCAGGTGTTGGGCCAGCCACTCGGTGGAGACAAGCATCTGCGGGTGGGCGAACTGTCGGAACCGGGGATGGTCATCGCGGGGCGCGGTCATGGGGCCTCCGGGAGGAAGACGGGCACAACTCGAATCTCTGTCTACCCGGGCGCGAGGGGCCGGTTCACCCCGCGGGGAGGGGGCTGCCAGCGGGCAGCGGGAAGCGACGACCCAGACTCCGAGACGGCGGCGGGAAAGGGAAGCAGGAACACTCCCGGCCGGTGACTGTAGCCCGAACCATGTCACTGCCCCCCGCTCTGTCCACTGTGGTGGACCGGTTCCAGAGAGCCCCGAAAGATCTTCGGGTGCAGGCCCTCCTACAGTACGCCAAGAAGGTGCCGCCCCTCCCCGACGAGTTCCTCCAGGACCGGTCGGCGCTGGAGCAGGTGCACGAGTGCCAGACCCCCTTCTTCCTGGCGACCCGGGTCGACGGCGACGGCGCGGTCCACCTCTACTTCGATGCGCCGGCGGAGAGCCCGACCGTCCGGGGGTTCGCGGGCATCCTTCGGGAGGGGCTGGAGGGAGCCCCCTGGCAGGACGTGCTCGCGGTGCCTTCCGACTTCTATGCTCGAATGGGTCTCGACACGGTGGTCTCGCCCCTCCGGCTCCGGGGGATGGGCGCCATCCTGGCGAGGCTGAAGCACCAGATCCGGGAGCAGGTCGGGAAGGAGGCGAAGGGGTGAGTGGCTCCCGCAGGGGACGTTCGGCCTTCAGCGGCCCCACGCGGATCATCGTGGGCGTCGGATTGACTCTTGCGGTGGTCTACACCGCTTTCGGGGTCCGGGCCTACCTCCGGAACCAGTCCACACTCGACACCATCGAGGGCCTCCGGGAGGAAGTCCTGGAAGCCCGGGCCGCGGTGGATGGGTGCAGTGGAGACCTGGCGCTGGCCGAGTCGGTGTTCCGCCAGAAGGACGCCGAGGTGGATTCCCTCCGTCGGGCGGTGGAGAATGCCGAGGATCGGCAGCCGGATGGGAGCCGAGGAGTCGCCGCGGAGGAGTACGACGCGTATATGGAAACCTTCGACCGCTACAACACCTCCGTGGCGGAGTGGGAGACGCAGGTGAGCGGAATCCGCGAGACGGAAGCCCGGTGCCGGGAGTTGGTGCTACGACACAACCTGCTCACGGACTCCCTGCGTCAGGCGCTGGAAGAGGCGGGGATCGAGCTCTGACGCGGAGGGGGACGGGGAGGGACGCCCGTGCCGCTCAAGGGCCCCTGGAAAGGGGATAGATGCGGACCGTTTCCACGTCGAATTCGTCGGTGACCCGACCGACGATGTAATCCGTCCCGATCTCCAGGGGGTGGACGTGCTCCGGGAGGCTCATGCGGCCCACGTACAGCCCCTCGGAATCGAAGACGCTGAAGCTGGAGCTGGTCTCCCCCGGGAGGGAAGGATCGCGTACCCACAAGTACCCCAGGGCGTCTACGCGGAGGAGCTCGTAGTGGGGAAGGAGCTGGGCGAAGGGGATATCCCGAAAGGTGGCACGGATCTCCACCCGCTCCGCCTCGTCGTCCGCTCGGGACTCCTGCTCGTCCAGGTAGGCGTCCCGCAGGGCCGCGGTGACTTCCGGGGTCGGCCGGTCGGTGCGGATCAGTGAGCTCAGCTCCCCGTTCAGCCCGTAGACCGCGATCTCCCAGGACTCGTTGAGCCCCAGGTAGAAGTACCGGGGGCCGGCTGCCGCCACGGTGATCTTGCCGAAGGGAAGGCGCCATGCGCGGAATCCTCCCTCCACCGCCGCGGCCCACATCTCCGCCGCCGGGATGTCCCCCAGGCTCATGCCGGGGGAGCCATCGAGACCCACCGTCCCGTAGGTGGAGCGGGGCCGGACTCGGCCCTGGGGGAACCCCTCGTCGCTCGAGAAGAACATGCCGCCTCCGAACGCCATGGCCTGGTCTCCCACGAGGCCTTGCGCCTGGACGAAGTCCCCGGCCTCCGGGCCCAGGAGGAAGCTGCGTCCGAACCCACCCTCGGGGTGCACCAGGGCGACCCACCGCCGGTCCCGGTCGAAGACCACGAGGGTGTCCCCCGGAAGACGACCGGCGAGCACCGGCGACCCGAATTCCTCCGGTCCGCTTCCCTTGCGGCCCAGCGTCACCTCATGGCTGCCGTCGGGCCCGTAGATCCGAAGCTCGGAGACGGGACCATCCATGACGGCCACGCGTCCGCTCGTCAGGCGGGCGGCGCCGGTCACCGAGGTGAACTCGTACGCACGGTCTCCCGTCAGGTCTCCCACGGCGAAGATGGGATCGGAGCCGATGGCCCAGCCCGGAACGGGGACGTCGACCCACCGGTTCTCCACCACCTGGACTCCGGCGCTGTCCCGGACAGTGGCGGAGGGAAGGCCCGGCGGAGCGGGGCGGTCCCCGCATGCCATTGCCGATAGAAGGAGGAAACCGTGAAGCAGGCGGAAGATGCGCATGGTCTTCGTGGATGAGATGGTCTGGGACGGCAAAGGGGCCGCCACCCATGGGATGACGGCCCCGCGCAACGAGTTGCCTCCGAGGAGCGGTGTTTGTCCGGCCACCGCCGGAGGCAATCGGGTCAGCGGCGCTCGCCCAGGACCGCCTGCAGGGTGACCCGGCGCCCGTCCCGTTCCACCACCACGTCCACCACGTCCCCCGGCGCCATCTCCCGGAGTGCGTAGGTGTACTGATAGAGATCCCCGACCTCCGTCCCACCGAAGGCCACGATCACGTCGCCGGCCTGAAGCCCGGCGTTGGCGGCGGGTCCGCCTTCCCGAACCCCGGTCAGCCGGACACCGAACCCCTGGTAGCCCATGTCCGGGACGCTCCCGAAGTACGGGCCGTATCCCCGGCCACCCTCTTCCGAGGCCTCCGGAGGCGCACTCTGGACCAGGGTCAGGGTGGCGGGCGAGACGTCGTCTCCCACCCCCGCCAGCCCCCTCGTCAGGTCGCTGACCAGGGAAGCCAAGCGGTCCAGCCCTTCGCCGTTGAGGGTCTGCCAGTCGTCCTCCGGCCGGTGATACTCCGAGTGGGTGTTGGTGAAGAAGTGGAGGACGGGAATGCCCGCTCCGTAGAAGGAGGAGTGATCCGAGGGCCCGTATCCGTCCGGCATCAGCGTCAGGTTGAAGGGCTCCGGTTGGGACTCGTTGACCGCGGCCAACAGGGCCTCCCACTCGGGGGCGGTGGCCATGCCGAACACCGTGGTGGTGTTGTCCCGGACCCGGCCCACCATGTCCATGTTCACCATGGCCACGGCGCTCTCCAGCGGGATCGTGGGCTGGGCCACGAAGTGGGCAGAGCCCAGGAGGCCCCGCTCCTCGCCGGAGAAGGCGATGAAGAGGACCGGCCTCGCCGTCTCCGTCTCCGAGAGGAGACGTGCAGCCTCGAGCAATGCCGCGGTGCCGCTGGCATTGTCGTCCGCCCCGTTGTGGATGTCCATCACGCCCGGGGCGAGGGAGCCGGCGCCCCCGTATCCGAGGTGATCGTAGTGCGCCCCCAGGATCACCACCTCCCGGGCCAACGCCGGGTCCGAGCCCGGGTGAACCGCCACCACGTTACGGGCGTCCGAGAGTGCAGGCTCGACCTGGGCCTCGACCCGGGCGAAGGAGGAGCCGCCCTGGGCCGCCGCTCGCACGGCCTCTGCGGCTCCGCCGGAAACCGCCACCACGGGAATGCGGAGGAACGGCTTGTCCTCGGTGGAGAGCTCCGGGAGGGCCTCCCCCTCCTCGAGGAGAATGAGGAGGGCCGAGGCCCCCCGGCCCTGGGCCGCGCTCCCCTTGAAGTGCGGGTCCAGGTAGAGAGACCCCTCCTCCATTTCGGGAGTGCCGGACTCCACGACCATCACGCGGCCCTCTACGTCGGGGATCTCTTCCTGGTGACCCCCCGAGTTGGCGATTCCGCTGCCCGCGTAGACCAGAGGGGCCTCGGCCGATCCGCTTCCCGAAAAGCCGAAGGGGCGCCACTCACCCTGGGAGAGCTCCCGGGGGTTGCTCTCGTCCCCCGAA
>CP070829.1:3366064-3377041 GCA_020344755.1 Gemmatimonadales bacterium
ACGGTACCTCCCGCCGGCGGGCTGATCCGGAACCTCGTCCACGGAATGCAGACGGTGCAGGACCACGTGATCCACTTCTACCACCTCCACGCCCTGGACTGGGTGGACGTGGTGAGCGCCCTCTCGGCGGACCCGGCGGCCACCGCCCGCCTGGCGGCGAGCCTGTCCCCCTGGCCCAACAACTCCGCCACGCACTTCGCGGAGGTGCAGGACCGGGTGCGGCGGTTCGTGGAGTCGGGCCAGCTGGGGATCTTCACCAACGGGTACTGGGGGCACCCGGCCTACAAGCTTCCGCCCGAGGCGAACCTCATGGCGGTGGCCCACTACCTGGAGGCCCTGGACTGGCAGCGGGACGTCATCCGGGTCCACACCATCTTCGGCGGAAAGAACCCCCACCCGAACTTCCTGGTGGGCGGGATGGCTTCGGCCATCAACCTCGAGGACACCGGGACCATCAACGCCGAGAGCCTGACCAAGATCCAGGGGATGATCACCCGGGCCCGGCGCTTCGTGGAACAGGTGTATTGGCCCGACCTCCTGGCGGTGGCCTCCTTCTACAAGGACTGGGCCGCCATCGGTGGGGGCGTGACCAACTACGTCTCCGTGGGTGAGTACCCCGACAACGGGAACTGGCGCGACGTGGATTCCCTGTACTTCCCCCGGGGTGTCATCTTCGACCGCAACCTGGCGGAGGTCCTTCCGTACGACCACGAGAAGGTGAGGGAGTACATCACCAGCTCGTGGTACGAGTACGAGGGTGGCGACGACGTCTCCCTCCACCCGTTCGAGGGCGAGACCCGCCCGCGCTACACGGGGCCCGAGCCGCCGTGGACCACGCTGGAGAACCACGAGAAGTACACCTGGATGAAGTCGCCCAGGTACGACGACCGTCCGGTGGAAGTGGGTCCGCTGGCGCGGATGCTGGTGGCCTACGCTTCGGGCCACGAGGACGTCCAGGAGGTGGTGAACGAGGCGCTGGGTCGGCTCGAGGTGGGGCCCGAGGCGCTCTTCTCCACGCTGGGGCGCACCGCCGCACGGGGCGTGGAGACGGTGCTCCTGGCACGGCGCCTGGAGACCTGGTTCGGCGCCCTGGTGGACCGGATCCGCTCCGGGGACACCCAGACCTTCAACGGGGAGTTCTGGGATCCGTCCACCTGGCCCACCACCGCACAGGGATACGGTTACCTGGAGGCGGCCCGGGGAGCGCTGGGCCACTGGGTCCAGATCGACGACGGGCGCATCGCGCACTACCAGTGCGTGGTCCCCAGCACGTGGAACTGCTCCCCGCGAGACGCCAATGGAGCCAGCGGCCCCTATGAGGCGTCCCTGACGGACAACCATCCCCTGGTGGATCCCGAGCGCCCTCTCGAGATCCTCCGCACCATCCACTCCTTCGACCCGTGCATGGCGTGCGGCGTCCACGTCCTGGACGCGCAGGGCCGCGAAGTCACCCGGGTGAGGGTGAACGGATGACCTACCACGTGAAGGAGGGGGAACCCCACTTCACAGAGGGGATTCCCGTCGAATACAAGCGCGTCTACCTGTGGAACTGGGTGGTCCGCAGCATGCACTGGATCTCGGCGCTGAGCATCGTGGTCCTGTTCATCACCGGGTTCTACATCGGCCGCCCCTACTTCATGAGCGGGGGCGAGGCCATCGACCACTTCCTCATGGGCCGCTTCCGGTTCGCCCACTTCTCGGCGGCGGCGGTGTTGGTGGCCACGGCGATGATCCGGGTGTACTGGCTCTTCGTGGGCAACCGCTACGAGCGCTGGAACGCCCTGCTTCCCTACCGGAAGGAGGACTTCGTCAACGGCTGGATGGTCCTGAAGAAGTACCTCTTCCTGGAACCGTGGCGGGCGCCCCACTACCTGGGGCACAACCCTCTGCAGCAGGTCACCTACACGCTGCTCTACGCGGTGGCCGTCGTGCAGGTGCTCACGGGCTTCTACATGTACGGCCTGGCGGATCCGGGGGGCTTCTTCTTCACGGCCTTCGCCTGGGTGGGCGCCCTCTTCGGAGGGGCGCAGGTGGTGCGGTTCTTCCACCACGTCCTGACATGGTTCTGGCCCATCTTCCTGCCGCTGCACATCTACCTCACGGTCCGGGCCGACGTGGTGCACCAGGAGAGCCGGATCTCGTCCATGGTCGGGGGCGGACGGTACGTCCGCGCCGACATCGAGTTCATCGACGACTGACCATGGTGAACGCCCGGACCGTCGTGCTGGGAGTGGGAAGTCCCCTCATGGGGGACGACGGCGTGGGTGTGGCGGCGGCCGACCGCCTCCGCCGCACCCTCGGCCCGCTGCCCGGCGTGGCCGTGCTGGACGGCGGCACGTGGGGGATGCAGCTCCTGCCCGAGATCGAGGACGCCGAACGGCTCCTGGTCCTGGACGCCATCTACGACGGGCAGGTGCCCGGGACCGTGGTCCGTCTGGAGAAGGAGGAGATCCCCCGGCTTCTCTACCAGAAGGTCTCTCCCCACCAGATCGACCTCCGGGAGGTCTTCGCGGTGGCGGAGCTCCGGGGGACCTTTCCGCCGGAAGCGGTGGCGCTGGGCGTGGAGCCCGAGGCCGTGGAGCTCCAGGACGGGCTTTCGGCTACGGTCGAGGCGGCCCTTCCCGGCCTGTTGGCCGCCGCGGTGGAGCAGCTCCGGGCCTGGGGCCACGCCGTGGAGTGGCCGGATCCCACCCGGGCCAGGCCCCGCGGGAGCGGTACCGATGCATGAGATGAGCCTGGCCCTGGAGATCTGCCGGATCGCCGAGGCCCAGGTGGGGCGTCCGGTCCTGTCCCGGGTGCGCGAGGTGGGCGTCCTGGTGGGGGACGATGCCGGTGTGGAGCCGGCCAACCTGGAGTTCTGCCTGGAGGCCCTCCTCTCCCAGCCCCCCTTCGACGGAGCGCGGGTGGCCATGAGCCTCGAACCCGGCGACGACCTGCGAGTCACTTACCTGGAGGTCGACGATGACGGTCCGCCGAATTGAAGTCCGCGAGCGGGTCATGGCCAAGAACGACGAGATCGCCGTGGACGTGCGGCAGCGACTCGCCACCCACGGCGTTCCGGCGCTGAACCTGGTGTCGTCTCCCGGCTCCGGGAAGACGCTGCTCCTGGAGCGGACGCTCCAGGACCTGGGAGACGAGCTGCGGATGGCGGTGGTCACGGGGGACGTCCAGACGGAGAACGACGCCGATCGCCTGGCCCGCTGGACCGATCGGCTGGTCCACGCGGTGGTGACCGGAGGGGCTTGCCACCTGGATGCCCGGCAGGTGGCCACGGCGCTGGAAGCCCTGGACCTGGACGACACGGACCTGCTCTTCGTGGAGAACGTGGGCAACCTGGTCTGCCCGGCGAGCTGGGACCTGGGCGAGACGGCGAAGGTGGTCCTCTTCTCCGTGACCGAGGGGGAGGACAAGCCCCTCAAGTATCCGAAGATGTTCCGGATGGCGCGCTACGCCGTCCTCAACAAGGTGGACCTCCTCCCCCACGTGCCCTTCGACCTCGACCGAGCGGTGGCGTGCGCCCGGGAGGTCAACCCGGAGTTGGAGTTCTTCTTCACTTCGGCGCTCACCGGAGAGGGTACGGCGGCGTGGTACGACTTCCTCTGGAGCTGTGTCCACACCCCGGTCCGGAGCTGACCGTGATCCATCCCCTCCCGTCCTCCCCGCTTCCGATTTCGGACGCGCCCGCCGCCGTCGAGATCGTCGTGCGGGGCGTAGTGCAGGGGGTGGGATTCCGGCCCTTCGTGCACCGGCTGGCCCTGAGACACGGGATCCGGGGCTGGGTACGTAACGAGTCCGGATCGGTGCGGATCCTGGCCGAAGCCACCGGTGCCGAGCTCCGGGGGTTCCTGTCCGACATCCAGGCGCAGGCGCCACCGCTGGCCCGGATCGACGACGTCGAGACCCGACCCGCTGAGACGGAGGATTGCCCGGACTTCCGGGTGGTGGTCAGCGAGACGGAGGCGTCGGGCCGCCTTCCGGTGGCTCCGGACGTAGCCCTCTGCGAGGTGTGCGCCGGGGAGCTCCACGACCCCCGGAACCGGCGCTACCGGTATCCGTTCATCACCTGCACCGACTGCGGTCCCCGCTTCACGGTCATCGAGACCATGCCGTACGACCGGGAGCGGACCACCATGCGGTCGTTCCATCAGTGTCCCCGGTGCCTTTCCGAGTACCGGGATCCCCGGGACCGGCGCTACCACTCCGAGACCAACTCGTGTCCCGATTGTGGTCCGAAGGTCTGGCTGGAGCGGGACGGGGCAGAGGCCGGCTCCGGGGAGGGCGCCATCCTCGCGGCGGCGCGGATGCTGGTCCAGGGGCGCGTCCTGGCGATCCGCGGTCTCGGGGGCTTCCACCTGGCCTGCGACGCACGTGCCGACCTGGCGGTTCGGCGGCTTCGCCGGCGGAAGGAGCGGGACGCCAAGCCCCTTGCGGTGATGGTCGCCTCCATCGAGGACGTCCGGTCGCTGGCGGTCACCACCCCTCGGGAGGAAGAGCTCCTCCTCTCCCGGGAGCGGCCCATCGTGGTGCTGGAGCGCCGGCCGGGCTCCGGGCTCGCACCGTCGGTGGCGCCGGGGCTCTCGACCGTTGGGGTCATGGTCGCGTACACGCCGCTCCACCTCCTCCTCCTGGGGGAGGTCGGCGGACCCCTGGTGATGACCAGCGGGAACCGGAGCGAGGAGCCCATTGCCACCGGGAACGACGAGGCCCGAGCGCGCCTGGCATCGGTGGCGGACGGCTTCCTACTCCACGACCGGGAGATCGTGGCCCGGTACGACGATTCCCTGGTCCGCGTCGCGGACTCCGGAGCCCTCTTCCTTCGACGGGCCCGGGGCTACGCGCCCCTTCCGGTCCCCCTTCCCATCCCCGCGCCGCAACCGATCCTGGCGGTGGGCCCCCACCTGAAGAACACCCTCACCCTGGCCGAAGGATCGGACGGTTGGGTGAGCCAGCACGTGGGGGACCTGGAGAACCTGGAGACGCTGGACCACTTCCAGGATGTTCTGGACCGCTTCGAATCCGTCTTCCGGGTCCGGCCCGACTTCGTGGTCCGGGACCTCCACCCCGGGTACCTCTCCACCCGGGTGGCCGAAGAGACCGGTTTGCCGGAGCTTCCGCCGGTGCAGCACCACCACGGGCACATCGCGGCGGTGCAGGGGGAGCATGGCGTGCGGGAACAGGTCCTGGGACTCGCGTTCGACGGCACGGGCTACGGGGAAGACGGAAAGGTCTGGGGGGCGGAGTTCCTCCTCTCGGACCTCACCGGCTACCGTCGTCTCGGGCGGCTCCGGTACGCGCCGCTTCCCGGAGGGGACGCCGCCGCGCGAGCGCCGTGGCGGGCGGCACTGGGCTACCTGTCCCTGGAGCCGGACACGGCACCCAGCTTTGCGGCGGCCTTCGCGGGGGTGGACCCCGTGGAGCGGCGAACCGCCGACCTCCAGGTCCGGCGGCGCGTGAACGCGCCCCTGGCCTCCTCCATGGGCCGGCTCTTTGACGCCGCGGCGGCGGTGCTGGGGATCCGCACGGTGTCCCGCTTCGAGGGGCAGGCTCCCATGGAGCTCGAGTCCCTGGCGGGACGGCGCCCCGGGGACCCGCTCCCCTGGTCCGCCTTCGAGGACGCGGAGGGGTGCCGGGTCCTGGACCCGCTTCCCCTCCTGGACGCATTGGGATCCCTTCGACGGCGGGGCGTTCCCGTAGAAGACCTGGCCGCACGGTTCCACGAGACGGTGGCGGAGGCCACCGCGACCCTGGCTCTGCGCATGGCCGATGAGACCGGCGTGGGGACCGTGGCCCTGGGGGGCGGATGCTTCCAGAACGTGCGGCTCCTGGACGGAGTGGCCCGGCGGCTGCGGGATGCCGATCTGAAGGTGCTCCTGCCCCGGCGGTTGGGACCCAACGACGGGGCCGTGAGCTACGGCCAGGCGGTGGTGGCGGCGGCCCGCCTGCGCGAATGGGGCGACGCGGCGATCGTAACCGCCGGCCAGTACGACAGGGCGTCCGGCTTCTCCGCCGGGCTCTCCACCCTCCCTCGTGGCAAGGAGTAGGTCATGTGTCTCGGAATCCCGGGAAGAATCGTGGAGCTCTCCCACGAAGCGGGCCTCCCCATGGGGGTCGTGGACTTCGGCGGTGTGCGGCGGGAGGTGTGCCTCGCGTACGTGGCGGACGACGTGGCGGTGGGCGATTACGCCATCATCCACGTGGGGTTCGCCATCTCGAAGGTGGACGAGGAGGAGGCCCACCGGACCTACGCCGTCCTCCGGGAGATGGGAGAGCTGGAGGAGCTGGAGTGGATTCGTGAGGCGGCGGATGCGGCCGCAGCGGTGGACGTACCCTTGCCCGGCGCACCAGCAGGAGAGGGTCCGTTTGGGGTGGGGGAGGTGGGGCCGTGAAATACCTTGCCGAGTACCGTGATCCCACACTGGCTCGCGCGCTGGTGGACCGCATCCGACGGACGGCGACCCGACGCTGGACCCTCATGGAGGTGTGCGGAGGCCAGACCCACACCATCGTGAAGCAGGGGATCAACGAGGTCCTTTCCGAGGCGGTGGAGATGATCCACGGCCCCGGTTGCCCCGTGTGCGTGACGCCCCTGGAGCAGATCGACCGGGCGCTTCACCTGGCGGCACGGCCCGACGTGATCTTCACCTCCTTCGGGGACATGCTCCGCGTCCCCGGGAGCGAGTGCGACCTCTTCCAGGTGAAGTCCCGGGGAGGGAACGTCCGGATCGTCTACTCGCCCCTGGACGCCGTGGAGCTGGCCCGTCAGAACCCCGACCGGGAGGTGGTCTTCTTCGCCGTGGGATTCGAGACCACGGCACCGGCCAACGCCATGGCGGTGTGGCGGGCCCGGGAGTTGGGGGTGGAGAACTTCAGCGTCCTGGTCTCCCACGTCACGGTGCCGCCGGCCATCGAGGCAATCCTGGAGGCTCCGGACAACCGGGTCCGGGGGTTCCTGGCGGCAGGCCACGTCTGCACCGTGATGGGGTGGACGGAGTACGAGCCCCTGGCCCAGAGGTATCGGGTTCCCATCGTGGTCACCGGGTTCGAGCCACTGGACATCCTGGAAGGGATCTGGATGGCGGTGCAGCAGCTGGAGGAAGGTCGCCACGAAGTCGAGAACCAGTACGTGCGCTCGGTCCGGAGGGACGGGAACCGGCCCGCCCAGGAGCTGGTCTCCAGGGTCTTCCAGGTGGTGGATCGGGGGTGGCGCGGGATCGGGGTGATCCCCCGGAGCGGCCTGGGCCTCCGGGAGGAGTTCCGGGCATTCGACGCCGAGCGGAAGTTCGAGCTGGACGCGATTCGCGCCGACGAGCCCGCCGAGTGTCTCGCCGGGGACGTTCTGCGTGGACGGATCAAGCCCTTCCAGTGCCCCGCCTTCGGGGAGAGCTGCACGCCCGAATCCCCCCTGGGGGCGCCCATGGTGTCGTCGGAGGGCGCCTGCGCGGCGTACTTCCGATTCGGGCGTCTGAGCCGTGCCGCGGCAGGAGGGTGACGCCATGACGACCCTGACCTCGGGCCCCGCCTGCCCAGCCCCCCGCGGGGTGTACGATCGCGTCCAGCTCGGTCACGGATCCGGCGGGAAGATGAGCGCGCAGCTCCTGCGGGATCACTTCCTCCCCCGCTTCGGGAACCCCCACCTGGACGCCCTGGGCGACGGGGCGGTGGTCCCGGTGACAGGAGGGGAGATCGTGCTCTCCACCGACACCTTCGTGGTGCACCCCCTGGAGTTCCCCGGGGGGAACATCGGACACCTGGCCGTGCACGGGACGGTGAACGACCTGGCCATGATGGGGGCGAAACCCCGCTACCTCTCGGCCGGATTCGTCCTGGAGGAGGGGCTTCCCCTCGACCTCCTGGGCCGGGTCCTCGACGCCATGGAACAGGCGGCGGACGACGCCGGAGTCACCGTGGTGACCGGGGACACCAAGGTGGTGGACCGGGGGAAGGCGGATGGGCTGTTCGTGAACACCACCGGCGTGGGAGTCCTGGTGGATGGGTTCCGGCCCGAGCCCACCGCGGCGCGGGCCGGCGATGCCGTCATCGTGAGCGGCCCGCTGGCCCGGCACGGGATGGCGGTCATGGCGGTGCGGGAGGGATTCTCCTTCGAGAGCGAGATCACCAGTGACACCGCCAATCTCGCCCCACTGGTCGCGGCTCTGCGGGACGAGCTGGGGTCCCGGGTCCACGTCCTCCGGGACGCGACCCGGGGGGGACTGGCCAGCGCTCTGAACGAGATCGCCGCCGCCTCCGGTGTGGGCGTGGAATTGGAGGATGGATCCATCCCCATCCCCGGGCCGGTGCAGGCGGCGTGCGAGATGCTGGGACTGGACCCGCTCTACGTGGCCAACGAGGGAGTGCTGGTGGCCTTCGTGGACGCCGGCGCCAGCCAGGACGCGGTTCGGATCCTCCGGTCGTTCCCGCAGGGAGCGGGGGCGGCGGCGATCGGGTCCGCGGTGGGGGAGCACACGGGGATGGTGATCCTCCGGACCGGCGTCGGCGGGACCCGCGTGGTGGACATGCTGCCGGGGGACCAGCTTCCCCGGATCTGTTGACGAAAGGAACCAAGGCGACAAAAGAGGAGGAATCGAACATGAGGGCCATACTTCGCGCACTTCCCCTGGCCGGACTCGGACTCGTCCTGGGTGCGGACGGCCTCTGGGCCCATCCCGGACACCACCCCCTGTCGGACGTCTTCGGGTGGATGGGCCACGCTCTGTCCAGCCCCTACCACCTGGGGTGGATCACCTTCGGGGCGTTGGTGGTGGCGTGGGTGGTCTGGAGCCGGCGGGCGCGCCGCGCGCTCCAGGACCGCTGAGGCGGTCGAGACGCTCCTCCAGCGGCCGCGGGCTCGCTAGCGCAGCTCCAGGGCCTCGGCCGCACCCTGGCCGGGGCAGGACTCGGCGATGACGTTGCCGCGCACCCAGACGTGTACCGGGCGCCAGGGTGTGAACTCCTCCGGGAGGGCCCTGCGCAGGGCTGATCCTTCCCGGACGACCAGGTCGGTGCTCCGGTCCACCGAGAGGGTGACCCCGCAGGGGTCGTCCTGGTCGGTCTTGACCCAGACCCGCCAGATGCTGTCCGGCACCACCGTCAGGCAAAGCTCGGTGAAGTCGCACTCGTTCACACCGACGAGGATCCCCACGAGGGTCGGCTCGCGGTCCGGGGTGGTGATGCCCACGTCGCAGGCAGCCCATCCCAGCGCCGCCATGGCCACCGCAACCGAGATCAAACGGCTCTTCTTCATCCTCCCGCTCCTCCTCCGCTTCCGTTCCGTCCTCGTCGCGCCGAGGGTCAACTTCGTGCCGCCCGGGTGAGACCGATCCCCGTCCGCCGGTAGAGGCCGGCCAGGACCAGGGAGAACATCGGCCCGCCGTAGCAGAACACGGCCCACGGCGCGTAGCTCACTGTAGATACACCCAGCGTCGTGGCCATGAACAGCGCCGAGACGGTCCACGGCATGATGGGCTCGGTGATGGTCACAGAGTCCTCCAGGGAGCGGGAGAGGTTTTCCCGGGCCATCCCCTGCTCGTCGTAGGCTCCCTGGAAGAGCTCACCGATGACCAGCGCAGTGACCAGCCCGTGGGAGGTCAGGGCGATCATCACGCCACCGGAGGCCATGGTGGCGGCCACCAACCCGAAGACGGAGCGCACCGCGCCGAGCATGGTCCGGATCAGGAGGTCCAGGGACCCGGACGCGTGCATGGCGCCGGCCAGGAGGAAGGCGGACAGGATCAGGACCAGCGTGTTGGCCATGGAGTAGAGGCCGCCACGCTCCACCAGGGTGACGAAGGCGGGTCCCACCTCCGCCGGATCCACCCCCGCCGAGGCCAGGAACTCCACCCGGAATCCCGCCACCGCCGCAGCCACGGCCTCCAGCACCCCGAATCCCTGGGCGGCGATGCCGATGATCGCCGCCAGCAGCGAGGACGCCGCCAGGGCCAGCGCCGGCGGGATCTTCCTCGTGATGCTCCAGATCACCACCGCCGGCGGGAGGAGGACGATCCAGCCCAGGTGGAAGACCGCCTCCAGGTCCGCCAGGAGGACCCGGGCGCTCTCCGGCAGGCCCTGCCCCCTGGAGCCCGTCCCGGCGTCCACCACGAGGGTGTACACCAGGATCGCCGCGACGAAGGACGGAACCGCCGTCCACAGCATGTGGCGGATATGCGTATACAGCGGAGCCCCGGCACCGATGGCGGAGCAGTTCGTGGTATCGGACAGGGGGGAGAGCTTGTCCCCGAAGTACGCTCCGGAGACCACCGCCCCGGCCGTGACCGGGAGTGGGACGTCCAAGGCGGCGGCCGTCCCCATCAGGGCGACACCGATGGTTCCGGCCGAGCCCCAGGACGTTCCGGTCACCAGCGACATGCAGGCGGTGCTCAGGAAGGCGGTGACCACCAGGTGCTCCGGGTCCAGGAGCCGGACCCCCCAGTAGACCAGGAAGGGTACCGTCCCGGAGAGGACCCAGGTCGCGATGAGCAGCCCGATGGCCAGGAGGATCAGGATCCCCGGCAGGACGGCGGCCAGGCGTTCTCCGGTGGCCGCCTGAATGCGGTCCCAGCCCACGCCGTGGCGGCGGGCGACGGCTCCCGCGACCCCCGCCGACAGGAGGAGGATCACCACCAGGAGCTCGGCGGAGGTCTCGAGGAAGACCACGCTCCCCAGAAAGAGGATGAGCATGGTCAGGAGGGGAAGGAGCGCTTCCGGGAGAGTCGGGGTGGGGGAAGTCGAGTCGTCCGGAGCGCGGGGCTCCATCACCGTGCCGCCTCCAATCCCCGGGCCACGTCCTCCACCAGGGCGTCGGCTCCCTCCAGGCCCACGGAGAGCCGCACCAGCCCCGGGGGCAATCCGCGCCGTTCCAGGCTGGAGGCGTTGTTCTCCCGCTGGGGGGTGAGAGCCAGGCTCTCGACCCCGCCCCAGCTCACGCCGATGCGGAAGATCTCCAGCGCATCCAGAAAACCGCAGACCTTCCCATAGTCTCCG
>CP070829.1:3377141-3387969 GCA_020344755.1 Gemmatimonadales bacterium
CCCCGCCAGGCGACGATTCGGCCACCCACGCGAACCCGCGGACCGTGGCCGTGCTCGTCTGCGGTCCCATCCCGCTCCGCATCTTCGAAGACGGCGATGGCCGAGGCACTCAGGTGCGTGCGCTCGTAGCCGTAGGCGAAGGGGAGAATCCCCTTGGCCTCCAGCGCTGCGAGCTTGTCGCGGCGGATCCGAAGGACCTGACTGAGTTCTTCGCTCATGCGACGGACTGGCCCCCGAACTTCTTCAGGAACGCCTCGATGAAGGGATCCAACTCACCATCCATGACGCTGTGGACGTCTCCGTCCTTCAGCTCCGTCCGATGATCGTTCACCATCGTATAGGGCTGAAAAACGTAGGATCGGATCTGGTTCCCCCAGGAGATGTCGGTCTTGGTGGCTTCCAGCGCGGCACGCTCCTTTTCCCGCTCCTCCTGCGCCCGTTGATACAATGCTGCCTTCAGCATCTTCATGGCGGTCGCGCGGTTCTTGTGCTGGGAGCGTTCCTGCTGACAGGAGACCACGATTCCAGTGGGTTCGTGGGTGATGCGGATGGCCGAGTCGGTCTTGTTCACATGCTGTCCGCCGGCCCCACTGGCCCTGAAGGTGTCGACCCTCAGGTCGCCCTCGTCGATCTCGATCTCGATCTCGTCCTCGATGAGCGGGTAGACGAAGACGGAAGAGAAGGAGGTGTGACGGCGGGCCTGGGAGTCGAAGGGGGAGATCCGAACGAGGCGGTGCACGCCCTTCTCGGCCCGGAGGTACCCGTAGGCATACTCCCCCTTGATCTCCAGAGTCGCGCCCTTGATCCCCGCCTCCTCACCGGGCTGGAGGTCCAGCACGGTGACCGTGAAGCCGCGCCTCTCGGCCCAGCGGGTGTACATCCGGGTCAGCATCTCCGCCCAATCCTGCGACTCGGTCCCCCCGGCCCCGGGCTGGACGGTGAGGATCGCGTCGCGGTGATCGTCGGGACCCTGAAGCATGGTCTTCAACTCCAACGCTTCCAGGGTCACCCCGGCCGAATCCAGCTCCTTCAGCCACTCCGCCTCCATCTCGGCGTCGGACTCCACCTCCAGTAGCTCGGCCAACTCCTGGAGCGCCGTGACCTTTCCTGTGAGATCCCGGTACGGCTCGATCCACCCTTTCAGGCGGTTTGCCTCATCGATGACTTCCCGAGCCCGATCCGGGTGGTCCCAGAACCCGGGCTCGGCCATACGGCTCTCGAGTTCCCTCAGACGCGGCTCTCGACTCTCCAGGTCAAAGATACCCCCTGAGTTCATCGACCTGGCCCGCCAGCTCCTCCAGGCGCTCGAGATGTTCGGAGATCACGGCTCCCCCCACGTGGCGCATCGAAAAGAGAGGGGCCGCCCGGATGGACGGCCCCCGCCTCCAAGAACAGCGTGGAATATATCCGTCGCGCGGATCAGAACAAAGGCTCCCCCTGCGCCAGAATATCGTTCAACGCGTCGGTCCAGTAGGAGGTGGACTCGGCGAGTTCCGTGCCCACCTGTTCCACGTACTCCTTCCAGGATTTCTCGATCTCGTCCTCGAAATCCTCCTTGAGCGTCGAATTCCGTAGCGCCGACGCATGGCGCTCGGGATTGTAGGTGATCATATCCGAGACAAGGACCCGAGCCAGGCGCCGGGCCTTCTCGTGGGGATCACGCTTGCCGAACTGGAATCCTCCGGCCAGGGGCGGCGGCTCCACGGGCGCTTCCGCGGGAGCCTCGTCCACCTCGGCCTCCGCTGTTCCCGCGGTCGTCTCACCCCCCCAGACCCCTCCGAAATCGGGTACAGTCTCCTCATCCGGCTCCGCCTGGGAGAACTCCCCGGCCTTTCCATGCAGGCTCACCACGTCGGACTCGACCGTGTCGAGGCTGTCCGCCCCGCCCTCCTCGGCCAACTCGACGGCGTCCGGCTCCTCCGCATCGGGGCCCTGCGCCCCAGTTTCGCCGGTTTCCCCCAGGGGCTCGGCCAGATCTGTCTCGGTGAAGGTGATCTCACCGACCGACCCGAAGTCCGGGAGCATGGTCCCGGTATCCGGCGTATCCGGAGCCTCCTCCCCCAGCACAGATCCTGGGGTCCCCGGGTCGGACTCCGAACCCGGCTGAGGCTCGGTGTCCAACGACTCCAACGGCTCCATCCCCTCCCGACCGGAGAGACCGGGTTCCTCCGTCTCCAGGACCCAGTCGTCGCCGAAGCCGCTGTCCCACGGCTCGGCCGCCGCATCCGTCGGACCCTCGGCCTCCAGAGCTCCATCCTCGGGCTCCCCGGCCTCCATCGCGGTGAGCGGCTCCGCCTCCGAGCCGTCGGGGATCTCATCGATGGAGAAGTCCGGTGTCTCCAGCCCCCCGAAGTCCAGGTCGTGCTCGTCACCTGCCGGGGCCTCGTCCCCCTCCGAGGCCAAGGCCGCCTCGAACTCCGCCACCGCCTCCTCCATCTCGGCGACTCCCGACCCATCTACTTCCGGTTCCTCCACAGCCGGTTCCTCGGTGGCGAGTGGCGGCTCTTCCACAGCCGGTTCCTCGGCGGCGAGTGGCGGCTCTTCCACCACCAGTTCCTCGGTGGCGAGCGGCGGCTCTTCCATAGCCGGTTCCTCGGTGGCGGGCGGCGGCTCTTCCACCACCGGTTCCTCGGTGGCGAGCGGCGGCTCTTCCGCAACCGGTTCCTCCCCGGAGAAAGGTCCTACCGCCGCCTCGGCGGCCGCGACCTGGCCAGGACCCGCGGCCATGGGAGCACTGGATGCCCAGACATCGTCCTCGGGCGAATCGACCCGGAACATGCTCCGGCATGAGGTGCATTGCGTCCGGACCCCACCTTCCGGGACCTTCGCGGGGTCCACGGGGAAGGCGGTGTCACACGACGGGCAGTGGACGGTCATGGTGGTGGCCATGGGTACCTTACAATCGGGACGGGGGAAACGGGTGTGGTGTCAGGTGAGGAAGGGCGCGCGCCGCCCTCCTCCTCTCATGTCGTCGGGACGCGGCTCGGAGGAATCCCCGGAGAGCACACGGCGATCGACGGCGTACTTCGAGCCCGGAAGGCTTTTCGCATAGCTCTTCATCTCTGCGGCGAGCTCGCTCACCTGACCGGTGTGACTGAAGGTGTTGAGCTGGTCGGTAACGATGCCGATGGAAAGGGTCATGAGGGGAATCCGGTGGACCGCCCCCCGGCGGTCTCGCCCGAGGAAGTACCCGGCCCGCCGGTCCTCCTCGGTGTATTGATAGGGGATCAACTCGTCGAAGATCCGGATGATCTCGTCACAACACGGTTCGAGGTATTCCAGGGGGAGATTGAAGATGAAATCGTCTCCTCCGATATGGCCCACGAAGCCTCCGGGGGCCAGGGCCCGGACCACGTCCCGCAAGATCTTCGACAGGAGAAGGATGATCTTGTCGCCGCTGTTGTAGCCGTAGCGGTCGTTGAACTCCTTGAAGTGGTCCAGGTCGGCGTAACAGACGGCGAACCCGGCACCCGACTGCATCCGCTCGTGGATATCACGCTCGATCAGGACCGTGCCCGGGAGCCGCGTGGTCGGGTGGACCGCCACGTCGCGGGCCGCGCGCCGTAACACCAACTCCATGCGGAGGTCGTGCTCGTGCTCGGAGATCTCGTCGGTGATCACCTCGTCCGCCCCTGCCGCCAGGGCCTGGGCTCCCAGGTCGGCCCCGGATCCGGGAGCGAGGACCACCAGCGGGACGATGGCCGTGAAGGAGTCGCCTTTGAACTCCCTGCACAGCTCGAGCGTGCTCTCTGCTTCGCCCTCCGCATCCAGGATCATCGCGGCTGGGAAGGTTCGATTCACGAGCGCCCGCGCCGCGTCCTCGGTATCCAACTCCATGAATGGAAGGCCCTGCGCTTCCGCAAAGCGCCGTACCCGGGCGTGGGCAGGCCGCTCACGACGGCTGAACAGGGCGAGAGTGCGTTCGGACCGCATGTTTACGGATCAAGGTGCAGGAAGGCGAAACGGACGGTAAACATGGGCCTTCGGGGTGTCAAACACCCCTTCCCCCGTGGGAGATGAGCATGAAATCCACCTGACGCTCCTCCCGGTTGACCCGGGCCACCTGCACCCGAACACGGTCCCCGAGGCGGAAGCGTCGACCGTGCCGCGTCCCTACCAGGCTGTACTCGTTCTCGCGGAACTCGTAGAAGTCGTCGGTGAGGGCGTTCACATGGATCAACCCGTCCACGAACACTTCATCCAGGAGTGCGAAGGCCCCGAAGGCGGTGACGCCGGAGATCGTGCCGTCGAACTCGTCACCCAGGTGCCTCTCCATGTACTCGATCTTCTTCAGGTCCACGCTGTCGCGTTCGGCCTGGGTGGCGGCCTGCTCCCGGAGCGAGCACTGCTCCGCCACATCCTCCAAACCCTCGGCCCACTCCTCGGGGACGGCCTGCCCCTCCACCAAGGCCCGAACCACGGCACGGTGGGTCACCAGATCGGGGTAGCGCCGGATGGGGGAGGTGAAGTGGGAATAGTGCCCCAGCGCCAAACCGAAGTGCCCGAGGTTCTC
The DNA here is from genome assembly GCA_020344755.1 of Gemmatimonadales bacterium. Lineage (GTDB taxonomy): Bacteria > Gemmatimonadota > Gemmatimonadetes > Longimicrobiales > Gaopeijiaceae > Gaopeijia. The sequence goes on from CP070829.1 coordinate 3,381,655, forward strand.
CGCCGCGTAGCGCGCGCGCTGCAGGGAGCGCAAGACCACGGTGGACACGAGCTGCTGCTCCGGCCGGCCCTCCACCTGCCGAAGGACCCCCTCCAGGTCCCCGGGGGCCACCGCCCCCTTGGGCAGACTCAGCCCGAATGTGCCCAGCAGGTCCCGCAGCGCGGTCATCTTCTCCTGCGTCGGGGGTTCGTGGACTCGGTAGACGGCAGGGAGCCCCCCATCCTCACACGCTCGGGCTACGATCTCGTTGGCGAGCAGCATGAAGTCCTCCACCAGCCGGTGCGCCTCGAGCCGCTCCACGCGGAGGATCTCCGTGGGCTCTCCTTCCATGTCCAGGACGACCTTGGCCTCGGGAAGATCCAGGTCCAGCGCCCCGCGATCCTCCTTTCTGCGCCGCAGCGCTCGAGCCGCATCCCGGAGCCGTGCCAGGGCGCGGTCCGTCACCTCATCCACGGATCGGTGCCCGTCGAACACCTCCTGCACCTCTTCGTAGGCGAGCCGGTGTCGGCTGCGAATCACGCTCCGCGTAAACCGGTGGGAGAGGAGCTGGCCGGACCGGTCCAGAGTAGCCAGGACGGACACGGCCAGGCGGTCCTCATCGGGGCGTAGCGAACAGGCGTCGGAAGAGAGCGCGTGGGGCAGCATGGGAATGACCCGGTCCACCAGGTACACGCTGGTCCCGCGAGCGAGCGCCTCCCGGTCCAGGTCGCCTCCTCTTCGAACGAAGTGGGATACGTCCGCGATGTGGATTCCCACCTCCACGCTGCCCCCGTCGATCTCCCGCACGGAGAGGGCATCGTCATGGTCCTTGGCGTCACTGGGATCGATCGTGAAGACCAGAAGATCCCGCAGATCCTCACGAGGCCCGGCCCCGGGTCCCATGGGATCCTCTCGCCACTGCCGGTCCACCTCCTGCGCCTCCGCCTCCACCTCGGGGGGGAAGTCGGGTCGGAGTCCGTGGCCGTAGAGAATGGTGAGGACGTCCACACCTGGATCGCCCAACTTGCCCAGGACCTGCTCCACCTCCCCCGTGGGCCCGTGCCTTCGGCTGCCGAAAGCCACGATCCGGACCACGACCACGTCGCCGTCCTGCGCCTCGGCCTCGTCCCCTGGCGGCACGGCGACGTCCGGGCCGAGCTTGGGGTCGGACGGCGCGACGAAGCCCATCCGTCCCGACGTATGGTAGACACCCACGATGGTCTCGTGGGCCCGCTCCAGGACCTTGATGACCCGACCTTCCGGCCTCCGTCCCCGGGGCCGGCTCTCGATCCGCACGACCACGCGGTCGCCATCCATGGCGCTTTCCAGATCCCGGGCCGGGACGAAGACCTCCGCGCCGCCCGCCCCCAGGACGAATCCGTCGCCCCGGCGGGTGGTGGTGAGCGTTCCGGTGAAGAGGCTGATGTTCTCCGGTGCGGCATACCGGCCACCCTTCACCCGGTAGAGCTTTCCGTCCCTCTCCATCTCCCGGAGGCGGTCCCGGAACTCCCGATAGGAGCCTTTGGGAACGTTCAGGTCCCGGGCAAGGTCCTTCGGCCGGACCGGACCGCGGCGAGAGCGCTGGAGAGCCTGGAGGATCCTCCCGTCCGACGGAATACGACTCATTTCAGTACCACCCGGAGGGTCAGGGATTGATAGAAGACTCCACCCGATCCGGGACCGGGAACGAGTCTGACCGCGGCCTCTCGACCCAGTCGTCGGGTCAAGACCGCGTCCAGTGAGCTCGCCACACGATTGACGACCGCACCTCCGAGGATGAGCGATGCCTTCCGAAGGTGATCGTCACTGCTGTCGATGAGGCCCCGATAACGCGCGAGACCCTCCGGCTTCCCGGTCCAGTCCCAGAGGAACCCATCGGGATACGCACGGCCCCGATAGTACTCCAGGGCCGCCTCGTATCCCGGCGAACCCGGATCGGCGGGCCCGCCTCCCAGGAAGATACTCACGGCCAGGCGCCAGGCATCCCCGTTGAAGGTCGCGGTGTCCTCCTCCGGCTGGAGTCCCGGGGTCACGAGGTCGGCATCGAAGGCCCCGGAGCGGGCCCAGTAGGCCAGGCGCTCGTAGTACTCGAAGTCCCCGTCCACGCGGTTCCCGGAACCGGACCGCGCCACTTCCCAGGCCAGATCCCGATAGGCCTGTCGATCCCCTCGGCCCCGGTCCCGCTCGGACAGGTATCCCACCCACACGAGAGCCTCCAGGCCCAGGTAGAGCCACCCGCGCCGTCGACCCTGGAGGAGCTGACCCACCCCCGGGAGGAGGGCACTGGCCGCGACCGGCCCCCAGGCGTCGGGTCCGCTGAGCGTCAGGTTTCCGAAGAACGGGATGGCCTCCAGGCCCGCCCGGGGCCCATTCCCCTCCCCGGTCGCGAGCCCGTACCGAGCTCCAGGCGAGGTCACCCCCGGCCAACGGCTCGGAGACCGTTCCTGAGCGGAGGCGCCGCAGGCCAGAAGGGCAAAGATCAGGACGAAGACGACCGATTTCGCCCCGTCCCCGGCTGGAAGCATCAGAAGATGAAGCCGAAGGTCACGTTCACCGGATCCGTTCCTGCCGCCAGGTCAGTGGACGCCAGCGACTTGCTGATGCCGAGATCGAACCGCTCCAACCGAATCCCGATTCCCACTCCTGCTCCGTCCACCTGCAGGTCGGCGCCGTACACATAGCCTGCTCGAAGGGAGACTCCGGGGTCGATTCCGGCGGACAGCTCCGTACCCATGTAGACCGCTGGATTCCCAGGGCTCCGCCACCGATCCTCCACCTCCAACGCGAGACGCGCGTGCAGGTCCGGAACGTCCGTGAAGTGCCGGAGGACGTCATAGGCGGCGGCCACGCGGATCCGGGTGGGAAGGGGATCGGCCTGTGCTTCGTTCTCCACCTGTAGCTTCGGTCCCAGGTGCACCACCGCTGCCCCGAGCGTCAGGGGGAGCCCCGCGATCTCCCTCCACTGGGCTCCGGCGTCCACCGCGTAGGTCGTGGCGGTCACCCCCGCGTCCAGGCATTCCCCCCTGCAGGAGAGCCGAGACTGGATGACCTTCAGGTTCATTCCTACCGCCAGGTTCGTGCCCAGCCGCGTGGCGCCACTGACCAAGCCCGCATGATACCGGAAGCTCACGCGCCCCAGGGGATTTCCCTGCCCGTCGGTGAGTTGGACGTCGCCCACATCCAGGAGAAGGTAGGATGCCCCGAAGGTCCCGAGACCTTCGCGCCTGAAGAGTCCCGTGAGCGAGGTGGCATCACCGGAGATGTCCTCTCCCCGAGTCACCATGAGTCGACTCTCGACTCCGGCGAGTCCGGCCGGGTTCCACCAGACCGACTCGGCGCCCTCCAGCGCCGTCATGGCCCGGGCCAACCCCACTCCCTTCGCTCCCACCGGGAGGAGCAGGAAGATCGCCCCCTCCGTGGAGGAGCCGGACTCCTGGGCAACCAGCCCCTGGTGCGACGCCGGCCCCAAGGTCAGGGCCAACGCCAGCGCGGCGATGAATCTCATGGCTCTTCGTCCGGGACCCGATAACCGAGCCGCTGCAGATGGTGCCTCTTTCGCCGCCAACCCTTGAGCGGCTTGACCCAGAGATCCAGATACACGGGGCGGCCCAGAAAGGTCTCGATCTTGCGCCGAGAGGCCATTCCGAGCCTCCGGATCGCATGCCCTCCCTTCCCCACGACGATCCCCTTCTGGGACTCCCTTTCGACGTGCACCACCACCGAGATGTAGAGGGGATCCTGGTCCTCCCGGAATTCCTCCACGCGCGTCGCCACCGCGTAGGGAATCTCGTCCTCGAACTGCTCGAACACGGTCTCCCGAACCAGCTCCGCCACGAAGAAGCGGACCGACTGAAGCGCCAGGTCCTCTTCCGGATAGAGGAACGGGCCTTCCGGAAGGGCCTCCTCGAGCGCCCTGACCAGGGCATCCAACCCCTCGCCCCGGGTGGCCGAGACCGGGATGGGGACCGCACCGAGGCGCGCCTGGAACCACTGGGCGTGGCGCTGAACGAAGCCGGCGTCCACCGTGTCGATCTTGTTGAGCGCGACCACCACGGGAGCCCGAGTCTCCGCCAGGGCTTCCACCACGGGCTCAGAGATCACCTCCTCGCGCTCCCGGCTCGCGTCCACGACAAACAAGACCACGTCCGCCTCCTTGAGCGCCTCGTGGGCCGCGGCTCTCATGGACTTCTGATGGAGGTCCCGTGCGTCCAGGAGCCCAGGGGTGTCCAGGAAGATCATCTGCACCCCCCCGGCGGTCCGGATTCCGGTCACGCGCTCCCAGGTGGTCTGGGCCCGCGGAGACACGATGGACAGCTTCTCGCCGACCAGGGCGTTGAGGAGGGTCGACTTCCCCGCGTTGGGCCGACCGGCGATGGTGACGTATCCACACCGGGTCACAGGCTCTCCCGGCGAGCCCGTGACCCCGCCCGGCACGTCATCCGGGATTCCGGCAGCCAGTGCCTCCGTCGCATCGGTCATGCTCCGAAGTTCGTCCCGGCGCGGGTGCCGATCAACGGGACCTCAGGCCGCTTCCGAACGAGCTTCCTCGGCGGCCGCGAGCTCTTCCTGTCGGCGCCCGAGGCTGAGCCCCACCACCGCCCAGATTCCGAGGACCGGCAGCGAGACGAGCGAGATGCCCCCCACGGCCAGCCCCAGGGCGGCCAGTCCGGTGTAGATCCAACCACTGACCAGGTCACCGCCTCGGTAGACGGCCGCATCGATGAACGCCTTGGACTTGTAGCGCTCCTCGCGCCCGACCACGGTGAACAGGACCTCCCGGGCGGGCCTGGTGATGGCGTAGCGGCTGGAGCGGGCCAGGACCTGGAGGACCACGAAGACCACCAGGAGCTGGCTGAGGTCCAGCCTGGACCACCCCAGCCCCAGGGCCAGGAAGCCGAGGACGCAGAGGATCGGCAGGACGGCCAGGGTTCTGCCCACCCCGAACCAGCGGATCACGTGGGCCGCCAGGAACGCCTGACCCAGGAGGGTGAGCAGGTTGGTCCAGAAGTCGATCTGTGCGTAGAACGCTGTCCGCTCGCCTCGATCCGGAATCGCCACCCCGATCAACTCTGCCTGCTGAAAGTAGAGGACGGTGTTGGCGAAGGTCATGATCGCCAGAAAGACCGCGATCCCGCGGAGGTAGGGCGACCGGAAGACAACGCCGATTCCGCTCAGGGCGGTCCCGGGTACCCGCTCCGGCCCCTCCGGCCGGAGGGAGGTGCCCTCCCGCCCAGAGTATCGGTGGAGCCACCAGGCCAACCAAGCGGCGATCTCGAGGGGGACGACGGAGATCAGGAGAAGGTAGAAGACCGGGACCGCATCTCCTATCTGTGTCACGAGATACGATCCGGTCAGGCCACCCACGGACGACCCCATGGCGATGAATCCGAATACGCGCTTCCCCTGCCGGTTGCGATATAGATCGGCGATGAATCCCCAGAAGACCGTGACCACGAAGAGGGCGAAGACGCTCACCCAGACGTAGAAGACCCGGTCGATCCAAGTCCTGGCTTCCGGCGAGTCGAAGGCCATGAGCACACCGAAGAAGGCCAGGATATTCGCCGCGAAGAACCGGTTTGCCAGGGGAATGAAGACGCCGCGGGAGAAGCGAGAGACTGCGGCCGAATAGAGGGGAACCGCCAGGAGCATGACGAAGAAGACCGCCGTCCAGAGGTACTGGAGGTTTCCCCGGTCCGCGGAGCTGATCTCGTCTCGGACAGGACGCAGGATGTAGTAGCTGAGGAGAATGCAGAAGCCGTACGCCGTGGCCGTGAGGACCGGGCGGACTTCGTCGCGCTCCACCGGAAGGAGACGCTGGAGCCAGTTCACGAACCCCTCCCGCACCGACGGACAGCGTCCGGAAGGGCTCGAGCCAGGGTGCGCGTCCCGCACGGCGGGTAGACGACGTGCGCTTCGAGGGTCGATCCGCGGGTCATGGACCACTCCGGGAGGGCGTGGATGTGTGGCGTTCCGTTTCCAGACGTGTCCCGCGAGGTCCACGCAGTGTTGAGCGCCCTCGAATTCGTGTCGGGAAAGGGAGAATCAATTGGGGGTTCTCCCGGGAAAAACGCAAAGCACCCGCCGTTGCAGCGGGCTGAGCCTCTCTGCATGCCGAGAGCGGTGACCGGATACTCCCTCCCGATTGCATCGGGCCCCTGGGGTGGCCCGCCGCCCAGCGGGTGTCAGCGCCGCCCCCGGAAACGAAACCACCCCGTCGGGGGATGCCCGACGGGGTGGGAAAAGAAGGCTGGCGGCGACGTACTCTCCCACAGAGTCTCCTCTGCAGTACCATCCGCGCTGCGAGGCTTAACGGCCGTGTTCGGGATGGGAACGGGT
>CP070829.1:3388069-3398882 GCA_020344755.1 Gemmatimonadales bacterium
ATGTCCGTCCTCGTCTCCGGCGGGCGGATCCAGGTCCTCGGCCCCACCGAACTCTACGATCCGTCGCCTCCGGAGCCGGGGCAGGAGGAATCCGAGCGGATCGACGGTAGAGGGATGACCCTCATCCCGGGCCTGGTGATGCTGCACGAACACATGTTCTATCCGTCGGGGCAGGCCCGGTACAACACCAACGAGCGATCTTTTCCACCTCTGTATCTGGCGGGCGGCGTCACCACCATGCGGACCGGAGGTAGCCTGGACCCCTACTCGGACCTGCGCACCCGGGAACTCATCGACGCCGGTACCATCGTGGGCCCGAGGATGGACGTGACGGGACCCTACCTGGAGGGCCCCGGGGGCTTCGTTCGCTCGTTTCCCCAGCTCGCGACCCCCGAGGAGGCCCGGGACCACGTGGACTTCTGGATGGACCGGGGAGTGACGTCCTTCAAGGCCTACAATCTCATCACCCGTGAGGTGTTGAAGGCAGCGATCGACGCGGCGCACGCAAGGGGGGCGAAGGTGACCGGCCACCTGTGCTCCGTCACGTATCGGGAGGCGGCGGACCTCGGGATCGACAACCTCGAGCACGGCTTCTTCGCCGCCACCGACTGGGTGGCGGGGAAGGAACCGGACCAGTGCGTGCGCGGAGCGGATGCCTCCTATCTGGCTTTGGACCTCGATGACCGGGAGTTCCTGGACGTGGTGGATCACCTCATCGAAAAGGGTGTGGCCCTCACCTCCACACTCACCGTCGTGGAGCGACGGGCCCCGGACCGTCCCATGCCTCCGGAGGGGGCCCAGGAGGCCATGCTTCCGGAGTTGCGCGATGGTGTCATGACGAGGCTCTCCAGGGACCGGTCGGAGAACGCCGCAGCGCTCCTGCGCCGCTACATGGAGATGGAGCGAATCTTCTTCGAGCGGGGCGGGCACCTGGTGGTGGGTACCGATCCCACCGGAGGGGGCGACGTGGTCCCCGGCTACGCGAACCAGCGAGCGCTGCAACTCCTGGTGGAGACGGGTCTCTCTGTGGAGGAGGCCGTGATGGTCGCTACGCTGAGTGGTGCCCGGTACCTGGAGCGGGACGACGAGATCGGGACCATCCAGTCCGGGAAGGTGGCGGACATGGTGCTGCTGGAGGGGGATCCCCGGCGGGATCTCGACGCCTTCCGGCGGATGCGGCTGGTCTTCAAGGACGGCGTCGGATACGACTCGACGGCCCTCTTCGAAGAAGGCAGCACCGGGTGGGTCGGCGTGCGGTAGGAGCTCACGGCCCTGCCGTGGCACCGCCAGGTGGGCCCCGCCCGGATCTCGGGCGGCGTGGCGCTACCCCAGGTGTCCCGTTCGGAGCGTCTCGAGCACCTGATCGTGGAGGAGGCCGTTGGAGGAGACGCCGGAGCCACCGTGAATGGTGGCCTTCCCCTCCAGCGAGGTGAACCGGCCGCCGGCCTCTTCCAGGATGGTCAGTAGCGGACCCGCGTCCCAGGAGGAGAGCACCGGATCGACGTGAACCTCGGAGCGTCCGGTGGCCACCAGGATATGGCCATAGCAGTCCCCCCAGGTACGGGAGAAGGAGGCCTCCTGCTGCAACCGGCGCCATCCGGTTCCCTCATGGCGGGAGAGGATCCGCTCCACGTCCGTGGTCGTCACCAGTGCCTTCTCCAGGGACCCCACCTGCGACACCGCACACGGGTTCGCATTGAGGTGGCAGCCCAGGCCCGATCCCGCGGACACCATCTCGCCGAGGGCCGGGAAATGGGCCACCCCCACTACGGGCGCACCCTCCACCTCCACACCGATCAGGACTCCGTAGAGCGGGACCCCCCTCATGAAGGAACGCGTCCCGTCGATGGGGTCCAGGATCCATCGAGTCCGGGCCCCCTCGTTGGTGGGGGGAAACTCCTCGCCCAGGACGCCGTGATCAGGAAAGCGGGCAGTGACCCTCTCACGGATGAGCGCCTCCGCTTCCCGGTCGGCGATGGTGACCGGCGAACCGTCGCCCTTGGCCTCCGAGTCCACGACCCCCCCGAAGTACTTCAGGGTCACATTCCCCGCTTCCAGGGCGAACTCCCGTGCCGCCTCGAGGATGTCCAGGACCTCATCTCGTGGGGGTCCGCTCATCCTCCGTCCGTCGGTGCGGCCCGCGCCGCCTTCTTGGAGTAGAGGTCGGCGTCCGCCGCCTCGATGAGATCCTCCCCACGCTTCATCCCACCGTGGTAGGCGGCGATCCCGCACGCGGCGGAGATCCCGGCGGGACCGAGGAGCGGGTCCGCCGACATGCGGCGGCGGATGCGCTGAGCATAGAGATCCCCTCCCTCCACTCCCGTGTCCGAGAGGATGGAGACGAACTCGTCGCCTCCGTAGCGGGCCACGAGGTTCATGGCACGGTTCTCGGCCGACAGGATCTTCGCGAAGGCCTTGAGCGCCTCGTCGCCGGCCAGGTGCCCCTGTGTGTCGTTGTAGCCCTTGAAGTTGTCCAGGTCGAAGATCACGGCCAGGAGCTCGCGGCCCCGCTGCGCGGCAGCCAGCTCGTGCTCCAGGTGCACACTCAGGTGGCGCCGGTTCGGAAGTCCCGTGAGCGGGTCCGTGAGGGAGAGGGATTGAAGGGATTGGTGCAGGCGTGCGTTTTCCAGCGCCACCGATGCCTGGCTTGCCAGGCGTTGCAGCGTCTGGCCGTCCTCCTCGCCGAACGCCTCCGGATGCCGGCTTCCCGCTGTCAGGACTCCGACCACCGAGCTGGACACCATGAGCGGGCAGGCGAGAGCCGAGCCGGTCCCCAGGCGGGACCTGAGGTGGTCGGGAACCAGTGGGCTGGACTCGAAGTCGTCGATGCGGGTGGCGGAGCGGTCCTCCACCAGCTGGTCGTAGAGGCGCCCGCTCAGGTCCCATTCCAGGCCTTCGGGCAGGGCGTGTTCACCACCGGAGGCCTTTACCCGGGCCGTGGGCCCGTTCTCGAACATCCAGACGGCGGCATTGTCCGCGGGAAGAAGTGAGACCGCGGCTTCGATGACCTTGGCCATGACTTCCCTGGAATCCAGGGACGAGGCCATGGCCCGGCCGATCTCCTCGACCCGGCGCGCCTCTGCCGTCCGTCGCTCCAACGCTCCCACGTGACGGGCGTTCTCGATGGCCACAGCGGCCATGTCCGCCACGGCCTGGAAGAGCTCCACGTCGGCGTCGGTGTAGGCCGCCGGGCGGTACGACTGAGTGGAGATGGCTCCCATGACCTTCCCCTTCCAGCGAAGAGGGGCCGCGATGGCGGAGCGCATCACCTCCTCCTGGGTTTCTCCCAGGAGCATCAACGACCGCTTTTCCAGCCGATCGTCGATTCGAACGGCTTCGCCGGTGCGAATCACCGTGCTTTCCGAGCCCTTGTAGCGGACCTCCACCCGCTCCTCCTCGCCGCGGTCCGCGAAGAAGACGATGGTGGCCAGGTCTCGGCTGGGATCGTAAAGGGAGATGTAGAACCCGTCCGCCTCGAGGACTCTGCGAGCCTCTCGGTAGATGGCCCGGTAGAGATCTTCCAGGCCCAACGTGCCCGTGAGGGTCCGCCCCACTTCCAGGAGGACCCTGTATCGGTCAGCCAGGCTGGAGCTGGCCGGGCGGTTGGCCTGGGAGGACACCATGCGCTGGGAGTAGGCTTCGGAGGAGGCGGATCACACGCAGTTCGCGCAACTTACGGGTCGGCGCAGCGAGGTACAACCGGGGTGGGATGCACCTGAACGCGATGCGGCGCCGGACCGTGTCCCTCCCACCGCGCACCCCGCTCGACGATCCTCGTGGTCCCGAGGAAGAGTCTCCAGCGGGCGAAGCCGATCGGTGTCGAGGTCCCTCGGCGGTCAGGTCATGGGGCTCGATTCATCGTCCCCTGTGCCAGGAAGGCTGTCGGACTCCGAAGTCGGATCCGCCTCCCCCGGACCCGTCCCGCGGAGCGACCGCTCCAGGCGGTCGAGGAAGTGTCCGATTTCGAATCCGATCGCGGCGATGAGCCTGGACTCGCGGACATCGAGGCCCGCCCGAGCGAAGACCGTTCGGAGGGTGGTGATGACACTCTGGGACTTGCGGGCCTTGAAGAACTGGATTCGATCCAGGCCCTTCTCCAGGGCGCCGTACATGTGCTCCAGATGCTCTCGCGTCGCAGGGGCGTTCGCCCGCTTTCCGCGACGTGGGAGCGGTCGGTCACCCTGGTCGCTGGCCAGGAACACCTCGTAGAGGATCACCATGACCGCCTGCGCCAGGTTCAACGAGGAGTAATCGGGATCCGTGGGTATGACGGCGATGGCGTGGCACAGGTCCAGGGCATCGTTGTCCAATCCGCGATCCTCGCGACCGAAGAGGAGGGCCACATTCCCGTCGGGCGCCGCTTCCAGGAGTGACTCGGCGGCGGGCCGCGGGCGGGTATAGTTGCGAACCGCTGTCCGGGATCGGGCGCTGGCTCCGACAACCCGGACACAGTCGGCCAGGGCCTCCTCGAGTGAGGTGAACGTCTCGGTGCCCTCGATGACGTCCGTGCTCCGGTGGGCGATCCCCTCGATGCGGTAGGGGTCGAATTCAGCGGGGTTCACCAGACGGAGCCGATGCACTCCCATGTTCTTCATGGCCCGGATCACCGCGGCGATGTTCACCACGTTCTGCGGGTGGTCCAGGACCACGACGACCCGGTCGAGGATCCGCTCGCTCATCGCATCTTCCTCCGGACTCGGATACGGAGTCCCCTCGCGCAAGCCGTCCGACGGCCGATCAACGCCCTTCCTCCAATCCGAACCCCACCCGCATTCCGGCGGCCAGGATCGTCGCCAACGCCGCGATGCTGGCCCCCAGTAGGTAGGGCACGGCCACGCTGATGTCGAAGGCCAGGCCTGCCAGGGCGGGCCCGACGATCCGTGCCATTGATCCGACGCTCTGGCCCACCCCCAGGATCCCTCCCTGGAGTTCCGGAGGGGAGACGCGGCTCACCAGGCCCAGGACGGGGGGCAGCGCTCCCCCGTAGCCAATGGCCAGGAGGGCGATGGCGAGGAGGAGAACCGGGATGGAGGGGGAGAGACCCAGGAGAATGAGCCCGGCAACGAACGGGATTCCCGAATACCGGACGAGTCGGACCTCGCCGAAGCGCGGCACCAGCGCCCGGACGAGCCCTCCCTGGACAATGGCCGAGATCAGACCGAGGAAGGCGAACAGGTAGCCGACGCTCCGATCATCCAATCCGAATCGGGAGGCTCCGAAGAGGGAAAGGGTGGGTTGGATGACGGCGAAGGCGACGGTGAAGAGAAAATACAGGACCAGCACCTGCCGGAGTGCCGGGGAACGGAACGCCTGACCCAGGCCCTGGAGAGTGTAGCGGAAGGAGGGGCGGCGGGATCCGGAACGGAGGGCGGGTGGGAGCGTCTCGGGAAGGAGCAGCCATGCCAGAAGCGCGTTCGCGAAACAGAGGGCCGCGGCCACATATCCGGGCGCTTCGAAGGAGACCCCCGCCATGACGCCACCGGTGGCGGGGCCGATGATGAACCCGAGACCGAAGGCGGCACCGATGAGTCCCATGTTCCCGGCCCGCCTCTCCGGAGGGGTCACGTCGGCGATGTAGGCTTCGGCCACCGGGACGGTGGAACCGCCCACGCCCGCGAGGATCCGCGATGCGAAGAGCCAGGTGAGGGAGCGGGACCAGGCGAAGACGAGGTAGGCAACGCCAGACCCCAACAAGCCGAGGAGAATGATGGGCTTGCGTCCGTATCGGTCCGAAAGCCGGCCCCACAACGGGGCCATGAAGAGCTGCGCCACGCTGTACGAGGTGACCAGCAATCCGACGGTGGCCCCGGTAGCACCGAACCCGTCCGCGTAGAGGGGGAGGAGGGGCAGGACGATCCCGAACCCCACCAGGTCCACCAGGACGGTGAAGAACAGGACGGAAAGACGGGTCCGGACCCGCGGAGGCCCCTCCTCAGCGGGAGGAGTCGTCACGGCTCTCCGGGTCGTCCTCGGGTGCCTTGATCTCGCCCTTGAAGTTTCGGATCCCCTGACCCAACCCCCGGGCGATGAGGGGGATCTTCTTCGCCCCGAACACCAGGACCAGAAGGCCCAGGATCAGGAGCAGTTCTGTGATGCCCAGTCCAAACACGGCGACTCCAGGAAGGAGAAGGAGGGGGCCCGGGATCCCCGAGCCCCACCCGTTGGCTACTTCAGCAGCATCTTTGCGATCGTCTGTCGCTGCATATTGGAGGTTCCCTCGTAGATCGTACCGATCTTGGCGTCGCGGTAGTACTTCTCGACCGGATACTCCCGGGTGAAGCCGTATCCGCCGTGCAGGTCGATGCACAGGGAGGCGACGCGCTGCGCCATCTCGGAGGCGTAGAGCTTGGCCTGGGCGGCGGCCATGAGGAAGTCCTCTCCGGCGTCCTTCAGGCGGGCCGCATTGTAGACGAGGAGCCTCGCAGCCTCGATCTCGGTGGCCATCTCCGCGATCTGGAACTGCACACCCTGGAAGTGGCCGATGGCCCGTCCGAACTGCTCACGCTCCTGGACGTACCGCACGGTGTGGTCCAGAGCGCCCTGGGCCAGCCCGACCATCTGGGCGCCGATCCCGATCCGACCTTCGTTCAGCGTCTCGATGGCCACCTTGTACCCCTTCCCCACATCGCCGAGCACATTCTCCGGGGGGACCCGCACGTTCTCGAAGATCAGCTCCGTGGTGGAGGATGCCCGAATGCCGAGCTTGTCCTCCTTCTTGCCTACGGTGAAGCCCTCCGTGCCGTCCTCCACCACGAATGCGGTGATGCCTTTGTAGCCCGCATCCGGGTCCACGTTCGCGAAGACGATGTAGAGCCCGGCCTCCTTGCCGTTGGTGATCCACATCTTCTGACCGTTGATCACCCACGAGTCCCCGTCCTGGTGGGCGCGACATGCCAGGGCGAATGCGTCGGATCCGCTCCCCGCCTCGGAGAGGCAGTACGCCCCCACGGTGTCCGTGGCCAGCGCAGACAGGAAGCGGTCGTGCTGCTCCGGGGAGCCCCACCGCATGATGGCGTTGATCACCAGGGTGTTCTGGACGTCCACCAGCACGGCCACCCCCGGGTCTACCCGAGACAGCTCCTCGACGATGAGGGCGGACACGAAGAAGGTAGAGCCGGCACCTCCAAGTCTCTCCGGGATCTCGATCCCCATGAGGCCCATCTCGAAGAGCATGGGAAGGAGGTCTGGGTCCATCTCCTGTGCCTCGTCCATGCGCGTGGCCCGAGGGGCCAGTTCCGCTTCGGCGAATTCACGAACGGCGTCCCGAAAGAGGGACTCGTCCTCGGAGAGGGTCGTCAGGGCGGGCCGGGGGCCGCTCAGGACTGTGGACATGTTCTCTAGGCCTCGATGCGTTCAGTTCAGCGTTGAGCGGCGGCCCATTCCTCCAGAACCGGAGCCGCCTTCACCTCGCGACGCCGGGAGGACAGATCCTCCGGCGTCATGCTGCCCGAGTCGGTGACGATCCGGGTCACCAGTGCGTTGGGCAGACATTCAAAGTAACGATTCCACACGCGAACTCCCCGGGCCCCGCGCCAGACCTCCTCGGGAGGGCGGTCGTCATCGAGCACCTGGGGGAATCCCGAAGGAAGCCATTTCGACCGGTCCGCCGCGACCCAGACCGGAATCGAGTGGGCTGCTGCGCTGCGGGCCAGAGCGAGGGAGCCGATCTTGTTGACCACGCCGGCGTCTCCCACCGAGTCCGCTCCCAGAAGTACGAGGTCCGCCTCGGGCACGAGGGACTCGGCGGCGGCGTCCACCGCCAGCACCACGTCGATGCCTGCGTGGGCGAGCGTCCGCGCCAGGCCCTGGCCCTCGTTCATGGGCCGGCCCTCCAGGCAGATGACGGTGAGGCCCCGGTCCCGGGCTTCCACCAGGCCGCTGCGCACGGTGCTCGACGAGGAGAGGGTGAGAACGGTACTTCCGGTCGGAATCTCCTTGGCCAGGACCGCTCCGACCCGGTGCCCGCGGTCGTCGACCTCCTCCCGGAAGGCCTCGGCGGCTGCCGCCGCCGCCGCCCGAGCCTCATCCAGGGCTGCGTCGTCCCGCACCGCCTGTAGCACCGAGGTGATGAGGGTGACCAGGGGAGCCATGGCCGGCTGGGCATCCATGACTCTCCAGGCCAACTGGGAGAGTATGTCCCGGAGCTCGGCGGCGGATCCGGAGGGAAGCTGGAGGGCGCCTCGGCGCATGGCCGCTGCGGCAGCCCGCGCGACCACCGCGGCCCCGCTCACCACGTCGGCTCGGAGAGGGGCCACCAGGGCGTCGAGATTCAAGGGCACCTCCTCTGGAGAGTGGGGTCGGGAGCGCGGTGAGACGCCCAACCGGGGGAGGGTAAAGGTAGGCGTCTCCAACGGACCCGAAAACCCGCGTCGGGCCTATGAAGGGCCGGGCTCTTTCCATAGATTGACCGGGCTCACTCGTGCCATCCGAGAGGGGGCGCGCATCGGCCACCGGCAACGAGGCGGAATCCCAATGTCCGACATCCCCAGCGACCTTCTCTACTCGGCGGAACACGAGTACCTGAAGAAGACCGAGGAACCGGACGTGTACGTGGTCGGGATCACGGATTACGCCCAGGGCGAGCTGGGGGACGTAGTCTTCGTGGAGCTTCCTTCGGTGGGTGACTCCTACGAAAAGATGGCCACCTTCGGGACCATCGAGGCCGTCAAGGCCGTGAGCGACCTCTACAGCCCGGTCAGCGGAGAGGTCGTGGAGGTCAACGAGGGGCTCGAGGATGACCCCTCGCTGGTGAACTCCGATCCCTACGGTGAGGGGTGGATGATCAAGGTGCGCCTGGCCGACTCCGCCGAGTTGTCCGGGCTCATGGATGCCACCGCCTACGCCACCCACGTGGGGGACTGAGCCGGCTCCCGGACGTCCTTACCCGCTGAAGACATCGTCAGGGCCCCGGCACCCCCGCCCTCCGGCGGGAGTGAGGGGCCCTGGTGTTCGGTCCAAATATCGACGGAAGAAACGGAACCATGAGCGATCATTTCTCCCCCTCCCGGGATTTCGCAGACCGCCACCTCGGCCCGTCCGATTCGGAAGTCCTGGAGATGCTGGATGCGCTGGGTGTGGACTCCCTGGACCAGCTGATCCGAGAGACGGTTCCGGGCTCCATCCTCCGGGACGAGCCTCTGGATCTTCCTGAAGCGGTGGGAGAGCACGATCTCCTGGATCGACTCAAGGAGATTGCCGGCGAGAACCAGGTGCTCCGTTCCTATATCGGGATGGGCTACCACGGCACCCTCGTTCCCGGTGTCATCCAGCGGAACATCCTCGAGAACCCCGGCTGGTACACCCAGTACACGCCCTACCAGGCGGAAATCGCCCAGGGCCGCCTCGAAGCCCTCCTGAACTTCCAGACCATGTGCATGGACCTGACCGGACTGGACATCGGGAGCGCGTCGCTGCTGGACGAGGGGACGGCTGCCGCCGAAGCCATGAGCATGCTGGCCGGTGTGGTGAAGGGAGACCGCCACCGCTTCCTCGTGGCGGACACCTGCCATCCCCAGACGATTGCGGTACTGCAGACGCGCGCGGAGCCCGTGGGAATCGTGATCGAGGTGGGGAACTGGAGGGCCTTCGAGCCCGACGAGAACACCATCGGCGCCCTCGTCTCCTATCCGGACACCGAGGGAGCGGTTGAGGAATACGGGGCGCTCGCCGACCAACTGCACGGGGTAGGTGCATACCTGGTGGCGGTGGCGGATCTCCTCTCGCTCGCGGTGCTGGCGCCGCCAGCGGAGTGGGGGGCCGACGTGGTGGTCGGGAACTCCCAGCGGTTCGGGGTTCCCATGGGGTACGGAGGACCCCACGCCGCATACATGACCGCCCGGGAGGAGTTCGCTCGGAAGATGCCGGGGCGGATCATCGGGGTCAGCGTGGACGCCCACGGGAACCGGGCGCTTCGCATGGCACTCCAGACCCGGGAGCAGCACATCCGGCGCGAGAAGGCCACTTCGAACATCTGCACCGCCCAGGTCCTGTTGGCCATCATGGCGGGGATGTACGGGGTCTACCACGGTCCGACCGGACTTCGCCGAATCGCCACCCGCGTCCACGGAGCAGCGGCGGCCCTTGCGGACGGGCTGAGCCGGCTGGGGCACGAGGTCGTCCACCGGCACTTCTTCGACACCCTGAAGGTCCGCCCCTCCGGGCGTTCCTCGGGGGAGGTCCTGTCCGACGCCCTCGCCCTGGGCATCAACCTCCGGGACTTCGGCGACGGGACGGTAGGAGTGGCATTGGATGAGACGGTCCGGGACGCGGACCTGGCGGACCTGCTCAGGGCGTTCAACGGCGGTGAGGCTCCCGCGTTCACGGTGCCGGAGCTCGCCGGCACCGAGAAGGGTGAGGCCGGTTCGGGGGAGCGGATCCCGGACGGGCTGGCCCGGACCGCGCCATTCATGGATCACCCGGTCTTCAATTCGTACCACTCCGAGACGGAGATGCTGCGGTACATCCACCGCCTGGAAACCAAGGACCTCTCCCTCAACACGAGCATGATTCCGTTGGGGTCGTGCACGATGAAGCTGAACGCGACCACCGAGATGGCGGGGGTGACCTGGCCCGAGTTCGGGGGGCTGCACCCCTTCGCCCCCCGGGACCAGGCGACGGGGTATCGGCGTATCTTCTCCGACCTGGAAGCGTGGCTGGCGGAGATCACCGGGTTCAGCGCCGTCTCCCTGCAGCCCAACTCGGGGGCCCAGGGCGAGTACGCGGGCCTGCAGGTGATCCGCGCCTACCACCTGGACCGGGGTGATGCACACCGGAAGGTGTGCCTGATCCCGTCCTCGGCCCACGGTACCAATCC
>CP070829.1:3398982-3409482 GCA_020344755.1 Gemmatimonadales bacterium
GCCCGACCTCCCGGGCGCCGTCCCTTGTCGAAGACCGTCACCTCCAACCCGTGATCCGCCAGGATCCTCGCGGACATGAGGCCGCTCAGCCCGGCCCCCACCACGGCCACCCTGGGCCGGTTCCTCCAGGCAGGGCGAGCGGTCCTTTCCCCGTACTCGGCCACATCCAGCCGACGAGCATGGCCACCGGTGGAGCGGCTTCGTACGGCACCAAAGACCGGCTGCTCCGGTGAGAAGGGGCGATCGAACTGACCCAGGCACCACAGGAGTCCGCCGTAGGAAGCCGGATCACGGCCGTCCAGGGCGTACCGGTGGTTGAGGTCCACCATGCGATCCAGAGCGTCCTCCATGGTCCGCGTCCACCCCAGGATCGCCTTCCCCCAGGTCATGCGCGCGTTGTTGTGAAGCTCGCCGTGGATGAGGAGGGATCGCTGGGCCGCATCCCAGAGGGAATCACCGGTCCGGCCCCGGGCCATTCGTTCCCACGAGAGTGGGTTCCGGGGGTCCGCCTCGTATTGCCGAAGCGTGGAGCGCGCCCACTCGGGTATTCCGGCAACGGTGGCATGGTTCGGGTGATGGGCGCAGAAGCCGTATGCCATCTCCCGCCAGATCAGGAGCTCATCCAGGTACTTGGTCGCCCCACGGCCCCCGACCACGGCCGCCTCCCGGGCGATCCGGAAGGGGGACACGTGGCCGTAGTGCAGGTAGGCGCTCATCCGGCTGACGCCAGGCTTCAGCGGGTCGTTCCGCTGATCCGCGTATCGCTCGAGGCCAACCTCCCGGAACGCCGCCCACCGGGCGTACCCCGCACGACTTCCACCGGGCGTGTGTGGGATCGGACCCACCGAGTGGTCGATCCGACAGGTCGCGATGAGGCCAGACAGGTCGGCACCCGCCAGCCGCAGTGGCTGAAAGGGGAGGCGCGGCAGGAAGGCCTCCGTGGAAGGTCCCGGGTCCAGCGCAGGCCAAGGCTCGTGCAACCAGCGACGCTGTCCGTCTCGCACCGCCTCCCGAAACCGGAAGGCCCGGTGGGTCCGATCCGGAGGCACGAGCCGCATGGGTGCCAGGCAAGCGGTATCCACGGCCCATAGTGGGACCTCTTCCGCCAGCCTCCCAGTCCAGGTGGAAAGGGGTGTCACCGGCATGTCTTCGGTCACCAGCAACGCGGCGTCGTGGGCGAGGACGCGGAGGTGGGCTCCCCGCTGTCCGGGCCGTTCGAGATGGAATGCGTACCCGATTCCCTGGCGGGCAAACTCCGCCTCCACGTCACGGGCCCCTTCCAGGATGAAGCGGTGGTGCCGGTCCGAGGCGTAGGGATACCGCTCGGAGAGTCCGTGATACACGAAGAACGGAATGCCCAGCTCACGACTCATGCTCCGGGCCACGTCCAACGCCGGATTGTCGTGGCCCCGAGCCGCGGTTCGCATCCAATAGAGCACGTAGCTCCCTGGCCGGGGCGAAGGACCGGCTTCACCTCCCGGGGCGTGGACACGCGTCGCCAGGTGGGGCGGCAGGAGGCGGGTACCGGCCATGGAGTGCGGAAGACGGGGGAACGGGGCGAGGTCGGGCAGGACATGAACCCCTGTGAAGGGGACTGGATCCAGCCCCGAGTCGAATTCAGTTCACCGGTGCCTTCCAGCACCGAGGGGCCGAGCTCCGCGTCCCCGGGGACGAACATTCCTCCTGGCCACCGGTATGGGTCCCCATGCCCCGTTCCGCGCTCCAGCACGAAGAGAAGACCTGCCACGTCTGCGGCCGCCGCATGCAGTGGCGGAAGCGGTGGGCCCGTAGCTGGCCTCAGGTCAAGCACTGCAGCGCGGCTTGCCGACGTCGGGGAATCCAGCCGCTGGACCGCCTTCTTGAGACCGCCACCCTCGACCTGCTCGCGGCTCGGGCGGGGAGCGCCACTCTCTGCCCTTCCGAGGTGGCGCGCCGTGTGGCTCCGGAGAGCTGGCGGTCCCTCATGGAGCGGTCGCGGGAGGCGGCTCGGCGGCTCGCCTCCCGGGACGCGGTCGTCTTCCTCCAGCAGGGCCGGCCCGTGGACCCTTCCACGACTCGTGGGGCGGTGCGGCTCGGGCGCGGTCCCGGTTGGCCAGCGGCGCGCCCGTGACTGCCGGGCGCCCAACCCGGGCGCCCAACCCGCGCCCCTCTCACATTTTCCCCACACCCTCCACGGCGCGCCCGAGGGCGACCGGTCCCGTCACGCTCCTGGCGTCAGTCGGTAGATCCTCGCCGACAGGGCGGGCAGCGCGTCGAGGAGCACCTGGCCCGTCAGCCGCCCACCCTCCTGGCGAAGCGCTCCCCCGCTGCCTTCCCCGGCGAATCCCGGTTCACCCAGCAGATCGGCGAGCCGGTACTCCCCCTCGCCCAGGACGGTCGTGCCCACGCTGAGTGAGGAGGGCGCCGCAGGCTGGTCTCCCAGGTTCACCACGACCAGGATCCGCTCCTCTCCCCGAGCTCTCAGGTAGGCCAGCATCTCACGCCCCTGAGCCTCCAGAGGGAGGAAGCTCCCCCCGGCCCACAACGCCGGCTCTCGGCTCCGGAGGTGGATCAGGCGCCTGTAGTGATTCAGTAGGGATGTGGGATCGGCGTCCATGACCGCGACGTTGGCCGTCATGGAGTCTCCCTGGAGCGGCTCCCAAGGGAGTCCACCGGTGAACCCCCCACCTCGGCGAGGCTCCCACTGCATGGGGGTCCGGATTCGGGGATCGGGCTTGTCCCCCGTCATCCCGATCTCCTCCCCGTAGTAGACGAACGGGATCCCCGGCAGCGTCAGGAGAAGGGTGGCGGCGAGCTGGGCACGGGCTGCGTCTCCCTGAAGCACGGTCATGGTCCGGGTCTGGTCGTGGTTCCGCAGAAACGGAGCCCACCGATGGTTGGGGACCCGGGACTGGAGGGCGGTCACCGCCTGTGACAGCACCTCTCCTGCTCCGCCCCGCACGGCGTCGAGGATTCCCTGGGAGACGGAGAACGCAAAGTAGGCGTCCAGCTGATCCGGGTAGTAGGCCAGGAGGGCCTCCGTGCCATCGAAGACCTCTCCCACGGTCAGGGCATCGGGCTTCACCGAACGGACGTGATCGCCGTACTCGCGCAGCATGTCGTGCGTGCGGGGCACATGACCGGCGCGGCCGGTCACCGGATCTTCCACGAGGTGCCAGACGGCGTCGAGGCGAAGTCCGTCCACATCCATCTCCTGGAGCCAGAAGGAGGCGATCCGCTTCATCTCCTCCCGGACCGCCGGTTCGTTCCAGTCCAGGTCGGGCATCCCCCGCCAGAAGAGACCGTAGTAGTACTCCTCTCGGAACTCGGATCGATGCCAGTTGTTGTCGCCCCACTCGTTGTCCGGGCCGGGATCGGGTCGAAAGCGGTACCAGCCTCGGAACGGGGAGTCGGTGCGGACCAGCGCATCGCGGAAGTACGGGTGCTCCGCCGAGGTATGGTTCACCACCATGTCCACCAGGACACGGATGCCCCGGTGGTGGGCGGCCTCCACGAACCTCCGGAAATCCTCCTCCGTGCCGTACCTGTGATCCACCCGGTAGTAGTCGATGACGTCGTACCCGTGGTAACTCCCGGACCGGGCGACGGGCATGAGCCAGACACAGGAGACTCCCAGGTCGGTGTGCGTCGACGGGTCGCCGTCGTTCAGGTAGTCCAGGCGCTCCGTCAGGCCGTTCAGATCCCCGATCCCGTCTCCATCACTGTCCTGGAAGGAGCGAACGAAGACCTCGTAACAGACCTCGCCCGCCTGCCACGGCGCCGCCTGGGGAAACGCGGTGGCACCGTTGAACCCCTCCCGGGGGATGCCGCCCGCCGTGTCGCCGAGCATCAACGTCCCCACGAGGAACACGGGAATGGCCACACCCTCGAGCACGTTCCTCATCTCTGCCTAGGCGACCGGGAGAGTCCCCGAGCCCGGAGCCGTTCCGCGGGGGAGGCCCGGGAGAGTGATCTCCCTCCGCAAGGCGACCGCACAGCCCAGCAGTCCCGGGTGCTGGGCCCGAATCCAGGCCACGGGAACCTCCTCGCAGAACCGGGTGAACCGCCCCTTGTCCTCGAAACGCGCCCGGAAGCGCTCTGCATCCAGGTATCGGTTCAGCTTCTGGACCACCCCCCCGGAGAGGTAGATGCCTCCCGTGGCCCAGGTCGCCAGTGCCATGTCCCCGGCGAACGATGCCAGGATGTCGAAGAAGTCCTCGATGCTGGCCTGCGCCAATGGGTCGCCGGCCAGCGCCATCTCGGAGATCTCCCGGGGCGAGTGCCGAGCCTGGTCGGCCTCCGGCTCCGGCTGGGAGATGCGGCGGTTGGCCCAGTACAGGTTCTCCAGCCCCGGACCGGAGACGAGACGCTCGATGGATACCCTCCGGTACCGGGCGAAGAGCGCCCGGAGAAGTTGGATCTCGTGTTCAGAGGTGGCGGCGAACCCGACGTGGCCCGCCTCGGAGGGAATGATATCGCCGCCGGGCATCAGGACCGCGACACCCAGTCCGGTACCGGGTCCGATCAGGGTGCGGATCCCAGGGGCGTTGGGCCGTGGGGCACCGATCCACAGTACCTCCTCGGGCTCCAGGATGTCGATGCAGAGAGCTTGCGCCGTGAAGTCGTTGATGACGGTGAGGGGGGCCCCCAGGCGGGCCTCCAATTGCGATTTGCTGAACATCCAGTGGTTGTTCGGTAGGTCCACGATGTCCTTGTCCACCGGGCCGGCCACCGAAAGGCTCGCCTCCGCCAGATTGCGGATACCCTGCATGCGAAGGTACGCCTCGAGCGCGTCCTCCAGGCTCGCGTAGTCCGAGCAGGGGAAGACCTCCACGTGGCTGAGGTCCCGAGGACCGTCCCCCACGGTGGCGAAGCGCGCGTTCGTCCCGCCGAAGTCCGCCACCACGGCAGTGCCAGCCCCAGCGGGCCCGTTCTCTTCGAATGAGTCCATGCAGGTTCTCGTCAGTGCGGTATCAGCCCGCGGAACGGCTGGGGGAACGGCTGGGGAAACGGCTGGGGATGGTCGTCACGGTCGGGCCCCCACGTGAATGGCCACGGCTGTTCGTGCCGCTACCTCGATCTGGATTCCACCGTCGGCGGCGACGGTGATCTCGCCCCCGCTACACCCCCCGGCGGCCACACCACCCTCGAGGATGTCACAGTAGCGCCCCTCGGGCAGGCCACTCTGGACATTCACCGACACGGTGGAGGCCTCGAGGTTCAGCACCACGAATCCGCGCCCTCCCCGGGAAAAGGCGATGGCGTCCCCCCCGTTGTCCCACCATCCCTCCACCGTCGTTCCGGCCGTGGCCTGGCGGAAGCCCACCATGGCCAGGATTCCCGGGTCGCGGTGCTCGCACACCCATTCGCCGGGATTGACCTCCTCCGGGTCCACTGGGCAAAGGACGTCGAGGGTCTCGCCGGTACCGGAGGCGGGCGGACCCTGGTCCCGGAACGCGAAGGCGTAGCTGGACATGATCTTCGGGTAGCCATACGGCTGGGCCAGGAGCCACAGATGGGCGAACCTGTAGGCCGCTCCCCGAGCCGCAGTGAGCGCGCCCCCGTCACGTTGCGTGTCGTGGTTCTCGATGAACACCACCGCCTTGTCCGAGGGGATCAGGCCCCACGCCACCGGGCTGAAGGACCCCAGACTGGAGAGGGATTGACCATTGCTTCCGGTGAAGGCGTCCCGGACTCCCCGGAAGCGGAACTCGGTGAGGTCCGCCGAGCCACCGGAGCTGTATCCAAGCCCGAAGTAGTCCCGGATGCGCACGGCTTCCCCTCCGTAGTCGATGACCTCGCCGAAGAAGTACGGGGCCGCATGACCGTGGGCCAAGGCGGCCTCGTTCACCAGGTCGACGATGGAGTCCAACTCCACGGGCTGGATGTGCTTGGCGGCATCGATCCGGAACCCGGCCACCCCCAGGTCCACAAGGCCGATGAGGTATTCTGCGAGCCGCTGCCGCACCTCGGCACGTCCCGTATTGAGGTCCGCGAGTCCCAGGAGCTCACAATCCTGCACGTTGGCGGCGCTCTGGTAGTCGCTCACGCCGCACCCCGGATGGAAGTCCGGCGCGTCCCAGAGCCCGGGATACGAGTACTTGGTATACGCCGTCCCGGCACTCCCCACCCCGTCTCCTGCCGTCATATGGTTGATCACGGCGTCCACGTAGACGCCGACCCCCGCCTCCGCGCAGCGGCTCACCATGTCGGCGAATTCTGCGGAGGTGCCGGATCGCCCTTCCAGCTGGTAGGACACCGGCTGATAGCGCTGCCACCACGGGAAACTCTGGATTCGAGCGTGCTCTTGCGGGGGAGAGACCTGCACGGCCCGGACTCCCGCCGGCCCCAGTACGGTCTCGCACTCAGTGGCCACGTCCCCCCACTTCCACTCGAAGAGGTGGACGAAGACGTCGCCGGCGGCGGCTCGTCCGGAAGGCCGGTAGGCGGGGTCCAGGAAGGGACGGCCCTGGGGGATCCCTCCACCTCCCGGCGGGCGCACCGGATCATCGCCGCCGCAGGCGGACAGCGTTGCCGCCGCCGCCAGTACCACCAGGACGAGACGGAACGGGAGCGTACTACGCATGTCCATGGTCCAGGAACGGGCCGGATGAAGAATCAGCCCGGCTGCCGCCGGGCAGCCGGGCTGACAGCAGTTGCCACCCGGTGGAGCGGGCGGGGCCCGAAGGCCCCGCCCACACCATCAGTAGCCCGGGTTCTGCGTGAGGTTGGGGTTGGCCAGGAGCTCGGACGCCGGGATCGGGTAGAGGTCCCGATAGTCGGGCAAGGCACCACCGGCTGCATTCCCGCCCTTGTAGGTCCAGATATACGCGCCCCCGGAGAAGAGTCCAAACCGCACCAGGTCGGTGCGTCGGTGCCCCTCCCAATAGAGCTCGCGGGCCCGCTCGTCCAGGATGAAGTCCAGCGTGAGCTCGCCGGCGGTGATGTTGCCGCTGGCATCCCCGTAGGCCCGCTCCCGAAGCTGGTTGATGTAGCCCACGGCCGTTCCCGCATCTCCGCCACCACCGCGCAGGTGCGCCTCCGCGTACATGAGGTAGGCGTCGGCCAGCCGGAAGACGACGTAGTCGGCGTCCACGTGGGTCTGGTTCGAACCCGGGTTTCCGTTCGAGTCGACGTTCCGGTACTTGGGCGCGGCGTACCCGTCGAAGAAGTTGAAGAGTTCGTCGATCTCCATGGACTGCCCGTCGGTGAAGAAGACGTCATCCCTTCGGGCGTCTCCGTCCGCCGGGAAGAGGCCCACGATCTCCGGCTGGATCCGGAGCCCCCACCATGCGAAGTCCAGTCCGTACGCCGAGGCGTTCATGTTCCCGCCCACGGCGGCATGGGCGAGGAAGGTCGTGCCTCCCCAGGTGCGGGTGTTCAGGCCGTCCTGCGGGACCGTGAAGATGAGCTCAGGAGAGGTGTGGTTGTCCGCGAGGAAGACCTCCAGGAACTCGTCGTCCAGGGAGTAGGCGCCGGCACTGATGACCGTCTGTACCTCCTGCAGGGCCTGCGTGTAGGCGCCGGTCCCGGTGTACACCTCGGCGTTCAGGTACACCTTGGCCAGCAGCATGGCCACCGCCCCCTGGTCCGCCCGGCCATACTCGCCCGAGCCAGGGGCCGGAAGGGTGGATCGGATGGCGTTCAGCTCATCCACGATGAACTGGTAGACCTCGCTCCGCGTGGCACCTTCGGGCGGGGTGGCGCCGATGGGGAAGGATTCGTCCACCAGCGGGATTCCGCCGAAGAGGTCGATCCCGTGCCAGTACGAGAGCGCCCGGAGGAAGCGGGCCTCGGCGCGATACGTCTGGATGTCCGCCCGGGTGGCGGCACTCACGTTCCGCGCGTCGAGCTTTTCGTCGGTGGTCTCCCGGAGGAACTCGTTGGCCATGGCGACCTGGAAGTAGATCCGGGAATACATCCCGCCGGGCCACTGGTTGTCCGCACCCCAGGTGCCGTAGCTCATCTCGGGAAGGCCCGGGTCACCCCAACCGATCACGGCCTCGTCGGTGGGAAGGGTGTTCAGCACCCAGAGGAGGCGGAGGTAGTTCGAGAACCCCTCGTCGTTGATCCGCTGGATGTCACCGGAGCCGTTCGGCCCCGACTGGCCCGTGAGCGCCAGCCCGGCGTACAGCTTCGCCAGGAACTGCTCGTAGGAGCTCTCGTCCTTGAAGATGTTCGCGCCAGTGACCGTGCTCTCGGGCTCGACCACCAGGTCGGTGCACCCGGTCGCCCCGAACAGCACGGCGGCGGCTACCAGAAGGGTCTTTAGGGTCTTGGTACGCATCGTCATATCCGTCTGAATGATTGCTGTCCGTCTCCGTGGCGATCTCAGAAGCCCAGGGTCATGCCGACCGAGAAGGTTCTGGACCGGGGATACAGGTTGTTGTCGATCCCGCCGATCAGCGCCTCGGGGTCGATTCCGCTGTAGCCCGTCAGGGTGAACACGTTCTGAATCGTGGCGAAGAGACGCGCGCCGTCCAGCATACCCATACCGTCGACGGTATACCCAAGGGTGATGTTGTCCAGGCGGAGGAACGACGCGTCCTCGATGTAGATGTCCGAGAAGTACTGCGGCGACTCGAACCCGTTCGCGAGCACGGAAGCGTGCAGGCTGTACGGGACGGCACCCACCAGGCGGTTATAGTGCCCGGCGTCGGACGCGATGTTGTTGTAGACGTGGTTGCCCAGGTAGGCCCGCATGGAGTAGCTCAGGTCGAACTGCCCCATGGTCATGTACGAGGAGTGCCCGATAATGAAGTCCGGGGCCGGGCTTTCATTGGCCTGCCGGTCGTCCTGGTTGATGGTCCCGTCCCCGTTCACGTCGACGTACAGGTCCTGCTCGTTGATATTGCCGTCTCCGTTCGTGTCGGCCCAGATCGGCTTGCCGTCGGCGCCGATGATGTGCCGATAGGTGTGGAAGGAGTTCACCGGGGAGCCGGGCTGCAACACCTGGATCGTGTTCCCCACGCCACCGGCGATCCCACCCACGAGGATCTGCTCGTCACCGGCACCCACCGCGTTGATCTGGGTCAACTCGTTCTTGTTGTAGGCCAGGTTGAACGACGCGTCCCAGCCGAACCCTCCGTCGTCCTGCGCCTCGATGAGGGCGGCGGAGAGGCTGAGCTCGATCCCCTGATTCTCCAGGCTCCCGATGTTGGTGGTGACGAAGTCCGAGAGGTTCGTCCCCGCCGCCACCGGCACGGTGAAGATCAGGTCGTCGGTGTTCTTGAAGTAGTACTCCAGAGACCCGGTGATGCGGTTGTCGAAGAGGCCGAAGTCGGCACCGATGTTGTAGGAGGTGGTCTCCTCCCACTTGATGCCCGGATCCGCCGCCGAGGGACGGATGGTCGTGACGAACCGGTCGCCGAACTGGACCCGCGCGAACTGGTCACTGATCAGGTAGCTGGAGTACTGCTGGTAACTGGCGAAGGCCTGGTTACCGGTCACCCCCCAGGACACGCGGAACTTCAGGTCCGAGAAGAGGTCGCTGTCGGCGAGGAAGTCCTCTTCGATGGCGCGCCAGGCGAAGGCGGCCGACGGGAAGATCCCCCACTCCTCCTCCGGACCGAACTTCGAGGACCCGTCCCGCCGGATCGACCCGGTGAAGAGATACTTGTCCGCGATGGAGTAGTTCAGCCGCCCGAAGAATGAAATGAGCCGGCTCTCGTCCACGAAGAGATTCGCACCCAGCTCGTTCGCGTCTGGAATCCCGCTGGACCCGAGGAAGTCGGCGCTCAGCCCGGCGGCGTAGAACGACGGGAATTCGGCCCGGGCGTTCTCATACGAGTAACCCCCGGTGAACTCCAGGTCGTTGTTGTCCCCGATGGGGCGCTTGTAGTTGAGGTATGCGTCGAACAGGACCTTGAGGTCGGTGTTGTTCGACCGGCTCACGCTACCGGGGTTGGATCCCTCCTGGGCCTTCAGGAACGACGGCGCGAAGTAGATGTTCTCCGTCTTGGTGACGTCGTAGCCCAGGTTGGAGGTGGCCTGGAGACCCGTGACCCACGGGAGGTCCAGCTGAAGCTGGAGCCCTCCGAGGCTCCGGTACGCCGTCCCCTCGTTCTCGATGTTCTCGAGCTCCGGGAAGGGGTTCTCAGGCGAGAGCCCCGCGGACGCGTTCCACTCGTAGTACTGGTTCGGGTTGTTCGGATCGAGGATGGGCTGGGTGGGCGCGAACCCCGTGGCGTTGCCGATGGCTCCGCCGGAGAAGTTGTCCACCACCCGGGAGCCCTTGACGTTCGCCTCGACGCTCAACCGGTCGTTCAGCAGGAGCTGGTTGAAGTTCAGGGACCCGGTGACACGCTCCGTATCCGAACCCTCCACGACCCCGTCCCGGCTGTTGTAGCCGAACGAGATCCGGTAGTTGCTCTGATCCGTCCCGCCCGTGACCGTCAGGCTGTGCTCCTGACCGTACGCGGTCCGCATGATGGCATCACGCCAGTCGGTGTTCGCGTTCAGCAGGGCGCCGGCGTTGGACGGCGCGTATTGCTGGACGGCGGCCCGGAAGTCGTCCGCACC
>CP070829.1:3409582-3419742 GCA_020344755.1 Gemmatimonadales bacterium
TCGGCTGACATAGGCCTGGGCAGTCCGTCTCAGGGTTGGGGCGCGATCACGGTTCGAGCTGCGGGTGCGGCGGGCAGCCGCGGCCAAAGCTCACCCGTTTCCCCTCGCGGGCAAGGGTCGTGTCCCAGCCGGTTGAGCCCTACCGAGGCTCTCCCGGACTCCCTGTAACTCCGGCGCGTGCCACACCCAGGCCCCAGGTCACCACGGGTATCGCCACGTAAGTCAGCCCGATGTCCGCGCCATGCTGAAGGGCGGTCATCTGCATCGGGCCGCCGAATAGCATCGACGGAGCGTCGATCAGGGCGCAGATCAGCAGCCACAGCCCCATCAGCACGCCCAGCCCCACGGCGCTCTTCCGAGATGTCGTGGGTTCGCCTACCCGTCGGAGTACGGTAGTTCGACGGACTCTTCCCGGACCCACCTAGGCCCCTGCCTCATCGGGCTCCTCTCCGATCAGACGGATCCCGTAGGGCACGAAGGCAGCGGCCAGGAGACCCGCCGCCGTCAGGTTCACGATCTCCACGCCGTCCGGCGTGCCCACGAAGAGGACGCCGACGAGAAAGAGGGTGCCTTGCCACCGTGGGATGCGGCGCGACCGGAGCAGGGCCACCGCCTGGGTGGCGAATCCGATGGGCAGTAGGAGCAGACCCCAGAGCAGCACGAGCCACCCCTCTTTCGAGAACATGGCCATCAGCCCCGGCATCATCGCTGCGAACTCGGCATTCGGTACCGTCTCCAGGGCACTCATCGTGAGGCACAGCGCTCCTTTGTCGGCAGCCAGCATGAGCGCGCCCATGACGGCCAACGCTCCTCCGACGAAGCCCGCCCCGGCACCGGTCCCTTGATCCAGGAGCTTCATGAAGTGAAGGGCCACCACGACCAGCAGCGCCGTGTTCAAGGTCACGAGCGCGTGACCGAAGTGGAGGAACGGAGAATTGCGCGCTCTCAGGATCAGTTCCTCCGGGCCCAGGAAGTGAGGACTCAGCAGGTCCGGGTGCCCGGCGAAGGCCAGGACGAAGACCAGGGGGAAGATGATGAACGCGAGACCGGTACCGATCCGCTTGGCCCGATCCAGGGCGGTGCTCTCCTTCATTGCATCCTCTCCTTCTCAACCGCCTCGGCCCGGACCCGCGCGCCGCGGGTTCGCCTGAACGGCTCCACCGCCATGGCTCCGTCGATTTCCGGGTCCTGACCGGGCAATGCTCAGGGAGGGTCCTGAGGCCTGGTCCCGGGCTCCATGCGCTCGGCGACCAGGTGACTTAGCCGTTGGAGGTTCTCGGCGACGTCGTAGACCTCTCTCGCCGAGTAGTGCGCAGCATCGTGGGAGGGATCGTCCAGTCCAGCGAGCATCAAGAGCGCGTCCGCGCAATGATACCGGTGGAAGTAGTCCAGATCGGACTCGAGCACCTCGAACAGGAGCCACGCCGTCTCTGCGAGGGAGGCCCGCTTCGCCATCGCGCTCCAGATGGTGTAGTAGTCCCCGAGCCGCCGGTCTTGGATTCGGGAGAGCAACTCCGCGAAGGGCATGGCGTCGTAGCGCGCCAACTCGGCCTTGGCGCCGGCTTCCCAGCGCTCCTGGAACTCGGCGTACGTCATCGCGGTCACCTGGCTCCCAGGCGACTTCCCCGCCTGGCGCCGGACGGATCGGGGCTCGAGATCCGGCCCCCTGTGCACAACTCACTACGTCACACTACGGCTCGCTGCAGCGGTGCCGCCACCCCGCCCTCTCACTAGGCCGGATCCCGTACCGAACCGGACCCGTCACACGTCGGTCGTCATCCGCTCCCACGCCTCCCGCACCTTCTCGAAGAGGGGGGTGAACTCCGGGTCGTCGCCGTAGCGCGAGAGCCACGGGTCGTGCTTCGCCATCCACGGGTAGTTCCTGAACCCGCCGGCCACCGTGTGGCGCAGCCATTCCAGCGTCTCGTCGCGGAGGCCTCCGAGAGCGTGGATCGTGGCCGTGTAGAAGGAGAGCTGTAGATCCCGGGCCACCTTCTCGCGATAGCGATCGGTCATCACCGCTCTCATCGCCTCCGGATCTTCTTCCAGGGCCGCCTTCAGCAGATGGCCGTTGAGGGCCCAGACCTCCAAGGCGTCCGACTCGAGGTCGCGCCGGAGAAGCGCCAGGGCGTCGTCACGCCGTCCCACCAGGGCGAGGGCGTGGGCATAGAAGAAGCTCGCGGCCGATCCCGGTGCGGATTCACGGTGCCACACCGCCATGGGCTCGAGCCCACCCTGGAGGTCGCCCTGCACCTGTCGCGCGTAGCCGAGCATGGCCTGGGAGAGCGGACCCAGTGGGTCCACCTCGGTCAGGTGCACGGCGGCAGCCCCCATCTCGTCGTTGCGACCTGCCAGGGAGAGGGCGATGACCCACCATGTCAGGGCGTGGGGATCGTCGGGCTTCACCGCGAGGGACCGTTCCAGGTGATGCAGCGAGCGGTCGAGATCCCGGAGGCCCTCCTGGTAGAGAAACCCCAGGACCATGTGGGCTTCCGGGTTTTCCGGGTCGATGTCCAGGGCGAGGCGCGCGTGCTCCTCGGCCAGTGCCACGTAGTCGCGGTCGTGGGCACCCATGTTCGCGAACTGGGAATAGACGTAGCCGATGCCCGCCAGGATGACCGCATTCTCGCCGGCCCGTGCCCGAGCCCGCTCCAGGTGGGTCAGGGCATGCTCCAGCGCTTCCCGTGTCCAACGCAGCGATGCCTCCCTCGCCTTCAGGTAGGACTCATACGCCCGGATGTCGTCCATGGGACGGGAGGCGAGGCGCCGCTCCTCTTCCGGCTCCAGGTGGATCTCGAGGGTCCGGACGATGGATCGTGCCACCTCCTCCTGCATCCCGAAGACGTCGCTCAGCTCCCCATCGTACCGTTCGGACCACAGCTGCTCGTCGGTGTCCGCGCGAATCAGCTTGGCGGTGACCCGGAGCGCCTCCCCTGCCTTTCGGACGCTACCCTCCAGCACGAAGGCGACACCCAGTTCGGTGCCGATGGCCTGCGTGTCCTTTCCTGCAAGCTTGAGCACCGTGGCGGAATTCCTTGACGTGACTCGCAGGTCGCGCACCGCGTGGAGGCTCGCCGTGATCTCCTCGGTGAGGCCATCGGCGAAGTAGGCGTCGGAGGGATCCGGGGAGATGTTGTCGAAGGGCAGGACCACGATGGAGGCACGGCGGCCCGCAGGCGACTCCTTCTCGGGCTGCCGCCCAGGCCCGTCGGAGGGGGGCGGGTTCCCTTCCGGTTCCTCCTCCGGCCGAACCTCGTGGGCCCAGGCCAGCACGAGTGCCACCGGCAGGCCGAGAAGCAGCACGATGGCCACGGCCCGTGCATTCACCATCGGGAGCCCGGCGAGCTCGAAGAGATAGTCGGCGGCCTGGGCCACGCCGAAGCCCACGACGACATAGACGGCGCCGACCTGGTAGACCTTCCGGCGCTTCAGCTCGCGCAGGAAGCCCTTCACGCGGGAGAGGAGGGTCGGGTCAGGCATGTCTCAGAGTGCGGTCACGGGTGCTCAGCGTCTCCCCTTCCTGCGGAGTCCAGCGTGGCATCGATCCGATCGATCAGCGCTGCCGCGCCTTCGCGGGCACGGCGTGCCACGCCGATGTGGCCGGCGGCGGGCATGCTCAACGCCGTGATGGCCGAGAGGAGCCGCAGGCGATCGGGGTGGCCGGCGGGAAGATCCCACAGACGGCCCTTGAAGGCTGCACCGACCGGGAGATACTCCCTGCGGACCTCATCGGCGGCGGCCTGCGCCTCCAACGAGAAGTCCGTTCCGCCCGTGGGTAGGTTGACGATCAGGCCCTGGCCCACGAGGAGTTCGAGGAAGAGTCGGTCGGTGAAGGTCTCGTTGTTCCGGAGGACGATCTCCTCGTCCCGCTCCAGCTCCTGGTAGAACCGGACCAGCGTGGAGCGCAGGTCCGGATCCGCCAGTGCCCGGAGGTTTCCCGTGGCGACGAGCTCTTCGTAGGCGGCCCTGGGAAACCGCACGGTCCGCCGCCACATCATGATGGAGAGCGCCTCGAACGTCTCGGGATCCCGTTCGATGAGCCCGGGCGTGTCGGCCGCCGCCGACACGAGCGAGACGGCCTCCAGGACCCGGCGGTTGTGCGCCTCGAGCTCCGCGGCCTGCTCTATCAGCTGGACGAGATCGTTCCGAACCAGCTCCAGCGACTGGTCGGCGACCGCCGCTTCCCGCCGGCGCTCGAGCCAGCCATCCACGCCCAGGGCGAGCAGGATCCCCACCACCAGGAGGATCAGCTCGACGAAGAGCACGCCTGCGGATCGGGTCCGGAACCCATCCACGATCCGCTGCACCTTGCTCACGCCCCTGCTCCCGGGCACGTCTGATCGGCTCGCTTCATCCGCTCCACCATCCCCGGGTCTTACCTACCGAACCGCGTCCACCGCAAGGCCCACTCCAGCGGCAGGAGTGGACCGAGCCGGAGGTGGCGAGCCGCCACGGAACCTCCTCCGTGCCGTCACCTTCTGCTTCCCGCCCGCATCCGCGTCGTTCACGACAGGAACCGACGGACGATGAAGGACCAGGAGGCGAGGCTCAGCAACGTGTACCACGCCAGGAACCGATGGTACCTCGGCCGAGCGACGAAGACGCCCACGACCCAGAGGACGAAGTAGTGCCCGACGAAGGGGACGTAGATGGGCGGGTCGAACAGGCCCCCACGGAGCGCGGTGACCCAGATGTCCGCCGCGGCAAACGAGGCGAACGCACCCAGAAACCACTGCCGATTGCTCGTGTAGACGGCCGCCCAGCTCTCGCTCGCGGGCTTTCGAGGTGGATAGAGGAACACCACCGGCAGATACAGGGCCACCGCCCAGACGATGAGCGACAGGAAGAGGGTGAAGCTCCATATCTCATGGCCGCGCCAGGAGAAGAGCACCCACCAGTTCAGGACCAGGTTGAGGAAGACTCCGGCGGTCCACGCCATGTGGGCCGAATCGATCGGTGCCTGCTTCCGCTCGTGCACGGCCTGGGCCAAGCCCCCGAGCAGCCGGGCGATACCGAGACCCACGACGATGGAGATCAGGACGGAGATGAACTCGAATTCGCTCATGGAAGCTCTTGGTTGGTCCAGCTCATGATGGCGACCTCACACGCCCGGCTCGGGGCGAGGTCTGTCGATCCCGAGAGAATCTGCCACGAAGGTAGGGATTCGATTCCATTTGACCCGCATGACGGACGATGTCGAGCGTGGGGGTGCGAGCATGAAGATGACAGAGCGTGAGGTCCCGGTTCGCTTCGAGGCGTCCCGACGTCCGAGGGATCATCCAACGCTACGCGCTCATGAGGATTGGGGAGGCTCGTGTGCGAGGATTCTCTGAGGCCTCTGGCTCGGAGGGCTTCGAACTGGGCACGACCCAGGGCGAACGTTGAACTGGGTCCCTTGTTCGCTCGGCGTCCTCCAGCGGCTCCAGAGTCCTCCTGGACTCGCCGAGTCGCCTCCTTGTCAGGTGTCGAGGTGTGCCAGCTCCTGCTCGGCGAGGTGGATCCTGGCCGTGAGAAGCTTGCGATGGACGCTCACCGTCCTGGCTCCATCGCCGCTCTGAATCGCCTTCAGCAAGTCGCCTTCGAGCTCTGCCACATCCAGGCGCTCATAGTAGAGCAGCGACTCCTTCAGGTGAGCGAGGACGATCTTTCCGGTGAGAACGGGATGTCCATTGGTCACGTTCGCGTCCGAGAACTCACTACCATGCTCCAGCTCTACTTCGAGACCTCGCTTGAACGCCTCGATGGAGACCTCCAGTGCCTCCGCTCCCACCCGTGCCCGGAGGATCTCCGCTTCCTCCAGCGTGACCGGCGGGGAGAGGGCCTGGGTCCAGTCCCGCAGTCCCAACTCTGCGCAAGCTCGCTGTACCTCTTCGGGAGGTACCGTCGTCGCGAATTCCATTCCCGTCTCCGTCATTCAGGGTGGCGCCGATCACAGAGGAGGGTCTCGTCCTTCGGAATCCCGCTGCGTTTGTCCGGATCCTGCCGTTCCTTCATCGTCCTCGATCCAGAAGACGCTGGCCGAGCATGATCCCGTCCCGCCGTAAGCAGATGGTGCGCCAGGGCAGGGTGGCGGCGGGAGAGCCGCTCTTGGCGCCATCCATCGCACTACAAGTCTCGCGGCTCGCGGGCATGAGGGCCACCGTCGCGATGGCTCGTCGCTGCCGTTCTCAGAGATCCCATCCCGCTACCGGTGGCGATCGGCACGCCGACGGGAGGTGATCGTTCCACGATCTTCCCGGGGGGTGTGAAGATGCGTTCGACGGTGAGTCCAATGGAGTGCGGGGAGCCTCCAGCCAGTGGTCCCCGGACTCAGTCTTCTCCGCGGTACTTGGGGTGGTGCTTCAAGGTCTTCAGAGCCGTCTTGTGTTCGGCGACGGCCGCTTTCCTGGCGATGGGATCGGTCTTCCGCGCCTGGTACTCAGCTTCGGCCCTCAACTTCCGATAGCTGTGAACTCGATCGGCGGCGATTCGACCGGATGCCTCCGCCTCGGTGACGGCGCAGCCTGGTTCGGCCTCGTGGCGGCAGTCCCTGAACCTGCAACCCGCCGCGAGCTCCTCGATGTCCGGAAACGCCCGATCGAGCCCCTCGTCCACCGACCACAGACGGAGCTCACGAATTCCCGGGGTGTCGATGAGGAGCGCACCGCCTTCGATTCGGTAGAGCTCTCGCCGAGTGGTCGTGTGCCGGCCCTTTCGGTCTCGTCCCCGGGCCTCGGCGGTCTGAGCCTCCGCCGAAGACCCCAGGAGATTCACCAGCGTCGACTTCCCCACGCCCGACGGGCCCGCCAGTGCCACCGTGGTCTGCGGGCGCAGGGTGTCGCTGAGTCGCGCGACGGACTCCGCGTCGATGCTGCTCACCGTCCGTATGGGCACTCCCAGCGCGATGGTCTCGGCCTCCGCCACGGCTCCCTCGAGATCTTCACAAAGATCGCTCTTGGTCAGGACGAGCTCCGGCACGGCTCCGCTCTCCCAGACCACCGCGAGGTACCGCTCGAGCCGCCGCAGGTTGAGAGGGACATCGAGGCCGTGGACCACCCACACCACGTCGACATTGGCCGCGAGCACCTGTTCGTCCGAGCCGGTTCCCGCTTCCCCCCTGGCCAGTCGCGAGCGTCGCGGGAGGACGCCGAGCACGGTCCACGGATCCGCCGGCGAGGGCCCCGGCGCGACGAGGATCCAGTCCCCCACCACCGGCCTGCTCGGGACGCGAGCGTTCGACACGAGGCGTGCGGTGACCAGACCTGGCTCCGTCTGCACGGACCATCGGTCGCGGTCCTGGGCGACGATCCGACCTGGAAGCCCCTCGGCCGGCCGGAGCCCGGCTGCCTCGGCTTCCCACGCGTCGTTCCATCCCCAATCCACGAGCGACATGAGGCCCTCTCTACTCCCGGCGGGCTGAGAGCACCCGGTCGAGGATCGCCTCACTGTGGGGCGCGAAAGCGTTGTACTGTCCGGCGAAGACGGTGACCACCAGTCGCTCACTGGGCACCACGAAGAGGCGCTGGTTGCCGTTCCCCACCCCGGCGATGACCCGCTGGCCCGCGGGCCAGTCTCCGATCCACCACTGGTATCCGTAGCCCCAGAGCCCCCCGCTGCTCCAGTCGCCGATCTCGGGCACGTGACGCTCACTGGATCGTGCGACCCACTCGGCCGGCACGATCTGTGTCCCTCGCCACCGGCCCCCGTGGAGGTAGACGGATCCGATCTTCGCCAGGTCCCGCGCCGTGAGCCTCAGGCCCGACATGGCCGCCGGATTGTCCGGGATCCAGCCGCCGGGTCCAAGCCACTCGAAGTCCGTGATCCCGAGGGGAGCGAAGAGGTGGTCGCGGGCAAAGTCATCGAGGGTCTGGCCGGTCATCGCCGAGATGACGGTCGCCAGCACCTGAGTCGTCCCACCGCTGTAGTACCAGGCGTCCCCCGGTGGGCTGACCAGCGGTCGATCCAGCACTTCTGCGGCCGGGTCGCTCGCTTCGTAGAGGCGAAGCTCGTCGTTCGTCGAGTCGGTGTACGGGACGTCCATCTCGTTCCACTCGAGACCCGCCGTCATGGTGAGCACGTGGTGAAGCGTGATGCCACGGTGGGAAGCATCGACATCGAGCCCCGGTAGGTAATCGGCCACCGGCCGAGCCAGGGCGGCGGCGAAGCTGTCGGCCAGTGCGATGCCCAGGAGCGCCGACGTGACGCTCTTCGAGATCGAGCGCAGGTCGTGGAGGCTGTCCGGCCCCAGGGCTCTCGGGGGGAGGGGCTCGCCCCAGCGCTCATCGGTGCCGGAGAAGTAGTTCTCGTAGACCAGTGCCCCGTCGTATTCCACCAGGACCGCATGGGTGTTGGGGTACTCCCCGGCGAGGATGTCCTGCGTCAGCTGGTCGAGCGCCTCCACGTCGAATCCCGCTTCCGCCGGGTCGCCCAGCGGCCAGTCCGGTGCTTCGACGGGCGGAGCCGGCGTGCCTGCCTCGGCACATCCGAGGAGAAGCAGCACTCCGAGCCAACTCCACCGCGATCGTCGGTCGTGTGTGATCAACGTTCAACTCTCCTCGAGGTGTAACGGCCGCATCCGCTCGTTGGGCCTCCCCAACGGTGCGACCGACTCAACGGCTGGCGAGATAGGCGTCCAGATCGGTCAGGGTCTCGCCGACGGCACCGCTGAGCGCCTCATTCTCACCGATCACGATCTGCAAGAGGTGCAAGGACCTGGACAGGGCGTTCTCGATGGCGAAGTCGCTCAGGACCGCCCGGGTTCGTGCCGGAAACGCACTGGTGTAGTCCGGGGCGCCATAGCCGGGAGGGATCGGCGAGCGCGCACTCACCAGACCTCTGAGGTGGTCCAACGCCGCCTCATACATGCCCTCTGTGGCGATGTGGTCCTCCAGGGCAGCGGGCCAGGCGCTCAGGCGCGCGCGAAGCTCCGCGTCGGGCAAGGTCGAGATCTCCCCGCTGGCAAGAAGATTCGCCAGGACCCCTCGTGGAACGTCGGCCGACGTGAACCGAACTCCCTCCCAAAGCGCATTGAGGGAGTCCATGGCGGACTCCCGGGGGGCGGGCGACATCAGCGTCAGCAGCTCCTGGAGGGTCGTGGCCGTGGCTTCGTGGATCGCGTGGGCCCGGGCGAGCTCGGCCCGGGCGCCCGCGAACTCCGCGCGAGCCGCAAGGACGACCTCGTCGAACCGGGCCCGGTCACCGCGCTCGGCCCACCATGCCTCGAGAGAGAACGCCAGGAGGATGCTCGCCGTGATCAAGAGCACCTCACCCAAGCCGCGCTTCAGGCTGAGACGTTGAGCGGACATCTATCCCCACCGGTTGAGAGTCGGCGACCCCACGACATTCATGCGGGGCGCGCGCGGTTCAGCCACGAGCCTGGAGAATCTCCATGAGCTGGGCCGCCGAAGATTCCGCCCCCCCGGGCTCGGCGAAGCACCCGACGCCGAAGATCAGGAAGGCCTCTTCCTCTTCCGCTGGAGGCGGACGAAGGCCACCGCCCCTCCGAGGATCACCCCCACGCGGAATCCATTGGCCGGGCTCCCCAGGACACTGCCCAGCCAGGCTCCCAGAATGCCACCACCCACGATGAACGGCAGGGCTGACGCGACGACCCGTGGGGAGTCTGCGAGGAACTGCCTGACCTTTGATTCCCGATCTGTGCCCACGTCCACGTTGCTCCCTCCTCCAGGGTACAGCAGGATGCTGACCCACAACGTGGTGCCCTGCAAGTCCGACGACGCGGACGCCGACGAACGCCGGAACCCTTCGGCTGCTCCTTGGACATCCTGACCGTGCGCCTTTCGTCCCAGACGTCCTTCGGGTCTCGAGGACCCGAGTCTTCCGTCTCGACCCATCCACGCCGACGCTCGACTGCGAACTGACACGCCCGGTTGAGGCGCACTCCATACCTCCGAAGACAGGCTGTCGCGTCCCCGACATCCGGCGCTCCGAGATCGGAGCTCCCGGCCTCCTCGTCGAACCGGATGCCACGGGTGTAGGTCGTGCCAGCCTCCCAGGCCGCCAGGGCATGCAGCCACGGGAGCCGGGAGATGGCTTCGTAGATCGTTCCGGCGGTCCACCGGCCGAGGGCTGATGAGCCGAGTACGCGAGCCACCGACCATCCGGGGCGAGATCACACGTCTGCGGGAAGAGCCGGCCCCTGAACCAGGCACCCGGTTCGT
>CP070829.1:3419842-3429502 GCA_020344755.1 Gemmatimonadales bacterium
GGCGGAGTCGCGGGCCCGGTCAGAACCGGAACAGGTAGGTGAGCTTGGCCACCATCCCTCGGTCCACAAGCTCCCAGAGCTCGCCGTCCACGCCCCGATCCTCCGTGAACACCAGGTAGAAGTCGCTCCCCGGACGATGGATGAAGTTGAAGCGCACGTTGGTGAGGAGGTCGTCCGTCAGGGCGTTGTACTGCACCAGGGCGTTGGTGACGATCTTCGTGGAGAACGCCCATGTGGCCCGAAGGCTGTAGATGTCCGCTACGAAGTCACCCCCGGGAAGGGAAACGTCGTTCCGGTTGAAGCTCGCCTGGAAAGAGAAGGCCGGAAGGGGAGTGACACTGGCGGTTCCTCCCCAGGAAACCAGGTCCCCGCCGTACAGCTCGCCCAGCCGGGCATTTCCACGCAGCGACCAGGCTCGGGCGGACGAGGTCCCCCCTTCGAAGCTCACCTGGTCGCTGCGGTACCGGCCGGCGGGCACGTCCACCAGCCCCGCCAGCGTGAAGTCGTCGTCCACCTGGCTTTCGCCCCAACCCGCGTTGAGACGGAGGTCGGCGCCGGAGTCGAAGTCGAAGGAGAGACTGGGCCGCACCTCCCAGTCCTGGAACCGGCCGTCGGTGGTGGACTGGTACTGGCCGGAAGGCCGGAAGTCGATCTTTCGAATCCCCAGAATCCCGGGTCTCACACTGCGACGGATGGCCCCCTGGACCCGCCGGAGGTCCGTGCGGGTGATGAAGCCGCTGGAGGCCACGGCGCCGGGGTCCACGTTCAAGAACTGCAGGTAGCCGCCCCAGAGATCCTCGGTCCAGTTCAGGGATCCCTGGTACGCCCAACCTTCGCCTCCCGGACCCTCGGTGGTGCTCCGGGAAACGAACCCGCTGGCCTGGATTGTGGGATCCACATACCACTGGAAGTCGGCCCCGGCCACGGTGTTGGCATCCCCGCTCCCCCGCCGGTCCGTGGCCATGAACCCGACATAGGCCGACGCACCCACGTCCCGCTTCACCCGGACCACGTTGAAGAGCTCCTGCTCACGACCCGGAACGGCATCCGTTCCCACCGTGAGGAGCCCCACGGTCTGCCTGCCGATGCGACCGGTGAGCCGGCCTCCCCCCAGGATCGGCACCTCGCCATCCTCACCGATCCCGATCCGCCGGGAGAAGAACATCAGGTACGGCGGGGGCTCGAAGTATCCCCGCTGCCCGAACTCGAAGATCCCCGCGTTTTCCAGGAAGAAGTCCCGCTTCTCCGGAAAGAAGAGGCTGAACCGGGTGAGGTTCACCTGCTGGTCGTCCACCTCCACCTGGGCGAAGTCGGTGTTGTAGGTGAGGTCCAGCACGAGCCCGGGCCGGATCTCGCTCTTCAGGTCGATCCCCACGTCGACCTCGCCGTCCACCGGGTAGTCGCCCTCGCCCCGCCGAGTCTGGGTCCGGCTCCCCAGGACGAAAGGCTTGGCCTCCAGGTTCATCCCGGCCCGGGGGAGATTGGCCATCCCGGTGAGCGTACCGGCGCGGCTCACCCGCTCGAAGCCTCCCCCTTCCCGCTCCCAGGAGCGCCACATGGTCT
This sequence comes from Gemmatimonadales bacterium, assembly GCA_020344755.1. Taxonomy (GTDB): domain Bacteria; phylum Gemmatimonadota; class Gemmatimonadetes; order Longimicrobiales; family Gaopeijiaceae; genus Gaopeijia. The sequence goes on from CP070829.1 coordinate 3,421,406, forward strand.
CCTCCTGGGTTCGCTGCACGAAACGGGTGACGTTGATGCCCCACCGCTGGACGGGCTCCGCCGAGAAGCGGAGCGAGCGCCAGGGAATGGCGAATTCGGCGCTCCACCCCTCCGGCGTGCGGACCGACGCCACCTCCCACACCCCACGCCAGTCCACGTTGACCTCGTCCCCGTCGTTGCTGAGCAGCGCGTCGAACTCGGCCCCGTTGGGGTTGGTGGCCAGCACCACGGCGTTGCGCCGGTCCTGGAAGGTGTCCAGGAGAATGGCCACCACGTCGTCACCCGCCGGCTCGAACCCTCCGAAGCCGAAGGCCCGCAGGACCCGGTCTCTCTGCAGGATCCGGCTCACGATGCGGTCCGGCTCCCGGTCATGGGCCAGGATTCCCACGTACAGGGTCTCCCCATCGAAGACCACGCGGACCTCGGTATCGTCCGTCGCCGGAGTCCCCTCTTCCGGCTCCCGCTGTCGGAAGCCCCGGACGGGCACGGCCAGCCCCCACGCCGGGTCCGAAAGCAGCCCGTCCACCACTGGAGCCTCGTCACCCGGAGGGATTCGTACTGCGTCCAGGACCCCGGCATCTTCCTGTGAGAGGACCGGGCCGGGCCGGACGAAGATCAGGGCGAGGCCCAGGGCCAGCGCCTTCAGGAGAGGGGCGAAGTCGTCTTGGAGGGGAACCATGGCGGGAGAGTATAGGGACCGGCCGGACGACGCGGCAGAGGAGGTCCTCCGGGTCCCTACCAGCGCCAGGTGTAGTTCACCTTCACGCTGGCCCCCCTGGAGAGGGTCGCGAAGCGGCGGTCCAGGGGGTCCTCTCCCGGCCCGAGGTTCTCCCAGTTGTGCGTATAGACCAGGAAGATTTCGTTCCCCGGTTTCACGATCCACCTGAAGAGGCCGAACAGCCCCACGATCTCACTCACGTCGTCGTACTGGACATTTCCGTTGAAGGAGGCCCAGGGGCTGATGTCCCACGCCCCGTTGAGCCGCAGGAGATTGGTATCGAAGTCTCCCACCGGGAGGGACACATTGTTGCGCTCGTAGTCCAGCGACACCGAGTAGCCCGGCAGCGGACGGAAGGTCACGTCCGCGGTGTACCGCCAGCGGTCCCCGTCCCAGAAGTCTCCGCGGCTCACCTCCCCTCGGAGGGACACCGGGCGCCGGCTCGCCGTGCGGCCCTGCAACGTGGTCTCCCAGGTGCTATACCCGCCGGGGTCGATGAGCAGACCGTCGCTCACCTCGAAGCCCTCGTCGAGGAACTCGTACTGCCGGCTGACCCGGAGTTGGACGTTGTCCCCGCTCTCGAAGTCGAGCTCCAGGACTCCGAAGTCCCAGGTCCGCTCTTCCAGGACCCCGGATTCCAGGTTGTTGAGCTGGCGGTACTGGAGAGAGAACTGCATCTGGCGGAGCCAGTCGATGGAGGCGGGCCGTGGCGCCCACGCCACCCGCGGCTCCACGCGCCGGAAGTTGTTGCGGGTCACGAAGCCCACCGCCGGGCTGTAGTCGTCGCCGAACTCCCGGTAGGACAGGTGCGCCTGGTACACGTCGTTCGGGAAGTTGAATCGGATGCCCCGTGCGGTGAGCGCGGAAAGCGACCGATCCACCTCCGGGTCGGGATTGGAGTTCCAGACCCAGAAGGCCTCCATCTCGAAGTTGTTGTCCCCCAGGAAGTGGGCGGTCTTGAAGTCCACGTCCACCCCCGCGGTGTGTCGGTCCTCCGGCGTGATCCCGTCCTCGCCGGCCGCGGTGGCGCGACGGGTGTAGATGGCGCCGATGCTGGACTGCTGGAAGAGGCGCTGCTTCACCCGGGCCACGGTGAACTGCTCCCGCTCCACGTTGTGGAACGCGGCGGTACCGACGTGGAGGAATCCCAGCTCGTAGTTCCCCGCCTGACCCCCGAGGCGGGCCGCATAGCTGATGGGAATCGCCTCCCCTCCCTCGAGCCCGATGCGCCGGGAGAAGTAGGGGGTGGGGCCACTCCGGGGGGCGAAGGTGTAGACGCTGGAGCCCTCCAGGAAGAAGTCCCTCTGCTCCGGAAAGCGCAGGGGGAAGCGAGTCAGGTTCACCCGCCGCTGGTCCACCTCCACCTCGGCGAAGTCCGTGTTGTAGCTCACCGCCGCCCGGAGGCCCGGCGTGATGCTGTACGAGACGTCGCCACCCACGTCCCCGGGGAAGGTGGTGGGATCATCGTCGGCCGTGACCTGCCGCCAGCTCTGGGTGGCGTAGGGTTTCACCTCGAGCCCGATCCCCTGGGAGAGGTCCTGCAACCCCACCAGACGGCCGGCAAAGACGGGGTTGAAGATCCCCTGGTTCCGCCGCCACCCCCTCCAGAGAATCTCCTCGTTCCGGCGCCGCACCGTTCGCTGGAAGTTGATCCCCCAGGTATCGGATTCGGGATCGAAGTTCAGCGTGCTGAACGGGATGCGGATCTCCGCGGACCATCCGTCCGGAAGACGCTCCACCCGGGCCTCCCAGATTCCGTCCCAGCTCTTGTTGACCCCGCCGAAGCCCCCGGGGCCGCCTCCGCCACCGCCGTGGCCGCCTCCCCCACCCATGAGCCCGTCCCCCATGAGACCGTTGGCGTTGATCTCGAAGTAATAGCCGGTTCGGCCGTCCCGGAAGGTGTCCAGGATCCACATGAAGCGGTCGTCGGTGGACAGGAACTGGTCACGGCGCTTCTGGTAGGCCAGGATCCCCTCGGGGTCGTCGTGGATCATGGCTCCGATGTACAGGGCATCCGAATCGTAGGCCACGCGCACCACCGTCCGCTCGGAGGGCTCGCCTCCCTCCACCGGTTCCTGTTGGGTGAAGTCGTCGATGGGGACCGCCCGGGACCAGAAAGGCTCGGAGAGCCGTCCGTCCAGGTCCACCCGCGTGCCACTCTCGAGAGCCAGGGCCTGAAGGTCCGGGCCGTCCTGGCTCCGGGCAGGCTCGGCCGCCAGTAGGAGAACGAGGGCGGTGACGGCGAATGAGATGGGACGCATGGGAGGTGGGGACGGGGGATTGGTGTCTGCGAGGACTACCCGGCGACGGACGGCCCGGCTCCAGAGACCCCCGATGGCTCGTGAACGTTGAGCCGGCGGGTGCGCCCCGTGCTCATTCGGTCCACGTCGGCCCTCCTTGTGGGGTCTCTTGCTCCACGCCACTGTGCTCTACCATGGGGGCTCGCTGGAGCCCTCCCCGCCGTGCGGGGCAGACCCGAGGAGGGGCGTACCGGATGAAGACGGTCTTGAAGATCCTGCTGGGGATATTCCTGGTTCTGGTCCTGCTCGGGGCCGCTGGCTACCTCTTGCTGTCCGGGTGACCCAAACGGGTGCTCCACCGCAGCCACGAAGTCCGGGCCGTGGCCTTCCCGTTCCCTCCTCCTGCCGGAGGACGAGGCGCTCAACCTGGGGTTGGGCGCCTCAAAAGGCGAGTTCATCCGCTCCCGGAGCGCGAAGGGGGAGCCCGGATCGCGGGCTCCCCCTTCCCAGCTTCGGGCGCTGCCACGGCCCTGCGCCGCGGCCGCTCATGTCCGGAAGGCTCAGTCGTTCCCGTCCAGGATGTCGTCGATCCGAGCCATGGCGTCCTGGTAGTGCAGTCGGGTGGCTCGGTGGTTCACCCGCGAGACGCCACGCTCCAGCTCACCGCGCAGCGTCCGCAGCTGGCCGCGAGCGAAGGGAGCCACGTCGGAGGCGAGCGCGTCTTCGTCCTGCATGAGCTCCGCCATCCGCTCGACATAGGCTCGCTGGAGGTTCCGGCGATACGCGTCGGTGACGGTCCCCGCTCCGAGCTCGGACCAGATGCCTCCCCGTAGATCGTCCAGCATCTCTCCCAGGGAGTAGGCCTGGGCACCGTGGAAGGCCTCCTGCTCCACCAGCCGCTTCATCCGTGCGACGTTCAGGAGCCCGTTCAGGGCGAATACCTGGCGCCCCTGAACCAGATCGGGGACCCCGGAGCCCACGAACCGGTTGAGAAGGTCCGGATCCAGCATCCAGCCCGGGGTGGCGAAGACCTGCTGGTTCAGGTACGCCACCGCCCGCTCCTGGCGGTCCCGATCCACCATCTCGAAGACGGCACCGTCCTGTCCCTGCCGCTTCCGGGTCTGCACCACTCCGCCGACGTTGGTCAGCACGTGGCCCGTGTACCGGTTCCACTGGGAGCCCACGTTCGTCCAGAGCTCCTGGAGCTGGTCGTAGTCCTCGCCCTCCTGGAACGTCCACCCGGAAAGGTTGGCCACGATGCGCTTCAGGTTCTCGATTCCCAGCTCCGAGGCCCGCATGGCGTCGTCCCCGATGGCCTCGGTCAGCGCGGTGGGGTCCTGGCCGTTCGGAGAGGAGAACCGGTAGACCGGATCAACCTGCATCCGTGCCACCATTGCGTTGAGGTCCGCCCGCTCCTGCACCGTACCCTGGCCCGGGAGCCGCCGGTATCCCCACTCGATGGCGAACTTGTCGTACGGGCCCACCAGGGGCATGAGGCAGGTATCGTCACCGGGCTGCGCCACGTAGTTGAAGCGGGCGTAGTCCATGATGGAGGGCGCGACCCCCATGGTGCAGGTGAAGCGGGTGCGCAGGGAGTCCACCGGGTAGGCGGCGGACGACTGCATGTTGTGCTGAAGCCCGATGGTGTGCCCCACCTCGTGGGCGCTCACGAACCGGATCAGCTCGCCCATGACCTCATCGGGGAATTCCACCCCCCGGGCGTCCGGGTTCACCGCTGCGGTCTGGATGAAGTACCAGTTCCGCAGGAGGTTCATGACGTTGTGGTACCACTGGATGTCCGACTCCAGGATCTCTCCGGTGCGTGGGTCGTGCACGTGGGGACCCGACGCGTTCTGGACGTCCGATGCGAGATACCGGATCACCGAGTAGCGGGCGTCCTCCGGGCTCCACTCCGGGTCCTCCTCCGGCGTGGGAGCGTCCATGGCGAGAATGGCGTTCCGGAAGCCCGCCGCCTCGAAGGCCACCTGCCAGTCCTCCACCCCCTGCTTGAGGTAGGGGCGCCACTTCTCCGGCGTGGCCGGGTCGATGTAGTAGACGATCGGCTGGACCGGATCCACCAGTTCGCCGCGTGCGTACGCCTGCGGGTCGCTGGGCTCGAGTCGCCAACGGGTGATGTAGCACCGCTCCGTGGCCCGTTGCGTGTCCAGCCCGTAGTCCACCTGGTCGATGCTGAAGAAGCCCACACGAGGATCACACATCCGGGGCTGCATGGGGTTGTCCGGCAGGATCAGCATGGAGTGGTTCATCTCCGCCGAGACCGTGTTGGTGGCGGAGTTGGAGGGGGCCTGGGTGGCCTCGTACGTCACCACCCGACGGACCTCGATGTTGGTCGGGAAGCTCCGCGCCCACTCGATGTACGTCCGATCCCCGTCCAGGCGCCGCACCCCGTACTGGGTCCGGCGGAAGGAGGGAAGGCCCAGCATGGGAATGTCCGACGTGAACAGGTCCGTGACCTCGATGACCACATTCGCCGAATCCGGCGAGAACGTCTCGATGTCGAAGGTGGCGATGACGGGCTCGAAGTTGGAGTTCTGCACCGCTGCCGCGATGGGCTCGTCCGGGTCGGCCACGTTCTCGTAGCTGACCAGTCTCAGGAGGATGCGGTCCCGGCTCCGCTCCCAGCGCACCACCGAGGTGTTGGTCTTGGAGCCTCCGTACCCGGCACCGTCGGGGGTCCGCGAGATTCGGGACAGGAGAAGCATCTCCCGCCCCAACTCCGATGTCGGGATCTCGTAGTAGAGCTCGTCACCGATGGTGTGGACGGTGAAGAGCCCCTCGTCCGATACGGCCTCGGAGGTGATGACGTCGCTGTACGCCTGGATGTCCTCCTGAGCTTCGCCGCCCCGAGCTCCAGGGCGTTCCTGGGACTGGGGCGCTGGTGCCGCGAACGGCTCGGCCGCTGCCGAGGAGCACGCCGCCGCGAAGGCGAGAAGGAAGAGCACGGAAGTTCTCATGCCAGCCTCTTGATGGTGATGATCGTTCCGGGAAGGCTTCGTCGTCCCGGATCTTAGTTCGTTCAAAGAGACACGCGCACCCCCGTGAGAGTTGAGATGATCATCCGCTCTTCGATTCCTGGCGACGAGGAAGCGCTGCGGGCCGTCTGCCGCCGGGCCATTCTCGTTTCGGGGCGGGAGCTCTACACGCCGGAGGAGCTGGAGGCCTGGGCTGGCTTCACCGCGGACAGGAAAGCCTTCCGGGACTTCCTGGGGACTCAACGGGCCCTGGTAGCGGTTCAGGAGGGCCGTCCCGTGGGGTTCGCGGGCCTGGGAGACGACGGCTACCTGGCCTCGCTCTACGTGGCCCCGGAGCATGCCCGGCGGGGGATCGGAGCCGCCCTCGTGCGGCGGCTCCTCCACACGGGGCGGCGAGAAGGGTTGAAGCGGTTCCACGCCCACGCCAGCAAGGTGGCACTCCCCCTCTTCCAGGCGCTCGGGTTCACCGTGCTCAGGGAGGAGGAGGTTCTCCGCGGCGGGGTTCCGCTCTTGCGCTACGTCGTGGTTCGAGAGGAAGCTACCACGTGACCATGGACGTGCCCGAAGAACAAAACGATACCCGCCGCCCATCCGGGTTCGATACCGGGGACGCTGCTTCCCGTACCGGGGACGCACCTTCCCGTGCGGGGGACGCTGCCCCCCGCCGGGGTGTGTCCTCCGCCGAGCCCGACCGTGGGTTGAGCACCGCCGAGCAGTTGAAGGCTGCGGCCCGATCCGGAACCCGTGCCGCCCTGGGGACCGTCGTGTTGAGCACCCTGCTGGCCCTCGTGAAGGTGACGGCCGGGGTTCTGGGGAACGCCTATGCCCTGGTCGCGGACGGCGTGGAGTCCATCACCGACGTCTTCTCGTCCCTCCTGGTGGTGGGAGGGCTGCGGCTGAGTGCCCGCCCCAGCTCGGACGCGTTCCCGTACGGCTACGGCAAGGCGGAGGCGCTGGCCACGGTGGCGGTCTCCACCATCGTCCTGGCCGCTGGCGCCGGGATCGCGGTTCAGGCGGTGCACGAGATCCGTCTACCCCACGAGGCCCCGGCACCGTGGACCCTGGCGGTCCTGGCCATCGTCGTGCTGGTGAAGGAGGGGATCTTCCGATTCCTGCGGAGGCAGGCCGCTCGCACGGGGAGCCGTCTCCTGGACACCGACGCCTGGCACCACCGCTCCGACGCCCTCACCTCCGGCGCCGCTTTTGTGGGGATCTCGGTGGCGCTGCTTGCGGGGCCCGGATTCGAGAGCGCCGACGACTGGGCCGCCCTGGCCGCGTGCGGCGTCATCCTCTGGAATGGGAGTCGCCTGCTCCGGAGCGGGCTCCGGGAGGCGCTGGATGCGGCGGCCCCTCCGGACATTCAAGAGCGCATCCGGTCCATGGCCGCAGAGGTCCGCGAGGTCCGCTACGTGGAGCAGGTTCGGGTCCGGAAGTCCGGGCTGGCCTTCCTGGTGGACCTCCATGTGGAGGTCGACCGGGAGATCACGGTGTGGCACGGCCACGAGATCGCCCACCGGGTGAAAGAATCCCTGGTGACGAGCGAGCTCCCCATCCTGGACGTCCTGGTCCACGTGGAGCCCCATCCCCCGGCGCCGGAGGACCGACCGTCGGGAGCCCCGAAGCCTTCCTAGGCCTTCTCCCGCGCTAGATTCCCGTCATGCGAATCGTGGCAGGCCGGTGGGCCGGACGGGAGTTGGTGTCCCCGGGGCGAAGGGTGCGCCCCTCTGCGGAGGCGGTGCGGGCCGCGGCCCTGGACTGGGTCGCGGACGTTCTTCCCGGCGCACGGGTCCTGGACCTCTTCGCCGGGACGGGAGCTCTGGGCCTGGAGGCCCTCTCACGGGGAGCCGCCACCGCTGACTTCGTGGAACGGAACCCTGCGGCGCTGCACGCCCTCAAGGCGAACGTCGCCCGCTTCCGCCTCAAGGGCCGGGCCCGGATCTTCAAGAAGGATGCCCTGGCCTTCCTTGCCGGAATCCCACCCGGCACCTACGACCTGGCCCTGGTGGACCCGCCCTACACCTCCTCCCTCTCGGAGCGGGTCGTGGACGAGTGGCTGGTCCGTCCCTTCTCTCGCGCCCTGCTGGTGGAATGTGGGAAGGACCGAACGCTGCCCGGACGGCACCAGCGCCGTGTCCTGCAGGACACG
>CP070829.1:3429602-3439194 GCA_020344755.1 Gemmatimonadales bacterium
TCCCCCAGTCATGCCCTGGAGGACTATGTGGGGCGGTTCGGGAACGACCTCTACGGCCACGTGGAGGTGACACTCAGGGGAGACGAGCTCTACCTGGAACGGGGCCCCGGACTCCGGGGACCGCTGGAGCACTGGCACTACGACACCTTCCGCGCCCGATGGGAGGCGGGCTGGCGAGGAAGGCCCCTGATGAGCTTTCACGTGGACGCCGGCGGGAAGATCTCCGCCCTGGAGATCCAGGGGCAGGTCCTCACGCGGCTCGAGTGACGGGGCGCGCGTCGGTTGGACCCGCCGCCGAGGGGCGGAAGATGCGCGCGGGCCATCTTGGATTGCCTGAGTCTGTCCGGCCCTGGCGCTCCACCGGAACCCTGTAACCGGCCGCACCCCAACCACAGGTCCACGCGTGGAAAGCCGCTGGTGGAGGAACCGGTCCGTGCTCTCTCCGAAACCAGGGGGCTGACGGGGGGCTCGATTCCGGAGTTCGCCTAGAACTCCACCGAGAATCCGAAGAAGGGGAGCAGCGCCGTCCCGTCGATGGGCCTGCGCCGGTCCGGGAATGCCGGATCCTGGGTGTAGAGATAGCCGATGGGATTCCCCCGATTCAGGACGTTCTGCACGTCCAGGAAGACCACGGCATTCCAGCCGGAGAAGTCGAATCGACGCTCGGCCCTCAGGTCCAGCCGCGCGTACGCCGGCGTCCTCTCCGCCCCGATCCGGTCCCAGTCCGGCACGCCCCGCCCCGTGATCGGGAACTCGGCGGCGGATCGTACCGAGTCGAAGGGCGTGAAGGGACGTCCCGAGAGGACCCGGAGCTTCGCCCCCACCTCCCACCTCTCGCCCAGGCGGTACCCGGCGGTGAGGTCCGCAGCGTGGCGCACGTCCCAGGCGGAAGGCCTCAGCACTCCGTCGGCGCCGGAGAATTCGCTCCACGAGAGGGTGTACGCCCCCAGGGCGTAGAGACGTCTCGTGAGCTTGCGCTGCCCGAAGAACTCCAGTCCGTAGGCCCGCCCCTCTCCGGTGGCGAGGAGAGGCTCCGCGCCAATGAAGCCGTAGTCCCCGCCCAGATTCGCCAGGGAGATACGCGGGTCGTCTCGGGAGACGGGGTAGGACGAGTACCGCTTGTGGAATCCCTCCAGCGTGAATCGGGTGGCCGGGCCCGGTTGGAAGGCCAGCCCACCCACGAGCTGGACGTTCCGGATGGGCTCGAGGGTGCGGTTCACCCGCTCCCCGTCCTCCTCCACCGAGAGGCTCAGGAGGGACGGCGCCTGGTGGAACACCCCGGCCCCCAACGAGAGCGACCACTCGTCCGCCAGGCGAAGGGACGTCGACGCCCGGGGGGAGAAGCTCCCTCCATCGTCCAGGGCGCCCACGTCGTCCCAGCGCACCCCCACCGTCAGCCTGGCCCGGTCGTTCCAGACCCCGATGCCCCCCTGGAGGAATGCGCCGGGATTCCAGGAGAACAGGGTGGTGGCGTACCGCAGGTCGGCCGCCAGGCTGGAGCCGGGGGTGGCGCGCTGGAAGAGGTCCACCTCCAGCGCGGTTCGCGCCAGACGCAGTCCGAAGGAGATCTCTCCCACCTCTCCGACCCGGAAGTCCCCTTCCAGACGCACCGGGGTCTCGGTCTCCGTCGACCCGTTCCGAAGGACGACCGCATCGTCGGCGTCCAGGTCCTGGAAGCTGAACTCGGTCCCGGAGTGGCTCGCCACGAGCCGCAGTACTCCACCTCGGACGAGGCGCTGCCAGGTGGCTCCCACCGTCATCGTGCGCTGGTCGTTGTCGATGACCCTCTGGTAGACCTCCTCGTTCTCCGTGTCGCCCGACTCCGGGGAGACGATGTCGAAGTCGTCGATGGCACCGATCCCGACGAAGGTGATCCGGTCCCGGGTCGTGGGACGCCATTCCACCCGCATCTGGCCGTCCCAGTAGTCCGGCCGAATGGGAAGCCCGATGGCCTCGAAGAGGAACTGGAGGTAGGAGCGCCGCACGGAGAAGAGCCAGTCGGCCCGCTCCCCCAGGGGTCCGTCCAGGGTCAGGCCCGCCTCGGATGCCCCCAACGTCACATCCCCCCGGATTCCCTCGGAAGAGCCAGGACGGTTCTCGATGGCCAGGACGGAGGAGAGGGCATTCCCGAAACGGACCGGGAATGCACCGCGGTAGAACTCCGTCTCCCGGATGAAATCGACGTTCACGAGCCCCAGGGCACCCCCGGTGGCGCCCTGGGTGGCGAAATGGTTGATCTGCGGGATGCGGATGCCGTCCAGGTAGTAGGCGTTTTCGCCGGGCCCGCCCCCCCGGACCAGGAGGTCGTTCCGGTTGTCCACCCCCCCCACCACCCCAGGGAGAGAGAGGAGGGTCCGGGACACATCCTGGAGCCCCCCGGGCGTGCGCCTGAGTTCCGTGGCGGAGAGAAGGGTGCTGGAGACGGGCGCCTCCGTCGGCACCTCGAAGGCACCTCCCGACACCGTGAGGCCCTCCAGCTGGATGGCCTCGGGGCGGAGCTCCAGGAGCACGAAGGTGGCCCGGCTGGACCGCACCGTCACCTCGGACTCCACCCCCTCCGCATAGCCCAGGGACACCGCCCGCACCGAATAGATGCCAGGGGCGAGCCCGCTGAAGAGGAATCGCCCCTCGGCATCCGCCAGTTCCTGAGGTACCCGGTCGCGGTCGGGCTCGGAAATGGAGGCGAGGGTCACGGTCGCCCCTACGACCGGTGCGCGGGTGATGGCGTCCACGACCTGGCCCCGGATCAGTCCCTCCTGGGCGGCCACCGCGATGGGGAGTCCCGACGCGCACATCAGAGCCAGAATGGGTGCCCTCGAGGCCCGAAGCAGGAAGGAGTGACCCCGCACCCCAGCGATGCACCGAGCGCGTGCAACCCACCGAGAACGCGAAGGGGCGTGCCCGGTCATGCCGAGAACCAGAGGCGCACGGCGAAGACCAGGACCATGGCCACCACCACGGCGCGGATCCAGTCCTGTCCCTTCCGCACATTGAGGCGAACACCCAGCAGGCCGCCCAGGAGGTTTCCCCCCGCGAGGCTGACGCCCAGGGCCCAGTCCACCATCCCGTTCATGGCGAATCCCGCCAGCGCCAGAGGGGTGAAGAGGAGGACGAGGGTGACCTTCATGGCGTTGCCGCGGACCAGGTCCAGGCCGGCCGCCGAGATCAACGCCAGGATCACGAACCCGACACCGGCCTGGATGAAACCCCCGTAGACCCCCACCGCGAAAAAGCCGACTGCCAGAGCGGTCCTGGCCGCGACGCCCTCCGGAGGTGCCTTCGCGCCGTGGACCGGGGGCTTGATGGGGTTCCAGAGGGTCCAGACCGCCACTGCCACCATGAGGACGGCCAGCACCCGTTGGAGCGTGGTGTCCCCCACCCGGACCGCCAACCAGATCCCCAGGACGGCCCCGAGGAGCGCCGGGGGCCCGGCGAGGCGGAGCCACCGACCGTCCAACAGTCCGTGGCGACGAAAGCTCAGCGACGCACCCACGTTCTGGACCAGGATCGCGACCCGGTTCGTGCCGTTGGCCACCGTGGGAGGAAGCCCCAGGAAGATGAGGACGGGTAGGGTCAGGAGGGACCCCCCACCCGCCAACACGTTCACCGTTCCGGCGATGAAGCCCACCGCCAGGAGAATGGCGGCGGCAGCGGGAAAGGGCAGGCTCAACGCGGGCCTCGGCGGATCCGGGGACGAGAGAAGGAGCAGATGGGACCGACGGAAGGGGAAAGTGCACGGGCCCAGCCCCGTCGCAAGCCCGGGCCGAGAGCCTGTTCCCGTATTCCCTTACCGGCGGTCTCCGATCCCCCGCCCCGGCGAGAGGGCCCCGGCCGTGCCCCTCCCCCGCCCCAGCGGTCCGTCAGTCGTCCCGCCGATCCGGGACAGCGGGAGCGCTCCCCCCGGCCGCCAGCCAGGCGTCGAAGGCCGCGAGTCCCTCCCGAAAGCCTCTCCGGCCGAATCCCATGCGGAAGCTCTCCATGGGCGCATCGAAGAGCCGGCCCGGTGCCAGCAGGACCGCTGCCTCGTTCCGGGCCCGGCTGCACAGGGTCTCGGAGTCCCCGGTGATCAGCCGAGGCAGGCAGACCGAACCCGCCCGGGGCGGAGTCCACCGAAGCCGGTCCCCGTGCCGGGACATGAAGGCCTCCAGGAGGGAGAGGTTCTCCAGGAGGATGGACCGGCTCCGGGACAGCAGTCGCCCGGAGTTCCGGAGCGCCACGGCAGCCAGGTACTCCGCCGGAGCGGGCGCGCAGATGGTTGTGTAGTCCTTCGCGCGGGCCACAGCGTCGTAGAGCCCTCGATTCCGTGTGGCCAGCCACGCGACGCGAAGTCCGGGGAGGCCGTACCCCTTCGAGAGGAGGCCCAGGGCGCAGGCACGCTCGGACAGCTCCGCGGCGGAAGGGAGCCGGTCACCGTCCCGGTACTCGGCTCCCCGGTAGGCTTCGTCCACCAGGACCTGGATCCCCCGGGACTCGGCGGCCTCCACGATCCAGCGAAGCTCCGCCTCGGTGAAGTGGTGGCCCGTGGGATTGTGAGGGGTGTTCACCACCAGGAGTCGGGTCCGGGGCCGGAAGAGCCGTGGGAGCGCCTCCGGGTCCGGAGCCCATCCCCGATCCGGGTCCCCGTGCCAGAGGCTCACCTCGGCACCTGCGATCCGCGGGGCGCTCCGGGCGGCCTGGTAGCATGGGGCCTGGACCACGGCGTGGTCGCCAGGCTGCAGGACCGCCAGCGCCACCGTCAGGAGAACCTCCACACCGGCCCCGTGCACCAGGAAGTGCTCCGGGCCCAAGCCCGGGTGGAGGGCCGACAACGCATCCCGGACCTCCGCGCTCCCCTCGCTGGCCGTATATCCGAGCCAGACGCGCTCCAATCCCTCCCGGGCTCCCGGCTCCAACTCGAGAAGCTCGTGGACCGTCATGGACTCGCAGTCCGAGACGCTCAGGAGGTGGGGTGTGGTGAACTCGTGGCGGGCGAAGAACCGTTCCAGTTGGAAGGGCTCGACGGTCATGGCTGGACGATCCTGGAGTGGGGTCGGCGGCGGGGCGGCGCGCGGTTATCTTGCCGCATGGCCATTCGCATCTTCGTGACCGGCGGGACCTTCGACAAGGAATACGACGAGATCCGAGGGCGTCTCTTCTTCCGGGATTCCCACCTGGGGGAGATGCTCCGGATGGGACGAAACCGGGTCGAGGTCCACATCCGCACCCTCATGATGGTGGACTCGCTGGAGATGACCGATGCGGACCGGGAGCTCATCGCCCGAAACACCGTGGAGGCCCCGGAGGATCGGGTCATCATCACTCACGGTACCGACACCATGGTGGACACGGCCCGGGTCCTGGCCGAGGGGATACGAGGGAAGACCGTGGTCCTCACCGGGGCCATGATCCCCATCGGGTTCGGAAGCTCCGACGGGCTCTTCAACCTCGGGGGAGCGGTTACCGCGGTGCAGGTGCTTCCGCCGGGGGTCTACATCACGATGAACGGCCGGGTCTTCGACTGGGACAACGTGCGGAAGAACCGGGAAACGGGGGTCTTCGAGACTCTGAAGTAGCCGTCGTCACGACCCGGCGGGATCGCTCCACCAGATCCGGAGGGGTGCCGACCCTCCCCGGTCCGTACCGGGCCGATCCGCAGCCCATCCGGAAAACAGAGTGCCCTTCCGCCTATCGCGCGGCGCGAAGGTAGCGCCGGGCGAGCTGAGCGACCCGGGACTCGTCCTCCGCCTCGGCTCGCTCCAGGATCGCCTCCACGTGGGGCACGAGCCGTGGGTCCCCCCACCGATAGCCGGTGGCCAACTCGGCGGAGCGTGTGTCCCCCGCGTCCGCACCCTGGATCAGGGCCCAGGCCGCCGCTTCGTCGTAGTACTCGGACTCCGGGTCCGGGAGCCGGTAGTCCGGCTCCGGGAGTGAATCGTCTTCCTTGGCGAAGGCACGTGACACGGCTCCTCCTAGGGAATCCGGTCCGGATCGGGAAAGCCACCCGCAGTGACCGCCCCACTGCTCAATGGGTCGTCCTCTCCGTACTGCATCTCGTACAGTCGGGCGTACCGTCCGCCCTGGGCAAGGAGTCCTTCATGGGAGCCCGACTCCACCAGGCGGCCCTCCTCCAGGACGTGGATGACATCGGCCCCCTCGATGGTGGAAAGCCGGTGGGCGATGACGATACTGGTGAGACCGGAGCCCCGGGAGAAAAGACCGTCCAGGGCATCCTGGATCACCGCCTCCGATTCGCTGTCCAGGGCCGACGTGGCCTCGTCCAGGATCAGGTAGTGGGCCTGCTTGAGGATGGCCCGGGCGATGGCGATGCGCTGCTTCTGGCCCCCGGAGAGCTTCACCCCCCGTTCCCCGATCTCCGTCTCGTACCCCTGGGGCAGGGCCACGATGAAGCGATGGGCGTTGGCCAACTCCGCCGCCCGCCGGATCTCCGCCTGCGTGGCCGTGGGGTCCGCGTACCCGATGTTCTCCTGGACCGAGCCGGAGAAGAGGGTCGGCTCCTGGGGCACCACGGCGATGGCCCGACGGAGGACCGGGAGGGTGAACTCCCGCACGTCCCTGCCGCCCACGGTGATGACACCCTCGCCGGGGTCGTAGAGCCGGCCGATGAGCCGGGTCAGGGTGGTCTTCCCGGATCCGGACGAGCCCACCAACGCCGCGGTGGTCCCCTCCTCGAACCGCAGGCTCAGGTCGTCCAGCGCCGGCTGCCCCCCTCCGGGGTAGGTGAAGCGGACGTGGCGGAATTCCAGCACCCCCTCCGGCGCCTCCTCCACCGACCCCTGGACCTCCGGCTCCGACTCCAGCAAGTCCGACACCCGCTCCAGTGCCGCCATCCCGGCCTGGAGCTGGTTGTTGAAGAACATGACGGAGATCACCGGGCGCTGGAGCTGCTGCTGGTACATGACGAAGGCGGTGAGCTCACCCAGCGTGAGGCTTCCCTGGACCACCATCCACCCCCCGGCCACCAGGAGGGCCCCGATGCCCAGGTTGGCGGTGATCGTGATGAATCCTTCCATCTTCCCCACTTCCTTTCGCCGGTCCAGGTTGAGCCGGACGTACTCGTCGTTCTTCACACCGAAGCGGCCCTCCTCCTGCCCCTCGCTCACGAACGACTTCACCACCTGGATGTTCCCGATGGCCTCCGTGGCCACCGCCGCCATCCCTCCCACCTCTCTCCGGATTCGCCGCGCCGCCTGCCGCAGCGGCACCTGGTAGTGACGGGTGATCCAGGCCAGGAGAGGGACCACCACCAGGTTCACCATGGCCAGGCGCCAGTTCATCCAGATCAGGATCGCGGCCACCACGACGATGGAGAACAGCTGACCCGCCAGTCGCGTCGCGCCCGCCTGGATCATTCCCTCCAGGGCGTTCACGTCGTTCACCACCCGGGAGGTCAGGGAGCCGGACTGCTCGGCCTCGAAGCGCTGGATGGGGAGCCGCAGCAAGCGCTCGTACGCCCGGGAGCGGATGTCGGAGATCACGCGTTGGGTGAACGCGAAGCTCAGGAACATTCCTGCGTACCCCAGCGCCGCCTGCACCAGGTAGAAGCCCACGAAGGCGGTGGCGAAGAGGAGGAAGAGCCGAACCTCCCCCGAGGGAATCACCTGGTCGAACGCGACCCGGACGAACTGGGGTCCCGCCGCGCCCAGGGCTGCCGTCCCGCTGATGAGGACGGAGAGCCACGCGATGCGGTAGCGGTAGGGACGCAGGAGCCGCCAGAGGAGGCGGACCACGTCGGGCTCGGACGAGGGGGACGGGGGATCGGTCACGGAACGGATCTCGGCATGGGATGTGGGTGCTGGGACAATTTGTCGAGACAATCTGACACGCAGGTCGACAGATTGTCCTCCGTTGCGACTCCGAGGCGTTGCAGAGTCGTCCTGGCGTGACGATCGCCGGAACGCCCTCCCCCGGGATTGGTGGATGTGAGAATGACCGCGAGACCGCGGGTCCCGCCCGGCCGCCTCCTGAGGCATGGTCCTTGTACCTGCCCGCCCCCACCGGGTGCCACGGCCAGCCCTGGCCCGGTTCTGGCCACCGGCCCCGCACCCACTCGAGAACAGGAGGGGCGACCATGAAGCGAAGCACGCGGATGTTTGGGCCAGGAGGGATTCTCACGGTCATCGGGCTGCTGGGGTTGGCGGCATGCGACTCCGGAGACCTCCTGATCGAGAGTGACCTCGAGGAGCTGACCATCGCCGTGTCACAGACCGTCGTGACGCTCGACGTGGGACAGACGGTCACCCTGGAGGCCGTGTTGGTGAACGAGCACGCTCAAGAACACCACACCCGGCTGGCGTGGCAGAGCAGCGCGCCCGAGGTGGCCACGATCCACCTGCCCTCCGCCGACGAGACCACTCCGTACGACTGGTGGGCCGGGAGTGACGGAACGCCGCTGGGAGGGCCGGAGGACCCCGCCGCGGGAGAGGTCGTCCTCGTCAGAGCCCTATCCGCCGGAACGGCCTTGCTGCATATCCGGCCACGGGACGATATCCCGGGCCACTTCATCGCCGAGCGGCACATCCGTGTGTGGGTACGGGAGCCTGACTCCTCGGGTCCCGGCGCCTGATCCCGAAGCGACTCGACAGTCCGGGAGGTCCCACCCGTCGGTAGACTACTGACCCTCCCCGGGCGTCGGCGCGGCCACCGACGCCCGGACACCGGCGAGGGCCTTTCCACGCCCCCGCACTTCCGGATCACCCTTCGTCATCCACTGCGGCCGGGCCGTCCGGCCGTGGAGCGGAGTCTCCTCTTGATCCCGCCGCGCCGCCGGCCCGTGGCCGGGGAGAAGGGAGGGCGGGTCGGGGCAGACCGTATGGCGGCGGGGAACCGAGCCAAGGTAACGGGGCAGGAAGCACGCGACGGGACGGGGGTGCAAACCGGGCGAATGTAACAGCGCGCGAAACGCGCACCTTCTCCCTATCTTCCCCGCATCGCATTTCGGTCCCCGCCCCTCAACCGCTCCGCCCGTGCTCCAGGACCTCGGCGGGATCAGCCCCGCCATCCAGACCAAGATCGGCCTCTCGCTGGCTGCCATCGTGCTCATCTGGCTGGTCCGGCGGATCCTTTTGCGCGTCCTGGCGGGACAGATCGAGGACCCCCGGTCCCGCTACCAGTGGGGGAAGGGGAGCGCCTACGTGGCGTACCTCGTGGGCTTCCTCGTCCTGGGTCAGATCTGGCTGGAGACCATCGGCAACCTGGGGACCTTCCTGGGCCTGCTCACGGCAGGCCTGGCCATCGCCCTCAAGGACCTGGTCACGAACCTCGCCGGGTGGTTCTTCATTCTCCTCCGGCATCCCTTCCGCGTGGGGGACCGGATCCAGATCGGGGAGCACAGGGGGGACGTGGTGGACATCCGGCTCTTCCAGTTCACCCTTCTGGAGGTGGGGAACTGGGTTCAGGCGGACCAGAGCACGGGTCGCATCATCCATGTCCCCAATGCGCAGGTTTTCAACGTGCCGGTGGCCAACTACACCGACGAGTTCGAGTACGTCTGGCATGAGCTTCCGGTGCTGGTGACCTTCGAGAGCGACTGGCGTCGGGCCAAGGAGCTCCTGCAGGAGGTCCTGGACGGGCACACCCGGGACGTCGCGGCCCA
>CP070829.1:3439294-3448873 GCA_020344755.1 Gemmatimonadales bacterium
GAGGTGGCGATCTGCACCGCCTCGTCCACGGGAAGCTGCCGCTCCCGGTTCAGCCGGTCCCGCAGCGACTCCCCCGCCACGTAGGGCATGACGTAGAAGAGGAGCCCGTCCGCCTCCCCGGAGTCGTGGAGCCCCAGGATGTGGGGGTGCTGGAGGTTCGCCGTGGTGCGGATCTCCGCCAGGAAGCGCTCGGCCCCCACCATGGCCGCCAGCTCCGGCTTGAGCACCTTGAGGGCGACCTTCCGGCCGTGCTTGAGGTCCTCGGCCAGGTAGACCGTGGCCATGCCCCCTTCGCCGATCTCGCGTTCGATGCGGTAGCGGCCCTCGAGGGTGGCGTTGAGGCGGGCGGGGATGTCGGTCATGGGGCGCCTCCCCCCAACCGTTCCTCCAGGAGCGTGGCGAAATTCTGGACGTACACGATCGGGTTGGGCTGCGCGTCCACGAGGTACCGGCGGACGAGGATCCGGCGGTCCGGTGCGATGTCGTAGGGTGCGGCGAGCAGACCGGAGAGCGCGAACTCTTCCGCCGACGCCAACGGCTGGGCGGCGCCCTTGGCGAACGCGGCCCCGAGTCGGACCGGCACCACCCACAGACTGTCCCCACTGGCGTAGATCAGCTCACTTCCGTCGCGGGACCAGACCGGCCCGGTGCCGCCGCCCGTCGACACGATCCACCTCCCGCCGTCGCTGTTCGGAAAGCGGGTCACGTACACCTCGGCGCGTCCCGTCTCCTCCGAGTGGTAGGCCAGCCAGTCGCCGTCCGGAGAGAGCTTGTGGCCCGCCTCCAGGGCGGGCGTCGCGACGATGTCCGTGGACGCGGAGTCGGTACCGGGGCGAATGGCACGGATGTCCCCGGACCCGGTGAGGTTGATGTTGGTCCGGTATACGATCCACTGGCGGTCGCGAGACCACTGGGGATGCAGGACCTGAAGCTCATCGGTAATGGAGGGTACCGGCTGCCCGCTCCCGTCGGCGGCCACGGTTCGGAGCTCCTGTTCGGCATCGAGCAGGACCGAATCGCCCTCCGGCGTCCAGGAAGAGCGACTCCCCCCGCCCGCGAAGGTCAGTTGTACGGGGAGGTTCTCATCGAAGCGCCGCACCCACTGGTTGCCCCCGCGACTGAACGTGACGGCGGACCCGTCCGGGGAGATGGCCACGAAGCCCATCCCGTGCTCCCAGCCCAGGGGAGTGAAGTCCCCGTCGCGATCGAGCCACCCCCACTCGGAGGGGCGATCGGGCGGTGGCCGTTGGAAGATCAGGTCGCCGTCTTCCGACAGGGCAAAGGTCGTGTACGAGGGGCCCCGGACCCAAAGGCTGTCCCAGAGCGCCACGCCCTGGCCGGGTTCCAGGGTCTCGAGGTCGAAGGGCGCCGCCCAGAGCGTGCGGTCGGACGTCGCGTATACGATGTGGCCCGAGTTCGAGTAGAACGCGGTCACACCGTCCAGGATCTCGCGGGGCTCTCCACCCTCGGGTCCGATGACCGCAATCCGGCTCCAGTTCGCGGTACTCCGGCGAATCGTGGTCAGGATGCCCGCGCCGCCGGGGAGTGGCTGGAGGCCGGCGAAGTCCGCCTCCATCTGTGGCGTCCAAGCGACCGCTTCGCCGCCCTCGGGCGGGAGTCTGAACACCGTCTTCTCCCGCCAGAAATAGAGCGAGCCGTCGTCCCCCCAGGCTGGATCCCATCCCTGGCCGACGGTGACGGCCGGGCCGCCCCCGAACGGTACGGTTCGGATGTCCTGTGCGGCGAAGAACGCGATCGTCCTGCCGTCCGCCGACAGGTACGCGGCCTCGCCACCCTCCGTCCCCCGGATGCGCTCGCCTTCGGGCTGGTGGAGGGAGCGTCGCCACAGGGCGCGCTCACCGTCCTCGTCTTCTCCCGAGTACACGATCTCGCTGCCGTCGGCGGTCAGCACGAAGCCGGTTCCCCACTCCGGGTACTCGACGGCCGGCGTGGGAACGATGTCGAACCACAAGGTGGACTGCGGCGCGCGGGCCCCCGACCCCAGGACCTGCCAAAGGAGCGCGATCGCCAGGACCACGGTCGTGACGGCCAGGACGCCGGTGAGTCGACGGTCGCCACGACTCGCGACCCGCGTCTCGAGTTCCCCGTGCCGGAAAGACGGATTGCCGAGGGCGCCCGCCATCTCCGCCGCGGTCCCGAAGCGATCCGCGGGCAGCTTCTCGAGCGCCCTGCGGATGGCCGCGTCGACGTGGGCCGGCACGGCTGGGCGTTTCCTGGTGGCGAAGACCGGGTCGCCCGTAATGATCTGGCCGAGCACCGCCTGGGCCGTCGAACCCGTGTGCGGTGGGTCGCCTGTGAGCATCTCGTACAGGACGGAGCCAAGCGCATAGACATCGCTCCGGGCGTCCGGGGCCCGGTCGCCCGTGGCCTGCTCCGGGCTCATGTAGTACGGCGTGCCCAGACTCAGGCCCGTCTCGGTGAGCCGCCCACCCCCGGCCTCCTGCACCGCCAGCGCGATCCCGAAGTCCGCCACCACCGGCTCGCCCTTTTCCAGCAGGATGTTCGCCGGCTTGATGTCCCGGTGGATCACGCCTGCGTCGTGGGCGGCCTGCAGCGCCCCCGCCACCTTCGTGGCGATGGCCACCGCCTCGTCCACCGGCAGCTGCTTCTCGCGATCGAGGCGCTCCCGCAGGGACTCGCCCTCCACGTACGGCATCACGTAGTAGAGGAAGCCGTCGGCCTCCCCGCTGTCGAAGAGCGGCAGGATGTGGGGGTGGCGCAGGTTGGCCGTGGTGCGGATCTCGGCCACGAAGCGCTCCGCGCCCACCACCGCAGCCAGCTCCGGCTTCAGCACCTTGAGCGCCACCTTCCGCTCGTGCTTCAGGTCCCCCGCCAGGTAGACGGTGGCCATGCCACCTTCCCCGAGCTCGCGCTCGATGCGGTAGCGGTCGGCCAGGGCCGCGTTGAGGCGGGAGGTGTGGGAGCCGGTCATCGATTCAACCTCTCCATGAGTCCCAGACCCGCATTCGCATGCCCCGCCAGCTCGACGTCATTGCATCGAGACATCAGCGCACGCAGTTTGATATGGGAGTATGGGTCACCAAGTATGGGCACCCCTATGAAGACGACGGTAGAAATCTCTGACGCCTTGCTGGAGGCGGCCAAGCGGCATGCGGCGGAACGGGGCACCACCCTGCGCGCCATCCTCGAGGAAGGCCTCCGCAGCGTGGTGGAATCCGCCCGGGAAGAGGCCTTCACCCTCCGTGAGGCCTCCGTTGGCGGCCAGGGCCTCCACCCCGACGTGGAGGAGGGTGGCTGGGCCAGATTGGCGGAGCTGGTGTACGAGGGACGCGGCGGATGATCGCCGTGGACACCAACCTGCTGGTGTACGCCCACCGCCGTGACTCGTCCTTCCACGAGCCCGCGGCCGCCGCAATCCGTGACCTTGCGGAGTCCCGGGCGCCCTGGGCCATTCCATGGCCCTGCATCCACGAGTTCCTGGCCATCGTCACGCATCCCCGGATCTACAGGCCCCCGACGAAGCTCCCCGCCGCGCTGAACCAGGTGCATGCCTGGATGGAGTCGCCGTCCCTGGTGCTCCTCGCCGAAGCTCCGGGATATGCGCAGCGCCTGTCCGAGACCCTCGCCCAGGCCAAGGCCACGGGCGCCAAGGTCCACGACGGGCGCATCGCGGCGCTGTGCCTTCACCATGGCGTCTCGTCGCTCTGGAGTGCCGACCGGGACTTCAGCCGCTTTCCCAGCCTTCGGGTGGAAAACCCGATGATGGGCTGACTGGGCGGCACGCACACGGTGAGCCACGCTCAGTTTCCCGCTCCCATGCGCGCCTTCAGCTCCTTGAACCAGTTGAGGACCGCCAGGGAGCGCTCGGAGAGGGCCGCGGAGAGACGGGGAGGGATGTCGGTCATGGGGGCCGAAGATGGGGTGCCGCCCCCAGGGTCCGCCAGGATTCCCGGCATCCGTAGGCTTCGGTTCCCCGGGCGGCGTTGGACGCCGCGGGCCTTTGGACTGCCCGGCGGCGGTCTGCACAGGCCGTGGGACCGCCCGGCCGCTGGCCGCGCAGGCCATGGAGACGCCCGGCCGCGAGCAGAACCTCCAAACTCCGAGCCGCCTTCCACCTCCCTGGGAATCCTCAAGGTCCCTGCCCCCTCGCGACTCTTCCTTCCTTGATGTGTGATGCGTGATGCGTGATGTTCAAAACATGCGAACGACGCTCAACCTCGACGACGACGTGCTGCGTGCGGTGAAGGAGATCGCCCGGCTGCGCGGGGCATCCGCGGGCGAGGTCCTCTCTGAGCTGGCCCGGCAGGCGTTGCGGCAACCGGCGGCTCCCGGCGGCACGCGTAACGGAGTCCCCCTCCTGGACCCCGTGGAGGGGGCCGGCCTGGTGACGTCCGAGGACGTGGCCGGCCTGGCCGAGGACTCGTAGTGGCGCGGGGCAAGCGGGTCCATCTCCTGGACGTGAACGTCCTGGTCGCCCTCTTCGACCCGGGCCACATCCACCATGACACCGCCCACAACTGGTTCGCCTCGGTGGGTAGCGCCGCCTGGGCCTCCTGTCCCCTCACGGAGAACGGCTTCGTGCGGGTCCTGTCCAATCCCGCCTATCCCGGCCGCAGGACCACGGCCGCGGACGCCGCTGGAAAGCTCGGCCAGCTCACCGGTCGCCCGGGCCACACCTTCTGGGAGGACGGGGTCTCGATCCTGGATCCCACCCGGTTCGTGGTGGGGGCGCTGACGGGCTACCGCGAGATCACCGACGCGTATCTCCTGGCCCTGGCCGTTTCACGCTTCGGTGCCCTGGCCACCCTGGACGGCGGGATCCGCGTGGCGGCGGTGGTCGGTGCGGAGCCCCGTCACGTGGCCTTGCTGGGGCGGTAGGGCGGCGGAGCGGAGCGGCAGACGGGATCGAGCCCCTACTCCCGCCCCGTCACCTCCTGCACCCAGTTGCGGACCAGGATCAACTCGTCCTCCTCCTCCGTCCCTTCCGAGAGGGCGGCGAGGAACCGGCCGTCGGGGCCCATGGCGAACTGGTTTCCGGAGTACTCGAAGAGTCGCTCGCGGCCGTCGACGCGCAGGCGGTCCCCGTCGGGTGTCACGTCGACCTGCCACATGTACCCGTCACTCCCGTCGAAATAGACCGCGTCACCGTCGGGGGCCCACACGGCTCTCGACGCGCCGATGCTGGAGAGCTGGGTCACCGCGCCCCCGTCCGGCCACGGCCTGGCGTAGATCTCCTGCCGGCCGGTCCGGCCCGACGTGTACAGGAGCCAGGCCCCGTCCGGAGACGGCACCGGGATCTGCGTAGAGAACTCGTTGTCGAGCCAGGGCGTGAGCGTGGCCTCATCCCCGAGGACGAGCCGGAAGATCGACCGGATCGACGTCTCCCCTGACATGCGCACCACCAGGTCGTCCCGTCCCGGAATCCAGCGAACCTCGGCCAACCCGGGTACGAGATCGGCCAAGTGGCCCTCCCTTCCCGAGCCGTCGGCGGCGATCCATCGCGCGGTGGGAGGCCCGTCTCCATGGCGGATGAAGGCGAGGCGTTCTTCCGACGGGTGCCAGTCCGGGCGCACGCTCGAGCCGTCGGTGGTGAGCGGGTACCCGGCCCCGGCGTCCAGGTCGATGATCCAGATGTCGCCTTCGAAGAAGTCTCTCCCGTCACGAATGGCGACGGCGGCCCGGGTGCCCGACGGGTCCAACGAGATTCCGTCGTACACGGCGCTCCCGGGAGCGGGCCACTGGACCGGCTCCACCTGGCCCGATGGTTCGATCCGGACCAGTCGCTCGCCCGCACCACCGCCCAGCGCGGGCCGATACACCAGCGTTCCCTCGTCCCCGATGCTGAACTCGGCGACTCGGCCCCTTCGGACCCGCACGACCGCGCCCGTGGTCACCGCCGGACCGGTCACGGTCAGCGAGCGGGGCGAGAAGGGCTGGATCAGCAGGGCGCCGTCCTCCTCGCGGGCGAACACGAGATGTCCCGTGTCGAGATACCGCGCGCTCACCCCCGGGCCGATCTCGGACAGGGTCCCCGAGGCCAACTCCAAGGCGTGAACCCCTCCCGGGCCGGTGAGGAGGACCACGCGACTCCCGGGCAGGACGTCGCTCACGCCCCCCGGAGGCAGGGAGTCGACCACCGTCTCGGCCAACGCCGCCCCGGGCAGCCAGCGGCGCAGCGACCACCGGGAACCCCGCTCCTCCGAACCGATCCAGTAGATGGCGCCGTCGTCCCCCCAGGCGGTCCCGAACGCGAACGCGGGCTCCTGGAGCCACACCGGCACGCCCCCGCCGGTGGGAACGACCCCCAATCGGTCGTCCTCGTCCGCCTGGAACGACAGCGAGGCCCCGTCGTCGGAGAATCGGGGGTGGACGACCCCTTCGGTCCCGGGAATCGGGGTCGCCGCGAGGTCATCCAGGCGCCGCGTCCAGAGCCGGGTGTCGGCACCGCGGTACGCCACGACGCCTCCGTCGGGGCTGACGGCCACGATGCTCACCGCCCCGGGGGTGTCCCCGAGCTCCTGCCCCGGGGCGGAGGTCAGGACGACCCGCGTCACCGGTCCCGGGGCCCGAGCGTCACCCCCCACGAGCGACCAGCCCGCGGCCCCGGCGAAGAGAACGGCCAGCGCCGTCATCGAGACGGAGAGTCGGTTCCAGACCGGAGCCGTCCCCACGGTGGCTCCGGCCACCTCACCGAAGCGGAAGCCGGGGTCGGCCAGCGCCCGCGCGAACGCTCGCGCGCTTCCGAACCGATCGGCGGGCAGACGCTGAAGCGCCTGGGCCACGGCCCCCGCGACGTGGGGCGGGACGGTGCGGCGGGTCCGGGTGACCGGCGCCGCCTCCTCGGTGAGGATGCGGGCAAGGACCCCCTGGGCCGACGACGCGGCGAAGGGCGGATCGCCGGCCAGAAGCTCGTACAGGACGCATCCCAGGGCGAAGATGTCGGAGCGGGGGTCCACGTCCCGGTCGCCCGACGCCTGCTCGGGGCTCATGTAGTGGGGCGTGCCCATGGAGAGGCCGGTCTCGGTGACCCGTCCTCCGCCGGCCTGGGTCACGGCCAGGGCGATCCCGAAGTCCGCCACCAGCGGCTCGCCCCGCTCGCTCAGCAGGATGTTGGCGGGCTTGATGTCCCGGTGCACCACCCCGCGGTCGTGGGCGTAGTCCAGGGCGTCGGCCACCTTCGACACCAGCGCCACGGCCTCGTCCACCGGGAGCTGCCGTTCCCGGTCCAGCCGGTCCCGGAGCGACTCCCCCTCCAGGTACGGCATCACGTAGAAGAGGAAGGAGTCGGCCTCGCCCGAGTCGAAGAGCGGCAGGATGTGGGGGTGCTGCAGGTTGGCCGTGGTCTTGATCTCGGTCAGAAAGCGCTCGGCGCCCACCACGGCGGCGAGCTCCGGCTTGAGCACCTTCAGCGCCACCTTGCGATCGTGCTTCAGGTCCTCGGCCAGGTAGACCGTGGCCATGCCACCCTCGCCGAGCTCCCGCTGGATTCGGTAGCGGCCCTCGAGGGCGGCGTTCAGACGGGCGATGTGGGAATCGGCCATCTCAGTTGCCCTCGCCCAGCGACTCCGCCAGCTCCGTGAACCAGTTTTGCACCAGGACGAGGGTGGCCTCTGGTGCTTCCCCGTCGACCAGCCCCGGCGCCTCCGCGTTCCGGACCATGAGGAACCGTCGCCCATCCCGGCTCACGTCGTAGCTCCGTTCACCGGGGCGGGCGATGTAATCACGCCCCATCTCGAACAGCTCGGTCCGAGAGGCGACCACCAGGGCGGAGCCGACCTCCACGGTCGCCCCCACGAGCATGCCCCCGGACTTGTAGAAGATCTCCCCTCCGTCACGGGACCACAGGGGCTCGTTTCCTCCTCCCACGGAGATCTGCACGCGACTGTCGTCGACCTCGGGGAACGGGCGGACGAACACCTCCTGGTCGCCGGTGACGTCCGAGACGTACGCCAACCAGCGGCCGTCGGGCGAGAGGACCGGGGCGGTCTCATTGAACTCCCTCCGGAGGAGGAGGGCGAGCGTGTCCGTGGTGCCGTCCGCAAACCCGATGTCCCGGGGTCGGTTCATGGTGTTGTACACGAACCCGTCCCCGGTCGGCGTCAGCGAGGGCACCCCGATGGCCACGGGAGTGCTGAGAAGGATCTCGGCCTCCGACTGGCTTCCATCGGCACGGATCCGCACCATCTCGGACTGCCCGTCCCGGTTGCGCGCGTAGACCAGCGAGCGGCCGTCCGGCGTCCACTGAACGGGAGCGAAGGCCCTGAACCTGGGATCGGAGACCCGCGTGAGCGGACCGTCGGGAAGCTCCTTCACCCAGAGTTCCGGCATGTCGGCGTAGACGACCACGGCCAGGCGGGTCTCGTCGGGGGAGAGCGCCGGCGCGTCCAGGTCGGAGATGGGCCAGGCCGGGTCCACAGGCTCGAAGACCCCCTGCCGGTCCACCCATACGAGATACTCCTGGTCACCTCCGCCCCCGCTCGTCGCGCCCCGCACGTAGACCATGGTGCCGTCACCCCCCAGCACCATGTTGCTCACCCCCGCCTGCGTTCTCACGCCCGCGAAGAGCGGGACCCCCAGGGCACCCAGTTGGCGTGTCTCCACGTCGAAGGGTGCCGCGAACACCGCTCCGTCGTCCCGCACGTACACGATGTGACCCGACGGCAGGTACCACGCCCGATCCACCCCGTCCAGGAGGTACTCCACCTGCCGGGTGGCGAAGTCCGACAGACCCAGCCTGCATCCACCGAGGCAGCCCACCACCAGGGCGAAGTCCGCACCTTCGATGCCCTGGAGCCACCGCATGGCGCCTACGTCACCCAGCGTGTCCACAGGACTGCCCCCGTCCTCGGCGATGCGGGCCAGGCGATCCCCCTCGTCCAGCTCGAACAGGATGCGCCCGTCCTCCATCCAGTGGATCCCGCTGGCTCCCCGGTCCACGCCTTCCGCCAGCGTCACCGGTGCACCCCCACGGACCGGCCTCTTCATGAGCCGTCCGCCCTGGCGGAACGCCACCCAGGTGCCGTCGGGACTGAACGTGGGATCGCGGGCATCCTCGGTGCCCGGCAGGAGGGCTCCATCCTCGTCGCCGCGGGCCTTGTAGAACAGGGCCACCTCCCCTCCGTCGGTCAGGTCCGCGTAGACCATGCCGGATCCATCAGGGGCCAGCGCCAGGCCTGCGCCCCAGGGGTACGCTGGTCCCAGCGATGGGAACTCCAGCCTGTGCCGCTCCACGGCCGCCGGCTCGTCCGGTGATCCCAGCATGCCGGCGGTCCCCGCCGCGAACGACACCACCGCCAGCGCCATTGCGGCGAAAGCGAGCATCCGCCAGCGACCGGCGTCGCGCCCGGCAGCGGCACCCTCGGCTTCGGCACCGTGACGGAACGCCGGGTCCGAGAGCGCCGCGCCGAAGTCCGCCGCCCGGGTGAAGCGGTCCGCCGGCAGCTTCTCCAGGGCCTTCCTAATGGCGGCGTCCACGTTCGCCGGAACCGTCTTCCGGGCCGCGGTGGCCGACACGGGAATCCCCTGGATGATCTTCCCCAGCACGGCCTGGGCGGTGTTCCCCAGGTACGGCGGCTCCCCCACGAGCATCTCGTACAG
>CP070829.1:3448973-3458406 GCA_020344755.1 Gemmatimonadales bacterium
CGGCGGCACGTGCCGCCGGTTCCGCATGAGGGGAGAGGTCGAAACGGGCCAGGGCGGACCGCCCCGGCCCGTGGTCACCTCAGTCCAGCTGAGAGGTGCAGTTGGGGCAGCGAGTGGCGCTGATGGGGATGTCGGTCGCGCAGAAGCCACAGGACTTGGTGGTGGGCGCCGGCGCCGGTGCCTCCTCCTCGGCCTGGAGTCGGTTCATTCCGCGCACCAGGATGAAGACCGCGAATGCCACGATCAGGAAGGCGATGGTGTTGTTGATGAACACGCCGTAGTTGATGCTCACCGCACCCGCCGCCTGGGCATCCGCCAGCGCGGCGTAGGGGCCGGCCGCTTCCGCCCCGGGCTTCAGGACGATGAACAGGTTGCTGAAGTCCACGCCGCCCAGGAGCAGCCCCAGCGGCGGCATGAGCACATCGTCCACCATGCTCTTCACGATCGTCCCGAAGGCGCCACCGATGATGATACCTACCGCCATGTCCACCACGTTTCCCCGCATGGCGAACTTCTTGAACTCGTTCAGCATCTTGTACCTCCCGTGAGGATCTCACTGGGCTGAACCCCTGCCCGTGTGCCGCCCATACTGGGAATCCTGGCCTGTTCTCGAAAGGGTCTGCGGGCGCTCCGGTCCGGCCGCTGGCGACGCTCCGCGGGCGGAATCCGCGGAATTACGCCAAACCCACCCGCGGAGGTTTGGACCCACCCGCATCGGCCCCTAGAATGAAGGCTCGCCAGAGCCGTCCCGAGTGCCGAAACCGCCCGTGAGCTTCGTCCACCTCCACACCCATTCCGAGTACTCGCTCCTCGACGGCGCCAACCGCATTACCGACCTGGTCCACCGGGCGCGGGAGTTCGAGATGCCGGCGCTGGCCCTCACGGATCACGGATGCCTGTTCGGTGCGTGGACGTTCCAGAAGGTGGCCCGCTCCAACGACCTCAAGCCCATCCTCGGGATGGAGGCGTACGTGGCTCCCGGGGATCGGAGGGACCGGACCCGGGGGGAGGGTGGCGGAAAGAACTACTACCACCTCGTACTCATGGCACGGGACCGGGTGGGGTACCGGAACCTGGTGAAGCTCTCGTCCATCGGCTACACCGAGGGCTTCTACTTCAAGCCGCGGGTGGACCGGGAAGTCCTCAGAGAATTCGGGGAAGGGCTGATCGTCTCCTCCGCCTGCCTCGCGGGCGAGGTAGCCCGCAACCTCATGAACGACGACTGGGACGGCGCCCGGGCGGCCGCCTCCTGGTACGCCGAGGTCTTCGGGGACCGGTATTATCTGGAGGTCCAGGGTCACGACTCCGAGGGGCAGTCGGAGCTGAATCGGAAGATCCTCACCCTCGGTGACGAGCTCGGGCTTCCGGTCATCGCCACCAACGACGCTCACTTTCTGAGGGAAGGGGACCACGAGGCCCACGACGTCCTCCTGTGCATCGGCCTGGGGAAGGACAGGGACGATCCCAACCGCATGCGCTACGACGACGGGCTCTATTTCAAGAGCGGCCCGGAAATGGCGGAGCGGTTTCCCGACCACCCCGAAGTGCTCGAGAACACGCTCCGGATCGCCGACGAGGTGGAGCTGAGCTTCGACAAGCAGTACTACCTCCCGGAATTCCCGCTCCCGGAGAGCCACACGGACGAGAACGACTACCTGGAGTTCCTCACCCGAGAGGGGGCCCGGGAACGATACGGAGACGCCCTGCCTGGGCCGGTTCAGGAGAGGCTCGACTACGAGTTGGGCGTGATCAAGGGCACCGGGTACGCCGGCTACTTCCTCATCACCCAGGACTTCATCCGGTGGGCGCGGGAGAAAGGCATCCCCGTCGGACCGGGCCGGGGATCCGCCGCCGGCTCCCTTGTGGCCTACGCGCTGGGGATCACCAACCTGGATCCCCTCGACTTCGACCTCCTCTTCGAGCGGTTCCTGAATCCGGAGCGGGTGTCCATGCCCGACGTGGACATCGACTTCTGCTTCGAGCGCCGGGGGGAGGTCATCGAGTACACCCGGCAGAAGTACGGAAAGGACGCCGTCGGCCAGATCATCACCTTCGGGACCATGAAGGCCCGGGCCGTGATCCGGGACGTGGGGCGGACCCTGGGCTTCGAGCCCGCCGAGACGGACCGCATCGCCAAGCTCATCCCCAACGCTCCCGGCCAGAGCTTCACCGTGGCCGAGGCCGTGGAGAAGCTGAAGGAGGTAAAGGACCTTTACCACCAGGACGAGCGGCACCGCCAGCTCTTCGACTACTCCCTGACGCTGGAGGGGCTATCCCGCCATTCGTCGGTCCACGCCGCCGGAGTGGTCATCGCGCCGGGGCCCCTGGACGAGTACGTCCCGGTGTGTGTCCAGAACGGGAAGAATGGGGGCGACGACGACGCCATGGTCGTCACCCAGTACGACATGAACTGCCTCGAAGAGGCGGGCATGCTCAAGATGGACTTCCTGGGCCTCAAGACCCTGACGGTCATCCACGACGCCGTCGAGATGGTCAAGGGTCGAATCGGTGCGCTGAAGCACCCGGTGACCGGCCAGATTTTCGAGAGCATGGACGACGTGCCCCTGGACGACCCGGCGGTCTACCAGATGCTCGCACGGGGGGGGACCAGCGGGGTCTTCCAGTTCGAGTCGGCCCTCGCCTCGGAGAAGCTCCGCTCCATGCGCTGCGACCGATTCGAGGACCTGGTGGCCACCAATGCGCTCATCCGCCCGGGTCCCCTGGACTCGGGCATGACCGACGTCTACATCCGGCGCAAGCTCGGGCAGGAACCCGTCGCTTACCCCCACCAGGAACTCGAGAAAGCCCTGAAGCCCACCTACGGCATCATCGTCTACCAGGAACAGGTGATGCGGATCGCCAACGTCCTGGCTGGCTTCTCGCTGGGAGAGGCGGACGTGCTCCGGAAGGCCGTGGGTAAGAAGAACGCGAAGCTCATCGCGGAACAGCTGGGGAAGTTCGCGAAGCAGGCCACCGACCGCGGGGTCGACGAGCGCGTGGCCCGGGAGCTGGCGGAGCAGATCGAGACCTTCGGCCGGTACGGCTTCAACAAGTCCCACTCCGCGGCCTATTCGCTACTGTCCTATCACACTGCTTGGCTGAAGGCCCACTATCCTGCCGAGTTCATGGCCGGACTTCTCTCGTCGGTCCTGGACAAGACCGACGACGTGGTGAAGTACATCGCGGAGTGCCGAGACCTCCCGCGGCACCTGCCCAAGCTCGAGCACCCCGTGGAGGTGCTTCCGCCGGATGTGAACGAGTCGGGGTGGAAGTTCACGGCCATCGGGGGCCACCAGATCCGGTTCGGTCTGGGTGCGGTCCGGGGCGTCGGATCCGCCGCCGTGAAGTCCATCCTCTCGGCCCGGGAGGCGGGCCCCTTCACCTCGCTCTTCGACTTCCTCGAGCGGATCGACGTCCGCGCCCTGAACAAGCGCGCCTGCGAAGCGCTGATTGCTGCCGGTGCCCTGGACGCGTTCGGGCACCGGGCACAGCTGCTGGCCGGGCTCGAGACCGCCTATCAGGAGGTCATGGCGCGCCGGGCCGAGGAAGAGGCGGGACAGGCCTCCCTCTTCGGCGGTGACCCGGAAGGGGGCGGACTCGCCCGGCAGGCGCCGCCCCTTCCCGGTGTCCCGGAGTGGGAGGAGCCGGACCGCCTCAAGCGCGAGAAGGAGGCGCTGGGCTTCTTCATCTCCGGGCATCCCCTGGACCGTCTCCGGGACGTGGTGCAGGCCTTCGACCACGTGAACTCCCGGTCGTTGCAGGAGTGGGCGGGGCAGAAGGTGGAGCTGGCCTGCGTGGTCACCGCGGTGGCGCGGCAGATCTCGAAGCGGGACAACTCGGAGTGGGGCAAGATCACCGTGGAGGATTTCCACGGGACCGCGACGGTGCTCGCATTCAAGGAGGCCTGGCAGTCGTGCAAGGACGCCCTCCAGGCGGACGCCGTGGTCCTCATCCGCGGACAGGTGAGCGGACGGGAGCGCGACGAGGACGATCCCCCCGTCTTCCTGGACGAAGTGCGGCCCCTGGAGGAACTCCCGGAATCGGGCCTCCTGAGCCTCCAGATCGAGCTCCCTCTGCGAGCCGAATTCGGACCGGCGGAGTTCGCCCACGCCCGTGCCGTCCTGAGTGCCCATCCGGGAGCGACCCCCGTGGAGGTCACGTTGGGGGCGGACAACGGGCAGCCGGCGCCCCGCCTGCGCTCACGCACGCTCCAGGTGGACGTCTCGAACGGCACCCTGGCGGAGCTCCGGGAGATCTTTGGAACGGGTCGGATTCGGCTGGTACGTCGGGGGGCGATCACCGAGGCCTGACCACCGTCTCGCCCTCGACCCTGGCTCAGCCCCAGGCGCCGAGAATGCTCCCCATCACCGCGAGCGACACCACCATGTAGCCCGCGTTGACC
Organism: Gemmatimonadales bacterium; assembly: GCA_020344755.1. Lineage (GTDB taxonomy): Bacteria > Gemmatimonadota > Gemmatimonadetes > Longimicrobiales > Gaopeijiaceae > Gaopeijia. Next base: position 3,453,376 of record CP070829.1, read on the forward strand.
AGGAAGTGGCCGAGCGGACGCTGCTCGAAGAGGTAGACCACGCCGAACGCCGCGGCCACCCATCCGATCCCGGCGAAGAGCCCGGCCACCAGCCCCACCCATACCCCGGCCTCCACCCCGATGAAGACGGCCAGCGCCACGGCCTGCACCAGCTGCAGGACGAACGCGGCGCCGAAGGTGCGCAGCATGTTCCCGGACGCCACCTTCTCCTCGGTCATGCCGGAGGCGGTCATCCACCGCTTTCCGAAGAGGGGGCCGTACCAAAGGGCTCCCAGCACGAAGGGGATCGCCGCCGCGAGTAACACCGTAAGCCAGCTCACCCCCCCCACCGCATCTCCCAGATCCACTGTGGTCCCTCCGGTTCGAGTCCACGGGCTCCCCCGCCGGACCGGCGATGGAGGTGGTGACAGTCTGGCCGCGGAAGGGTTGTGCCGCCAGACGCGCCGAAGCCCCGCCGCCTTCCCAGACCGTCCTCCCGGCCCTCGGCGCGGTCCTTGCGCGGGCTTATCGGGGGCTCGAGACTCGGCTTCTGGCCGGACGGCGCTCCGTCCGAGTCCTGGATCCCCGCACCAGGAGGTGGTCGCATGCCCGGAGTCGAACTGAAGCACGGGAACTTCTCTTGGGTGGACCTGGTCACGAACGACGTCCAGGGGAGCATCGCGTTCTACGAGGCGCTCTTCGACTGGTCCCACTCCGTGGACCTGATGCCCCAGGGTCAGTACCACATGTTCCACCGGAACGAAGAGGTGCTGGCCGGGATGGTGGCCATGCCTCCCACCGCCGATGGTCAGGGCTTCCCACCTGTCTGGATGTCGTACATCCTCGTCGACGACATCGACCGGGCGACCCAACGCTGTGCCGAGTTGGGGGGAGTGGTGCTCATGCCGCCCAGGGACGTCACCGACGCCGGCCGGATGTGCATGATTCAGGACCCGACCGGGGCCTCGGTGGGTCTCTGGCAGGCCCGGGGCTTCACCGGAGCCGATCTCTTCAACGAGCCCGGAGCGTTCACGTGGAACGAGCTCATCACCCGGAACGTGGACGCCGCGTGCTCGTTCTACGGAGACCTCCTGGGGTGGGAGTGGAACCGGATGCCCTTGCCGGACGGCTCCGTCTACCACGTGTGCATGGTGGGGGATCGTCCCAACGGGGGCGTCATGGCCATGACCGAGGAATGGCCCCCGGACACGCCTTCCTACTGGGCCGTCTACTTTCAGGTGGAGGACGTGGATGCGTCCCACGCCAGGGCCGTGGAGCTCGGTGCCACCTCGCACGTCGCCCCGGAGGAGATCTCGGTAGGGCGGCTGTCGGTGGTCGCCGACCCCGCAGGCGCCATCTTCAGCCTCTTCCGACCAGCGGCGTCGGCGGAGGAACAGACCTAGGGCGCCGGGACCGGAAGGAGACGCACGCTCACGCCCTGTGCCTCCAGGGAAAGGCGGGCCACGGTCACCGGAAGATCGAACCGGCGGGGTCCGCAGCTGCCGGGATTCACGAACAGGACCCCTTCCCGCTCTTCCACCAGAGGCCGGTGGGTGTGCCCGTACACCACGACGTCGACTCCGGCGGCTCGGGGATCCACGTCCAGGTCTTCCAGGATGTGGACCAGGTAGAGGAGGCGACCGGCCACCGGCACGGCCTGGGTCCAGGGCAGGGCCGATGCCTCCGCGCCGCCATCGGTATTCCCCCGGACCGCGTGGACCGGGGCGACGGTCGCCAGGATGTCGAGGATGTCCCGCCCGCCCACGTCTCCGGCATGCAGGATCAGATCGCACCCCTCCAGGAGGCCCAGGACCTCCGGCCGGAGAAGTCCGTGGGTATCGGACACCAGCCCGACCTGGGCCGCGGATCCCACACTGCCCACCCTCTTCCTCACGCCTCCCCGGCCGTCAGGAGCGAGTAACCCCGACCCCGGATCGTATGGACGACCCTGGACTGCCCGTCTGCCTCGAGCTTCGCCCGGAGATTCCCCAGATGGACGTTGAGGACGCCGGTGCCGGGATCGAAGCTGAGACCCCACACCAGGTGAAGGAGCTCCTCTCTCGAGAACACCCTCTCCGGTCTCAGCATGAGGGTCTCCAGGAGCTTGAACTCGATGTTCGTCAAGGCGATCTCACGCCCTCCCCGGCGCACCTCCCGCTTCACCCGATCCAGCTCCACGTCCTCGAGGTGCAGGACCGTCCGGGTCTCCATTCCGACGCGGCGCTTGAGCGCTCGTAGGTGGGCTTCCAACTCCGCGATCCGGAAGGGCTTGGAGAGGTAGGCATCGGCGCCCTCCGCCAGCCCGTGGACCACGTCCGTCTCCTGGTCCCGGGCCGTGAGCATGACGATGGGGGTGGTGATCCCCCGGTCCCGGAGAAGGCGCGCCACCTCGAACCCGTCGAGTCCCGGGAGGATCACATCCAGCACGATGACGTCGTACGACCGGGTGGAGGCCTTTTCCAACCCCGCCTCTCCGGTCAGCGCCGCTTCCACACGGTGCCCGGCGTCCTCCAGACCCTGGCGGATGACCTGGACCACGTCCGCCTGGTCATCGACGACGAGAACATGCAGCGGCAGCTCACTCACATGGGACTCCGGATCACCCACGACACCTCCATCCATCACGATCGAACGGAATCTGAGGTGACGCCCCAGCGTTGGCTACCCTCCCAAGGCGCCCCGTGAAACTCCTGCGCGGCACCCACCGTAGAGGACACTGATCTTCCCCTCAGTTAGTGAGGCATCACGGAGTGAGATGAGCAATGGGTGAACGCATGACGGGTGGAGTCCTGCCGGGTACGGTGGACCTGGTGATCCTCAAGGCGCTGGCCGAGCGTCCCCTGCACGGTTTCGGGATCTCGCGACTGCTGCGGCGACAGTCCGGCGGCGTCGTGGAACTGCAGGACGCGGCCCTCTATCAGGCACTGCACCGGATGGCCCGGCAGGGACTCCTGGAATCGGAGTGGGGGACATCGGAATCGAACCGGAGAGCCAAGTTCTACCGGCTCACGCCGTCGGGACGCAAGCAGCTGGCCCGGGAGGAGCAGTCCTTCCGTACCTACGTAGATGGCGTCCTGCGGATCCTCTCGCCGGAGGGGGGGCGTGCCTGAGCGGGATCCCGGTCCGAAGGAGGTTCGCCGCGCCTTCCGTCTGTCGGTTGGCACCGGCGGCCGGGCCCGGGACGAGGTGCGGGAGGAGCTGGAACACCACCTCGAGCTCACCGCCCAGGAGCTCATCGAAGAAGGGTGGTCGCCGGCGGACGCCCGGGCGGAGGCCCGCAGGCGCTTCGGCGACCTGGACTACACCACCGAATACTGTTCCCGGGAGACCGCCCGGGCCTACGCGGAAGGGAGGCGGACGATGTGGATGGAGGAGCTCGTGCAGGACCTGAAGTACGCGGTCCGGACCCTGGTGCGGACACCCACCTACACCCTGGTGGTGGTGGTGACATTGGCCGCGGGAATCGCCGCCAACACCACCATCTTCTCACTCATGAACCCCTATCTGTTCCGCCCGCTCCCCTTCCCCGCGGCGGATGAACTGGTGCAGCTGGGCGGCTACGATCCCCTGGAGGGGTGGGACGGTGGCCGATTCTCGGCCCCCGAGATCGCCGACCTGGAGGCGCGCTCCCGGGCTGTGGACGAGATTGGATTCTACTACTACGGGACCATGAACCTCACCGGCGGCGACCGTGCCGAGCGGCACAACGTGGGGCGGGTGTCCGGGAACATGTTCGGGATCCTGGGGACACCGCCCCTGGTGGGGCGGTACCTGGCTCCGGCGGACGCGGGTCCCGGTGGGCCGGACGTCGTGGTGATGGGAGAGACCCTCTGGATGGACCGGTACGGCGGTGACCCCGGAATGGTCGGCCAGAGCATCGAGCTCGACGGCCGTCCACATACCGTCGTGGGCATCATGCCCCGGAACTTCACCTTCCCCTTCGGCGGGCTCCACCTCTGGACGCCGGCCCGGGACGACGCGGTGCAGACCGACCGGACCCGGGCGGTGGCACTTCCCGTGGCGCGCCTCAACCCGGGCTGGGACCGAGACCGGGCCGCCGCGGAGCTCTCTGCCGCCCAGGCCGAGCTCGCCGGGCTGTATCCGGAAGTGGACGGGCGCTACACGGCGGTTTCGGTCAAGCCACTTCGGGAAGCCCTGAACTTTGCCTGGGACGTGCTGCGCATGGCGTTCTTCCTGCTCCTGGGGGCGGTGGTCTTCGTCCTCGTGATCGCCTGCGTGAATGTGGCCTCGCTGACGTTGGCCCGCGCCAGCTCCCGGGCCCGGGAGGTCGCGGTTCGCTCTGCCGTGGGCGCCGGTCGCGGTCGCCTGGTCCGTCAGCTCCTCACGGAGAGCTTCTTCCTGGCGCTGGTGGGGGGGTCGCTGGGCGTGCTGCTGGCGTACCTGGCGACAGGTGCCCTGAACGGGCTCATCCCGGAGGACCTCTTCCGGGTCGGCGACGTCACCGTGGACGGCCGTGTCCTCGCCTTTTCCACCCTCATCACGTTGGCGACACCCCTCCTCTTCGGGATGGCTCCTGCCGTGCGGGTGGCGCGCGCACCCCTGGGGTCGACCCTCCGGACAGGTGGTGCCGCGGGCACGGGCCGCACGACGCTGTGGGCCCGGCAAGCCCTGGTGGTGGTGGAGGTCACACTCGCCATCGTCCTGGTGACCGGCACCGGCCTCATGGTCCGATCGCTTCAGGCCGTGAGCGCGGTGGACCTGGGCTTCGACGCGGAGCGGGTGGTGAGCGCCACCGTCACTCCCGGGGAGCTGGACTATTCCGGGGTTGATCAGCTCTCGGCGTATTTCGACGAAGCCAAGGCGCGCATCGCCGCGCAGCCGGGTGTGGAGGCGGTGGGTTCGGTCTCACACCTGCCCCTCAACAACGAGACCATCCCCGTTCGGTACCAGCTCCCGGACGGAGTGGGTACGCCCCTGGAAGAGTGGCCCACCGCCTTCACGAGCCGGGCGGACGGGGGGTACTTCGACGTCATGGGCATACCCTTGCTGGAGGGCCGGACCTTCACGGCAGCGGATGCGGCCGAGGGGAAC
>CP070829.1:3458506-3467910 GCA_020344755.1 Gemmatimonadales bacterium
AATGCGCGCTTTCAGGCCGCTCAAGCCCCGGGAACCGCCGGACATCATCCTTCGGCACGGTGGGCCTGGCCGGTCCGCGGGAGCGCCAATCCCCCTGATCCGCCCTCACCGCGGGGCCGGCACCAGGGAACGCCGCATCAGGATGGGGATACCCCCTTCGGACGGGCCACAGGGGCCGGTATCTTCACCCGACGAGGGGGTGTGTCGCGACACCGAGCGTGCCCCTCGATCCGACTCGAGACTTCATCCGCATCCAGTCCATGACGACCCTCAAGGCTCACCTCCAGGCACTCCTCAACCTCGGAAGAGGGGTCGTGGCCGGGATGCCGGACCCCTCGGGAGACGAGGACCCCATCCAATTGTTCGGTGACTGGTACCGAACCGCCGAGGAATGTGGGCTCTTTCTTCCGGAAGCCATGACTCTGGCCACGGCGGATGCCCACGGCGTGCCCTCCGCCCGAATGGTTCTCCTCAAGGGATCCGGACCCGAAGGCTTCACCTTCTTCACCAACTACGAGAGCAGGAAGGCGAGGGAGCTCGCGGAGAACCCGAGGGCTGCGCTGGTCTTCCACTGGGCGGTGCTGGAGCGGCAGGTGCGGATCGGCGGGGTGGTGGACCGCATCTCCCAGGAGGAGTCGCAGGAGTACTTCCGCTCGCGTCCCCGGGGCAGCCGTATCGGCGCTTGGGCCTCGGCCCAGAGTCGGCCTCTCCGGGACCGGTCGGACCTGGAGCGACAGGTGAGGGAGGTGGAGGATCGGTTCAGGGGAGAGGAGATCCCTCTCCCTCCCTTCTGGGGTGGATTCCGGCTCGTGCCCCTCGAGGTGGAGTTCTGGCAGGGTCGGGTGAACCGCCTCCACGACCGCTGGGTCTTCCGGAGGCCTTCGCCGGACGCGGTGTGGGCGGTGGAGCGGCTCCATCCCTGAGCCGAGGGGTCACCGACCTCCGCGGACAGCGCGGGTCGAGAGCCGGATGAAGACGACGGTGTTCAGGACTGAGGGGCGTCGCTGATCGCCACACCCGGCCGGGTCAACCGATAGATCAGGATGGCGGCGCGCTTCGCTGCACGCTCTACGGAACGAAGGTTCACCGTCTCCTCCACCGTGTGGGATCCATCGCCGTCGGGCCCCAGGCCATCCAGGCCCGCTTCCACCACGTCCGCCACGAAGGAGATGTCCGCGGCTCCCCGGCGGCCGGGATCGAACGGCTCCACGGGTCCGGTGCCCACGGCCTCACTGACCTCACTGAGCATCTCCAGGAGCTCGTAATTGCCGGGGGTGGGCGGCATGGAGGGATAGCCGTCTTCGAAGGTGATCGTGGACGACGTCCCGGGAAGGGAGCGAGCCACGATGGTCCGCATCTTCTCCCGGGTCCGCTCCAGCTGCTCATTGGTGAGGGTCCGGATGTCCCCGGTGAGGACGGCGCTGGGTGGAACCACGTTGGTCTTCCCGAAGGCCGTCCCCCGGGCCGTCTCATCGTCCCAGTCGGCCTCCGTCCCTGCCACGAGGGTGGCGGCGTTGAAAGTCAGGTTCTCCTCCCCTCGGATCTCGGAATAGAAGTCCTCGAGGATCCGGCCGGCCTCGTAGATCGCCCCGGCACCCACCTCGTCCCGGAACACGCGGGAGGAATGGGCCGTGGTGGCGGTGATGTCGATGCGCCAGGCACTGGAGCTTCGGCGGGCCACCACGCCCAACCCCGGGGTCCCGCCCTCGAATCCCAGTGCGACTTCCGCAGCCATTCCCGCCTCCACCAGTGCCCGTCGCGCCTCCTCCAACGGCCGGCCCGGGCGCTCCTCGTCACCGGTGAGGACCACCGTGATGGACGTGCCCTGGAGCGCCCCCTCTCGATGGAGGGCCTCGAGCGCCGACCAGATCACCGCGTTCCCTCCCTTCATGTCCGCCACTCCCGGACCGCGAGCGATGCTGTCATCCAGCATCTCCCATGCCTGAAAGGGGCTGTCTTCCTCGAAGACGGTGTCCATGTGCCCGATGAGCAGCAGGTGCTTGCCCTGACCTCCCATCCGGCGCGCCACGAGGTGGCCTCCCCGTTGCGCCACCGAGGGCTGTACGTAATCCACTTCGAACCCCAGCGCCTCGAAGTGCGGGGCCATCACCTCGAAGACCCGCCGCTGACCCTCCACGTTCAGGGTCCCGCTGTTGATGTTCACCGTCTCCCGCAGGAGGGCCACCGTCTCGGTCTGGTTCGCCTCAACGGCGTCGGCGATGCGGGCCTCCACCGGCGTGAGCTCCTGGGCCCCGGCTTGGGGGGCGAAGGTAAGGACGGCGACAAGGCCAGCAAGATGGCGCAGGGGTTGCCTGTTCATGCGGGTGTCCGGGAGAAGGGGGCATGGAGGCGCGCTTCAACCCCGAATTCCAGGGGCCGTTCCGGCACCTGTCGCCCCAGGAGTAGCCACCGCTCTCGGCCACGGGCCGCTCAGTCCAGACGCCTGACCCGCCCCTGTCCCACGGTCAGATCCGCGAGGCGCCGCTGGAAGGAGGCCAGGCGGACCTCGGGAACGTGGGCGACGTAGCGGACATCTGCCCCGTACGCCTCATGCTCGAGCTCACCGCCCAACTCATCGAGGAGCCGCTGCAGCCCGTCCACGTGGGCGTAGCCGACCACCACCTCCACCTTCGCCCTGGCCACGAGTTCCTCGACCGGAAGGGTCTCCAGGGCGAGCTTCACTCCCCCGGCATACGCCCGGGAGAGCCCTCCCGTCCCCAGCTTTGTGCCCCCGTAGTAACGGGCCGTGACGGCCACGATCTCTCCGATCCCCGAGTGGAGGAGTGTCGTGAGCATGGGTCGGCCCGCCGTGCCGTGGGGCTCTCCTGCGTCACTCATACCGACGCTGGCCGTGCTTCCCGGGGAGCCGGCGACGAAGGCCCAACAGTGGTGCGTCGCGTCGGGGAACTCGTCCCGGACCCGTTGGACGAAAGAGTGGGCCGCCTCCGAGGTCGGAGCGTGCGCCAGGGTGGTGATGAAGCGGCTCCGCAGAACGACCTCCTCCACGCGGTGCACCCGAGCGGGGATGGGAAATCCGTGGTGGTCCATGTCCTGGGGAGTCTGCGGGGGGGAACGGGACGGGGGAAGTGGACGCGACCTGCGCCGCAGGCGATGGTCCGCATGGATTGTCAGGATTGCACGGGCGCTCACGCAAGCGCAGCTTCCGACATTCCGAATCTCTACCCCTTATGGGAGGACGATGATGTTTGCCGTCAACGAAGGTCCCTTCGACCGAGGCGTACGTGTCGTGCTCGGTGCAGCGCTGCTCTGGCTCGGGACCGTCAGCGGAATTCTCGAGGGTGGCCTGGGCACGGCCGCCGTGGTGGTTGGTGCGGTGCTTCTCATCACGGGCATCACCGGCTTCTGCGGCCTCTACAAGGTCCTGGGAATCAACACCTGCGCGACCAAGGCGGGATAGACACCCCCCGACACGTCTTCCGGCGGCCAGGGTTGGTCAGGCCTGTACCATCCGGTCCAGGAACTGGCGTTCCGAGGTGGTCAGCGCCTTCACCCCAAGCTTCCGCGCCTTCTCCAGGAGCAGCTCGACTTCCTCGCGGTTGAGTTCGTGCAGGCTCGCGGTATCGATGGTCTCCCAGCGTCGCATGAGGGCCCCATCGGCGTTCAGTGTCGCGGCGACACCCTCCGGGGGATGCAGCGGTGCCTCGAGCTTCCTCTTGAACTCCCGCTTCGCGGCGCCGAGTCGCCAGTCCCAGATCCTGAGGTAGCCGTACCCCACCGCCAATCCCCCCAGGTGTGCAAAGTGGGCCACGTTCCCGCCGGCGCCCGTGAGTCCCGACCAGAGGCTCACCACGACCATGATGAGCGCCAGGGCCCACGCCTCGATGGGAAGGATCGCCCAGATGTGGATGACCGTCCTCGGCCACAGGGCGGCGTACGCCACCAGCACCCCGTAGACGGCGCCCGAGGCGCCCACGATGGGTCGCATGGCCGGGTCGGGGAAGAGGAGGCTCAACATGGCACCGCCGAAGCCGCTCAGGAGATAGAGAGCCAGGAAGTGCCGCCCGCCCATTCGGTGCTCCAGCCGGGGGCCGAAGAAATACAGGGCGATCATGTTGAAGAAGAGGTGGCCGAATCCGCCGTGCAGGAACTGGTAAGTGATCCCGGTCCACGGGTGGGTCAGGGCGTGCCTCGGATCTGGAAAGAAGGCGAGATCGTAGAAGATCTCTGGAGCCGCCGCTCCGGATCCGAGGACCACGAACACGACGGTATTCGCCACCAGGAGGCGCTTCACCCAGGGTGTCAGGGGCATCATCCCGTTACCGGCTTCCCTTCAGCGACCCCGGTCCCGCCCAGCGTCCTTCGAGTCACGATTCCAGCGGGGGGCCCGGGAGTCCGGGGTCTCCAGGACCGAATCCACCGCCGCCCTGAAGTACAACCAGGGGTTCCAGAGGATCCGGAAAGTGTGCCAACGGGTGCTCCCGGGCCAGGGGCGTGTCGGCTAGACGACATCGGCGCCCCGAGAGGACCTCTCGGGGCGCCGGCGCGGGGACTCCGGGTAACGACGGACGCCGTACCCGGGGAGGCCTCGTGTCAACGACGAGGATCAGAAATCGTCGTCCTCTTCGTAGCCATCCCAGTCCTCCTCGTCTTCATCGTCGTCCCAGTCCTCCTCTTCGTCGTCCTCCTCCCAGTCTTCGTCCTCGTCGCCATCCCAATCCTCTTCGAGGTCGTCGCCCCAGGCTTCTTCGTCCTCTTCGTAGTCGTCCGCCAGCTGGATGTCCAGGCCGGCCTCACCCAGGGTGTCCTCCGAGGACCACCCCTCTTGGAACGTCATTGACCGCATCTCCGTCTGGAGGGGATCTGGAGCCCGAGGAAACGGACTCATGGACTCTTCAGCGCGAAAGTAAATCGAGGGTGTCGGGTGTCAAGGAAGTTCCTCGGCCGGAGTTCTGCGCGTCAGCGCACGCTTGAGGAGGACCGGCCCCCCGAGGATATTCCCGATGATGATCGCCATGGCCAGGGCAACAACGCCGCTCCCCAGGGCCGGGTACTTCGCCTCGATGGAGAGCACCAGGAGGAGACTGACCCCGCCCTGGGAGATGAGGCCCTGCCAGACCCCTCCCCGGATATCCTCGCTCGCCTGGCCCCACTTCGTGCCGGCTCGCGCACCGAGCCAGGTGAAGACCCCCCGCGCAAAGAAGAGGAGAAGGGCGGCGAGCCAGAACTCCTGGATCGCCCCCAGGTCCAGGCCCGCGCCGGCGATGGCGAAGAAGAAGGCGAAGATCACCACGGAGACCGACTCGATCCCGCGAATCATGCGGTCTCCGGCCGGCGAGAGGTTCTCGATCACGAAGCCCGCCGCCACCGCGGTCAGGAGAAGCTCCAGGTTCAGGCGATCCGCAATCACCACGAGCACGTAGGCGAAGAGGAAGGTCGCCATCGGTGGCTTGGGATTCTCGTCCTCCCCCCCCAGGTAGAGGGAGAAGACCCAGCCCAGGAGAGCCCCGATCACCACGGCACCACCCACGTGCTGTGCCAACTCCGCGATGACGTGGCTGTCGAAGGTCCGTCCGGGTTCCAGGAGCGGCCCCACCAGGTTCAGGGCCAGGGTGAAGAGGACGATCACCACGACGTCCTTGACGATCGTCACACCGAGAACGACATCGGTGAATTCGCCCTTCGATCCGGTCTCCTCGATGACCGCCACCGTGAGGTCGGGGGAGGAGTTCGCCGTCCAGATCCCGATGAGCAGCGCCACACCCAAGGTGGCGCTCCACGGAAGATCCACGAGGAACGGAATCAGGGGCCGGGCTGCCGCTACGGTCGCGGCCACGCCCACCCAGACCACTCCGGTGACCGTCAGCGTGGTAAGCAGGATTGGCCGAGCCTGAGCCTTCATGGCCGCGACCTTCAACTCGCCCCCGGCCAGGAGGGCGATGAGTGCAAGCGCGAACTGGTCGATGAGCCGGAGATCCTCCACCGCCGGTTGCGGGAGGAGACCCAGGACCGACGGCCCCGCGACAATGCCTACCAACAGGAACCCGGTGAGGCGAGGCAGGCCCGCGACTGCCGACAACCCGCCCGCCAGGGAGGCGGCGAGGAGGACGAATCCCATGAGCACAGTGAGGCGCCCACCCTCGAAAGCCGGGACGGCGAGGCTCGTGGCGAACCAGGTGATACCACCCACCAGCACGAGGCTGATGGTCAGATTCACCACCCTCACGGGGATGGGAATGCGATTGATCAACGACGGGGTCTGGGCCATGGGAGCTCGACGGGCGGTGCGCCTCCCGTGTCCAAGGGTACCTCTGTCCTCGAGCACGGCTCATCGCGAACATACGGGGTCTCGCGCCTTCAACGCCAAACCCGACCCACTCGTGTCCGCATTGTCCCCCGGAGGACCCGGCAACCGCTTCGCCCGCCGTGTCTACCAGGTGGTTCGTTCCATCCCGGAGGGACGCGTCACCTCGTACGGTGCGGTGGCGGCGCTGGTCGGATCGCCCCGGGCCGCCCGCGGCGTCGGAGCCGCGCTCAACGCCCTCCCGCCGGATTCGGATGTGCCTTGGTGGCGTGTCGTGAACCGGAATGGCGAGGTGACGATCCCCTCGGAGCTGGGCCTTCGTGCCCTCCAGCGGACCTTGCTGGCGGCGGAGGCCGTCACCTTCCTTCCCTCGGGTCGCATCGACCTCGATCGCCACGCGTGGTCCGGTCCCGACGGCGGGTGGCCCGACGAAGGGAACGGCACATGACCACCCACCCCTCCGTCCCTTCCGGGCACCGCCCCTCGGTGCCCTGGCGCCTGACTCTGGCCGCACTCCACCGCCTCCCGCAGGGCCTGCTCAGCCGACTCTTCGGGTGGTTCGCCGACCGACCGATCCCCCCAGCGCTCCGTCCCGTGGTCCTCGGGACGTTCGTGAGGCTCACGGGAATCCGCATGGAGGAAGCCGCGCGCCCGCTGGCCGACTACCCATCGGTGAACGACCTGTTCGTGCGACGGCTTCGGTCCGACATCCACGAGTGGCCCGGCGACGCGAGACTCATCGCTTCCCCGGTGGATGGAATCCTGGGACAGTTCGGGAAGATCCGGGACGGTACCTTGATTCAGGCAAAGGGACTCGGCTACCACGCGTCCGAGCTCCTGGGAAGTCCGGGGGACGCGTCGACCTTCCGTGACGGGTGCTTCGTCACCATCTACCTCTCGCCCCGGCACTATCATCGGATCCACACCCCCATGCCGGGGATCGTGCGCCGGGCCCGCCACATCGCCGGCGCGCTCCTTCCCGTGAACGCAGCCGCGGTCTCGTCCGTGGATCGCCTGTTCCCCCGGAACGAGCGGCTCCTCGTCCTCATGGAAACCGCCGTGGGCCAACTGGCGGTGGTGGCCGTGGGCGCCTACAACGTCGGTCGCATCTCCGCGGCCTTCGATCCGTCCTGGAGTGGGAGTCACAAGGGGTGGATCACCAACCGCAGCGATGCTCCGCCCCCGGAGAGGCACTACCCCGGGGGGATCGAGCTCGAGGAGGGCGCCGAACTCATGGCGTTTCACCTCGGATCCACGGTGATTGTACTGGCCGAACCGGGAATGGCACTGGTGCCGGATCTGAAGGAGGGTGCCGAGATCCGAGCCGGCACGATCCTGGCGCGTCCCACAGGTTGAGGCCTCGCTGGAGAGCCGTCATCTTGGCGAGGCTTCTGGCCACCTCTACGCTCGGTCGACGCCGTTCCCGGAGTCCCATCCTCTCGCTCACCGCTCGCCCGTACCTCTCGTGAATTCCGATACGAACCCCATCCTCTCCGAAGATTTCCGCACTCCGTTCCACCGGATCGAGGCCGCTCATGTGGAGCCCGGCATCCGCTCCGTCCTGACCGCGGCCAAAGACCGGATCGAGGAAATCGCCGCGAGTGAGAAGCTGCCGTCCTGGGCATCCGTCATGGAGCCCCTGGACACCGTCACCCGCTGGGTGAGCGAGCGCATCACGCCGGCAAGCCACCTCGTCGCCGTGGCCGAGACACCGGAGCTCAGGGAGGCGTACAACGCGGTTCTCCCGGAGATCGCGGCATTCTGGACGCAGGTGTCCATCCACCAGGGCCTCTGGTCCCGACTCAAGGCCTACGCCGAGACGGACGATGCCAAGGCCCTGGATCCGCTCCGCGCCCGGCACCTGGCGAAGACCATCCGGGACTTCCGCCGAGCCGGTGCCGACCTTCCTCCGGAAGGCCGCGCGCGCCTCGAAGAACTGAAGGTCGAGCTGAGCACCCTTCAGCAGCGATTCAGCGAGAACGTTTTGGACGCCACCGCGGCATACGAGCTTCTCGTCGAGGATGCGGTCCGCCTGGACGGAGTCCCCGAGGGTCCCCGAAACCGGTACCGAACTGCGGCTCGGGAGAAGGACCTGGACGGGTGGTTGATCACCCTGGACTTCCCCGCCGTCGAGCCGATCCTGAAGTATGCCCACGATCGCCCGCTTCGCCGGGAGATCTTCACCGCCTACACGACGCGGTGCCGACAGGGAGACCACGACAACCGGGAGCTGATCGTGAGGGTCCTGGCCCTGCGCCAGGAGCTGGCGGACCTGCTGGGCTACTCCAGCTACCCGGACTACGTGCTGGAGGAGCGGATGGCCCGGACGGGTGAGCAAGCCCGGCGCTTCGAGCACGACCTGACCGCCAAGACGCTCCCCTACTGGCAAGCCGACGTGGACGCCCTCCGCGAGCACGCCGCTCGAATCGGCCTGGATGAGCTTCGCCCGTGGGACGTGTCCTACGTCTCGGAGCACCTCCGGAAGGAGAAATTCGATATCGACGACGAGATGCTCCGGCCCTACTTCCCGCTCGAGCAGGTCGAGTCGGGTCTCTTCGGGATCGTGCAGCGCGTCTTCGGGGTGGAGGTCCGTGAGAGGAACATCGACGAGGTCTGGCACCCGGACGTCCGATACTTCGAGCTCCACCATGAAGACGGCACCTGGCTCGGGGCCTTCTATACGGACTGGTTTCCGCGGAAGGAGAAACGGCAGGGCGCCTGGATGAACGACTTCGTCACCGGTGGGCCCCGGGCCGAGGGAGGGTTCGACCCTCACCTGGGTGTCATCTGCGGGAACTTCACTCCGCCGGAGGACGATGCTCCGGCTCTGCTGAATCACCGGGAAGTCCAGACGCTCTTCCACGAGTTCGGCCACCTCCTTCACCACTGCACCTCCCGGGTCCCCGTCCGGGCCCTCGGCGGCCTGAACGTGGCGTGGGACTGGGTCGAGCTGCCCAGCCAGTTCATGGAGAACTGGACCTGGGAGCGAGAGGCCCTGGACCTGTTCGCCCGCCACCACGAGACCGGCGAGCCGCTCCCTGCGGATCTGTTCGGGAGAATGGTGGCGGCCCGGCGGTTCATGGGCGGCTGGCGACAGATGAGGCAATTGAGCTTCGGGACGGTGGACCTGGCCCTCCACGAC
>CP070829.1:3468010-3477380 GCA_020344755.1 Gemmatimonadales bacterium
TGGTGCCGGCGCCGCCCACGGCCGGGATCATCACGTGTGCGAACGGAGTGCCGCTCCACATCACGGAGGGCCCGCCGCCGGGGGGAACTGTCGGCGTTCCCACGCGGCTCTAACCCCCGGTGGGCCTGATCATGGGCGAAGGTCGGGTGACGTGGGACCACCCGCGGGCTCGATGCCGTCTCCCCTGACCTCGGAAGGCGAGCCGGGTCATAGCTGCAGCGGGCTCTGCCACCCTCCGCACTGGCGGGCGGGAGCCGCGTCGCAAATGTTGCCTCCCGTCGATCCGCGCCGCCCGCGCGGGTGAGCACCCTCCCTTCTCGCGAGGTCCGTACAGGTGTCCCCTCCTCTCCATCGTCTCCTCCCGTCTCGTGGGACTCGCTTGCCGGGTGTCGTGATCGCGCTGGTGTTCGCCGGCGCCCTGACCGGCTTCGTCCTCCGGACCACCCCCAGCCTCTCCCCCCGGTTCAACCACGTGATGCTGTACGTGTCCGACCTGGACGCGTCCATCGCGTTCTACACGCGGGCTTTTGACCTCGAAGTCACCCAACGCATCGACTCCCTCACCGTAGTGGCGCCCGACGGCTCGGAGACACACCGCGCCGTGCGGATGGCCTTCCTCAAGTTCCCGGGACAGGAGTTCGTCTTCGAGCTGTCCGAGCAGAGCGTCGAGGCCGACGGACCGTCCCCCTTCTATCAGCATCTCGGGATCGACATTGCCGACATCGAGGCCGCGGCGGACCGGGCCCAGGCAGCCGGCGCCCGGGACCTCTCCAGCATCCGGACCGTGCGGGCCAGCGGGGGGGTGGTGGCCCGGAACGCCTTCTTTCGGGGGCCCGATGGCGAGCTGGTGGAGCTCATGCAGATGGTGGCCGGGGAGTTCTGACCGAACAGAGTCGGTCAGCCCGGGCCTGGGGGTCGCCTCGCTTCCTTTACGCCTCGGGCTCCAGGTCGCGGAGCGCCTCGTCGATCTCGCGGAGCCGGTCCCGGATGTCGGGAACGCCGATCAACATCGACCCACTGGACCCCACCAGATCGTACAGCGCGCGAGCCTTGAGCAGGCTGTCCCTCGCGGGCTCGACCTGACCGAGGCGAGCGGACTGGAGGCCGTCCAGGGAGAGGATCTCCGCCATGAGCCACGCCCGATCCAACTCGAGCTGGCCCTCCTTGCCCACGAACATCAGGAGCGACTCGAGGGTGAAGCTACGGACCAGCGCCAGATCGACTCCGACCTGCTGACTCCCGGCCAGGAGAGAGTCTTCGATCTGCTGGGGGTGGTCACCGCGCAGGATCCGGTTCCGGAGCGCGATAAGCATCTGCCCAAAGCGCTCGATCATACGGAGGATGAAGTCACGTTGCGCCATTTGCGGCCCGCTACCGCAGCCGCGTGAACCGAAGGTTCTTCACGCGCCCCGCCTGTAACAGGAACTCCCGCGGGCCGTCGAACGTCAGCTCGACGCCCCCCCTGCGGAACGTCACACCATCGTCCGTGGCCAACTCGATCACATCGCCGCTTGGGTGGTGGATCGCCAGAAGCCCTTCGGCGACTCGCATCGTCCAGGTGGATTCGAGTTCTTCCGAGTAGTAGTCACCGGCCAGGGGTTCCAGGTCGAATTCGCTGGGATCCGCCTCGGGGCTGTCCTCCGGCGTCTCCGCCGAGGACGGGTTGGAGTTCCCAGCCGCCGGAGGCTCGGGCACGAGTTCGGGGAGCAACACTTCCGCCAGTCGGCCGCCCAGGCCCGGGGGAAGGGTGCTCGTGTTGCAGAGGACGATGGTGGTGGTCCGATCATCGGGGTAGCGCGTGATCTGTGTCCGAAACGCCATGAGACTCCCGGAGTGCTCGACCCGTCGCACACCGCGCCAATCCTCCACCCCCAGGCCGGCGGCGTAGGCGATGGTGTCTCCCGACTGCAGGACGCCCCGCTCGTACATGGCGTCGTCGAAGCCGGGGATCCCGAGCCGGTCCTCGTAGAACGCCGCGTCCCACCGGGCCAGATCCCGAACGGTGGAGTAGAGGCCGCCGTCCCCCACCTTGTCGAAGTTCATCAGGTAGCTGGTTCGCCAATCCCCCGCCTCGCCCGGGTCGTAGCTGAAGACCCGGCGTGCCACGACGTGGTGCCGGTCGTCGTGGAAGTGGGTGTCGCCCATCGCCAGGGGCCGGAAGATCTTCTCGTTCGCGTACTCCCGCAGGCTGCGACCGGTGGCGCGGCGCACGATCTCCGCCAGGAGGACGTACCCGGAGTTGCTGTAGAGGTACTCGGACCCCGGACGGAAATTCAGCTCCTTCTGACGATGGATCAGTCCCAGCATGTCCTCGTCCGACAGCACGTTCTCCAGCGGGGTCCCCGCCAGCCACATGAGCGTCAGGTAGTCGCGCACTCCGCTGGTGTGGTGGACCAGGTGGCGGATCGTCACCGGCTCACCGTAGTCGGGAAACTCCGGGATGTGCTCCCGGACGAGGTCGTCCCGAGAGAGAAACCCCTCGTGCTCCGCCACCAGGATCGCCGCGGCGGTGAACTGCTTCGACACCGACGCCAGATAGAAGACCGAGCTGCCGTCCAGCGGAATCCGATGATCCAGGTTCCCCATTCCGTAGCCCCGCTCGAACACCAGGTCCCCGGCTCGAGCGACGCCTACCGCGCACCCCGGTGCGTTGGATCGGTCCAGGTCCGAGAAGATGCTGTCGATTCCGGCCCGGGTCGCGGCATCGACTTGGGCTTCAGCCGGAACCGCCAGGGCGGACAGCAGCGTGACGAGGACGATGCGACGCATACCGGACTCCAGGGTGAAGGGTGGCCAAACGGCCCGGAGAAGCTGCGGGTGCCTCTAGGACTCGGCAAGGAACCCGGCTCGCCGGGCCTGGTCAGCGACGTGCGCCGTCCCAACGTGGCGGTCGACTCAGGAGCCTGGCTCTCGAACCGCAGGCCCCCGCCCCCTACTGCAGACCCTCCAGCGCGGCGACGATCCGGGCTGCCTGATCGACCATCTCCACCAGACCGGGTCGGATGGTACGCTCACCCGACTCGCGGGCCGCGAGGAGGTTCATGAGATGCTGCTCGCGGCGCAGGGTCACCGTGCCGAGCAGGGAAGAGTCCACCGGGGGGCCTGCTCCGAACCGGGCCCTCAGCAAGGGGGTGCTCAGTCGCTCCGCGTTGGCGACATCGGAGTGGACCCTCAGGTACGACGCGAGCTCGGCAGCCGCGAAGTTCCGGAGATAGATCTCGTCGTCCTGCAGGTCCTGGATCCGCGTAGGCCATTCGAGCAAGTGGCGTCGAATGTCCGCGTCGTCGACGAGCTCGAGCCCGCCGGCGGCAATGAACGAGTCCAGCGACCCCGTGGTCACGTCCGCCGTAACCTGCGGGAGCAGCGGTCCGATGAGCGTATCGGAGACCACGACCTCCGAGCCCTCGGCGACCTGGCCAAGCGCGGAGGTGAGTTGCTCCGCCAGGTGAGCGTTCAACTCGTGCGCGCTGAGGGCCCTCTGCAGGGCCTGGCGAGTCGATTCCATCTCGCCCGCCACCACCTGGAGCTGTTCCCTCAGCTCGTCCTCACGATTTCGGTTGTCCCACCACGCATCCAGGGCGAAGGCCAGGAGGATGGACCCGACGATGACGGCCCCTTCCAGGAAGACGCGTAGCCATGGGATGTCTTTCGGCCGCAATTCGAGCTCCTTGGCGCTCTCCCACTCCCTCTCGACTGCTGCGAGTCGCAAGACTGGGCATTCGCATCACCGTGCCGCAACCGGGGTCCCCCCGCCGCCGGTGGAGGCTAGGTCTCGACGAAGATCTCGAGCACCTCGTCTCCGTTCGCGTCGAATGTACCGGTCGAACGCCAGCCCAGGCGTCGATAGAAGCCGTACGACCTGCTCTCCGGGTAGGGCGAGCAACTCAGAAACAGGCGGCGGTGTCCGAGTCCGACCATCTCGTTCACAGTTCGTCGCAGCACCTCCCGACCGATGCCCAACCCTTCGAAGTCTGGCAGGACGGCGACAACAACGACCTCACCCGTGTCCCGGTCTCCGAAACAATAGCCGACGACGGTACCGTCCACGGCGCACACGTGACCAGGTAGCGAACCCGAGGCGATGCCCGACCCCCAGGTCTCCACCGTCACGCCGATGGAGCGAAGCCGCTCCTCCGAAAAGGCGTTTTGCCTCGTCTTCCCACGCAGCGAGACGTACTCGGCGGCCTCCTCGGAGCGCGCAGGTCGGTAGTCCAGGTGCATCCGCTCTCGGATTCCGATCCGACGCCGGGCCCCGGGGCGTCAGCCCCCCAGCATCATGAGGAAGACCCCGGCCGCCACCGCCGAGCCGAGGACGCCCGCGATGTTCGGCCCCATGGCCGGCATGAGCGGGTTCACCTGGCCGTCGGTCTCGTCCGAGACGAACTGCTGGACCACCCGGGCCGCCATGGGCACCGCGGAGACACCGGCGGCGCCGATGCAGGGGTTGATCTTCCGCTTCTCCGGCAAGAGCAGGTTGAAGACCTTGGCGAACAGGATGCCCCCGGCCGTGCTGAAGGAGAAGGCGATGGCGCCCAGCAGCATGATGTAGAGCGTATCCACCTTCAGGAACTCGGAGGCTGCCATGGTGGCCCCCACGGTGAGTCCCAGCACGATCGTGACGATGTCGAGCAGCGGACCTCCCGCCGTCTTTCGGAGGCGGTCTGTGACGTCCGACTCTTTGAGCAGGTTCCCGAACATCAGCATGCCGATCAGGGGCGCGCTGGATGGAACCGCGAGCGTCGCGAGAAGCCCTACCATGATGGGAAAGATCACCGCCGCCGGACGGGAGATGGGGATCGCCTGCGGCATGGCGATCCGGCGCTCTTCCTTGGTGGTCAGCAGCCGTAGGATGGGGGGCTGGATGATGGGCACCAGCGACATGTAGCTGTACGCCGCGATGGCCACGGGGCCCAGTAGGTGCGGTGCCAGCTGAATGGTGAGGAAGATGGACGTGGGTCCGTCCGCACCGCCGATGATGCCGATTGCGGCGGATTCTTCCGCCGAGAAGCCGAGCAGATAGAAGGCCCCCAGAGCGGCCACGAAGATCCCCAGCTGGGCCGCCGCACCGAGCAGGAAGGTCAGCGGGCGGCCCATGAGGGGTCGGAAGTCCGTGAGCGTACCGATCCCGAGAAAGATCAGCGGCGGCAACAGCTCCGTCTTGATCCCGGCATCGTAGAGGAGCACGAGGATGCCCTCGCCGAACGACGCCATGTTCGCCAATGGGAGGTTGGCCAGGATGGCTCCGAAGGCGATGGGGATCAGAAGGAGCGGCTCGTAACCCTTGGTGATCGCGAGGTAGATGAGGACACCCGCGATGACGAACATCACGAGGTTGCCCCCCGCCAGATTGGCGAAGCCCGACTGACCCAGGAGGTCGCTGAGGATCTGCATGGAGCGAGCCGCCTCAGGCGATGGTGACGATGGGCACGGAGCTGTCGATCTCGTCCCCGATCCTTACGAGGACGGCTATCACGGTTCCCTCCCGTGGCGACTTGATGTCGTGGGTCGCCTTCATCGCTTCCACCTGGGCGATGACGCCGCCCTTCCGAACCCGGTCTCCCTCCTTCACCAGGATGTCTGTGATCTCAACGGAGCCGGCGAAGGTCGAGAAGACCGGCTCCCCCTCTCCACCGGCCACGGCCGGAGCCGCTGCGGGTGCCGTCGCCGTGGCCGGTCCGCCCCCGTTCGCGGGCTCCACGGTCACCAGGAAGTTCCGGGTCTTGCCGCCTTCGCGGACCGAAACCCGGTTCAGGACGGGCCCCGTGAGGGGCCCCGCCACGGGCGCCGGGCCGCCGGCGGAGGCGACCGCCGGAGCGGCGAGCGGCTCGTCCGTCTCCTTGAGCGGGATGTCGATCTTGGCGTCACCCTTCAGGAGGCGGAGCCCCTCGTTGAGCTCCAGCTTCTTTTCGGGGAGCATGCACGCCATCACCAGGAAGGTGTTCTCCTCCGTCACCGGAAGACCGTTGTCCCTCAGCGCCTGCTCGGCGGGCTCGATGTTCACCGGAGCGGCCTCCAGCGGGTCACCGTCGAAGGGCTCCAGCCCCAACTGCTCCGAGGCTCTCTTCACCACATCCGGGTCGGGTTTCAGCGGAGTGCGGCCGAAGTAGCCCAGCACCGCCTTGCCGTATCCGGCCTCGATCTTCTCCCAGCGGCCGTACATGACGTTGTTGAAGGCCTGCAGCCAGTACTGCTGACTGCCCGGCGTGACGCTGGTCCACGCGCCGCCGGCTTCCACGACGACGGGGAATTCCTCCAGGACTTCGCTGTACTTATCCAGGATCCCGGCCTTCACCATCATGTGCACGTTGGGCCCGATGGCGCCTCCGGGCATGGGGAACCCGAGCACGCGGGCGTCCGCCGCGGTGGTGGTGGGGTTGAAGGCGTAGTCCTTCATTCCCTCCGAGAGCATGCGCTCGATCTCGCGCATCCTGGATACGTCGATGTCCAGTGCGTACCCGGTGCCCTTGAGGGCGTGGGCCACGGAGCGGGCATCCGGCTGCACCGTGCCGCTGGCCATGGGGCGCACGGAAACGTCCACACCGTCACAGCCGCCGTGAATGGCCGCCATGTAGCAGGCGACCGCCGTGCTGGCCGTATCGTGGGTGTGCATCCAGAGCGGCATCTCGGGGGGCATGATCTTCCGCAGGCCCTTCGCCGTGTTGTAGATGGTGGCCGGGTCCGTCGTGCCGCTGGCGTCCTTGAGGCAGATGCTGTCGATGTGGACGTCCCCTTCCAGGAGCCGCCGACCGATGTCGATGTAGAAGTCGGCGGTGTGCACCGTGTCCGAGTGGAAGGGTAGCCCCATGAGGGCGACGCACGCCTGGTGATGCATGCCCGCGTCCACAATGGGCTTCCCCGTGGCGACCATGTTGTCGACGTCATTCATGTAGTCGAAGTTGCGGTCCCACGTGGTGCCGGCCGCGGCCATCAGCTTGGCCTGTAGTGCGAGCCCTTCCGGCGACTGCGTCGTGAGCGTCACGCCGGACACGGAGCGGGTAAGGATCTGAAGGTCCACGTCCGGGCCGACGACGTCCCGGATCTTCCGCATGTCGTCGAAGGGGTTCTCCCCCAGGTAGAAGAGGGGAGCCTGGAAACGCGCACCGCCCCCGAACTCGAAGTGGCGGATCCCCACCTCGGCAGACAGCTCCAGGGCCGGGAGAAAGTCCTCCAGGCGAACCTTGCCGCCGAAGCTGCTCTGCAAGCCATCGCGGAAGGGCGTGAACATCACCCTGATCTTCTTGGGGCTGTCGGCGAATATCATCGGACTTCCTTTATCTTGGTGACCGTCGTCCCGGGATGCGTGACGTCCATGGTCGTGGTGATGGCGGCGACCAGAGCGGGGTCGTGCGCCGCCCGGAGCTCCGCAGGGTACACCATGATCAGCAGCCGCATGGCCACCGCCATGAGTGACAACAGCACGAATACAGCGGCGAACGCAGTCGTGCAGATGATGAACAGGTTGGTCTCCATCCCTATCTCCTTCCCCGATCTCGTTTGGACCCGACAGGGTCGGAGGTCGACCCGCGCCTCGGAGGCTTGTCGAGGAACATGAGTCTACCTCGAGTCACCGGTTCCGCGCTGTTGTCGAGATACAGTTCGAGACCCGAGCCCAGGGCCGTGACACGGCCCTGCCGCAGCACCTCGGGCTTCCCGTCGCTTTCGTCGCTACAAATGGCCACGTGCGCTCCCTCGATGCAGGAACGGTCCCGATAGCGCGCAAGAAGCGGCGCGTATCCCTGGTCCAGGAGGACCCGGTAGTTGTGATCCAGGGCTTCCATGAGCTTCATGAGCACCTGTCCCTGGCTCACACCCGGGGCATCCGGCGCCAACTGCCGCAGGGAGGCGACCGCCGGCACGAAATCGGTCCGGCGAACCTCCGGGACGGTCTCGACGTTCAGACCGATGCCCAGTACCGCGGAGGACACCGTCGAACTCTGGCTCAGGGTGTACGCGAGCAACCCCGCCACCTTGGCGTCGTCCAGGAGCACGTCGTTGACCCACTTGATGGTGGCCTGGTCCCGCAGCTCCGGAATCCGATCCAAGGCGTCCACGATGGAAAGTGCGGCCAGCACCGTGAACGCCACCTGGGCCTGTTCGATGGGGCGACGCGGTGCGAGGTGGACCGTGAGGTGGATGTTCCCCGGGTCGGCCGACCAGGGACGGCCCTTGAAGCCGTGGAATCCGTCGCCGGCGCCGGCGAGGCAGAGCGTGCGGTCGGGGACCCGGCTTCCACTTCGGGCGAGACCGATCATCCGATCGTACTGGGAACGGGATGCGTACCGGGCCAGCACGAGGCAGCGCCAGGTACCGGAGGGCAGTTCTGCCGAGAGTGTGTCCGAGCCCTGTTCCAAGAACTCATGTTCGAGCAATCGGAGGGTCGGGTCTTTGAGGGGCTCCCCGGAAAGACGGTCGACCACCTCACCGGGCAGCAGCTGCCGGGCGAAGTCGGGACTGTCACAGATTAGGTGCATTCGAACTCCGACCCGCCTGGTCAAGTCCCTGACACTAACCCTCGGATCGGCACACATCAACGGGGCTCGGTCTCGAATGCACCAACTGTCACAAGCCCGCCTGGGGCCATTCGCGCCGGCGGTCAGCGCGCGGTCCCATGGGATCTCGCCGTCACCGGCGACGCCGGGATCACCCGGGTGAGGAAGGCCCCTGCGTCGCATCCACCACGCGGCGAATGGCGCGGATGTGCTCCGGGGTCGTGCCGCAGCAGCCGCCGACCACGGCGACCCCCAGGGCGATGAGCGCCGGAACGTGGTCCGCCATGAAGGCGGGGCTCTCGGGGTAGACGACCTCGCCACCCCGATTCTCCGGAATACCCGCGTTGGACTGCACGACCACCGGCACTGCGGCGTGAAGGGCGAACACCCCGGCGAGCTCCACCATCGTCTCGATCCCGAACCCGCAGTTCGTGCCCACGAGGTCGGCTCCAGCCTCTTCGAGGCCCGAGCACGCCGCCTCGACGCCGGTGCCCATGATGGTGTAGAAGCCCCGGGGGGTGGACTCGAAGGTCATGGTGGCCACCACGGGGAGCTCCGGGGCCGCGGTCTTCGCCGCTCGCACGGCCAGGACGGCTTCCCTCAGGTCGCTCATGGTCTCCACGCAGAACAGGTTCGATCCGGCCTCCGCCAGGGCCCGGGCTTGCCGCAGGAACGAGGCGTAGACCTCTTCTTCCTCCACGTCGCCGTAGGGCTTCAGGATGGCGCCGCAGGGGCCCATGGACGCCGACACGTACGCGCGGTCACCCGCGGCCTCGCGCACCGCCTGGACGGCGTTCCGGTTGATCTCCTCCGTCCGGTCGTCCAGGGCGTGCCGCCTCAGGTTCAACGGGGCGGCCCCGAAGGTGTTGGTGGTGAGGATC
>CP070829.1:3477480-3486743 GCA_020344755.1 Gemmatimonadales bacterium
GGAGGTGGAGGAGGTGATCCGCTCCACCGGCTTCTTCCGAAACAAGGCCCGGAACATCATCGGCTTCGCCGGGGCCCTGACGGAGGAACACGGCGGCGAGATCCCCCGTGACATCGGCACCCTGTCCCGCATGCCGGGGGTGGGCCGAAAGACCGCCAACGTGATCCTGGGCAACGCCTTCGGAATCAACGAGGGGGTGGTGGTGGACACGCACGTCAAGCGTCTGGCCTACCTGATGAAGCTCACGGCGCAGAAGACCCCCGAGAAGGTGGAGAGGGACCTGATGCCCCTCATTCCCCGGGAGGATTGGACCATGCTCTCCCACCTCCTCATCTGGCACGGGCGGAGGGTCTGCGACGCCCGAAAGCCCGCCTGCGAGCGGTGCGTGGTGAGCCATCTCTGTCCGTCCTCGCGGGTCTGAACGCCTCCCGCGACGATCCCGCCGATGGACGGCGACGCTGACCACCCTGGCGTGTCCGGTCGCCTTCCCCGAGGTTGGGCACCCCGCCCCGCTCCGCCGTCGGGGTGACCGTGACCTCCGCCGAATCGAATCATGCCTGATCGCACCGACGCCCAGAACCTGCTGGAAGAGTGGGTGGACAACGAGGGGCTCCGCACCCACATGCGCTGCGTTGAGGCGGCCGTGCGCCACTATGCCGGGATCCGGGGCGCCGACAGGGAAGTCTGGGGGCTCGCGGGATTGCTCCACGACCTGGACTGGGAGAAGCACCCGGACCGGCACCCCCTGGTCGCAGTGGACGCGCTCCGGGAGCGTGGCTTTCCGGAAGAGGTTCTGCACGCGATCCTGGCCCACCGTCCGGAGTTCACGGGGGTGGAGCCGGACACGGAGCTGGACCGGGTGCTCTTCGCTTGCGACGAGCTCTCGGGGCTCATCTATGCCTGCTGCCTGGTTCGACCCAACGGCATCGACGACCTCACCCCCAAGTCCGTGGTGAAGAAGCTCAAGGACAAGACGTTCGCCGCGGGCGTGGACCGGGAGAGCGTGGCCCAGGGTCTGGAGCTCATCGGGCTGGAACGGACCGAGCATATCCAGAACGTGATCGACGGGCTGCGGGCGGCGGCGGTGGAGCTGGGCATCCGCGGAGAGGACCTCCGGAGGGGATAGGGCTCGGCACGCCCGGGTACGGGAGCTCTGAGGCTGGCCAGGGAACGTCCCCTCGACCATCCGGTAGCAGCGACCATGAGCTCACATCCATTCCCCGCGATCACCCGAGCCGCCCTCGTGACATTCGTCGCGGCCGTCGGCGCACTCCAGGCCCCGCCACTGGAGGCGCAGGACGACGTGACCTGGCTGGGCGCCCGGTACGGCACGGTGCCACCGGAGTCCTATTACCGGCTGCGCAGCGCCGATCCGGAGGCCTTCCGGTTCTCCCGAGGCTGGATCAACCGGAACCCCCGCCTGCGCCTGGAGAGGGCGGAGGTGGCCAATCCGGGCCTGACGCTTCGGACCGACGCAGTGGCTCCTCCCTTGGCGCGATCGCCGGTGGGACCCCAGCCGGTGCTGGGTCGGCGCGAGGGAGCGGTGGAGGGCTCCTTCGTCTTTCCCGTGATCCTCGGCTACTTCGCCGACGATGTCACGGGGCCGGCATTCGACCAGGAAGCGGTGCAGCGCCATTTCTTCGACGGGCCCAACGATCGGGGCGGGACGATCCGCGACTTCTACGCCGAGATGTCCGCGGGTGCCGTGGACCTGCAGGGAGAGACCAACCCCTGGGTACGGTCCTCCCTGACCCGGGAGGAAGTCACCGCCGGTGTGAGCGGCCTCGGGGGCGCCAGTCGGGTGGGGGACTTCATCGTCGCCACCCTGACGGCATTGGACACCGGCGGCATCGACTGGGGGCGGTACGACAACGACGGACCCGACGGGATCCCGAACTCCGGTGACGACGACGGCTTCGTGGACATCCTGGCCGTGGTGCATTCCACCGCCGGCGCCGAGTGCAACCGGGCCCCGGACCGGATCTGGTCCCACCGTTGGAGCCTCTGGGGGCTGGTCGGCGCGCCGTACGAGACCTCCACGCTGGCAGCGGGTGGCGGAATGATCCGGGTCAACGACTACACGATCCAACCCCTCCTGGACTGCTCCGAGAGCGGCCTGAACGACATCGGGGTCATGGCCCACGAGCTGGGCCACGGCTTCGGCTTGCCGGACCTCTATTGCACTCGGAACGCCTGCACGGCGGCGGGGATCGGCGAGTGGGGTCTGATGGGCTCGGGGGCCTGGGGCTGCGACGGGGACGACCCCGCGTATCCCTGTCACATGTCCGCCTGGAGCAAGGCGATGCTGGGATGGGTGACGGTGGAAGACATCCCAGACGATGCGCCGCTTCAGGAGGTAACGCTGGAACCGGTGGTGGGCGGGTCCCGGGTCCTGCGCTATGGGATTCCCGGCACACGCGAGTACTTCCTGCTGGAGAACCGCCAGGCCCGGGGGTTCGACCGGAACGTCCACGCTCCGGGCCTGATCGTCTGGCACGTGGACCAGGATGGGGTCGAGGCCGGCTGGCCGGTGAATCGGGTCAACGCCGATCCCGACAGGTACGGCGTTGCGGTCGTCCAGGCGGACGCCTTTTTCCAGTTGGAGTCCTCCGGTGGGAATCGCGGCGACGCAGGCGATCCCTTTCCGGGGAGCCTTGGCCGGATGGCCTTCCACGCCGGATCCGTGCCCGCTTCCGTCAGTCACGACGGAGTCGTGTCGGGCCTCACCCTCCTGGAGCTGGGCCAGAGAGGTGAGGACCTGGTCTTCCAGCTTTCCACTCGTTTCCAGTCCATCGCGTTCAGGACGGAGGGCGACGCGGGTCTCACCTCCCTCCTGGAGGTGGACGGGTCCCCACTCGCGGCGGGAGGCGAGGTCATTCCCGGAGCCCCCTTCCAGCGGCTCCAGGTGCGTGCGGCGCCGGGCGAGGTCCTGGACTCGGGGGTCCGGACCCCGTTCG
Source organism: Gemmatimonadales bacterium (assembly GCA_020344755.1). Lineage (GTDB taxonomy): Bacteria > Gemmatimonadota > Gemmatimonadetes > Longimicrobiales > Gaopeijiaceae > Gaopeijia. The sequence continues at coordinate 3,480,438 of CP070829.1, forward strand.
TATCCTGGGACGATGGAGTGACCACGACGGAGCGGGTCCTCCGGGTGGAGTTCTTGGATACCACGTGGACGGCGACGTACGCCGGGCGGCAGGTCCAGGTGGACATGACTTTGGAGGGAGGGCAATTCGGCGTGGAGCCCGGCTTCGTCTCCGCCGAGCCTCCGTCCCCCGGTCTGTGGTTCGAGGAGGGGACCGCCGTGACCCTCACCGCGCACGCCACCACGGGCTTCGGATTCCAGCATTGGACCGGCGCCCTCGAGGGGGCGCCGAATCCTGTGGGATTGGTGGTGGATGGCCCCGTGACGGCCGGGGCCGTGTTCGGCTTCGAGTTCGCGGTGGAGGAGCCCCAGCCCCTGGCCGTCGCTGCGGGGGATGCGGTCTCGCTGACACTCGCCGTGGAGAACGCCTCCCCTCCGGTCCGATGGTTCCTGGAGGGTGGACGCCTCCCTGCCGGCCTCCGGGTCCTCGAGTCCGGGATGGTGAGCGGGACGCCGGCCGAACCCGGAGTGTACGACTTCACCGTTCGGGCGCGGGACGGCCTGGGCCTGGAGGGAGCGGTTCCCGTGACCCTGACCGTGGGGGTGCCGGAGCTGCCACTGAGCGTCCTGGGGGGGACGCTCCTGGAGAACGGAACCGAGCCCACCTTCGGCCAGGTCCTCTATCTGGACCTGATGGGGAACCGGAACGGCCGGGTGGATACCGGCGATATCCGGGCTCACCTCCTCAGGGCCGCCGACGGTACGGTCCCGCCGGCTCCAGCCGTCGTGGAGCGCCACCTGATCCTCCGGCGGATCGGTTCCGGAGGCCCGTCGTGACGGCCCGCAGGCGCCTGCTGCGCACCTCGGGACTCCTCCTGCTCGGCGGGCTGGTCCTGGCGGGTTGCAGAGACGATCGGGGTCCGGGCACGGTGCGGCTGGAGATCTCCGGTGGGGCACCGCTGGGTGCCGTGGCCCTGGAACTGGTGGGTTCCGGAATACAGGGGGTGAAGCCACTTCCGGTGGGTTGGATCGAGGGTCATCCCACCCGAACCGAAGGGCAGGAAGCCTTCCGGATCGTGGCGGTGAACGAGACTCCCGGCGACTTCCTGATCGAGGTGGAGGTCGCGGACCTGGATGCCGCAGGTCCCTCGGTCCGGGTCCTGGAGGCGTCGGATGGATCGAACGGCCTTCATCTCTCCGTCTCCCACATCCAGATCCGCACACGGAAATAGGTCCCCTCGACCTCTTCCTGACGGGTGTTTCACGCCTTGCCACGACCTCGCGCCGCTGACACCTTGTTCCGGCCCGTGGCTCGTGTATCTCCGGTGTCGCAGAGTCGGGCCAGTGCCATTCCGTCCCGGACCCGGGGATCTCGCCAGGGGTTCGGGACGTTCTCACGACCGGCCGCCATTTGTGGCGCCGACCAGAAGAGGGAGCCGAACCATGACCACCGCCACCTGGATCACCTTGATCCTCATCTGCGGCTTCGTGTGGGGCGGCTTCCTGCTCGCCGTCTCCACCGCCTTCCGGAAGGAATCCGAGAAGGGCGACTGAGTCTCCCGTGCCAAGACGCGACGACCTCGAAAGCATCCTGATCCTCGGGTCCGGCCCCATCATCATCGGGCAGGCCTGCGAGTTCGACTATTCCGGCACCCAGGCGGTGCGTGCCCTCAAGGAGGAGGGCTACCGCGTCATCCTGGTGAACTCCAATCCCGCCACGATCATGACCGATCCCGACCTGGCGGATCGGACCTACATCGAACCCCTCACCGCCGAGTGGGTCGAGAAGGTGATCGAGCGCGAGAAGCCCGACGCCATCCTGCCCACCATGGGGGGACAGACGGCGTTGAACATCGCCATGGAGCTCTACGAGGGCGGCGTGCTGAACCGGCACGGCGTGGAGCTCATCGGGGCCAACGCACGCTCCATCCGGATGGCGGAGGACCGGGAGGAGTTCGCCGAGGCCATGAACCGGATCGGTCTCAAGGTCACCACCGGGGGCTTCGCGCGAACCCTCCAGGAGGCCCTGGAGATCGTGGAGGAGACGGGCTATCCCTCCATCATCCGGCCTTCCTTCACGCTGGGTGGGACCGGTGGCGGCATCGCCTACAACCGCAAGGAATTCGAAGCCCAGGTTCGGAAGGGTCTGGACGCCTCCCCCATCACCGAAGTGCTGGTGGACCGTTCGGTCCTGGGGTGGAAGGAATTCGAGCTGGAGGTCGTCCGGGACGGCGCGGACAACGTCATCATCATCTGCTCCATCGAGAACTTCGACCCCATGGGGGTCCACACGGGGGACTCCATCACGGTGGCCCCCGCACAGACCCTCTCGGACGTGGAGTACCAGGAGATGCGCGACGCTTCCATCGCCATCATCCGGGAGATCGGGGTGGAAGCCGGCGGCTGCAACATCCAGTTCGCCGTGAGCCCGGAGACCGGCGAGATGCTCGTGGTGGAGATGAACCCCCGGGTCTCCCGCTCCTCGGCGCTGGCGTCCAAGGCCACCGGGTTTCCCATCGCCCGGGTGGGGGCGAAGCTGGCCGTGGGGTATCGCCTGGACGAGCTCCCGAACGACATCACCAAGACCACGCCGGCCTCGTTCGAGCCGGTGCTGGACTACGTGGTGTGCAAGTTCCCGCGCTTCGCCTTCGAGAAGTTCACCGAGGTGAACCCGGTCCTGGGCGTCCAGATGAAGGCGGTCGGGGAGACCATGGCCATCGGCCGCACCTTCCGGGCGGCCTGGCAGAAGGGACTGCGAGGCCTGGAGATCGATCGCCCCGGCTGGGTTCCGGGGGAGGAGCTCGAGGACGACGGCCTTACGGCGGACGATCCCGAGAGCCTGCTCTCGGCGATGCGCCGCCCCACGGCGGATCGGCCTTTCCAGCTCCGCAGGGCCCTGGAGGCGGGCATCCCCCTGGACGAGATCTACCAGGCTACCGCCATCGATCCGTGGTTCCTGGACCAGCTGGCCCGCATCATCGAAGAAGAGCGGGCCTACGTCGCGGCCCCCGAGGTGACCGAGCCCCTCCTGCGTCGAATGAAGCGAGAGGGCTTCAGCGACGTGCAGCTCGCCGAGCTGCGCGGGGAGACGGAGGACCAGGTCCGGGAGCGGCGCTGGGGCTGGGGAATCCATCCCACCTACAACGTGGTGGACACCTGCGCCGGGGAGTTTCCTGCCGAGACGCCCTACTTCTACTCCTCGTACGAGGACGAGAGCGAGTCGATCCCGTCGGACCGGGAGAAGATCATCGTCCTGGGGAGTGGCCCCAATCGGATCGGCCAGGGCGTGGAGTTCGACTACTGCTGCGTTCAGGCCGTGCTGGCCCTTCGAGAGGCCGGGTACGAGACCATCATGGTGAACTCGAACCCCGAGACGGTCTCCACCGACTTCGACGTGAGCGACAAGCTCTACTTCGAGCCGCTCACCCTGGAGGACGTGCTGGAGATCGTCCGCCTGGAGAAGCCAAAGGGGGTCATCGTCCAGTTGGGCGGACAGACGCCGTTGAAGCTGGCGAAACGGCTCGAGGAGCTGGGTGCCCCCATTCTTGGGACCAGCGTGGACGCCATCGACCGGGCGGAGGACCGGAAGCGCTTCGAGGAGGTGTGCCGCGCCATCGACGCGACCGTGCCGGCCAACGGCACGGCCACGAGCGTGGAGGAGGCGCTGGAGATCGCCACCCGCATCGGGTACCCGGTCCTGGTACGTCCCTCCTACGTCCTGGGTGGCCGGGCCATGGAGATCGTCTACGACGAGGACTCCTTGCGGGGGTATTTCGGGCGAGCGGTGAAGGCCAGCCCGGACCATCCGGTGCTCATCGACAACTTCCTGGAGGACGCTTTCGAGGCCGACGTGGACGCGCTCAGCGACGGCACGGACGTGGTCGTCGGCGGCATCATGCAGCACATCGAGGATGCAGGGGTCCATTCCGGGGACTCGGCGTGTGTCCTCCCCCCCTACCTCCTGGACGGGGACGTCCTCGACGAGATTCGTCAGACCACCCGGGAGTTCGCCCTCGAGCTCGGGGTGACGGGGCTCATGAACGTGCAGTATGCCATCCGGGACGGGGTCGTCTACACCTTGGAGGTGAACCCTCGGGCCTCCCGGACCGTGCCCTTCGTCTCCAAGGCTACCGGTGTGCCCCTGGCCCGGCTCGCCTCCCGGATCATGGCCGGGGAGACGCTGGAGTCCCTGGGTGTCCCCCAGGAGCCCCGCGTGGGTGGCGTAGCCGTGAAGGAAGCGGCGTTCCCCTTCGCGCGCTTCGAGGTGGACATCATCCTGGGGCCGGAGATGCGGTCCACGGGGGAGGTGATGGGGTTCGACGACTCGTTCGGGATGGCCTTCGCCAAGGCCCAGGTCTCGGCGGGGAATGTCCTCCCGGAGGAGCCCGGAACCCTGATCGTCACCGTCAACGAGAAAGACAAGCCCACCGTGACCCCCATCCTCCGGCGGTTCGTCGACCTGGGGTGGGAGATTCTGGCCACCAAGGGGACCCACGCCTACCTGAGCCGCCTGGGGATCACGTGTGAACGGGTCTTCAAGGTGAACGAGGGCCGACCGAACATCGTCGACCACATCGTGAGCGGGGATGTCTCCCTCCTCATCAACACGCCGCTGGGGAAGAAGTCCCAGTACGATGACTACGCCATGCGGCGAGCCGCCATCACCTACAACGTGCCCTACCTCACCACCATGTCGGCCACCAGCGCCGCGTGCGATGCCCTCATCGCGCTGCGGAGCCGGCGGCATACGGTGAAGTCCCTGCAGGAACGGGTCGGTCGAGGCGAGGCGCCCGGCGGCGACGTGCTGGCGGCCGAAGCCGCTTCCAGCGAGTCGGCGTAGGGGACGCCCCACGCCGGACGTCATGTCTCCCTCGGCCCCCACCGGGTTCCTGCTGCACCCTTCCGCCTCTCTCCATGACACGGGGTGGGAGCACCCGGAGCACCAGGGACGCCTCCGCTTCCTTGCCTCCACCGTGGGGAAGGACATGCTCGCCCTCTTCGGGCGCGCGGAGCAGGTTCCGGCGGGGGAGGGCACGGTGGAGGACCTGCTCAGGGTCCACACCCGGGACCACGTGGACCGGGTGCGGCAGGCGGTGGCGCAGGCACAGGAGAGCGGGAGCCTCGTGGCACTGGATCCGGATACCACGGTCAGCTCGGCCTCCTGGGAGGCGGCGATGGGGAGTCTGGGCGCGGCTCTGACCGCCGTGGATGCGGTGAGCCGCGGCTCCCTGCGCAACGCCTTCGTGGCCACCCGCCCTCCGGGACATCACGCCACCCGGGAGCGGGCGATGGGATTCTGCCTGTTCAACACGGTGGCGGCGACGGCGCGGTGGCTCCAGGCACACCGCCGGGCGGATCGGGTTCTCGTCGTCGATTGGGACGTCCACCACGGGAACGGGACCCAGGACATCTTCTGGACCGACCCGACGGTCTTCTACCTCTCCCTCCACCAGCATGCCCACTATCCGGGCACGGGGGCTGCATCGGAGATCGGCGGGGGGCCGGGAGAGGGCACGACGTTGAACGTTCCGCTGGCGGCCGGTACCTCCCGGTCGGCGTACCGCGAGGCCTTCGTGGCGGCCCTGGACCGGGCGCTGGAAGGGTTCTCCCCGGACTTCGTCCTGATTTCCGCCGGCTTCGACGCCCTCGCCGGGGATCCCCTGGGTGGGCTCCTCCTCGAACCGGAGGACTTCCACGCACTGACCCGAGAGGTGATGATCCGGACAGAGGAGAGCGGAAAAAGGCTGGTGGCGTTCCTGGAAGGTGGCTACGATCCTAGGAGGACCGGACTTGCGGCGGTGGCCGTGATCCGGGCCCTCGCAGACATTTCGGAGGCGGATCCGACCGCGCCGGTTCCTTCGGTGTAGAACGGTCCAGGCCTCTTTCTTCGGGAGTCGATCATGCGGCAGCTCTTCTCCGCCTTGAAGCAATCGCGGCCGGACTTCACCCTCCTGGCGGTCCTGGCCCTCGTCCTACCCGGCACCCTCCACGGCCAGGCCGTGAGCGAGCTGCCGCGGGGTGAAGAGGGCCAGTATGAGCGGCCGGAGGCAGCGCAGGAGGCCATCGACCAACTTCGGTCGCCCTACTGCCCCACCATGCTGGCGGTCTGCTCCAGCGGCGCCGGTGCGGCGCTCCGGGACTCCATCAGCCGCCTGGCGGACGAAGGGTGGACCGCAGGCGAGCTGGTGGAATGGGTCGTGGGCAACCATGGCGAGGAATACCGTGCGCTCCCGAAGGCCGAGGGCCGTTCGCTGATGGCGTGGGTCGTTCCGCCCCTGGGGGCTCTGGTCGGCCTCGCCCTGGTGCTCCTCGCCCTGCGTCATCTCAA
>CP070829.1:3486843-3496071 GCA_020344755.1 Gemmatimonadales bacterium
GGTAGTCGTGGCCGGGCTCCCGAGTTGCGGCGGGTGACCGGCCGCGTATTCTAACCCCACCCCAGGCTCCGGGCGGAACCCCGGGACCCTCTTCAGCGCGGCGAACGAGACCGCAAAGGGACGGCGTATGGCGACACCACCCGCGGCACTCCCCGTACGACGGCCGTTCGGCCGAACCATGCGGAAGGACGCCTGGTGGATCCAGCCACTCTTCGTCTTCTCGGTCTTCACCGCGTTCGTCGTCTACAGCACCTGGGCGGCGTTCCAGGGAGCGTTCTACTGGCACGAGAACCTGCTGTCGCCCTTCTATTCTCCGGAGATCTGGGGGGCCTCCGAGCATGCGCTCTGGCAACGCACCGGCACGCCGGGATGGTGGCCCGGCTTCCTTCCCTATTCACCGGCGTTCCTCATTCTCTGGGCGCCAGTGAGCTTTCGGCTCACCTGCTACTACTACCGGGGCGCCTACTACAAGGCGTACTGGCCGGGGCCGCCGTCCTGCTCCGTCGGCGTGCCGAGAGAGGCCTACATCGGCGAGCGGAAGTTCCCGCTGATCGTGCAGAACCTGCACCGATACGCACTGCCCTTCGCGTTGCTCCTTCTGGTCTTCCTGACCATCGACGCCTGGAACTCCTTCAGGTTCGACGCGGCCGGGGGTGGCAAGGAATTCGGCCTGAGCGTCGGATCCTTCGTGCTGACTCTGAACGTGGTCTTCCTTTCGGCCTATACCTTCGGCTGCCACTCGCTGCGGCATCTCGTGGGCGGAGGTATGGACGTCCTCTCCGGTCGCCCCGTGCGGCGCAAGGCGTACGAATGTGTGTCCTGCCTGAACGCCCGGCACATGGCGTTCGCGTGGACGAGTCTGCTCTGGGTCGCCTTCTCCGACATCTACGTGAGGCTGTGCGCCATGGACGTCTGGACGAACGTGAGGTTCTTCTGATGTCGGATTACCCCGAGTTCGAGCACGACGTCCTCGTCATCGGCGCGGGCGGAGCCGGCCTGCGGGCCGCCATTGAGGCCGCGGCCCAAGGCGTCAGGGTGGGCCTCGTCTGCAAGTCGCTCCTCGGCAAGGCGCACACGGTGATGGCGGAGGGGGGTATGGCGGCCGCGATGGGCAACGTCGACGACCGCGACGGATGGCGGACGCACTTCGCGGACACCATGCGCGGGGGCCAATACCTGAACAGCTGGCGCATGGCGGAGCTCCACGCCAAGGAGTCTCCGGAACGCGCACGTGAACTCGAATCGTGGGGCGCGCTCTTCGACCGAACACCGGAAGGCCGGATCCTCCAGCGCAACTTCGGCGGCCACAAGTATCCGAGGCTCGCTCACGTGGGAGACCGGACGGGACTGGAGATGATCCGCACCCTCCAGGACCACGGCATCCACCAGGGCATCGACGTGCACATGGAAGTCACCGTCACCCGGCTGTTGAAGGACGGAGACCGGTGCGTGGGCGCCTTCGGCTACGACCGTGAGCAGGGCCGGTTCCGTGTCTTCAAGGCCAAGGCGGTCGTCCTTTCCACCGGAGGACTCGGCCGGGCCTATCTCGTCACGAGCAACAGCTGGGAAGGCACCGGGGACGGGCACTCGCTGGCGTACCACGCCGGCGCGGAGCTCCGGGACATGGAGTTCATCCAGTTCCATCCCACCGGCATGATCTGGCCGCCGAGCGTCCGAGGGATCCTCGTGACCGAAGGCGTCCGGGGTGAGGGCGGAATCCTGAAGAACAACAAGGGCGACCGCTTCATGTTCCGGGACATCCCACCTCTGTACGTGGAACAGACGGCGGACACACCCGAGGAGGGATGGCGCTACGTCACCGGTGACCGCGAAGCGCGACGCCCTCCCGAGCTCCTGACCCGGGACCACGTGGCGCGCAAGATCGTGAAGGAGGTGCAGGAGGGCCGCGGCAGCCCGCACGGGGGCGCCTTCCTCGACATCGCGTGGATCAAGGAACGCATCAAGGACTCGGAGGCGCATATCAAGAAGAAGCTCCCGAGCATGTACCACCAGTTCAAGGAGCTGGCGGGCATCGACATCACGAAGGAGCCGATGGAGGTGGGGCCCACCACGCATTACGCGATGGGCGGCGTCGCGGTCGACCCGGACACCCAGATGTCCACGACGGTGCCCGGCCTCTTCGCGGCAGGTGAAGTGGCTGGTGGGCTGCACGGTGCGAACCGTCTCGGGGGCAACTCGCTCTCCGACCTCGTCGTCTTCGGAAAGCGCGCGGGGGAGCACGCCGCCAAGTTCGCCCGGGACAATCCCCAGTACGCGATCTCGGAGCCGGAGATCGAGGCCGCGGCCGGCGAAGCGCTCGCGCCGCTGGAACGGGGCGTGTCCCAGGTCGGACCGTTCCAGCTCCAGTTCGAACTCCAGACGATGATGCAGGACCAGGTGGGGATCGCACGGGACGAAGGGCTGCTCACGAAGGCGCTCGACGGAATCCGTCGGATTCGAGACGCCGTCTCGGAGGTCGGTGCCGGAGGCAACCGGTGGTACAACCCGGGCTGGCACACCGCCCTCGACATGAAACACCTGCTCACGGTCTCGGAGGCGATCGCGCTCTCGGCCCGAGAGAGGAAGGAGAGCCGGGGTGCCCACTCGCGACTCGACCACCCGGACAAGGACGCCAAGTGGTCCACCTTCAACATGATCGTCCGGAAGGGACCGGAGGGCGGAATGGTGATCGAGCGCCGTGACATCCCGCCGCTGCCCCAGGAACTCGCGGACATCATCGAGGAGGAGGGCTGATGAAGTCGGCGACCTTCAAGGTGTGGCGCGGAGACCGCGAGGCCGGCGACTTCCAGACGTACGAGGTGGAACTCGAGCCGGGCTACGTGGTCCTGGACGCCATCCACAAGATCCAGGCGGAGCAGGCCAACGATCTCGCTTGCCGTTGGAACTGCAAGGCGGGCAAGTGCGGATCGTGCTCCGCGGAGATCAACGGGTCGCCGCGGCTCATGTGCATGACGCGCGTCGAAGACGTGGCGGGGAACGGTCCGATCACCGTCGAGCCGATGCGGACCTTTCCGGTCATCAAGGATCTCGTGACCGACGTCTCGTGGAACTACGAGGTGAAGGCGTCCATCCAGAAGATGACGCCACGCGAGCCGGACTTCGAGGACGGCTCGTGGAAGATGCACCAGTACGACGTCGAACGGCCGCAGGAGTTCCGAAAGTGCATCGAGTGCTTCCTATGCCAGAACGTTTGCCACGTGCTCCGGGACCACCAGATGCACGGTGAGTTCGCCGGCCCGAGACACTTCGTCTTCGCTGCGCAGGCCGAGATGAACCCCATCGACCTGACCGACCGCATCCCGCAGTTGCGCGAGGAGCTGGGAATCGGCTACTGCAACATCACGAAGTGCTGCACGAAGGTCTGTCCAGAATCGATCACCATCACGGACAACGCCATCATCCCGCTCAAGGAGCGTGTGGTGGACCGGTCGTACGATCCCCTCACCAAGCTGGTGCGGAGAATCTTCGGCCGTTCCGACAAGGGATGAGGCGGGGAGGAATCAGACTGTGTTCGAGCTGAAGAAACTCTCACCTGACGCCCTGGACGCGGCCCGGCAGAAAGCGGCGCAGTACCGGCTGCTCAACCACCCGTTCCTGGCCGAGAGCATCTGCCGGGACATCCTGGCGGTGAAGCCGGACGACCAGGAGACGCTTGTGATGCTGTGCCTAGCCCTCTGCGACCAGTTTGGTGTCGAGGGCGGAGCGACCGTTCCGACCGCCATGGAGGTGGCACAACAGTTCCGGGGGGAGTACGAGCGGACCTATTACGCGGGGATCGTCTACGAGCGGATGGCCTTCTCGCGTCTGCGCCGGGGAGGGCGAGCCGCCGGCCAGGTGGCCTACGACTGGTTCATGAAGGCGATGGAGCGTTTCGAGGTTGCCGCGGAGATCCGCCCGGCGGGTAACGACGACGCGATCCTGCGGTGGAACACCTGCGCGCGGGTCGTGAACCTCCGGTCCAGCGTGCACGCCGGCCACGAGACGACCGGTCCCCTGATGCTGGAGTAGGCACCGGTACGCAACGGGTCCGCAGCCGAACCCGGGTCCAGTGGGATCAAAGGGACCCGGCATCGGAGGGACGCCCTCCCATGCATCGACCGGCAGATCGGCCTCAGAACCCCACCCAGGCCATGACTCCCTGGAATCGAGGATCGCTTCGCAGAGCGTTGAACTGGGGTAGTGCGTTGGCCCAGAGGAGGTAGGGGGATCGGATCTCGGCCGCCTCCTCCAGCAGGGTGAGGGCCGCTTCTCTCTCTCCGAGATGAGCCAGGAGGGCGGCTGCCTGCGTCGGTCCGAAGAACCCGGGCCCCGACAGCGCGGACACGGCCTCCGGGATCATGGCAGGATCGGCAAGAGCCGAGAGGTATGCCTGGAATGGGCCCGGATCGGTCCCAGTCAAAGCGGAAAAACGATCGAACTCCCGGGCCGCGCTTGCCCGGTCCCCATCCAGGGCCAGCAAGGCACCCAGAAGGAAGGCCGCCGGGTGCATCTCCGGACGAAGTTCCAGGGCCTGCCGGAAAGCGTCCTGTGCTCCCTCGTCACCCTCACACATGAGGAGGAGGCCAAGGGTCAGGTATACCGCAGGTAGATGGGAATCGAGGGCCAGAGCCGCATCTACCTGCTCCCTCGCCTCCATCCACCTCCTCTGGGAGGTGAGGACACGGGCCAGCCAATACCGCGATATGGGGTTGATGGGATCCATCTCGATGGATCGCCGCAGTTCCTGCTCCGCCCCCCGGAAATCCCATCCTTGCGACCACCTCAGGAAACCGGACGCCGCAACACCCTCTGATATCTCCGCCCCCGAGGCGGCGGCATGCCCCACAGCGGCCGTCGCGTAGGGGAGGATCTCCGGGATGGGTGGACCGCCATACTCGGTGAAGAGTAGGTAGGCCTCGGCCAGGGCGGCCCATGCCTTTCGGAATCCTGGATCCAGGACGAGAGCTCGATGATAGGCCTCGATGGCCGATTCCAGGGCAGTGGGGGTCCCCTGTCGAGATAGGTATCGCCCCCCGAGATACTCACGGTACGCGTTGAAATCCTGGGTCCAGGGCGGAATCAGCAGACCTGCGGCATCACTGCTGAGGGTGATCCCCAGTTGGCTGAGAAGATCCCGGGCAATTCCGTCCAGCGCAGCCAGGAAGCTCCCCTTCTGCACGAGGTATTCCCCTCTCCAAAGCGGCTCCCCGTGCGCCGGGTCGAGGAGAAGAACATCGATCGCGACCTCATCCCCGGCATAGGCCAGACTCCCCTCCAGGAATGAAGTAATGGGCGGATCCTGGGTGGCAGGGGGGGAATCGTCGCTCCCGTCCCCGGAGAAGGCTCTCGACGCCCGGGGGAGGACCGTCAAGCCGGGGACCTTTATCAGCGCTGCGGAAAGCTCCTCGGCAATGCCCTCGGCCAGGTACGGGGCCTCGCCCTCACCCGTCAGGTCGAAGAAGGGCAGCATCGCCACGGTACCGTGGACACCTTCACCCTCAAACGGAACCCGGGACCCCGGGTCCTGACTGAACTCGAGCTGCCACACTACACCGGTCAGGAGGAGGCTGATGCCCGCCAATGCGGCGATCCCGGAAGGCCACCGGCGCCAGCGTGGCTGGGACACGATCTCCTCCAACTCGCCCTTCTGCGGGGGTGCCTTTCGGGTCATCCCATCCGGGGTGAGATCGAAGAACCAGGCCAGTGTCAAGACGATGGGAAAGGCACAAACCGCTGTCAGGACAATGGCCGTCGCCACGTTGTCGGCAAGGCGAAGAGCAGGGACGACGAAGTCCGCGGCTTGAAAGACAACGAATGCCACACCGCCATAGATGGCAGCGGTGTTGAAGACTCTTCGGCGCTTCAACTCCGCGAAGAACCTCTGGTAGGCCCTGGGCTTCCTTCCCATCTCCGATCATCCACCCTTGGAGCCCGGCGCCCAGCTTCGTTCATGCTCCGCCGGGATTCCGGACAGGACATTACAGCGTGTGGGATGTGGGGAAACCAGAATACAGGTGGCAACATGGAGTTTCAAGAATCGGACTTCCCCAGCCTGGTACGGACATCCCCCCGAACTCCTCGAGGACCCGGGTGAGATTCTGGTCCGTTCTCCGGCTCCATTTCCCACCTGGTGGTGCGGTACCTTCTATTGCACGGACTCCGCGGGCAGGTGCGAACCGGGATGGATCCGCGCGAATCGTCGCATTTCGGCGTGAAGTGGGATTGGCACCGCAGCGAGAGGATGCGAGGTGGAGATAGACCCGATCCGGGCCAGACTGCGGGATCACCCCCGCATCCAGGAACTCCTGGTGGAGTACACGAATGACGTGGACCATCCCACAATCCCTGACGCGAGTTGCCGCTCAACTTCCTTGCGGCGCCATATGTTTGCAGGAATAGTGCATACTCGGCGGCGATCCTTCTGCCTCCCTCCCAGGCGGGACGAGCGTGGTCCTCGTCTGACGCTTCCCGGTGCGACCCTCGTGGACTCGCAACGGCGATGATACAGCGCCTGGCCTCGTGACCCACGAGGACGCATCGGAGTCTGTCCACCCGAGCGTCAGGACGTCGCCATGTATCCCCCCCGCGCTCGCGCACCACCGCCGGCGCCTGTCCGCCACGGTTTCTGAGTCCGCGTTGTGCTCCGGCCGGTCTACTCGGCAGGCTGGATCACCGTTTGATCTCGGCTCCTTCGCCCCGCGGGAGAAGCCGCAACAAGAGTCCCGACATGGGTCGGGGCGCTCCGAGCTCCAGCTCAGAAGGAGGTCGCACCATGAGAAGGTTGTCTTTCACACTGGTTGCCGTTGGTCTCGCCTTCGGCTGCGGTACAGAAGCACCGATGAGCCCTGACGTCGTCACGCCCGACCCCGCGGCCTTCGCCCGTTCCGCAAACGCCCCCGACGTCACCGTCACCAAGCCCTTCAAGGCCAGGTTCTACACGGAAGAAGTCGACCTCGTCCCTGATGGCTGCGGAGAGGGCATCGTCATCAATACCCAGGAGGGTAAGGGAACGGCTACCCATCTGGGATTGATGACGACAAAGATGGTCTTCTGCTTCAATCTGAACCCGGAGGACCCCGACAATTTCGGGAGGTACTCCTTTCTGCCCGGACCCGAGAACGGATACTTCATGGCCGCGAACGGTGACAAACTCTGGCTCACCGTGAATGACGGTCTCGTAATCTTCGATCCAGCGGTCTGTGGTGAATACATCGCTTGTTTCCACGATCCTTTCCTTCTCACGGGCGGGACCGGCCGATTCGAGGGAGCGACAGGAGAGGGGTGGATCGACAGTCGGACACGACCAGATGGACGTACAGAGCACCACTGGACCGGGACCGTGACGTTGAGGCCGGGTTCATGAGTCAGTAGACCCCTCATGCCGTTTGAGAACGGGGCATCGGGCTTCGGCCCGGTGCCCCGTTTCTATTCCTGGCGACAGCAGAAACTCACGACGCGTAGCTCCGGTCCCTAACAGGTCCTCACACGCACCCTTATCAAGCCAAGCCGGCTTTCCTCTTTGCCCACCATCTCAACGGGGGGCGCAAGAAATAGAACTGCATGTAGACTCGCCCCGCTCAACCACGCAGGTGCGTGATTCGAGGGGGGCTCCACAGGAATCCCGATCTCCCAGGGACCCCTATTGAAGCCTACTCAGGGCTCTCAGAGGCGTGAGAAGCTCTTCTGGGTGGCTTGCGTCGAAGGGCGTCAGAGGGGCTTCTGGGGGAGACTCGCACGAACGGCGTGTGAGCGATTGCAGAGTGCAGCGGCAAGGCTGCGTCCATCGATCTGGCAGCGGGTGGCCAAGCACCATCAAGTAGTCAGCCAGCATCTCCCCCTGGATCATACCTCCTCACGCCTCAGCCACCCCTCACCACTTTCTCAGGGGGAATGGTGAGTTGGGGTTACCACTACGCTATGTAGTATAACCACTCACCTCAGTGACCCGGCTGGGGATCGAACCCAGGACCTACGGATTAAAAGTCCGTTGCTCTACCAGCTGAGCTACCGGGTCGGACAGGAAAAGCTAGCGCGAACACCTCTCAGGTCCACTCCGCACACCACATCGCCCCTGGACGGCTCGAATCACCCCGGTGCCCCGCAGCCTCACAGCTCCAGGCTGTACTGGACCCCGAGGAACGAGAGCCGGTGGTGCGGAGTGGGACCCAGGGCGTCCACCGCCTCCCGGTGCTCCCGGGAGCCGTACCCTACGTTCCGCTCCCACCCGAAGTGGGGATAGCGTCGGGCGAGGCGGCGCATCAGGTCGTCCCGGACCACCTTCGCTACGATGGAGGCGCAGGCGATGGAGTGCACCTTCAGGTCGCCCTTCACCACCGCTTCGTGCCGCCACCCCAGGCCCTTCACCGGGAGTCCGTCCACGACCACGTGGTCTGGCCCCTGCGGAAGGGCCCGGAGCGCTCGCTGCATTGCGAGTCGCGTGGCCCGCAGGATGTTCAGCCGGTCGATCTCGCGAACCGAAGCGGCGCCGAGCGTGACGGCGGACGCACGACCCAGGATCTCCCGAGCCAGCTCTTCCCGGCGGGGACGTCCCAGCTGCTTCGAATCGGTGGCTCCCTCGATGTGGAGGTCGGGGGGCAGGACCACCGCGCAGGCCACAACCGGTCCAGCCAGGGGACCCCGACCGACCTCGTCCACGCCGGCAACCCTGGAAAACCCGCGGCCCCAGAACCCCCGCTCGTACGCAAGGGGGTCCCGAGGCCGCTCGGAACGCACCGTTCCTGGATCCGGCACCGAGCCGGGCTCCGACGGGCGGTTAGCGCTTCTCCCGGATCCGGGCGGCCTTCCCACGAAGCCCGCGCAGGTAGTAGAGCTTGGCGCGGCGGACCCGTCCGCGACGCACGATCTCGATGCCCTCTACCGTGGGCGCATGAAGGGGGAAGACACGCTCCACGCCGATTCCCGAGGAGATCTTCCGGACCGTGAACGTCTCGGCCGTCCCGCCCCCGCGGCGCTTGATGCACACGCCCTCGAAGGCCTGGATCCGCTCCTTCTCTCCCTCGCGAATGCGATAGGAGACCCGGATGGTATCGCCGGGCGAAAAGTCCGGGGTGTCCCCCCGAAGCTCATCCTGCACGACGTCTCTGAGCAGATCGGACATGGTTCACGTCTCCACAAAAAAACGGCCTGAACGGCCGGATTCGAGTCAGACGCGTAAGATAATGCAGGATTGGCGGAAGGTGAAGCCTCAGATCAGGCCCTCGTCCAGGA
>CP070829.1:3496171-3505371 GCA_020344755.1 Gemmatimonadales bacterium
GTGGTGATGACGGGCCACGAGGACATGGAGAGCGCGGTGGGGGCCATGAAGGCCGGAGCGGTGGACTATCTGGTGAAGCCGGTCCGCCTCGAAGAGGTCAGCGCCCTGGTCGAGCGTGTGCTGAAGGAGCAGGCCCTGAACCGGGCGGCACCGGCCCTCCGTGACGAAGGGGACCCGCGTCCCGCCCCCGGGCCGGACGCCATCGTGGGTCGGGACCCGAGGATGATCGAGCTCTACAAGCTCATCGGCACCCTCTCCCGGAATCGGGCCACCGTGCTGATCCGCGGTGAGACCGGGACCGGAAAGGAGCGGATCGCCCGGGCCATCCACGCCCACTCGGCCCACACCGAAGAGCCGTTCATTGCCGTGAACTGTACGGCGCTCACCGAGTCGTTGCTCGAGTCCGAGCTCTTCGGGCACGTGAAGGGGGCGTTCACCGGCGCCACCTCCGGGAGGCGGGGATACTTCGAGTTGGCAGGGAGCGGGACCATCTTCCTGGACGAGATCGGGGACACCTCTCCCGAGTTCCAGGCGAAGCTGCTCCGGGTCCTGCAGGAACGCACCTTCTACCCCGTGGGCGGGGAGCGCCCGCACACCACCGATGCCCGGGTCGTGGCGGCCACCCACCAGCCCCTGGAGGCGCTGGTGGAGGAGGGGAGCTTCCGGGAAGACCTCTACTTCCGCCTCCAGGTGGTGGAGCTCACCGTGCCGCCGCTCCGGGAGCGCATGGGGGATCTTCACCTGCTGGTGGAGGCGCTCCTGGCCCGTATCCGGAGCCAGACCAACACGACGGTGGACCGGGTCGATCAGGAGGCCATGGCGCTCCTTCATCGGTACGACTGGCCCGGTAACGTGCGGGAGCTGGAGAACGCACTCACCCGCGGCGCCCTCATGGCCCGGGGTCGGACGCTCTCGGCGGATCACCTGCGCCTCGGGGTGGACCGCCTGGACGTCGACGGTGCCGCCAGCGCCATCCAGCGGATGGGGGAGCCGGACCTCCCGGAACAGGCCCCGGGATTCCCACCGGACGATCTCTCGCTGGACCGGGCCATCGCCGTCCACGTCCAGGCCGTCCTGCAGCGCACCGATGGGAACAAGAGCGAGGCCTCCCGGGTCCTGGGGATCTCCCGCTCGCGACTCCAACGCTACGTGGACCGCTTCGGGCTGGACGTGCCCGCCTAGGGCCTGAGGCATCGGGCCCTAGGCAGACCCACCTTGAATGTGACCCCGCGACCCTCTAGCGTACCCGCACCATGACGAACCGAGATCTGGACCGCTCAGGGGACGACGCCTCCCTCCGCTTCACCTCCGTGAACCTCATTCTCGGTGGCCTGGGCCTCGCCTCCCTGGTCGCCGGATATTGGCTCCTCGGCCAGGGCTCCATCACGGCCGCGCCGCTGTTGCTGGTTCTGGGTTACGTGGTGCTGCTCCCCTTGGCCATCATCCGGTAGCTCTGGAGGCGCGGGCCTGCTGGGGCCTCGGAGTGACCTTTGCCGTCGAGGCGCGTCGGTGCCCTACCGGCTTCCCGCGGCCTCCCGTAGCCGGTGGGCGGCGTCGGTCCGGCCCCGGTCGTCCATGAGCCGGGCCAGTGCGCGGAGCACGGAACGGTCCTCCGGAAGCGAGGCGCCCAGGGGGTCCCGAAAGAGCTCCGCGTGCTCCTGGATCAGGCGCTCCACCGCCTGGCGGCGGGTGCCGGCGGCGAAGACGTTGCTCGGGGCGATGGCCAGCGCGCGGTCCAGCTGAAGGAGGGCCTCGGCCGGCCGGTCCGCACGCAAGTACTCCTCTCCCAGCTTGTGGTGGGCCTTGGTGGACCGGGGGACGGCCTCTACCGCCCATTCGAACAGGGCGATGTCGCTCCTCCACGCCCCGGTGTAACGGGCCGACTGAAGCCCCCATCCGGCCCCCAGAAGGCCCACCAGGGCGACCGCGGCGATGCGGGCCACCCGGGGGCGTGCGGCTCGGTAGAGCCCGTACGTGATTCCGCTCACGGCCAGGCAGAACGCCACGCTGGGAAGGTAGAGCAGCCGGTCGCCGAAGATGGTTCCCACCGCGACCAACAGATTCGAAGCCGGCAGAAGGGTCGCGAAGTACCAGACCACCGCCAGGGCGACCCAGGGGTGGGACCTTCTGAAGCGCACGGCGCACCAAGCCAACAGGCCGAGCATGGCCAAGGCCAGCAAGACCCTGGAGTCCAGCGGCGACGTGGCCACGGGAATGGCGTCGTACGAGTAGTCCGGCGAGAGGGTCGCCGGGACGACGAGGGTGCCCATCCCCATCCCCAGTACGGCCAGGGCGGACCAGATGCGCCCAGGGAAGTCCAGGGCGACCAGGGGGTTGTCCCACACGAAGGTGTCGGGTACGCCCAGCGTCCCCGTCACCCTGACGCGGACCAGCAGATAGAAGACCGCGACCGAAGCATACGCCGCGTAGAGCCCCCGGGCGGCCGGCGATCGCAGGATCTCGCGGCGGGCGGGAGAGAGGAGGTCCGCCGCAGCCACCAGCGCCAGGCCCATGGCGCCCGTCTCCTTGGAGAGCAGCGCGCCTCCGAAGAGGGCGGTGGCCAGGAGGGCCCAGGGGCCTCCCTCCGTCCGGGCCCGGGCGTGGTTGAGCACCATTCCCAGCACGAACAGGGTGGCCAGGAGATCCTTCCGCCCGTGGACCGCCGCCACCACCTCCACGTGCACCGGGTGGAGGGCGAAGAGCACGCCCCCGAGCCCCGCGGCGGCCACCGGGAGCCCCCACCGCACGCCCACCCGCACCACCAGCACCGAGACTCCGGCGTGGAGGAGGACGTTGGCCAGGTGATAGCTCCACGGCTCCAGACCCGAGACACCGTGGTTCACGAGGAAGGTGACCTGGCTCAGCGGCCGGTAGAGAAACGTCTCCATCCCGCTGCCGGTCCAGACCGTGGTGCCGAAGATCCTGGGGAGGTTCGACCACGACTGGATGAAGGGGTTCAGCACCACCTCCATGTAGTCGTCCAGGACCCATCCGTAGCCCAGGGTCCGGAGATAGAGCACTGCCGCCACGAGCGCCGCAGCCAGGCTCCACCTGCGGACGTTCAGGGTGCGCGGCGAGCCCGGGGCCGCATCCTCCGGGAGGGGAGCGGAGCGCATACGGGGCTGTCTGGTCAGTTCCCCGTTCCGGCGCCCTCGGTGGGGGAGGTGTAGGGGTGGGGACCGGTGGGCCCGCGGCAGTTCGGCCAGGATGCGTGCTCCAACACTATCTGCCAGTCCCCGTCCCGCACCCAGACCTGGGTCGAGAAGAGGTTGGGCTGGGTGGTGGTACTGCCGACCAGCGATACTACTGCGGCGTCGGGGCCCAGCACCTTGACGTCTGCGATGCGCATGTCGAAGGAGTCCGGCTCCCGTCGATCGTACACCTGTCTGAAGAGGGCGTTGAAGGACTCGCCTCCGATGGTGAAGTCCGTGCATCCCAGATAGGTGAAGCTTGGATCGTCGTCGTAGAACTCCACCACGGCTGCCCCGTCCGGAACATTCTTGGCGGCCATCAGCTCTTCCACGGCGGTGCGGACTTCATCGCGGACCTGCAACGTGAAGTCCTCTTCGGGGGCCGTCTGGCAGGCGGCCAGGAGCAGGGCGGTGAGGCAGTAGAGGGATCGATGGCCCATGTTTCAGCAGGTCTGTGTGAGCGATGGTCGCGATCGGATCATGGAACCTACATAAGCGAACACCTGCCCCGGAAGCCCGGGGCAGGTGTCGCCTGAGGTGATCAGTAATCCGCGCAGCCGATTAGCCAGCCGGCGGGGCAAGCGTCTGCAGGTACTCGAGGGTGTTGGTCAACACTCTCCTGGCATAGCGCGAGTTGTGCGCCCCGTACGACCAGTCCTCCGCGAAGAGCTGCCAGTTGGCAAAGGCGGCGACGAGGTTCGCGGGATAGGTACCCAGGACGGCGTACTCTTCGAGCGTCTCCTCGTCGTACGGTGCCGGGCTGAGGGCCGCCTTGATGCCCTGCTCTACAAGGATGGTCTCGATCTGCACGAGCAGGTCCTGAACCGCCGTCTGGGTGCCGCTCTGGTCGAACGATTCGATGCCACCCACGCCGTGGCAGGCCTCGACATTACACCCATTCGTGTTCTGCTCGACGTCTCCCTCCGCGCCGAAGGCCATCCGCCAGGTGTGGCCGCCCGACTCCACGCCACCCTCAGCTTCGGCCATGTGGCACAGCGTGCAGTCCTGGACGTGGAAGTTCGTGGTCGGGATGGTGGCGGAGCCGTCGAACGCGTAGGCCCCGGTGTTTCCGATGGTCTGCGCGATGGGACCGTGGTGGAAGCCGTACCGGGTGGAGGTGAGCGTCACGTCGGCTCCGTCCAGCACCACCGGGATGTCCGAGCGGTCCTCGATGTTCCGCGCCTGGTGGCACGTGGCGCACATATTCGCGTCCCCGTCACCCAGGTCCAACGTCTCTCCACCGCTGACCAGGACCACAGGAGCGCTGGTGGTCCGCGCGTAGTCATCTCCCGTGTACGTGGTGTGGATCTGGTGGCACGTACGGCAGTTGATCGGTGCCAAGTTCGTGGCGGAGACTTCCTCACCGGTTTCTGCGAAAGCAACGAAGCCTTCGTGTGTGTGGCACCGGCTGCAGGACCCGGTTCGGGTCCAGGTGTCGCCATTGCGGTGCTGCGACGTGCCGTACTGCAGCTGCACGGCGAACAGGCCCACATTACTCGTGTGGCACTGCGTGCAGTTCTCGTTCGCGTCCTGACCCGCGGGTCCTGCCGGTCCTGTCGGTCCGGCCGGGCCTTGGGGCCCCGTGGCCCCGGCGGTTCCGGCGGGCCCTGTGGGGCCTTCCGGGCCTTCGCAGGCGGTGAGCGCCGCGATGCAGGCCAGTGCGGTCAGGACTGTACCGAACCTCTTGGTCATACTCCCTCCCTTCAGCCCCATGGCAGGGGCTAGGCGATGATGGGAGGGTATTTTAAGCCCGGAAGACCCTGATCGAACGCGGACTGTCGAGCTTGTACACTCATGGTACAAGCGTTGGCGGGTTTGCGAAAGTGCCGGGTGTAGGTAGATCTACGGACGAGGCTGAGGGGCAATGCCCGACCTTTTGTCACCGGTCTCCCGACGGCGCGCGGCGGAGCCCGCGGGACACTCTTCACGAGTTCGGAATCCTAGCTTGCAACATCAGGCCTGACAACATCTTATGACTGCGGGGTGATTCGTGCGGCTTTCCTGGATCCGTTGGGCGGTAACGCTGTTGGTGCTGGCCGGTGCGGCGCCGCTGTGGGGGCAGGAAACCGTCCGCATCACCGTCTATCCCCGAGCCGGACTCGCGGCCCCGGATACGTATTTCTACGAGTACTTCAAGAACTTCTATGGCGACGGTCCCATGGAGTGGACTTCGGGGTCGCTGGGAAGGGCCTTCGTCGGGGGCCTGGGGGTCGAGGCGGACTTCGGATCCGGGATCCGGGTCCGGGGCGAAGTGCTACGGACGGTGGACGGCTGGCTGCGCTCGGTCCACACCATCGAGAAGCCCCGCATCTTTTTCGATCCCCCGGAGCTCATCAATACCGGCCTCGACGTGCCCATGAGCGTCACCCTGACCAGCCTGCAGCTCGTCCTCCCGACCCGACTCGAGCTGTGGGGGGTCCAGCCGTACGTCCTGGCCGGGGTGGGCGGGAAGTACTACGACTTCGGAGAGCCCCTGGACGGGAACGAGGTGGACGCGACGCTGCCCGCCGGCGGCTTCTCGTGGAGCGGGGACCTGGGTGCGGGCGTGACCGTCCCCTTCTGGCGGGGCCTGGAGATCGACCTCCAGGTCCGGGACGGCCTGAGCCGGTACTGGGGTAAGACCCAGCACGACCTCTTCTATACGGCCGCCGTCCTCTGGTCGGTCTTCTGATCCCTCGGGACGCGGGACTTCACCTCGCGGAGGGCCTTGGGATCCCCGATGAGGGTGAGGTGATCCCCTGGAGTCAGGACCGTTCCGGCGCGGGGCACGAAGGCGTCTCCGTTTCGGCGAACCAGGGCCACCAGCACGCCCTCCGGTAGGCCCAACTCCTTGAGAGTCTTTCCGCCCCACGCTTCCCCTACTCCCTGACCCACCCGGAGCCGAATCCAGCGGTCGTCCTGGAGGAGGGCTCCCTTGAGCTCCGCCTCGTCGTCTGCGGCCGTCCAGCGCCCCAGGAAGTCCTCTCCCTCGATGACCGCCGCCAGGTGGCCGAGGATGCGCAGGTGCTGGCCCGGATCGTCCTGGGGGCTCAGGAGGAAGAAGATCGCTCGCACCTCCGCCAGCTTCTCACGCAGCGAGGGCTCTCCGGTGGATTCCAGGAATCTCAGTCCGTTCCGGCACCGGGCCAGGAGGAGGAGGGGCTGGTCGATGCCCTCGATCCGAAGGTGCGGGATCGCGGTGCCACGGCCCACCGGCAGGAAGCCCCCTTCCACTTCCGCTCGGAACCGCCGGACCAGGTCCGGTGCCGGAATCCCTGCGGAGCCGGAGAGGCGGTCCGCGGCCCGGGAGAGGAGGGTGGAAAGCGGCGACCCGTCGGGAAGCTCCAGGACCGGTGCGCGGGCGACCAGCTCCTCGAAGGGATCCTCACCCCGGAGGCCCTTCTCCTTCACGATCCCCCGCAGCTCCAGGTCGAGTCCCTCGTACCGGAGGGATCCCCATCGGGCGAAGGTGTGGAAGATGGCGCCGGAGCGCTCCACCCGGGGTTGCGCGTAGCGGAAGTACCAGGCGAGGGTCACGCCCACCAGACCCAGGGTGAAGAGAATGGCCATCTGCCCCATCTCGGCGATGAGCCAGAAGGGTGCCACGAATCCCGCGATCTGCATCCACGGGTAGAAGGGTGAGCGGTACCCCGGATCGTAGCCGTCGATCTTTGCTTCCCGCATGATGACGACGGCGAGGTTCAGCAGGGCGAAGAGGAGGAGCTGGAAGGCCGAGGCCAGCTTGGCGATGCTCGCCACGTCCAGGAGGAGGATGGCCACGGCCATGAGCGTCGCCGTCGCCACAATGGAGAAGGTGGGGGTCCCGAAGCGGCCGAGCCGTTCGAAGGACTGTGGGACCAAACGGTCCCGCGCCATGGCCAGGGGGTAGCGGGAGGCGGAGAGGATGCCCGCATTCCCCGTGGAGGCGAAGGCCGCCACCGCCGCTACCACCACCAGGAGCACCCCCACCCCGGCGGGCAGCCAGTCGAAGAACGCCCCCGCCGCCGTGGCCACCGGGGTCAGGTCGCTGCGCAGCTGATCCATGGGCAGCACGGCGACGATGATGTACACCCCCACCGAGTAGACCAGGGTCGCCGTGGCCAGGGAGAGGACCATCCCCAGGGGGATGTTCCGGTCCGGGTTGCGGATCTCCTCCGCAACGCTCGCCACCTTGGTCAGGCCGGCGTAGGACACGAAGACGAATCCAGCGGCGCCCATGAACCCGGTGAAGCCCATGGCGAAGAAGGGGGTGAACTGGTCCCGTGCGACCTCCCCCACGCCTCGGGAGAAGATCTCCGACACACCCTGGAGGAGGAAGAACGCCAGGACCGTAAGGAGTGTGACCACCAGGATCCGTTGGAGAGCGCTGGTCTCCTTGGCTCCCACCACGTTCAGCACCATGAAGGCCAGGGTGAGGCCCACGGCCAGCGGCTCGATGGGGACCTTCACGTAGAGCGCCAGGTATGCCCCCATCCCCACCAGTGCGAATGCGCTCTTCAGGACCAGTGCCAGCCAGGTGCCCAGCCCGCCCACGGTGCCCATGACCGGTCCCAGCGCACGGTCCAGGAAGTAGTAGGCTCCTCCGGCGCGAGGCATGGCGGTGGCCAGTTCCGCGACGCTGAACATGGCCGGAAGGATGAAGAGGCTCGCCACCAGATAGGCCAGGGCCACCGACGGCCCCGTGAGCGCCGCGGCCAGGCCGGGGAGGAGGAAGAATCCGGAGCTGAACATGGCTCCGGTGCTGATGGCGAAGACGTCGAAGAGCCCCAGCGACTTCCGGAGGCGCTGGGGACCTGGCTCGCCCCTCACGCGCCCACCCCTGCGGCGACGCGTTCCACCATCGGGTGCCGGATCGCGGATGGCTTGGCCTCGTCCCAGCCTTCCCACTCCCCACTCTTCACCAGGAGCAGAGATGCGGGTGTGGCCAGTGCGAGGCGCTCAGGGAAGCTCCCCATGACCAGAGAACCCGGGCCCACGGCGCCGTTGCCCGCCGAGACCACCACGTCGGCTTCCACCTCCCAGGCCACTTCCTGGACTACGGAGAGGGCGTCTCCCCTCCGCACCCAGCATCGCGGGCGCGCGCCGGAGACGGTGGAGCTCACGAACTCCTCGAGCCGGTCCTCCTGTCCCGACTGAAGGGTGCCCAGGACGCTCCGGGTCCGCTCCGGACTGAGCCCCCGCGTGGGGCTGGCCAGGATCGAGACCCCCAGGAAGCTCCACGGAAGCACCACGTGCAGGGAACCGGCCAGGCTCCGGGATAGGGAGGCGGCGGACCGCAGCACCGTCTGGTCCGCGGGGCCCAGGCGGCCGTCCAGGCCCACCACCGCCACGACCACCCTGAGGTCCGGGCCCTGGGCCGGGTGCAGCAGCCAGAGGGGCCGGGGTGCACGCCGGAGAAAGGCCCGGTCCAGGGGGTGGAGCCGCCGGGGCGGGGTGGGGGAGGCCGGTTCCGGCACTTTCAGCACCAGGTCCGGAGACGACGCGTCGGAAGGGGTCGGGAGGCGGAGCTTGCGTCGATGGCCGCGGGCCCGCCGACCCGACGCCCGGTTGCGGGTGGCTGTCCTCGGATCGTGATGGAGGAGCTCCTCGACACTGATCCACTCGTCCTCCACCACGAGCGTGGCGTGCCCCGCCCGTGCCACCGTCTCGGCGCAGCGCAGACTCCGTCCCGACAGGCCCGTTCGGCGCCGGATGAAGACGAAGCGACGGTCGGGGACCATGGAGGATCGCCGGTTGCGGGGGACTGGGTCGAGAGAGGAACACCGCGCCTCACACAACCACGATCACCCCCACACCACCGATAGATCAAATATCTATTTCGTATCTAATAGATTGATTTTTTCGATATGTACCGTCGTATGGGAGGAAACGGCGAGCCCGGCCAGCGGGGATCGACGGGTTAGGGTGGCCCCTCTCCCTCCCACTCCGCCGAAAGCTCGAGCCTCGCCTCCTCGGTGATGGCCACCACGGCGGGGTGCTCGATCCGACGCTCGGAGGTGATGGCGTAGTACTCCTCCTTCATCCCCACCG
>CP070829.1:3505471-3514641 GCA_020344755.1 Gemmatimonadales bacterium
GGCTCAAAGCCTCACGTTCTCGTTCGCGCTTAGCCCGGTAGTCTCCGAGATCGTCGGCCAGGAACCCCAACGTCACACCGAGGAAGATCGCTCCCGCCTCAAGGGTGAGCCTCCCCCATTGAGCTGATCTCGCCATTACCAGGGGTCCTCCTGAGCTGCCATCTAAATGGCCATTAGGCTGTATGGACCCACGTCGGCACGTCTGCTGACGACTGCTGTATCCCGACGCGTGACGCCTATTGCCCACGCTGATGAAGGTCGGTCAAACCTGAGCCTCGCTCGCCCCGTCACGCAATAGAAGAGTACCCCCTGGACCTGCTGGCAATCATCCGTTCGACAATGGCGTCTGACGTTTCGGGGTTGCCGGCGCGGCGTTGCCCACATCTTCAGGTAACCCGAGGCCGCTGCGGTCACCAGCATGGTGGGTGGGGCAGGGGGGTAGGCGCTGGTTGGGACGAGGGCCGAATGGCCCGAGCCGAAGGCCCGGTGTCATGGGTCGCTGCGAGCCGCCCCGTACAGGAGATACTCGCGTCGCGGCACCCGCACGGATCCAGGCTCTTGAGACCTGGCGTCGGATAACCAGCACCGTCGACAATTGCTGCCATCCTGCACTCCTGTTTCAAGGTCCCAGCATCTTGGGCTGGAGTTGGTCTCCTTCAGCGGGGCAGGAAACTTCTACCCCCTGTCTACAACACGATGGCGCACATCGAGACGGCCGTGGCCGGGGTGGAAGCGATGCGACCCTCGATTCTGGGCTGGGCCGACCTCAGCCCTTGGCCCTCGCCGCGTTGTAACGATCCATGAACCGGTTCTCGTCGGCCGTGGTCCCCACCAGGATGAGCTCTCCATTCGGACCGGACGGCAGGCGTGCATCCGGGGGCGGACTGGCCTGGAGCTCGCCGCCCTCCTGGAACGCCACCACGTGGCACCCGGTGTGGCCGCGAATCCCCGACTCGCGCAGCGCGACGCCACGCAGATTCTCCGGCACCGGCACCCGAAAGACGTCGAGCCCCTCGGCCACCATGACGACGTTGCCCGCCTGGAGAACGTTGAGCACGGCGTTGGCGCCCATGGACGCGTACGACATGACGAAGTCCGATCCCGCACGGTGGAGGGTGGAGACGTTCCGCTCCAGAGTAGCGCGGCTCACGATCTGCACGTCGGGGCGCAGTCGCCGGCAGTAGATCGTGAGATAGATATTCATGGCATCGTCGGCCGTCGTGACCATCACCGTGGGCGCCTCGTCCACGCCGGCCTCCCGCAGGACGGTCAGCTCGGCCGCATTCCCCACCGTCGTGCACTCGGGGATCTGCACCGCTTTCGGGTTCTGCTCCACGATTCGGTACCCAATGCCACGGCCCTCGAGCGCGTGGGCCGCGGCCGTCCCGACCCGGCCACCGCCCAGGATCAGGACCGGGGCATCCGCGGGTCGGTAGATGGCCGTAATCTCCTCGAAAACCGTGAGCTGCTCTTCGGTCCCGGCCAGCACCAGGACCGTGGACGGCCCCAGGGTGGTCCCGGGACTCGGCACCATGAAACGGCCGCGCTCCCACGCACCCACCGCGGTGAGTCCCGTCATCTCCCGCAGCCATCCCTCGCCGAGAGACTTCCCCACGAACGGAGTCCCCGCCACCGGCGCCTCGGCCACGACCAGCTCCCCGAAACGGCCTATCGTGCTGACCCGCTGGCCACCGGCCAGGGTGCGGCGCGCCAGGGAGCGGCCCAGCATGTCGGCGAGCTGAAGCACCGTGGTCGAGCCCGCGAGCTCCAGCACGTCGACCGAGGCCGGGTCTCCGGCGAAGCTGACGATGGGGACCTCACTGTCCAGCTCCCGGGCGGTGAACGAGATGTTCGTATTCACCGCATCGTCGATGTTCGCCACGAGCATTGCAGCCCGCTCCACGCCCACGCGCCGATACGTGTCGATGTCCTCGGGACTGCCCAGGACCACCTGGAGCCCCTCTTCTTCGAGCTCGAGCGCCCGGCTCAGCTCCGGCTCGAGGATGTAGTAGTCCCGGCCCAATGCCTCCAGCCGCGGAATGAGAGTGATGGCGACGGGGTCGTGGCTGGCGATGAGGACGTGGTTGCGGGCGGAGTCCGGCAGCGAACGCGGCACCCGGCGCCGCGTCTGCGCGTCGAGCCACGGCGCGTAGAAGAACTGGATGAACGTGAACGGCAGGACGATCAGGAGGAACAGGACGCCCGAGAGGAGCACCACGGTCGAGAAGACCCGCCCCAGATCGCTCTGGAACGTGATGTCCCCGAAGCCCAGCGTGGACATGACCGTGAGCGTCCAGTAGAAACCCGTGATCCAGGAGTGGTACTGGCCCTCCGCCTCCATGATCACGTGGAAGAGCACGCTGTAGGCGACGATCAGGAGCACCAGCAGCGCAAGGAAGCGGAGCAGGATGCGAAGGTTGCGCCGCATGGCCGCGGTCTCGACGACGTAGGCGAGCTGGGAGGGAAGGAACTTCATGATCTTGGGGCCTCAGGCGGACCGCGAGTCCCTGGCAAAGAGCCGGTGGGCCTCCTGCACCGCCGACGGTGGCCCCACGAAGACCACGTGATCGTGGCTTCTGATCTCGGTTTGCCCTCGCGGCACGACGAACCTCCCGTCCCGAATCACGGCGGCGACCACGCATTCGTCGGGAATCGCGATCTGCTTGATGCGCTTGCCGACGACGAAGCCACCCTCGGGAACGGTCACGTCGATCAGGCTCGCCACGCCACCCTCGAGTTCGATGAGTTCCGCCACACCGGGACGGTCGAGGTAGTTCTCGATCATCGCCGCCGTGGCGTAGGGTGCGCTCATACATACGACGCCGCTCTGCTCCAGGA
Organism: Gemmatimonadales bacterium; assembly: GCA_020344755.1. Classification (GTDB taxonomy): domain Bacteria; phylum Gemmatimonadota; class Gemmatimonadetes; order Longimicrobiales; family Gaopeijiaceae; genus Gaopeijia. The sequence continues at coordinate 3,508,310 of CP070829.1, forward strand.
GCGATACGTGGTCTGGATTGCGCGCTACCGCGATGACCCTCGGGACTCCGAGTCGCTTCGCCTGCAGCGCGATGATCGTGTTGCGATCGTCGTGGTGGGTCGCGGCGATGGCCACGTCGAGACTGCCGAGCTCGGCCTGCTCCAGGACCTCCGGCTTGGTCCCGTCCCCATGCAGGACGGGTACGTTGAAGCGCCGTCCCAGCTCCTCGGAGCGGGCTTCGTCTTCTTCGATGAAGGTGATCTGGTACTCCGAGGACCGGAATACCATGCGGAACTCGTCACGTTTCAGGAGGCGGTCCGCGATGTTGCTGCCCTGGGTTCCGCCGCCGACGATGAGCACACGCATGTGAGGCCTCCAATGGGCTCGAACCCGGACGATCAGGCGGCGCAACAGCTCGCGACGCCCCCGAAGCTCGTCCCGATTCTCGGGCTGGAAAAGATAGAGGACCACCCCGGCGGCTGTCAGCCCTGCACCGAGGAGCAGGCTGCGCACCTCCAGGGTGGGAATGAAGAACCAACACGCGATCACGCCGAGGATGGGCGTGAGCGGATACAGCAGCACCTTGAACGGCCGCCGCAGGTTGGGCATGCGCCGGTGCAGCGCGATGACCGAGTAGTTGACGATTCCGATCGCGATCAGGTACCCGAAGCTGCTGACCGATGCGAGAAAGCGGACGACACCCAGCCCGCTCAGGAGCACCACGAGGCCGGCACAGATGAACAGCGCCACGTGGGGCGTGTTGAACGTCGGGTGCAGCCGCGCAAACGCAGCCGGGAAGTGCCGGTCACGCCCGAGCGCGAAGAGCACGCGGGAGCTGGCCCCGAGGGTCACGCTGAAGGCCGAGAGGCTGGCCATGATCGTGGCGACGATCCCGGCCCACCGCCCCCACGCTCCGAACAGGTGATCCGCCACGAAGATGAACGGCGTGCTGGTCTCGGCGAGCTCGTCGTAGCGCACGACCCCCATCATCACCCACAGCACGAGGACGTAGATGACGACTCCGACCCCGAGGGTGATGAGGATGGCCCGGGGAATGGTCCGCGCCGGATCGATGATCTCCTCGGCGGCCACCGTGATGAGATCGAAGCCCACGTACGAGATGTAGATCAGCCCCATCGTGGGGATCAGGGGCCCCAGGCCCATGGGCGCGAAGGGCTCGAGATTCGCCGGTTCGACGTGGGTCGCACCGAGGACGCCCACCCCCACCAGGACGAGGAGCTCCACGATGTTCATGACCGTGATGACGCGAAGCGCCTCGACCTGCCCACGCAGGTTGGTGACCGTGAAGAAGGCGGTAGTGACGAGCGTGATTAGGAAGACGCTCGCCGAGGGCCAGAAGTAGTGCTGCACGGTGAGCGCGAAGATGACGACGTAGAGCGCGCACGCGAGCGTGTTGCCGATCCAGAAGAACCACCCCGTGAGGAAGGCGACCGGCCGAGGCAGTGTCCGACTCACGAACGAGTATCCACCTCCGGCCACCGGTATGGCCGCCCCCAACTCGCCGTAGTTCAGCGCCGTGAAGAGCGTCAGGAGCCCCATCGCCAGGTAGGCGAGGATACCCAGCGGGCCGATCGAGCCCGCGACGACGCTGGGCAGGGCGAAGATGCCGGGCCCCATCATGGCGCCGATGCCGATCATCACGGCCATGAACAGGCCGATGTTTCGCCTGAACCCCACGGATTGCGCCATCGATCAGGCCCGTCCTCTCGGGCAAGGCCTCGAGCCCGGTTCGCGCCCTGCCCAACTGTGCGCGCACTCCCGTCGGGTCCTTCCGCTGCCGGTGGCCCCACGGGCTCGCGCGGGCCAGAGGAAGCGGGCCAAGACGCGGAGGTCGCGCCGCAGGGCCGTCGTCTCGACGAGGTAGGAGAGTTGGGAGGGGAGGAATCTCATCGGCAGATGCGTCGGATTGGGGCGACATCGAGATCCTATCCGGTTCGTGCGCACGCCGCGAGACATCTGGTCCGTTGCGGATCGCCGCGACGGCGGCGAGGCACTGAACGCCCAGGACGACGGTGCGGCAGGGCTGAGCCCTGAGTCGAACGTGAGCGTCTGCCGGAGCGTCCGCGAAGCAGCCGAGCCGTTGGTGGCCCGGCGATGCGGACCCGTCAGCCGGAGCGCGAAGCGCGAAGGTACAGCGACGTGAATCAGGAGCTACGTGACGTGCTCGCGTGTACAGGTCCCGGCCGCGCGGTTCGGGCAGATCGGCCAGTGTCTTCGCGTTTACTCGATCGCGGCAGTGAGCAACGCCTCAAGATGGTCGATATGGGGGATGAGGGGCTGTAGCTCGGAGATCGCAGAGATGTACCAGATGAGCTTGAGATCGTGCACCGTTCGGATCGCGACGGTGTTCGGGTAGTCGACCGTTCCGTAGCTCGGTAGCGCCCGATCGGCGAATCGCTCTTGAGGTGTCGCTCCAGCAACCTGGCCTGCGGTGAGGATCTCTTCACTGAGCCCGCGAAGGAGCGCCATATCGATGCCGCCCCTTATCAGTGGAAAGAGCTGATCGAACGTGATCCGTTGAGCTTCGATCCCCTCCTGCGCTACGTCCTCGAACATCTCCTCCAGGCCCGCCAATCCGAGTCGCAGTTCGGAGTCGTCGATCCGGGATAGGCGCCCCGACGTAATCAGTGCGTCAACAGCACCAAGGGACAGCTCCATGGTCGGACTGTACAGGGCGCCCAGCCATGCGATCGTGTCCGGTACCGGTATTCTGTCGCTGCTGGGCGAAGCGCGAAGCATGCTCACTAGTGAGGTGCCACTGCTGATGACGCGTTCGATCGCGGCGATCTCGGCGGTGACGATGTCGCGGTTCCGCTGGAGCTCCAGCCGAACATTGAGTAGCTCTAGTCTCAGGTCTCGGTCCAGCTCGCGGTCGTCCCTCCACCCTTCCAGGTAGAACGCGGCAAGGATGCTGACGAGGACGACGACGCCTTCAAGAGCTAGTCGAAGCCAGTGTCGTGCCGGACGTTCCGTCGCCAACTCACCCCCCGTTGTCTGATGTGGATCCGTGTTAGCGCCAGCGAGCGGAAGAGCGTGTCACGTACCGTTCCAGGGCCTCCGAACTGGCCCTCCGCTGCTCGACCAACTGAGCGGCCTGAGATCGCTGGGTCAGCAACCTGAACCCGGCCGCCCCGTCTCGGGGCCGGTTGGACGGAAGCGAACCGAGTGAGCGTGAAGCGCAACCTTGCTGTCTCGAGATGCGCCAGCCACCCGGTCTAATCTGCCTCAACCCTCCGGGTGATTATGTCAATGGCCCCCTGCTGGTGTCCCGCGCCCCAGCGGGCCTGGGCTTCAGCTGGGGGGTAGTAGCGGATTTCTCGGACGATGGACTTGTTGATCGATCCCGGGCTGCCCTGTCGAACACCGTCCACATAGAACTGGACCGATCCGGGGCCGGACCGGAGGCTCATCGACGCCGTGGTGACCAACCAGCGGGGCCGGAGCTCCTGGATAATGTCAGAGACGTTGTCGTGAACGCTGGCCTCGATCTCCTCCGCGGTGATCAGATTGGGATCATAGGAGCTTCCTTCTCCCGTCGTCGCGCAAGCGGTCAGGGCGGTGATCACGAAGATCAGGACGGCGGTTCTCATGGATTTGGCCTCAGGCTCATGGATTGGTGGACACACCGACGGGAGGCTGCCCCTCGCCCTACCTGTGGAGAGGCAGGTCCGGCGGACCTATCCCCCGCCACCCTTGGTCTTGATGAGGATCACGCCATTGGCGCCCCTGGATCCGTAGATCGCCGTGGCGCCCGCGTCCTTCAGGACGGTGATGGTCTCGATGGTGTTGGGATCGATGCCGAAGAGCTGCCCGTCTCCCGAGGGGATGGGCATGCCGTCGAGGACGAAGAGAGGCTCTTGGCTGGTCTGGAAGGAGCTACTGGAGCCACGGATCCGGACTTCCAACCCTCCATAGAGCTTCGAGGAGTGAACGACCGTCACACCGGGGAGCCGGGACAGCATGGTGGCCAAGGTGGGCGCTTGAACGCCGTCCATGGCGTCACTGTGCATTGCGGTGACCGCTCCCGTGACCTGGTCGCTGCCGACCTCGCCATAGCCGATGTCGACCGGCGAGGGAGCCGCCTGGACTGCGGGGACCTCGCCCCGTTGGCTGCAGGCAGAGAGGCCTAACGTGAGCACTCCAGCCAGGGCCAGGAGTCGGGCGGGCAAGGTAGGGAGACCAGGGAGTGTCTTCATGGTTCTTTACCCCAAGCTACCAGTCGCACGCGGGCGGCGCCGCCCCTCGACCAAGACGACGCCTTGCGTGGACGCATGGTTACACCCACACAGCGTCCGACACTCGTCCGTGCGGAGCGCCGTCCATCCTACTAAGCGCTATCTACCACAACCGGTCGTGAATCGCCATTACCGAGAACCTTCGAGGGCCCGAGCACCGGCCCGGCCCAGCTCTTCGGTAACCCGCATCCGCCCTGATAGCCAGGCCTCCGTCGCTGCCGCACGTAGGGCACCGGTCGGCACGAGGGTCGACGGCCCGAGACGGAGGCCCAGTGTTACGCGGCGCCCCGGTTGGTGATCGGGCGATCCCTGAGCCGAGGCGGCTCCAGCCAAGGATCGACCGCAGGCCTCTATCCGCCTCCGATTCGGTAAGGCGCTCGGCCTTGATCCGAAAGGCTGGCAGTTCAACTGTGGACGATGCGCTAGCCAACGGGACACCCTGCGCTCCACTTTTCCTCAGAGACAGATGGGGGCGCACCACGGCATCAGGGGGCAGCATCGGTGAAGAAGGCGATGGTCTTGACGGGGTTGGTCTTTTTCGCGCTCGGCGTTGTCGGCGTAGGCGTGAACGCGCTCCGTACGCATCTGACGGGCAGTCTCGCCGTAGCGGCGCGAACTGGAGACGTGGCCCGGACAAGCAGCCTGCTCCGTTGGCGTTGGCTTGCCGATATCAGCCACCGCAGTGTGCTGCGGGGGGCTGCCGAAGCAGGTCATACCGACGTGGTCGCATTGCTCCTCGACGCGGGTGTGTACCCTTCAGCCGGTGCCCTGGAGCGGGCTGCGGACGAGGGCCACATCGAGACAGTGGCCCTCTTGATTGAGGCAGGCGCGGATGCGAGCGTGGCCGACCTGGACGGGGCTGCGGAGGCGGGCCACACGGAGGTCGTGGCCCTCCTGATCGAGGAAGGCGCAGATCTCAGCTCGGAGTGGCCCCTGATCGAAGCGGCACAGGAGGGGCACACCGACATTGTCGCCCTCCTGATCCAGGCGGGTGCGGAGATCAACAGATGTAGCAGCAACCGCAACGGTGTTTCCCGCGTGGAAGCGGCCATCGGCAACACCTTGAACCGCATCGTCGGAAGCCCCCACAGAATGGAAGCGAAAGAGCACTCTGGCCCTCTCTTCGACGTGCAATGCTATCCTCTCTCCCTGGAGCGGGCTATCGAGGCCGGGCATACGGAGATTGCCGGAATGCTGATCGCGGCCGGCGCGAATGTCCTCGCGAAGAACTACCTGGCGATGGGACGAACCCCGGTGGAACTGGCGCATGAGGAAGGCCAGGCCGACATGATTCAACTGCTGGATGCGGCTTTGGAACTACCCCTGGCGGGAAACGTGATCAATGCGGCGGAGGCCAGGGACTGGGACCGGCTGTCCAGAGTCGTGGCACTGGGCGCGGACGTGAATGAGCCGGAGACGTGGAGTTTCGGGACCACCTTCGCTTGGACCGCCCTGATGTACGCGGCTTATGAAGGTCGGGTGGACATCGTGTCCACCTTGTTGGATGCGGGCGCGGACGTGACGCACGCCACCGCGGACTCCGTTACGGCACTTTCGCTGGCAACCAAGAATGGCCATGAAGCGGTGGTCGAGCGCCTTCGAGCGGCCAGCGCTCAACGCTAACTGGGCAGGCCGGGGCGCCGGCCCTCCTCGACAGCAGTTCCTGGTAAGGCGGCCCGGCGGGTCATCGGATGCCCATGACTTCGCTCTCCATGAAGTCGACGAAGGCGGGCTCAAACACCGCCGCCATGTTCTCCGCTCGCCAATGGGCCCGGAAGTGCTCGCTCTGATACCACCCGGTATTTCGCATCCCGGTTCCGATGCCCAGACCGGAGTCCCCAAGAATGCCGAGCTCTCCGATACCACCCACTTCAACCGGTCGCACCGCTCAGACCGCCGGCCCGACAAGTTCGTCGCAATCACCATGGAACGCCCGTTGACCGACCCACAGTGCGTCGTGGGCGCGAAGTCGAGCGGACCTGACTGAAGACAAGCCTGGGGGTAAGCACATCAGGGCGTATGGGACTTCGAGCCGATTCGGCCGCGTCGCGACCGTTCCGTCACCTTGCCGGCCCCCGCGCCCGCGGGCATGATGA
>CP070829.1:3514741-3523856 GCA_020344755.1 Gemmatimonadales bacterium
CGGGATTCGCTGTTGAAGCCACCTCCCTTCCGCGTGACGTTCTCCCCCAGGGCGAACTTCACGAAGCGCGGCGCCCCGGGCAGGAGGAGGTCGTGGGTATTCTCCATCCCCCACCGGGTCTTGATGACGGCGCTCTGGCCCCCCACGGGGTTCGAGGAGCCGTGCATGATCCGGGCGGTGGTGATCCCCCCGGAGAGGGCCCGGTAGATGCCGAAGTCGTCGGGCTGCAACGCGTCGATCACCCGCACTTCCGGCACCAGCGGCGCGGTGAACTCGTTGGAGGCGGACATGGCGATGTGGGAGTGCTCATCCACGATCCCCGGGATCGCGTTCGTCCCCGACCCGTCCACGACCTGCACGTCGCCGTCGGCCCGGAGTCCCACCCCGATCTCCCGGATGACCCCGTTCCGGATCAGGATGTCGGCCCCGGTCAGGACCTCCCCCGCCGCCGTCCAGATGGTGTCGATGTTCTGGATCAGGACGCTCCCGGTGGGGTGCGTTCCGGCGTTCTCGGGAATCTGGGGCTCCCAGGGACCCATCTGGCCCTGCACCGGCGCCGCGACCGCCAGGAGCGCCAGCGCCGCCGCAACGGCTTCCCGTCGAGTCTTGTACGTGCCCTTCATCGTGCACCTCCCAGGAAGGCGTTCCAGCTTCCGCCGCCGCGCCTCAGTTCGAATTCCAGCTCGCCGAAGGGGGTGGAGCCCCCGCCGGTGATGGTGTTCCCGTCCTCGGACAGCGTCCCGGTGAGCACGATGGGCTCGGGCAGGTCGTCCGGTTCGATCCGGAGCGTCACCTCCCGACCGGCCAGGCTCCCGCTCACCGGGACGTCCGAGTCGCCCATGGCTTCCACCGTCCCCCGGAGCGATCCGTCCTCGGCCTGGGTGAGGGTGAAGGAGACGGGCGCCTCCTGGCCTCCCCCGCTGAGGGTGCCGGACCAGGTGCCGGTGAGGTCGCCGGCCGGTGCCTCGCCGGAGCCCGCGTCGCCGCCGCCCATGTCCACTTCGGTGAGGCGGCCCTCCACGAAGGTGTAGCGGACCCGGGCGTCCTCCTGGAGGAGGGAGTTGGTGGCCACCATGAAGGTGGCCGGCCGCCCCGGCTCCACGATCCCCACGGTGCTGAGCCCCAGGAGGCCCGCCGGGACGATGGTCATGGCCCGGAGCGCGTCCAGGGGTGGGAGCCCGTACTCCACCACCTTCCGGAGGCCCTCCGGGAAGTCCCCGTCGCCTCCGCCGCTGGTCAGGGAGAAGGTCACGCCCGCCTCCCGAAGGCGGGCCGCGTTGGACCAGATGTTCTCCAGCTCCTCCTTCTCCCGGGCCGCCGCCGGGGTGAGGGCGCCGGGGATCGTATCCGCCTCGGGATCCCACTCGTCCGGCTCGGGGAAGTCCAGGGAGACCAGGACCGGGATCCGGCGCTCCGCCAGCTCTTCGGCATGGACCCAGGCCTCCTCCCCGCCCACGAGGGTCAGGTAGAGCCCAAACTCCTCCGCCAGGTCCAGGGCCCGGCGGATGTCCTCGTCGGAGTCCGCCTCGAAGAAGACCGGGAGCTCCCCCTCCATGGCCACCAGGAGGGTCTCGTAGTCCGGGTCCCACCCCGGGGGGATGAAGCCCCGGGCGCCGTCCCGCTGGGCCGTTCGCATGACCTGGTAGCGCTCCGCGTCCAGGAAGGCCTGCCGGAGAAAGGCCAGCACCCCGAAGAGCTGGGAGGGGTAGACCCCGCCCGCGGCCCGCAGGCTCATGCTGAGCCCCGGCTCGGCGTGCTCCACCAGCTCCCAGGGCATCTGGGCGTTCCGGTGCATGAGAACGGCCGCCATCCCCGGGGCCATCCCGCCCCGGGCCTGCACCAGGGAGGCCACGATCCCGTCCTCCCGCTGGTCCTCCAGCGCCTCGCCGATGATGGCCAGGTGGTCCGCCACCCGCCGGTGGGGCATGAAGCCCTGCCGGGAGCGGGGCGGGGACCAGGCCGTCACGTCGTCGTCGTCCTCCACGTCCCGGGCGTCGGGCCACGCCACGTCCACCTCGCCCCAGGCATCCACCAGCCCGGGGTAGAGGTGGAGGCCCTCGCCCTCGAGCACCCGGGCGTCCGGTGGAATCGTCACCTCCGGTCCCATGGCCTCGATGAGCCCGTTCCGGACCACCACGGTGATGCTGTCCAGGACCGGTCCGTTGGGCTGGACCACGGTGAGGCCGGTGAGGGCGTAGGCCGCCGGCGGGGGCGGCTCCTGGTACTGGGCCTGGAGGACCGCGGGGGCCAGGGCGGCCAGCGCCGCCGGGAGCCAAAGGGCCCGTGCGCGAGGTCGGAACGAGCGTCGAGATCGCATGATCACCGCTTCGTGTTCGGGTGGGTGGTGTCGTTCGGCGTCGGGAACCGATACGGGACGGCGCGGCAGCAGGTTCCAGCGGCGCCGGATCCCGCGACCCGGTGGGGGTGCACTCAGGAGCGCCCTGGGCCGGGAGTCCGCAAGTATGCCGGGGAGGGCGGCGTGGGGCCAGGGCGAAAGGACCTCAGCGCCGCCGGGCCAGGGGGGTTTCCCGCTTCCGGCCTCCCTGGGGTTGACATCAGGAGTGCCACGCACTACCCTGGCTGGTTGGGAGTCGCGTCCCGTGTGCAGGCAGCCCGGCGAAAGCCGGCCTGTCCAGGCAACGGTGGCGCGATTTTTTTTTGACCCGGGTCCGGGAAGGGACCGGACCGGGTGAGCGGGGCAGGACCGGCCGAGGCCGGTCCGCCTCGAACGTGAACGGCAACAGTACGCAACGACCGGGTGGGAGCCGAAAGGTGCTCCCTGCCGGCACAGCTTCGAGAGGCATGAAGCGACATCGGAATTCGATCGAGTCCTATCGGCGGCGACCTCGGGTCGTCTCGGGGAGGAGTGCGCTCCTCTCCCGTGCCGATCGGGCCATGGACCGGGGCACCTCGTGCCCGTCGGGTTCCGTGGACCGGCGCGCGCAGTTCGGGCTCGGTGACGTGAGCCGTGCAGGCGGGGAGGGATCCGTGTAGGCCGCGGTCCCTTTCGGGAGGATCCCGGACGCCCCACCTGCGCACGCCGCGGGTGGGGCGTTTTTCGTGGGTGCCGCCCAGGAGAGGCGATGAAGGGTGAAGGCAGCACGGGCAGAAAGCTTTTTGAAATCAACTACTTACGCACCGGACGGCCACGGGCCCCGGCGGCGGCGGAAGGCCAGGTGAAGTGACGCGACTCCCCGGCCGACCGTCGGTCGCCGGCGGCCCCGGCGGTCCCATGGGCAGGAGGGCCGTAGCTCAGCTGGTAGAGCACTGTCCCTCGCCGTCCCTTCGCCCGCTTCCCGCGGGCCGCAGGTGAAGGGTTATCGACTGTTAATCGAGTGGTCGCGGGTTCGAGTCCCGCCGGTCCTTCTGCCTTCGAACTGCCGGAGTTCCTCCGGTGCGTGCACGCCTCCGTGGCGAAACGGCATACGCGGCCGGTTCAGAACCGGCTCCCGCACGGGGTGCAGGTTCGAATCCTGCCGGAGGTACTGGAAGCGGGCGCGCCACCGCGTGCGGTGGCAGCCCGGGATCCGAAATGGGGCCGGGGCTGTCCTCGAGCCGGAGGGATGTCGGCCACAAAGCCCGGAGAGGTCGGATGGAAGTTGATGTTGGCCGTGGTGTCAGTGGACAGCACGCGGGGCCGTGGCTCCCGAGGGATGGGTTCGAATCCCATCGGCCAACCTGCAGTCGTGACCGGCGGATGTCCGCCTGGGAGCAAGACACCGGTCTGTAAAGCCGGTCCCGAGAGGGGTGGGGGTTCGAATCCCTCCCGCCGGATCAGAGAAACCCGATAGAAGGAGGTGGAAGATGGGCCGGCTGCTGTGGGTGATCGTGGGAGGCCTGCTGGTAGGGGCGGGGGTCGCGGCCCGGGTTCGGCGCGGACGTGCGCCGGGCGTCGTGGAGCGCTACCGCGCCTCCGGGGGCTGGTGACCGGATCCGCCGCTGCAGGCTTCGGCCGCAGCGGGCCGGATCCCACCCACGGATTCCCTTCCCCCGCCCGGAGGGGCCGCGGTCTACGAAGCCGCAGGTCGGTGGTTCGACTCCATCCGGGGGAATGCGGCGGGGGGTGGCGTAGCCGGGAAGCGCCACCCCCCGGGGGGTGCGGACCCCACAGAGCGGGGAGACGGGCCCCGCTGGGAAGGATGCCCCGGTAGCTCAACGGACGAGCGCCGGCCTCCGATGCCGGGGGATGGAGGTTCGAGTCCTCCTCGGGGCACTGAACGGAGCGAGACAGGCCGTGCGCCGAGACGGGCGCGGCGAAGGGCAGACAGGAAGGGCAACAGGAAACGGAAAGGACAGACAAGAGAAAGGACGTCCGGGTCGCCGCGGCTCGGTTATCGTGGCGGGACCCGTCCTGGGGAGACCCGGCGGGCGGCCGGTTCGAGTCCGGCGCGTGCGCCTTCGGGCGTGCGGCAATCCGACCGCACCCCCTCATCCGGACGTCCATCACACAGATCTAGCTCAATGGCAGAGCACGTGCCTCGGACGCACGGCGGTCCCGGTTCGAATCCGGGGGTCTGTACTGCACTCAACCGGCGCGGGTCGAAGCATCTGGGTTACCGCCTGAGGAGCCAAGTCCCAGAGGCAACACCTCATCCGCGCCATGAGACGGTGGCCTGGAGCCACCCTTCGAGCGCGGCCTTCGGGCCGCCATACCGCGCCGGGCGCCAGCGCCCCCCGCATCCATTCACACTCGACCCAGGAGGCGAGCATGGACTACCTGCAGCACTTCGCGACTCGCCTGCGTCGGCTGGTTACGCCGCAGAGCGAGCTCATTCCCGGGACCGCCCAGGTCCCGAACTCGGCGGGCGGATACGCCTGGCCCGTGAGCACGTGGGACCGGCTCGACCGGTTCCTGGTGCTGGGGTCCGAGGGTGGGACCTACTACATCGGCGAGCGTGAGCTGACCATCGAGAACGCGAAGGCGGTGGTGGAGCTCCTGGACGAGGATGGCGTCCGGGTGGTCCAGCGCGTGGTCGAGATCAGCGAGTCCGGACGAGCGGCCAAGAACGACCCGGCCCTGTTCGTCCTGGCGATGGCCGCGGGACTCGGGGACGAGGCGACCCGTGCGGCGGCCCTGGAGGCTATGCCGCGGGTGGCCCGTACCGCGACCCACCTCTTCCACTGGATGCACTACGTCCAGGGGTTCCGTGGGTGGGGGCGGGGTGTCCGCCGTGCCGTGGCGGGATGGTACACCGGGCGTGCCCCGCGCACGTTGGCGTACCAGCTGCTGAAGTACGGGGCCCGTGACGGGTGGTCGCACCGGGACGCCCTGCGTCTCGCGCACCCGAAGCCGCCGACGGCGTCGCACGACTTGCTGTTCCGGTTCGCCGTGAACGGTTGGGAGGCGCTGGCGGAGGTGGACGAGGCGACCCCCGACACCGTGGACCTCACGGTCCTGGAGATGCTGGAGGCGGTTCGTTCCCTCGAGGGGATGGAGCCCCGTGAGGCGGCCGCCGTCATCGCCCGTCACCGCCTGGTGCGGGAGATGGTGCCCACGCCGCTGCTGCGGCACCCGGAGGTGTGGGAGGCGCTCCTGCAGGACATGCCGCTGACGGCCATGATCCGGAACCTGGGAGTCATGACCCGGGTGGGTCTCATTGCGTCCATCGGACCGGAGGCCCGGATGGTGGCCGACCGTCTGGCCGACGAGGAGGCGCTGCGCAAGGCGCGGGTGCACCCGCTGTCGGTCCTGGTGGCCCTGAAGACGTACGCTCAGGGTCGAGGCATGCGTGGAACGGGTGTGTGGACTCCGGTCCCGAAGGTCGTGGACGCGCTGGACCAGGCGTTCTACCTGACGTTCCGGAACGCCCCCACCACGGGAAAGCGGACCATGCTGGCGCTGGACGTTTCCGGGTCCATGACCGTGGGAGTGTCCGGACTGCCGTTCGTCTCGTGCCGCGAGGCGTCGGCGGCCATGGCGCTGGTGACCGCGGCTTCCGAGCCGCAGCACATGTTCACCGCCTTCACGGCGGGGAACTACCCGTCCCGTTTCGGTGCGGGGTGGGGGTCGGGGCTCACGGAGCTCTCGATCTCGCCGCGCCAGCGGCTGGACGACGTGGTCGCGAAGACCTCGTGCCTGCCGTTCGGTGGAACCGACTGCGCCCTGCCGATGGTGGAGGCGCGGAAGCACGGGTGGGCCATCGACGTGTTCGTGGTCTACACCGACTCGGAGACCTGGGCCGGATCCATCCACCCGGTGCAGGCTCTGCGGCAGTACCGTGAGCGGACGGGAATTCCCGCCAAGCTGGTGGTGGTGGGAATGGCGTCCAACGGGTTCACCATCGCGGACCCGGAGGATGCCGGAATGCTGGACGTGGTGGGGTTCGATACCGCCGCGCCGGCCCTCATCGCCGACTTCGCGTCGGGGTGAGGTCGAGTGGGGGAGGGCGGGACGCCGCCGTCCCCCACTCGTGTATCCGGTTGCCTGGAGCACTCCCAGGTGGAGCACCCCCGGGTGGCGCACCCCACCCAACTCCCCCCCGGATCAGGACGAGGGGCCTCCAGGCTCCGGGGTCGGCACCCCGTCGGAGGCGACCGAGTCCTCCGAGCCCCACCCCAGGCGTCGCCGCGCCCAGGGTGATCCCGCCACCACCACGAGGAGGAGGGACCCGCCGAGGGTGAGGAACCACCCCGCCCGCTCCATCGGGTCGGGTCCGTACCGGAGCGTCACCACGCGCTCCTCCGGGACCACCGCCATGAAGCGGGGGCCCGCGGGGAAGGGACCCCGGGCGCCCTCGGCCCGCCAGGCCGGGAAGTACGAGACCCGGAGCAGGATCGGAACCCCCGCCTCCTGCACGGCGAAGCGGATCTCCCCCTCCCCGATGCGGACACCGTCCACCTCGGGAGCGGGCCGGTCCTCGGGCCAGGCGCATGAAGGGGAGCCGGCCGCCGTCGCCGGGAGGGCGTCCACAGGCGCCAGGGTGGGGGCGCCCGGGCTCCACCGGATGAACCAGTCCAGGGAAGCCTTCCGGAACCCGGTGCCCGGGGGCAGCGGTTCCCAGCAACGGATCGCCTCCACCAGCCCCACCGGCCCCAGGTCGAAGAGGCGGAGGGGACCGAAGCGGTCCAGCGGGGGGCCGGCGGCCTCCGCCACGGCGGTGCTGGTCTCCTCGCTGTGGGTCACCAGGTAGCGGACGCCCAGCGTGCGCAGGCGGGCCAGCGCTTGCGCCGGGGACCAGGGGACCGAGGGCACGTCCCGCGGGTGGGTGATCGGGGTCTCCTCCCGGCTCAGCTCCGAGTCCACCACCGGGAAGAGCTGGCTGAGGGGGGCGGAGTCCACCAGGAGGCCCCCGAGGGAGGTGTGGTGGGTCCAGTACGGGATCAATGCCATGGCGTGGGCCCCGCCCACCTCCTGCAGCCACTCCCCGGGCTCCCAGTGGATCCGCCCCTCCGGGAGCGTCTCCAAGCGTTCGACCAGGCCCGCCAGCTCCCGGTGGGCCGGGGTGGCCGGCAGACCCTCCATCACCGGTCGCCAGTTCGAGGAATCCACCCCCCGGATCAACAGGATGAAGAGCCACAGCCCGGTAAGGGGAAGGGCGACCAATAGCCCCAGCCCGGCCCGGCGTGGAGTGTGCCGGACGGTGGTGAGGATCGCCTGGGCCATCCCCGCCCCCGCCACGGCGTGCACGGCGAGGAACCAGACGGGAAGGGTCCGGGCCCGCATGACCAGGTCCTGGGGAATCGCGGTCAGGGCCAGGGCCGCCACCGCCACGGCCCCCAGGACGTGGATGCCGGGGTGACGGCGCAGCACCCAGGCTCCGTAGAGCGCCGCGGGCACCACGAGGAACAGCTCCGCCGGGACGACGTCCGTCAGGGAGGGCACGTAGGCCCACTTCCAGGACGCCACGTAGCCCAGCCGGAGGGCCATGGGGACGAACCAGAAGCCCGCCAGGATTCCCGAGACCAGCCACGAGCCCAGGACGCGGGTTCGCAGGGCGGGGGAGAAGAGGAAGACCGAGGTCCCGAGCACGGCCACGATCACGGGGACCACGTGGCACAGGAGGGCGGCGGCGAGGGCGGCGCCGGCCCAGAACGTCCGGAGGCCGGAGCGGCCCGGGCCCACCAGGATCCCCAGGTAGAGGGCCACGAAGGGGAGGCTCCAGGCGTACGAGAACTCCCCGGCCACCACGGAGAGGATGTTCCCCCCCATGATCCGGTGGCTGGTCATGAGGACGCAGCTCGAGCCCACCACCGTGATGCCTGCGGTGAGGGACCGGCTGAGCCCGGCGAGCCGGCCGAAGGCCCAGAGGGCCCACGGGAGCAACACGATGGGCGCCGCCGCCACGATCCGGATGGCCAGGCCGTCCCCCAGCAGGGCTCCGAGCCCCGCCGCCACCAGCCCCGGGAGCACGAAGTAGAAGCGGTAGACCGGGAAGCCGGCGAACCACTCGAAGGTCCACCCCTGGAGGTCACCGGCGGGGAGGAGCTCCGAGCGGAGGAGGCTCGGGGGGAGGACGTGGCCGGGAAGGTCGGTGAGGGCCGGGATGGAGCCCTGGAACCAGTGGACGGGGTCCAGGACGGCCAGGAGCACGACCGAGCCCACGAAGGGAACCAGGAGGCCGGCGATTCCCGGCGGCGGATCCCAGCCGCGTCGGAGGCGGGAGCCGGCGGACGGGGCGCTCACTTTCCGGTCAGGAGGAGCGCCTCATGCCGGGCGGGGAGGACGAGAATCGGGAGGGAATCGTCGCCACACACGAGGGTCGCGGGGTGGTGGGAGGCATGAGAGGGGCAACGTACCCGGCCTCGCTGCGGAGGGGCAAGCCGGGGTGCGGCGTTGATCCCCCGGGGGCCCCGGGATAACCTTCGGCGCCTCCGCGGGTAGGAATCCGCGTCCCGAAGGCGGGGCGCCGGACCCGCCCGTGCTTCTCCACGCGCCCCCCGGAATGTCGGCCACCGAAGACACCCCCCTCATGAAGCAGTGGCGGGACGCCAAGTCCCGGCACCGCGACGCCCTGGTCTTCTTCCGGGTGGGGGACTTCTACGAGCTCTTCAACCAGGACGCCGAGGAGGGCGCGCGCCTCCTGGGGCTCACCCTCACCTCCCGGAACAACGGTGCGGCCGCCCGCGTGCCCCTGGCCGGGATCCCGGTGAAAGCGCTGGACGAGTACCTGGCCCG
>CP070829.1:3523956-3532870 GCA_020344755.1 Gemmatimonadales bacterium
CCGGGCCGCTTCGGCGCCTCTCGGGAACGAGGCCCACCGAAGGGGCCGGGGCGAGCCCGGCCTCTCCGGTTCACGGGCCGACTTCCGACAGGAGAGGAGCATGCCCGACAAGAAGAAGCTGGTGATCGTGATCTCCCGCGGCTTCGACGACGAGCGGGCCTCGGTGGCCTGGAGCATCGCCAACGGCGGCCTGAACAACGACCTGGACGTGTCCATCTTCCTCGTCAGCGCCGGAGTGGACTGGGCCCGGAAGGGTGCCGGCCAGGGGGCCCACCTGAACCCCTTCGATCCCACCATGGACGAGATGATCCAGAAGGTGGTGGACGCGGGGTGCAGGATCATGGTCTGCCCGCCCTGCGCGAAGGCTCGCGGGCTCACGGAGGAGCACCTGATCGAGAGCGCGGTGATCCAGGGCTCCGGCGGGATGCACGAGCTCATCAAGGAGGGCGCGGCGACGCTGAGCTTCTGAGCGGGCTGCGGACTGGGTGGGGCGGGGGGCGGGACCTCGGGGTCCCGCGGCCTACCTGCCGCCGGGAACGATCGCGTTCAGTCCCGCGGGCGGGCGATCTCCGAGACGTGTGCCCGGAGGACGTCGAACCGTGTCATTCTGAAGATTCCGCGGCTGGCGGAATCGGCTCTTGCCTAGGCGAACAGCACGCCGGGGAGGAGGAGGGCGGCGGCCGCGAAGGCGAGGAGGAAGCGGTTGACCATGGTTTGCTGAACCTCAGCTGAGTGGGGAAGATCCCCGTTGTCACGAGCGGGACCCCCCCGCTCCGTGCATCCTTGACCCATTCGAGAGCCAGGTCTGACCGGGCTCGAGAACCATGCAGGTGCAATGCTTGTGCCAGTCCGGGAAGTCAGGTGGTGATTCTCCCACTTTCCGGGCCTGGAGCGGGGCCGCGACCTCCCCGCATCCGGACCGGGTCTTCCCACCGATCGCACCAACCTGGTGATGCAGGGCGTGTACCATAAGTTATAGATTCATAACAAGATACGGGATTGCGTCACCCGACCGATGCCGGAGCCGGGCCTGGTGCCGCGGATCCGCGAAAGCCCAGTGTTTCCGCGCCATCGTGGGCGTCGGGCCGATTCCCGGTACGTGGACGCAGGCGTCCGGGGCTCCAATCCTTCCCCTGCCCGGAAAGCGGAAACGATTCCCGGAAGCCGGCAGGGACTGGCCGCCTCCTCGCCCCACCTGCTCGGCCAAGGACCGTGCGCCACGGGGTGGCGGGGGACCCCGAGCCATGGCGTGGGATGGGGGCGTGGGCGCGGGGTGCCGAGCCGGGGGGCGCCGCGGATCCCGGACAGGGGCACGGGGTAGCGACGCCGTTGGCGACGGCTGGTAGACTCACCCCTCTCGAGGACCGACCATGCGCATCCCTCCCTACGCCGCCCTCCCCATCGCCGCCGGACTGCTCTTGGCCGCGGCTCCCGCCACTGCCCAGGAATCCCTGAGCGACCCGACGCTCCGGGAATGGCAGGTGCCCTACGAAAACTCCCGGCCACGGGACCCCATGGTGGCCCCCGACGGTCGGGTCTGGTTCTGCGGCCAGGCCGGCGCCTACATCGCGGTCCTGGATCCGGAGACCGGCGAGTTCACCCGGTACGACACCGGCGGCGTCCGTCCCCACAACCTCATCATCGACCCCGAGGGAATGGTGTGGTACGCGGGGAACGCGGCGGAGCCCGGTGCGGAGGCGATGCACATCGGCAAGCTGGATCCCGCCACGGGGGAGATCGAGAAGTTCTGGATGCCCACCGACGCCGCACGGGACCCGCACACGCTCATCTTCGACTCCCGCGGGGATATCTGGTTCACCGTCCAGGGTGGGAACTATATCGGGAAGCTCTGGACCCGGACCGGTGAGATCCGCCTCGTGGAGTCCGTCCCCGGGCGGGCGGGCCGCCGCGGGGCGAACTCCAGCCGACCCTACGGAATCGTCGTGGACTCCAACGACCGTCCCTGGGTCGCGCTCTTCAACACGAACCACATCGCCACCGTGGACCCCGAGACTTTCGAGCTCGAGACCTTCGAGTTGCCGGAGAACGCCCTGCCCCGGCGCATCGCCATCACCTCCGACGACATCATCTGGTATGGAGACTGGACTCGTGGCACGCTTGGGCGCCTGGATCCGGAGACCGGCGATGTGCGGGAGTTCGTGCTCCCCCACGGGGAAGAGGCCCGGCCGTACGCCATGCTGGCGGACGACTCGGATCGCCTCTGGATCTTCGAGACCGGTCCGCGGCCCAACAACCTGGTGGGCTTCGATCCCATGACGGAGCAGATCTTCAGCGAGACCCAGCCGGAGAGCGGTGGCGGAACGGTCCGCCACATGTACTTCGATCCCGAAGCGAACTCCATCTGGTTCGGGGCCGACACCAACACGGTGGGGATCATCCGCCTGCCGCCGCGGCGAAGGGCCATCAGCCAGTAGTGGCACGGACCTGCGCTTCGTGAGCAGCGCCTCGCGCTTCGTGACGATGCTGGGGGCGAGAGGGCCGGGCCGGGTGCGGCCCCTCTCGTTGGCCGTCCTGGTTGGGGTCGGGTTGACGGCGTCGGGACCGGTCCAGGTGGCCTCCGCCACGGCAGGAGGGCCGGCGGTGGGTGCTGCACCGGCACCCATGTCCCCGGCATCCAACGCCGCCCACGCGACGGACGCCCACGCGATCGGTCCGCCACCCGCCCACACCGGAGGCTTCGGCGAGCCCACCTGCCAGATCTGTCACGAGGGGGACGCCCTGAACGCCTTCGGGGGATCCGTCACGATCCTGGGGCTCCCCACGGCCTGGGTCCCGGGGCGGGCGTATCCGGTGACGATCGTGCTGGAAGCGGAGGAGACGGGAGTCGCGGGGTTCCAGCTGGCGGCACGCTTCGCCGAGGGAGACCGGTGGGGAGAACCCGCCGGTTCCCTGGCCCCCGTGTCGCCCCGCGTGGCCCTGACCGTCAGCGAGGGGGGACAGCCCTATGCGCACCACACCTCCTCGGGAACGGCGCCCCGGGACTCGAACGGGTCCAGCTGGGTGGTGGAGTGGACCGCCCCAGCGGCGGGCGGAGCCGTGGCCTTTCACGTCGCGGCCAACTCCGGGAACGGCGACAACTCCCCACTTCTGGACCTGATCTACGTCGCCGAGGTGACGGTCCCGGGCCCCGAGGCCGGCTCGGCCACCCGGGGGGAAAGGCCCGGCGGGAACGGCGCGTCCGCCGCACACGAGGTGGGACGGTAGCCGTGGCCCGAACACCCTCGGAGCCCCGCGTTGTGCATCCCGACCCCGGGGCCGAGTTCGAGACCCCGGAGCGGTGCCGCATCCTCGAGGCGTGGAATGTCCCAGAGGACCGGGACGTCTCCATCGCTCGGGCCACCGTCGCCCCCGGCGTCCGCACCCAGCTCCATCGCCTGCGGGGCACGGTCGAGCGCTACCTGGTGGTGGCGGGCCGGGGCCGGGTCGAGGTAGGAGAGCGGGCGGCGGAGGCGGTGGGACCGGGGGACGTGGTGGTGATTCCCGCCGGCGCGCCCCAGAGGATCGAGAATGTGGGCGAGCAGGACCTGGTCTTCTACTGTATCTGCTCACCGGCCTTCGAGCAGGAGCGCTACGAGGCGTTGGAGTAGCGGCCCCCGCGGGGTGGGGTAGCGACGATCCCGGCCCCGGGAGCAAGTTGTGCCTCGGCTCCACGCCCGAACCAAGGACCCGCTCCCCCCGGCCGGCCATGAACCGACGCGAGATCCTGAGACTCTTCCTGGCAGGCGCATTCGGATCCGACCGCCTCCTGCGCGTGCCGCCCCGGGCCGGGGCGCAGGAGACGGGGTTCGCGAGCCGATGGCAGGATTGGCCGGACGTGCGCTGGGCCGGACCCGAGTGTTGGGGCAACCGACTCCAGGATTGGGCCATTCGGGATGGCCGCGTCCTCTGCCGGGTGCGGGGACCGAACCGGACGCTCCACTGCCTGACCCACCAGGTCGTCCGTCCCGAGTTTCGAACCAGCGTGTTGATCGATCCCGGCTCGCCGCCGGGTGCGGGCGCCGATGCGGATGCCAGGATTGGATTCCGGCTGGGCCTCGTGGGACGGTTCGAGGACTACCGCTCAGCGGCGGTGCACGGGGTCGGCCTGGACGTGGGGTTGGACGGGTCCGGCCGCCTCGTGGTGGGCGAGGTCCGCTCTTCGGTCCGGGTGTCCCGGGCCGGTGCCCTGCGGTTGCAGGCTCGGGTGCAACCTTCGGGAAGCCGGGCTCGCGTGGAGTTGTCCGCCCACGCCCCCGACGGTGATGCTCCCCTGGCCACGCTCCAGACCGAGGTGGACGCCTCGTCGCTGGTGGGGAACGTGGCGCTGGTGAGCCACCAACCGGGGGCATCTCCGGGGCCGGGCCCGGCGGCCACCTTCGGCGATTGGCGCATCACGGGCCCGGGTCTCGACGGGGACCCGGACCGGGGGTTCGGTCCCATCGCGTTCGCCCAATACACCCTCCACCGGGGGACGCTGAAGCTCACTGCACAGCTCGCCCCCCTGGACGAGATCTCCGGGCTTCGAGCGGTCCTGGAGACCCGGGCTGGCGGGGGCGGGTGGCAGGAGCGAGGCACCGCCGTGGTGGACCGCCTCTCCCGGACGGCGCGATTCCGCGTGGAAGGGTGGGACGGACGGCGGAGCGCCGAGTACCGGGTCCGGCTGGCGATTCCCCTCAGGGGCGGCCCCGAGAGGTACGAGTACCGGGGCACCATCGCCGCGGTCCCCGAGGCCAGGGCCCCGGTCCGGGCGGTCGTGTTCAGCTGCAATGCCGATCACGGCTTCCCCGATGCCGAGGTGGTGCACCACGTGGGCCGCCACGACCCCGACGTCGCCTTCTTCCTGGGGGATCAATTCTACGAGGGCTCGGGGGGCTTCGGGATCCAGACCGACTCGGTGGACGAGGCGGCGCTGGACATGCTCCACAAGTGGTACATGTTCGGCTGGTCCTACCGGGAGATCTTCCGGCACATTCCCGCGGCCTTCATCCCCGACGACCACGATGTCTACCACGGGAATGTGTGGGGCGAAGGGGGGAAGGTGGCGCCCACGGACCAGGGGTGGGGCGCCGTCGCCCAGGACCAGGGCGGGTACAAGATGCCTGCCGAGTGGGTGAACGCCGTGCAGATGGCTCAGACGAGCCACCTCCCGGACCCGTACGATCCGACCCCGGTGGAGCAGGGGATCGGTGTGTACTACTGCCAGTGGGACTGGGGCGGGGTCAGCTTCGCCGTCCTGGAGGACCGGAAGTTCAAGTCCGCTCCGGCCAATGTGCTCCCGGCGGAGGCGCGGGTCGTGAACGGCTGGATCCAGAATCCTGACTTCGATGTCCGGGAGCACCCGGATCCGCCGGGGGCCTCACTCCTGGGGGAACGCCAGATGCGATTCCTGGAGGACTGGTCCCGGGACTGGAGCGGTTCGACCTACCTGAAGGTTGCGCTCTCCCAGACCAACTTCGCCGCGGTTCACACGATCCCCGCCGACGCCACCAGTGGGGCGGTCCTTCCCTCTCTGCCGATGCCTGCGCCCGGGGAGTACGTGCGCGGCGACAAGCTCGCGGTGGACATGGACTCGAACGGGTGGCCGCGGGCGCGCCGGGACGACGCGCTCCGGGTCCTTCGGCGGTGCGCCGCATTCCACATCGCCGGGGACCAGCACCTGGCCACCGTGGTGCGACACGGGATCGAAGACTTCGAGGACGCCGGTTTCAGCTTCACGGGCCCCGCGCTGAACAACATCTGGCCGCGGCGTTGGTGGCCTCCCGCGGACGCCCGAGTGGCGCCTCTGGACGGCGGTCCCCCCTACACCGGCCGCTTTCGGGACGGGTTCGGCAACCGGATCACGGTGCACGCCGCAGCCAATCCTCGGGACACGGGGCTGGAGCCGCGCATCATCCGGGATCGGGTCACCGGGTACGGAATCGTCACCTTCCACCCGTCGGAGCAGCGCATCGAGGTGGAATGCTGGCCGCGCCACGTGGACCCGGCGGCGCCTGGGGCGCGGCAGTACGAAGGGTGGCCCGTCGCCGTGGATGCGGGGAGCGGTGACGGTCGCGAGCCCGAGGGCTTCCTCCCCACCGTCCGCACGCTGGGCCTGCGGGACCCGGTGGTGGAAGTGGTGGACGGCGGGGGTGGTGTTCTCTACACCCGGCGTGTGCTGGGAACGTCCTTTCGCCCGCCCGTCTTCGGGCCCGGGCCCCACCGGGTCCGGGTCGGCGATCCCGACAGCGGGACCTGGCAGGAGCGGGAGGTCGGGGACGAAGGACGCACCGCAGGGGAGCTGGTCTTCGACTTCCGGTAGGACGCGGAGCTCGGGGGCCTGCTCCCTTCCCGTGAAGCCGAACATCATCCCCGAGGCAAGGTGCTGGGCGATCCCCCCTGGTCTGCAGATCGGGGAAGGTGGCATCTTGACGCGCCCTTCGACCGTTCCCGGCGAACCACATCACCCGGAGGCCCCCATGCGCCCGGTTTCGACTCTTCTCGCCGTCCTCCTGCTCACGCTGACCACCGCCCTTCCGGCCACCGCCCAGCAGCGGCCCATGACGTGGCTCGACATGCAGGTGATGGCCCGGGCAGGATCCTGGACCCCGAGCCCCGACGGAGCGTGGATGCTGTACACGGTGTCCACACCCGACTGGAAGGAAGACCGGTCCCAGTCGGATCTGCACCTGGTCTCCCTGGCGGAAGGGGTGCCCTCCTCGCGGCGCCTGACCTTCACCGAGGAGCACGACGAGGAGCAGCCCGGGTGGGCCCCGGATGGGAGCTTCTTCGTCTTCGCCTCGGACCGGGACGAGGGTGAGGGACGGCGAGGGAACCAGCTGTACATGATGCGCGCCGACGGTGGCGAGGCCCGCCGGATCACGGACGCGGCCCGGGGCGTGTCGGGGTACGACTTCTCGACGGACGGCGCCTGGCTCGTGTACCGCAGCGGAGAGAGCGGTATGGAGCAGCTCTTCGCGGTGGAGGTGGCCGGGCTCCATGCGGCTCTGGCCACCGGGGGGAATCCCTGGGAGGCCGAGCCCGCGAAGCTCACCGACGAGCCCGCCGGGATCGACCAGTGGGAGTTCGCCCCCGACGGGTCCGGCATCTACTTCCTGCGTCCCGACGCGTTCCAGGAGGACGAGAAGCGCCGACGCGAGGCCGGCTTCACGGTGGACGTCCGGAACGCGGAAACCCCGCTGAACAACCTCCACGTGGTGGACCTCTCCTCCCGGGAGACGCGCCAGTTGACCTCGGATTCCGCGGTGAGCGTGGACGGGT
The DNA here is from genome assembly GCA_020344755.1 of Gemmatimonadales bacterium. Taxonomy (GTDB): domain Bacteria; phylum Gemmatimonadota; class Gemmatimonadetes; order Longimicrobiales; family Gaopeijiaceae; genus Gaopeijia. Next base: position 3,531,214 of record CP070829.1, read on the forward strand.
TCCAGCTCTCCCCCGACGGGGAGTGGATCGGCTTCAGCGGCGGGTCTGCGGAGCGGTACGAGCGCAACATCACCGCCACCGGGCTCTACCGGGACCTCTTCCTCATGGAGGTGGCCAGCGGCCAGATCGAACGGCTCACCGAGAACTACGAAGTGAGTGAGAGCGGGCTCTCCTTCTCCCCCGACTCCCGCTGGATCGCCTTCTCGGCGCCGGACGACCTGACGCGGTACACGATGACGGAGAACCGGGTCTACCTCCGGGAGACCTCGGACCGTGGAGGCGACTTCAGGAAGCTGGGCGCCGACTTCGACAACTCCGCCTCGGTGGGCTTCTGGTCCGAGGACGGCCGCACCATCTACTTCAATGCAGGGGTCAAGGTCACCACCCAGCTCCATGCCCTGGACACCCGGTCCGGCCAGGTGCGGCAGGTCACGAGCGAGCGCGCAGCTCTGAGTGTGGACCGGGACGAAGACACGGGGGTGATCCTCATCGGCTACCAGGACCCGCAGACGCCTCCCACGGTGTTCACCGTGGCATCCCTGGACCGGATAACGGATCGGGGTCGTTGGACCCAGCTGGTGGACGTGAACCCGCAGGTCCGCGAGATGGCGCTGGGCAGTGAGGTGGAGGTGGAGTGGACCTCCTCCGACGGTCGGACGGTGGGCGGCGTCCTGGTCTACCCCGTGGGCTACCGGGAGGGGGAGCGGTACCCCCTTATCGTCGCCATCCACGGGGGACCCGCCTCGGCGGACGTCCTCCGGTTCAACGGCGGATACGGTGCCCAGGTCTACGCCGGAGCTGGGTACGCCGTGCTGAAGCCGAACTACCGGGGGTCGAGGAACTACGGGAACGCCCATCGCACGGACATCGTGGGGGACTACTTCACCATGGGGTACGAGGACATCATGACGGGCGTCGACCACCTCATCGACGAAGGCATCGTGGACCCGGACCGCATGGGGGTCCTGGGCTGGAGCGCCGGTGGGCACTGGTCCAACTGGATCCTGACCCAGACGGACCGTTTCAAGGCCATCTCCTCCGGCGCCGGGACCATGAACTGGATCAGCATGTACGCCCAGAGCGACGTGCAGCGGAATCGTCAGTTCTACATCGGGGACGACTTCCTGTACGAGAACTTCGAGCCCTACTGGGACCAGTCTCCGCTCAAGTACATCGCCAACGCGAAGACCCCGACCATGATCCACGTGGTGGAGGGGGATCCCCGGGTGCCCAGCCCACAGTCGGTGGAGCTCCACATGGCGCTCAAGAAGCTGGGGGTGCCCACGGAACTGTTCATGTATCCCGGGCGGAGCCACGGCATCCCCGACGCGCGCAATCGCCTGGTGAAGTCGATGAGCGAGATGGCCTGGATGGACTACTACGTCCGCGGCATGGGCGAGAAGTTCGACTGGGAGATGGTGCTGGAGACGCTGGACGAGGGGGCGGCGGCGGCGGTGGTCTCCGATGGGGCCGGGGGACGGTAGAGCGGAGTGATAAGGGGGACGGCGTCGCACCAAGCGCCGTCCCCCCGGGCCCCGCTCGGATCCATCGCCCCATGCGAAATGGGCCACGGGACGGTACCCTGTCCCTCCGCCGTCAGGACCGGAAAGGCCGGTCCCGCGAACTGTCCAGGAGGTTCATCATGGCGTCCGCCCTC
>CP070829.1:3532970-3541817 GCA_020344755.1 Gemmatimonadales bacterium
ACTGGTGGGCGACAACTCCTTCTACGGCTTCGTCTCCCCCATCCGTGGCGGCCGATACCGCTACGAGCTCGAGGGCACGGTGGGCACGGAGAACTTCCTCACCGCCATTACCGACTGGCGGCGATACTGGGCACCCCACCGGAATCTGACCTTTGCGGTTCGGGGGTTGCACTACGGGCGCTACGGGGCCATCGCGAACTCCGTCGAGTCCCAGGGCACGGCCATCCGGCCGCTTTTCCTGGGATACGAGACGTTCATCCGAGGATATGCCTGGGAGTCTTTCGAGAACCAGGAATGTGCCCTCGACGGTTTCCAGGCCGGTGAGATCATCCTGGGCTCCGGCGAGGTCTCCTCCTGCCCGCCCTTCGACCGACTCTTCGGCCACCGGCTGGGGGTGGTGAATCTCGAGGCCCGGATCCCGCTTATCGGGACCGAGCAGTTCGGGCTCCTGGATTTCGGCTTCCTTCCCACCGAGCTGTCCTTCTTCGTGGACGGCGGGCTGGCCTGGGACGGGGTGCGGGAGCCGACCCTCGAGTGGTGCACGGGCTGCCCGGATCGGGTGCCGGTCTTCAGCACCGGCGTGTCCGCCCGGGTAAATATCCTGGGCTTCCTGATCCTGGAGACGTACTACGCCTACCCCTTCCAGCGGCCCGACAAGGGTGGGCATTGGGGATTCAACCTGGCTCCCGGCTGGTAGGACTCCGGGCGGGGGGCGGTTGCACGACGACAGCTCGCCCCACGACTGCCGGACCCCCGCTGTGTGCAAACGGCCCGGCCACCGGATCGGTGGCCGGGCCGTGCTCGTCTCGGACGGACCCTTCGTCAGAAGGGACGACCCGTCAGAAGATCTCCACTGTGAGGTAGCGCCCCGGGTTTTCCCGGAGGTCCACAAGGAGCTCGTTGAGGCTCAGGACGGCCTGGTCCATGTTCTGGTACAGGCTCTCGTCCTGGGAAAGCCGCCCCAGCGTCCCCTCGCCCCGGGCCATGCGGCCGATGACCGCGTCGAGCCCCTCCACCACCGCGTCCAGGCGGTCCGCTGTGAGGTTCAGGTCCGCCAGGAGGGAGTCGGCATGGGCGGCGGCGCTCGCCACGTCCGGTGCGGCACCGGCCACGTCCTCGAGTCCGGTAGCGGCCCGGTTGAGGCTGGCAGTGAGCCGGGCGATCTCCTCGCCCTGCTCGGCGATGACCGCCCGGAACTCCCGGGCCACCCCCAGGACCTCCTGCGTGGTCCCCTGGACCGACGAGATCGTCGTGGTGTCCAGCAGGGTGCCGAGGCGCTCCAGGACCTCCCCCGCCTGCTCCGCCAGGTCCCCGGCCTGGGCCATGACGCCGCCTCCCCGGTCCTGCCCCGGAATCGTATCCCCGGGCTGCAGCTCATCGGGTCCCTCACCCGGGAGGACCGCCACCGTGCGCCCGCCGAAAAGGCCCGCCTCGGCAAGCTGGACGGTGGAGCCTTCGGGAACACCCCACTCCCCCTCGATCTCGAGGCGGATGTTCACCGAGCCGTCCCGAGCCATCTCGAAGCCGGACACGCGACCGATGATGACGCCGCGCATCTGGATGGGGTCGCCCCGCCGTACGCCACCGGCGTCGTCGAGGGTGGTGAAGACGTCGTATCGGCCCCGGAAGGTACCGGGGTCGGTGAGGAGGAAGAGGACCACGAAGAACGACACGAACCCCAGGATCATGAAGAGCCCGAGGCGGAGGTGCCGTGAACCCGTGTCCGTGGGGAGGTTGGCCCGGATCTCCCGATCGTCCAGTTCCCGCCCCTTCACTACCGGTGTCATATCGTCTCCAATTCGGCCAAGTCGAGGGCCCGCTCCGCTGCCGCCCGGTCCACGAAGGCCTGAACCATGGGGTCGGCACTGGCACGGAACGCCTCAGGGGTTCCGCAGAATCGAAGGTGGCCTCCGTCCAGCATGGCCACCCGGTCACACATCTCGAGGCCACCCTCGATGTCGTGGGTCACCACCAGGGAGGTGGTCTCCAACTCCCTGGAGAGGCGCGCGATGAGCCGCTCCACTGCCGCCGTGTTCACGGGATCCAGCCCCGTCGTGGGCTCATCCCAGAGGAGGATGCGCGGCCTGCCCACGATGGCCCGTGCGATCCCCACGCGCTTCTTCATCCCGCCGGACAATTCGGCCGGCGTCTTCCCCAGGACTTCCCGGGGTTCGAGGTTCACCAACTCCAGCGCACCCCACACCTTCCGTGCCGTGGTGAGCCGATCCTCCTTCGCCAGGACCTCTTCCGGGATCCCCATGGACACGTTGTCGAAGACGTTCATGGAGTCGAAGAGGGCCGCGTTCTGGAAGACGTAGCCCACCTGTCGCCGCGCCCGGGCCAGTGCACCGGGGGGGCCGTGGTACACGGATTCCCCGTCGATGCAGACATCCCCGGCATCCGGCGTGATGAGGTCGATGGTGGTCTTCAGGAGCACGCTCTTCCCCGTTCCGGAGGGCCCGAAGAGTGCGAACATCTCCCCCGTCTCCACCCGGAGATCGACTCCCGAGAGCACCGGCCGGTCGAAGGCCTTGTAGACGTGGCGGTATTCGATCACGTGGGCCTCAGTTCAGGAGCAGAGGCGGGAAGATGGCGTCCAGGATGAGGATGGTGAGGGTCATGAACATGACCGCATCCGTCGTCGTCCGGCCCACACCCTCGGCTCCCCCCTTTGTGCGCAGCCCCATGTGGATGGAGATGAGCGGGATGGCCAGCCCGAAGACCAGCGCCTTGAGGAGGGAGTAGACCAGGTCGTACGAGTGCCAGAAGAGCCGTGCCCCGTAGAGGAAGCTCTCGTACCCCAGGCCCACGTCGAGCCGGGCCGCCACCATCCCCGCCAGGATCCCCACGATGTCCGCGAAGCCCACCAGCACCGGCAAGGCGATTACCCCTGCGAGCACCCGGGGCGTGGCCAGCAGGCTCACCGGATCCCGGCCCAGCGAATGGTAGGCGTCGATCTGCTCGGACACCTTCATGGTCCCCAGCTCCGCGGTGATGCGGGCCCCGATACGACCCACCAGCACGATGGCGGTGAGGACCGGACCCATCTCCAGGACCACTGTCTCCACCACGAGGCTTCCCAGGACGTACAGCGGGATGGCCCCGGTCATCTGGTACCCGCCCTGCTGGCTGGTCACGATGCCGGCCAGGGCCCCGGTCACGAAAACGATGGGGAGGCTCTCGATCCCCATGATGTAGATCTGCCGGAGCAGCTCCCGCCGGGGGACCCGGAGGCGAACCGTCGAGACGACGACCTGCCATGCCAGAGTCCCCAGCGCCCCGGCGTGGTCCAACACCAGCTCCGACCCACGCCCGAACCGGGCGAGGGCCCGAACGGCAGGACCCGGCGCAGAGGTCTGAGTGGTGGCGTCCGGCTTCACGGGTGGAGTGCGGGCTGTGGGGGGATGGAGAGCCGAGGCAAACGTATGAGGATCGACGAATCGCACCGGGAAATCAACCGCTTGGGCCGACCGTTTCTCCAGTGTCCACGCGCGCTTTCCGCCGGACCCGTCGGGAACATCACATCGGCTTTGGGGATCCCCTGAGCGAACCCACCCTCCCGAGCAAGGTGAAGCCCGATGCGACCCTCTTCAAGAACCCTCCCACTGCTCCTCGCCGTCTCCCTCGCGGCCTGCGCCCCCGCCGCCGATGCGCCGGGAGAGGATCAGGCCGCAGACCCGTCAGCCCGGACCGCCGAGCCCCGCATCTCCATGGCACCCACGGCCCCGGACGAGCTCCCGTCGGCCATCCTCGGCCAGGGCGCCGAGTTGGGAGGCCAGGAGCTCCGCTACCTCCCGGGAGATTCCCTGACCACCGGGTACCTGGCTGTGCCGGAGGGGGAGGGCCCCTTCCCCGCCCTGGTGATCATCCACGAGTGGAACGGCCTCACGGACCGCGTTCGCCAGGTGGCGGACGACTTCGCCCGCGAGGGGTACGTCACCCTGGCCGCGGACCTCTTCCGGGGTCAGGTGGGAGCGAATCCAGAAGAGAACGTGGCCCTCATGGCCGAAGCGGAGCCGAACGTCGTTCCCAACCTCGACGCCGCCGTCCGCTACCTGAGGGGCCGGGATGACGTGACCGGACGCGTGGGCGCCATGGGATGGTGCTACGGAGGTGGTGTGGCGCTGTCCTTCGGGCTGGATGGAGAGAACCACGAGGCCACTGCCATCTTCTACGGGCGGCTGGTGGAGGACCCGGAGGTGCTGGCCTCGCTGAGCCACGAGGTGTATGGGACCTTCGCCCGCGAGGACTCGGGGCCGGCCCCGGAGTCGGTGGAGCGCTTCGAGGAGGCGCTCCGGGCCGCGGGCATCGAGAACGACCTGCACATCTATGACGACGTGGGACACGGCTTCTGGCTTCGCGTAGACCAGGATCCGGACGTTCGAACCGCCCCGGCCCTGGACGCCTGGCAACGCCTCAAGGCCTACCTGGACCGGACCCTGGGGAGCTGAGGAAGCACTCCCGGGCCACGAGCCGGGGAGGCGCCCAGCCTCTCCCCGATCACCGGGCGAGGGTCTGCGAGTCCCCGGGCCCGGACGGGGGAGGCGCCCGGAACCATCGCCGGGGTGAATCGGTTGCCTCGCTCGGGGCGGATGCCGGCGCTGGAGCCTGGTTGGGGAAAAGGCCCCGGGGAATCACCCCCCGGGGCCTTCGACCTTTCCGGCCCAACGCTCTTCCGCCGGCGGCGCACTCTAGCTCACCGGACGCGCCCCTCAGCTCACCGGGCGGGCCGCGGCAGCTCCGTAGTACATCCCGTTGAACAGGAGCTTGAAGGCACCGTGGGACTGGCCCCGGAAGGTGATCTCGGGGCCGAAGAGGAAGAGCTTTCCGGCGCCGTAGTCCGCCTCCAACATGGACGCTCCACCCTGGAGCTTCTCCTGCCCCCACGCCCATCCGCTCTTGAGCGGTGAGTCCGAGTCGTACCAGGCCAGGATCCGAACGTCCTCGGCACCCTCTTCCACTCCGAAGACGGGGGAGTGGGAGTGCAGCACGTCCACCCGATCGCCCAAGCCGTGCGTCACCGGCGAGACGTGCTCCACCTTCAGGTCGTGGACCGACCCGGGAGTGAAGTACTCCTCACGGCTCCAGCTCCGGCCGTTCTCCCCCACCATGTAGTCCCGGATGGGAAGGTCGGCGTGGAACCCGAGCGCCGTGGAGCTCCCCACCGTCACCACCGTTCCGCCCGCCCGGGCGAAGTCGAGGATCCGGGGCACCGTGGTCGCCACGGTGACGTTACCGAGTCGGTCCCGCCACTGGGCCGGGATCTCCTCCGGATCGGGCCCGCGGCCCCCTCGCCACCCCTCACCCTGGCCCTCCATTCCGGGAATGGCCCCGTCGGGGAACAAGAGGACGTCGAAGTCGTCCAACTCCCCGGCGTCCAGCTGCTGGGGAAAGACCAGCTCGTAGTCGAACTCGAAGTGCTCCAGCACGTAGCGGGTCCACCCGGAGGGCATGGACCCACCGTACCGGTCCCAGAGCCCGATCCGCACCGGCCGGAGCTGCATGGCGTCTCCGGCGGGACGCGACGCCACGCCCACCGCCCCGACACCGATGGCTTGGGCGGCGTCGGCCAGGAGCTCGCGCTGAGCCTCTCCGTGGAAGTAGAAGGCACCCTCGGGCAAGGTGACACCGGCGGCGGTCACCGGCTCCTGTATCCAGTAGACCTCGTGCCCGGCCTTCAGGGCCCGATTCACCAACACGAACGCGTCATTGGCCCGGTGATCAACCACGAACCCCGCCGCCGGAGTCGCTCCGGCGATGCGGGCCGGCTCCGGGTCCAGCAGGAACGCGTCGATGGGCTGGAAGGGACCGTCGAAACCATCGAGGATACGGTCGAACTCCACCCCCATCTGAAATGCCAGCGTCCAGCCTGCGTTGTCGTACGGGGCCGTGGGGGGCGCCCCCGGATAGGCGAAATCGTTGGGGTGCTGCTGGGCCTCGAACATGTCCAGCACCTGCGGACGGAAGGCCTGGTCCGCCTTCACCACGAAGGAACCGGCCGGGTAGTCCGTGCCAGCGACTCGGAAGCCCGCCGTGGCCCGGTGGACCTGCACCCCGTTCATGAGAAGGGTGTTCACGAACTTCCGGGCCGTCTGGAAATCCGTCTGACTGGAGGGGATGATGAATCCCCTGGGGTCTCGGTCCGCCGGGTCCTGGAGGATCCGAAGGTAGTCGTCCCGGCTTCCCTCCTGCATGGCCTCCGCCGCGTCGTCGATCTCGAAGGGCAGGACCGTCCATGAATCCTCGCTCCCGCGCTGGATCGAATTCATCCCCATGCGCCACATGTTGAAGAGGAGGTGGTCCTTGTTCCGGGAGGCGTAGTCCAGCACCGCCCGGTTCGCCGTCTGGGAGTAGTCGATGGACTGATTGAAGTGCCAGGTGCCGGGCTCCACCGGAAGGGGGAGATCCGCCGTGGAGATCTGCCTCCGGGGCAGGAAGGGCACCTCCATGGGGTTCGGGTGCCCGATGGTCTCCGTGAGAAGCCCGATCTGGTTCTTGAAGTAGGGCGCCGTCCGCAGTCCGCCGTTCCACCAAGTGGAGTAGGAGGCTCCGGAACGCATGGTGGTTCCCCCCTTCCCCTCCACCACGAAGCGCTGGTGCATCGCCGAGCCCACCTGGTCCAGCGACGTCTTCAGGAGGGGGTCCAGGAAGTGGTTCATGGGATCCCGGAAGGGTGGAGCGAACATGATGGTGCCCCGGGGACCCGTCTGGTGGTGGTTGTACACGATCTGGGGATACCACTCGGTGTACATCACCCGGTTCATGTTCCGGGTCTCGGCCAGGTTGGCCATGTAGAAGTCACGGTTGTTGTCGTGCCCCGCGTACTTGTTGTAGAGGACCGGAATCCCGGAGCTGGAACGGTTCATGGGATCCGGATTCCGCATGTACCAGTCCGCCACCAGCACGTGGCCGTCGGGATTGGCGTGCGTGGCCAGGAGGACCACCTCGTCCAGGATGCGGCGGGTCTCGGCGTCGTCCAGGCTTACCATGTCGTAGACCAGCCGCATGAGCTGCTGGGCACCCAGGACCTCCGTGGCGTGGAGTCCCCCGTCGATCCAGATGACCGCTTTGCCCTCCTGCGCCAGTGCCCGGGCCTCTTCTTCGCCGATCCCCCGGGCCGCTGCCAGGGAGGAGGAGATCTCCCGGTAGCGGTCGAGGTTGGCGTGGTTCTCCGGGGAGGTGATGATGGCCTGCCACTGGGGGCGGCCCTCGGAGGTCTCCCCGATCGAGCGGAGCAGCATGCGGTCCGACTCGGTGGCCAGGACCTCCCAGTACTCGGTGAGCTGCTGGTAGGTGGCCAGGTGGTAGTCCGCCCCGATCTCGAAGCCCAGGAAGGCCTCCGGGGTCGTGATGGAACTGAGACGCGGGCCTTCCAGCTGAGCCTGGGCGGCGGCAGGAGTCCACACCCCCGCCAGGAGGAGGTGGAGAAGGGCAACGGCGAGGACGGGGGCCGGGAGGAGGCCGGAGCGGGTCCGAAGACGGGAGCGGGCCGGGAACATCTTCACCTCGGGTGGAAGTGGGGGTCAGCACCGGATTCTCTGGCGTGGAGCCGCCGCCGGCAAGACGCCATCTGCGTCCACCCAGGAGAGTCCCCCGGGAGAGGCGGAGCGTTGAGGGGGACCTGGTCGGGTCCGGGACGCTAGAGAGCCCCGGCCGCGCCAACACCACCGGGGCTCTCCCCTCCCTTCGACCGCCCGCCGGAGATCCTCAGCGCTTCTCCACCAGCACCGTCTTGAGTGCCGTCGGCGCCATGACCTTGAAGATCGGCACCAGGGGTGCCTCCGCCTGGCCCTGGGGCGAACGATCCCCCTCCTCCTGTCCCGGCCGCGGGAGCCAGGCGTCCATGGTGTTCCAGTACACCACGTTGTCGTCCGTCTCCACCTCGAGCATGTGGGCCACCAGGCGGCCGAGCATCTGGCCGGTGGGCACCAGGTAGCTCCCCCGGGGGAATTCCCGGGTCATCGTCCGCACCTCACCGACCTCCACCCGCGTCGCCGCCGCGTGGTTGTAGGCCCGCTCGTGGGTGACCCGCGCCACCGTGTAGCCCTGCACCTCCAGCTCCACCGGCTCCAGCAGCTCCTCCACCACGATCCCGTGGCGCTGGAGCATGGCCACCGCCTCCACCGCGTCCCGGGGAAGGAGGTACGCATAGGGCCGGTCCCGCAGGAGGGTGGCCACCGGCTTCTTCATGAGCCGGGCCCCGGTGACCAGCCGGGTCGCGGGGGACTCCCCCGCCTGGAGGGCCCGGCGGATGTCCTCCCGCGACCCTTCTGCGATCTCGTAGCTCACGAGCTCGTCCTCGGCCTCGTATTCCTGCCGGACCGCCACCTGGCTGCCCGGGCCCTGGCCCGCTACCAGGGTGGCCAACCGGGCGTCGCGCACGGTGTTCATGAGGTGATCCGCGTTCTCCGCCGACCACTCCATGACGGCCAGGTATCCCAGGTATCCCGCCCGGGCTCCGTCCTCCAGCGACTGCACGCCCGGGGCCTCGAAGAGGATCCCCACGCTGTTGACGAAGCCTCCGTAGTTCCGGCCGATGCGGGCCTGCCACCCCCCCGTGGTCCACTCCTCCTCGTTCCCCCGCTGGTAGTACCAGGACTTGTAGCCTTCCTCGTCCAGCGTGGCGTCGATGTGGGGGAAGATGCCTTCGTCACAGAGAGCGGTGAGCGACGGATCCGGGTCGAAGGAACTGGTGCACTGGTAGTTCAGGTTGTACGGGAAGGAGCCGCCGTTGTGGCCGTCCACGAAGACGTGGGGCCGGAACGCACCGATCAGGTGCCCCACGTACCCCTGGATGGAGGGGTGCTCGAGCTTCACGTAATCCCGGTTCAGGTCGATCCCCCAGAG
>CP070829.1:3541917-3550735 GCA_020344755.1 Gemmatimonadales bacterium
GACTGCGGCGTGTTCCTGCGACCGGCGGCACCCCCGAAGTGGTGTTCACCCCGAACCCCGGGCGGTATGCCGCTGCCCTGACCGCCCTGCCGAAGAGCCGGGGCATCCTGTTCGTCCACTGCGACAACTCCTGCGCGTTCACCTCCGAGCTCTGGGTGGCAGACGGCCGCTCCGGCGAGACGAAGCTGCTCCTTCCCGACGTGACGTGGGCGGCCTACGCCGACGGCCGACTGCTCTTCGTGCGGCGCGACGGAGCCGCGTTCGGTGTGCCGTTCGACCTGGGCACGCTCGAACTGGTCGGGGCCCCGGTGCCTCTCTTCGAGGGCGTGACGGTGTCGGTGGGAGCACAGATCACCACCAGCGCGTCCGGCACGCTGGCGTACCTTGCCGGGCCGGCCGGAATCAACCGGAGTGAGGCAGTGTGGGTGTCACGAGACGGCCAGGCCGTACCGGTGGACTCGACCTGGGTCGTTCTTCCAGCCTCCACTTCCGGCTGGGCGCTCTCGCCCGACGGCGCCCGACTGGCGATCAGCGTGATGGACGAATCAAGCCGCGAAAACGTCTGGATCAAGGAGCTGGACCGAGGGCCGGTGTCGCGGCTCACCTTCGGTGCCTCGGTGGACACGCGGCCACGCTGGACGCCAGATGGCAGCTCGGTGACGTTCCTCTCGGATCGCGAGGGGGACCAGAGTCTCTATCAGCGATCGGCGGACGGAACCGGAAGGGATACCCTCATCTTCGACGTCGAGGCTGCGATCTGGGAGGCCCTCCCCTCCCCCGACGGGCAGTGGATCGTCATGCGAACGGGCGGCGCGGACAACATCCGCGACATCGTGGCCCTCCGGGTGGGGCAGGACACGGTGCCCACGCCGCTGCTGACGGCCCCCTACGACGAGGAGGGGCCGGCGCTCTCGCCCGACGGCCGCTGGCTGGCCTACGTATCGACGGAGACGGGTCGACGGGAGGTGTTCGTGCGGCCGTTCCCCGATGTGGAGTCGGGCAAGTGGCAGGTCTCGACCAGCGGTGGCGTCAGCCCGGTCTGGGCCCACAGCGGGGGGGAGCTGTTCTTTCTCAACGGGAACCAGGAGTTGGTGTCACAGACGGTGCTGCCGGGTGCGGCGTTCCAGCGCGGCGAGCAGCAAGTCCTGTTCAGCACGGCCGCGTACCGACAGATCGAGAACTACCGCTCGTTCGACGTCAGCCCAGACGACCAGCGGTTCCTGATGCTGCGGCCCAAGGCGATGGCCCCGGGATCGTCGATGGAGGACGCGCCGGTCCTGGTCATGGTGGAGAACTGGCTGGAGGAAGTGGATCGGATCATGAGGGGCGGTCGCCGATGAGCGACGTGTCCTCCCGCATCACCACCGCCCTCTCCGACCGTTACCGCATCGAGCGCGAGCTCGGCGAGGGCGGCATGGCCACCGTCTACCTGGCCCACGACGTCCGGCACAACCGTCGGGTGGCCATCAAGGTCCTGAAGCCCGAGCTGGCCGCCGTGGTGGGGGCGGAGCGCTTCCTGGCCGAGATCGAGACCACGGCCAACCTGCAGCACCCCCACATCCTGCCCCTCTTCGACTCGGGGGAGGCGGACGGCCACCTCTTCTTCGTCATGCCCTACGTCGAGGGCGAGACGCTGGCCGACCGCATCGCACGAGAGAAGCAGCTCCCGGTGGACGAGGCGGTGCGGATCGCCACCGCCGTGGCCGGTGCGCTCCAGGCGGCCCACGACCGGGGCGTCATCCACCGCGACATCAAGCCCGCCAACATCCTGCTCAGCGGCGGGCAGCCGCTGGTGGCGGACTTCGGCATCGCGCTGGCCGTGGGCGCCGGGGGCGCCCGCCTCACGGAGACGGGGCTGTCGGTGGGCACGCCCTACTACATGAGCCCGGAGCAGGCCACCGGCGACCAGGCCATCGGGCCCGCGGCGGACATCTACGCGCTGGCGTGCGTGCTGTACGAGATGCTGGTGGGGGAGCCGCCGTACCTGGGCAACACCGCCCAGGCGGTGCTGGGCAAGATCATCCAGGGGCTTCCGGTTTCGGCCACGGCGGCGCGGAAGACGGTGCCGGCCCACGTGGACGCGGCCATCCGGAGGGCGCTGGAGAAGCTCCCCGCCGACCGCTTCACCCGGGCCGCCGACTTCGGGGCGGCGCTCTCCGATCCGACCTTCCGCCACGGGGCGGAGAGCCAGCCGCCCGGTGCGGAGGGCACGGGGCCGTGGAAGCGGATTTCCGTGGCGACCACCTCGCTCGCGGCGATCTTCGCCATCGCCCTCGGCTGGGCACTCCTGCGGCCCGACGTGGCCGGGCCCGTGGTCCGCTATCGGGTGGCGCTGCCGGGAGGCCAGGCCGGTGGGGACGGCTTCGCGTTGGCGCCGGACGGGTCATGGCTGACCTATGTGGGGCCCGGGAGCAGCCCGGGAGAGACGCAGCTGTGGGTGAAGGCGCGGGACCAGCTGGATGCGACCCCGCTGGCCGGGACCACGGGGGCCAGAGGCATGGCCGTCTCCCCGGACGGGAACTGGATCGCCTTCGCCGCATCCGGACAGCTTCGACGGATCCCAGCGGGCGGCGGAGTGGCGACGACCATCGCCGACGGCGTCAGCAGGTTTCCCCCGATCTGGTTGGACGACGGTATGCTGGCTTATTCGGACCCGCAGTCGCGATTGCAGCGCGTGCCTTCGGCCGGCGGCATTTCGGAGGTGGTGTTCACGGCGCCCGCCGGGCGGTTCGCCATTCCGGTCACGGCCCTGCCGGACGGCCGGGGCTTTCTGTTCCTCAACTGCCGGGCCACCTGCTCGTCCAGCGGGGACCTCTGGGTGGCGGACGGCGGCTCTGGGGAGACACGGCTGCTGCTCCCCGACGCGGGGTGGGCGGCGTACGCCGACGGCCGGCTGCTCTTCGCCGGTCGCGAAGACGGCGTGTTCGGGGTGCCGTTCGACCTGGCTACCCTCGGCGTGGAGGGGGCCCCAGTGCCGCTCTTCGATGCAGCCATCATGCCCCAGCGGATCACGTTGTCCGCCTCGGGCACGATGGCGTACATGCCCTGGGAGGGGCGAGACGGTCTGAGCGCGGCCGTGTGGGTGTCGCGTGACGGCGATGCCGTTCCGATGGACACGACGTGGGGCTTCCAGACGGATATCAACCTGGCTGGCTGGAGCCTCTCCCCCGACCATATGCGGCTGGCGATCACACTTGGGGGCCAGAGCAGTCCGCAGGACGTATGGATCAAGGAGCTGGACGGGGGCCCGGTTTCGCGGCTGACGTTCAATGATTCCACCGACATCCGGCCGCGCTGGACCCCGGATGGCCGCGGGCTGATGTTCATCTCCAACCGCGCTGGCGACTACGACCTCTACCGGCGACGGTCGGACGGGACGGGCGCGGATTCCCTTCTGCTCGACCTGGAGACCCCCATCTTCGAAGCCCTCTGGTCCCCCGATGGGGAGTGGCTGGTGTTGCGGGTAGGGGGTGGCTCGATCGCCTCGCGCGACATCATGGCGCTCCAGGTGGAGCGCGACACGGTGCCCCGGCCACTGCTGACGGCGCCCCATGACGAGGAGCAACCCGCGCTCTCGCCCGACGGCCGCTGGATGGCGTACGTGTCGACGGAGACGGGGCGGCAGGAGGTCTTCGTGCGGCCGTTTCCCGAGGTGGAGGCCGGCAAGTGGCAGGTCTCCACGGCCGGGGGCACGAGCCCGGTTTGGGCCCACAGCGGGCAGGAGCTGTTTTTCGTGAATGGCGACCGGGAGGTGATGTCGCAGGCGGTGCTGCCGGGCGCCGCCTTCCAGCGGGGCGGGCTGCGCATGCTGTTCAGCATGGCCGGCTACGAGGTTGCACCGAACTACGCCTCCTTCGACATCAGCCCTGACGACCGGCGGTTCCTCGTGGTTCGGCGGAAGGACGAAAGCGGGCCCGACGAGGTGCTCGTCGTGGTGGAGAACTGGCTTGCGGAGGTGGAACGGATGATCGAGAGCGGAAGCCGATGAGCGACGTGTCCTCTCGCCTCGCCGCCGCCCTGGCCCACCGCTACCGCATCGAGCGGGAGCTCGGCCAGGGCGGCATGGCCACCGTCTACCTGGCCGAGGACCTGAAGCACGAGCGCAGAGTCGCCCTGAAGGTCCTGCGCCCCGAGCTCGCCGCCGTCCTGGGTGCCGAGCGCTTCCTGGCGGAGATCAAGACGACCGCCAACCTGCAGCACCCCCACATCCTGCCGCTCTTCGACTCGGGGGAGGCGGATTCGTTCCTGTATTACGTCATGCCCTACATCGAGGGCGAGACGCTCCGGGAGCGCATCGAGCGGGAGGGGCAGCTGGGGGTGGAAGAGGCGGTTCGCATCGCCCGGGATGTGGCCGACGCCCTGGACTACGCCCACCGCAAGGACATCATCCACCGGGACATCAAGCCGGAGAACATCCTGCTGCAGGACGGCCGGCCCGTGGTGGCCGACTTCGGCATCGCGCTGGCCGTGAGCGCCGCCGGTCCTGGACGCATGACGGAGACGGGGCTCAGCCTGGGGACGCCGCACTACATGAGCCCGGAGCAGGCGACGGCGGACCGGGACCTGACCGCCCGGGCCGACATCTACTCCCTGGGGAGCGTCCTCTACGAGATGCTCACCGGCGCTCCGCCACACACGGGCGCATCGGTCCAGCAGGTCATCATGAAGATCCTCACCGAGGAAGCGGGCCCGGTGACCCGGCTCCGCAGATCGGTTCCGCCCAACGTGGCGGCGGCGGTGGCGCAGGCCCTCGAGAAGCTCCCAGCCGACCGATTCGAGACCGCGGGGGAATTTCGGGCCGCCCTCCTGGACCCCGGATTCACGGGCCGGGTGATCCCCGGCCGCCCGGGGGCTACCCGAGCCCGCACGTGGACGCCGCTCTCCACGGGTCTCGCCGTGGCCGTCGGGATCCTCGCCGTGGCGGTGGCCGTACTCCTGACCCGGCGCCCCCCGGAGCCCGACCGGGACGTCACCCGCTTCATCATCGACCTCCCCGGCGACCGGGAGGCAGGCGGCGGGGTCTTCTTCGATCCGGGGCTGGCCATTTCCCCGGATGGTAGCCGGATCGCGTTCGCCAGTGTGACCGGAGCGCTGCCCCAGGTCATGATCCGCGAGCGGGACAGGCTCGACCCCGTGCCGGTGCGAGGCACCGCCGAGGTGCGCTGTTGCATGTCGTTCTCCCCGGACGGGGAGTCCCTGGCCTTCCTGACGACCCTCCTGGAGCTGAAGGTCGTCACCATCGCCGGCGGGCTCTCCAGGACGCTCGTGGATTCCGGCGTCCAGGATCCGAGCCTGTACGGCGGGGGGGTGGACTGGGGGGAGGACGGACTCATCTACGTCTCCATGCTGGACGGCGTGTGGCGGGTCTCACCGGAAGACGGGAGCCGGGAGCGCGTCACCACGCTGGAGGAGGGGGACCGGACGCATGGGTGGGTGGACGCCCTGCCCTCGGGAAGGGGCGCGTTGCTGACGGTCATCCCCATGGCCTCCAGGAATCTCGACGCCTATCAGGTCGCCGTCGTCGACTTCGCCACCTCCCGGATCCGGCCCCTCTTCCAGGGAGTCTCCGCCCGCTACTCCCCGACCGGCCACGTGGTGGTGGCCCAGGCGGACGGAACCCTGCTCGCGGCCCCCTTCGACGCCGACCGGCTCGAGGTCAACGGTGCCCCGGTGGCCCTGCAGGAGACGGTGGACGTGGTGGCGTACGGCGCCGCTCGCCTGGCCCTGGCCGCGTCGGGCACCCTCGTGTACCGGGGAGCCGGGGAGGCGGTGGACGACCTCGTATGGGTCGATCGGACCGGCGCCATCGAGGGTGGGCTCCTGCCGGACGTGAGGAGCACGCTCGGGGGCGTACGGATCTCTCCGGACGGGTCGGCGTTGGCCGCCGTGGTCCAGTCCGAGGAGGGGACGCACATCTGGACCAAGCCGCTCGGGGGTGGAGATGCGGTTCGCCACACCTTCCAAGGCGAGCTGAACTGGCGGCTGAACTGGTCCCCCTCGGGGGAGGCGGTCTACTTCATCTCCGATCGAGCCAGCGTGGGCGCTGTCTACCGAAAGCGGGTGGACGCCACAGGCCTACCGGAGGCCGTGGTCATCCCCGAGACCCGGGCGATCTTCGAGGTGGTCCCCGTGGACGCCCAGCGCCTCGTGATCCGGACCGACAACCAGGAGCCCGGCGCCGGGGACATCCTCCTGGTGGAGATGGGGGCGACGACCACCGTCACGCCCCTGGTGGCCACGGAGGCGGGCGAGCTCACTCCGGCCGTGAGCCCGGACCACCGCTGGCTGGCGTACGTCTCCGACGAGGGGGGATCGAACGAGGTCTACGTCCGCCCCTTTCCCGATGCGGACGCGGCCGTCTACCGGGTGTCCACGGCGGGAGGGACGGAGCCGGTGTGGGGGCATTCGGGTGGGGAGCTCTTCTACCGGAACGGAGACGGGGACATCGTCGCCGCGGCGGTAGTCACGGAGCCTTCGTTCCGCGTGACGCGCCAGCAGGCCCTCTTCTCCGGGCTCGACTACGGCTCCAACATCTTCAGCACCCAGTACGACGTGTCGGACGACGGACAGCGGTTCCTCATGGTCCTCCGTGGGAGATCCGGGGTCGCCGGCGAGGCGGTGGTGGTCATGAACTGGACCGAAGGGCTCCGGGTGGGCGCCACCCCGGGATCCCGTCCCTAGATCGCCCTCCGGTTCAGCACCGACGACAGGGAGTCCTATCGAGGACTTGTCGCCTACAGGCGCACTCGGTCCTCAACCTCCCGGTGGTCCTCCAGCATCCCGGTCCATCCCGCCAGCTCGACAACGGAGTACCGCGGGTTATGGAGGACCTCGTTCTTCGTCGGTGGACTCCCCGAGGTCCCCCAGTCGCGCCAGCACTTCGTCGATGTTCTGCAGCGCACGCGCAATGGCCACACCGTCGGAGACACGAATCCACTTGGCATGCGTCAACATGTTGCGCAGCTGCTGATCCCCCAGGAGGCTGGGCCAACCCTCCGCTGGGCGGGCGCTCCTGGCCTCCCACGACGCATAGTCGATTCGCGGCCGCAGATAGGGATCCAGGTTCCGCCACCAGTAGTCCTGTTGGGCGTCGCGGCTCGACTCGAGATCCTGCAACCGGAGCGCGAGACCCGCGAAGCGATCCCGGAGCTCCAGGTCATCGAGGTCGGCCCACGTGGCGGAGGACACGAGCCCCCTCAATGCCAGGCTGTACGCGGTACCGCGGCCCAGCGACGTCGCGTCCCACAACCAACGACTGAGGGTCGAGTCGGGCCGACTGGTGGCCGTCAGGAGGGAGTCCGTCGCCAGATCGAAGGCCTGACGCTGGGCCAACGCCTCCTCGAGCTGGCCACGAACTCGGGTCAGGTCCTCGGCGACCCCCTGCAGGTACGAGCGCTGCCTTGCCGCCTCCTGCGAATCCTGCCACCGCGCCTCGATCCAGAACGCGAGGAGCACGCTGAAGAAAATCAGGCCGACATCGACCAGCGCGGCTCTCCATCGTCTCTGCTGCTTCAGGCTCACCCCCCAACGTCCTGAGACTCTCGTGGTTTCCGCTGCGTGAGCAAGATGCTCGGGCCGAGTTCTGAGGTGCAAGCCGAACGACCCGAGAGCGCTCGAGCCGGCCGCGACAGCTGCGGACCCTTCTCAAAGCGTGCCGCCTGGATCCTCCGTCATGGGCCCAGAAGTGCGTCCAGTCGTCTCAGCACGAGTTCAGTGGCGTTCAACACTTCCTCCAGATCCAGGCGGGTCCGCTGTAGGAGCGCTGTATGCAGGTCCAATATGGCGGCAAGCCCGGCCGCGCGCAGATCCGGCGGGGGGGGCGGGCTGTCGGGGGGGTCGACCCGGGCTCGTCCGCCGTCCGGCGCCCGAACATCGAGCTGCACGAGTGCGGGCCAAAGCATCGACTCGCGAATCCGTTGAAGTCCCAGCTGCTGGTCCAACGCGTCCGTTGTGTGCACGCGCCACTCGGCAATCAAAACTCGCAAATCGGGGTCACTCAGCACGCTCCCCCGCCCCGAAGATTCGATGACCTCGAGCGTGGCGGTACTCGGGTCGAACGTCGGGTTCGCAAACAGAAGGCTGAGCGCCTGTTGGACCTCGTCCGCCCCCGGCTCCTCCGAGCCACCTCGGATGTAGTCCTGCACTGAACTGATTCCGTCACTCCACTGATCGTACCAGACCAGGTGACGTTCGAGCGCCGTTCGGTTCGCCACAAAATCCGAACGCAGCCCCTCGAGAATCGCAGCCTCTTCCCCTCGGTCCTGGTAGCTCTCGTAGCCTCGGTCGATGGCGAACGCGAGGAGGATGGAACCCACGATCACGACCCCCTCCACGAGGACACGAAGCCAGGGAATTCGGATGGTAGGAATCGGAGTCTCTCGCAATCGGAGCGGAGGGGAGGCGTGCAACGAAGCTCGGGTGGCCTCATGCACTGCGGCGAGCGGGAACGGCAGCTGCTCACTGACGACCCGGGAATGCCGTTGCGCGACCACAATGACGCCCCGGAGCGCGAGCCGCCAGACGAGTGTCGCTGGACCCGGAAGCCGACCGGGTCAACGGCGGTCCCCAACGCTCGGGGCGTGGACGTCCGGGCCAGACCAGGAGTAGGCTCGACCGCGAAACACCCTTCGTGGCGGCTCGGGGAGGGCCAGTGCATGGCGGTGTCCCGCCTCGTCCGACTTGCGGACCCGAGTGGGCGACGCAGATCTTCTCGCGACCTTCGAGTTCCCGTGCCGATGTCCGACATCCCCTCCCGTCTCAACGCCGCCCTCCAGGGCCGCTACCGCATCGAGCGCGAGCTCGGTGAGGGCGGCATGGC
>CP070829.1:3550835-3559642 GCA_020344755.1 Gemmatimonadales bacterium
ACCTCTCCCCGTACTTCGTGACCGACCCGGAGCGGATGGAGGCGATCCTCGAGGATCCCATGATCCTCATCCACGACAAGAAGATCTCCTCCATGAAGGACCTGCTTCCGATCCTGGAGAAGGTCGCCCAGATGGGGAAGCCGCTCCTGATCATCGCGGAGGACGTGGAGGGCGAGGCCCTGGCCACCCTGGTGGTGAACAAGCTCCGGGGCACCCTGAAGGTCGCCGCCGTGAAGGCGCCCGGCTTCGGTGATCGGCGGAAGGCCATGCTCCAGGACATCGCCATCCTCACCGGCGGTCAGGTGATCTCCGAGGAGGTGGGCTTCAAGCTGGAGAACGCCGTGGTCTCCGACCTGGGGACGGCGAAGCGCGTCGTCATCGACAAGGACAACACCACCGTCGTCGACGGGGCCGGTGAGGGCGACAAGATCCAGGGCCGGATCGAGGAGATCAAGGTCGCCATCGACAAGAGCACCTCGGACTACGACATGGAGAAGCTCCAGGAGCGGCTGGCCAAGCTGGCTGGCGGAGTGGCGGTCATCAACGTGGGCGCCGCCACCGAGACCGAGATGAAGGAGAAGAAGGCGCGCGTCGAGGACGCCCTTCACGCGACTCGTGCGGCCGTGGAAGAGGGGATCGTTCCCGGTGGTGGCGTGGCCCTTCTCCGGGCCCAGGGTTCTCTGGAAGACTTCCGCGTGGACCGTGCCGACGAGCAGGTCGGCGTCGACATCCTTCGGCGCGCCCTGGAGTCCCCCATCCGGCAGATCGCGGTGAACGCCGGTGCCGAGGGGTCCATCATCGTGGCCAAGGTCCGCGAGGCCAACGAGCCCGCCTTCGGGTACAACGCGCTTACCGACACCTTCGAGGACCTGGTGGAGGCCGGAGTCATCGACCCCACGAAGGTGGTGCGGACGGCCCTTCAGAACGCGGCGTCCATCGCCGGCCTCCTCCTCACCACCGAGGCGGTGGTGGTGGAGAAGCGGGAGGACGAGCCCGCCGGGGGCGGCATGCCCGGCGGTGGCATGGGCGGCATGGGCGGGATGTACTGAGTCCCGGACGTCCACAGCGTCCCGGTGGCCTCACCGCGCCGGGACATGTGGGGAGGAACGGTCCGGTCACCTGACGGTGGCCGGACCGTTCTGCGTATGCCAGCTTCCCTGGGCCAGGCTCGGCGCTTGGCGCCAATCCTCGATCCCGCTTGGTTCATGAGCCACCGCGACCCACGCGTCGACGCATACATCGACCGCGCCGCCCCGTTCGCCCAGCCGGTTCTTCGGCACATCCGGGAGGTCGTCCACGACGCCTGCCCCGGGGTCGAGGAGACCATCAAGTGGGGGATGCCCCACTTCGAGCGCAGGGGGATCCTGTGCTCCATGGCCGCCTTCAAGGAGCACTGCGCGCTCACTTTCTGGAATGCCCCGGACATCGTGGGCGAGGCGGCGGTGGAGGGAGCCATGGGAGAGTTCGGCCGGATCACCTCCCTCGGCGACCTTCCTCCGGACGATCGTATCCGTGGCTATGTCCGGAAGGCGTGGGCGTTGCGGGAGGCCGGCGTCACCCAGACCCGTCCTTCCCGGGGGGACAAGCCTCCCCTGGAAGTGCCGGCGCCGCTGCTCCGATCGCTGGAGGCGGATCCTGTGGCGACGCAGGCCTGGGCCGCCCTGACGCCGAGCCAGCAGCGGGACTACGCCGAGTGGATCGCCGAAGCGAAGCGGGAAGCCACCCGGGCACGGCGGCTGGCCCAGGCGCTGGAGTGGATCTCCCAGGGGAAGCCACGGAACTGGAAGTACCTCTAGGCGCGGAGGAAGGTCAGCGTCCCGCGGCGTCCCGGCAGTACCGGATGGTGTCCGCGGTGTAGGAGATGAGGACCGGGCACTCGCGGAAGACCGGACTTCCCAGGAGGATCACCGACCGATCACCAAAGCCGAGCGTGCGGAAGATGGGTAGGGCCCCCACCTCCGCTGGCACGGAGGTGAGCGCGGTCGTCCCGGCACGGAGGGAATCCACGCGGGCGTCCTCCACCCGGACCTGCCGCGTCCCGACCCCCGCCGGGGCCACGCGCGCGGTTCCCTCGATGGGAGTGATCCCCGCCACCCGTGCCCCCCTTGGGCTCACCACGACCCGACGTGCTCCCGTGTCCAGGATGGCGGGGACCGTCACGCCGTTCAGCACCACGTCGTGCCCCAGGATGGGGCCCGCGATGCGGCGCAGCGGAATGGGCTCGGCCAGGGGCGGAAGCGCTCCCGGGGAGGGTGGCGTGCCCGGGCTGTACAGGCGGAACACACCGTCCAGCGGATCGATCAGCACGTCGAACCGCCCGAAGAAGTCGGCGCCCAGGACGCCGTCGTACGGAGTGAAGCCCGCCTCGCGTCCACCTTGGGGGGTGAGGGTCCGGTCCTCGAGGACCAGGACCCGACGGTTCCACGCCTCCAGGCGGCCGACCGCCATCGTCTCGAGACGCACCGTACCGAGGCGCTGGGGACCGCTGGCCCCCTGTGCGACCACAGGATCCCCGGAGGGCAGCCCCAGTCGCTCCGCCGTGGTCCTCGATACGGCGCTCAGCGCCGCCCCCGTATCCAGCACGAACCGAAGGGGGAGCGTGTCGTTCACGGTCACGGGGACCACGAACCAACCGTTTTCCGCCGAGAGGGGCGCTTCCTCCTGGGCGCGCCCGGGGCCCGCCACCGAGAGGAAGGCGAGGACCGGGAGCAGGAGGTGAGCGGAACGGTGAAGCATGGGATGCGATGGGGAGAGGGGAGGGGGCGTCCTGACGGCGGGCGTCTCCAGGTCCGTGTACCGTGGGGATCCCCGGAGGTGCCCGTGCCGGGGGTGCTACCGCGCCCCGGCCCCCGTGATACCTTCTTCAGCCATGGCACTCATCTCCGCCCAGAACCTCACCATCGCCTACGGGGGCCGCCCCCTCATCGAAGACGCCACGCTCCAGGTCGAGCGCGGCGAGCGAATCGGTCTCGTCGGCCGGAATGGTGCCGGGAAGTCCACCCTCCTGCGGATCCTCGCCGGTACCCTCGAACCGGACGGGGGGCGCATCATACGAGAGACCGGCATCCGAGTCGGCCTTCTTCCACAGGAGCTGCCCCGAGGGCTCCAAGGGACCGTGGAGACCTGCATCGGATCGGGGCTCGGATCGGCCTCGGGGGCCGAGCACACCGTGCGGCGCCTCTGCTCCCTCCTGGAGTTGGTGCCGGAAGACGAGGTCGGCTCCCTCTCCGGGGGACAACGGCGTCGCGTGCTGCTCGGACGGGCGCTGGTCTCCGACCCGGAGGTTCTCCTGCTGGACGAGCCCACCAACCACCTGGACCTGGACGGGATCCGCTGGTTGGAGGGCTTCCTCGGGCGGTCTTCCCTGAGCCTGGTGTTCGTGACCCATGACCGTGCGTTTCTCCAGGCCCTCTCCACGCGGATCGTGGAGCTGGATCGGGGCACCCTGACGTCGTGGGCCTGCGACTACCCGACCTTCCTGCGCCGCAAAGACGAGCTCCTGGCCGCGGAAGAGCGGGAGTGGTCGACCTTCGACCGCCGCCTGGCCCGGGAGGAGGAGTGGATCCGAAGGGGGATCAAAGCTCGGCGTACCCGCAACGAGGGCAGGGTGCGGGCGCTGGAGCGGATGCGTCGGGAACGAGCGGCGCGGCGCGATCGCGACGGGGACGTGCGGATGACCATCCAGGAAGCGGAGCGGTCCGGCTCCCGCGTGATCGTGGCCCGGGGGGTGTCCTTCGCGTGGGACGGCCAGCCCGTGGTGTCGAGCCTGGAGGTCACCCTCAGGCGGGGAGACAAGGTGGGCATCATCGGGCCGAACGGGGCGGGGAAGACGACCCTGCTCAAGCTCCTATTGGGGGAGCTGGAGCCGGACACCGGGGAGGTGGTGCACGGTACCGCGCTCCGGCCGGCCTACTTCGACCAGCACCGGGCCCAACTCGACCCGGAGGCCAGCGTGGCGGACAACGTGGCCCACGGGAGCAGCCACGTGCGGCAAGACGGGGAACGGCGGCACGTCCTCAGCTACCTACAGGACTTCCTCTTCTCCCCGGAACGGGCCCGTCAGCCGGTGAAGGCCCTGTCCGGCGGCGAGCGAAACCGGCTCCTCCTGGCCCGGCTCTTCACGGAGCCGGCCAATCTCCTGGTCCTGGATGAGCCCACCAACGACCTGGACGCGGATACGTTGGAACTCCTGGAAGAGCGGCTCCTGGAGTTCACAGGGACCGTGCTGGTGGTCAGTCACGACCGGCAATTCCTGGACAACCTCTGCTCCAGCACCCTGGTCTTCGAGGGCGGCGGGCGGGTGAAGGAGTACGTGGGTGGATACTCGGACTGGCGACGGGTGGTGGAGACCCGAGGAGGGGATCCCCGAGGGTCCCCTGCGGACACCGCCGGGAGGAGTAGGGCGGCTCAGGACCCGGTCCGGGGACGGGGAGAGCACGGCTCACAAAACGCAACCAATAAACAAGTTGGGTCGCGTCGTCTCAGCTATCACGAGAGGCGAGAGCTCGAGGCCCTTCCGGCACGTATCGAGGCCATGGAGTCCGAGTTGGAGTCGGTGCACCGGAGCCTCTCGGACCCCGAGCTCTACCGGGGCGATCCCGAGGTGATACGGGAGGCGACGGAGCGAGCCCGAACGCTGGAGTCGGAGATCGCCCGGGCCTTTCGGCGGTGGGAGGAGCTGGGTCAGCGGGAGTGAGAAGGCGCGGTCCGGTCCAGGAGCCGGAATGCCTCATTCACGGCGCCTCCTGACGGGCCGGGATCCAGCTCCCGGATCCACACCCGGCGGAATTGCACCGGATGGCTCTCACTCTGCAGGGCGATGAAGCCTCCGGTGAGAAGCGTGCCGTCCACCTTCACGTCCGGCGGAACGCCGTCGACCACGCCTCCCCCGACCACCGGGTGCCCGTAGGTTAGAACCGTGTCTCCCTGCACGAGATGGACGATCCGATCGCCGCCCCGGACGATCAACTCCACGGTGACCCAGGCCTCCCCGTGGAAGGTGGGCGAATCCGCCGTGACGCAGTGCTGCTCCACCAACTCTCCGGCCATCTCCACGTGGGTGCCCGGGGTGCAGAGGTTCAGGGTCGGCCGCGGGTCCACCCCGTTGCCTCCCAGGAACTGGGCCTCCAGTGAAACGGGGAAATCCTGGGAAAGGCCCATGGTGGCGGGGTCCTGGGAGTGGAACATGACCCCGCTGTTCCGGAGGGCCCAGCCGGGACCTCCCGGCACCTGCTCACCCACGAACCGGTACTCCACAAGGAGTCGGTAGGCCGAGTAGGGCGTCTCGTGGAACAGGTGGCCGAACCGCTCCTGAAAGGTGTCGTACCCCTCGTAGCCCACGGTCAGCAGCCCCTCCTCCACGCGGAACGTCCCCAGGGGGTCCTCCCCCAGTGCGTATCCGCGGATCTTCGGGGTCCACCCGCTCAGGTCCCTCCCGTTGAAGAGGGGCGTCCACCCCGAATCCGGTGGGGGGAGCGCATCCTGGCCCCGGAGGGGAACGGGACCGATCGCCGGCGCCAGGGCGAGCAGAAGGAGGGGCAGGGTGAGCATCCGGGACCGGGCCCCGGCCTCAGGGCATTGCGAGTGGCTGGACATGGAGCCAAGCTCGTCACTCGGGGCAGGGGGCGCCAGCCGACCCTCGTCGGCACCAGCCAGTTCCCGGAGGCGGTGGCCAACCCTCGTCCCGTTCCCGGCGTCTCATCAAAGAGTCCAGCTCCCCGAGCTTTCACGAGGTTGGGCCCGACGGGGCGACCGATACCACCTCACGTGCCCACCCATCGACACCTCGCACCTTCCGCACCCACCTCTGTCATGTCCAGTCACTCCTGCCCCCCACGGGCTTTGATCCGATCACGGCGGACCATTCTCTGGGCGCTGGCCTGCGCGGTGGGCGCCACTGCCTGCGGGACGGACGGACCCGCTTCCTCTGCGACCCCCGAAGGTCTGGACGGACCGGACCGGGAGCTGGCCATCGAGACGGTCGAGCTCTTCGGAGTCGGCGGCTTCGACGCACCGGACTGGGCCACCTTCGGCCGGGTCAGCAGTGTGGCGTTCGACGAGACGGGCCTGCTGTACATCTTCGACGACCAGGCGGCCCAGGTCACCGTCGTTTCCCCGGAAGGGGAGTACGTGCGGGTGGTGGGACGCCGGGGCGATGGGCCGGGCGAGCTGGGCCGTCCCATGGCGATGACCGTCCTGCGGAACGGGTGGGTCGTGGTCCCGGACCTGGGGAAGCGAGGACTCGTGGTCTACGACCAGCGCGGGGAGTGGCAGGGGAATCGCGTGCTGGACCTGGCCCAGGAGGGAGTCCCGTCCCGGGGTCTGCGGCCCACGGCGTCGGGGCAGGTGGTATCCGCGGAACCCCTCCGCGTGGGTGCGGCTCCGGAGGCCAACGGCTCCGAGCCCGACACTCCGGGGACGCGCCCGGTCTGGCTCTACCCCGTGGCCCCGGGCGATTCGGCCCGGAGGCTCATGGATGCCTGGGACCCACCCCCGCCGCCGGAGGGGGGGGAGAGCCGACTGGAGGGGAGTGGAGGCGGTGGCCGCGGGGTCATGATCCAGATGACACGCACCCGGGCGTTCACACCCGAGCTGCACCTGGCCCCCCTCCCGGATGGACGGGTGGCGGTGGTGGACTCGGTGGACTACACGATCCAGCTCGTCGGGCCCGACGGCCAGGTGGACCGCCTCCACCGCCCCGTGCCCCCCACACCCGTGACGCCGGAGCTGGAGGAGCAGGAGCGGTCTCGCCGGCTCGACGAGATCGTGGAGCGGTCCATGGGGACCCGCCTGCAGGTGATCGGCGGGGATGGAGGGCTCTCCGTGAATCCCGATGCCATGCGTCGCATGCTGGAGGACCAGGTGGCCCAGATGGTCTTCTTTCCCGAAATCCCGGTGGTGGAGGAGCTGGCCGCGGACTGGGACGGTCGGCTCTGGGTCCAGCGGAGCTCCGGTGTGCCCGGCCAGGACGGACCCACCGACGTGGTCACCCCGGAGGGCGGCTACCTGGGGACAATCCCCCCGGAAGGACTGCGCATCCCGGACGCCTTCGGGCCCGGAGGGCTGGCTGCGTACATCGAGCTGGACGAGCTGGAGGTGGCCACCGTGCGCGTGGTGCGCCTCCGGGTCGCGAGCTAGTCGTCGAGGGCCTCCAGCGCCTCTTCCACCACCTCCCAGTCGGTGAGGGCCGTGGCGATCCGTGCCTGGAGCGCGTCCCTCTCCGCCTGCAGCTCGCTCACGCCCTCCGGCGCAGTGTTCTCGAAGTACCCCGGCTGCAAGAAGATCCCGTCGATCTCCCTCACCCGCGCCTCGGCTCCCTCGATGGCTGCCGTGAGTGCCTCGCGCTTCGTCTCCAGGCGGCGGCGCTCACGTTCGCGGGCTCGGGATTCCGAAGCGCCCCGCTGCATCTCCTTCCAGGTGTCCCGGGTGGGTCTGGCCTCCACAGGGGTGCCCGGGGATCCCGCGCCCCCGCCGGCCCCGCTTCCCTCCCTCCTCTCACGCCGGGCCTTGAGCACGACGGTGTCCACGTCCAGGTGGTCGTCGCCGGTGGCGTGGACGTACTCCTCGTAGCTCCCCGGATAGTCGGTGATTCCCTCCGGCGTGATCTCCACCACCCGGGTCGCCAGCTCCCTGACGAACCAACGGTCGTGGGAGACCAGGATCACGGTCCCATCGAAGGTGCGCAGACCCTCGACCAGGGCCTCGATGGACTCCAGGTCCAGGTGGTTCGTGGGCTCGTCCAGGACCAGCACGTTCGGTCGCTCCAGGGCGATCCGGCTGAAGACCAGGCGGGCCGCCTCACCTCCGGAGAGCGCCCCGACCTTCTTCTTTCCGTCGTCTCCGCTGAAGAGCATCATGCCGAGCTGCCCCCGGACGAACCCCCGGTCCCGGTCGGGACAGTAGGCCCAGAGCCAGCTTTCCACGGTGTCGTCCTGACCCTCCAGGGCTTCGTGGTGGTCCTGGGCGAAGTAGGAGACGTGGGTCTCGTACCCCCACGTCACCGAGCCCTCGTCCGGGGCGAGGTCCCCCATGGCGATCTTGAGCAGCGTGGACTTCCCGATGCCGTTGGGTCCCATGATGGCCATTCGGTCGCCTCGCTCCACCTGGAGGTCGACGCCGTGGAGGACCTGGTTGTCCCCGAAGGCCTTCCGGATGCCTCGGATCCGCAGCACCTCTCGCCCACTGGGCCGTCGAGGCTCGAACCGGAACGCCGGGTAGCGCCGTGAGCTTCCGGGGAGCGCCACCAGCTCGCCGGCCTTCTTCTCGATCATGCGAAGCTTGCTCTGGGCCTGGCGCGCCTTGCTGGCTTTCGCCCGGAATCGGTCCACGAACTCCTGGTGGTGGGCGATCTCCTTCTGGCGCGCTTCGATCTCCTTCTCCCGCCGTTCCCGTTCCTCCTGCTTCAAGGTTACGAAGTCCGTGTAGTTCCCGGGGTAGAGCGTCACCGTCTCGTAGTCCACGTCCAGGATCCGGGTGGCCACGTTGTCCAGGAAGCGGTGGTCGTGGGAGATGACCACCGCCGGTCCCGGGAATTCGGCCAGGAACTTCTCGAGCCACCGGATGGAGAGGATGTCCAGGTGGTTCGTGGGCTCGTCCAGGAGGAGCACATCGGGCGAGGCGGCCAGGGTCTGGGCCAGGAGCACCCGGAGCTTGAAGCCCCCGGACAGGGTCGCCAGCGGGTCCCGGTGGATCGGCGTCGGGAGCCCGAGTCCCTCCAGGATCGTCGCGGCCCGGGCCTCGGCCGTGTAGCCGTCGTGCCGCTGGACCGTCTCCTCCAGGTGGGAGAACCGATCCACGTCGAAGGGAGC
>CP070829.1:3559742-3568478 GCA_020344755.1 Gemmatimonadales bacterium
GTGGCCCGATTCCGGGAGAGGGTGCCGATGAGCTTGTAGAGCTCGATCATCCTGGGATCCCGGCCCACGATGGCGTCAGGCCCGGGGGCAGGACGGGGATCCGCCTCGTCACGGAGGGCCGGCGCGGCCCGGTTCAGGGCCTGTTCCTTCAGCACCCGCTCGACCAGGGCTCGGACCTCCTCGAGCCGGACCGGCTTCACCAGGTAGTCCACCGCCCCGGCCTTCATGGCCCCCACCGCGCTCTCCATGTCCTCGTGGCCCGTCATCACCACCACGTCGGTCTCCGGGCGATCGGCCCGGATCCGCTCGGTCAAGTCGAGCCCGGAGAGACCCGGCATCCGCAAATCCGTGAGCACGACCTGGGGGTCCACGGCGGCGATGCACGCCAGGGCCGACTCGGCGGAATCCGCCACCTCCACGTGGTAGCCCGCGTGTCGCAGCTTGTCCGCCAACGCCTCTCTCAGGCCCCGTTCGTCGTCCACCACAAGGATGCGTCCGCTCATTCCTCGCTCGTATCTCCTCGAACGTCCATGGTGCGCCCCTCCTGAGGTACCGCTCCCGCGCTCGGGAGATCCCGCCCCCCCTGGGGCGGTTCGGAGTGGGTGGTATCCCAGTAGGCCGGGGACTCCGGGAGCTCCCGGGCCCGCAGCCTGGCCATCCGCTCTCGATTGTGCCGTCGGCGCAGGACCGCGGTTCCGGCGAGGAGGACCGCCAGCAGGCCCCAGGCCAGGCTGGAGTGGGACAGGACGTAGAGCCATCCGTAACGGTCCCGCGCCCACCGCCGCCAGTCCTCCTCCAACTGACCCGAGGTGAGCCCGTAGGTGGCTCGAAGAGCGGTCTCGAAGTCACCTCGCTCCCGCCAGGTGCCGAAGAGGGCCTCCAGGCCTCGCGGTCCGGACGACTCCACCAGGTATTCCACCACCGAGGCCGAGAGGAGATAGGCGCTCTCCGCCGAGGCGCGCCCCGCTGGCCAGACCAGCGAGAGGGAGTCCAGGGGAGGCGCGCGGCCCGTGGCCAGGAGGACCCGCAGGCGCCACGCCCGGGCACGGTCCCAGCCGCCGGCCCACTCCGCGTACCCCTCGGAGAACCACCGGGGCGCACGATGGCCGCCGGAGGCCCGGTAGAGGGCCAGATGGGCCCACTCGTGCCGGAGGAGTCGGATGGCCCCGCTCCCGTGCAGTTCCGAGCCGGACCACGCAGGAAGCACCATCCGGCCCTCCCGGGGGATGGCCACGCCGGCGCTCCAATGGGGTGGACGCCCCCCACTGGCCTCCCGAAAGGCCGCCGTGTCGCCTGCGAGGACCACCTCCACCCCTTCCGGAGCCAGATCCGGAAGGCCGGGCAGCGGGCGCAGGTCCAGGAGGGCTCCAGCCACTCGCCGGGCCAGGAGGCTGTCCGCCGGGAGGTGGAGCACGGTGAGGGACGCCGAATCGGTCTGCTGATAGGGCGCCTGCGCCGAGGCCGTGGCGGACCCACACACGGCGAGGGCCAGCGCCAGGACGGCCCCGCGGCAACCCGAACCCGCTCCCATGCCCACCGGACTCAGTCCGGCGCGTCCAGTCCCTCCAGACGGGACCGGACCTCCTGGTTGTCCGGATTGAGGTCCAACGCCCTTTTCCACAGGAGACGGGCCACGTCTCGATCCCGGTCCTGGAACGCCAGGGTACCCAGCCGGAGGTAGACGTCGTCCCCCAGGCGAGGATCGATCTTCACCGCCTTCTCGTATTGAATCCGGGCCTGGTCGTGCTGGCCCCGGGCATAGGCCTGGTCCCCCAGGGACTTGTGGGCCTGGGCCGGGACGGGAGACCGGCCCACCGCCCGGGTGTAGAGCGCCTCCGCGGCCTGGAGCTCTCCACGCTGCTCCAGCACCGCCCCCGTGTTCACGAGCAGGGGACCGGACTCCGGGTAGTGGACCAGTCCCTCCCGTCCCACGGTGATGGCGTAATCGAGCTGCCCGGCGATGGCCGCCGCCAGGACGGTGTAGGCGTAGTAGAACTCGGAGGGGGTCTTCAGGTCCGGCGCAGTGCGGTAGCTCCGGAGGCACTTCAGAGCCGGACCCACCGCTCCCTTGCGCAGCAGCGCGATTCCCATGGCCAGTTGAAGCTCCGGATCTCCGGGCCTCACCGCTTCCGCCCGCTCCAGGGCCTCCGCGGACTCGTCGAAGCGGCGGAGGGCTTCCAGTGCCAGGGCCCGGTTGCGGAGGACGGAATAGCTGTCCCTCCACTCCTCCGGCATTCGGTCCCACAGCTTCATGGCTTCCTCGGGACGCCGGGACCGGAACGCGATGAGGCCGAGGCGGAAGAGCGCGCTCGCGTTGCGAGGGTCCTTCTCCAGGACCGCCTGGAACTCCCGGGTGGCGTCCTCCAGCATTCCCGAGCGGTAGAAGGCCACGCCCAGGTTCAGGCGCTGCCGGACCACCTCGTCCAGGGGAGCCGCGCCCACCACCTCGGAGCGACGGCCCGCCCGCTGGGCGTATCCGGCCTGGATGAGGCCGTACAGGGCCTTCCCGACGTCGAACTCCACGAGCCCCGATTCCGTCACGATCTCGTCCACGGACCGGACACCGTCCACCAGGGGAAGGATCCGGGATTGGTTTCGGGTCAGCTCGACCTCATCGTCCGCCTGGCCCGGCGTCCGGACCACCTCGAAGACCAGGTCCAGGGAGGGGATCTTCTTCTCGATCAGGCTCCACTCGTCCACCCGTCGGGCACCCTCGAGCAGGAGGTTCTCGGCGGGGATGTCCACCAGGAAGATCCCTTCCTCGTCGGGGGTCTGCTCCGGATCGAAGTGGAAGGCCCCCTGGGACCAGGTGAAGAGGTGATAGACCGCTTCCTCGATTTGGAGCGAGACGTAGCGACGGAGATCGCCCTCCGTCAGGGCCCCGCCCTTGACCAGGATGGCACCGAGCCGGCTCCCCCGATCCTCCGCCTGCTCGGCCATGGCCCTGGAAAGGTCCGCGCGCGAGATCACCTGGTTCCGCACCAGGAGCTCGCCGAGGCGGTCCGGTCGATTCAGGACCGAAGCATAGATCACCCGGCCAGCCTGGAAGTAGACGTAACCGAAGTTGGAACGGTCGGTCACCGTCAGACAGCCCGTCTTCCTTCCCATGGCCAGGAGCTGGCAGATGTCCGCCAGCCCTACGTCCTGGAGAGATCCTTCGAGGGCCATCTACTCCAGCTCCTCCACCAGCCGTTCCTCCATCCGCGGCCACGCCCACACCACTCGCTCCCGCGAGGGCACCCAGATCCCCTCCGACCCGCCGCCCGCGGCTCTCCACCCGGCACCACCCTCGTCCGTACCCGCCGGGACCGAGGAATCGTCTGCCGGGGTCTCCACGTCGTGGGCCAGCCCCCGCCAACCCGAAGGCTCCACCTCCGCCCGGACCGGCTCCGACTCCTCCATCACCAGCTCATCCGCACCGGCGGGAAGTGCTCCGGACTCCACCTCCAGGACCAGTCCCCCCTCGAAGCGGGACCGGAGGCGCTCGTCGATTCCCTCGATCCGCGACGGGGGCCGGTCCGCGGCCAGGAGGACGCGCGCACCCCTGCGCTTCAGCGCTTCGAAGAGGTGAAAGAACTCGTCCTGGGCTCTCTCCGTCTCGGCGAGGACCTGGGTGCCGTCCACCAGGAGGAGGTCGATGGTCCACCAGCGCTCCCTCCATGCCCCCGCGACTCCGTCCGACAGGGCCCGGATGAAGTCCTCCGCGAATCCCTCCACGGAGGTGACCGCCACCGTTCCCCGAGGGAAACTCTCCCTGAAGCTCCGGGCCGTGGCGGCCAGCAGGGCCCGCGCCCCATTCTCTCGAGTGCTCCAGAAGAAGAGAGGGTTGTACTGGGCCCGCTCCGCGGACGCCAGCTGCTGGGCCGCCTTCAACGCGAGCGTGGGGTAGGCGTCCGCCAGCTCGTTCAGCGTCGGCCCGGCCGCCAGGGCCGGGAAGGGCCGTGTGCGCTCACGGACCGAGAGCAGCAGCGACTCCGCGTCGTCCAGCCGCTCGGGATCCCTCACGAGGGAGGAGGCCGCGTCGGGCCAGGGGTTTCCCCGCCGTGTCAACTCCGCCTCGATCTCCCGCAACCGGGTGACCGCCCTCCGGAATGCCTCCAACTGCTCCGTCCAGTCCGCTGGCGCCGTATCGGACCGGATGAGGCCCCTGAGCTTCCGGGTGGAGAATCCCTCCCGCTCCGCGGCGTCGGCGACCTCGCGAAGGGCTCTTCGCCACGGCTCCTCGTGGTCCTGGAAGACCTCGGACAGGACGCCCGAGACCTCGCTTAGGAAGCTGCTCAGGGCCTCGTCCACGACCGATTCCGGTGACGCCGGAGGTTCGTGATCCGGCTCCACGAGGGGCGGGATGTCCTCGGCCTGCAACCGACGGCCCTCCAACTCCTGGACAGCGAGGATCCGGTTCAGGGCCCCGCCGAGCTCGCGGACGTTCTTGAAGGGCACCCGTGCCAGCGCCTCCGCGACTCCCGGTTCGACGGTCTGGCCCTGGGCCTCGACCTTCCTCCGGATGATGGCCACCCGGGTCTCGAACTCCGGTGGCGCGATATCGACGATCAGACCGCCGGAGAAGCGTGAGACCAGGCGGGCGTCCAGACCGTTGATCTCCGCTGGCGGGCGATCGCTGGCCAGGACAATCTGAGCCCCGGCGGTGGCGAGGGAGTCCAGGGTCGTCAGGATCATCTCCTGCGCCTCCGGCTGCCCCGCCAGGAACTGGACGTCATCCAGAAGGAGGATGTCCAGCGCCCCGTACTCGAGCCGCAGGCGGTCCCCCTCGCCCGCTTCCAGGGCGCTCTCCAGTTCCACCAGGTATCCCTCGAGCGTCTGGTACCGGATCCGTGAGGGCGCACCGGAACTCTCCAACTGGTGTGCGATGGCACCCAGGATGTGCGACTTCCCCAGGCCGGAGGGAGAGTAGAGGAAGAGAGGGTTGTAGCTGACGCCGGGTGACTCCGCGGCACGGCGAGCCGCCGCGGAGGCCAACCGGTTGGCAGGCCCTACCACGAAGGTGTCGAACGTGAACTTCGGATCGAGTTCCGACATGCCGGTTCCGAGGGGAGATCAGCCAGACTTCTAGTATCGTCCGGCGGGGTCCAGAAATGAACCCCGCGCGGCGACTACCCCGTCGTCTCCCGGACCCAGCGGACGACGGCTGTCAGGTCCGCGGGAAGAGGCGCCCGGAAGTGCATCCGTTCTCCCCCCACCGGGTGTTCGAACGCGAGCTCCGCCGCATGGAGGAACTGTCGGGGGGTCCTCCGGTCCAGTTCCTCCGCCCACCGGCGATGGCGCCCGGAGATGCCCCGATGCCCACCTCTCCCGTAGAGGGGGTCTCCCACCACCGGGTGCCCCAGGTGGGCCATGTGCACCCGAATCTGGTGGGTCCGCCCGGTCTGAAGGGATACATCCAGAAGCTGCGCTGCGGGCCAGTCTTCCCGGACCCGCGCCCGCGTCACGGCGCGCCGCCCACCAGCCGCCACCGCCATGCGCTTCCGATTGCCCGGGTCCCGGGCCAAAGGCGCGTCCACGGTCACGGGACTCTCGTCCAGGTGGCCCCAGACGGCGGCCCGGTAGATCCGCTTGACCTCTCGCCGGCGGAGCGCCTCCGCGAGACCCAGGTGCGCCCGGTCGGTCTTCGCCACCACCAGCAGCCCCGACGTATCGCGATCGAGACGGTGCACGATGCCCGGACGGAGTCTCCCGCCCACACCCGACAGGTCGCGGAGGTGGAAGAGGAGCGCGTTCACCAGCGTCCCGGACGGGTGCCCGGGTGCGGGATGCACCACCACCCCGGGTGCCTTGTTCACCACGGCCAGGTCGGGGTCCTGGTAGACCACGTCCAGCGGAAGGTCCTCCGCTACCAGATGGGTCTCCTCGGGCGGGGGCAGGTGAACCCGGAAACGCCACCCGGGCTCCACGGGCTCGGACTTCCGAGGGGCACGAGACGTTCCGTCCGGGAGGTGCAGCTCTACCTCGCCCTCCCGCAGCAGTCGCTGGAGCCGGGTCCGGGAGATCTGGAGGGCATCGGAGAGAAAGGCGTCGGTCCGGCTTCCCACCACCTCGTCCGGCACCCGGACCTCGCGGATTCCCTGGCTGGGAGCTTCCGTCACCCTCGTGCCTCTCCCAGCCTGCGGAGCCCGGCTACGCCCGACGGACCGGCGGAACGGGTCAAGCCCGCGCCCGCCTCAGAGCCACGGCTGCGGGGACGCCGTCCAGATCCACCTCCCGGAACGCTTCCCAGTTTCCCTCGCTCCCGGCGGCGTCCACCGCCACCCGTACGGCCAGGGTCTCTCCGGCGATGAAGTCCCTCCATTCCCGGGCCGCCCCCTGCACCTCCTCCGGGCCGAACACCCCCAACTCGATCCGGTCCGTGATCTCCAGACCCGAATCCTTCCGGAGCCGCTGGATCCGGTTCACCAGCTCCCGCGCCCTGCCTTCCTGCCGGAGCTCGGGGTCCAGCGACGGATCCAGTGCGGCGGTGAAGCCGGCCTCCGATCGGACCACCAGGTCTCCCTCCGCCTCCTCCAGGACCTCGAGTTCCTCCGGTTGGACGACATGCCGCTGCCCGTCCAGCTCGAAGGTGACCTCGCCACCGTCCCGGAAGCGTCGGAGAGATTCCTCCGGCAAGCCCCGGAGGATGTTGGCCACGTCGTTGGTGGACGTTCCGAAGCGGGGCCCCAGGACTCGATAGTTGGGCCGCGCGGAGAGGGAGATCAGCCCCTCCGCGGAGGAAAGGAACGCCACCTCCTTCACGTTCAACTCGTCCCGCACGAGCTCCAGCACCTCTTCTCGGAGTGCGCGCCCGGGGACCACCGCGTGGAGGCGCCTGAGCGGCTGTCGAACCCGGATCTGCACCTCCTCCCTCGACGCCCGCCCCAGGGACACCAGGCGGCGGCAGGCGTCCATCTCCTCTTCCAGCTCCGGATCCACCTCGGCGGCATCCGCCTCCGGAAAGCGCTCCAGGTGGGCACTCCGGCCCGTGAGCGCCACGTGCAGCCAGTCTGCGACGAAAGGGGTGACGGGCGCCGTCAGGAGCGCCACGGTCCGAAGGGCGTCGTAGAGCGTCCGGAACGCTGCCCGGGCGTCGTCCACATCCCCGTTCCCCCAGAAACGGGACCGGCTGCGTCGCACGTACCAGTTCGAGAGCTCGTCCACGAACTCCCCCAGCGCACGGTAGGCCCGGGTAACCTGGTAGCTCTCCAGGTCGGAGGTCACCTCCGTGGTCACGGTAGCCACCCGGGAGAGAAGCCACCGGTCCAGCACGGGACGATCGGCGGGCCGGGGGTCGTCCTGGCTCGGCGTCCACGACTCTGTGTTCGCATACAGCGCGAAGAACCGGTAGGTGTTGGCCAGGGTGTCGAAGTACTTCCGGGCCCCCTCCCGGACGCCTTCGGGATCGAAGCGCTTGGGGACCCAGGGATTGGAGTGGTGGATGAAATGCCACCGGGTGCCGTCCGCACCGTGGTCGGAAACGACGTCCCAGGGATCCACCGTGTTCCCCTTGGACTTGGACATCTTCTGTCCTTCGGCATCCAGGATCAGGTCGTTCACCACCACGTTTCGATACACCGGACCGCGACCCAGCATGGTCCCGATGGCCATCAGGGAGTAGAACCAGCCCCGGGTCTGGTCCAGGCCCTCGCAAATGAAGTCCGCAGGGAAGTGGGCCTCGAACTCCTCCCGGTTCTCGAAGGGATAGTGCCACTGGGCATACGGCATGGACCCCGAATCGAACCAGACGTCGATCACCGCGGGAT
This sequence comes from Gemmatimonadales bacterium, assembly GCA_020344755.1. Lineage (GTDB taxonomy): Bacteria > Gemmatimonadota > Gemmatimonadetes > Longimicrobiales > Gaopeijiaceae > Gaopeijia. The sequence goes on from CP070829.1 coordinate 3,567,491, forward strand.
CACGCCGCATCGTCCCGCCGCAGTCGCACTTCCAGCCGACCTCGTCGATGAAGGGGCGGTGGGGATCGAAGTCCGGATCGAGGGAGCCGGCGTGCTCGGCCAGCTCTCCGAAGCTCCCGATCCACTGAAGGTGCTGCCCGTCCCGGTCGCACACCCAGACCGGGAGCGGCGTTCCCCAGTACCGGTCCCGGGAAAGCGCCCAGTCCACATTCCCGCGGAGCCATTCGGCGAACCTCTTCTCACCCACCTCCGGCGGGTGCCAGGCCACCTGGGCATTGTTGGCCAGCATCTCCTCCTTCAGAGAGGACGTGGCCGCGAACCACGAGTCCCGTGCGAGGTAGATGAGGGGCGAGGCACAGCGCCAGCAATGGGGATAGGAGTGCACCTCCGCATCGGTTCGGAAGAGCAGGCCGCGTTCCCGGAGGTTCTCCACCACGAGGGGATCCGCGTCCTTCACGAACTTCCCCCCGATCACCGCTACCTCGGGCAGGAAGACGCCGGCATCGTCGATGGGGCGCAGCATGGGCAGGCCGTGACGCTGCCCCGCAGCGTAATCGTCCGCGCCGAAGGCCGGTGCCATGTGGACCACGCCGGTTCCGTCTTCCGCAGAAACGAAGTCTTCCCCGACCACGGTCCACGCGTTCCCGGGGTCTTCCGGGACGGGAACCAGCTCCACCGGGCGGCCGTACCGCCGCCCCACCAGCTCCCTGCCCTCGTACTCCCTGGCGACGGCCGTCCCCTCTCCCAGCACCGCCTCCACCCGGTCCCGGGCCAGGACGTAACGGACGCCGTCGGCTTCCACCTCGGCATAGGTCAGCTCCGGGTGAACGGCAACGCCCACGTTGGACGGAACCGTCCACGGCGTCGTGGTCCACACCAGTGCGTCTACCGGCAGCCCGCGAAACCCGGTATCCAGGGTAACACGAAAGGTAACCGCGGTATCTTTTTTGGGTCGAGTGGAGTCGGATTCGCGGGTGTCTGACGCGGA
>CP070829.1:3568578-3577223 GCA_020344755.1 Gemmatimonadales bacterium
GGATGGGGTGGACGGTGTGACGAAATCGTGGGGCGCATCTGCCTCCGACTGGAGAGTACCGGAGACTGGTGGCCGGTGCCGGACAAGCCCCGCATCGTCCGCGCGCGGCAGGACCTCCTGGCTCGACTGGACTCGGCGGCTCGGCAGCTTCCCGGGGACCTCTGGATTCTGGAACAGAGGGTCGCGTACCGGGTGGAGGAGGGTCGGGCCGAGGAGGCCCTGGAGCTGGTGCGAGACTGTCCCATTCTCGATCACGGCCGGTGCCTGGCTCTGGAAGGGTATCTGCTCCACGTGCTGCACCGCTTTCCGGAGTCAGAGAACGTCTTCGAGAGGATGCTACGAGGAATGGCCCCGGGCGAACGGGAGGAGTGGATTGATCCCCGCCCCCTCCTGGACCGTGAAGGAAGGGAGCTCCTGGACGACGCCACTCCGACGGAGAGGGCCGAGTTGGTCCGCCGCTTCTGGGAACTGGCCGACCCGCTGGCCTTGGTCGAGGGAAACGACCGGTGGACCGAACACCTCGCCCGCCAGGTCGTGGCCCGATCACGCCAGGATGCCACCAATCCGTTCGGCCTGAGGTGGGGTGACGACCTGGCGGAATCGTTGCTTCGATACGGGTGGGAGGTCGGGTGGGAGCAGATCCCCCCCCGGCCTTCGGAGATGACGGCTCTCTCCCACGCCGTCGGACACCAGCACCCGGAGAGCCGGTCGTACGTGCCACCGGGGCAGGGCCTGCGGCGACTGTCGGATACGGACTGGGAGGACTGGAATCCCGGGTCCCGATACCTGCCCAGGACCGGGTACGCTCCGTCGTACGCCCCGGTGGTGCTCCCTGCTCCCACCGAGATCTACCGAGTACCCCGGGGGGATTCCCTCGTCGTGGTGGCGGCGCTCTCCTTGCCCCAGGACACGTCCTACCACCGGGGGCATGATCATCCACCTCTCCCGATCCCGTCACGTTTCGCTTCCCGGCCGCCGGAAGTAGGTCTGTTCGCCCGGGACTTCGGCGGTGAGGTGGCGCGGGCCCGTATTCCCGGGACCACGGGGGTGATCCGGATCGCAGTACCTCCGGGGGACTACCTGCTCAGCGCCGAGGTCTGGGCGCCGGATTCGGCCCGGGTCGGCCGCTATCGCGCGGGGATCGGCTGGGACGGACGTCCCGCGGACCTGCCCACGGCATCGGACCTCTTCCTCCTGACTCCGGGGCCCGCCGACAGCGTTCACTCCCTCGAGGTCGCGCTGGAGCATCTCCTGCCGGGAAGGACCGTGGCCGGCCGGTCCTTCCGGGTCGCCTGGGAACTGAACGGGTTCGGCTGGCAGCGGGAGACGCTCCAGTACCGGTTGCGGATCCGGGAGGCCCCCGGGGGATTCCTCCGCCGGGCGGGCCGATTCCTGGGGCTGCTGGGGGATGGCGAGGTCACCACCCTGGAGTGGTCGGAGGCCGGGCCCCAGATGCCCGGCCCGTTCTTCCGTGCGGCCGAGGTGTCACTTCCCGCCGAAGTGGGTCCGGGGGACTTCGAGGTTCGCCTCGAGATCAGGGCGCCGGGCCGGGAATCCCTCCTCCTGGAGAGAGCATTCAGGCTGGAGCCGGCGTCACGTTGACGCCCCGTGGTGCCTTCTCTAGCTTTTTGGGCTCTCACACCACGGCTTCACCGCGCCCACATCACGTCGCATGGAATCCACCTTCAGCCGAGGGCCGCTACTCTTGCTGTCGGGCCGTTCGAATCGGCCACTGGCGGAGGAGATGGCGGAGCGCCTCGGTCAGAGAGTAGACGGCGCCACCATCCGCGACTTCGCGGACGGTGAGATCTTCGTGCGCATCAATCGGAACGCCCGGGGGCGGGATGTCTTCATCATCCAGTCCACGAACTCGCCGGCCGAGAACACGATGGAGCTTTTGCTCCTCCTGGACGCTGCGCGGCGTGCCTCGGCAGCCCGGGTCACGGCGGTGGTCCCGTACTTCGGCTATGCCCGCCAGGATCGCAAGGACCAGCCCCGAGTGGCCATCGGCGCGAAGCTCATGGCGAACATGCTGGTGGCGGCGGGGGCGGATCGGGTGGTGAGCATCGACTTCCATCAGCACCAGATCCAGGGCTTCTTCGACATTCCCGTGGACCACCTGTACGCCGCGCCCGTCCTTACCCGGTACTTCCGCGAGAAGGCGCTGCAGGACCTGGTGGTGGTGGCGCCGGACGTGGGTTCGGCAAAGATGGCCCGTGGGTTCGCCAAGCGTCTCGGGGGGAACTTCGCCATCATCGACAAGCGCCGCCCGACGGCGAACGTGGCGGAGGTGTTGAACGTCGTCGGAGAGGTGGAGGGGAAGAACTGCCTCCTGGCCGACGACATGGTCGACACCGGTGGCACTCTGGCCAACGCGGTGGTGGCGCTGAAGGACCGAGGCGCGAAGAAGGTCTTCGCCTGTGCGACGCATGCGCTCCTCTCCGGCAGTGCTACGGAGAAGCTGTCCGCGGCGCCGCTGGAAGAGTTTGTGGTGACCAACACCATCCACATTCCCGAAGAGCGCCGCTTCGATCGGCTCACCGTACTCTCGGTCGCCGGTCTGCTGGCGAACGCGGTGGAGTACATCCACTCCAACGAGTCGGTCAGCCAGCTCTTCGAGTTCAGAGACAACGTCTAGGGCCGGGTTGCGGACCCTGTTCATCCGGGCCCTGGGCCCTTTTCTGTGAGGAAGCACAATGAGCACGAACGCCACTCTGAAGGCTGACAAGCGGACCGAGTCCGGCAAGGGCATCGCCAGGAAGCTCCGCGCCGCCGGGCAGATCCCGGGCGTGGTCTACGGGCAGGGCGACGAGGGCCTGCTCCTGACGCTGGATGCCCTGGAGACCACGAACCTGTTCAACCACATCTCCGTGGAGAACACCATCGTGAACCTGGAGGTGGGCGGTGAAAAGGAGCCCATCTCCACCCTGGTTCGGGAGGTGCAGGTCCACCCGTTCCGGCCCCAAATCCTCCACGTGGACTTCTACACGATCCAGAAGGGGGTCGAGCTCGAGGTGAATGTCCCGCTGCACCTGCACGGGACCGCCAAGGGGGTGAAGCAAGAGGGCGGTGTCCTCCAGCAGCTCTTCCACGACCTCGCCGTCCGGACGATTCCCTCCAAGATCCCCGAGGAACTCACGTACGACGTGTCGGAGATGGAGATCAACGACCAGGTTCTGGTGAAGGATCTGGAATTCCCGGAGGGCGTTTCGGTGGACCTGGACCCGGAGACCGTCCTGGTGGTGCTGAATCCGCCTCGGAAGGTCGCCGAAGAGGTGGAGGCCGAGCTCGAAGAGCCCGAGGTGGAGGTCATCGGAGAGGCCGACTCGGCCGAGGGTGGGCAGGGATCGGGGTCCAACGAGGAAGGGGAATAGGGTTCCGCAGGTCCTGAACGTCCTGCCTCGTGAAGGTCATTGCCGGCCTGGGCAACCCCGGAGCGGAGTACGACGGCACGCGGCACAACGTGGGTTGGTGGGTCGCGGACCGGCTTGCCCATGACTGGGGTCTGGGAGCCTTCCGGAAGGAGCGGCGCGCTCTCGAGGTCTCCGGGCGGGTGGCAGGGCGCGCGGTGCGGATCGTAAAGCCCACTACCTTCATGAATCGCAGCGGTGCTGCGTTGGCGCCCCTTCGTGGGGACGACGCCTTCGATCTCGACAGCGACCTGCTTGTGGTGATCGACGACGCGTCGCTGGATGTGGGTCGGGTGAGGTTCCGCCCCTCGGGAGGGCCGGGGGGCCACAACGGACTGAAGTCGGTGGAGGCGGCGCTGGGTACACGTCAGTATCCCCGCTTGCGGATCGGGGTGGGCGTGGCCCCGCCCGGAGTGGACCTGGCGGACTGGGTGCTCTCGCCCATGCCGGAAGAGGACGAGGACCGAATCGTCGACCTCCTCCCGGAGCTCACCCGGGCGGTGGAGGTCTGGATGGAAGAAGGCACGGAAGCGGCCATGAACCGCTTCAATCAATAGCCCGCTAGGGCAGAGGAGGCGGGAATGGCCCGCTCCTCCACAACCTGAACCAAACGAGGATCCTTCAGCCCATGGATTTCGTCGTCTTTACCGACTGGGCGTGGCTGCTCGGCGTGTTGGGTCTTGGCGCGGCCGCCGGGATCTACGGCTACGTCAAGCAGCAGCCGTCCGGCTCTGACGTCATGGAGGACCTGGCAGACCAGATCCACGATGGTGCCATGGCCTTCCTGCGCCGTGAATACACCGTGCTGGCGGTATTCGTCGCGGTGGTGGCCGTGCTCCTGGGTCTCGCCATCTCCCGGGAGACCGCGCTGGCCTACATCTTCGGGGCCATCAGCTCGGTCCTGGCAGGGTTCTTCGGCATGAAGGCCGCGACCCGCGCGAACGTCCGAACCTCAGCCGCCGCCAAGGATCACGGTCAGGGCAAGGCCCTTCGGGTGGCCTTCTTCGGCGGGGCCGTGATGGGTCTCGCGGTGGCCGCGCTCGGTCTCCTGGGCCTGGGCGTCCTCTACTTCTTCTTCGCCTCCGCCGCGGTGACCGGTGAGGAGATGACCCGCTTCGCGCAGATCGTCTCCGGGTTCGCGATGGGCGCGAGCTCCATCGCCCTCTTCGCCCGTGTGGGCGGTGGGATCTACACGAAGGCTGCCGACGTGGGTGCCGACCTGGTGGGGAAGGTGGAGGCGGGGATTCCGGAGGACGATCCGCGCAATCCAGCCACGATCGCCGACAACGTGGGCGACAATGTGGGTGACGTGGCTGGGATGGGTGCGGATATCTTCGAGTCCTACGTCGGCTCCATCGTGGCGACCATCGCCATTGCCGCCACCTCTGCGGCCACGGCGGCGAACGTGGCGGCGGCGGTGGCCCTGCCCATCGTCACTGTGATGGTGGGCCTTCTGGCCTCCGTGGTGGGGATCGTGATGATGAAGGTGCTGGAGCGGACCAGCCCGGCTGCCGCGCTGCGGAACGTGACCTTCATCGCTGCCGGTCTCTTCCTCGCCGTCATGTTCGTGGTGGTCCAGTCCATGGGCTTCCAGATCGTCAATCCGGAGTCCGGGGCGCTCTATCCGTCCTGGGGGCCCTGGGCCGCGATCGTGGCCGGGACCCTGGTGGGCATCTTCATCGGGCTTGTGACGGAGTACTACACCGCCGCCTCTCCAGTACGGAAGATCGCCGATGCATCCCAGACCGGGTCGGCTACGAATATCATTTCCGGGCTGGCGGTGGGCATGGAGTCCACGGCGATCCCCCTCATCCTCATCTGCCTGGCCATCTACGTGTCCTTCGCGTTCGCCGGCCTCTTCGGCATCGGGGTCGCGGCCGTCGGCATGCTGGCGACGGTGGGGGTCACCATGTCCGTGGATGCGTACGGGCCCATCGCGGACAACGCGGGTGGAATCAGCGAGATGAGCCAGCTTGGACCGGAGACCCGTAAGATCACGGACTCGCTGGACGCGATCGGGAACACCACGGCTGCCATCGGGAAGGGATTCGCCATCGGTTCTGCGGCGCTCACCGCGCTGGCCCTGTTCTCCGCCTACTCCTCGGCGGTTGGGCTTCAGACCACCGGCATCGACATCGTCGATCCCCTGGTGGTGATCGGTCTCTTCCTGGGTGGGATGCTCCCCTTCTTCGTGGCGTCACTGACCATGACGGCCGTGGGCCGCGCCGCGCAGGGCATGGTGGACGAGGTTCGACGGCAGTTCCGGGAAATCCCGGGAATCATGGAGGGAACCGGCAAGCCGGATTCCGCCCGTTGCGTGGATATCTCCACCCGTGCGGCTCTCCGTGAGATGGTGCTACCAGGGATCACGGCCGTTTTGGCGCCGGTGCTGGTGGGGAAGTTCCTGGGTGTGGAGGCGCTGGGTGGCTTCCTGGCCGGAGCCACCGTGTCCGGCGTGCTCATGGCGCTCTTCATGGCGAACGCCGGAGGTGCCTGGGACAATGCCAAGAAGTACATCGAGGGCGGCGCCTACGGTGGAAAGGGGTCCGACGCCCACAAGGCAGCCGTCGTCGGGGACACGGTGGGGGATCCGTTCAAGGACACCTCCGGTCCCTCGCTCAACATCCTCATCAAGCTCATGAGCGTGGTGTCCCTGGTCCTCGCACCCTGGTTCATCGCCTGACGAGGTTTCCGAAAAGGTGAAGGAACGGGCCCGGCGCCGATTGGCGCCGGGCCTGTTATGTATTGATCTTGAGGCCACGGGAGGACACCTACCGGCGGTTGCAGCGTATGACATCCACCGGGGCCCAAGGATCGGCTCCCCTGCCCCCACCCCCGCCACCAAGAGGGACCGGAGACAACCAGACCCATGCGACATGCGCTGATCCTCCGAGCCATGGCATCGGCCGCCCTCTCCCTCGGTTTCCTCACGGGAGCGGTTCCCAGTCTAGCCGGACAGACAGTAGAAGGCGCCGTGACCGATGCCACCGGGCGGCTCCTCGTCCGGCTCGTCCCTCAGGACGGTCGTTCAGGACCAGTGCAGGTCACGGACCCCGCCGGCCGCTTCCTCATGGCGGTTCCCGCGCCCGGAGAGTATCGCCTGAGAGTCGAACGGATCGGGTATCACCCCCGAATGTCCGAGGCGGTGTCCGTCGGCGCAGGGGAGCGGGCCCGCGTCCGGGTGCCGCTGCCGGAGGAGCCGTTGGATCTGGCCGCCGCTCCTCCTCTCCCTGGTTCGTGCACCCCCGTGCCCGGCGGTGAAGACCGCCTGTCGATGGCGTGGGCCTCCATTGCCACCGCTCTGGAGATCATGCTCTGGAATCAAGACCGCGAGGAACTGGTTCTCGACGCGGAGGTGAGACGCCGGCAACTCGAGGCGGATGCCCGGACTGTGGTTCGCGCGGAAACGCCCGAGGAGCGCCAGGGCGTATTCCGGCTGGTCCCGGTCCTGGATCCTCCCGATCTGCTGGAGCGGGGCTTCATCCGGGAAGACGAGCAGGGTGATATCCTCTACTTCCAGCCCACGCCAGCAGTCCTCATGGATCCGGGCTTCCTGGAGAACCACTGCCTGCGCCTCCAGGGGACTGGCGGTGGTGCACTCCTGGGTGTGGCATTCGAGCCGAGGGACATACCCGAGCCCGAGAGGCGTCCTGATGTGGCCGGGGTCATCTGGCTCTCGTCGGCGGACGGGCGCCCGGTCCTGCTGGAGTTCGCATACCGCAACGTGGATCCCCGGGTGGTCCCGGCGTCCGCCGGGGGGCGTACGACCTTCGCGGAGCTCCCGGACGGGAGCTGGGTGATGGCCGAGACCTGGCTTCGCATGCCCCTTCTCCAAGTGAGCGATCGTGAGGGCGACGAAGCGTGGAGGGTCACGGGGTTTCGGGAGGAACGGGCGCGTCTCCTCCGGGTGCGGGGGGCCGGGGAGACCTGGGCCGTGACCCCGGAGACCGGGGAGATCCACGGCCGGGTCCTCCTCTCGAAGGGAGGCGAAGGTGCCGCAGGAGCCCGGGTCCGTCTGGTCGGGACGCCCTTCTCCGCCGACACCGACGCCTCCGGCGCCTTCCGCGTCCCCGGGCTCCTGGAAGGAATCTACCGCGTCTCGGCGGATCATCCCCGCTTCGATCAGCTGCCCCTCGGACCAGCGATTCAGGCGGTGGAGGTCTCTCCGGGGGCCTCTACGGACGTCCTCCTCGCACCCCCTTCCCCGGAGGAAGCCGCGTTGGAGCTGTGCGCCAGTCCCGGTGGGCCGGGAGGTTCGGTCATCGTCACCGGACAGGTGATGGATTCCCTTTCCGCCGAACCCTTGGTCGGTCTTCCCCTGATCATCCGATTCCTGGATCCACGCCGGGAGGGGCGCCCGTACCACGAAGCGCGGGTGGCTTCGGGCGCAGGGGGGTTCTACGTCTACTGCGACGCTCCCAGGGGTCAGACCGTCCGGATCCGTCCTGCACTTCCTGGCGCACGGGTCGGGGACGATGTGACGTTCGTGGCGCTCGGTCCTTTGGAGCAGCAGGACGTGGTGGTGCGACTCTCCACGGAGCAGGCGGGAAGCGCCGTGTTCGGGGTGGTCCGGGATGCCGTGTCCGGGCGACCCATCGAGGCGGCGGAGGTGAGGCTTCGGGAGGGCGACCGACCCGTGCTCACCAACAGCAACGGATTCTACGCCATTCCCGATATCGATCCTGGGCTCCACGTCCTGGAGGTCACACACCTGGCCTACGCGGACCGGGAGATCGTGGTTCGCGTGGATGGTGGGCAGGCCTATGCCGTGGACTTGACGCTGGAGGTGGACGCGATCCCCCTGGAGGGGATCACGGTGACCGTGGTTCCATCCAGGTTCTTCGGGGACATGGTGGATCTACAGCGCCGCATGGAGTTGGGATTCGGTGACTTCGTGGTCCGCTCGGAGCTGGAAAGCCGCGGCGGGACCCTGGCCACGATCCTTCAGGGCCGCTCCGGTGTTCGGGTGGTGAATGGTCCAGGGCGCGCCGGAGAGCGGTTCATCGTTCTTCGGGGAGCCATCGACCTGGTTCAGCGCGTGGCTGAAGGCGAGACCCCGCCAGGGGGCGCGCCCGGAGAACAGGCCCAAGGCCTCGGCTTCCAGCTGTGCTTCCCCGCCGTGTGGGTCGACGGCCGGCGGTGGAGCCGCCCTCGCTCCGGGGGGGTGGGGCACGACCCGGTGGACTTCACCCAGTTCGTGGCCATGGACATCGAGGCGGTGGAGGTCTACCGCGG
>CP070829.1:3577323-3585755 GCA_020344755.1 Gemmatimonadales bacterium
TCACCTCCGTGACCGCGGCGCTGGTGGCGACCTCCGCCACCTGGGCCGATTCGGCCCCGAGCCACCGCAGCAGGGGTGGGGCACACACCCACGCGACCCCCGCGGAGAGGCCGATCAGCCCTACGAACCACGCCAGCGAGCGCCCCCCCACCCGGGCCGCCGTCCCCGTTCCGGCCCCGGCGATCCCGGCCACCAGGAGACAGACCAGCAGCGGCACCACCGTCATCCGGATGGCGTTGACCCAGAGGGCACCCACGGGCTCGATCCACGCCACCAAACGGGCGGCGACGCCCGCCTCGGCAGGGGCGAGGAAGATGCCCAGGACCAGTCCGGCCGCCAGCCCCAGCAGGACCTGGACCGAGAGGGAGATGGCACCACCCTTCTCGGCCGGTTCACCCGCGTCCGCATCGGGCGGCGGCGAATCGGGCCGGGTCGGGTCGGGCGGCGTGGGGTCGCGCAGGGGCGGGTCGGATCGGGTCGGGTCGGGCGGCGGCGAGTCGGGCATGGTGGGGAAGATGCGTGTCCCCCGGGCCGCTGGCGAACCGGGGGACGTGGGTACCCTACCCCTCCATCCGCTGGAAGCGCATGTCGTAGACCCGGCCCTGTCCCAGGCTCAGCTCCACCACCTGGCCGGCGTCATCCCGGAGGAAGCGCACGAACCCGATGGGGGTGAAGAAGGCGTCCCGGTACGAGGGCCGCACGCGGGCTGCGTCCGCGGGACGGCGGTGGATCACCAGCGCCCCCTCGTCCACGGTGAAGGTCAGGGTGGTCTCCGCGTCGTCGCTGTGGAACGTACCCACGTACTCCCGGAGCTCGTCGGCGGTGGGCTCCACCCGCTCCACCGGCTCGTACATGTCCACGACGATCTCCCCGTCCATCCGCCGGAAGCCGGTGCGGGCCCCGTCGGGCGAGGGCTCCCAGACCGCCATCTGGCTCGAGGTTCCCACGCGGAACGCCGTCTCCGAGGCGGGGACGAGCACGGTTCCGCCGATCCGCAGCCGACCGCCGTCCTCGAGGATCACCTGCTCCTCCGTCCCGGTCTGCTCGTCCCTGTAGAACCCGGCGTACCGCGCCAGGATCGCCTCGTCCACCGCCACCGCGTCGGGCAGTTCCGGGGCGGGTCCGAAGGCGTCTTCGAGCCACAGCCGTGCCACGGCGTTGGACAGCCCGCCGGGATTCGCGTTGGAGGCGTTGCAGAGGAGCGCCACCGAGAGTCCCACGTCGGGATAGCGAGCCAGGAAGGCGCGATACCCGGATGTGGCACCGCCGTGGGTGACGGAGCGCACGCCGCGCCAGTCATCCACCGAGAGCCCGAGCGCGTAGGCGATGGTCCGGCCGTCGTTCAGCACGCCCTGGGTCTCCATCATCGCCACGAACTCGGGGCCCGCCAGGCTCGCCTCGTCCAGGGAGCGGTTCCAGGTGAGGAGGTCGCCCACGGTGGTGAGAAGCCCACCGTTCCCGTGCACGTTCTCGATGGGCTGGTTGATGCGCCACCCATCCCGGGTGGGGCTGTACCCGGTGCTCCGGCGCGGCACGATCCGGGTCCAGTCGTCCCGCCACTGGGTATCGTCCATTCCCAGAGGCTCGAAGATCCGCTCCCTGGAGAACTGGGCGAAGGGCATCCCGCTCACCCGGCTGACCACCACGGCCAGGAGGTTGTAGCCCGAGTTGCTGTACGAGTACTCGTGCCCCGGCTCGAAATTGAGGGCGCTCTGGCGGCTCAGGATGTCCACCACGTGGTCATGGGTGTGGGTCCGGTTGCTCCGGCCCCACCCGCTGATGCCCGCTACGCTCCCCCAGTCCCGCAGCCCGCTGGTGTGATTGAGCATGTGCCGGAGGGTGACGGTGTGCCCGTAGTCCGGCAGCTCGGGCACGTACTCCCGGACGTCGTCCCCCAGGCTCAGCTTCCCCTCCATGGCGAGCAGGACCACGGCGGCGGCGGTGAACTGCTTGGAGACGGAGCCGTTTTCGAAGATGCTAATGGGTGTGTTGGGGATGCCGAACTCCAGGTTCGACATCCCGTAGGCTGCGGTCAGCGCCCGCTGGCCATTCTGCTCCACACCCACGGCGCACCCCGGCGTCTGTTCACCGTCGTACGCGGCGAAGATGGAGTCCACGGCGGCCTGGACGTCTCGAGTCTGCAGGGGGCCCTGAGAGACCTGTCGAGCCGCGGCCGCCGAGGGAGCCCATGCGCCGGCTCCGGCCGCCGCGGCGAGGAGTGCCAGGCGCACCCACCTGGACACCGTGGGTCGCCCGCTCCGGGAAGCCCCACCGCGCGGGGCTCGGCTTTCCGAGGTCGGGACGAGAGCGGGGAAGGCGGACACCACGCGGGCACGGCGGACGGTTCGGTTCATGCCCCAACCTCCCCCGCCGGCCTGTGGGTGACAAGGGCGGCCCGACCGGGGCCAACCCCGTGGTCGATTCGGCGGCTCACCGCACAGCTCGTCCGAAATGGGTCGAGACGGGGTGCCCACGGATCCCACCCGGCGGGCGCCCGTCTTCGCCGTCAGGCCAGCGCGTCCCCCTCGTCTTCCAGGCGGCCCAGATCCACCGGCCGCTTCACTCGAGGCAGCTTCCGGCCTGTGATGAGGCGTGCGCCCCGGGCCTGCACGAGCCACTGCCAGGCCCAGTGCACCATGACCAGGATCTTGTTCCGGAAGCCGATGAGGAAGAGGACGTGGACCAGGCTCCAGAGGAGCCACGCGAAGAACCCGTGGAAGCTGGTGCCCCAGATGTCCGCCACGGCCCGGGCCCGCCCGATGGTGGCCAGGCTCCCCTTGTCGCGGTAGCTGAATTCGGGGCGAAGCTCCGGCTCGATTCCGGTGGTCAGCTCCCGTGCGATGACCCCCCCCACGAACTCCCCCATCTGCATGGCCCCCTGGGCCACCCCGGGGACCGCCTCCTCGGAGTCCGCGGAGGTCGCGGCCGCCAGGTCCCCGATGACGAAGATCTCGGGGTGCCCCGGGACCGCGCAGTCCGGTCCCACCTTCACCCGGCCCGCCGAGTCCAGCTCCGCCTCCAGCGACCGGGCCACGGGAGACCCCTCCACTCCGGCGGCCCAGATGACGTTTCCGGCGTCCACGTACTCCTCGTCGTCTCCCTCCCCCACCTTCACCAGGTGCTCCTCGATCCCGGTAACGAAGGTGTTGAGCCGGACCTCGACCCCCATCCGCCGGAGCGCCGCCCATGCCTCCTCCGAGGACTCGGGCGACATGGCTGGGAGGACCCGGTCGGCACCCTCCATGAGGATGATGCGTGCCGTGGTGGTGTCCACCCGCCGGAAGTCCGCGGGGATGGTCTGGGCGGCGATCTCGCGGAGGGCGCCCGCCATCTCCACCCCGGTGGGGCCGGCCCCCACCACCACGAAGGTGAGCTTGGCCCGGCGCGCCTCGGGGTCCGCCTCCAGCTCCGCCTCCTCGAAGGCCATGAGCACGCGGCGCCGGATCTCCAGGGCGTCATCGATGGTCTTGAGGCCCGGAGCGTGCTCCTCCCACTGGTCATTCCCGAAGTAGGCGTGGGTCGCACCGGCGGCCAGGACGAGCCAGTCGTAGGCCACCGCGTCGTTTCCCATGAGGATCCGCTTGCGCCCGGGCTGGACCTCCGTGACCTCCCCCAGGATCACCTGGACGTTCTTCTGGTGCCGGAAGACCGTGCGAATCGGGGTGGCGATGTCCGCCGGAGAAAGGGCGGCGGTTGCGATCTGGTAGAGGAGTGGCTGGAAGAGGTGGTGGTTGGTCCGGTCCACCAGGATCACGTCACAGTCGGCATCGTCCAGCGCCAGGGCCACCCGAATGCCCCCGAAGCCGGCGCCCACGACCACCACCCGGGGCCGGCGGGGGCGTCCGCTGGGATGAGGCGGTGTGTCCATTCGTTAGAGTACGCCCGGGGGCTCCGATCGTTCACCCTCCGACGGTCGGTGTCCCCCGGCCTCAACGAAGAACGCCGCGCCCCCCGGGGAGAGGACGCGGCGTTCGTCCTTCGCCCGAACCGGGCGATGGCGTCAGGCTCAGGTGAAGCCACCGAAGCCGCAGCTTCCCCCCGTGGGCGCGGCGGAGGAGCCCAACCCTTTCCCACCGCCGGCGATGACGTTCACCACCGAGAAGCTCCGCTCGGCCCGCTCCGATCCGCAGCTGGGGCACTGACGGCCCTCTCCGGCGTCGTACGCCGACATCGAGAGGCGCGCCTCGAAGGCGGTTCCGCAGTCCTGACAGACGAAGTCGTATCTGGGCATGGTCGATGAAAGGTGTTTGGCGGCGCGATGGCACCGCACAGCATTCAATAATATGAAGATATATATGTGTGACATCTTGCCAAGGGCCCGGGCGGTAGGCGAATCGGATCCCGACGATTTCCCGCACGCGTTGCTGCGGTGGGATTTCGGTTGCAGTTCTCGCAGCCTAGGTGCAGGTTGGACTACAGTTGGTTGCTCAACTCGACCCTGGAGGTATGGATGGACCGTACGATCAGGGGTCGGGGTCTCGCTTTCCTGGCGCTGACGGCCGCCCTCGGGCTGGCCGCCTGTGAGGCGCCCACCACCACGGTGGCGCCTGACGAGTTCACCGACCCATCCGCCGCATTCGCCGCGGCCCGGCACGGTTCTGCCGACGGCGAATCGCTCCGCCTCTTCACCCGCAACATGTACATGGGTGCGGACGACAGTCCGATTTTCGAGGTGGATTTCAGCGACTTCGCCGCGGTTGCCGCGGCCGCCCAGACCTTCTGGTCGGCCGTCCAGGCCACCGACGTGCAGGAGCGCGCCATGGCCATCGCCGCCGAGGTGGCCATGACCGACCCCCACGTGATCGGGCTCCAGGAGGCGGCTCAGCATGTGGTCCTGGGGTTCAACCCCCAAGCTCCGCCCACCTACTTCACCCCGGTGGCGGTGCAGGACTTCGTGATGGCCATGCAGGCCGCCCTGGGTGCCGCGGGGCTGGACTACACCCTGATGGGTGTGCAGGAAAACACCCAGGCCCTCTTCCCGCTGGCCCTGAATCCGGACATTCCCGGCGGGATCGCGCAGCTCCTTCGGGTGACGCTGCGTGAGGCCACCTTCGTCCGCAGCGATCTCGTGAGCGTGGCGTCGTTCATGAGCGGGAACTACGCGGCAACCTTCGACGTGGGCCCGGTGACCCTCAAGCGGGGGTGGAGCAAGGTGAAGCTCGAGCTGGGCGGACCGCCCATTCACGTGATCAACACCCACCTGGAAGGCCAGAGCCTCGAACCGATCCAGCTCCTGCAGACCGGGGAGCTGATCCAGTTCACCGAGGGGCTCGACGGTACCGTCATCATCATGGGCGACCTGAACTCCGACGCCAACGGCGAGGAGGGTGAGACGGCCTGGACCCCCACCTACGGCATGCTGACCGACGCCGGGTTCGTGGACGCGTGGACGCGCTCCACCGGTCCCCGTGGGCCCGGCTTCACCTGCTGCCACGAGAAGGACCTGGTGAACGCGGTGGTGGACTTCGACGAGCGGATCGACCTGGTCCTCTTCCGCACGGGCCACCCGGACAGCGATGGCAAGCCGCTGCCGGGCCGGGTGGACATGGAGGTTCTCGGGGACGAGCTGGGCAACCAGACGGCGAGTGGGCTCTGGCCCGCCGACCACGGGGCGCTCTTCGCGGCATTCCGACTCCCGCGGGGGCTCTACCGCTAGCCACGCCTTTTCCCTGGTGGCGCCCCGCTCGCGCCGCCCCTCCGGGCCCGGCGGACCTTCCGCCGGGCCCGGAGTACGTACCCCCTCGCACCCCCTACGTACCCCTACGTACCGACGGCCACCGTGCCTCCCGACAGGTTGGAATCCACGACTTCCCATTCAACCTGGAGGCAACGATGCTCCGCACACGCAGATCCCACATCCTGACCGTCCTCTCCCTGGCCGCACTCACCGCAGCTGCCGCCTGTGACGACCCGGTCCAGTCCGGCCTGGACGACGTCGACGTCGTACCCCAGGCCGTGGCCCAGGCCCAGGGCGCCTCGCCTCTTGGTGAGCCGTTCCGGGTCTTCTCCCAGAACATCTACCTCGGGGCAGACGTGAGCGCTGTGCTGAGCGTGGACTTCAACGACATCCCGGCTGTTGTCGCGGGGGCGCGGCAGTTCTGGGCCGACGTGGAAGCCACCGACTTCCGGCAGCGGGCCCGGGCCATCGCCGCCGATATCGCCATGACCGATCCCCACGTGGTGGGGCTGCAGGAGGTGGCCCAGTACGTGCGCCTGGGATTCAACCCCCAGGTCCCGGGCGGATTCGCCCCGACGGAGGTCCTGGACATGGCCCAGATCCTCATGGAGGAGCTGGCCTACGCCGAAGTGGACTACGTGCTCATGGGGATCCAGGAGAACACCACCGGCCGACTTCCCATCTCCGGCGACTTCATCCCCCTCCCCACCGGCCCGATCCCCGCCGAACTCCTCCAGTTCACCCTGGGGGAAGCCACCCTGGTCCGGGGTGACCTGGCCGGTGCCGCTTCCTTCGTCAGCGACAACTACCAGGCCATCGTTCCCCTGGGAGCCCTCGACCTGAAGCGGGGGTGGAGCATGGTGACCGTGCCGTTCCGCGGCACGCCCCACCACGTGGTGAACACGCACCTTGAGGCGTGGGCGCCGCAGGTCCAGGTGGCCCAGGCGGAGGAGCTGATCAACTCCGTCACTGCCGGGCTCGACGGCGTCACCATCGTCCTCGGGGACCTGAACTCCGACGCCACCCTCCGGAAGGGTGACCCCTCCTGGACCCCCACCTACGGGATGTTCCGGGACGCGGGCTTCGCCGATGCCTGGCAGAAGTCCACGAGCCACCGGGGCCGGGGCTTCACCTGCTGTCACGACCCGGACCTCCGGAACGACACGCCGACGCTGGACCAGCGCATCGACTTCGTCCTCTACCGCTCGGACGTGCCCGCACCCGAAGGGTACGCCGTCCCCGGTCCGATCCACATGACCATCCTGGGAGACGAGGTCGGCGAGAAGACGGACGGTGGCCTCTGGCCCGCCGACCACGCGGCGCTCTTCGCCGGGATCTACGGGGCGACGCTCCTGGCCCGGTAGGCGCACACACCGTACACGCATCCCGGGCCCGGCGGGTTTCCCGCCGGGCCCCGACCCTCATACGTTCAGTTCCCCGCGCAGCGAAGGAGGATCGGTTGAGCAGCATATCCGGAAACGAGAACCGTTTGCCCCAGGAGTTCCCCCTGGTGGGGCGGAAGAGCGAACTGGAGAGTCTCTTCACCCTCTTCGGCGAAGGTCCCCGGGCCGCCCGGCTCCGCCTCCTTGCCGGAGAGTCCGGCGTGGGAAAGAGCCGGTTGGCCCTGACCGTGGCCGCGGAAGCCGAGCGCCGGGACTGGCGAGTCCTGCGCGGCCGGGCCTACCCGGTGGAGCAGGGCGTACCCTACGCGGTGGTGGCGGATGCCTTCGTCCCCCTCCTGGCCGAGCTCGACGGCTCCAAGCTCACCGTCCTGACCCGCGGGCGCGAGTCGGACCTGCACCGCCTCTTCCCGGCGTTGGGGATCGAGGCCCCCCGGGAGGACGGCCTGGACCCCGAGGAGCTCCGGACCCGTTTGTACTGGACCTTCAGCTCGGTGCTGAAGGGCCTGGCGCGCCAGCAGCCCATCCTGGTGGTGCTGGAAGACCTCCACTGGGCGGATCCCTCGTCCGTCTCGCTCCTGCACTTCCTGGTCCGTCACCTGGATGAGCACTCGATGCGCGCGGTGGCGACCTACACCAGCGAGGACCGGGACCGGAATCCCCAGCTCGTGCAGCTGGAGCGATCCCTGGACTCCCTGGGCAAGCTGGAGCGGCTGGACCTCCCGCCACTGGACCTGGGCGCCATCGAGGAGCTCCTGGCGGCGCTCTTCCGTATGTCCGGCCCCCCGGTGACGGAATTCGCGGAGCGCCTCTACGGCTGGACCCGGGGCAATCCCTACTTCGTGGAGCAGACGCTGCAGGCGCTGGTGCAGCAGGGGGCGCTCTACGTCCGCGACGGAACCTGGTTGGGGTGGGAGTCCCAGGAGCTCGCCCTTCCCTCCACCGTTCGGGACGCCGTCCTGGCCCGGTTCCAGGGGCTGAGCCCGCTGGCGCTGGAGGCGGCGGAGATCATGGCCGTGGCCGGGCGCCCATCCCACGCGCGCCTGGCGGAACACGTCCTGGCCCGGGAGCGGGGTGAGATCTCCGCCGCCGTGGGCGAGCTGGTTTCCCGGGGGATCGTGGAGGAACGGCTCCGCGAAGGGGAGCTCCTGCTCCAGTTTCGCCATCCGTTGAGCCG
Source organism: Gemmatimonadales bacterium (assembly GCA_020344755.1). GTDB lineage: Bacteria > Gemmatimonadota > Gemmatimonadetes > Longimicrobiales > Gaopeijiaceae > Gaopeijia. The sequence continues at coordinate 3,585,578 of CP070829.1, forward strand.
GGAGACCCTCTACCAGGGCCTGAGCCTGACCCGCCGCCGCCTCCTCCACGAGCATGTGGCCGGCGCCCTGGAGACCCTCTACGGAGACGCCGCCGAGTCCCACTCCGACGAGATCGCCTATCACCTCACGCGAGAGGGGCAGCGCAGCACCGACCCCCGCACCGCCCGGTACCTGGCC
>CP070829.1:3585855-3594091 GCA_020344755.1 Gemmatimonadales bacterium
GGAGCGGGGCCTCACCCTGCCGGACGCGCCGTCACCGGAGCGGTGGTCCGGGGAGGCCGGGTCTTGGGCCGGGGCGCTCGTGGACCTGCTGAAGGTGCGGTCCAGGACGGTGACGGAGCTGGCGGACCAGGCGGCGCCCTTCCTCGTGGAGGAGCTCCACGGATTCGAGGAGAGGGCCGTGGCCCAGCACTGGGCCAAGGATCCCGAGGGGGTGGCCGAGCGGCTGGCGGCGCTGGCCCACCGGTTCAGCGGGTCGGATTGGGAGGAGGGAGCGCTGGAGGATGCGGTCCGCGGACTCGCCGAAGAGATGGGCATCGGGGCGGGGAAACTGATCCATCCTCTGCGCCTCGCGCTCACCGGGCGGGGGCACAGTCCAGGCATCTTCGAGGTCCTGGTCCTCCTGGGTCGGGAGACGGCCTTGAAACGGCTTACGATGGCGCGGGAACATCTGGCGCAGCACCCCGGGAATTCTGCTTGACACCTCGAAGAGCCCCATGGTACTGTGGGGCACCGAGCGCACCCCTCGAGGAGTCGGGCGGGGGGGGCTGTGTCTGTAACCTCATGGTCTCTCCTCCCCACCGTACAACGGGGAGGCCGGCTACCCGAGTCGGTCACAGGATCACAATTCGGAGTCCGGGATGTCCCCAGCCCTGAACGAAATTGAACGCCGCATCCTGGACTACATGGTCTCCTACCTGAGGACCAACACCTACCAGCCCTCGATCCGCGAGATCGGGGAGCGATTCGGGATCAAGAGCACCAAGACCGTCTCGGAGCACCTTCAGGCGCTGGCGGAAAAAGGCTTCCTCGAGCGTGATCCTTCCCGCTCCAGAGGTGTGAAGATCCTGGGGATGGACCTCGGACCCGATGCGCTCTCCGTCCCCTGCTATGCGCAGTTGCCCGACGACGGCGCCGCCCCGGACTCCTCCGTGGAGAGCCACTACACCCTGGACCGCCGCCTCGTCGGGGGACCCGGGTCGTTCCTGGTCCGGGCCCGTGGCGACGATCTGGCCGTCCTGGGGGTCCAGGAGGGGGACCTGGTCCTGGTGGAGCCGGTGGGGCTGGACGAGGTGGCGGATGGGACCGTGGTGGCGGCACGTCCCGGCGGCGGGGCCGCGGGATTCCATCGGGTCACGCGCAACGGCACCGGCGTCTACGTCCAGTCCCTTCGGGGTGGCGGGCAGCCGGAGATGGTAGAGGATCCCACTCGCCTTGGACTGGTGGGTCGAGTCTCGGGGATCTTCCGCCGCATGGATTCCGCTGCGGGCACTCCGAGCCTCACCGCCCATTGATCCGGCGCCCGCTCGGGCGAATCTCTCACGGTCGATAGTGGCGTGATGCCCGCCGGCACCGCGCCCTCCCTCCAGGTCGCTCCGGCTCAACCCGGGGACCGTCTCTGGATGGCCCGGGCCCTTGAACAGGCACGCCTGGCTGCAGTGCGAGGCGAAGTCCCGGTGGGGGCGGTCCTGGTCCGTGAAGACGCCCTGGTGGCCGAGGGCCATAACCGCACCTTTCTGGACAGCGATCCCACCGCGCACGCCGAGGCGGTGGTGATCCGGGCGGCGGCCGGGGAACAGGGGGATTTCAGACTGGAGGAGACCACCCTGTTCGTGACGCTGGAACCGTGTGCCATGTGTTCGGGAGCCCTGGTTCTGGCCCGGGTCCCACGGGTGGTCTACGGGGCACGCGACCCCAAGGCGGGGATGGTGGGCAGCCTGGGAAACCTCCTTCAGGATCCCCGGTTGAACCACCGGTGTACGGTCACGCCGGACGTCCTGAGTCGGCCCTGTGGGGACCTCCTGCGGGCCTTCTTCCAAGCTCGACGAAGGAAGGGATGAAGCTCCCCAAGACGCGAAGCCCCCGCTTGCTGCCGGCGGCCCTCGTGGCCATCGCCGCCGGCTCGGCCTGCACCACGGTACAGGGCGTGCGAACCTCCGAACCCGAACCCGACGTGCGCGTTTCGGTGGGTCCGGTTCCGGAGACCGACCGCGCGGGGGCCGATCCCGACGCCGTGCGCCTGGACGAGGTCCGGGGAGTCTGGGTGGTCCGTACGACCCTCACCTCCCGCGAGCAGGTCCTGCGCATGGTGCGCGAGACCCACGAGGCGGGCTTCAACACCCTCCTGGTCCAGGTCCGCGGCCGGGCGGACGCCTACTACCGTTCCCTCTACGAGCCCCGGGCCGTCCAACTCCAGGACGCCGACGAGGAGTTCGATCCCCTCCAGCTGGTCCTGGAAGAGGCCCACGAGCGGGGGATGAAGGTGCACGCCTGGGTGGTGGCGCAGCTGGTCTGGGGGCTGAGTCCCCTCCCGGAGGACCCGGGCCACCTGGTGAACGTCCACCCCGACTGGCTCGCCGTCCCCCGGGGCCTGGCGCAGGACCTCTACGACGTCAGCCCGTGGGACCCGGTTTACCGACGGCGGCTGCACCAGTGGGCGGTGGAGAACGGCACGCGGGTGGAAGGCCTCTTCGCCTCCCCGGGTCACCCGGAGGTGACCCGGAGGCTCGTGAACGTGGTGGAGGACCTTCTGCTTCGGTATCCCCTGGACGGGATCCACCTGGACTACATCCGATATCCGTCTCCGGACTTCGACTACTCTCGTCGCACCCTGGAGGCGTTCCGGGCCTTTGCGGGCCGACAGAGCCCGCCCGGCCGCACGAGTTCGCTGGATGCGCGGGTCCAGGCCGGTGACGTGACGGCGTGGGCCCGGGAGAACCCGGAGCTTTGGGACCGGTACCGGGAGAGCCAGGTCACCGCTACCCTGGAGGCCGTACGCCGGGTGGTGGACCGGGCCCCCGGAGACCCCGCGCTCACCGCGGCGGTCTTCGCCGATCCCGTGGACGCGCTCCGGGGTCGCTTCCAGGACTGGACCGAGTGGCTGAATGGGCAGCTGGTGGACGCGGTGGCTCCCATGGCCTACACGCCGGACGACGAACGATTCGCGGATCTCATGGAGGCCGCTCGGCGGGCGGACCGGACCGGTGGGGGACGGGTCTGGGCCGGCGTGGGGATCTACCAGACCGACCTGGCCGGCGCGGTCCGGAAGGTGTCGCTGGCGCGGGCCGCCGGCGCCGCCGGCTTCATTCTCTTCAGCTACGACTGGGCCACTTCCGAGGGCTCCCGGGCCGAGGGGACTCCGTACCTGGACGAGCTGGCTCGAAGGACCTTCCCGGGGCGCGAGCCGCGCCGCTGAGGTCCTCCCCCCCGCTACGCAGCCGGGGCCGCTTCCTCCGAACCGTCGTGGACCGACCGCCCGAAGAGCTGGAGCACCACGGCCAGGGCGATCACGCCCAGTCCCAGAGCAGCCCAGTTCGGGAGCCCATACGCGGTCCCGACATCTCCGAGCAGCATGCCCAGCACAGCCGCCACCAGGGCGTACGGGAGCTGGGTCCGGACGTGGTCCACGTGGTCACAGGCCGACGCGGTGGACGAGAGCACGGTGGTGTCGGAGATGGGTGAGCAGTGGTCTCCGAAGATCGCCCCGGCCAGGACGGAGCTGATGGCGCCCAGGAGGATGGAGTAGTGGGTGCCTCCGTCGAAGTTCTCCGCCCCCCCGAGGCTCACGGTCAGGGGAATCACCAGCGGGATGAGGATCGCCATGGTGCCCCACGAGGTGCCGGTGGCGAACGCCATGGCGGCGGCGGTGAGGAAGACCAGCACCGGGATGAGCTGGAGGGCCACGTTCCCCTCCAGGACCTGGGCCAGGAACTGGGCCGTGCCAAGGGATTCGGTGACGGCGCCCAGGGACCAGGCCAGGGTCAGGATGATCATGGCGATCATCATGGCCTTCATTCCCGCCAGCCACGCGTCGATGGTCTCCTTCATGCTCAGGATCCGCTGCCCGACCGATAGAAGGACCGCCACCAGGCATCCTGCCAGGGAGCCCCAGAGCAGGGTGGAGAACGGGTCGGCCTCGGAAAAGACGTCCCGGAGGGTGCCCTCGGGGCCCACCACGGCGCGACCGGTGGCGTACAGCCCCCCGAGAACCACCAGGACCACCGCCAGGACCGGAAGCCCCGCGTTCCACCACTTGTGCGGGACACCGGCCTTGGCGTCCATCTCGGCCGATCCCGTGTCGGTGGCCAGCTGAGCTCCGGGCCGAAATAGGCCCTGGCCCCGGGCGGCGCGCCGCTCCGCCTGGGCCATGGGCCCGAAGTCCCGATCCATGATCGAGGTCAGGAAGACCAGGGTGAGCGCCAGGAGTGGATAGAAGAGATAGGGGATGGTGTGGATGAAGACCGCGAAGGGGCTCACGGAGCTCAAGGCCGCAGCGGCCTCCGGTGAGGAGGCCTGCTGGGCGGCGATCCCGAAGCCGTCCCCGATCAGGGTCATCTCATAGCCCACCCAGGTGCTCACCGGGACCAGCGCTGCAACCGGTGCCGCCGTGGAGTCCACCAGGTACGCCAGCTTCTCCCGGGATACCTTCAGGCGGTCCGTGATGGGCCGCATGGTGTTTCCCACGATCAGCGTGTTGGCATAGTCGTCGAAGAAGATGGCCATGCCGGCCAGCCAGGTGGCCAGCTTTCCCCGCCGTGGCGTCTTCGCCAGGGGGGCTACCGCCTCCACGATCCCGGAGGTGCCGCCGTTCCGCGCGACGATCCCCACCATTCCGCCCAGCATGAGCGAGAAGACGATGATGGCGGCATGATCCGGGTGTGCCACCGCCGGCACGATGAACTGGTCCATCATCCGCCAGAGCCCGGCCACCGGGTTGAATCCGGCCACGGCCAGGGCCCCGAGCCAGACCCCCGCCACCAGCGCCGTGATGACCTCGCGGAAGAGCAGTGCCAACAGGATGGCGAGGAGCGGCGGAAGGAGGGAGAACCACCCGGCGGTGAGGGTGGGGTCCAGCTCCACGGACTCGTCGCCCGCCTCGACATTCAGGGGGAGCTGGTCCGGGCCCGCCACCATGGCGGTGACCTGGACGCTGTCGTATCCGGACACGGACCCGGAGGCCACCTCGGCTCCGGTGGCGTCCGTGACCCGCCACGGCGTCTCTCCCGGGGATCGGGGAGCGAGGACCCAGAACGAGAAGGGGACCTCCTTCAGAACCACGTCGGGCACGTCCCCGACCTCCTGCGTGGCCGCCGGGAGGGGCAGGATCAGGACGAGGAGTGGAGCGAGAAAGGCGCGCAGGCTGTGGTTCATCGGAGCGGGGCTGGTGGAATCCGGGCAGGAAATTCGGGTCACAATGGGCGTCGGGCCCCGGGATGTAAAGCAGAGATCGGGAGGTGCCGGCCTCGATGCCCAGGCGCGTTGACACCCCCATCGACGCCAACGAACATTCGGGGCGCCCGCGCCCCAGCAGGGGCTGCATCCATCCCCGCACAGGCCTCGTGGTCATGGAAACCGAGCACCTCACTCCCATCATGGACGAGACCGCGGTGCAACGCGCGCTGGCACGCATGGCGAGGGAGATCGTCGAGCGCCACGGAGGCACCGAGGGATTGGTGCTCATGGGGATCCGGCGTCGCGGCGATCACCTGGCGGAGCTGATTCGGCGCGAGATCATGGCGGCGGAGGGGACGGACGTTCCGACCGGGGCACTGGACATCACCCTCTACCGAGACGACCTGCACACCGTCGGTCCCATGCCGGTGGTGGGGGAGACCCAGCTTCCCCCCGGTGGCATCCAGGGGGCCACCGTGGTGCTGGTGGACGACGTCCTCTACACGGGCCGGACCGTGCGCGCCGCGTTGAACGAGCTCATGGACTACGGCCGTCCGGCGCGGGTCCTCCTCTGCGTCCTGGCCGACCGGGAGGGTCGAGAGGTGCCCATCCAGGCCGATGTGGTGGGACGTCACATTGAGTGGGTGGGGGATCAGGTCGTGGAGGTACGAGTGCCCGAGCTGGACGGCCGGTTGGCCGTGGAGCTGGTAACCCCCACCGAGGAGAATGCGTGACTCCGAGCACAACCCACCTCGGCAAGGATCTGGTCGGACTAGAGCCGCTTTCGGGAGACCAGATCCGGTCCATCCTGGACACCGCGGAGCCGTTCAAGGAGATCAGCGAACGGGCCATCAAGAAGGTCCCGGTGCTCCGGGGAAAGACCATCGTGAACCTCTTCTTCGAGCCCTCCACCCGGACCCGGGTCTCCTTCGAGTTCGCCGAGAAGCGCCTGAGCGCCGACACCGTGAACATCTCGTCCAGCGGATCCTCCGTCGTAAAGGGAGAGACCCTGGTGGACACGGCCCGGAACCTGGAGGCCATGAAGATCGACATGGTGGTCATGCGCCATGGATCTTCCGGCGCGGCGAAGTTCCTGGCCGAGCGGATCCCGTCCAACGTGATCAATGCCGGGGACGGGCGGCACGAGCATCCCACTCAGGGCCTCCTGGACATGCTCACGATTCGGGACCACCGGGGTCGGATCGACGGGCTCAAGGTCTGCATCGTCGGGGATGTGCTCCACTCCCGGGTTGCGCGGTCCAACATCTACGGCCTTCTCAAGCTGGGTGCCGAGGTGGCGGTCTGTGGTCCGCGCACGCTCCTGCCCGTGGGGATCGAGGAGCTGGGCGTCCACGTCTTCCGCCGCGTGGAGGAGGCCATCGAATGGGCCGACGTCCTGAACATCCTCCGGCTCCAGCTGGAGCGCATGGAGGGGGGATACGTCCCGTCGCTCCGGGAGTACAACCGCGTGTTCGGCGTCTCCCGGGCCAGGCTCGCGGCGGCCTCGCGGGAGATCCTGATCCTCCACCCCGGGCCCATGAACCGTGGTGTGGAGATCGACTCCGACGTCGCGGACGGCCCCCATTCCGTGATTCTGAACCAGGTGACCAACGGCGTGGCTGTGCGGATGGCGGTGCTCTACCTGCTGGCGGGAGGGCGACCGGAGTCTGCCGAGGCCGCGAAGACGGGAGGTGAGGCGTGAGTCCGAAGGCGATGGTCCTGCGGGGCGGTCGGGTGGTGGACCCGACCCAGGGGTTGGACGGCGTCCTCGACGTGCTCCTGGCGGACGGTCAGGTCGCCGGGGTCGGGAAGGGGCTGGAGGTCCCGGAGGATGCGGTCGTGATGGAGTGCGCCGGAATGGTGGTGACGCCGGGCCTCATCGATCCCCACGTCCACCTGCGGGAGCCGGGGCAGGAGCACAAGGAGACCATCCTCACCGGGGCCCGGGCGGCGGCGGCCGGGGGCTTCACCGCCGTCGTGGCCATGCCCAACACGGACCCGGTCATCGACTCCCCGGCGCTGGTGGGCTTCGTCCTGGCGGCTGGGCGTCGGGCTGGAGGTGCGCGGGTGTATCCCACGGGTGCGATTTCCCTGGGCCTGAAGGGCGGCCGCCTCGCCCCGGTGGGCGAGATGGTGGAGGCCGGGGCGGTGGCCATCACCGATGACGGGCACCCGGTCATGGATTCCGGGCTCATGCGGATGGCCCTGGAGTACGCTCGGGGCTTCGACATCCCGGTCGCCGATCACCCCGAGGACCTGGGGCTCGCCAAGGGTGGGCAGATGAACGAAGGCCTGGTCTCCACCCGACTAGGCCTCCGGGGAAAGCCCAACGCCAGCGAGGACGGGCACATCGTCCGGGACCTGCTCGTGGCGGAGTTCACCCACGGCCACATCCACCTCCAGCACGTCTCCACGGCCTTCGGCGTGGAGATGATCCGCCAGGCCAAGGCGCGAGGGGTGAACGTCACGGCGGAGGCGTCGCCGCACCACCTCATCCTCACCGACGAGGCGGTGGAGGGCTACCGGACCGAAGCCAAGATGAACCCGCCGCTGCGGACTGCCGTGGACCGGGACGCGGTGGTGGCCGGGATGCTGGACGGAACGTTGGACATCATCGCCACCGACCACGCACCCCACCACTACGACGAGAAGGAGGCGGCCTTCGACGACGCCCCCAACGGTATCGTGGGGCTCGAGACCTCGGTGGGCCTCATCCTCACCCACTTCGTGAGGACCGGGAAGCTGGACCTCCCCACCATGGTGGACCGGATGAGCTGCCAGCCGGCGCGGGCGTTCCGTCTTCCCGGCGGGACCCTCGAGCCCGGGAGTCCGGCGGACGTGACGGTCCTCGACCCGGAGCGTGCCTGGACGGTGGACCGCAACGCCTTCGTCTCCATGAGCAGCAACACCCCCTTCCACGGATGGGAGCTGAAGGGGCGGGCGGTGCGGACCATCGTCGGGGGTGAGGTCGTGTTCGATCTGGACCGCTAGCGCCGGGAGGGGCTCACCGCAGGGGGGGGCGACGCAGCACATCCACGCGAAGAGGGCCCCGCAGTCCGGACTGCGG
>CP070829.1:3594191-3602422 GCA_020344755.1 Gemmatimonadales bacterium
GGCAACAGCATCTGGTTGGGTACGTTGAAGAGGGTGTCCAGTGAAGCTACCGAGACGACGGGCTCCCGCTGTAGGCGTGACGCCACCATGAGACGGTCCGTGCCCTTGCGGTGGTACACGGTCATGCCGTCCTGAGACCAGGCGGCAATCCGGCCGACGCCGTCCGAGTCCAGGGGTGTCTGCACGCCCGGGTTCGGGAAGCTGCGGACGTAGACGTCCTCACCTCCCGATTCCCTCGCCACGTACGCCGCATGCCGCCCGTCGGGCGAGATGATTGCGTCATTCAGATCTGCTTCCGACGTCAGGTACGGTCTCGCTTCCGGCTCGCCGGGGTCGGAGAGGTCCAGGATCCACAGATCGCCTGCGCCCTCCGCTCCTTCGACGAAGACGATGAGCGTGTCGGAGGGCCAGTCCGTAGGGAACTGGTTGCCGTCCCGTGTCAGCAGCGAGCGTGGTGGGGCGTCGCCGGTCAGGTCTTTGACGAAGAGGTCGAAGAGGCTCGTTCCCGTGCGTGCGGATCCGAACACGACCTGTGTCCCGTCCGGGGAATAGACGGGGTAGGCATTCGCGCCCTCGAACGTGATCTGGCGCGGCGTCGTGTTGAGCAGGGTGCTGTACGTGTAGATCTGCTCCCCGCTCTCGAAGACCACCGACTCTCCGTCCGGCGACCAGGTGGGGCTGACGTACGTCATGGCCCGCGGGCCCAGGGGGAGCACGTCCAGCCGGCCCTCGAGATCCACGACGGCCAGACGACCACCCGCCCCTGCGTTCACCGCGCCCGCCAGGTGGAGGAGGGTGCCGTCGGCCGAGACCGAGGAGTAGTCGTAGGGTGCGCCCACGTTCTCCACCACCGGGAAGGGCTCCTGAGTGAGCGAGCGCCAGTCGGCGGCCAGCGGTGCGGCCCACAGGGCGTCTTCCCTCCGGAACAGCAGGAAGCCGCCCCGTACATACTTGGGGTCACTCCCCGTGGTGAGCACGTCGTACTCGCCGGTTCCCGGCCGCACGATGGCGACTTCACTGTCGCCGCCCTGGCGCTCGATCTCGAAGAGGATCGTCTCGCCGTCGGGCATGGGGCTCGGGCTTCTGTGCCGCTCGCCTTCCGGCGGATCCGTGAGGGGCACCCAGTCACCGCCCAGGTCCCTCACCCTCTGCAGGCCGCGATACGAACCGAAGGAGTAGACGATCCACCCTGCGGACGTCCACGTGAATCCGGCGATGCCGATGGTCGTGCCGGTGCCGGGGGTCGGGGCGACGGTGGTCACCGGACCACCGTCGACCGAGATCTTCACCAGCTGCTGGTTCGTGAAGTCGTTGAACGCCAGCCACTGCCCGTCGGGGGACAGGGTGAAACTCCCGACGGTTTCCGTCCCGCGGATCGGGATCATCTCCAGCTCGTCGAGGTTCCGGCGGTAGAGTTGATCCCCCTCGTTCGTTCGGACGTTGGCCACCACGAACGAGCCGTCGTGGGAGATCGCCAGGGGCTGCCAGGTTGCCCCGCGAAGTGTGCTTCCTTCCGGGAGATCGATCTGGAAGCGGGCGACGTCCGCCGGCGGATCGGGCCGCGAGAGCGCCCAGCCGGCGGTAAGCGCGAACCCCGCGGCGACGACCGTCATGGTGGCCGCCAGCCCCTTCCACCACCCGGCGCCGCCGGCGCCTTCCGCCGCGGCCTCCGCCGCTTCCGCACCGTGCCTGAACGACGCATCGGCGAGCGCCTGCGCGAAGTCGTGGGCGGAGGTGAAGCGGTCCGCCGGCAACTTCTCCAGGGCCCGCCGGATGGCCGCGTCCACGTGCGCCGGGATCGACGGCCGGGCCTTCGTGGCCGAGCGCGCGTCCTCCGTGAGGATCTTCGCCAGCACCGCCTGCGCGCTCGCACCCGTGTACGGCGGCTCACCCACCAGCATCTCGTACAGCACGCAGCCCAACGCATACACGTCGCTGGCAGCGCTGGGCTCCCGGTCTGCCGACGCCTGCTCCGGACTCATGTAGTACGGCGTGCCCATGGAGAGCCCGGTCTCGGTGAGCCTGCCGCTTCCCGCGGCGCTCACCGCCAACGCGATCCCGAAGTCGGCCACCAGCGGCCTACCCTTCGACATCAGGATGTTCGCGGGCTTGATGTCGCGGTGGATCACACCCTGCTCGTGCGCCGAGTGCAGAGCCTCGGCCACGTCCGTCACGAGCCGGAGCGCCTCGTCCACCGGAAGCTGCCGTTCCCGGTCGAGCCGGTCCCTCAGGCTCTCGCCCTCGACGTACGGCATCACGTAGAAGAGGAAGCCGTCGGCCTCGCCTGAATCGAACAGCGGCAGGATGTGGGGGTGCTGCAGGTTGGCCGTGGTCTTGATCTCGGCCAGGAAGCGCTCGGCGCCCACCACGGCGGCGAGCTCGGGCTTGAGGACCTTGAGGGCGACCTTCCGCTCGTGCTTCAGGTCGTCGGCCAGGAACACCGTGGCCATGCCGCCCTCGCCCAGCTCGCGGTGGATGGCGTAGCGGCCTCCCAGAGCCGCGTTGAGGCGGGTGATGATCTCCGACATCAGTTCTCGAACCTGGCCCGTAGGACCTCGAAGAAGTTCTCCACGACGATGACCTTGGCGGACTCGGCGCTTCCACCGGTGCGCTGGATCATCATGAACCGCTGGTCGTCCCCCGAAATGTCGTAGTGCGCGGTCAGGTTGTTGGTGAGGTACCCCTGGGCCGGGAAGAGGACACGCGGCTGGCCGGTGGGGGTGAAGGTCGGGTCGGTGGTGACGTCGACGGCCATCATGTTGCCTTCCGGAGACACGTAGAAGAGCTCTCTACCGCTGTGGGCCCACACGGCGCCGAAGCCCCCACCCGTCGACACGATCCGCTTTCCGGAGGTGGCGTCCGGGAAGGGCACGACGTAGACCTCGTCGCGTCCCGACTCGGCCGAATTGTAGGCCAGCCACGCTCCATCCGGCGACAGGGCGAGGCCGAAGAGACCGGTGTCCTCCGCCAGGACGAGAGGAGTGGCGTCCTGGTCCGTCCCGGGGCGAATGGCGTAGATCTCGCTCAGACCGAACGCGCTGGTGCGGAAGACGAGCCATTCGCCGTCCGGGGACCATTCGGCTTCCACGATGTCCCGTTCGAATTCAAAGAGTTGGGTGGGAACGCCACTACCGTCTGCCTGCCTCGACCAGAGCGAGGTGGGTACCGAGGCACCTTCTCTGTTGCTCGAGTAGTACATCACCGTGCGGTCGTCGGGGGACCACACAGGCCGTGCCTCAGACCCCTCTCCCACGGTGAGTCGCTGGCTCGGGCCCCGATCCAGGGTCTTGATCCACACCTCGGAGCCGGCGCTCCCTTCCACGCCGACGGCCACGCGCGAGCCGTCGCCGGAGAGCGACGGGGACTCGAACGTACCGCTCCACGTCTCGTCCACCACCTCCCGGGTGCCGTCCCTGTCCACCCAGACGAGCTGGTCCTCCCCCGAGCCCTGATCCGGATGGTACAGGAGCGTGCCCTCCTCGGAGACGGCCAGATCGAACGCGCTGAGTGACTGGGGGTTGAACCGTTCTGCGAGGGCAGCCGGCGCTCCGTCCAGCTCGAGTCGGTCCACGTCGAAGGGAACCGCCAGCAGCGCATCCCCGGACGAGACATACACCAGGTGTCCCGAAGTGGCGTAGCGGGCGAACATGCCGGGCACGAGCACTTCATGGCGCCCGGTGGCCAGGTCTACCACAGCGATCTCCATCGTCTCCCGGGCGCCGGTACCTTTCCAGATCGTGAAGAGCACACCGCGTCCGCCTGGGAGGGCCTGGGGGAAGACGTGCCTGGTCTCGCCGTTGTCCTGGTTCAGGGTGGACACCGTCTCGGGCTCCCCCCCGGCCGCTCGCACCCGACGGATGTTCTGCGCCATGTCCGTGTAGTAGAGATAGCCGTCCGCTCCCCACGAGGACCCTGTCACGCCGATGCCGTCGTCCAGGACCGTGATGGGAGGCTCACCTTGCAGGGACACGGTCTTGAGGGTTCTGGGCGTGCTTGTCTGGAAGACGATCCGCTCCCCGTCCGGAGAGAACGACGGGGACCTGGCGCCTTCGGTTCCGGGGATCTCCACGGGGTCGAGCTGGTCCCGCCTCCGAACCCAGATCACGGTGGCGCCCGCTTCGTTCGGCGCTACGTACACCCACCGGGACCCGTCGGGGGAGATGGTCAGGTTCGCTCCGTAGTTCGCCGAGACCACGTGGCCGTCTGGAAGCGACACCGAGTAGCGGGCGACCTGGGGCACCTCGGCGGGTCGCAGCACCGTCCAGGCCAGGGCTGCGGCGAAGAGCACCGTGCTCGCCGCGAGGGCGGTGGTGAGGTTTTTGCTCCCCGCGCCGGCAAGCGCCCCGGCTTTGACGGCGGCACCGTGCCTGAAGGACTCGTCACCGAGGGCGCGGCCGAAGTCGGACGTGCTCGCGAAGCGGTCCGCGGGCAGCTTCTCCAGGGCACGGCGGATGGCGGCGTCGACGTTGGCCGGAACGGTGGGGCGCTGCTCCGTCGCGGACACCGGACCACCTGCGATGATCCTTCCCAGCACCGCCTGGGCGGTGGCTCCCGGGTAGGGCGGCTCACCCACGAGCATCTCGAAGACGACGCAGGCCAGTGCGTAGGTGTCGCTCGCCGGTCGAATGGACTGATCGCCGGTGGCCTGCTCGGGACTCATGTAGTACGGCGTGCCCACGCTGAGGCCCGTCTCGGTGAGGCGTGCGCCGCCCGCGGAGCCCACCGCCAGGGCGATCCCGAAGTCGGCGATGAGGGGCCGACCCTCGTTCATGAGGATATTCGCCGGCTTGATGTCGCGGTGGATGACGCCCTGCCGGTGCGCGTAGTCCAGGGCTTCCGCGAGATCTCTGCCGATGCGAACGGCCTCGTCCACCGGGAGCTGACGCTCCCGCGCCAGGCGATCGGCCAGGCTCTCCCCCTCCACGTAGGGCATCACGTAGAAGAGGAAGCCGTCGGCCTCTCCGGAATCGAAGAGCGGCAGGATGTGGGGATGCTGCAGGTTGGCCGTGGTCTCGATCTCGGCCAGGAACCGCTCCGCGCCCACCACGGCGGCGAGCTCGGGCTTGAGGACCTTGAGCGCGACCCGCCGATTGTGCTTGAGATCGGTGGCGAGGTAGACGGTGGCCATGCCGCCCTCACCGAGCTCGTGCTCGATGCGGTAGCGGCCCTCGAGGGCTGCGTTCAGGCGGACGACGGGTTCGCTCATCGGCTTCCCCGGCTCATGATCCGATCCACTTCGTCCAGCCAGTTCTCCACGATCACCAAGACCGGGGCGGACCGCTCCGACCCTCCTCCGGCGATTTCCTCCTGCGGCCGCACCATCAAGAACCGCTGGTCGTCCGGGCTCGGGTCGAAGAACGATATGTTCTCCGTCTGCCGGTACTGGTCCACGCTGAAGAGGACGCGCTGACCGCCGCGCTGAAACACCGCCCCGGGCAGCACCTCCTGGGACACCATTTGCCGCGCGCCGTCGACGAAGAGCAGTTCCCGGCCGCTGTGGGCCCACACAGGGCTGACGCCTCCGCCGGTCGAGACCTGCCACTTGCCCGCCTCGACGTCGGGAAACGGCCGCACGAACACCTCCCGCTGCCCCGTCTCGGTGGACACGTAGGCCAGCCAGCGGCCATCGGGCGAGAGTGCCGGCGCCTCCTCGTCGTAGGGAGCCGTCAGCAGGGGCCTGGGCACCGTGTCCTCTCCTACCCGAAGTGCCACGATGTCGCGCAGGTTGTCCTGTCCTCCCGTCCGCATGACGATCCACTGCCCGTCCGAGGACAAGATGGCCTCGAGGATCGGGGCCTCCAAGTGGAGCACGAGGGAGTCCGTCCCGGTGCCGTCCGCCGATCGCCGATAGAGGTCGAAGTCCCCCGCGCGATCGGAGAGGAACGTCACCGCACGCCCATCCGGCGCCCAGCGCGGACGGATGTCCTGGAGATCACTGAACGTCAGCCGCGACGCCGGGCCCCGGTCCAACTCCTTGATCCAGACGTTCTCGGTACCTGCCTCGTCCACAGCGCTGAGGGCCAACCGGGTGCCGTCGGGGGAGAGGGCCCATCCCGTATTGTTGGAAGGACGAAAGACCCAATCCGGGTCCACCGGGACGGCACCCCCGTCTCGCGAAACCCACACCACCTCGTTGAGGTAGCCCTCGTCGCCCCCCGCGAGGTACGCCAGCGTGCCGGAGGCGCTCCGCGTGACCTGTGCCGTGGTGCCTACCGTCACTCCGTCGAGAAGCGGCACCGGAGCGCCGCCCAGCTCGAACGTGGCCAGGTCCAACGGCACACCCAAGACGGCTCCGTCCTGTCGCACGAAGAGCAGGCGACCGTCGGCGTAGGTCGCCCAGCTCACTTCCGGGAGAAGCATCTTGGTCGCGCCGGAGCGGCTGTCGGCGACCCAGAGCTCGGATGTAGCCGTGCAGTTGTTGTCGCAGTGGATGAACAGGAGGCCCCGGCCCCCGGGGAGAGGCGCCAGTGGAGCGGCATACCGGCCGAGCTCCGGCGTGAACAAGACCTCGGAGGTCCCGCCACCCGCGGGCACGCGCCGCAGTCGCCAGAGGCCGTCCGCGTACACCACCGTGCCGTCTTCCATCCAGAGGCTCTGTCCCCAGGAGACGCTGTCCGCGATGGTCACGGCGGAGCCTCCGACGGCCGGGACCCTGCGCAGCTGCCCCGCAAGGGTAAAGGCGATCCACGCCCCGTCCGGCGACACGGAGGGCGAGAACGCCCCAGTCGTTCCGGGAATTGGCGTCGCCTCCAGGACGTCCCTCGCCTTGACCCACAGTTGCGTCTGCCCCGGGCCGTCAGCGGGCCCCCGGTAGACCAACCACGACCCGTCCGGAGCGAGGGAGAGCTGCGAGAATTCGTGGGTCATCACGGCCCGGTCCGCCGGGAGCGCAAGCCCGTAGCGTGCCACGAGCTTCGGCTGGGGTCGGAGCCAGCCCCAGGCGGCGAGGAGCGTGGCCACGAGCGTCGTCGCGGCCAGGCTCGCAACGAGTGCTCTCGAGCGCCGGCCCGGCGTGGCGCGGGCGCCCGCGGAAGCTCCGGCCGCGACCGTGGTGAACGTCGGGTCGCTCAACGCGTCGGCGAATTCACGGGCCGTGTCGAACCGGTCCGCGGGCAGCTTCTCCAGGCCCATCGCCACCGCCGTCGCCACGTTCTCCGGCACCGACTTCCGCACGTCCCCGAGGGGGCGGGCCTCGTCCGTGATGATCCGCAGGATG
This sequence comes from Gemmatimonadales bacterium, assembly GCA_020344755.1. Lineage (GTDB taxonomy): Bacteria > Gemmatimonadota > Gemmatimonadetes > Longimicrobiales > Gaopeijiaceae > Gaopeijia. The sequence goes on from CP070829.1 coordinate 3,601,408, forward strand.
ATCTGCTGCGCCGAGGAACCCATGTGCGGCGGATCTCCCGCGAGCATCTCGTACAGCACGCTGGCCAGCGAGTACACGTCCGAGCGCCCGGTAAGGTCCTTTTCCGCCGTGGCCTGCTCCGGGCTCATGTAATACGGCGTCCCCAGGCTCATGCCCGTCTCGGTCATCCGCCCCCCCGCCGCCGCGCTCACCGCCAGGGCGATCCCGAAGTCCGCCACCATGGGGCGTCCGTCGTGGAGCAGGATGTTCTCCGGCTTGATGTCCCGGTGGATCACCCCACGCCGGTGCGCGTAATCCAGCGCGTCGGCCACCTCCCGGGCGATGCGCACGCCCTCGTCCACCGACAGGTGCTTCTCCCGGTCCATCCTGTCCCGGAGCGTCTCTCCCTCGATGTACGGCATGACGTAGAAGAGGAAGCCGTCCGCCGCCCCCGAGTCGAAAAGGGGAAGGATGTGGGGGTGCTGCAGCTGCGCGGTGGTGGTGATCTCCTGGATGAAGCGCTCGGCGCCCAGCACCGCGGCCAGCTCCGGCTTCAGGACCTTGATGGCCACCTGGCGCTGGTGGCGAAGGTCCTCGGCGAGGTAGACCGTGGCCATGCCGCCCTCGCCGAGCTGGCGCTCGATGCGGTAGCGGCCGGACAACGCAGCGTTGATGCGTTCTACTGCGGTGTTGCTCATGGGCAGGAGCAGAAGTACTGCGGTGGAGGGGGCCGGAGGTCGACGCCCGATGATGGGGCCGTGACCCCGGGAAGAGCCAGCCCGCTCAGTTGTTGCCCTCCGCCCGCCGCCGAAGCTCCTCGAAGAAGTTCTGGACGAGGACGAGGTGGGTCTCCGCTTCGCCGGACCCGTCCGCGGCGTCCTGCGAGACGACCATGATCCAGCGCTCCGTGGCCGGGTGAAACGACCTCGGGGAGAGGGGCAACAGCATCTGGTTGGGTACGTTGAAGAGGGTGTCCAGTGAAGCTACCGAGACGACGGGCTCCCGCTGTAGGCGTGACGCCACCATGAGACGGTCC
>CP070829.1:3602522-3610745 GCA_020344755.1 Gemmatimonadales bacterium
CATTCCGGGAGACCAGCGTGGCGAGGTGCTGGGGGGCGACGACTCGAACATGAACTACGTCTCCCGCGGTCCCGGGGGGATCCGGGGGCCCCAGGGTCTGCCCATCCTCAAGCCACCGTACGGGAGCATCACCGCCATCGACCTGAACACCGGAGAGCACCTCTGGCAGATCCCCAACGGGGACACACCGGAGAGCATCCGCAGTCACCCGGCGCTGCAGGGCGTAGAACTCCCCCGGACGGGGAAGGACGCCCACGCCAACGTGCTGGTGACGAAGACCCTCCTCTTCTACGGAGAGGGACGTGGGGGCGATCCCCTGCTGCACGTGGTGGACAAGCGCACCGGCGAGGAGCTCACCACCATCGAGCTTCCGGCGCCCACCACCACGGCGCCCATGAGCTACGTGCACAACGGCCGGCAGTACATCGTCCTCTCGGTGGCCGGTGACGGCGAGCCGGCGCAGCTGGTGGCGTTGGCCCTACCCGAGGAAAGCTAGGGCCACGCCCATGGCACCCTGGGACACGGGCCGAATCCTGGCCGTGGCGATCCTGGTGGCGGTCGGGAGCCTCCTCCCGGCCCCGGCGATGGGCCAGGCGCCCGAGGGCAGTGAGCCCACGGAGTTGCTGGTGCGCTACGAGTATCAGGGGCGTCGCGCCTACGGCCGGGTGGAGGATGGCGTGGTCCATGAGCTACCCGGGGCCGACATCTTCACCGCCGCGGTGAGCGCCCCCACCGGCCGCCGCTACGCCCTGGAGAGCGTCCGACTGCTCCAGCCCCTGGAGCCGGAGCTGGTGGAGAAGGTGCTGGGCGTGGCGCTGAACACGCCGCAGCCGGGCCGAAGCGGCCGGGCTCCGGAGCCCCGTTGGTTCGCCATGTTCCCGTCGAGCCTCAACGGGCACGAAGGGGACGTGGAGATCCCCGAGGAGGCCCGGAACGTCACCTATGCGGGTGGTCTGGTGGTCATCGTGGGGCGGGAGGGCCGGCACATTCCCGTCGGATCGGCGGGGGAGTACGTCTGGGGCATCACCATCGGCAACGACTTCTCGGAGATCTCCTGGTACGGCGAGCGTGCCGGTGCGGCGGCGCCGGGTCGGATTCCGGCCAAGGCCACCGACGGGTGGGCCCCGTTGGGGCCCTACGTGGCCCGCGGGGTGGACTACGCGGAGCTGGCGGTGGTGACGCGACTCAATGGTGACGTGGTGCAATCGGGCCCCGCCGGCGACCTCATCACCTCCGTTCCGGAGCTGATCTCCAACATCTCGCGCTACGTCACCCTGAAGCCTGGCGACCTGATCTTCGTGGGCACCGTCCCCTACCGGGAGGGGGCCCGCCGCGTGCTTCGGCCCGGAGACGAGGTGGAGGTGGAGATCCAGGGGCTCGGCGTCCTCCGGAACCGAATCGTCCCCATGCAGCCCGGCCTGGGAGGCCGTCCATGACAACGATACGTGAAGACCGGGAAGGGCGGAGCCCCGTCGCGGGAGACCGGGAGTCCCGGGATAGGAGGACCGACGGGAGGGAGAAGAGGACCGACGGGAACGCCACCCGCCCCCGTGGCTCCCTCGAGGAGGACCTGGGACCCGCGCTCGACCGCCGCCGCTTCCTGGGAGTGGCCGGCGCCGGTGCCGGTGCCATGGCCCTCGGAGGGCTCCCGGGTGCGTCCGGATCCGGCTCGGGAGAGAAGAGGATCCAACCGGGTCCCGAGGGCGGGCCGGCCGTCGTCCAGACCCGGTCGCCGGAGGTGCTCATCGTGGGGGCCGGAGCCTTCGGAGCGTGGACCGCCCTCTACCTGCAGCGGCGGGGCGTGCAGGTGACGCTGGTGGACCAGCATGGTCCGGCGAACTCCCGGGCCACTTCGGGAGGAGAGACCCGGGGGGTCCGGACCAGCTACGGCGACCGGGAGCACGGGCCCATCTGGACCCGGTGGGCCGCCGAGTCCATCCGGCGCTGGAAGGCGTGGGACGACGAGGTGTCCGGTGCCGGAGCCGCTCCCCTCTTCTACATCACCGGGGACCTGATCCTGCGACCGGAGGCGGAGCCGTACCTCCGTCGCACCACCTCCCAGTGGGACGACCTGGCGATTCCCTATGAATGGCTGGAGATGGACGAGGTGCGGCGGCGCTGGCCCATCATCGGCACCGACGAGATGACGCTGGCACTGTACGAGCCCGGGGCGGGGGTGGTGAGGGCTCGGCGGGCCATGGAGACGGTGACCCAGGCGTTCCAGAGGGCCGGGGGGGAGATCCGCGTCGCCCGGGTGATGCCGGGGGAGGTGTCCGGGGGCCGGCTCCAGGGGGTGGTCACCGACGAAGGCGAGGGTCTGACTGCCGATACCTACGTATTCGCCTGCGGACCGTGGCTCCCGAAGGTCCTTCCGGGGGTCATGGCGGACCGCCTGCGAGTCCCCATGGGGCACATCTACTACTTCGGCCCGCCGCCCGGGGACCACCGCTTCGAGTTTCCAAACATGCCGAGCTTCGGGATCCCGGGCTCCACCGGCTGGCCGGCGCTGCCACCGGACTTCCGGGGCTTCCGGGTTCGCACCGGGGGGCGGCCACCGGAGGATCCCGATCTCTCCTCGCGGGCCGAAATCTCTCCGGAGAGCTTCCAGCGCATCCGGGAGTACATGGCCCGCTGGTTCCCCGTGTTGGCGGATCAGCCCATCCTGGAGACACGGGCCTGTCACTACGAGAGCAGCACGGACCGCAACTTCATCGTCGACGTGCACCCCGAGTGGGAGAACGCCTGGATTACCGGCGGCGGCTCCGCCGAGGCGTTCAAGCAGGGCCCGCTCCTGGGGGACTACATCGCCCACCGCCTGGTGGGGATGGACCTGGATCCGGAGGCCACTCCCGGCTTCCGGTTGGACGACGACGTCTTCACGGACGAGGAGCGACGGGAGCTCGAGCCATGAGAAACAGGGGATTGGGGGACATTCATCTTCCTCGTGCGATGGGGGGCCTGGAGACATGGTGGAGCCGGATTTCCGAGGTGGATCGCCGCCCCGTCACACCGCGGATCGTCGGCTTCGGGAAGTCTGCAGCGTGGGCGCTCGCGGCGCTGATGGTGGGGTGTGCCGGCTCGGACGCCGGGGGCTCCGGGGAGGGGGCGGCGACCTCCGGACCCTGGCCCGCCGAATCGTGGCCGGTGTCCACCCCCGTGGCCGAGGGGATCGACCCGGAGGCACTGGACTCGCTTGTGGCGGACCTGGAGTCGGGCGAGTACGGGCTGGTGGACGCCTTCCTCCTCATCCGGAACGGCCGGGTGGTGGCCGATCATCGGTTCACCCAGGACTACGATTCGGTCTTCGCCCTCTACGGCGGAGAGCCCGGGATGTACAACTACGACGACCCCGCCTGGCACCCCTACCGGGAGGGGACCGACCTGCACACCCTCCAGTCGGTGACCAAGAGCGTGACCTCCGCCGCCCTGGGCATCGCCGTCGACGAGGGCTTCATCCCGGACGTGACGGTCCCGGCGTATTCGTTCTTCGAGAGCTACGAGCCCTATCCCACCGATGCCCGGAAGGCGGCCACGACGCTGGAGGACTTCCTCACCATGCGGAGTGGGATCGCGTGGCGCACCGAGGGAGGATACGCGGACGAGGAGCACAGCACCGTGCTGCTGGAGGCCAGCGACGCGTGGATCCGGTTCGTCCTGGACCAGCCCACGGACACGGCGCCCGGCGTCTTCTACGAGTACAACGACGGCGTGAGCGTGCTCCTGGGGAAGATCCTACGAGAGGCCACGGGGCAGCGAGCCGACGCGTGGGCGCGGGAGCGCCTCTTCGAGCCCATCGGGATCGACGAGTTCTACTGGAAGATCACCCCCGATGGGGAGGCGGACACGGAGGGCGGGCTCTACCTCGCCACCCACGACCTGGCCCGCATCGGCTACCTCTTCCTCCGGAATGGCGAGTGGGATGGACAGCAGGTGGTGTCCCGGGAGTGGGTGGCGGCGTCCACGGCGCCGGTGGTGCCGGACGTGAATCCGGACAATGACGGCCGGGACCCCGGCTACGGCTACCAGTGGTGGGTGCCTGTGCGAGAGGGTGCGCCCGAGGTCTTCATGGGCAACGGATACGGAGGGCAGTTTCTCCAGGTGGTACCGGAGCTCGACCTGGTCGTGGTCTTCAACGGCTGGCACCACCACGAGCGTCCGCCCCGGTCCACGGCGGAAGCCCTCTGGGAGCGGATCATTCCGGCGATCCGTTCGCAGGAGTAAAGCCCTCCGGAGGTGGCGACCGTCAGCCCATTACGCGCCGGAATCTCCGGGTGGCGCCGGCCAATCCTCCCACGGCCATGAGGACCAGGACGGCGAACTGGAAGGGCATGTCCGAGAAACCGGCCCCCTTGAGAAAGACCCCCCGAACCACCTCCAGGAAATGACGGAGCGGATTGGCCAGGGTGAGGGTCTGGAAGAAGTCGGGCATGGTCTCCACGGGGTAGAGGAAGCCCGACAGGATGATGGCGGGGAGGATGAAGAGGAACATGCTCAGGAAGGCCTCCTGCTGCGTGTTGCTCACCGTGCTGATGAAGAGGCCCACCGAGAGACCGGCCAGAATGAAGAGGATGGCCGCGACGAGCAGGACGGCGACGGATCCCCGGAAGGGGACGTCGAACCAGAGGAGGCCCACGGCGGTCACAAGGGCGAGCTGGACCATGGCGATGGCCGCCACCGGCAGGGTCTTGCCCAGCATCAGCTCGCCCGCCGAGAGGGGGGAGACCAGGAGCTGGTCCAGCGTGCCCATCTCCCGTTCTCGCACCACACCCATGGCGGTGAGGAGAAGGGCCATGAGGAGCACGATGACGCCGCAGACCGCCGGGACGTTGTAGACTCGGCTCTCCAGGGACGGGTTGAACCAGGCGCGGGCGCGCACGTCGATCCCGGCGGCGCCGGGTGTCAGCGCCGCTCCCGCACTCCCGGGCCCGGAACCGCGGGAGGCCCACTCCAAAGCCACCTGGTTCACGATCCGCTGGGCATACCCCTGGGCGACGGTAGCGGTGTTGGAGTTGGTGCCGTCCACCAGGATCTGGACGGCGGGGGCGCGGCCGGCCTTGGCATCCCGGGCGAAGCCCGGCGGAATCCAGATCCCGACCCGGGCCGCTCCCCGGTCCAAGGCCCTCCCCACGGCGGAGGGGTCGTCTCCCCGACCCACGATCCGGAAGTAGTCGGAGGCGGTGAAGGCATCCAGGATGAGCCGGGACTCCGGGGTCTGGTCGTGATCCACCACCCAGGTGGCCACGCGCCGCACGTCCGTGTTCACCGCGTATCCGAACAGGATGAGCTGGAGCACCGGCGATACGAAGATCACGCGCTTCGTCTTGGGGTCACGGAAGAGCTGGCGAAGCTCCTTGCGCACCAGGGCCCGGACACGGGCGGCCCGGAGGGCGACGCGGTGCCGGAAGGAGGATTGCGCTGGCACGCCCGGGACCTCCGGCCCGGACGGAAGGGACGCCGGAGAAAGGGGGGCGCTCACGAGGGGAGCTCCTTGCGGAAGACCCGCGTGGCCAACCCGAGCCCCAGGGCGGCGAACGCGGCCATGAAGAGGCCCTGGGCCCAGAGCACCTCCACCCCCACTCCCTTGAGGAAGATGCCCCGGGTCACAGTGATGAAATACCGGGCCGGGATGAGGTAGGTGACGCCCTGGAGGACCGCGGGCATGGAGGTGATCTCGAAGAGGAACCCGGAGAGGAGGACGGCGGGAAGGTAGGTGGCCACCATGGCGATCTGGGTGGCGAGCACCTGGGACTTCACGGCCGCGGAGATGAAGATCCCCAGCCCCAGCGCCCCGGTGAGGAAGAGCAGGGTGTAGACCGCCAGCTCCAGGACGCTCCCGTTCAGGGGCGTGCCGAAGAGGATCATCCCCGCCGTGACCGTGACGGCCACGTCGAAGAGGCCGATCAGGAGGTAGGGGAGGAGCTTGCCCAGGACCACCTCCACGCGGGCCACCGGGGTGGACGCCAGCTGTTCCATGGTCCCCCGCTCCCACTCCCGGGCGATGGTGAGGGCGGTGAGCATCGCGGCGATGATCGACATGATCACGGCCACCAGCCCCGGGACGATCATGTTGCGGGACTCCAGCGTCGGGTTGTACCAGATCCTCGGCTCCGCCCGCACCGGCAAGTTCGCAGAACGGCCCTGGAGCACCGCGTTGCGGGCGAACCGCCCGAGGATGGCGTCGGCCGTGTTGAGGGCGATGGTGGCGGTGTTGGCGTCGCTACCGTCCACCAGCATCTGGATCTCCGCGGCTCTGCCGCCCTGGAGTCGGACGGTGAACCCGGGTGGGATCACCAGGACGCCCCGCACCGAATTCCGGATCAGGAGCTGGTCCGCGACCTGCCGGGACTCCGGGCGGTGGATGATCCGGAAGTCCCCTGTGGCCTGGAGGACGTCGGTGAGCTCACGGGTCACCTGCGTCCCGTCCTCGTCCACCACCGCCAGGGGCAGGTCCTCCACGTCCCAGGTGATGGCGTAGCCGAAGAAGACCAGGAGAAGGAGTGGAAGCACGAAGGCCAGGATCATGCTTCGGGGGTCCCGCTTGAGCTGGATCCACTCCTTCCGGGCCATGGCACGAAGCCGAGTGCGGCTGATCATCCCAGCACCGCTCCGCCCTCCCGCTCCACGCGAGAGATGAAGACCTCCTCCAGGGAGGGCGGGGGAGCGGAGCTCGGGTCCGACCCCCGGATCCGCGCTTCCTCCTCCCGGAGCCGGCGCGGGGTGTCCAGGGCGATGAGCCGCCCCCGGTTCATCAGGGCCAGGCGGTGACAGTACTCCGCTTCCTCCATGTAGTGGGTGGAGACGAAGACCGTCACGCCCCGGTGGGAGAAGCCGTCGATGAGATCCCAGAACCGTCGTCGAGCTACGGGATCCACCCCGGAGGTGGGTTCGTCCAGGAAGAGAATGGCGGGCTCGTGGATGATGGCGGTGCCCAGGGCCAGCCGCTGCTTGAATCCCAGGGGAAGGGTGCCGGTGACGCTGCCTTCCTGGCCCTGGAGCTCGGCCATCTCCAGGATCCACCGGCGGCGGGCTTCCAGGCGGGTCCCCGCCACCCCGTAGAGCCCACCGAAGAGGTCGATGTTCTCGCGGATCGTGAGGTCGGGGTAGAGGGAAAACCGCTGCGACATGTACCCGATGCGCGCTCGGATCTCCCGGCGCTGGCCGTGCACGTCCAATCCCGCAACCCACCCGCGACCCTCGGTCGGCTCCAGGAGTCCGGTGAGCATCTTGATGGTGGTGGTCTTGCCGGCACCGTTCGGGCCCAGGAATCCGAAGATCTCACCCCGCCCCACCTGGAAGCTGACCCGGTCCACGGCGGTAAAGTCGCCGAACCGCCGGGTCAGCTCCTCCACCACGACGGGGCGGGGCTCAGCCACGGGACTGCTCCGGGTCGCCGCCTTGCACGCCGTGGATGAAGACGTCCTCGAGGCCCGGGGCGATGACCTCGGAGTGGAGAAGCTGCGCACCACGGGACCCGAGCGTGGCGGCTACGGCGTCCCATGCCGTCCCCTGGGAGAGGCGCACGTGCACGGCGTCGCCGAAGAGGGCCGCCCCGGCGACCCCCGGGGTTCCACGGGCCAGGTCCCGGATCCTCCGGGGGTTGGGCCCGCGCACGGCACGAACCTCGCCAGGGAGGGAGTCCCGGAGGGCCGTGGGCGAGTCCAGGGCCAGGAGCCGGCCCCGGTGAAGGAGCGCCACCCGCTGGCAGCGCTCGGCCTCGTCCATGTACGAGGTGGAGACCACCACCGTGGTTCCTCCCGCCACCATCTCGTCCAGGATCGTCCAGAGCTCCCGGCGGGAGATGGGGTCCACTCCAAAGGTGGGCTCGTCCAACAGCAGGATCCGGGGCTGATGGATGAGGGCGCACGAGAGGGCGAGCTTCTGCTTCATTCCCCCGGAGAGCGCACCCGCCAGACGGTCCTGGAACTCATTCAGCCGGGAGAACCGGTAGAGACGCTGGAGGCGGTCCGGACGCTCGGATCGAGGTACACGGAAGAGGTCGGCGTAGAACGCCAGGTTCTCCGCCACGGTCAGGTCCTCGTAGAGACCGAAGCGTTGGGCCATGTAGGCCAGGTACGGCTTGGCGCCTTCCGGATCCTGGCGGATGCTGATGCCCGCCACCCGGGCGTCCCCCTCCGTGGGGCGGAGCACTCCCGCCAGCATGCGAAGGGTGGTGGTCTTGCCGGCACCGTCGGGACCCACCAGGCCGAAGAGCTCGCCCTCTTC
>CP070829.1:3610845-3618795 GCA_020344755.1 Gemmatimonadales bacterium
CGTGGGGTCTCCGTCTCCGGGAATGACCAGGTCTCCGCCAAGCAGCCCCTCGGGACCGACCTCGCCGGTGGGCCACACCGCTGTCTCGAATCGATAGTCGGGTCCCATCTCCAGGAGGGCAGCGGCGGTCACCAGGATCTTCGCGTTGGAGGCAGGGATGAACTTCCTGGCCTCGTTCCGGGCGTAGAGGACCTCTCCGGTGGAGCCGTCCACGGCCAGGATTCCCCAGGAGACCTGGTCCAGCGGTGGAGAATCGATGGAGGCGGAGATGGCTTCCTCGAGGGCGGGCGGGGCCCAAGGAGCCTGGAAGGGAGAGGTGGCGCAGGCGGCCAGGAGAAGGAAGATGGGAACCGAGCAGAGGGCCCGAAGGCGAGCAGGGCGTCGGGTCATGCTCCCGAGTCGAGTCGGACCGCGGTACCGTAGCACAACATCTCGGCTGCGCCCTTCATCACCTCGCACGTCTGAAACCGGACCGCGATGACCGCGTCGGCGCCCAGGGCCTCGGCTTCTTCCAGCATGCGGTCCACGGCCTGCTCCCGCGCCTCGGCCAGCATCTTGGTGTACTCGTGGACCTCTCCACCGGCGATGTTGCGGAAGAGGGCCTGGATGTCGTGTCCCACGTGACGTGCCCGGATGGTGTTTCCCCGGACGAGCCCCAGCACCTCCGTAACCTCACGTCCCGGCACGTCCGGGGTGGTCACCACGATCATCGCTCCACATCCCTGTAAGGGTCGTTCCGCCACTCCTGCAGACGATCCAAGATGGCGGCGGCGAGGAGGATCAGGAACCCTACCGCGAGGGCGCCTACGGCGAGCTTCTCCAGGGGGTTCACAGGGGAGGTGGCGAACACCCAGGCCCCGTATCCCACCCAGAGCACGAATCCCGTCACGAGGAGGACCCAACCGACCGGACGGGTGAGGCGCCGGTTCACGGTCACCCAGACGGAGGTTCCGTTCGCAGCCCGTTCCGGGAGGGAGGCAAGGTCCTCCTGCATGCTCCGGAAGATGGCCAACTCCCGTTGTAGCTCTGTGGATCGGGCGAGGCCTTCCTCTACTCGGGCGCGTTCGTCGGTGGACAGCTCGCCGTCCAGGAAGCGCATCAGGTCTTCTTTCGAGATGGGTCTGGGCACGTCGTGAGTCTCCGGGGGATGCTGAATCCCCTCTTCCTTGCTTTTGAGGGTCTCGGGTCGCGGTCAGGGATAGCGCATCCCCAGCTCTTCCAGGGCGTCCTTGAGGGCCCGGCGGGCATGGTAGAGTCGGCTCGCCACCGTACCCTCCGGAATCCCTAGAATCTCCGCGATCTCAGGGTACTTGAACCCCTGCAGTTCCTTTAGCACCAGGATCTCCCGGTGGTCCTCCCCCACCCTCTCCAGCCCCCGCCAAAGGAGCGTCTTCGCCGCGGAACGCTCACGGGCCCGCTCGGGGCCCAACTCGGCGTTCTCGGCGCGGAACTCCAGTCTTTCGTCCCGAGTCTCGCGGCCGGCCCGGCTGTTCCGGGAGCGGATCATGTCGCGGCACTGATTCCGAAGGATCTGGAAGAACCAGGGTCCGAACGCTCGACGGGTGTCGAACTTCGACAGGTTCCGGAAGACCTTCACGAAGGCCTCCTGAAGGGCGTCCCTGGCGTCGTCCACGTCCCCCAGCATTCCGGTGGCCACCCGCAGCCCCGGTCCCTCGTACGCCCGCACCAGCGGCTCGAAGAACCGTGCGTCGCCCGAGCGGCACTTCCGAATGAGCTCCACCTCCACCTCCGATCGCAAACCCACTCCTTTTCCCAGAACGGACGCACAGACTACGAGCCCCGCCGGAATTCTCTTCATCCCCGCGGGAAGGGCAAGGATACGGACGCCTCCGCGGCGGGGCGACAAGGACGGGACCGCTGGGGTTGAGAGAGGTGGGGTTCGTACCGGTGTGGACGGGAGTGGGGAGGGAGGGGACCGGCGGGTACCGAACCGGTGGATCAGGGACGGACCAGTGTGGCCATCACGTCGACGAACCGGTCCACCTCCTCCTCGGTGTTGTAGTAGTGCGGTGAGACGCGGAGCGCCCCTTCCACCCCCTTCTCGGTGAAGTCGATCACCCCGGATCCCAGGTCCAGTGACGAGGTGTGGATCCGCTCCCGGCGCAGGCGGCTCACCAGGGCTTCGGGCTGCCACCCGCGCACGGATGCGGTGACGATCGCGCACAACTCGGGCCCCCGGTCCAGGATGCGCACGCCGGGGAGCTCGTCCAGGCGTTCACGGAGTCGTCCCGCCAGGCGCCAGGCTCTCGACTGGATCGCGTCGAGTCCCAGCTCCCGGGCGTACCGAGCGGCCTCGCCCATCCCCAGGATCAGAGCGTAGGCGAACTCCCACGTCTCGAATCGCCGGGCGTCGGACAGTGGCCGATACCGGTCCTGACCCACCCAGTCTGCCCCCCTCAGGTCGGGGAAGAGGGGTTCCAGACCCTCCTCGAGCACCCGGTTGGAGACCCAGAGGAACCCAGCCCCCCGAGGGCCCCGTAGGAACTTCCGGGCCGTGGCAGACACGAAGTCGGCCCCAAGGAAATCGGGGTGAACGGGCATCTGCCCCACGGACTGGCACGCGTCCACGAGGAACCAGGTCCTCCGCTCCCGGCACACCTCCCCCACCGTGGCGACGTCCTGGACGAGCCCCGAGTTCGTGGGGATCTGGCTCATGGCCACCAGCCTGGGCGCTCGTCGATGGACGAGCTCCGCCATGGCCGCCACGTCCACGCCACCTTCTGGGCCGTCCGGGGCCCGCACCACCTCGATCCCCATACGGCGGGCGAGACTGAGGTACTGGATCTGGTTCGAGACGTAGTCGTGGCGGGTGGTCAGGAGGACGTCCCCGGCCCGGAAGGGAATGGCCGAAAGAGCTGCCACGAAGCTGGCCGTGGCATGCTCCGTGAGCGCGATCTGCCCGCGAGCGGTCCGAAGGAGCGCGGCCAGCTCCCTGTATACCCCCTCGATGGCTCCCTCGCGCAACGCCTTGGCCTCGTATCCCCCGGTCTCGGCCTCCAGCTCCAGGTGATCGCGCATCGCCTGGAGCACCGGCTCGGGCATGAGTGCCGCACCGGCATTGTTGAGGTGGGTGCACCCCCGGGTCCCCGGGGTTTCGCCGCGCAACGCGGAGATATTCATCGAGCTCGAAGGAATCTGTGACACACTTCTCCTTTCATCTGTATCCGGAAGTCGTATGGGATGTGAAGGAATCGTTACGGTTCTGCAACGACGTCCGAAGGTCATCCATGACCAGATCCCTCCTGATCGTCCCGGCTGGTCCCTCCTGGCCTACGGCTGCGCCTGGACTACCCCGCGAACGGCAAGGGCTCCCAGGAGCGGTGGCCGACATGGACCGGCAACCTCCCCGAGGAGCCCTCTTCCCATTCTCGTCCCATCCCCGGACCGGCGCTCGATCGCACCGCCGGGCGGCCGGGCATGGGGTCCGCCGCGCTAGCTTCCCTCCTCCGACACCACCGCCTGCTTCGCCTCGCGGACCATGCGCTTCACGTCCTCCAGCAGCTGCTTCGCGTCGTAGACGATCCCGTCCTTCACCGTGTAGCTGATGCCGCCGATGCGTTCCACCTCGCCGGTCTCGTCATTGAGCTTCACCGCCCCGTTGCCGTAGAGCACCTTCAGGTTCTCCAGCGGGTTCTCCTCCACCATCACCAGGTCCGCCTTCATCCCGGCTCGAAGGATCCCGAACTGGAGCTCGTTCTCCAATCCCTTGGGCTTGTGGAGCTGGAGCGCACCGTTGTAGGTGGCGGAACGCATCACCTCCACCGGGTGGAAGCCCGCCTCCCGCAGCAGCTCCAGCTCCCGGATGTAGTCGAACCCGTAGAGCTTGTAGATGAAGCCCGAGTCGGACCCGGTGGTGACCACGCCTCCGGCGTTCTTGTAGTCGTTCAGGAAGTCCATCCACTTCTGGTAGAACTTCTTCCAGTGGTACTCGTCCTCACTGGTCCAGTAGAACCAGTAGGACCCGTGGGCCTCCCGCGAAGGCTGGTAGAAGTCCCACTGGCTCGGGAGGGTGAACTCGTCGTGGAAGTCCGCCTCCCGGGCACGCATCACGTCGCGGCTGGCTTCGTAGATGGTCATGGTGGGGTCGAGCCCGAAGTCCAGCTCCAGGAATCGGTCGATGAGGTCTTTCCACTCCTCGGATCCCCGCTCCGCGCTCTGATACCAGAGCCGTCCCACCTGCCCGAAGCGGTGCTGCTCGTTGTTGTAGTTGTAGTCCAGGGGCCAATCCTGGATCGAGTAGTCCGACAGCATCGACTCGAACAGGCCATAGTAGTGGGTCATCATGTCCAGACCGACCTCTGCCGCGTCCAGCGCCGTCATTCGGGCGACACCGGTCTGGGCCAGGTGGGCGACCGTTCCCAAGCCATGCTGGTGCGCCTCATCGATGAGCGCCTCCATGATGGGCGGGTCGAAGGCGCTGAGCTTGAGACCGTCGATGCGAGCGCCGTCCACCTCGACGTTCGCCGCCCACCGCACCCACTCGCGGGCCTTCTCGGGGGAATCGATCGGGCCCTCGTCCCATCCTTCGCCCGGGCGCACGTAGACGAACATCCGTGGCGCGACGATGTCGTTCCGCTCTGCCAGCGCCTTCTCCTGGAGGGACCACATCATGGGACCGAATCCCACCCCCCTTGCCGTCGTCACTCCGTGGCCCATCCAGAGCTTGTACGTGTACTCCGGCTGCGGGGCCTTTCCGCCCCCACCCGTGTGGACGTGCATGTCGACGAATCCGGGAAGCACCCACTTCCCGTGCCAGTCGATCTCACGATCCCCGGCAGCGGGGCGCCGGCGTTCGTTGATCTCGACGCCGGGATACCCCACCGACCGGATCTCCGAGATCCGGTCGTTCTCGATCACGATGTCCACCGGCCCCTGGGGGGGAGCGCCGGTCCCGTCGAGGATCGTGGCCCCGCGGATGATGAGGCGCTGGTACGGGCCGCCTCCCTCGTCCGCTCCGCGGCGGGTTGTTTCCTCCATCTGAGCGGCAAGGGGGGTGTGCAGGGTCAGCAGCGCCGTGACGGCCAGGCTGAACCCGAAACGGGGCAGCAGGGTTCTCATGAAGCCTCCGGGTGAATCCAGATCGCGAGGTCGGCCGTTGCCGAGCGGCCGGCCAACGGTCAGACAGGGACCTGATATGAATGTCCCCGGCGCGGTGGCGCAACGGCACCCGGGAGTGTACGCCCCAGGGCACTTGCCCCACTTTTAACGATTCCGCGCTCCACTCTCGACGGTCCGGATGAAGACTGTGAGCCCACTGGACATGGACATGGACACCGAGCCAGCCGAACTGGGTCTGGCCAAGGCCCGGGATCTGGCGGAGTCGCTCAGAGGGGAGCTCAACCGGCATGCGTTCCTCTACTACGTCGAGGCCCGCCCGGAGATCTCCGACGCGGAGTACGACCGGCTCTTCCGTCGCCTGCAGGGGCTGGAGGAGGTCTTCCCGGAGCTCGCGACCGCGGACTCGCCGACCCAGCGGGTCGGAGCCGAGCCCCAGGATTCCTTCGAGACCGTGAATCATGTGGCCCCGATGCTCTCCCTCGACTCCAGCGAGAAGGAAGAGGCGCTCCGGCGCTTCGACGAGCGGATCCGGAAGGCGGTGGACGAGCCTGTCCGGTATCTGCTGGAACCCAAGCTCGACGGGGCATCCATCGAGCTGGTGTACGAAGAGGGGGTCCTGGCGCGGGCAGTGACCCGAGGGAATGGACGCCGGGGAGAGGTCGTGACGGACAACGTACGGACCATCCACGCGGTTCCCCTTCGGCTCCGGGAGGAGGATCGACCGGCGCCACGGCTCCTGGCGGTTCGGGGGGAGGTGCTGATGAACATCTCCGCATTCGAGCGCTTCAACGAGAAGCTCATGGAGAAGGGAGAGGACCCCTACGCCTCGCCGAGGAACTCGGCGGCCGGTGCGATTCGCCAGCTCGATTCCCGGATCACGGCACAGCGGGAGCTGGACTGCCTCGTGTACGACGTCCTTCACATGGAGGGAGTGGAGCCGTTCCACTGGGATCACGAAGCGGTGGAGGCCCTCCGGGACTGGGGCTTCCGCACTCCCGAGCGGATCGAGGTGGTGGATTCCGTCGAGGCTGTCCTGAAGTACCACAAGGCCTTCGAGGAAGGCCGAGACGATCTGGACTACGAGATCGACGGCGTGGTGATCAAGCTGGATCACGTGGACGTGCGCGGGGAGCTGGGAGCCACCTCCCACCATCCCCGTTGGGCCATGGCCTACAAGTTCGAGCCGCGCAAGGAGGTCACACGCGTCGAGCGCATCGCGATTTCCGTCGGACGGACCGGTGTCCTGACGCCGGTGGCGCTCCTCCTCCCCGTACAGGTGGGAGGGGTGACGATCTCCCGGGCGTCGTTGCACAACCGGGAGGAGGTAGCCCGAAAGGACGTTCGGGAGGGGGACACGGTCCGGATCCAGCGGGCAGGGGACGTGATTCCACAGGTCGTGGAGCGGATCGAAGTGGATGGGGAGCGTCGCGGCGAGCCCTTCGCCATGCCGGAACAGTGTCCCGCCTGTGGGACTCCGGTCTACGAGGACGGCCCTCGGACCGTCTGTCCGAATCGTTACGGGTGCCCCGCACAGCTGAAAGGCAGAATCGTGCACTTCGGGGCCCGGAACGCACTGGATATCGAGGGCCTGGGAGAGGAGACCGCGACCCTCCTGGTGGACCGCGAGCTGGTGCGGGAACTGGCGGAGCTCTTCGATCTCTCGAGGGAAGATCTCGTGGACCTTCCCGGGTTCGCCGAGAAGAGCGCCACCAATCTGGTGGCGGCCATCCAGGCCAGAAGGACGGTGGAGCTGTCCCGATTCCTCCACGGCCTGGGAATCCCGGAAGTGGGAGCCGCGGTGGCTCGAGACCTGGCCCGGGCCTTCGGCGGCTTCCAGGCCATCCGAGATGCCTCCCGCGAGGACCTGGAGGCGGTGGAGGGAATCGGGCCCCGGATGTCCGAGGCCATCACCGGATTCCTGGGCCATCCGCGGAATGCGACGGCCATCGACCACATCCTGGAACGGGGGATGGAGCTTGTCGTCTCCGAGCGCGGACCGTCCTCCGATGCACTGGCGGGAACGCGCTTCGTCTTCACCGGGGGACTCTCCCGCCTCACGCGCGGGCAGGCGAAGAAGCTGGCGGAGGCAGCGGGTGCGAAGGTGGTGGGATCGGTGAGCAAGTCCACCACCCACGTGGTCGTGGGGGAGGACCCCGGCTCGAAGTACGACAAGGCGGTGGAGCTGGGGATCCAGACGCTGGACGAGGAGGCGTTCATCGCCCTTCTGAAGGCGGCCGGCGTGAGCGTCGAGGAGGCGTGATGGAGAACCTGGACGTTTCACGCACCCTCTCCGAAGTAGCGGACCTCCTGGAGATCCAGGGCGCCAATCCCTTCCGGATCCGGGCCTACCGGGGAGCCGTTCGCACGGTGGAGGGTCTCACCCGGCCTATCGCCGACATGGTGGCCGACGGGGAGGACCTGACCGAACTCCAGGGTATCGGGAAGCAGGTGGATGCCCACATCCGGGAGCTTCTGCAGACCGGTCAGCTCAGGGTGCTGGACGAGATCACCGAGCAGATCCCTCGCACCCTCGTGGAGCTGACGCGGCTCGATGGGGTCGGACCCAAGAAGGCCAAGAAGCTCTGGGAGGAGCTGGGTGTGGAGTCGGTCCCCATGCTCGAGGCCGAGCTCGACAAGGGAACGGTGGAGAAGCTGACCGGGTTCGGGGCGAAGAGCGTCGCCAAGATCCGGCGGTCCATCGAGGACTTCCGGAAGCAGACGGGCCGCTTTCTGAGGGCGGAGGCGGAGCAGCTCATCGCCGGACTCCTCCGGCACATGGAGAGCGCCCCGGGCGTGGAGCGCCTGGACGTGGCGGGGAGCTATCGCCGACGCAAGGAGACGGTGGGCGACGTGGACCTCCTGGTATCGTGT
>CP070829.1:3618895-3626807 GCA_020344755.1 Gemmatimonadales bacterium
CTGCCTTAAGGCAGCGCCGCCGTTCGCATCTATGGGTGTGGAGGAGCGACTCAGGCGCAGCCGGTGCTACCTCCCGTGGCCGAGCGAATGACTGCTGTCGCAGTGGCCCCGCCCTCGTCCAGGGCCGCCGAGTCCACGTGGCTCCCGGCCATCGACGACTGAACCCAGAGGAGCGCGGCGGCAACGGCGAAAACGATCGCCCCGACCACGTCCCTCACCCGATTCGGCTTCCTGTACTTGATCATCTCTCCCCACCTTACTCTCGGTCCGGCACCACACCGGCTTGTCGATCTTCCCTACGAGTTGGACGCCAGAAAGATTCAGAACGTTGCACGGTCCGAATTCGTGAGGGCTCGAGCCAGTTCCACGACGGAAAGCGGTGAGGAACCCTCCGCCTTGTTGTTCACCACCACCATCACCTCTCCACCCTGTGCCGCCACCTCAATGGCGATCCGCACGACCTGTCCCCTGCGATCCGGATCCGGACTCGCGAGACGGCGAAACGGAGTCCACGCATTGCGGGCCCGTTCGTAGCTGTAACCCGGCTTCAGCATCCACCGGATCAGCGTGGGTGCCGATGGAGACCCGGAGAGTCCCACGACCGCCCGCTGGGTGTCGAGATCCGACATCTCGGGGTGGATCACGAATCCGTGATGGGCCCCGGCGTGGGCGAGCGCGGAGGCGTAGTCCGCGGTGAGGAGCTCGGGGGTCCGGATCTCAACCGTGCACGGAGGCGAGGGCGGGAGGGCCTGGAGAAAGTGGTACAGGCGCTCGGCGAAGCGGCGTGGACCTCCCAGGACCTCCGGACGGATGGGCGGGAACTGGAAGAGGATCGTTCCCAACCTCTCCCCCAGGATCTCCGCTGCCGGCGCCACGATCTCCGCCTCCCCCCACGACGGATTCAGGAACAGCTCGGGATCGGAGCCGGGCCCACCCGGGAAGACGAGGCGGCGGTCCGCCTTCAGGACGAACCGGAAGGAGGGAGGCGTCTGATTCCGCATCCGCTCCAGCACGCCCCGGGAGAGCGGCGCGTAGTAGCCTCGGTCGACCCCGACGCAGCGGAGGAGCGGGTGCCGCGAGTAGGCCCGGAGACCGTGGTGGGCCAGGGTGGTGCCGGGGACGGGACGGTCGTAGACGATCCCCTCCCACCCGGGGAAGGACCACGAGGAGGTCCCCAACCGGATGCGGGGGGAGATCCGCTCCGCCAGGGCCTGGTGGCCCGCCGCCTCGGGAGCCAGGTCCACCGGCGACGCCGGCCCCGCATCGAACAGCTCGGACTGGGATTCACGGCTCATGACACTTGAAGGTTCGGAGCGCAGCCGCGGTATTGGAGGTTGATCGGCCCCTGGTGCGGCCGCGGACACCGGATGAAGGAGGAGACGAAATGGCGGGGACCCTCGCGGGGAGCTGGAGCCTGGTAAAGGCCAGCGCCGACGTCCTGAAGATGGACAAGGAGTTGATGATCTTTCCCGTGTTCTCCGGCGTGACCTCCGTCCTGGTCACCGCCAGCTTCTTCGCCCCCCTCGCGGTCACGGGCGGGTGGGAGATCTTCGCGGAAGAGGGCGGTAGCTACCTGGCGTACGTCCTCGGGTTCCTTTTCTACCTGGTCCAGTACACCGTGATCTTCTTCTTCAACTCCGCGCTGGTGGGCGCCGCCCTCATCCGCATGGAGGGTGGGGATCCGACAGTGGGGGACGGGCTTCGCATCGCCATGAGCCGTCTTCCCGCCATCCTGGGGTATGCGGCTCTGGCGTCCACGGTGGGCATGGTCCTGCGCTTCCTCTCGGAGAGGGCGGGCTTCGTGGGTCGAATGGTGATCGGCCTGGTGGGGATGGCGTGGAATCTGGCCACCTTCCTGGTGGTACCGGTGCTCGTGACCCAGAACCTGGGGCCGGTGGACGCGGTGAAGGAAAGCGCGACGCTGTTCCGGCGCACGTGGGGCGAGCAGGTGGTGGGGAGCTTCGGGATGGGGTGGGCCTTCTTCCTCATGGGTCTCGCGTGGACCCTGGTCATGGGAATCCCCTTCATCCTCGCCGTTCAGACTTCGCCGGTGGCGGCCCTCTCCGTGGTCGTGGTCGCGGTGGTGGGGTACGTCCTCCTGGGGATCTTCTCCGCTTCGCTGCGAGGCGTCTACACCGCGGCCCTCTACCGGTACGCCACCAAGGGGGACGATGGGGGTTTCGCCAACGTGCCCCTGGACCGGGCCTTCCGCCCACGGTAACGGCCGCCGAGGGGGATCATCCCGCCGGTGGAGGCGCACCGGCGGCGCCGCTACCTTCCCGGCATGGATGCCGGCGGAGGGCCGGCGTCACCCCCCATTGAAGCACCACTCATGGCCAAGACCAGCTCTTTCGACATCTCCACCGGGGTGGACCTCCAGGAAGTGGACAACGCGGTGAACCAGACCCGGAAGGAGGTGAGCACCCGGTACGACTTCCGGGGAACGGACTGCAAGGTGGACTTCGACCGTGGGGGAGGGACCATCCTCCTGGATGCCGACGACGAATACCGGCTCAAGGCGATGCTCCAGATCCTCAAGGAGCGCCTGGTTCGGCGGGGTGTCCCCGTGAAGAACCTGGACGAGGGGAATTCGGAGGAGGGGACCATGGGCCGGGCCCGCCAGCGGATCGGTCTCAAGCAGGGGATCGACCAGGACACGGGAAGGACGATCTCGAAAGCGATCCGCGACCAGTCCTTCAAGAAGGTGCAGGTTCAGATCCAGGGGGACGAGCTCCGCGTGATCGCACCCAGCCGGGACACGCTCCAGGAAGTGATCGCCTTCCTCAAGGGGGAGGACTTCGGGGTGGAGCTGCAGTTCGGGAACTACCGGTAGGAGCAGCCCCGTGCCGGGAAGGGCGGCCCGCGAGGTCTTCCGGAATGGCGATGGAGGGGGAGCCCAGGGAGCAGCGTCGGATGCAGGTACAGATCTTTGGAACCAAGGGGTGTTCCGACACCCGCAAGGCGCTCCGCTTCTTCAAGGAGAGGCGGATCCAGGTCCACTTCGTGGATCTGCGGCAGCGGGCGGCGTCCAAGGGGGAGCTTCGGCGCTTCGTCCAGAAGTTCGGCACGGACGCCGTCGTGGACCGGTCGAGCAAGCGCTTCCGGTCCCTGGGCCTCCACGCTGCCCACTACGGCGACGAGAAGTGGCTGGAGATCCTCGAGGAGGAGCCGCTCATTCTGGCCACTCCCCTGGTGCGATGTGAGAACCGCCTCACGGTGGGTCACGCCGAGGAGAGCTGGAAGGAGTGGACGGGGCGCTAGCCTCCGGGATCGGCCCCGGTCCACCCCTTCCCGAGACGATCACCCCCCGGCGGGAGGTCCGGCGACCATGGCGAGACGGCCCCCGTCCTGGCTGACCGCAAGACGGGTGATCTGGTAGCCCTCCGGAAGGGTGCCGATCTGCATCCACCCCATGCCGTCGCTGGAGAACGCGAAGACGGCATTGCCGGAGGCCTGTAGCAGCGTGCCGTCCGGGGTCCAGGCATGATGCGCCGCCCCGTCCACTCCCTCGGCGACGAGTCGGCTCAGGACGCCGTCCAGCGTCCAGGTCTCGATCTCGGTACCCACCTCCGTCACCTCGACGAAGCTGACCGAGGGCTGGCCCGGCACCTTCTGTATGGAGGGCCCGATCCCCTCGGCCAGGAGCGTCGACCCCGCCACGCCGCGACGGGCGGCGTGCAGCGTCGGGGGCTCGCCCAGGATGAAGAGAAAGGCGTTCTCTCCGTCGATCCACGCGTGGTAGCCCACCGGGGCGATATCGGGGAAGATGACGGTGGCGTTGCCGCCACCCATGTCGAACTCCCAGAGGCGCTGGGTTCCGTCGGACTCCACCCGCACCACCGAGAAGCCGTCGACCCCGGGGATCGGGGTCGGAGAGTACTCGCTCTCAGGGGTGTCGGTGACCTGCGAATGGCTTCCGGAGCCGGGTTCGTACCGCCAGATGTCGGTTGATCCATCGGCTTCGCGGGTATACAGGAAGGACCCATCGGAGAGGAAGAAGGGCTGGTTGTCGTAGCCTGTCCGGGCCGTGACGTTCCGGGCATCCGCCAACGACAATCCGGCTTCGCCGACGTGGAGGGTGGCGAGCCAGATGTCGGTCTCCGGCGCGGCGATCGACGGGGCGGCGCCCGACGGCTCTTCCGTGGGACTGTCGGCGGGAGGCTCGCCGCCCCCACAGCCGGTGACGGCGGCGAGAAGAAGGAGGGAGAGGGAGCGCAGTCTAGTCATGGGAAGGGGGGGTTGATGGACACGAGGCCGATCGAGGGTGTCGGACACGGTAATGGGAGGCTGCGGTTCGTGAAATCTCATCACGGGCCTTCGGTCGGAACGCGCACCGGTCGCCGGGGCCGCAGAGCCGGGATGGGTTGGACGGGTTGGGGACGGTTCACCGCGCTGGGCCTGCTGGTGGGGGCCCTGGCGGGGTGCGGGATCCTGGCCCCCGACGGCGACGGGGAGCTCCGCCGCCTGAGGCGGGCCGAGGCGCTGTGGATGGAGCATGGGCCGTCCCACTATCGGGTGACGGTGGAACGCCTCTGCTTCTGCCCCGTGATCGCCGCCCGCATCACGGTGGAGGACGGGGCCATCACCGGGGTGGAGTTCCCTGAGGCGGAGGACCCCCTCCCCAACGAGGAGTGGTGGCGGGAGTACGTACTGAGCTACTACCTGCCGGTCGACCAGGTCTTCCCGTACCTGGAGGAAGTCCTGTCGAGGGACCCCTACTCCTTCGAGGCGCAGTACCGTCCCAGCGACGGCCTGCCCCTCGAAGTGAGTGTGGACGTAATGCGCAACGCGGTGGACGACGAGTGGTCGCTGCGGTATCGGGATCTGGAGCCCCTCACCGGAGGATCGGGCTGAGGCGGCTTTGTGAGCGGCGGTCCCCCCGTATATTCGGGGCGTGACTGACTCTGCCTCCCCCACGTCCGCGATCGGAGCCCGCGGGTCCCAGGAGTTCGAGACGGCCCGGCGGGTCGTCTCCTCCGGGAATCCCGGCGCCTTCCTCCGTGCCCTACAGGGTGGGCCCCGGGGCTTCTGGGCTCGCGGGCCCCGTTGGGTGGCCCACGCCGGGGTCCTGGGGGAGATCGAGGCGGCTCCGGGTCCCGGTCGCTATGGAGCGGTGGCGGAGACCGCCCACGGCTGGCGGGAGAGGGGCGACGGGCGGGAGGCGCTCCGCTTCTACGGGGGCTTCTCGTTTCGGGACGATCACCAGCCCGGAGGCCTGTGGAGCGCGTTTCCCGTCGCCCTCTTCCACCTTCCCACGGTGGAGCTGGACGGTGAGGCCGACGGACCGGCGCGGCTTCGCGTCCGGGTTCCGGCAGGGGGGGACCCGGCGGCGGCGCGAGACCGGGCGGAGGCGGAAGCGGACCACCTGGTGCAGCTCATGGGGGATCATGGGGATCCGCCCCTCCCCACGCAGGTCAGCGGGGTGATCCGGGAGGGGGACCGCGTCCCCTGGATGGAGGCGGTCGAGACGACCTTGTCCGCAATCCGGACCGGGAGCATCTCCAAGGCGGTCCTGGCCCGGACCCGGGAAGTGGAGTTGGAGGGCGCCCTCTCGGCCGTCCAGGTGCTGTTGGCGCTCTGGAGTCAGCACACCCGCACCCACGCCTTCCTCTTCGAGCCCCGGCCCGGCGCCCTCCTTCTGGGCGCGGCTCCCGAGGCCCTGGCGACGCTCCGGGACGGGATGGTCACGGCGACGGCGGTGGCGGGTTCCGTTCCCCGGGGCGCGGACGCTCGGGAGGACGACCTCCTGGCCCGGGAGCTGCTGGAGTCGCGGAAGGACCGGGCGGAGCACCGCGTGGTGGTGGAGGACATGGTAACGCGCCTCGCGCCCCTGGCGGGCCCGATTCGGGCCCAGGCGGAGCCGCACATTCTGCGGCTGGCCCGGATCCAGCACCTGGAGACGGAGATCGAAGCGCCGGCCCACCCCGGTCTGTCGGTCCTGGAGCTGGTGGAGGCCCTGCATCCCACCCCGGCGGTGTGTGGTGTGCCTCGCGACGCGGCGTTGGACTTCCTGCTGGATGCGGAGCCTTTTCAGCGGGGATGGTACGCCGGTCCCGTGGGGTGGTTCGACACGGAGGGCGAGGGCCACTTCGTCCCGGCGCTCCGCACCGCGGTCGGCGATGGACGGACGTGGCGTCTCTTTGCGGGTGCGGGAATCGTGGAGGGCTCCCGCCCCTCGATGGAGTGGGAGGAGACGGCGATCAAGTTCCTGCCGGTGCTCCGGGCGCTGATCGACTCCGGGGCGGCACTGGACGGAGCGGAGCCGTGACCGTGGAGGGTGCATCATGACGGACCCGAACCGCAACGCGACGTGGGCACGGGCCCTGGTGGAGGAGCTGGTCCGCTGCGGGGTCCGGGAGGTGTGCCTCGCCCCCGGCTCCCGGTCGACACCCCTGGTACTCGCCGTGGCCCAGGCGCCCGAGCTCACGGTACGAGTATTCCTGGACGAGCGCTCCGCCGCCTTCTTCGCCCTGGGGATCGGGAAGAGTACCGGTGCACCGGCCGCGGTGGTCACCACTTCGGGAACCGCGGTGGCGAACCTGCTCCCGGCGGTGGTGGAGGCACACCAGGCGGAAGCCCCGCTCCTTCTGCTGACGGCGGACCGTCCCCATCACCTCCGGGATGCGGACGCGAACCAGGCCATCCGACAACCGGGGATCTTCGGGGACTACCCACGGGCCGCCTGGGACCTGCCGCAGCCCGCGGTGGACGACCAGGCCCTGCGGCACCTTCGGGCGGTGGCGGCGCGGGCGGTGGCCGCTTCCAGGGGTGATCCCGCGGGGCCGGTCCACCTGAACCTCCCCTTTCGCAAGCCCCTGGAGCCCACTCCCGTGGAAGGGGACGTGCCGGAAGACTTCGAGCGTCACCACCCGGTGGCGATGCGGGGACGGGAGGGCGTGCCCATGGTGCAGGTGGGGTGGCGCCGGGCACGGGCGAGCGAGGAGGACGGGGAGGTGCTGGAGCTCGGTCTGGCCGCCAGCGAGCGCCCGCTCCTGGTCGTGGGACCGGTGCCGCGTCCCCAGGCCATCGGAAAGGCCGCGATCCGCTTCGCCGCCGCCCGGGGGATCCCTCTCCTGGTGGACCCCCTCTCCGGCAGCAGGACGCTCCCCGACCGGGGGGCGTCCCGGATCTCGGCCTACGACCTCTTCCTCCGGTCCGACAGGGTGGCCGGCGCCCTCCGACCCGACCTGGTCATCCGCGTGGGGGCGGCGCCCACTTCGGCGGCGCTGAACCGGTGGCTGGAGTCGCTCCTGGACGTGCCCCAGATCGTGGTGGATGCCGGGGCGCGCTGGAAGGACCACCTTCACGCGGCGTCCCACTACCTGCAGGTGGATCCCGAGGAGTTCCTGCGGGAACGCTCCCTGGGCCACGAGCGCACGGTACCGGCCCGGTGGCGCGCACTCTGGGAGGCCGTGGACGGGGCCGCGCGGGATGGGGCGATTCACGCCCCCGGTCCCCGGCACGAAGGACACGTGGCGGCCGCGGTCTTCAGGGGCACGCCCGAAGAGTGTGCCCTCTTCGTCTCCAGCTCCATGCCCATTCGCGACGTGGACGGCTTCGGCGGCGTTCGGGAGGACGGCCTGCCCGTCTTCGGCAACCGGGGCGCGAGCGGGATCGACGGAATCGTCTCGACGGCGGCGGGGGTGGCGGCGGGGACCGGGCGCAGGACCGTGGCCCTCCTGGGGGACCTGGCCTTCCTCCACGACGCCAACGGGCTGCTGGCCCTGCGGGAGCCCGGGGTGCAGCTCACCCTGGTGGTCGTGAACAACGACGGGGGAGGGATCTTTCACATGCTCCCGGTCCGGTCGTACGATCCCCCGTTCGAGAGGCTTTTCGCGACGCCCCACGGACTGGACCTGGGTCACCTGGCCCGACTCCACGAGATCCCCCACCATCGGGTGGAGGATCTCGA
>CP070829.1:3626907-3634333 GCA_020344755.1 Gemmatimonadales bacterium
GCGAGCTCGGGCTTGAGGACCTTGAGGGCGACCTTGCGCTCGTGCTTCAGGTCGTCGGCGAGGTAGACGGTGGCCATACCGCCCTCACCGAGCTCGCGCTCGATGCGGTAGCGGTCGGCCAGGGCGGCGGTGAGACGGGAAGGGAGGTCAGTCATGTCAGTTGACCTCCCCCATCCGCGCCTTCAACTCCTCGAACCAATTGATCACCACTTCCACGGTCGCCACCGGCACGACGTCCAACTCGACATCCCTCTTCACCATGAGGAACCGCTCCCCATCCGGGTGCAGGTCATGCCGGACGCCCCCCAGGCCGCCCACGTCGTAGCGGCTGAAGCTGGACTCGTAGGGTTCCGTGGAGAACAACGTTTCTCGCCCCGTCACCCGCACGCCGTCTCCCACCGAGAGATCGGCCTGCATCATCCTGCCCCGGACCTCGTAGAAGATCGCCGAGCCGTCCGGGTGCCAGAGGGGGCTGAGGGCCGCGTCTTCGCCGGAGATCAAGACCTCGGGGCCGGGTTCGGGGAAGGAGCGCACGTACACCTGGGGCTGCCCGGTCTGGGTGGACACATAGGCGAGCCATCCCCCGTCGGGAGAGACGGACGCCTGCGCCTCGTCCCAGTCGGCTCCCAGGTAGGGGACCAGCGTCGACGGATCGCTGACCCGCACGAGACTGATGTCCAGTCCACGCTCCGTGGAGGACTGCCGCAAGACGATCCATTCCCCGTCCCTGGACACGGTCTCGACCCACCCAGCCCACTCGGCCATCCGGGTCGCACCCGGAGATTCGTCGGCCTCCAGGGCCACGCGGGCGATGGCTGGTCCGCCCACGAAGAGCGCCCGGCCGTCGGGGGTCATCGCCGAGCCCCCGAAAGCGCCGATGGACTGAGGCAGGCGCGTCGTCCGTCCGGTGCGCTCGTCATAGAGGATCAGACGGGGCCCGAAAAAGTCGATGTAGCGGATCGTCGATCCGTCCGGCGAGACCCGTGGCTCCTCGAAGTCCAGGGGCCGGATGGGCAGCACGGCCTCATTGCCTGTCATGCCGACCCACGCGAGTCGCTCCTCCGGCGCATACTCCTGTCTGAGGGGCTGGATGAACGT
The DNA here is from genome assembly GCA_020344755.1 of Gemmatimonadales bacterium. Lineage (GTDB taxonomy): Bacteria > Gemmatimonadota > Gemmatimonadetes > Longimicrobiales > Gaopeijiaceae > Gaopeijia. Next base: position 3,628,006 of record CP070829.1, read on the forward strand.
GCCACGCTCCGAGACGGCGAACACGATGCGCTGCGTGGGCAGGGCGAACGCACCCTCGATGACGGCGACGGGCGAGCCGGTGGTCTCCAGGCGCTCCAGATCGAACGGCACGACGGATCCCGTGCCGTCGAGGTTGAAGTAGACCACGTGCCCACTCGTGAGGTAGCGGGCGTCGAACCCCGACTCGGTAACCACCTGGAGGGAGCCGTCGCGGGTATCGAGGGAGTAGACGCGTCCGCCTTGCGTCATGGAAGCGTTGAACAGCACGCCCTCTCCGCCAGGAAGCACTTCCGGGAAATGGGTCAGGATCGAGTCGTTGTTGGCGAGCACAAGCTCGGCGCTTCCGCCTCCTGGTGCGACCTTCTTCAGTCCCTCGTCGTCGGTGTACCAGATCAAGCCGTCCGGTCCCCAATCGAAGGAGAAGCCGTCCGCGATCCTCTGTACCGGGCCACCGTTCACGGGAATCCGGTTGATGGTGGAGCTTCTCTCCGCGGTGGAGCCGCTCGACAGGGTCATGTCGATGAATCCGATCCACTGACCGTCCGGCGAGAAGCGCGGCGAGGCCGCGCCAAGGGTGCCCTCCAGACGCCTGGGCTGAAGGTCCGCGGATCGGCGCAGCACCAGTTCAGGGACGCCGCTGCCCGCCGCCACCGACATGACGATGTGAGACTCGTCCGGCGAGATGTCCAGTCCCCCCGAGATGACAGGCGCCGCGGAGTCGAGCACGAATCGCATCACGGGCCGGGGAGATTCGGCGGGTGCTCCAGCCATGAGGGCGAGGGCCGCCAACAGTGCGATGATGGCCGCGCCCTGCACGGCAACGGCCCACCTCAGCCACCGCCCGTCCGGCCGCGGCGTCTCTGGAGGGGAGACGGAGCGCGTCGCCACCGCCGCCACCGGTTCGTACGAAAACGACGGATCGCTCAGCGCCGCGTGGAAGTCGGCGGCGGAGGGGAAACGGTCGGCGGGCAGCTTCTCGATGGCCTTCATCACCGCGGCATGCACGTTCGCCGGCACGGACCGGCGCAGTTCCCCGAGGGGTCGCGGGTCGTCGGTGAGGATGCGGACCAGGATGCTCTGTGCGTTGGGGCCGGTATGCGGGGGCTGTCCCGCCAACATCTCGTACAGGACGCACCCGAGGGAGTACACGTCGGAGCGCGCGCTCAGCTCGCGGTCCGCGCTGGCCTGCTCCGGACTCATGTAGTGGGGCGTGCCGAGACTGAGGCCGGTTTCGGTGAGCCGCCCGCCCCCCGCGGCGCTTACCGCCAGGGCGATACCGAAGTCGGCGACGACGGGCCGACCGCCCTGGAGGAGGATGTTGGCCGGCTTGATGTCCCGGTGGATGATGCCCTGCCGGTGCGCATAGGCCAGGGCGTCCGCGACCTCCTTGACGATGGCCACCGATTCGTCCACTCCGAGCTGCTGTTCGCGCTGGATACGCTCCCGAAGCGTCTCCCCCTCCACGAATGGCATCACGTAGTAGAGGAAGGAGTCGGCTTCCCCGGAGTCGTAGAGCGGCAGGACGTTCGGGTGCTGCAGGTTTGCGGTGGTCTTGATCTCCGCCAGGAATCGCTCGGCCCCGATCACCGCGGCCAACTCGGGCTTGAGGACCTTGAGGGCGACCTTGCGCTCGTGCTTCAGGTCGTCGGCCAGGTAGACGGTGGCCATCCCGCCCTCACCGAGCTGACGCTCGATGCGGTAGCGGCCTTCGAGGGCGGCGTTGAGGCGTCCGGGCATGTCGGTCATCGGTCCCCACCCGTGCGCTGGCGCAGCTCTTCGAAGAAATTGGTGACGAGGATCAGGCGATCCGGCCGCGGCGTTCCCTCTGCCTCCGGGACGCCGGCGGGGAGCGCCAGAATGAACCGGTCCCCGTCGGGATGCAACACGGAACCCGGCTGAGGCTCGAGGGCCCCGACCGGCATCGGGAAGAGCGTGTCGACGCCCACCACCGCGGGGACCAGACCGCGTTGCAGGCGGATGGCGATGGCGTACCGCTCAGATCCTTCCGTGAAGGCATAGAGCGTTCTCCCGTCGGGGGACCAGGCCAGGCCCCCCGCAGCCCCGGAGTACACGACGGTGCGCTCGCCCGGGGTCGGGAAGCTGCGCACATGGATCCGGACGGTCCCGGACTCGTCGGATCGATACGCCGCCAGCATTCCGTCCGGGGAGATCGTGATGCGCGACAGGGAGGCCTCCGAGGTCAGGTACGGACGCGCCTCCGGGTTATCCGGATCCGAGATGTCCACCATCCACAGATCGGGCTTGAGCCCGGACCAGTTCTCGAACACGATCAACGTATCCGCGGGCCACCCCATCACGGTGGGGCTGCCATCCAGCGTGACGATGGACCTGGGCGGTGCATCGTCGTTCACATCCTTCGTGAACAGATCCCAGCCTTCCGTACCGTCGCGTCGCCAGGTGAGCGCGACCCGCGTGCCGTCCGGCGAGGAGACCGCGATGTAGGCGGTGCCCTCGGGCGTCAGCCGTCTCGGGGTCGTGTTCAGGACCGTGTTGTAGGTGTAGATCTGCCACCCGCTCCGGAACACCACGGACGCTCCGTCCGAGGACCAACCCACACCCAGCTCCCCGATTGGCCGAGGCGCGAGCGCCAGTGCCTCTGCGTTGCCCTCCAGATCCACGACGGTCAGCTGCGACTGGGGCTCTTCCGTCGTCGTTCCCTCCACGTACAGGAGCGTACCGTCCGCGGCCAGGTGCATGTCCGCATTGAACAGGCTGGTGCGCACCCGGTCGAAGAGGGGAACGGCCCCACCCGTGACCGAGAGCGAGCCGAGATCGAAGGGTTGGGCAAAGACCGCCCCGTCCCTTCGCACGTAGACGACGTGCCCCGTGGGTGCGTACCAGGCTCTGCGCACCTCCGTCAGCACCACCTCGCTCGACAGATCCTCGAGGTCGACGACCAGGAGCTCGTCGCTGGAGTTGACCAGGAGCGCCCCCGAGGCACCGGGCAGACCTTGCATCCACCGGGGGCTCAACCGCACCGCGCGGAGGGGTTCCCCACCGTCTTGCGGGATGACCTGGATCCGTTCGGAATCCGAAACGTAGAGGATCGTCCCGTCATCGAGCCACGCGATTGCGAAGCCTCCTCCGCCAAGAACGTCCTCGGCCAGCTTCACCGCGGACCCACCGATCAGCGGTCGCTTGTAGAGGTCCGCGCCGATGGCGTAGGCGATCCACCCGCCGTCCGGGGAATACACCACTCCCCGAGCTTCCTCCGTGCCCGGGATCGGCGTGATGGCCGTTGCGTCGCGCATCTTGAGCCCGAGCTGCACCTCACCCGTGGGCGACTCAATGGGCACCGTCATGCTCGAGCCATCCGGAGCCAAAGCCACGGAGTGTCCCACCACCGGCCCATCCAGGCCCAGCCAGCCCTCGGAGCTCAACACCTGCCGTGTCACGGGCTGAGAGGGGGCCGGGCGGAGGAACGACCAGGCGGCCACGAGGGCGAACACGGCCGTGCTCGCCGTCAGTGCCAGGGCAAGCCGCTTCCACGGGCCCGCGCCCGCGACGCCCGCGCCCGCCGCACCCACGTCCTCGCCGTGGCGGAACGACGCGTCGGCGAGCGCGGTCGCGAAGTCATGAGCGGAGGTGAACCGGTCCGCCGGCACCTTTTCCAGCGCCCTGCGGATCGCCGCATCGACGTGCGCCGGCACCGTGCTGCGTGCCTTCGTCGCCGACACCGGCTCCGCCTGGATGATCTTGCCCAGGATCGCCTGCGGCGTGCTCCCCGTGTACGGCGGCTCTCCCACCAGCGTCTCGTACAGCACGCACCCCAACGCGTACACGTCGGTCCCCGGACCCAGCCCCACGTCCCCCGTCGCCTGCTCCGGGCTCATGTAGTGCGGCGTGCCCAGGCTCATTCCCGTGCCCGTCAGGCGACCGCCACCTGCGGTTCCCACCGCCAGCGCGATGCCGAAGTCCGACACCACGGGCTTGCCCGCCTGCAGCAGGATGTTCTCCGGCTTCACGTCCCGGTGGATTACGCCTCGGGAGTGCGCGTGCTCCAGCGCCTCGGCCACGTTCGTCACGATCCGTATCGCCTCATCCACCGGAAGCTGTTTCTCCCGGTCGAGCCGGTCCCGGAGGCTCTCGCCTTCCACGTAGGGCATGACGTAGAAGAGGAATCCGTCGGCCTCGCCGGAGTCGAAGAGCGGCAGGATGTGCGGGTGCTGGAGGTTCGCCGTGGTCTTGATCTCGGCCAGGAAGCGCTCGGCGCCCACCACGGCGGCCAGTTCCGGCTTCAGCACTTTCAGCGCGACCTTGCGCTCGTGCTTCAGGTCGTCGGCGAGGTAGACCGTGGCCATGCCGCCCTCACCGAGCTCGCGTTCGATGCGGTAGCGGCCCTCGAGGGCGGTGTTCAGGCGGGAGGTGGGGTCCGACACCTAGTTCTCGCCCATCCGCTCGCGGAGCTCCTGGAACCAGTTCGTGACGACGAGGAAGCGCTCCTGCACAGGCCGGCCGCTCGCGTCGGCCACCCCCTGCATCTCCTGCGCTGCGACAAGACGATCTCCGTCGGGGTGGAGATCCCATGCCCGTATCGCATCCGTCTCGAAGAGCGGCTCCCGGGAGACCACCGCGGTCGGACTTCGACGGAGTCGCGCGGCCCACAGTGTCGAGCTCAGGACGCCGGAGCGCGACCAATAGTAGACAGTCCCACCGTCCGGCGACCAGCGCGGCTGCCCCCCACCCCCCTGTGACACCTGCGTGCGCTCGCCCGGCACGGGAAAGCTCCGGATGTAGACTTCGTCCGCCCCCGTCTCGTCGGACACGTAGGCTGCGAGTCCGCCGTCCGACGACACGACCAGCGCATCCAGATCGGCCTCGGCCGACAGGTATTCCTCGGCCGACGGGCGCTCGGGATCGGACAGGTCCACGATCCAGAGGTCCGAGGGGTTGGGCCGTCGCTCGACGGCGATCGAGTCGGCGGCAAACCAATCGGTCACGAACTGGTCGCCGGGGAGGGCGGCCAGGAGCCTCGCCGGGGTATCGTCGGTGAGGTTCTTCATGAAGACATCCCGATCCTCGGTGCCCGGGCGAAGGGAGGTGAACGCCACGCGGTCGCCATCCGGCGAAAACACGGGGCGGTCATTCTCTGCTTCGAATGTCAGCCTCCGTGGCGTGGTCCCCGACGCCATGTCGTAGGTGTAGATGTCCGATCCCAGGTCGTCGGCGTCCAGGCTGCCGTAGGCGACCGACCGACCGTCCGGTGACCACCGCAACCAGCCCATGCTGCGCGGCGCCAAGCCGGAGACCTCCTCATTCCCCTCGAGATCCATCGTGACGAGACGCTGCACGCCGGCGCTCGCGCGGCCACCGGATCCGTAGGCGAGTGTTCCGTTCCGCGACACGGAGTATCGGGGAAAGCTGAACCCGGCGGAGGTCATGACACTCACACCATCGAAGATCGGAATGGCCTCGCCGAGCACCTCCCTGCTCGATGCCTCGAACGGGAGCGCCCACAGTCCGCCGGCAGCGTCGACGTAGAGGATGTGTCCGGTCTCCACATACGTGGGCCTGAAGCCCACGGAAGTCAGCTCGCGCACAGTATCCGCTTCGAGATCGGCGAGGACGATCCCGCCCGGGATGCGACTCCCGAGCACACCCTGGCCGCCGGGAAGCAGGTGCGTATGAATGATGGCCTCGAACCCCGGAACCCGCGCATACTCGCCACCGGTGTCGCGTATCCTGAAGGACCCACTCGGGTTCTTGAAGACAATGGTCCCGTCGTCTCCCCAATGGGGAGAGTAGAATCCGAGGGTCTCGCTTCCCGGTCGGACGAGCGGAACGGGCGCACCCCCCGATAGCGACACCTTGTAGAGTCCCCCGGACAGGGTCGCGTAGACGACCCACTCTCCGTCCGGGGAGAAGGACGCGCCCCGAGCTCCGTCCGTGCCGGGGACCACGCGGAAGCTCTCTTCGCCGGCGCTGCGCCAGTAGAGCGCTTGTTCCTCGTCGAGCACCCCCGTGACCGCGAAGCGTGAGCCGTCCGGCGAGACCACGATGTTCTCCCAAAGGCCGAGCTGGATCGAACCGAGGTCGATGGCGAGCCGTGTCGCATAGGCAGGAAGAGGCTCCGGCCCGGGGGCGAGCCAGGCCCAGGCGGCGAGACCCAGCGCGACGACGGCCACGGACGCCACGGCGGAAAAGGCGCGGCGATCCACGCCCACCGCCATCGGCTGGCCGGGCACGGGCTCGGGTGTCGAGAAGCTGGCGGAGGAGCTCCGGCGCCCCTCGTAGGTGAAGGCTCGGTCGGACAGCGCGGCCGAGAACTCCGCTGCACTGGTGAACCGGTCCGCGGGGAGCTTCTCCA
>CP070829.1:3634433-3641788 GCA_020344755.1 Gemmatimonadales bacterium
GAGCCTGGGCGCCGCCGCCGGGCCTCGCCTCACGCTCTGCCGCCTCCACCAGGCGGGCCAGGACCTCGGCGATCTTCCGGCCCCGCTTGTTCACGTAACCCCGGTAGCTCCCCCGGGCGATGACATACGCCGCTATCAGCGCCCCGATCGGGAACGCGATCCCCAGGGCGACGGAGCCGGCAGCCTGCGCCAGGGGAACACCCAGCCCGACCCCCAACCCTACGCCACCGCCCGCGGTCAGCCCTCCCTGAAGCCCCCCGGCGACCTGCTGGTAGCTCTCTTCGATTCGGAGGGTGGTTCGACCCTCGCGGGACGAGATGGTGGCCATCGTGGACCGGCCGCCGTTCTTCGTGGGCTCGTTCTTCCAGGTGAGGGTCCTCGCCATGAGTGAGGGGACCCCGAATTCCCCCAGCCCCTTCTGGAGATCCGCCAGCACGGCCTCGAACCCCTCCTCGTCCAACTCGCCCTCCACCACGGCCTCGTGGACCACGGTGAGGGGGCCCCCGACGAAGCGTTCCATGGGTCCCAGGTGATCCGCTCCGGTGTCGACCTCCAGCGCCGCCTGCCGGAGGTGAGCCACGTCGATCCCCGCCTCCGCCGCGATCTCCTCCAACTCCCGCAGCGTCAGCCCCTCATCCTGGAGCGAGGGAACCGGCAGGCGCTGATCCCGACGGATCTCGGTGGCCCGCTTCAGGATGCGCGCCACCTCGTCGTCGTCGTACCGGCGGGGGAGGTTGGAGTCGTGGCTCACGGGTCCACCCCAGCTTCGGTGTCGGTTCCGGGGCGGGCGGAGAGGGAATCCGGCTCCTCTCCCCCCGGGTCCTTGCGCGTCCACCGGTGGGAGTCGCGGAGTCGGTACTTCTCCAGGACGCCGTCCAGGGCATCGGCCAGGTCGATTCCCTGCTGATTGGCGATCACCACCAGGACGAAGAGGACGTCGGCCAACTCCTCGCCGAGATCCTGTGCCTCCTCCCCGGGCTTCTTCCGCTTGGGCCCGAAGCGGTGGTTCATGAGGCGAGCCAGCTCGCCCACTTCCTCCGTGAGGCGGGCCAGGTTCACCAGCGGCGGCCAGTACCCTTCCTCGAACTGCCCGATCCAGGCGTCCACTCTCGACTGCGCTTCCTTCAGTTCCATCCCATCGCGCTCCGTTCGGTCGTCCTTCTCCGGGAACCTCCCCTCCGACCATCCGCCATGGTCACGGCACCAGCACCAACTTCCCGAAGACCTTCCCCGACTCGAGCATCTCATGGGCCCGTCGGGCGTCCTCCAGGGGAAGTACGTCCTGGATCACCGGAGCCATCTCCCCCTGGAAGACCAAGCCCATGACCTCCCGGAACTCCCCGGGGCTTCCCATGGTGCTCCCGAGGAAGGAGAGCTGCTTCCAGAACACGTGCCGCAGGTCCATCTCCACCTTGGCTCCCGCGGTCGCCCCGTAGCTCACGAGTCGTCCGCCCACCCCCAGGACTCGCATCATGCCGTGCCAGAGGGGCCCACCCACCGAGTCCAGGATGACATCCACCCCGGCCCCCGCCGTGTCGCGCCGCACCCCTGCGACCCAGTCCCCGCCAAGCCTGTCATAGGCGTGGTGGGCTCCCAACTCCCGGACCCGCTCGACGTTCTCCGGACCGGACGTCAGGGCCAGGACGGTGGCACCCGCATGTCGCGCGATCTGGATCCCCGCCGTGGCCACCCCTCCGGAGCCTCCCGTGACCAGGACTCGATCTCCCTCCCGGACCGCGGCGCGGCCGCGAAGTCCGTGCCATGCGGTGACGAACACCAGCGCCGCGGCGGCCGCCTTCTCCAGGGAGACACCGGCAGGGACCTCCACCAGGTTCTCCGCCGGCACGACACAGAAGTCCGCAAAGCCGCCGTCGGTATGCTCCCCCACGAGCCGGAGCGGCACCCCCCGGTCCACGGATCCGGCCGCAGGAGGATCGTACCACCCGTAGTGGAGCGAAGGGTCGGCCACCACGCGGACTCCAGGCTGGATCGGTCCGCCCTCGCGCCACCGGGCGTCCTGCCCCACCGCATCCACCACCCCGGCCAGGTCCGATCCGCCGATGTGGGGCATGGTATGCTCGATGGGAAGCCCCCGGCGCACCCACAGGTCCAGGTGGTTCATGGCCGCCGCCTTCACCGCCACCCGGACCTCCCCCGGGCCCGGCTCCGGCACGGGAACGTCTTCGAGCCGGACGACGTCCGGACCCCCGTACTCGTGAAAGACCGCTGCGCGCATGGTGGCGACCGCGGTGGGTCCGGTATCGGGCATCAGCCCCCCCCCGATCCGCTCACCGCACCTCCTGGAGCGCGTGGAGACGGTCCCGGGGCCTCGAAGACGATGGAGGGTTCCTCCGCCACCGTCTCGGGATCACTCGATCTCAGGGTCTTCAATTTCCGTGGGGTTCGAGGACGACGGTTTCGGCGCGGTAGCGAAAGCGGCTGCTAAGGTAGAGACCACTCCGCCAAGGTACCACCCTGGCTGGCACGGCCTGCGATTCCTCCGTGGGGCCCGCGCCCCCTCCAGCCCAACGCGCCCTCGGATTGGAACGGATAGGGGCCTCCCTCCGCATGCCACCGCGGCCTTCCCCCTGTTACCTTGTCCCCCATGCTGAATGACCGTGAGGAAGAGACCAGGCCCGAGGGCCACGAGGTCGAGGTCCCCCCCCTGGACGACGCCCGCGAGGCCGGGGACACGACCCTGGCAGGGTACTTCCGGATCCACGACCGGCCCCCGGCCTTCGAAGGAGTCGACGGGTATCCCTACACGGTCTCCATCGAGGTGGAGAAGGTGCCCGACCTCCGCACGCCCTTCGAGGGCTACCTGGTCTTCCCCCGCTGGGCACAGAACGGGGTGGGGATCGTTGGTCACGTGGAGACCCCGACCCTGTGGAGAGGTCGCTCCCAGGACGGAGTCCGACGGGAAGCGGGCCAACTCTCCCTCGAGGCCGTACAGGCCCACCTGGACACCGCGATCCGAACCAAGGCGGCCGTCACCGAACCGTAGACACCATGCTTCGCAATTCCCTCATCTTCCTCAGCCAGTCCACCGCCGCCCGGGCGGTCGTGACCAAGACTCCGCTCCGGGCCATGTCCCGGCGGTTCGTTCCCGGCGAGACCGTGGAGGACCTGGTCGGCGCCGTCCGGGAGGCGAACCGGGACGGGCTGTCGGCCACCGGGAACTACCTGGGAGAGTCGGTCCACGACGAGCCCAACGCACGGAGGGCCGCGGACATCTACATGAACGTGCTGGACCGTATCCACGAGGAGGCCCTGGACGCCAACATCTCCCTGAAGTTCACCCAGCTTGGGCAGGATATCAGTGAGACCTTCCTGGCCAAGAACCTCGGGCGGGTCCTGGACCGGGCGGACGAGACGGACACCTTCATCCGCTTCGACATGGAGGGATCCGACTACACGCAGCGGACTCTGGACGCTTTCGAGAAGCTCTGGGCGCAGGGACGCCGCAATATCGGGGTCGTCCTCCAGTCCTACCTACGCCGAAGCGCCGGCGACGTGGCCCGGATGAACGAGCTCGGTGCCCGGGTCCGGCTCTGCAAGGGCGCATACGCCGAGCCCGAATCGGCGGCGTTCCAGCTGAGGGAAGAGGTGGACGCGAGCTTCGTGGAGCTCATGAAGACGCTCCTGGCCGAAGGGAACTACCCGGGGATCGCGACGCACGACGACCGTATGATCGACGCCACGGTGGCCTTTGCCCAGGAGGAGGGAATCGGACCGGAAAAGTTCGAATTCCAGATGCTCCACGGGGTACGCCGGGACCTGCAGACCCAGTTGGTCCGGGACGGCTACAACGTTCGGGCGTACGTCCCGTTCGGAGAGCACTGGTACCCCTATCTCATGCGACGGCTGGCGGAACGACCCGCGAACATGCTCTTCTTCGCCGGGAGCATGGTGAAGGAATCGCCACTGGGCTTCCTCTGGCCCTCCGGAAACGGCAGGCCGTCCTGATTCGGGAGGGCCCCGCCCGCGTCGCGAACGTCGTGGTACGATGAAGGAGACCCCTCCCTTCCTCCGCGTGACCGAGGTCTTCCATTCCATCCAGGGCGAGTCTACCTGGGCGGGAATGCCGTGCACCTTCATTCGTCTCACAGGGTGCCCTCTCCGGTGCGTCTGGTGCGACACCACCTACTCGTTCCATGGCGGAGAGCGTCGGACGATCGACGAGCTCGTCGCCGAGGCGAAGGGGATCGGAACGCTCCTGGTCGAGGTGACGGGGGGGGAGCCCCTTGCCCACCCGAACGCCTTCGTCCTCATCCGCCGGCTCCTGGACGACGGGTTCACGGTGCTGGTGGAGACGTCGGGCGCCGTGGATGTGTCGCCCCGCGACCCCCGCTGCCATCTCATCATGGACCTGAAGTGTCCGGGCTCCGGAGAGGTCGACAAGAACCTCTGGTCCAACCTGGACCATCTCTCCGCACGGGACGAGGTGAAGTTCGTGATCGCGGACCGAGCCGACTACGAATGGACCCGCGAGGTGATCCGGGAACGGGGCCTCGGGTCTCGGGTTCGGGACGAGGCGCTCCGCGCCCTCCTGGTCTCTCCGGTCCACGGCGCGGTGGACCTCCGCGCGCTGGCAGGGTGGATCCTCGAGGATCGACTGCCGGTCCGGCTCCAACTCCAGCTCCACAAGTACATCTGGGACCCCGACACGAAAGGAGTCTGATGTCCCCTGCGGAAATCCTGGCCACCAACCTCCTCTCCCCGGTGGTGCTGGCCTTCGGGCTCGGTGTGGCCGCAACCCTGGTCAGAAGCGACCTGGAGTTCCCCGAGCCCCTCTACCAGTCCCTCTCCATCTACCTCCTCCTGGCCATCGGCCTGAAGGGGGGCGCCGCGCTGTCCGTCACGCCGCTGACCGTCTTCGTGGGACCGGCCGCCGTGACCGTGCTCCTGGGGCTCGTCACGCCGCTGACCGCCTTCGCCGTGCTCCGGGCGGCGCTCCGGATGGACCGGATCAACGCCGGAGCCCTGGCCGCTCACTACGGCTCGGTCTCGGCGGTGACCTTCCTCGCCGCCGTCTCCTTCGGCGAAGCCACGGGCGTCCCCATCGAGGGATTCATGCCGGCGCTGGTCGCCCTCCTGGAGGTTCCCGCCATCGTGGTGGGACTCCTGTTGGCGCGAGGGGCCCACGCCCGCCCCGGTGAGGGCGAGGGCAGCGGATCCTGGGCCCACGCGCTGCACGAGGTGATCACGGGCAAGAGCATCCTCCTCCTGGTGGGAGGGGTGGCCATGGGGTGGATCGCCGGCAAGGAGCGAATGACGCCGGTGGAGCCCTTCTTCGTGGCCGGCTTCCAGGGCGCCCTGACCCTCTTCCTCCTGGAGATGGGTCTCGTCGCCGCCCGGAGGCTGCGAGATCTCAAGGAGGCGGGCCTGCTTCTGGTGGCCTTCGGAACCCTGGTCCCGGTGGTGCATGGAGTCCTGGGGGTCTGGGCCGGCACCGTGGCCGGGCTCTCGGAAGGGGGCGCCGCGGTCCTGGGGACCCTGGTGGCGTCCGCCTCGTATATCGCCGCGCCCGCCGCGGTACGCATCGCGCTTCCGGAGGCGAAGCCCTCCCTCTACCTCACGGCTTCGCTGGGTATCACCTTTCCCTTCAACCTGGTCCTGGGCATCCCGGTCTATTTCGCCCTGGCCAGCATCTTCGGAGGCTGACGTGGAGACGAAGAATGCCACCATGGTGACCATCGTGGCCGAGCGACTGCTCCGGGATCGGCTCGTGGAGAAGATCCGGGCCCTGGGTGCCAAAGGCTTCACCCTCACCGAAGTTCAGGGTGAGGGAAGCCGGGGATGGCAGGCCCACGAGTTCGAGGGGCCCAGCGTGAAAATCGAGACACTGGTCCGGGCCGAGGTGGCGGAGAAGATCGTGGAAGCCGTCGCGAAGTACTTCGAGCACCACGCGGTCATCGTCTACCTGACCGACGCGAAGGTGGTGCGGGTCCGGAAGTTCTAGGGCCACGCGCAGTCGGCGCCTCCCGCCCGTGGCGGGGGGAGGAACGGAGTCCCGAAGGAAACCGTTGTGAGGGAAATCACGTCCAAGGAGGCAGGCACCCCTCGGACCCCGTATGCCATGACTCCCCGACCTCGCCGCCGCGTCGCGCCCCGCCTCACCCTGCTCCCCTTTCTCACCCTCTTGGCCGGCTGTGGCGAGGGCGGACCAGAGGCCGGGGGGAGCGGTTCTCCACTCGTGGTGGAACGTGACACGGTGGGCGACACCCTGGTGGTTCGCACCGTCCAGGGGAGCGGCTGGGGCTCGGATGCCGTGCTCGTTCCGGAGGTCACCATCGGGGTCCTGGACGGTGACGCGGACTACATGTTCGGATCGATCCGATCCCTGGCCGTGGGCACGGATGGCACCATCTATGCCATGGACGGGCAGATCCCGGCGCTCCGCGTCTACGGCGCCAACGGGTCGCACAGGGGCACCTGGGGACGGGACGGCGGCGGACCGGGCGAATTCGCGTCGCCCGACGGGGGGCTCGCCGTTCTCGCAGACGGTCGGATCGCGGCCCGGGACCCGGGGAATGGACGCATCCAGCTCTACGACGCATCCGGCGAGCCGTTGACCACCTGGCCGGTGATTCCCGGGGGCTTCAACACCTCCAACGCCATGGTGGTGGGACGGGGAGACACGCTCCTGACCCCCTTGGTCATGGACCTGACCGTGGACGTGGCCCAGTGGCGAACGGGTCTGCAGCGGATCAGTCCCGCCGGAGAGATCGTGGACACGCTTCCAGCTCCCGACGTGGGCTACGAAGCCCCCCGCCTGGAGGCCCGCGTCGAGGGCGGCACCTCCATCCAGGGCCTCCCCTTCGCACCGAGCGAGCACTGGGCCTGGCACCCGGACGGGTTCTTCGTCCACGGCATCAGCGACAGCTACTCCTTCACACTCCTGGACCGTGAAACCCCGCTCCGGGTGGAACGGGCGGTGGAACTTCCCCGGGTGACCGACGGCGAGAAGGCGGAGGAGCGGGCCGAGTCCACCCGGAATCTCCGATACACCGATCCCAACTGGCGATGGGACGGCCCTCCCATTCCCGACCGCAAGCCGGCTTTCGACGACCTGTTCGTGGGCCGGGACGGCCGGATCTGGGTGTATCGGCAGGGACCCGGCGTCGAGGTGGACGATCCCGACTACGACCCCACCGATCCGGAGTCGGTCGAAGACCGCTGGCGAGACACCCCCCTCTTCGACGTCTTCCAGCGGGACGGTGTCTTCCTCGGTACGGTGGAAGCGCCGCTGGAGATGAGTCGCTTTCCAACACCCGTCTTCGACCGCGACCACGTGTGGGCGATCACCCGCGACGAGTTGGACGTGCAGCGCATCGTCCGGTACCGGATCGAAC
>CP070829.1:3641888-3648982 GCA_020344755.1 Gemmatimonadales bacterium
GTCCGCTGGGGGGCAGGCCTGGGTGCGTCGTTGCTCCTGGTGGTGGCCTGTTCAGACGCGGTGGGGCCACCGGTGCCCGCCGTCGTGGACTTCGACCTGGCCAGCATGGAGTTGACCTATCTGGGAGAGACGGCCCAGCTCTCGGCGACGGTCCGGGACGAAGCCGGGCGAGCGATGACCGCGGTGGAGCGGGTGTGGACGTCCGCGGACGAGTCGGTGGTGACGGTGTCCCCCGGTGGCCTGGTCACGGCACGGGGCAACGGCTCCACCGGGGTGACCCTGTCGGCAGGCGGGGCATCCGCCTCGATTCCGGTGACGGTGGCCCAGCTGCCCACCGCCGTATCGGTCTCCCCGGACGGCTGGTCGTTCCAGTCACCCGACGACACGGTGCAACTCACGGCCGCGACCGTGGACGCCGGGGGGAGCCCCGTCCCGGGTGCCCAGGTGACCTGGACGTCCTCGGACACCGCGGTGGCGGTGGTGGACGCCGGAGGAACCGTTCGGGCCGTGGACACGGGCGTGGCGTACATCCGGGCCACCGCGGGGGTCGGCGTGGACTCGGTCCGTGTCGAATTGGAGTCCGAGCTGGTGCTGGTGGGGATGGATCCGGGAGCCACGGAGCTACCGGTGGTCTCGCAACTCACCCTCACGGCCCGGGTGACGGACCGCCTCGGCACTCCCCTGGCCGGCGCCGTGGTGCACTGGTGGACGGACCCCCAGGCCGGTGCCATCGTCTCCGACTCGACCACGGTGAGCGGCTCCGATGGGTTCGCACACGCCACCTGGGTCCTGGGGACCGGCGTCGGTGAGCAGCGGGCCCACGCCGCCGTCGAGAACCGGGGCCAGACCGCGAGCACCACCTACTCGGTGACCGCCGTGGCGGGACCCGCGGCGCGGGCCTCCCTCCAGGCGGACTCGATTCTCCTCAGCGGGGTGGGGGAGGAAGCCATGTTCCTTCCCACCGTGACCGATGCCTGGGGGAATCCCACCTCGGGGGCGGTGGTGTGGTCCTCCGACACCCCCGGTGTGGCCTCCGTGGACGGGCAGGGTCTGACCCGGGCCACCGGGGTCGGCGCGACCTGGATCCGGGCCGGACTGGATGAGCCCACCGACTCGGTGCAGGTGACAGTGTCAATGCGCGGCGCCATCACCCTGACCTTCGACGACGGGTGGCGGAGTGTGTACGAGAACGCGTGGCCGGTGATCCAGGAATACCCGGGGCTGCGGGCCAACGTGGCGGTCTATTCCGCCGCGGTGGGGTGGGACGGCTTCCTCACCGAGGCCCAGTTGGACGACCTGCACCAGAACGGGTGGTCCATGGTGAGTCACACCGTCAACCATGCCGACCTTACCACACTGACCGAGGCGGAGCGCGACCTTGAACTCCGGGAGAGCCAGGAATGGCTCCTGGCCCGGGGCTACCGGGGGTCGAACGTGCTGATTGCCCCCTACCACCGGTTCGATGAAGCGGTGCGGGCGGCTGCGGGGCAATACTACGACGCGGCCCGCATCATGTCGGCGACGGAGACGGTGCCCGCCACGCTGGAGGCGTGGATGCCCGACGCGCCCCTCCAGCTCACCGCCGTCGAGCCCGAGGTCCTCGGCTACACCACCGCGGCGGGGCGGGAGGAGGTGCGGGCCCTACTCCAACAGACCGTGGACGACGGGGCCTTCCTGGATGTGTTCTTCCACCAGGTCCCTCCGGAGAACGTGGACGCCTTCCGGGCGCTGATGGACATCCTCTGGGAGTTCCGGGACCGGGTCCTTCCCTACCACGAGCTGTTCCCCGTCGCGCCCCGCGAGGTCCGCTGACCCCTTCCCCTGGCGCCCGGGAGCCTGGGAAGTCGGGGCGGCACGGGGACCGCGAGCGAGCGGAACTCGCCGGCCCTCAGGGCCTCCCCACAGCCTTGCGGGGGGGGGCGCCGGCACGGTACCTGTAGGCAGCATGCTCCGCGGCCGTCCGTCCGTCACGAACGGTCGCCTGTCCGAACCGCGTCGACCCGCGAGGTGACGATGCCGCAGGACCCGAACGGCCCGACCCTCTTCCTGGACGGCCAGGAAGTTCGCTTCGAGACCGGTGAGACCCTCTTCCAGGTGGCCGAGCGGTACGGGAAGCCGATCCCGACCCTCTGCTACGATGACCGTCTCGAGCCCTTCGGTGGCTGCCGGCTCTGCATCGTGGAGGTCGAGGGGATTCGCAACCCGGTGGCGTCGTGCACCACGAAGGCGGAGCCCGGGATGCGGGTGACCACGAAGAACGGGACGCTGGAGATGCACCGCCGGGTCCTCCTGGAGATGGTGGCCAGCGAGAACCGCGAGGTGGACGTGGATCCCCTCTCCGGCTACGCCTCCCAGGAGCTGGCGACCCTGGTGGACCGCTACGACGCCCGGACGGGACGCTTCCAGGGACATCGGAGCGGCACCTCGCGCCCCGACGACCCCAACCCCTTCATCCTGCGGGACTACGAGAACTGCATCTCGTGCTACCGGTGCGTCCGGGTCTGCGCCGAGCAGGAGGGCGACTACGCCATCTCGGTGAAGAACCGGGGCTTCGAGACCCAGATCACCGTGGAGTTCGACGGGCTCCTGAAGGAGTCCGCCTGCACCTTCTGCGGACAGTGCGTGCAGACCTGCCCCACCGGTGCCCTGGCGGACCTGAAGGCGTTGGCCCGCAAGGAGGTGCCGGGGGACACGAAGAAGACCCGCACCATCTGCCCCTACTGCGGGGTGGGGTGCGCCGTGGACATGCTCACCCGGGGCGACACCATCGTCGGGATCCAGCCCGCCATGGACGGGCCGGCCAACGAGGGCGCCCTCTGTGTGAAGGGCCAGTTCGCCTTCGATTTCATCCAGCACCGGGACCGCCTCACCACCCCCTTCGTGCGGGATGAGGGCGGACGGCTGCGGCCCGCATCCTGGGACGAGGCGCTGGACCGGGCCGCAGAGGGGCTCAAGGCCGTGGTGGAGGAGCACGGGGCCCACGCGCTGTACGCGGTGGCCTCGGGCCGCGCCCCCAACGAGGCGGCCTTCCTCATGCAGAAGTTCGTTCGGGCCGGGTTGGGGACGAATTACATCGACAACTGTAGCCGTGCCTGACACGCCCCCACAGTCGCCGGTCTGGCGGCAACGATCGGGCGGGGCGCCATGTCGAACCCGCTCCGGGACATGGAAAAGCCCGATGTGATCTTCTGCATTGGCACCAACATGACCGAGGCCCACCCCGTGGCGGCCACGCGCATCAAGAAGGCCATGGCCCGGGGGGCGAAGCTCATCGTGGCGGATCCCCGGGTCATCGGGCTGGCGGAGATGTCGGACCTGTACCTGCAGCTCCGGGTGGGCTCGGACGCGGCGCTCCTCCTGGCCATGGCCCACGTCATCGCCCGGGAGGGGCTGGTGGACCGGGCCTTCATGGAGGATCGCACGGCGGACGGGGAGACGTTCCTGGAGCACGTCCGGGACTTCACCCCCGAATGGGCCAGCACCATCACCGGGGTGGACCCGGCCCTCATCGAGGAAGCCGCGCTCCTGTACGCGCGAGCCGAGCGGGGGGCGATCTACTACACCCTGGGGATCACGGAGCACATCTGCGGCGTGGACAACGTCCAGAGCCTCTGCAACCTGGCCCTCATGACCGGCAACGTCGGCCGCGAGGGGACGGGGATCAATCCCATGCGGGGGCAGAACAACATCCAGGGGGCGGGGGACTGCGGGGCCATCCCGAACAACTACCCGGGGTTCCAGCCCGTCACCGACCCGGCGAACCAGGCCAAGTTCGAGAAGGCGTGGGGACGGAAGGTCGAGCTGGAGAAGGGCATCACCAAGGTGCGCGCGCTGGAGGCGGCGGGAGACACGATCCGCGCCATGTTCATCGACGGCGAGAACACGGTGGTGACCGACCCGGACCGGGAGCACTGCGAGAAGGCCCTGGAGAGCCTCGATTTCCTGGTGGTGGCGGACCTCTTCATGACGGAGACGGCGGAGCTGGCCGACGTGGTCTTCCCGGCCACGGCCTGGGGAGAGACCGACGGGACCCAGACCAACACCGAGCGCCGGATCCAGCGCCTGCGGGCCGCGGTTCCACCCCAGGGCGAGGCCAAGCCCGACTGGTGGATCATCAGCGAGCTGGCCAAGCGGATGGGGTTCCAGGGGTTCGACTACCAGGGGCCCCACCAGGTGTTCAACGAGCTTTGCGAGCTGTCGGTCACCTACCAAGGGGTGAACTGGGACAAGGTGGAGGACGGTGCGTACCAGTGGCCGATTCCCTTCGACGGCCACCCGGGCACACCGCGCCTTCACGAGGACGGCTTCATCAACGGGCGGGGCATCTTCAAGCTCATCCAGTACCGGGACCCGGCGGAGGTGGTGGACGACGATTACCCCGTCTGGCTCACCACCGGCCGGCGCCTTGCGTCGTACCACAGCCGCACCCAGACGGGACGGTCGGAGGGGATCGACTACCTGTTGCCCCACGAGACGCTCGAGGTACACCCGGACGACGTGGACGGGTGGGGTCTCCGGGACGGCGGGTGGGCCCGCATGTCGTCCAGGCGGGGATCCATCCTCATCCGGGTGGAGTCCACCCGTCGCTCCCCCCGGGGAACCGTATTCGCATCGTTCGCCTTCAACGACACCCCGGTGAACCTGCTGACCGGAGGGGGCTACGACCCGACCACGGACACGGCCGAGTTGAAGGTGTGCCCGGTGAGGGTCGAGCCGGCGGAGGCACCGGAGCGGGGCTCCGGAGAGAGGCCGCAGGAGGTCGCCGCGGACTGATCCCGGCGCCTGACACCGGGGCCGGGAATCTCGGCCTCCCGAGACGGAACCGGTCCGCGGGGGATGACACCCCCCGCGGACCGGATTGGGCGCGCTGGACGCGCCTCAGGCTTCCGGAACCGTCAGCCCATGGACTCCATCGGCGGGGCGTGCTCGCAGGTCACCGCCGGGTTGAAGGGCGTGAACGCCCCGTTCGGATTGTCCCGGTAGAGCCAGAAATGAAGCTCATAGTGGGGCTCGAAGCCGTGGGCCTCGTCCGCATCCGTCGCCGGGTCGTCGATCATGTAGACGTACTCGAATCCCTCGTAGACGGGGGCGCCGTCGTTTCCGGCGCCGTGCCACGACTCCTGGAAGACCAGGTTCTCGATGGCCACCAGCTCCAGAGAGCCGTCGGCCTGGGGCTCATAGAGGATCACGCCCGGCTGGTTGAAGTCCGTGTGCGTCCCATTCCCGTCCACCCGAGGCTCGGTGGCCGTGATCCCCAGGAGGTCCGGGCGGAAGTAGTGGATTCCCATGGCGCCGAGCTCGGCGGGCTGGCCCTCCATGGGGGCGGTGATGCAGGCTCCCGTGGGATCCGGGATGTAGCCTTCAGCAAGAGCCACCTCCACGTCCTGGAACCGTTCGGTGGCGGCGCGGAGCTCGGCCATGAAGGCGGGCTCCGCCTCTTCGGCGGCTTCCTGGGCCGGCGCTTCCGTCTCGTCGGCGGCGGGGGCGCACGCGGCGAACAGCAGCAGGGACCAGATGAGAGGGGTGCGTGACATGGGCATCCTTTCCTGAGGGAGGGTCGGCGCGCCGGAGAATCGGGAGGGTCCAGAGCCCGGCGCCAAGCCAGCATACTGGGGCGGGGACCGTGCCCCGCACAATGGGCACGAGTCTTCCCTGGTTGAATGGCGAACCGGGGCGGCGGGAGAAGCTCCCACCGCCCCGGCCGTGATCGCCGCGTCGCCGGTCGGTCAGCCCGGCGACGATTGATGAGCGTCGTTCGCCTCAGCCCATCACCACCCGCTCGCGCTGATGGGGCAGTGGGGCCGCTCGGTTTCGTCCCTGTAGTAGGCGTTGTTCGCCGCGTCCAGGTCCGTGTGGAGGGCCAAGAGCATCACATCGTTGCCCGCGGCCGCCGTCCAGAGTCCCTTCAGATCTTCGGTGGAGTAGGGATAGCTCATCCCCCACGACGCGTTCAGGTAGGCGGCCACGAGGGAGCGGGCGGCCTTCCTCCAGTTCTCCGATCCACCGCCCGTGTTCACGAGTTCGAACATGGTGTACGCACCGGGAGCTCCACCGCCGAAGAACGCGTTGAAGTCCTTCTCGTGGATGTACGGATTGCCATCCGGATGCCCACCTGATGCCAGCCACTGGGCGTCGACATGCGGGGGGTGATCGGCCTGGTCGCCCCAGGGGGCGATATCGTCACCATCCCACAGCAGCGCCCCACCGGCCTTGGCGTCGGGCTTGTCCGGGCCGCCCTGCCAGAATCCTGGTGTGCAGCCTTCGGGGATGAAGTTTCCGAAGTTCAGGTCCTCCACCAGAGCGACACCGGACGGCTCGATGGTCAGATCCCAGCAATCCCCGGCGGGATACGACTGAACCCAGCCGGATTGCTGGACCTCGCAGACCGTCAGGTAGGCGTTCTGGGGCTTGTCGGAGCCCGTGAAGGTGTAGAGCACCGACTCGTACTCCCAGTAGCCTCCCGCTCCGGTGGTCACCACCTCGTGGATGTCCTCACCCAGGAAGCCGGTCCCGTGGATGGTGATCTGCCACCCCGACAGGCCGGGCTCGTCGTCCCACGCGCCGTTCACGTTCAGGTCGTTGAACTTGTACCCCGAGAGCATGAACTGATACGTGGTCTTGCCTTCCTTGACCTTGAAGGCGTCGTACTTGCAGTCCCGGGGCTGGACCGGGTAGCCGTTCTCCAACGTGCAGATGGCCAGGATGTAGACACCCCCCGGGTTCCAGGTGTCGGCGTAGGGGAAGAGGCGGATCAGGGGCGGGGCGCCATCTGCCTTCCCCTCCGTGCCACACTGGCCGCCCCTGCAGATCTTCCGAGCCGGGTCGATGAAGTCTCCACTATCCATCCAGTGGGTGCCTTCGTACTCGCTGACCTCGCCGCCTGAGACGGTGAACGTACGGTTGCCGTAGTCGTCGAAGTCGTCGGAAAGGTTCTTCGCTCCCCCATCGTTGGGGTCCGGCTGACCGCCCGGCACCAACACGGCGAAGAAGTAGTCGCCGTCGGTCAGCCCATTGGCAGCGGGGCCGCCGTTGAGCCAGACGTATTCCTTGGCGCCGTAAATGTTGCAGTTGATGATGCTGTTCTTGCAGATCTC
>CP070829.1:3649082-3656147 GCA_020344755.1 Gemmatimonadales bacterium
CCGGAATAGAACCAGGGGTAGGGGTTCACCTCCCGGGAGCTCCCCAGCAGGGTGTTGTACTTGTCGATGTAGCGCCCGTTGTTGGTGCCCGAGAAGAAGGTGGAGAGGTCCTTGGGGTCGGGCGCGATGTAGCCCGGCTCACCCCCACCCACTCGGTACGCCACCTCCATGGATCCCTCGGTGATGGAGTTGGGCTGGCCTGCCTGGGGGTTCACGTCGTCGTCACCCAGACGGTTCGCGTTCCAGTCCGATGGAAGGCAGAGCGTGCTGTTGTCCTGCTGCGACCCGCAGACGTGGAAGGGGATGTGGGCGGTGGTCACCGCCTGGTAGAACTGGGCCGTGGAGAACTCCTGGTCCGTCCACCGGGCGCCGGTCTCGTAGCTCACCGCCCCACCCCCGTCGTTCCCCACCACCAGGTGGGCGGGATCGTCGGGGTCGATCCAGAAGTCGTGGAAGTCCCCGTGGGTCCCGTTGTTGATGACCTCCAGCGTCTCCCCGCCGTCCTCGGACCGGAAGAGGGAGGTGTTCTGCAGGTAGACCACGTCCGGGTCCTGGTGGTCGGCGAAGACGTGGGTGTAGTAGAACGCCCGCTGCCGAATGCGCCGCTCGTCGTTCACCAGCTCCCACGAATCCCCGCCGTCGTCGCTCCGGAACAGCCCTCCGTCCGCGTGCTCGAAGAGTGCGTAGACGCGGCCCGGATCCGCGCTGGAGACCGCAAGCCCGATGCGCCCCACCACACCTTCCTGGGGCATCCCCGGCTTCCGGGTGATCTCCGTCCAGCTGTCCCCACCGTCGGTGCTCTTGAACATCCCACTTCCCGGCCCCCCGGAGGACATGGTGTACTCCTTCCGGTACGCTTCCCACAGCGAGGCGTAGATCACCTCGGGATTCGTCCGGTCCAGGACGAGATCGATGGCCCCCGTCTCGTCGTCCCGGAAGAGGATGCGCTCCCAGGTGTCCCCCCCGTCCGTGCTGCGGAAGACGCCCCGCTCCTGGCTCGGAGCCGAGTACTTCCCGAACGAGGCCACGTAGACGATGTCGGGGTTCGTGGGATGGATGCGGATCTTGCTGATGCCATGGGACTCGGCGAATCCCACGTGCTCCCAGGTCTCACCGGCGTCCCGGCTCCGGTACACCCCGTCCCCCGGCAGGATATTGCCCCGGATGCAGGTCTCGCCGGTGCCGATGAAGACCAGGCTCGGGTCGGACTCGCTCACCGCCACCGCACCCACGGAGGCGGAGGCGATCTGGAAGTCGGTGACGGGGAACCAGTTGTCCCCTCCGTCCGTCGTCTTCCAGAGGCCACCTCCCACGGCACCGAAGTAGGCGATCTCGGGCTGGCCCACCACTCCGGAAACCGCGATGGATCGGCCGCCCCGATCGGGACCCAGGTTGCGCCACCGATACCCCTCCAGGAGGTCGTCGGTGAGGACGGACTCCCACGCCGGGGCCTGCTGGGCCTCCAGGGGGCGAGGTACCGCCACGGTGTGGCCCGCCAGCAAGGTGGCAGCGGCCAGGACGGTGGTGGACACGAACGAAGGAGTGCGGAGCGCGGTCATCGGCTCGTCCGGTGCTCGGGTGGGTGAGGGGGGGGAACTTACGGAGTGGGCCCGTCCCCCGCACTCGTGCACTCCGGGCGGGGATGCGGGGTACGAAGGGACATGGCCGCGTCGTCCTCCACCACGTTGAGCGCCACCGCCCGCTACCTGGGCGGGCGCATCCACTCCCGGGAGCTGGACGGGTGGACCACCGTCGCAACCTCACCCCTCACCCTGCGGGGTCGGGAGGGCGGGTACTTCGTCGTTTTCCGGTTCGGCGTGCTGGTGGGTGTCGGTACCGCCGGGGGGGAGATGGACACCCTGGCCCGGATGCTCTCCCGCACGGTGGCGGTCCCGGAGCCCGGGAATACCGAGGAGAGCGCGGACCTCCGGATCGATACCGAGGCCCGCGAGGAGATCGGGCCGGACGGGGAGATCGTCCTGCGCTCGCTGGACGTGGAACGAGCCCAGACCGTCGGCAACGCGCTGGCCAAGAGCGCGGTGTTGGGTCACTACGAGGAGCAGGTGGCCCAGGTCTTCGACCAGGTCGAACGCCTGGCGCTGCAATTGAGGGACGGCGCCCCGCCCACCTCCACCCGCGACCTGATGCGTCAGATCGGGAACGTGCTCCTCATCCAGACCCACATGGTCGGCCGCGTGGAGGTGGCGGAGAAGCCCGAGCTGACCTGGGAGAATCCGGAGCTGGACCTCCTCTACCAGCGGCTGTCCCAGGAGTACGAGCTGCCGGACCGGGACCTGGCCCTCTCCCGGAAGCTGGAGCTCATCTCCAACGTGGCCGGCACCTACCTGGAGCTTCTGGACACGCGCAAGTCGCTCCGCGTCGAGTGGTACATCGTCATCCTGATCGTGGCGGAGATCGTGTTCTTCATCGTCTGGGAGTTCATGGGCTGAAGGTGGGCGAGGCCCTGTCACTCCCGGGCGGCCTCGGTGTATGATACCGGTATGGCCACCCACTCGCCCCCCGTATCCCACACGGCGCGAGACCTGATGGACGGGTTCCTCGCCGACACGGGTGTGGTGGGCTCGGCTCCGGCGCGGCGCTATCTGTGGACCGACGCCTTCGCGGTCTGTGCGCTCCTGGAGTTGGAGGCCCAGGGGACCCCACCCCACGCCGGTGCCGGAAGCTATGGACTTCTCGCGCTTCGGCTGGTGGACCAGGTCCACCATGTCCTGGGCCGACACCGGGCGGACGACCCTCGAGAGGGATGGCTCAGTGGCCTCCCGGGACCCGAGGGCGAGGTCCATCCCACCGCTGGGGGGCTCCGGATCGGAAAGCACCTCCCGGAGCGGCCGCCGGGTGAGCTGCTGGACCAG
Source organism: Gemmatimonadales bacterium (assembly GCA_020344755.1). GTDB lineage: Bacteria > Gemmatimonadota > Gemmatimonadetes > Longimicrobiales > Gaopeijiaceae > Gaopeijia. Next base: position 3,651,956 of record CP070829.1, read on the forward strand.
CGGGTGGAGTGGGACCGCGACGGGCAGTACTTCCACTACCTCACCCGGTGGATGCACGCCCTTCTCCGGGTCGCGGAGGAGAACGGGAACGAGCCCTGGTTCCGGTGGGCCCTGGAGCTGGCCCGGGCCGCCCACGACGGCTTCGTGCGGGAGAGTCCCGAAGGGGGCCGCCGCTACATGCCGTGGAAGATGAGCATCGACCTCGCCCGCCCCCTCGTGGACGTTCCAGGCCATCACGATCCCCTGGACGGCTACGTGACGCTTCTCACTCTCACCACCCACGCCCGTCGCAGCGAGTTCGAGGATGTCCCCGTGGAGTCGGAGCTCATGGATTTCCGGGACATGTCCGGGGTCGCCGCGGGACGAGGTTGGGCCACCGACGATCCCCTGGGGCTGGGTGGACTCCTGGTGGACGCGTGGCGTGTGGCGCAGCTCCATGCCCGGGGCGCCCGGGGGTTGGACCGGCTCTTCCTCCTCCTCGTGGACTCGGCGCTGGCCGGGTATCGCGCCTTCCACGCCTCCCCCCTGCTGGAGAGCCCTCCCGCCTTCCGCCTCCCCTTCCGGGAGTTGGGGCTGGCCCTGGGAAGCCACGCGGTGGAGCGGCTCCTGGACTCGGCCGCGAGCGGGGCGGTCCCCGGCGACGCCGACCGGGCGATCCGTCGCCTGGTGAGCCTCCAGGGGTTGCGCCGGATCGGGCGGGAGATCGAGGAGACCTGGCTGGAACCCGAGAATCGGCGCCTCCCGTGCTGGTCCGACCACGAAGACATCAACACGGTCATGCTCGCGACCAGCCTGATTCCGGAGAGCTACCTCCGGGCCTAGGGGGATCCACACTTCCTCTGCTTGACCGAAGGTGGGATCGTTGTATCATACGAACGTATGAATGATACTCGCACTCCCACATCCCAGGTGCCGACTTCCCGTGGCGCCAGCCGGCCTCGGCCCTCCGATGCCGACGTCGCGGACTCCGGGTCCGGCGGGGAGGCCACCGTCGAGGCGCTGGTGGTATCGGCACGGCGGCTCTTTGCGGAGCGTGGCTACGACGGCGCCTCCATCCGGGCGATCACCGGGGACGCCGGCGCGAACCTCGGCGCCGTGACGTACCACTTCGGATCCAAGGAAGCCCTCTACCACGAGGTGCTTCGGCAAGCTGTGGCACCGTTGCGAGACCGGGTCACCCGGGCGCTGGCGGCGCAGGGCTCCACCGTCGACCGGGCCATGGGAGTGGTGGACGCCTACTTCGCCCACTTCACGCAACACCCGGACCTGCCCCGGTTCCTCCTCCAGGAGGTGGCGGCGGGGCGGTTGCCCCCACCCCCGGTGATGGAGGCCATGCGGGCCATCTCGGGCCAGGTATCGGCCCTCGTCCAGGAGGGGCAGGAGAAGGGAGAGATCCGGGCCGGGCACCCCCTCCTCTTCGTCCTGAGCCTCATCTCGCAGCCGATCTACCTGGTCCTGGTCCAGCAGCCCCTGGCGGACGTCCTGGGGATGGACGTGCGCTCCGGAGACGCGCGCGCGAAGGCCAGGGAACACGTGCTGGCCTTCGCCCGGGCCGGCCTCTCCGCGGAGCATCCATGAGCACAGCCAACGTGACCCGGAGGTCCGCCTTGCCTCTGCTGGCGGCCACGGTCCTGGCCCTGCCCGCAGGGGCCCAGTCGATCCCCTCCACCGAGACCTCGGGCGCCCCCCCGGTGCGGACCCTCGCCGACGCCATCCGTCGGGCCCTGGAGGTGCATCCCTCTCTGGACGCGGCTCGGGCCTCCTCCGCGGCCGCGGCCGCAGGGATCGGTTCGAGCCGAGCCACCCGGCTCCCCCAGCTCGCCGTACGCGGAAGTACCGTACGATTCCAGGAGCCCATGCTGGTGGCTCCACTGCACCGATTCGATCCCTCGGCGATCCCCGACTTCGACGAGACGCTCATGCAGGGCTCCCTGGGCCTGGAGTGGGCTCTCTTCGACGGTGGCCGCCGGGTTGGGCAGGTTCGTCAGGCCCGGGCCCTTTTCGGTGCCGCCCAGGAAGGCGTCCGGTCCACGGAGGCCGGTCTCATACAACGCACCGCCGACGTCTTCCTCTCGGTGCTCACCCTTCGGGAGCTCCTGAGAGCACGGGTGCGGCACGAGGTGGCGCTGGAGACGGAGCTGGACCGGGCGCGCCGTACGGTAGAGGAAGGGGCGGCTCCGGAGTTGGACCGTCTCCGAGCCGAGGCCGAGCTGGCTTCTGCCCGGGCGGAACGCGAGGCGACGGACCAACAGCTCGCGCTGGCCGTGGCCACGCTCGGGCACCTCCTGGACCTCTCGCCGGGAGCCTTGGATCCGGAAGGGCTCCGGTCGCCCGCCCTTCCCTCCCCCGCTGCCGAGGGCCCGCCCATCGACGACGGCGCCGTCGCGGATCCGCCCACGGTATCGGCGGCGCGGCGAACCCTGGCCGCAGCGGAGGCGCGTGAAGGTGTGGCCCGTTCCGCCTGGCTTCCCTCCCTGAGCGTCGTGGGCGGATACGACCTCTTCGCCGGGGGGAGCGTCTCGCCGGTGGCGGAATGGCGGGGCGGCCTCCAGGTGAGCTACCCCCTCTTCACCGGCGGAGCCCGGAGCAGCGGGGTGGACGCTTCCCGGGCCGGGGTCCGGGAGGCGCGGGCTCGGGTGGAGGAGGCCCGGGAGCAGGCCGCCATGGCCGTCGAGGCGGCTCGGGCCCAGGAGATGGAGGCCCGGGCGAGGATGCTTGCGTTGGAGGCGGCGGTGACCCGCTTCACCGAGCTCGCTCGCGTGGAGCGCCTGGCGCTGGACGAGGGAATCGGAGTCCAGAGCGATTGGCTCCGGGCCGAGGCCGGCCTCCTCCGCGCCCGGGCCGGAGTCGCCCAGGCGCGTCACCAGCTCGTGGCTGCCCGGATCGCCTGGGCTCGTGCGGCAGGCCGCCTGGACTCTGGACGGTGGACCGAAATCCTGGAGGAGATCCCATGAAGGCACGGATCGGGCCGCGTACGGCGGTGATGGTCCTCGCGTCGACGATCCTGGCCACGGCGGGGTGCGGTGCCGGGGCCGGGGAGCGGGTGGAGGCGTCCGGCACGGTGGAGGTGACGGAGGCCGACCTGGGCTTCCAGGCGCCGGGCCGGGTGGAGGAGGTGCGCGTGCGGGAGGGGGACCCGGTCCGGCGTGGAGATACGCTGGCGGTCCTGGAGCGCACCGAGCTGGAGGCGACTCTGACCGCGGCGCGGGCCCAGGAGACGGTGGTGCGGGCGCGCCTGCAGGAGATGGAGGCCGGGAGCCGACCCCAGGAGCTCGCCCAGGCCCGCGCCGCCGTTCGCGCGGCTGCGGAGGCGGAGGCCCAGGCCCGCAGGGAGACCGAGCGCGCCCGCCGGCTCCACGACGGGGGCGCCCTTTCCCGCCAGGCCCTGGAGCAGGCGGAGACCCGCCTGGAGGCGGCGGTGGCAGCCACCACCCAGGCCCGAGAGACGTTGGCGTTGGTGGAAGAGGGCCCGCGACGAGAGACGCTGGCGGCTCAACGGGCGCTGGTGGAACAGGCGGCGGCGGCGGTGGCCCGAACCGCGGCCGTCCTGGACCAGACCGTCATCGTGGCACCCCGGGACGGTCTCGTCACCGTCCGGCACCGGGAGCCGGGGGAGATCGTGTCGCCCGGCGCTCCGGTCCTCACCCTCATGGATCCGGACGACCGCTGGGTCCGCATCTACGTTCGGGAGGACCGCCTCGGCCGGGTGCGGCTCGGGAGCGCGGCGGAGATCCGCATCGACAGCTGGCCCGACCGGGTCTTCGCGGGAGAAGTGGTCTTCGTGGGAAGCGAAGCCGAGTTCACCCCCCGGAACGTCCAGACCACCGAAGAGCGGACCCAGCTGGTCTACCCGGTGAAGGTCCGGATCCTGGACGATGCCGAGTTGAGGGTGAAGCCGGGGCTACCCGCCGACGTGGTCCTGGAGGAGGAGCCGGAGGCGTCGACCGGAGGGACTCCAGGGGGAGCGACTGCCACGCTCCTGCGCTCCCCATCCCCCTTCCCCTTCCCGTTCCCCTCGTCCTCCTCCTTCCGCGCCCCCGACGCGACCGGCGCGGCCGACGCCTGACCCCGTGGAATCCTCGCCCCACCCGCCCGGACCGGCGTCGCTGCCCCGCGGGGTGACGGGGACCGTGGTCCTGAACGGCCTCTCCCGCAGCTTCGGCGAGACGGTGGCGGTGGACCGCCTCACCTT
>CP070829.1:3656247-3663113 GCA_020344755.1 Gemmatimonadales bacterium
ACCAGCGTGCGTCTCACCACGGCTTCCCGGAGTGGCACCAGGAGGTGATCCCCCGCACGGGTCAGTCCCCCTCCCAGAATCACCGCTCCAGGATTCACCAGGTTCAGAAGTCCCGCGATGGCCACGCCGAGATGGTGGGCCGCGTCCTCGACCATCTTCACGGCAAGGGGATCTTCGGCCCGGGCCGCGTCCTCGATGGCGCTCAGGGTGACCTCTCCCTTCCCGAGGAGGGAGTCCGGGTACTTCGTCAGCTGGGCCTCGGTCCGTGCCACCAGCGCCTCACCTCCCACGAAGGTGGTGAGGCACCCTCGGTTTCCGCACACACAGGGGTCGCCCTTGGGGTCAATGGAGATGTGCCCGATCTCCCCGGCCACCTGGGTAGCCCCCCGGTACACCTCACCCCCGATCATCAGCCCGGCGCCGATCCCGGTGGCCAGCTTGATGTAGGTGAAGTGCTCCACCCGCCGGCCGGCGCCCCACCAGCGCTCCGCAACCGCCCCGAGGTTGGCGTCGTTGTCCACGAATACCGGCACGCCGTAGCGGTCTCTGAGCCGCTGGAATCCGGTCTCCCCCTCCCAGGCCGGGAGGACGGTTTCCGAAAGACGATCGGGATATCGGGGATCCACGGGACTGGGCACGGCGATTCCGATCCCCACGAGTCGGTCCCGGGGGCCTCCCCACCGGTCCAGACAGCCGTCACACAGCTCACTGATCAGGGCGCGGGTTCCCTCGGGATCTTCCCGGACCGGGTGATCCCGGTTGCACCAACTCAGGACCCGCCCCCGGAGGTCGGTGAGGGCCACCGCGACGTGCGAAGCCCCCATGTCCACGCCCAGGATCACGTGGGCGTCGTCCCGGAACTCCAGCAAAATGGCCGGGCGGCCTCCGCGGCTGGGGCCTTCCCCCGCCTCCGCCACCAGGCCGGTCTCGAGCAGGCCGGATACGATGTCGGAGACCGTGGAGCGGGAGATCCCCAGCGCCCGGGCCAGGTCTGCCCGGGAGACCTTCTGCCGGTGCCAGATGGTCTCGAGGACGACGTCGGACAGGGGCCGTCCGCGCGCTTCGTCCATGGAGGCGGGCATGTGCGAGGTGGGAGTGGCCATGGGTCGTTGTGTAGCCTGTAGATCCGCTACTTGTAGAGGTACAGGTTGTCGACGTAGACCTCACCGGAGTTGAGGAGGTCGAAGACCACCTGCTGGATGTTGCCGGTGCCGCCGAGGCCGAGGCCGGCCAGCTCCGTCAGGGTGAAGTCGAAGGACAGCCAGCTGCCCTGGGCGATGGCCGGCGAACTCGACGCATCCACCCGGATCTGCGCCTCGGTGAAGCCGCCGGCCGGGATGTCCACGAGCTTCAGCAGGAACTCGGAGCTCGCGTTCAGTTCGTTCGGGAAGTAGAGGTCGAAGCGGAAGTTGGTCATCCCGGCGGCGGCCGCGTCGATCTGGTTCGCGCCGCCCAGCTCGAGGACCTGGAAGTTGCCGCCTCCTCCTCCCACGAAGGTGTACTTCAGCGCGCTGTTCCCCGATCCGGCGACGTCCACCTCCTCGAAGGCCGCCGCGCCGTACTGGGCGAAGCCGGCATTCGCCACGTCGGTGTAGCTGTCGCTGTAGATGGAGATGACGTTCGCCGCATCCTGCGTCGGATCCGGTGCAGGTGCCGACGGCGGGACCGCGCTGGTTGTGGTCTGGACCGTAACGGAACCCGTGGCGGCCACGGCACCCAGCGTAGCCGTGATCTCCGCCGATCCCTCCGCCACCATGGTGATCAGGCCCGTCGACGAGACCGTGGCCACGGCAGGGTTGGACGAGGACCAGGTGAAGTACGACGGCGCAGCGCTCATGACCACATCCTGCCCGCCCGCCGGAAAGGTCACCGTGCCGTCTGCCTGGGTGGCCTCACCCACGCCCAGATTCACGGTCTTCGTGGCCACGGCGGGAGCGGGAGCCCCGAGCTCCGCTAGATCCTCGAACTGGATCTCGTCGAACCAGAAGGTGTTGGCCTGGTCGTTCTCGGCCCCCTCGGCGAAGAAGAAGAGCCCCGCTTCCTGGTCGAGTTTCTCCGGAAGGGGAATCGGAACCACGAATCTCCGCCATTCGGCTGTGAGGGCGAATCCGCCCGTTTCCGCCGTGTAGAGGGACGTCCCGGTGTTGTCGTTTCCGATCCCCGCCACGTTCAACGTCGCCGGCGTCGCGGCCTTGGCCCAGAACGTCAGAGCGTTGTAGGTGGTCAGATCCCTGAGTTCGGTGGTGGTGAAGGCGCCTCCGGCATAGCTGCCGGAGGGATCGGTGGGAACCGGAATGGCGATCTTGAGGGACCTGCTGCCCTGATACGCTTCGGTGTCGTCCAACTGAACGGCGTCCGTCTTGGAACCGGCGAAGGCCTGGAAGTCCACGGCTTCACCGAAGTCGTCACCGAACACCAGGCCTACCAGGCCGGCGCCGGTCTGGACGGTCACAGCGCCCGCGGAAGTGGTGGTGCCCAGCGTTGCGGTGATCTCCGCCGTTCCTTCCGCCACCATGGTGATGAGACCCGCCTCCGAGACCGTCGCCACGGAGGGGTTGGACGATGTCCAGGTGAAGTACGAGGGCGCAGCGTTCACCACCACGTCCCGGGCTCCCACATCGAAGGTCACCGTCCCTGCCGCCTGCGTGGTCTCACCCACCGCCATTGAGACCGTCTTCGTGACCACGGCCGGTTGAGGGGCACCCAGACCCGGCAGATCCTCGAACTTGATCTCGTCGAACCAGATGACGTTCGCCTGGCCTCCTTCGGCCCCTTCGGCGAAGAAGAAGAGCCCGCCCTCCTGGTCCAGCTTTTCCGGGAGGGGCAGGGGTACCACGAACTTCTGCCAGCTGGTGGAGAGCGCGAGTCCGCCGGTTTCCGCCGTGTAGAGCGACGTACCGGTGTTGTCGTTCCCGATCCCCACCACGTTCAGCGTCGCCGACGTCGCGGCCTTGGCGTAAAACGTCAGGGCGTTGTAGCCGCTCAGGTCCCGGGGTGTATTGGCGGTGAACGCTCCGCCCGCGTAACTCCCAGTGGGATCGGAGGGCGTCGGCACCGTGACACGGAGGGACGCGCTACCCTGGTAGGTGTCGGCGGGGTCGATCTGCACCGCATCCGCTTTGGAGCCCAGGAAGGCCTGGAAGTCCACACCGCTCGCGAATCCGTCGTCGAAGACCACCGATTCGGAGGGGAAGGGTGCGGGGTCCAGCAGGTCGAGATCCCGGGAGCATCCACCAAGGACCGTGAAGACGGTCGCGGCGGCGGCGAGTCGGGTGGCAGAAGTGGAACGCATGGGAAGCTCCAGTGCGCGGCGATACCGGCATACTTTGTTCGATTATCGAACAAAGTTTCCTTCCCCAGGGCCTCCTGTCAAGCGCTGGACCTCGTCACGAGCCCCACCGATATACCCGTACGAAGTCTACCTCGAGGGTCTGGGGAAACACCGTGCTCGCGTCGGGTGCTCCCGGCCAAGTCCCTCCCACGGCCACGTTCAGAATGAGGTGGAAGCGCTGGTCGAAGGGCGCCGGGTAGGGTCCGGCGGTGGAGTGCCACTCCGTCTGGGTCTGATAGAGGACCCCGTCCACGTACCAGCGGATCTCGTCCTCTTCCCACTCCAGCACGAACGTGTGGAAGTCGTCGGCGAAGGTATCCGAGGGCAGGCGGAATGCGGTCCCGGACTTGGTGTTGTTCGGCCACGGTCCACCGTAGTGGAGGGTGCCGTGCACCAGGTCCGGTTGGTGCCCCAAGGACTCCACGATGTCGATCTCGCCGCTGGCTGCCCAACCGCCATATACCTCATCCGTGGGGAGCATCCAGACGGCGGGCCAGATTCCCTGGCCCTGTGGAAGCCGTGCCCGGATCTCGAATCTGCCGTATCTCCAGTCCCCCTTTTCGGCGGACAGGATACGAGCGGAGGTGTAGGCCTTTCCGGCCACGGATTCCTCCCGCGCCGTGAGGGACAGGATGCCTCCCGCTACCTCGATGTTATCGGCCTGGTACCACTGGAGCTCGTTGTTTCCCCAGCCACAGAGGTTCTGCGCGCATCCGTCTCCCGTCTGAACGGACCAGCGTGCGCCGTCCAGCGCGGTGCCGCCGAAGTCGTCCTCCCACACGAGGACCCACTGTCCGCTGGGGTTGCCTTGCACCGAAGGGGTCCCACCACAGCCACCGAGGCAGGCCAGGAGGAGCGCGATACCGAGAAGCCTGATTTGTGTGGTCATGCGCGAGGGTCCATGTGAAACGGAAAGGACGGACGATCCCGGACCGGGTCCGGTGGGGCATCTTGCCAGGCTGGGGGATTAGTTTGTACGCTCAAAGAACAAACTGCCAGCCTCTCGCCGCTCCCTTACCCCGAGAAGACACCGGGTTCCCGTCCCTCGGGGTTCAGATATCCGGTAGTGCAACGAAGGTGAGGGTCGGGTGTTGCGGAGCGGGAGCGCCCGGTCCAGCTCCAGGTCCACCGTCCGGATTGGAAGGGGTTCTCGTGAACCGAAAGATCGACACGCAGGACTTCCAGCGAGCGACCCGGGATACCCCCCGCGAGGTCAATCGGCGCATCATCCTGGCTCTGATGCGTGAACGCGGACCCATCTCTCGAGCGGACCTTGCCCGGACCATGGGGGTGCCGCGGGGGATGATCACGACCTTGGTCAGAGAGCTCCTCGAGAAGGGCCTTATCCAGGAGGGGGGCACGGCCCATGCACCACGCGGCCGGCGTCCGGTGCTGCTCCAACTCCGTAGTCACGACCGATTCGCGGTAGGCGTGGACATCCGAACGAGGCGGACCGTTCTCACGCTGAGCGACTTCGGTGGGGAGGAAATCGCGCGCGAGGAGTTCGAGACCCTTCGGAATCCCGACACCGAGCTCCAGGAGGTCGCCTCCCGAGTGAAGGCTCTGCTGGCCACGGCGGGAGCGGAGGGCTGTGAGGGAGTCGGAGTGGTCGTTCCGGGAATGGTGGACTCCAGGACGGGCCGGGTCCTGAACGCGCCGACACTGGGCTGGAGAGATGTGGATCTCGGTGCCACGCTCGAGGCTCGGCTGGGGCGGACGGTTTACGTGGAACGGGATGCCGTGGCCTGCGCCATGGCTCGCATGTGGCTCGGGGAGCAGCCGGGAGAGCGGACCCGGGACTTCGTCTACCTCATCGTGGACGAGGGGGTCGGGGTGGGCCTGATCGTGAACGGCCAACCGGTCCGGGGCCGGAACTTCACTGCCGGGGAGTTCGGCCACATCCCCCTCGACCTGGAAGGGCCACCCTGCTCCTGCGGCCAGCGAGGGTGCTTCGAAGCCTTCACCTCCGAGTCCGCGACGGTGGAGCGATACCTGGCAACTGGATCGCAGCAACGCCGGGACGCAGAGCCTGGCACCGAGGAAGGGGCGGACGCCCCCACGGCCCCCGAACGTGCGCACCTGTCGGTGCTGGAGCTGGCGAACCGGGCTCGGGCGGGCGATGTGGCCGCGGCGGAGGCACTCTCGGAGACGGGGCGGTACCTCGGGGTGGGAATGGCCGCCATCATCAACGCGCTCAACCCGGCACGTATCGTGGTCGGGGGAGCCATTACGGCCGGGTGGGAATGGGCCGAGGAGCGCGCCAGGAGGGAGATCGTTGCCCGGACCCTCACACCGTCGGCCGCTGGCACACCATTCCTCGTGGACCCGTGTTACCCGGAGACTCGGCTCCGGGGCGCCGTGGCGCTCGTGGTGGCTCCAGCCTTCGCCGCGCCGCAGGTGGCCTGACACCCGCCAGCCACGGGTTTTCGCCGGCCTCGAGGCACAGGAATATCCTGACAGCAATTCCCGTGCGTCTCCCCATTTCGGAAGACTTGCCAAGGCGGCGAAAATACGATTTGTTCGTTTGCGAAACGAAATGCGGCCCTTGGAATTCGCGGGGCACTTCCGAGCCCGTCCGGGGCCCGCTTCCCTTACCGCGGACACATCGAGCAACCGCGTCCAACGGGAACACTTCCGGTGTGACGTGGCATCATCCTCACCTGTGGAGGCAGATGGAAATGAGCAGGGTTCGAACTTTCCTCGCAGCGTTCGTAGCCGCCCTTCTCCTGGTGGTTCCAACGAGCGCGCAGGCCCAGACGGGGAACGTGGCCGGCCGCGTCTTCGACGCGTCCAACATGCGGCCCCTGGAGGGCGTGCAGGTAGAAGTCGCCGGCCGAGGTGGCATCAGTGGGGCCGACGGCCGCTTTCTGATCACCAACATTCCCGTGGGTCCGCAGACAGTGCGGGCCACCATCATCGGGTACGCCACGTCCGAGACCACGGTCACCGTCACGGCGGGTCAGACCACGGTCCTGGACTTCCAACTCACCCTGGAGGCGCTCTCCCTGGAGGGCATTGTGGTCACCGGGTACGGTCAGCAGGAGGCGCGCGACCTGACAGGGGTGATCGAGGCTGTCCAGGCCGAGGAGTTCAATACCGGACCGGTGGTGGCCCCCGAGGAGCTCATCCAGGGGAAGGTCGCCGGGGTCCAGGTGATCACGCCCGGCTTTCGGGGCGGCGTCAACATCCGGATCCGGGGTGGAACGTCCATCAACGCCTCGAATGAGCCTCTCTTCGTCATCGACGGTGTGCCGGTGGCGGTGGGTGGTGGGCTGTCGGCCGGGTCGAACCCCCTGTCCTTCCTGAATCCGGACGACATCGAGACCATCACGGTTCTGAAGGATGCGTCCGCGGCGGCCATCTACGGGTCGCGCGGCGCCAACGGCGTCATTCTCATCGAGACCAAGGGCGGCCGGGCCGGAGCCGAGATGACCTACACCGGGACGGTGTCGGCCTCCTCCGTCATCGGGGACCTGGAGCTGGTGGGTGCCGACGACTTCCGGGCCGCTGTCCAGCAGTACGCGCCGTCCAACGC
>CP070829.1:3663213-3670065 GCA_020344755.1 Gemmatimonadales bacterium
GGGCCGATTCGGAGGATGGGTGAACTCATGTGGGGCGTAGATCTGCGGGACTCTAGGGTGAAGTTGACTTTGTACTACAAAGTAAACCCTTCACCCGATGGAATCCAAGGACTTTCTTGACTCAGGGTCCGACCACGGTCAGAGCCCGCGGTAGCACTTCCAGGGAGAGCTCTCGGGAGTCCGTGTCGAAGAGGTCACCGTCGGCCTCGAACCTCACCGGCCCGTCGAAGGAAAGGGTATACCTGGGGCCTGTCCGAAGCTGAACCTCCGGCGCATGGACGTGGCGTCCCCGCTGTGCCCAGGCGAAGAGGAGCATCCGGCGCCACGGCGAGGCGTCCTCGATGACGCACGCGTGCAGGAGACCATCGTCGATCCGGGCGTCGGGGGTGATGGGAAAGCCACCTCCGAAGTAGGCTCCGTTCGTCACGGTCACGACCAGGTGTCGCCGGGGTGCGGCGCCCGCATCCCCTTCGCGGAGCGCTACCGGCAGTCCCCTGAAGCGAAACAACTGCTGAAGCGCGGTCACCTTGTAGAGCGTCTCCCCCTTCAGAAAGCGAGCCGAGGAGGCCGCTTCCACGACGGCCACGTCGAATCCCACCCCCACCACGTTGAGGAAGTGTCGGGGCGCCGGCTCTCCAACCCCGCGATTCCCCGAGGAAACCGGTCGGCTCGGCGTGTGGATCCGTCCCACGTCCACGGAGACCGGGTCCCCATGGACGAGCCGCTCCACTGCCCCGGACGGATCCGAGAAGGACAGCCCGAGGTTGCGGCCGAAGTCGTTCCCCGTGCCGGAAGGCAGGAGCCCCAGTGCCACGTGCCTTTGCCCAGAGGCGAGGATGCGGTCCGCCACATGACTCCAGGTTCCGTCCCCGCCCACGGCCACCAGCCGGGTGAAGCCTCGTGCCAACGCCTCGTCCGCCAGAACGGCCTCGTGCCCGGCGTACTCCGATAATCGGATCTCCGCGCCGGGGAGGTGATGGAGAAGAAGCTCTCGGTAGGCTCCGATGCGCCGGGCACCCCGGCCTCTCCCGGCCGCGGGGTTGAAGATCACGAACGTGCGGGAACCGAGGACGTCTTCGTTCAGTGGATCTCCTGCAGGCCGAGCCTCGGGAAAGAGTGGACTCCCCGCCCCTCGGGCACGGCGGACAGTCACGGGATTGGAAGACACCCCCTCCCGAAGTCAATCCTCGAACGGCCACGGCATGGAGTGGGGATCGTCCGGGGGGCCGGCCCCTGGACCACTGAGGCGCCCGGGAATCCGGGGGATCTGCCTCGTCGTCCAAGCGACCTCGACGGGCATGAATGAATACCCGGCCCGAGGGTGGGGATCAACGATCATCGGCCGCAATGCGAGCCCCGGAGGGAGGGAGCCGTGCGGTTCGGCATGAGGAGGCGCGGCGTGAGCGTTCCAGAGGGTGTGCAGGGGCGCAGGGCCCTTCCGGTGAGTCCCTCGGCCCGCGATACTCTCCAGTTCACCCTCAGAGCTACGGATTGCGGTGCAGGACGGTTTGGGGCAGAGTGCCAGTGACCGGACTTCGGCCCCCAGCGTCACGACCGAGCAGGCATGGTCGACGGCCACCCGTTCCGCCAGGGACTCTCCCAATCTGGCGGAGACCGGCCCGGAATCGACGGGAGGAGCACATGCAGCGGACATTATCTGAGTCTGCGGAGTCGAGCGCCGCGTGACGAACCTACTCCAGGAACGGCCCCTCAGTGTCGGCGTGCCCGAGACCGCGCGGGAATTCACCCGGGCCATCGTGGACGGCGGAGGCGGGAGCGTCGTGGCGGTTCTGCTGTACGGCTCGCAGTTGCAGCGTTCGGCCCCGGATCGCTACTCGGCGTGGGACCTCATGGTGGTGGTGGAGAGCTACCGGAAGTTCCACCGGGCCATGTTCGAAGCAGCCCTGCAGAGCAGGCAGCCCTTCCTCATGAACCTGCTGGCTCCCTTCCTCCCGCCCTACGTGACCGCCTTCGATCCCCCGAGCATGGACAGCGGGATGGCGAAGTGCCTGGTCCTCTCGGAGGCGCACTTCCTGGGGACTCTGGGTCCGCGGTCCCGAGATCACTTCGTCAAGGGCCGGTTCGTGCAGCACGTGGAGACGGTGTGGACGGCTTCTCCGGAGCACGAGACCCGGATTGCGGAGACCCTCGAAGGGGCTCGCCGGAACGTACTGGTCTGGGCGGGCCCCTACCTCGATGAGCCGTTTGACGCGGTCTCGCTCACCCAACGGATGCTGGCGGTCTCCTTCACCGCCGAGCTCCGCCCGGAGACGCTCCACCGCTCCCTGGAGGTATGGCAATCGCAGCAGGAGTGGCTGGAGCGGATCTACGGAGGTGTCCTTGCCGAGGCGGAAGCGGAGGGACTCCTGCAGCAAGACCCGGGCGGTGGATACCGTTTTGCCCGACCGATCGGATGGTGGCACCGAACCCGGGTCCGGATCTACTTCTCCCTGTCCAACATCCGCGGGACGGTGCGCTGGGCGAAGCACGTCATCACGTTCAACAACTGGTTGCCCTACCTGAAGCGTAAGGCCGAACGCCGCACCGGACTGACCATCGAGCTGACGCCGGCCGAAGAGCGCTGGCCATTGATCTTCCTGTGGCCGAAGGCGATTCGGATCCTGAGGTACGGCAGGGCCCATGGACCGGACGAGGAACCCCTCACGTGAGAACCGACTTCATCGTCCTCATCGCGGCACTGGGCATCGCCCTGGGAAGCATGCCGGTGTACGCCCTGACCGGCCGGTATCGGACTCCCGACCCGCTGGAATCCTCCCGCCGGGGGAAGTTCATACTGGGCGGCTTCGTCCGATCCTGGTTCTACTGGTTCGTGCATCCCATTGTCGCGGTTTCCCTGGCCCTGAGGCTGACACCGACGTTCTACAACCTGCTCGGAGTCGCGTTGGGGATCGCCGGGGGCGTCGCATTCGCCATGGGCCACATCGCCCTGGGGGGATGGGGCATCCTGTTGGGTGGCGCCGCCGACGCGCTGGACGGGCGCATCGCGCGGGCCCAGGGTGTCGCCGGGCCCAGGGGCGCCTTCATGGACGCCACCCTGGACCGCTTCGCCGAATTCGGTGCCTTCGTGGGACTTGCGGTCTGGTTCGCGGACACCCCCCTGGCTCTCATTCTGGTGGTGGCGGCCCTCGGTGGCTCGCTCATCACCAGCTACGCCCGTGCGAGAGGGGAGGTGGAAGGGGTCCTGTGCACCGCGGGGATCATGCAGCGTGCGGAGCGGCTTCTGATCCTGGGGTTCGGCGGGCTGCTCGACCCTTCCCTGGCTCCGTGGTTCGGAGACGGTACGCCGGGCAATTTCCTCATCGTGGCGCTGGGAGTGGTGGCCGCGGGCACCGTGGGAACGGCTGTATACCGAACGATCTGGATCACGCGGCGACTTCCCACCAAGGCGAGCGACGGAGAGTAGCCGACGGCCGTGGCTTCGGCGTCCCAGGGCCACGGTGCCCAGGACGTCCCTTGTCCGGACGCGGTCAGCCTACGAAGGCGATCCCCTCTTCCAGCAGCTTCCGCCAGAGCTCGGCGTCCGGCTCGGGAATCGACACCCACTCCCGAAATACGCGGCCCGCGGGAGCGAAGGGTCGACCAAGTCCGCTCTCGATCAGCTCGTGCACGCGGTCCCGGGGCAGCTTGACCACGAGCCCCGAATCCTTGAAGTCGACCAGGGCCAGGAACTCCTCCCCCACCCGGGCGCACCGACCTCCCATGATCGTCCCCTCCACCACCCTGGGGTCGCGGGTCTGCAGGTCGGTGACGAGTTCCCAGAACAACGCGTTGGGCTCCATGGGTGACCTCTACACCAGGAGAAACGAAGGACGCCCAGGCGTTGCGGGCCTGGGCGTCCTCTCAACTCCCGGGGTCGGACTCGAACCGACGACCCTCTGATTAACAGTCAGATGCTCTAACCAGCTGAGCTACCCGGGATCAAATCGCTAGTGGCAAGCAATAACGCTACCCAAGGGCCTGAGAGGTGTCAACGGGATTTCGCCGGCGCCGAACCGACCCGGACAGCCTTCGGTGCCCCGCGGCTTGGCGGACGATCGTCAGAATCGCCGGGCCCACGTCGTGCCCCCGGGCCCATAGGAGTTCGAACCGCCTCTTCGTCACACGAGCTTCCCTGGGTCCGAAGTGCGCGCCGATTGTGGGTCCGGCATACGGAGGAAAGATCTCGAAGGAGTGACGGCCTATCAGGAGCGACCGGGGACCTCCGTCATCGCCGAAGATGGAGAAATCGGGGGACCATCCCGCCAGGGGGGCGACCCTGATGCGCACCTGGCCGTGCTCGAGGACCTGTTCCAGTCGACGCAACGGCCGGCCTCCCTCCCCACGGCCCATCAGCTCCCGTACCTGCGCGTGCAGGGCGGTGGCCCGCAACTCGGCCATCACCAGACGGATCGCCACGATTCGGCGTAGATCGCAATCCGGCAGCGTGAAGGGGCTCCATGGAATGCGTGTGACGGCGCAGTCCAAGTGGGTCGAGCCGGCAAGCTCGGCACGGAACCGACGTGTGAAGCCGAAAGCGGAGCTCTCGTCGAAGAACCCAGGGACGTCCATGACCCACCTTCGCACACCTCCCCGGGCGCTCCCATGTCCAGACGGGCTCAGGCGGCCCGCGCGGCCAACATCGCGAGTGATCTCAGATCGAGTCCGGCATCTCGAGGATCAACTGGTCACGGTCCACTCCGGGCACCTCGTGGCAGCGCCGGCACCGAGCCTCGTAGCTCTCCTCGCCCCCCACCATGAGCGTGGGTGACTCCGCCGGCGCCGGACGGCCATCCAGGAGTCGCTGGTTTCGGGTCGCGTCTTCTCCACAGACGACGCAGACCGCGTGGAGCTTGGCCACCTCCTCGGCCACCGCCATGAGAACCGGGATCGGCCCAAACGGCTGGCCCCGGAAGTCCGTGTCGGTTCCAGCGAGAATCACCCTAATGCCCCGGTCTGCCAGGGCGTTGGCTACCGGCACGATCTCGTCATCCAGGAACTGGACTTCATCCACCGCGACCACATCGGTGTCCGACCGCATGCGCTCTGCGATCTGGCGAGCGCTGCTCACGGGGACGGCCTTCAACGCCTGGCCGTCATGGGAACTCACGACTTCGATCCCGCCGTAGCGGCTGTCCATGTGGGACTTGAAGAGCTGGACGCTTCGGCGGCCGATGACAGAGCGGCGGACCCGCCGCATCAGTTCCTCCGACTTCCCCGAGAACATCACGCCGGTGATGACCTCGATCCATCCTCTGTCGCTCCGATGCATGGGGGTCCTCACCTGAAGAAGGTCCACCACGTCGCCCCGAGTACGGCGACGTACCCTGGCCTCCGGGTCGAGACCTCGAGCCGTACCAGGACCGATCCGCGGGCCCGGGTCAAGGAATGTGGCAGGGGCCCTTTCGTCTTGTCCAGCGGAGTGCCATGACGGTAGCCTTGGTCGCTCCGTTCACCTTCCCAGGTCTCCGTCTCCCCCTGCGTCCGGACTCATCCCACGGTATTCCATGTCCAGAGCCTTCATCTCCGTCGGGCTGATCCTGGCGATCCTGAGCTGTTCATCTGACGCCGCGCAGGTGAGACCGACACAGCCGAGCCTGGTGGTCATGGTGACCGTGGATCAGCTGCGGGGGGACCTGCTGGACCGCTACGCTCCTGCATTCTCCCACGGCTTCGCCCGGCTCCTGCGGGACGGTGTGGTGTTCACGCAGGCGAGCCACCGCCACGCATCCACCAACACCGCGGTGGGGCACACTACACTGGCCACGGGGGTGATCCCGGCGAGGCATGGAATCGTCGGCAACGACTGGAGGGAACGACGACCGGACGGGTCGCTGATCAGTGTCTACTCGGTGGAGGACACCCTCTCCCCCCTCCTGGGATATCCGGCCGAGGAGGGGCGCTCTCCTCGAAATCTCCAGGTCGACGGCCTCGGGGACTGGATCCTGGAGGCGGACCCGGGTGCCCGAATCGTTGCCCTGGCCAAGAAGGACCGGGCTGCCATTCCCCTGGCCGGCCGCAATCCCGGGCACGTTTACTGGATCCACGAAGGGGATGGGGTCTTCGTGACCTCGACCTACTATCGCGAGAGTTACCCTGGGTGGCTCGAGCGCTTCAACCTGGCGCGAATGCCCGAGCTGCTGGGCAATCCTGTGTGGGCGCGTTCGACCCCCGAGTCGTTCGTCGGCCTGGCCCGGCGGGACACGGTCGAATACGAGGGCGACGGGGTGTACACGTTCTTTCCGCACCGCCGGGAGGACGAGCGCCCCGGTGAGCTCCCGGATGCGCAGTACCGTTGGGCGGCCCGGACCCCTGCCCCCGACCAGGCCGTTCTGGAGCTCGCCTCGGTCATGCTGGACGAACTTCAATTGGGCCAGCGGGAGGGGGGTGTGGACTACCTGGCCCTGGGCTTGTCCCAGACGGACTACGTGGGGCACGACTACGGACCCTTGAGCCAGGAACAGCTGGACAACCTCGTGCGCCTCGACCCGGTGTTGGGAGAGTTCCTGGATGAACTCGACGAACAGGTGGGCCACGGCAGGTGGATCCTGGGCCTCTCGGCGGACCACGGCGTGCGGACGACGCCGGAGTGGGCGGCAGAGCAGGGTGAGGACAGTCGTCGCCTCACACGGGAGGAGCGGCGGAGCCTGCAGGAGGTCGCCAACGACGCAGCGGCGAGGGCTGCGAGTTCTGGTCAGGACGAGCAGGCGTCCGTAGCGCAAGCCGTCCAAGAACTTCCCTGGGTTCGCCGGGTCTACGTGCCCCAGGAGGTGCGGGGGGAGCCGGCAGACTCGTTCGCGGCGCTCTTCGGGCGCTCTCACCGCGACGGGCAGTACACCGGATCGCTGGCGCGCT
>CP070829.1:3670165-3677014 GCA_020344755.1 Gemmatimonadales bacterium
CAGGTTCGCGGCAGCAGGGTTCATCGCCACTTTCGCGGCGATGGGATGGACCGACTCTGCGGCGGCACAGCCGGTGGCGGCACAGGTGGGGCAGGCGGAGGTGATGCAGTCCGTGTGCAGCGACTGCCACTCCAGTCTCGAGGGATTCCGGCTGGAAGCCCTGGCCCACGCTGATTCCCTGACCTGCGTCACCTGCCACCACGTGGGGTTCTCGAACGACCCGGAGCTCGTTCGCCTGCGCCGAATCGACCAGTGCCGGGACTGCCACGACGACATCGGGGAGTCCCACTCCGGCATCGGCGACCGGGCCCCCGAGTGCACCGAGTGCCACTCGATCCACGGGACTCGGGAGGTGGCTCCCAACCAGGTGGCGTCGGCCCGCTGCGGGGTCTGCCATTCGGAGCCGCATCCCGCCCATGTGCCCCTGGATGCCGAGGCTCCGGTGTGCGCCGACTGCCACACCGTGCACGGCCCGGGGGAGGAGCACCTGGGCGCTGCCACCTCGGGATGCGCTTCATGCCACGCCGGAGCGCACCCGGCCCACGACGCCGGCGACGGATGGTTCGGTATCGTGACGGACACCGGGGCGCCGGCGGGAGATGCGGTCACCTGCGTCCGGTGTCACGGGGTGGAAACTGGGTTCGCCGTTCCGAGGCAGGTTGAGGACGGGTGCGCCGAATGCCACGGGGAGACGGGGACGGACCACGCGGGGCACCGGGTAGAGGACGCCGGGTGCACCGACTGCCACGACCTGGCACTCTCCCTGGTCAGCCGCCGGGGACGCGCCGCCCTGGACCGGGCGTGCGGGGACTGCCACGAGGAGCCGTGGTCGGCCGTCCAGTCGGGCGCCCACGGGCTGGACGGCGGCACCGTACCTACCCCCGGCTGCGCCACCTGCCACCCGGCCGGTCAGGGTCTCCTGTCGCAGCAGGATCTCCTCCGGAGGCGCATCGGGGCCACGGCCCTCTGCGTCGAGTGTCACGAGGCGCAGGCGACGCTGGTGGGAGACGGTTCCGGGTCCCGCCCCGGCTCGTCCTACGGGGACGACTTCCACGGCGAGACGATCCTCTTCCTCGCCCAGGGGAACGCAGGGGTCCCCGTCGGCGAGGACGTGCTCCTCTGCTCCGACTGTCACGGTGCGCACGACGTGCACCTGATGGATCGCGCCGAGGTCGCGCCGGTGTGCGACCGCTGCCACACCGATGTGGGGGAGCGCCTGGCCGGCGCCTGGCTCGGTCATGAGCCACCGGGCCCGCGCAACGCCCTGCCCGTCTGGCTGGTCAGGATGGGGTACACCGTCCTGATTCCCTTCATGCTGGGTGGCCTGTTCCTCACCATCGTCTTCCACCTGAAGGCCCAGCGGAGGAGCGGCGCCCGCATGTGGAACGCGCCCGGGCTCCAGCGACTCATGGCCCGGATCAAGGGGCAAGGCGAAGCTCCGGTGCGGACCGTCCCCCGCTTCAGCCGCACCGAGCGCATGGAACACATGGGGTCGATGGTCACCTTCATTCTCCTGGTGGTGACCGGTCTCCCCCAGACCCGTCCGGATCTTCCCATCGCGCAGGGAATCATCGACCTGTTCGGTGGAATCTGGGCCACGCGAGTCGTGCACCGGGTGGTGGGGGTGGCGTTCGTGCTCCTCATGGTCACGCACGTGGCACGGGCGGTGGTGAAGGCACTTCGCCGGCGCCGGCTTCCCATCATGGTGCCGGAGCGGAAGGACTTCACCGATGTGGTCCAGACGTTCAGGCACTACCTGACCGGAACGCCCCTTCCCAGGGTGGGGAAGTTCGACTTCGCCCAGAAATTCGAGTACTGGGGGCTCTTCCTGGGTGGGATCGTCATGAGCTTCTCCGGGGTGGTCCTTCTCTTCCCGGACCTCTTCACCCTGGTGCTCCCGGGGGTGATCATCGCCGCCATCCGGACCATGCACGGGCTCGAGGCCACCTTCGCCGTCCTCGTGGTGGTGCTGTGGCACTCGTACGGCGTGGTCCTCCGGCCGGAGATCTTCCCCCTGGACACCACCATCTTCACCGGGAAGATGCGGGTGGACCGCCTCAGGCACGAGCACGCTCTCGAGTACGAGCGACTCTTTCCGGAGGAGCACCCGGAGTGATTCGGGTGTGGCTGCCTCCGGCGGTGGTTCTCGCCCATGTCGGCGCCCGGACGGGGTAGCGGGTCCGGGCGCTTTCCGCTATCTCTCACCCCACAATTCGGCGGGTGGGTCACCCCGGAAGCCGGTGCAACTCCGGCGCGGCCCCGCCACTGTGAGAGGACTCGCGTGACACGCAGCGCGATAACGGCCATCCACGAAGCCACTGGAGCCCGAAGGCTCTGGGAAGGCGGATGGGCCGGCCTCGAGCCAGGAGACCTGACCCACCCAGACTCATCCCAGGGCCTCCGCGGGGAGTGTGGCGGTGGCGTCCGGATCTGGATCCGGGTCGCTATCCGTCCCCAGCGCCGGCCCGTGTAAGGTCCCACGCGGGTGGGACGGGAGGTTCCAGATGTGCCGCGTTTCTTCGCACCCCCGGCCCTTCGGCGCCGGCCTCGTCCTGGCCGCAGCCCTGGGGGCCACGCCGGCCCTGGCCCAGGTGGAGCCGGTCGAGATCGAGGGACTGGTGGTCACCGCCACCCCCGTGCCGGTGTCCCTGAGTGCCCTGGGAGCCCACGTCACGCTCCTGGACGGTGAGGAGATGCGCCGCGCGGGGCTCACGAGGATCACCGACGCACTCCGGTCGGTCCCGGGGGTGGTGGTGGTGGAGAACGGCGCCCCGGGAAGCGTGGCCTCCGTCTTCATGCGCGGCGGGGAGAGCGACTACGTGCAGGTGCTCGTGGACGGGGTACAGGTCAACCAGCCGGGCGGCAGCTTCGACTTCTCGGGTCTCTCCACCGCCGGGGTGGAGCGGGTGGAAATCGTGCGCGGTCCCGTCAGCGCCCTCCACGGTTCGGACGCCGTGGCCGGGGTGATCCATATCATCACCCGGGACGGGCGGGGGGGCGCTCCTGCGACGCTGAGCGTACTTGGGGGGAGCTTCGGCCGGCTGGATGGGAGCATCGCGGTGGCCGGGGGAGACGAGGGGGCCTCCTACGGCGTCACTCTCACCCGGAGCTCTTCCGACGGGATCCTGGATTTCAACAACGCCTTTCGGAACACCGTGCTCTCGGGGAAGGCCGGGTTCCAGCTGGACTCCGACACCCGGGCACGCCTCTCGGGCCGAGTCGCCGAGCGCCTTTATCACTTTCCCACGGACTTCACGGGTGCACCCGTGGACGAGAACCAGTTCACCTTCGCGGACGAGACCTCGTTCGCAGTGGAGCTGGAGCGGACCGTGGGCTCCCGGGTCCGGTTCCGAGCACGGGCCACGACCTACGCCGTGGAGGGGGGTACCGACGACGCCCCGGACGGGCCGGCGGACACTCTGGGCTTCTACGGGTACCAGAGCCTCGACTCGTTCCGCAGGAACGCCGTGGACGTGCGGGCCACGGTGCGCCTGGCGTCCGAGACCTCGGTCACTGCCGGTGGCGAGTACGAGGAGCAGCGGATCCGGTCCTTCAGCGAGTCCCTTTCCCAGTTCGGAGCCAGCACGGGTCGCAGCCGCAACGACCGGGGGAACCGGGCGGGCTACCTCCACCTGGTGAGCGCGGCGGGGTCGCTGGGTGGGAACGCCGGGGTCCGCTACGAGGACAACGACTTCTTCGGTGGCTTCCTGACGTGGCAGGCGGGCCTCTCGTGGCGGGCTGCCACCGGGCTGAGGGTCCGGGCCGCCGCCGGGAAAGGGATCAAGGAGCCCACATTCTTCGAGACCTTCGCCAGCGGCTTCACCGTCGGCAACCCGGCGCTGAAGCCCGAGCGGTCCACCTCGTGGGAAGTGGGCCTGGAGCAGAGCCTCCTGGACGGACGCATCCGGCTCCAGGGGACCTGGTTCGACCAGGACTTCCGGGATCTCATCCAGTACACCGCGACGGCGGCCTCTCCGGGAGACCCCAACTACTTCAACGTCGCCGCCGCGTCGTCCCGGGGAGTCGAGGCGGGCGTGACGGCGATCCTCGGCGCGTGGAGCACGGGCCTGGATGCCACCTGGTTGCGGACGCGGGTCACCGACGCCGGTTTCGACACAGGAGCCGGCGCCTCCTTCGTGGAGGGCGAGGCCCTTCTCCGCAGACCGAAGACCACCCTCGCGGGCTTCGTGGCCTGGACGCCGGACCCACGCATCCAGCTCGGGGTCCGGGCCCGTCGGGTGGGTGTGCGCTGGGATCGGAACTTCGCGGCCTTTCCGGCACAACCCGTCCGCCTCGAACCCCACACCCTGGTGGATGCGCAGGTGGAGTGGAGCGTGCTGGAGCCCCGACCCGGGCGCCCGGGATTCTCCCTGTCCGTGGAGGTGGAGAACCTGGGAGACCAGCGATACCAGGAGGTCTACGGGTATGCGGCCCCGGGTCGGGGCGTCTACCTGGGAGGAGAGCTTCGGCTGTCCCGCTGACGTCCTCCTGAGGGGACGAGGTGTCCCGCACGCCGGACGCCGGTGTGGACCCATGGGCAACGGAGCCGCATGAAACAAGGGCTTTCGGGCCCGGCATACCTCTTGCAATTTCAAGGGCGGCAGCAGGACGAAGCGTCCGGGTCAAGTTACCGGCAGTCCGCTGTGTGACGAGCAGGAGGGTGCGCGTGTCTGGACCACGAAGGACAGGATGGGTGCTTGCGGGAGTGGTGGCAGCCGGAGTGCTGGCCGCCCCCGCAGCGCTGGAAGGGCAGGGAGGAGACGGGTTCCTCTTCCGGGAGCCCCGGGTGGGGGTCGGCCTCCGTCTGGGGTACGGTGCTCCGCTGGGGCCGCGTCTGGCCGGCGGGGACACGGATATCTTCGGCTTCACCCAGGAGCTGCTCACCATCAATGAGGGCGACCACGACGCATTCGCCTTCGGTGGTGAGGTCTCTCTCCGCCTCTCCTCACGCGTGGACCTGGTCCTGGACTTGAGCAACGAGCAGAGCGAGATCGTCTCGGAGTTCAGGGACTGGGTGGATCAGGATGACCTGCCCATCCAGCAGACCACCACCTTCATCCGCCGACCCCTCAACCTCTCCGCCCGGTATTTCTTCTGGGATCGGGGCCGGACGGTCTCGCAGTTTGCGTGGGTCCCGCGCAACTGGGTTCCCTACGTGGGTGCCGGGGCCGGCGTGACCTGGTACAAGTTCGAGCAGGACGGGGAGTTCGTGGACTTCGAGACGTTCGAGATCTTCGCGGATCGTCTCAACAGCAAGGGGCGCGGGTTCACCGGGCAACTCCTGGCTGGACTCCAGTACACCATTGTCCCCAACTTTGTCCTGACGGGGGAAGGCCGGTATCGCTTCGGCTCGGGAGAGATGGACGGTCAGTTCGTGGGTTTCGACGACATCAACCTCTCGGGCCTGCAGTTCACCGTAGGTCTGGGCGCACGATTCTAGGAAGACGGGAGACACCATGATGATCAATCGATCCGAGACAACGACTCGCGAGGGACTCGGTCTCCTGGCCCTTCTGGTGACGGTGCTGGGATTCCTCGCCCTTCTCTCGCTGGTGCCCGGTGCCGTCCACGCTCAGGATCTGGACGCCCGCTGGCTTCCCTGGTCCGGGTGCTGGGAGCTGGTGGGATCCGGGGCAGAGGGAGACGTGGTCTGCGTCCGTCCCCACGAGGACGAGGGAGCGGTCTCGCTCGTCTCGTCCCGCGAGGAGGTATCGGACCGCGTGATCCGAGCCGACGGAGTGGCACGGCCGGTGGAGCAGGCCGGGTGCGAGGGGACCGAGCGGGCCTGGTTCTCCGACGACGGGCGTCGGATCTACGTCGAGTCCGCGTTCCAGTGCGAAGGCAGCGTGGCCCAGAGTGGCTCCGGTCTCATCGCCATGGTCGCCGAGGACGAGTGGGTGGACATCCGGTCCCTCTCCCAGGACGGAGAGGAGGTGGCCTGGGTCCAGCGATACGTGCAGGCCACTCCTGCCGCCGTCCAGGCTGCCGGGGAGACGGACCTGCTCCTTCCCCAGGTCGCGCTGGCACGACGCCTCGCCGCGCGGGCTCCTTCGATCCGGACCCTCGCGGATGTGTCCCGCTCGGTGGATGGCCGGGTCGCATCCGCATGGATCGTCGAGAGCGGCCACCCCTTCGAGGGGCTGGACGGCGAGACGCTCATCGCCATGGCCGACGCGGGGGTCGACTCCGACGTGATCGACATGGCCATCGCGGTGTCGAACCCGCAGTACTTCAATGTCGGGGCCGCCGGAGAGGTTTCGGAGCAGCAAGCCCGGTCGCGGGGGTACGTGGGGAGCTACGGGTACCAGGGGTACCTGGGCTCCCGGTACGGGAGTCCCTACTCACCGTGGGGGTACCTGTACAGACCCTATGGCTACTACGGCTACGGCTCCTTCTACAACCCGTGGGGGGGCTACTACGGTGGCTACTACGGCTACGGGTACGGTGGATATCGGCCCTCCGTCCTGGTGGTGTCCCGGCGGACCGGTGATAACAACGGTGGCCGGGCGGTGGCCGGACAGGGGTATCGGAGCGGCCGCAGCGGATCCCCGCCCAGTGCCAGCCAGGGCTATCGCCCGCCCCGGAGCAGTGGAGCACGGCCCTCCGGTGGCTACACGGGATCCGGCAGCAGGGGAACCACCTCCAGTGGTGGGTCCACGGGCACCCGGACGGCGAAGCCCAGGGGCGGCGGCGGGATCTGAGCGACGGATCCTCCGGCCCGGGGACGGCCGGAGGAGAACCCAGGGAACGAAGAACGGCGGCGCTGCCTTCAGGCAGCGCCGCCGGTCGCATCTATGGGTGGGGAGGAGCGACTCAGGCGCCGCCGGTGCTACCACCCGTGGCCGAGCG
>CP070829.1:3677114-3683931 GCA_020344755.1 Gemmatimonadales bacterium
CCACCAGCCCCACGGCATCCCGGACCGCGACGCCGGCGGAGAACGTACCCTCCGCCAGGGGGACCCCGAGGAGCCGAATACGGTCCTGGTCCACCTCCGCTGACAGGCCAGGCGGGAGATTCGTCACCTCTACGATGGTCACGGGTAGGGTCCCACCCGCTACCAGGAGGGGGTCCTCCTCGAGGAGCACCCCTGCAGAAGCCGCCACCGGTGCCGTACCCACAACCAGGTCCGGTTCCGGGTGGTTGGAGAGGCGTATGCGTGCACCCCCCTCCACGTTCTCGATCCGGTGAAACGCCACCGCCGAGGCTCCACCCGTGGGCCCCGCCGTGCCGGGGTGGGTGAGCAGGTTGAGCCTCGTAAACGCGCCACCAAAGACGTCCGACGGGGCGCCCCGGTCACCCCCCTCTGAGAACACCTTCACGAGAGCCGAGTCACCGTCCGCCTCCACCACGCTGGCGAAATACCGGTAGCCACTCTCCGGTCGCAGGACTCCCCCCGGATCGATCCGGACCACCAGGACGCCACTGGAGGGGACGTCTCGGTCGAACCCGCCCTGGTCCCGGTACTCCAGGATGAAGGAGGACCCGTCCGGATCGTCCAGCAGGGGAACCCACAGGGCCTCTGGCGTCGTCCGGATCGGCGCCAGGGTCACGGTGGTGTCCCGCACGGACGCCAGCTCGGTGAAGTCGAGCCACCCCAGGCGGTACCGGTTCCAGGCGGAGAATTGGGTCGGTCCGAAGGGTCCCCCACTGCTCCCCACGGGCCCGCATCCCCAGGCTCCGGCAGCCATGAGGTCCCAGCAGCCGAGCACCCACCGGCGGTTCTCCGGAGTGATCCCGTTCACGGGGTGGTAGTAGTCCGGCAACCCGAGAGCATGACCGAACTCGTGGGCGATGGTGCCGGCGCCCTGGATCTGGGTCCCCGAGCAATCCGTGACCCCCTGGATGATGTACGCGTCCACGACGATGGGAACACCCGCGGCACCCACGTCCGCACTGGTCCAGGGCTCCCCTTCGGTGCGTCGGGTGATACCGGAGCGGTGAGGCCAGATGCCCGGTCCGCCGCAGGACGCGGAGACCTCCAGGAACTCGAAGGTGACCAGGTCGGCGATTCCGTCGTCGTCGCCACTGTCCGGCACCCCGTCCGGGCCATCGTTGTCGTAGAGGCGGAAGTCCAGCGTCTCGTCGGCAAGGTTCAGAGCCTCCAGTAGATAGGCACCCACCTGGGCATCCTCGCCCAGGCCAAACTGGGTCCCCACCACCTCCCCCCGGGTCAGGGAGGTGCGAACCCAGGGCAACACGTCCCCGGCGACGGTGAATCGGCCGTAGGATGCCTCGGAGTAGAACTCGCTGAGGGTCCCCCTCGGAGCGGGCCCGGTGAAGAGAGAAGCTTCCACGTCACCCGGCGTGACCCAGGGCTCGGGCGAGTCCGAGAAGAGGGCGAGCACCACGGGAAACCGGGCCACGCCCTCGTACGCCCGGTGAGCGGTCTGGGGGATCAATCCCGGAGCCCGGACCGGGGGCAAGAACTCTCTGCTCCCGAAGAAGCCGTTCGGCAATTCGAAAGAGAGAGGATCCGCCTCAACCTGGCTCCAGTACCCCGCGGGCAGGGGAATGCCGGCCTGGGCCGCCGCCACCTCCAGGTCCTGGGCGATCAGGCTCGTCGCCCCCCCCAAGGACAGAAGAAGGACCAGGCAAGGAGCCGCCCACCGGCGATTCGCTCCTCCCGCCCCGTCGACCCCCCTCACCGCGTCACCTCCACCTCGTACCCCAGGAGGGCGGGCCGCACCTGGTTGTCCGGTCCCACCACCTGGACCAGGGCGCCCCGGGGCTTCCGGGTCGTGTCCTCCACCTGGAGAGCGAAGCGGAGGCGTCCCGGGTCCGGCCGCAGCACCAGCACACCCATGGTGTCGCCGCGCACTCGGGTGTGGACCTCTCCCTCGAGTGCGGTGGCCTCGATCATCCCGGAGCCCACGAGAACGAGCCGTGCCCCTCCTTCGGCTTCGTTCGGCGACTGGACCGTCACCACGAGGGTTCCGGGAGCTCGTGGGGGATCCGCGTCACATCCCCCCAAAGCCAGGCTTCCCAGGAGGAGGGCGGGTAGGAACAGGGCGGGCTTTCGCATGGATCGCTCCTCGTCGTCACGCTTTCCGTGGGTTACCCGCCTCCGCCGGGGCCCTGCGACAGGCATCCCCATCCGTGCTCTACGAGGCGGGGCGGTCGGAGCTTACGCAAGCCCTGGATGGCGAGCCCGGAAGCGGACGCCACGGGTGGGTGCTCCCGGAACTCCGGCCGCACCCACGGGGTGTGGACCCTTCCCCGGGACGTCGGGTATCGCATCGTCCCTCGAACTCGACTGTTTCCGTCCAAAGAGTCGTGTTGACCCTTGGTTCTGGTGGAAATAGCTTCATGATATCGAGAATCATTCTTGTTAAGAACACCGCCCACCTATGGAGTCTTCCCGAATGAGTGGCACGCCTATCCTCAAGATCCGGAACCTGCAGGCCAAGGTCGCAGACGAGGATCTTCAGATCCTCAACGGCCTGGACCTCGAGCTGAACAGTGGAGAGATCCACGCCATCATGGGTCCGAACGGGTCCGGCAAGAGCACTCTGGCGAAGGTCCTCATGGGCCACCCTGGCTACGAAGTCACGGCGGGCTCCGTGGACTTCAACGGCGAGGAGGTCCTGGAGATGGAGCCCGACGAGCGCTCCCAGGCAGGCATGTTCCTGGCCTTCCAGTACCCCGTGGAGATTCCCGGCGTCTCCATCGCGAACTTCCTGCGAACCGCCGTGCAGGCGCACCAGGGAGAGGAGGAGCTGGACCTGTTCGAGTTCCAGGACCTCCTCATGGAGAAGATGGCCCTCCTGGAGATGGATCCGGCCTTCGCGGAGCGTCCCGTGAATGATGGATTCTCCGGCGGTGAGAAGAAGAGGAACGAGATCCTGCAGATGGCCGTCCTTCAGCCCTCGCTCGCCCTCATGGACGAGACGGATTCCGGGCTGGACATCGACGCGCTTCAGGTCGTCTCCAATGGAGTGAACAAGCTCCGCGAGGAGAACCCCGACATGACGGTCCTACTCATCACCCACTACCAGCGTCTGCTGAATTACATCAAGCCCGACCACGTGCATGTCATGGTGGACGGGAAGATTGTGCAGTCGGGTGGTCCTGAGGTGGCCCTCCAGCTCGAGGAAGAGGGTTACAAGAGCTGGCGGGAGATCGAAGCCGCGCAGGCGGACTGATCTTCTCGCGACATTCTCGAGTCTTGTGACTGAAGCCAGAGGCCGCTGACATGCCGAAGAACGAAGTCATCCAGGGACTGGACCTGGACACCTACAAATATGGATTCGTCGACGAGGAGAAGCACGTCTTCCGGACGCGTCCGGGGCTGGACGAGGACGTGGTCCGGCAGATCTCGGCGCACAAGGACGAGCCGCAGTGGATGCTCGATTTCCGCCTGAAGGCGCTGAAGATCTACGAGTCCAAGCCCATGCCCAAGTGGGGTGGGGACCTGACCCACCTTCAGGACACGCTGGAGGAGATCTACTTCTACGTGAAGCCCCAGGACAAGATGGAGCACTCCTGGGACGACGTGCCCGAGGACATCAAGAACACCTTCGAGCGCCTGGGCATCCCCGAGGCGGAGCAGAAGATCCTCGCCGGTGTCGGCGCGCAGTACGAGTCGGAAATGGTCTACCATTCCCTCAAGGAGGAGTGGGAGGCCAAGGGCGTGATCTTCGATTCCATCGAGGACGGCCTCAGGAACCACCCCG
Source organism: Gemmatimonadales bacterium (assembly GCA_020344755.1). Taxonomy (GTDB): domain Bacteria; phylum Gemmatimonadota; class Gemmatimonadetes; order Longimicrobiales; family Gaopeijiaceae; genus Gaopeijia. Next base: position 3,680,893 of record CP070829.1, read on the forward strand.
AACTCTTCCGGAAGTACTTCGGTACGGTCATCCCGACCGCCGACAACAAGTTTTCCGCCATGAACTCCGCCGTCTGGTCCGGTGGGTCCTTCGTCTACATCCCGCCGGGTGTGGAGCTGGACACCCCGTTACAGGCCTACTTCCGGGTGAACCAGGAGCGCATGGGGCAGTTCGAGCGGACCCTCATCATCGCGGGCGAGGGCTCGCGGGCGCATTACATCGAGGGATGCACGGCTCCGGTCTATTCCACCGAGTCGTTCCACTCGGGGGTCATCGAGATCGTGGTGGAGAAGGACGCGCACTTCCGCTACACCACCATCCAGAACTGGTCCAACAACATGTACAACCTCGTGACCCAGCGGGCGCTGGTGCACGAGAACGCCACCATGGAGTGGCTGGACGGGAATCTGGGATCCAAGCTCACGATGAAGTACCCGTCCTGCTACCTGGTGGGAGAGGGAGCCCACGGCAACATCCTCTCCATCGCGTATGCCGGCGACGGCCAGCACCAGGACACCGGCGGCAAGGTGGTCCACGCTGCGCCGCGGACCACCTCCAGCATCGTCTCGAAGTCCATCTCGAAGGGGACGGGCCGCGCATCCTACCGGGGCCTGCTGAAGGTCCACGACGGCGCCACCGGCGCGAAGTCCAACGTGGAATGTGACGCGCTCCTCATCAACGAGACGGCGAAGACGGACACCTATCCCTACATCGAGATCGACGAGAAGACGGCGAGCATCGGTCACGAGGCCACCGTCTCGAAGGTCGGCGATGAGCAGCTCTTCTATCTCATGAGCCGAGGGATGAGCGAGGAAGAGGCCATGGCCATGATCGTTCGTGGCTTCATCGAGCCCATCGCCAAGGAGCTTCCGCTGGAATACGCGGTGGAGCTGAACCGACTCATCGAGCTTGAAATGGAAGGGAGTGTGGGCTGATGTCCGATACCAAGACCATCGAGGGCGTCACGGACGCCATCAACCGTGAGGCGGTCCAGGCTCGGACCGCCGGCGAGCCCGCCTGGCTCGCGAGCCGCCGGATGCACGCGTGGGAGGTGTACGAAGACACCCCCATGCCCACGACGCGTCTCGAAGAGTGGCGCTACACCGACCTCACGGAGAAGCTGCTGCTGGACTCGCTGCATCTCGGCTCAGTCGAGGCACGTCCCGACGACCCCTCGACCTTCCCCGCGGGCCTCAGGCAGGCCATGGACGAGGACCGGGAGGCTTCCGGCCATCTGGTGCTCATCGACGGCGCCGTCGTGCACACCGACATCCGCGAGGACCTGTCCGGGAAGGGCGTGATCCTCTGTTCCCTGAGGGAGGCGGTGGAGAAGCACCCGGAGCTGGTGGAGACGCATCTGGCCACCGCCGCGGTGCCCCCTGAGGAAGGGAAGTTCCAGGCCCTCAACGCGGCCCTCTGGACCGATGGTGTCTTCTTCTACGTCCCTCGGGGCGTACGCCTGGATCTGCCGGTGCGGGTGACCCGCTGGATCAGCGAGTCCGGCGCCGCGTTCTTCTCCCGGACCCTCATCGTGGCGGAGCCCACGAGCCAGGTGTCGTACGTGGACGAGATCCTCTCCGACGATCTGGCCGCGCAGACCCTGACCTCTTCCGCGGTGGAGGTCATCACCCAGGACGGCGCGCAGGTCCAGTACGTGGCGGTGCAGCGGATGGGGAGGAACGCCTTCTATCTCTCCCAGCAGCGCACGCTGGCGTACCGGGACTCCACCCTGGACACCCTGAACGTGAACCTGGGTGGCTCGGTCACCCGAGTGGATCTCAACGCCCGCCTTATGGGGCCCGGTGCCAACTCGGACATGCTGGGGCTCTATTTCGGCGACGCCGACCAGCACTTCGACCACAACACGAGCCAGGACCACGTGGCGGGTCACGCCAACAGCGACCTGCTCTACAAAGGAGCGCTGGACGAGGGAAGCCGTGCGGTCTTCCGGGGCGTGATCCGCGTCCACGAGGGCGCCCAGCAAACGGACGCCTACCAGACCAACCGGAACCTGCTCCTTTCGGACGAGGCTCGGGCCGACTCGCTGCCCAACCTCGAGATCGCGGCCGACGATGTGAAGTGCTCCCACGGTGCCACCGTGGGCCAGCTGGACGAAGAGTCCCTGTTCTACCTCATGAGCCGGGGGCTGCCCCAGGCCAAGGCCGAGCGCCTCGTGGTGCTGGGCTTCCTGGGCGAGGTCCTCTCTCGGCTCCCGCTGGGCGGGGTGCAGGAGAAGGTGACTCGCGCCATCGAGGAGAAGCTGGCGTCCCATGGCTGATTGGGTTCGCGTGGCCGGGGAGGGCGACTGCCCCCCCGGCCAGCTCCTCGGAGTGACGGCCGGGGGGGCCAAGGTCGTGCTCGCCAACGTCGACGGGCATTTCTATGCGCTCCGGGACCGATGCTCCCACGCGGACTTCCCCCTGCACGACGGCTTCCTCGAGGGCTCGGAGTTGGAGTGCCTCCACCACGGTGCGAAGTTCGACGTGTGTACCGGCGCCGCGCGGGGCCTTCCCGCCGTTCGACCGGTCCATTCCTACCCGGTCGACGTCCGGGAGGGAGAGGTCTACATCCAGCCCGAGTGAGACCGCCGAGGTCGGCTCGCGCCGGGCGCCCTCTGCACCCGTACACAGGCAGGCTCGCGATGGCATCCAGCGCAGGATCCGGACAGCCAACCAGGGCACCGGCGCTGGACCCGCACAGGATCCGGGAGGACTTCCCGGCCCTCCACCAGGACGTCCACGGCCGACCGCTGGTGTACCTGGACAACGCGGCCACCACCCAGAAGCCGGTGGCGGTGCTGGACGCCGTCCAGGACTACTACCGCCGGGACAACGCCAACGTCCATCGGGGAATCCACGAGCTGAGCCGCCGGGCCACGGAAGCGTACGAAGGCGCGCGTAGCAAGGTGGCGGCTTGGGTGGGTGCCACCGACCCAGGGGAGATCGTGTGGACCCGAGGGACCACGGACGGAATCAACCTCGTGGCCTCGGCGTGGGGGATGGATCATGTGCGGGAGGGAGACGAGATCCTCCTCTCGGT
>CP070829.1:3684031-3690811 GCA_020344755.1 Gemmatimonadales bacterium
GACTTTCACGGTGTCACGCGGTCCGGGTCCCCCGTGGAGATCTCAGTTGAATCCGCGACACGGCCTTGGGGAGACCTCTACGAGACACTCCTGACTGTTCGCTCCGACGGCCCCATCGAAGAGGCCACGTTCTTCTGGAGCGGGCCGGCTTCGGCCGTACAGCCTCTGGATCAGGATACGGTGCAGATCGACGTGGGCCTTCAACGCCGACTGGCGGCGCTTGGCGACTCCGTGTTCGATTCGGTTCGAGACAGTTACTTCCGGTACGAGGAGGGCGACACGCTCTCCGCACGGATCGGCTCCCCGGTGGGTCTCAGAGTGGGTACCACCAGTCTGTTGGTCGTCGTCACGAGGGTGCTCCTCGACCACGGTGGAGCTCGGCTCGACGACCGCGGGTGGCTGTTTCAGGTGGTCGACGAAGGCGAGGGCAGGGTCTCTACGACCATCTTCGGGCATCCGGAGTGGGCTCCTATCTCGAGGTCCAAGGTGTGGGGGTTGGAGCCCGTCCTGTTCTTCAGGATGGAGGGCCACACCGGACCGCTCCTGATGGCGCGGGCAGTTGGCCCGTGGGAACGGGTCGGCTTTGCGATAATCGACCTGAGGACCGGGAGGGTGCTGTCGGATTCCTACTAGTGGCCCATCCCCCGGCAACTGCTACTGTTGTCGTCCCTCCGCCCAACACCGGGCCTCCGGCTCGGGCTCTTATTGAGTTCTTGGAGATTTCCTCCGACCTGGGGGCCCTCTGAAGAGTGTTTGCCGGTGTGGCGTGGCCGCTCGTGTGGTGCGCACTTCGTGCGCGTGACCTATCGTGTTGCGCGACAGAAGCGCAAAGCCGTTGAGAGCCCTCATGCTGGCTGGCCTCCAGGATGCCATTGGGTGAGATGAGACGTGAGTGAACGGATTGGGTGGTCTCGGATTCTGGAGTACGTGGGACAGGGAGCGGTCGTCGTATCTCTCATCTACGTCGGCGTGCAGGTCCGTCAGAACACGGCGGCCATCCAAACGAGTACCAGCCAGGAAGTGTACCAGCAGAATCAGGAGGTCGGCTTACTCGTAATGGAGAGCGCCGAGATGGCCGGGATCCTGCTCCAGGCGGACCAAGACCTGGCGGCCCTCTCGCCGCTCGATTCCATCCGATACGGGCGCTGGCTCAACGTCACGCTCAATCTCTATGAGGCCGTATATGCCAACGCGCTTCAGGGGACGATGGAGGCTGAAATGGCCGCGGGATGGCTCGACGACATGTCAGAGCTCCGCTGCACACCGGGTATGGCCGGCTACTGGGAAGAGAGGCGGAGTTCATACCACCGGGCATTTCAGGCAGCTCTGGATAGCGCGTTCGCGGTCGCGATGTGCCCTGAGTAGGATCGAAGTGGCTCGCAGCGGCTCTCCCTTCCGCACCGGCCCGGGCTCTCCAACCCGGATTTGCCGATGTCGCGGTCTGCCCACGTTCGGTGGAGGGGTCGCTGCCGCCGCGGAAATCACCAATTGGAGTGGGGAGTAGACCTTGCCGGCAGATTCCAGAATTCCGTGGGCGCGGGTCGCGCTCGAGGGTGCGGTGATCGTCGCGTCGATCCTGCTCGCCTTCGCCCTCGACGCCTGGTGGGACGAGCGGAAGGAGCGCGGGAGAGTCGGCGAGATGCTCGACGCGGTCGCGGCGGAGTTCGAAGCGCAACGTGCCGCGATGGACTCCGTGGTCGCCGAGAACGAGCGGGTGATCGCGTGGTACCTGACCGTGTTCCCGCGGACCGACCCCGATCTACCCTCGCTCTCCCAGGATTCGATTCGGATGGTGGGCGGCGAGATCGAGGATTACCAGATCTGGGAAGCTGGATTCGGCGCCCTGGCCGCCCTCGTGAATGGCGCGCTCCTCGAGAAGGTGCCGGACGCGGAACTCCGCCGTTCGCTCGGCGGGTGGGACGGAGAGCTCGAGGATCTCGAGTGGTCCCGGCAGCAGGTGTATGACGCCAACCAGAGGAGCGCCGGCCTCCTCGTCTCCACCGGACAGGCCCCGCACCTTCTCGACGACCGGACCCCCTTCATCACACGCCTGCGCGCCATCGCGACGGACGAGGAGATGCGCGCCGCCGAGACCATCTTCGTCGACGCGCTCTACTCCTACAACCAGGATCTGTATCGCATTCGGCAGCGCGCGAGCGAAATCGTGGCCGGGATCCGGGCGATGTCCGGGCCGGAGGGATGAGCGACTCTCGCGCTCGCTGTTTCGCGACCGGAGTCGTGGTCGTTTCAGCATGCGCTTGCTCCTGCCAGGTCGACGCCGAGGGTGCGCTTTTCTCACGGTCCTCTTGAGGCGGGACGCATCCGTGCGAGCCATGCGATGATGCCAGCCAGCCCGGCAGAGCGGAGGCGGCATACGTAGGCACCGCGAGGACAACGGCGGGCAACAAACATGCGCCGCCTGTGCTCGCTTCGTTCGCTCCGGGCAGCACGGCTCGCTTCGTGAGCCGCGTCGGCAGATCTGGACGGTTGCTGCCGGTCGCGAGAGAGCGTATCGAGGAGTTGCAGTGGAAGCTTGCCCAGCAGCTTCTGGCCGCCGGCGATACCGTCCTGAACGACGTGCAGGAGCACCAGGTCGCCATGTCGCGTGAGGATCGAGGAGACGGGCTTCACGTCCCACGAGCGATGTGACGGCACCCGCGCACAGGATCGCCGCACCGTAGCCGACAGGGTTCACGCAGCACGAGAGGGAGGACTGCAATGCAGGACAATTCGGAGGTAGGAACGCATGGTGGACGCGATCTGACCCGCCGCGGCTTCGTCCGCGTGGCAGCGACCGGTGCACTTGGTGTCGGGGCGCTCGGTAAGGCGAGCCTCGTGACGGGCACGCCCTCCAGCGCCCGACAGGTGGGTACCCTGCGCTGGGGCGTCGTCGGCACCGGATCGATCGCGAACCTCATGGCGGACATGATCAAGCAGGCCGAGAACGCCGAGCTCTCTGCAGTCTCGAGTCGGCGGATGGAGACCGCGAGGGAGTACGCAGACCAACATGGCCTGGCACACGCATTCGACTCTTGGGCGGACATGATCGCGTCGGACGTGGTGGACGCCGTCTACGTCGCGACGCCCACGAGCGCACGGGAGGAGATCTGCGTCGCCGCTGCCGGCGGAGGCAAGCATGTGCTGGGCGAAAAGCCGTTTGCGAGCCTGGACTCCGTGCGTCGGATCATCGCCACCTGCCAGGAGAACGACGTCGCCTTCATGGACGGGACTCACTTTTCGCACCACCCTCGGACCTTTGAGATCAGGGCGCGTACGGAAGAGCTCGTGGGAAGCCCGGGTTCCCTCGCCTCGGCGTTCCAGTTCAATCTGACCAACCGGGCCAACATTCGTTACAACCCAGAGCTCGAGCCCATGGGGGCGATCGGCGACGCCGGATGGTATACCATGCGAGCCGCCGTGGAGTACCTGCCTCCGGACGTCGAGGTCGAGGGCGCGGCCGCCTTTCTGCGCCGGGACGAGGAGACGGGGGCGGTCTCCGCGGGCAGCGGTGCACTTCGGTTCGCCGACGGAGTGATGTTGACCTGGAACTGTGGCTTCGACTCCGCGGCAGTGGTGGGGGACGTGCGGATCTCGGGGACTTCGGGTGTGCTGTACATGGACGATTTCCTGTTCGACAACGGCGACGGCTCGGCCGGCTTCATGACCCGCGGTCCGGCGCTGGGGCGGCAGACGATCACCGTGCCCTCTGAGAAACGCGCGGCGGTCCTGATGTTCGAGGACATGGCGGCGGCGGCGGCCGATCGAGCACTGCGCGATCAGTGGATGGCGAGAACGGAGCGCACCCAGATGCTGCTCGACGCCATCTGGGAGGCGGGCCTCGAGAGCGAGCGAAGCGGGCGTTAGAGGCTCGAGCCGCTCCGTCGAGCGGGTCTCGAGCCGGTATCCGACCCAGCCTCCAGGCTTCGGGAGCGCCGACGACAGGGACACTCCGGTTGCGGCGATCCGACGCGACCCCGCAGTCTTGTCCGCTCTCGCGGCGTGATAGTAGCTGGGGAGAGGGTCAGCTTCGGTCCAGATACGCAGAGGGGTCCAAGTGAACTGGGACATGATCAGCGCGATTGGAGAGATCACGGGTGCCCTGGCCGTCGTCGTGTCGCTCGTCTACCTCGCCCGACAGATCGCCTTCAGCAACCGCCTCGCCCAGGCGGAGGCCTTTCGTTCTCCCATCAGCGACATCAACAACCTGAACGCCACCTTCGCCATGGACCCGGTCTACCGTGAGGCGGTGTTCAGGGTCATCGAGGGAGCTTCACCAGATGATCTGGACGCGGATCAGATCCAGCTGGTAGAGATCTTTCTCATCTCGGTCTTGAACTGCTACGAGCAGCTGTTTCGGGAAGTCCGTCGAGGGGTCCTCGACGAGGAAGCGCTGTCGGAGTGGGGAGGGACGTTCCTGTTTGGACTCCCGTTCCTCCGAGGGCGATGGTCGGGGATGCGCCAACGACTCGGCCCGCCCTTCGTGGAGTACATCGAATCCTCGTACGACATGCGGTGGCCCGAGCCGGAGACGGCGTGAAGCGAGGCATGCCGCGAGGCAGGGTATGGTGAGTCGGTGGGCAGGCGAGTTTGCGGTCAGTGTCCTGGGCGTGCTCGTGGCCCTGGCGGTGGCGGGAAGATCGGATGCCGCGTAGTTGTGAGCCGTGCCGGAGTCGGTTCGGAGGCTCCGATACGATGGCTGACATGGGCCTGAAGACCTCGTGCGCTCACCCAGGAGCTCTGATATGAGAACGTCCTCCGTCGCGGTCACGCTTCTTCTGACCCTTTCCTGCGTACCTTCGGCGGAGCCGCCGCAGGGCCAGACCGCCGCCTACCAAGGGGTGGAGACCGCGGACCAGGTCTTCTCGCTCGAGCAGTCCAGAGCTCTGCGTGACCGGTTCGAGCCCAGCTTCGCGTCGTGGACCGAAGGGGGCGACCTCAGTCGCTATGTCTACCTCAACCCGTCCGAGTTCTGGGCGCAGATCGTCCTGACGGAGGGCGCGTACACGCGCGAGCTCACCACGGGATCGCAGGATGCGGTCGCCGGTTTTCCAGTCACGGTCGAAGCGGGTGAGACGACCGTGTCAGAGTACGTGAGCGACTCCCCCACCGACGGCGCGATCGTCGTGCACGACGGCCGCATCATGTTCGAGGACTACCCGCGCATGCGGGCCAAGGACAAGCACATCTGGTTCTCCGTCTCCAAGACCTTCGTATCGACCGCCGTGGCGATTCTGGAGGATCGCGGCGAGATCGATGCCGATGCGCCGATCGACACGTACCTCACGGACTTGAGCGGCACCGCATGGTCCGGCATTCCCGTCGTCGACATCCTCGACATGGCGTCGGGGATCGACTGTCCGGAGGTGAAGAGCGACCCGGACTCCTGCTTCTGGGAGTTCTACGACGCCTTCGGATGGCCGGTCACCTCCCGGGTGCAAGACGACGCAATGGCCACGGTGCCGGCCATGGGGACGCTCCGGCCGTCGGGCCAGATCTTCGACTACACCTCGGTGAACACCGAAGTCCTCAACCGTCTCGTGGAGGTCGTCTCCGGAGAGCGGTTCTCCGACTTCGTAGAGCGGGAGATCTGGCAGCCAGCCGGGCCGGAGTCAGACGCCTTGATCGGCACGACCGCGAACGGCGCGGCCTTCTCTGCCGGCGGAGTGAGCAGCAACCTCCGTGACCTGGCGAGGTTCGGAATGCTCTTCACCGACGCGATTCGGGCCGAAGGTGATCCGGCCATCTCCGATGCGTACATGGAGAAGATCCAGGTGTCCGGTCGACCCGAGTTGACGCTCGCAAATCCCGACACCTGGCCTCGGACGGCCCTCGAGGACGGCTCGTTCAGGCACAACACCTACCAGTGGGACATCGTCACCACCGACGGTCACTTCTTCAAGAGCGGCTTCGGGGGCCAGGGCCTGTATGTGGCCCCGGACCTGAATCTGGTCGTGGCCTGGTTCGGCACTCAGGATGAACGGGGAAGCACCGAGATGCTCGGGATTGCCCGGCAACTCGCAACCTCGGGGATCTTCTAGGCCGGCATTGGAAGTGCGGTCGGTGAGGACGCGTCGCCGAGTCGATCGAGCACGCTCGCGGGGCGGATGGCTGCACGGAGGGCTGACCTGGAAGGGCCCAGCGTAGCGCAACGGTGCATCGGGTGCGGTGCATTTCAGACAGAGTGTCAGCCGAAGGCCAGGCGTGTGCACGGCGACGTTCGAGCCACCGAAGCGAACCTGCCGGAAGAATGGATGCCCCGGGGGACGATGGAATTCTCACAGCGCATCGTATTCCAACGGCGCCAGCCTGATGACAGAGCGACCCGGAGTCTCTCCACATGGACCAGCCCGAGAGCGCCGACCCCGATCGACGTGGTGGTGAAGCACCGCTGATTCGACGGGCCCTGAGACTTGCTCGATTGCCCGTCCTGATCGCCCTGGTGATCACGCCGGTTCGATTCCTTCTCGAACTGGCGGGGGTGCCGACCGCGTACGTCTTCCCTCTTGGACTGCTTTGGCTGGCGTTGGGCTTTTCCATCTACTGGGGCTTCAAGCTGTCTCCCGAGGCGCGCCCCTACCGGCTCCTGTGGTTGAGCCTCGCGCTCTTCTCACCGCCCTCCAGAGTCCCGGTCTTCCTGCTCTGGTGGATCGACACAGCGTGGGGCATCGGCACCCACTACAACATCTTTGAAAGTTGGGACCAGGCGCTTGTGGGGCAGCTCTTCTACGGCTCACTCCTCCAGATCATACCCGGGGGCATACTGGGGTCCCTCACGCTCGG
>CP070829.1:3690911-3697691 GCA_020344755.1 Gemmatimonadales bacterium
GGCCGGAGCGGTGGTGGCACCTTCCGGATGAGGACCGCCCTCGCTCCGGGCGTGACAGGCACCGCAGGCGCTGCCCAAGCGACCGACCGCCTGGACCGCATCTTCGAAGTGGGCTGCCGCCTCGATGGTCTCGGCCTCCTTCTGGACCCGCATAAGATAAGGCCCGGCATCCCAGCTGAGGCCCGGTATGTCCTTTACCTCGGCGATGGCGGATGCGGCGCGACGCGCCGACGACAGGTCTCCGCTCGCCATTGCGGTCTGGAGGGTCTGCCCAGCCTCCCAGTGGCCCTGCATCGGCAGTGCCGCCGGCGAGTGGGTCCCCCCTCCGGAGCTGCAGGACATGGCGCCGACCAAAAGGCTCGAGGCCACGATCGGCAGAAGAGCGCGGAGGGTTCTCATGCGCATGCCTCCTCGTCAGAGTGTCCCCCTGTAAAGTCTGGCTTCGGGCGGCCTCAGGACAGCATCCTGGCGCTGAACCGATTGTGGGGAAATCCCTTACCTCTCCGGGTGCCGCCCCCCGGTCACCTCGTCCAGCGGAACCACCCGGGCGTACAGAACCCGGCCGGCCTCTTCCCCATCCAGGACGAGCTCGACCCGGAGGGAGTCTCCGGGTGCCAGGGGGCGGATCAACTCGCGTAACATGACGTGCAGGCCACCTGGTCGAAGATCCACCACCCCTCCCGGGGGCACTTCGAGCACATCGAGGGAGTGCATGGTCATGAGCCCGTTCTCCAGGCGCGTCTCGTGGAGGTGGGCGCTCTGGGAGCCCTCGACATGCACGCTCGTGATCCGGACCGACTCGGACCCCGGATTCCGGAGGCTGACGTAGAGGGCGGCACGGTCCGGCACGACCGGCTCCCCCACCACGGCTCCCGCGAACTCCAGGGGTCCCACGGCCTCCCAGACCTGGGCCGACGGTTGCCCGGCCGAGTCCTCCTCGGCTTCCCGGACCGTTCCCGATGTCCTCTCGCCACATCCCAGCGCCAGTAGGACGAGGATGCCGGCCACCGCGCCTCTCCCCGGGGTGTCCCCTTCGGATCGACGGACCCAGCGGAAGAAGAGAATGGAGATGGCGGTCCACAGGACCACGGCGCCGCCCATCTTCATGAGCAGCCCCGCGAGGAGCTGATCGTCCCGGGTGGAGAGCCCGGTGACCGGGGGAGCCAGTTCGTAGGTGGCGTAGAGCGGGAGGGGTGAGAAGGTCAGGTAGGCGAAGACACCGGTGTTCACCAGGGTCGCCACGATCAGGTACCCCACCTTCCCGGGCTCCTGGAGCCAGGTGCGGTCGGGGGCCGGTGCGGCCACCGGCCACCAGAAGACCAGACCGGACACGAGCCAGATGAGGTCCAGGAAGAAGGAGCCCGCCTGGGTGACCATGAGCGTGTCGACCACCGGCGGCCAGTGGGTCCAGGCCATCACGGCCACGAAGAAGCCAATGGCGGGGATGGGGTGCGACATCAGGCGGAGCAGGCGCCCGGAGACCCCTCGATCCAGCGCCCAATAGAGGCCTCGGGGGAGACCCAGGAGAAGGAGTGGCGGCGCCGTGAGGGCGATGAGCAGGTACTGCACCATGTGCACGCTGGCCAGGTATCCTGCGCCCAGCGCACCCACGGGCCAGTCCAGCGCGATCCAGAGGACCGCCGTGCCCAGACCCCACATCCACGCCCGGAACCCCGGCCGGTCCACTTCCGGATACCGCGATCTCAGGGCCCGGTAGACTCCCAGCAGGAGCGCGATGAAGAGCCACACCCCCGGGTACGCCTGCCACCGCCACGCCCAGGGCACGCCCTGGGCCGCACACCACCACTGCATGTCAGCTCTCGTCCTGGTCGGGGCGGTCAGGCGGAGGAGGCCAGTCTCCTGCCACCATCCGGGGCAGATCTCGCCGCCAATCCCTCTGCCGTACGCCCCAGGGGTACGCGACCCGGGCTCGCCCCTCCCGGTCGAACGCCAGCACCTGCCCGGCGTGCCCCACGAAGTAGTCGTCGGCTCCGGTCCCGGGATCCACCACCGACAGGGGAAGCCCCAGGGCCCGCTCCAGGGCGTTCACCTCCTCGCGGGTCCCCCGGAGCCCATGGAAGTCCCGGTGCAAGGAGCCCAACCACTCTCGGAGACGTTCCGGGGTGTCCCGAGCCGGATCGGCGGTGACGAACACCGTCCGGACCTCACGGCTCATCTCCAACGGCAGGTCGCGAAGCACGCTCGCCAGGTTCGCCAGGTGAACGGGACAGATGTCGGGACACCAGGTGTACCCGATGAAGAGCAGGGTGACATGCCCCCGGGTGTCGTTCACCAGGTGGAATGTGGTGCCGTCCATCTCCGGGAATTCCACCGCCGGCAGGGACGCGGGAGCATCCAAGGGCACCCCGCCGAAGGCGTCGGGCTCCGGTACGGTCCGTTCGCCGCACGCGGCCACACTCACCATTGCCCCCAGGGCAACAGCGATCGCCAGGTATCCTTTCGACGTCTGGTCAGACATGAGGCCCTCGTACCGGTGCCTGCGGCCTCCGTTCCTTGCCCGGCCGCCGCGCCTCGACTCCTTTTCGGACTTGCCCACCTGATCTCCATCCGGATGGAAACATGGCACAGAATCATCTGAAGCTGGAGCCCCTCCGGAGGGGCGGCCTCGCGCTCCTCGTTGCCGCGGCTGGAGCCTGCGGGCCCGGGGGGGACGCGAACCCCGACGAACACGACCAGGTCGCCGGCTCCCTCGACCGCGAACCTTCTCTCGAGCTCCTGGCTCCCGGCGTGCCGGCCCTGCTGCAGGCGGTGAGCCCCGTTTCCGACTCCGTCGTCTGGATCAGTGGACACGAGGGGATCTGGATTCGCTCCGAGGACGGAGGAATCACCTGGGTCGCCGGCACCGTGGAGGGTCACGAGGCTCTCCAGTTCAGGGATGTCCACGCCTTCGATGCTCGCAGTGCCGTCCTGATGAGCGCGGGACCGGGATCCGCTTCCCGGATCTTCCGGACCGAGGACGGAGGGCGCTCCTGGACCGAGACCTTCGTCATGCGCGAGCCGGAGGGTTTCCTGGACTGCATGGACTTCTGGGACGACCAGCGGGGGCTGGTATTCGGAGACGCCGTGGAGGGTGCGGCCTACCTCCTCTTCACGGAGGACGGGGGCCGCACCTGGTCTCGCGTTCCCCCGGATCGGCTTCCGCCCGCCCTGGAGGGAGAAGGGGGGTTCGCCGCCAGCGGCACTTGCCTGCGCACGGGTTCCAGGCAACGCGCCTGGATCTCCACGGGGAATGCAGCCACCCCACGGCTTCTTTCTACCGAGGACGCAGGCGAGACGTGGACCGTCCGCGACCTTCCCCTCTCGGGAGGCACGGCGCGGGGGCCCACCTCGGTCGGCTTTCGCCCCGACGGCCTGGGTTTCGTGCTGGGTGGGAACATCGGAGGAGAGGACCAGGGACGCCGTATCGCTCTGTCGGCAGATGCCGGAATTACGTGGTCCACCGTGGGAGACCTGGCGCTCTCCGGTCCCGTATACGGTGCCGCCTGGGTTCCCTCAACGGACCCGGCCACCCTCTTCGCCGTGGGGCCCGGCGGAATGGACTGGTCCCGAGACGGCGGCATGAGCTGGCAGAGCCTGGATACCCTCTCCTACTGGGCGGTGGAGTTCGGCTCGTCCCGGGTGGGGTGGGCCGCCGGCCCCGGGGGCAGGGTCGTCCGCATCCGGCTCCGGCCCTGAGCCCGCGAGCTTGCGCAGGCGCGTGGAGCCCTTACCCTCACCGGCATCGAGGTCCGCGGGTCTTGAGGCCTCCCTATCCCCTCTCCCCGGCGCGTTCCCCCCATCGCTCATGCTCCGTCTCGCGACCTCAGATCCGCTCCCACGTCGGGTCAGGGGGCTGTCCCTGGGGACCGGCCTCCTCCTGACCTGCCTCCTTCCCTCGTGGGGTTCTGCCCAGGCGCCCGACTCCGGTAGCTCCACCGACCCCCGCCCGGGTGACCTGGTGGTCGCAGGAGGGAGGATCTTCGACGGTACCGGCACGGACACCCGGGTGAATACGGGACTGCTCGTGCGGAACGGGACGATTCTCACTACCGACCTGGAGGGGGTGAGAGGCCCTATCCTCGGCGATGACGCCTCGGCGTTGCCAGACGGAGTCACCGTGCTCCGGGTACCTGAGGACGCCACCGTCCTCCCGGGGTTCTTCGATCTCCATGCGCACTACGCCGTGGATCTGTTCGGAGCCGGCCGAGTCGACGAGACGGTGGTGAACCCAGTGGTGTTCCTTGCCAATGGCGTCACCTCCACCTTCCCGGCGGGCGAGGTGGATCCCCCGGCCTTCGACGACGCCGCCCGTGCCATCGCTTCCGGTGACCGCCCCGGCCCCCGCATTCACCGCTCCGGCCCGTACTTCGGAACCGCCAGGCCCGGGTGGGACCGTCAAGCCATGACCCCGGACTCCATTCGGAAGGAGGTCCGCCACTGGGCGCTTCGCGGGGTGCGGGGGTTCAAGGCCAAAGGCATCACCCACCCTCAGCTCGAAGCCCTCGTCAGCGAAGCCCACCGGATGGGGATTCCCGTCACGGCCCACCTGGATTCGGGCTTTCGGGACTCCGTGAATCCCCAGGAGGCCATCGCCCTGGGGATCGACCGGGTGGAGCATTTCCTCGGCGGCGAATCGCTTCCCGGAACACGGTCCGCATACGCGTCGCTGGAATCGCTGGACCTCCGGGACTCGCTCACCCTGGAACGGGTGGTGCGCCAGGTGGAGCGGTTCGTGGACCACGGGGTCTACTTCGACGCGACCCTCACCGCCTACGATTACTTCGCAGGGAAGGACCCGGAGGTCTACGGGTATTTCGCCGACGAGATGGCGCTGCTCACACCGTGGGCTCGGGTCCAGGTGGAGTCACGTCTGCCGCGACAACCACTGGCGCAGTTCGGGCGCATCTACCGCGTCAAGCATGAGACGGTGAGGGTCTTTGTAGAGCATGGCGGAGCCGACTGGCTCACCGTGGGAACCGACCATCCCAGTTGGGGGGAGTACTTCTCCGGGTTCGCCATCCATCGCGAGATGCACGCCCTCTCACGGGCCGGGGTCCCCAACCACGTCGTCCTGAGGGCCGCCACGGTGAATGCGGCGCGCGCGCTGAACCTGTCGGACAAGCTGGGATCGCTGGAGCCAGGAAAGTGGGGGGATCTCGTGGTGGTACAGGGAGACCCCCTCACGGACATCACGGCGACCCGTCGCATTCTCCATGTGGTGAAGGCTGGAAAGGTCCATGAGCCCACCACCCTCCTCGCAGAGGTCCACGGACGACTCGGCCCCACGGGTCCCGATGAAGCGGACTGGTGGAAGGGAAATCTCCGGCTGGGGCGCTGACCGATGACTCCTGGCTCCATTGCGGCAACGAAACCCGATCCAAGCCCTCGCCGTAGGACGGCGAGAACCCCTACACTGAGAGGTACGACCCCATGATGACCATTCTTCGGCGGATCGTCCGCCTCATCCTGAGCTGGCTCTCGAACCGCATCTGAGGCTCGCCCGCCAACTCGCAGGGCCCCATCAGGCCCCAGCCAAGGGCGCGCCGCCCCCTACAGCAGATGCGTCTCCAGAAGCTCCGGTGTGTAGCCCACCAGGAGGGTGGTGCCCATCCTCAGGGCCGGTGACCGGAGCTTTCCCGAGCGGCCCAGGACCATCTCGAGGATCTCCTCCCGGTCGCCGCCACCCTTCCCGATCTCGAAGTGGAGGATCTTCCGGCCCCGGGTCACGTAGAGGTCCCGGATCCCCCGGAGGATCTCCGCCACTCCATCGGCCCCCACCACCGGGTCCTTGGTGGCACTTCGAACCTCGCCCGGGGAAATGCCGTGCTGCGCAAGGAACTCTTGCGTGCGCTTACAGCTGGTTCAGCCTGGGCGGAAGTACTGCCAGTCGAGCCTGGCGGGCATGGGTCATCCTCCACTGTGCTTGGACCGAGGCATGCCTGCCCCCCAAACCCACGGATACGGGAGTCAGAGGCCGGCAACTGAGGCTAGCCGCCCGGACCGACCGAATCCAGTCTCCCGGTGGAGGGAGTCCACACACTGCCGGCGCTACGGCTTGAGGGCCGTCATCATCACCGCCTTCACCCCATAGGCCTCCGCTGAGTTTCGCGTCGACGCCTTCTTGAACGCGAACCCGGGAACCACAGCCGACCTGACCTTCGTGAAACCCGACTCTTCCAGGAGTCGGAACGCCTCTCCTTCCAGGAGAGCTCCTCCGATTCAGGAAGCCCAGAGCTTCGGATCGTTCACGATGGACTGCGAAAGCTGTTTGGCGCTCACGATGTCGGTGAACGACACCCGGCCCCCCGGCTTGAGGACCCGAAACATCTCCTCCGTGACCCGGCGCTTGCGGAAGGAGAGGTTGATCACCCCGTTGGAGATGATCACGTCCGCGCTGGCGTCGGGCAGCGGGATCGCCTCCATGGTCCCCTGGAGCCACTCTACCCGAACCCCCGCCTCCGCAGCGTTGGACTCCGCCTTCTCCCGCATCACCGGGTTCATCTCCACCCCGATGGACCGGCCGGACTCGCCCACCTGCCGGGCGGCCAGAATCGCGTCCAGCCCTGCTCCACTGCCCAGATCCACCACCGTCTCACCTGGGGCGAGGGCCGCACGGAGGTGGGGGTTCCCCACCCCTCCGAAGGACTCGACGGCCCCCCGGGGTGCTGAATCCAACCACTCGAGGGGATAGTCGAAACGCGCGGCTGCGGCGCGTCCGTGGTAGAAGTGGAAGTCCCCTTCCGGATTCTCCGCCACCTCCTGGTACATGCGGATGATCTC
>CP070829.1:3697791-3704545 GCA_020344755.1 Gemmatimonadales bacterium
GAGTGGGAGACGGAGCTCCAGGAGCGCTTGGCCACCACGGACGAGAAGTACCTGGAGCACTACCTGGAAGGCGGGGAGCTCTCGCGGGAGGAGGTGCTGGAGGCCATGGCCATGGGTATGGCCCGGGGGGAGTTCGTGCCCCTTTTCTGTGGGAGCGGAAAGACCTGCTACGGCACCCGTGCCCTCCTGAAGAAGATGGTGGAGCTCTTTCCCCATCCCGGCGAGACGGGCGGTGAGGAGGCAGGACGCCCGGACACGGACGCCACCGTCCACCTGGAGCCCAAGGACGACGAGGCCTTCGCGGCGCTGGTCTTCAAGACGACCACGGAGCCCCACGTGGGCGAGCTGTCCTACTTCCGGGTGTTCTCCGGAACCGTGGCCAACGGCGAAGAGGTGGTGAACGCGTCGGACGGCGCCACCGAGAAGCTCGGGCACCTCTCGATCCCCCTGGGAAAGGAGCGGCTGGAGGTCTCGCGCCTCCACGCGGGGGACATCGGAGTGGTGGCGAAGCTCAGGCACACGCATACCAACGACACGCTCTGCGGCAAGTCGCTCCCGGTGAAGCTCTCTCCCATCCGGTTCCCCAAGCCGGACATCGCCATGGCGCTGAAGGGGAAGAGCCGAAACGACGAGGACAAGCTGGGAGAGGTGCTCCCCAAGCTCCACGAAGAGGATCCCACCTTCCACGCGGAGTTCGACGGAGAGTTGCACCAGACCATCGCACGCGGGCTGGGCGAGCTGCACCTGGAGGTCCAGATCGAGCGCCTCAAGCGGAAGTACAACGTGGAGGTGGAGACGGAGCAGCCAAGGATCGCCTACCGGGAGACCATCACCCGGACCGCCGAGGGGCAGGGCCGCCACAAGAAGCAGAGCGGAGGCCGGGGTCAGTTCGGGGACTGCCACCTCCGGCTCAAGCCCCTGGGGCGCGGTGACGGCTACGAGTTCATCGACTCCATCAAGGGAGGGGTGATCCCGGGCAAGTTCGTCCCCTCGGTGGACCGGGGCGTCCAGGAGGCGGCCCAGAGGGGGATCCTGGCCGGCTTCCCAGTCCAGGACTTCGCCGCCGAGGTCTACGACGGCTCCTACCACTCGGTGGATTCATCGGACATCGCCTTCAAGATCGCCGGCTCCATCGCCTTCAAGAAGGTGGCGGAGCAATGCGGCCCCAAGATCCTCGAGCCCCTCATGGAGGTGAAGGTCACCACCCCGGAGGAGTACATGGGGGACGTCATGGGGGACATCAATCAGCGGCGCGGCCGGGTCATGGGAATGGACGCGGCCGAGGGCCGGGCCACCATCACGGCCCAGATCCCCGAAGCGGAGCTCTACCGCTACGCCTCCTCGCTCCGGGCCATGACCCAGGGCCGGGCGCATCACTCCCGGAGGTTCGTGGGGTACGAGTTCGTGCCGGACCCGGAAGCCCAGAAGATCATCGCGGCCCGCCAGGAGGAGGAAGCCGCCGCCCACTAGCGGGGAGCCAGCGGAGACCCCACGGGGGGACTCCGCCGGTCGCGAGCCGCTACCCCGTGGCGGGCGCGGACGTCAAAGCCGCGCCCGCCATGCGGAGCATCGGCTGCAGCGAGGCGCCGCCACCGGGGGTGCGGGCGTAGACGGAGGCGCCGATGACCACTCCCGTGAGGAAGCGGGAGGCGTCCTCCGCGTTCAGGGCTTCGGGCAGCTGCCCCAGGGTCCTGGCCCGAACCAGGGCTCCGCGGAAGGCTCGCCGGAGCCGCCGGGTGTACGAGTCGACCCGGGCCGCCACATCCGGGTCGTCCTGCCCCAGCTCCGCCGCCGTGTTGCAGATCAGGCAACCCCGGGCCGCTCCCGGAGTCTTCCCGATGTGGGCCAGGCGGTCCAGGAACTCCTCGATCTCCGGAAGGGCGGCGCCGGGTCGCTCCAACTCCCGGACCAGACCCACGATCACCGTCTGCTGGTATCGCTCCAACGCCTCGAGGAAGAGGCCGTGCTTGTCCCCGAACGAGGAGTAGAGCCCGTACCGCTGGACTCCCGTGGCCTCCACCAGGTCCGAGATGGACGTGTCCCAGTACCCCTTTTCCCAGAATACGCGGACGGCCTGGTCCAGGAGTTCGGTCCGGTTGTACTCGGGCTTTCGCGGCATATGGACTCCAGGCGCGAGGAGTGGCCAGGTGGAAGGGGAGATGTGTCCATCGAAGAGCAGGGCGCCCCTGGCCGGCCCCAGGCAACCGTCGGCAACCCTGGGCAACCCGGGGCGACCACGAGCGGCCCCTCGCCGCGTGAGGGCCGGAGCCCCCCAACGACGCGAGACACCCCTCCCTCTAGCCGGTCCGGTGCAATACCGGAATCTGTATTCTGCTGAACGGTGGCGCCACCCCGCGCGGGGTCAGGTGCGACGTGAGCGCGCGTCCGGGAGCGAGACGACCCGGGCCTGGCGATGCGGTCCCGCCTGGCCCCACCGTCGCGGCCGTGGGGGCCTACCGGTACGGGCCCAGTCGAGCCTGAATGTGCGGGCGGAGCCGGGGCAGGGAGCCGATTGATCCTCGGGGCCCTTCTCCCGTAGCTTTACCGTCTCTCCAGACGCAGGAAACCAGGGACGGATTCGGAGGACGCGTGGCCGGGCACAGCAAGTGGTCCAAGATCAAACGGAAGAAGGCGGCGAACGACGCCAAGCGGGGAGCCCAGTTCACGAAGCTGATCCGGGAGATCACGGTGGCGGCCCGGGAGGGCGGAGGAAACCCGGACTTCAACCCCCGCCTCCGCCTGGCGGTGGATACCGCCAAGGCGGCGTCCATGCCCAACGAGAACATCGAACGGGCCATCGCCAAGGGCACGGGTGACCTGGAGGGGGTGAGCTACGAGGAGGTCGCCTACGAGGGGTACGGGCCCGGCGGGGTCGCCCTGTACATCGAGACCCTCACCGACAACCAGAAGCGCACCGTGGCCGACGTCCGGCACGCCCTGGGGAAGCACGGCGGGAGCCTGGGAACCAGCGGTTCGGTAGCCTGGCAGTTCGAGCGGAAAGGGGAGATCTACCTGGATGCCGGGAAGTACGGCGAGGAGGCCGTCTTCGAGGCCGCCATCGAGGGGGGTGCGGAGGACGTGACCCGTGCCGAGGACGAGTTCGTGGTGACCACCACCGTGTCGGCCTTCCACGAGGTCCAGCAGGCGCTCAGGGGTGCCGGCATCGAGATCACCCAGGCCGAGCTCTCCTGGATTCCCAGCAACGAGGTGGCCGTGGCCGGAAAGGACGCCGACAAGCTCCTCCGCCTCCTGGACGTCCTGGATGACCTGGACGACGTGCAGAAGGTCCACTCCAACGCGGACATCGACGAAGCTTCGCTGGCGGAGGCGTGAGCAGGCTCGTTCTCCAGAACGCCCTCCTCGACGGGGCTCCCGCCTGGGTCGAGATCCGGGGCGGCACCATCGAGCGTATCACTCGGGAAGTGCCCCACGGCGAGTCCTCCGGAGCGCGGGTGATCGATGCCTCCGGCCTTCACCTCTTCCCCTCCTTCAAGAACGGCCACACCCACGCCGCCATGACCCTGTTCCGGGGGTGGGGGGACGACCTCCCGCTCATGGAATGGCTGGAGACCCGGATCTGGCCGGCGGAAGCCCGCATGACGGAGGAGCACGTCTACCACGGGACGCGGCTGGCGCTCCTGGAGATGATCCGGGGTGGGACCACCTACCTGAACGACATGTACTGGCACAGCGCCGCGGTGGGCCGCGCCGTGGAGGAGATGGGGCTGCGAGCCCATCTCGGATCGGTCTTCATCGACCTGGGGGACGAGGCCACCGGCCGGAAGTGGCGGGCCGCCGTGGAGCGTGAGCTGGACGAGCTCGGCGATCTCCATCCACGCCTGCAGCGGGCCGTCGCCCCCCACGCCATCTACACCGTCGGGCCGGAGAACCTGGAGTGGCTGGGCGAGCGGGCCCGGGAGCACGACCTGCTCTTCCACATCCACCTCTCGGAGACCCGGGAGGAGGTGGAACGGTGTCTCCAGGTCCACGGCGTCCGGCCCGCCTTCCTCCTGGAACGCCTGGGCCTGGTGACGGCGCACCTGGTGGCGGCCCACGGAGTCTACCTCGACCCGGACGAGCTCGCCGTCCTGGGGGAGGCCGGCGCCACCGTGGCCACCAATCCCACGGCGAACCTGAAGCTCGCCACCGGTGGCATCTTCGACTATCCCACGGCCCGGGAGGCCGGGGTGCGGGTGGTCCTGGGCACCGACGGCGTGGGCTCCAACAACAACCTGGACCTCCTGGAAGAGATGAAGATCGCGGCCCTGGTGCAGAAGCACCGTGCCATGGACGCCACCGTCCTTCCCGCCCGTGAGGCGCTGGCCCTGGCCACCACGAATCCCTCGCAGGCCTTCGGCCTGGGTTCCGGTACGGTAGAGGAAGGCGCGCCGGCGGACCTGGTCCTCCTGGACCTGTCGGGACCGTGGGCCCAACCCGGTCACGACACGGTCTCCGACGTCGTCTACGCTGCCCACGGCAGCGCGGTCCACACCACCGTCTGCGACGGCGTCGTGCTCATGCACGACCGGGTCGTGGAGGTGGCGGACGAGGCGGAGATCATCCGGGAGGCCCGTCGGGCCGCCAGGGAGCTGGTGGGGTAGGGGTGGACGCAACTCCGGCGCACCCTCGGGCGGGAGATCCTGGTCGCGGACTCCGGTGGTTCCTGGCGGGGATCTGGTTGGGCGCCGTGGCCGTCATCACGCTCTCCCCGGGCCCTCCTCCCCGTCCCTGGACCGAGGAGATTCCGACCCTCTGTCTCTTCTGCGGAGGGCGAGGCGCTGCCGACGCCATCTTGAACGTCGTCCTGTTTCTTCCCCTGGGGGTGCTGCTGGGCCACTGGCGGGGAGTCGCAGCGGCCGTGCTGGGGGGTGCCCTGGCCTCCGGGGCCATCGAGACGACCCAGTTCTTCCTTCCCGGCCGAAATCCAGCCATGGGCGACATCGTCTGGAATGCGACGGGAGCCGCAGTGGGGGCGCTCGCCGGGATGGGACTTCGACGGTGGTTGTGGAAGGAGCCGCCGCGGGTCGCGAAGGTGCTGGCGGTCGCGTTGCCCGCGCTTTACCTGGGCCTCGCGGGATGGATGGCACACCCGGCGGGAACGGAATCCCGCTACTACGGGCAGTGGACGGCGGACCTGGGCTTCATGGACCACTACCGGGGCGAGTTGCTGGCGGCGGAGATCGACGGGGTTCCGGTCCCCAGCGGACCGTACGGCCTCGACGACCCGGTGCCCGACGTGGAGCGTGAGTTTCGGCTGGAGGCCACCGTGGTGAAGGGGCCAGCGCCCCGCCGGATCGCCCCCGTGGTGAGCGTCTACGACGGCACACAGCAGGAGATCCTGGTCCTCGGGGCCCAGGGAGACGATCTGATCTGGCGCCTCCGGGACCGGGCGAAGGCCCTGGGGTTCGACTTCCGGGAAGTGAGGGTCCCGGGCGCTCTGGGCTCCGTCTCCGTGGGAGACACGGTGGAGATTCGGGCATCCCGCGTCGGAGGGTCCCTCTGCCTGGGCGTGGCGGAGACGTCATGGTGCGATCTGGGGTTCGCACCGAGCCGCACGTGGTCGTATCTGATGAACCTGGAAGGGGCCTCACCGGCCTTCCGCGCTCTGCTGGACACGGCGTGGATGGCCACGCTCTTCTTCCTGGTGGGGCTCCTGGGAGGCTCGACACGGTCGACAGCGGTTCTCGGCCTGGCGTCCGTAGGCGTCGTGGTCGTTGCGGTGGCCTTCACGCCGCTGGTCGCGGGAGGGGTGCTCCAGTGGGTCGGCCTCGGCACGGGGGTGGCGGTGGGGATCGTGGCTCGCCCGCTGATCCGAAGGCTCCTGGGGTGAGCTGACCCGAGTGGGATCCAGGACTTCGAAGCAGCGATTTCCATCGGCGGGCTGTCGAACACGCCGGGTGGTCCGCCTCCCGTTACGCCCCTAGCTTCTTCTAATGCCGCCGCCCTCCTCCACACCCCGACCTCTCTCCGATCCGGACCACCGGGTGGTGTTGGGCGTCGATCCCGGAACGGCCGTCACCGGATACGGGGTCGTGGCCCGAGCGGGAGACGGACGAGTCCGGCTGCTGGAGTGCGGTGTGATTCGCACCTCCCCCAGTCGGAGCCTGGCAGACCGGATCCAGGAGGTGCACGATGGGATCGAGGAGCTCCTGGACCGTCACCGGCCCCACGCCGCAGTGGTGGAGGACGTCTTCCAGGGGAAGAACGTGCGGAGCGCCCTCACCCTGGGCCACGCCCGGGGCGCCATCATCCTGGCCATCACCAAGGGGGGAATCCCACTGGCCGAGTACACCGCGCCGGAGATCAAGAAGGCGGTAACCGGGACCGGGAGGGCGACGAAGGAACAGGTGGCGTTCATGGTCCAGCAGCAGCTGCGCCTCAAGGCGCCGCCCGCTCCGCACGATGCGGCGGACGGGGTGGCGGCGGCACTCTGTCATTGTATGATCGGGGCGTTCCCTCGGTGATGGGCACGAAGCGCGTCGAGTCCCCGGGGGGATGTGGACCGGATCCCGAGTGCACCATGGAGTCGGAGTCGATCCAGACCGGTCCGCCCCACGCCGACCCCCTGCGATCCCGCTCATGATCTCACGCCTCAGAGGAACCCTTCTCTCCCGCAATCCCGATGCCGTGGAGATCGAGACCACCGGCGGCGTGGTCTACGAGGTGGAGGTTCCCACCACCGTGCTAGAGCGCCTTCCCGCCGTGGGCGAGCCCGTGGAGATGCGCACGGTGCAGGTGGTGCGGGAGGACTCGG
>CP070829.1:3704645-3711398 GCA_020344755.1 Gemmatimonadales bacterium
GACCTGCTCTGCGCCGAGATCATCCGTCTGAAGTCCCAGGATCCACGACCTCTCCACCTGGAGCGGTGTGAACCCGGCCGGCATCGTCACGGGCCCCAGCCAGCTTCCGTCCGGCCCCAGGACGGTGCACGCCGCCGGCGAGGCCCCGGGTTGGGCATAGGCTGCCACCCAGATCTCCCCACCGGGCCCGGGTAGGACCGTCCCGTACGCGGGACGCCGGTCGGGCATGGGCGTGACCTCCAGGTAGGCGCGCATTCCCGCCCGATCGCGAGGATCGGCTTCCGCGACCTGCGCCTCCTTCCAGGCATCGACCTCCGCGGCGGTGACGTCCAGCGACGGTCCGCCCCATCGAACGATCCCCTCCACCCTCCCCCCGGCGTCGACGATCCGGAGCTCGTAACCCACCTGGTCACCCATCACGACCCGCCCCCCGAGGACGGAGACACTGGCATTCCGGGCGAAAGGGGCGGTCCCCATGACACCTCGCCCTCCCTCGGACGAAATGAGAACCTCGCGGCCCGGGAGGGAGGCCAGGGCCTCCCCTACGTGCCCATCCCTCGTGGCCCGGAAGATCCGGACCGGATCGCGGCGGAGGCCCGTCTCCACCCTCCCCGCCCCGTCGCCCCAGGCTTCCCGGAGGACCCACCCCCGGGCGGAAAGGGAGCCCACGACCAGGGCCCGGGCGGGGGCTGGCTGCAGCGGCACGACCTCCAGCACACCGGACTGGGCCTCCAGGATCGTCATCCGGCGAAGGGCGTAGTCGTACGCCCACGCCGTATCCCCCGCCAGCAGGCCCACGGACTGGAGGATCCGGAACTCGCCCGGTCCCCCACCGGACCGGCCCCACGCTGCCTCCAGCTCCCCGGAGGCGTCGTAGAACCGGATCTCTCCCGAGGACCCCAGACCCACCACGATCCCTCCACCGGGACGCCGGGCCGCGCCCACCACGTCGAAAAGGGGGTCCGCCTCGGATCCCAGGGAGAGCAGGATCTCACCCACGTGCCAGCCGCCGGTCTCCCCCCAGACGGGTGCCGCGCTCGACACGATCTCCACCCCGGCGCTGTCCACCACCACGGCTACGGCCGCATCCGGCTCTCCCCCGCAGGCGAGCAGGAGGAGGAGCGACGCGAGCAGCCACCCCCGGCCCATGCCGTGGGGCCGGAGCCGGCTCACCGGCCCGGATGGCCCACGATCTCCCGGCCCAGCGCCTCCAACTGGGCCTTGGTGCAGCCCTCGAAGGCGTGACTGCACGTCTCGTCGTACGCCGCACAGAGACGGACCCGAGTCTCACCCGACACCATCTGGTCCGCCATGTTGAAGAGGACGTGGTCCTCCTTTCCGATATGGCCCCGGATGAGATCGATGTAGCTCCTCCCGGCGTGCACCAGGCGAAGGCGGTCGTCCTCGTCCCCGTCCCGGGCCCCCGGAAGCGCCTTCCGCATGGCGGCCGCGGCCTCGCGGCCCAGGCGGTGCTCGTGGAGCATGACGGCGATGGGGCCCGAGTCCCGGGGCATCCCCTGTTCCTCCAGGACCGGGAAGAGGAGGTCCTCTTCCTTGCCGTGGTGGCAGGCGTCGGCGAAGAGGCGGATGAAGGTGACGCACTTCTCCACGGTGTCGAAATCCATGGCCGACGGTGGAGCGCCCAGTAGGCGCTCCAGCGCCTCCGCCACTGCCAGGATCCACTGGTGCTCGTCGCGGAGGACCTGGGTGGGATGACTCTCGGACATGATCAACCTCCCTCGGTGGAGCGGTGGTCGGGTCGCTTCCGCCGCCGCGTATAGATGGCCCGATACTCCAGACCCCCGGAAAAGCAGGTCAGGCATCCCTCGTCCATTCCCTCCCGGTGGACCGGGTCCGTCACGACCTCGAATCCCAGCTCCCGGTAGAGGGTCACCATCTCCTCCACCCGATCCCCCGTGGCCACGAACCGGTGCTCCCACCCCTCGGCGATGCGCTCCGGGTCGGGGCGCGTGCCCACCTCCGGGACGGAGGAGGTCCCTCCCGGTTCCGGAGACCGGGAGCCCACCACCGGAAGCCTCACCCTTCGCTGCGCCACCGTACCTCGCTCACGCGCTGGCCGCCGCCCCGGCGTCCAGCTTCTCGAGCCTCCGATGCCCCAGCCACGCGGCTCCCATGGCAGAGGTGAACTGCACCAGGTCCCCCTCCGGCACGTTCACGTCGGCGTCCAGCTCCCTGCGGATCACCTCGGCCATGCGCTCGAACCGAAGGATCCCTCCGATGAGGGTGAATTCCGGCTCCATGTTCACCCGCCTCATGAGCTGCACCGAACGGCCCACCAGGGAGACCACCGCCCCGTGCATAATGTCCGCGGGCGCCGCACCCTGGGAAAGCTGGTTGATGACCTCGGACTCGGCGAAGACGGCACAGACGCCGGAAATGGGGACCGGTGTCTTCGAGGTCTGAACCAGGGGGCCGATCTCCTCGGTCTCGAATCCCATGTACCGGGCGGTCTTCTCGAGGAAGGCCCCGGTGCCGGCGGCACATTTGTCGTTGAGACGGAACGACTTCACCTTGCTGTCGTCCCCCAGCCGGGTGGCCTTCATGGTCTGCCCACCGACGTCCAGGATCGTGGCCGTCTTGGGGAAGAAGAGGGTCGCGCCGCGAGCCGCAGCGGTGAGGTCGGTGACGTGGGTGTCCGCCTCCGGGACCTGGTGGCGCCCGAAGCCCGTGGTCACCAGGTACTCCACGTCGCTGCGCCGGAGCCCTCCCTCATCCAGGGCGTCCCGCAGGACTTCATCGGCGACTTCCCCCAGGCGGAAACCCGTGGGGCGCATGGCCTTCCCCACGATGGTGTTCTCCGGGTCCAGGACGACGCACTTGGTGTAGGTGGAGCCCAGGTCGATTCCGGCTGTGTACCTCATGATGCCACCTCCTCCCCCCGGCCCGCGGGCTGCCGTGACACCAGGACGTGGTCCAGGGCGAAGAGCGCCGCGCCCAGGGCACCCATGTAGTGGGATTCGTCGCTCACGTTCACCTCGAGCCCCAGTCGCTGGTTCAGCGTCTCCACCATGGCGGTGTTCTTCGCCACGCCGCCGGTGAAGGTGACCTGGTCCTCGATCCCCACCCGCCGCAGGAGACCGGCGGAGCGGGCCGCGATGGACTGGTGCACCCCCAGGAGGATGTCCTGGATCTTCTTCCCCTTCCCCAGCCAGGAGAGGACCTCGGACTCGGCGAAGACGGTGCAGGTGGTGCTGATCTTCACAGGCCGCTCCCCCTTCAGGGCCGTGGGGCCCAGCTCGTCCAGGGGAATGTCCAGCGCCGAGGAGGCGGCACCCAGGAACCGTCCCGTCCCTGCGGCGCACTTGTCGTTCATGCAGAAGTCGATGATCTCGCCCTCGGCGGAGACCCGGATGGCCTTGGTGTCCTGCCCCCCCATGTCCACCACGGTCCGGGTGTCGGGGAACATGTGAACCGCACCCCGGCCGTGGCACGAGATCTCGGTGACCTGGGTGTTCCCGAAGGTCACCTTGTACCGGCCGTATCCCGTGCCCACCACGTACTCGACCTCCCGCTCCTCGAGCCCCGCCTCGTTCAACGCCTCCTCGAAGGCGGTCTGGGCGGCCTGGATCACGTTGGCCCCGGTGGCGGTGAGGGACCGGGCCACGATGGCACCGGTCTCGTCTACGATGACCGCCTTGGTCTGCGTGGATCCCACGTCCACGCCCGCTGCGTATGCCATGGTCGTCTCCTAGCCCTGAGTGGTGCCGGCCGCGGCCTTGTGGCGACGGGACGCCAGCCCCTCGAAGAAGGCGTCGATGCGGTTCTTGAGCTGCGCCTCCGACACCACCCGTCGGTCCATCATGTCCGACTCGATGAAGAGGGAGGGGACGTCCGCACGATCCATGACGGCGCGGCGGTTGTCCGCCAACCCGGTGGATACCGTCCGGCAGCTCTTGATCGGGTGGTAGACCACGCCGTCGGCGCCGAACGACTCGTACATCTCCAGCAGGGGATCCGTCTGGAAGAACATGCTGTCCATGGCATCCCTCACCCCCAGGAGGAGCCCCTCCGCCAGGCTCTCCAGGGGACGGTCCAGGTCGTACTGGTGACCCTCGTTGGCACCCCCGGAGGCGAACCAGAGGTAGGTGGAGTTCACGAAGGTCCCGCCCCACTCCGTGAAGAGCTCGCCGAAGCGGCGGAAGATGGGATAGCAGGGCACGCCCACGAAGATGAGCCGATAGAGCTCCTCGGTGAGGGTCCCGATGCCCTCCTTGGCCTTGTACTCCATCTCCTCCACCAGGTCGTCGAAGTACCTGGCTCCTTCGGGAGTGCCCCGGAGACAGTTGGAGACCCCCAGATAGATGGTGCCGTCGGTGAGGGCGTTGAAGACCGAGGGCTTGGCCCGGTTGAGCTCCAGGACCCGCTTCCAGCCGGAGGCCGCGGTGTTGGCGTATCCCAGCTTTTCCCGAAGGAGGTCGATGTCGAACTTCACCCCGCTCTTCTCCTCCAGGAGGGGGATGAGCTCCTTGAGCTGGGCCAGGACGTAGGCCCGGTCGTTCTCGAAGTCCGGGTGCCCGGGGCCGGGCTTCAATCCGGCGGCCCGGCTCCCCGGCACATCGATGGTGACGATGGGGCAGTCGTACATCCGCTCCCAGATCTCGGCCCACTTGATGTAGGTGTTGCACGCGTTGGTGTAGACGGCGAGCCCGGGCCGGGGAATGCGGCCCATCGGGTGTGTCCCGCCCCGGAGCTGCGTGGCCACGTCCGCCTTCACGTAGCCGCAGATGTCCGGGGAGTAGCCGTAGTCCTCGGCCTCGTTCAGGTAGTCGTGGGCTACGTGGCGCACCGCCGTCTGGAGCGAGTTGATCTCCGGGAAGACCACAGGGAAGTCGAAGCAGCGGAGCAGCTCCGCCAGGCTTCCCATGACGAAGACGTACGCCGCACCGCGGTCGTCGTCCGCCGCCTGCTCGAGCTCCGAGAACCACTCCTTGAAGAGGCGCGCGCCGTCGGCGTTCCCCCGCCCTACCAGGCCCTCCATTGCCGTTCCGGTCATCACCGCCTCCTCAGTCGAACATCAGGTTCTCGACGAACGTCTCCAACTGGATCTCCAGGTGGTCGAAGCTCGTCATGTTCTCCTCGAACTCGCTCACGAAGTACGGGACCTTCGCCTCGTCCAGGGCCCGCGTGTAGGCCACCTGTTCCTCCAGCCCCGGCTCACACATCTTCGCCGCCGTGACGATGGCGGCGTCGGCGCCGGATTCCCGGATCCGCTTCAGGAGCATCTTCTCCTTGGGCTTCCGGTTGTCGTGCTGCACCGGTGAGTAGGACGAATCCTCCAGGTACGCCGTGGCCAGATTCAGGAGCGGGTCCCCAGCCTCGGGCACGTCGCCAAGGATCCAGCGCATGCCGATCAGCAGGTCGTCATCCACCACGTAGCACGAGCGCGCCACCGCCCGGATCAGGTCCAGGGGCGGCTGTTCGCAGAAGCCGCCCTCGTAGACGACGCGGATCCGGTCCGGGCGCGGCACCTCCCGCCCGCGGAGCAGGTCCAACGCCGTCTCCAGCACCACATTGTGGTCCTCACGGCGCATCATGCCGCCCAGCGCCATGAGGACGTACGCCTCGTCGGCGGACACCAGCCAGGGGGTGTCCCGCTTCATGGCGTAGAGCTCCCGGAGGAGGGCCCGGTTCCGGTTGTACACGGCGATGGAGCCGCGCAGGCCCTCGTCGGTGACCATGGCCCCGGTGGCCTCCTCCACCGTGCGCTTCAGGCGGTCGTACTCGCCTCGCAGATAGGTGGGGGCGTGGGCCGAGTTGGCATTCTGGGGCAGGTAGAGGATCTGACAGGGGTAGTCGAAGTTCCGCCCGAAGATGCCCGCCAGGTTCCGAGCCGCGTCGCAGATGGGATGCGTTACGAAGAGATCCAGCTCCACCCGTCCCGTCAGAGCCACCTCCAGGGAGGTCTTCAGGATGGAGCAGAGGTACGACCCGAACCGCGAGTCGGACTGGAGGGGCTCCACCGGCGCCCCCCGCATGCGGAAGGGGAGGGCGCCGGCGGCGTGGGCGATCTCCTCGGGGAAGTAGACCTGGAAATGGCCCACCACCTTGCCCCCGCCTTCCCGCCACCGCGCGACCGTGGGGAAGGAGTCGTCCTCCAGCAGTTCCCGAGCACTCCAGAGGAGGTCCTCCAGCGACCCGCCCTGCAGCTCGGGGATGAGGCTTCGCTCCATCATGCGTGACTCCACTCGGGTTTGCGTTTCTCCATGAACGACCGGAGACCTTCCCCGGCGTCCGCCGTATCCATCAACTCGTCCAGGTAGATGCGGGACGCCTCGCCCATGGCCGCGTCCCACCCCTCCGTGCCTCCGAGCGCTCCGGCGCTCGAGCCGTCCCCGCGGCCGACGCCGCCGGCGCTCCCACCCATGCCGGCCCGGAGCGCCTTCTTGGCGGACCGGAGGGCCGCCGCGCTCAGCCGGGTCATCCTCCCAGCCATCTCCAGGGCCTCCTCCATGACCTTCTCGTCCGACACCACGCGCCGAACCAGCCCTTCCCGCTCGGCGGTGGCCGCGTCCACGGGCCGACCCGTGAGGATCATCTCCGCCGCCAGATCGGGACGGGCGAGCCGGGGCAGCTGGACGCACGCAGCGGGCGGAAAGACCCCGAGTTGGATCTCCGGGACCCCGAGCTGCGCGCTCTCCCCCGCCACCCGGAGATCCCCGGCCAGCGCCAGCTCCAGCGCGCCCCCCAGGCACCGGCCGTGGATCGCCACCACCACCGGGGCGGGAAAGTCGT
>CP070829.1:3711498-3718209 GCA_020344755.1 Gemmatimonadales bacterium
TCATGGGCCGCGGCGATTTCGGCGGCGATGTCGGACATGGGACTCACTCCGCGACGGGGGTGCGATGGGCTTGCGTGCGGGCAAGGAGCCAGCGCGGTCACCCCCGGGTCCACCGACCCCGTCTCAGTCGAGGAGCCCTTCCAGGAGGGCGATGATCCGACGCGGCGCCACCCCGAGCATACACTCGTGTTCGGACTTCAGACAGGCGTGGTTCCTGAACCGGTTCTCGAGGCAGAGCGCACAGCGGTGGGTGCTCACCGTGCGGCTGACGTTCCCCACCCTGGGGAGCCACAACCAGAGGGGCGACGCACCGATCCCCTCCTCGTCGTTTCCGAAGATCGCCACGGTGGGACAGCCCACTGCCGCGGCCACGTGGAGCGGGCCCGAGTCCACGGTCACGCAGGCCCGGGCCGCCTTCAGCGCGCCCGCCAGCTCGATGGGGGAGGTACGGCCGCGCAGATCTGTCACCGCCGGGTGGGCCGCCAGCTCCGCTTCGATGGGGTAGCCCGCCTCGTTCTCCTGGCCCGGCTTGGGCAACACACCCACGAGCCCCACCGAGAGCCCCCGGCCGGCACACCAGTCCAGCACCTCCAGCCACGATTCCACCGGCCAGAGCTTGGCGTCCCGGGTGGCGTTGGCGTGGATGACGAGGTCCGGGACCTGGAAAGGCGGCTCGACGCTCTCCAGGGAGATGGCGAAGTAGTCCGTCTCGACGAACGCCATGCGGGCGAAGAGCTCCCCGATGTAGTTGCTGGTGAGGTGCCCCTCGTACCGGGCCAGGAAGTCCGGCGTGGTCCAGTCCGGCTCCCCCAGGATCCGGTTGTTCGGGTGGTCTCCCAGGGGAAGGCTCTCCCCCAGGTTCGCCGCCAGGGCGTTCCCGGCGGCGTAGCGGGGGGCCAGGAGGGTCACCAGGGTGGTGGTGTAGGGATTGAAGCCGTCGCAGTTGATGGCCAGGGCGTATCCCCCGGCCCCGGCACGCTCCCGGGCCGCATCGGCCACGCGCTGGAGTCGGTCCGTCACGAGGGGGAAGATGTCGGTGCGCCAGTCGATCCAGGGACACCGCTCCTCGAACGCCCGGTTCACCGGGCTCCCGTAGAAATCCACGGTCGCGTCCGGGAACCGCTCCTTGAGCCCCCGCAGGAGGGGTGTGGTGATGATGAAGTTCCCCAGCTTGCTCGAGCCCAGGACCGCGATGCGCGGTGCCGGGCCCAGCTCCTGGCCCTCGTAACGTTCGATCATCCTGTTGTATTGCGGGGGCAGCCGCCCCGGGGCAAGCTGGAGCCCATGAATGGCACTCCCCGGCACATCGTCGCCCGCCGCCCCGGCGCACGGGTCTGCATCTTCACCGTCACGGCGGCCGCAGCGTCCCTCCTCCTTCCGCACCCCCTCGACGCACAGCAGACGCTCGCCTTCTCGCCGGGGATGGTGGTCACCTCGTCGGCCCGCATCGAGCCCGGGGTCTACGCCGTGGCGGGCCCCGGCCCGCCGGAGCGCGCCCTGATCACCGTTCGTGGGAGCGGGATCGTGCTGGACCTGGCCGGCGTGGAGCTCCGGGGGCTCGACGTGGAGGCCGAGCCGGACCGGGCCCGGGGGACCGCCCTTCGGGTGGACGGGGGTCAGGACGTCACCATCCGGGGGGGGATCATTCGAGGCTACCGCTTCGGAATCCTCGCCCAGGGGACGCGGAATCTGCGGGTCCTGGACGTGGATCTGTCCCACAACTGGAAGCCCCGGCTCTTCAGCCAGGTGGGGCACGAGTCCCTGGTGGACTGGCTCTCCTTCCACGACAACGAGAACCGGGAGTGGATGCGCTTCGGCGCCGCGCTCTACCTGGAGGACGTCACCAGGGGGGAGATCCGGGGGGTCCGGGCCGTGCAGGGGATGAACGGGCTCCTCATGACCCGGACCGACTCGCTCCTGGTGGTGGAAAACGACTTCTCCTACAACTCGGGCCTGGGCGCCGGGCTGTATCGGTCCAGGGGGAACGTGGTGGTCCGGAACCACTTCGACTTCGACGTACGAGGGTACAGCGAGGGCCACTATCAGCGGGGCCAGGACTCGGCCGGGATCCTGGTCTACGAGCAGAGCTCGGGGAACCTCTTCGCCCACAATTCCGCCACCCACTCGGGCGACGGGTTCTTCCTCTGGGCGGGCCGGTCCACCATGGACACGGGGGACGGAGGTGCCAACGACAACCTATTGTTCCACAACGACTTCTCGTGGGCACCTACGAATGCGGTTGAAGTCACTTTCTCCCGGAATCGGGTCGTGGGGAACTACCTGGGGGGGAGCCGCTACGGCGTGTGGGGCGGCTACTCCTGGGACACCGAGATCCGGGGCAACTGCTTCTACCGGAACCAGTACGGCGTGGCCATCGAGCACGGCCAGGACAACCGGATCCAGAACAACCGTTTCGATATGGACTCCCTGGTGGTTTCTCTGTGGAGCCGGGAGTCGGAGCCGGCGGACTGGGGGTACGCCCGCCTCCGCGACACCCGGAGCCGGGGACACCGGATCGTGGACAACGTCTTCGCCGGGAACGCCGAGCACTGGCGGCTGGAGCGGACGGGCGGCCACGACATCGGGCCCAACACGGTCTTGGCGGAGGCTCCCGCCGAGCCGTGCGACCCCCGGACCCTTCTCGGCCCCGTCTTCGGTGAGCTGGCCGACTCGGTGGTCTCGGAGGCCCGGATCCGGGCCGGGGACCCGAACCTGGTCGTGGCTTCGCGGATTCCCGGGTCCGCCAGGGCGGCCCTCCCCCGCTCCGCCATCGTGGTGGACGAGTGGGGCCCCTTCGACGGTCGCTCGCCCAAGCTCTGGCCCGTGGATACAGCGGAGGCGCCGGTGAGACTGCGGGTCCTGGGACCGGAAGGACGCTGGAGGGTGATCGGAGAACGGGGCGTGGAGCGCGTCTCACCGCGCAGCGGATCGGTGGGAGACACCGTGGCGGTGGTCCCCGCTCCCGGATCCGAGCGAGACTGGCGCCTCGAGCTGGAATACGTCGGTGCAGCCGGTCGCACCCCTCGAGGGACCCCGCTCCCGGCCGGCGAGCCCGTGTCGTTCGATTTCGAGCGGTTCCACCCGACGGGCCCGTGGGAGGTGCGGTACTTCGCCTGGTCCGATCCCCGGTCCGACCCCGATCGGGACCCGGAGGCCTTCGACGCGTTGTTCCGAGGCACACCGCTCTTCACCCGGCGCGAAGCGCGCTTCGATTACCAGTGGTATGCACCCCGGGTGCCCGGTCTGCCCCAGGAGCGTTGGGCCGCCGAGGCGGTGACGCGCGTCCAGCTGGACCCCGGTGCCTACACGCTCCGGACCATCAGCGACGACGGCATCCGGGTCTGGGTCGACGGCGAGCTGGTGATCGACCGGTTCGATCCCCACGGATCGCAGGTGGACCACGTTCCCATCGAGCCGGGCCCCCACGAAATCCGCGTTCGCTACTTCCAGTTGGGAGGGTGGACCGAGGCCCGGGTCGAGGTGGTGCGGGGCCTCGTTCCGTCCGCCGGGTCGCCAGGGCCGCACTGAGGGGACTCCGCGGCAGCCCCGGTCCCACTCCGGCGTCCCCCGGTCCGGGGGCCTAGGACCCTGCGGGCCGACCCCCTCCGTCCACGCCCACGGCTCCGCCCTGCGAAGGGCCCAGGCCGAGGCGGCCGAGGATCGCCTCGTACCGCGAGTCCTCGCGAACCGCCTGGTACACGGGCCGCACTCCGAGCCAGATCAGGTCGGTGGCCCGGACCGCCGCCGCCGCCTCCAGCGCCTCGATGGCCCGGTCCGGATCCAGGTCGATGGAGACCTGGGCCAGAAGGGCCGGGGACACGTAGCGCTGACGGGCACGGTTCTCCAGTCGGCGTCGAAGGTCGCCCGCCTCGCCCGATTCGCCGGCCCGGGCGGCGGACCGCGCCAGCACGGCGAGGGATTCGGAACTCTCCTCCAGGAGGGAGGCAGCCCGGCGCGCCGCCTCCAGCGCCAGCCTCGAACTTCCCTCCAGGTCGTGGACCTGCGCCAGGAAGAAGGGAGCCAGACCGAAGTCGGGGGCGGTCCCTTCCAGCGCCTCCAACGTTTCCCGAGCGTCGTCCACTCGGCCGTCGTAGAGGTGGAGCATTCCTCGCGACGCGCGCACCGCCAGCGAGGTGGGCTCGAGCTGCAGGGCCCGGTTCAGGAGATCGTGCGCCTCGGAGAAGCGCCCCTGCGGGGCGAGCACATTCACGGCCAGCCATTGTGGCGCCGCGGGATAGGAGGGGGCCCGTTCCATGGCTTCGCGGAACCGGCGCTCGGCCTCGTCCCACCGCCACTCGTAGACCGCCTCCACCAGGGCCAGCGAGGTGAGGGCCTCTCCGAGCCCCGGTTGGAGGGCCAGCGCCCGCTCGGCAGCCTTCCGGGCTCGTGGCATGACCTCACCGGGCTCGCGGGCTCCGTACATGCCGAGGATCGCATAGGAGTCGGCCAGTCCGGCGTGGGCCAGCGCGAAGTCCGGGTCGACCTCCAGCGCCTGCTGGTAGTACCGAACGCTCTCCCCCAGGGAAGACGGCGTGCGTCGTGCCCAGAGGTGGCGGGCCCGCAGGTAGAGATCGTACGCCGCCCCCTCCCGGGTCCCCCGCCCGGAAATCTGGGCCCGATCACCGGGCGAGAGCCGAAGGTGCACCGCGTCGGCCACCGCTGCGGCCACCTCGCTCTGAACCTGGAATACGTCCTCGAGGCCGCGGTCGTAGGTCTCACTCCAGAGCTGGCCCTCTGTGCGGGCGTCCACGACCTCGACGAAGATGCGTACCCGGGATCCCGCCCGGCGCACCGTCCCCCCGATGAGGTGGGCGACGCCCAGCACTCCCGCCACCTCCGCCACGCTCAGGCTCCGCCCACGGAGGTGGGCCACCGACGCGCGTGAGAGCACCCGGAGACCCTGGATGCGCGCGACCGCGGAGAGGATGTCCTCCGCGATCCCCTCGGAGAAGTACTCGTCCTCCTCGGCGGCACCCAGGTTCTTGAAGGGCATCACCGCGATCCAGTCGGACCGGAGCGCAAGCCGCGCCTCGCGGGCCGCGGCCTCCGCTGCCGCAGCACGAACGTCTTCCGGGTCCCTCTGGATCCCGCCCAGGGTGAAATCGAAGGCCCACGAGAGGATGAGCGTCACCGGGAGCCCGATGATCAGGAGGACCGCGACGATGGTCCCGACGAAGTCCGGAATCAGGAGAAGCGGGAAGGCCGCGTCCACCACCTGCACCACCACAAAGGCGAAGGCCAGGTAGACGGCCACCGAGCGGAAGACCTTCCGCCGTTTCAACTCCCTGATGAATTGTCCGATACGCCCCATCACTTCGCCTCTTTCCAAGCCGCTCCAGGACCTGCGGACATCCGTCCGGGCAGCCGGGCACGCCGGACCCTCCCCGCGCCCTCCGCTGCGATGCCTCCGATGATACCGCACGCGACTCGCACCGCCAACGCGCCGACCGGGGGCGATCCGGCGCCACCCACCCGCCGGCAGCGGCGGGTTAACGAGGAGTAGACCGACGAGGAGGAGCCCGGCGAGGAGGTGACGGACGACATCTTCCCGGGCTTCAACGTCACCCCGAGCCAGGATACCCTCCCCCCGTGGCTGACGGCCTCCAGCGGCACTACTGTTGTCGATTATCCATCGAATACAGCTGGAGCTGAGCCCATGCCCCGTGTGTCCCTCGCCCTCCTGGCCTACGCCCTACTCGCCGCCTGTGCCGAACCCGCCCCCACCTACGACCTGGTCCTGGCCGGCGGGCAGGTGATGGATCCCGAGTCGGGATTGGACGCCGTCCGGAACGTGGGAATCCGGGATGGACGGATCGAGGCGGTGTCCGAGGAAGCCCTGGCGGGGACGCGGGTGATCGACGTCTCCGGCCACGTCGTCTCCCCGGGGTTCATCGACCTCCACGTCCACGGGCAGCAGGAGGGATCGTACAGCTTCGCGGTGCGGGACGGGGTCACCACGGCGCTGGAGCTGGAGGTGGGGGTGCCGGACATCGACGCCTTCTACACGGCGCTGGAGGGCGGCCAGCTCCTGAACTACGGCGCGAGCATCGGGCACCTGGGCATTCGCATGGACCTCCTGGACGACCCCGGTGAGGGTCTCGTGCCCGCCGGGATCGGTGGCTCCGGCTCCCTCTCTCCCGAGCAGCTGGACGAGATGGAGCGGAGGATC
Source organism: Gemmatimonadales bacterium (assembly GCA_020344755.1). Lineage (GTDB taxonomy): Bacteria > Gemmatimonadota > Gemmatimonadetes > Longimicrobiales > Gaopeijiaceae > Gaopeijia. The sequence continues at coordinate 3,717,668 of CP070829.1, forward strand.
CGCGAGGGACTGGATCGGGGGGCCGTGGCGGTGGGGTTCGGGAGCGCCTACAGCCCCGGTGCCGACATGGCGGAGCTCGAGCGGATGTTCGCCGTGGCCGGGGAACGGGGGGCTCCGGTCCACATCCACATGCGGAACGGGCCCGCCGGGCTGGACTCCACCATCGCCACCGCGGGGCGGGTGGGGGCGCCGCTCCACATCGTCCACGTCAACTCCAGCGCCGGGGACGACCTGGAGGCCTTCCTGGCCCGCATCGCCGCCGCACGGGTGGGTGGGCAGGACGTCACCACCGAGACCTATCCCTACGGCGCCGGGATGACCGAGATCCAGTCCGCCCTCTTCGACGACTGGGAGACCTGGCCCGACGACCGCTTCCCCCAGCACCAGCTCCTTCCCTCGGGCGAGCGCGCCACCCGGGAGACGTTCGCCGAGGCCCGGGCCCGGGGCGGGTACGTGATCATCCACTCCCGAACCGAGGAGCTGACCCGGGCCGCCGTGGCCAGCCCCCTGACCATGATCGCCAGCGACGGCTTCATGATGGA
>CP070829.1:3718309-3724895 GCA_020344755.1 Gemmatimonadales bacterium
AAGGCGGCGAGGGAGGGGGGCGGAACCCCCATCACGCCCGCACCGAGTGCGCGATCCTGTTCGGTGACGATGACGACGTCCGCCGCCATGCCGACGCGAGCTTGCGGGCGTCGGGGCTCGTGCTCGACGGCTTCCCGCCCTTCCTGGACACCCTCGGACTGAGGGGATCGTTGACCGCCTATTACGAGGCGCGGCAGATGGCGGATCTGGGAGATCCGGAGGCCGGCTACCTGCACCTCGAGGCGGCGCTGGAACACACGATCTGGTTGTTCGAGGCGCCGCCACAGCTGGGATTCCTGGCGTTCGAGGCGGAACGGTGGGACGACGCCATCCGAATCCTGGAAGGCTCCTCACGAAATCCGGTGTTCCGCTCCCCGGCGAAGTTCCGGCTGGGCCAGGCGTACGAGGCGGTGGGCGACCGGGAACGGGCGCTGGACGCCTACCGGAGCTACCTGGCGCGCATGGCCAACGCCGATCCGGGACTCCAGTCCGTACAAACCGCCCGGGAAGCCGTGGTCCGGCTGGAGCGCTAGACTCCCGGCGGTGGGCCGGGACTTCGGTGCACCCTCGACCCCGCCCCGGCCGCACCCCGCCCCGTGCCGTCTGGGCCAATCCGAGCCAACCCGTCCGGCTCAGGTCTGAAGGCCCCCCTCAACTCCGCAGGCCTGGCCGCCCTCCAGGCCCGCGGCCCCCTACTTGAAGAGCTTCGCGTGGAGCGAGGGCTCCTTGTCCACCCGGGTGCCCAGCTTGATGTAGGTGGCGATGCGCACCGTCCCCTCGGCGTGCAGGACCTCGTGGATGCGCTGCACCGCGGCAAAGATGTCCGCCATCTCCCCCTCCACGTTGGTCCCGTTGGGGTGGAGCTCGGCGTGGATCCCGGCATCCTCGAGAATGGCGTGGGCCCGCTGCACCTCCTTGCGGACCGAGACGCCGGAGCCGATGGGCACCACCTGGATGTCTGCGAGAGCTTTCATACGGTAACCTCGACTCAGGCTGAGTTGACCGCGTCAGGTGATGAGCTGGGTCTCGTAGGGTGTCTCCACCACCTGCCCGTCCACCAGGTCCACGTAGTACACGCCGGCGTCCTCGCGGGTGGCCACGAAGCGCACCGGCTCGGTCCCCTCGAAGTAGATCCCGGCGTCGTTGTCGCACGCCCACCCCGGCTTCAGCGTCCCGTCGGCGATGAGGCGGTGATAGGCGGGCCGACGCTCCTCCTCTCCGTCGTAGTGGGGCGAGTGGCTCCCGGGGATGAAACCCAGGCACTCCACCTTGGTGAGCTCCTTCGGCCGGGAGTCGGTGGTCCCCTCCTCGAACCAGCAGAGGGACCCGGCGCTGGCGCCGCCCAGGATGATGCCCCGGTTCCACGCCTCCCGCAGCACCTCGTCGATGCCCTGGGCCCGCCAGATGGCCTGCTGGTTCAGGGTGTTCCCGCCGGACACCACGATGCCGTCCATGGAGAGGAAGACCTCCTCCCAGCTCCGGTCCATCCGGTAGCTGCTGATGAAGCTCTCCTGGTGGTGGGCCTCCACGTCCAGCACCTCGCAGTAGGCGTACCAGCGCTCGATGGAGCTGGGCCGGTCCGCCGCAGCGGTGGGCAGGTAGCAGAGACGGGGCCGGTCCTTGCCCGTGAGGGCCGCCATGTAGCCGATGAAGCGACTCCGGAACCCCCCTCCGGCGATGAGGATCTTCGGCGTGCCCGGGGGCGCGGCCTCCACGTCGAAGGTGAGGAGCGGCACCTCCTCCGTGCCTCGACAACCGGTCAGACCGAGGGCGGCGGCGGCGCCGGCGGCGCCCAGGAGGAAGTCTCTACGTTCCACTGCCAGCTCCATGCTGGAGAAGGAATCCAGTCGGGGCCGTCCGCCCCGCGGGCGAGGTCAAGGTAGCGACGTCCGGTGCCCATAGCACCGGCCGGTCCCCGGGGAGGCGGGCGCCAGGCGAGCCCCGATAGGCCGAGCCGAGCTGCAACATCGCCCGGGGAGTCGAGAGGGCCATCACCTACCACACGGCGATCTGGAGCGCGATGACGATCCGTCCCACCGTGAGGCGGGGAGCCCCGGACCCCGCCTCACGGTCCCGGAACGAGGCCACCGGGTCCAGCACGGAGAGGCGCATCGCCGGCAGGAGCCCGAAGAGCAGGGTCGGCTCGATGCCGAGCAGGGTGGTGACCGCGAGCACGGTCGGGTCGAGCACGGCGTACATCGTGGCCGATATGCCAGAGACGCTGCCCAGGTAGCCCTCGAAGAAGATGACCTCGAACGAGTGGATGTCCGACCGGACCTCCCTGCTGGACCCGATTCCCGTTATTGTACGTGTCTGCAGGTCAAAACGCGGACCACGCGATACCTCCAGCAGCACTCACTCGCGCCCGCGTTTCCCACGTTCGGAACCCTCCGACGGATCCGCCCGGCGCACCCGCACCGGACATACCAACTTGTCATTTCGATCTCTCGGGCTTCACGCCGACCTTCTCAAGGCCGTCGACGCCCTGGGCTTCACGGAGCCCACCCCGATCCAGACCCAGGCCATTCCCTCCGCGCTGGAGGGCCGCGACCTCCTGGGATGCGCGGCCACGGGCAGCGGCAAGACCGCAGCCTTCCTGCTGCCGATCCTCCAGGACCTGCTGGCCCGACCGCGCGGGTCCACCCGGGCGCTCGTCCTGGCGCCGACGCGGGAGCTCGCGCTGCAGATCTGCGCCGACCTCGAAGAGCTGGCCCGCTTCACGAACGTGCGCGCGACCGCGGTCTTCGGCGGAGTGAACATCAAGCCGCAGACGAAGGCACTGCGTAGCGGGGTGGACGTCGTGGTGGCCACGCCGGGCCGTCTCCTGGACCATTTCTCCCAGGGGAACGCACCGTTCCGGGATCTGGAGTACCTGGTGCTGGACGAAGCCGACCGGATGCTCGACATGGGCTTCCTGCCCGACATCCGGCGCGTCCTTCGCCACATCCCCCGGCCCAAGCAGACGCTCTTCTTCAGCGCCACCATGCCCGCCGAGATCGAGAAGCTCACCCGCGAGATTCTGACCGATCCGGTGAAGGTGGCGCTGCAGGTGACGGCGGCGCCGGCCGCCGGAGTGCGCCAGTCGCTCTTCCCCGTCCCACAGAAGCTGAAAGCTGAGCTGCTCAAGACGCTCCTCGTGAAGGAGGGGGTCTACCAGGCGCTGGTTTTCACCCGCACCAAGCACCGGGCCGATCGGTTGGCCAAGCAGCTGAACCGCGCGAAGGTGAGTGCCGAGAGGATTCACGGCAACCGCTCGCAGGCGCAGCGCACCCGCGCCCTTGCTGGATTCAAGGGTGGCGACTTCCAGGTCCTGGTGGCGACGGACATCGCCGCCCGCGGGATCGACGTGGAAGAGCTCGGACACGTGGTCAACTTCGACGTGCCGAACCTGTCGGAGGACTACATCCACCGGGTCGGACGCACGGCCCGCGCGCAGTCCACCGGCGAGGCGTGGACCTTCTTTGCGCCGGACGAGGAGGAGAACATCCGGACGATCGAGCGGGCGGTGAAGGGCAGGCTTCCGCGGATCACCCTCGAAGGCTTCGACTACACGGCGACTGGCAATGCGGTGGAGGTTCCGCGCGAAGAGCGGATCGCAAAGATCCGGGCGCAGCGACGAGAGGATCGCCAGCGGGCCGCCGCCAAGGCCGAGCGCGGCGCCCGGGCCGAGTCCGACCGGAAGAAGGGCGGCGGTTCCGAGCGCACCCGGGGTGGACGTGGGCGGTCGAGGCGTCGAGGTGGAGGAGGGAGCTCGAGCAGGGCCGCCTGACCAGCGCGGACGCCCCACGCGTCGATTCGCTTCTGCGCGACCTCCCACTGACACCGACCTTCGATGCCCCAACCCGAGCGCTCGACGCCCTCCTGCGGTCTGACCTGGGTGGGGTCCGAAGCTCGATGATCGTCCAAACCACCACCCGCGTCCGTGCGCATCTCGCCAACCTGGAGCGGGAGCAGCAGTACCTGGACGCGGTGGCGACCGCCGGCTGCCCGCGGGCTGCAATGCGAGAAGAGACGGCTCGGGCGGGGGAATGGGCTGAGGGACCGCCCCCTCAAACGAGGTTCCCGCCGAGATCGGTCCCCTCGCTACCGCCTCACCACCGGCAACCGCACCACCGACGGATACTCCGCCGAGTGGTGGATCGCATTGTTCGCCACCACTGGCTCTGTATCACTCCACACCGGCGCCCCGGTGTTCAGGTTGCGGGTGAAGCGGGGGAAGTTGGAGCTGGACACCTCGATGCGAATGCGGTGCCCCGGGGCGAAGAAGTTGCTGGTGGAGAGGGGGCCCAGCGCGATCTCGTAGACCTCCCCCGGCTCCATGAAGACCTCCCGGTCGTACCCCTCCCGGTAGCGGGCGCGCTGGATGGTCTCGTCCAGGTTGAAGGCCGTCCCGTCCGGGGCCACGTCGATGAGCTTCACCGTGAAGTCCGTGTCCCGCACGTCCGACGACACGAATAGGGTGATGTCGATGGCGCCCGTCACCTCCACCCCGTCCTCGAAGGGCTCCGAGGTATAGACCAGGATGTCGTCCCGCTCCTCCATCTCCCGCTGGTCCAGCGCCCCGCCCCGCACCGCGTTCCCCGTGCAGCACACGTTCCCCCCGTACGACATCACCGGGTCCATGGGATCATAGGTGAAGCGGTCCGGGCGGTCCCGCTCCGGCGGGGTGGTGGTGAGGACGCCATCGCCGTGGAGCGTGTTGGCGTTCCCCCCGCTATCCAGGTAGTAGGTCACCGGCTGGGCGGCCGCGGGCGGCCACGACTCGGCGCTCCTCCACTCGTTGGCGCCCATGGTGTAGTACCGGACCCGCGGCAGGGTATCCAGCAGCTGCTCCGCGTCCTGGCCCTTGAGCCAGATGTCGAACCACCCGTAGACCAGGGCATCGTAGTCCCAGCGGGCGTCCCCCACGCTCCGCTCACCCACCACCGTGTTCTCCGTGGCGCGGGTGTAGGCGCAGTGCAGCGTCGGCGCGATGACCGCGTACTGGTTCGCCCGGGCCTCCTCGCTCTCGGCCTTCTCCGCCAGGTGGTTGAACATGGCCAGGTTGGGACCCGTGGAGACGTCGTACCAGGACATGAACCATAGGGCCGGCTTGTCGAAGGCCATGTCGTCGTGGTAGAGCCCGCCCTGGTACCACTTCGGGTCGTTGGGCTTCCGCTTGATCATGTCCTCGAAGGGGCCCGCGTTCCCCTGCACGTTCTCCAGGATGTCCACCAGCGGCAGGTGCCAGAGCGCCTCGGACCAGTCCACCCGGGGCATCTCCGGGGCCAGGTCGAAGTAACGCGACACCCGGGCCAGTTGCTCCTGGGTCAGGTTGGGCGGGAACATGGGCCGGACGTTGGTCTGCACTCCGTAGAGCCAGGCGAAGAAGAGCATCTGTTCCGCGCCGCCCCGGTACCAGTTCCCCTGCTCGTACCAGTCGCCGATGCGCCCCACCCCGGCGCCGAAGCCCTGGGCCACCAGGGTGGCGTGGGCCTCGTGGTCCAGGGAGGCGGCGGCCATCTGCCACTCCGCCGTGGACGAGCAGCCCAGGGTACCCACCTTGCCGTTGGACCAGGGCTGGTCCGCCATCCACTGGAAGGCGTCGTACGCGTCGGTGAGGGGCGGGCCCAGGATGTCCCAGTTCCCCTCGGAGTAGTACCGGCCCCGCTCGTTCATCACCACGTAGGCGTAGCCGCGGCGCACCGCCTCCCACGCCCGGCGGTAGGTACCCGAGCTGAACTCCCCGTCGCGCCACGACGCGAAATTGTACGGCGTGCGGGAGAAGATGATGGGAACCGGCTCGTCGGTTCGGGGCCGGTAGACGTCGGCGGCCATCCGGGTCCCGTCCCGCATGGGCACCATCACCTTCTGGGTGATGTGGGCGTTCGCCTCCAGGAGGGCGACCACGTCCTCCCCCGCCTGCTGGGATTCCAGGGCCGGGGGCCACCCGGGCAAGGTGAGCGCGGCAAGAGCCAGGGCGGGCAGCAGGCGCTTCATGATCCCTCCGTCGACCAACGGTTGTTCGGTGGGCTCGCCACGGGAGGGGATGGGGAGCGGCGGTGCCTGGTCATACTGCGAAGAGCGTGTCGGGCGTGCCAGGGGAGAGGGACTCGATCCGCGCAGCGCGCACCGGGAGAGCTCCGGCCCGAAGCCCACCGGCCACGACCGATCCGGTCGAGGCGACGGCCGGCGAGGAAGCCGACGAGCCGGAATCACCCCGGGGTCGAGAAGCCCGTCGCGATCGCATCGGGGGCGAACCGAACTCCAGGGATCTCGGCTTGACTCCTCCGGGGCCCTGAGACATACTCGCCCCCCGGCTCCCGAACGAGAGTCGCCCCCCTCCCTCCCTGAACGGCCTCATGAAAGCTGCCCGTACCGTTGTACCGTTTTTGCTCCTCGCCGTCCTCGTCGCCGGATGCGGCGATGACGATCCCAGCGCTCCCGAGACCGGCATCACTCTCGGCGATCTCGTCGGCAGTTGGATCGCGACGTCGGACACCCACACCAACAACGCCAATGCAGCCGAGAGCTTCGACATGATCGCGGCTGGGGGTGAGGTCCGTGTCACGGTGCTCGCCAGTGGCGGCGCGCGGACCTGGGTGGA
>CP070829.1:3724995-3731562 GCA_020344755.1 Gemmatimonadales bacterium
CCTGGCCGTGGCCCAGGTCGTGAACGACCTGTACGTGGTGACCGTGCCCCGGGTGGGGGGTGAAGCGCCCACGGTGAACGTGGCGAACCCGGAGAACGCCACCTTCCCCGCGTGGCGGCTGACGGACATCGGGGGGCAGTTCCCGGCCTGGGGGAGCGACGGGCGGACGGTCCACTGGTCCGTGGGCAACGCGCACTTCATCTGGAACGTGGACGAGGCCAGGGCGTTTGCCGACTCGGTGGAGGCGGCCCGAGATGCGGGCGAAGGCGCCGGAGCGGATACCACGGCGGCGGAGGTGGAGGACCCTGCGGAGGCGGCGGACGAGTCCGACGACGCGGGGTACCGGGCCCGGGAGATCCGCATCGACGTCTCCTACGGGCGGGACATCCCGGAGGGCACGCTGGCGCTGCGGAACGCCCGTCTCGTCACCATGCGGGGCGAGGAGGTCATCGAGCGCGGCGACCTCGTGATCCGGGACAACCGGATCGTGGCCCTGGGCGCCGCGGGCCGGGTGGCGATCCCTGAGGGCGCCCAGGAGATGGACATGGCGGGAAAGACCATCCTCCCTGGATACGTGGACACCCATGCCCACCTCCGGGCGGCGTACCGCTTTCACCGGGCCCAGCCGTGGTCCTACGCCGCCAACCTGGCCTTTGGGGTCACCACCACCCGGGATCCCCAGACCGCCACTACCGACGTCCTCAGCTACGAGGACCTGGTGCGGACAGGCCGGATGCTCGGGCCCCGCATCTACTCCACGGGTCCCGGCGTCTTCTCCAGCGAGAACGTGCGGGACCTGGACCACACCCGGGATGTCCTGCGCCGCTACGCGGAGTACTACGACACCAAGACCATCAAGATGTACGGGGCCGGAAACCGGGAGCAGCGCCAGTGGATCATCCAGGCCGCCCGGGAGCTGGGGCTCATGCCCACCACCGAAGGGTCCCTGGACCTGATGCTGAATCTCACCATGGCCCAGGACGGCTATTCGGGAACGGAGCACAACCTGCCGGGCGTGCCCCTCTACGAGGACGTGGTGCAGCTGGTGGCCCAGTCCCTGATGGCCACGACGCCGACCGTGCTGGTGACGTACGGCGGGCCCTGGGCGGAGAACTGGTTCTACTCCCGGGAGGACGTCCTGGGGAATGACAAGCTGGTCCGCTTCACGCCCTTCGAGGACCTGCAGCAACGGGCGCTTCGCCGGCCGGGCCCCACCGGGGCCGGCTCCAACGGCTGGTTCCGAGAGGATCAGTATCCCTTCCCCCTGATCGCCGACTTCGTGGACCGCGTCGTGGAGGCCGGCGGTCGCGCGGGCGTGGGCAGCCACGGTCAGCTACAGGGGCTCGGATATCACTGGGAGCTCTGGGCCATGGGATCGGGCCCGGATGTGACGCCCCACGAGATCCTCCGGGTCGCGACCCTCCTGGGCGCCGAGGCCCTGGGCCTGGACCGGGACCTCGGATCGCTGGAGCCGGGGAAGCTCGCCGATCTGGTGATCCTGGACCGGAACCCCCTGGAGGATCTCCGGGCTTCGACCGCTATCCACCGGGTGGTCCTGAACGGCCGGATGTACGATGACGACACGCTGGACGAGGTCTGGCCTCGACAGCGGAGCGCCGGCCCGTTCTACTGGCAGGAAGAGCCGGCGCGCCCCGTCACGCGGGCCGGAATCCGGCGCTGAGCGCCACGAGTCCATGCGATGGAAACCGAGAAGAGGGCCATGAGCACACCCACGGACCAGGATCTGATCCAGCGGTGGAAGGGGGAGGAGGCGCCTCTCCTTCCCCTCCTCCACGCCTTCCACGACCGGGACGGCTTTCTCTCCGAGGCGGCGCTGCGATCGGTGTCGGCGGGGCTCCGCATCCCCCTGGCGGACCTGTATGGTACCGTGACCTTCTATCATCACTTCAGCCGGGAGGAGGGTGGCCGAGGCGCGCCCCGGGTGTGCACCGGGCCGGTGTGCCGCCTGCACGGCGCGGACCGGCTCCTCGGCGAACTGGAGGGCGCGACCTCCATGCCGTGTGCCGGGCGTTGTGACGAGCCCGTGCCGGTGCTCAAGGGTCCCGAGCAGCTGGTGGGTGCCCCGGGGGGACATCTGAACGCCCGGACCACGCCTCTTCCCCCCGGGGTGGACGATGCCGTGCGAGACGGGGCGGAAGAATGCGTCTTCCGGCACATCCGGACGCCGGCGCGGGCGACACTCGAGGGCTACCGGGCCACCGGAGGATACCAGGCCCTGGAGCAGGCGCTGAGGGGCATGAGCCCGGACCAGGTGCTCGAGGAGATCGACGCCAGCGGGCTCGCCGGCCGGGGAGGAGCGGGATTCCCCACGGGGCGGAAGTGGCGAGCGGTCCGGGAGGCCCAGGGCGGGCCCAAGACGGTGGTCTGCAACGCCGACGAGGGCGAGCCCGGCTGCTTCAAGGACCGGGCGCTGATGGACCACGACCCCCACGCCGTCCTGGAGGGAATGGCCCTGGCCTGCTACGCCACCGGGGCGCCCCGGGCCTTCCTCTATCTCCGCTACGAGTACCCCCACACCGAAGGGATCCTGGACCGGGCCATCCGGGAGGCCGAGGAAGCCGGGATCCTGGGGCCCGATGCCTTCGGCACCGGGGTGGAGATCCGGATCCACCTCCGCCGGGGGGCGGGAGCCTACATCTGCGGCGAGGAGACGTCCCTGCTCAACTCCCTCGAGGGCGAGCACCCGTTCCCCCGCAATCGTCCGCCCTATCCGGTGACCCACGGCTACCAGGGCACGCCCACCGCGGTGAACAACGTGGAGACGCTGGCGTCGGTGCCCCCCATCCTCCTGCACGGCCCGGGGTGGTACCGGGACCTGGGGCGGGGAGAGCACCGCGGCACCAAGGTCATCTCTCTCTCCGGGGACGTGGCGAGGCCGGGGAACTACGAAGTACCCATGGGGCTCCCCCTTGCGACGTTGATCCACGACTGGGCGGGTGGGATCCGGGAGGGGAACGAGATCCAGGCCGTGACCATGGCGGGTCTCTCCGGGGGCTTCCTGGCCGGAGAGGACCTGGACGTGACGTTGGACGAGCCCTCCATCCGTGCCCGAGGCTCCTTCCTTGGGGCCGGAGGCATCATGGTCTTCGATGAGACCCGGGACATGGTGGAGGTGGCCCGGATGGCCATGGAGTTCTTCGCCCACGAGTCCTGCGGGAAGTGCTTCCCCTGTCGCATCGGGACCCAGCGTCTGACCGAGCGCCTCTCGGGCCAAGGTGGGCCGCAGCAGCTGGGTGCGTGGCTGGACGAGGTGGCGGACCTGAACCGCACCATGAAGGCGACCTCCGCCTGCGGCCTGGGGCAGGCGGCGCCCCTCATCACCGAGAGCCTGGTCCGGTACTTCCCCCAGGCGGTCTCGGCCCACGTGGCCGGAGAGTAGCCCGGGGCCCGGGGGGGTGCCGGGCGAAACCCCACCCAGGATCGCGCGTCCTTCCCTACATCGCAGCGCAGGCGCCACCTCGCATTTTGGACCCGGCTCTTCCCGATGAGACGGAGGTGATCCGATGCGGCCGTCCTGGACCCGGCGCCGCCGGCAGACCCTCAGGTGGTCCTGCCCCGCGCAGCTCCCTGGCCACGTCCTGGTGGTAATGACGTGGGCCGCTGCACTCACCTGGCTCGTGCCGGCACTTGCCGCACAGCAGGTTCTGCCGCCGAACCGGGGCGGGTTCACGGAATCCATGGGCACGCCCCCCGTGTGGCGGTGGCACGGAGGCACGGCCGCCGCCCTGTACCGGGGGGAGGAGGACCAGGCCGCGTTCTATGCCATGGCCGGGGTGTACCGTGACCTCCTGGACCCCACGACTGCGGCCCTCGGGGTGGTGATGGAGGGCTACCTGGGCTCCCGTGGGGTCTTCACGGAAGCCGCCAACGCCGTGGACGGCGGCCTCCGGATCGGCCTCCACTCCCCGGTGACGCGCCTGGGGATTGGGTGGGACTACAACATCCGGGACCGGGAAGGGGACGTGGTCCTTTCGCTGGTGCACCCCCTCAAGCGGGGTGGATTCCTCGTGACCGGCGCCGCGGGGCGGCTCGACTACCTCCCCGGTCGACGGCACTCCTTCGCTGTCAGCGTCCGCATCCCCTTCGGCCAGCGATTCCTGGGCCGCACGAGGTCCCCCACGGACAAAGTCCAGCTCTCCGCCCCGGAGCCCCCGGAGATCCTCGCCGATCCTCCGGAACCGCTGGCGCAGGCCATGTCGCAGGCCCGGGACCACGCCCTGTGGCTCTACTGGATGACCATGCCGTTCACCGACCAGTGGGACCAGGAGTACGACGTGGCCATGGAGCGGTTCGTCCGGGAGATGGATGCCTTGCGGATCCACGCGGCGGACGGGGATCACCACGCGCCTTGGGTGGGTTGGCGAGTGACCGGCACCGGGGGACCCTCCGAGGAGGCCTCCGAGGAAGAGGCGGATCCCCATGGGCACGGTCCGAGCTTCGGGTGGCCCAAGCCAACGGCCATCGCCGAAGTGGAGGCCTACCACCACTACCTGGATCGGGCGTTCTCCCTGGCCACCTCCAGCCGGCCCCTGGGGCCGGAAGAAGTGACCCCCCTGGGTGTCGAGACGGCGGCCGAGGCACGGGAGATCGTCATGGAGCTGGTCCTCCTCCCGTACAACCGGCTCCTGGGGCAGAAGAAGGAGGAGGACTCCACCCGCGGGCTTGGGGCCTCCGCGTCCGCAGAGTTCTACGAATGGCTCACCCGCAGCGAGATTCCCCGGGACCGGCTCGACCTGACGAAGTGGGTGTTCGCCGAGCTCCTGGACGTGGTGGAAGACGTGCGGGAGTACGGTGCCCGGGAATGGGACGATTCGCGCTTCGTCTGGCTTCCCTTCCAGCTCGCCCTGAAGCCGGAGCAGCACGACAGCCAGGAGGAGTTGAACGACCTCCTGGAGCGGGCGACCCAGGGCACCTTCAGCCGGGCCAACAAGCACTGGTACATCGAGAACGAGCAGTTCCAGGCGGAGTTGACCCGCATGATCCTGCAGGCGGAGGACTATCACGTCCTCTGGATCCACGACTTCCGCGGGTACGACACGGAAGGGGACCCGGACGAGATGGCGTTCAAGCAGGTGGTCCACGCCTACCTGCCGGCCCTGATCAACGCCGTGCACGACTACGACGAGGTGGGGAAGGTTCCGCAGTACTTCATCTTCCACGATCAGATCTTCTATGAGGCCAACCGGGGCGAGCTCTTCCTGGACCTCCTCCAGAACCCCCTCCACCACGAGATCGACCTGCCCAATGGGTTCCAGGCTTGGGAGGATTCCATCGCGGGCCTACAGGCCCAGCTCGCCCAGGCCGTGGCCGAGTCGGAACTCCTGCAGGCCCAGGCCCTCCACTTCAGGGACGGCTGGATCGAGAACGTGGTCAAGGTGCACGTGAGCATCACGAACCCCCCGGATCCCACCTTCTGGACCCGGGAGATCCTTCCCTGGCCCATCGGCCTTCCGGACATGGTCACCCGGGACCACCGCAAGATCACCTTCTACGACGTGACCGAGGAAGATCCCTACAAGGGGATGGCCATGTACACCGGGGCGGGGGTGGGGGAGCACTACGTGGGAGCGGGGTGGGAGGATCGCGCCATGCTGGTCCAGGGGCCCATGCTCCTGGCCCTCAAGGGTGCGGCCCGGACCCTCCTGGAGAACCAGGGCTTCCAGGCAAGGGAGATTCCCTGGGAGTTGCGGGCGAAGCAGAGGGCGGACGACTACGACCAGGTGGTGGCGGACAGCCTCGAGGCGCTGGGCACATGGGGTTGGGACATGGAGCTGCACAACCAGATCGGCTTCCGCCACAAGGCCGTGACCATCGCCAAGGCAACCCTATACACGCTCATGCCGCCGGGTTCGGTGATCAAGGCGCCGGACTCCCTATGGGGCTCCCACTTCTGGGCCAGCCTGCTCATCGGCCACGCCCTGCGGGGGGGGCGCACCCTGGTGATTGCACCCGCCCTCGCGAACGCCCCCAGCGCGGGATTCCCGCAGATGTCCAGGGCCCAGGACGTCCTGGCTCGCCTGGTGGTGGCGGAGGACATCCTGGGGGACGAGATCGAGCGGGTGGGGGGGCTCCTGAAGGTCGGCGTGTTCGACAGCCGGATCAGCACCGGTGACATCCCGGCGAAGATCCGCGCCTTCGGAGAGAATCTTCAGCGGACGCCGTGGCTGCGGGAGCTCTACGGGTTTCATCCCGAGGTCCTGGCGGGCCTGGGCCGGCAGGCCGACCTATTGGTGGCGAGCGGCTTCCAGCGGGACTACACCATCGAGCAGAACCAGTCCCGCCCGAAGCTGCACCTGAAGGCCAACTACTTCGCCACCCGGGAGGCGTGGGACGAGCTCCTGGCGCGCCCCGACGTGGTCGCCGCCTTCCAGACCTACTTCGAGGAGATCGCCCGGCAGAACCAGGCGCTGGCCGAGGGCGACTACCGGGAGTACAGCTTCCTCCTGGAGGAGCTCCTTCCCACGACCCACGCCATCCTCAACGACTACATGGACGGGCTTCCAGACGGGGAGCGGGAGCGGATCGCCGCTGAGCTGTACGCCCGCA
>CP070829.1:3731662-3738217 GCA_020344755.1 Gemmatimonadales bacterium
CCGGCCTCGGGCGGGGCCCTCCAGGAACTCCCAGTCCCTGCCATCCGGGCCCCGCTACCAACATCCGGGCCCTGTCCCCCGGGCCCGTCAGGTCCTGTGAGTCAGGCTCCCCCAACCCCCCAGAGGTCCTGGAGCGACTTCTCCGTGTACCCCTCCGGGATCTCGAAGAGGTCGCCGTCCACCGGGGCCTGCTCCACGGAGAGGAACTCCTCGACGCTGTAGCCCTCGCCCATGAAACTCCCCAACGAGTAGGTCTGGACCCGGAGGGGGAGCTGCTCTCCACAGGCCAGCTCGGCCCCGCCCACCATCTCCCGGTCCTCTTCGTCGAAGCCCAGCTGCTCGACCATCTTCATGAGGGTCGCGACGAACGCGGGATTCTCCTCCGCACACCAGGCGTGGGTGATCTCCTCCTCCGACACGACTTCCCGGCCGAAGGCCCGAATCCCCGCGATGGTCACGGACTCCCCCAGATCCCGTACGGTGCTCGGAAACTCCTCCTCCCCCTCTTCTCCCAGTCCCATTTCCTCCGCCATGCGCTGCATCTCCTCCAGGTCCACGCCCATCTGGGCGGCCATCTCCTCCGCCTGGCGAAGCGCGGCCCCCGTGGCGGCGTCGATCTCCTCCCGGGAGGTCCGCACGTACCAGCGCTCCTCCGGGTTGACCATGAACATCTCCCCCGATTCCCCGTCCAGGATGGTGTAGCCCTGCTCGGAGAACCCCGATTCATTCGCCCGGAAGCGGCTTCCCTTCACCCAGGTCGTGGTCTCGGTGACCTCGGCGTACCCGTCGGACAGGAACTGGTCCAGGGGAATCGCGAAAAGACGTGAGGCGGTCCAGCGCAGCCACTCCTCCTGCGAGTCGAAGTCCGGCTCCTCCAGATCCTCCGGGTAGAGCACGTCCATCAGGCCCTCTTCCTCCACTGCCACCGTGCGCTGACGGATGATGCCCTCGAAAGACTGGGGGGCCAGGGATCCGGGGACGAGGCTCAACGTCACAATCGGGAGGAGCCAGCGAAGGCGGGGCTGCATGGTCGGTCTCCTGGAGAGCGGGTACGAAGAGGCCGCGGTGAGACGGCCCGCTGTGACGTTTCCGCCGAGGCCCGGGGATCGGCTGGAGGGAGAAGCCGGGAGTACCTGTCGGGAGTCTCCCGCTGGTGAGCATCCCACGGGGCAGGGTTGAGGCACGTTGAGGCAGGAGCCGAAGCGGACTGAGACGATCCATGCGGGCCCGGTGGCCACGGGCGCGGGTCGCCCGCGCACCCTTGCCGCTGGCGGCCCCCCGTCCTATCCGTCACAGCTGAGGTGCCCGCCCTCCCGACATCGGACTCGATTCGACACCAGAGAGGTGTAGCATGCGCAGGATACTGACCCGCGCCATTCGCTTCGGACTCGCACTGGCATGGCTACCGCTGGGGCTCGCGGCCCAGGAGCTTCCGCCCCACATGCAGCGGCAGGCGGAAATCACAGGAAAGAAGCTCCTGGACCACGACGTGTACGACACGTGGCGGAACCTCCGGAACCGGGTGCTCTCACCCGACGGTCTCTGGATGACCTTCCGGTACGTGCCGGGCGAAGGCGATGCGGAGCTGGTCCTCCGCCGGACCGACCGCAGCGAGATGTACACGGTCCCCCGGGGCGGGCCGGCCACCGTTACCGGTGACTGGGAGTATGCGGTCTTCGTGATCTCCCCGGAGCACGCCGCCGTGCGGCAGGCGAAGCGCGACGAGGTGGACCGGGACGAGATGCCCGACGACACCCTGGGCATTCTCCGGATTGGCTCCCCGGTGGCCGAGGCGATCCGTGTTCCCGAGGTGAGCGCCTTCAAGGTGCCCTCGGAGGAGGGGAACTTCGTCGCCTACCTGGTGGAGCCGGAGGAGGAAGAGGAGGAGCCCGGCGAGGGTGCGGCCGAGGAAGCGGAGGCGCCGGAAGCCCGGGAGCCTGCCGAGGAAGGGCAGGAGGAAGAGGAGGAAGAGGAGAAGCCCGACCGGGGCGAGGGGAAGACGCTGGTGCTCCGGGACCTGGACTCGGGGGAGGAGTGGCGGTTCGAGGACGTGAAGGAGTACGCCTTCACGCCGCGGGGCCGGGCGCTGGCCTTCACCCGGGTCACGGAGGACGGCAGCGGGGACGGCGCCTACGTGGTGGATACGGGGAACGGCCAGGTTCGGCCGCTCTTCGAGGGGATGGGGCGGTACGCGCGGCTCACCACCGGGGACGAGAGCGAGCACCTGGCCTTCCTCACCGACGCCCCCGACTGGGAGGGCGACGAGCCCGAGTTCACCCTCATGGTCGCGGATGCCGCCAACGGATCGGCCCGGGCCTTGGCGTCCACGGGCGCGCCGGGCGTCGCCGACGGGTGGGTCGTGAGCGAGAACCGCGCCCTGAACTTCTCCCGCACCGGCCGGCGCCTGTACTTCGGGACGGCGCCCCGGCCCCTGGAGGAGGTGGAGGACACCATCCTGGACGAGGACCGGGTCCAGCTGGATGTGTGGAACTGGAAGGACCCCTACCTGCAGCCCATGCAGCTCGTGCAGCGCGACGACGAGCTGGAGCGGACCTACTGGGCGGTGGCCCACCTGGACCGGGGCGACCAGGTGGTCCAGCTGGCCACCGAGTCGGTACAGCAGGTCCAGTTGGCCGACGAGGGCGAGGGGGACTATGCCCTGGCGTACACCGATCTCCCCTACCGCCAACTCGTCTCCTGGGACGGCCGGTACAACGACGTCTACGTGGTGGACGTCCGGACCGGCGAGCCCCGGATGGTGAGCGAGAAGCTCCGGGGGTTCGGGGGTGGCCAGCTTTCTCCGGAGGGCCGGTACCTGGCGTGGTGGGATGAGGAGGCCACGTCGTGGATGGCGGCGCCCACCGCCGGAGGGGATCCGGTGAACCTCTCCGAGAACATCCCCTACCCGACCTGGAACGTTCTGGATGACCATCCGCAGGGGCTGCCGCCCGAGTCGTTCCCGGTGTGGACCGAAGGGGACCGGGAGGTGCTCATCGCGGACCGGTACGACCTGTGGGTGGTGGATCCGACGAGCGGCGCGGCCCGGAGCCTCACGGAGGAGACCGGCCGACGGGATGGGATCCGGTTCCGCTATGCCCGGGTGAACCCGGAGGAGCGGGCCGTGCCCCGGGACGAGGACATCCACCTGAGTGCCTTCCACATGAGCACCAAGGCCTCCGGGATCTACCGGGATCGGGTCCAGGGAGACCGGGAGCCCCGGGTGGTGGTCTACGGAGATCGGGCGTACCAGACGCCGCTCAAGGCCGAGGAGGCGGACCGCTACATCGTCTCCTGGAGCACCTTCCAGGACTACCCGGAATACCGGGTGACAGGACGGACGCTTCAGGAGGGGCGGGTCCTGACCGAGACGAATCCCCAGCAGGCGGAGTACTCCTGGGGGACGGCGGAGCTGGTGGAGTGGGTCTCCACCGACGGGACGCCGCTGCAGGGCATCCTCTACAAGCCCGAGGGATTCGATCCCAGCCGGGAGTACCCCATGATGGTGTACTTCTACGAGCGGATGTCCGACGGGCTGCACCGGCACATCACGCCGGCCCCGGGGAGCTCTTCGGTGAACTTCGCGTTCTACGTGAGCCGAGGGTACCTGCTCTTCATCCCGGACATCCCGTACAAGATCGGGTGGCCGGGAGAGAGCGCCATGAACGCCGTCATGCCCGGGGTTCTGAGCCTCATCGACGAGGGCTTCGTGGACCGGGAGAACATCGGGGTCCAGGGGCATTCCTGGGGCGGCTATCAGATCTCCTACATGGTGACCCGCACCAACCTCTTCGCCGCGGCGGAGGCCGGAGCGCCGGTGTCCAACATGACCAGCGCCTATGGCGGGATCCGGTGGGCCAGCGGAATGAGCCGGATGTTCCAGTACGAGCGGACCCAGAGCCGCATCGGCGGAACGCTCTGGGACGCCCAGCACCGCTACATCGAGAACTCTCCACTCTTCCAGGCGGACAAGGTGGAGACCCCGGTCCTGATGATGCACAACGACGAGGACGGGGCGGTGCCCTGGTACCAGGGGATCGAGTACTTCGTGGCGCTCCGCCGCCTCCAGAAGCCGGTGTGGATGCTGAACTACAACGGCGAGGCCCACGGACTCCGGCAGCGGAGGAACCAGAAGGACTGGGCCGTTCGCATGCAGCAGTTCTTCGACCACTACCTGGTGGATGCACCGGCTCCGGTCTGGATGGAGGAAGGCGTCCCAGCGGTGCTGAAGGGGAGGACGCTGGGGCTGGAGCTGGTGGAGACGCGCCGGCCCATCTCCAACGACGATGGGGGTGAAGCGTGGTAGAAGCGAGCCGTCACGGCCCACCCTCTCTCAGGACGCGGGGTCGCGGTTAGAGGCGGCGTGCCCGAGTTCGTCTCTCGCGCACCACGGCCGGTCCCAACCAGGACCGGCCGTTTTGCGTCTTCCGGCACCCGGATGGCCAGCTTCCCGCTCCCCGACCACGCAGTGCCGAGACCCCGCCCGTGGGGCGGCACGAGGCCGCGCTCCCCACTCGACCGCCCCCCCCCTTCATCAAGGTGGGGAATTTCCCCGCTTGACAGGATCTACCGTCTGTTAAAAAAATGAACAAGCGTTCAAATACGCCGGGAGCGTCCATGCCGTCGGAAGCCACTGCCAACGTCTCGCCCCACGTCCGCAAGAAGCGCGAGCGGCGTCGCGGGGAAATCCTGCACGCGGCTTTGGCGACGGTCCGGGAACGGGGATACCACGCCACGACCCTGGACGACATCGCCGATCGGCTCGGCATCCGGAAGACGGCGCTCTACCACTACTTCCCCGACAAGGATGCCATCCTCTACGCCTGCCACCGGGAATCCCTGAGCGAGCTGGACCGGCTCATCCACGATTCGGCTGCGTGCTGTGCGTCCAACCGGGAGCGTCTCGCCTACCTCATCCGTGAGCACGTGCGGGTGATGACGGAGAAGCTCGAGGGATCGCCCCTCGCCTTCGAGGTCTCCGCTCTCTCCCCCGAGCGCCGGGCCGAGGTCATCGCGGGACGGGACCGCTACGAGCACGTCCTGCGGGACGTGGTGGCCGCCGGGGTGGAGTCCGGGGAGTTCCGGGCGGTGGAACCCAAGATCGCGGTCTTCGCCATCCTGGGGGCCATCAACTGGATCGCCCGCTGGTACGATCCGGAGGGAGGAGCCCGCGGCACCGACCTTGGGGAGCAGTTCGCGGAGTTCCTCCTGCAGGGACTGGTGGCGTAGGGCGTCGGACGGAGTGATGGAGCGATCCCGGCGAAGCCGGTGAGACCCAGGCCGCCCGCGAGAGGTGGGCGGGGGAGAGGGAAAGACAGGATGAAGGCGGTGCAGCTGGTGGCGCCCTCGGCGCCGTTGGAGCTCCGGGACCTCCCGGATCCGACACCGGGCCCGGACGAGGTCGTGGTTCGCGTGGCGGGGTGCGGGGTGTGCCACACCGACATCGGCTTCTGGCAGGACGGGGTGCCGACACGGAAACCCCTCCCCCTCACGCTGGGGCACGAGATCTCGGGGGAAGTGGTGGAGGCGGGGCGGGACTTCTCCCACCTTCGGGGAGCCGAGGTCATCGTTCCGGCGGTCATCCCCTGTGGAACCTGCGACCTGTGCGAGAAGGGCCGGGGCAACGTCTGCAAGGCGCAGCTCATGCCCGGCAACGACATGGACGGGGGTTTCGCCGACTTCATCAAGGTGCCCGGCCGGGGACTTTGCGTCGTGGAAGACCGGGGTGGGCTGGAGCTCGCGGAGCTCTCGGTCGTGGCGGACGCCGTGACCACCCCCTACCAGGCGGTGGTCCGGAGCGGGCTCCACCACGGTGGCCTGGCGGTGGTGGTGGGGGTGGGGGGCGTGGGGACCCACTGCGTCCAGATCGCCGCAGCCCTGGGCGGGCACGTCGTGGCCATCGATGTGGATTCGAAGCGGCTGGAAGCCGTCAAAGGCTACGGGCCCTCGCTGACCCTGGACGCGTCGGCCCTGTCCTTCAAGGAGATCCGCGCCGCCATCCGGCAGGCCGCCTCGGAATGGGGCTGCCCGGACCACTCGTGGACGATCTTCGAGTGCTCCGGCCACCCGGCCGGCCAGGCCACGGCGTTCGGGCTGGTGACCCATGCGTCCACACTCCTGGTGGTGGGCTTCACCCTGGCGAAGGTGGAGGTGCGGCTCAGCAACCTCATGGCCTTCGACGCCACGGTGCAGGGGAGCTGGGGCTGCAAGCCCGAGCTCTATCCCCCGGCACTGGAGATGGTCACCAGCGGGAAGATCAGCCTCAAACCCTTCATCGAGACCCACCCACTCAGTCGGGGCCCGCACATCCTGGAAGAGGTCGCCCAGCACCGCATCGAGCGGCGGGCCATCCTCGTGCCCGACCCCGCAAACTGACGGATTGCCGCAAGGAGAACCCATGTCCGAGCTCAAGAGCCACACCCTGGTCCCCCCGCTGGACTTCCAGGAGATCATCTACGAACTCCGCCCGGTGTTGGATCCGTCCGGCAATCCCGTGGAAGGCCTCCACAACGCCTGGATCAGCCTGAACAACCCGGCCCAGTACAACAGCTACACCAC
>CP070829.1:3738317-3744814 GCA_020344755.1 Gemmatimonadales bacterium
TCATCCGGGGCATTCGTGACGTGAGGTTCCGCCCCAGTCCGGCCAATCCCCTGGGCCTGACCTGGGTTCGGGACGGAGGGCGGGCTCCCTGCGCCCTGGGGGTCCTTCTCAACGGAGTGCCGCTGGTGCCCCGGGACCCCGAGGCTCGATACGACCTGGACGGTCGGGTCGGTGTTGCCGAGCTCGACGCGCTGGAGCTGCACCTGGGTCCGAAGGGTCCAGTGTACGACCAGGAGGGATGCGGAAGCCTGCTCCTGTGGGACCGCAGCATGCGACATGTCGACGATCCCGCCTTCGTGGGAAGCATCCGGGGACGCGTGGTCGGTGAGCTGCCCGACGCCGGCATCGAAGTCCGCATCGGACCGGAGGGGGTGCTCCAACGCGTGGCGGCCTCGGGCTCCTTCTCGTTCACCGGGCTGCTTCCCGGTGAGTACGAGCTGGAATTCGTCGTTTCGGGCCAGACGGTCCACCGGCACCTGGCGCGGGTCTACGCCGGGGCAGCATCCGAAGTGGAGGTCCCCGTCGTGGGGCGGAAGGCTCCTGCCTCTTCGTTCTGACGAGGTTCGCACCGTGGCCTCGGATCCGAACGGCCCGGCGGGGATGCTCGCCCGCACCGGGCCCCCGGCGGTGAGGATGCGCGCGACGCCGGTGTTCGGGAGCGTTGTTCCGGTCCCGGACCGGCGTCAGCTCACGGGGCGCCCCCGGTACCGCTCGAACCACGCGACGGTGTTCAAAACCTTTCCGATGAGCTGGCTCGGCCGGTTCGAGATGTTGTGGAACGCGCCGGGCATGGTCACCAGGGCGGTGTCGATGCGCCGGAGCTTGAGGGCGTGGTAGAGCTGCTTCGCCTCGGACACCGGGGTGCGCAGGTCCGCCGTCCCCACCAGCACCATGGTCGGCGTCTGGATCTCCCCCACCCGCGAGAGGGGTGAGAAGTCCCAGTAGCCCATGGGGTTCTCCCAGGGCGTGCCGGGATATCGGCGGTGCATGTAGCCGTTGTAGTTGTCCGCCACCAGGGTCTTGCTGATCCAGTTCATGACGGGCTTCACCACCACGGCGGCCCGGAACCGGTGGGTGGTGCCCACGATCCACGCGGTCATGATCCCGCCGGCGCTGCCGCCCGTGACGAAGAGCTCCTGCTCGTCCACGTAGCCCCGGTCGATGACGGCGTCCACCGCGGACATGAGGTCGTCGTAGTCGTTGCCGGGATAGTCGTGGTAGAGGAGGTCGCCGAACTCCTCTCCGTAACCGGTGCTTCCCCGGGGGTTGGAGTACACGACGACGTATCCGGCGGCGGCGTAGAGCTGGAACTCGGCGCTGAACCGGTCCCCGTAGTTGGAGATGGGCCCCCCGTGGATCTCCAGGAGGAGGGGGTAGCGCCGGGACGGGTCGAACCCCGGCGGGTGGAGGATCCACGACTGGATCGGGCGGCCATCGTGGGACGACTCGGTCCAGAACATCTCCGCCCGGGCGAGGGCCACCCGCTCCGCCACGTCGGCGTTCAGGGCCGTGATGATCTCCCGACCTCCGGCGGGAGCCACCACCACGACCTCGCTCGGCTCGTCCGAGGCGGTGTACGGGAAGGCCACCGTCCCGTCGGCGGCCACGGAGAAGTTACCGCCTCCGTATGCGCGGCCCACGGCGGTGCCTCCCAGGCCCTCCGACACCGCACGCATGGATCCGTCCAGGGTGGTGAAGCCGAGCTTCGTCACCCCCTCGTCGTCGAACATGAAGTAGAGGCCGCTTCCGTCCGCGGCCCAGGTCACGGCGCTCACCGAGCGGTCCAGGTCCTCCAGGAGGGTTCGCTGGTTCCCGCCCCGGGAATCCATGAGGTGCAGGTCGGAGGTCTGGTACGTCCGCACCCGGTCCTCGAACCCGATGTACGCGATGGTGGACCCGTCCGGGGACACCGCCGGCCCGTTGTCGGGGCCTTCGCGGGTGGTCAAGGGGAGGACCTCACCGTCGGCCAGCGACACCCGGTAGATGTCGCTCTCCGCCACTTCCCACTCCCACTCCGGCCGGCGGTTGGAGGTGAAGTAGAGGGCCTCGCCGTCCGCGGCCCAGACGGGAGCACCGTGCTGGAAGTCCCCGGAGGTCACCTGGCGGGGCGATCCCCCGTCCGCCGGGAGGATGAAGATGTGACGGTACCCCGGCTCGATGACGCCGACCCCATCGGCCTCGTGGCGCACCCGGGTTTCCACCACCGGAGGATCGGCCCAGTCCGCCCCCTCGGGCTTCCGGGGCATGGGGGCCAGGACCGGCCGTGCCTCCGGGACGAGCATCGTGAAAGCGATGTGCCTTCCGTCGGGTGACCAGGCGAGTCCCCCGGGAGACCGCTCGAGCTGGGTCAGCCGGGCGGTCTGACCCGTCTCCACCCAGTGGACGTAGATCTCGCTGCCCTCGTCGCTCCCGGAGACGAAGGCGATGCGGGTTCCGTCGGGGGACCACCGGGGCGTGGATTCGGAGCGGTCCGCGCTGGTGAGCTTCCGGTGACCCGATCCGTCGGTCCGCACAAGCCAGAGACGTCCTTCCCGACGGTCCCGCATGATGCTCATGGCGTTGCGCACGTACGCAACGCGGGACCCGTCGGGGGAAATCTGGACGTCCGATGCGTACTCGAGGTCGAAGACGTCCTCGGCGGTGAAGGGCTGCTGGGCGGAGGCCGCGCCGGCGGACAGCGAGCCGGTCACCGCAACGAACAGGAGGGTGAGCGCGAGGCGTGAGGGTGTCATGGGATCGATCCGTCGTCCGGGTTGGGCCAGCGGTGAGACCGGGCCACCATGGACGCGCCACGCGGGAGCGCGCAAGCGAAGACGGACCGGGAGAGGCCCACGCACCGCCGCCTACCCGTGCTCGCGGTCAGGGGCTTTTGCCTGAGCCGGCCCTTCCCCCTTACGCTTCCGTTCCAGCACCTGGGGGCGTGTGCCGCTCCACACTCGCCCCGCGCACTTCACCGGCTTGCGTCCGCACCTCGTCCCCAACAGCCCGACGACCACCCCCGGAGGTCCCATGTGCCCTCGTACCCCCATCGCGACCGTCGTCGCCCTTCTCGTCACCGCGCCGTTGGCCGGACAATCCCCACCACCCGAGGCCATGGTCGATTCGGTCTTTGCAGACCTGAGGGGACCCACCTCTCCCGGCTGCGCGGTGTCCGTGATGCGGGAGGGCGCGCCGATCTACGAGCAGGGCTACGGGATGGCGAACCTGGAGTACGGGATTCCCATCACGCCCCGATCGGTCTTCCACGTGGCTTCGGTCTCCAAGCACTTCACCGCCATGGCGATCGAGCTCCTGGTGAACGAGGGACGCGTTTCCTGGGACGACGACATCCGGACGTACGTGCCGGAGGTTCCGGACTTCGGAACCCCCATCACGCTCCGGCACCTGGTGCACCACGTGAGCGGCATCCGGGACCAGTGGAGCCTCCTCTCCATGGCGGGGTGGAGGTGGGAGGCCGACGTGGTGACCCAGAAGGACGTACTGGACGTCACCTCGCGGCAGACCGCCCTCAATTTCCCGCCGGGAGAGCGGTACCTCTACTCCAACACGGGCTTCACCCTGATGGCCGTGGTGGTGGAGCGGGTGACGGGGCAGACGCTTCGCGAGTTCACCACGGAGAGGCTCTTCGAGCCCCTGGGCATGGAGGACACGCACTTCCACGACGACCACGAGATGATCGTGCGGAACCGGGCGTGGGCCTACGCCCCGGACCCGGATGGCCTGTTCGGTCTGAAGAACTCGATCCCCGACTTCGACGTGGTGGGGGCCACGAGCCTCTTCACCACGGCCCACGACCTGGCGGCCTGGGACCGGAACTTCATCACGGGGCAGGTGGGCGGTGAGGTGGCCATCGAGCGGCTTCGTACCCGCTACACCCTCAACGACGGCGAAGAGATCGGATATACCCACGGCCTGAGCACCGGGACCTACCGTGGGCTGCGGACGGAAGGCCACGGGGGTGCGGACGCGGGCTACCGCTCGGACTTCGTGCGTTTCCCCGACGAGGGACTGAGCGTGGCCGTCCTCTGCAACTTCCCCTCGGCGAATCCCGGTGGCCGGGCCCGGCGCGCGGCGGAGGCGTACCTGGGGGACCGTATGGAGCCGGAGGGCGACGCCTCCGCGGGTCCCGGCGGTGCGACCGTTCCCCTCACACCGGAGGCGCTGGCTTCTCTGGCGGGAGTGTACCGGGGGGAGCTTCCCGGCCAACTGGACCGGATCGCCGTGGTGGACGACACGCTCCGGGTGATCACCCGGGGGCGGGTGGCGCTGCGGCCCCTGGGCGACCACCGCTTCGATGTGGTCGGTGAGGGCGTGGTGGTCACCCTGGGCCCCGTGGGGGAGGGGGGTGCGGTGGTCCTGCGGGTGCCGGGTGGGGAGGAGTATGTCCGGTTCGACGCGTGGGACCCGTCACCGGAGGAGCTGGCGGCCTTCGCCGGGACCTTTCATTCCCGGGAGCTGGGGACGGACTACCGCTTCGAGGTGGAGGGCGGCGTCCTCCGCTTCCACCACCGGAAGCTCGAGTCGGCTCCGCTCCGGCCCACCTTCCAGGACGGCTTCCTGGTCCGGGGCAACTCGGTGGAGTTCACCCGGGACTCTGCGGGACGAGTCGACGGCTTCCGGCTTTCCCAGGGTCGCGTGTGGAACGTCCGGTTCGACCGGATGGACCCCGGCGCGGGGGGCTGACCCACGCCGGGGATTCGGGGCGACAGCCGGGGCGGTGGCACCGGCACGTTCGCGAGGGACTCGGGTTGGTCCCGAGGGACCCGGACTATTCCCGCAGGATCTTCGCCGGCTCCAGGCGCCCGATTCTCGCGGCCGGAAGGAAGCTGGCCGCCGCGGCCGCGGCACCGAGGGTGACGGTCACGGAGAGGAGTGAGACGGCGTCCCATGAAGGAACGCCCCACACCAGGCTCTCCAGGAAGCGCCCTGCGAGGATCGAGAGGCCCAGCCCCAGAGCGAGCCCGAGAGCCGCCACGCCCAGGCCGTCTCCCGCCGTCGTCAGCACCGCGCTGCCCGGGCTCGCCCCCATGGCCATCCGGACCCCCATCTCTCCCCGGCGCTCTTCCACCTCCTGTGCGATCACGCCGTAGATCCCGATTCCGGCCAGGAGCAGGGCGAAGAGGGTCACGACCAGGATGAGGCCCGCCTCCAGGCGCTGTCGGGTGAAGGCCTGGTCCACCACCTCCGCCAGAGAGATGGTCCGGGCCACGGGAAGATCGGGTGCGACCTGGGCCAGGGCCCGGCGCATCTCGGTGGCGGACGGGATGGTCCCGGCTCTACCCCTGACGATCCAGCTGGGGGCGAACCACACGTGGATTCCCCGGAAGAAGCCGGAGGGGATCTGGTAGGCCGAGAGGTAGAGGGTGGGGGTTTCCGACACGGGTTGGGATCCACCTCCCCATCCGGCGGCCTGCTGCACGTTCCCCACCACGCCGACGATAGGAACGTTCCCGAAGGATCCCGAGACGGTCATCTCCGAAGTCAGCGGGTTCCGGCCCTCAAGGTAGCGGTCCACGTACGCCTGATTCGCCACCATGACGGTACGGGTGTCCGGCCCGTCGCTGCGCTCGAGCGCCCGGCCGCGGAGAAGGGGAATCCCCATGGTCTCGAAGAAGCCCGGGGTCACGTACACGACGTTGGCCAGGAGGTTGTCCTCCGAGCCGGGATGCCGCGTGACCATGTTCAGTGGACGCTCGTAGGGGAGGGAGAGTGCGGCGGCGGCGGAGCTCACACCCGGTTGCGCCGCGAGGACCGCAAGGGTCTCGTCGAAGAACGCCTGGACCTGCTGGCTCTCTCCGAAGCGGGCGTCGTCCAGGGAGACCTGGAGCGTCATCGCGCCCTGGGGATCGAAGCCGGTATCGAGGCCGGTGAGGCGGAGGTAGCTGCGTGCGAGCAAGGCCGCCGAGAAGAGGAGCACGGTCACCAGGGCCAGCTGCCCCACCAGGACGGACTTCCGGCCCATGTGCCGGCTCCGTCCGCGGACCCGGGTTCCGGAGATGACGTTCATCGCCAATCCGGGGCGACCCGCCCGCACCAGGGGGACCAGGGCGTAGATGGCCAGTGCCAGGAGGGTCAGGATGCCGGCCACGGTCACCAGCGTCCACCCGCCGGGAAGGGGCCGCCAGAGTCCCAGGCGGTCCTCCAAGATCGCCTCGATCCAGGGGAGAGCCCCCACGGCGAGGCAGGCACCGAGCGTGCCGCCCAGCGCGGCCACGACCACGTTCTCGGTGAGGACCTGGCGAACCAGGGCGGCCCGTCCACTCCCGAGCGCGCTGCGGGTCGAGAGCTCGCGGCTTCGGCGGAGCGTGCGGGTGAGCTGGAGTCCCATGAGATTCGCCCACCCCACCAGCAGCATAAGCATGACGCCACCCAGCAGCGCAAGGATCGGGGTCCGGAGCCCGTCGGTCATGGCCCGACCCAGTGGCACCGCCCCAAACTCCCATTTCGACTCCTGATCCGCCCACTGGGCCGGAGGCGCGATGGACGCGACCCGGTCC
>CP070829.1:3744914-3751341 GCA_020344755.1 Gemmatimonadales bacterium
GTGTCAGGAAACACCACGGGTTGAACGCTAAGACCCTCTCGACTTCCGGCTCCAGTGTAGTCCGGGTAAATGGTGGTGAGCTCCGCGTGATCCCGCAGAAACGGCAGCTCGAGGTCCATCCAGTGCTGCCACTGGAGGTCGGAAAAGCGCACCATCGACTCGAAATCGTTGTCTACAGCGGCGAGCGCCAGTCTCAGTTCGATGTTCCGAACGAGCTGAAGGCCACCGGAACTGACCATGTCTTGGTACGTGCCCCGCGCCGGGTCCATGTCGAAGATCCAGAGCGCACCGTTGATCAGCGCGTTGAGGCTGTCGATCGAAACCGCCTCGGCGGGCCCCGAGAGTGCGGCCATCAGCTCAACGGCCAACTCCTGTGCCGAGAGGTTGTCCTCGATGTACTCGAGTCCCAACCGCCGGTTGGTCGTGAAGTCTTCTCGAAGCGATACCAGGTAGGCGTGTTGCTCCTCCCAGTCGCGACGCGAGTTGAGCCACGCGTCGCCACCCAGCGCGATCGCGGCGCCCAATGCCAGCAGGCCTACTTCGGCAAAGGCCTGAAACCAGTTCACTCTTGCCACTTGTCACTCCAGGAATGGCGGGAGGAATGCGACTGGACCTCCGACGGTGTCGTAGAGGGTCGGAGCCATTGTGTCTGACTTCCCGACGGTGATGTCGTCTTGCCGTGCCGTGAACGCTCGTCGGGGAATCCTGGCCAAGCTCCCGGAAGCTGCCCTCGGGTCCCGCCTCCTCGAAGACGGTTTCCAGCCCCCGCAGCTGCCTCCAGCGCCGGGCGTGTTCTTCCGACCGGCAGGCCAGGATCGTCGCTCACGTGAAACCCACGTTCTCCCAGAATCGCCTCGCAGGCACGATGAGCCGCTCCACCGCGTCGGCAGGTTCGAGTCTACTGTTCTCGACGCGGAATCGCAGCGGAGTTCCACAATCGGCACACTGCGTGGCTACGTCTCAATCGACACCGAGAAGACCGGCGATTCCGAATGCATCCCAGGTACAGTCGGCCCAGCAGGTCCGTTCGGGAGTCCTCAGGGGATAGGGCGTTGGGACCGCGGAGAACGGATGGGCCATATCCCCCAGGCGCCATCCATGGGCAGACGTATGGGTGTTGCCTGACTGTTCGGCTCCGTGACGTCCGTCGCGGGGCCTCGGAGGCGAGCGCGGTGTCTGAAGGGCGGAGGCCCCGAGAGGTGGCGACCGCAGAGCGGGTGCGAGCAGGGACGGTCCGTTGTCGGGAGTGTGCCTCCCGAAGGCCTGAAGGATCATGACTTCGTGGCCTCCCTGATCCGCCGCCTGTCCTCCTTTGGGAATCTCTCGATGGCGTAGCGAAGCGTGGTGCGGGGTGTCCGGGATCCCTGGTCCAGGAGAAACGCCTCGAGCAGGGCTCGATCCACCTTCCCGGCCTCCCTCAGCATCCATCCCACGGCCTTCTGTACGAGGTCGGCGCGGTCGTCTTGAAGTCGAAGGGCGACCGCGTACCCCGCGTCCATCATCCTGGGATCGTTCATGAGGCGGACGAAGGCCACAGCGGCGCCACGTCGGACCCAGACCACCGGCGAGGACGTCCAATCCACCACTTCATCCGCCAGCTCCGGGTAGCTGCGCAGAAGCGGAGAGAGAACCGACGGCACGAGATTGTCGACCAGACCCCAGTTCTCGCAGAAGGACTCCAGCCACCGGCGGATGTGCTCCAACAGCTCCGGCCCCGCCTCCTCGACGAAATCCCCCACGGTCTGAAACCCATCTCCCCTCGGCTCCAGGTGAGGGTCCTTCAGCATCTCCTCGCAGTAGAGGAGGGCGTCATCCAGCGTCCACGCATCCCGAATCCGGGCCGCAAACTCCTTCCGCCTGGCCCTGAAGGCGCCGTACTCGACGCCGTACGCCTGGACGGGGTCCTTGAAGTACCGCTGGAGCGAGGCAGCTCGGTCCCTGTCAGCACCAGCCTTCATGAAGGCGATCGCCTCCCTGGCGGCCTGCCTTGGCGATGGGACCGCCCCTCCCTCATCCTGCCTCACCTTCCGCGACCTGGCCATCCGGCGGCCTCCGTTGGAATCCGTCGTCTCTGTCGGATCGTCCTCGAGCTACCTCTGCCAAGGCCGGGAGACCCGGTGTCAGGCGAGGTGCGCCCACCTCCCCGGCCGGCTAGGTGAGGACTGCGATAAGGAGGCCGTCGTGGCCCTTCGTCCCGACCGTCTGGAGGATGGTTGCTTCCAACCCGGGGGCGGCCGCCACCCGGGCGTTGAACTCGCGAATGCCTCTGACGTCGGGGTCGTCCGAGCCGGCGTCGACGACCTCTCCCCGTCGAACGACATTGTCCGCGACGAGCATCGTGCCGGGGCGAGAGAGGCGCAGGACCGGGTCCAGGTAGCGTGGGTACCCGGACTTCTCCGCGTCGATGAAGACGAAGTCGAACGGCTCTACGCCTTCCGTGACCATGCGGCTGAGCGACTCGTGCGCGTCCCCCTCACGCACCTCGACTCGGTGCTCGAGGCCACTCTCGCGGAGGCTCTCCCGGGCCACGGCCGCGTGCCGCGGCTCGAGCTCCAGGGTGACGACGGTCCCGCCGGGCCCGACACCTCGGGCCAGGAAGATGGTGCTGAATCCCCCCAGCGTGCCCACCTCCAGGACCCGCTTCGCCCGACACCCGCGCACGAGAATCTCGAGGAACTTGCCCTGGCACTCGGACACCTGAATGGCCGGGAGGTCCTCTTCTTCACTGCGCGAGACAACCGAAGCCAAAACGGGGTCGAGCAACCCGAAGAGATCCGTCGCGTACGCATCGACCTTCGACCAGAGTGATTCGTCCATTTCCTGGGCCGAGCTGAGGGAGTCCACGAAGGCGCGGAGCCAGCTCCACTTCGACTGCTACAGGTCGCACACTGCGCCGTCGCCCCGCCGGACCGGAGCCGAAGCCCTTTCCTCAACCGAGGCGAGCCTGCCTTCAGGGTCAGAATGTGTGGACCTGAGGTCCTCACTGCGAATTCGGTGCGGCTGGAAGCAAGCGAGCCCTGACCTCGGCCAGCTCCGCACTTGTCTCGGGGGTGACCGGCATGCTCAGGAGCGATCCGAGCTGCGTCCCTCCGAAGAAGTGATCGATGTACACGAGCAGGTGCCAGCGGCGGTGCGTGGTTACCGATTCCATCCAGAAGGAGAAAGAGAGTTCGCTCCAGAGGTCCCGCTCCTCCTCCAGCTGGGAGTCCACAACGCGCACTCGAATCAGGAAGTTCAGGAACTTGTCGAGAACTTCGATGCAGCGGTACTCGGCGCGATCCATCTGCTCAGGTCGTAGGAACCGCACCTCCAGCGCTGCCTGCAGGTCCTTATAGGCGGAATCTGAGATCAGCCACTCACGGACCTGCACGAAGTCGGAGTCCTCCCAGAAGAGCCCGTGTAGCTCATTCAGGTTCTCCAGCCAGGCATCAGCCCTCTGCCTACGGGCGAGCTGATGCCCCAACCACACGATCCAGGCTGCTCCCAGACCGGTGATGACCGCACCAACATTGGCAAAGATGTCGAGCATTGAGGCCTTGCGGAGTGACGTGAACATCCCCTTCGGTCGCGACGGGCCCTAAGACTGCCTGCTCCTCTGACGTTGCCGCAAGCAGCGTCGTCCTATCCTCGGCCTCCTCACTCTCGTGTGAACCATCTCGGGTACCGGCTTCGATCTGCCGGCGCGGCTCGCGCACACGAGCCCGTCCGCGCCGACGACAAGTCCGTTTCGGAAGCTCTCTTGCTCCGCCCCCTGGCGCCCGGTGACTATACCGACCCCTCGGCACCTCACTCTCGCGGAGCGGCGACCCCATGCGCATCCAGCACCACGCATTCCTGATGGCGGGTCTCATGGCCGGAATGGCCTGCGCCGCCGAGAATGCGCCCGAGAGTCCGGAGACGGCGGAGTCTCCGCTTCAGGGTGTCCACCGGGATGTGTTCGGACTCCCGCTCGTCGACCTCGCGGCCGAGTCCCAGCGGCAGGTGGTCGTCGACCGTGAGCCCGGACAGTATCTGGGGCACCCGACCACGCAGCTCCTACCCGATGGCACCCTCCTGGCGGTGTATCCGAAAGGGCACGGCCGGGGTCCAGTCGTTTACAAGCGGAGTGTCGATGGGGGCCGGAGCTGGAGCGACCGCTTGCCCGTGCCGGACTCGTGGTCGACCTCACAGGAGGTCCCGACCCTCTTTCAGGTCCGGCGCCCGGATGGCGGCATCCGGCTGCTCATGTTCTCCGGACTCTACCCGATCCGCAGGGCCATCTCTGATGATCTGGGAAGGGGTTGGTCCGAGCTGGAACCGATCGGGAGGTTCGGTGGCATCGTGGCGATGGCTTCGCTACACCAGCAGGCGAACGGCGACGTCCTGGCGTTCTTCCACGACGATGGCCGCTTCCTCCACGATTCGGGAGAGGCCGGAGCCTTCCGTGTCTTTGCCACCCGGTCGTCCGACGCGGGTGCGTCCTGGAGCGCCCCGTGGGTGGTGGCCGAGCACGCGGAGGCGGATCTGTGCGAGCCCGGCCTGGTCGTCTCCCCCGACGGATCGACGCTGGCGCTTCTCTTGAGGGAAAACTCCAGGACCCACGAGTCGTTCATCGTCTACTCGTACGACGACGGTGAGACGTGGTCAGCACCCAGGGAGCTACCGCGGGCTCTCACCGGCGACCGACACACCGCCAGATACGCACCCGATGGCCGGCTGGTCATCACGTATCGGGACATGGCCCAGGACAGCCCGACCAAAGGTGACTGGGTCGCGTGGGTGGGAGAGTGGGATGACCTCGTGGGGGAGGGTACCGGCGCCTTTCGGGTCCGGTTCATGGACAACACCGACTCGTGGGATGCGGCGTACCCAGGTCTCGAGCTCCTGGACGACGGGACGTTCGTCACCACGACGTATGGCCACTGGACGAGCGGAGAGGAGCCCTACGTGGTGAGTGTCCGATTCAGAATGGACGAGCTGGACCAGCGGCGACCGCCAGGCTAGGTCGGCCAGCCGGGCTCGCCCGGGGGGGAGCCGGAGGGTACACTAGCCCCGGGCGACCGCATCCGTGAAGATCGGTCCGCTCGTGGAGAACCCCAACGCCTCACACGCCATGAAACGTCAGCTGAAGTCTGGAACGCTCGCGATGGTCCTGGTCGCGGCGTCCGCGGCGCTCCTGGCCGCCCACGACCTGTTCATCAAGATGGACGCCTACCACGTGCCGCCCGGCACGGCGATCAGGGTGCCCATCATCAACAGCACCTTCTTTCTCAGCGAGAACTCCATCACCGCCGACCGGGTTGCCGACGTCTCGGTGGTGGTGGACGGCCACCGGACCGAGCTCGGTCTCGACGATTGGGACGCCTCCGGGGACTCCACTTTCCTGGGGATGCGCACCGGCGACCCCGGGACGTATGTCCTGGGCGTCTCCACCAACCCCAACGACCTGGGGATGTCGGCCGACGACTTCAACCTGTACCTGGCCAGCGACGGCGTGGTGGACGTGCTGAAGCAGCGGGCGCTGGAAGGTGAGCTCGACGAGGAGGCCTGGGAGCAGTACTCCAAGCACGTGAAGGCGATCTTCCAGGTGGGTGACCGTACTTCGGGCGGGATCGACGTGGTTTTCGGCTACCCGGCGGAGCTGGTGCCGCTGGACAATCCCTACGAGGCCTCGGTGGGTGACGAGCTGTCCTTCCTCGTCCTGGTGGACTCCAAGCCTGTGGCGGGGCAGTTGGTGATCGCCGGGGGCGACGGCGGGGCGGGGCACCACGAGATCCCGGAGCGGGAGGCGCGCTCCGACCTCGACGGCGTGGTGAGCTTCGAGATCGATCATCCCGGCCGCTGGTACCTGAAGTTCATCCACATGGTGAAGACGGAGGCCGAGGACCTCGACTACGAGTCGAAGTGGGCCACCATCTCCTTCGAGGTCCGGTAGGCGCGAGTCGGGTCCGCCGAGGCCGAGCCGCTCCCGCCTCGAGAAACGGAAGAGCCCCGGGGTCCCGATGGCCCCCGGGGCGTCTTCACGTCCTGGAACCCCAAAGGGTCAGCGGGACGCGGAATCCGCACCCTCGATGGAGAAGTTGAAGCGGCCCCGAACGGTGTGATCGTCCAGTGGCGCCCCGATCCAGGAAAGCGTGTAAGTGCCGGCGGGCATCTCGCCGCCCACCTGGGCGACGATGATCTCCGCCTCTTCGCCGGTGGAGATCGCTCCGAGCTCCACCGTCCCCTGGGGACCCCGTACCGAGAAGCTGGTGCGCTCCATGTCGGGCTCGACGCTGAAGCGGAGCCAGATCTGCGAGGGAGCCTCCTCGAGGGCGGCGTCCGCCTCCGGGTAGCTGGCCTCGAGCTCCAGGTGGAACGGGATCCAGCCCACCAGCAGCACGATGGCGGCGAGCGCCAGGAACGGCGCGAAGCGGGAGTTCTTCATCGGTCCTTCCTGAGAAATGTG
>CP070829.1:3751441-3757829 GCA_020344755.1 Gemmatimonadales bacterium
TTCCTGATCGGTCTCGTGGGGGCCTTCGTGGGCGTGCTGGTGGCCATCCTCCTGGGCGACCAGGTCTGGTCGCTCCTGACCTTCGCGCCGGTATCCGCCGGGGTGACGGGGCTGCTGGGCGCCATCATCGGGAGACTGGTCCCGGGAAGCCGCTAATCCGAGCGCCGAGAAGCTCGTACGGCGCGCCCACAGGGGGAACTGAACGGCCCGGATCGAATCCCGGCTACCAGGGCATGGTCTGGATTGGGGGCTGCTCCTCGCCGCGGTCCAGGGGAAGGTCCACCCAGCGATGTTCCCGGTGCGACAGGGTCACGGCGTTGATGACCTCCTGGACGCGGGCGCTCTGGGCGAAGTCCCCCTGATCCTCGGACCGCTCCCCCACGATCTCCTGGCAGAAGTTGTGGACCAGGTTTCCGTAGAAGGCGGTACTCCAGTGGTCGTCCGGGCGCGCACCGGGCGCAAAATACTCCGGAGGAATCTCCCGCTCGACGAACTCCACCGCATCGGGAGTGGCCGTCTTGATCGTCTGGATCACGCCGAACTCCTCGACCAGCCGCACCTGGATGGCGCCCCGTGACCCGAAGATGCGGGCCTCGATTCCCGGGTAGTTCCCCACGGTGACGTAGGACGACTGCATGCTGAAGAGCGCGCCGTTCGACGCTTCTCCCATAAACATGTCGGCGTCGTCGATGTGGATCCGTTCCCGGTCCGTGTCCAGGTTCGTCCTTCGGCGGTAGGGGACCATGTTGGCCAGGATTCCCACCACCTTCGTCAGGTCGGCTCCCACGCACTCGAGCCCGATGTCGATGGTGGGCGCGCCGTACCCCTCCAGGGACGAGACCACGATCCCTTCACGCGACAGATCCGTCCCCCACTCGGGCTCCCCCTGGGGCGGCGTCCGGTGGATCCGCTTGTCCATGGGGTTGTCCGGGTCGAGCCACTGGGAGTTCTGCTCGTAGCCGTTGAAGATGTAGGGCTCTCCGACGAAGCCCTCCCGGATGAGGTCGAACATGTACATCACGGCGGGGGCATACCGGAAGGTGAGGCCCACCTTGGTCTTGAGCCCCTTTGAGGTGGCCAGCTCGTGGGCCCGCCAGACGTCCCGGTAGTCGTGGCACACCGGCTTCTCCACCAGGCAGTGCTTCCCGGCCTCCAGGGTGGCGAAGACGAGGTCCTGGTGGTCTCCGCGGGTGACCACGTCCACCACGTCGATGTCCGGACGGCCCAGGAGCTCCGCGGCATCGGTGCACACCTCGGGGATCCCGAACTCCGCCGCGGCGGACTCCGCCAGGTCCCGGTGCAGGTCGCAGATCGCCACCACCTTCGAGAGGGGGGAACGGGTGAAGCCCGGCAGGTGGGCGGAACGCGACCAGCGGCCGGCGCCGATCACGGCGACACGAAGGGGATCGCTCATGGGGTGTGTGGGTGTGGGTTCGGGGACGGGATCCGGTGGAGGGGAGCGCGGCATCGGGCGCTCCGACAGCGGGAAGGGCACAAGCCGGTGCGCCGGTCCCGGAATCGGGACGGGCGGGCCTGGGGATCCGGTGCGCCAGGTCCGGGTCGTGAACCGGTCATCCCAGGGTCTCCGCGTGATGGCAGGCCACCCGGTGGTCTCCGCCGAGGCTCCCGGTGGGCGCGCGCAGCGGGGGCTCCTCCGAGCGGCACAGATCGGTGACGTGGGGGCAGCGCGTGTGGAAGCGGCATCCTACCGGGGGGTCCGAAGGGTCGGGCAGCTCCCCCACCACCGGTGGCCGAGCGCCGGCTCGGGCCGAGGGATCGGGGCGGGGCACGGCCTTCAGGAGCCCCCGGGTGTACGGGTGCAGGGGGGAGGTGAAGATCGAGGCGCAGGGGCCCATCTCGACGATTTTACCCAGCATCATGACCGCCACCCGCTGGCACAGGTGGCGCACCATGGCCAGGTCGTGGGCGATGAAGAGGTAGGTGAGCCCCATCTCTTCACGGAGGTCCGCCAGGAGGTTCACGATCTGGGCCTGAATGGACACGTCCAGCGCCGAGATGGGCTCGTCGGCCACCACGAACTCGGGGCCGGTGGCGAGCGCCCGGGCGATCCCCACCCGCTGGCGCTGGCCGCCGGAGAATTCGTGGGGGAACCGGGCGGCGTGGGCGGCCTGGAGGCCCACGCGTTCCAGGAGTTCCACCACCCGTTCCCGCCTTTCCTTCGCCGTCCCCAGCCCGTGCACGTCCAGCGGCTCGCGAACGATGGCGCCCACTGAGTGCCGGGGGTTCAACGAGGCGTACGGATCTTGAAAGACCATCTGCATCGCCCGGCGGGATCGGCGGAGGGCCTCGGGGTGAAGGCTGTCCAGCGGCTCGCCGCGAAACCGGACCTCACCGGAGGTGGGTTCGTGCAGGTGGAGTAGGAGCCGGCCGGCTGTGGACTTACCCGAGCCACTTTCCCCCACCAGCCCGAGAGTCTCCCCGGCGCGGATGCTGAACGAGACGCCGGAGACGGCCTGGATGGCCCCCACCGTTCGCCGGAAGAGGCCCGCGCGAATCGGGAACTCCTTCACAAGGTCCCGGGCCTCCACCAGCGGCGCGTGCGGCCCCACCGGCGCGCTGGTGCGGGCATCCCGGCCCGAGGCCTCCGGACCTCCCGGGGCCGACCCCGCCGCGCCGTCGCCGGCACCCGGGGCCCGGAGCTCGTCGCGGTTCACAGTTCCTCCCAGAGCCAGCAGGCGGAGCGGTGATCGCGCCGCTCGCCCGAGACCGATGCATTCTGGAGCGGGGGGGACTCGGCCCAGCACAGGTCGCTGGCGTGGGCACACCGCGGTGCGAAGGCGCACCCCACGGAAAGGACCCGCGGGTCCGGTGGGCGTCCGGGGATGGCCGTGAGCCGGCCGTGCACCTCCTCCGGCGAAGGGGGATCGTCCAGCAGGGGGAGGCTACCCAGGAGCCCCCGGGTATAGGGGTGCCGGGGGTTTCGGAAGAGTTCCTCCACCGGAGCTTCTTCCACGATGCGTCCCGCGTACATGACCGCCACCCGGTCCACCAGCCCCGCCACCAGGGCCAGGTCGTGGGTGATCCAGAGGACCGCCATTCCCATCTCGTCCTGGAGTTCCCGCACCAGGGCGACGATCTGTGCCTGGATGGTCACGTCCAGGGCGGTGGTGGGTTCGTCCGCGATGAGGACCGCGGGGCGGCAGGCCAGCGCCATGGCGATCACGATCCGCTGGCGCTGTCCACCGGAGAACTCGTGGGGATACGCCCGGAGGCGCCGGACCGCATCGGGGATGCCCACCCGGTTCAGCAGGCGGGCGGCTTCAGCCTCCGCCGCCTCCCGGCTCAGTTCCGTGTGTGCCTCGAGGACCTCGGTGACCTGGCGGCCCACGGTGAGGACCGGGTTCAGGGAGGTCATGGGATCCTGGAAGACCATGGCCATCTCCGCACCACGGATGCCACGCCAGCCTTTCGGGTCGAGACGGCCAAGGTCGGTGCCCCGAAGCCGGATCTCCCCTGCCTCCACCCGCCCGGGATGGGGCACGAGCCCCAGGAGGGCGAGGGCGCTCACGCTCTTTCCCGATCCGCTCTCCCCCACGAGCCCCAGGGACTCCCCGGGGCGGAGTTGGTAGGAGATCCCGTTCACCGCGTGCACGGTGCCGCTCCGGGTGTGGAAGCGGACAGCGAGGTCCCGGACTTCCAGGAGGGGAGGGGTGCCGGATGCCAGGGTGCCGGGTACCGTCATCGCTCCCTTCCCCTGGGATCCAGGGCGTCCTGCAGGCCGTCCCCAAGGAAGTTGACGGCCAGCACCGTGAGGAGGATCGCCACCCCCGGGAAGATGGTGAGCCACGGGGTGGTGGCCATGGAGGCCTGGGCGTCCATGAGCATGTTTCCCCAGGTGGGCGTGGGGGGCTGAACCCCGAGCCCCAGGAACGACATGGACGACTCGATGACGATGGCGTTCCCCACCGCCAGCGTCGCCCCCACCACGATCGGTCCCAGCGCATTGGGAAGGATGTGCCTCCCGAGGAGCCTCCCTGGTCCGGCACCCACACTTCGCGCCGCCTCCACGAAGGCCATCTCCTTCAACGAGAGGACCTCGCCCCGGACCACCCGGGCGGTGGTCATCCAGCTCAGGAGGCCGATGATGAGCGCCATGGAGGCCGGGTCCGCCCCGGTGTACGAGGCCAGGACGATGAGGAGGGGGAGGGAGGGGATGGCGTAGGCCACGTCCGTGATGCGCATGAGCACGGCGTCCACCCGGCGGCCCGCATACCCGGCCAACGCACCCACCAGGGTCCCGAGGCCGGTGCCCAGCACCGCCGCCAGCACCCCGATGAGGATGGAGAAGCGGCCCCCGTGGAGGACGCGGACCAGGATGTCCCGGCCCAGGTCGTCGGTGCCCAAGGGGTGGGCCAGGGAAGGCGACTGACGGATGGCGTCCAACTGGACCGCGTCCACTTCGTAGGGCACGAACCACGGTCCCATCAAGCAGACCAGGGTGAGCGCAGAGAGGACCAGGACCGAAGCCGTGGCCATGGGGTGCCGGCGGAGCTGGCTCCAGAAGGAACGCGTGCCCGCGTCGTCCTCCCGGCCATCGGGGTCGGAGGGGAGAGGGGGCACCGGGCCCGGCGTCACCGGCGAGGACTCAGTCATACCGGATCCTGGGGTCGAGCCACCCGTAGACGAGGTCCGCGACCAGGTTGAACACCACCACCATGACGGAGCCCAGCATGAGGATCCCCATGAGGAGGGGGTAGTCCCGGGCCAGCATGGCGGTGACGAACATCCGGCCGATACCGGGCCACGCGAAGACCGTCTCGGTGATGACCGCCCCGCTGAAGAGAGCCGCCAGGTTCAGCGCCACGACACTGACGACCGGGATGAGGGCGTTCCGCAGGCCGTGCACCCCTACGACCCGCCACTCGGTCAGCCCCTTGGCACGGGCGGTACGGATGTAGTCCGCCCGGAGCGCCGAGATCAGGGAGGAGCGCAGGTACCGGGACCACCCGGCCACGTACCGGAAGGAGAGGACCACTGCCGGAAGCACCAGGTGCGCCAGGTGGTCGCCCAGGGACGAGGCACCGACGGTGCGGGTTCCGGAAAGCGGGAGCCACTGGAGCCACACGCCGAAGACCAGCTGGAGGAGGAGTGCGAACCAGAAGACCGGCATGGCGATCCCCAGGAACGACAGGGTCGTGCCGGCATTGTCGAACCAGGAGAAGGGCTTTACGGCGCTCAGGGTGCCCAGGGCGAAGGCCAGCACCGCGGCCAGAAGGAAGGCAGTGCCCATGAGTTCCAGGGTGGCGGGGAGCCGCTCCAGGATCATCTCCACGACGGGGCGGGTGGTGGAGAACGACACCCCCAGGTCGCCCTGGAGCGCCGCGCCCAGCCAGCGCACGTACTGGACCGGGATGGGCTGGTCGACCCCGAGCCGCTCCCGATAGGCCTCGATGACCTCGGGGTCGATGAAGCGGCCCGACTCCAGGAGCGCCCCCTCGGGGCCCCCTGGCGCCGCCTGGATGACGGCGAAGAGGACCACGGTGATCCCCAGGAGGAGGGGCACCATCTGGAGGATGCGGCGGAGGGTGTACGCGGCCATGGGAGCCCAATAGAAGGTGGAGGAGTGCCACGAGGCCAGCCTGCCCCACAGCCTCTCTGATGCGGTCCGCGGGGGGCGCGGCGTAGAATGGTCTCTCCATCTCACGCGATCCGGAGGCATCCCGTGACCCGGTCCATCGATCCCGCGAGACGTCCGGCAGACGGATCGCCCGTGCGCCGTCCTGGACTTCACAGCCTGGCTTTGTGGTGGGTGATCGTACTCGCCGGAATCCCGGCGTGCATGGAGACAGGGGGCGCTCCGGAAGGCGAGCAGGGCGTCGTTTCCCCCGCGTACCGGGAGGTAGCTGCCGCCCTCGAGGCCCTGATCCAGCGGGAGCGGGAGGCGAAGGATCTGGCCGCGGTGTCCATCGCCCTGGTGGACGGGGACGAGGTCGTCTGGGCCGCTGGTTTCGGGCCGCAGGATGCCGAGGGATCGGTGCCGGCTTCGGCGGAAACGGTCTACCGGGTGGGCTCCGTCTCGAAGCTCTTCACCGACATGGCGGTGATGCAGCTGGTGGAGGCCGGAGTCCTGGACCTGGACGCGCCCGTCCAGACCTGGCTCCCGGAGTTCGCACCGCAGAATCCCGACGACACGCCCATCACCCTTCGCCAGCTCATGTCCCACCGCGCCGGGCTGATTCGCGAGCCCCCGGCAGGACACTACTTCGACGACACGGGCACGGACCTGGCCGCCACCGTGGCCAGCCTGAACGGCACGCCCCAGATCTACCCCCCGACCACCCGGGCCAAGTACTCCAACGCGGGGATCGCGGTGGTGGGCTACGCCCTGGAGGTGGTCCAGGGAGAGCCCTTCGCCGACTACGTGAAG
>CP070829.1:3757929-3764294 GCA_020344755.1 Gemmatimonadales bacterium
AGGTGCGCCACCGACGCGATCTCCCCCATATCCCACTCTGCCTGTGTCGCGGTGACCTCTGCGCCGCCCTCCAGAGGCTCTGCCACGACCGGCGGGGTCCTCATCGTGAGCCACGTGCGCATCTCACGCCGGCAACGCATCGCGTGACGGGAACGGGTCCATGGGCCCGCCTTGCTCCACCCTGGTCCCATCCAGGCATGCTCGGTCCCACCCGCGGACTCGATCCTTCCTGGTGAGGGCTGCGGACGGGCCGCGGCCCACGACCCTCATTCAGGGAGGAGATCCATGCAACGGACGCTCCGGGCGGGGCTGGCCACGCTGGCCCTGGCAGTGTTCCCCCTGGGCGGGCTCCTGGCCGAGTGCGCGCCCTACGTGACCTCGAGCTTCGAGGACGGGCCGCACAGTGGCACGCTCCAGGGGACCGAGCGGGTGACCTACACCCTCTCCGGTGGAGGATTCGGGTATACCGGCTCCTACTCCGTGTCGTACGACGTCGGTTACTACGAGATGGAGGACGGCTCCACCATGAAGCTCGACTGCAGGACCTACCTGGAGGCCAAGCTGATCTAGCGCCGGGCGAATCGGGGTCCGCCCGGGAGGGCCCCGCACCGGACCGGCACCATGACTCCCCACCCGCACGGAGACCTTCTCCCATGAGACCCTCCATCTTCCCGCGCCTGGCAGCGGCCGTGTTGGCTGCCATCTCGGTCGGGCTGCCTACCGGGTGCGAGCCCCCGGCAGCCCCGTCCTCCCTTTCGACCACGCGGCCCGTGGCGTCACCGCGCCCACCCGTGCTCACCGTGGAGACGCTGCTGCGGGAATACCGCCCCACGCTGCAGGACGAGCTGGACCTTCACGATCCGTCGGACCTCCAGCTCCTGGATGGGCGCCTCTACATCCTCGACCGGGGAAACGACCGGGTCGCCGTTGCGGACACGTTCCTGAACCTGGTGCGGCGTTTCGGACGGCGAGGTGAGGGACCCGGAGAGCTCCAGGCCCCGTTCCGAATGCAGGTGCTCCCATCCGGCCGCCTCGCGGTGGCGGAAATCGGCAACCAGCGGATCTCGGTCTTCACCTCCCAGGGGCGCTTCGTTCGCTCGATCCCTCGCGCCACGCCTCACATCTCCGCGGGTGCGTTCGACGATACCACCTATCTGGTCAGCGGTCCCGGCGGACGGTTCGGGAGCGGGATCGTGTACGGACCCTCGGGTGTGGGGAGGCCCTTCGGCCCCACCGGATCCCCGGAGCGGGACCTGGGGGAGATCACCTCCGATGCAGCCACCCGTGTGTGGGTCGGAGACGAGGATCTGGTGGCACTGACGCGGGCGCGAGAAGGGGTGATCGAGGTGTACGATCGTGCCGGGCGGCTCCATCGGCTCGATACGATCCCGGACGACATCCGCAGCCGGCTCCAGCGGCGGCAACGAGGGCTCGTGGAGAGCCTCGAGTCCCAGGGGCTGCGGGTGCTGGGGTACTCCATGGTGAAGGCCCCTTCCGCCACGAGCCGCGGGGAGCTCCTGCTCCTGCTCCCCCTTCCGGACCCCTTCGCGCTGATCTACTCACCGGCGGACGGACGGTTCACCCGCCTCATGGCGCCCGAGCGTCCGCGGGTTCGCCAGATCCTCCGGTCCGCGTCCGCCGGCTACCTGGACGGCCAGACGCTGTACCTGACGCAGGACGGCGGGATCGCCGTCTTCCACGTCCCCGACGGGTAGGTGGGCCGGACCCCGGCAGACGCTCGACCTCCCGAGGCCCCGCTGGCTTCCTAGATCCAGCCCCGGCGCCGGAAGTCGCGGATCGTGTCGGCCCACCGCCCCATCTCCTCCGGGGTGCCCAGGGAGAGGCGATTGTACTGGAGCATGGGGGGGAAGGGGCGCCCCACGGCGATTCCCGCCTCGGCGAACCGGTCGATGTAGCCGTGGACGTCCACCCCGATGTGGTGCATGAGGAAGTTGGTGTGGGAGGGAAGCGCCTCGAGGCCCAGTTCGTCCAGCGTCTCCAGCACCACGGCCTTCGCGGCGCGGTTCGAGTCCACGGACCTCTGGACGTGTGCCCAATCGTCCAGGGAGGCGGACGCTGCCGCCACGGCCAGCTGGTTCGTGTTGGACTTCGCCATGTACGCCGTCATCCGGCGAACGGTATCGGGGTGGGCGATCCCGTATCCCATCCGCATCCCGGCGAGCCCGTAGATCTTCGAGAAGGTCCGGACCACCAGGAGGTTCCGGTACTCCCGGGTCAGGGGGAGGCACGACTGGTAGGTGGGGTCGTCCACGAGCTCGAAGTACGCCTCGTCGACGATGAAGAAGACGTCCTCGTCCGCCTCCTGGATCCACGACTGCACCTCCCGGGAGTCGGTCAGCGTCCCGGTGGGGTTGTTGGGGTTGCAGACGTACACGATGGAGAGGCTCCGGGAACGGGCGGCCTCCTCCCTCATCCGGCCCAGGTCGTGGGCGAAGCGCGAGTCCAGCGGCACGGGGATGAGCTCGGTCCCCAGGGGGAGCCGGTAGGTGGCCACGTCCTCGAAGGTGGGGTGGGCGGTGATGATCCTTGCCCCGTCCCCACCCAGCGCCTGGACGGCCATCTGGAGAATCTCCGTGGAACCGTTGCCGAGGAAGAGCTGGTTCGAGGCGACCCCCAGGGACTCCGCCAGACGCTCCTGGAAGGCGGCCGCCTCGTCGTCCGGGTACCGGTTCGCCACGGCGAACGCCTCCGTGGCGGCGGCGCGGGCCATGGGGCCCAACCCCAGGGGATTCTCGTTCGCGTCCAGACGGAGGGGGTCCTGCCGGGTGCCGGCCCCTCGGACGGGTGCGAAGAGCGCGTCGGCGCCTGCCAGGCGGTGGGGGAGTGCGGCGGTGGCTCCGGCCAGCGCGCCGGTGCGAAGGAAGAGGCGGCGTTCCATGTCAGGCTCCCGTGTCTGGGCGTCCGGGACCCGGATGGCGTGCCACCGTACCCGGACGCGGTCCGGGTCACCTTAGGCCCGTGATGGCGGCTCCCGCCAGGGAACGCCGACCGGGTCGAGCCGCTGTGGCCGGATCGGCGTCAGCCCCTCCGGGCCAGCATGGGGCCCAGGGGCCGCCCGCCCAGGAGGTGGAGGTGCAGGTGATAGACCTCCTGCCCACCGTGATCCCGGCAGTTGATCATGACCCGGTACCCGTCCTCGGCGAGGCCATCCTTCTGGGCCAGCTGCGAGGCCACTCGAAGCATCCGTCCCAGGACTTGCTCGTCGTTCTCCGTGACGTCGGCCAGCGTGGGAATGACGTGGTTCGGGACCACCAGGATGTGGGTCGGCGCCTGGGGGTTGATGTCCCGGAAGGCGGTGACCAGGTCGTCCTGGTACACCAGGTCCGCAGGAATCTCCTTGCGAACGATCTTCAGGAAGAGCGTGTCCTGTGACATGATTCTGCCTCTCTCCGGGCCGGTTGAGGATTGGCGTGGGACGCTGCCTCAACCATGATACAGGATTCCGCACGCCGCGCCGCCCTGCACCCGCCGCATGTACTCGACGAACGCCTACCTTCTGGCCGCCTCGCTGGCCCTGCTCGTGGGGCCGCTGGCGTTCTTCCTCCTCCGCGACCGTCAGGGCCCACTCCGGTTCCTGGACGGGTTCGTCATGCTGGCGGTGCCGGGGCTCGTCTTCCTCCACGTGGTGCCCGAGGCGGTGGAGACCCGGAACCTGGTACTGGGCCTCGCGCTCGTGGCCGGACTGCTGGCGCCAGGGACGCTGGAACGGATCACCCGGGACGTGGCCCATCGCACGGACCAACTGGCACTGGTCCTGGGCATCTCGGGCTTGGCGCTCCACGCGGTCCTGGAGGGGGCGGCGGTGGCCGGGCTGGGAGGCTCCCGCGACCTGGGTCTGGGACTGGCCATCGTGCTCCACCGGGTCCCGGTGGGCCTGGCGGTCTGGTGGCTCGTGCGGGACGTCTACGGGGACACCCTCGGGCTGACGGCGGTCCTTTCGGTTGCCGTGCTCACGGTGGTGGGCTTCGCCGGGGGGGGCACCCTCGAACAGCTGGCGGGAGGCCAGGGGGTAGAGCTCTACACGGCGTTCGTGAGCGGGACGTTGGTGCACGTGGCCTTCCACCAGATCGGGCACCACGGGGAGTCCCGGGCCGGCCGACTGGATGCGGGGCTCGAGGGCATGGGCGCCGTGGTGG
Source organism: Gemmatimonadales bacterium (assembly GCA_020344755.1). Taxonomy (GTDB): domain Bacteria; phylum Gemmatimonadota; class Gemmatimonadetes; order Longimicrobiales; family Gaopeijiaceae; genus Gaopeijia. Next base: position 3,762,087 of record CP070829.1, read on the forward strand.
CCCTGGCCCTCCTCCTGAGCCTGGGGGGGCTCGAGGGCGAGGAGGCGGGAGCGTCGGCGGTGGCCATGGTGGACCGCTTCCTGGTGCTGGCCGCCGAGAGCGCGCCGGCGCTGCTCCTGGCGTACGTCTTCGCGGGGATCCTCCAGGCCTTCCTGCCGGTGGCCTCCATCCGCTGGATGTCCCGGGGTGGGGCCTTCGGATCGTCACTCCGGGGGATGGTGGTGGGGCTGCCCTTCCCGATCTGCTCTTGCGGGGTCGTGCCGCTCTACCAGACCCTCGTCCAGCGGGGCGCGCCGGCGGCCGGGGCCATGGCCTTCCTGGTGGCCACGCCGGAGCTGGGGATTGACGCCGTCATGCTCTCCATCCCCCTGCTGGGCGGGGAGCTTACGGTGGCCCGAGTGGTGGTGGCGGCGCTGGCGGCGCTCGTGGTGGGCTGGCTGGTGGGGAGACACCTGCCGGCGCGGAAGGCGCTTCCCCTGGCGGGGGGGGAGGGCCGAGGTCCTGCCTCCCTCGGGGACCGGGCCCGGGCGGGCGCCCGGGCGGGCTTCGGCGAGGTGGTGGATCACACGGCCCCCTGGATCGTGGTGGGCCTCCTCATCGCCGCGGTGGCGGCGCCCCTCCTGGAGGGGGGATGGCTGACCCGGATTCCCCCGGTGGCGGACGTCCTCCTCTTCGCGCTCCTGGGCTTTCCCACCTACGTCTGCGCCTCGTCGGCCACCCCGGTGGTGGCGACCCTGGTGGCCACCGGCCTGTCCCCGGGTGCGGCCATCGCCTTCCTGATCACCGGGCCGGCGACCAACGCCACGACCTTCGGTGTGGTGGCGGGCCTCCACGGCCGCCGCGCGGCGGTGAGCTTCGCCCTGACCCTGGTGGCGGTGGCGGTGCTGGCGGGGCTGGTCATCAACTTCGCCTTCGGGACCTTCGCAGGGCCCTCGTTGGAGGCCCTGGTGGAAGAGCCCCCGGGCCTCCTTCACCAGGTGTCCCTGGTCGTCCTGGGATCGCTCTTCCTGGCCTCGGTCCTTCGCCGGGGAATCCGCAGGTTCATCGGCGAGCTCCGGATCGACGGCGGCGGCCACACCGACGTGGAGGTGGTGGCCTGAGACACGCGCGCCGCTAGGGGATCTCGGCGGCCAGGGCCTCCACCGGAATCCCGCCGATGCGCGTCCGGAACAGGACGCGGGTCTCCAGCCCCAGCTGAACCGCGAGTCCCCGGTCCGCGGACAGGAGGACGATGCGCCCTCCGGACCACTCGGAGCGGATACGGGCTCCCAGGCGGGCGTAGAGGTTCCGGAGGGTCGCCGGGTCACCGACCCGGTGCCCGTGGGGCGGGTTCGTCACCAGGATCCCTGGTGGGTCGGGGAGCGGGGCCGTGGAGACGGCGGCCCGCGAGAAGTCCACCCACGTCTCCACTCCGGCCCGGCGGGCATTCGCCCAGGCGGACGCGACGGCTCCCTCGTCCCGGTCCGAGCCCAGGATGGGTGGAAGGCTACCTGCGGGGGATGGTTCCCCCTCCTCGCCCCAAGCCCGACTCCGGGCCGCGGCCCCCTCCTCTGGACTTCCCCCGGACCAGGCCTCGAAGGCGAACCGGCGCCGGAGACCGGGAGGAATTCCCCGGGCCAGGAGCGCCGCCTCGATGGGGATGGTGCCGGAACCGCAGAAGGGGTCCACAAGGGCCGTCTCACCGTGCCATTCCCCCGCCAACAGGAGGGCGGCGGCTACCGTCTCCCGAAGGGGCGCCTTCCCCACAGCTTCCCGATAGCCGCGGCGGTGCAGGGGAGTCCCGGAGGCATCGGCGGAGAGGGTCAGGCGATTCCGGACCAGCCGGACCACGAACCGGGGAGGTGGCGGAAGGGCACCCTTGGACTCACCACGGTCCCGCCGCGGTGCCCGGCCGCCCGGCCGCCCCGCACCGGATGCCGCAAGAGCCTCCCGCAGGCGCGCCTCCACGGCGCCGGAATGATAGAGGCGGGATTTCCGGCAGGTGACCTCGAAGGCCACTTCGTCGGGAGGCACCTCCACCGGCAGGAATGCGTGCCAGGGGATCTCCCGTCCCCGACGTTCCAGGTCCCGGAAGCCCACGGCCCGGAAGCGGGCGACCCGCACCAGGATCCGGGAGGCCGTGCGGAGGTGGAGGTTCAGGGCCCAGAGGGTGTCGCGATCCCCCTGGAGCGAGAGCCCGCCCACGTCGGATGCCTGGGGTGTGAGACC
>CP070829.1:3764394-3770661 GCA_020344755.1 Gemmatimonadales bacterium
GTTCCTCCCTGCGGACGGTGACGGTGGTGGCCGCCGACGCGATGACCGCTGACGCGTCGGCCACGGCGGTGTATTCCATGGGTGTGGAGCGGGGAAGTGCCGTCCTCGCGTCACGTCCGGGTGGGCCGCGGATCGCCCACAGCGGTTGACCCTCAGGAGGCGGTATGAACGAAGAGAACCAGATGGAAATCCACCTGGCCTACTGCGCCGGCTGCGACCGGCAGGTCAAGGTCGTGGTGGATCCGGAAGTGGCGAAGGCCGGGCGTGAGCCTACTGCTGCCGATCTCATCTGTCTCGAGCACGGCACCGCATGCACCGGTCAGCTGTGCCCCATCTTCGGCGTTCCGAGCGAAGAGATGGAGCGGCGTTATGGATCCCTTCTCTCGAGGGCACGGAAAGGAGAGGCGTGATGGACGAGAGACTGGTCTACTGCCCGGGGTGCAATCACAAGGTCCGCCTCGTCGTCACGGAGGGACATCCGGACGGCCAAGCCAATCTTCCCGAGGATGCACAGGTCGTCTGCCTGGACTTCGGAGAAGGGTGCTCCGAGGGAAGCTGCCCCGTCACCGGCCGGCCCGGAGTGATCATGGGGGTTCGGCTCGCCAGGTCCCACCTCAATGACGAGGCCTTCCGGGTGGTCCACGGCGAGTGTGCGTCGTGTGGACTCCTGACCTCGCTGGAGATGGTGGACGAGGAGCACGCCGTGTGCCCCCTCTGCAACTCCACCAACACCTACGTGATCGTGGACCTGGAGGACGGGGACGCGGTGGCGGTCACGGGGACCTGAGGCCTTCCTGAGGGCGTCTGCCGCGAGGGCCGGGGCCTGCGGGCCCTGATGTCGAGGTGCGCAACCCGATCCTCTGGCCGGGGTTGTACGAGCGAGTGATCCCGGGTGCCCGGGACTGACGTGTCCGAAGACGCGGAGGCGCGGACATCCATGGGGTCGTCGACGCTCCCCGGATTTCGAGCCTTCCTACGTTGGCGGTGGGAGCGGATCCGGAATCCCCTGCCCCCGGATCCCGATCCGGCGGAGATTCCGCGGGACACCCCCCAGGTGGCCACACCCCGGGCCGCGGAGGGCGAACTTCGCGTCACCTGGCTCGGGCACGCGGCCTTCCTGGTCCAGATCGGCGGCCTGAATGTCCTCACGGATCCGGCGCTGGGCCACCGAGCGTCTCCTGTCTCGTGGATGGGCCCGGCTCGCCTCGTCCCTTCTCCCTTCGCGGTGAGGGACTTGCCTCCCGTGGACGCCGTGGTCCTTTCCCACGATCACTTCGACCACCTGGACCGACCCACGGTTGTGAAGCTCCGGGCCCGATTCGGGGACGGCCCGGTGTGGGTCACGCCGCGAGGCTACCGGGAGTGGTTCGGCCGCCTGGGGGTCCGGAACGTCCGTGAGCTGTCGTGGTGGGAAGAGACCGTGGTCTCGGACGTTCGGATTCAGGCCCTCCCGGCCCAGCATTGGTCCCGGCGGGGCCTGCGGGTGAATCCGCGCCACTGGGCATCGTGGGGACTTCGCCTGGTCGGCGACCGGAGCCTCTACTTCGGGGGCGACTCGGGGTACTTCGACGGATTCCGGATCATCGGCGAGCGGGCCGGATCGTTCGGGGCCTACCTGCTGCCCATCGGCGCCTACGAGCCGAGATGGTTCATGCGCCACGCCCACATGAACCCGGAGGATGCGGTGCAAGCGTACCGGGACCTGGGTGGGGAAGGCGCGGTGGTGGGGATGCACTGGGGCACCTTTCGCCTGACCGACGAGCCCCCCCTGGAGCCTCCCGGGCGGATGCGGGCGGCATGGGCCCGGGCGGGCCTTCCCGCGGACCGGCTACACCTGCCGGGCGTCGGCGGGACGATTCGGCTCTAGCTATTGGTGGGGCCGGGCCGGTTCGCCTACGGGAGGGGCCGGATCTCGCACCCCGACGAGGTCCGAGTCCGCGCCACGCGGCGATAGATCCCGTCCGCACACCGCCGGACCAGCGGCACCCGAAAGAGCAGGGCCAGGGGCCACCCACCGGGGAGCAGATGGGCGAGCTGTTCGGCCGCGCCGGCTCCGTGCCACGTCGAGCCGTCCGGGGCGACCACGTGGACGGACTCCGCCATGGCCTCGGGTGGGATCCAGTGGAACCGATTCGGGACTCCGGGATCCTGGAAGGGTAGGAAATCCAGGACCCCCTCCCGGTCCCAACGCCGGAGGCGGGATACCCACTGGTGGCACGTCCCGCACCCACCGTCGAATAGGACGACGTAGCGGTCCGTTGCCGGCAGCGAGTGCCGTCGGGGACGATAGGCTGGAGTGCGCATGAGATGAACGACGAACGCCTGGACGAAGCCTTCCCGCTCGGAGATGGACCGGCCGACACCTCGGCCGAGGTCCACTGCCCGTACTGCGGTGAACCCTCCGAGCTGCTGCTGGATCCCGGGGGAGGGTCCCATCAGGCCTACGTGGAGGACTGTGAGGTCTGCTGCAGGCCCTGGAACGTTCGGGTCCGATGGACCCACGGAGTGGCCCGGGTGGACCTCCAGACCGAGGACGACCCGGGCTTCTGAACGCCAGGGTTCACGACCAGACCTTCCGGCGACCACCCGGGCCCGATGCCCTCGGACCGGACTCAGACGACGGTGACCTTCTCCATCACCACGTCGGTAAGAGGGCGGTCACCGGGCCCGGTGGCGGTCTCCCCGATGTTCCGCACCACCTCCATCCCCTCCTGAACCTTCCCGAAGATGGCGTGCTTCCCATCCAACCACGGAGTAGCAGCCAGGGTGATGAAGAACTGGGAGCCTCCCGTGTTGGGTCCGGCGTTGGCCATGGAGAGGATCCCCTCGCCGTCGTGGGCCAGACCCGGGCCGAACTCGTCCTTGATGGTGTAGCCCGGCCCGCCGGTGCCTCGACCCATGGGGCACCCGCCCTGGATCATGAATCCGTCGATGACACGGTGGAAGACGATCCCATCGTAGAATCCCTTCTCGGCAAGCTTGGCGAAGTTCCCCGCGGTCTCGGGGGCCTGGTCGTCGAAGAGCTCCAGCGTGAAGGTGCCCAGGTTGGTCTGGATGGTGGCGGTTCGGTTGGCCATGCTCGGGGGGGTTGAGGGGATCGATCGAGGCCGAACGGTAACTTGGGGGAGCAGGCCGGGGCCAGACCGTCCGCCGGGTCGGGGTACCCGGTCCAGACGCCCACCGGAGCATCCGGGGCCGAATGACGGCATGGAAGGCCGGAGTTCTTGCCCTCTCCTGCGGTGGGGCGTGATGATGCGACTCCCCTTTCCCTCCCCCTGGAAGGAGCACAGCTGTGCACCGCGTGCGTCCGATCATCTTTCTCGTGGCCCTCTTGGCGGTCTCGGGCCCAGGCCTCACCGCCCAGAAGGAGCGTCTCGGCTCCCTGGATTTTCCCAACTCTGGAACGGCGGCGGCCCAGGTCGACTTCCGGCAGGGTGTGCTTCTGCTCCACTCCTTCGAATACGCCGACGCGGCGGAGGCCTTCAGGCGAGCCCAGGCCACGGACCCGGACTTCGCCCTGGCCTACTGGGGCGAGGCCATGACGTACAACCACCCCATCTGGGCGGAGCAGGACCGTGAGGCCGCGCTGGGGGTCCTGGCCCGGTACGCCGGCACGCCCCCCACGGAGCGGGAGGCCATGTACCTGAGGGCGTTGGACGCCTTGTACGGTGGCGATGGGAGCAAGGCGGAGCGGGACCGCGCCTACATGCTGGCCATGCGCCGGCTTCACGAAGCCCATCCCGACGACCGCGAGGCCAGGGCCTTCTATGCGCTCTCCATCCTGGGTCTGACCAACGGCGTCCGAGACTTCGCGAACTACATGCGGGCCGCTTCGGTGGCCCAGCCCCTCTTTCTCGAGAATCCCCACCACCCGGGAGCGGCCCACTACCTGATCCACTCCTTCGACGACCCGATCCACGCGCCGCTGGGTCTACCTGCTGCGCGGGCCTATGGCCAGGCCGTCCCGGACGCCGGGCACGCCCAGCACATGACCTCGCACATCTTCCTGGCCATGGGGATGTGGCAGGACGTGATCCGGGCGAACGTCAACGCCACCCGGGTTGCGGACATGGACCGGGCCCGCCGAGGGTCGACCACACCGAACCGGTGCGGCCATTACCCCTACTGGCTCCACTACGGCTATCTCATGACCGAGCGGTTCGAGGAGGCTACCCGGATCATGGACATGTGCCAGGCGAACCAGAGCGATCCGGACCGGGACGACCGGGGCTACTACGTGAGCACACGTGCCCGCCAGGTGCTCGACACGGGGGATTGGAGCGGGACCGAGCGCTGGCGGCAGGACCTGTCCGATGCGCCCTGGGCCGCGCCGGGCTACGAGTTCGTCGATGCCTTCGCAGCCATCAAGCGGGGAGACGTGGCTCCGGCCGTCGCTACCCTCGAGCGGTGGAAGGGCATGGAAGAAGATGCGCGGCGGGAGATCATGGCGTTGGAGCTCCGGGCGATGGTGGCGCTCGAGCAGGGGTCCGGGGAGGAGACGGTGACCCTCCTTCGAGCGGCCGTGGAGCTGGAGGAGTCGCTCCCCCTGGAGTTTGGACCACCGGCTTCATTGAAGCCTCCGCACGAGCTCCTGGGGGAGGTCCTCCTCGCAATGGACCGGCCCGGGGAGGCGGTGGAGGCCTTTCAGGGCTCACTGGCTCTCACGCCCCTGCGTACCCCTTCCCTCCGGGGCCTGGCTGCAGCGGCCCGGGGGGCCGGTCGGGTCGAGTTGGCCGCGGACACCGAGAGGCAGATCCAGGCAGTGGTGCGGTGAGTCCGAATCCAGCCCGAGGAGCACTCCGGGAGGAGGGTGGACCGAACGTTCCCTCCTCCAGTCGGAGGTTGCGCCCAATGGGGGCGAGGCCCACCGTCCCCTCCGCTGACAGCCGAGATGCATGGAGATCATCATGACCCGACCCTCTTCCTTCGTACTGCTCGTGGCCGCGGTAGTCCTCACCGCATGCGGCGAGGCGCCTGAGGCCGAGGCCGGGTCCGCGGCGGTCACGCCGGCCACCGTTGAGCCGCTCCCTTCACCACACGGATACCAGGTGGTGGACTCGGCCTGGGGCGAGCTGCCCGACGACCGGGACTACGGGGCCGTCAGCGCGATCTTCCCGGGACCCGACGGCCGGAGCATATGGGTCGCCGAGCGCTGCGGCGCGAACCTCTGCGTCGACAGCGGCGTGGACCCCGTCCTCCACTTCGACCTGGACGGAGCGCGGGTCGCCGCCTTCGGCGCCGGCTTGATGGCCTGGCCACACGGGATGTTCGTGGAGCCCGACGGGAGCGTCTGGGTGACCGATGCGGTGGGGTACGCTCCGGTGCCGGACGGATGGGGACACGTGATCTACAAGTTCAGCCCCCAGGGTGAAGTCCTGATGACCCTGGGCGAACGCGGGGTCGCCGGGGACGGCCCGGGCCACTTCAACAAGCCCTCCGACATCCTGGTGGCACCGGACGGGCACATCTTCGTGGCCGACGGCCACGACGCCGGGGGGAACAACCGTATCGTCAAGCTGTCTCCCGGCGGAGACTTCGTCCTGGCGTGGGGGGAGACCGGAGAGGAGCCGGGTCAGTTCCAGGACCCCCACGCCCTGGCCATGGACAGCCGGGGTCGCCTCTTCGTGGGGGATCGCGGGAACTCCCGCATCCAGATCTTCGACCAGGAGGGAGAGCTGCTGGACGTCTGGACCCAGTTCGGGCGCCCCAGCGGCCTCTTCATCGACCGGAACGACGTTCTCTACTCTGCCGACTCTGAGTCCAACACCCGGCGGAATCCCGGCGTCCTGCGAGGCATCTACATCGGGAGCGCCGCCACCGGTGAAGTGACGGACTTCATCCTGGACCCGGAGCCGGATCCCGACAATTCCGGGACCAGCGGTGCCGAAGGGATCGCCGTGGACGCCGAGGGCAACCTCTACGGCGCCGAGGTCGGTCCCCGGACCGTCCGGAAGTACGTTCCCTCGGGCGACTGAGCCCGGGCTCGCCCATCTCCCCCTCCACCCTCCACCGACGGGGTCCCATGCGTACGGAAGCTCACACACACCGGATCAACTCCCGGGCCACGATGGGCCTGGTGCTCTCCGCAATCTTCCTCCTTCCGGGCCACCTCTCCGGCCAGGACGCCCGCATGAGCTTCTTCATCACGAGTTCAGGGCCCGGCAATGGAGCCGACCTGGGCGGGCTGGAGGGCGCCGACGCCCACTGCCAGTTCCTCGCCGACCAGGTGGGGTTCGGAGACGCCACCTGGCGGGCCTACTTGAGCGC
>CP070829.1:3770761-3776748 GCA_020344755.1 Gemmatimonadales bacterium
ACCCGTTCCCATCCCGAACACGGCCGTTAAGCCTCGCAGCGCGGATGGTACTGCAGAGGAGACTCTGTGGGAGAGTACGTCGCCGCCAGCCTTCTTTTCGACCCCCCCGACGGATTCCGCCGGGGGGGTCTTTTCTTTCAGGGGTTACCGCACCGCGAAGGTGATGGGGAAGGCCACCCAGACGGGGACGGGCTCATCGCGGTTCAGCGCGGGGGTGAACCGTATGGCGCGGGCCACCTGGAGCGCGGCTCCGTCGAGCTCGGGCTGCCCGGATGACCGCTGGACCCGGAGGTCTTCCACCACCCCCTCGGCATTGATGAAGAACCAGATGTTTGCCGTTCCTCCAACGCCCGCTTCACGGAGCTCGGTCGGGTAGGCCCGTTCCAGCTCCGCGATCACCTCCGCCCGGTTGACGATGTCAGGGGCCACGGTATACGGGGTGAAGGTGGGCTTGTCTCCCAACGGGTCTCCCCGGACCGGGGTGACGTCTTCCGGGACCGGATCCGGGACCGGGGCCGTGGAGGTGGGTGTCGGCACCTCGCACGCCACCACCAGCGCGGCCGGGGCGAGGGCGAGGACCAGGAGGACCCGGAGGGTGGTGGCGGGGCGGCGCTTCGTGGTCATGGTTCGAATCCGGTGTTCGAGAGTGGAGATGCGGGGGTCGAAGGCGCCCAGGGCGAGGGGAGTGAGCGTGCTCCGACCCGCAACGGCAAGGAGGGTACGGCCATAGCTGCGAGCATCGGCGTGGGCGTCCAGGACACGCCGATCACAGTCGGTTTCCAGGGCCCGGAAGAGGCGGTCCGACAGGAGCCAGACCAGGGGGTTCCAGGGCATGACCAGGCGAGTCGCCAGCCCCAGATTCCTCAGGGGGAGGTCGTGTCCCCGGACATGTGCAATCTCGTGCCGCAGCACCCACCGACGCATCTCCCCCGGCAGCTCCCGGAGCCAGCGGGGGAGGAGGATGGTGGGCGACACCAATCCTGTCACTCCCGGTCCCAGGTCTCCGGTGATCCGGATCCGGCCGTGGGTGTGGACCCGGGCAGGGGCACGCCTCCAGCTCCGGACGACCCGGACTCCGCCGATGACGAGCCACAGGAGATAGCCGAGGGAGGCCAATCCCCAGCCCAGGCTCATCCAGGGGAGGACATCCGGGATCGGAAGGGCGTCCGGGACCGCCACGACCCGTGGGATCCCCAGGAGGCTCTCGCCCCCCGGCCCCGTGGCCGAGCCTGCGAAGGTGGGGATGCGGAGGCGAAGGAGAGGTTGGAGCAGGGGAACGGCGCATGCGAGGAGGAGCGCGGACAACCACAGGTACCGCTCAGGCCAGCCCCACTTCCGCAGGAGCGCCGACGACACGGATGCTCCCGCCAGGAGCACCCCGCCCACCAGCACGGCGTAGAGATACCAGGCGAGGCTCATGGTCCATCCTCCTCGGCGAGACGCTTTTCCAGGAGATCGCGCATCCTGCGGAGCTCCGCCTCGTCGACCTCGCCGCTGTCCACCAATCCCAGGAGGAGGGCTTCACGGGAGCCTTCGAAGAGGCGGTCCGCGATCCGGCGAAGGGTCGTACGACCCGCCGTCTCCCGGTCCACCAGGGCGTGATACCGGTGGGCGCGTCCCTCGGGACTCCGCCCCACCTGACCCTTCTCCTCCATGAGACGCAGCATGGTGAGGACGGTGTTGTAGGCCAGGTCGTCCTCAAGGGCGTCGCGCACCTGGCCCACGGTGGAGGGCCCATCTCGCCAGAGGACCCGGATGATGTCCATCTCGCGGTCGGTGAATCGAATGTCCATGGCTCCGAGGGAACGGGTGCGTTGGATCTACCAAAGAATTAGTACTCACATTGGCGCCAACCCTTACCGATGTCAACTAAGACTTTGGGAGATCCGAGGGGAGCCGTCCTCGGATAGGGCTTCAACGGCTCCGGAACGAGGCCAGGAGTGCCCGGGCCGCTTCGCCGGGATCGGTGGCGGACATGACCGCTCCCACCACCGCCGCGCCCGAGGCCGCTGTGGCTGCGACCTCGGTCACGTTGGCCCGGGTGATTCCCCCGATCCCCACGACGGGGATGGCCACGGCACGGGCCACCTCGTCCAGGCGAAGCGGACCGATGGCCTCGTCACCCACCTCCTTGGTCGTGGTTCCGAAGACGGCCCCACAGCCCAGGTAGTCGGCGCCCGCCCGTTCCGCGGCGATGGCGGCGTCGGGGTCGTCCGTGGAGTAGCCGATGAGGAGGCGGCTCCCCACCCAGTCACGTACGACCTGCACCGGGAGGTCGTCGGGCCCCAGGTGGACGCCGTCAGCGTCCGCAGCCAGCGCCACGTCGACCCGGTCGTTGATGAAGAGCAGGGCTTGGTGGAGGTGGGTCCGCTTCCGGAGGTCCTTCGCCTGGGCGAGCAGTTCCCGGGCGGAGGCGCCCTTCATGCGAAGCTGGACGGCCCGGCACCCCGCCTCCAGCGCCGCGTCCACCACCTTCGCCACGGGACGGGGGGCCGCCAGGTCCCGGTCGGTGAGGACGAGCAGTCGGAGCCGCTCCGCCAGCGCCGATGCACGAGGGAGCGGCGAGCGAGACCTGCCCGGATTCGTGCTCACTCGCCCCTCAAGGCCGGGTGCCGCCCGACCCCCGGTTCGCGGCCCCGGCCCGGCGCCGGCGGTACTCGGCCACGGCCCGGTTGTGCTCTGCCAGCGTCGTGGAGAAGACGTGACCCCCGTCGGGTCCCGCCACGAAGAACATGTAGGGCACCTCTGCGGGTTCCAGGGCCGCGCTCAGCGCGGCAGCTCCCGGGGCCCCGATGGGTCCCGGGGGGAGTCCCGCCTGCCTATAGGTGTTGTACGGGTGGTCCGCGACGGAGTCGATGGCCGCGAAGAGAAGGCGCTCCCGGGGGCCTCCCAGCGCGTACAGCACCGTGGGGTCGGCCTCGAGCCGCCATCCGGCCTCCAGTCGGTTGTGGTAGACGCCGGCGATGAGGGGCATCTCCTCCATGTTTCCGGCCTCGGCCTGAACGATGCTGGCCAGCGTCGTCACCTCCCGCTCGGTCATGCCCAGGGAGTCGAGCCGGGCTCGCCGGGTGGGAGTCCAGAACCCGTTGTAGGCCTCCACCATGGTGGCGACCACACGTTCAGGCGCCACTCCCTCGGCGAACCGGTAGGTGTCGGGGAAGAGGTAACCTTCCAGCCCGGGCCCCGGCACGCGGAACCGGAGGTGTGCCGAATCCCCCGACAGGAGGGTCAGGACGCTGTCGGGGGGGCTGCCGGAGATCTCGGCGATGCGCGGCGCCATCTGACCCAGTGTCCACCCCTCGGGGATGGTGACGGACCGCGTGAGGACCCGGCCTTCCGTAAGGGCGTCCAGGATCTCCTTCCACTCCACCCCGGTCTCGAATCGGTAGCGGCCGGAGCGCACCTGTCGGTCCGCGCCTCGCACCCGCGCGTAGAGGGTGAAGAGGGCCGGGGCACCGATCACCCCCCTGGAGTCGAGGGAGTCCACCACGGACCGGAAGCCCGCGCCGTCGGGAACCGTCAACTCCACCGGTCCACCCGCGGGGGGCGGTCCGCAGGCCACGGCCAGGAGGCCCAGCATGGCGGCAACCAGCCCCACGAATCTCACCGGACCGGCGCTCCGTCCAGGAAGGCCTGGAGGATGAGCGCGGCGGCGCCGGCGTCCACCCGGGCCTTCTCTTCCCGGTCCGACCGCTTCAGGCCGGAACTCCGCACGGCCCGCTCCGCGCGCCGCGAGGTGAACCGCTCGTCCACGTAGACCACCTCGAGGCCCGTCCGGGCCGAGAGGGCGTCGCCGACACGCCGCACCTCGGCGCACCAGTCGTCCTCCTCGCCGGAGAGGGGAAGGGGGAGGCCCAGGACGATCCGCTCCACTTCGTGCTCCCGGGCGATGTTCGCCAGCGCCTTGAGGGGCGGGCGCTGCCCGCTGCGGCGACGTAGGGTCTCCAGGGGAGAGGCCAGGGTCGCGGACGCATCGCTCAGAGCGACACCGACCCGCTTCTCTCCGAAGTCGACTCCCATGACCCGCACCGCACCCCCGTCCGGCGTCAGAGCCGAGCCAGGGCGTCGTCGAGCCCGACCCCCTCCAGGAGATGGCCGTAGAGCTCGTGGACGACGACCTCCGAACCGAAGGCGAAGCCGCAGGCGTCATCCCCCCTGGAGGTGCAGGTCACCTCCAGCACCGCCACGGGTCCCCCGGCAGCGAGGGTGAGGAAGTTGGAGAGCACCCCCGTGGTGAAGGCACACGACGGCTGGCTCTCAGTCCCCGGGACCGACTCGGCCCAGTCCTGGCTCTCGAGGATCCCGATCCCGGGGTGCAGGGATCGCTGGCGCAGCGTGCCCCAACCTTTCTGCGCGAAGAACCGGGCGAGCCGGTCCCAGAGATCCTCTTCGGGGAGCTCTCGCACCGGGCGGTCCGCCGTGCGCTGGAATGCACGAAAGAGATCCTCGCCGACACCGAAGCCCGCGGCGTGAAGACCGTGGACCGCCGCCAGGGCACCCACCTCGTCCCGGAGCGAGCGACGCAGCTCCGCGAACCCCTTCGCGGGGAGTGCGACTTCACGCAGGGGTCGAACCTCCATGCCGTGGACCTCCGAGTCGGTGACTGGGTTGGGCTTTCCGGTTTAGAATAGCTATACCGATCCCACCGAAATAGGTCCCGAGGTCTCGGGGCCGGCCCAAGGAGGCTTCTCCTGAACGCATCTTCTCGCGCCGTCGTGCGCTTCGTCCTGACGCTCCTGTTCGTGCCGGTGCTTCCAGGGGTGCCCGCCAGTGCCGGGGCCCAGTGGCACTCGCCGGCCGGTCCGGTTCCGGTGGAGTTTCTCCAGGCCCGCCGGGAGGCCCTGATGGAACGGTTGGAAGGCACGGCCGCCGTCTTCGGCTCCTCCCACACGCGGAGCATCGAAGGGGACTATCCACAGGATTCGGACTTCCGCCAGGACAATGACTTCTTCTACCTGACCGGTCTGGAAACCCGGGATTCCTGGCTCGTCTTCAACCTCCCCACGCCGGGCGCGGTGCGTCTGTACCTTCCCCGGCGCGACCCGGGAGAGGAGCGCTGGACCGGACCGGTGCTGGGGCCGGGAGCGGAGGCCGCTTCCAGGACCGGGATTACCGAGGTCGTGGAAGCGGAGTCCTTCCTGGAGGACCTGCGAGGAGCCCCCCCAGGCACGCTCTGGGTCTCCGCGGGGCATGCGGCGAACGTCCGGGCGCTGGAGCCTCTCCTGACGAAACGGGACGGGAAGGTACAGTCCCCGGCGCCCCTCCTGGCGGAACTCCGCCTGGTGAAGGACGCGGAAGAGGTCCGGCGGCTCAGGAGGGCGGTGGAGATCACCGCGGACGCGGTGCGTGAGGGTTGGCGAGTCCTGTCACCCGGAATGCACGAGTTCGAGCTGGAGGCCGTGGTGGAGTTCGGGTTCCGGCGTGCCGGGGCGGAACGACTCGGCTTTCCGTCCATCATCGGCTCGGGTCCCAACGGGACCGTCCTGCACTACGACAAGAGCCGCCGCCGGATGCAGCCGGGGGAGCTGGTGGTGATGGATGTGGGGGCGGAGTTCGGCTACTACTCCGCGGACGTCACCCGCACGGTGCCGGTCTCGGGCCGGTTCACCCCGCGCCAGCGGGCGCTCTACGAACTCGTGCTGGGCGCCCAGGAGGCGGCACTGGCCCGGGTGAGGCCTGGGATCACCCTGGGCGAGCTCACCCGAACCGCCCGGGACTACATGGACGACCACTCCGGGGCCCTCTGCGGCGGAGACCCCTGCTCACGGTACTTCGTGCACGGGCTCGGGCACTGGCTGGGGATGGATGTCCACGACGTGGGCGACTACGGCACTCCGCTGGCGGAGGGGATGGTGATCACAATCGAGCCAGGAGTGTATCTTCCAGGGGAGGAGATCGGGATCCGGATCGAGGATGACGTCCTCGTCACCTCCGACGGCTACGAGCTTCTCTCGGGGATGCTGCCGCGTCACCCGGACGCGGTGGAG
>CP070829.1:3776848-3782824 GCA_020344755.1 Gemmatimonadales bacterium
ACCACGTAGCGGTTCATCCGACGGCCACCGACGAAGAACTCGCCCACCCCCTTCGAGGAGAACCGGGTGGCGTACACGCCGATGGCCAGCACCACCAGGAGGTACCCCACGAAGGCGAAGAGCGCGACGGTCCCGCCCGCGGTGACCCCGGTCACCGGTTCCTGCAAGTCAGTCCTCCACCATGAACGCCACGCCCCAGGCGTCAGGTCCGATGTGGGTGGCGATGACCGGCGTGGCGGGGGCGGACAGGACTTCCACCTGACCGAATTCACTTCGCAGCCGGGCGGTCACATCCCTGACGATCTCTGGGTACGCTACGTGGACGACACCGAAGCGCACCTTCCGAGCAGGACCCACCAGCTCCTTCACCTTCTCCAGCAGCAGGTCCCGGACGCGCTTGCGACCGATGGCCTTCCCCATGGGGACCACTTTCCCCTCTCGGTCCAATCCCAGAACGGGCTTGACGCCGAGCATCGAGCCAAGCACCGCGCGTCCGCGGCCCACGCGTCCCGATGCCAGGAGCCGGTCGAAGGTGTCCACGGTGAACAGGATGTTCGACTGTCGGCGAATCCGCTCGAGCTCCCCGACGATCTTCTCGGGCTCCATGCCCATCTCGCCGAGCTCCGCCGCCTTGAGTACCAGGAGACCCTGGAGGAGGGACGCGCCGAGCGAGTCCACCACGAAGACCGGTGCACCCTGGAAGTGTTTCGCCGCAGCCTCCGCCGAGTGGAATGTCCCGGTGAGGGAGGAGCCCGCGGTGACCCCGACCAGGGTCTCCCCCTCCTCGGCAGCCATTTCGAAGGTGCGCAGGAAGTCGGCGGGCGCGGGTTGTGAGGTGGTGGGAAGCTCGTCCGGTGTCTCCCTCAGCCGTCGATGGAACTCGTGGGCGGAGAGCTCCACCCGGTCCCGGTACGTCTTATCCCCATCGATCAGCAGCAACGGTGTGACGTGGATGCCGTGGGCACGCACTACCTCTTCCGGAAGGTCGGACACCGAGTCCGTGAAGATGGCCACCGGGCGCCGGGCGAGGCTCACGTGCCCGGCCCTCTCCACCGCCCGATGCTGGACCTCCATGTCCTCGGCTTTATGGGTCGCCAACTCGCCCACGGACCGGAGGTAGTCGAAGACCCGCTCGGGCTCATCCGTGTGGATGTGAACCTTCAGGACCGTCCCGGTGCGGATGGCGATGAGCGAGTCCCCCAGGTCCCTCAGGTGGTTCTTCACCACCTCCTGGTCCGGAAGGGCATTCCCGCGGACCAGGGCCTCGGTGCAGTAGCGGTACTGCTCGGATCCCTCGGGATACTCCACCCCGGCCACACCGCCACCGTCCGTGGTCACCGATGCCGTGGAGACCAGCGGATCGCCGTTGATGAAGAGCAGCACCCCTTCCAGGAGGGAAACGAATCCCTTGGCACCGGCGTCCACGACACCGGCCTTCTTGAGCACCGGAAGCAGTTCCGGAGTCCGGGAGAGTGAGCTTCGGGCTTCCCCCACCAGATGGTCTACCAGAGGAACGAAGTCGGGGATCGCCACAGTGCCGGCCGCCTCGGCCGTCTCGCGCATTACGGTGAGGATGGTTCCCTCCACCGGCTTCTCCAGCGCCGAATAGAGGTTCCGTACCCCTGCACTGAGCGCGTCCCCGAACTCCCCCGCGGTGATCCGGACGCGGTCCTCCAACTGCCGGGAGAAGCCCAGAAGGAAGTGGGAGAGGATCATCCCGCAGTTGCCCCGGGCACCCAGCACCGCCGCCTGAGCGGCCTCGCGGGCCACATCGGATACGGCCCGATCCCGGTTGGCCCGGAGGTGATCCGAGATGGCCCGAACCGTCAACGCCAGGTTCGTGCCCGTGTCTCCATCCGGGACCGGAAAGACGTTGATCCGGTTCAACTCGCCCCGGAGTCCTTGTGCGTACTCACACGCGGCCACCAGAGAGCGGCGAAGTCGTGGGCCGTCGATGTATCGGATTTGCATGGGAGGGGAGTATCGTCAGCCGCTAAGCCAAGGGCAAACCCCCAACGTGGACCGTCCACCGGGGGACGCGGCCCGCGACCACTAGTTCCAGCCCGTCCACCCGGGCCCTCGAACCACACGTCCGGGTGTGGCTCCGGTGTGCGCACCGTTCCGCAGCACCTGGACCCCGTTGACGAAGACGTGCTCCATCCCCACCGCCAGCTGGTGCGGCTCCTCGAAGGTGGCCCGGTCCCGGATGGAGCCGGAATCGAAGACCACCACATCCGCGTGATACCCCGGTGCGAGACGACCTCGTCTGCGAATCCCGAGGTTCTCCGCCGGAAAGGAAGTGAGCCGGCGCACCGCTTCCTCCAGGGAGATCAGCCCCTCGTCACGGACGTAACGTCCCAGGAGCCTCGCGAAGTTGCCGTAAGCCCGGGGGTGGGGATTGGAGCGGAGGAAGACTCCCTCCGGAGCGGGGGCACCGGCATCGGAGTCGAAGGCCATCCAGGGAAGCTGAATCTGCCGACGAACATTCTCCTCCGACATCAGGAAGTAGACCGTACCCACCCGGGACCCATCCCGGATGACCAGGTCGATGGCCGTCGCCTCGGGACTCGAGCCCCGGGCTTCCGCCACCTCCGCCAACGTCATCCCCGTGAGGTGCTTGAGGGAGTCGGCCTTGAACCCCACCAGGACCACCCGAGACGGGTCGCCCGCCAGCAGCATGAGATTCTCCCACTCGTCCGTGGGGGTGCTCATCTCGTCCATGACCCGTGCGCGGACCACCGGGTCCCGCAGCCGCTCTGCCCATGCTTCGTACCCGCCTTCCTGAACCCATGGCGGCATGGCCGCATCCAGCCCCGTGGCCCCCGCGGTGTAGGTGTACATGTCCGCCGTCACCCGGATACCTTCGGCACGGGCCGCCTCCACGCGCTCGATGACCTGTTCGAGCTTGTCCCAGTTGGGCCGGCCCGCGGCCTTGAGGTGGTAGATCTCCGCCGGCGCTCCGGAGGCTCGGGCGATGTGGATCAGCTCGTCCACCGACTCGAGAAGCCGATTGCCCTCGCTGCGCATGTGGGAGATGTACATGCCTCCGAACTCCGCGGCGGCCTCCATGAGCGCCACCAGCTCATCCGTCTCGGCATAGAACGCCGGAGCGTAGATGAGTGACGAACCCACCCCAAGGGCTCCCTCCCGCATGGCCTCCCGGACCAGCTCCTTCATCCGGTCGAGCTCGTCCTCCTCCGGCGGTCGGTCCTCGTATCCAAGCTCGTGGATACGGACCGTGGTGGCACCCAGGAAGGAGGCGACGTTGGGCGAGACACCTCGCGTCTCGAGATGCTCCAGGTAGTCTCCGAGGGAGGTCCAGGTCACATCGAACTCCAGGTCTCCCTGGGACTCCACCATCTCCTGTCGCATGGCCTCGGTGAGAGGCCCCATGGAAGATCCTTCGCCGAAGACCTCCAGGGTCACGCCCTGCACGATGTCCGAGATTCCCCGAGGGTCCACCAGGAGCGTTTCCGTCGCCCAAGACAACATGTTGATGAAGCCGGGGGCCACGGCCAGTCCGGTCACGTCCAACTCCGATGCCGCGGTCATCCCGCCCAACTCCCCGACGGCCAGCACCGAGTCGCCCAGAATCGCGACGTCCCCCACGATGGGAGGGGCCCCGGAGCCGTCCAAGATCGTGCCCCCCCGCAGAATCAGGTCGGCGGTCGGCGGTTGGGCACACGCCCCAATGAAGGTCAGACCCAGGAGAAGGGTGGTTCCGAGGCAGAGGCGGCGCATTCGGGGCTCCGGTCGCAGGATTCCGCCACCGGGCTTCCGATACCGGGCGGCGAGCCCCAACGTGCCCGGGAGTGCCTCGTGATGCCAGGGGCGGGGTTGAAGGTGGAATGCGTGGGAAGCGTAGTTCCGGAGTGAGCGTCGCCCGACGGGCGGCGGATCTCGTTTCAGCAATCCAGGAGAAGTTGACCATGCGTTCGGCGGCGGTGGTGACTGCGATGTTGGTGGCGGGGTGCGGAGTTGGAGACGGAGGGCAGGCCTGGGCCGGCAACGTGGTGGACTCGGCCGGAATCCCCATCGTGCAGAACCCAGCCCAGGGCATCTGGGCCGGGGGGGAGGAGTGGGCCGTGGAGGAGATCTTCCGGGTCGGTGGAATGGACGCCGGGGAGGACTCACAGTTCGCAGCGGTCAACGGAGTCGACGTGGATGACGAAGGCCGCGTCTACGTGGCGGACCAGCAGGCTCGGCGGATTCAGGTCTTCAACTCCGACGGAAGCTTCGCCCGCAGCATCGGGCAGGCCGGTGACGGTCCCGGGGAATTCGGTCCGGGCCTCTCCGGGGTTTTCGTCCACGGGGGAGTGATCCGGGTCCCGGATCTGACCAACCAGCGCGTGAACCTCTACGACTCCGAAGGTGAATACACGGGCTCCCTTCCGGTGCTACTGACCGAGGGGGTGCCTCTCCGCTGGGACGAGGCGGAGGACGGCCACCTGGTGATCCAGCGACGGGGTGTCGACGTCGAGGGGATGGCGGCGCTGGCGGAAGGCGATCCCATCGCTACACTGCCTGGCCAGGGGGAAGAAGCGCGCATCCTGGCGACGTTGCCCCGCGGGCAGTCGTTCGCCGTGGAGGGCGGCGCCCCCAGTATCCGGCTCTTCGAGGCCGAGCCCATCTGGGATCTGTCGGGGTCGGGTCGGCTGGCTCGGGGAATGAACTCGGACTACCGGATCGAGATCTGGTCCCCGGACCGGCTCGAGCGGGTCGTGGTCCGGGAGGCGAGACCCGTCGAGGTCACCGAGACCGAGGAACGTCGCATCCTGGACATGACCCGAGACCTGATGGTAGATGCCGGAGCGCCTCCTCAGGCGGTGGAGCCGCTGCTCCAGCAGATGCAGTTCGCCGATCACTACCCGCTCTTCGCGCAGCTCGTGCTGGCCGGGGACGGAGCCCTCTGGGTCCAGCGCATCCGCACCTCCCGGGACGTGCCCGAGGGGGTCGACTGGTCACCTCAGGACCTGGGCTCCAACGAGTGGGACGTCTTCGACCCGGAGGGACGCTACCTGGGCATGCTGGCGCTCCCGCTCCGCTTCCAGCTCCTGCGGGAGATCGATGGGGTGCTTTGGGGCCTTCAGCGGGATGAGTACGACGTCCAGTCCGTGGTGGGGTTGCGGTTGACCCTGTAGGAGAGGCGGAGGGAGAGCCGCCGCGTCGGCGATCGCGGGCCGACGCGGTATGTTGAGGGTGGACCGGCCATGCCGAAGTCCTTCCCGCCACCTCAATCCCTCGACGGGGGTGTCCCATGTCCTTTCGGGCCGTCAATCCCTCCACGGGTGCCGTAATCCGGGAAGTCGAGTCGTGTTCTCTCGAGGACGCCCGTGCTGCCGCGGACGCGACACGGGACGCCTTCGAGAGCTGGCGTCGCACTCCCTTCCCCCACCGGGCCGCGCGGCTGGCCGCCGCCGCCGGGATTCTCCGGGAGCGGGCACACGACCTTGCCCGCCTCATGGCCCAGGAGATGGGGAAGCCCCTGGCCCAGGGTCGGTCCGAAGCCGAGAAGTGCGCGTGGGTCCTGGACTACTACGCGGAGGGTGGGGCCGAATTCCTCAAGGACGAACCGGTTCAACTGGACGAGGCTCGGGCGTACTGGTCCTATCAGCCGCTGGGAACCGTCCTGGCCATCATGCCGTGGAACTTTCCCCTCTGGCAGGTCTTTCGTGCGGCAGCACCGACACTCATGGCGGGGAATGCGGTTCTCCTCAAGCACGCCCCCAACGTCCCGGGGTGCGCCGCCGCATGCGAAGAGATCTTCCATGAGGCTGGAATCCCGGAGGAGCTCTTCGCGAACCTCTACCTGGAGGTGGACCACATCCCGGCGCTCCTGGAGCACCCCGCCATCCAGGCCGTGACCCTCACTGGAAGCGTTCGGGCGGGCAAGGCGGTGGCCGCCCAGGCCGGCGCCCTGGTGAAGAAGTGCGTGCTGGAGCTCGGGGGGAGCGATCCCTACGTGGTCCTCTCGGA
>CP070829.1:3782924-3788833 GCA_020344755.1 Gemmatimonadales bacterium
GGAGGGCTTCACGCTGGCCGCGGTGGGTTGGGAGGTCGCGGTAGGCGAAGGGAGGGCGCTTCGGATGTACGCCCCCGTTGCCCGGGGGGCGGATGGACCGATCCGCGGCCAGGTGTCCCACGGCATCTCCGAGGCCACGGCCTGGGCCACGCTTCCGGCACCCTACTGGGCGGTGGACCTGGACAGCCCGGAACACCGGCTCGAGGTCCGCGAGGAAATCGGCGGCCCGTTCGTGGAGATTCCCCGTGACCAGTGGGGCTTCGGCCGGATCGAGAACGGCGTCCCGGTGCCCGACAGTACGGCGGTCTACCTGAGGGGAGGCTTCCAGGAGGGGCCCCTCTACCGCCTCATTTTCACCAGTACGGACCCCCCGGTGGTCGGTCTCGGGTTCGCCGCGATCCGGGACTTCGTGTCCCACGCCCGCAGCGGGCGCGATCCCCTCGTATCCGCCGAGAGGGCCATGGCCTGGGGGTGGTCGCAGAGTGGCCGTTTCCTCCGGGACCTCGTCTATCAGGGATTCAACGCCGACGAGAGCGGCCAGATCGTGTTCGACGGGCTCATCCCGATGATCGCCGGCGGAGGCGGTGGATGGTTCAACCATCGTTTTGGTCAGCCGAGCGTCGGCACAGGGTACCGAGGGATGCCTGTTCCGAACGATCGCTTTCCCTTCACCGACCTCCCGCAGCGGGACCCATTCACGGGACGTGCGGAGGGGCTGCTGGACCGGGCCCGCCGCGACGGAGTGATCCCGCGCATTTTCTACGTGAACACGGCCAGCGAGTACAGCAACCGCGGAGCGGCGCTCATCCATGTGACGCCCGACGGACGCCGCGACGCGCCCATCCCCGAGACGTCGCGTATCTATATGATCGCCGGCGCGCCGCACGTCGGTCCCGCTGAGCCGGACGTGCGCCCAGGGCTTGTCGCCCGGCGGAGTCCGGTAAACAGTGGCGCCCCGGCAGGCGCGCTCGTGATGGCCATGCACCGATGGATCGCCGAAGGTGTGGAACCGCCCGAGAGCCGATATCCCCGGATCTCGGACGGGGAACTTGTGCCGTATGATCCGGCTGCCCCATTCCCCGTTCCGGGCGCTGCACGACCGGTGGACGTGTACAGGATCCCGGCCCTCGACTACGGGCCCGACGCCGAACGGGGCATCCTTCGGCAGCCCCCGGAGATGCTCGGCACCTACCCCGCCCTTCTCCCGGTGGAAGACGTGGACGGGAACGAGCTCGGGGGGGTCCGGATTCCAGAGGTGGCAGTGCCACTTGCGACCTATGCCGGTTGGAACGTCCAAGCGGGATCGGACGAGCCGCAGCTGGCGGGCGGCCCGGGGAGCTACTTTCCCTTCCCTTGGGACGCGCAGGAGCGCGCGGCCAACGGCGACCCCCGGGTCTCGATCCTGGAGCGTTACGGAAGTCATGACGAGTACCTGCGCCGATACGCCGAGGTCGTGCGCGAGCTCACCGCCGAGGGCTTCCTCCTGGAGTCGCAGTTCGACGCACAGATGGAGATCGCCGAGGCCCGGTGGGCCTTGCACCAGGGGCGTCCTGCGGTGCTTCCGCATGCCGACGGCGGGGGGGACGCCGGAGGTCGAGATCCGGAGGCGAGATGAGACCACTGCTTTCAGCCATCGGGGTCCTGCTGGTCGCCGCCGTACCCACGATGGCGCAGACTCAGCCGGACGAGCCCATTTCCCGTACCATCACGCACGACGGTGCGGAGCGTGAGTACTTCGTGCGGTTGCCGGCCGAGTTCAATCCCGATCGCACGTACTGGCTTGTCGTGGTCGCCCACGGGGGTGGTGGCAGCGGCAGGACGTTCTTCATGGCTTACGGTATACGCAGGGTAGCGGACCAACTGGGGCTCGATGCCATCGTCGTGTCGCCCACCTTCTCGAACGAAGACGGCCTCGCCACCTCGTTCCCGATCCTGGGTGAGGGTCACTTCCTCGAGGCCGTCCTGGCGGAGTTGGCTGGCGAGTACCGGCTGCACCCAAAGATCCTGTTGACCGGGTACTCCATGGGCGGCCAGTTCGCGCATCGGTTCGCCTTCGGTTGGCCGGAACTCGTCGAAGCCGTCGCCCCCCTCGCGCCCGGAAGCTGGACGACCCCGGACGGACGGCTCCTGGTCGACGTCATCGGATCGATCGATGATCCCGCGACGTATCTCGCGTCGCCCGGCAACGCTGCCGGACTCGAGGGGCGGCAGGGCATGTTCACATCGAGGGCGGCCCAGGTGGCGGGGCTTCGGCCCCAACCCGGTGCCGAGGACATCCCGTTCTTCGTCATGTGCGGCACGCTGGATCGTCGCCATCCGATCGCCGAGCAGTTTGCCGCCAGTCTCCAAGAGGCTGGATTCGAAGTAGAGACGTCCTTTCCCCGGACGGATCACGTCCCCTCCGACGAGGCGACACGGCGAGAGTTCGGGCGCTATTTCAGCGAGACGACGGAGTTCTTCCTGCGTGTGACCGGAGGGCGCTGACCGGCGTATTGTCGGGTGCCTCGGTCTCCGCCGGATGCCATCGAAGTCCCAACCAGGAAGACAAGCATGCTGAAGCGCGCCCTTCTGGCCCTGCTGGCAGTCGCCGTCCTCGGTGCCACGGCGGCGGGACTCTGGTACTTCCGGCCGTGGTCGCCGTACTCGCCGGCGAAGCTCGCGGCCATGCAGCAGCCGGAGCAGCTGCCCTACGCCTTCCGCAATATGGACGAGTACTTCCCGGCGCTGCCCGTGCCGGCCGGCGATGCGCCCCGGCCTCTGCCGGAGCAACCGGAGTCCAGGGAGGTCACGTACACGTTCGAGGGGCGGACCCGGACCCTGGAGGAGTTCCTGGAGGAGACCCGCACCCAGGGGCTCATGGTGCTCACGGACGGGGTCATCGTGCACGAGCAGTACCGCATGGGCGCACGGGCCCAGGACCGGTTCACCTCCTGGTCCGTGGCCAAGAGCTTCGTCGCCACGGTGGTGGCCATGGCGGTGAAGGAAGGGCGCATCGCGTCCCTGGATGATCCTGTGAGCAGGTACGCGCCGCAGTTCGCGGGATCGGGCTTCGCCGACGTCTCTCTCAGGAATCTCCTCACCATGTCGTCGGGCGTGGAGTTCAACGAGGACTACGCCGCGGACGACTCGGACATCCGGCCGTACTTCTTCGGCACGTTCGTCCTGGGCCGGGACGCCGATGAGCTCCTGCTCCCTTTCCAGCGCAGCCGGGCGCCAGGCACGGACTTCCACTACATCAGCCCCAACTCCCACGTGCTCTCCGCCGTACTCCGGGGCGTGTACGGGAAGCCCCTTCCCGAGATCATCAGCGAGAAGATCTGGGGGCCGCTGGGAATGGAGGCCGACGCGTATTGGCTCCGGAATCGCGACGACGACGAAGGGCTGGCTCTGGGGTACTGCTGCCTCAACGCGCGACTGAGGGACTATGCCCGCTTCGGGCAGTTCTACCTGGAGGCTTCTCGCGGAACCGGGCTGGGACCGGAGGTGCTTCCCGAGGACTGGGTGGGGCGACTCAACCAGCCGGCATCCCCGAACCACGGACCCGGTCTCGAGGACTACCAGGGCCGTGGATACAGCTCCCACTTCTGGATTCCGCCCGATCCCGACGGTGAGTTCATGGCAGCAGGTGTCTACGGTCAGTACATCTTCATCGATCCGGTGCGGAACGTGGTCATCGCCAGGAACAGCGCTGACGTGGAGTGGTCCGCCCGGCAGCGGGAGAGCGCGGCGGTGATGAAGGCGTTGGCGCGGGCGTACGGTGTGCAGGAGCCGGTCCAGGACTTGGAGCCGGCCAGGCAACCCTGACCCGCGGCGCGCCCTGCCGCCACGACGCAGCTTTCGTCCCCGAACCCACAGGAAACTCACTCTCTTGTCATCCATCCCCGCCTACGAACGCGATCCCCGACTGACCCGGTTGGACACCGAGGTCGTCGCCATCGGTGAGCAGGATGGCCGCCCCTACGCGGTCTTGGCGGATACGGTGCTGTATCCCGAGGGCGGGGGGCAGCCGGCGGATCACGGCAGCATCGCCGGCGTGCAGGTGCTGGACGTCCAGAAGTCAGAGGAGGGGATCCGGCACTTCCTCGCCGAGCCCGTGCCTGTAGGGCCCGTCACCGTGGAGTTGGACTTCCAGCGACGCTTCGACCACATGCAGCAGCACACTGGACAGCACCTCCTCACCGCGGTGGCCGATCAGCAGTTCGGCTGGCACACCGTGGCCTTCCACCTGGGGGAGCGCGTCTGCGACATCGAGCTGGACGTGCCTCAGCTGAGCGCGGCGCAGCTGGAGGAGCTGGAGGAGGCCGTGGCGGTGGAGATCCGCGCCGCCCGGGCCGTCACCGCCCGACGGGTGGACGAAGACGAATACCAGCGCCTTCCCGTCCGCACCCGGGGTCTCCCGGGAGGGCACACCGGGAGCATCCGCCTGGTGGAGATCGAGGGCATCGACCTCAACACCTGCGGCGGCACCCACTGCGCTTCCACCGCGGAGCTGGAGGCCCTGAAGCTCCTGGGCACAGAATCCATGCGGGGCGGAACGCGCCTGTTCTACGTGGCGGGTCGGCGACTTCGCCGGCTGCACGGCGCCCATCACCTGCGGAATGCGGAGCTGCGATCCCTGCTGGGCGTCTCCGACGATGAAGTGGTGGAGCGGGTGTCGGCCCGCCTGGATCAGGCGAAGGAGGCCGAACGGACCGTGCGCCATCTGAAGGATGAGTTGGCCACCGCATCAGCGGCGTCCATGGCCGCCGACCCGGCCCGGGTCCTGGTGGCTCATTGGGCCAAGCAGGACCTGCCCTTCCTTCAAAGGGTCGCCCGGGAGATTGCGGCCCTGGCCCCGGACCGGGTGGTCTTCCTCACGTGCGGGGACGGAGCCGACGGGGCGTTCGTGCTCGGCGCGGGTGAGGAGTCCCACGTGGACCTGCGGGCCCTCGGCGCCCAGGTGGCGGAGATTCTGGGCGGGCGAGGGGGCGGCTCGGGGACCCTGTTCCAGGGGAAGGCCACCCGGCTGGAGCGGAGGGAAGAAGCCGCCGAAGTTGTGCGGGGATGACGGCCAGCCCACGGAGGTGACGCCCCAGGCTGCCCGCCTCCGCCGGACTCCTAGAAGTCGGTGTATCGAATGACCTGCCACACCCCGTCCCGGGCACGCATGAGATGCCCACCGGGAAGGAAGGGGAGGTCCAACTTGCCACCCAGGATCACGATCACGATCAGGTCCCCGGGCTGAAACGCCTCCATCAACGGATCCAGGATCTCATCCTGGACTTCCGCCGCGACCTCCTGCTCAGTCCCCCACGATATGTCGAGCTGGACGGCCACATCCCGTGCCAGGGCTTCCGGGTCGCTGTCCGCATCGGCGAACCGCACGCCGTGTACGTAGAACTCATTGCCGCGGTCGGAGAGCCAGCGGATGTGCCCATCCCGACGGTCGAGGTCCCGGGCCAGCCAGCGATCCAGGCCCTCCTCGGTCCGGGCGACGTAGGTCTCCTGAACGAAGGCCAGTCCGACACCGCGCATGTCGGCGGGGGAGACTTCGCCCTGCTGGGCTGCAGCCGGGTCAGGCAGCGTCAGGAGTGAGGTGGCTACCAGCGAGGTGACCACCATGCGCGGCATCCAGTTCAAGGACCGCCTCCAATCAGGGGAAGAGATCCGGGATGCTAGCGACGAATCCTGCCGGGGGAAATCCCCCCGGAATCCGGGTGTGACGCAGGGAAATCGCGGAAGCTGCAAGCGCCTCGACTCGTGCACGCGCCTGGCACTACCGACAGATGGACGAAGCCCCGCCGGACCAGGAGGTCCAGGAGGTCCAGCGGGGCCCCATTACATCAGTGGAGCCAGCCGGGCTCGAACCGGCGACCCCCTGCTTGCAAATCGATCCTCGGCATAGCCGAATCACGGCAAGAACACGTATA
>CP070829.1:3788933-3794762 GCA_020344755.1 Gemmatimonadales bacterium
ACCCGTCACGAGAAGGCACCACCCGAGCCGCCAAGCCCACGTGGCGCCTGATCTTCCTGGAGTGGAGCCAGCCGGGCTCGAACCGGCGACCCCCTGCCTGCAAATCGATCCTCGGCACAGCCGAATCACGGCAAGAACACGTATAACTCACTGGTAGAGCGCACGATCTGCCGTTCTTGTCCGACATCGATGCCGGAAGCTGCCGGGGTGGAAAGGCCCAATATCGGGCCCAAATCGACACCTGGAATGGGCGGGCACCCTAGCCTGAGGCCCCACTGGATCGCCGCGCGGCGACCCCGGTGGGGCCTCATCCTCGGGACGCCCATCTTACCGCCCGGGCAGGAACGGGGATCCGGATCCCTAGCGGCGGACCAGGACCTCCTCGAGTCCCTCCATGACCCAGAGCTCGTGGTTCTCCTCTCCCGCCCGGAAGACCAGCTTGTCACCATCCGGGTGGACGGCGAATCCCGGGGCCTGCCCGCCAACGATGTTCTCGTACTCGAAGAGCTTTCGCGGCTCGCCCCCGGCTGCGGGAATCGCCCAGACCTCGTCCGCGGAGTCCGGCTTTCGCACGAGGAAGTGCAGGAAGGCCCCGTCGGCACTCCACTCCAGGCCGTAGAGCAGCTCCCCCGGAGCACCGCGGTGTACCCAGTTCATAGTGCCATCCGCAAGGGCGACGACCCCGATGCAGTTCCGCGCGGAAGGGTCCTGCAGGCCCGGGTTGGCCGTCACGGCGATCCGATCGTCGGACGGGGAAAGGGCGATTCCGCCGCGCCCCCAGCCGCATCCCTCGGGGCCGGTCACGACGCCGAGTCCGGGAGCCGTCCAGACGTAGTCCTGGCCGGAGCCCGCCAGGCTGATCCGCTCAACCCCGCCCGTATCCACCTTGTAGACCGTTCGCAGGTCATGGGTGACGGGTCGTCCCTCCGCCGGGTTGATGGGGCCTTCCTCGAACTCCCCCGACTCGAGACGCAGGTTGAGCATTCTGGAAGTCCCTTGCGTCCCGAGAGAGCGCGCCGAGATCACCAGAGACCGGCTGTCCGGGGCCCACCGCACGGAGTACACCCCGGCGTAAGGGGAGGGCAGGTCGAAGACTTGAACGTGGTTGTCGTTTCGGGCGGCGCGGATCACCAGCCGTGCCGGATTCCCCTGGACGTAGGCCAGCGACTCCCCGTTCGGTGACCAGGCGGCGAGTTCACCGTCCCAGAACGAACCGCCGTTTATGACCCGGGACGGCTCCGAGAGCGATCCCCTCCCCGAGGGATCGATGTCCACCACCAGCAGCTCGGGTGCCTCGCTTACCACGTGGTACACGAGCCGGTCCCCGGCCACGTGGCCCGCCATGAAGCCGTACACGTCCCCCCGGACCAAGACCGGATCGCCCCGGCTCTCCCCGTTGGCCATGGGCAGTGCCCAGACCGAGGGGCTACCCCCACGATCGCTCAGGGCCAAGAGGTGCTCCCCGTCGTTGCTCCATCCCAGGACCTGTTCCTCCGAGGGCCCGCCAAGGAGCGTCGAGCGCCGTCCGGACGACCGGTCCAGGACGAAGAGGTCGTTGGTGCTGTATGCCACGAACCGCCCGTCGGGGGAGTAGAACGCCCGATTGGCGGGGATTCGACCTTCGGCGTTGAATGGCAGCAGCACCTCCACCGATCCGTCTGCCAGCGACACGGCCACCAGTTCGAACCCCATCCCCTGGTACCCGGAATCCGTAGGCTCCTCCCAGGTCACCAGCCCCGCCAGCACCTCGGTGTCGTCGGCGGTCCAGTCGTACACCACGACCTCGTCCGCACCCCGGTCCTTGGGATCGAAGGCCGTTCTCAGCCCGGAGCCATCGACGCCGACCACATTCAGGACGTAGCCATCCTCTCCCCACCATCCGAAGGCGATCTGCTCATCGTCTGACGAGAAGCGGTTCCCCATGGCGAAGCCACGGCCGGGATTGGGGCTGTCCTCACCCGTGAGGTGGCGGATGCTCCCCGTGGTCAGGTCCCGAATGGCCAGGTCACCGTCTCCGGACGACCAGTGGGTGAACGCCTGGTAGCGTCCGTCGCGGGAGAAGGTGGAGATCCACGGAGAATAGATGTCCGCCCCTGAGAAGAGGCGGGTGGCCATCACGCCGTCCGCCTCGATTCCCGCAGACAGGGCATCGTCCATGGCCGTGGCGAGTCGCTGCCCGTCCTGTCCGAGTCCCTCCGTGCACCCGAGGGCGCCGAGCGCCAGCGCGGCTGCGAGCGTGCTCCACCTCATGGGAAACCTCCTTGCCAGGATCCGTCTGCCGGCGGGTTCTTCCCGCCACGCATGAGTCCCACCAAGGACCGTGCCACGATGTGCTATCCCCTCAAGTCGTTGAGGTCAAATCGAATACGGAGTCAGCACCCGGCTTTCAAGGCGGTGCCTGTCACCGACCATTACAGATTGGTCTGGGAGATCGTTACATGTCGGCAGCCCACCCCTGCGCCTCGTTGGCCGACAGTGGGCGCGACCCTTGGCCTCCTTGCCTGGAGAGGGGCAGCGAGACCTGGATGGCCGTCCCCCGTCCCGGCGCCGAGTCGACTGTGAGGCGCCCACCGTGAACCCTGGCGATCCGTCGGGCCACGGAGAGCCCCAGGCCAGTCCCGTCCGGTCGCGTCGAATAGAACGCCTCGAACGCGCGGTCGAGCACCTCCGGGCTCATACCCGGTCCGTCGTCCGCGACGGTGACCTCCACCAGCTCGGCTCGGGGAACGACCCGAACCCTAGCGGAGCCGCCCTCACCCGCCGCCTGTGCTGCGTTCAGGAGGAGGTTCAGGAAGAGCTGCTCGAGCCCAGCCCCGTCTCCCCGCACCTCCAGGGCAGGGCCTTCGGTCGCGGCGTCCAGACGAGCTCCGCGGAGGTTGAACTCCGCCTCCGCGACAGCCGCGGCAGCGGCGAGAGGCTCCCGGAGGTTCACAAGCCGCATTTCCAGGCGCCCGCTGCGGGCCAGCGCCAGTGCACCCGACACGGTCTCCTCCAGACGTCCGATCTCCCTGAGTGCACGCTCCTGTGGCTCTCGCACCGCCGGATCGTCCGGAAGACACTCACCGCTGACCTGCAGATCGAGTCGGATGGATGACAAAGCGTTTCGCACCTCGTGGGAGAGTGACGCCGCGAATTCGCCCACGGCAGCCAGTGCCTGGCGGTCTGCAAGCTCCCGGAGCGTCCTCCGGAGGCTCGTCGTCATAGTGTTGAAGGCGTCGGCCACCCAGCTCATCTCGTCGCCGCCGCCGGATTCGATTTGGTGCTCCAGGTCGCCGCGCGACACCGCATCGGCGGCCGCCGTCAGCCGGCTCAGCCCTCGGGTCATGACGCCGGTGAGCACCGCCGTGAGGAGCAGGGAGAGCATCGCTATGCCGCCCAGGAGCACCAGTCCGCTTCGGGCGGTCCGCTCGAAGGCCTCGGTGAAGGGCGCCACCGGTGCGGCAGCCACGAGGTCCAACCGGGGCTCTCGGAGGCTCCGTCGCCGGGTGATCCATCCTTCGCCGGCCCATTGAAATCGATCCGCGGAGAGCAACGACCGATCGAAGGGAACCGGCAGGAGCGAGGACCCCGTGGCCGGGTCCACGGCGGCCAGGACCGCTCCTACGGGTAGGCCTCCCGCCTGCAGATCCTCAAGTAGGGTGCCCACGTCGATGCCGGCCTCCAGCGCGGCCCCTGCATTCGAGGCACGGGCCCGGGCCACAGGAATGCGCACCCGCAGGAGCGGCCGGGACGACGAGACCCCGGGCCCGGCCCCCTGGAGCTCCCAGACGGTCCCACCCGAACTGTCGATGAGGGAGAGTTCCGCCACAGCAGCTGGAGCCTGCATCTCTGAAGCCCGCTGGCCACGGGCGGAGCGCGTGCCCGTCCCGGTCGCCTCTGCCATGTCCAGAATCCGGGACCGCACGGCCAGCCAGTTCGTGCCGAGGGTGGCCGAACCCGTCGCGAGGGCTTGCTCCAGGCGATCCCGGACCACCAACTCTCCGGAGCGGGCGGCCGTGCTGGTGAGCCAGATTCCCAGGAGAGCCAGGGGAGCGATCGCCGTCACCACCACCACCAGGATCAGCCGGACGCGGAGTGTGCGGGGCCAGAACATGGCGCAGCCTAGTCTTCGTCGCCGCCGCCGGGACGGCCCCCGCGGGTGAGGTGGGCCAGATCGTACTTCTCGATGAGCCGATCCAGCCGTGGTCTCGAGATCCCGAGCACTTCCGCCGCCCGGGACTTGTAGCCCCGGGTGGCCCGGAGCACGTCCTCGACATGACCCCGCTCGACGGCCTGCAGGCTTCCGTAGTCGGAGGGGTCCGCCACGACTCCTCCCAGCCCGAGGTGCTCCTCTCGTACCACCCCGCCCGAGGCCAGGAGCACGGCCCTGGTCAGGCAGTTCTCCAGCTCCCGGACGTTGCCGGGCCACGTGTGGGCGGAGAGGAGTTGCACCGCTTCGTCGGTGAGGACCGGCGGGGGTCGGCCAGTATTGGCGCTGACCTTCCGCAGGAAGTGCTCGGCCAGCAGGTGAATGTCTCCCGGACGATCCCGCAGCGGCGGAACCGGGATCTCCACCACGCGGAGCCGGAAGTAGAGGTCTTCCCGGAACGTCTCCCTCTTCACCAGTGCCTCCAGGTCACGGTGGGTCGCCGCGATGACCCGGGCTTCCATCACTTCCGGGCGCTCGGCCCCGACCGGGTAGAACTCGTGCTCCTGAAGCACCCGCAGCAGCTTGGCCTGGAAGTCCAAGGACGTATCCCCGATCTCGTCCAGGAAGATGGTCCCCCGCCCCGCGAGGGCGAAGCGGCCCCGGTGGTCGCTCTCGGCTCCGGTGAACGCCCCCTTGACGTGGCCGAAGAGCTCCGACTCCAGGAGCGTTCCCGGGAGTGCGGTGCAGTTCACCGCCACGAAGGGCTCCCGGGCGTACGGCGACGCCCGGTGGATGGCCCGGGCCACGAGTTCCTTCCCCGTCCCGCTCTCCCCACGGATCACCACGTTGGTGCGACCGGCGGCCACCTGCCCCACCAGCTTGAAGACCCCCACCATGGCCGGATCCCGGCCCACAAGAACATCGCCGGCCTCCGCAGCCCCGGACGGTCCCCCGCCGGCCTCCCGCGCATGCGTCCGGTCCTCCAGTACCCTTCGGATGACCCCCCTGAGGGAGTTCAGCTCGAGGGGCTTGACCAGGAAATCCACCGCCCCCTCCCGCATGGCCAGCGCGACCGTGGGGAGGTCGTCGTACGCCGTCATCAGGATGACGGAGACGTTCGGCAGCCGTTGGCGAAGCAGGGTGAGCAGCTCGAGACCGTCCATCCCGGGCATGCGCACATCCGTGAGGACGATATCCACCGGATGCTCGGCCAGCTCGGCCAGCGCCCGCTCGCCACTCTCGGCGACCCGCACCTGGTCCACCTCATCCTGGAGAGCCCCGGGCAGCGAAGCACGGATGCGCTCATCGTCGTCCACGACCAGAATGGACCGTTCCATGGGACCGGGAGTTCGGGGGAACCTTGCTCAGAATACCTCGCGGGGAGGCGGTCGACCACCAGCCACCGCCCCACACCCAAGAGTCCTTGCAGTAGGCGTGCCCGCCGCAGCCGCAGCCGGGAGTGGCGTCGTGGCGGGCCTGACAGCCGCGCCCATGGTCATCGGTCCGATGACGTGTAACGCCTCATTTCATCCAGTGAGCAACGAACAGGTACAGCACCCAACCGAGACCAGACTCCCGGACCTGCGCCCGCGACCACCAACGGTAGCGCTGGGATCTCCCGTGTGCGGGGTGGGATCGCGTACGGTACCAACACCCCCTGCTGGCAGGGCGGGAGAGGTACCTGCCCACAGATCGTTCAT
>CP070829.1:3794862-3800647 GCA_020344755.1 Gemmatimonadales bacterium
CGGTGGGATCCATCAAGACGTGGTACGGGACCGGTCCTGTGGAGTTACCGTCACCGCAGCACGAAGGTACCGGATCGCTCCCCCGCTCGGGGGTCGGAGATGCATCCCGATACACCGTGGGGAGATCCCCCGCGCGCGGGGGCGAGTCCCGGGTGTGCGGGTGGGCTGCGTCGCAGGGACGCTCGGGCGGATTGGACCCCGCCCGACGCCTCCCTGGCCCTCCGGGCCCCGCCCCCTGTAGGGCTCAGCGGCCGATGTAGCGGTCCGGGATCGGATTGTCGGGCCGTTCCGAGTCCCAGAAGACGGTGAGGATCCAGTACCGGCCGCCGGCCTCCACCAACTGGATGGAGTTGATCCCCCGGGCGAAGGGCTCGTCCGGACTGCCCTGATCCTCCCTGTAGGACTCGTAGGTGCTGAAGACATGGGTGATGCGGCCGAAGGTTTCCGTGGTGCGCCCGATCTCCGCCTCCGTGAACCCGATCTCCGCCAGGGCTTCGCTACTCCGCTGCCAGTACCCCTCGGGAGTCAATGCAGTGTAGCCCTGGGGAAGCTGGGGCCCCGCCGGGCCGGTGGGGATGAGTCGGGCGTCGTCGGCGAACAGGGAGCGAAAGCGATCGAAGTCCCTCACCTCTCCTATGGGGCCCGAGATGCTCGCGTACAGCGCCGTGATGATCCCGTCCACGGTCTCGACGTCCGCGGGATCCGCCTGTTGTGCCCCGAGCGGGGGACCGGCCAGAAGGGCGAGGAGCAGCAGCAAGGGAAAGAGGAGTCGAGAGCGGAAGTCCTGGGGGCGCATGATGGCAGCGGGGTTCGAGGGAGAGGAGCCAGCCTTCGGGGCGGTGGCTCCGCCCCGATGTACCTCCATTCCTACGCGCCGTCCCGGGGGTTTGTTGCGGCCCGAGGAGCTCGAGGTCCGGGAACCGGCCCCGCCATCAACGATGGCCAGGGCGCCCCTCTCGTCCTATTCATGCACGAGGTACGGTTCCTCGCTCCCACCCGCGCTCCCGCCCATGTCGATTCTCTCCAGCCTTTCCGTGATCGGGCCCCGAGCCCCGGGGTCACTCCTGCGCCACGTGCGGCACCTGGCCTCCGGCTCGCACAAGAAGAAGGGCGCACCTCCCGGAACTGTGGTCTACGTCGGGACGGAACGGGCCGAACCGGCGCGCATCTCCTTCATGGACTACGACGGCGACGTGTTCTCTGAGGGGGGGAGGGCGGACGAGCGAACCGTGTCGCTGGACGAGGTTCTTTCCGTGCTTGACGGCCCGCGAACCACCTGGGTCAACCTCGACGGGATCCACGAGGTGGAGATGGTCCAGGGTTTGGCAGACCACCTGGGAATCCACCGGCTCGTCCAGGAGGACATCGTGCACAGCTCGCAGCGGGCGAAGCTGGAAGAGTACCCCGACCACCTCTACCTGGTGATGCGCATGCTCCACTGGGACGCCGAGTCGGCCTCCGTGCAGGACGAACAACTGAGCCTGGTTCTGGGTCAGGGTGCCGTGCTCACCTTCCAGGAGCGGCGGGGGGATGTCTTCGAGGGGGTACGGGATCGGCTGAGAACCGGGAAGGGAACGATCCGGTCCAGAGGGGCGGACTACCTGGCCTACGCCCTGATCGACTCGGTGGTGGACCACTACTTCCACATCATCGAAGCCATCAGCGACCACGTGGAGGCGCTGGAGCCGCAGGTCCTGGAGGATCCCTCCCCGGAGGCCCTGGCGGCGATTCACAGGCTCAGGCGTGAGATGCTGGTGATCCGGCGGGGGGTCTGGCCGCTCCGGGACCTCCTCTCTCAGCTCTACCGCGACGAGAGCGGCTTCATCGGGGCGGATACCCGGGTCTTCCTGCGGGACGTATACGACCACGCGGTGCAGGTGGTGGATACGGTGGAGACGCTCCGGGACCTGGTGGGCGGCCTCATGGACCTCTACCTGACGGGGGTCAGCAACAGGATGAACGAGGTCATGAAGGTGCTCACCATTATCGCCACCATCTTCATTCCCCTTTCCTTCCTGGCCGGACTCTACGGCATGAACTTCGATAGCATGCCGGAGCTCCACCAACCGTGGGGCTACCCGGGTCTCCTCTTGGTCATGGCCGCGGTGGCCGGCGCAATGCTCCTCTTCTTCAGGCGGAAGGGGTGGCTCTAGGCAGATCCTGAAGCGGGTCCTGCCGGAGGAAGGCTCTGGCGTCCACCGGCGCTACCCCGTCGCGGTAGACGAAGAGGGGATTCACCTCCACCGAGGAAAGCTCCTCGTGCTCCAGGAGACACCGAGCGACGGCGGACACCGCCTCCACCAGGGTGTCCATGTCGGCGACTCCCTGGCCGCGATGCCCTGCAAGGATCGGGTGGATCCGCAGCTCCTCCAGGGCGGCCCGGACCTCCGCCGCCTCTACCGGCAACACCCGGTGAACCACGTCCCGGTGCACTTCGACCCAGATCCCGCCGGCCCCGACCGAGAGCACGGGTCCCAAATCGGGGTCGCGGGCGGCTCCCACCAGGACTTCCGTCAGGGGCGGTTCGAGCATGGGCGTCACCAGGACGCCGTCCACGTGTTGGGGAAGGCCAGCCGCATCCAGATAGCGTTCCGCCGCCGTCAGAACCTCCCTGAACGCAGCGCGTACCGCATCCTCACCCCGACATCCAAGCGCCACGCCCCCGGCCTCGGACTTATGGGAGATGTGCGGCGAGACCACCTTCAGGACCACCGAATCCCCCAGCTCCGTCGCCGCCTTCACCGCCTCGTCCTCGCCGGTGCACAGGACCGCCGGCGGGAGGGCGAGGCCAGACCCGGACAGGAGTGAGCGGGTCTCGGTCTCGGTGAGGGTGTCTCGTCCCTCGGCGCGGGCCGCCGCGATCTCGGGAGGTGTCGTGGCGGGACCGTCCCCTGATCCGGGGCGGTCGAGCCAGGGTGAAGACCGGAGGGCGACCCCGCGGCTCCAGAGGCTCTCGAGACAACGGCAGGCCACCTCCAGCGACGCCACCACGGGCACGCGGGCCTCGCCGAGGGCGGCGAGGGGTGGGGTACGCTCGAGGGCGAACATGGTATGGACCACCAGCGGCTTGCCGTGGCGCTTCATGGCCTCCCCCATCCGCACGGCGGCCTCCTCCTCCCGGGATCGGAGTACGTCGTCGAACCGCAGGGCGTAGCCGCCGAAGAGCCCCACCAGGAGGACGCCTCCGACCTCGGGATCCTCCGCCACCACCTCCAGGGCCCGGGCGAAGATCTCCGGGTTCGCGTCGGCTGCGCCGGCCAGATCCACCGGGTTCCCCACGGCGGCCGCGTCACCCAGGAGGGCCCGAAGCCGGGCCCGGGTCTCGGAGCCGGGGACAGCGAGGGGAATCCCCCACTCCGTGAGGATGTCCGTGGCCAGGGTTCCCTGCCCTCCACCGTCGGAGAGGATGAGCGCGCCCCTCCCCTCCCCAGGCAGGGGCTGCCACGCCAGCGTCTCCCCCACATGCAACAACTCGTCCGTGCGAAGGACCTCGGTGACACCCGCCTGGCGCAGTCCGGCCCGGAGCCACTCGTAGGGCCCGGCCACCGATCCGGTATGGGACCGTGCCGCCTCCGCCCCGGCCCTGGAGCGGCCCGCCTTCAGGACCACCACCGGGGTGGTGCGGGTCGCGTGGGAGGCTGCCGCCAGGAACCGGCGTATGTCCTGCACCCCCTCCAGGTGGCAGAGGATCGCTCGGGTGTCACCGTGACGGGCCAGGAACTCCAGGGACTCGGCGAAGCCCACGTCCCGGCCGTTCCCGATACCGGCGCACACCGCGACACCAGCCCAAGAACGCTCCGTAGCCTCCTTCATGAGGCCCAGGGCCACGTTCCCGGACTGCACGAGAAGGGAGAGGTGGCCCGTCCGGACGCCACGGGCACCAATGAGGTTCAACCCCAAGGGCAGGTTCAGGAGTCCGGAGGTGTTGGGCCCGAGAATGCGGATCCCGTGTTCTCGAGCGGCCGCCAGCGCGCGGTCTTCCAGCTCCCGCCCCGCGGGCCCGGACTCCCCGAATCCCACCGCGAGCACCAGGGCCCCCCGGATGCCCTTCTGGCCGCACTGGGACATGATCTCGGGGACGGATGCGGCAGGCGTACAGATGACGGCCAGGTCCGGGACCTCCGGGAGGTCGGCGACGGCGGCGTACACTGGAAACCCGAGAAGCTCCCCTCCCCGGGGATTCACCGGGTAGACCGCTCCCCGATACCGGGATTCGCTCAGCGCGCGGACGATCTGGAAGCCACGCTTGGAGGGTTCACGGCTGGCGCCCACCACGGCCACAGAGCGCGGTGCGAAGAGGGGCTCGAGAGAGTGGGGCACCCGCCCCGCGACATCGTCCATGGGAATCCGGGCCCTGCTACTCCCCGGTGAACCGGGGTGGGCGCTTCTCGGCGAATGCGGCAAGCCCCTCGGCCCAGTCGTGGCTCCCCATGAGAGACTCCAGCACCCGAGCCTCCGCCCTGAGGGCCCGGGTCCGGGAGCGGATCCCGGCCCGGCCAACCAGGCGCTTGGCCGCTGCCAGGGACCGGGGAGCCCCCGCCGCCAACCGTTCCCCCCAGGCAAGGGACTCGTCCAGGACGCGGTCCGACGGCAGGGCGCAATTCGCCAGCCCCATTGCGGCGGCCTCGGATCCCGAGAGGAAGTCGCCGAAGTAGATGAGCTCCCTGGCCTTCAGGACCCCGACCCGCTCCGCGAGGGTGTAGACCGCCCCCCCTCCGACGAAGGTCCCAAGTCGGATCTCCGGCAGGCGGAGCTTGGCGTCCTCTGCCACGAGCATGAAGTCCGCGGAGAGCGCCAGTTCGAGCCCGGCACCCACGGCGTGGCCGTTCACTGCGGCGACTACGGGGACGGGCCCCACCTGAATCCGGAGATTCGCCCGCTGGGCCAGATGGATATAGTGCCGGCGCTCCGGCCCCTGGGGGGCGCCCTCTCCGTGGGCCTTGAGGTCGGCCCCGGCACAGAAGGCCCGGCCCGCACCCGTGAGGACCACCGCCCGGATCCCCGGGTCGGCCTCCGCGGCCCGGAGGGCACCGAGGATTCCTCGATACAGGTCGGCGTTCACCGCGTTCAGGCGGTCCGGCCGGTTCAGGGTGACCACGAGGGAGGTTCCCACCCGCTGGGTCAGGACCACGCCGTCGGGATCCCGCGATGCCGGCGACGCGGGGGCGCCTTCCGGATGGGTCACCGGCCGGCGACTCCCTGGCCCGTGGCGAGGGCGGCGGGCGACGAGGCCTCAGGGCCGAAGCGGATGGCCTCTCCTGCCATGGCCCCGGTGAAGTCCCCATCCCGAATGGCGAAGGTCCCGTTCACCAGGACGTGCACGGCCCCCTCCGAGTACTGGTGGGGCTCCTGGTACGTCGCCCGGTCTCGGAAGCGCTCCAGGTCGAGAACCGTGATGTCGGCCCGCATCCCGGGTCGGATGTAGCCCCGGTCCGGAAGGCGCAGGAAGTCGGCCGCGAGACCGGTGAAGCTACGGATCGCCTGGGACAGCGAGAGGATCGGCTCGTCCAACACGAATTCCCGGAGCTTCTTCGGAAACGCCCCATAGACCCGGGGGTGAACGACGTCCTGGCCTTCGGCGGGCGTCCGCCCGTCGGTGCAGGTCATCATCCACGGTTGCCGGGCGAGGTACCGCGTGTTCTCCGAATCGTACAGGTCCAGGTTCATGACGCTGGCGTTGCCGTTCTCCTCCAGGATCGCGCGGACGGCGGCCGGGACGTCCATGGCCCACTCCTGCGCCACCTCGGCCAGCGTCTTTCCGTTCAGCCTGGGATCGGGATCACCG
>CP070829.1:3800747-3806532 GCA_020344755.1 Gemmatimonadales bacterium
TCTCCAGCGCCTTCAGCGCGCTGCCACGGATCACCGGAAGATCGTCGCCCGGGAAGTCGTACTCGCTCAGAAGCTCCCGCACCTCCAGCTCCACCAGCTCCAGCAGCTCCTCGTCGTCCACCATGTCACACTTGTTCATGAACACGACGATGAACGGCACGTTCACCTGACGAGCCAGAAGAATGTGCTCCCGCGTCTGCGGCATCGGCCCGTCCGCCGCCGACACCACCAGGATCGCTCCGTCCATCTGCGCCGCACCCGTGATCATGTTCTTCACGTAGTCGGCGTGTCCCGGACAGTCCACGTGCGCGTAATGACGGGCCTCCGTCTCGTACTCCACGTGCGCCGTGGCAATCGTGATCCCACGCTCCCGCTCCTCCGGAGCCTTGTCGATGTTGTCGAACGACACAACTTGACCCAGCCCCTTCGCCGCCTGGATCGTCGTGATCGCGGCCGTCAACGTCGTCTTCCCATGGTCCACGTGACCAATCGTCCCGACGTTCACGTGCGGCTTCGTGCGCTCGAACTTCTCCTTGCCCATCGCTGATTCCTCTGCGTCGTTGGGGTTGGGTTTAGGCGTCCTTGCTGCCCGTCGAAGCCATGATCTCGTCGGCCTTCGACTTGGGAACCTCTTCGTAGTGGGCGAACTGCATGGTGTACACGGCCCGGCCCTGGCTCATGGAGCGCAGGTTGGTGGAGTACCCGAACATCTCGCTCAGCGGGACGCTCGCCCCGATGACCTGGGCCCCTGCCCGCTCGGTCATTCCTCCCACCTTGCCCCGCCGGGAGGAAAGATCCCCCATGATGTCTCCCATGTAGTCCGACGGGGTCACCACCTCCACGTCCATAATGGGCTCCAGGAGGACCGGCTTCGCCCGCCGGACGCCCTCCTTGATGGCCATGGACCCAGCGATCTTGAACGCCATCTCGCTGGAGTCGACGTCGTGGTAGGAGCCGTCGATCAGCTCGACCTTCACGTCGATGACGGGATAGCCGGCCAGCACCCCGTTCTCGAGGGCTTCCTTCATCCCCTGCTCCACGGGACCGATGTACTCCCGGGGAATTACGCCACCCACGATCTTGTCCTCGAAGACGAAGCCGGCACCCGGCTCCGCCGGCGCAATGTTGATGACCACGTGGCCGTATTGCCCGCGACCACCGGTCTGCCGGACGAACTTCGCCTCCACCTTGTCGGCGGGATTCCGGATCGTCTCCCGGTACGCCACCTGCGGGCGGCCGATGTTGGCCTCCACGTTGAACTCGCGGCGGAGCCGGTCGACGATGATCTCCAGGTGGAGCTCACCCATTCCGGAGATGATGGTCTGACCGGTCTCCTGATCGGTATGGACCCGGAAGGTGGGATCCTCGTCCGCCAGCTTCGCCAGGCCGTTGGAGAGCTTGTCCTGGTCCGCCTTCGACTTGGGCTCCACCGCCACCGCGATCACGGGCTCGGGGAAGGTCATGGCTTCGAGGATGATGGGCGAGTCCACCGCCGAGAGCGTGTCCCCGGTCTTCACGTCCTTCATCCCGATACCGGCGGCGATATCACCGGCGTAGACCATGTCCAGCTCTTCCCGCTTGTTGGCGTGCATCTGCAGGATTCGCCCGACCCGCTCCCGCTTCTCCTTCGTGGCATTCATCACGTACGAGCCCGAGGACAGCGTACCGGAGTAGACGCGGAAGAAGGTCAGCTTCCCCACGTACGGATCGGTCGCGATCTTGAACGCCAGGGCCGAGAACGGCGCGTCGTCGCTGGCCTCCCGAGTCTCGTGCGTTTCGTCGTGGTGGGGGAGGTGTCCCCGGATCGCGGGAATGTCCAGGGGGGAGGGCAGGTAGTCGATGACGCCGTCAAGCAGCTTCTGGACTCCCTTGTTCTTGAAGGCGGTGCCGCAGAAGACCGGGAAGATGTGCCCCTGGATGGTGGCCTTCCGAACCGCCGCCCGGAACTCGTCCACGGAGAGCTCCTCACCCTCCAGGTACTTCTCCATGAGCTCCTCGTCGTGCTCCACCGCCGCCTCGAGGAGGGAATGGCGGAGCTCCTCGCACCTGGACAGCAGGTCCGAGGGGATGTCCTGCTCCACGAACTTGGAGCCGAGCTCGTCCTCGTAGTAGACCGCCTTCATCTCCACCAGGTCGATGAGCCCGGTGAACATCTCGCCCTCGCCCATGGGGTACTGGATCGGGTGCGCGTTCGCACCGAGACGGTCCCGCATCATGCTGACCACGTTCTCGAAGTCGGCACCCACCCGGTCCATCTTGTTCACGAAGGCGATCCGGGGAACCCCATAACGGTCGGCCTGGCGCCAGACCGTCTCGGACTGGGGCTCCACCCCGCCGACTGCGCAGAAGACGGCAACGGCGCCGTCAAGGACCCGGAGGGACCGTTCCACCTCGGCGGTGAAGTCCACGTGGCCGGGAGTGTCGATGATGTTGATCCGGAAGTCCGTACCCTTCCTCGGCCAGAACGCCGTGGTGGCGGCCGACGTGATGGTGATCCCCCGCTCCTGCTCCTGCTCCATCCAGTCCATGGTGGCCGCGCCCTCATGGACCTCGCCCATCCGATGCACCCGTCCCGTGTAGAAAAGGATGCGCTCGGTAGTCGTGGTCTTACCGGCATCGATGTGCGCCATGATGCCTATGTTCCGCAGGTGCTGTAGTGGCGTCTTCCGTGCCATCTCTCTCGTACCCGTCTCGTGTATTGAAAGCGGTGCCGGGGCACCGAACTGGTCCTCTCGAAACGACCGCAAAAAAAGCGCGGTCTCGGCTGCGACCTCCCTCCGGGCAGGCCGCGCCATCCGCGCTTCCCTTGTTCCGGAGAGGGCCCGAAGGCCGTCGCGTCCTCTGTCTTGTCCTGCCCCCGGCCCCGTGGGCCGGTTACTTCCCTTCCCGCCTTACCACCGGTAGTGGGCGAATGCCTTGTTGGCCTCGGCCATGCGGTGGGTATCGTCCTTCTTCTTGACGGTGGAGCCTTCGCCCCGTGCGGCAGCCATCAGCTCTCCTGCGAGCCGCTCCGACATCGTCTTCTCGGAGCGCCCCCGGGCAAACCCGATGAGCCACTTGATCGCCAGCGCCTGACGGCGCTCCGGCCTGACCTCGATGGGCACCTGGTAGGTGGCACCACCCACTCGGCGGCTCTTCACCTCCAGCGCCGGCTTTGCATTCGTCAGAGCCTGCTGGAAGACCGTGAGGCCCGGCTGACCCGACTTCTCCTCGATCACGTCCAACGCCGAGTAGAAGACCTTCTCGGCCAGGGACCGCTTGCCGTCCAGCATGAGGCCGCTGATGAACTTGGTCACCACGGGAGACCCGTGTACCGGGTCGGGGGCGACCTCGCGCTTATCGGCTCGGGATCGACGACTCATCTTCTATCCGTTACTTGGGCCGCTTGGCGCCGTACTTGGACCGACCCTGGCGGCGGTCACTCACTCCGGAGGTGTCCAGCGTTCCACGCACGATGTGATATCGGACTCCGGGCAGGTCCTTCACGCGGCCACCCCGGATGAGAACGATGGAGTGCTCCTGGAGGTTGTGACCCTCCCCACCGATGTATGCCGTCACCTCGTACCCATTCGTCAGGCGCACGCGAGCCACCTTCCGAAGCGCCGAGTTCGGCTTCTTCGGGGTCGTGGTGTACACCCGAGTGCAGACACCCCGCCGCTGGGGGTTCTTCTGAAGGGCCGGCGACTTGTTCTTCTTCTGAACCGCCTGACGGCCCTTCCGAACGAGCTGGTTGATGGTAGGCATATCGGATCGATCGAATGGAAACTCCCCACCGCGGCAAGGAGGTTTTCGAACAGAGCTTGGTAACTTACCCAAGCCCTTTTTGGGTGTCAACGGCCCAGATCGGACGGTCTGAAGGTCCCCCGGACCGGCACCCTGAAACGGCGGGAGGCCGCCCCGCAGACTCGCGGAGCGGCCTCCCTTTCCCCTGATCCCGGGGCGGCTACTCGCCGCCTTCCGCCTCTGCCCCGAGGCCCAGGAGCAGGTCGCCTCCAGGCTCGGACAGGGGGAGGATCTCGTCCTGGTAGAAGGACTCGTCCACCATGAACTCCACCTGCTGGTACCGGTGAATCCCGGTCCCCGCCGGAATCAGGTGTCCGATGATGATGTTCTCCTTCAGGCCCCGCAGGTCGTCCCTGGCGCCGCGCACCGCTGCATCCGTGAGCACCCGGGTGGTCTCCTGGAAAGAGGCCGCCGAGATGAACGACTCGGTAGTGAGGCTGGCCTTGGTGATCCCCAGCAGCAGCGGCTCGCTCCGAGCGGGCTTGTGGCCCTCGGCGACCGCCGCGTGGTTGGCCAAGCGGAACTCGGAACGGTCCACATTCTCGCCCTCCAGGAGGTTCGTATCCCCGGGATCGGTGATCTTCACCTTCTGGAGCATCTGGCGGACGATGACCCCGATGTGCTTGTCGTTGATCTTCACGCCCTGCAGCCGGTAGACCTCCTGGATCTCGTTCAGGAGGTACTCCTGGACGGCCCGGGGACCCTTGATGCGCAGGATGTCGTGAGGGTTGATGGGGCCCTCGGAGAGGCGATCACCCGCCCGGACCATGTCGCCCTCGTGAACCCGCATGTGCTTCCCGACGGGAACGTCGTACGTCCGGGCTGGGCCGTGTTCCGGCGTCACGACGACCTCGCGCTTGCCTCGCTTGATGTCGCCGAAGCTGATGCGTCCGTCGACCTCCGTGATCACCGCCGGATCCTTGGGCCGGCGCGCCTCGAAGAGCTCCGCGACGCGGGGCAGTCCCCCGGTGATGTCGCGAGTCTTGTAGACTTCGCGGCTGATCTTCGCCAGGGTGTCCCCCGGGACCACCGCGTCACCGTCATGGGTGGTGATCTGGGCGCCCACCGGCATGATGAACTCCCTCAACTTCTTGGCGCTCTTGCCCTTCGAGACGATCTGGATCGTCGGATGGAGCTTCTTGTCCCGGTCCTCGATGATGGTCATCTGACGACGGCCCGTGGACTCGTCCAGCTCCTCGCGCATGGTGATGTCGTCCACGATGTCCATGAACTTCACCACACCCTCCACGTCCGCCACGATGGGCTCGGAGTAGGGATCCCAGCTGAAGAGGAGGTCGCCAGAGGAAATCTCCTGGCCCTCTTCGACCGCAAGGGTGGCACCGTACGGCACGGAGAGCCGGCTGCGGACCATGCCCTCCTTCGTCTTCATGACGATCTGTCCCTCGCGTGAGGTGATGATCTTGTCCTCGTTGGGGGTATCCACCGTCGTCACCCGGTCGAGGCTCACCACACCATCGATCTTGGACTTCCGCTGCGTCTGCGCCGCGATCCGAGAAGCGGTCCCTCCGATGTGGAAGGTTCGGAGCGTCAGCTGCGTTCCGGGCTCTCCGATGGACTGGGCGGCCAGGATTCCCACGGCCTCCCCGATGTCCACCGTCTTCATGGTGGCCAGGTTGCGCCCGTAGCACATGCGGCACACACCCCGGTTGGCCTCGCAGGTGAGGACCGAACGGATCTTCACCATCTGGAGACCCGCGTCCTCGATGGCGTCGGCGGTGTCCTCGTCGATGAGTT
This sequence comes from Gemmatimonadales bacterium, assembly GCA_020344755.1. Lineage (GTDB taxonomy): Bacteria > Gemmatimonadota > Gemmatimonadetes > Longimicrobiales > Gaopeijiaceae > Gaopeijia. Next base: position 3,806,286 of record CP070829.1, read on the forward strand.
CGCCCGCCGGCACCAGGAGCTCGCCATCGATGGGATCGAAGACGTCCTCCAGCGCGACGTTCCCGACAATCCGGTCCTTCAGGGGCTCGATGATGTCCTCGCCCTCCTTCAGGGCCGTCATCTCGAGACCCAGGATCGTCCCGCAATCCTCCACGGTGATGGTCACATCCTGCGCCACGTCCACCAGGCGCCGGGTCAGGTATCCCGCGTCCGCGGTCTTGAGCGCCGTATCCGCCAGACCCTTCCG
>CP070829.1:3806632-3812389 GCA_020344755.1 Gemmatimonadales bacterium
CGGTGGGCGCCGGCGTCGTCACCGAGATCATCGAGTAACATCGGCGCTGAGCCGGGGTCCGGGCCGCAAGACGGCTCCGGACCCCGGTGAGCCCGCCGCCAGGAGAGACGGAACATGCCACGGGACAAGGTCACCCTCGCCTGTCAGCAGTGTGAGGAGCGGAACTACTCCAAGACCAAGAACAAGCGACTCCATCCGGAGCGGGTGGAGTACCGGAAGTACTGCCCGCGGTGCCGGACGCACACCGCCCACAAGGAGACGAAGTAACGTCATGGCGGTTCAGAAGATTCAGGAGACCAAGGAGTTCATCGAGGAGTCGTGGGTCGAGCTCAGGAAGGTCACCTGGCCGGACTACGAGCAGCTGAAGAACGCCACCATCGTGGTGCTGGTGTTCCTCGTCATCATCTCCGCCACGATCTGGGTCATGGACCTGATCGTTCGCACGATCATCGATCTGATCATGGGGATGTTCGGAGCCTGATGTCCGAGAAGCGGTGGTACGCGATCCAGACCTACTCGGGGCACGAGAACAAGGTCCAGCGTCTTCTTGCCAAGAAGATCGAGGATGAGCCCGGAGACACTCCCGAGGAAAAGGAGATCTCCGAGTGCCTCGTTCCGACGCAGGAGGCGGTGGAGATCCGGAACGGGAAGCGGGTGACGGTCACCAAGCGTCTCTACCCCGGGTACGTGTTGGTGCAGATGGTCCTCAACGAGCGGACTCAACACGCCATCAACAACACCCAGGGCGTCATCAAGTTCGTGGGGTCCGGAAAGACACCCCAGCCGCTCCGGGAAGAGGAGATCAACAAGATCCTCGGCGTGGAGCTTCCCGAGGCGGAGGGGGAGACCCGGGAGGACATTCCGTTCCACGTGGGGCAGGTGGTGGAAGTTACGCAGGGACCCTTCTCGGACTTCTCCGGGACGGTGCAGGAGGTCTTCCCGGAAAAGGGCAAGGTCAAGGTGGAGGTGTCCCTCTTTGGGCGACCCACCTCGGTTGAATTGGATTACACCCAGTTGAAGGGGTACTGACGCACCGGATCCACGGGATTCGCGCGAACGTCCTCGCGAGGCATACGAGTCATGGCGAAGAAGGTCATCGGTTTCATCAAGCTGCACGTGCCGGGGGGGCAGGCGAATCCAGCCCCGCCGGTCGGTCCCGCCCTCGGGGCCCACGGCGTGAACATCATGGACTTCTGCAAGCAGTTCAACGCGAAGACCCAGGACAGGCCGGGGCTCACCATCCCGGTGGAGATCACCGTCTTCGCCGACCGGTCCTTCACCTTCATCACCAAGACCCCGCCGGCGGCCGTCCTGCTTCTGAAGGCCCTGGGGATCCCGAAGGGGTCCGGCGAGCCGAACCGGGAGAAGGTCGCCAAGGTTACGCGTGACCAGCTCCGGGAGATCGCCGAAACCAAGCTTCCGGACCTGAACACGAACGACATCGACTCGGCCATCATGCAGATCGCCGGGACCGCGCGTTCCATGGGGATCGAGGTCGAGGGATAGGCTGACGAGAGACATGGCGGCGAGGGAGCTTCCCTCGCGGCCCGAGCGCGGCCCTCGGGGCAGACCCGGGGTTCCGCAGTCCGCTGACCACTGTGTGCGAGCCGCCACCGGTGGGAGGATCAGAACCAGACGGCTCGGAATTATGCCTAAGCACGGAAAGAAGTATCGCTCAAGTCGGGAGTCTGTCCCGACCGGCGTGACCTTCGCTCCTTCAGAGGCGGTTCAGATGGTGAAGGACCTGTCCTTCGCGAAGTTCGACGAGACCGTCGAAGTCGCGACCCGTCTGAGCGTCGACCCCAGGAAGGCGGACCAGATCGTGCGTGGGACCGTGGTCCTCCCGCACGGGACGGGCAAGGCGGTGCGCGTGCTGGTCATCGCCCAGGGGGAGAAGGAGAAGGAGGCCCAGGACGCGGGTGCCGATTACGTCGGCCTCGAGTTCGTGGACAAGATCCAACAGGGGTGGCTCGACTTCGACGTGGTGGTGGCAACGCCCGACGTCATGGGAAAGGTCGGTCCCCTGGGTCGGGTCCTGGGGCCCCGAGGGCTCATGCCCACACCAAAGGCCGGAACGGTGACGTTCGACGTCGGTAGGGCCGTCACGGAGATCAAGGCGGGGAAGATCGAGTTCCGGGTGGACAAGACCGGGAACGTCCATGCCCCGATCGGCAAGATCTCCTTCGAGACGGACAAGCTTGCGGAGAACTTCGAGGCCTTCATGGACCAGATCGTCCGGGCTCGCCCCTCGGCGGCGAAGGGGACCTACGTGCGGAGCGTCACGGTCTCCAGCACCATGGGCCCCGGCGTTCCCGTGGATCCGAACCTCTACCGACGGAGCTGACCATGGACCGGAACGAGAAAGAGACGTTCGTCGCCGAGTTCAGGGAGCGGCTGGACCGTTCGTCGGTGGTCTACCTCACGGATTTCACCGGTCTCAACGTCAAGTCCATGACGGACCTGCGCCAGAAGCTCAAGGACACCGGGGCGGAGTACCTGGTGGCCAAAAACAGGCTGGTGAAGCGGGCCCTGGAGGGCACCGACCTCCCCGAGCTGGGCGATGCCCTGACGGGGCCGAGCGGCGTCATCTTCGGGTACGACGACGTAGTGACCACCGCGAAGGTCCTGTCGGAGTTCGCGAAGGCTCACGATGATCGTCCGGCGTTCAAGCTGGGTGTCCTGGACAACAAGATCCTGGATCCGGCCCAGCTCGATCGTCTGGCCAAGCTCCCGCCGCGGGAGCAGTTGCTGGCCGAGTTGGCCGGTGCCTTCGAGGCGCCCATGGCGGCGCTGGCCGGAGCCCTGGAAGCCAAGATGCAGGAAATGGCCGGGCTCCTGGATGCATACAAGGCTCAGAAGCAGGAAGCTGGCGAGTAGCTTCGAACCCCCACCGCCGGCTTCACGCCGGGTGAACTATCAGGAGAAAAGGAAAAATGGCGACCAACCACGAAGAGCTCCTCGAGACCATCGGAAACATGACGGTTCTCGAGCTTTCCGAGTTCGTCGAGGCGTTCAAGGACAAGTTCAACGTCACTGCGGTTGCGGCGGCCCCCATGGCAATGCCGGGTGCGGCTGCGGCCGGCGGAGCGGAGGCGGCTGTCGAGAAGGACGAGTTCGACGTCGTGCTCACCGGCGCCGGTGCCAAGAAGATCCAGGTCATCAAGGTGGTCCGTGAGATCACCGGCCTGGGCCTGAAGGAGGCCAAGGCGGCCGTGGACGAGGCTCCGACGACTCTGAAGGAGGCCGTCTCCAAGGAGGAGGCGGAGGAGGTCAAGTCCAAGCTCGAGGAGCAGGGAGCGACCGTCGAGCTGAAGTAGTAGGCGGGTGGCCTCCCGGCCGGACCGGCGTGCACCGGTCCGGCCGGGAGGTTTCGAGCCCGCTCGTGCGGTACAGCGTCTGATCAAGGTCCAGACAGGGCCACCGCGTGCGGGTCCCCGCCGTCCGATGACGGTACGGGGATTTCGGCGCTTGAAGGAAGTCGAACACAAATGACGGATCCGCCCGGGAGGGTGGATCGGTTCAAGGGGGATCCAGTTGGATATTCGCCACGATGGTCGTCCGGTCGTCAGCTTTGCCAAGCTTCGTCCGGTCATGCCCATGCCCGATCTGCTGGACGTCCAGCTCCAGTCCTTCGAGAAGCTGGTCGAGGAGTACGTAGATCCCGTAGACATCTGGGATTTCGGTCTCGATCGGGTCTTTGGGGAGATCTTCCCCATCTCCGATGTCGCCGAGAACTTCACGCTTGAGTACGTGCGGGCGACGTTGGGCGAGCCCAAGTACTCGGTGGAGGAGTGCATCGAGCGGGACATGACCTACGCCGCCCCGCTCAAGGCGACGCTCCGACTGATCGTCTGGGAGGAGCTCGGCGAGGACGTAAAGAAGGGTGAGGAGGTCGAGCGCCGTCCCCGGGACATCATCGAGAAGGAGGTCTATCTCGGTGACCTCCCACTCCTCACGGAGTTGGGAACCTTCATCGTCAACGGTGCCGAGCGGGTGGTGGTGAGCCAGCTCCATCGTTCTCCCGGAGTGGTCTTCGAGGACAGCATCCACCCGAATGGGACGAAGCTGCACAGCGCCCGCATCATCCCGTTTCGCGGGTCGTGGGTGGAGTTCACCGTCGACATCAACGACATCTGCTACGTCCACATCGACAAGAAGAAGAAGTTCCCCGCCACGGCGCTTCTGAGAGCGTTCGGGTACGGCGAGGATCGGGATGTCTTCCAGCTCTTCTTCTCCGTGGGTGATGCGGAGATCGACTTCGAGGACAAGGGCTCCCGCGCGGAGATCGAAGGCGCCGTGATCGCCGAGGACATTGTCGACCCGGAGACGGGTGAGATCCTCGTCGAGGAGTCCAGCGAGATCGATGAATCCGTCCTCGAGCTCCTGGAGCGCGCCGGGGTCAACAAGGTCCGGATCTACACCAACGAGAACGCCGGCGTTCGGGGCGATTCCCCCATCGTCAAGAACACCCTGAAGAAGGACCCGACGGCAAGCGAGGAGGAGGCCCTCTACGCCATCTACTCCCTCCTGCGTCCGGGTGAGGCGCCCAACGTCGAGACAGCCAGGACGGCGCTGGACCGGGTGTTCTTCAACCCCAAGCGCTACGATCTGGGGCGGGTGGGTCGCTACAAGATCAACCAGCGGCTCGGACTGGATGTGCCCCGGACCGAGACCGTCCTGACCAAGGATGACTTCATCGCCATCCTGCGGACCCTGATCAACCTCTCGCAGGGGCAGGGCACGGTGGACGACATCGACCACCTGGGGAACCGTCGGGTCCGCACAGTGGGCGAGCTCATCGCCAACCAGCTCTCCGTGGGACTTTCCCGGATGGCTCGGCTGGTCAAGGAGCGTATGTCCATCAACACCGATCCGGAGAAGATCTCCATCGACGACCTGGTCAACGCGCGGACGGTGTCCGCGGTGATCCAGGCGTTCTTCGGGTCTTCACAGCTCTCCCAGTTCATGGATCAGACCAACCCCCTGGCGGAGATGACGCACAAGAGGCGCCTCTCAGCGCTGGGACCGGGTGGGCTGACCCGTGAGCGGGCGGGGTTCGAGGTGCGGGACGTCCACTATTCCCACTACGGCCGGATGTGCCCCATCGAGACGCCGGAGGGGCCCAACATCGGCCTGATCACCTCACTCACCACCTACGGCAGGGTGAACGAGCTGGGCTTCGTTGAGACGCCCTACCGGAAGGTGGTGGACGGCAAGGTCACCGACACCATCGAGTGGCTGTCCGCGAACGAGGAGGAAGAGGCTCGGATCGCGCAGGCGAACGCGCCCCTGAACGACGACGGCACCTTCGCCAACGAACTGGTGCTCTGCCGTGAGAAGGGTGACTTCCCTCTGCTGCGGCCTTCGGAAATCGACTACATGGACGTGGCCCCGGACCAGATGGTCTCCGTGGCGGCAGCCATGATCCCCTTCCTGGAGCACGACGACGCCAACCGGGCCCTCATGGGCTCCAACATGCAGCGTCAGGCCGTTCCGCTGCTCCACACCGATGCCCCGCTGGTGGGTACGGGACTGGAGTTCAAGCTCGCCCGTGACTCCGGGGCGGTCATCACGGCACGCCGCGGTGGTGAGGTGGTCCGGGTCACCGCGGACGAGATCGTCATCGACACTGGTGCCGACGCGATCGCCGGGGCGGCGGGGCAACCCCTCGCCAAGCTGGCCCAGTACGACCGCTACGTTCTCAAGAAGTTCTGGCGGACCAACCAGGACACGGCCATCAACCAGCGGCCGCTGGTT
>CP070829.1:3812489-3818242 GCA_020344755.1 Gemmatimonadales bacterium
ACCGTGCACGTGGGTGACCATGGGCACCGGGCCCATGTAGGGCGTCGGGTCCGTTCCCCGACGGTCCCGCGGGCCGGCCGGGTTGCACCAGTGGAGGGTCTGGTCGACGGGAAGCAGATGCGGGCGGTGGGTCACGCCGTCCACCAGCTCGTTGATCCACTTGACCGCTACCGGCCTGTTGTACTTCGCCTCGATGGTGAAGGCCGGGTAGTTGAAGCTACCGCCCTCACCTACCGTGCCGGGTCGGTCGACCGACCCGTAACTCCAGACTGTGGTCAAGGGGTGCCCGGGCGGCAAGATCTGCTGCTGGAACTGCCGGACGGCGATCTCATAGTAATCGACGTTCCGGCCCTTCCTCCTCTTGCGCTTCCCGCTCCGCCGCATCGCAGGCGGCTTCACCAGGGGGAGCGCGTACTTGGCGACATCCCCGGGTGGCAGCGTCCCGCCCGGGATCTGGGCGTAGGCCTTCTGAATCGCCATCCGCAGGTCCCAGGGGATGGCGAGCGCGCCGGCTCCGAGAGCGCTGAGCCGGGCGAATTCCCGTCTCGTGAGCTTCCTCATCCTGCCTCCTCGTCGAAGGAATACCGTCTGCCGCTACCGAATTCCTGACACATCTCTTCGGTAGCCGGGCGGTCTCGGGAGAGCAGGGTGAGATCCCTGGCTTTGCGGACCGGTCTCGCGACCGGGTTGCCCTTGTCGGAGATTGCGGTGGTGAACGGTCCTTTCAACGGGAAGCCGAAGGGTCAGCAGTGCGGGGCCGGCCGTAGGCCCTGAGAATGCTCCCTTCCTTGCGTCCCGAGATCCCGTTCACCTGGGAGGGCTGCCGCACCATCGGCCAGGTGCGGGCGATCCGCAAGTACGATCTTGCTTCGGCCTGGGGTCCGCCTCCGGAAAGTGGGGTGATTTCGCGCGCCTGCGTGTCATTCCGGCACGCCGGAACATCGTTGATTTTACTGCACGAATTGTTCCATCCCACAACGGTTTACGGGCGCGGCGAACCCGGGCATGGGGCCTCGGTCCGGAAGCCCTTGGGAGCGCGGAATTTCGAAATTTCCTGAGCGGCGGCAGTCGCTCGATCCGGCCTTCCGCCGCCAGCCGGGCGAGACGTGGCGAAGTTGCGACGGTCGTGGAACCGGATCGACAGGTGGCGGGCCTCGGTCGAAGCGCGGGGGTGCGGCGCCCCTCTCCGCGGATACGGCGCGCCTCGCTACGGGGGATGACAGGCCCTCAGGCCCCGGGTGAAGGGGTCACGGCGGCGATGGCCATCAGCTCAAGCGCGGCCCCCCGCTTCAGCGGCAGGACCGGGACCACGCAGCGGGCCGGGCGGTGCTCACCCAGGAACTCGGCGAAGACCCGGTTCACGGTTCCCCAATCCGAAAGGTCCGATACGAAGACGGTCACCTGAAGGAGCCACTCCAGTCCGGAGCCCGCCGATGCCAGGACGGCCCCGAGGCTCCTCAGGACCCTCCGCGCCTGCTCCTCGGTGGACCCCAGGGGGGCGTCGGGTCGCGCCGGATCGAAGGGCAGGAGGCCCGCCACGTAGACGGTCCCTGCGTGGACGACGGCCTGGCTGTAGTGGCCCGCGGGGGAAGGGGCCTCCGACGTGTGGACGAGGTGCATGGGCGTCGTGCTCCAGCCGGGGTGCAGGGAGGGCCTCTCCCCATGGTGGCGCCGGGAAGGGCCAGGGTCCAGCTTGGGGCGGAACAGCTGCCCGGCGGCCCGTCTCCGGTGGGCCGCCTTCGGTACCGCCCATCCCGGGGTCCGCCATGCAGGAGACCGATCGCTTCATCCAGGACAACCTGGCCCGCTACCTGGACGAGTTCGCCGAACTCGTCGCCATCCGCAGCATCTCCACCGACCCGGCGTACGCGGGCGAGGTGGCGGAGGCCGCCGAGTGGGTGTCCCGGCGGATGACCGAGGCGGGCCTGGAGGCGGAGATCCACCACACCGAGGGGCACCCACTGGTGGTGGGGCGGCACCACGCGGGGCCCGACGCCCCGACGCTCCTGGTCTATGCCCACTACGACGTCCAGCCGGCGGACCCGGAGGAGGAGTGGCGTTCGCCCCCCTTCCAGCTCACCCGAGACGGGGACGACCTGGTGGCCCGGGGAGCGGCGGACGACAAGGCCCAGGTCATCCTCCAGATCGCCGCGGCGGAGGCGGCCCTTCAGAGCGGGACGCTGCCGGTGAACCTGATCCTCCTCTTCGAGGGAGAGGAGGAGGTGGGATCGGTCCACCTCACCCCCTTCGTGGCCCGGAACCGGGAGTCCCTGGCCACGGACCACGCGGTGATCGCCGACTCCATGATGTTCTCCCGGGCCCGGCCCTCCCTGATCTTCGGAATGAGAGGCGTCGCCTACGTGGAGATCGAGGCGACGGGTGCCGGGCGGGACCTGCACTCGGGGCAATACGGCGGTGCGGTACCCAATCCGGTGCATGCTCTGGCCCGGATCATCGCCTCCTTCCACGACGGCACCGGCCGGGTGGCGGTCCCGGGGTTTTACGACCGTGTGCGGGAGGTCCCGGCCGGGCTCCGGGAGGCGTGGCGCGGGCTCGGGTACGACGAGGAGGCGTTCCGAGGATCCGCAGGCGGCGCCTCACTCACGGGGGAGCCGGGCTTTGCCACCCATGAGCGGCTCTGGATCCGACCGTGCCTGGACGTGAACGGCATCGTGGGAGGGTATACGGGCCCCGGGAAGAAGACGGTGCTCCCGGGCCGGGCCTCGGCGAAGGTCAGCTGCCGCCTGGTCCCGGACCAGGACCCGGAGGAGATCATCCAGCTCCTGAAGGACCACATCGCGCGGCAGGCGCCGGAGGGCGTCCAGCTTCGCGTCACCGGGGTCCAGGCGAATCCGCCCTTCCTGGCCGAGCCCTCCGGGCCCCTCTTCGACGCGGCGTCCCGGGCCCTGGAGGAGGTGTACGGCGTCGAGCCGGCCCGGGTGGCCCACGGCGGCACCCTCCCCATCGCTCGGGACTTCGCGGAGCTCCTGACCCCCTCGGTGGCGGTCCTGGGGTTCGCCCTCCCCGGCGCGAACATGCACGCCCCCAACGAATGGATCCCCTCCTCCCAGGTGGAGAAGGGGATCCGGTCGATGGTTCGCCTGTACGCCGGGTTGGCGGCGAGGTGAGGGGGCTCAGCCGATCTTCACCAGCTCGATGTCGAAGGTCAGCGCCTCGCCCGCCAGGGGGTGGTTCGCATCCAACTCCACGGCGTCGGCGTCCGCACCCACCACGGTGACCTGGAAGGCCTGGCCCTGGGCAGTCCGCATGTTGAGCTGTTGACCCACCTGGGGATCGAGGCCATCCGGGAGCTGCTCCCGCGGGACGCTCATGGTGAGTTCATCCCGCCGGGGCCCGTAGGCTTCCTCCGGCGGGATGGTGGTGGTCTTGGAGTCCCCGGGCTCCATCCCGCGCACCGCCTCCTCGAAGCCCGGGATGACCTGACCTTCGCCAAGGGTGAAGGAGAGGGGGTCCCGCTCCCGGGACGAGTCGAAGACCTGGCCGTCGTCAAGGCGGCCGGTGTAGTGAATGTGCACGGTGTCGCCGCTCTGGGCGTTCGCCATGGAGGATCCGTCTCCCGATCTGGAATGAATGAGGTTCTCGCCTTGGGAGACCCCCGTCCCACCGGGTTGTTCATCGGAAAGGCGCCCTCAGGACTCCATCAGGCGCCGCACCGCGGCCCGCATCGCCGGCGGCGCGAAGAACCCGAGGACCCGGTGCCGGATGACGCCGTCCCGGTCCAGGACGAAGGTGGTGGGAAGGGCGGACACCCCTCCGAAGGCCCGGCGAATCTGAGGAGTGGCCATCGCCACGGCGTAGGTCACACCCCGCTCCCCCAGGAAGTCCCGGACCTTCTGGGTGCCCCCGACGTCGGTGGAGAGTCCCACCACCACCAGCCCGTCCGCCCCGAACTCCTCGTGGAGCTTCTGGAGGGCGGGAATCTCCAGGCGGCACGGGGGGCACCAGGTGGCCCAGAAATTGACCACCACCACCCGGTCCTCGAGCAGCTCCGGGGTCACCACGGCACCGTCCAGGGTCTCCACCGAGAAGGCGGGGGCGGACCCCAGGGCGGGCCCGATTCCGGTCAGCGCGCCCAGCTGTGGCCCGAGACGGACGGCGGCGAAGATGAGGATCCCGGCCCAGAGGGCACGCTCGGCCCAGCGCAGCGCCTTTCGCCACCCGGACTCCGGACCCTCGGTCCCCTCCTCGGCTCCCTCAGGGGGCGCGTGGGCGGCTTCGGGTCGGCTGCGGTCCGGACCTTCGGCGGGCCGCCCTCCGTGCCTCATTCCGCCAGGGTGCCGTCGAAGTCGATGCGGTTGTGCGTGCTGTCGCAGAAGGGCTTCCGGCTGGACTGGCCGCACCGGCAGAGGTAGTACGGCTTCCCCTCCCGGGTCTGGAGACGGTTCCCCTCGTGGTCGAAGACGGGGATGTCGCCTTCCACCTTGAGAGACCCGTTGGCTGAGACGGTGATCCGGGGCTCGGACATGGGTGTGACCTGGTCGAGTTCGGGGTTGATCGTGTTCGGACATCGGGACGAACCCCCCCGGGCCCGTCCCGGTTCCACGGTGCCCGTGCTCCGCTGCGCAAGGCTCTCGGGACCGCCCGTATTGTGCCGGAGCTGTCCCCGTGCCACCGTCTCTTTCATGAACGCCGGCGTGGATCTGGTGCAGGCCTATCTGCACCTGAACGGATACTTCACCATCACCGAGCTTCCGGTCATCCGGGAGACCCGGCGGGGATACGAGGAGGTGACGGACCTGGACATCCTGGCCGTGCGCTTCCCCTGGGCCGCCTTCACCATTCCCGGAGGGAATCCGGGCCCGGAGGACGACCTCTCCCTGGCCCTGGACCAGGCGCTCATTCCCGCGAACGGCCTGGTGGATGTCATCATCGGCGAGGTGAAGGCGGGGAAGGCTCGGATCAACGAGCGCCTTCGGTCCCGGGACGCCCTCCTGACCGCCCTCCGCAGGGTCGGCTTCGCCCCGGACGTCCAGCTGGCGGACGGGGTGGAGGACCTGCTCCGGCGTGGCCGCACGGAGCTTTCCGGGTCCGACGGCCAGGCGCGCTGCCAGGTCCGGATCCTGGCCTTCGGCGAAGGCCAGTCCGGGCCCCGGAGCGGCTACCACGTTCTTTCCCTGAAGCACGTAGCCGGCTTCGTGGAGCGGTACCTGGACCGCTACCACCGCGTCCTCAAGCCCTCGGACCTCCCGGAGTCGGCGCTGGGGATCCTGCACCTCCTCCGGAAGGTCCGGTAGTCGGCTGGGGGGGTCAATCTCACGCAGGCCGATGCCGTCGAGCGGGCGGATGCCCGAGGTCCGGGCCATGCCGTTAGATTGACGCCGGCCCGGGACCTTTCCTCCGGCCGCCGGGGTTCTCTCCGGCACCGTCGTACCTGCTTGTTCCGCCGTCTGACCGAGAGCTGCCGTGAGTATCTGGCCCCGTAGAGAGACCGTCGAGGTCGATGTCGGTGGCGTGGGCGTGGGTGGCGCCAATCCCGTCCGCGTCCAGTCCATGACCAACACCGACACCGCCGACGCCGCGTCCACCGCCGAGCAGGTGGCGGCCCTGGCGATGGCCGGAAGCGAGCTGGTCCGGGTCACGGTGAACAATGAGCCGTCGGCCCGGGCGGTCCCGGAGATCGTCCAGCGCCTGGAAGATGCGGGCATCGATGTGCCCATCGTCGGCGACTTCCACTACAACGGGCACATCCTCCTCACCAGGTACCCCGCCACGGCCGACGCCCTGGCGAAGTA
>CP070829.1:3818342-3824033 GCA_020344755.1 Gemmatimonadales bacterium
CGCCTCAACGCCGCCCTGCAGGGCCGCTACCGCATCGAGCGTGAGCTGGGGGAAGGGGGCATGGCCACGGTCTTCCTGGCCGAGGACGTGAAGCACGACCGCAAGGTGGCGCTCAAGGTCCTGAAGCCGGAGTTGGCTGCGGTGGTCGGGGCGGAACGCTTCGTGGCCGAGATCCGCACAACCGCCAACCTGCGCCACCCACACATCCTCCCGCTCTTCGACAGCGGGGAGGCAGACGGGTTTCTCTACTACGTGATGCCGTACGTGGAAGGGGAGAGTCTGCGGGAGCGCCTCGACCGGGAGAAGCAGCTGCCGGTGGACCAGGCGGTGGCCGTCGCTACGAAGGTGGCGGGCGCGCTTCAGGCGGCCCACGACGCAGGCGTGATCCACCGGGACATCAAGCCGGCGAACATCCTGCTGGAGAAGGGCGAGCCGGTGGTGGCGGATTTCGGCATCGCGCTGGCGGTGCAGGAGGCGGGGGGCGGGCGGCTCACGGAGACCGGCCTCAGCCTTGGCACGCCCTTCTACATGAGCCCGGAGCAGGCGACCGGGGACCGGGATCCGGATGCGCGCAGCGACGTGTACGCGCTGGGGGCGGTGCTGTACGAGATGCTCACCGGCGACCCGCCGTTCGTGGGCAGCACCGCGCAGGCCGTCCTCGGCAAGATCCTCACCGGCGACGTCCCGCGCCCAGCCGAGGTTCGGAAGTCGATCCCAGCCAATGTCGAAGCGACGGTCCTCACCGCGCTCCAGCGAATCCCGGCGGATCGCTTCCATAGCGCCGGGGACATGGCCGCCGCCCTGAGCGATCCCGGCTTCCGGTCTCGGGCCGCCGGAGGACGGGACCCGGTTCGCCACCGGTCGCCCATCGTCGCCATGGCCGTATCGGCCGCCGCGACCGCCGTTCTCATGCTGCTCTGGCTTCGCCCGACGACGGTGCCACCGCCGGTCCCCCGGTCCTTCGCGGTCGACGTGGGGGATCACACCCTTCGGTCGGACCTCGTCATCTCCCCCGACGGGTCGGCGCTGGCGTACTACGTAGGCCAGGAGGGACTCTTCGTCCGGTCCATCGACGAGCCCGAGTTTCGGCTGATCCACGAACACGGGCTGTATCCCACCTTCTCCCCGGACGGCGAGTGGATCGCGGTGGTGGACCGGAGCTCCGATCCAATCCGACGCCTGATCCGCATCCCCGTCGCCGGGGGGACGCCGGTCACGATCCTCGAGTCGGACTCGCTCGGGCCGTTCGATCCGTACTGGGGAGCGGACGACACCATCGTCTTCCTGTCCCTCGCGGGAGGGGGCACGTATCGGGTCCCGGCCTTCGGCACCGCAACGCCGGAGAAGATCAGCTCCTTCACCGGCCGGAACCCGACCCTCCTTCCGGACGGCTCGGGCGTTCTGCTCACGCCTGCCCAGCAATCGACGTCGCTGCACCTCTTGGATCTGCGCTCCGACGGGTACCCGGCTCGGCCACTGATCGAGGACGCTTCGGACGCCCAATACGTGGACTCCGGGCACATCCTCTTCGCCCATGCCGATGGGGGGCTGCACGCGCTTCCGTTCGATCTCGATGCGCACCAGGTGACGGGTGCGGCGTTCCCCTTGCTCGAAGACATCGGGTCCGAAGGGCTCGCACGGGGCTATTCCGTGTCCCGCGACGGAACGCTGGTTTACGCCGAGGGCGAGGCGAGCTTCAGGGGCCGGGCCGAGCTGCAGCTCGTCTGGATGGCTCGGGATGGTAGGGCCGACACGCTCCGCGGCCTGCCGGGTCGTCCCGCCGGATCGCGAGTATCGCCGGACGGAGACCGGATCGCCTTCACGTTTGCCGCCATGGAAGACGACGCGGACCGTCTCGTGGTCTTCGACCTCGCGACCAGCGCGGCAACGACTCTGGTGACCGGGCGCGAAGTGAGCCGGCCGATCTGGTCCCCGGACGGGACGCGCATCGCCTATTCCGCGCTGCCGAGAAGAGACGACAGCATGGACCGCGACATCTTCACGATGTCGGTGGACGGCACGGACGAGCGACGCCTGGTCTCCCTTCCGGGTCGCCAGATCCCGCAGTCGTGGCCCGCGGAGGAGCGATTCCTGTTCGAATCCTATCTCCAGGTCGACAACCGGGACCTGTGGATCGGCTCCACCGAGGGGGGAGAGCCGGAGCCGTACCTGCGCGCCCTGTTCAGCGAGGGCGACGCGGCGGTGTCGCCGGACGGACGGTGGACGGCGTACGTCTCGAGCGAGAAAGGCCAGCCGGGGCTGTTCTTGCGGCCGTTTCCCGAGCCGACCGGGCAGATCGAGGTCGCGTCCGGCGGGCATGCGCCCCGATGGTCGCCCAACGGCGACGTGCTGTACTACACGATCTCCGAGTCGTTCAGGACACCAAGGCGGCTGATGGCCGTCGACGTGTCACCGGATGGGTCGGTGGGCGAAGCGAGAGAACTCCACTCAGGGTTCTTCATGGCGGACTGGGACGTGCATCCAGACGGTGAGCGGTTCTTGCTGACGATGACCGGCGGGTCCAACGAGGTTGAGCGGGAGAGGTCCGAGAGGTCTGTGCGATACCGGGTGGTCACCGACTGGTTCGAGGTCCTGCGCCGACGGGCCGAGGAGGGAAAGGCGTGAACGGGCTCGAGGCGCTGACTGCCGCCCTCGCTGACCGCTACCGCATCGAGCGGCAGCTGGGCCAGGGCGGCATGGCGACGGTGTACCTGGCGGAGGACCTCCGCCACGCACGCCAGGTCGCCATCAAGGTGCTGAAGCCGGAGCTGGCGGCCATGGTGGGCGGTGAGCGCTTCCTGGCCGAGATCCGGACCACCGCCAACCTGCAGCATCCCCACATCCTCCCCCTCTTCGACAGTGGGGAGGCCGACGGCTTCCTCTTCTACGTGATGCCCTACCTGAAGGGGGAGTCGCTCCGGGCGCGGTTGGACCGGGAGAAACAGCTTCCGGTGGAAGAGGCGGTGGAGATCGCGGTGAAGGTGGCGGGGGCCCTCCAGGCGGCGCACGACCGAGGAATCGTCCACCGCGACATCAAGCCGGCCAACATCCTCCTTGGGGAGCGGGGGGAGCCGCTGGTGGCCGACTTCGGGATCGCGCTGGCCGTGCAGGAGGCGGGAGGCGGGCGCCTGACGGAGACGGGGTTGTCGCTCGGAACGCCCTACTACATGTCCCCGGAGCAGGCCACGGGAGACCGGGACCCGGACGCCCGGAGCGATGTCTACTCCGTCGCGTGCGTCCTGTACGAGATGCTCGCGGGCGATCCCCCGCACACCGGATCCACCGCCCAGGCGGTGATGGCGAAGATCCTGACGCGTGATCCCGAACCGGTGACGGAGAGCCGGGCGTCGGTTCCGACCCACGTGGCGTGGGCGCTCGGTCGGGCCCTCCAGCGCCTTCCCGCGGATCGGTTCCCCAGTGCGGCGGACTTCTCCGCGGCGCTCCAGGGTCGGATGGCTTCTGCGCCGGGCCCGCTGGGGGTTGGCCCGGTGGGCGCACGAAGCACCCGAGGGTGGGTCTGGCCCGCGGTGGCGACGGCTCTGGGCATCCTGACGGTCTGGGGATGGATGCGGCCCCCGGGGGATCCGCCGGAAGCCGTTCCCTCCCACCTGGCCGTTCCCCTTCCCAACCTGGGAGGCGCCGCCACCGCGCAGGATCGCCAGCTCGCGCTCAGCCCGGACGGGAGTACGCTCCTCTTCACCGCCATCGCTCCGGATGGCGAGAATCGGACGATGCGGCGTCGTCTTCACGAGACGGAGGCCACGGTGCTTCCCGGCGTGAAGCCGTTCCTGGCCGGGTACATCGTTTCTCCGGACGGCCGGGAGTTCCTGGGCTACGACACGGACTGGCGCCTGTACCGGTACAGCATGGACGGAGGCAACGAACGAGCGATCCCGGGGTCCGCCGTGTCGCCCCAGTGGGCGGTGTGGGCGTCCGACGGGAATCTCTGGTTCAGTTCCGACGTGACGGATGCGGGACTGGTCCGGGTCGACGCGTCCGGAGCGGTCACACGCCCTCTCGGTGAACGGGTCGTGAGCACCACCATCCAGGACATCCTCCCGGACGCCCGCTTCGCGCTCACCATTCGCCAGCCACGGGGAATAAGTTCGGGGCCCGTGCGGCTCCTCGACCTGCAGACCGGGGAGATGGGCGAGATCCTCATCGCCGCCGACGTCGTGGCCGTGGTCTACACGGCGGGTCATCTGGTCTACGCGTTGGCCAACGGAGACCTGGAGACCGTGGCCTTCGATCCGGTCAAGCGGACCCTCCTTGGCGAGCCGGTACAGATCGCGGAGGGGGTGATGGTCGAGGCGGGCAATGCCCAGCTCACGGCGTCCGACAACGGTACGGTGGCCTACATCCCCGAGGAGCCGCGGATCCTGCAGCTGGTCGACCGGGATGGCCGGACCCGGCCCGTGACCCGGGACAACCACAACTTCCACGGTCCCGCCTTCTCGCCGGACGGACGGCGTCTCGCCGTGGACTTCACCTCGGACCAGGGACGGAACGTATGGACGTTGTCCCTGGATGAAGGGGTGCTGACCCGCGCCACCTTCGACCGTAACGGCCACGACGCTCGTTGGACTCCCGACGGCCGATTCGTGACCTACCTCGCCGAGCCGGAGCTGGGTGGACAGTTCGGGATCTACCGGACCCGTCCGGGCAGCCTGGACTCGGACTCGCTGATCACCGTCCCGGGGGTCAGCTTCACCGGGATCTGGCTGAGGGACGAGAGCGCCCTGGTGACCACGGCGGATGGGCTGAGCCCCGGCTCCGGACCCGACATCGCCCTGATTGGAAACGGGGGCCGGGGGCCCGTGGAGCCTCTGGTGGCGACCCGCTTCAGCGAGGGCTGGCCCGCGGTGTCCCCCGACGACCGCTGGCTGGCCTTCACCTCGGACCGGTCCGGACAGTTCGAGGTGTACGTGCAGCCCCTCGCCGGGGACGGGGGCCTGTTCCAGGTGTCGGTGGACGGCGGGATCGAGCCGCTATGGAGCGCCGACGGGCGGGAGCTCTTCTACCGCACCGGGGCCGGCGCGGGCTCGGAGCTGGTGGCGGCGGTGATCGCCACCGATCCGGAGCCCAGCGTGGTCTCCCGGGAGACCCTCTTCTCCATGGCCGACGCCGCCACGGCGACGCCCCACGTGAACTACGACGTCTCCCCGGATGGTCAGACGTTCGCCGTGGTCCGGTTCAATCCTTCCTCGCGCATCATGGTGATCCAGAACCTGCCGGAGCTCGTTCGAGAATTGGCAGGAGGGGGGAGTCGATGAGCACGCCCGACCGCCTGAAGACCGCCCTCGAGGGCCGCTACCGCATCGAGCGGGAGCTGGGCGAAGGGGGCATGGCCACGGTCTACCTGGCCACGGACGTCCGCCACAACCGCCAGGTGGCCATCAAGGTCCTCAAGCCCGAGCTCGCCGCCGTGGTGGGTGCCGAGCGCTTCCTGGCGGAGATCGAGACCACGGCGAACCTGCAGCACCCCCACATCCTCCCGCTATTCGACTCCGGCGAGGCGGACGGCTTCCTCTTCTACGTCATGCCGTACATCGACGGCGAGACGCTGGCGGACCGCATCGCCCGTGAGAAGCAGCTCCCGGTGGACGAGGCCCTGGGGATCGCCACCTCGGTGTGCAGCGCGCTGCAGGTCGCCCACGACGCCGGCATCGTCCACCGGGACATCAAGCCGGG
>CP070829.1:3824133-3829674 GCA_020344755.1 Gemmatimonadales bacterium
GTCCGGACCTCCGTCGGGGCATCGAAGCCGAAGTCGGTGTTGCGGGAGTCGTTGAACGTCTGGCCGTCGCGGTAGGCGCCGTACGGGTTGATGAGGAGGATGTACGAGTTGCGCCGGTCCAGGAAGGTGTCCAGAGCCACGCCGAAGATGTCCGCGTCACGGGTGGACAGGGAGGGGAAGTCCCGCTCCAGGCTCTGGATGACGTACTCCCCGGCCCGGTCGTCGTAGAGCATGGCGCCGATGTAGAGGCTCTCCCGGTCGTAGACGACGCGCACCTCGCTCCGCTGGGTGGCCAGTGCACCCGGTTCGGGCTGGGACTGGATGAAGTCGGTGAAGACCGGGGCGCCCGTCCAGGCCGGGTCGTCCAGGCGCCCGTCGAGCCGGGGAGGGACCTCCACCCGCACGGCGCTTCCCACGGGCCGGGGATAGGCCTCCGGGTCCTCCAGCGTCCCTCGGGCGGTCGGGGACCCCTGCGGCCGCACGGTCTGGGCCCGACCCGAAGCCGGGGCGCCGGCGAGTAGAACCAGGGTGGCCAGGACGGCGGCTCGGGGCGTGGATGGGGCGGCGCTCTTCATGGGGCCGGAGATTGGCAGGTTGACCGCAGAGGGGCAACCGGACTCGGGCCCACCAGCCGTGCTTGCCGCCGGGGCCGTCGGCCGGTCGCTCGGGGGCGGGAGGGCCGGCCGGACGACAGCAGCGCACATGCCTCGTAGGACGAGGACATCTGAAATCGATTCTCCGCCGCGGGGGTCGCCGGGAATTGGGATCTCTTGAACGGGTCCGAGCCAACTCGGCGCGGTGATCCCGGCGCAGCGCACGGTTGCACCCCGGCGTCGCTGCGGCCCACAATGCGGGCCATGTCGCTCCACCTCCTCCGTCGCGCCGAAGCCCACGGGTCCCGCTTGGCCCTGATGAGCCCCGGGGGTGCCGTCACCTACCGGGAGCTCCTGCAGCGGTCCGAGGCGGTGGCGTCCCAACTCCTGGGCTTGGAGGGTCGTGGAGCAGCGGGTGGGGCCGCCCCGGACAGACAAGGCCTCCGGGCCAGACCGCAGGCCGACCCAAGGGAGGAGTCGCAGACCGAGCCACGAGCCGATCTGACGGAGGGGCCGAGGGCCGACCCGCAGGGTGACCTCCGGGAGAAGCCGGTGGCGTACCTGATGTCCCCTGGCTGGGAGTACGTGGCGGTCCAGTGGGGGATCTGGCGGGCCGGAGGGATAGCGGTGCCCCTGTCGCCGCTCCACCCGCCGGCGGAGCTGGCCCACGTCCTGGAAGATGCCGCACCCCTCACCGTGGTGGCGGACTCGGCGCTCATGGACCGGGTGCGGGAGGCCTCTGCCGGGGGGAATCTCCGGCTGCAGTCCACGGAGGAGTTCCTGGGGCGCGACGGATCCGGGAGGGGACGGCGGCCCAGCCCGGGGCACGGGCCGGACATCCCGGTGGATCCACCCGTGGCCGGACTCCCGGACGTGGACCCCAGTCGGGCCGCCCTCATGCTCTACACCTCTGGGACCACCGGCCGCCCCAAGGGAGTGGTCATCACCCACGCCAACATCCGGGCGCAGGTCACCTCCATGGCGGAGGCCTGGGGGTGGCGTCCTTCGGACCGGATCCTCACGCACCTTCCGCTCCACCACGTGCACGGGATCGTGAACGCCATCACCACGGCGCTCTGGACGGGCGCCTGCTGCGAGATCCAGCCCCGCTTCGATCCCACGGCGGTATGGGAGCGGCTGGCCGAGGGCGACATCACCCTCTACATGGCCGTGCCCACGGTCTACCGCCGCCTCATCGCCGCCTGGGAGGCCCAGGATGCATCCACACGGGACCGTTGGGCCGCCGGCGCCCGACGGTGCCGCCTGATGGTGTCGGGGTCCGCGGCGCTCCCGGTTCCCACACTGGAGCGGTGGGAGACCATCACCGGTCAACGCCTCCTGGAGCGGTACGGGATGACGGAGATTGGCATGGCCCTCTCCAACCCCCTGGATGGCGAGCGTCGTCCCGGCTTCGTCGGGACGCCGATGCCGGGGGTCGAGGCGCGCCTCGTGGACGAGTCCGACGCACCGGTCCCCGTAGGGAGCTCCGGCGAGATCCACGTGCGGGGGCCCAATGTCTTCCGGGAGTACTGGGGACGGCCCGAGGAGACGGTGGCGGCGTTTGCCTCCGGCGGGTGGTTCCGCACCGGGGACCATGCCGTGGTGGAAGACGGTGCGTGGCGGATCCTGGGCCGCTCCAGCGTGGACATCCTCAAGACCGGGGGCGAGAAGATCTCCGCCCTGGAGATCGAAGACGTGTTGCGGCTCCACCCGGCGGTGGCGGACTGCGCCGTCGTCGGGGTCGACGATCCGGAGTGGGGGCAGCGCGTGTGCGCCGCCGTGGTGCCCCGCGAGGGCGTTGACAGCGTCACTGCGGCGTCCCTGAAGGGATTCGTGAAGAAGCGACTGGCGCCCTACAAGGTCCCAAAGGAGTACCGGGTGGTGGACGCGCTGCCCACCAACGCCATGGGGAAGGTCAACAAGCCCCGGGTGCGCAACCTCTTCGGAGACTCGACATGATCAATGCGATCCTGGAGAACCTTCGGGAATACTGGATGGTGCACTCGCTCCTGGTGCTCTACACCCTCATGCTGGCCCACCACGCCTGGACCGGGAAGAAGAGCACCAAGGGGATCGCCGACTACTACGTGGGTGGCCGGAACATGGGGGGGTGGGTGATCGGTCTCTCCTTCTTCGCCACCTACTCCAGTACCAACTCCTTCGTGGGCTTCAGCGGCCAGGCCTACGACTGGGGGCTGCCCTGGCTCCTCTTCGTCCCCACCGCCGTGGCCTTCTCCCTCTTCGCCTGGACGGTGGTGGCGCCTCGGCTCCGGGCCTTCACCGAGGCCATGGGCTCCCTCACCATCCCGGATTTCATCGGCTTTCGGTTCGGGAGCACGGCTGCCCGGGTGACGGCGGCGGTCATCGTCATCGTGGCCTCCTTCTTCTACATGACCGCCGTCTTCAAGGGCATCGGCAACCTGTTGGAGATCTTCCTGGACCTGCCGTACCGGGTGGCCATCGTCATCGTCTTCTTCGTGGTCATGCTCTACACCGTCATCGGCGGGTTCATCAGCGTGGTGAAGACCGACACGGTCCAGGGGATGGTCATGATGGTGGCCGCCGTCCTCATGTTCACCGGCACCGTGAGCGCCGCCGGCGGCCTGGGGGCGCTGGGCGAGATCCGGGCGCAGCCCGGGGGTGAGGCCCTCTTCACCTGGGGCGGCGGTGTGGCCGTGCCGGTCCTCCTGGGGACTGTCTTCGCCGGGTTGGTGAAGTTCGCCGTGGAGCCCCGGCAGCTCTCCCGCTTCTTCGCGTTGCGGGGGAAGGACGCCATCCGGACCGGGATGTGGGTCTCCACCCTCACCTTCGGCGGCGTCTACCTGATCCTCATCCCCATCGGGATCTACGCCCGAAAGATCTTCCCGGAAGGCCTGGCGGATACGGACCTGGTGGTCCCCACGCTCCTCACCGAGGTGTTCGGAGCCGGCACCGGAGCCTTCCTCCTGGTGGCCATGGTGGCCGCCGCCATGTCGTCGCTGGACAGCGTGCTCCTGGTCATGGCCAGCACCGCCGAGCGGGACATCATGAGCGTGTGGAAGCCCCACCGCACCGAGGCCCAGTCCATGGCGTGGACGAAGGGGTGGGTGGCGCTCTTCGCTGCCATCACGGCCCTCATCGCCCTGAACCCACCAGGGGGGATCGTGGCCCTGACCGCCTTTTCCGGAAGCCTCTACGGCGCCTGTTTCTTCCCGGCCATCGTCCTCGGGCTCTGGTGGCGGCGGGGAAGCGGCGCGGCGGTGCTGGCGTCCTTTGCGGTGGGGATCGGCGTCCTGCTGGGGTGGGATTACGTCCCGGGCTCAGAGATCCTGCACGAGGTCTTCCCAGCGGTGGTGCTCTCCACCGTGGTCTACGTGGGCGTGGCCTGGACCACGGCGGAGGGAGCGGGGGAGGAGGTGCTCAACCTCGTCTCGCCGAAGCCCACCTAGAAGGCAGAGCGGCGACCGCTCCCGCCTCCAGGGCCTTACGGCGGGACCGTTGTCGGTCCGGAGGCAGCAGGGCCGGGAACCGATAGCGAGACTGGACGCGCCGCTGGTCGCCAGGCAAGATTGGCTCGTAGCTACCCATTATCCCTGACCCCGATACGGAGTGCGCATGATCAGTGAGGTGCAGGCGGAGATTCTCGCCAAAGTCGAAGAGTTGTCCCAGCAGCACGACATAGACCTGGACGAGAACCTCTTCGAAGTCGGTATCCTGACCTCGATCCACGTCGTGGACCTCATCACCTTCATCGAAGGACGCTATGAGGTGTTGGTGCCCGTGGATCAGCTCTCGGTGGACAACTTCTACTCGGTCAACGCCATGGCCGCCTTCACCCAGTCGATTCTCGAGGCCTGATTGCGGGCATGACCGTCACCAGTGTGGAGGGCATGCTTCACCGGGCTGCCCTACGCGGGCCCCAGGATGAGGCCGTCGTCGCCGGTCGAGATCGGACTGATTATGAGACCCTGAACCGGATGGCGGACTCCATCGCCGCCTTCCTCGGGGAACGGGGTGTGGGGCCCGGGGACCGGGTCGGGATCCTCTCAACGAAGTCCGTGGCCGAGGTCGCGGCGATCTACGGTATCCTGAGAGCCGGCGCCGCATTCGTCCACATCAATCCCCAGTATCGCGAGGCCCACCTCTGCCACGTGGTCGAAAACTGTGGCATCACTTCCCTCTTCGTGGACCGGGCCCGATGGCGCCTGCTGTGCCGGGCCTACCCCTCGGAGTCGCCCTTCGAGCTGATCGTGCAGATGGGCCCTCTTCCGGAGATCGACGCCGACGGGCTTCCCGAGCCCGTTGCCTGGGAGGAGGTCCTGGCCACGACCGGCGGTCCGAGGACCCCGTCGCCTTCGGACGGGGATCTGGCGGCGGTCATCTATACGTCCGGCTCGACCGGCATGCCCAAGGGCATCATGGTCTCCCACCTTGTCTTCAGGGAGTCGACCGAAGCCTCGGCCAGGGTCCTCGAGAACCGGAAGGAGGACCGGCTCATTTCGGTCACCCCGTTCTCATTCGATGGGGCCCTGAGCCAGCTCTTCACGGCGGTGATGGTCGGGGGCACGCTGGTGCAGCAGGGGAGCACCTTCCCGAACGATATTGTCCGGACTCTCAGGGAGGAACGGATCACCGGATTCCACGCCATGCCCTCCCTCTGGGCCACCCTCCTGGGGGAGCGGTCCACCTTTTCCGATTTCGAGTACCCCGACCTTCGCTACATCTCCATCATCGGAGAGAAGCTCCCCTCGAAGCACCTCGCCCGACTTCGGGACCTGCTTCCGGGCACGCGGATCATCATCATGTACGGGACCACGGAGGCCTTCCGCTCCACCTACCTGCCTCCCGATCGGCTGGACGATAAGCCCGGTTCCGTGGGAATCCCTTTCCCGGGGGTGCGGATTCGCGTGCTTGGCGATGGAGACGAGGAGCTACCGGCAGGAGAGGTCGGGTTGATCGCCCATTCCGG
>CP070829.1:3829774-3835151 GCA_020344755.1 Gemmatimonadales bacterium
GTCTGACCCTCCGCCTGGTCGCGGACAGTCCCGAAGACCCGGACTACCTGGCCACGGGCGTGGTCACGGCCACGCTCCGGGAACGGATGGTGGGCGGCTCCCGCCGTGCCCTGCTCCTTCTCCTGGGCGCCGCAGGTCTGGTCCTCGTGGTGGCGTGCACCAACCTGGCCAGCACACTCCTCGCCCGGGGGACTGTGCGGAACCGTGAGCTGGCGATCCGCGCCTCCCTGGGCGCCCACCGCAGGCGGATCATCCGTCAGCTCCTGACGGAGAACGTCCTGGTGGCGGGTGGCGGCGCCCTGGTGGGCGTGGGGATGGCCGCGCTCGTGGTCCAGGGGCTCAAGGCCCTGGGGCCGGCATCGATTCCTCGTCTCGACCAGGTATCCGTGGACGGATCCGTCCTGGTGTTCGCGGCCGTCGTGGCGATCCTGACCGTTCTGACCTTCGGGCTCCTCCCGGCGCGTCGACTCGCCCGGTCGGACGTCGGCGACGCCCTGCGCGAGGGCGATCGGGGGAACGCCGTGGGCCAGCGCGCCCACGTCTGGCGGATCCTGGTCGGCGGGGAGGTGGCCCTGGCCCTCCTCCTCCTCACGGGCTCGGGTCTGCTCCTGCGCTCCTTCCACGAGCTGCTCAACCAGGATGCGGGGTTCCACCCCGGGGACGTGACGACGGTTTCGATGGCGCTCTCACAGCTTCGATACGAGACCCCGGAGGACCACGCCGAGTGGTACCGGAGATTCATCGAGGAGACGGAGGCGGGCCCGGGGGTGGCACGGGCGGGGTTCATCAGCGCGATCCCGGCGCAGGGAGCGCTCCCCAGCGGCCGGCTCGAGCTGGACGGCGACCCGGAGAAGTTCGGCGACGGGGGGTATGTCCTGGCCAGTGGAGGGGCGTTCGAGGCCCTGGACATTCCGCTGATCCGGGGACGGGTCTTCGACGACCGCGACGGGCCCGGGACCATGCACGTCGCCGTCGTGAGCCAGAGCTTTGCCGACACCTACTGGCCGGGGGAGGATCCCATCGGCAAGTCGGTCTCCGGCGGCGGCATGGACGGCTACTGGGACCAGGGCATCTTCTCCCAGGTCGTCGGCGTGGTCGGGGACGTCCGCTTCAGGACCCTGGACCAGGCGCCGGTCCCCACGGTCTACTTCAGCTACCGGCAGCGACCCTTCCGGCTCCGCTGGTCCGGACGTGTGGTGGTGGAGGCCGAAGGGGATCCCGCGGCCCTCACGCCGTTTCTCCGCAGCACCCTGAGGCGGCTCGATTCCGACGTCCCGCCCCGCATCGCCACCATGGACTCCCGCCTTGGTGAAGCAGTGGCGCCGCAGCGATTCACCCTCTTGCTGCTCGGTGGCTTCGCGCTCCTGGCCCTCCTGCTGGCGGCGGCGGGGATCTATGGGGTCGTCTCCTATCAGGTGGCGCAGAGGACCCGGGAGATGGGGATCCGCCTCGCCTTGGGAGGAAGGCCCACCGCGGTTCGCGCACTCGTGATGAAGGACTCCCTGGGCATTGTGGTCCTGGGTCTGGCGGCGGGGTTGGTGGCCGTGTTCGCCGCCGGGAGCGCCATCCGGGCGCTTCTGTACGGGGTCGAGCCCGGGGACCCGGTGAGCCTGGGGGTCTCGGTGCTCCTCCTCTTCGTGGCCGCCCTGACTGCAAGTTGGATTCCCGCCCGGCGTTCGACGCGGGTGGACCCGGCGATCACGATGCGAGGGGATTAGGACCGGACAGGGGTGGCGGAGCGGGAGAAGCCGCCGCGCCGCCACCTCCCCGGGTCGTTGACGCCCCCGGGGCCCCCGGATAGCTTTTCCCAAAGGATTCAACTGCCTGCGGATGCAGGCCCTGGCCCGTCCCCCAGAGGCGGGCCTTTTCTTTTGTCCATGACCGCGAGCCCCCCGATCGCGGCCTGATCGGAATTGTCGAAAGTGGCTCCTGACGTGGGATCCGGACGTTGCAGCGTGATCGTGGGTTGCCAGTGGGGCGACGAAGGGAAGGGTAAGATCGTCGACGTCCTGGCCGAGGACGTGGATATCGTGGCCCGCTACCAGGGAGGGGCCAACGCCGGTCACACGGTCCACGTGGGGGACGACGAGTTCATCCTCCACCAGATTCCCTCCGGGATCCTGCACGGGGGGAAGCGGTGCCTCCTGGGGAACGGCGTAGTGCTGGACCTCCTGCAGTTCTGTGACGAGTACGACGCCCTCGTCTCCCGGGACATCCAGGTGGATGGCCGTGTGGGAATCAGCGAGCGTGCCCACCTCTTGATGCCGTATCACCGGGTCCTGGACCGGGCGCGGGAGGACCGGGCCGCCGAGAAGATCGGGACCACGGGGCGCGGGATTGGGCCGGCCTACGAGGAGAAGGCGGGCCGGCGCGGGATCCGGGTGGCGGACATCCGGAACGAGAATCGTTTCGCGCAGTTGGTGGAGGACGGGGTCGCTCGGGCGAAGGACCGCCTTGCGGCGCTGGGCGGGGACGACGGGGGTGCGCTGGACCAGGCCATGGAGAGGACCCTCTCGCTGCGGGATCGCCTCCTCTCCCTGGCCACCGATACCGGGCTGGAGATCGTGGAGGCCCTGGATGCCGGGAAGCACGTTCTTCTCGAGGGCGCCCAGGGGACGGCACTGGACCTGGATCACGGGACCTATCCCTTCGTGACCTCGTCCAACACCACCGCGGCGGGCGCCGCCACCGGGGTGGGCATCGGGCCCACCCGCATCCACGAGGTGGTGGGGGTCGTGAAGGCCTACACCACCCGGGTGGGCAACGGCCCGCTTCCCACCGGTGGAGACGCTGCCATCGACGAGAAGCTCCGGCAGCTGGGAGGGGAGTTCGGGGCCACCACTGGGCGTCCCCGCCGTTGCGGCTGGTTCGACGCCGTCCTGGCGCGCTACGCCGCGCGGGTGAACGGCCTGACCGGTCTGGCGGTGACCAAGCTGGACGTCCTGGACACCCTCCCGGAGATCTCCATCGGCCTGGAGTACTGCTTCCCCGACGGCTACTGCACCCGGGAGTTCCCCGCCGACACCTTCACACTGGGCTCGGTGGCCCCCCGCTTCGAGACGGTGCCCGGATGGGAAGAGGACACCACCGGGTGCAGGACGCTGGCGGACCTGCCCCGCAACGCCCGGGCCTACCTGGACCGGATCCAGGAGCTCACCGGGACCCCCATCCGCTTCGTCTCGGTGGGGACCCGGCGGGACCAGATCATCTTCGTGGACTGACGGGGGACGCCTCGGAAGCTCCGAGGTCCCGGTCAGTCTTCACCGGCCCGGTTGACGGGCCGCGGGCCGCCGAGGGAGCCGGCCCCGGCGCCTCGAGGCACCTGGGTGGGGCGCGCCCAGTGACGTCAGCCCGGTCGGCTTCACACCCGGAATGCGGCGCGGTATCATTCGAGGCTTTCGGAACTTCTACGGGATCGCACGACCGGGACACGCATGTTCGACGAACTCAGCGGCAAACTCGACGCGGTACTGGGGAAGTTCCGCCAGCGTGGGGTCCTGACCGAGCCCATGATCAAGGAGGGGCTCCGGGAGGTGCGCCGCGTCCTCCTGGAAGCGGACGTCAACTTCAAGGTCACCCGGGACTTCCTCACGCGGGTCCAGGAGCGCGCCCTGGGGGAAGATGTGGTGAAGGCCGTCTCCCCGGGGCAGCAGATCGTCAAGATCGTGCACGACGAGCTGGCCGCCCTCATGGGAGACGGTCGCCCGGAGCTCGTGTACACCTCGTCTCCCCCCACCGTCATCATGATGGTGGGGCTCCAGGGGGCCGGGAAGACCACCACCGCGGCGAAGCTGGCACTGCGCCTGAACCGGGAGGGGCGCAAGCCCATGCTGGCGGCGTGCGACCTGCAGCGTCCCGCCGCGGTGGAGCAGCTCCAGACGCTGGGGAAGCAGATCGGCATCCCCGTGCAAGCCGGAGAGTTCGGAGGAGATCCGGTGGAGGCGGCCACCGCGGCGGTGCAGGCCGCGCGGGACGGCGGCCGTAACGTCCTCATCGTGGACACGGCCGGGCGCCTCCAGATCGACGAGACCCTCATGGCGGAGCTGGACCAGGTCAAGGAAGCGATCCAACCCCAGGAGATCCTCCTGGTGGCGGACGCCATGACGGGGCAGGAGGCGGTCCGGATCGCCGAGGGCTTCAACGAAGCCCTGGACATCTCCGGGGTGATCCTCACCAAGATGGACGGCGACGCCCGGGGAGGGGCGGCCCTCTCCATCCGGGGCGTGACCGGCAAGCCCATCAAGTTCGTGGGCCTGGGCGAGGGGATGAACGACCTGGACTCCGCCGATCCCCAGCGTCTGGCTGGCCGGATCCTGCAGATGGGAGACGTGGTGGGGCTGGTGGAGCGTGCCCAGATCGCCATGGACGAGGAGGAGCAGGCCCGGCTCTCCGAGAAGGTCCTGGGGAAGGGGCGCTTCACCTTGGAGGATTTCCTCACCTCGATGCAGCAGATCCAGCGGATGGGACCGCTGGAGCAGATCCTGAAGCTGATTCCGGGAATGGGGAAGCTGAGCGTCCCCGCGGCTCAGATGGACCCGAAACGCATGAAGCACGTGGAGGCCATCATCCTCTCCATGACCAGGGAGGAGCGGAGGCGGCCGGAGATCATCAACGGATCGAGGCGTGCCCGCATCGCCAAGGGGAGCGGCCGCCCCGTCTCCGAGATCAATCGTCTCCTCAAGCAGTTCAAGGAGATGCAGAAGTTCATGAAGAGCATGAAGGGGCTGATGGGGGGAGGCGGGCTTCCCGGCATGGGGAAGGGCTTTCCGGGAGGCCTCCCCTTCGGAGGCTAGTCGAATCGCCTGCCGCGGGATCCCGGGGGTCAGCTCCCGGCTGCGGCCAGGGCTTCCGACACCAGTTCTGCCTGCCTTCGGAGCGTGTCCTCGATGGCGCCCCGGCCCACCCGCTTCTCCAGCCCGTTCAGGCCGGTGGTCCGGGTGAGGTTCACGTGGACCAGCGCCACCCCTCCCTCGACGGAGAAGGCCGCTTTCAGCGACTCCTTGAAGTAGACCGGCTGCTTGTCCTCCGCTTCGCTGACGACGGACTGGGAATGCTCCGCCACCACCGGACCCCGAAGCCGATGGACGTCGTTGCACGCCATGGACGCCGACAGGAGGAAACGAACGCCGTCGACCCGGTAACAGCTGAGCCCGTCCTGCTGAAACACTTCCCGTAGCCGGGACTGGGCGGCCATCCGGGTCTCCGGCGCGACGTAGACGCCCAGCACGGAGTCCGGGTCGGCGTCGGTGGGGAAGCAGGCCACCAACCCACTCAGCACCAGGGAATTCTCGAAGTCGAACTGAACGTCACCGGAGGGTGAGGCGCCACTGAACCCCTTCCCTGGAAACTCCACCCAGCTCCGGTCCGAGCATCCGTC
>CP070829.1:3835251-3840338 GCA_020344755.1 Gemmatimonadales bacterium
GGTCGCCACCGAGGGGTCGCGGCAGGCGGCGACGTACGACCTCTCGAAGTTCGCGGTGTTCGGGGCCTCGAACTCCGGACGAACGGCCGAGGTCATCGCGGTGTTGAAGCAGGTCGCGGATGCCGGCAACCCGAACCGATTCGGGCTCACCGCGAACGAAGGGACGCTCCTCGAAGAACAGGCCGCCACGACGTTCACGCTGACGTGCGGCTGGGAGCAGGCGGTGGCTGCAACGAAGAGCGTGGCGGAACAGGCCCTGGTGTATCAGTCCATCGTCAGTCACGTGGCGGGGCGCGACATGGCCAGGGACCTCCATGGTGCCGCCGGCAAGGTCGAGGCAGCGCTGACTGCGACCATCGATCCACGAATCGTCCAGACCATCGTCGAAGCACCCACGATCTACTTCGCGGGCTACAACGACGGCGTGGCGGAAGAGCTGACGCTGAAGACCAACGAGATCGCTCGCAAGAAGAGTGACTTCCTGGAGGGGACCTATGCGGTCCACGGCATCGAAGAAGTGATGGACCCCCGGGACGTCGTCATCGTCATCGATCCCATCGAGGCGGAGGTACAGAAGTTCCAGGAGGTGCTGGTCGAGGGTGTCGGTCTGACGGTGGTGGCCATCAGTCCTGTGGACACTCCGTTCACGACCATCCAGGTGCCGGACGCGGGTGAGATGAACCCGTACGTTTTCCTCGCTGCGGGGTGGAACCTGCTGGTGGAGGTGGGCCTGGCGCTGGAGATCGACCTGGACAAGCCCGAGCGGGCGCGGAAGGTCGGCAACGAGTTCGTCGGCTGACGCGAGGAGACCTCCCATGATCCGATTGAAGCGCCTGCTGCGCCGGGTCGGCCTGGAGTTCGGGTGCCTTCTGGCGCTGGCCTCGGTGGCCTCCGGCCAGACTCCAGTGTCCGGCCAGACTCCGGCTACCCTTCCGCCCTGGACGCCGGGTACCCTCGACATCCATCACCTCGCCACTGGCCAGGGCAACGCCACCTTCTTCGTGCTGCCGGACGGGACCACGCTGCTCTTGGACGCCGGCGCGGCTTCGCCGCCGGGGGTGCGACCCATCGCGCCGCCGCGGCCGGATACTTCGCGCAGGGGCGGCGAGTGGATTGCCCGCTACGTCACGCGCATGACGCCGACGGGTCGGGAGCCCGAGCTCGCCTACGCGCTGCTGACCCACTTCCACGCGGATCACATGGGGTTCATCTCGGCCCAGTCGCCGCCATCGGCCCACGGCGACTATCAGCTCGCGGGCATCACCGACGTGGCCGAGAGCGTGCCGATTCGCCGCATCATCGACCGGGGTTGGCCGGACTACGACTACCCCGAGCCCTTGGACAATCCGTCCCTCGCCAACTACCGGCGGTTTCTCGAAGCGCGGCAGCGTACCGACGGGCTCGCTGTCGAACGCTTCGCCGCCGGCCGGTCGGACCAGATCCGCCTGGTGCTGGACCCGGCGGCGTATCCCTCGTTCGAGATCCGGAACCTTCACGCGAACGGCGACGTCTGGACCGGCACCGGTGACGCCGTCGACCGGATCGTGCCGCCCCTCGAGACGGTGGCGAAGGAAGACTGGCCCAGGGAGAACCACTCCTCCCTGGCCTTCCTTCTTCGCTATGGCCCGTTCTCGTACTACACCGGCGGGGATCTGCAGGGCGTGCCCCCGGACGGCTACCCGGCCTGGCACGACCAGGAGACCCCCATCGCCCGGGCCATCGGCGGGCCGGTGGACGTGGCCGTCACCGGGCACCACGGCTCCATCGAGCCGGCGAACGCCTTCTTCCTGGCGACGCTCCGCCCCCGCGTGCACATCGTCCCCGCGTGGTCCAAGACCCACCCGGCGCCGGTGGTTCTCAAGCGCCTGCTCAACACGCGCATCTACCCCGAGCCGCGGGACATTTTCGTACTGGAGTTCCATGACGAGACCAAGGCGACCATCGGCTCCCGTGCGGAGCAGGTGGCGAGTGACCACGGCCACGTGGTGGTCCGCGTTGCGCCCGGAGGCGAGTCGTATCGGGTGTTCGTGCTGGACAACCGGACCGAGTCCCAAGGCGTGCTCAGTACCCACGGTCCCTACCCGAGTGCTCGATCGGGACCGGAGAACTGAGGAGACGAGGTCGAAGCGACCGAGCCTGGTGGCCCCGGGGAACATCCCTGAGGCCCCAGCCGGGACCCCTCCGGAAGGGTCCGTGTACGAACCGGGTCGACGCCCATGTCGACGAAGGGGTGCGGAGGTACCCACCAGATGAGCCATTCCGCCACGCTTCGTTTCGTGAAGGCCGGCGCGGCCCTGGTGCTGGCCACGGTCACGGCGGGCTCCTGCGCCACCACTTCCGGGGCAGGGGACAACTCCAACGTCGCCTCCGACGAGGTCCAGATCGGCTACGGCTCACAGGAGCGGGCCGAGGTGACCGGCGCGGTGGTCTCCGTGCGAGTCGCAGACCTCGGCCGCGAGATCACGAGTTTCGAGGACCTGTTCCAGGGTGTGGCGGGCGTCACCGTCCGCCGTCTCGCCAGTGGCGGGATCTCCATTCGGATCCGGGGGTCGTCCTCCCTCAGCGGAGACGCGGAGCCGCTGTACGTGATCAACGGCGTTCCGATCCGGGCTCCACCCGGACAGGCCTTGATGGGGGTGAATCCGAGGGAGGTCACTCGGATCGACGTGCTGAAGGATGCCGGCGCGACCTCCATCTACGGAAGTCGTGGAGCCAACGGGGTGATCCTGATCTTCACCGAGCGGTAGGAAGTGGACCCGAAGCCCTGACGTGGCCTCGGACTCCCCCCCTCCTGGACTCCCTCCGCGTCTGCGGCGCCGCTGCGGGACCCGGTTGCGGACGGTACGCGGGTCCTGGTCCACCCGCATGCGCCCTTCAGGTCGGAGGATCCCTCCTGCGGTCCACCACCCACCTGGGATCCGAGTGGACGAGCGCATCCGAACTCCTCTCGCCCGAGAATAGAATACGGCGAGGTACGTAAGTCATTGTCCAATGGACAGTTGTGTGCCTAACGCATCCCTGGGTTCGGTCTTGCTTGCCAATGACCGGGAGCCGGGTCTACGTTGGCTGACGTTCCCGATATAAGTCCCTTCCGGGACACGTCGGGACACGCCGTCTGCGGGGACGTTGGGAGTTGCCGCTTCATCCTACTGCGGAGTTGGAGGAAGATATGCGCACGACCGCTCGTATAACCCTTTTCTTGCTCACCGGCGTGTTCGCCGCGGCGGTTCCGGTCCAGGCCCAGATGGGCCAGGTCACCGGCGTGGTGAGGGACGCGGCAACGGCGGCGCCCCTGGATGGGGCCCAGGTCTATGTGGAGGGGACCGGCATCGGGACCCTCACGAATAGCGCTGGCCGCTTCCTTCTGAACAACGTTCCTCTGGGACCTCGGGTCCTGATCGTGGAGCTTCTCGGGTATACCACCAACCGCACGGAGGTCACGGTCTCCGAGGGTGAGGTGTTGTCCGTGGAGATCACCCTCAATCAGACCGCGGTGGATCTCGAGGGGCTGGTGGTCGTGGGATACGGAACCCAGATCCGTCGAGAGGTCACCGGGTCCGTGGTCTCGGTCCGCGGCGAGGACATCGCCCAGGCCAGCGTGACGCCCAACGTCCAGACGGCTCTCCAGGGTCGTTTGGCGGGAGTCAACGTGGCCGAGTCCACCGGTGAGCCCGGGGCCGCTCCCCAGGTCCTGATTCGGGGACGGGGGTCGATCTCGGCGGGCACCGAGCCTCTCTACGTGATCGATGGCGTCCCGTACTCCACGAACACGGACCTGGAAGGCGTCGTCGATCAGGCCAATCCGAGGCACGGGGTCACGCGGGCCAATCCGCTGGCGACCCTGAATCCCAACGACATCGAGACGATCGAGGTCCTGAAGGACGCAGCGGCCGCGGCCATCTACGGATCGCGGGGCTCCAACGGCGTGATCCTGATCACGACGAAGCGGGGCATGGCGGGCATGGAACCCCAGGTGAACTACCGCGCGTACGCCGGGGTCCAGACCGCGTTCAATGTGCCGGACATGATGAACGCCGCGGAGCAGATCGAGTTCGTGCGCCTCGCCCGGAACAACGCCTACCTGACTGGCCGGGATCCCCTGAACCCCCAGAGCCCCTACTACAACCCGCTCTACGATCCGATGACGAACGCCGGGCGTGTGGAGAACGGCGCCAGCGGGACTCAGTTGATTCCCGTGGCGATGCTGAACTGGGACGGCACCGACACGGACTGGATCGATGCGGTCCTGGATCCGGCCACCCTCCAGAACTACGACATGTCCGTTCGGGGCGGGTCGGAGAGCTTCAATTACTTCGTCTCCGGGTCGTACGCGGACCAGGCAGGGGTCATCGAGGGCTCGGCCTACCAGCGGCTGGCCGTCCGGGCCAACCTGTCGCTGAAGGCCAGCGACAGGCTCGAGTTCACCACGGACTTCAACGGCGCCTACGGCGACCACGACCGGAAGGCGGCGAACGCGCCGTACTTCGGACGGCCCCCGGGGATCATCTACTCGGCCATGGTCGCCTCACCGGTCGCCAAGATCTATGACGACGAAGGCAACTACCTCCAGGCCGGGACCGGTGGCGTCAACTCCCCCGAGTTCCTGCAATATGGGATGACCAGCAGCAACCATCCCCTGGCCGTCCGGGACTACATCGACGATGAGCTCCAGACCGGCCGGCTCTTCGGGAGTGTCGGGGCGAATTACTCGATTCTCGAGAACCTCGGATATAGGCTCCTGGTCGGCTTCGACTACAACACCAACAACCGGAGCTTCTACCAGGGCACCCAGCTCCAGTACCGGGGCAGCCAGAACCCCCAGCCCTACTCCCAGGCCTTCTCGGGCCAGCAGTACAACTGGCTGATCGAGAATACCGTCAACTACAACAGGTCCTTCGGGGAGCATGACTTCGACGTGGTGGCGGGATACACCGCGGAGAAGCAGTTCCAGGATACCAAGTACGTGATCGCCCGGAACTTCCCGGACGACCAGGTCACGACGATCAACGGGGGTGAGGTTACCGGCGGCAGCCAGAGTCAGGAGGAGTGGTCGCTGGTCTCGATGCTCGGCCGGGTCAACTACAGCT
>CP070829.1:3840438-3845464 GCA_020344755.1 Gemmatimonadales bacterium
CTCGTGCTCCTGGACATGTGGGCGCTGGGCTTCAACCGCCACCGCAGGGGACTCTTGGCCACCGATCAGTGGGAGGCATGGGACGGGTACTTCCAGGAGATCTTCTCCTTCGGCGCGGAGAGAATGCCCCGAGCTCAATGGGAGTCTCTCGCGTTTGGCTACGACGGGGACTTCTGGGACTACGTGGGTCGGGCGCTGTACGCTCTCGAGGGAGGTCCCTGAGCGTGCCGGGTCTCCCCGCACCGGGATCCGTCCGAGGCCAGACGTCCGTCTCTCCACTTCGGCATCGACGTCCTCTCCCCTTTTCGAAGTGACGCCGATGGCTCGACCATCGAGTCTGGGATTCCTCGAACTCTGGTGGGTGCCGTCGTCTCCCCACGCGAGGAGAGTGAGTCCCGAGGGCGAGCGGGCGCCGACGACTACCGCCGTACGAGATCCATCAGATACAGGTCGCTGTCATGCTCGCCCAGGGAGAGGAAGAACTGACCGTCGGCGACCTCCGCGCACTCGTATGTCAGAAGGGTCTCCGAGTCAGACTCCTTTCGAACCAGTGCGCGGAGCGTGCCGTCCTCCACCCGCCCCTCGAAGATGCCCCAGCCCACATTGTCGACGGCACAGAAGTAGATCGACAGACCGTCCGGCGACCAGGTCGGGCGCCGAAAGCCTCTCAACTCCGAGGTCAGGGTGTCCACGAAGACGCGCTCGACTCCATCCGTGGCCAGGTTGATCCCTCCTGTGGGGGTCCGGTCGTAGGCCAGGGTCCGCCCATCGGGAGACCACGAAGCGCGGAGCCCATGGAGGCCCAATGGCCGAGGCGAGGACCATGCCCCGCCACGGCTCCCCCGGTGGACCTCGTACAGCTCGTGGCCGGCTGGCCCTCCCCAGACCCCGAAGACCATGCGCAGGCCATCCGGGGAAAACGCGGGAAAGTACTCCTCCCCCGGATCCAGGGCGCTCAAGCGGGTCTTCCCCGTCGCGTCAGCGTTCATCACGAAGATGTCCCGCGTCCCATGCCGCGTGGAAATCCAGGCGATTTCGGTGCCGTCGGGCGAGAACTGGGGAGCGAAGTCGTGGGTTCCGTGTTCCGTGAGCCGCACGGGCTCACCCCCCTCCGCAGGAATCAGGTAGATCTCCTGATTGCCGGCGAGGTTCGAATCGTAGGCCACCCAACGGCCGTCCGGGGAGACTCCCCGGTTCTCCACCACCTGCCGTCCCGAGGTCAGGGGCTTGGCCTGTGACAGGGTCGCCACCCCCGATCGGGGGATTGGGAGTACGTACAGGTTTCGGCGTGTGGAGAGCTGGGAGTAGGCGAGCCGGCTTCCGTCGCGAGAGAGTGCGAAGCTGTGCACGTCCAAGCCCGATGTGATGTGCTCCGCCTCGCCCACCGGCGTACCCTTCTCGTCGAGGCTCAGGCGATAGAGGTCCCTCGGACCGTCGCGGTCTGACAGGAAGAGTAGGTCCCGGCTACCGGGGAGCCAGGCTGGGCTCCCGTTCGTGCCTCCCTCCGCGACCACTCGGGTCGATCCCCGCTCCAGGTCAGCAGCCCAGAGGCGACTCGGCGCAACATTCCCCAAGCTCCCAGCCACCTCTCTGTTTCCCTCGACATAGGCAATCCAGCGGCCGTCGGGGGACCACGCCGCCGAGTGGAGCAGCACTCCCGTCGCGACGACCTGCTCTTCCTCACCCGACTCCCCGCCCACGACCAGCCAGTCCGCTCCCCCACGGCCCGTTCGGACATAGACGTACCGATCACCGCGGGCTGCCCAGACCTGACCGGGAGGCCCCGGCCTTCCCGGACCTCCTCGCCGCGGAACGATCAGACTCGATGTCCCAATCCGTGAGGAGACCACGAGCTCCTGTCCGTCGGCGGTCCACCGGGGCAGGAACCACGGGCCACTTCCGGGCGGCACAGGCAGCCTCTCCGGCGCGCCCCCGGCCAGGTCCTGCAGGAAGATCTGCATGGGAAGACTACCGGAAAGGACCGTGTACGCGAGCGTCGACCCATCCGGGGAAAGTGCCGGTTGGATCTCGACCTCCGCCCCGTGGGTCAGGGGCTGGATGTGGGTGGGCAGGAGCGACGGCCCGAGGAAGCCCGAGGGGCTACGGACTACCCAGGCCGTCACCCAGGCCAGGAACCCGACCATGGCCAAGATCATCAGGCGGCGGGCTCGCCAGAGCGCCCTGAGATAGAGGTAGGGCCGTGCGGCGTCCTCTTCCAAGGGGATCCCGAGGGCACGTACGAACTCAGCCACCGATGGATACCGGTCCCCAGGGGAGCGGGAGAGCGCTCTGGCCACCGCCACCTCCACGGGGCGGGGAACAGCGCGCCCGGAGGCGCCCAGCGGGGGCGGCGCAGCCGTCAGCTTGGCCAGCATGATCTCCTGGCTGTCGCGCCCGCCGATGGGACGCATTCCGACGAGCATCTCGTAGAGGACGCACGCCAGGCTGTACTGGTCGGAGCGGTGGTCCACCGACGCGGACCGCGTCACCTGTTCCGGGCTCATGAAGGCCGGCGAGCCAATGAGCATTCCCGGGGCCTCCGAATTCGCTCGCCCCACGGCATCGGCGAGCGACGCGACCCCAAAATCGGCAACGGCGGCGTGCCCGTCCAACAGGAGGATATTCGCTGGCTTGATGTCCCGGTGAACGACACCGCGTTGGTGCGCAAAGCTCAGAGCCTCGCCGACCTCTCGGGTGATCCGTAGTGCTTCCCTCAGCGGGAGGCGGCCCCTCTCCGCGAGGCGGTCCCGGAGGGATTGTCCGGGAGCGAACGGCATCGAGAAGTAGAAGAGCCCGCCGGCCTCGCCCGCCTCGAAGAGCGGGAGGATATGGGGGTGGGCGAGATTCCCGACGATCCGGGTCTCGGCGACGAACCGGTCTGAGCCGATGGACGACGCGACGTCGGGCCGCAGGACCTTGAGCGCCACCCGGCGCTCATACTCTCGGTCCCACGCGGCGAACACCGCCGCCATTCCACCGTATCCGACCTGCCGCTCGATTGCGTACCGGCCCGCCAGCGCCACCTCGAGTCGGGACCTCAGGTCGTCAGACTCACCCGTCCGCCCCGCAGCCACGACTCCAGGAGACAGAGCGCGGCTGGTCGACGGAGATGTCTTCACCGCCGCCTCCCTGCCCGGTCGAGGACCAGACAGACAAAGGGAGGGTTTGGGGTGACGTTACGGGGGGCGGCTGCCGGACGCAACAGCCTTCCCGCAGGAACTCGGGTGCGGTGCCCACACGACAGCGAGGGAGTGACCCGGCTGGGGATCGATCTGGGGTGGCTCAGCTGCGAAAGGGACCGAGGACACGACGCGCCCGCCCCCCGGAATCCGGCCCCCGCAACGGGCAGCGTCACGGGGCCCGGTTTCGGGCGCGTCTACCTCACTGCAGGCCGTCCGAGATGACGGTGAGGCCGCGAGCCCGAAGCATCCGGTTGAGCTCGCCGACCTCGCTGCCGACGTACTTGTCCAGCCGCGCGATGTAATCGTTCAGCATCCCGTTCAGAAGGACCTTCACCTCCCCCTCCTGATCGGTCGGCGGGAAGTCCGCCACGGAGATCCCACCGCTCACGTAGCCGAGCTTCTGCAGGAGCGAGGCGCCGAAGCGCACGCCGTCCTGTCCACGGCCGGTCAGCCGCAGGTCGACCATCTCCATCTGCATCTCGACCAGCCCGTCCTCGACGGCCTCGATGGACTGCACGAGCGCCTCGTCGTCTGCGAAGCGCTTCACCGTCGCGAGCTGCACGCGCAACGCCTCGACGCGGTGCACGGCCTCCCCCGCGCGGACGACGTCTTCGCGAACCTCGCGCAGGAAGGCGACCTGCGCGCGGATGTCGGCCTCGGTGCCCGCCGAGTGCGGGTCCTTGATGACGGTGAGTGGACGCTCGTGCGTGTCCCCGTCGACCTCGAGCCGGACCGTGTACTGTCCGGGCGGCAAAAGGATCGAAATCTGGGCTCCCCCGGGAGCCGCACGTCCCTCGTCGCCCACCAGGATGTGCTCGGCGTACATCGGGGAGGTGAGCAGTCGGATCGGTCCGTTCGGCTCGTCCTGCAGATCCCAGTGGATCCGATTCACACCGGGGTGGTTCGTTCCCCGGAGGGTGCGCACCACGGCTCCCGTCCCATCGACGATCTCGACGGTGGGTGCGGACGACGCCGGCTGGCCGAGCCAGTAGTTGATCGAGGCTCCGTACTCGGGGTCCCGACCCTCGGTGGGGTCGGAATACGGGACCGACGGCGGCGTGATCGGACGGAACCGGTAGGCGTCGCGTAGCTCGAACAGGTGCGAGCCGGTCGCGATGACCTCCGGAGTCATCTGCTGGATCGGGGCGAGGTCGTCGAGGATCCAGAATCCGCGCCCGTACGTCCCGACGACCAGGTCGTTGAAGTGCTCCTGGATGACGATCCCGGAGACCGGCGCGTGGGGCAGGTTGTTCTGCAGCGTCTGCCAGTCGTCGCCGTCGTTGAACGAGACGTAGATCGCATTTTCGGTTCCCACGTACAGAAGGCCCGGCCGCCGCGGGTCCTCGGCGATGACCTTCGTATAGCTGAGCATCGACGTCGGAATGCCGTCGACGATGCGGTCGAACGAGGCGCCGCAGTCGCGGGTCCGGAAGATGTGGGGATCGCGCACGTTCACCTGGTGTCCATCCACGGCGACGTAGGCCGTGCAGGCGTCGTAGCGCGAGGCCGCGATGCTGCGCACGGCTCCCCACTCGGGCAGATCCGGCATGTTCCCGGTGACCTCGGTCCACGTATCTCCGGCGTCCCGGGTGAGGTGGAGCTTTCCGTCGTTCGTCCCGGCCCAGATCATGCCGGGTTCGATGGGCGACTCGGTGATCCCGAACACGGTGCCCGCGTACTCCACGCCGATGTTGTCGCCGGTGAGGCCTCCGGAGAGCATCTGCCGGGACTCATCGTCCCACGTCAGGTCCGGGCTGATGACCTCCCAGCTCTGGCCACCGTTGCGCGTGCGGTGCACGTGCTGCGATCCGACGTAGACCGTCTCGTTGTCGTGGGGCGAGATG
>CP070829.1:3845564-3850556 GCA_020344755.1 Gemmatimonadales bacterium
TCGTCCCACGAGCAGCGTTCCCACTTCCCCTCTCCCCGCTCACCGACCCGCTTGAGCGGGTGCAGGATGCGGTCCGGATCGGTGACCTGGTTGAGGGTCGCGGGTCCCTTGGCGCAGTTCCGGCCCCGGGACCCGGGGTGCTCCGGATTCCCCTCGAACTTCCGGATCTGGAGCGTCTCCTTGTCCACGTAGGCCAGGAGCCCACAGGCGGATTCGCAGTTGAAGCAGGTGGTGGGAACCAGCATGTAGCGCTTCTCCACCCGCTTCGGCCAGGACTTCGAGTCCAGCTCCACCCAGTCGTTCCATCGCTCTTTCGGAGGGAAGGAGGCCAGGTGCACCCGAGAGGCACCGGGGTAGAAGGTCTCACCCCGGTCTTCAGCATCCTTGCGGGCGGCGGAAACGCGCTTCGTCAAGTCGTTGAGGCTCATGTCGTCAGCTCCGCATCAGGCCAGGGGGACGCTCTGGCCCGCCTGCACGTAGGCGTGCTCGAAGGCCAGGAGGCCCAGCATTCCGGTCACCACTCCCACCATGGGCATGGGAACCACCGTGAAGGCCGCCAGGCTCAGGAGCACCGACACCCAGAAGTAGTTGGCGTACCGGCCCTTGATCATCTCACGCAGCGCGAGATGGGCATGGGTGGTCACGTGGGTCAGGGTCGTCTCCCCCAGCACCATGAGCAGGTGAACCGCGTTCGAGACCGCAAAGACCCACGACAGCGGAACGATGGCGTCCGGCTGGGTGGCAATGGCCACCGGGATCAGGGCCCCGCTCCCCGCCATT
This sequence comes from Gemmatimonadales bacterium, assembly GCA_020344755.1. Classification (GTDB taxonomy): domain Bacteria; phylum Gemmatimonadota; class Gemmatimonadetes; order Longimicrobiales; family Gaopeijiaceae; genus Gaopeijia. Next base: position 3,846,345 of record CP070829.1, read on the forward strand.
ACGGCCTGCACCAGCAGGTGGGGGGGCAGGAGGGGCGACTGCCAAAGGTCCCGGGCCTTGGCCTGGGCGAAGAGGAAGGCCGTGTAGATGGCCGTCATGGCCGCCAGGGGAATTCCAAGGATCACCAGCCACCAGCTCAGGGGGCCCAGGGTCGTGAAATTCTCCGCGAACAAAAGCGCCAGTACGCCGCCGTACCCCGTGATGATGAAGCCACCCCGGACCAGCCAGCTCCTGGGCTGCGGCTTGATCAGGACATAGAGGAAACGCTTGGGGTGCTCCAGGTCCCAGATGAGAATGACCCCGGTGAGGGCCAGGAACGCCCCCGCCAACAAGGGGGTGGCCCAGTTCCACAGGTCGCTCTCGAAGGTCAGGTGCCCCATGGCCACCAACAGGACCGGAACCAGGAACGCACCGGCGGCAATCGACTTGGTGAACGTGTAGAGGCTGACCCGGAAGTCCCACGGCGCCCTGTGCGGGACGTCGTAGGCCAGGATGGCCGCCGCCGAGGAATTGCCCCGGTTCGCGTCCGCCACGTCACCGCCGGGAAGCCGGGCGTGGGCCCGCTTCTCCGCCGCCGCTCCCGGGGCGACCCCTGCGGGAATGCCGTGGGGGACCCGCCCCTGCTCGCTCCACATGAAGAGCCCGCCCTCCGGGCGCTCGGCCGCCAGCGGGTCCAGGGTGGCGCCGTGGGCTCCCTTGTAGAAGAGCTTCGGGTGGGTCTCCTTCTCGGGCCGCCGAACCGTCACCGCGTCCTGGTGGACGTAGGAAGCGAGCCGGGAGAGAGGGTCGTTCATGTCCCCCACCACGATGGCCTCGGTGGGGCAGACCACCACGCACGCCGGCTCCAGCCCCACGTCCAGCCGGTGGGCGCAGAAGTTGCACTTCTCCGCCGAGTGGTCCTGGGGGTTGATGAAGATGGCATCGTAGGGGCACGCCGCGATGCACGCCTTGCACCCGATGCAGATGGACTTGTCGAAGTCCACGATCCCGTCGGGCCGCTGGTGCATGGCCGCGGTGGGACAGGCCGTCACGCAGGGCGGGTTCTCGCACTGGTTGCACCGGGTCACCTGGAAGGCGCGTCGGGCCGCGGGAAAGACGCCCACGTCCACGTACTTCACGTAGGTGCGGTTGACCCCCAGGGGAACTTCGTTCTCGGACTTGCACGCCGTGGAGCAGGCGTGGCACCCGATGCACCGGGTATGATCGATGACCTTCGCCCACCGGGTGGCGGAGGCACCGTCGGTCACTGCTATGGCCATGGCAGCCCGCGTCTCTCGTCAGGGGTCGATTGTCTGCGGGGGGACATACTCCCCACACCTTGGTGCCATAATCCCCGGCGGAGGTTCCCGGAACGGGACGGAGGGGCCACCGCGCCCTCGACAGACCGCTTCGGGCCTGCCTGGAGATGCGTCCGTCAGGCCTCTCTCGCCAGGGCCCGCAAACGCTCTCGTAATCTAGCAGGCATCCGACCCGAGCGCAGGGAGGCGCAAGCCTCCTGGGCAAGGTCCATGGAGCGGAAGAGCGCGGAGCACCGATCGCAGATTTCGGCGTGGGGAAGCGGGAATTCCACGCCCCGGTCCATGGCGTCGAGCTTGGCGCGGAGCAGGTCCAGGCACACCTGCCGGGGCACGTCCGACGAGGGAAGGGGCGTGAAGATTCCCTCCTCGTCCAGAGCGCGGCGGAGGTGAAGCCGGCCCCGGTGGACCCGCGTCTTGGCCGTCGCCGCCTGGATCTCCAGGATCTCGGCGATCTCCTCCAGCGAGAAGTCGGCGATGTCCTTCAAGACCAGGGCCACCCGGAACACCGTAGGGACCCGCTCCAGGGCCGCGTCCAGCCGGCGGCGAACCTCGTCCTGCAGCGTGCGGCGTTGACTCGCGTCCGGTTCCGACGACATGGCGTCGTTGTTCCCGGAGCTCCGGAGTGCGGACCCCTGGCTGAGCCCCAGGAGCTCGTCCAGGGGTATCAGGTGGTCGGGTTCCCCCACCCGCTTCCGGTGCATGCGCCGGCAAGTGCGCATGGCGATCCGAAAGAGCCACGTATAGGGGTGCGAGTCTCCCTTGAAGCGCGGCCAGCTCTTCAGGGCCGCCACCATGGTCTCCTGCACCAGGTCTTCCGCCTCGGTGGAGGTGGGGCAGATCCGGAGTCCCAGGCGGTACACCCGGTCCCCGTACGCGTCCACCAGCGCGGGGATGGCGTCACGGGGCGGCGTGCCGGGAAGGGGCGCCGCGGCGGAGGGGGTCGGGGAGGGCGTCATGGGACTCGGATGGTGGACCCACCGAAGCCCGTTAGCAAGGTGACGCACAGGTGAGCGCAGCCGGTTGTCGGGCTTTCACGGAACGCGGGTTCCGGACCTGCCCTACCGCATCGGATCTCTCACCCCCCTTCCACCTGGTCGAAGGTCACGTTCTGGATCCGGTATTCCCGCCATTCGTCGTGGTCGAAGTGCCACCACTCGGCCTCGTACACGGTGAATCCCTCCGCCTCCATGACCCGCCGGAGGCGCTCCCGGTACCACCGCTGTCGCGAGGTGCCGCCGGGGTAGTCCGGAAAGGACCGGGGAGAGAACTCGTCGTACGTCCCCACCATCCCCATGGGCTCGCCGGTCTCCAGGTCGTACAGGCTCAGGTCGATGGCCGCGCCCCGGTTGTGCCGTGAGCCATTGGCCGGGTTGGCCACGAAGATCTTCTCCGACTCCGGCGTGGCGTCCCAGAACATCTTCGTCACGTACCAGGGCCGGTATCCGTCGTGGAGGAGGAGTCCGAGCCCGTCCTGGGCCAGCGTGCGGTGCGCCCGGACCAGGGCCTCCGCCGCCGGCCGCTGGAGGAAGACCCGGGGCTCGTCGTAAAAGACGGAGGACATGAAGTTGTTCGTGGTGGCGTAGCGTACGTCGAGTTGGATGCTGGGCTCCAGGGTGACCACTTCCACCAGCTCGGACCCCCGGAAGTCTCCCTCTTCCTCCGGCGGCGACGCCGCCAGCGCTTCCTCACGCAGCTCGGAGACCGGACGGACCGGCTCGATCCGGAAGGTGCCTCCTGCTTCGGTCCCCACCTCCCTGCGATCGAAGTCCACGGAGGCCGCTACCACCCCGGTGGCCCGGTCGTCGACCCCCCGCTGGAAGACCAGGCGCTCCCCGTGGTAGAGCCCCCAGTCCGGAAAGGCGTAGACGTCCCGGGAGATCTCCTCCAGGGGGTAGAGGAAGAACCACTCGATGAGCGCGTGCAGACGCCCTTCACGCTCCAGGATGTAGAGCACGTTGTGATCCCATCCGTACTCACCGATGAGACCACGCCAATGGGCCGGAGCCGGGGGAGGAGGTCTCCCGTCCGTCCGCCGGGAGAGGGGTCGCGCCAGGTTGGGTCCTCCCGTGAGCCGGTCTCGCTCATGGACGAACACGGGCCCGAACGCCAGGCGGTCGTCGGCCATCAGCGTGTCACCCCGGACGCGGAGCTCCACGGTGGCTCCGCCACGGAGCGGTGTCATGACCAGGGCGCCGTTCCGCTCGTCCAGCTCGAAACCACCCTCCTCGCCCTCCCAGATGCCCTCCAGCTGACGGGCCACGTCCGGGTCCACCGGATCGGTTCCGCGGAGCGGGTCCTGGGGAAGGGGCTCCCCGTTCCGGGCCGCGTACATGAGCTCCAGCGCCGCGTCGGCGATTCGGCCCACCACCGAGTTCGTCCCGTCCACCGCCGAGACCACCACCACCCCCAGCCCGTCGTCGGGAAGAAAGGAGAGCTCGGTTGAGAAGCCGTAGATCGCGCCCCCGTGCCCCAGCCGCCGGCGCCCGTGGAACTCGTCCAGGGAGAATCCGAGCCCGTAACCCGTGGTGGCGCCTGGCTCGGCGAACTGGGGCTCCCACATGGCCTCCAGCGTGGAATCCTGCAGGACCCGACCGCTCACCCCCTCGCCCCTTCGGAACATGGCGCTCATGAAGCGCGCCAGGTCCAGGACGGTCGAGTACATGGACCCTGCCGGCGCCATGCCGAGCTCGAAGGTGGGGGCGGGGAAGTCGGCCCGGTCGAACCCCCACATCCACGCCGCCGCCAGGTCATCCACGATCTCCGGCTCCGGAGTAAACGCGCTGTGGGCCATTCCCAGCGGTTCCAGGACGGCCCCCTTCACGTAGTCGGCGAAGGGCTCTCCCTGGACCACCTCCAGGGCGTAGCCCACCACCGCGATCCCCGCGTTGGAGTACTTGGCCCGGGTGGTCGGGGG
>CP070829.1:3850656-3855532 GCA_020344755.1 Gemmatimonadales bacterium
CGAGCCATGGCCGGACGCTCTCCCGGGCCTCCCGGAAGTCCAGGAGGTTTCGGAGCCGGAAGAGGTCCCCGACGAAGTAGGCCATGGCCGGGGTGAACTCCAGGTAGGGATGGTTGTCGGTGTTCTCGGCCACGTCGCCCACGTAGTCGGCCAGCCGCTCCTCTCCCATGACGAATCCCGCCAGGAAGTCCATCGGGGAGGCGATGTTCACCGGGGCCAGGTCCTGCACCACCGCCGCGTTCTCGAACTTCCGACGGAGGGCGCGGAGATCGATCTCGAGCGGTTGCCGGGTCCCGACCAGGACCATGTTCTGGCGGAGCGGCGAGAACCAGAGGCTGGAGTGGGGGAACACCACCATGAAGGACCGGATCGTCATCCGTACCTCGGCGTCGGACAGCAGGTGGTGGGGGATCCACTGGACCACGATTCCTGTCTCCGTCGTCCGGCTTCGCAGCAGTTCGTAGAAGTCCCGGGTGTAGAGACTCCCGTTGCCGGCCATTTTCGGGGAGGTGGCGTCCACTGAGATCACGTCGTAGCGACGGTCGGAGACGAGCATCCGGTTCCGGCCATCACCCAGCACGAGGCTGAAGCGGGGATCGTCCAGCACGCCATGGTTCACAGTGGGAAACAGGTCGGCGGCCCTGGGCACGGCGGGAACGAGTTCTGCGGTTTCCACCTCAGCTCCCGTGTGTTGAAGGACGCTCCACGAGGTCCCCCCGGCCCCGAAGCCCACGATCGCCACCACCGGGGAATCCGCCGCGGTGAGGAGAAGTGGAAAGTGCGCGAGGCCCTTCTGGGCGTCCTGGTACTCGGGTGGTTCCCCCGCCACCGGAAAGCCGTCGATACTCAGAATCCGATCCCCGTAGCGGTCTCGATACACCTTCACGGTGGCGCCGACCCCCTCCTCGTAGAACAGGATCTCTTCCGCCTCTCGGTCCTCGTAGTAGGAGGTGAGCGTCAGTCGCCCATCCTGATGGTAGAGGATCCCCCCGACCGTGAACGCCCCGACGACCGCGGCGGCGCCCAGGACCCGGGCGCGACGAGAGAAGCCCGGCTCCCAGCCGATGATCGCCACCCCGACCACGGCGCTGAGCCCCGCCACCAGGACGATCCCCATCTGCACACCGATCCAGGGAATGATCACGAATCCGGCCAGGAGGGAGCCAAACACTCCGCCGACGGTGTTCACCGCGTAGAGATTCCCCAGGGAGGTACCCACCCGTCCCAGTTGGAGCGTGTAGATCCGCATGGCCAGGGGGAACGCCATACCCATGAGCACCGTGGGAAGCAGGATCACGGTAAGGGTGTTCGCGAATCGTGTGGCTGCCCACTGCCATCGGAGGCTCTCCGCCTCCACCGACACGTCGGCCATGGATGCGAACACGGGGGTGAGCTGGTTGATGGCCGGGATGGCCAGGACGGCTGAGAGTCCGATCAGCACCTGGATCACGCCCAGGGTCCCCAAGGGCCTCTGTCGCGTATCCACGAAGGCCGACACAGCCAGACTCCCCAGCCCGATCCCGAGGAGGAAGCCGGTCAGGATCGTCGTGAAGGCGTGGGTGGAGTTGTCCAGGAAGAAGACCAGAGCCCGGGTCCAGAAGACCTCCATGGCCAGCGCCACGAATCCCGACAGGCCCACCGCCCAGAGCGCCAACTGAGCGTGCCGCGCGGACAGGACCGACGGGGCGTCCGCCGTCACGGTATCCGGGCGCTCCAGGCGCGCCCGTCCCGCCAACGCCTCGTCCGGGGTGTGCCCCGGCTCGGCACGTGTGGCCCGGTGAAGAGCGAGAGCCGCCGCGGCGATGGCCAGGTTGACTCCACCGGCGGCGTATGCAGCCTCCCGGGTGCCCAGGAGCAGGATGAGGACGAAGCCAGCCGCCAGTGTCCCCGTTACGGCGCCAAGGGTGTTCACGGCGTACAGGAGCGCCACAGTGCGGCCGACCCGCTCCCGGGAAAGGGCCAGGAATTTCAGCACCGCGGGAAGGGTGCCACCCAGGAGGACGGCCGGTGGAGCCAGGACCAGAAAGCTCAGTCCGAACCGGACGAGGCTCATCGGGTAGAATCCGAGCCCCAGCTGACGCTCGAGACCCACGTAGGCAGCCGTGACGAGGGCCAGGAGGGCGGGCATGAGAAAGGCGAACACTCCGACCCCCGCCTCCAGGATCGCGTAGACCAGAAGGGGCGGTCTCCCACGGTCCACGAGTCGCCCGAAGAACGCCGCCCCCACGGCCAGTCCGGCGAAGAACGAGGTGAGGATGGTGCTGGCGGCGAATGCGGTGGCCCCGAATACCAGCGTCAGCATCCGCATCCACACGACCTCGTACACCAGGCCGCAGGCTCCGGATAGGAAGAACAGTCCCAGGATGACGAGTCGCACGCCCATGGGCTTCCTGCCCGCCACAAGAGAGCGGGGTGGGGAGTTCGGACCGCCCCGAGGGGTGGTGTGCGGAGGGTCGAGCGGGACGGTACTGCCCGGGTCGGCGGGCCGCAACGGCCCGCCCGGCCATCAGCGTGCGGCCAGTTCGTCGGGGCAGAGGGGCCACCCCTGTTCACACGCGGTGGCCAGGAGGGCGGCCGGATCCTCTTCCGACACCGGGCCCTTGCTTCCCCGGAGGATCACCGGGAGGTCTTCCGCCCGGGGGACCGCCCAGGCCCACTCGTCCGGACCCCCCAGTGCCTGGTTGGCATTCTGGCATCCCGGCTCGAACCCCAGATCGCAGGCGCGGTGGAAGGCCTCCAGGACGTCGGGGGAGCGGCGCCGCTCCGCCAGGAGGATCCCGAACTCGTTGCAGGCCCACCCGGAGCCCCGGTTGCAGTAGTTCAGGGCCATGAAGGCCCGGTATTCGCAGGCCCGGGCGCTACCGGACTCGCATGCATCCCGCCAGAACGGGTAGTACTGCCCTGGGTGATTGTCGCCGAAGATCCGGAGGGTGCTGAGAAGCGCGAACAGCCCGACCCACGCCGTGGTGTAGGCTACGTTTCTCCTCGCCGGGGTGAGGGCTCGTCCGATCCGTGCAGGATCCAGCGCCTTGAGGGCGTCCGACCGGGCGATAATGTCGATCCGGCGCACCATGAGGTTCATCAGGGGGACCGGGAGCAGCTTCTCGTAGAAGGTGGGCAGGCCAAGGCCATCAAGGATGAAGAAGAAGGTGGTGACTCCCAGGGCGTACAGGACCCCGAACATCACCTGCCCCAATTCCGTCCGAGGTGAGGTGGACGGATCCGTGAACAGCAGGTGCATCCCGAGGAAGACCGGGAGGGAGATGAAAGCGTCCCGGAACATGTACGTCCCGGTCGTCTCCAGGTACACGAAGCTGATCACCACCATGGAGAGGATCGCCGCCAGCGTCATGCGCGCCACCCCGAAGAGGATCTGTCCTGGTATGGAGACAAGGAAGACCAGCGCGTACATGTGCGGCGGGATGAACTGGGATTGGGAGATGAACGACCCGAGGGTGGTATCCGTAGCCCCGGCCACCAGGAGCGACAGCGAGAAGACGGCCAGCGGGAAGGAGGAGGGATTGAAGATGTGGGCCGACCGCCCGTCCCGTTGCCATCGGATGAGCTCCTTCCCCAGGTACCCCACCAGGATCACCACGAACTGCCAGTGGAACCACTCGGGACGGAACAGGAGGAAGAGGTTGATACTCAGAATGATGGGGACCGGCCCGAAGCTGAGGCGGTGGGAGTTCCGGCGGGACCACCCCAGAAGCGAGTCCACGCCGAACGCGAACAGGAGCTGGGCCAGGATCAGTGGGAAGAAGGCGTAGACGGTCCGGACGTACCATCCCCAGTACAGGAAGATCACGATCTGGGCACACGCCTGGACCCAGTGCTGCTTCCTGATGGAGACTTCCACCACGAGGGAGCGGTTGCCGCGGCGGGACAGGACCAGAAGACCCGCGGCCCACACGACAAGTACCCCTACTGCACCCAGGAGCGCCGGTAGGAGCTGGGGGTGCCCCCGGAACGGCGGAAGCATGGCCAGACTGGCCAGCGCCAAGGCAAAGACCAATGGAATCATCAGGGGCCGGACCACGGCCTGGTCTCGCGCCACCGGCCGGGACGACGGGGTACGGTCCATCAAGAACGGATCTCCCTCGAGTGAAGTGAGCCCCTACCCTGGGCTTTGATGCGGGTGGACGCAATCCCCTCCCGAGGGTCCCCCTCCCCCCATCCCCGGACCGGGGCTAGCTTTCCTACCGCGCTGGCGTAGCTCAACTGGTAGAGCAGCTGATTTGTAATCAGCAGGTTGGGGGTTCGAGTCCCTTCGCCAGCTCTCGGCCACCTCGCAGCGGGCCGCGACGGCCGCTCCCCGTTGAGGGCCGGCAGTCGGGGGGCGAGTCGGGATGAGTGAGGGTGTCGGGCGGCGATGGCAGGGCGGCGATGGCCACTCCCGGTGCGCGATGCCATTCGAGAAAGGCGGTCGAGTGGATCGAGGCCGGCACCGGGATCGGCCCGGGCGGCTGCAGGCGTCTCCGTGAGTGGGCCTCGGACACGCTGCGAACCTGCCCGGGACCTGCCTCGGACGTGTCCCGGAGGTGCCCTGGAGGTGCCCTGGACATGCCCCTTTACGCGCCTGCGAGCCTCACTTACCTTTCAAAGCTCGCTCAAAAACGCCACCAGCCCAGCGGTCGGTGGCTTCTTTGCTTGCCCGGAAGGTACGAGGCTTCGGTCGAGCAAAGGGGCGGTCAACGGTGGGGTACCGAAGCGGCCAAACGGGGCAGACTGTAAATCTGCTGGATCATTCCTTCGGAGGTTCGAATCCTCCCCCCACCACTGACATGGAAGGGCGACGGAAAGCTGGATATGCGGGAGTAGCTCAGTTGGCTAGAGCATCAGCCTTCCAAGCTGAGGGTCGCGGGTTCGAGTCCCG
>CP070829.1:3855632-3860361 GCA_020344755.1 Gemmatimonadales bacterium
ATGGACCAGGGTGTGGCGTGCGCGCCCGGGGCGTAGGCAGGAAGCCGGGAGCCGGGGGCGGTCGCTGGGAAGCGCCCAAACCGCGTGTACCCTGCTCCTGATGGCGGCCCTGGCCGGTGGGGTCCAACCGGTCCATGCGCAGCCCAAGAGCCCGGTGGAGATCCCCCTCTCCCTCCACGGGAATCGCATGGTGGTCCCGGCTACTTCGGAGGACGGTACTTCTCTGCGATTCCTGGTCTCCACCGGGTCGGCAGTGACGGTCCTCTCCGAGTCCGGAGCGGCCCGCATCGGGGGCGGCGGGACCGAGATGGGAGGAATCCCCATCAACATGGAGGGCGCCGTCACCGTCCCCGACTCGGATCTCACGGTGGACGGCGTGGTCATGGATGGCCTGGTGAGCAACAACACCCTCTACGACTTCGACGTTCTCTTCGACGTGCCGGGCGGTCGGCTGGTCCTCAAGCCCTTCGGGCGAATGGTGACCTGGCCTGGCATGGCGCTGTCGGAGCCGGTTCCGCTGCGGGTCTACCACGGGGTGGTCCTGGCCCTGGACGTGGAGGTGAATGGCTCGCCGTACCCGGCGATGCTGGAGCTCGGGTCCCCCTCGCTGCTGGCGAATACCGCAGTCCTGGAGAAGACCGGGATCGAGGCGGGGGTCGCGGACCTGACCCTGGGCAAGGTGGTGCTGGGCGGCCTTCCCATCGAACAGAGCGACCATCCCGTGATCGGTCGCTTCTCTCCGAACGGGGATGGGTTCGTGCTGGTGGGCACGCCCCCGGCGTTGGACTGTGCCATGGCCGTGAGCTGGGTCCACCGCGAGCTGAGGACGTGCGTCCGATGAGCCCGGCGTACCTGGGTGAGTTCGAGCAAATGGTTCTCCTCTGCATCCTGAGGATCGGAGAGGACGCGTACGGACTCGCCATCCGGGAGGAATTGGAGACGGTGGCCGGACGCATGCCGTCGAGCGGCGCCCTCTATACGACGCTGGACCGACTGGAGGGGAAGGGGCTCCTGGAATCGCGAGCCGGGGACTCGTCGTCGGAGCGAGGGGGACGTCCCCGAAGGTACCTGCGGGTCACACCCGCGGGTCGCGAGCTCCTCGCGGGTTCCCGGAGCACCCTCCTGGCCCTCTGGGACGGGCTCGAAGGAGCGTTGGAACGATGAGCGGCCGTCCGCCACGCTGGCTCGAGCGAGTGGCCGAGTGGGCGCTCCCAAGGGGGCTTGCGGGGCAGGGGGCCCTGGGAGACCTCGCCGAAGCGTTTGCGCGCCGAGTCGAAGACGCTCCGTTCCGGGCCCGGCTCTGGTACGCGGGTCAGACGGCGACCATCGTCGCCCACCGGGCGCTGGCCCTCGTGACGAGGGAGGCCGGGGATGTCCGGTCGGATACCCTCACCGACCTCCGGTGGGCCGTTCGATTGGTGCGCAGGCATCCTCGCTTCGCCGCCGCGGTGGTGGCGGTCCTGAGCCTGGGGCTGGGTGCCACCATCGCGGTCTACTCAGTGGTGGACGGCACCTTCCAGAACAGCAGCTGGTGGGCGGAGCCGGATCGCACGCTGGGATTGTGGCCGGAGCGGGAGTGGTCGTTCGGGATGATGGAGCTCTACCGGGACGATCAGGCCGTATTCCGGTCGGTGGGCGGGTGGCGTGAGCAAGCGTGGTCTTTGCGGACGCCGGACGGTGCCAGCCAGAGCGTCACCGGCGTCGCCGTCAGCCCTGAGCTCTTCGGGGAGCTGCAGGCCCAGCCGACACTGGGCCGTGGCCTGGAGGACGACGACGCTTTCCTGGGTGCAGAGCCGGTGGCGGTCATGGGAGAATCCCTGTGGCGCCGAGCCTTCGGCGCCGATCCTGGAGTGGTGGGAAGCACCGTGGACATCGGAGGCTTCTCCGTCCGAATCGTGGGGATCCAGTCGAGGGGAGCCCGGGCCCCGGGCGGGCGCGCCGAGCTCTGGCTCCCGCTCTTCATGGACCCTCGGGACGACGACTACTTCAAGGCCACCGACGTGAAGGTGGTGGGCGTCCTGGCCGACGGGACCACCACCGATGACGCCTGGAGGGAGATCGACGCCTACAACGATCGCCTGGCCCAGCTCTTCCCGTCGTTCTTCACCCCCGATTGGGACGACGGACTGGTGCGGGTCGCCCGGGCGGACGCCTCGCAGCGGCGCCTCATCGCCACCCCCCTCCTGCTCCTTCTGGGGGGATCGGCGCTCCTCCTGTTGGTTACCGCGCTCAACGTGGGGAACCTGCTGCTGGGGCGTGCCATCGAGCGGCGCGGGGAGTTGGCGGTGCGAGCGGCCGTCGGGGCCGGCCGAGCCCGCATCGTGAGGCAGCTGGTGGTGGAGGCCTTCGTCCTGACCGGCCTGGGGCTGGCCGGGGCCCTCTACCTGGCGGAGCTGGGCGGTCCCTGGCTGGCCCAGCTGTTCGTCGGTGAAGCCGTGGTGACCAGCAGCTCGGCCTTCTCCGGGCCGGTGCTGACCTTCGGGGCGCTGGCGGCGCTTGGTGCCGGCTTGGTGCTGGCAGGAGTCCCGGTGGCCCACCACCTCCGAGCCCGGAGCGGTCCCCTGACCCTCCGCCTCGGATCGGGGATGGCGGCGCAACGAGTCCTGGTGGCGGTGCAGGCTGCCCTGGCCACCGTCCTGCTGGTTTCCGCGACCCTCCTGGTGGCCACGGTGGGGAACCTCCGGCGGGTGCCTCTCGGGTTCGACCCGGACCGGCTCCTGGCGGTGCAGCTCTCGCCACCGGAGGACCGGCTGGCCGATACCACAGTGGTCCGAGGTCTGTACGACGGCCTGGTGGAGAGGGTGGCGGCCATCCCGGGGGTGCGGAGCGCCGGCCTGACCGCCTCCATTCCCCTCGCCACCCGGACGCAGTGGGCCCCAATCAACCACGAGTGGGCGCCGGTGGACCAGGTCCGCGCCGAGCGAGCAGTCATGAACCGGGTGGACCCAGGCTTCTTCTCCGCCATGGAGATGTCTCTCGTGGAGGGGAGGCTCCTGGACTCCCGGGAACGGGCGGTGGGTCCCAGCGCGGTGGTGGTGAACCGGACCATGGCCGAGGAGATGTGGCCGGGCCGGTCCCCCATCGGGGAACGGATCGCCATCGACCCCCACCAGTGGAGCACCTTCCTGCCCGTGGTGGGGGTGGTGGAGGACCTGCGATCGGTGGAGCTCACCGGTGCGTCGGAGCCCGCCCTCTACGTGTCACTGGCGGAGGCTCCGTTCCGGGACGTCAGCCTGGTGATTCGGACCGCAGGGCTGGATCCGCGACTGGTACCGGCGGTCCGCCGGGCCGTGAGTGACGTGGATCCCACCGTGGCGGTCCGGTCCACGACCTGGATGAGCGACGTGGTCCGGGCGGCCTACTCCCTCGCCTGGGTGATCATGGGCCTCCTGGTAGCGCTGGCCGTCCTGGCCACGGCCCTGGGCGCCACCGGCGTCTATGCCGCGCTCAGCCAACACGTGTCCGCCTCTCGTCGGGAGATCGGCGTGCGGATGGCGCTGGGCGCTCACCCGACCTCGGTCGTGAGGGGGGTCGTGCGGTCCGGCCTCCTGGTCACGGCGGCGGGGATCGCGGTGGGAAGCGTCCTGGCCGCCGTGGCGGCGCGGGCGCTGGACTCGCTGCTCTTCGGCGTATCCACCCTGGCACCGTGGGCCTACGTGGCACCGGCGGTGGCGTTGGGCGTCGCGGCCGTCTTGGCGGGGTGGTTGCCCGCGGCCCGGGCCGGACGCTTGCCGCCGGCGGAGGTCCTGCGGGGCGACTAGCTGAGCGGGGTGAGGGACCCGGCTCGGGGTGGAGCCTCCACTCGGGGCCGGCGCTGAATGCGAATCCGGGGACGCCCGCATGCGGCGGGCGTCCCCGGAGGACCGTGCGGTCAACCCGCCGACCGGCGGGAAGCCGAGAGGGCTACATTCCCCCCTGCATGGTGCTCTCGAAGGTCCCGCTCACGACCTGCTCGCCCTCGGGCGTCTGGTAGGTCGCCACCAGGGTCCCCATCATGCGGCCGTCCTCTTGCAGGACGCCAGCAGTGCGAATGGTGACCATCACGCCCTCGCGCAGGACGCTCTCGTAGGGATCGCTGACCAGAACCAGGCTGTCACCGACGATGGAAGCCGTGAGCGGCACCGGATCCCGTCCCTCCAGCGTCATGGTCCATTCCGATCCATCCGCGGACCCGGCGAGGGTCGATGGAACGGGATCGGGCGTGCCTTCCAGCATCGCCATGGTCTGCCAATTCCCCGCGAAGTCGGCCACCATGGGCCCGGCAGCTTCGGGCATCTCCGGGGCGCCCTCTTCACCGCCACCGCACGCGGCCACCAGGAGGAGGGTCAGGAGTGTGGCTGGGATGCGCATCGTATTCCTCCGATGTGGTCTTGAAGCCGGTCCGCACCGTCGCGGGCCGGCACTCCGTAGACGGGAGTGTAGGACGTGGCGATGCGGGTGGCTACTGCTGGTAGGGTGCGAGACGGCTCCCCGATCGGCGCACCCGGCGTCGACGAGTCGCGGGGCGATCAGCTTGACACGGCCAAGACGACGAACACGATCAACGCCGCCTGGAGCAGGCGCCCCAGGAAGCCGCTGCCAGCGTCTCCACCCTCTTCCTCGTCATCGTCCGAAGGTGGCGGGGCGCTGGGCCCTCTCCGCGTCCACAGCAGGATCCCCCCGCAGACGTTCACGCCGAACTCCACCGGAAGCTCGAAGCCGTGGTAGACCTCCAGGGCTTCCATGGCCT
>CP070829.1:3860461-3865163 GCA_020344755.1 Gemmatimonadales bacterium
TCGCCTCCACGGTGCCGCCGGCTCCGTCGGAGAAGAGGACCCGGCCCGATCCCTGGGCATCCCCGAAGGCGGACCCCTCGACGATGACCGTGCTCCCGGGGTTCCCGGAGGGCTTGGAAGCTCCGTTCACGAAGGACAGCGTCGGCGCCACGGCGGTGAACGCCTGCCGGAAGGTTACCTCGGTTCCGTCGCCGTTGCGGACCGTGACGTCGTAGGTCGAGCCGACCGTCACGCCCTCGGGAACGCGGGCGAAGACCTCCATGCCGCCCGCCACCGTCACGCCGGTCGCCGAAAGGGACCCGACCCGCACGGCAGCTCCGGTGCGGAAATTCGTTCCCACGATGCGCAACTCGGTTCCTACCGTTCCGACCGCGGGCTCCACAAGGCTCACGGTCGGGGGAGGACCCTGGCCCGGTCCGGAGGGACCGCCATCTCCGCATGCGACGAGTGCGAACGGGAGGGTGGCGAGGAGCAGGCTGGCCGAACGGCGGGACCATCGCGCTATGGACGCACCGCGGGCCCGGGAAACGGGACGAAGCGTCTGGGAGGCAATCATGGTTCAAAGAGGGTCTGGGTATCATCTGACACGACACCACCTCCAGCGGCGGCCGGAAGTGGCGGTTGTACTACAGATGTTTACCTGGGCAAATTCCGGGCCGGAACGAATCCGTCCGGGTGGCGACACCGAAGCGGCTGTTCGACGGAGATCCGGTAGGTCCATCGGCGGGAGCGAGGCCCAGAGAATCTCCGGAGGCCGCGCGGCGCGCGAACCACCAGCGGAGAAGGCTCCAAAGCAGGACCGTGCCCCGGGCCGACGTCGCGCACCAGGCCACCGTCGGGCCTGGGAGCGGGCGGTACACCCGTCCTCCAAACCGCCGGGCACTGAGGGAGGCAGTCCCGCCGACGGAGGGCCCCGGAGAGCCGGGGCTGAAGATGGATGGGGTGGAGGCTAGCGGGCCCTGGCGGCCGGTGACGGTGGCAGGGTCTCCAGCCCCGGGGTGGGCGCCGGGTGCAGGGGGCGCTCGGAGGCGCTCCACGCCAGCACCTGGGACGTCACGGTCCGGATCACCTCCAGGACGTCGGCGCGGTTGAAGCCAGCGTCCAGGAATGCCCTCAACGCGGCCACGGACGGGCGTCCTCGCGTGCCCAGGATCTCGAGGGAGAACTGGTGGACCGCCTCGATTCGGCGGTCTGGAAACGAACCTTGGCCGCTCAGGAGGAGCCCGAGATCACCGGCCCCGCCGAGGCGCCGATCACTCTTGAGGTCTCCGGTGAAGGGGAGATCCCACCCCCGCTGAAACCCCAGGGTGAGGTGAATCATCCGGATCTCGGTCGGGTCGAGGGAGGTGCGCGGGCGGGGGGAGGATTTGGATGAGGCCATGTGGGCTCCGCGGGTACGCGGGTAGGGATGTGGGGAGGGCCAGTCCTAGTGCATCCAGGGATAGAGCAGGGGTGTGGACCCGGCGGCGGCTTCCTCGCGCCTCCGGATGGCCGTGTACTGCATGGCCGCCTCGGTGAGATGGGTCACCGCTTGGCCGTACGCGTCCTGGTCGGAGAGGGTGGGCCGCCGGTAGCGGATGGCGTCGACGATCTTCCGCAGCAGGTGATCCAGCTCCCGGATGTCCGCGTAGTGGGGATTCCAGATCTCGCCGTTCGCCTTGTAGAGCTGCATGGTTCCTCGAAGGAGCGGCCCGCGTGCAGGGTGGGATCCACGGTGGGAAGCGATCTCCAGACGCTTCCCACAATTCCACACTCGGGAATGACCGATCCGGTCACATGGGGGACGCAGGAAGCGCCGGACCTTCTCAGCGTCGGGGAGGTGTCCGGGCGGCCATCATCTCGTCCAACCACTCCCGCTCCTCCTCCACCCACTCCAGGAGGAGATGCGCCGACGCTTCGTAGAAGTGCACGGGCTCGCCGCCGTGCCCCCGGACCCACTCCGCTTCCGGGGCGTCGAACACGCGCACGAGGACCGGGACCCCGGACGCGTGGGCCAGCACGGTGCTCACGTCGTGGGGGTGGTGGAGGGTGGAGACGATGAGCGAGGCGTCGGAGGCGCCGGCCGCGTCCAGCACCCGGGGGTCCGAGACGTCGCCCCGTACCACCTGGATGCCGGCATCCCGCAGTCGCCCGACCAGCGAGGGATCGTCGTCCACCACCACCAAACGGCAGTCCGCGAGGATCAGGTCCTCCAGGAGGGCCGCACCGGTGGCACCGGCACCCAGGACCAGCACGTGGCCGGTGGGAGCCGGAGCCGGTGAGGGCGTGCGTTGGGGGAGGAGGTGTGCCAGGCGGAGCGCCACCCGGTCCGTGGCCAGCAGCGGCGTCGCGAGGATGGTGAGCATCGTGACCAGTGCCACGACCGTGAAGACGTCCTCACCGATGTGTCCCTGGAGCCACCCGCTCAGGACCAGCACCAGGGAGATCTCGCTGGTCTGGGAGAGAAGGAGCCCCGCCTCCAGCGCCGCGCGCACGGACAGGCCGCTTCGGACCGCGAGGGAGGCCACGAGGGGGATCGTGACGCCTGCCAGGAGTGCCGCAAGGAGGACGGCCTGCCCCACCTGAGCCAGCGTCGGCGCCACCACCAGCGCCCCGAGGGCAGTGAAGAAGATGGCTCCGAAGAAGTCGGCGATGGGGGTCAGGTACGGCCGTACGACCCCGTCCACGGGGAAGGAGGAGAGTGAGACCCCGGCCAGGAAGGCCGCCACCACTCCGGGCACGCCGGTCCAGACGGATACGGCAGTGAACACGAAAAGGAGCGAGAGGGCGGCGAGAAGGACCAGCTCCCCCTCCCGCTCCACACGTACCAGCAGCGGGCCCACCCAGCGTCGCGCCACCAGGGTCAGTCCGGTGAGGAGGGCCACGCCGGAGGTGGTCTGCCAGGCGGCGAGGCCCCCCGTCGCGATACCCAGGACCAGGGGCACGGAAAGGACCACCAGGAGATCCTGGAGGAGGAGGACCCCCAGGACGAGTCGCCCGAAGGGCTCGAACATCTGGCGTCGGCGCTTCAGGACCCGGATCCCCACCAGGGTGGAGGACGCGGTCAGGGCGAGAGCCAGGTAGGCTCCCTCGAGGGCGCTGTAGCCCAGGACCACCCCGGCACCGAAGCCCACGGCCGCGAGGGCCAGGAACTGGGCGGTCCCTACCCGCAACGCCATCCCGGCCTGGCTCCGGACCCGCCGGGCCGAGAGGTCCATCCCGGCGGTGAAGAGGAGGAACGAGGCACCCAGGACCACCGCGTCTCCGAGGAATGCCTCGGAGAAGTGGGCGACCCTCACGGCCACGGCGCCGGCCACGAGGAGGAAGGGGACGGCGGAGGCCTGGAGCCAGCGGGCGAACAGGTGAGCGACCGCCGCTGCGGCTACCAGGAGCGCGACGTCGTGCATCAGCCCATCACCCCCCGCTCCCGAAGCCGGGTCTCCAGGGTCCGGAGGCCGTCGAGCTTGGGAATCATGACCTGATCGGCCCCCAGACCCAGGAACTCGTCCGCCAGGGAGGGATCGAAGGCGTGGACGCTCACCGGCACTCCCATGTCCTCGCATCGCCGCGTGAGGAGGAGGTTGGTGTCCTCGATCTGGAGCGCCGACACGACCAGGAGCGCACGCTCAGCTTCGGCCGCCACCAGGACCTCCGGGTCGTTTGCGCTTCCCTGGACGACCACCGCCGGAAGTCCCTCGAGCTTGCGGAGGTCCGTGTCCACCGCCACCACTTCGTGACCCCGCTCCGTGAACTGGTGCACGAGCCCCCGTCCCAGGGCATTCATCCCCACCACGACCACATGGCCGGTGCGGGGGGGCTTCTCCTCCTCGAAGACCGGCCGGGCGGGAAGGAGGGAGAGCAGGGGTCCGGTGAACCTTCCGGACTCTGCCCGCTCCACCAGGGCGGGACCCAGGGGAACCACGATCGACGAGGTGGTGATGCTGACCAGCGCCAGGAGCCCCAGGACGGATAGGACGTCGCCACCCACGAGGCCGCTCCCGGCAGCCACCGCTCCGAGGATGAGGGAGAACTCGCTCACCTGCCCCAGGGTGATTCCTGCCAGGAGGCTCTCCCGCCGCGGCTGCCCGGCAATCGAAAGGAGCACGGTGACGATGACCGGCTTCCCGATGACCACGAAGAGGGAGAGTCCGGCGATGGCCACCCCCTGCCGGAGGACGGCCCCCGGGTCCATGCCTACCCCGAGTCCCACGAAGAACACGGCGAGGAAGAGGTCCACGAGGGGGTGGACCCGGCTTCGGAGCTCGCCACTCTGGGGAAGCTGCGCCAGGGCGACGCCGGCGATGAGGGCGCCCAGCTCGATGGAGACGTGCAGCGTCTCGGCGGCGACAATGAAGGCGAAGACCCAGGCCAGCCCCACCACGAAGAGCCCCTCGGGCGAGGGGGTGAGCCACGCCAGCAGACGGGGAACCAGGGTGCGCACGGACACCCAGGCCAGGACCACCAGCGCGGCCACTCCCGCGAATGCCGATGCGATCCCCTCCAGTGCCGAAGCCTGTGTCCCGGTTCCCGCGGCAGCCAGCAGCGTGAGCAGGACGGCCACCACGACGTCCTGCACCAGCAGGATGCCGATGGCGAGGCGTCCCTCGAGGCGGTCCTGAAGGACGAGATCATCCGCATGTACCAGGAGGTGGCGGAGAATCCGGAAGGGGACTTCCACTTCTACCACGGACGCGCCGCAGCCGCGCGTTTCGACTATCCCCTC
>CP070829.1:3865263-3869865 GCA_020344755.1 Gemmatimonadales bacterium
CGGACTCATGTAGTGGGGCGTGCCGAGGCTGAGTCCGGTCTCCGTCATGCGACCGCCGGCTGCCGCGGACACCGCGAGGGCGATGCCGAAGTCCATGACCATCGGCCGCCCGTCGTGCAGCAGGATGTTCTCCGGCTTGATGTCGCGGTGGATCACCCCGTTCCGGTGCGCGTAGTCCAGCGCGTCAGCCACCTCCCGCGTGATCCGCACCGCCTCGTCCACGCCGAGCTGCGACTCCCGATTGAGCCGGTCGCGGATCGTCTCGCCCTGGATGTAGGGCATGACGTAGTACAGGAACCCGCCGGCCTCACCGCTGTCGAACAGCGGGAGGATGTGGGGGTGGGAGAGCGCGGCCGTGGTCTTGATCTCCTGCACGAAGCGCTCGGCCCCCAGCACGGCGGCCAGCTCGGGCTTCAGCACCTTGATGGCGACCCGACGGTCGTGCTTCAGGTCCTCGGCCAGGAAGACGGTGGCCATGCCGCCCGCGCCGAGCTCGCGCTCGATGCGGTAGCGGTCCTCGAGGGCGTCCTGCAGACGGGTGGGAAGGTCGGTCATGGCGGCGGGGGGGTTCCAGGGTCCGCGCAAGATCCCCCTCGCCTGGGGAGGTCCGCAAGTCGAACCATGCCGGGTACCGCGGTGCGCTGGACCTGCCCGGGGACGGAAAACACCCGTGTCGCCGTCGAGCCCAAGCCTGTCTCCGTCTCGCCCGGAGATCGGGTTCTATCTTCCCAGAGTTGCCGGCATCGGGTCACCGCGCTGAGTCGGCCCCCTGTGAGAACCTTGCCATCCGGGTTCCTCTGGCCCCTTCTTCATCGTCGTGTCGTCCCCCTCCCCAGGCCCGGACCTCCGGTCCTGACTGCGAGAACTGCGTGATGTCAGGAATCACAGCTCTACTCAGCACGGCTCTCGCCGACCGCTACAGGATCGAGAAGCGCCGGGGCGAAGTCGACATGGCCGCCTTCTACCTGGCCCGCGACCCGAAGCGCGACCACAAGGTGAGGGCGATGCTGCTGGGCCCGGAGCTGGCTCGGACGCCGGGAGGTGGCCTGTGAGCACCGGTCCGGAGTCCCGGGCCATGGAACGCATCAACCAGGCACTCAGCGGCCGCTACCGGGTGGAGCGGGAACTGGGCGAGGGCGGCATGGCCACGGTCTATCTCGCCCACGACGAGCGCCACGACCGGAAGGTGGCCCTGAAGGTGCTGAAGCCCGAGCTGGCGGCGGTCATGGGCGGCGAGCGCTTCCTGACCGAGATCCGCACCACCGCCAACCTCCAGCACCCCCACATCCTGCCGCTCTTCGACTCCGGCGAGGCCGACGGCGTCCTCTTCTACGTGATGCCCTTCGTGAAGGGGGAGTCCCTCCGGGCCAAGCTGGATCGGGACAAGCAGCTCTCGGTGGACGATGCGGTGCGCATCGCCAAAGCCGTGGCCGGTGCCCTGGACCATGCTCACCGGCAGGGCGTCATCCACCGCGACATCAAGCCGGCCAACATCCTCCTCCAGGACGGCCAGCCCATGGTGGCGGACTTCGGGATCGCCCTGGCGGTGTCGGCGGCGGGGGGCGGGCGTCTCACCGAGACGGGCTTGAGCCTGGGGACCCCGTTCTACATGAGCCCGGAGCAGGCCACGGCGGACCGGGACCCGGGGCCCCAGAGCGACGTGTACTCGCTGGCGTGTGTGCTGTACGAGATGATCGCCGGGGACCCGCCGTACACCGGGAGCTCCGCCCAGGCGGTGCTGGCGCGTATCCTCACCGACCGGCCCCGGGACCTCACCGAGCTCCGGGATACGGTGCCGGGTCACGTTGCGGCTGCGGTGGGGCGGGGCCTGGCCAAGGTCCCCGCGGATCGATTCGGGAGCGCCGCGGCCTTCGCCGCCGCACTGGACGACCTGAACTTCACCTACTCCCCCACGCTGGCCGCCAGCCAGGTCACGCGCGCAACGGTGGAGGCGTCCACCGGCGCCCCCGGGACGGGCCGTCCGGGATCTCGAATCGCCTGGACGGTGGCGGTCGTGGCGGTCCTGGCAGCGGCCTGGGGATGGCTCCGACCGGCGGCCGAAGCTCCCCCCGCGCCGGCGGTTCGGGTGGCGGAGGCACTGGAGGAACCCAGCGCAGGCAACGGCCGCCGCGTCGCCGTCTCCCGGGACGGCCGGTGGCTGGCCTACTCGTCCAGCAGTGGTGAAGGGCTCAGGGTGCGTCGCTCGGACCAGGACGGCTGGAGGACTCTCCCGGGTACCGAGACGGCTCTGCAGCCGTCCTTCTCTCCTGCGGGGGATTGGCTCGCCTTCAGCTTCAGGGATGGCCTCCGAAAGACCCCCGTGGAGGGCGGCCCGGTCCTGATCCTGTTCGAGGGGAGCGCTGCGAATCCCCACTGGGGATCCGACGGCTTCATCTACTTCACCGGGGACGGGCCCAACGGCAGCGGCGTGTTCCGGGTCCCCGAGTCCGGCGGCACGCCCGAGCTGCTGGTGGACGACCCAGCCGCCCGGTATGCATCGGTCCTCCCCGACGGTTCGGCGGTGCTCTATACCCATTTCCTGGGCCTGACCACCGCCGAGATCCGCCTGGTGGACCTGGCCTCGGATGAGATGACCACGCTGCTCACGCCGGGTGCCAACGCCAACTACGTGGAGCCTGGGTACATCGTGTACGGCCACGGCTCACAGACGTTGATGGCGGCACCCTTCGACGTGGAGGCCCGTGAGGTCACGGGCCCCGAGGGTCCCGTGCTTCCCGGGGTGGCGGTTTTCAGCGGTGGCGCCACCCAGTTCGTGGTGTCTGCCAACGGGACCGCGGTGTATCTGCCGGGTGGGTCGGAGTCGGGTACTCTGCGGCTCACAGTGGTGGACCTGGAAGGTGGGGTGCAGGATCTTCCCGTCCTCGCGACGCCGGAGCGCCGGACGCCCCGCTTCTCTCCCGATGGGCGCTTCATCGCCTTCGACGACGGGGGACAGATCCATGTCTTCGACCAGGAGCTGGGGGCCAACGCCCCGCTCACCTTCGAAGGGGCCGAGATCTATCCCGTCTGGAACCCCGACGGCACGTCCGTCACCTACAGCAAGTCGGGGTGGATCGAGGTGGTGTCGGCCGACGCCAGCGGGACTCCCGAGGTCCTCCTGGAGGCCGGAAGCCTGGGATCGGTCTTTCCTCATGCCTGGTCATCCGACGCGGGCCTCCTGGTCGTGCGGGGGGCCGTAGGCGGCGCCCTCGGCGATCTCCACGTGTTCGACGCGGCCACCTCGACGCTGACCCCGTATCTCCTGGGGGAATGGGACGAGGTGGCAGCGAGCCTCTCCCCCGGGGGACGGTGGTTGGCGTATGCCTCCGACGAGTCCGGGGAGGCCGAGATCTACGTGCGGTCGTTCCCCGAGCCCGGCGCCCGCTTTCAGATCTCCAGTGGCGGCGGAGAGGAGCCGGTGTGGTCGCCGGATGGGGAGACTATCTACTACCGGCGCGGCGACGAGTTGGTAGCGGCCTCCGTGGCCACCGAGCCCGAATTTCGTGTCCTGGGGCGTGAGCCGGTTCTGACGGATCTCGGCCAGATGCCGCAGCAGGGGTATTCCGCGTCGTACGACGTCCACCCGGACGGCGATCGGTTCATCTTCTTCAGGGGCCAGCTGGATCCGGACTTCAATCCCGACGTGACCCTGTACGTCGTCACCAACTGGTTCACCGAGCTCCGGGAGCGCATGGGGGAGGGGCGGTAGTCCTACCGCCCCCCTCGCCGAACGCGCGATCGACGCGGTACCGGTCGGCCAGGGCCGTGATGACGCGGGAGGATACGTCGCTCATCGGATACCGCTCCTCATGATCCGGTCCACTTCCGCCAGCCAGTTCTCCACCACGACCAACTGTGGTGCCTCCGCAGCGGCTTCCGCCGTCTGCCGAACCATGAGGAAGCGTCGGTCGTCCGGGCCGACGTCGAAAGAGGTGTAGTCGGCGGCCAGTTCGTAGGAGGCATCGATGCTGAACAGCACCCGCTGTTCGCCCAGCTGGAAGACGGGGCCCGGCCGCACCGCCTGCGACACCAGCTCCCGGCTGCCGTTGATGAAGAACAGCTCTCGTCCGCTGTGGGCCCACACCGGGCTCGTGCCCCCGGCCGTCGAGACCTGCCACTTCCCCGACTCCACGTCGGGAAACGGCCGCACGAAGATCTCCCGCCGGCCCGTCTCGCCTGACTCGTAGGCCAGCCAGCGGTCGTCGGGCGAGAGCGCCGGCACCGCTTCATCGTACGGTGCCGTCAGCAGCGGCCGGGCCACCGTGTCCCGCCCCAACCTGAGCGCCACGATATCGCGCTGGTCGCTTTGTCCGGGCACGCCCCCCACCCGCATGACCAGCCACTGTCCGTCACGGGACCACAGGGCCTCGGAGATCCCGCTCTCGAACGAGCCCGTGCGGACCCGGCCCACGGCCTCGAGGTCGAGCAGCAGTGAATCCGCCCCGGTTCCGTCCACCCGCCGCTGATAGAGATCGTAGTCCCCGCCCCGATTGGAGACGAACGTCACCGCGCGGCCATCCGGCGTCCAGCGCGGGTTGATGTCCTGAAACTCATTGAAGGTGAGCCGCGACAACGACCCCGGGTCCAGCTCCTTGATCCAGA
>CP070829.1:3869965-3874559 GCA_020344755.1 Gemmatimonadales bacterium
AGGAACCGGTCCAACGGTGCGCCGGTCACCCGCTCCACCAGGAGCGCCAGCGTCATCACGCCGATGTCGGAATAGACCGTCCGGGCCCCCGGTTCGTACTCCAGGGCTTCCCCGGCGATGGCGGCCCGGTACGCCTCCCGTCCCTCCATCTCCAGGAACCAGCGGCGGAAGGCGGGCAACCCGGCGGTATGGGTCAGGAGCTGCCGGATCGTGACCGAGGCCTTCCGGGGGTCGTCGCCCTGCCACCAGGGGAGGTGGTCCACCACGCGGTCCTCCAGCGCCAACAGCCCCCGGTCCACCAGGAGCATCACTGCGGAGGTGGTCCCCACCACCTTGGTCATGGAAGCCACGTCGTACAGGGTTGACGGCGTCACTCGCGTCGTGTCGTCCCAGTCCAGGGTGCCGTAGCCCCGGAGCCGCACCAGGCGTCCGCGCCGGCCGATGGCCAGGGCCGCACCCGGCGACGCCCCATCCGCCAGGGCCGAGTCCAGGAGAAGGTCCAGCCGCGCGAGGGAGTCGGGGCTCATCCCCACAGAATCAGGCGCCGCTTCGCCGGCGAATCCGGGACGCGGCGCCGCAGAAACCGCAACCTCCCCATTCCGTTCCCGGTCTGCTCGGAGACCCCGGCCTCCTCGCCACCGTCCAGGTCCCCGACGCTCCGGTTGATCCAGGCGCGGCACGCCCGGAGCGACCTGTCCCGCCCCTCCCCCATCGGAGGTTGTCGATCCCTCGACCTCGCTATCCGTCAGGGGATCCGCCTGCAAGCCGGACCCGGGGAGGGCCACGGGCAAGCGACCCGTGATGGGAGCCTCTCCCAGGAGTGCCCGGGCGGCGGCTCGTTGGCTCACCTCCCGTCCCCCCCAGGCCAGCAACACCGAGGCCTCCTGGGGGACGGCGGCCAGGACGTACGGGCTCCCCAGGAGGACCGCCAGGGTGGGCCGGGTCCGGGCCGCCTGCCGGAGCACCGTGCGCACCGGCGCCGCCACGACTTCCCGGTCCGTCCCCACCCGCGTGGGCAGGTAGAGCCCCACCACCACGACGTCCGCATCGGCCAGGACTCCGGGCAGCCCCTCCACGTCCCGCTCGTCCCCATCCGGTGGAAGCCGCAGGCTCACGACCTCGTGACCGCTTCCCCGGAGAAGTCCGTCCAGCGTCCGGCCTGCCGGAAGGTCCCGCTCCTCCGCCACGGTGATGGAGACGATCCGGTACGGAGGTGTCGGCGCATCTCCCAGGTCCACCCCCGGCCGCGGCATGCCCCCGGCCAACCCCGCGGGGTCCCGAAGGAGCACCAGGCTCCCGGCCGCGATGGAGTCCGCCACCGCCAGGTGAGGCCCGGAGCCCACGATGTCGTCCACCGCCTCCAGGTCCACGAATCGGTTCCGGTGGAGCCCCACCCGGGCCTTGAGCGTCAGCACCCGCCGGGCGGAGGCCCGCACCCGCTCCTCCGTGAGGCGTCCAGCGCGCACCGCCTCCTCCACCGCGTCCAGGGTTGCCGTCACCTCCCTTGGATTGAGGAGGATGTCGCTCCCCGCCTCCAGGGCCAGGACGGCGGCCTCCGCCACCCCGAAGCTGTCGGCGATGGCCGCCATGCGCAGGGCGTCCGTGATGACCAATCCCTGGAAGCCCAGGGAGTCCCTGAGCAGGTCCGTGAGGATCCCCGGGGAGAGGGTGGCCGGCGGGGCCGTGGGCCCGAGCATCTCCGGGAGCGCCACGTGGGCGGTCATGATGGCGTCCACCCCCGCCTCCACCGCCGCCCGGAAGGGGACCAGCTCCCGGGAGGCCAGGGTCTCCGCGTCCGCCGCCACCACCGGCAGGTCGTAGTGGGAGTCGGTGCGGGTGTCGCCGTGTCCCGGAAAGTGCTTTCCGGTGGACAGGGCGCCGCCCTCCCTCAGCCCCCGGATGTACGCCGTCCCCATCCGGCCCACCATCTCCGGATCCCCGCCGAAGCTGCGGGTCCCGATGACCGGGTTCTCCGGGTTCGAGTTCACGTCCAGGACCGGGGCGAAGTTGAGGTGCACCCCCACGGCCCGGGCCTCCCGCGCCGTCACCCGGCCGTACTCGTGCGCCCACCGCACGTCACCGGTGGCACCCACCGCCATGGTGGGCGGAAAGGCCGTACCTCCTCCCTGGGCCAGGAGTGAGGGGAGGGCGTAGCTGTGGTTCAGCCGCATCCCGGGGCCCCCGTCCTCCAGGTCCGAGGCGACCAGGAGGGGGACCTGGGCCCGGGCCTGCAGCTCGTTGGAGACCGCCGCGAAAGCCAGGGGGGATCCGATGGAGAGATAGACGCCCCCGATCCCCTCCTCCTCCACCCACCCGCGCCGCTCCTGGAAGGAGGGGTCGGTGGGGGAAACGTAGGCACCGGGCGTCCACTGGATCACGAGCTGGGCCGCGGCCTCACGGAGGGAAAGACTCGCCAGGGTGGAGTCCACCCAGCGCACGCCGTCCGGGCCGAGCTCCGCGTCCAGCGTGGGCGCGTACCGTCCCGGGCGCGCCACGTCCACCGGGCCCGCCGGCACGCTGGAGCCGGCGTGGAGGCTCGGGCCGCCGCACCCGGCCAGGAGTAGGAGGACGACGAGGCCGGCCGGTCTCACCTCCGCCTCTCCCGGACCACCGCCGGCTGCTGGAAGCCGTCCCCGATCTCGAACAGGGGCGGGATCCGGGTGGGGAGTCGGCCGGTGATGGGGATGTCCCCGAAGAGCGCCGCACCGGCGGCTCGCTGGCTCGCGGAGCTTCCGCTGTACGCCAGCAGATAGCTCCGCACGCCGGGGAATTCGCGGATGAGGTACGGATTCCCGAACGAGATCACCACGT
This sequence comes from Gemmatimonadales bacterium, assembly GCA_020344755.1. Lineage (GTDB taxonomy): Bacteria > Gemmatimonadota > Gemmatimonadetes > Longimicrobiales > Gaopeijiaceae > Gaopeijia. Next base: position 3,872,777 of record CP070829.1, read on the forward strand.
GGGGGATGCGCGCATCGGCCAGGGCCTCGATGAAGGCCGAGGTCTCCTCCGGAATGGCCACCGTCCCGCTGTAGGAGAGGGCGGTGACGTACAGGGAGACCACCACCAGCGCAGAGCGGCGTGCCTGGGACAGGACCCGGTCGTAGACCGCGGGATCCGAGTCCCGGGTCACGTCCACCGTCTGGAGCCGGCGATAGCGCTCCCGGAGGGTGGCATTGAAGTAGCGCCCCGCCAGGACGTCCGCCTCCCGCCGGTAGGTGACCGAGATCACCCGGGCCCCGGGAGTGCCCAGGAGCGGCAGGAGGTCGCCCCGGTTCCGCAGGAGGGTGAGGGCGGACCGGGCCACCCGCTGGGACACCTCCAGGTGGGACGGAATCCCCACCACCTCGGGGACGCGGTCCAGCGGCACGGTCCGCTCGCGGTGAAGCCCCAAACGCTCTTTGGCCTCCAGGAGGCGAAGGACCGATCGGTCGATGCGCTCCTCGGTGATCCGACCGTCGGCCACGGCACCGAGGATCCCCTCGATGGCCGCCTGGGGAGAGGGAGGCATGAGAAGGATGTCCGCGCCGGCCTCCACTGCCCGCACCGCCGCTTCCTCCCTTCCCCACCCTCGCTCGATGGCCCCCATATCCATGGCGTCGGTGACCAGGATCCCGTCGAAGCCCATCTGGCCGCGGAGCAGGTCCTCCATCACCGCCGGGGAGAGGGTGGCCGGATCCCCGTTCCCCCCGTTGAGGGCGGGAACGGAGATGTGGGCGGTCATGACCGCTCCCATTCCCGCGTCGACGGCGGCCCGGAAGGGGACCAGCTCTACCGAGTCCATCCGGGCTCTCGAGGCCTCGATGAGGGGGAGCGCCAGGTGGGAGTCCACCCCGGTGTCCCCGTGCCCCGGGAAGTGCTTCCCGGTGGCGATGGCACCGTGCTCCTGGACGCCCCGCACGAAGGCCGTCCCCATCCGGGCCACCAGCTCCGGCTCCTCCCCGAACGACCGCACGTTGATGATGGGGTTATCCGGGTTGTTGTTCACGTCCAGCACCGGGGCGAAGGGGAGGTGGATCCCCACCGCCCTCGCCTCCAGCGCCGTGATGCGCCCCATCTCGTAGGCCAGGCCGGCATCCCGAGCCGCGCCAAGGGCCATGAGGTTGGGGAACTGGGTGGCTCCGCCGAGCACGATGTTGGTGGGGGAGTGCACCGCCCCGCTGAGACGAAAGCCGGGGCCCGTTTCCAGGTCCGAGCCCACCAGGAGGGGGATCCGGGCGTGGGACTGGAGATCGTTGAGCTTCACCGCCACGTCCGTGGGGGAGCCCACCGAGACGATGATGCCACCCACCTCCGTCTCCTCCACCAGTCGGGCGATCCGATCGTGGGCCACGCTCCCCTTGGGGGCGAAGTCACCCAGGACGATGGGCATGATCATCTGCCCGATCTTCTGGCGCAGGGTGAGGCCGGCCAGGGTGTTCCGGGCCCATCCCGCCAGCTCGGGCTCGGGAACGAATCCCTCCTGGTCCCCGGGGTCCAGGTAGACCTCGTCGGGTCCGGGTCCGGGGGGAACGGTTCCAGCGTCCGGGGATCCGGACGCACATCCGGCAAGGAGCAGAACCAGGACGAGAAGGGGGGAGAGCGAGAGGGCCCTTCGAAGCATGGGGACGGTGCGTGGAGATGCGCGTGATTGACGGGATCCGACCACCCGCCGATGTTCCCCCCGCCCTCCGGCGGTCGGCACGCGAGGCGCCGGAGTTCCCCTCCGATGGCGGCAAAGCTATGGACCGGCTCCACAGGCGAC
>CP070829.1:3874659-3879238 GCA_020344755.1 Gemmatimonadales bacterium
AGTTCATCCGGATGAACTCCTTCCCTCCTTCCCCGGCAAGATGGAATCGCGGTCCCCGGCCCGGGGCGGCGGGGAGGACTCCGGTCACCACGGTCTCGCCCCCCTTCGCGGTACCGGCCTCCTCCAGTCCCCGCACGTGTGCGTCCAGGACGTTCTTCAATCGGTCAGTTGGCATGATTCGACCTTGATAAAGTCGTGGGAACGTCTCGCGACCCGCTGAAACCCCTCAGGAAGGTATCCGTCCGAAACGGATCCGGGAGGGGCGAAGCCGTCGGAGAGCCGGCCTCCTCGGGGCCGGAGAGTGCCGCCGGATCCTCACGTCTCCGTCCCGCTGTGCGCCGGCGCCCCGGGCCCCGTCGGGTCCTGGAGCCGTACCTCCACCGGGGGAAGGGCCAGCGCGGTGGTCACCTCCGAGCTCACGGTGAATCCGTGCTCGAGAAGGACCCGACGACAAGCGGCCATGGCGGCGGTGCCGCCTCGAGATAGGGTCCCCCCGGAAAAGGTGTCCACCCAGAAGTGGACCTGGAGCTCGACCCACGACGGACCGAGTCCGCTCACTTCCAGGAGCGGAGCGGGATCCGGGATCACCCCATCCGCCTCCGCCACCGCCGGCTCGAGGAGCGCCAGAGCGCGCTCGGGGTCGTCCCGGTAGTCGATTCCCACGGTGAACGACCCCCGGCGCAGCCCATCCCGTGTGAAGTTCAACAGCGGATTCCGGAAGATGGCGGCGCTGGGGATGAAGATGTCGCATCCGTCGGCGGTCCGGATATGGGTATCCCGGAGGTCGATGGATCGTACCACCCCCCGGAGCCCGCCGCTCTCGATGAGGTCGCCTACATCGAAGGATCGGGAGAAAGCCAGGAAGATCCCGGCAAGGAGGTTTTCGCCGATGTCCTTGAAGGCGAATCCGAGGATGACGGCCATGACGCCACCCGTGGCCAGCACGCTGGTGGCGATGGCGGTGAGCCCCAGGACGTGCAAGGCCATGACCAGACCCAATGCACCCGCCGTCCACCGGATGAGGCGCCGGACCGCCCACCCATAGTGGCCAGCCCTCCCGGTTCGCTCGAGAAGGCGGCCCACAGCAGCGGCCACCGCGACGCCCAGCAGGGACACGCCCACGAAGACCCCGAGGGCGACGAGCACGCGGGGGCCCTCGACTCGAAGGAGATCCGCGGCCGAGTCCAGCGGCTCGGTGATCTCCGCCATCGTCTCCTGAAGCGAAAGGACCAGCACCGCCGGCAATTGGATGGCCACTAGCCCAGCTTCCGCCGGAGATTCTCCAGCATGTCCACCGTCATGGTCTCCACGTCGTACTCGGGCCCCCATCCCCACTCTTCCCGTGCCGCGGAATCATCGATACGACGGGGCCATGACTCGGCGATGGCCTGGCGGACCGGATCGACATCGTACCGCATCTGAAAGTCGGGGACGTGTCGCCGGATGGCGGCCGCCAGGTCCCGGGGAGCCAGCTGCATGGCCGTGATGTTGAAGGCGTTCCGGTGCAGAAGTCGGGCCGGATCGGCCTCCATGACCTCCATGGCGGCCCGTACCGCGTCGGGCATGTACATCATGTCGAGCTGGGCATCTTCGGCCAGGAAGCACTCGTAGGGCTCCCCCCGCACCGCGTGGTAGAAGATGTCCACGGCCCAGTCGGTGGTCCCGCCTCCCGGGGGAGCACCGTGGGAAATGATCCCGGGATACCGCACCCCGCGGGCATCCACCCCATACCGAAGGTGGTAGTAGTCGCAGAGGAGCTCCCCGCTCACCTTGGTCACCCCGTACATGGTGGTGGGGCGCTGGATGGTGTCCTGGGGAGTGGGGTCCGGCGGGGTGCCGGGCCCGAACGCCGCGATGGAGGAGGGCACGAAGACGGCGAGGCGCTGCTCCCGGGCCACCTCGAGGACGGCGTGGAGCCCCCCCATGTTCACCTGGTAGGCCAGTCGCGGATCGCGTTCGCCCACGGCCGACAGAATGGCCGCCAGGTGGTAGATCGTATCCGCGTGGAAGCGCATGGCGGTGGCGCCCACCGAGCGGGGATCCGTGGCGTCCAGGACCTGGAAGGGTCCTGCATCGAGGGTCTCCCGGTCCGGTGAGCGAATGTCGGTGGCCAGTACGTTGGCGTCGCCGTATCGGGCGCGAAGGGCTGGGACCAGCTCGGACCCGATCTGGCCGCCGGCTCCGGTAACGAGAATCTTCTTCACGTGGACCTGGGGTGCTTGGGTGCCCGGCTCGGGCCGGAAATATAGACCGCACCTCCAGCAGCGTCACGCCGGCGGACTTCTGGCCATGCCGGAGGAGGATCCCCCCGGACCGCCGACCTTGCAGGCCTCGCCGCGGCCGGGCCCCCGATCTAGCGGTAGGTGGCCCGCCGACAGCGCTCCACCACCTGGCGGCGATAGCTCGCCGGCTCTTCCACGATCCGGTAGAAGAGCTCCAGATAATCCAGACCTCGGTTCCGGTCTCCCTCCTCCAGCAGCCCCATGTCCCGCCACAACCCCTCGAATTCCGGCCGCAATTCGGTGAAGCGCCGACTGAGGCCTTCGTAGTCGGCATCCGCCCAGCAAAAGCCCCGGTAGCTGCGCTCCCGGACGGTGCGGATGCCGATCCCCGGATCCGGGGTGGCGTACGGCGCGTCGACGATCCCGGAGAAGTCGAAGTCGAAGGCAATAGTGAGGTACCGGCCCTGGTCGTCCCGGATGAGCTTGGCGTTGTGGAAGTAGACCGGGGACCAGTCCGTATTGCCGATCATGAACTGGAAGAGCGACACCAGGGTGGCCTGTTCCACATCCATTCCGTCCGGGGCGAACTCCTCCCATTCGGACATCACCGCGCGGTTCCGTGCGGCCATCGCCTCGTCGGACTCGATCAGAAAGCCGTAACCGCTCACGGGATCCGAGTCCCCGGCGGTGTCGTGTACCGTCAACTCCACCAGCCGGACCCGGTAGCTCGCCGGCGTAACGAGGTTGAGCATCCGGTAGGCCAGGTACTCCTTCAGAACGAGCGCCTGGAACTGACTCCGGCCCTCCCGGCACGGGAACACCAGCTTGAGCTTGTCCTGACCGTGGAACACCGTCCCCTCCATGGCTCCCCGGGGGAGATCAAGCCGAAGGGGAGGGAACGAGCAATTCCGAGACTCCCTCCGGAAGATCCCGCGGGTGCGGATCTCCGCCCTGGAGTCGGCCCAACGCCCCTCCGGCCATCGAAATCGCACCATGGCCGCCAGCTCCTCCTCCTCTGGCCGCTCGTCCTTGAGGTACTCCAGGTCCACGAAGAACTCCAGGACCAGAGGATCGGTGTCTCCGAACAGCGGGGCCGCCTCCGCCTCGGCCTGTAGCTGATCCAGCTCAGATGCAGGCGGCAACGCCTGTCCTGCCGCTGCCACAGGCGCCAGGAAGCCGAGGGCTCCCAGAGCCACGACACTCGCCCGTCGGGGAGGGGTCCAACCCCGGGCCTGAACTCGTGATTTCATCGAACAGGCGACACCTCCTCGGCGGAGAGGGCCCGCACTCGCACCGGTGCGGTGCCCGTAGCGACCAATCCCAACTCCAGGGCCGCTCCATAGGAGAGGTCGAGGATCCGCCGATCCGTATGAGCGAAGGGGCCCCGGTCATTGACCCGGACCACGATGGAGCGGCCGTTCTCGAGATTCGTGATCTCGACCCAGGTATGCAGAGGAAGCGTGCGGTGCGCCGCGGACCGGCCGTGCATGTCGAACGTCTCGCCGCTCGCCGTGGGGCGGCCATGGAACTTCTCACCGTACCAGGATGCCAGACCCTCCTCCTGGTAGCCACGGGCCGTGTCCAGGACGCGGTACTCCACGCCGAACACCTCGTAGCTCCGCCCGGCGTCGCTGGGTGCGGGATCCGCGGCGGCGGGTGCCGGTGCCGATGCCTCCACGCTGGACGCGGGCATCCGGGGCGTCGGTGACGGCCCGGGAGCACCGGCGGGATACCCCACGAGAGTGCACCCGGCGAGGCTCACGGGTAGGAGCGAGAGGAAGCCCGCGCGAACCGATCCATGACGAATCATGGCGGAATGGATATCGGAATTCCCCCGCCGGGCCAAGGGTCGTCTGCCGGCTACCCTGGGCGCCACTCCAGCGCCGAAGGGCCGGGCAGGGGTGCCCCAGAGGCTCGAAAGGGGTAACTTTTCCGATTCGTTCGGGTAACCGTGGCGCGAACCGCACGGTATGTAGGTCCGCGTGTTCCCGGCCCACCACCCAAGGGCCTTTGTTCAATCCCAATAGGAGGACCGCAATGAACGTCCGTCGTTTGGTCCTCTCCGTGCTCGGGGCGGCACTGCTGGCGATGCCAGCGGCGGCCCAGAACACGGGGAACATCACCGGTCGTGTGCAGGACGGCGCGACCCTCCAGCCTCTGGCTGGAGCGCAGGTCGTCATCGACGGCCTCAACATCGGCGCCCTCGCCAATTCGGAAGGGCGCTTTCTTCTCACCAATGTCCCCGCCGGAACGCACATCGTTCGGACCGTGGTCATCGGATACGGAGCCGCCACCCAGCAGGTAACGGTATCCGCCGGTCAGACCACGGTGGTTGACTTCTCCCTGTCGCAGACGGC
>CP070829.1:3879338-3883914 GCA_020344755.1 Gemmatimonadales bacterium
AGCGGCTTGTCCAGGAGCGTGTTCGAAGGCGCCGGCGGCGCCGAGTTGGTGCCGCACCCGCACGAGCCCGAACCACACCCGCCCCCGGGTCCCGCGGCCTGCGCACCGGCTGGCGCACCGGCTGGGGCACCAGGGAGTGTCCCGGGGTCCGGGGTCAGGGCTTCGAGTCGGCTTCGGGCCTCGCTGGCGCCGGCGTTGCGGAGCAGGTCCTCGAAGGTGAGGTCTCGACGGTCACTCATGGGCCTCTCCGTGACCGGGTGAACCCGGAGCATCCGCTTCCCCCTCTCCCTCGTCGTGCTCCGATTCCGGGAACAACGCGCCGGGGAGCTCGAGCCCGCCGAAGGGCGCTCGAGGCTCGGTGGCCGGCGCATGGGGATTGTGGCAGTCGGCACATCCCATCACCACCCGGCGGCCGCGCCATCCCACGAGGCGCTTTCCGTGGGCTCCGTAGGCCCAGGACTCCACCTGCGGAAAGTGGCACTGGGCGCAGAGCTGGTAGGCGTGGGCCACGGGGACGGTCTCACCGCGCTCGAGCTGCAGCTGCCCGGGATCCTCGACGGAGTGACAGGTCTGGCACTGGGCGCCGGTCTCGTTGGGATGGACGGGCCGGATATTCTGGTGCACCTCCTCCGCTTCCGCCTCCAGGGACCCCGCCGCGAGCCCCTGCACCCCGTGGCAGGGAGTACACGGCTCGGCCCTCAGCGGCGGGGGCGACGTCCGGAGCGCCAGGTACCAGCTTTCCCTCCCGATCTGCCGGTAGCGATAGTCCGTCTCGCTCGCGGACCGCGCCGCGAGATAGAACGACTCTCCGCCGGGGCCGGTCCAGTTCCCGAGCACCTCCTCGATGGCCACCCCGGCCAAGGCCGAGGGGAGCGTATCGTCGGTTTCGAAGCTCGCGGGCGAACGGGCACCCGGGGGAAGGAGGGGGAGCGCACCAGTCTCCACCTCGGCGACCTGTCCGCCACGGCCCGCGGTCGAAGCCACCGCAACCACGGCGGCCAGCACCCACACCGCGACCAGGGCCGGGTACCACCGCTCGTTCACGAGCCCTCCTGCGGTTGTTCGTCCCCCGCCGCCGCAGTCCCACCGGGCATGAAGACCGCGTCGGGGTCGCCATCCACCGCCACGGGAAGGTGGCACTGGAGGCAGTTGCTCCGCTCCGGATGCCCGATCCGGAGCTCCTCCGTGCTGCCGGGGGCACCGTGACATGCGAGGCAGTTGCTCCGGCTCCGCACCTCGTGGGGAATCAGGTGGGGGGCTCCCGGCATGGCCTGCCGATCCGTCACCGGCCAGGACCCGGAGCGCCAGTCCGAGGCGACGTAGACCAAGGGTCTGTGTTCGGGATCCACATGGCACTGGGCACACACGAGGGTTTCCGAAGCGGGAAGGGGGCGCCCCACCAACTCGTCCAGCGGAAGGTGACACTGGAGGCAGGACACCTGCTCCGGGTGGGGCGTCACCGGTGCGTAGGTAGCGAAGCGCGCCACCCACCCCCCCCGCTCGTGGCAGATGTTGCACCTCACCTCGGTGTACTCCACCGAGGTCAGACCGTGGGGAATCCTCGGTGGCGCGCCCGGATACGCCCGGAGGCGGCGGACGAACTCCAGGTTTCGCGGATGGGCGGGACGGGCTACCTGGAAGTCCAGGGCGACCGCCAGGTCTCCCTTCCCGACGCGGAACACCCCCGCTTCCGCGGCGATGGGGGCCTCCTCCACATTCAGGATTCCCGGCGGGGGATAGCGCAGCTCGTCGCGGCTGCGCTCCAACCCGGTACCGACGAAGAGGGCCACGACGACCAATACGGACACGGCCCGCACGATATTAAGCGGGCTGAACCCGGAACCGCTGCGTCCGCTGGACCGGCTCATCTACGCAGCCGCTCCACACGGACCGCGCACTTCTTGTAGTCCGGCTGGCCCGATATGGGGCAGTACGCGTCGAGGGTGAGCTCGTTCACCAGACGGTCCTGGTCGAAGAACGGCATGAAGACCTGCCCCGGCGACGGGCGCGCCCGGTAGTCGACCCGCGCCTGCACCTCCACCGAGCCTCGCCGGCTGACCAGCCGCACCCGTTCCCGGTCCCGCACCCCCAGCGCATCGGCGTCCCCGGGGTGGAGTTCCACGTACGCTCTCGAAAGCGCCTGATAGAGCGTGGGGATGCGGCGAGTCATGGACCCTGTGTGCCAGTGCTCCAGGACTCTCCCTGTATTCAGCCAGAATGGGTACTCGTCGTCGGGCCACTCCGGGGGGGGCTCGTAGGGTCGGATCCAGATCCAGGCCCTGTGGTCCGGGTGCCCGTAGAAGTCGTATTCGCCGTGCTCGGGATCCGCCGCCGGGTCCGTCTCGGTGTTGTAACGCCACCTGACCTCGTGGCCGTCGACGTAGGGCCAGAGGACGCCCGGGAGCTCTTTCAGCAGCTCCAGGGGCGCCATCCGGTGCTCTGGCGAGTCGTGGAAGCGCACGTACTCGTTCCAGATCTCCTCGACGTGGGTCTCCTCGGAGGCGGGGAAGAGCTCTCCGTACCCCAGCCGGCGGGCCACCTCGATGATCTGCCAGGTGTCGCTCATGGCTTCACCCGGTGGCTCGACCATTTGCGAGAAGTACTGGGTCCGCCGTTCGGAATTGCCGAACAGGCCCTCCCGCTCGATCCACATGGCGGCGGGGAGGACCACGTCCGCCACGGCGGTGGTGGGGGTCGGGTAGACGTCCGACACCACCAGGAACCGGTCGTCCTTCTCCACAGCGGCGCGGTACCGCCCCACGTCCGGCAAGGAGACCATGGGGTTGGTCACCTGGATCCACATGAACCGGATGTCCCCCTCGTCCAGGGCCCGGAACATGGAGATCGTGTGGTGCGTGGGCTCGGAGGGGATGTTCTCCGCCGGGACCCCCCAGATCTCGGCGGCCATCCGCCGGTGCTCCGGGTCGGTCACCGTGCCCCCGGGCAGACCATGGGTGAGGGTGCCCACCTCCCGCACCGTCCCACATGCGCTGGGTTGGCCGGTGAGGGAGAAGGGGCTGTTTCCCGGGGTGGCGATCTTCCCGACCAACAGGTGGATGTTGTAGATGAGGTTGTTCATCCACGTGCCCCGGGTGTGCTGGTTCACCCCCATGCACCAGAGGGACATGACCCTGCGTGAAGGGTCTCCGTACAGCGATGCGAGCCACCGGATGTCCGAAGCGGACAACCCCGAGATCTCCTCAACCCGCTCGGGCCGGTAGTCGTTGAGGAACTCGACGTAATCCTCCCACGACGCGTCACGGGGGTCCTCGCGGAAGGCCGGCGCGTCCTCGTCCAGGCCGTAGCCCAGATCCGTCCGCCCCCGCTTGAAGGCGACGTGGTGCTCCACGAAGGCGTGATCGACCCAGTCGTTCCGCACGATCTCGTGGCAGATGGCGTTGGCGATGGCCAGATCCGCCTGGGGCGCGAACAGCAGGGTGCGGTCGGCCCCGTAGCTCGTCCGGGTCGTCCGGGTGGCGAGGTCGACGATCTGCACGTCGGGCCGGCGCCGGCGCTCCTCGAGCATCCGGGAGAAGAGAACCGGATGGGTCTCGGCCATGTTGTTGCCCCAGAGCACGAAGACATCCGCGTGGTCGATGTCGTCGTAGCACCCCATGGGCTCGTCGAGCCCGAAGGTGCTCTGGAAGCCGGTCACGGCGCTGGACATGCAGAGCCGGGCATTGGCTTCCACGTTGTTCGTGCCGATGCCGCCCTTGAACAGCTTCGACGCCGCGTACCCGTCGGGGATGGTCCACTGCCCCGAACCGTAGATCGCCACCGAGTCCGCGCCGTGGGCGTCGACGGTCTCCCGGAGGCGCCGGGCCACCAGGTCCAGAGCCTCGCTCAGCGGGACGTTCACCAGCCGACCGTTGCGTCGAACCTGGGCCCGGGTGATCCGATCCCGCCCGTACAGGGCCTGGACCGAGTGATACCCCTTCACGCACGCCAACCCGCGGTTCACGCTCGAGTCCGGATCCCCACGCACCGCCACGGCCCGGCCGTTCTCGATCCCGACCAGGAGGCCACACCCGACGCCGCAGAACCTGCAGGGCGTCCTCCGCCAGTCCACCGCCTGGCCGTCGCTCCACAGGCCGGTCACCTCCGCGCCGAACACCAGGTCCGGGATCAGCGACGACGCGGATGCGGCGGCAGCGGCCATGGCCGAGCGTCTCAGAAAGTCCCGCCGTCCGACCACACTCATCGGTCCCCCCGGGCCGAGAGGTCCGCCACCGGATCCGCCAGGTCGGTCTCCGGATCGATCTCGCCGAAGGCAAGGAGCAGGGCCTGGATTCCAGGCATCGCCTCGATGGAGGCTCTCAGCGTGGCCTCCTCCTCCAGGCTCGGCGTCTCGGTCACCAGGAGCAGCACGTCATGGTTTTGCGCGCGAGCGATGTCACACCCCGGGATCGCGAGGAGCGCTTCCTCCACCGAGTCCGCTTGGCCTGGCTCCGGGATCACCACGTAGCTGCAGATGGGCATTCTGGCTCACCTCCGACGGTTGGTGCCGCAAAGTACGGTGACCCCGAAATGCTGGGCAAACGGAAGCTTCCCCGACTTCGTGTGGGGGAATCTCCCC
>CP070829.1:3884014-3888278 GCA_020344755.1 Gemmatimonadales bacterium
GTGCCGGACCTCGACCGGGCTTCCCCGATGGCCTCCTGCAACCGGTCCGCGGTGAGGTGGAACCACTCCCCGGACACCCGCCATGGCGCGAACCGACCGTGCATGTAGGTCTCCAGGTCGTCCACCGCCGGCGTCTCCACGGAGACCTCCTCGTGGATCTGCCGGGGGTTCCCCGTCTGGTGCTCCTTCACCCGCTGCTCCGTCGTCCGCTCGCCGGCCACCAGGCCGATCTTGCAGTAGTCCGTGAAGGCGCCGGTGCGGAAGTCCCGCTCCCGGAGGAAGTAGACGATGCCGGGTTTGAGCTTGATGGGCATGGGGTGGGTGATGGGTGAGTTCTTTGCGGTGCGTCCATCCGAAGGTGGGGGTGCGGAGGGTGGCAACCAAGTCGCCCCGTCGGGGGCCGGCCAGCGAGGAGCGAGAGCCCCCGGATGAAGTCCACCGCCTCAGGGCCTTCTACCAAGGCGGGTCATCCGGATCGATCACGATCTCGACGTTCCGCACGATCTGTCGCTCCTCGCCCGAGTCGACGTCCAGGAGGTAGATGCCTCCCGGATCGTCCGCGAGCCCCCCGCCCAGCGGATTGTAGAACTTCGAGAGGACGAGCGTCCGTCCATCGAGCCAGCCCAGGGTGCCGTCATAGTCGAACCACCCCGTCTTCATGTGCTGGCCGACGACGTTCCCTTCGCGGTCCAGGAGGACGATCCCCGCTCCACCTCGGAGACCGCGGACGTTCGCCGCTGCCAAGGCGAACCGGGTGCCGTCGGGGCTCCAGGATCCCCGGGGGTCCGAGGACCGGCCATACACGTGGACGTTCGACAGGATCTTCCGGATCTCCTCCGTATCCAACCGCATGAGGTAGAGATCGGAGAGGAAGCTGTCGATCGGGACGTAGAAGAGGATCTATCGGCCGTCGGGTGACAGCACGGGCCAGGCATCCTCGCCGGGGTGGTTCGTAAGGTTGCGGAGCCCCGTCCCGTCCGGCCGCACCGTGAAGATCTCCCAGTTCTGGCGGGGGACCACTCCCTGCAGGACGATCAGCTCCGAGGGTCGGTGGACCTGCGGGCTCTCATACCGCTCGGCGAGCCACACCTCCGGAAGGGGGGTGCAGGCGTGCGCAGAGGGAAGCGCCACGAGGAAGATGACCCACCCGGGGAGCCGAGTGCCCTGCCGCCTCCGTGCCCACGCCCGCACGCCGGTGACGGCGTGGAGGCCCAGCAGGCCTCCGGACAGGATGAACATGGCCTCGGAGCCCGGGACGACGAGCGTGTTGACGGCGAACGCCAACTCCGCAGCGAGGAAGAAGGCTGCGGGGAGGAGGATCCGTCGCTCCCGCCGGTACAGCCAGATCACCGCCAGGGCGAACGGCCAACCCAGGAAGATGAGCCCCCCCACGGCCATGGATGCGAATGCCAGGACCAGGTAGGCCGCGTCCGGGATCGACCCCTCCACGGGCGCCTCGAGGAGGCCGACCTGCTCGAGCGTCCACGCGGCGATGAGCGCGAGGATCACCACCCCCGTCACCAAATACACCCACTCGATGACGGGTCGCAGAAAAGCCCGGAGGCGCTCGAGCCTCGGCGTCGAGGTATCCATCTTCGTGCTGGTCTGGAACCGCGGATCCTCCTCCGCGAAATTTAACAGGTCGGTGCCTTTCTTCAGCAGGGCGCCGGGGAGTTTTCCATGGGTGAGTCCGAATCCCAGACCGGGCCTTCCCGTGCCCGTTCGGTGGTGCGAGGGCTGGTGGCCTGGAGCTACCTGTTTGCCGGGCTGCTGGTCCTGCCCCTGACCTTGGATCTGCTGCTCCATGAGATCGGCATGATCTCCCGGTCCATCCTCCTCGTCCCGGAGCTGTTCGGATGGCTGACGGGGGTCCTGATCTTCCTGGGTTGGCCCTTCGCCGTCGCCATCGCCTGGTTCTTCCGGCGGGATTGGGTCCTGGCTCTACCCGCGGTGCTCTTTCTCGCCGCGGAGCTGATCGTCCTGATCTGGTTCCAGGCCGGGCCCGGCTCGAGACTCCTGGAGGTGACTGCCGCCGTGGCCGGCGCCGCCTTCGGGATCAGCGCCCTCCGAGCCTGGGTGCTGGTCGGGGTGGAGTGGCATCAGGCTCGGTGAGTGGGACCCGAGGGACGGGGGCGGGTCTTGGCCCCCTCACCCCTCACCCCCCCGACCCCACCCCCACCACCCAATCCAGCACCACCGTCGCGGACTCCTGCTGCCCGTCCTCCACCGGGATGATCGCCAGGATGCGCTCACCGTCGGGGGTGACCGCGTAGTTGTTCAACTGGTGGCGCGCCCGGAGGTCGAAGAGGGCCCGGGGCGTCCCGGCGGGCGAGTCCTGTCCGAGGCGCGTGTCGACGGACATGACGCCGTCGCCGGAGAGGAAGAACAGCTCACCTCCGTCCTGCCGCCACAGCGGCTCCCGGCCTCCCCCGTCGGACACGCGGACCGGCGCCCCGGCGAGGCGCGTGCCCTCGAGGCGCTGCAGGTAGACCTCGCTCTGCCCCGTCTCGTCCGAGGTGTAGGCGAGCCAGCGGCCATCCGGCGAGAACTGCCCCGTGCCGTGATCGAAGGGAGACTCCACCAGGGGAAAGGGCTCCTCGTCGGCCGCCAGTGGGACCATCCACAGGTTGACGCTCCCGTCTCCGTCGGTGGAGTGGTAGAGGAGGTGCCGCTCGTCCGGCGACCAGTCCGACACCCCACCCGCCCGGCCCCAGCGTCCGATGCGCTCGGGTTGGGAGCGGCCGTCCACGGGTTTGCGCACGATGACCAGCTCCCCCTCGCTGTGGGCCTCCCAGGCCACCGCAGCCCCGTCCGGGGAGAAGCTCGCCAGGTGGTCCTGGTCCGGGTCCGTGGTGAAGCGGCTCGGCGGCGCGTCCCCGTCCACGGGCGCGATCCAGAGATCGGCGCGTCCGGTGGCCGGATCACCCCGGGTGAACATCATCCGGGACCCGTCCGGCGAGAGGTAGACTTCCGTGTAGCGGCCCTCGGGGGCCGCCTCGCCGAGGATGCGCCCCTCCCGGTCGAACCAGACGATTCGGTAGCCGCCCCGGCCACCGGCCAGCAGGGAGAGACCACCGGAGCCACTCGTGGTGTAGGAGCCCACGTCGCGCGCCACCGGCATGGGGTCGCCCACGAGGTCCATGGTCCCGGGATCGAACCGTTGCGCCACCACCAGCGGGCCCTGGGCGTAGAGGAAGAGGTCCGGGGGGAGGTGGCGGACGTCCGACTGGACGCCGGGGACGAGCATGCGATCCTCTCCCGTGTCCAGGTCCAGGGCGTGGATCCCGGTCTCACCGCCGAACTGGGTCAGGAGGAGGTGGCGCCCCCCCTCCACCAGGTCGAGACTCCGGAACTGCATCCCCTCGGTGAGGTTCCGGGCGGTGCCGCCGCCAGCCGGGATGCGAACGACCCCGCCCTCCACCGGCAGCACGATCAGGTCGTCCTCCGGGGTCCAGACGACTCCGACCACGGGCATGACGGCGACGAGCCGGTTCCCGGCGCCGTCCAGGGTCACCCTCCGCACCTCCGCACCAACCCCGTACACGAGCTCGGTGCTGCTTGGGGACCAGGCGAATCCCATCACGCCCTCCGTGCCCTCCAGAGGGCGCGCGGCCTCGGCCTCCAGCGGCCGCACCCAGATGCGCGTCTCCCCGTTCTCCTCCTCGACGTGCATGGCCAGGGTCCGGCCGTCGGGCGAGATCACCGGGGCCGTGATGAAGCGTCCCCCCGGGGGTGGCGGCTCCGTGAACCGGATCGGCCCCTGTGGAGTCGGCCCGGTGGTGAGGCTCCACACCGCCAAGGACGAGGCGGCGAGGGTGAGGACGACCAGGGCCGCCACCAGCCACCGACCAGGCGCCGGGCCCGATCCCGCCGCGGCACCCGCCGCAGCGCCGTGCCGGAAGCCCGGGTCCCCCAGGGCGGCCACGAAGTCCCGACCCGTGACGAACCGGTCCGCCGGCACCTTCTCCAGGGCCCTGCGGATGGCGGCGTCCACGTGGGCGGGCACGGACCGCCGGGACGCCGCTGCCGACACCGGCTCCGCCTGGAGGATCTTCCCCAGGATCGACTGGGGGCTGCTCCCGGTGTAGGGCGGCTCCCCCACCAGCATCTCGTACAGGACGCACGCCAGGGCGTAGACGTCCGTCGCCGCCCCCACCTGTTCGTCTCCCGTGGCCTGCTCGGGGCTCATGTAGTGGGGCGTGCCGAGGCTCAGGCCCGTCTCCGTGAGGCGCCCCCGGCCGCCGGCCTGCACGGCCAGGGCGAT
>CP070829.1:3888378-3892611 GCA_020344755.1 Gemmatimonadales bacterium
CCCTCCTCGAAGACGATGCTGGCGGCCACGGAGACCAGGTCGAAGCGGGCCGGACCGGTGGGTCGAATTTCCAGGGCCGGCTGGCCCGTGAGCTGGACGTGGAGGGTTTCTCCGTCCCTCCAGAAGCGCGCGACCATCTGGGGCTGCGGATCCAGCGAGTACGAGCCCTCGAACCGCTCGAAGTCGTCCAGGTCGTAGGTTTCGGGGTCGAAGGCCTCGTCGGTGCCGGGTGCCTCGGCGTCGGGCTCCTCCGGCTCCATGGCGTCCCCGAAGTGGGCGGCGGCCAGGTCGAAGGCGGTGCCCCCGCTGTTGAAGGAGGAGGCGTTGCTCTGGGCGGTCAGGCCGGCGTTGATCTCCGGGTAGAGGACGAGCATGGAACGGTGGGAGACGTCCGCTCCTCCGTGGTGGACACGCTCCAGCCCGCGCTGCTCGTCGATGAACAGCCCGAATCCGTAGCCGCTCCCCTCACCGTCGTTCAGGACGAACTCGGTCATCATGGCCTCGACCATGGCGGCGGTCCCCACCCGCGGCGAGGGCGAGAGAAGGTTCTGACCCCACCGCTCCAGGTCTTCCACGGAGGCGTAGATGCCGCCGGCGCCCACCGCCCCGCCCAGGTCTCCGGGCGCGGTCCACCCGTCTCCACCCGGGGTGTATCCCTCGGACTTGCCGGGAATGATGGTGGAGGGGGTCATGCGGACGTAGGAGTCGTTCATGCCCAGGGGCTCGAAGACATTCTCCCGCATGTAGTCGTCGAAATCCTGGCCGGACGTCTTCTCGACGATCTGGGCGGCCAGGGAGAAGGCGGTGTTGTTGTAGTTGAACTCCCCGCCGGGTTCGTTCTGCAGCGCCGGCTGGCGCTCGACCGCCCGGAGCACGTCGTCCCGGTTCAGGGAGCGCGTGTCCAATCCGGAGATGGCATACAGGTTCAGGAACTCCCGGAGCCCGGACGTGTGGGTGAGGAGGTTCCGGATCGTCACGCCCTCGGTGAACTCCGGGAATTCCGGGAAATGGTCCCGGAGGTGGTCGTCCAGGCTCAGGTTACCTCGCTCCTGCTCCAGGAGGACGGCGAAGGCGGTGAACTGCTTCGAGGTGGAGCCGATGTTGGTGGGCGTCCGGGTGTCGAAGGGGATCCCATGGGTGAGGTCCGCCAGGCCGTAGGCCCGGGAGAAGACGGTGCGCCCGTCCCGCCACACCCGAACCGCGCCCCCGGGACCATCGGGCCGGCTGTAGGCGAACATGAGCTGATCCGCCAGCGTCTCCGGGTCGTCGGACCTGGCCTCCAGCTGGTAGATCTGGATCTCGAAGTCGCCCTCCTCGTCCTCGAAGGGGGCCACGCGGATGGTGTACTCCCCGGACTCCCGGATGGTCGTGGAGAAGGCCTCCGGGCCCCGGCCGGGACCGTCCCAGTTGCCCAGTTGCTGGCCGTCGGCGTTCACGATGGACACCACCACGTCCACGGAGATCTGATTCACCTCGCCGTACAGGAGGAAGTCGTCACCCGCCTCGAAGGTGTAGCGCAGGGTATCTCCGGTGGAGAGGCTCCCGGATCGGACCTGACCCGGCTCAAGGGGCACCGCCTGTGCGTGGAGTGCGCCGGGAGCGGCGAGGAGCGTGACGGCGAGAGCCCCGACGAGGGGAGCGATGCAGCGACGTGCCTTCATGGGAGAGGTCCCTTTGGAACGGACGGAGTGCCGGCGCCGCCGGACAGGGGTGCGCCGGGTGCGGGCGGACGACCCCGCAACATGGGGTCCCGGGGTGGTGAAGATCAACGGACCGGAGCCTGCGTTGGCGGCGATGACGGCCCCAGGCAGAGGTGGCGACGGCCACCGCCGAATCGAGGGGCAGCGGAACGACCGGCTGGGCGGCGCCCGTGTCTGGCCCTGCCTCGGATCCCGCCGCAAGTTGTGAGGGGAGAGGGGACTTCACCTGGAGGTAGCATGAACGAGCAGAATGGTCTCGAGGACCGCCTCGAGCGCGCCGTGCAGATGATCCGCCAGGAAGAGGGCAGTGAGGAGCACATCGGTTGGGACAAGCTGATCGCCATGGTGGCCGATGAGTGTGACCTGTCTCCGGAGCAGGTGGCCGATGCGTGGGAGAACTGGGGAGTGGCGGAGCCGGACGAAGAAGACCGATAGGCGAACCACCGACGCGGGTGACACCGGGAAAGAAGGCTGGGGACCGGTCGTCCGAGCCCCTCGATCCCGACCCACGAGTCACCAGGGAGATAGTGGGGATTCGGCGGTGGGAGCGGCGGCGGCGTTGCCGGATGCGCGCGCCAGGAGGGCCGCGCACCCCAGCAGGCCCGGGTAGGGGTGGTTGATCCACCCCACCGGCATGCGTCCGAAGAAGGGGGCGAACCGACCCTTGTCCTGAAACCGCGCCCGGAATCGATCCGGGTCGAGGAAGGCCGACAGCTTGCGGAGCACACCGCCGCTCAGGTAGACCCCCCCGGTGGACCAGGCGAACAGCGCCACGTCCCCGGCGTAGCCGGCGAGGGCGTCGAAGAAGTCCTCCACGGCACGGAGCGCCAACGGCTCCCCTTCCCGAGCACGGCGGTTGATCTCCGGAGCGGGCATGCGCGCCACATCCGATCCCACGCCGTCGATCTGTTGATTGGCCCAGTAGAGGTTCTCCAGCCCGGGGCCGGAGAGAAGTCGCTCGGCGGAGACCCTCCCGAATCGGGACATGAGGTGCCGCAACAGCTCGATCTCGTGGGGGTTGGTGGGTGCGAAGGCCACATGTCCCCCTTCGGAGGGGAGCAGGTCGCCATCCGGCATCAGGACCGCGACGCCCAGTCCGGTTCCAGGACCGAGGACTGCACGGACCCCCTTACGCCGGGGTCGGGGCGCCCCCAGCCAGGTGACGTCGCTCGGCCTGAGCGCATCGAGACATCCGGCCTGAGCGGCGAAGTCGTTGACGACGTCGACGTTCGTGTCGAGCGCTCTCGCGAGTTCCGACCGGCTGAATCTCCAGGGATTGTTCGGCAAGTCCACCAGGTCCCGGTCCACGGGGCCCGCGACGGCAAGGCCCAGTTTCTCGAGCTTCCCGATTCCCCGGAGCTTGGTGTAGTCAACCACCGCCTCCTCGAGGGTACCGTAGTCACTGCACTGCAGGCACTCGATGCCGACGAGCTGCCGGGGCTCTGCTCCGATCGTGGCGAAGCGTGCATGCGTCCCACCGATGTCCGCGACCACCCGGGGGCCGGGACGAGGCATCGATGTCGGGCGCGGGGGGCCCGCAGCGGGTGACATGGTGGAGCGACTCCTACGGGTACGTTGAATTCGGGCGAGCGATCTCCCGGATCTCGGAGCCAGAGGGGTCGATTGGGTCTCGTCCGGGTTCGTTCGAAGGGCGAACAAAGTAGGCCACGGCTCACGGGGGCACAAACTGTTTCACCCGCGCGGGAAGACGGCGACCGAAGACAGAGAACCTCGTCCCCATCGCCTCGAAGCCCGGGGACGCTTGACGGAAATCAACAAATCGTTGTAGTCTCTGAGGAGTTTGTTCGCTCGAACAACAAAGTACGGCCGGCACCGGGTGCTGAGGCTTCGGGCCGGACACGACGCCCTGACGGAGCATGAATCATGAGAAGGACGCTCGCGATCGCAGCTCTCTTCGCGCTCACAGCCGGAATGGCAGCAGCGCAGGGGACCACTGGAACCATCGTCGGAACCGTGACGGATGCCGCCAACGGCATGGGCATCAGTGGTGCGGAGGTCTGGGTGGAAGGCACCCGCTCCTATGCCATGAGCCGGGACGATGGCCGGTTTCTCATCACTGGCGTAGCGCCGGGGGCCTACACGGTTCGCGTGTATCGAATCGGCTACGGCACCGCGGAGGTTCCGGTGACGGTGGTGGCGGACCAGCCCACCGAAGTCATGGTGGAGTTGACGGCGCAAGCCATCGACCTGGACGAGATCGTGGCCACCGGGTACGGCACCTCGAGTCGCCGTGAGCTCACCGGGGCCGTCTCGTCCATCAGCGGCGACGAGGTCCTGATGAAGGCCGCGCCCAACGTGACCATCTCCGGCGCCCTCCAGGGGAAGGCGGCCGGTGTCCAGGTGCTCACCGCGTCGGGCATGCCCGGTGTCGGGACCAGCGTCCGGGTGCGGGGCACGAACTCGATCACGGCGAACAGCGAGCCCCTCTACGTGATCGACGGGATTCCGGTCACCCAGGGAACGTCGTCGTCCGATCCGACCCAGAATCCCCTGGTCACGATCAACACCAACG
>CP070829.1:3892711-3896797 GCA_020344755.1 Gemmatimonadales bacterium
TTCGACCATGGCGCCCAGTTCTTCACGATCCGGGACCCTCGGCTGCGTCCCTACCTGAATTCCTGGATTCAGGAGGGGGTCGTGGCCGAGTGGAAGGGCCGGTTGGCGCGGATCCGGGGTGGAGTGCTGGAGACCGCGAAGCCGGATCCCCGCTACGTGGGTGACCCGGGGATGATCCGGCTCGCGGAGCATCTGGGTGGTGGGACCCGGGTCGAGAGTGGGCGCCGTATCGAGAGCGCGAGACGCGGGGGGACGGGGTGGGTCCTCACCGACGCCGATGGGAACCAGTCCGGGGAGTTCGACTGGGTGCTCGTGGCGGTGCCGGCCCCCCAGGCGGTCGCTCTTCTCGAGGAGGTTCCCCGGCTCCGGGAGAGCGCCGCGTCGGTGGAGATGGCGCCCTGCTGGGCGGGACTGTTCGCCTTCTCCGATCCCCTGCCATTGCCGTTCGATGGCGCCTTCGTCGAAGGCGGTCCCATCTCGTGGCTCGCGCGAGACGGGAGCAAGCCGGGACGGGCCCACGGGGAGCGCTGGGTCGTGCACGCCACGCCGGGCTGGACCCGCGCACACCTGGGGTTGGAGCGGGATGTCGCCGCCGAGGAGATCCTGGCGGCGTTTCGGGCCTGGTCGGAAGGCAGCCTCGGCCTGGGGGATGCCCTGCCCACCCCCACCTTCCAGCGCGCGCACCGCTGGGGCTACGCCCTGGCTACGGAACCCCTGTTGGACGGATGCCTGGTAGATGCGGACGCCGGGATCGGAGTGTGTGGGGACTGGTGCCTGGGCGGCCGGGTGGAGGGAGCTCTCCTGAGCGGAGCGGCCCTGGCGGGTCGCATCCTGGGGCAGGCGTCCGCAGATCCGGGAAACCCCCTGGGTGACTCCGGACAGGGAAGGAGCGGCCCGATCCAGGGGGAGCTGGCCCTGCCCTGACCTCGCGGCCGGAGCCCACCTCCACCGTGGGAACCCGGGAGCCCGGTCCTGGCACCAATGAAGTGAAGGAAGGCGCCTGTCTGCTGCCTGCCTCGAAGCGTGATCGGGGGCCGGACCACCGGCCCCCGATTTGTCATGACGGAGTCATTCCATGGAGATGGACATCACCTTTCCCGGCGGCCTCCGAGTGGATGCCCAGCTGGGGGATCTCGTCGTCGAGACGAACCAGGATGGATCGGCACCTGCACCGTTCGGTCTCTTCCTGGCCTCCATCGGCACCTGCGCCGGGATCTACGTCCTGGGCTTCTGTCAGAAGCGCGGTATTCCCACGGACGGTGTGAAGATCGTCCAGCGCGTGCACGCGGATCCAGTCACCCGGATGGTGGACCGAATCGATCTGGACATCGTGGTCCCGCCGGATTTCCCCGAGAAGTACCACGACGCGCTGGTGCGGTCGGCCGACCAGTGTGCGGTAAAGAAACACCTGGAAAATCCCCCGAGCTTCCAGGTGCGGACGACGGTGCAGGCGCCCTAGACTGGGTCTCCGGACCGCTGTGCCCGTGGGGCGGAGCCAGGTCCCTGTTCGGGGGGAGCCGGAGTCCCACACGCGGTTTCTGGTCCGCCGGGTTCCGGCGGGGTAGAATCTCCACTCGGAGCGTCGTCGCGACCCCAGACCCGGACTCCCATGAAGAAGCCGTTCCTCGCCTCCGTTCTCGCGGGCTTCCTCCTCACCGCAGCGGGCTGCGCGGCCCCACAGGCTCCGTCGGACGACGTGGCCCGTTGGGAAGCCCGGGCGGAGAACGTGACCATCATTCGCGACGATTGGGGGGTACCGCACATCTATGCTCCCACCGACGCGGACGCGGTCTTCGGGCTCATGTACGCGCAGGCGGAGGACGACTTCCCGAGGATCGAACGGAACTTCCTCTTCTCCCAGGGGCGGCTGGCGGAGGCGGAGGGTGAAGACGCCATCTGGGCCGACCTCCGGATGAAGCTGTTCATCGATCCCGAGGAGATGCGTGCCGCGTACGCCGAGAGCCCTTCCTGGCTGCAGGAGATCATGAACGGCTGGGCAGACGGGCTCAACTACTATCTCCACACCCATCCCGATGAGGAGCCCCGTGTCCTCAACCGGTTCGAGCCCTGGATGGCGCTCACCTTCAGCGAGGGAAGCATCGGTGGGGACATCGAGCGGGTGAATCTACGACAACTCGAAGAGTTCTACGGCGACTCCGAGGGTGGACAGGCGACTGGGGTTCGGATGGGAGAGGCGGGGGTGCGGCTCGCGGCCGCGGTCCCTGCTCTCTCCTCCGCACCCTGGCGGGAACTCGCCGGGGGGCTGAATACGCCGGATCCCGACGGGGAACCGAGGGGATCCAACGGAATCGCCATCGCACCCCAGAATACGGTGAACGGGAACGCCCTCCTGCTCATCAATCCCCACACCTCCTTCTTCTTCCGCCACGAGGCCCACGTGGTGAGCGAGGAGGGCCTCAACGCCTACGGGGCCCTGACCTGGGGCCAGTTCTTCGTCTACCAGGGGTTCAACGAGACGGCGGGCTGGATGCACACTTCCAGCTCCGTGGACAACATCGACGAGTTCGCGGAGACCATCGTGGAGCGAGATGGACAGCTCTTCTATCTGTACGGCGAGGAGGAGCGCCCGGTCGAGACGCAGCAGGTCACGGTGACCTACCGGACGGGGGACGGCGGTACCGCGGAGCGTGAGTTCACCACCTACCGGACCCACCACGGCCCCATTGTGCGGTCTGCGGAAGGGAGGTGGATCGCCGTGGCTCTGATGGAGGAGCCCATGCGGGCCCTCATACAGTCCTACTCCCGTACGAAGGCTGCGAATCTGGACGAGTACCTGGAGATCATGGAGGCGCACACCAACTCGTCCAACAACACGCTCTTTGCGGACGCCCAGGGGAATATCGCCTACCTCCACTCCAACTTCGTGCCGGTGCGGGACGACGCCTTCGACTACTCGGCCCCGGTCGACGGAAGTGATCCAGCCACGGACTGGCACGGGGTCCACTCGGTCGCCGAGTCACCCAACAGCATCAACCCGGAATCCGGGTGGGCGTACTGCACGAACAACTGGCCCTACTCGGCGTCCGGGTCCGCCAGCCCCCACCCTGGGGACTATCCCAGCTACATGGATCGCGGGAGCGAGAATCCCCGAGGGATTCATGCCATCGAGCTACTGGAGGGCCGGCGTGACTTTACGCTGGAGGGCCTCCGGGAGGCGGCCTTCGACAGCGATCAACCGGCCTTCGACGACTGGATCCCCCCGCTCGTGGCAGACTACGGCGCCCTGGGCGAGGGCGATCCGAGGCGGGAAGCGTTGGCGGAGCCGGTGGCACTCCTTCGGGATTGGGATCGGAGGTGGGGTCTGGAGTCGGAAGCGAATTCCCTCGCGGTCTTCTGGGCCACCGACCTCATGGCCCGGGTCCGGGCGGATGCTCCCGAGGCAGGGATGTCCGCCTACGACTACATGGCGTCGGCCCCGGCGCGGGAGCACCGCTTGTCGTCGCTGGAAGCGGCCATGGATCGACTGTCCGATGACTTCGGCGACTGGCGGACCCCCTGGGGCGAGATCAACCGATTCCAGCGCCTCAGTGGAGACATCGATCTGTCCTTCGATGACGAGGCTTCCTCGATTCCCGTGGGATTCAGCTCGGCCCGATGGGGTTCCCTCGCCTCCTTCGGGGCCGCCCCGCGAGATGGCACGCGGCGGTGGTACGGGACGAGCGGCAACAGCTTCGTGGCGGTGGTGGAGTTCGGAGAACGGCTCCGGGCGGTGGCGGTGACCGCCGGGGGGCTGAGCAACGACCCCGGGTCACCGCACTTCAATGACCAGGCGGAGCGCTATGCCACGGGGAACCTCCGGGATGTGCGCTTCTACAGGGAGGACGTCGAGGCGAATGCCGAGAGGACCTACCGTCCCGGAAGCTGACCCCGTGCCTTCGGGAGGCGAGGAGCTGGCGGCATGATCGGTGATCCGATCCTCACCGTTCTCTTCTGGTCGTCCGTGGCCGCCCTGGCGTCCATTGCCGGCGCCATTCCCTTCGTCTTTCGGCACGAGGTGCCCGTGTGGGTGCTGGGGTGGGGAAACGCGCTGGCGGCGGGTCTCATGCTGGGGGTCGCCTATACCCT
>CP070829.1:3896897-3900919 GCA_020344755.1 Gemmatimonadales bacterium
GCGATGGTTGCCGAGGTGGGCGTCAGCGAGCCGCCGCCGGACGTGACGCTCCAGGCCACGCTCCATTCGTTGGCGTCCGCGTTGGTGGTGACGTTGTTGTACTGATCCCTCGCCTGGACAGTGAGGAGTGCGGGAAGGCTGGTGCCCGCGTCCGCCGTCTGGTTGTTCCCGGCGACGATCTCCAGGGAACTCGGATCCGCCGGCTGGGCGTTGACGTTGTACGTCTCGGTGACGTTACCCGCCGACACGGTGATGGACTGGGTCCCGGCCCCGGTGCCGAGGCGCCAGGTGATGCTCGTCTCACCGTCCCCGTTGGTCACGGTGGTGACGGTGGCCGTGGTGAAGCCGCCGCCCAGGACCGGCTGGGAGCAATACTCCTGGGGATCGGAGTCCGCGTCGGAGTCGTCGTCCGGCAGGATCAGACACCCGCCGTCGGTGATGCTCCAGGTGACGGTCTCCCCCGGGACGCCGTACACGGTTCCGGTGGTGGCGTCGTTCACGGTGATGTCGATGGGTCCGAGCTCCGATCCCACCGTGGCGTCGCCGAAGGTGAACGCCGTGGCGATCTCCGCCGGGGCTCCCGACACGGTGGCGGAGTAGGAAAGGGATCCCTCCGGGAGGTCGACCTGGATCACCTGTCCCGTGGCCTCTCCACCATCCAGGTCGGCCTGGCTCACGACGGTGCACCCGTTGTCCTCCGACGCCTCCGGCGTTCCCTCAACGACGTAGCAGTGCGTGGGGAAGTCGTCGCCAGGGCCGATGAGGCCGAGTCCATACGCCTCCAGGGTGTTGCTCCCCCTTGCGCTTGGCGCCCACGACCAGTCGGCACGACCGCCGTTGCCCGCACCGTCGGTGGAGGTGATGACGTAGAAGCCGTCCGTGTCGGATGCGACCGCCGACCCGGAGACGTCGACGGTAAGAGGACTGCCACCGGCGTCGGAGCTCCGGAACCGGATGCGGGCCCCGTTCACACCCTGCCCGTCCGCGTCCAGACACTGGATGCTCAGCGGATCGGACAGCAGCGCTTCCGCCCGGCCGAACTGGCCGTCCCCTCCGTCGGCGGCGACCCCGCCGGGGAAGTTCAGCTGGCACGGCACGGCCCACTGGAAGTTCGACAGCCTTCGGCTCAGCCCTCCCACGTAGTCGCCCGCCACCAGCGGGT
The DNA here is from genome assembly GCA_020344755.1 of Gemmatimonadales bacterium. Taxonomy (GTDB): domain Bacteria; phylum Gemmatimonadota; class Gemmatimonadetes; order Longimicrobiales; family Gaopeijiaceae; genus Gaopeijia. The sequence goes on from CP070829.1 coordinate 3,898,060, forward strand.
CCGGTCCCAACAGTCGAGCGACGCCGTTCAGCGTCCGGACCGCCAGGCGTCCCAGTGAATGATCGCCGAAGGCATCGGAGCGCAGCCCCACGACCTCCGGGCAGAGGGGGGTGGGCGTATTGGAGAGGAACTGCTTCTGCAGTCCATCGTCGGACTGCCGGATGAGCTGGGCGTTCTCACCGGCGGCCCCGAACTCGCTGAGGTCCGAGCAAACGGCGATGATGCCCGGTTCGTCCAGGATGGAGATGCCCTCGGCGGCCGGCAATTCCGGCACCGTCCTCAGCCGGAGGCACGGGCCGGCGGTGGGAAGCGCCAGGTCGGTGATGCACTCCTCCAGCGCCTCGGGGTCGTTGGGGAAGTCCCGCTTGAGCTTGAGACGCTCCACCACCAGGGTGACGGTCTCGAAGTTGCCAGGCGGGTCATTGGTCCGGCACTCGGCCGCACAGCTGAACCCGACCCGCTGGCCACCGTCCAGGAACGCCGAAACGCCGACGTTGTCGTCCCAGGCGACCTCCGTGCACTCGGCGACCTCACCCTGGGACGGGTCGCACACGATGCCCTCGCTCGTCCAGAACTTCACGGGGATCTTCTCCCCGAGTCGGAAGGCGTAGAGACCCACCTGGTCCTCGGAAGGCGAATTGCCACTGGGGTCCGTGGCGAAGAGGTCGATGTAGCCGAGGGGTGCCGAGGCCGGGGCCTCCGCTTGCGGGTCCGAGGCCGCCTCCCACGCCGCCCGGTCCGCTTCGCTCAGGAAGACCCGGAGCCGGACGAAGTCGCCGTCGTCCAGTCCCACGGTCTCGACCCCGTCCGTGTCCCAGTTCGACTGATAGGCATCCAGCGTTGCCTTCAGCTCAGACGCCGCAATGCGCCGCACCTCCGTGGGGCACTGGAGGGATGCCGTCTGGCCACCAAGGAAAGCACCCTCGTCGAGAAAGTCGCGGATGTCCCTTTCGCTAAGGGGCTTGTTACCATTGAGGGCGTCCAGCTCCGCCAGCGTCGCGACCTGACAGATGCTCACCACCGGCGCCAACTTGCCGTTGAACGTACCCGTCGGCGTCACATCCCCGACGAGAGGAGGAAGGAAGTAGAAGTCCGGATTTCCATCGTTGTTCGCATCACTGATGCTGGCGGCGGTGGGGAGTTCCAGCGGTAGGCTGGGGTCCGACGTCGGTACCCCCGTGTCGGTGCACGCGGCAAGGGCCACGGCAGCCACGAGGGCCAGGCGAGAAGCACGCATGGGAGGCTCCAGGGGAGGGATGACCCGGCCGGCGAGGTGCCGGCTCGCCGGGAAGCCAACCCCAACGTGGGCGGCGGAAGATGCCACCGCCGCAATGCCCACACAAGGCTTTTCTTAAGGAAACTTATGTTTCCCGTGAACAGGGCCCTAAGGGCCCTACGGGCCACCCAGGTGCGCACCCCGCAGGATGTCAGTTCAGGCGCCGGAGCCGCTCGAAATCGGGGTTCCCCTGGAGGGGGCGCCAGCGCCAGTTCAACGAGCGCCCGGCGCTGAAGTGACCGGGGTTGACGGCGGAGTAGCGCTGGAGGAGCGCCAGCGCTTCGTCGTTCTCGCCGTTCAGGAGGCGCATGGCGGCTTCCACGGTGAGGAGCTCCATCTCCGGGTCCACGTCGGTACCCACCCGGGCACCGGTCATTACGGCGGACGCCGAATCAGCGAGTCCCGCACGGGCGATGATTCCGGCGACGTTCTGTGTGGCGAAGGCGCCAAGGTACTCCTGGTCGGCGGGGGCCAGGGCCACCACGGAATCCCGGAGCGTCCACGCCCGGGTCACGTCCGGCTCGATGCCGTTCATGGTCATGAGCATCAGCTGGCATTCCACGAAGGCATAGTCGTCGGGGAAGCGCCGGTTGCCTTCCAGGCACCAGTCCCTCGCCCGGTCGGCGTTCTCCAGGTCGTAGTTGGTGTCGAAGAGCCGGCGCAGGACACCGTCTGCGGACTGGAGGAAGGCGTCCCGCTCGTAGGCCTGTTGCGCCGCCACGGCGGCGCTGCTCACGTCCCCGCGTTGATAGTAGAGGTGGCTGAGCGTGCTGGGGACCTCCGCCATGGTCCGGTCCAGGGTCTGGGCCGACTCCAGGTCCTCCTCCACGGAGCGAAGAAGGGCCTCCGCGTCCTCGTCGTGGGCGAGTCCGAAGAGAAACCGCCGATAGCGTGCGGTACCGCGGAGATAAAGGGCCAGCGCATTGGTGGGGTCACGCCCGAGCGCTTCCTCGGCCATGGCCATGGTCTCCAGGAGACTCGCGTTCAGGTCCTCCATGCTGTGGGCCAGGTAGGACTCCTCGTAGGCCACCTGGGCTCGGAGGGCCCATGGGTGGGCCCACTGATCCCCCACCCGTATGGCTTCCTCGAAGGAGGCGTCCGCCTCGGCCAACGCCTGCATGGCTGCCTGGGCATCCTGTCGACCCGCTGCAGCGGTGGCGGCCTGAATCGCCCGCTCCCCCCTGGCCACCGCCAACCAGGCTCCATTGTTGGGCGCAGCCGACCGGCTCTCTCGCAGACGGATCTCCGCCCCCATGGCGGTGCGGATCTCCTCCTCCACCTGAGCCGCCAACTCGTCCTGGAGGGTCAGGAGCTCATTTGCCGATCCTCGGGCCGAGACGCTGGCCAGGCGGATGTCGTCTCGGGTGCGAAGCTGCACGTTCACGACGAACTCGTCCCCGGACCGGCGCACGTCTCCGCTCAGGACGGTCCCCACGTCCAGGAACTCCGCCGCCTCCTCGAAGGTCATCCCCTCGTCCCGGACGGTCCGGGCACCGTTCCTGGAGACGACGTCCAACTCCGGCACCCGGCTCAGGCGGCCGATGAGGTCCTCGGTAAGCCCCACGCCCACGGGCGACGACTCTT
>CP070829.1:3901019-3904987 GCA_020344755.1 Gemmatimonadales bacterium
AGATGAAGTGCGCGTTGCCCACGGACCAGTGGACCGTCCTCCCGTCACTCCCCCAGGCCGGGAACTGTCCGCCGATGTCCGTCAGTCGCCACGCGGGAAAGGTGGCGGTCTCCGGGTCCGCCACGTTCACCGTGGGCGCTTCACCCCCGACCCGGGGCACGGTCACCACGTAGAGGTCGTTCACGACCTGGGCCACGGCCAGGTCTCCCGTGGGCGCCATGAGGATGGCCGACGCATTCTGCCCGCCGCTCCCCCCGGCCGCCGGGCGGCCCCGCACCTTCACGTGGGCTCGCCGGTCGGTGCCGTCCCACCGCAGGGACACGAGCCCGTCGACGTTGGAGAAGGCGAAGATCCGGTCCGGATCGGCGGTGAAGTGGAACGAGGAGAGCCCGGAAGCCGGTGCGATCACCGACACCTCGCCCCCGGCGGCCGGGACCCACACCAGGTCTGTGGGCTCCCCCAGGTTGCCCCGCTGGATGGACTCCTCGTAGAGCCGGACCGCGGCCCGCTCCGCGAGGATTCGTTCCCCGTCCGGGGAGTGCTTCGGGTAGAGGTAGAGGGCGGGCGCTTCCGTGAGTCGGCGGACCGCCCCGTCCCGGAGACGGACGCGGTGGAGCTGCCCGCCTTCCCTGTCCTGCCACGCGCCGAAGGCGATCCACGCCCCGTCCGGAGACCAGTCCGGGTGCTGGATCACCCCGTCCACGTCCCCGGCGATGCGGCGGGGCGTCCCGTCGGGGAGCTCCATCACGTAGAGCTCGCTCATGACGGTGAAGGCCAACTGCCTCCCGTCGGGTGACGGTACCCCATCCCGGATCTGCTTGGCCACGAAGGTGGGCGTGTCCTCGATGGGATAGTCGAAGTCCACCAGGGGGCCCATGGGGAGCTCCACCTCCGCGCGAAACGGAACCTCGACGGGGTCGCTCCCGTCCACCGGGACACGCCAGATCCGGCCGCCGTAGAAGGCCACGAGCTCTCGCGAGTCCGGGGTGAAGGACATCCCTGGATAGGTATCCCGGCTGGATCCCGACTCCTGGTCGTCCCGCTGCACCGGCCACGCCAGCCAGCGTTCCTCTCCCGTCGCGAGCGCCCGCAGCCGGATCCCGGTGTCCGCCACGTGACGGGACGCGTACGCCAGCCACCTTCCGTCCGGGGAGAGGGTGGGGCGGAGCCCGCCTCCCCACCGATCGGACCGGCGGGCCAGCTCCCCGGTGTCCCGGTCGTAGACAGAGAGCTGGTAGAGGTCCAGGCCGTTGTTGTAGAGGGAGCCCTGGGACACCCGGCCGGAGAACCAGATGTAGCGTTCGTCGGCCCCGAAGGCGGCTCCGATGGTCCGCAGATTGGCGGGCTCCTCGATGAGCTGCACGCCGCCGCCCCCCTCGCGGTGCCACATCCAGAGCTTGGAGCCTCGGGTGGCGACGATGTAGTCGCCGTCGGGAGTCCACTCGGGCGAGAGGTAGGAGTTGGACTTTCCGCGTGTGACCTGGACGGTGTCCGCCAGGTCCAGGCTGAGGATCCACAGGTTCTCCCCGCCGTCCCGGTCCGAGACGAAGACGACGTGCTGGCCGTCCGGGCTGAACCGGGGCATGGCGTCGAAGCCCATCCCCCGGGTGAGCTGCCGCGCCGGCCCGCCCTCCATCGGAACGGTCCACAGGTCCCCCAGAAGGTCGAAGAGCACGGTGCGTCCGTCGGGGCTCACGTCCAAGGAGATCCACGACCCTTCGCTGGCCGTCATGCGAAGGGTCCGTTCCGGCGCGAGGGGGAGTCCCTCCTGGAGCGCCGCCTGGGCCGCCGAATCCGGCGGGGTCCCGGGACCGCCCTGGGCGGCGGCGGTGCGGGGCATCAGCCCGACGGCACCGGCGGTGACTCCCGCCGAGAGGAGGGCGGGAAGGAGGAGGCGACGATACGCAGGGGCTGCCGGGAATCGCATCATGGGGCACCGGAACCGGAGGAGACTTTCCGGGGCGGCCCTCCGACGGATCGGCTCAGCGTCCAGCCGGTGGAGCTCCCCAGGGGATCTGCATGCCCGGCCAACCTACGGCAGGATGGGCCGCCTCCGCACGGGCTGCCCCGGACGGGCCGCCGCCACCAGGACTCCGCCGTCCACCACCAGCTCGCCACCCACCACCACGTACTCGATCCCCTGTGAGGGGGTCGCCGGATCCGCGAAGGTGGCTCGGTCCAGCACCTGCTCCGGGTCGAAGACGGTGATGTCCGCATCCATTCCCACCTGGATCCGGCCCTTTCTGCGCATCTGGGGCACGGCGGACTCGAGCCGGCGGGCCGGGAGCAGGGTCATGCGCGACACGGCGTCCAGGAGGTCCAGGGTGCCTCGGTCTCGCACATAGCGGCCCAGCACGCGGGCGAAGGTCCCCACCCCACGGGGATGGGCGCGGCCGTTCACGAAGGGGGTCCCGTCGCTCGCCACCAGGACATCCGGCTCCGACAGGGCCGCGGTGATCGCATCCTCGGGAATGATGTGGGCAATGATCAGACCTCCCCGGTCGCGGTACTCGTCCCAGTTCTCCTCGCTGAGGCGCTCCCCCGTCTCGACCCACTCGATGTCCTCGTAGGTCGCGTCCAGCCGCTCCCGCCACCCGTCGTCGAAGATGGCGGACTGGATGGCGGTGGAGGCGGCGGTGTACGGATAGACCTCGGTGGTGATGTCCACGCCCCGGGCCCGGGCGCCCCGGATCATCTCCAGGAGGAACGGCACGGAGGTGAGGCCCGAGGACCCGATGTGCACGACGTGCACGCTGGCCCCCGTGGCTGCGGCGCCGGCGATCATCTCCTGGATGGCCTGAGACGCCGCCTCCGGCTCCTTCACCCCGGCGAACCGCACGTGGCAGAAGACCGTGACCCCTTCCCGGGCCGCCAGCTCCATGACCCGGTAGATCTCCTCCCGGGTGGCGCCGGGCACATACTGGAGCCCGATCCCGATCCCGAGGGCGCCGTCCCGGAGCTGCGCCTCGAGCCCCGCCACGACCTCCTCGACCTGTTCCGGTGATGCGGCGTCGTAGACCGCCGCCTGGCTGCTCCCCATCACGCGCCGGCGGACCGCACCGTGGGACGCCGACGCTCCGAAGTGGATGCGCGCATCCCCCTCCCGTCGAAGGTAGAAGGGGCCCACGGGAGCGGCGCCGCCCTCCAACTCCAGCGCGGTCGTCACGCCGTCCCGAACCTGGAATCCCGAGGCCAGGGTGTCCTGGCCGTGGGCGTGAAGGTCGATGAACCCCGGCGCCACCACCTTCCCCGACACGTCCACCACCCGCCGGCCCTCCAGGGGCGTTTCGGAGATGGCCTGGATTCGCCCTGCCACGATTCCCACGTCCCGGACCGCGTCCAGCCCGGTTTCGGGGTCCAGGACGCGGCCGCCCCGGAGGACCAGGTCGTAGTCCTGACCGGCCGCCGGGGAACCCAGCACGGCCCCCAACGCCACGGCGGCAGCGAGGTGGAGCGGGCGGATCATGCGAACCTCCGGGGTTGGAGATAACGTAGGGGTCGTCGGAACGGTCATGGAAGAAACCCGGGGGAGTGCCCCATGCGCAACTTCGTCATTCGACTCTTCGTGAACGCCCTCGCCCTCTGGATCGCGGCGGAGTTCCTGGACGGGATCACCCTCGCCGGCGGATTCGAGGACGTGCTCTGGGTGGCGCTGGTCTTCGGAATCGTGAATGCCGTCCTGAAGCCCATCCTGAGCGTGCTGGCCCTCCCCCTCCTCTTCGTGACCCTGGGCCTCTTCACTCTGGTCATCAACGCCGCGCTCCTCCTCCTGACGGACCGCCTGACGGAAGCGCTGTCAGTGGCGGGCTTCGGCACCGCCGTGGTGGGAAGCCTGGTGATCAGCATCATCAGCATGGCCCTGGCCGCGATCCTGAAGGACAAGAAGAAGGATTGAACTCCACCGAGGGCCCCTTGGAGATCTTCGTCGTCACCGCTCCCGGTCTCGAGGAGATCACCCGGGGTGAGCT
>CP070829.1:3905087-3908998 GCA_020344755.1 Gemmatimonadales bacterium
ACCCATTCGGCGATCTCCATGACCTCCGGTTGAGCGTTGGCCACGGCTCCCTTCAGCCCTACACGCCGCAGCAGCGCCAGGTCCGGGAGGTCGTCCGCCAGCATGGCGACCTCATGCCAGTCCGCGCCCTCCCGCTCCATGACCCCTCGAAGGTGCCCCACCTTCCGGGCCCCTCCGTCCTGGTAGTATTCCAGCCCGAGCTCCCCGGCCCGCACCGCTGTGGCGGGGGAGACACGGCCCGAGATCAGCACCACCCTGAGCCCGGCTTCCTCGAGGAACTTGAGTCCAAGCCCGTCCTGGATGTTGAATCGCTTCAGCTCCACCGCCTCACCCGAAGCCGTCTCGCCCAGGTAGACCCCCGCATCGGTCAGGACTCCGTCCACATCGAAGACCACGATCCGGATCCTGCGGGCCACCTCTGCCGGAATCGTGTGGGCCGCGTGCACCACCGCCTCGGAGAGAGTCCGACGCCCGCGCGTCATGACCGGCTCCCCCCCTCCACCACTCCCGCGGATTGGACTTGCTCGTCGGGAGCCCCCAGGGCCTGGCGAAGGGCCAAAACCTCACGCAGGAGACTCTCCAGCCGTTCCAGGGGAAGCATGTTCGTGCTGTCCGATGGCGCCCGGGACGGCTCCGGGTGGGTTTCCAGGAAGAGCCCGTCGCATCCGGCGGCCACCGCCGCCCGCACCAGCGACGGGATGTGCTCCGGGTCTCCCCCGCTGCTTCCCTCCGCGAGGCCGGGCCGCTGCACCGAGTGGGTGCCGTCGAAGATGGCCGGTGCGCCCGTGGCCGCCCGGATGCGAGCGAAGGAGCGCATGTCCACGACCAGGTTGCCGTAGCCAAAGAAAGTCCCCCGCTCCGTGACGGCGACCTCCGCCGCACCGGCGACGCGTACCTTCTCCACGGCGGCTGCCATCTCCTCCGGGGCCATCCACTGACCCTTCTTGATGTTCACGGACCGACCCGTCCGCCCCGCGGCCACCAGGAGGTCCGTCTGTCGGCAGAGGAAGGCCGGGATCTGGAGGACGTCCACGACCTCCCCGGCCGGGGCGCACTGGTCGGGCTCGTGGACGTCCGTCACGACGGGAAGTCCCGATTCCGACTTCACCCGCTGGAGGAGTTCGAGTCCGGGGTGCAGCCCCGGGCCCCGGGGGGAGCTGAGCTTGGAGCGGTTGGCCTTGTCGAAGGACGCCTTGAAGACAATGGGCAAAGCCAGGTCGTCTCGGATCCGCACCAGCTCCCGAGCCACCTCGGCGTGGAGGCCGTGGTCCTCGAGGACGCAGGGCCCCGCCATGAGGACGAAGCGCTCAAATACGCTCACGGATCAGTCCCCCGCGGGGATGGCTTCCAGCTCTCCCAGGTCCCCGGCCCGGGCGTGCACCCGCGCTGCCTCGATGAAAGAGGCGAAGAGGGGTGCGGGACGCATGGGCCGGCTCTTCAGCTCCGGGTGGAACTGTCCAGCCACGAACCAGGGATGGTCCAGGATCTCCACCATCTCCACCAAGCCACCGTCCGGGGACGTCCCACTGATGACCATCCCCTTCGACTCCACCACCTCGCGGTAGGCGTTGTTCACCTCGAAGCGGTGCCGGTGCCGCTCGCTGATCTCCTGCGCGCCGTAGATCTCCGCCGCCCGGGAGCCGGGCTTGAGCGCCGCCGGATAGGCTCCCAGGCGCATGGTCCCACCCTTGGTGGTGACCTGGAGCTGCGAGTCCATGAGGCAGATCACCGGATTGGGCGTATCCTCCTGGAACTCGAAGGAGTTCGATTCCTCGATTCCGCACACGTTCCGGGCGAACTCGATGACCGCGCACTGCAGACCCAGGCAGATGCCGAAGAAGGGCACCCGGTTCTCCCGGGCGAAGCGAATGGCCCGGAGCATCCCCTCGATCCCCCGCTCCCCGAACCCCCCGGGAATGAGGATTCCGTCGTACTTCCGGAGTCGCTCCAGGTCCTCTTCCTGTGCGAACTGCTCCGACGAGAGCCAGTCGATCTGGACCTTCACGTCGTTGGCGATTCCGCCGTGGAGGAGTGCCTCCTGCACCGACTTGTACGAGTCCACCAACTCGGTGTACTTCCCGACCACGGCGATGCGAACCTGGCCGTTCCCCGGGGTCTTGATGGTGTTGACCATCTTCCGCCACGGATCCAGATCAGGCTCGGGCGCTTCCATGCCCAGGTAGCGCAGCACCACGTCGTCCAGCCGTTGGCGCCGGAGCTCGATGGGCACCTGGTAGATGGTGTCCACGTCCCGGGCCTCTACTACCGCGTCCATGGGAACGTTGGTGAAGAGGGCGATCTTCCGACGGAGATCTTCGTCCAGGGGATGCTCGGTGCGACAAACCAGGATGTGGGGTTGAATCCCGATCTGCATGAGCTCCCGGACCGAGTGCTGGGTGGGCTTGGTCTTCAACTCACCCGCTGCGGCGATGTACGGGATCAGGGTGAGGTGCATGAAGATGGCATTCTCCCGCCCAACCTCCTGCCGGAACTGGCGGATGGCCTCCAGGAACGGGAGGGACTCGATGTCACCGACCGTCCCACCGATCTCGGTGATGACGAAGTCGTTCTCCTCGGACAGGAGCTTGACCCGGTCCTTGATCTCGTCCGTGATGTGGGGAATCACCTGCACGGTGGAGCCCAGATAGTCTCCCCTGCGCTCCTTGGCGATGACGTCGGAGTAGATCCTGCCGGTGGTGATGTTGTTGTCCTGGGAGAGGGATTCGTCGATGAATCGCTCATAGTGGCCAAGGTCCAGGTCGGTCTCCGCCCCGTCGTCGGTGACGAACACTTCGCCGTGCTGGAAGGGCGAGAGGGTCCCGGGATCCACGTTGATGTAGGGGTCGAACTTCTGGAGCGTCACCCGGAAGCCCCGCTCCTTGAGAAGGCGCCCCAGCGAGGCGGCCGCAATGCCCTTCCCCAGCGAGGACACCACTCCGCCGGTGACGAAGATGTACTTGGTGTTGCGTCCCATATGGTCGGTCATGATCCCAGTCCCAGCTCCCGCATACGTTGTTCCACGATTCGTGCGTCTTCCTCGGTGTCCACCCCGCGTTCCGCCCGGTCCACCACCGCCACGCCGATCTTCATTCCCGCCTCGAGAGCCCGGAGTTGCTCGAGTCGCTCCAATTCCTCCAGCGGGGAGGGCGGAAGGAACACCCACCGGAGAAGGGCCTCCCTCCGATAGGCGTACAAGCCCAGATGCCGCAGGAATGGGGGTGCGCGAAGCGCGTCGGCGGAGGGCACGCCCTCACGCTGGTGCGGTATCGAGGCCCGGGAGAAGTAGAGGGCGGATCCGTCGGTCCGCCGCACCACCTTCACCACGGATGCGCTGTGCCAGTTCCCCAGGCTTCGCACGGGGGTGGCGCAGGTGCCGATCTCGAAGCCGCGAACGACCTCTCCCACCGCCGCCGACACATGCCGCTCGTCCAACAGCGGCTCGTCGCCCTGGAGATTCACGACGATCCCGAAGTCATCGTACGGCGCTTTCCGGACCACCTCGGCCACCCGGTCCGTTCCCGACGGATGATCCGGGGAGGTCAACAGGACCGGCACCCCAAGGTCGCGGCAGGACTCGGCGACCTCCTCCGCGTCGGTGGCCACCACCACCGTGTCCAGCACGGACATCCGGAGGGCGCGCTCCGCGGCCCACTGGATGAGGGGTCGCCCAAGGAGGGGGTGGAGGGGCTTCCGGGGGAGGCGCGAGGACGCGAGCCGTGCCGGGATCACTCCCAGGACACGGCCCGTCGTCGGGATCTCGGAGATCCCCGAGGACGGACGCGTCGATGCAAAATTCACGCCAGACAAGGTATCCAAGGGTCCGGGGGCGGGGCAACAGGGGCTCGCGACACGGGTGCGTTCGCTCCCCGCCGGCGGTGTGCTCCAGACGGGCGGTTGCCGCCCGGAGATCG
>CP070829.1:3909098-3912983 GCA_020344755.1 Gemmatimonadales bacterium
AACGGGCGGCCGCGACGGCGCGCCTGCTGGACGAGCTGGCCTCAGTGGAGGTCGGGATGAACAACGGAGATACAGACCATGGCTGAGACCGACATCGTACAGACAGGAAACCTCACCGAGGAGCGCATCCGGGAGATCATCCGGGAGGAGATCACGCGGGCCTTCAAGAAGGACCCCGCGAAGAAACAAGGAATGCTCATCGCGTCCAAGGGAACGCTGGATTGGGCCTATCCGCCCCTGATCCTGGCCACGGCCGGTGCCGCGGCGGGGCTGGACATGTCCATCTTCTTCACCTTCTACGGGCTGAACATCATCCACAAGGACTTCAAGAAGAAGCTCAAGGTGTCGCCCGTGGCCAACCCGGGAATGCCCATGCCGGTCCCCATGCCCGACATCGTCACGGCGCTTCCGGGGATGACCGGATTCGCCACCGGGATGATGAAGGGGATGTTCTCGAAGAAGGGGGTGGCCACCATCGAGGAGCTCATCGACGTGGCCCGGGAATTGGAGGTGAGGCTCATCGCCTGCCAGATGACCATGGACGTCTTCGGCTACGACCAGTCAGACTTCATCGAGGGAGTCGAGTTCGGCGGCGCGGCGGCGGCCCTGTCCGACGCCCGCAAGTCCCACCTTACCCTGTTCATCTGACCGAGAACGCACCCACGGATCCTGGATTCGGGCGTGCGGGCGCGCGAGCCGGAACGGGACGCAACTGACCGATTGGAGGAGATATGGCCGAGTATACCGAGGACAAGCTGCTGGACGCGTCGGGGCTCCTGTGCCCCATGCCGGTGGTGAAGGCGGGGAAGGTGATCCGGGACCTGGAGGAAGGGCAGATCCTCAAGATCATCGCCACGGATCGGGGCGCCATCGCCGACTTCCCCGCCTGGGCCGACGACACAGGGAACGAGCTCCTGGAGTGGCATGAGGAAGACGGCAAGCTGGTGTTCTACATCAAGAAGGGAGAGGAGGACTGAACCATGATCTTCAAGCAATTCCGTTACGAACCCGTGAACCAGGCGTCGTACCTCATCGGCTGCGCGCGGGCCAAGGAGTGCTTCATCGTCGATCCCATCGACGACCTGGGCGTGGACTTCTACATCATGGAGGCCGCGGACCTGAACCAGACCATCGTCGGGGTCCTGGAGACCCACCTGCATGCGGACTACGTGTCGTGCGCCCGGGAGCTGGCGGAGGCCAACGACTGCCCCCACTACGTCTACAAGAGCGCGCCGGCGAAGTACGAATTCACCCCGCTGGAGGATGGCCAGGTCCTGCAGGTCGGCGAGGTGAAGGTGAAGGCCATCCATACGCCCGGACATACGCCGGAGCACACCTGCTACCTGGTGATCGACGGCGCCCGGACCGACGAGCCGTGGGCAGTTCTCACCGGCGACTCCCTCTTCGTGGGTGACGTGGGGCGGCCGGACCTCCTGGTGGGGGACCAGGCGCTGGACGTGATGGGTGAGGAGGAGCGCGCCCAGACCCAGTACCGGTCCATCAAAGAGAAGCTCTTCACCCTGCCGGACCACGTGGAAGTGTTCCCGAACCACTACGGTGGGTCGGCCTGCGGCGGCGTGAACATGAGCGGGAAGGCCAGCTCTACCATCTACTTCGAGAAGAAGTTCAACCTGGCGCTGGCCCAGCCCGACGCAGAGGCCTTCGGGAAGTTCGTCAAGGAGACGGCCAAGCCGCTTCCGGACAACTACGGACGGATCAAGTCCTACAACCTGGGTCTCATCGAGAAGGAAGAAATCGCGGAGGCGGGGGTATGACGCCGGAGGAAGTCCTCAAGGCGCAGCAGGAGGGCGCGGCGGTCCTGGACCTCCGTACCCCCAAGCGCTTCGCCACCGAGCACCTGGAGGGGGCCATCAACCTCCAGTTCAACCGGGCCGATCTGGTGGACCGGGCGGAGATGGTGCTGCCGGAGGACCTGAAGCTGGTGGTACACGGCGAGCCCGAGGCCATCGGCAAGATGGCTGCCAAGCTGCTCGAGGAGGGAGGGTTCACGGTCCTGGGCCACCTGGAAGGGGGGCTGAAGGGATGGAAGGAAGCCGGGTACAACACCGTGACCCTTCCTACCGTGGACGTGGATACCCTCCACGAGAGCCTGGGCGAGTGGGCCGTGGTGGACGCCCGCGACCGGTTCGAGTTCAGGTACGGGCGGGTGCCGGGCTCCACCATCCTCTCGTGGACCGAGGCGTGGGAGGGTGCCAGCGACTTCCAGGACCCGGGTAAGCCGGTGGCGGTGATCTGCGGGGACGAGGTCCGGTCTTCGTTGGTGGCCTCCATCCTGGCTCGCCTGGGACACAAGCCCTCGCTGGTCATGGGAGGGATGGTGGACTGGATCGACCGGGACTACGAGCAGGAGAAGGGCTGAGTGGCGGAGGCCCGCCGGTTTTCCTTCCGTGACGTGATCGCGGGGGTGAGCGTTGCGCTGCTCCTCATCCCCCAGTCGATGGCGTACGCGGAGCTGGCGGGTCTTCCGCCCCACGTGGGGCTGTACGCCGGAGCCCTGCCGCCGGTGGCGGCCGCCCTGGCGGCATCGTCGCCGTACCTCCAGACCGGTCCGGTCGCCCTCACCGCCCTCCTGACCCTGGGGGCGCTCATGCCCCTGGCGGAGCTGCGGTCGGCAGAGTACGCGGCCCTGGCCATCCTCCTGGCGCTGGTGGTGGGGGTAACCCGGGTCCTGGTGGGCGTGTTGCGGGCCGGAGGGGTGGCCTTCCTGATGTCCCAGCCTGTCCTCATGGGCTTCACCTCGGCGGCGGCCATCCTCATTCTCTCGTCCCAGCTCCCCGGTGCCCTGGGGGTGACCGGAGGGCCCGACGCCGGAGTCCTGCGGCGAGCGGCGTGGGCGTTGACCCACCCGGGATCCTGGGAGATGGCCTCGCTAGTGCTGGCGGGAGGGACGGTCGGAATCACGCTGGGGGGCAGGAAGATCCACCCCCTGTTGCCCGGCGTTCTCCTGGCCACGGTCGGCGGCCTCGCCTGGTCGATGGTCACCGGGTACGGAGGCCCCACGGTGGGGGAAGTGCCCCGGGGCTTCCCCACGCCGACGCTGGACCTGCCGTGGTCGGCCCTGCCCCTGCTGGTGGTGCCCGGGATCGTGATCGCCCTGGTGGGCTTCGCCGAGGCCGCTTCCATCTCCCGGACCTTCGCGGCGCAGGACCGGGAGCCCTGGGACCCCAACAGGGAATTCGTGGGACAGGGGCTGGCGAACCTGGCGGCGGGGTTCTCCGGGGGCTTCCCGGTGGGAGGCTCCTTCTCACGGAGCAGCATCAACCGTATGGCGGGGGCCACCAGCCGCTGGAGTGGCGCGGTGACAGGGTTCGTGGTGCTGGCCTTCCTCCCCTTCGCCTTCGTCCTGGCCCCGCTGCCCCGGGCGGTACTCTCCGCCATCGTCATCTCGGCCGTGGCCTCGCTGGTGAAGATTCGGCCGCTCCTGCGCCTGGTGAAGCTCTCTCCCCTCCAGGCCATGGTGGGGATCGGGACCTTCGTCTTCAGCCTCCTCCTGGCCCCGCGGGTGGACCAGGCGGTCCTCCTCGGGGTGGTGATGGCGCTGGGGGTGCACGCCTGGCGGGAGATGCGGCCGCACCTCCGCCACTGGGTCGAGGGTGAGACGCTGCACATCCGTCCCGAGGGCGTGCTCTGGTTCGGATCGGCTCCGGAGTTGGAGGAAGAAGCCTTCGCGCTCCTGAATCGGGACGACGGCACGACCCGAATCGTCCTCCACCTGGGCGGGTTGGGCCGGATCGACTACACCGGTGCCCTGGGTTTGCGCCAGTTGGAGCGGGACGCGGAGGCGGCGGATATCGAGGTGGAGTTCGTGGACATCCCGCCCCATGCGGAGCGCATCTTCCGGAAGGTATTGGGCTGGCAGAAGGA
>CP070829.1:3913083-3916908 GCA_020344755.1 Gemmatimonadales bacterium
GGTGTCGGACATCATGACTCCGGTGACCTTCTCCGTGGAGTCGGGGACTTCGTTGAAGGATCTGGCGGACTTTCTCGTTCGGGGTCGGATCCACCGGGCCCTGGTCCTGAACGACGGGCGCCTGGAGGGCATCGTCACCACCATGGATGTCCTGAAGGTGGTGGCGGCAGGCGGCCTGTAGCCTCCGCGTGGAGACCCTCCCCTCCTCGTCCCTCCCGGTGGTGTCTTCCCACCGGGTCTGGCGCTTGGCGCAGCGTGTTGCCGTTGTAGGCTTCGTCGTGGCCTTCGCCCTGGTCCTGGCCGCCCCCGATCCCGTCCTGACCCTCTTCTGGTCCGGGGTGGTCCCTCTTCTCCCTGTGCTGTTCCTGATCCACCCGGGGATCTGGAGGAACGTCTGCCCCCTGGCGACCCTGGGGATGGGGCCCGAGGGGGGGCGGCTCCCCGGGGACTCCACCGCCACCGCGTGTCTCATCCTCCTGCTCCTCATCCCCCTCCGCCCGGTCGTCCTGGAGACCAGCGCCCTGGCCTCGGCGGGTCTCCTGGCCGCGGCGGGAGCGGGTGCCCTGGTGGGCCGGCGGTATGCCCGAAAGGGAGGGTTCTGCAACAGCTGGTGTCCCATCCTCCCGGTGGAGCGCCTCTACGGGCAGCGCCCGTTGATGGGCGTGTCCAACCCCCGGTGCCCGACCTGCACCGTGTGCACCCCACGGGGCTGCCTGGATCTCTCGACAGATGCCGCCGCCGCCCAGCTCCTGGGCAGGAATCGCCACGGCTGGAGGTGGATCTTCACGCCCCTCGGGGCCTTCGCGGCCGCTTTCCCCGGGGTGGTGACGGCCTTCTTCCTCCTCCCCGAGGAGCCGGGAGCCTGGGACGCCTACCGCCGGGTCCTGGCCGGGGGTGGCGCCAGCTGGGTCCTGGCCGCGCTGGCGGTCTGGATCGTCCGGCCCCCGTGGCGCGTGGCCCTTCCCACGCTGGGTGCCCTGGCGGCCGGACCCTACCTGTGGTTCGCCCTTCCCGGTGTCGTCCGTGCCTGGGGGATCCCGTTGGATCCGCGGATCGCAGGTGCCGCCGGCGTCCTCTTCGTGGCCGCGTGGTGGCTCCACGCCTGGTGGACCCGTAGCGTCCGGGTTCCCCGCCTCTCGGGAGCGAGGGCGCCCTAGACCCGCGCCGCTCCTATCTCGTCCTAGACCCGCGCTGCTCCTCGCCCGCCTCCTCCTCGGCAGAAGGCGTCCAGGAGGGTGTGGAAGTGATGGGTGCCCACCTCACGGCGAGGGGAGTAGCGTCCCCGTTCGTAGAGCCTCGAGCGGACCCCGCGCTGCACCGACTCCACCACCTCCTCGTCCTCCATCTCCACCCGGTGCAGGTTCGCGCCCGCTCCCACCTCCCGCAGCTCGGGCTTCCACACGTAGCTGCGGAAGCTCACGCGGGTGCGGGTGGGCCCCAACGGCTTCACCACGTTCACCGAGAGGCCCCACGGGTAGAAGTTCAGCATCAGGTTCGGGAAGAGCCAGAAGTAGAAGGCCCCCACCGGCTGGCCGTGATCCGGGTGATCCGCCGGGAGGTCGAAGGTGGGCTCACCGGGCTTGGTCATCCCGAACTGGAGGTTGCACCACCGGAAGCACTCGGTCCGGTACGCCTCGTAGTCCAGCGTCCCGGTGAGGGAGGCGCCGTGGACATAGGGGATGTGGAACTCCTCCAGATAGTTGTCGCAGTACAGCGCCCAGTGGGACTCCATCAGGTAGTCCTGCGACGAGGCCGGATCGAAGACGAAGTCCTCCAGGGGCATCCAGGCGGTGCGCTCCCGCACCGGGGCGATCCACTCGTCGAAGTCCAGGCCCGGGTCCACGGCGGTGAAGAGGAGTGGTCCCCACTGGTGGAGCGGGAGTGCGGGCAGGTCGTCCCGGGGGGACGGAAAGTCCTCCACCCCGTCGAACTCGGGCATGAACGTCATCGTCCCGTCCAGGTCGAACTTCCGGCCGTGGTACCGGCACTTCAGGGAGCGGACGTGCCCCTCCCCCTCGCACACCAGGGCGCCCCGGTGGGTGCAGACGTTGGAGAGGCAGTGGAGCTGGCTCTCCTGGTCCAGCGAGAGGACCAGGGGCTCGTCCAGCGACCCCTCCAGGAGCGTCACGGGCAGCACGTGCCCCGGGGCCCGCAGGTGTCCCGCATCGGCCACATACTGCCAGGTGCGGGCGAAGACCCGGTCCGCCTGGAGGCGGAATTCGTCCGGGTCGTGGTAGGCCCGGGAGGGGAGGGTCTCGGCCCGCTCGATGCGGGGGTCTACGCCGTAGGGTTCGTGGTCCATGCCCGGAAGCTCTGGCCCCGGTGCGCCTCGGGCAATGGGCGGCGGGCGCGCCCCCCCGCTCTCCCCCGCCCTACTTGATGTGGCAGGTCAGGCAGAGGGCGCTCCCCTCGTTGGAAATCCGGAGGAAGGCGCCGTTGGTGTTGTCGTGGGACGTGTGGCAGCTGGTGCACTCGACCCGGACTTCACCGTCGACGACGGCCAGGGCCAACCCGCGCTCCTCCACCTCCTGCACCGAGCGTAGCCCCGGGTTCCCGTCGGGGTCGTACGCCACCGAGGCCGGGTGGGACGTGCCCAGCTGGTAGCTGCCCACCGAGGGGCCGCTGACGCCGTCGTGACACGACAGGCACAGCGCCGTCTCCATCCCCATACCCTCCACCCCGTCCACCGTCAGGACCGAGGCGTATGCCTCGGGCTCGTTCTCCGCTCCTCCCTTGTTCCCGGAGGTACCGAAGGGCAGGTGGCACATGGCGCACCCCTCCTCTTCGGATCCGGCCATCTCCGAGAAGTCGTGGGCGGTCCCCGCCAGGGTCGTCGTGGTCTGGGCGTGAGCCCCCGGAGCGAACGGGACGAGGAGCGACAGGAGGGCGAGGCAACCGGGGGAGCAGGGCAGGCGGACCATGGCGCGAACCGGGAAGCTGTGAACGGCGGGAAGGCCAATACACGGAATCCGGCCGCAGGTGCCGCCTGCGGGTTCTGACTGCTAGCCTTCCTCCACCCAGAAGCGGCTCACGAAGACGATGTTGTCGAAGGTCCGGTCCAGCGACGTGCTGTAGAACTCACCCATCTCCATCCCGCCCTTCCACAGCACGGTGGCCCCCTCCTGGATCTCCAACTCCGGGCCGGCCAACCAGATCTCCTCCTCGCCCACCCGGGCTAGGAGGTAGGTGTATCCACCTCCGAAAACCACCTCCAACACCTCGCCCCGTGTGGCGCCCGCCGGAGGGCCCATGGCCTGGAACCCACCGACGAAGTAGAGCTCGTCGAAGCTTCGCTCCAGCGACGGACTGGAGAAGGCGCCCATGGAGACCGCCCCGGCGATCCCCACCTCCTGTCCCACCTCCAGGGGGGCCGTGGGGCCGGCGACCCAGATCTCCCGCTCGCCCACCTGGAGGCGGGCGTAGGTGTATCCGCCCCCCCCGAGCGTCTCGAGCACCGTGCCCACCTCGGGACGCGACTCGGTAGCCACCCGGGACAGGGAGGGCGCCACGGTGGTGGGGTGGCCCTCGGGCAGGGCCGCAGCCTCCGGAGCGGCCTCGCCGCCCGGCTCCGGCGTCGGTGTGCCCGGGGAGGACGCGCCCCCGCAGCCCGTAGCCAGGAGGAAAACGGAAACCAGGGCCGTCCGTCGCGGCCGGGAGGGGAGGATCGTCATGGGGTGCTCGATTGGATGTAGGGGTCGGTCAGCGCGATACGGGAAGGAGGGCCCGGGATCCGGTGGGATTCAGCTCCACCGATCCCAGCACCGTGGAGGCGGTGTGGACGCCCGACGCGAAGGTCTCCTCCCGGAATGCGAAGACCACGTCTCC
>CP070829.1:3917008-3920783 GCA_020344755.1 Gemmatimonadales bacterium
GGCGGTCGACGCGGTGACCTCGTTGAGCTGGAGCGAGACGTCGTCGTTCCGATCGATGCCGATGAACTCCAGCGCCTTCCAGTCGACGTACATGTTGACGCCGGAGACCTGCTGGAGGAACGCGATGACCTGCTCGAACGTGTTGTTGCTGAAGTCGACCGGGATCGTGCGGTCGGAGAGCCGCTGGGCCACCATGCGGTCGGCCGCGGTCTGCTGGAACCCCACGTCGCCGGTCCGCTGGTAGGTGATCTGCGGCCAGTCCTCGGGGTACTGGAGAACGCCGGAGATCGAGCGCATGCCCGGACCCGTCAGGTTCGGCTGCGGCGGGATGAGGGAGTTCTGGACCTCGACCGAGAGGTTCGCGAGACCGTACTCCTTCTGCCGCTGGATCTCGACGTAGTCGAAGAGCTGGACGTTCCGGCGGAGCACGTCGCGGAGGGCGAGCGCCGCGGGGTTGAGCTCGTCGACGAAGAGGATCTCGTCGATGACCTGCAGCGCCTCCTTGTACTTCATCTCCAGCTGGAGCTGCCGGACCCGGCGCAGGTTCTCGTTGATCATCCGCTGCCGCTGGTCCTGCAGCTCCTCCTCGCGCCGCCTCGACTCGTCCTGCTTCTCCTGCTCGACGCGGGCGAGCTCCTCGAGCCGGGCCTGCTCGGACCGCTGGTCGATCTCGTCGAGCAGCGACCGGGCCTCCGCGCTCATCGACGCATACTCGGACGGGCGGAACAGGCTGCGCGCCCGGTTGAGGCGCACCTCGGCGGTGACCACCTCCCGCTCCGCGTTGACGTAGTCGCCCTGGGCCAGGAGCTCGCGCGCCCTCGTCATCGAGTCGCGGAACTCGACCTCCGCGGCCTGCTTCCGCCGCTGGATCTCCTGCTCCGTGGACTGGATCGTCGAGCCCTGGTTGAGCATGGCCTGAGCCTGCTCGACTCCGCTCTGGGCCTCGTCGTTGCCGGGGAGGAAGCGCAGCGCCGTGGCGAACGCATCGAGCGCACTCTGCCAGCGGCCCGCCTCGGCGTGATCGCGGGCCTGCGCGAGGGCGGCCTCGCCGCGTGCGCGATCCAGGTCCGGATCATCCTGCGGGACGGCCCAGGCCGCCGTGCCCAGGCAGAGCCCAAGAAGGCCGACGATCGCGATCGTGCCCCAACCTCGACGTGCCGAGCGTCTCATGCCTGTCTCCATAGCTGCGCGCCTGTGGCCAGGGCCCGAGCGCGGTCCCCGAAACGGTCTCCGACAGGCGGGCGGGTCTCGCACAGCGCGCGGTCCCCGTCCACACCTGCTCCTCACACGGGATCAGTTTGCAGACTACTTCGGGCAGAAACCCGACGCAAGGCGAAGGCCCCAATCCGCCCCGGAAGCCCTAAGTCGTTGGCCCGACGCCAGGAAGATGCGTTCAGGTTCCGTTCTGCGCGGCGTCCGATACGGGGGTGGCGGACCGGGGACGCACGGGCCGGGGCGGCCGTCCGGCCTTACCGGACGCCTCCCGGGCCGGCGGTGCCCAGCGCCAGGTCCGGTCGCCGCCAGGCGACCTGGGCCCGCCGCATCGACTCGGCGGTCACCGGCTGACCCGTCCGCATCATCTCCACGAAGCAGTCGAAGAGGTAGACGGAGTCGTGGGGACCCGGCGAGGCCTCGGGGTGGTGCTGCACGGAGAAGATCGGCCTGGTCCGGTGCCGGAACCCCGCCAGGGTCCCGTCGTTGAGGTTCACGTGCGTCATCTCGCAGTCGAGGCCCGCCAGGGAGTCGGGATCGACGCAGAAGCCGTGGTTCTGGCTGGTGATCTCCACCGCCCCGGTCAGCAGGTTGCGCACCGGCTGGTTGGCCCCGCGATGGCCGAACTTGAGCTTGAAGGTCCTCGCCCCCAGCGCCAGGGCGAGGAGCTGATGGCCGAGGCAGATCCCGAACGTGGGGATCTCGCCGGCCACCTCCCGCAGGGTCCGGATGGCCGCGTCGACCGCAGCCGGGTCGCCCGGCCCGTTGGAGACCAGCAGGCCGTCGGGACGCGCCTCGCGGATCGAGTCGGCGGCGGCATTCCAGGGCACGATCTCCACCGCGCCGACGCGCGAGCGGAGATGACGGTAGATGTTCCGCTTCGCCCCGCAGTCGAGGGCGAGCACTCGAAGATCGGCCGCCGGCGCGTCGATGGCCCCCGGCGACCAGTCACCCAGCCCCTCCGTCCACCGCCCCGGCCCGGGGGGGCTCACCTCGCGCGCCAGGTTGCGGCCGGCCATGGACAACGCTTCCCGGGCACGGTCCACCAGGTCGTCATCGCTCATCGCCGGGTCGCAGCCGAGCACCCCGCGCATCGCCCCCTCGATCCGCACGCGGCGCACCAGGGCCCGCGTGTCGATCCGCTCCAGCCCCGGCACGCCCGCCCGCCGGAGCCAGCCGGACAGGTCGCCGGAGGCGCGATGGTTCGAGTGGGAACGGGCCAGCTCCCGCACGACGAAGCCGGCCACCTGCGGCCGGGACGACTCCTCGTCGGCGTCGCCCACGCCGTAGTTGCCCACCTGCGGACAGGTCATGGTGAGGATCTGCCCGGCGTAGCTGGGGTCGGAGAGCGCCTCCTGGTACCCGGTCATCGCCGTGCAGAACACGACCTCGCCCGCGCTGGTTCGAGGCTCCTCGCAGGCGCCGAAGCCGACGCCGGTGAACACGGCGCCGTCCTCCAGGGCGAGACGGGCAACGGGTCGGGACATGGTCATGGCGGGGAGGAATAATACCGGATATGAAGGCACGGAGGCACGGAGGCACGAAGGCACGCAGGGGGCGGAAGACACCCTCGATCGGATCGCCATCGTGACCCCGACGACGCTCTTCGAGTCGGAGCAGCCGATCGTGGGCTACGCCCGGGTCGCGGTCGAGCGCGGTGTGGACCGGTACCCCGACGGCCTCACCTACGCGATCCCGGCGACGCTGACCGACCTGGAGCCGGGGGCCCGGGTCGTGGTCCCCCTCGGTCGCGGCGACACGCCGACCGCCGGCTACGTCATCGAGATCCTGACCGCCGGTCCGGCGGAGAGCCCGGTCAAGCCGATCGAGCGTCGCGACGAATCGGCCGCCTGCCTCCCCGGGCAGCTCGTCGACCTCGCCCGCTGGATCGCCGCCTACACCTGCTCGCCGATCGGGATGACGCTCGCGTCCATGCTGCCCGCCGCCGTCAAGCGGAACATCGGCTCGGTCACTCGAACCGTCGTGGACCTCGCGGAAGCGCCGCCGGCCGGGTACCGGCCCACCGCCCGCCAGGCCGAGGTGATCAGAGTCCTCGAGTCCCTGCCCCGCGCCCGCCGGCCCGTGGAGATCCGCCGGCTGGCGGCCGAGGCCGGGCTGCGCACCACCGGCCCGATCCTCCGGCTCGTTCAGGCCGCCGGATCACCGCCCGCACGTCCACGTCCCCCAGGCGCACCGTCCTCAGAAGGAAGTCCTGGACGCCGGCCAGCGCCGAGTCGGAGAAGGCCTGGGGCCCGAAGCGCGCGGTGCCCTGGCGGCTCCCGGCATCGCTCTGGGTGTAGGCGAACCAGTTGATCCCGTACTGGGTCGCTTCGTCCAGCGTCACCTCCGCCACCTGGACCTCCAGGAGGACCTGGGGCGGGCGCACGTCCAGCTCCTCGATGGTCTCCCGGAGGACGGGGTAGTTGGGGGGCTCCGTCCGGATCACCAGCGCATTGGTGGCCGGGTCCGCCACGATGGTGGTGGAGCGGCCCGGCCCGGCTTCCTCCGACGCGCCCTCCGGACCCGTGTCGGCGGCTCCGGTGAGGGGGGCCGAGGACGAGAG
>CP070829.1:3920883-3924640 GCA_020344755.1 Gemmatimonadales bacterium
GCAGCCCCGGCGGTTCCTCCTCTCCTTCAGAACCAGATTCTAGACCGGATGTCACGGGATAGAACCAACCACGATTACTACTGGAGGACGAAGAGATGAGAATGACGAGATTCAAGTGGCTGACGGGGGCCCTGGTGGCCATCGTGGGCGTGGCCGCCTGCGATGACCTGCTCACCGTTGAGGACCCGCAGCGCTATACGGACGAGGACCTGAACAGCGCGCTCCAAGCCGTGGCGAACGGCGTGGAGGGTGCGGTCCACGAGGTCATCGACACCTGGGTGGTCTATCAGTCCCTGCTGGGGGATACCTACCAGCACACGGGGACCTGGATCGGCTACGACGAGACCGATCACGGCCGGTTCCAGTACGGAACCAGCGCCATGGACGGCACCATGAACTCCCTCCTGCGTGCTCGCTGGTTCGCCGGCAGCGCGGAGGAGCGGCTCAACGAGCAACTCGAGAACGCCGGGTCGAGCCCGCTGATGGCCCAGGTGCACCTGGGTGACGCTCTGGCCGACCTCTACATCGGCCAGGCGTACTGCGAGGCGCCGGCGGCGCCAGGTGGCGCAGCGGTGCCGGACACCCAGATCCTTCAGCAGGCGGTCCAGAAGTTCACCAAGGCCATGGGGACGGCCCAGGCCGCGAACGAGGACCAGTACTACAACGCGGCGCTGGCAGGACGGGCGCGTGCGAACCTGCTCCTGGGGAACTACGCCGAAGCTGCTGCCGACGCCTCGGGCGTGCCGGACGGCTTCAGCTACGACGCCAAGTACAACAACGCCAGCGACAACTGGGTGGTGCTCGTGACTACGGCCACCTTCAACAAGGCCGCTGGGCTCCGGGAGAAGTGGTGGAGCCGCGTCGACGACGATGCCGGCGGGCCCACCCTGATGCACGATCATTACTACCCGGACGAGTACGACCCGCGGATCCCGGTGCACTTCGAGAACGGCGTGGCGACGGACAACATCACGCCGCACTACAGCCAGTGGAAGTACACCAGCACGCCGGCGGACATTCCCATGTTGCACTCGGACGCGATGCGTCTCATCGAGGCGGAGCACGCCATGCGCCAGGGTCAGCTGGGCGCCTTCATCGGGATCATCAACACGCTGCGGGCCAACGTGGGCCTGACGGCGATCCCAGAGGTTGACGTGGTGGATGCCACCGTCGCCCAGGAGATCCTCCTGAACGAGCGGTTCGCGGAGCTGTACATGGAGGGCCAGCGGGCCTCGGACCTGTACCGGTTCGGCCTGAACAAGCAGATCTTCGAAGAGATGAACGATCCGGAGCGTCCCGCGTCGGGGCGGCCTGTGAAGTTCAGCATGAGCGATACCGAGGCTCTGAACAACCCGGAGATCGAGGACCTCCTCACTGCACGGTGCCTGCCTGTGACCAACTGAGGGATCCGCTGAAACGTTAGTGCCCGAGGGGCGGTACCTATACAATGTAGGTGCCGCCCCTCTTTCTTTCGGCGCGGGTAGGTTCCATGTCGATGGCTCGACTCCCTCTCCAGACTGGGCTGCCGCTGCAGGCCAATGGCCTTTTCACCATGGCGGCGGTCGCGGGCATCTGTATGCTCGCACCGTTGTCCTTGGCGGGAGGTCTATACGCACAGGCAGGTTCGAGCGCCGGCGTGCAGGGCCGGGTTGTGGACGCGGAGAGCGGCGATGGCGTGCAGGATGCGGAGGTCTACCTGGAGGGAACGCGCCACCGGGCGGCGACCGACGGTCGGGGGCGATTCCGCCTGGAGGGACTATCCGGGGGAACGTACGTCATCGGCGTCACGCGCCTGGGGTACGAGACCCGGGCGGACACCCTCTTCGTGGGAGAGGGCGAGCTGGTGGAGGTCGTCCTCCCCATGGGCCGGACACCGCTGGAGATCGAGGGGCTGGAGGTGGAGGTCACTCGCCGGTCCTACCTCCTGGAAATGCGGGGCTTCTACGACCGGAGCCTGCAGGGGTTTCGTGGCACGTTTCTGGACCGGGCCGCCATCGAGGACCGGGACCCCCTCTTCGTCACCGACCTACTCCGGAACATCCCGGGGGTGGAGGTGGTGGCGGGGTCGCGCCTCATCATGAGCCAGAGCGTCAACTTCTACGACGGCGGCCGAGGGTGCGAACCGAGCCTCTGGCTCGACGGGATTCGCTCCGGGTGGCGGAACTACGACGACATCCGGCCCGACCACCTGGAAGGCCTGGAGGTCTACACCGGGAGTGGGGCGCCGGGGAAATACAATGACCTCTGTGGGACGGTGGTGATCTGGACCCGTCTTCCCATGCGGCGGAGATAGCGGCGTCCGAGGTCCTCCCCTGCAGAAAACCCCTACGAGAAATGGGGTCGCGCCGCCCGGTTCCCCTCAGAGGCTCTCGAGAAAGCGGAGCAGGTCGCCTTTCGCCGATTCCTCCAATCCCAGGAACCGTTCCCGGGCTCCATCCGCCTCCCCTCCGTGGAACTGAATGGCGGCGGTGAGGTTCTGGGCCCGCCCGTCGTGGAGAAAGACGCTGCGGTGACTGAGCCCCACCAGGGGTGCGGTGCGCCACTCGGAGGGCGTGGACCCGGGAGCGCAGATGTCCCCCAGCGCCGGCCCCATGTCGTGCAGGAGGAAGTCGGAGTAGACCCGGAATCGCCGGTGGGCCAGGGCCTCCGAGGCGTGGTCCCCGGTGGTCCAGGTGGGGACGTGACACCAGGAGCATCCCACCGCGTCGAAGAGCTGCAGACCCCGTGCAACGGAGGCTCGATCTTCCCGCGACTCGGGGATGGCCGGCATGGGCACGGCCAGGAATCGGACGTAGTCGGTCAGGCCCTCCAGGAATGCCTCGTCGACCTCCGGGTCGGCGCTGGGATCGGCTCCTGGAGGAAGGGGCTGACCGGCGGGGCGCTCCTCGTCCGGTAGCCCCGGCGTCGTCAGCCCCAGCTCGCCGCGCGTGGCACCCTCGATGAAGGACTCCAGGGTCCCGTGGACGGCCTTCATCCCGAAGCGCCCAAGCCCCCCCGCCTCCGTCACACCGATCCTACCTGAGATCCCGTCTCCGTCCGCGTCCTCGGGATCGGCACGGGCCGCGATCGCCTCCCCGGGGATGGCGGCCACCAGACCCAGGCCGTAGAGCGCCGGAGCCATCAGCTCCGTGAGCCCGTTGGCCTCGGCGGAAAACCGCTCCGGCTCGAGTCCCGCAGCCCGGGCGAGCGGAGTCAGCGAACTCTGGAGGAGGTCGCCCCCCAGCTCGGGAAGGAGCGAGCAGCCGTCGATCTCGTCGTACCGGGACATCTTCCGGACCGGCTCCGCACCGTGCCCGCCACTGGTGGGAAGATCGTGGCAGGAGCTGCACTCGGTCTGGTTGAAGAGAGGTCCGAGCCCCTCCTCCGGGGAGAAGGCCCGGTTGAACTCCGCATGCCCCGCCCAGAACCGCTGCAGCTCCGAGTCGGTCAGGCCCGGCAGGGGATCCCCCGGAGACCCTTCCACCCCGGCGGTCTCCGGCTCGGCGCAGCTCGCGAGACCGGCGGCCAAGAATGCGCCGGCGACGGCGAGAGCCCACCGTGTCCAGGTGGTGGTGGCGGGACCCGCCCCTGAGGCCCTGGTCCCGTTCACCGAGTCCGCCGGCGACCGGTCACTGCAGCCGCGGTTCGGAGTACTGGTACACGAACTGGATGGTCTCCCGATCGTCCTCGGGGTTCACCGGAATGGCCAGCTCCCGGGTCTCGTTGGACCAGAGCTCCCCGTCCACGAAGGCCCGGAGGGTCACCGCCGTGGTGGTGT
>CP070829.1:3924740-3928456 GCA_020344755.1 Gemmatimonadales bacterium
GTCGTCCACGCCGTGAAGGCCTCACCTTCCAACCCCACCGAGGCGAGGAACGGGCCGTGGGGTGTCAGCGCCGCCGCTACCCGGGCCACCGCCTCGTCCGTGGGCCAGCCCTCCGACTCCAGGCGGGCATCCGGGACGTCCCGAACATCACGCACTTCAAGGGCGGCCGCCTCCACCAGGGCGGCGAAGAGGGGGGCCTCCCCCGCCAGCAGCTCGGCCCCCCGGGCGGCGCTCCCGTGAGACGCCACCACCTGGAGAGGCGCCAGTGCCCGGATCCGATCCAGCGATGCGGCCCAGCCCTGGAGGTCAGCCCCTTCGATCCACGGGGCCGCCTCCTCCAGGAGGTCCCCCACGCCGGCGACCCCCACCTCGGGCACCCACACCACCAGGTCCCCTTCCGTGTGGGCCGGTCCCGCCGGGATGACCTCCACGGTGCGTGCCCCCAGGTCGAGGGTCCTCGGCTCCGTCAGGAGGATGGCCGGTTCCACCACCTCCAGCTCTCGCAGCTCGTCCAGATAGGCCCGTCCCACACGTACCGAGTACTCGAGCCGTTGCCGGAGCTCCGGCGTCATCTCCTGGCCCTCGGGCATCGGCTCCCCGTCCAGCCACGCCTGCCGCCGGTCCAGGGCCTCCGGGAGGGTGGCGAGCTCCTCCTCCATCCGGGCGCGCCCCTCGGTGCGGATGGCCTCCGGGACTGACGCGTGGGCCACGAAGCGTACCTCGGGCCACGCATCCCGGTAGGCCCCGTTCCCGTTCACGTGGTCGCCGTGGAAGTGGGTGTTCACCACCCAGCGTACCGGCAGGTCGGTGTGGTTGCGGATCCAGGCGATGAGGGCCCGGGCGGCGGCGGGAGATTGCTGGGTGTCCACCACCAGGAGCGCCGAGTCGCCGGCCACCACCAGGGAGTTGGCGAAGGCGTAGGCCTCCGGGCGCTCCCGCACCTCCGCGACCCACACCCCTTCGGCCAGGGAGTCCATGCGAAACACGTCGGTGGGCGCCAGGGGCGATGCGACAGCGGAGGGATTGGAGCCGGAGGTCGGCCCGAACTCGTCCGCGAGGGCCGAATCCTCGTCGGGTCCCCCTCCGGTACAGGCCAGGAGGAGGGTGACGCCGAGGCTGGGCAGGAGGACACGCCCGAGAGCGGTAAAGAGGGCGCAACGGCTGGACGAGAAGGATGGCACGGGGCGGTCTGGCACGAGGCGGTCTGGCACGGAACAATCTTGGTTGAAGGAGCAGGGTACCGTGGGTCCGTACGCTTCGCGTGGGGGCCCGTTGCGGTCAGCCCCCGAACCGCGCACGCAGCTCCTCGAAGAAGTTCTCCACCACCACCAGGCCCTGGCCTTCCGCTTCGCTCACGGTCCGGAGGAAGTAGAAGGTGCCCGGTTCCGGAGCCACCGCCAGGCTCCCCCAGTCCAGGAGGGGATCGAGGGTGAACAGGGCCCGGCGCTCGCCCACCACGAAGGTGTCACCGGTCCGCACCCGGGCGTCCATAAGCACGCCATCCTCGGTGATGTAGTAGAGGTGCCCGCCGTCGGCGGACCAACGGGCGATGATTCCTCCCGCGGTGGAAACCGGGAAGAGGGCATCGGAGGCGTTGGGGAAGGGCCGGACGTATACCTCCGGGCGTCCGTTGGTGTCCGCCACGTAGGCGAGCCACCGGCCGTCGGGAGACACCTCCGGCTCCCACTCCTGGGCATCGGTCGCCACCAGCGGCTGAGGGACGGAGTCGGACCCTGGCCGCACCCCGTAGAGGTCCTGGGATCCCGTGAAGCGCGAGGTGACGAAGACGAGCCAGTCACCCTCGGGACCCCAGACACTGGTTGCGATGCGCCCGCCATCCAGGTCGAGGGACTCCGGGGGACGGCTTCCGTCCGCCACCACGGTCCCCAGCTGGCGCTGTCCGTCGGAGGAGGACACGAAGACGATCCGGTCTCCGTCGGGGTGCCATCGAGGACTCCAGCTGGCCCCGTCGGAGGTCAGGCGGGAGAACGGGCCCCGGTCCAGCTCCTTCACCCAGATATCCGGGCCGTTGACGTCGCGGACCTGCAGGGCGAGCCGGGATCCCTCCGGGGACAGGGCGAGGGCTCTGAGCTCACCGCGCAGATCCGGATCCACCACCGAGGCCGTCCCCTCCGATGAGATCCGGACCACTTCCCGTATGGCGAAGCCCGACGTCCCCACGCTGTACCAAAGGGTGCCCGTCGCCGAGAGGGTCAGGTCCACCCCACCGGTGCCTCCCCGTACCGAGACGCCCTCCGCCACCGGGGCGGGCTCGCCCTGGACCTCGAGCCCCTCGGCGTCGAACGGCGCGGCCATGAGCGTGCCCTCCGAGGTCACGTAGACCAGGTGGCCCGACTCGGCGTACCGGGCGTACACACCGGAAACCAGGACCCGGTGCTCCCCCGTGGCCAGGTCCAGGACGGCGATCCGGTCCGAGGGATCGCCATTCCTCCCGGGGCCCGTGTAGTTGACGGTGAAGAGGAGCCCCCGGCCGTTGGGAAGGGGGTCCGGCCACACGTGCTGGCGTTCGCCCGACTCGGTATCCAGCGTGGTGGCGGCCACGGCGGCCCCTCCGTTCTCGGGCACCTTCATGAGGGGCCCCGGGCCGGTCACGTCGAAGTAGATGAACCCGTCCACCCCCCACGCCACTCCGGGTGCCCCCACCAACGAGTCCACCACGGTGGCCGGCGGTCCTCCCGCGATGGGCACGGTGCGAACGGCGTTGGATCCGGCCCCCGGCGGGACGGCCATGAACGCCACCCGGGTGCCGTCCGGGGAGAAGGACGGATTGTAGCCTCCCTCGGTGCCGGGGAGGGGACGCGCCTCGAGCTGGTCCCGGCGGCGCACCACCAGGATGGACCCCGTCTCGCCACCGGCCCGGTACACCAGGAGCTCCCCGTCCGGCGACACGGCGATCCGGGACCACGCGTTGAAGTCCAGGGGCTGGTGGTCGGGAAGGCGAACCGTATACCGGGACACGGGTGGGGCGGGCGCCGGACGGGTCAGGCTCCACCCCGCCACCGCCAAGGCCAGGACCGCCGCCACCAGGGCCGGCACCGCCAGCCGACTCCGCCAATCGGAGACCGCTGGCCCAGCGGCCGCCCCCGGGCCCGGCCCGCCGACCCTGAACGAAGGATCCGCCAGCGCGTCGGCGAAGTCCCGGGGCGTGGTGAACCGGTCCGCCGGGAGCTTCTCCAGGCTCCGGGCCACCGCCGCCGCCACGTTCGCCGGTACCGACCGCCGGAGCTCCGTCACCGGTCGGGCCCGATCGGTGAGGATCTTCATGATGATCTGCTGGGCCGACGATCCGGTGTGGGGCGGATCGCCGGTGAGCATCTCGTACAGGACCGAGCCCAGGGAGTACACGTCCGAGCGTCCCGAGAGCTCCTTCTCCGCCGTGGCCTGCTCCGGGCTCATGTAGTGGGGCGTCCCGAGGCTCAGCCCCGTCTCCGTCATCCGGCCGCCTCCGGCCGCGCTCAGGGCCAGGGCGATCCCGAAGTCCGCCACCATGGGCCGACCGTCGTGGAGCAGGATGTTCTCCGGCTTGATGTCCCGGTGGATCACCCCCTGGCGATGGGCATAGTCCAGCGCGTCCGCCACCTCCGAGGCGATGCGTACAGCCTCCTCCACACCCAGCTGCGTCTCACGGTCCAGGCGTTCCCGCAGCGTCTCGCCGTCGACGTACGGCATGACGTAGAAGAGGAAGCCGTCGGCCT
>CP070829.1:3928556-3932262 GCA_020344755.1 Gemmatimonadales bacterium
AGCAACGTCGACGACGGGCCCACGCCAGAGGTCCTCGTCTGCGCCAGAGCCGTTCGGGAATCCATCCGGAGCCACGCTCGGGACATCGAAACGGCCCTGCTTTTCGACAGTCTGGATGGGCCCCAGAGGGCGGAGACCACCCTTGGGCACCGTCTCTCCGGCCTCGCACTCCGCGCCGAAGCGATGGTCCAGGCCATGGACTTCCAGTTTCTCCTCGATCCCTCGCGCAAGATCTTCGCCATTGGTTACCGCGTGGCCGACAACATGCTCGATCCCGGCAGCTACGACCTGCTGGCCTCCGAGGCCAGGCTGGCGAGCTTCGTAGCCATCGCCAAGGGCGACGTTTCACCCCGGCACTGGTTCCGTCTCGGCCGGGCCCTGACGCCGGTGGGGCGCGGGGCGGCCCTCGTCTCATGGTCGGGGTCCATGTTCGAGTACCTCATGCCGCTCCTCGTGATGCGGCAGCCCGCCCACAGCCTTCTCGACCTCACCTGCCGGCTGGTGGTGGGGCATCAGATCCAGTACGGCGCGGACCGGAAAGTCCCGTGGGGGGTTTCCGAGTCTGCCTACAACGTTCGCGACGTGCAGCTCACGTATCAGTACTCGGATTTCGGCGTGCCCGGCCTGGGGTTCAAACGAGGGCTGGGTGAGGACGTGGTCGTGGCTCCCTATGCCACCGCCCTCGCGGCGATGGTTGACCCGAGTGCCGCCATGAAGAATTTTGCCAGCCTCGATAAAGCCGGAGCCCAAGGCGCTTACGGTTTCTATGAAGCACTCGACTACACCCCCTCGAGGCTGCCGGAAGAGGATCAGGTGGCCGTGGTCCGCGCATATATGTCCCATCACCAGGGAATGACCATCGTCGCCCTGGGAAACGTGGTCCACGACGGCGTGACCCGGCGGCGCTTTCACGCCCATCCCCTGGTCCAGGCGTCGGAGCTCCTCCTGCAGGAACGGACGCCGCGCGCGGTGGCGGTGGCGCGGCCCCGTGCAGAGGAGGTGCGCGCGACCGCGCTCGTCCGCGAGCTCGTTCCACCGGCCCTGCGCCGATTTGAATCGCCGCACGACATCACGCCCCGGACCCATCTCCTGTCCAACGGCCGCTACACGGTCATGGTCACGGCCGCGGGCGCCGGCTTCTCACGATGGGGCAACCTTGCAGTCACCCGCTGGCGGGAGGACACAACGCGTGACTGCTGGGGCTCGTTCATCTTCCTGCGGGACGCTGAAACCGGTGAGGTCTGGTCCGCCGGCTTCCAGCCCAGCGGAACCGAGGCGGACGCCTACGAGGTCGTCTACTCCGAGGACCGGGCCAAGATCATGCAGGAGCATCGGTCCTTGTCGACTACCCTCGAGATCGTGGTCTCCCCGGAGGACGACGCCGAGCTCCGCCGGCTGACAGTCACCAATCTCGAGGATCGGGACCGTGAGATCGATGTCACGTCCTACGCCGAAATCGTGTTGGCTCCGCAGGGCGTCGACGTGGCCCATCCCGCGTTTTCGAACCTCTTCGTGGAAACGGAATTCGTTCCCGAGCTCGGCACCCTGCTGGCTTCACGGCGCCCGCGGTCGGCGGACGAACCCGGCGTCTGGGTGGCCCATCTGCTCGCTCTCGATGGGGAGACGCACGACACCCTGCAATACGAGAGCGACCGCGCACGCTTCCTGGGCCGCGGCCGCGGGATTCGGACGCCGCTGTCCGTGGTCGACGGGGAGCCCCTTTCGAACACGGCAGGGACTGTCTTGGATCCCATCATGAGCTTGCGACAGCGAGTGGCGATTCCCGCTCGCGGGACAGCCCATCTCGTGTTCACGACGCTCGTGGCACCTACCCGGGAAGAGGTCCTCGCGACGGCGGAGAAATACCGCCAGCGGGAAACCTTCGAGCGAGAGAGCTCGCTCGCCTGGACCCAGGCCCAAGTCCAGCTGCACCACCTCCGGATCACGCAGGACGAGGCGCATCTCTTCCAGCGTATGGCCAATCGTCTGCTGTTCGTCGATCCTACGTTGCGTGCGGCGCCTCAGGAGCTGGCCAAAAACCGAGGTGGCCAGCCCGGGCTTTGGGCTTACGGAATTTCCGGCGATCTTCCCATCGCCCTGGTGGAGATCGAGACGGAGGAGGAACGGGAGGTCGCGAGGCAACTCCTCCGGGCGCACGAGTACTGGTATCGGAAGGGGATTGCCGCCGACCTGGTGATTCTGAATGCGCAACAAACCTCCTACGCACCGGGCCTCCAGGAGTCCCTCGAAGCCATGGTGCGGACGATTCAGCCCGCAGCCGGCCGCGAAGGCCATCCGCAGCCTGGAGGTGTCTTCGTGCTCAGGGCCGACTTCGTACCGCCGTCGGATCAAGCGCTGCTAAATGCTGCGGCGCGAGTCGTGGTTCTGGCGCGCCGGGGCTCATTGTCCGAGCAGGTTGTTCGGCTGGGGCGGTCGAGGCCGGGGCCGGTTCCGCGTCGGCTCCGCGCGCCACCCGAGGCGACCGAGACCGTTTCCCCCCCCGTTCTGGATCTCGAGTTCTTCAACGGCCTTGGAGGATTCACACCGGACGGCTGCGAATACGTGTTGGCTCTGGGCAAGGGACAATGGACCCCTGCCCCCTGGATCAACGTGGTGGCAAACCCGGATTTCGGCTTCCAGATCTCCGAGTCGGGCTCGGGCTTTACATGGTCTGTGAACAGCCGGGAGAACAAGCTCACGCCGTGGTCAAACGATCCCATCAGCGACCCTCCGGGCGAGACGTTCTATGTTCGGGATGAGGACAGCGGTCTCGTCTGGGGACCGACTCTTCTCCCGATCCGTGAAGATGCCTGGCCATATGTCATTCGGCACGGCCAGGGGTACAGTCGCTTCGAGCACACGTCCAACGGCATCACGCTGGACCTCCTTCAGTTCGTGCCTCCGCAGGACCCCGTCAAGATCTCCCGCCTCATCTTGGAGAATCGGTCCGACCGCACCCGTCGGCTCTCCGTCACAGCGTATGCGGAGTGGGTGCTGGGGGTCGCGCGCGGCGACTCCGCGCCCTTCGTGGTCACCGAAATCGATCCCGTGACCGGAGCCATATTCGTGCGAAACGCATGGAACGGGGAATTCGCGGACCGCGTCGCCTTCGCCGACCTGGGCGGGAGTCAGACCTCCTGCACCGGCGACCGCCTGGAGTTCCTGGGCCGGAATGCCTGCCTCGAACATCCCGTATCGCTGGAACGGGGTTGGGAGCTCTCGGGAAGGACCGGAGCGGGCCTGGACCCGTGCGCTGCTCTGCAGGCGAAAGTGGAGCTCGAACCAGGAGGACACACCGAGGTCGTATTCATGCTGGGCCAGGAGGAAAGCCGCGACAACGCCCGATCCCTGGTCGAACGCTACCGCGCGATAGATTGCGACGCGGCTCTCCTCGAGGTCCGGGAAGACTGGGACCGGGTGCTGGGTGCTGTTCAGGTGAAGACCCCCGAGCCCTCGATGGACCTACTCCTCAACCGCTGGCTTCTCTATCAGACGCTCTCCTGCCGGGTGTGGTCCCGCTCCGCGTTCTACCAGTCTGGTGGGGCGTACGGATTCCGCGACCAGCTCCAGGACGTCCTGGCCCTGTCGGTGACGCGACCTGATATCGTGCGCGAACACCTCCTTCGGGCCGCTGCACGGCAGTTCCCTGAAGGCGATGTCCAGCACTGGTGGCATCCCCCGACGGGCCGTGGAGTGCGGACCCGGA
>CP070829.1:3932362-3936043 GCA_020344755.1 Gemmatimonadales bacterium
TGGGCTTCCAGGACACCACCTACGTCGCCAGCGCCGGGAACGGCAGCTGGGTGGCCATCGGTGAGGGCGGGACCAGCGGTGCGGCCCGGGTCATGACGTACCAGGCCAGCCAGGGTGCGGCGGCGGGCCTGAGCAGCGCCCGCCAGGTGCAGGACTTCCTCACCAATGCCTCCGAGGAGGTCCGGGGCGTCGCCGTCAACTACGACGGCTCGCTGGTGGGGGCGCGAGGCGACCTGGCGTACTTCTTCGACACGGGTCTCCGGCTCCTCGGCCAGGGGAACATCCCCACGCCGCAGACGTCGAAGGGGATCGCCTTCCACCCGCTCCACGCGAACTTCCGGAGCAACTCGAACCTGTCCGGGACCTACAACCCCAACGTCCACCTGGCCTTCGTGCCCACGGGCAACCGCACGGTGGACATCATCGACACCCAGCGGGGCGGGGATCCCATCGGACGGGTGACCATCAAGGACATCATCAACGGCCCACTGAAGGCCATCCTGCCCTTCCCAGAGGACAATGCGGGTCGGGCCTGCGCCGCGACCCCGGTGCAGGACCGGAACGGGGTCACCATCGGTGAAGCGGTGCAGATCTACGAGGGCACCAGTTTCTCCGATCCCATCGCTCAGAACGGAATCACCGAGGACGCCTGTGTCGTGGTGAAGCTCTTCGGAACCAGCACCTCCGGCGGCGTCGTCGTGATCCCGGTCCGCAAGGCGGACATCCTCCGGCATCACCCGGCCCGGGCCAACTAGCCCGGCCGCGCCACCCGCCATCGGGTGGCGGAAGAACATCGACGGGCGCGGTTCCTTGGTGGGGAGCCGCGCCCGTTCTATCGTTGGTGCGCGCCCGACCTCTCGACCGTCGGTGCGCGCTCAGGCTGCCCGTCCTCACCCCACCCCATCGTCATCTCATGAAGCGACTTCGGTTCCGCACGGCCGGCGAGTCTCACGGCCGGGGCCTCCTGGCCCTCCTGGAGGGCCTCCCCGCCGGCCTCTCCCTCGTGACGGCACGGGACGTGGACCCGGAGCTGAAGCGACGCCAGGGCGGGTACGGCCGCGGACGCCGGATGAAGATCGAGGCCGACCAGGTGGAGGTCTTGAGCGGCATCCGGTTGGGCGAGACGCTGGGGTCGCCTCTGGCCATGATCATCTGGAACCGGGATTGGGAGAACTGGACGAAGGCCATGGCCCACGACGCCCCGCCCGACGATGTGAATCCAAAGGCCCTCCGCTCCATGTACCTTCCCCGGCCCGGCCACGCCGATCTCGTGGGGGTCCTCAAGTACGACCGGCGGGACACGCGGGACATCCTCGAGCGGGCCAGTGCCCGGGAGACCGCCGCCCGAGTGGCGTGCGGCGCCGTGGCGAAGCGGCTCCTGGCGGAGTTCGGGGTCCACATCGGGAGCCATGTGGTCGCGGTGGGGGACGTGGAGGTCCGGGTTCCGGACGAGCTGCCCGAGGACCTCAATCAGGCGGTGGACGAGAATCCCCTCCGCTGCCTCGATCCGGAAGCCACGGCGGCCATGGTGGAGGCCATTGACCGCGCCGGGGAGGCGGGAGACACGCTGGGCGGAGTCTTCGAGGTGGTGGCCCGGGGGCTCCCGGTGGGGCTGGGCAGCCACGTGGCGTGGGACGAGAAGCTGGACGGACGTCTGGCCGGCGCAATCATGTCCATCCAGGCCATCAAGGCGGTGGAGCTGGGAGACGGGGTGGCGGCGGCGGGACGTCCCGGGACCCGGGTCCACGATCCCATCCTCCGGGAGGACACCCACCGGACCGGTGGGGGCTTCCGGCGGGCGTCCAACCGGGCCGGGGGCCTGGAGGGGGGCGTGACCACGGGTGAGCCCCTGGTCCTGCGAGGATACATGAAGCCCATCTCCACCCTCCGGAATCGCCTGCCCAGCGTGGACCTTCGGGACGGGTCCGAGGCCGATGCCGCCACCGAGCGAAGCGACATCTCGGCGGTGCCCGCTGCGGGCGTCGTCGGCGAGGCGATGGTGGCGCTGGTCCTCGCGGACGCGCTTCTGGAGAAGTTCGGAGGGGACTCGGTCGGGGAGACACGCCGGAACCACGAGGCCTACCTGAAGCACCTGCAGGAGCGCGGGTACGGTGAACGGCCCCTCTGAGCAGCCCACCGTCGTCCTGGTCGGCTTCATGGCGTCGGGAAAGAGCTCGGTGGGGCTCGCGCTTGCCCGGCGCACGGGCTGGACCCTGGTGGACGTGGACCGGGACATCGAGGAGAGCACGGGGCAGCCGATTCCCGATCTTTTCGCCACCCGTGGCGAGGCGTGGTTCCGGGAGCTGGAGGAAGAGCGGACGAGCGCGGCCCTGGACCTCCACGGCTGCGTCGTGGTACCCGGTGGGGGATGGGCCGCCGCATCCCGCGGCCTGGAGACGCTCCCCGCCCACGTCCACTCGATCTGGCTCCGGGTCAGCCCGGAGGCAGCCGTGGCCCGGGCCCGCCAGGAGGGTGCGGGACGGCCGTTGCTGGACGAGGTGGAGGACCCCCTGGCCCGGGCGCGGGAGCTGCTGGAGCGGCGCGAGCCCCATTACCGCAGGGCGGGGCTTCACCTGGACACGGAGGGGCGGACCCCCGTAGAACTTGCAGACGCGATCGTCAGTCACGTGCGTCGGGAGCGAACCCCGACGAAGAACCAAACCTAGCGAGCAGACATGCCCGGAAAGGGGAAGCAGCTGGTCATCGTGGAGTCTCCGGCCAAGGCCCGGACCATCGGTCGATACCTCGGGAAGGGGTACGACGTGGCGGCCTCGGTGGGGCACGTCCGGGACCTTCCCCCGAAGGAGCTGGGCGTGGACGTGGAGCACGGTTTCGAGCCCAAGTACGTGACCATCCGGGGGAAGGGGAAGGTCCTCACGGACCTGAAGAAGCGGGCGAAGACCGCGGACAGCGTGATCCTGGCCACCGACCCGGACCGAGAAGGCGAGGCCATCGCCTATCACGTGGCCCACGTCCTGGGATACGACAAGAACCGGGAGCGCTTCAAGCGGGTGAAGTTCCGGGAGATCACCCGAGGGGCCGTGCAGGAAGCACTGGATCACCCGGAGGAGATCGACGACCGGAAGGTG
Organism: Gemmatimonadales bacterium; assembly: GCA_020344755.1. GTDB lineage: Bacteria > Gemmatimonadota > Gemmatimonadetes > Longimicrobiales > Gaopeijiaceae > Gaopeijia. The sequence goes on from CP070829.1 coordinate 3,935,452, forward strand.
GCGGCACAACAGGCCCGCCGGGTCCTGGACCGGCTGGTGGGTTACCAGGTGAGCCCCTTCCTCTGGAAGCCCATCCGCCCCGGCCTGTCCGCCGGACGAGTCCAGACCGTGGCCCTCCGCCTCATCTGCGAGCGCGAGGACGAGATCCGGGCCTTCCGGGAGGCCGAGTACTGGTCGATCACGGCGCACCTGGAGAAGGACGGCAAGCGCTTCGAGGCGAAGCTCCACCAGATCCAGGGAAAGGCCTTCACCCTGCACAACGAGGAGGAGGCCGCTCGTGTGGTGGCGGATGTCTCCGGGGTGCCGTGGGGCGTCACCGACATCAAGCGCCGGGAGCGCAGGAAGAACCCCGCGCCTCCCTTTACCACCTCCACACTCCAACAGGAGGCCGCCAAGCGCCTCCGCTTCTCCGCCCGCCGGACCATGTCCACGGCCCAGCGGCTCTACGAGGGGCTGGAGGTCGGGGGGCGCGGCACCGTGGGTCTCATCACCTACATGCGAACGGATTCCACCCGGGTCTCCGCCGGGGCGGTCCAACAGGCGCGAGAGTGGATCGCGCAGGAGTTCGGAGCCTCCTTCAACGCCGCGACGC
>CP070829.1:3936143-3939821 GCA_020344755.1 Gemmatimonadales bacterium
AGCTCCGGATTCCCCATGAGGGCCACGGAGAGGATGGTCTGGTCCTCGTAAAGGAACTGGTCCTGGCGGAGAACCCCCAGGCGGGCGTCCCGGGGCACGGCCACCTGGCCTTCGGTGGGCTCTTCGTCCCCACTCAGGAGATGGAGGAGGGTGGTCTTTCCAGCGCCGTTCGCCCCCACGAGGCCGTAGCGCTCCCCCGGATTCAGCTGGAAGGAGGCCCCCTGGAAGAGGATCCGGTCGCCGTAGGCCTTCGCGAGGTTCGAGACGGAGATCATGGAGGAGAAATGTACTGAATCCGCCCGCGAGGCCTACCGGTAGGCCCGATCACGGAGACGAGACGGACGGGCCCTTCCGACGCTGCGCCGGGCGCCACCACGAGGGTCCACTCCGGGCGTCATCGCTTGAGAGGTCCTTCCGCCCCCGGCCCTGCCTAGACGCGGCTCCCCGCGTCGATCAGCCGATTGCCTTCCTCCGGGGTGTACACCGCGTAGTTGAAGCCAGGTTGGATGCAGAAGGCACCGGTGCGCCCCCACTTGTCCAGGGCGATGAATCCCACCTGGATCTCCCGCCAGTCCGGGTTCTTCTCGATCACTCGTTCCACCGCCAGCTCGCACGCCTCCTGGGGGGAACGGCCCCCCCGCATGAGCTCCACCACCAGGAAGCACCCCACGGCCCGGATCACCGCCTCGCCCCAACCGGTGGCCGTGGCGCCGCCCACCTCGTTGTCCACGTAGAGCCCGGCTCCGATGATGGGCGAGTCTCCCACGCGCCCATGGTACTTGTACGCCGCCCCGCTGGTGGTGCAGGCCCCGGAGAGGTTGCCGGCCTGGTCCAGGGCCAGCATGCCGATGGTGTCGTGGTTCTCCATGTTGATGATGGGCCGGGTCTCTCCGTTGGTGGCCTTCCAACGCTCCCACGCCGCCTCCGACTCCGGGGTGAGGAGATTCTCCCGTTGGAAGCCCTGGGCCAGAGCGAAGTCCAGGGCACCGGCTCCCACGAGCATCACGTGGGGTGTCTCCTCCATCACGCGCCGGGCCACGGAGATCGGGTGCTTGATCTCCTGCAGGAACGCCACTGAGCCACATCGTCCCGACTCGTCCATGATGCAGGCGTCCAAAGTGACCCGTCCGAACCGGTCCGGGAATCCACCGTAGCCCACCGAGGTGATTTCGGGGTCGCCCTCCGGGATCCGTACCCCCGCCTCCACCGCGTCCAGCGCCCGGCCGCCGCCCGTCAGGATCGCCCAGCCGGCCTCGTTTGCCGGGATCCCGTGGGCCCAGGTGGAGAGGGCCACGGGGCGCACGGGATCGGGATCGGGCCCGCCTCCCTCCTGCAGGTCGGGATCCGCGCCGGGGGCGCATCCGGAAAGGAGAATCGGCGCACCCGTGGTTCCCAGGGCGGCGGTCTTGAGAAACGAGCGGCGGTCGGACATGGGGGCACTCCAGGGCCAGGGTTCGCCGCCAGGGTAATGGCCCGCCGCGGGGGAGGGCAATGCGAGGAGGTCAGGCCTCGTGGAAGCTCGTCCCCCCCAAGAGGGAGGACGGCAGGGCCCGGAGTGCCGACTCCAGGGACGGATACGCCTTCGGTCCGGTGGGGAAGGGGTCCACCGTCACGAAGTGGAACCCCTTCCACGCGTGCACGAACCGGTGCCAGGCACCTTGGCCCGTCGGGCTGGGCGAGGCGGAGCGCCACACCGTCTCACCCGCGGCCCACACCCACTCGTCGAATCCGGGGAAGGGCCCGGCCTGCGTCCCGTGGCGGTCTTCCGAAAGGACCCAGCCCTGCCACTCCAGGACACGTCCCGCGGGGCCGCTCACCAGCGTCGAGCCCTCTGTCGCGAACAGGGACGGCAGGTCCGGGTACGGATCAGATACGGCAATTCCGGGCTCCAGTACGTAGAAATACGCGCTACCAACCTGCCGCACTTCCGAGGTTTCGGACGCCTCCACCACCGAGCCGTACCGGTGGACCAGGACGTTGACGGCAGCCCGGAACCCGGCGTCCGAAGCGGTTCCTCTTCTGCGAGGTGGCTTCTGCATCTTCTGCATCCCGGTGGATGGAGTTCCGAGGCTATCCGGCTATGGACCTGCCCGCGGACAGGAGTCCGCGGGCGCGCCCTCGGGATCGGACCATTTCCCTTTCCCCAACCGCCGGCGCATCATCCGCGTGATTTCCTGGTATTACTGCCTAGCAATGCACCGTCAAACCCGCGTCAATCCCTGCGTGCCCGGCCCGACCTTCTCCCCCACATTCCCTGACGCCATGCCTGATCCACGCTCGTGCCCCCGCAACCTCTCCGCGAAGACTCCCATCGCCGCGCGCACCGCTCTGGCGGCGGCCCTCGCAGTCATTCTGACGGCTCCCTTTCCCACACACGGCGCGGCGCAGGAGGGGGAACCGGTCCGCCCGGTTCCCCGGTTCGAGTGGTCCCCCACCGCGCCGGTCCAGGGTCGCCTGTTCCGCTTCCGCGTTGAGGCGCCCGGGGCCCAGGTCGGGCTACGAAGGGTCGAGGGGCGGACCGCCGGCGAGCGCCTTCACTTCGAGCCCAGCGGCGACGGTGCCTTCGAGGCGTTGGCCCCTGCGCCCATCGATGCGGAGGGGACGCTCGCCGTGACCGTCGACCTGACCTACACCGACGGAACGTCGGAGCGGGTGCAGGTGGGTGTGCCCGTGGGGGCTGGGAGCTACCGTCACGAGCGGCTCACGGTAGCGCCCCGGTTCGGTGGGCCACCCAACGAGGAGGACCAGCGCCGGAGAGCCCGGGACGCAGCACGGGCCCGGGCCGTCTCCGAGGCAGCCCACCGGACCCCCAGGCTCTGGACCTCCCAGGTGGTCCTTCCGAGAGACGACCGGGTGACCAGCGGTTTCGGGAACGGACGGGAGTTCAACGGACAGATCTCCAGCCGCCACATGGGGCTGGACCTGGACGGCGAACCGGGGGATACCGTCTACGCTGCCACTCGCGGGGTGGTGGAGCTGGTGGACGAGTTCCTCCTGGCCGGGAACATCGTCTACCTGAACCACGGCGCCGGGCTCGTGTCCGGCTACTTCCACCTGAGCGAGCAGCTCGTGGCCCAGGGGGACACGGTGGAGGCAGGAACGCCCGTGGGGCGCGTCGGGGCCACCGGTCGGGTGACGGGACCGCACCTCCACTGGGTGGTCCGCCACGGCTACGTAAGCGTGGATCCCCGGAGTCTGCTGGAGGTGGTGGGGGAGGGCAGGTAGGCAGCGAAAACCGCGGGGCCCCGCGCGTGTGGGGAGCGCGAGACGCGCATCAGGCTATGGGGGGACGAGTGGGCTCCCGTATGATCCGGAAATCGCCCGAGGGTCCCGCGGTGTGGGGTGGACTGGGAGGCCGTGAATCACCAGTCCGAGCTCCGGGTGTGAACTCCCAGGGGCTTTCAGACAACAAAACGGGGCCCCGGGGCATCGCCCGGGACCCCGTAGGGGTTCACCTGCGCTCGTCAGGTCAGGCCATCAATCGGGCCTACCCGAGCAGCTCCGAGAGAGAGCGGCGCCGGACGGCCACGAAGGCCAGTCCAACCATGCCGATTGCAAGCAGCGCGTTCGTGCCGGGTTCAGGCACGGGGTAGCACTCTTCGTTCAGCTCGTCACCTGGCGTATTCACATCTCCGCCATCCCACGCGCCCATCTTCGACGAGCACTCACCGATGCCCT
>CP070829.1:3939921-3943576 GCA_020344755.1 Gemmatimonadales bacterium
GGTCTGCAGGAGTTGGCGGGGAACGCGACGCTCCTCTTCTACATGACGGACCAGGCCAAAAAGGCGAAGGACGCCTTCCTGAAGAAGGAGAAGCCCAACTTCCGGGACGAGCCCTGGCTTCCCTGGTAGGCGCCGGGGAGGCCCGACGGTGACCCCCCTCGAGCCCGGGACCATGAGCCGCGCGAGCGCATGGGCGCTGGCGGCCCGCCCCCGAACGCTGCCGGCGGCGGCGGCGCCGGTGTTGGTGGGTTCCGCCCTGGCGTGGCACCTGGGCGGCTTTCGCCTTCTTCCGGCGTTGGCCGCCCTGGTGGGGGCGCTGTTGATCCAGGTGGCCACGAATCTGGCCAACGACTACTTCGACTTCATGAAGGGGGCCGACGCGGAGGACAGGGTTGGTCCGGTGCGGGTCACCCAGGCCGGACTCCTGGCTCCCGGGACGGTACGCGGGGGAATGGTGGTGGCGCTCCTGGCCGCCGTCCTTGTGGGTGCCTACCTGGTCTCGGTGGGAGGCTGGCCCATCTTCTGGATCGGTGTTGCCTCGCTGATCTGCGCCGTGGCCTACACCGGAGGCCCGTTTCCGCTGGCCTACCATGGCCTGGGGGACCTCTTCGTCTTCGTCTTCTTCGGATTGGTGGCCGTGGCGGGCACCACCTACGTCCAGATGCTGGAATTTCGCTGGGAAGCTCTTTGGGCGGGCGTGGGCGTGGGCGCCGTCAGCACGGCCCTCCTGGTGGTGAACAACCTCCGGGACATCCAGACCGACCTGCGGGCCGGGAAGCGTACGATGGCCGTGCGCCTTGGAGTCAGCGGGACCCGGGTCCAGTACACCCTGCTCTGGTCCCTGGCGGCGTCGGTTCCGGTGGTGGGGATCGGTTTGTACCGATGGCCGTCCACCGTTCTCCTGGCGGTGTTGGGGTTGGTGGCGGCGGGGAACGCCGTCCGGGCCGTCTGGGAGTTCGAGAAGCCCGAGGAGCTGCTGGACGCTCTACCCACCACGGCACTGGGGCTCATGGTCTACGCGCTGGGTCTCAGCCTGGGACTGTTGCTGAACTGATCGGCGCGGTGTCGCCGGTACGTCCCGCCCCCGTCTACCGGTCCGACCCGCCGCGGCGCATCCTCTGGATCCGCTCCCTCTGTTGTCCGGCGATGTCCACCAGGCGCCGAAGTTCGGCCAGGGGATCGTCGGCGTCGTCGACCTGGAGCCGAAGCACGACGTCGTTGTTCAGCCAGACGCCCCCGTCCTCCTTCACGATGAGCATGGCGGCCGACTGCATTCCCCGCGTATCGCCTCCGGCCGCCTGACCGGCGTCCAGCGCCGCCATCAGCCGGTAGGAGAGGTGCCCTTCCGTCTCGTTGAAGGCACGGACCATCTCCTCCACGACCTCGGGTCCCGCCAGGATGTTGCCCTGGGCGGACACATGGAGGTCCACCCGGTGGCCCGCCCACGCCGAGGCCCGGGGTCCGGTGTGGGTGGCCACGTTCCCCTGGGCGTCCATGACGGAGAACTGGCGCCCCTCCTTGGTCCAGCGTTCCGGATCCGGGTCCGGATCCCCGGCCAGGACCGTCTGAACGACCACCGCGGGGGCATAGCCGAGCCGCAGGAGCTCCACCGCCTGGGGCCCGTAGCTCACGTCGACGATGGCCTGTGTGGTAACCACCCCCACCCCGGCCTCGGCCCACAGCACACCGTTCCCCACCGAGAAGACCCGGGATTGGACCGCACCCCCCACCTCCCCGGTGGCCGGGTCGTATCCCAGGATGGAGTAGGTGGCCACGGGCGGCCAACCCGTGGGATCGACCGTGGGTGCCGACCTGCTGGGGCTGTCGTCCCCGGCCGCCTGAGCCGCCAGGGGCGCTCCCAGCGGCCCCGTGGAAAGGACCAACGCCAGGATGCCGGGACGAAGCATCGCGAAACGAAGACCGCGGTGAGGGCCAGAGCGAGGAGCGTGGCAGCGTGAGGGGCGGCTCGGGGCGGGCATGGCACCTCCAGTTTCGGGGTTCGTTCGCGCTTTTTCGGTCGTTCATGGTCCGCATCGGACGCGCTCAACGCAACCTGCACCACGCCAACGCAGGGAAATTCCTTACTCCGCCGGGGGGAAAATCCTCTCTGGAACTTTCCCTTGCGCACTACCGAGAAGCCGTGTATTTGATTACGTCGCAGATTTTCCAGGGGCGGCGTGAGTCGTCGTGTGCTCTGCTGTGAAGCCGCCCCGCAACGAGGAGGAACGAGGATGAATCGACTCCAGGTGCGAAAGACGGGATGGGCCGGCGCGCTCGGCGCTCTGGGCCTCGCCGTCGCCCTGTCCCCGCTGGCGCTCAGCGCCCAGACGGGGAACGTCACCGGGAGAGTCGTGGACGCCACGACGGGCCAGCCCGTCAACGGCGCGCAGGTCTCCATCGTCGGGACCAGCCAGGGCTCTCTCAGCAACGCCAACGGCCGATATGTCATCACCCGGGTACCTACCGGGACGGTGACGGTGCAGGTCGTTTCCGTGGGTTACGCCACCGAAACCATGGACGTGACCGTGGCCAGCGGCCAGACCGCCGTGGCCGACTTCGAGCTCAACGTCTCGGCCGTCGCACTGGACGAGATCGTGGTCACCGGGACCGCCGGCGCGGTGGAGCGCCGGAAGATCGGGGTGTCGCTGGCGTCGGTGGACGTCTCGGACATCACCGAGGCCCAGCCCATCACCGGGTTCGGCCAGGTTCTCGAGGGCCGGGTTCCCGGGCTTCGGTCCATCGGGACCGTGGGCGGCGTGGGGACCACCCGCGAGCTCCGCATCCGTGGTACCGACTCCTTCAGCCTCAATCAGCGCCCCATCATCTACATCGACGGCGTCCGCGTGGACGGGTACGGTGGTGAGTGGGGGAGCGGCACGGGTGGCTCCACCACCTGCTGCGCCTTCTCCGGCGGCGCCGGCGAGGACCGCCTCTCCGACCTGAACCCGGACGAGATTGACCGGGTCGAGGTCATCAAGGGCCCCGCGGCGGCGACGCTCTACGGCTCCGAGGCCTCCGGTGGCGTGATCCAGATCTTCACGAAGCGGGGCCGGGCCAACTCCCCGGCTTCCTTCAGCCTCACCTCGACGCTGGGCTTCAACCGTCACCGGGAGAACTTCCCGACCCACGAGCGGAGCCGGCGCCAGATCACCGGCCCCGACGGCTTCGTAGCCTGGGACCCGAACGAGACGCTCATCGAGAACGGGCTCATCAACAGCTACGACCTCACCGTGGACGGCGGAGGTGAGAACATCACCTACTTCGTGGCCGGTGGCTTCGCCTACGAGGAGGGATCGGTCAAGCCCAACGACCAGACGCGGGGGAACCTCCGGGTGAACCTGAACTGGACCGTGGGTGACAACCTGACGGTGGGCGTGACCTCCGGGTACGTCCGGAACCGGATCTACTCCCTCCAGTCCGGGAACAACTGGCTGGGGATCTACACCAACGCGCTCCTCTCCAACCCGCGGAACGCCACCGAGGAAGAACCGTACGGCGGCGGGCTGGACGTGAACGTGGAGGACGCCCAGGCCATCGAGACCTACTCGGACGCGGACCGCTGGACCGGGGCCGTGACCCTGAACTACAACATGCGGCCCAACTTCACCCACAAGGCCACCGTCGGCCTGGACGCGGTGAACGACCAGAAGACCCG
>CP070829.1:3943676-3947326 GCA_020344755.1 Gemmatimonadales bacterium
AGAATCGTCTCGGGGCTGGAATCGTCTTCCCGCGTATGGTCCGGTCCGACGCGGTACCCGAACTTGGTGGAGACGACCCAGCGGTCCCGACGGCCCTTCAGCGCCTTGCCGACCCGTCGCTCCGATTCTCCCGCGCTGTACTGCTCCGCCGTGTCGATGGCGTTCACACCCAGATCGCCCAGCTCGTGAATCAGGCGAATCACGTTGGCCCCACCGGGATCGGGATGGCCGTCGGGCTTTCCATCGAGGGTCAGCGGCCCGCCCAGCTGCCAGGCCCCGATGGTGATGGGTGACACGGATATACCGGTTCGCCCCAGTACTCTCGGTTGCATGGGTTGCGTCAGCCGGGACGAGCGTCAGACCGAGGCATCGGCTCCTCGATGCCGAGCGACGACGCCATCGACGAACGTGGTCGCGAGCCCGGTCTGGTTCCGGAGATCCAACGCCCGCGCCAGCTCCTCCTTCCCCAGGTGTTTCGTCACGACGGGATCGCGGGCGACGATCTCGCTGAAGGATTCACCCGTGGTCACCGCCTCGGCCGAGAGCCTGCGAATCAACTCGTGCGCCGTGTCCCGGCCGAGGGGATCCGCCAGCGCCATCAGCAACGCCTCGGAACAGGACAGGCCCCGCTGGCGCTCCAGATTCCGTAGCATGTTGTCGGGCTTGACGATGAGGCCGTCGAGCACGCGCCGGAGCGTCTCGAGCTGTGCCGCCATGAGCAGGCTGGCCTCCGGGACGAACTTCCAGGCGGTCTCCCCCTGGCGATGATCGTCCTCCCCTTCGGCGTGGACGTAGTCGAGGGCCGGACCGGCGTTGGACCGAAGGAGACGCCCGAGGAACACCACCGAGCCCGAGGCGACGGGGTTCTGCTTGTGGGGCATGGCCGAGCTTCCGACCTTCCCCTCGGTGAACTCGGTCACCTCGTCGATGTCCGTCTGCTGCAGGTTGTAGATGTTCTGGGCGATCTTGCCGAGGGTGGCCGAGACCATGCACAGCAGCAGCACGAACTCGGCGACCCGGTCGCCGGCGGTCTTCACCGGGATCATGGGCTCGCCCAGGCCGAGCTTCTCCATGAGGCGTTTCTCGATCTGAAGGCCGATGGGTCCGAGGGACGCCAGCGTGCCCACCGCCCCGCCGAACTCACCCACGAGGATGCGCGGGCGGGCCTGCCGCAGACGTTCCTGCTGCCGGTGCACCTCGTCCAGCCAGACCGCCGCCTTGAAGCCGAAGGTGACGGGAATGGCGTGCTGGCCGTGGGTGCGGCCCGCCATGACCGTGTCCCGGTGGGCCTCCGCCAGATCGGCGAGAGAGTCCCCGATGGCGTCCAGATCCTCAACCACCAACCCGTAGGTGTCCTTGATCTGGAGCATCAGACCGGTGTCGAAGATGTTCTTGCTCGTGGCGCCCCAGTGCACATACCGGGCGGCCGAGGGCGAGATCACCTGACGAAGGGCGTTGACCAGCGGAACCACCGGGTTCCAGGTGGCGTCGAATTCCGCCTTCATCGCCTCGAGGTCGAGTCCGTCGATGCGGGCGGCAGCGGAGATCTCCGCCGCCGCCGCGGCCGGAATGACACCGAGTTCGGCTTCAGCCTCGGCCAGCGCCGCCTCGACGTCGAGCCAGCGCTGCTGGGTCCGCCGATCCTCCCAGACGGCCCGCATGGCAGAGGTCCCGAAACGATCTCGAAAATAGAAGGAGTCGAAGGCTGTCGAACTCATATCGGTTGCCTACCATGCGTGTGAGGACCGAGCGGAGAGATTGCCGACCGAGTCCACTCCATCCGGCAACGAAAAGCAGTCTCGATGGGAGTCGGTGGATGCCATCTATCGCCCTACCGAAGGGGCACGAGCGCAACATGGACCTTCCCGGTAGGCGCGACAAGGACGGACGGACGTTCGCGCCACGGGAGATGCGTCACGACGGGACGCGGGCCCGGTTGTGACTCCCAGGCACGCCGACTAGGATGGGCGCAGAGGCACAGGATCCGGATCCCTTCCCCGCCTCTGTGGACCTCTCAACTCTTCTCCATGTCGGAGGATTCGTCGTGCGCGCCATGCATGTCGTCATCGGTGGGGCCATCGCCTGTGGAGTGGCAGGACTGGGCTGTGCCCAACAGTCCGAGCAGCCGCAGGCCGAGGCACAAAGTCAGGCGCGGGCCCCGGGCCGGGCCCCGGGGTGGGAGCGGGCCGAGACCTTTCCGGAGCGTCGTCCCGGGACCACCGAGGTCCGGCCCGGCCAGTGGCGTGCACCCGAGTTCGAGCCGCCGAGCATTCTCGACTACGACCCGAACTCCCTGCTCGTCACGGAGGAGAATCTTGTCCCCAGCGCGAAGTTCCCGGTCATCGACATCCACAGCCACCAGCGTGCGACCGTCGAGAACATGGAGGAGCTGATCTCGGAGATGGACGCCCTGAACCTCCAGGTCCTGGTGAACCTGAGCGGAGGCAGCGGCGAGGAGCTGCGGGAGCGCGTCGAGACGATCCGCAACGGCCCGTATCCGGACCGCTTCCGGGTGTTCGCGAACGTGGACTTCGACGACGTCGCGCCGGGCTTCGGCGAGGCGGCTGCGGCCCAGCTCCAGGCCGATGTCGAGGCCGGCGCCATCGGCCTGAAGATCTTCAAGAGCCTGGGCATGACGAACCTGAAGGCCGACGGTTCCCGGCTGCAGGTCGACGACCCGGAACTGGATCCCATCTGGGAGATGGCCGGTCGGATGGACATCCCAGTGCTGATCCACACGGCGGAACCGCCGGCGTTCTTCGAGGAGCCCGACTACACGAACGAGCGCTGGCTCGAGCTGGCCCTGTTCCCCAGTCGGCGGAACTACGGGCCCGACCAGGTCGATTTCGAGACCCTGCTCGCCGAGCGCGACCGGATGTTCCTGAAGCACCCGAACACCCGCTTCATCGCGGCGCACTTCGGGTTCCACGGCCACGATCTGCAGCGAGCCGCCGAGGTCCTCGACTCGATTCCGAACCTGTACCTGGACCTGTCGGCCGTCCTCTACGACTTCGGGCGCCAGCCCCGTGCGGCCCGGGAGTTCTTCATCGCGTACCAGGACCGGCTGCTCTTCGGGAAGGACTCCTACCAGCCCATCGAGTTCCCGTACTACTGGCGGGTCTTCGAGACCGCCGACGAGTACTTCGACTACTACCGCGACTACCACGCGTTCTGGAAGCTCTACGGCATGGACCTCCCCGACGACGTGTTGAGGAAGATCTACTACGAGAACGCCCTGGCGGTGACGCCGGGGCTACCCAGGACCGGATACGGCATGTAACGATCGGCCCGGGCGGTCCGGGCTGAACGCTCGGAATCCGATCGCACGAAAAGGGCGCCTCCCCCGAGGGTGGGGGAGGCGCCCTTTCGGTATCACCCCGGGATCGCCGGGTCAGTCGGAGATGGGCCTCGGAGCCTTGGGCAGGCTCACCATGTTCGCGAAGAACTTGAAGGCGTCGGTCACCCCTTCCGGGAGCTGCCGGTAGAAGCCCAGTCCCGTGTAGATCCACCGGCCCTCGCCGTAGCGGGTCTCCACGAAGATCCCCTGCTTCTCACCGGCGTTGTACGGCCACGGATCCTCCGACGCGAGCAGATCCACGTAGCGCTCGTCCTTGTCGCCGATGAAGTAGGTGCCGCGCTCCTGGATCCAA
>CP070829.1:3947426-3951069 GCA_020344755.1 Gemmatimonadales bacterium
GGCCTCCAGGACCCGTGCGTAGTCCGCCGGATCCACCACCACCCAGACGCCGGCGTGGTTCTTTGCGGCGGCCCGGATCATGGTCGGTCCGCCGATGTCCACCTTCCCCATGGCCTGGTCCAGCGTCACCCCCTCCTGGGCCACCGTCTCGCGGAAGGGATAGAGGTTCACGGCGAGGAGGTCGATGGGGGCGTACCCCTGGGCCGCCAGCTCCTCCAGGTCCGAGGGCACGTCCCTGCGGGCCAGGATGCCTCCGTGCACCGCCGGGTGGAGGGTCTTTACGCGTCCGCCCATCATCTCGGGGTGGCCGGTGACCTCCGCTACCTCCACAACCTCCAGTCCGGCCTCCCGCAGGGCCCGAGCCGTCCCCCCGGTGGAGAGGAGGGTCCAGCCCCTGGAGGCCAGCTCCCGCCCGAAGTCCACGATTCCCGTCTTGTCCGATACGCTCAGGAGCGCGCGCTTGGCTGCCATGCTTGTGATCCCACTGGTGGGTTGAAGGTGGGGATGAGAGCGCCCGGGAACCTCAGCTCCATGGTTCGTCCGCCATGAGGAACGCCTCCCCGGGGAAGTCGTAGGGGCGGGGAACCGTCCCCGCCTGGAGGGCCCGGCACACGTGGGCCGCGGCAGCCGGATACAGCCGGTGCTCGACCGAGAGGACCCGTGCGGCCAGGGTCTCCGGAGTGTCGCCCTCCCGCACGGGAACCGGCCACTGGGCCACGATGGAGCCCTCGTCGTAGCGCTCGTCGGCGAAGTGGACGGTAGGACCGGTCACCCGGGCTCCGGAGGCCAGGACGGCCTCGTGCACGTGCCGGCCCCACATCCCCTTCCCTCCGAATGCGGGAAGGAGCGCGGGGTGGACGTTGAGGATCCGCCGGGGGAAGCGGGCCACCACCGGCTCCGGGACGAGCCGCAGATAGCCGGCGAGGAACAACACCTCCACCCCCGCTTCCTCCAGCGCCGCCAGAGTCTCCTCCGCCACGTCCTCGGGTTCGCGCTTCGAGACCGTGATCACCCGCGTGGCCACCCCCGCCTGCTCGGCACGTTCCAGGGCTCCGATGTTCAGCCGGTCCGTCACGAGGAGGACCGTGCGCCAGGGGTGGTCGGGTCCGCCGGCGGCTTCGGCATCCAGCAGCGATTGGAAGTTGCTGCCCGATCCGCTGGCGAAGACGGCCGCCCGGAGCGGGCGGGGGTCCTGATTCGGTGTGCTCACCCCGTGATGGCCCCGGTCAGGAAGGGATTGCTCGTGCGCTCCCGCCCCACGGTGGTCTGGGGTCCATGGCCGGGCAGGAGGCGCGTGTCGTCCGGGAGGGTCAGGATCTCTTCTCGAATGGAACGCATGAGCGTCCCGAAGTCACCCCCTGGCAGGTCCGTCCGCCCGATGGAGCCGGCGAAGACCACGTCGCCCACCAGGGCGAGTCCCTCTCCTGGGGCCACGAACACCACGTGGCCCGGGGCGTGCCCGGGGGCGAACCTCACCTCGAACCGGAGCTCGGGAGAGAACTCCAGCGTCTCGCCGACCACGATCTCCCGATCCGGCGCCGGAAGCGCGGGAGCGACCAGCCCGAACGCCTGCGCCTGCTGGGGAGCGGCGTCGTAGAGGGGTCGATCCGCCGGATGCAGGTGGATGGGAACGTCCGGCGCGAAATGGCGCACCTCCGGGATTCCATCCACGTGATCCAGGTGCGCATGGGTGAGGAGCACGGCGACGAGCTCCAACCCGTCTTCCGCCACCGAGCGCACGAGCCGAGAGGCCGCTCCTCCCGGGTCCACCGCCACGGCCCGTCGGGTCTCCTCGCAGGCGACCAGGTAGGCGTTCTCCTGGAACGGACCCCCTTCGAAGCAGCGGACAATCACGGCGAGACCGGACCGGGAGCCGGGGCGAGAGACAGAATCGTCAGCGGCGACGTCGGGTCACGCGCATCCGCAGCCCTTCGGCTGCACGCCGGCCAACTCCAGCTTCTCCTCCTCGGGGGTGGCCGGCCGCCAGCCACCGGAGAGGTCCAGCATGGCTCGCAATGCCTTCTCGGCCCCCGCACGGACCTCCTCCTCCAGGACCACTTCGTATGCCCGGTGGTCCAGGCACCAGGCCAGCTTCGCCAGCGTGTTGAGCTTCATGTTCCCGCAGATGGCCGCCCCGGACAGGGGAACGAAGGTCTTCTCCGGGAACCGCTGGTTGAGCCGGTCCACCAGGCCCCGCTCCGTGCCGATGATGAGGCTGTCGTGCTCCTCGGCCAGGGCCACCATGCCGGAGGTGGAGGTGACGAAGTCCGCCTGGGCGAGAAGGTCCTGCCTCGCCTCCGGGTGGACCACCACCTTGGCTTCCGGATGCGCCTTGCGGGCCCGATCCAACTCCTCCAGGACCATGTCGTCGTGGACGTAGCAGTAGCCGTCCCAGGCGATGATGTTGTCCCGCCCGGTCTGCTCCTGCACATACTTCGCCAGGTTTCGGTCCGGGACGAAGATGATGGGGCGCTCCCGCGGGATCGACTCCACTACCTGGACCGCGTTGGACGAGGTGCAGCAGACGTCGGAGAGCGCCTTCACCTCCGCGGTGGAGTTGACGTAGGCCACCACGGCGGCATCCGGGTGCTGCTCCTTGAGTCGCCGGAGCGCGCTTCCGGTGACGAAGTCCGCCATGGGGCAACCGGCCCGGAGGTCCGGCATGAGGACGGTCTTGTCCGGCGAGAGCACCTTGGCCGTCTCGGCCATGAAGTGCACGCCGCAGAAGACGATGACGTCGGCATCGGTCTCCGCCGCCTCCTGCGACAGGCCCAGCGAATCTCCCAGGTAGTCACTGACCTCCTGGATTTCCACCCGCTGGTAGTTGTGCCCCAGGATGACGGCGTTCAGCTCCGCCTTTCGACGCTGAATGCGCTCCACGAGCTCCTCCGGCGACAGGGCGGAGTACTCGAGGGGCGTCGGGAGGATGTCCAGTGTGCTTGGCGTCATAGTCTCCGTCGCTGTGACGAGGGCCCGCAGGAGCGTCCTGCGGGCCCTCCCGTCCTCAGGGGCGCGCTCGCTCGGTCAGATGGTGAAGGAAGAGCCGCACCCGCAGCCACCGCTGGCGCTGGGATTCCGAAAGGCGAATCCCGAGCCCATCATGCTGCTCACGTAGTCGATCTCGACCCCTTCGAGGTACTGGGCGCTGAATGGGTCGACGAAGAGACGGATGCCCGAGAAGTCGAAGACCTCGTCGTCGGCCTCGGGACCATCCTCGATGTTCAGTCCGTACTGGAAACCGGAGCAACCGCCCGGTAGCACCGCCACGCGAAGCCCGGACTCCGTGTCGGAACCATGCTCCGACATGAATTCCTGGACCTTGCTGACGGCGGTCTCTGTCAGGGTGACCATGGGTGAAACCTGGGTCCTCCGTTTCGTCGAGAGAATGTGAGTACCGTTGTTACCCGAACGTGCCGTGCGAGATCCGGCGTGCAGGCAACTTACACCGCGCCGCGGAAGAGGGTCAACGAACCTCGTCCCTCGGAGGATCCGCCGCGTTCCCGGATCGATCCGGCCGGGGCACCGCCGCCAGGAGCAGGGCTGCCACCGTGGGATCCTGGAGGGGTTCGACGGTGCGGAGGTCCAGCACCAGCGCGTCGTCCTCCACCCGGGCCACCAGCGGCGGGTCCCCTTCCCTCAGGCG
>CP070829.1:3951169-3954637 GCA_020344755.1 Gemmatimonadales bacterium
GCTTCAACCCCCACGACGAGAACGTGGACCTCGTCCCCCTCCTGGCCGACATCGATCCGCTGGGACCGGCCGGCGGCACGCGCCCGGCGGAGCTGAAGGTCCAGGGCACGGTGCTCTGGCTCTACTACCGCGACGTCCCCGCCATGGAGGTATTCTGGGAGAAGCTCCTGGGCGTCGACCTCCTGGTGGACCAGGGATGGGCGAAGGTCTACCAGGGCTCGCGGACGGGCTTCATCGGGCTGGTGGACGGGGAGCGGGGACTTCATTCGGCTTCGGACGAGAAGTCGGTGACGGTCTCCTTCCTCACCTCCGACGTGGCCGCCTGGCGTGCGCGGACCGACCGCCAGGGCCTCGAGGCGCGCACCCCGGAGCTGGGAACGGAGAGCGGGCGGGTCTCCACCTGGGTGGCCTTCGATCCCGAGGGCTATTTCCTGGAGTGGGACACCTTCCTGGACGTCGAGGAGAACGCACGCCTCCTCCCCCTCCTGGATGCGGAAGCCAGGCGATGACGACCGCCTAGCACAGGCCCGAGCCGCTTCAGAGCCGACCGCCCCGGTTGGGCCGACCGCTGGACGGAACCTTGGCGTCGATATATCGTACGATATACTGTACTGCGGGTGGAGCGATAGATGCTCGCCCCACGGCAGGGGACCGTGCACGTTGGGACAGGAGGCGGACGATGAGAGCGGCGGCATTCTGCATGAGGCCGGGAATGGATTTCGACTGGATCTTCGACTGGGACTTCGGGATGGGACCCCGCACCAAGGGGAAGCGCGGACGAGGGCCGCGCCGGCGCTTCTTCCGGCAGGGGGAGGTCCGGCTCGCCCTCCTCTCCCTCATCGACCAGGAGCCGGCCCACGGCTACGAGCTCATGAAGCGCCTCACCGACCGCTCCGGCGGGATGTACGAGGCCAGCGCGGGGACCATCTACCCGGTCCTGCAGCTCCTGGAGGACGAGGGGCTGGTGCGGGTGCAGGAGACCGACGGCAAGAAGGTCTACCACATCACGGAGGCCGGACGCCGGGAGCTCGACGAGCACCGTGAGCAGGTGGAGCGCATCTGGAAGCGCGCGGAAGGGTGGAAGGACTGGGGGGTCCACATGGGCCCCGAGACCGCCGAGATCTGGGGCTCCTGGGGCCGCCTGACGAAGGCCGCGTTCCGGGCGGCCTCTCGCGCCGACCTGGACGAGACCGAGAGGATCCGGCAGATCCTGGACGAGGCCCGGCGGGCATTGGACGAGGTGTAGTCCCAGGCCGCAGACGCTAGCGGGTTTGACCCTGTAGGAGTGGGGCCAGCCGGGCTCGAAGAGCTTTCACGGCTCGCCGCCGGCGGCGGGAATCGCCCGGGCCTCGTCCGCAGAGCCCGGCTTTCACACCAGGAAGTGTGGAAAGGCGCCGTCGGCACGCCACTCCAGGTCGTGGATGCTCTGAGCGAATCCGGGCGGTGATGGGATGACGCGAGCACACGGCCGGGAGGGCCGGCCTATCGAGTCAGCCCCCAGACCTGGACCCGTTCTACCTCCAACTCGTCCTCCCAGGACCCCACGATGAAGTCCGCCCCAATCTGGTAGACCCGGACGCCCTCTGGAGTGTGTACCCGACCCCGGAGCGCTCCCTCGGAGTCGAGGACCGCCCACTCGGTCGGCCCGGTCTCCGAGGGTAGACGGAAGAGGCGCACCCAGACGTTGCCCATGGGATCGTCCACCACCTCGGAGAAGGCCGGCAGCGATTCAGGTGCTGGTATATCGCTCATCGAGGCTCGGTATCCCGCCCTGGCCTCCTCGGGCATGTTGTCAGCCCGATATTCGATCTCTCCCCGTACCAGTGCCTCGGTGACCTCCCGCGGCGGGGTGTCCACCCGGGTGATATGCGTCAGGGCGCCGTCGGCGTCGAAGAACGACAGCTCGAACGACTCGTTGGAGCCGATGACCATCCCGTTGCCCACCTGGGCCGCCACATTCCCCCGGGCCAGAGGCAGTCGAATGATGTTCGCCGCCTCACCGGAGAACCGGACCCACGTCTCCATGCCCGGGAACGCGCCCAACTCAGACACCAGGGATCCGTCCATCTCGGTCAGGACGAAACGCTCGGGGAAGCGCATCATTCCACCGGCATCGGAGAAGTCGCCGAACTCCACGCCCATGAGCACCAGCCGGCCCGACGGGAGGGGCCAGACGCCCCGGACCCGCTGAAGCCCACCGGCCTCCCCCAATCGCTCCGTGCGCCCGAAGGTCCCATCGGCGTCGAAGAGGCTTACTCTGGATAACCTCAGGTCCCAGACCGCCACGCTGTCCGTCCCCGGCCAGAGTCCCACCGCCGTGGTGTGCGCGAACTCGCCGGGTCCCTCACCAGCGCCGCCCCAGGAGTCCAGGTGGACGCCCGATGCGTCATAGACGCGGACCTCTCCGCTGCCGGCGTTGGCCACGAGGATTCGACCGTCCTCCATCCGAAACGCGTCCTGAACCTGGTAGAACTGGTAGGCAGGGTCGCCATCCAGCACTCCGATGGAGACCTCAGGAGATTCGGAGACGGCCCAGTCCAGGTCGCCCACCTCTGCGAGCCCGGCGTTCTCGACCATGGTGACGCCCGCTGAGTCCCAGACCACGGCTTCCGGGGCCGACGCCGCCCCGCCGTCACCACATCCCCCCAGTGACAAGAGAAGAAGGAGCACGGGCTCGGGGCGAGGAAGGACCGATCGCATGGCGGTGTCGGGAAGCATGAGGTTCAAGGGGTCGAGACGGAGTACGAGATCGCCGGCCCATCATTGCATCCGCAGGAGTGGAGCCAGCCGGGCTCGAACCGGCGACCCCCTGCCTGCAGACCGATAAACAGCAGAGCCGAGTCACGGCAAGACCGCGTACGACGCATTGGTAGAGTGCACAATCTGCCGTTCATGTCCGATATCGATGCCGGAATCTGGCGGGGTAGAAGGCCCCAACGACGGGCCCAGATGGACCTCACTATGGTCGACTCCTTCCAGGCTGTGGGCCGTTCCTCGAGGATCCGAGCCCTAGTACTTCGGCAGCGCGCCCTGAGCGACGACCAGCTCCGAGACCATCGCGCCCCCGCGAATGAAGTACGCGCGCTGGCCGTCGGGGGCCACGTCCCACCCTTTCGCGTCTCTCGGAACCGGGAACTCGAAGCGTCTCGACCCGAGATCTGGGCCGTCTGCTCGGAACGCAACGGAGTGGATGGCCTGTCCATCCGTGTAGTAGAGTCGCCCTCCACCGTTGTCCCAGCGAATCGGTTGTCCGCCATCCATCGAGACCTGGACCGACCGGGCCGGATCCTGCATCGGCGCGACACGGACTTCGTTGCGACCGGAGGCATCGGTGGCCCAGGCCAGCCATCTGTCCTCGGGCGAGGCCACACCCATGACCTCCATCGCTCGCGTCGAGCGCAGAGGGCGATCGACCCACCCCGAATCGCTCCGAGCAAGGCTCCAGATGCCACCGCTCTGGTCGGTGTA
>CP070829.1:3954737-3958187 GCA_020344755.1 Gemmatimonadales bacterium
GCTGTTGCGGCCCCTCTTTCTCGCCGCAGGGGGGCCGCCGCCCTGTCGTGGCGCTGGAATGGCCGAGGCTCTACAATCGCGCCATGCCCTTCCGCAGTAGCGCCATGCCCCACCGTCCTCCCGCCGTAAACAGGCCCGGTCGCCGCCGGGGCGTCGGCACCGCCATCGGCCTGGTCCTCCTCCTGGGCCTGTCCTCCTGCTCCCCCCGATCGGAAGCCCGGGGGACCGAGTGCGTGGCACCGGCGAACCCCGGCGGAGGCTGGGACCTGACCTGCCGGGTCACCGCCCGCATCCTGAATCAGACGGACGCCCTCCCGGGCGTGATGCGGACCGTGAACATGCCGGGCGCGGGCGGGGGCGTGGCCTTCGCACACGCCGTGGCCCGTCGAGGGGGGGACGCCACCGTCCTCTTCGCGGCCTCGCCCGCCACCACGCTGCGGCTCGCCCAGGGCCAGTACGGGCCGCTCCAGGCCACGGACGTCCGGTGGCTGGGCGCCCTGGGTGCCGAGTACGGGATCGTAGCGGTAGCCTCCGACTCCCCCTGGGAAGACCTGGGTGAGCTCATGGAGGCGTGGCGCGCCCGACCCGATTCCATCGTCGTGAGCGGAGGGAGCGCCATCGTCGGGCAGGATCACATGAAGATCCTCCTCCTGGCCCGCGAGGCCGGCATCGAGCCACGTCGAATCCGGTACGTCCCCTTCGACGGTGGCGGGGAGGCGCTGACGGCGCTGGTGGGGGGATTCGTCGAGGTGTTCTCCGGCGAGGCCTCGGAGGTGGAGGCGTACCTCGAGACCGGGGCGGTGCGGGTGCTGGCCGTCCTGGCCCCGGAGCCCCTGGACGGGCTCCTGGCCGGCGTGCCGACGGCACGGGAGTCCGGGTACCCGGTGGAGTGGGTGACCTGGCGCGGCTTCTACCTCCCCGGCGGTCTCCAGGAGGCGGAGTACCGGGAGTGGGAGGCCCGGCTGGAGCGGGTGGGGCGATCGGAGGAGTGGGCTCGCGCTCGGGCGCAGGCGCGGCTCCGGCCCTTCCACCTGGTGGGTCCGGACTTCGAGTCTTTCGTGATGGAGCAGGTGTCCGAGTTCGGAAACCTGGCCAGGGACCTGGGCCTACTGGACGGGGCCGGCCGAGGGGGGCGGGGCCCTTGATCCCACGGCGAGCCAGCCTCGTGGCCGGTTTGGTGCTCCTGGTGATCGCCCTGGGGGTGGGAGTCGAATCCACCACCTTCGTCGTGGCGTTTCCCACCGATCCCCTGGGGCCGGCCGGCTTCCCCCTGCTTGCGGCGATCCTGCTCGCGGTGGGAGGGATGGCCCTCCTCCTCCAGGGGGGCATGGGTGAAGCGGAGCCGGAAGAGTCCTCGCTCCCGTCCGGGTGGCCCCGTGGGGGCCGCGTGGTCCTGGCGTGCCTGGTCTTCCTGGGATACGCACTGCTTCTTCCGGTGTTGGGCTTCGTCCCGGCGACGGCCCTGGTCTTCACCTTTCTGGCGCGGCTCTTCGGAGGAGGGCTGCTTCCGGGAGCGCTCGTGGGGGTGGCCTTCTCGGTGACCCTCTTCGCGCTCTTCGTCTGGGGCCTGGGGCTGGCCCTTCCGGTCTGGCCTCTCGGGGTGGCGCCATGATGGAGAGCCTGGGGCAGCTGGGGATGGGTTTCGCGGTGGCCCTGCAGCCGCTGAACCTGGCTCTGGCGCTCGGGGGGGTCCTCGTGGGAACCGTGGTGGGGATGTTGCCCGGGATCGGGCCCATCAACGCCATCGCCATCCTGCTGCCGCTCCTCTTTGCCGGGGGGCTCCCCCCGGAGTCGTCGCTGATTCTCCTGGCGGGGATCTACTACGGCTCCCAGTACGGGAACTCCATCAGTACGATCCTCTTGAACGTTCCCGGGACGGCGAGTGCGGTGGTGACCGCCCTGGATGGCCACGCCATGACACGGGCGGGGAGGGGAGGAGAGGCGCTGGCTCTCTCCGCCGTCTCCTCCTTCGTGGGGGGCACCCTCTCGATCCTGGGCCTGGTCTTCCTCGCGCCGGTCCTGGCATCGTGGGCGGTTCGGTTCGGGCCGGCGGAGTACTTCGCCCTCATGATCTTCGCCTTCGCCGCCCTCTCCTCCCTGTCGGGGGAGAGTGTGCCCCGGGCCCTGGCCTCCACGGGGCTGGGCCTCCTGCTGGCCACCGTGGGGATGGATCCCCAGAGCGCGGTACCCCGTTTCACCTTCGGACAGCTGCGCCTGTTCGACGGGGTGGACTTCGTGGTGGTCACCATCGGCCTCTTCGCCGTGAGCGAGATCCTTCTCACCCTGGACCGGACCACCTGGGGACGCGCTGCCGTCTCCGCCTTCGGCCGGGTACGCCTGGGGATGAGCGAGCTGTGGGGGATGGCCCTCACCCTTCTTCGGGGGAGCGTCGTGGGATTCCTGGTCGGGGTGCTTCCCGGGGCCGGAGGGACGCTGGCCTCCTTCATGTCCTATGGCATCGAGCAGAAGATGGCCGGGTCCGATGGGCGGTTCGGCGAAGGGGATCCACGGGGGGTGGCGGCTCCCGAGTCAGCGAACAACGCCGCCGCAAACGGCGCCATGATTCCCCTGCTGACCCTCGGGATCCCCGGGAGCGGGACCACCGCGGTGCTCCTCGGTGCCCTCCTGGGGATGAACGTCACCCCGGGACCCCTCCTCATGGAGCGGAGTCCGGAGCTGTTCTGGGGGCTGGTGGCCTCCATGTACGTGGGGAACGTCTTCCTCCTCCTCCTGAACCTCCCGCTGGTGGGCGTCTTCGTACGGGTCCTCCGACTCCCGGCCTGGGTCTTGATGCCCGGGGTTGCGGCGCTCTCCTTCGTCTCGGTGTACGCCGTCAACGGGAGCGCCTTCGACCTGGTCCTGGTCACGCTCTTCGGAGCACTGGGCTACCTGATGCGGAAGGGCGGCTTCCCACTGGCCCCTGTGATCCTCGGCCTCGTCCTGGGTCCGTTGATGGAGAAGAACCTCCGGAGAGCGCTGGCCCTGAGCGGAGGCGAATGGGGGGTGATGTTCACCTCGACCCTGTCGGTGGCCCTCTGGGCCGCGGCCGTCGCGGCGCTGGTCCTGCCCTGGGCTTTCGAGCGGACCCGCAGGTTCCGGAGGGCCGCCGGAGCGGAGACGGATTGACGGGGCCCACCACCCCGGGGCGGGCACGGACAGCGTCGGCGAGAGGGCCGGGGACCCACGGATCGACCAACGGATCTGGCGCGATCGCCCCGGGCCCAGTAACTCTCGCCTCCATGTATAGATCAGACAGCGGGCTTCCTCGGTGGAGCGCCCTGATCGCCTGCGCGTTGCTCCTTCTCGCCGCCTGTTCACCGGACCGCGGGAGCTACGACCTCATCCTCGAGGGCGGGCGGGTCGTGGACGGATCCGGGACCGAGGCGGTGAGCGCCGACGTGGCGGTCCGGGACGGGTGGATCGTCGCGGTGGGAGACCTGGGGGAGGCCG
>CP070829.1:3958287-3961734 GCA_020344755.1 Gemmatimonadales bacterium
CGTCCCGTCGACACGGCGCCGCGCCTCTTCCGCCGTGAGAGGGGCCGCGATGTCCCAGGGCTCCCCGGCCCTCAGGACCCAGAATCGGTCTCCGGGTCCGGCCTGGTCCAGGACCTCGAGGGCCCGTGCCTTGAGCGTATCCAGCACCCGTCCCGCGCCCACCACTCGGCCGCTGCTCAGGGAATTGTCCAGGATCACCGCCACCGCCGTCGGTGGGTGGGCGGGGCCGCCACCCCGGATCACCAGGCGCGCCCCCGCCAGTGCCATCAGGAGGATGACCGCCATGCGGAGGAAGAGGAGGAGGAGCTGGCGGGTGCGGATCCGGCGGGCGTGGTCCTTCTCGGTGCGTAGGAGATACCGGAGGGCCGGGAAGGCGATTCGTCGTCCCTCCGAGCGGTGCAGGAGGTGCAGGAGGAGCGGCACGGCCACTCCGGCTGCCAGGGCGAGGAGGACCGGATTCAGGAGGCTCATGGCGCCGGGCTCCGCGACGGCAGGGTCCGAACCACTATCCCAGACGTTCCCGCTTTCGGAGATACGCCCGCATGGCCAGCGTCAGGGGCTGGTCGGTGTCGACGACATGATACTCCACCCCCTGGGTCCTGAGGCTGCGCTCCCACTCGCGGATCGCCTCCTGCACCGCATCCCGGTACTCGGACCGGATGTCCGCCACGTTCACCAGGAGCTCCTCGTGGGTCTCCGGGTCGAAGAACCGCGCGTCAGCCGATGCCGGCAGCTCGCGCTCACCGGGGTCCACAAGGTGAAAGACCAGGACTTCGTGTCCCCGGTGCCGGAGGAAATGGAGGGCGGTACGGGTCGCCTCCGGCTCCACCAGGAGATCCGAGAGGAGGATGACGAGACCCCGCCTGCGCAGTCGGACCGCCAGGTCCCGGAGCGCCGTCTGGGGCAGCGTGCTACCGGACGCCTCGAGGTCCTGGATGTGCCGGACCAGCTCGTGCCACTGCCGGCGGCCGCCCCGGGGGTGCACACGTGTGACCACTTCGTCGTGGAAGGCGCTCATTCCCACCGTGTCCCCCTGGCGAAGGAGGATCAGGGAGAGGGCCGCCGCCAGATGCTTTGCGTACCAGAGCTTGGTGGGCAGGACTCCAGGGCGGGAGCTCCAACCCATGGACGCGCTCACGTCCAGCAGGAGGTAGGCGCGGAGGTTCGTTTCCTCTTCGAACTGCTTCACGAAGAACCGGTCCGAGCGACCGTACATGCGCCAGTCGATGTAGCGCAGGTCGTCGCCGGGCTGATAGTTCCTCAACTCTGCGAACTCGGCGGAGAATCCCCGGTGGGGCGAACGGTGGAGCCCCATGAGGAAGCCTTCCACCACCTCCCTGGCGACCAACTCGATCCCGCCCAGGGAGGCGAGGGTCCCCGGGTCCAGGAGGTCGGGTCGCGACTTGAGCTTCGAGCTGGCCATAGGGCGTGGAAGCTAGCGGAATCCGCCGGGGCCCGACACCGGTGCGTTCGCTGTCCTCCCGGGGTAGACACCCCGTCCCCTCTGGTAGACGCCTTCCCGGCCGGAAGACCGAAAAACCCCTGTATTCCGGGGCGTTCGGGACTGGCATGATCCCTGCTGATTCGGGGGGTGTCGCTTGATGTGTTGGCCAAGGAGGGACGACATGAACCGGATCTGGGGATGGATCGCCGTGCTGGCGGTGGCGTGGAGCGCTCCCTCCGGTGTTCTGGAGGCCCAGCCGTTCGACGAGCCCTCGGTGGAGGCGAGGATCTGGCTGGACCGGGGAGACGAGCCGGTGGTGGACCGGGGGGACCGGGTGAGGGTCTACTACCGCACGTCCGCCGACGGGTACCTGGCCATCTTCCACATCGACACCAACGGGGCGGTGAGCCTTCTGTTCCCAGCGAGTCCCGAGGCGGACCACTGGGTGCGTGGGGGGCAGGACTACCGCCTCCTCTTCCCCCGGTCCTCGTACTGGTTCGTGGATGAGGATCCCGGGATCGGGTACTTCTTCATCCTCGCCTCCCCGACGCCCCTGGACTTCCGCGATTTTCGGTACTCCTGGGCCGGGGACGGATGGGATCTCTCCTTCGTCGGGCGAACCGTGCACGACGACCCGTTCGTGGCCATGGACGAGTACATCGCCCGTCTCATTCCCGAGTGGGAGTACGCCGACTATGCGCTGGACTGGGTGGAGTACAACGTGGGAGACCAGCACGACTATCCCCGCTTCCTCTGCTACGACTGCCACGGATTCAGCCCGTACTCGGCCTGGAATCCGTACCTCAGTGCGTGCACCAGTTTCCAGGTGGTGATCTACAACGACCCCTGGTACTACCCGGTGAACCGATACCGGGGGACCCGTGTGGTCTACGTCCGGCCGCCGGTCTGGAGACAGCCACGCTTCGTCTTCAAGGAACGGGGCGTGGGGGAGCCCTGGAGTCCTTCGGTGCGGCCGCGCCCCTCGGACGGGGGTCGGCCCGGAATCCCGGGAAGTGCAGCGCCCCGCCGCAGCGGAGCCGGGATCGGGTCCGGTGGGTCGGTGCCACCGGTATCGCGGCCTCGCTCCACGACGCCGGGCGCGGTGCGCCTGGAACCCCGTACGCGTCCCACCCGCGGAAGGCCCGTATTCACGCCGCGCACCGGGGAGGACGGGTCCGCGAGGACGACGCCGGGCACCCGGGGCGGCACTCCCGCGATCCGCACCCCTTCCACCGGGGTCCGGTCGACCCGGCCGTCCACCTCGGGGGTCCGGGGGATGCCGGCCACTCGGCCGGGTGGCTCGACGGGCTCGCGCACCACGCCAGCGGGACGCCCCGCCGCCGGTTCCGTCCGGACGCCCGAGACCCGGAGTGGGGACCGTGCCACCTCCACCGGGTCCATCCCGGTGATCCTCGGGCGTCCTTCGAACCGGAGCACGCCGTCGTCCCGGACCCCGTCGACGTCGGGAGCCCGGACGCCGTCCCGGACCATCCCCTCCACCGCCAGGTCCGGAGGGTCCACGCGCTCGATTCCGTCCACGACAAGGTCGCGCGCACCCACGCGCTCCGTCCCCTCCACGACACGGTCGCGCACGCCCACACGCTCCCTCCCTTCCGCGACCCGCTCCCGGACTCCCAACCGGTCCTCCGGGACGGCGCGCAGGTCGGCACCGGTTCGATCGTCGGCAGGATCCAGCCGCACACCTCCACGGTCCTCCGCTGGCTCGAGCCGGCCGCCGACGCGGACGGCGCCGGCCCGGAGGCCTCCGGTACGGAGGAAGCCCGGGGGTGGGTCGGTGCCCTAGTCGCGAACGCGTCCCAGTCTACGAATCCCGCCCACAGTCAACGTGCGCGTCCCTCGCTGACGAACGAGACGCTGAAGGTGATCAGGGAGGTGTTCACCACACCGCCCGTCCGCACGGCGCCTGCAGCGGAAAGATGTACGGGCCCCGCCACGACCGCGGCGCCGCCACCGAATTGCACGCCGTCCGACACGACGGCCCC
>CP070829.1:3961834-3965273 GCA_020344755.1 Gemmatimonadales bacterium
GGCCCCGACGGGCCATGACCGTCACGTCCAGGCCGCCCAGTCGCTTCGCGGTGCGGCAGCAGTCCATGGCGGTGTTGCCCACCCCGATCACCAGGACCCGCTCGCCGATGCGGTCCACGTGTTGGAAGGCCACGGACTCCAGCCAGTCGATTCCGATGTGGACGTTGGGGGAATCGTAGCGGCCCGGTAGCTCGAGGTTCTTCCCCCGGGGCGCGCCTACCCCCACGAAGACCGCGTCGTAGTCCTCCTCCAACAGGGCCCTCATGCTCTCCACCCGTGAATTCAGCCGGACGTCCAGCCCCATGTCCACGATGAATCCGATCTCCTCGTCCAGGACCCGAGCCGGGAGCCGGAAGGAGGGGATGTTGGTGAGCATGAGGCCGCCGAGCCGATCCAGCGCTTCGTACAGGACCACCTCGTATCCAAGGGGGAGGAGGTCGTTGGCCACGGTAAGGGATGCGGGTCCACCGCCGATGAGGGCGACGCGCTTGCCGTTGCTGGGGAAGGGCCCCTGTGGGATCAGGTGCGCCACGCTCTCCCGGAGGTCCGCCGCCACCCGTTTGAGCCGGCAGATGGCCACGGGCTTCCCTTCCACACGGGTCCGTCGGCACGCCGGCTCACAGGGGCGGTCGCAGGTGCGGCCCAGGATCCCGGGAAAGACGTTGGACGCCCGGTTGAGCATGTAGGCGTCGGTGTAGCGGCCCTGGGCGATGAGCCGGATGTACTCCGGCACGTTGGTGTGCGCCGGACAGGCCCACTGGCAGTCCACCACCTTGTGGTAGTACTGGGGATTTTGTGTGTTGGTCGGTTCCATCCGCGCATCATGCGCGGAGGGGTCCGGCGTTGGCAAGAATGTGTCGATTTCGGCGCTTCATCGAGGCGCCGAAGCGTCTCTGCCGGCCCCCGGCACCGGAGTCGCAATCGACAGGCCCGGCCTACCTCGCTATCGTCGCTTTCCGGGAGCCATCCCCGGTGGAAGCCATCCGAAGCGGGAGCGTGTCCGCCATGGGCATCTTCGAGTTCATCCTCCTCATGGTCCTCATCTCTACGGTGGGCAAGGTCCTTTCCTCGCGCGGGGGACGAATCCAGTCACCGCCGGAGCACCCCCGGCTTCCGCCTGGACAGATCGAGCGCGTCCGAGAGGAGCTCGAGGCCCTGTCCGAGCGGGTCGGGAGGCTGGAGGAGGAGCGGGACTTCTACCGGGAGCTCCTGGAGCACCCGGGCCGCAAGCGCGGCCTTCCCTCCGCCGAGACGGAGGGGGACGACGACCCCACCCGGAGGAGCTGACCGTGCCACGCCCGATCCTGCCCGCTCTGCCGCTCTGCCTGTCCTTCGTTGCGATCCTGGCTCTCTCCGGAGGTGCACCCGTGCGGGCCCAGGGGGTGAGCCTCGTGGGGGAGGACGGCTCCGTGGACTGGAACCGCTTCTACACGGCGGCGGAGACCCACCAGATCCTGGCCGAGTTCCATGAACTGTACCCGGGGCTCACGGAGCTCTACGCCATCGGCGAGAGCTTCTACGGGCAGCCCCTCATGGTCCTGGAGATCACCAACGAGGCCACAGGACCGGCGCACGAGAAGCCGGCGCTGTACGTGGACGGGGGGATCCACGCGGGGGAGCTCACGGGCTCCGCGGTGGCTACCTACTTCATCGGCCACCTCCTGAACGGGTACGGACGGGACCCGCGCGTCACCGCGCTGCTGGATACCCGGGCCTTCTACGTGCGGCCGAAGTTCAACCCCGACGGTTCGGACCTGGCGCTGATCCACGACCAGTTCCTCCGGAGCACGCCCCACCCGGTGGACGAGGACGAGGACGGCGTGGCCGACGAGGACCCGCCCCAGGACCTGGACGGGGACGGGTGGATCACCCAGATGCGGGTCCAGGACCCCGACGGGGACTGGGTGATGGACGCCGACGACGGCCGCATCCTGCACCGGGACCCGGACCACACCCGTCCCGGGCCGCGTTTCCGTCTCCTCCGTGAAGGGGTGGACGACGACGGAGACGGCGCCATCAACGAGGACGGCATCGGCGGCATCGACATGAATCGGAACTTCCCGCGGAACTGGGAGCGGGTGCACCTGCAGCCCGGGGCGGGGGACTACCCCCTCTCCGAGCCGGAGACCCGGGCCGCGGTGGAGTTCATCAACGCCCACCGGAACATCACGGGGATCGTCCACGGCCACACCTCCGGGGGCTTCGTCTACCGGCTGCCGTCGGCGTCGGCGCCCTCCCTCTTCCCCACCATCGACCTGGAGCTGATCGTCCACCTGGGGGAGGAGTACACCCGCACCACGGGACGGCCGGTGCGGCCCAGTGCCACGCATCCCACCGAGCACCGCTACGGGACCCTCATCTCCTGGGGATACTGGGATCACGGGATCGTGGGCTGGGTGCCGGAATTCGTGCCCGGCCCCGAGGAGTGGGTCACGGACTACGACGGTGACGGCACCATCACCGCGGCGGAGGAGCACCGCTTCAACGACGAGGAGCTCGGGGGGCGCTACTTCTCCGACTGGACCCCCTTCGACCACCCCCAGCTGGGCGAGGTGGAGGTGGGAGGGTGGCACTCCAAGTTCTGGGGTCAGAATCCGCCGGCGGAGTTCCTGGAGGCGGAGGTGACCCTTCAGATGCCGTGGTACCTCTACCTGGCCGAGCAGTCGCCGCTGTTGGAAGTAGCCGGGCCGCGGATCTCCGCCCAGGGCGACGGGAGCTACCGGGTGGAGGTGACCGTGTCGAACGCCGGATTCCTGCCGACCAGCCTCACGGACCGCGGCTTCGTGGGGGCCGAGGGCTCGGACGGGAGCCTACGGAACCAGGTGGTTCGGCCCCCGGCGGCTACCCTGGAGGGCACCGGGTTCGAGATCATCGACGGCCCGGCCCGCCGGGTCGTGGGACACCTGGCGGGCTCGAATCCCTTCCTGGAGGCGGTGACGGAACGGTCCCGCACCGTGTCGTGGCTCGTCCGCCCCTTGGGCGGGGAAGCCTCGGTCGCGGTGACGGTGCGGTCGGACAAGGGCGGGACGGCGCGGACGGGGGCGGTCTCCCTCCGCTGACGGAGCGAGACCGATCCGGTAGCCGGGCGGACGGATCGTGATTCATCACG
The DNA here is from genome assembly GCA_020344755.1 of Gemmatimonadales bacterium. Lineage (GTDB taxonomy): Bacteria > Gemmatimonadota > Gemmatimonadetes > Longimicrobiales > Gaopeijiaceae > Gaopeijia. The sequence goes on from CP070829.1 coordinate 3,964,944, forward strand.
GCGCTCCGGCCAGCGCGCTTCCGTTCAGCGCCCGGCCCGGGCAGGCTCGTTCGAGCTCAATCGCCGGACCCGGCACACCGCCTCAGCTCACGCCCCGTCCCGGCATGGTGAGGAGCTGGGCGTAGAGATCGATGGCGTACCAGAGGTTCGCGATCTGCAGATTCTCGTCGGGGGCGTGCTGGTTGTTGTCGTGGTTCGCCACCGGGACGTTCACGAAGGGCTTCTGTAGGACGTCGCTGAAGAGGTACAGGGGGAGTGAGCCTCCCAGTCCGGGAGTGAGCACCAGGGATCCTTCCCCGAAGGCCGCATCCGCCGCAGCCCGGGCTGCGG
>CP070829.1:3965373-3968807 GCA_020344755.1 Gemmatimonadales bacterium
CGGGAATCAGGACTCATCGGACGACGCTCCCCCTTCCGCCTTGGCGTCCGGTTGCCTGGACCGGACCGCCGGCGCCGGGAGCGCGGCGGTGGTGGCCCGCAGGATCTCGGCGGCCCGCTCCCGGACCTTCCGGCTGGTGACCCTCCAGATCGTCCGAGCCGTGGCGATCCCCGTCCCCGCTCCCGCCGCCACGATGCCGATCCCCAACAGGATCGACTCGGGCTCCAGGATGGCGCCGGTGGCCACCCCCAGGAGGCTTCCGCCCAGGATGGGGGGAAGGTGGGAGAGGATCGCGCCCACACTCCGGTCCACCGCGACCCGGACTTCGTTCCGGCCCTCGATGGTGTGGACGCTCACGTGATACTGGGTCGGCTCGCCCTTTGGCGAAGACCACTCCACCCCGGTGCGTCCCAGGTCTGCCTCCCCGTGGACCTGGGCTACGTCCCGGATCGCCTGGACGATCCGGGCCTTGTCCTCATCGGAAAGGGACCCGGGCGCGGAGTCCGCCAGCACGAACTTCTCCGCCAGCGGTCGCTCGGCGGCGCTCCGTTCCTGGGCCACGGAAAGGGCGGCACGCTCCATGACCTCGGGGTCGATCCCCACCTCCGAGGCGATCTGCTTCATCTCCTCCAGGGACATGCCCTCCGCCGCGGAGCCCGGCTCGGACCGGACCAGGCTCCGGGACTGCAACTCGGTGGCCTTCCGGAGGACCCGAGCGAACTCCTCCTCAGAGAACCGCGTCTCGCTCATCGGCCTGCTCCGAAGGCCGGGACGTGGTCTTCGGGTGAGGGGACGGGCCCCGCTCTCGGGAGACGGCAGAATCCAGGTGCGTCGGACGATAGGGACATCTCCACAGGGACATCCTCATGGTGTCAGCCGGTTCATGAGCCGGGGGAAGGGGATCATCTCCCGGATGTGGTGCCGGCCGGTGATCCACGCCACGGTCCGTTCCACCCCGAGACCGAACCCCGAGTGGACAAACGAGCCGTACCGCCGCAGGTCCAGGTACCAGCCATACGCCTCCTCCGGAAGATTCTCTTCACGGATCCGCTCCCGGAGCCGGTCCAGGTCGTCCTCCCGCTGGGATCCTCCGATGATCTCGCCGTACCCCTCCGGTGCCAGGAGATCGTTGCAGAGCACGGTGCGCGGGTCCTGGGGATTCTCCTTCATGTAGAAGGCCTTGGCCTGCTTGGGGTAGTTGTAGATGAAGACGGGCAAGGCGTGGTCCTCGGTGATGAGGGCCTCGTCCGGTGCGCCCAGGTCCTCCCCCCACTGGATGTCACTCCCCTTCCCGTGCAGGATCTCCACGGCTTCGGTGTAGGAGATCCGCGGAAAGGGCGCCCGGATGACCTCCAGCTTCGAGGTGTCCCGCTCCAGCACCTCGAGCTCCTCCTGGCACCGCTCCAGCGCTCTCTCGACGATGGAGCAGACGAACGCTTCCTGCAGCCGCATGTTGTCGTCCGAGTCGGCGAAGGCCACCTCGGGCTCCACCATCCAGAACTCGGTCAGATGCCTCCGGGTCTTGGACTTCTCCGCGCGGAAGGTGGGGCCGAAGCAGTAGACCCTGCGGAACGCCGGGCACGCCGTCTCCACGTAGAGCTGCCCCGTCTGAGCCATGTACGCGTTCTCGCCGAAGTAATCCGTGGCGAAGAGCGTCCCGGCGTGTTCCCCGATGGACCCGGTGAGGATGGGTGTATCGATCCGGACGAAGTCGTTCTCGTAGAAGAAGTCGTGGATCGCCTGCTCCACCTCGTGGCGAACCTTCAAGCTCGCCCGTTGGAGGGACGACCGGAGCCAGAGGTGGCGGTGGTCCAGGAGAAAGTCCACCCCGTGCTCCTTGGGCTGAATGGGGTAGTCCTCCGCCAGGGAGAGAACGTCCAGCCGGCTGACTCCGAGCTCGTACCCCCCCGGAGCCCGATCGTCGGGCTTCACCGTCCCCGATACCCGCACGGCGCTTTCCTGGGTGAGGTCCCCCAGGGCCTCCCACACCGACTCCGGGAGCTCCTTCTTCAGGAAGACGCACTGGACGATCCCCGTTCCATCCCGCACCACCGCGAAGGCCACCTTCCCATGACTACGGGTGGTCTCCACCCAGCCGGTCAGGGTCACGGTCTCGCCTTCGTGGGCGCTGAGGTGACGAATCTCGGTAGCGTGGGCGGTCATGGAGGTGGATGGGGTTCAGGGAACGAAGGTGTGGGATGGGAACCGGGGGTGGGGCTCGACGCGGACTTCGGATGGACGATCCGCCCCCGGGAAGGTAGACCCCGAAAATGGGCCTCGGAAGTGGGGCAACTCCCGTGGTCCCGTTCCGCTGGCGGTCTCTTCGCTCCCTTCCCATTCTACCCCCGACGTCTCCTCACACCTCTCGTGCCATGACCCGATCCGGAACCCCCCGCTCCCGACGCGACTTCCTCGGTACCCTGGCCGCCGGCGCCCTTGCGGCAGGCGCGACGCCCCACGTCCTGCGTGCCTCGGACCGTCCCGGTGCCCGACTCCTCGCCCGAGGTGGCCGGTGGTCGCCCAATGACCAGGTTCAGCTGGCCGTCATCGGCGCCGGCGGCATGGGGATGGCCGACGTCAACACGGCCCTCCGGGTGCCAGGGGTGACCCTGGTGGCTGCGTGCGACCTCTACGACGGACGCCTGGAGGCGGCCCGGGAAGCCCACGGCGACATCTTCACCACGCGGGACTACCGCGAGATCCTCGCTCGCGACGACGTCGATGCGGTGATCGTGGGCACACCCGATCACTGGCACCAACGAATCTCCGTCGCGGCGCTTCAGGCCGGGAAGGCGGTGTACTGCGAGAAGCCCATGGTGCACTCCATCGGCGAGGGCGCCGAGCTGGTCCGGGCCCAGCGGGAGTCCGGCAAGACATTCCAGGTGGGAAGCCAGGGGATGAGTTCCCTGGGGAACGAGAAGGCGAAGGAGCTCCTGGCGCAGGGGGCCATCGGAGAGCTCAACTACGCCGAGGGCTTCTGGGCCCGAAACGATCCCATCGGAGCCTGGCAGTACACCATTCCCGAGGACGCCTCTCCGGAGACGGTGGACTGGGAGCGGTACGTGGAGGGGATCACCCAACGTCCGTTCGATCCCCTTCGGTTCTTCCGGTGGCGGAACTACCGGGACTACGGCACCGGAGTCTCCGGGGACCTGTTCGTCCACCTGTTCTCGTCGCTGCACTTCATCACCGACTCCACGGGTCCGGAGAAGGTCATGGCCCAGGGCGGTCTTCGATACTGGAAGGACGGCCGCGAGGTACCGGACATCCTCCTGGGCATGTTCGACTACCCGGAGACCGACGCGCACCCGCCCTTCAACCTCTCGCTTCGGGTGAACTTCGTGGACGGGACCTCTGGAACCACCTTCCTGCGCCTGGTGGGAAGCGAGGGGGCCATGGACGTCACCTGGACCGAGGTGATCCTCCGGAAGAAC
>CP070829.1:3968907-3972306 GCA_020344755.1 Gemmatimonadales bacterium
TGGCAGAGGACGTCGGTCCCGGGGATTGGACCAGCGTCTGGACCATTCCCGAGGAAGCCCAGGGGGAGGCCCGCATCGTGGCCAAGGAGCCGGTGGTGGTGGCGGGTTTGGAGGTGGCCGCCGCGGTCTTTCGGGCCGTGGACCCTGCCCTCCGGCTCCGGCAACTGGCGTCGGACGGGGACGAGGTGTTCCCGGAAGGGACCCTCCTGGAGATCCGCGGTCCCTTCCGTTCCATTCTCACGGCGGAGCGCGTGGCCCTTAACTTCCTGGGGCGCCTCAGCGGGATCGCCACCCTGACCCGCGCCTTCGTGCGCGCCGTGGAGGGGACAGGCGCCACCATCGTAGACACCCGCAAGACCACGCCCGGATGGCGTCATCTCGAGAAGGAGGCGGTGCGAGCCGGCGGGGGTACGAACCACCGAATGGGGCTCTACGACATGATCCTCATCAAGGACAACCACATTGCCGCAGCAGGGGGGATCGCCGCGGTGCTGGAGGCGGTCCGGAGGCGAAATCACCGGGAGCTTCCCGTGGAGCTGGAGGTGGCGTCGTTGGAGCAACTCGAGGAAGCGCTGATCACCCCGCCGGAGCGGATACTCCTGGACAACATGTCGGTGGCGGACATGGGGCAAGCAGTTCGACGCGTCGCACAACTGGGGCAGGGCCGGCCGCTTCTGGAGGCGTCCGGGAACGTGAACCTGGACTCGGTCCGGGGCATCGCCGAAGCCGGAGTTGATCTGATCAGCGTGGGTGCCCTCACCCACTCCGCTCCCGCAGCGGACCTCTCCCTCCGCGTCGGTCTCTGAGGGCCCACCCGGTGTCCATCCAGGAGACTTGGGAGGGTGAGTCGGGCCCGAGCCTCGCCCGAAGCCTGGGCCTCCCTTCCGTGGAGGTCCACCGCACCCTCGGATCCACCAGTGACCGGGCCAAGGCGCTGGCCCGGGAGGGCGCCGACCACCTCACCCTGGTGTTGGCGAACGAGCAGACCGCGGGACGGGGGCGAAATGGGAGGAGCTGGTGCTCACCTTCGGGGTGTGGGGTCTGGGGGAGCCTGGTGCTTCGGAGCCGCGGCCCCCGGGTCGACGGGCTCCTTCCCATCCGGGTCGGACTGGCCCTCGCGGCCGGGCTGGAGGAGCGATCCGCCGCAGAGGTGGGGCTCAAGTGGCCCAACGACCTCTTCCTGTTGGGGAAGGGAGCGTCGGCGAAGGTGGGGGGGATCCTCTGCGAGAAGGTCCTGGCCGTGACACCTTCGTCGCCCCACGGTGCGGCGGTGGTGGTGGGGGTGGGCCTCAACGTCCTCCCAATCGAGGTCCCCGGTGGAGAGCCGTCAGGTGCGTTGGCTTCTGCGGGACTGGGGGACCGGATGACGGTCCTCGGTTGCGTGGTGGATGCAGTGCGATCGGCGGCGGAGGCCACCGGAACCCTCACGGCTGGCGAGCTTGCGGCCTGGCAGAGGAGGGACATCCTACGGGACCGCCCGGTGCAGGTGAAGGGGCCGCGGGATGGAGGGGAGCGCGGGGTGGCACGGGGAATCGACCAGGAGGGCCGACTCCTTGTGGAGACACGCTACGGGTTGGCCGGCGTGGTGGCGGGGACGGTACGCGCTTTGGAAGGATCGGCAGGGCTCTCACCGACGGGAGCCCGGTAGCCGGGAGCCGACGTCGGGACGACGATACGACAGGAGCAGTGTCATGCAGCTCGTACTGGACGTGGGGAATACCGAGACCGTGGTGGGCGTGGTGGACGGCGCCTCGGACCTGAAGGGCCATTGGAGGATTTCCACCAAGGTCCCTCGGACCTCGGACGAGTACGGCTACCTTCTCCGGGGCCTGCTCCGGGAAGCGGGCTTCGACCGGGAGTCGCTCACGAGGGCTGTGGTGGGATCCGTCGTTCCCTCCGCCACCGACGTGCTCCGTCCGACCTTGGAGGGGCTGGTCGATGGTCCCGTCTTCGTGGTGGACCCCGGGGTCTCCCTCCCCGTTCGGCTCGACGTGGACGAGCCGAGAACGGTGGGCGCGGACCGCATCGTGAATACCCTCGCCGCTCGGGAGTTCTATCACCGGGATACGGTGGTGGTGGACCTGGGAACCGCCACGACATACGACTGCATCACTGCGGAGGGGGTGTTCGAGGGCGGGGTCATCGCTCCAGGCGTCTCTGCGGGGCTGGAATGGCTGGCCGCTCGCACCGCGAAGCTCCCCGCGGTGGAGTTCTCGCCCCCCGTCCGGGTAGTGGGACGCCGGACCGAGACGTGCATCCAGTCCGGGATCTTCTACGGTGTCGTGGATGCCCTCGATGGCATGGTCGACCGAATTCGCCAGGAGTGGGGTCGTCCAGAGGCCCTGGTGGTGGCCACGGGCGGGTTCGCGCCCCTGGTCGGCCCTCACTGTCGAACCGTGGAGCGCGTCGAGCCCTGGCTCACCCTGTACGGTCTGGCCGTGGCGGGACGCCTCCTGGCCGGGGAGTAGGGAACGCCCGGCTCTGGTCTGCTCCTTCCTCCCTGGAGGATTGGCGGCGGAGTACGAGTCGACTCTCCTCGCCTGAGCGGGCCGGTGATCGGCCGGGACCGGGACTACGACGCCCCGGGACATCAGGCACCCGACTGAGTGACCGGGTGACCCAGGGCGGGAAGCCGGCCCCGGCCACGCGGGGCCCATGCCCGCGAGGGCTTCCGCCGCCGCGGTGGGGGCTACCGTGCCAGGTGTCGGGCGTACCAGAGCACCCACCGGTCACTCCCCCCCAGGAGTCGGGTCCAGAAGGCGATGCGCCGGACTTCGGGCCGGGTGATCTTGGTCTCCTCGTGGAAGACGCGCGGGTTCTTCCGGGAAATGGCCAACGTCCGCACCGCGAAGAGATAGGGGAGCAGGCAGAACAGGCGGATCCCCTTTTCGGACCGCGGGATGTGCGCGATGTAGTGCCGGGCGGCCTCCAGGTGGCGCTCGGCCTTCGGCACGAGGTGCTCCAGGATTGCCACCTCCGTTTCCCGGTCCCGGCCGCCCGGGGCAAAGAGGTCGTGGGGGTCCCGCCCGTCTGGCACGAATGCCTGAGGGATGAAGACCCACCCCCGCTCCCAGTCGCCGTGGAGACCCCGGATGACGTTGACCGTCTGCAGGGCGAGACCGAACTCCCTGCCCAGGCTCATCATTTCGTCCTTCTCGGCCTCCACACCCGGAATCTGCAAGGCGAAGAGCTCCGTAAGGAGCCAACCCACCCTCCCAGCCACCTCATGCATGTAGTCGTCCAGGTCGGCTTCCGTCTCGATCCGGGGACCCCGGTGAGCCCAGCGGGCCATTCCCAGGGTGGAGTCCCGCACATGACCGACGAGGATCTCTCGGGCCTCGGGGCGGAGAGGCCCCAGGGCATCGAAGACCTGGCGCGTGTTCCGCGCAACAAGGGCGT
>CP070829.1:3972406-3975539 GCA_020344755.1 Gemmatimonadales bacterium
GGAAGGGGGCGACCTGGTAGTCCAGGCTCCCCCGCGCTCCGTCGAAGTCGGCGTGGACTGTGACCGTCCCCGCTCGGTGGGCCGTGACCGACCCGTACGCGTCGACCGAGGCCACGGACGGATCCGAGGACGACCACGCGAAGGTGGCGCCAGGGCGTTGAGAGCCGTCCCGGTGGAAGGCTGAAGCCCGGTGCCGGATCCCCGTGCCCGCGTACAGCGTGTGGTCCGACAGGGGAGCGATGTCGATGCGGGCCACCGCGGGCCAGGTGACCTCCACGTCGATCCGGAGCTGGGCCGGGGCCCCCTGGTAGTCGGCCGGCACCACCAGGCTCGCGAAGAGCACCTGAGTACCGCCCTCCAGCCCGGTCAGGCTGCCGTCGGCATACCGGACTCCGCGGCCCACCACCCGGATGTCCACCCCATCCACCACATTCCCCTGGGCATCCACCGCTTCCACCCGGAACGGAACGGATTCGTTCAGGGCCACCGAGGGGCGCTCGGGAACCGCCCGCAGGCCGGCCACTCGGGTCACGTCCTGTGCCGCCGTCGGCACAGTCCAGAGGGCGGCCAACACCGCGGCCATCACCCCGTGTCGTAGATGTCGCATGACGTCGGATACTCCGTGGGAGGGTTGGTGGGAGCGGAGTCGGCCCCCTGCATGCACCCGGTGTGGCGCACCGGGTCGAGAGAGGGATAGAGTATAGGCTCAAGGGCCCGTCCCAGGCCAGAAATCCCCTCCGCCAGCTCTGCTGATCATGAAGCGATCTCCGAGCATTCTCTCCGCCGTTGCCCTACTCATCGCCTTCGGCCCGGCCTGCGCCTCTGGAGGAGGTGGTAGCGGGAGCATGGACAGTCCACCCACTTCCGACCCTGGGACGGTGGCCACCACCGCGCGCCCCAGGGTGGCCGGTACCCCCTCCCCCGGCACCTCCGCCCAGGCCTCCCTCCCCGAGGCCACCTATTTCGTCTACGTGGGCGCTGAGTCCGCGGACCTGATCCACCGGGTTGCCTGGGGTCCGGACGGGGCGCGGGTGGATCGGACCATCCCGGTGGGGGAGCTGGCCGTGGAGACCGAGGGCCCGCACGGTTTCAACATGAGCCGGGACGGGGAGTTCCTGTACTGGACCACCGGCCACGGCGTCCCGGACGGAAAGCTGTGGAAGTACCACGCCGGTCCCGACACCCTCGTGGGTCGTCCCACGCTCCTGGGGTGGTTCCCGGCCACCCTGGACCTGACCCCCGACGGCCTCTACGCCTTCGTAGCCAACTTCAATCTTCACGGCGAGCACGTCCCCAGTACCGTTTCGGTGGTCTTCACGCCGGACATGATGGAGGTCCAGCAGATCGAGACGTGCGTCATGCCACATGGCCTGAGGATGGCACCGGGTGGGACGCACCTCTACACCAATTGCATGATGAACGACCTGCTGGTGGAGATCGACACCCGCACCTTCCAGGTCTCGAGGTACTTCTCGGTGGCGCCCGGCTCGGAGGCCCCATGGTCGAAGCCCTCCCACATGGAGGGGGCCGAGCACGAGATGCGGATGATGGAGAGCGGCGGCCACGAAGGGATGGCCGGGATGCAGCACATGGCGGGTGGCCTGCCCATGTCCAATGCCTGTTCTCCCACCTGGGCCGAGCCCAGTGCCGACGGCACGAAGGTCTACGTGGCCTGCAACCGGGCCGACCACATCCTCGAGATCGATGTGGATGGGTGGTCGGTGACCCGCCGCTTCGAGGCGGGCCGAGCCCCGTACAACCTGGACGTGACTCCTGACGGGCGCCTCCTGGTGGCGACGCTCAAGGGAGGGGCCGCGGTGGAGTTCTTCGACCTCGATCGGGGAGAGAGCGTGGCGTTGACACCGTCAAGCACCACGGTGACCCACGGCGTGGTGGTTTCTCCGGACTCCCGCTACGCCTTCGTGAGCGTGGAGGGTGTGGGGGCCGAGCCGGGGAAGGTGGACATTTACGACCTCCGCACGTTCCAGCGGGTGGCGGACGTGGAGGTGGGTCAGCAGGCCGGGGGGATCACCTTCTGGCGAATGGAGGGGCCGGGGTGAGGGGTTTGGGCTCGGCCGCTGAGGGGGCGGCGGACCGCCACGGGGGGAGTGCGTGAGCAGCGGGATCCTGGTCACAGGCGGCGCCGGCTTCATCGGCGCGAACTTCGCCCACTACTGGCGCCGAACCCATCCCCAGGATTCCATCGTGGTCCTGGACGCCCTGACCTATGCCGGGAACCGAACCAGCCTTGCCGCTCTCGAGGGCCAACCGGACTTCACCTTCGTACACGGCGACATCCGGGACCAGGGGCTGGTGGAGGACCTCCTTCGAGACCACCGGCTGGACACGCTGGTACACTTCGCCGCCGAGAGCCACGCGGACCGATCCATCCACGGGCCCGATGCGTTCGTCGAGACCAACATCGTGGGGACCCACGCGCTCCTGAAAGCGGCACGGGCGGTCTGGCTCGACGACGGGTCGGGTCGTCCGCACCGGTTCCATCAGGTCTCCACCGACGAGGTGCACGGTTCCCTCGGACCGCATGACCCGCCGGTCGGCGAGAACGCCCCCCATCGGCCGAGCTCCCCATACGCCGCCTCCAAGGCTGCTGCGGACCACCTGGTGCGCGCGTACCACTGCACGTACGGCCTGGAGGTCACCACCACCTGCTGCTCGAATAACTACGGCCCCTACCAGTTCCCGGAGAAGCTGATTCCCCTGTTCACCGTGAACGCCCTTCTGGGGGAGCCTCTCCCAGTCTATGGGGACGGACGGAATGTGAGGGATTGGCTCCACGTGGATGACCACTGTCGGGCGCTGGATCTGGTGCTCGAGCACGGCACTCCCGGCGAGGTCTACCCCTTGGGTGGAGAGTGCGAGATGGAGAACCTGGACGTGGTGGACGTCCTGTGCGACGCCATGGACGCCGCCTTCGAGGAGCAGCCGGAGCTGTCCCGGCGCTTTCCCGCCGCCCCCGCCGCCCACGGGTGGCGAACAGGCTTCCTGAAGACCTTCGTGGCCGACCGCCGGGGCCATGACCGCCGCTATGCCATCGACAACACCAAGGTCCGGCGGGAGCTGGGCTTCGAGTCCACCGTGGACTTCGCGCAGGGGCTCCGGCGCACATTGCGCT
>CP070829.1:3975639-3978757 GCA_020344755.1 Gemmatimonadales bacterium
CGAACCTCCTCTCCATGGTGGAGCGGGGGGATGGCGCGCCCAACGAGGGGATGCGCCAGGTCTTCCAGATCATGTCGGACCGGCTGGACGGCTACCTGGAGACCCTCCAGGGGGTCTGGGAGAACGAGATGGCGGCCATGAACGCCCAGCTCGAGCGTCTGGGGATGGATCCGCTGGATCCGTGGGATCCGGACACGCCCATCTGGACGCCGGAGGGGATGTGAGGGGGGAGGAGACGTGGGAGGGAACGGCGGTACGGCAACGCGACGGGCGGGGCGGGTGGGGCAGCGGCGGCGGCAGCGGTAGCAGCGGAGTCTGCGGCAGTCGCGGTGGCCACAGAGGCCGTGGAGCCGCGCACCGTGCGACCTTTTCCGTGGCGGGGCTGACGAGGTCGGTGGCGCTGGGCCTCCTGGTGGCGTCCTGTGCGCCGGCGGAGGAGCCTCCCGTTCCGGAGACCCGGGATGAACCCGTTTCCCGGGGACCCCTGGCCTTCGAGAACGTCACCGTCATCGACGCGGTCCGTGGACCCCGGGCGGGGCAGACGGTGGTGGTGGACGGGGACCGAATCACCGCCGCGGATGCCGGGGCCGCGATCCCGCAGGACGCGCGGGTCATCGACGGGACCGGTCGGTACCTGATCCCCGGGCTCTGGGACATGCACGTCCACCTGACGTACGACCCGGCCTTCACCGAGGCCATGCCGGGCCTCTTCCTGAGCTACGGCGTGACCAGCGTCCGGGACACGGGAGGACTGCTGGAAGAAATCCTCCCGGTGGTGGAGGCCATGCGGGCCGACGGAGCCGTGGCACCCCGGGTGTTCTTCAGCGGCCCCCTCCTGGACGGGCAGACTGTAGTGTACGACGGAAACGGCCGCCCGGAGATCGGGACTCGCAATGCGACCCCGGAAGCGGCCCGGGCCCAGGTGGCTGCGCTGTCGGACGCGGGGGTCGACTTCATCAAGGTCTACGAGATGGTCTCGCCCCAGGTGTTCGACGCCCTGGTCACGGCGGGGAGGGAGCGGGATCTCCCCATCGCCGCCCACGTTCCTCTCTCCATGCGAGCCTCCCAGGTCGCGCCGAGGGTCAACTCGCTGGAGCACCTTCGAAACGTGGAGACGGACTGCACCGCCGATGCGCAGACGCTCCTGGAGAGGCGCCGGGAGATCCTGAACGACAACGGCGAGGCTTCGGGCGCCGACCTCCGCTCCAGGCTCCACCGGCTGCAGCGGCTCCGGGCCGTGAACACCTACGACCCGGCCCGATGCAGGGAGGTCCTGGCCGCCATGGATGGAACCATCCAGGTCCCCACCCTCCGCCTCAACGCCCTGAGGCTCCAGCCGCCCTTCTCCCAGGAGGGATGGATGGACGCTCTGGACCGGGCACCACCGGAAGTGGCGGAGCCGTGGCGGGCCGCGACCGTGGAGGCACGATCGGCGCCTTCCGGGGCCGACAACACCTTCGGGGAGTGGAGTCTCTTCCTGGTGGGCCGCATGCACGCGGCCGGCGTCCCCGTCGGCGCCGGCACCGATACCCCCATCGGGTACGCCATGCCGGGCTACAGCCTCCACGACGAGCTGGCGCTCCTGGTGCGCGCCGGTCTCCCGCCGTTGGAGGCTCTCCGTTCCGCCACCCTTCGCCCCGCGGAGTTCTTCGGACTGGCGGGGGAGATGGGAAGGATCGCGGAGGGGTACCGGGCGGACCTGGTGCTCCTCTCCGCCGACCCGCTGGCGGATATCCAGAACACCCGAGCCATCGACGCGGTGGTGTCGAAGGGGCGGATCTTCTCACCCGAGGAGCTGGTGGGGGGCGGGGGGTAGCCGACGAGCCGTGACTCCCCCACCCAATCCGACCGACCCTCGCATGCCATCGGCCCGAGCCGGAGCCCGAACCGCTCGGCCCTGCGCCGACCCGGTCGGCGACGCCACGGCGGTCCAGGGGGGATCGAGCCCCTGAACTCCGGCGTTCCCTCAACGCTGGATCCCGGTCACGGGTCCTGGAGTAGAGCCATACTCTGCCCCCCGAGCCCCTCCCTACCCCCCGGACAGGAGCTGGTCCCCATGATCTCACGCCGCGATTGGCTGAAGATGTCCGCCGCCGCCGGCGCGGTCCTCTCCATCGATCCCCGTGCCCTGAGCGGTCTGGCTCGCCAGGAGATCCTCACCCGGGCCATCCCGGGCACGTCCGAGCGGCTCCCCACGGTAGGGCTTGGGAGCTCCGCGACCTTCTCCCGCGTGGCACGCAGTGAGGACTACAGCGCACTACGGGAGGTCTTCACGTCATTGGTGGAGAACGGTGGCACGGTGTTCGACACCGCTCCGGGCTACGGCGCCTCCGAGGAGGTGGCGGGGACGATCGCCGCGGAGCTGGAGATCACCGACCGGATCTTCTGGGCCACCAAGGTCAACGTGGCGGGGCGGGGCGGAGGAGCGGCCGACCCGGCGGCGGCCCGAGCCCAGCTGGAGCGCTCGTACGAGCGTCTGCGGACCGACGTCATCGACCTCATCCAGGTCCACAACATGGGGGATCCTCCCACCCAGCTCGGAATCCTCGAGGACTACAAGGCGCAGGGCCGGGTCCGCTACATCGGCATCACCACCACCAGCGGGAGTCAATACTCCAACATCATGCAGGTGATGCGGGACCACCCCATCGACTTCATCGGGATCGACTACGCGGTGGACAACCGCGCCTCCGCGGAGGAGGTGCTCCCCCTGGCGCAGGAGCTGGAGATCGGCGTGCTGGTCTACGCACCGTTTGGCCGTACCCGCCTCTGGAACCGCGTGGAGGGCCGCGAGGTCCCGGCGTGGGCGGCGGACTTCGGTGCCACCACCTGGGCCCAGTTCTTTCTCAAGTTTGCGGTGGCGCACCCGGCGGTTACCGCCGCCACACCGGCCACCAGCCGTGCCTCCCACATGGCGGACAACCTGGGTGCCATGCGGGGCCGGCTTCCCACCGAGGAGGAGCTGAAGCGGATGGTGGAGCTCGTGGACGCGCTGCCCCCGGCGCCGAGCCGGCGCTGAGACCCCACGCGCCACGGGCAGGCTGGAAGGGGCCGGCGGATCCGATCCGCCGGCCCTCTTCTCTTCGCTCAGGTCGGCGCGGGCGCGTCCCGCCCGGCC
>CP070829.1:3978857-3981915 GCA_020344755.1 Gemmatimonadales bacterium
GGTAGCCTCGCTTCCTCTCGGCAGTCCAGCCTGAAACTCACCGGTTCCATGCAGCCGTCGCATCCGCTCGGAACGGACCGCCACGGCGCCAAGGTCGCGCGGGAGACACTCGCAGTAGCGGCCAAAGACCCGCTCTGAGCCTCGAGCGAATTGAGCCACGTGTTCAAACAAGGAATCGCTGCTGTCGCAGGTCGCTCATTTGGTGCGCGCCCCACGCGCGTGCCCCATCGTGGTGCGCCGTAGAAATGCAAAGCCGTTGGGACGCGCGGACTCTTGGCCTGGAGGCGCATCCGATGAGATCAATTGTGAAGTGCCTCATAGTGCTCGCAACGCTGCACGCCGTCCCCCAGTCCGCCGCTTCCCAGCAGGCGACCGAGGCCTGGATCTGGGCCGACGCACGGAATCCCCCGCTCGCCCCGACACCGATTCAGGAGGCCGAGCAGCCCATGACGCTCCAGCGGGAGGGACCACTCAGCCCGTGGAACAACTTCTCGCCCGTCCAGCCGTCCCTTTGGAGCATTCAAGACTCGGAGGGCGGTTCTGGGTGGCGGAAAGGGGCAGTTGTTGGGGGCTTGGTCGGCGCGGGAGTCGGGCTTGCCACCTTTCTGTTCATCGATTCGCTTCCCTGCGATTCTTGCTCAGGGGCGAGCGACGGTGCCGCATCCGGTACGGGTCCCGAGTTCGTTCTTGGGTTTGGATTGGTGGGGGCTGCGATCGGGGCTCTACTGGGCCATTGAGTGGCGTCCGAGGCCTCTGATCCCACGTTCTTCTCCATCAAGCCCGAAGCCCCGAAGGCGCGCAGGGACCCCATCCTGACCCAGCATGATGCTGCGGAGTCCCGCGCGGGCGTACCGTCGTGTTCTTTGCGATCGGGCCACGGAGTCCCGCATCGTCACTCGCGAATCGATGAGGTCGGAGGTTAGAATGCCCGCCGTTCTGGCGATCCGCCCGAGTGGAGGCATGGCCCGCCCGGCGGTCCCCTTCCCCACTTCGGACCCCCGCTCCACCCGCGTCGCGGTGACGAAAGGGCCACTCATGCTCCCGATGATCCATTCCCGTTCCCGATGGCTCCTGCCGGGGATCGCGGCCCTCCTGGTCGGCTGCGGTGGTGAAGACTCGGTGATTGGCCCCGACGAGTTTCACCCGATCGGGGGATCCTACACGGGGGGCCTCGAGGGGACCAGCAGCGACGGCGAGTTTTCCGGAGCGATCTTCTTCACCCTTTCCCAGTCGCAGGGGTCGCTCACGGGGACCTACTACGTCACCGGCGATCTCTACCACAACTCGGGGGGAAAGTACTTCTGGGGAAGCGACGGGACCGTGGAGGGGAGTATCGCGCCGGGGCCACGCCCGGATGTGTCCCTCACCGTCACGCCCGACACCTGTCCGGACCAGTCCTGGACCTACGCGGGGAGCTACGACGCTGGACGCAGTCAGATCTCCATTTCCGCAGACGTCCTGGTCAGGTTCACCTGCGTCTCCCTCCCCATGAGCCACAGTACGGTCCTGACGCGGGATTGAGGCACGAGCAGCGTCGAGCCATCCTCCACGACAACGCCGCCCGCCGCCTGCGCCTCGACATCCGCCGAGACCGACACCATGAGCGACCGCCCCCCCGGACGACGGTGGAGCCGTTGTGGCCACCCGGGCGATCTCTCTGAACCGCCCCAGAGGTAACTCCGACTCCCGATTCGCCCTGAGAGGGTGGTGAGGGGTGGCAGAGGCACGAAGTCTATGGGGGCTGGGGAAGGACCGGTCCAGGTGCTTGATGGTCCTTGGCCACCCACTGCCACATCGTGTTAAGCACGGCGGGTGCAGATTCTCCCTCTCCCTCATTCTGCGGATACGTACCCCTACGTATCGTCCCCTGAGAGGGCTGCTCGTATCGTGTTGCTAACCCTCCCGGTACCCTGAGACCTGGAGAAACCAATGTCACGCGCCTCGTTGACGCTGTCCCTCGCCTGGCTCCTCTATTGCGCGCCCGGTGTGGCGGCGCAGTCGGGCGGCTTTCCGATCGGAGACACGATCCGTGTCGAGAAAGCGATCCTCGTCTCGGGGAACGCCAGGGCGCCCGGGGTGCTCCTGGACCAGCGCGGTGACACGATCGTGATGCGGACCCTTCTCTGGAACGAAGAAGACCCCTACTGGGACGGAGAAACCACGTTGGTGCTCACACGCGACTCCCGTGTCCTGGTGCGAAGCGGTAGTAAGCCCTTGGGCATCCGGAATGGTGCCCTCTTGGGTGGTCTCGTCGGCGGACTCGCGGCGGTGGTGGTTCGATACGCGACGAAGGACTGCGAGACTCGGGGGGGGTCCTATACGGTGTGGCTTACAACACACACCTATCAATCGGAGGAGTGCAGCTATTCGAGCGGCACCGCCGCCGCCGTCTTTCTGGGAGGCACCGTCCTGGGCGGGGTGCTCGGCGCGATCATCAAGCAGGACCAGTGGTTGGAGGTCGGGCCGGGCTCCGTCGGCTTCGGCCTCGACTTCACGCCTGTAGCAGCCTCGGCCTCGCTACAGATCCGGTTCTGAAGCACGCAGAGCAGCCTGAGAGTATGATGCTGTTAATCCTCCCGGTTACCCGAGACGGAGGGAGTCCCATGAGCAGGTCCTTTTCCGTTCGCATCACAGCAGCGTGTTTGCTGGTCACGATGGCGGCGTGCACGACCTGGGACCCGATTCAGATGCCTGTCGGGCCACAGGCGGAGCTGCCGAGGCAGATCCGCCTGACCCTACATGACGGCGAGAGGGTCGTCCTGGAGACTCCCTATCTGGAGGGGGACTCGGTGTACGTAGGTCTGGTGGACCGAGCGGAGGCCCGCCGCGTTCCCGTCGCCGCGGTAGCCCGGGTGGAGGAGGGCCAGGACGCACCTCAGGCATTGAAGTTCCTGGCGGTCGTCGGGGGTGTGGTCTTGTTCCTGGCTGTGGTGTGGGCGGCTTCGTGTACGGAAGACTCGGATCAAATCACGTGCTGAGCCTCCACTTCTTCGGCGAGGCGGACGCCCCGTTCAGGCAGAGCGCATCGGGGGGCCGTGCATGTTTCTGGGGGCATCGT
>CP070829.1:3982015-3985060 GCA_020344755.1 Gemmatimonadales bacterium
AGAGCGCCACGGCAACCGAGGTGAACGTGAAGGCATCATTGGCCTCGACCTGGAACAGGAGTGCCTGCATGAACCGGCTCAGCCCGAAGGCAGCACCCAGGCCCACCACCAGGCCTACCGCCGTCACACCCATGCCCTGGGCGACCACCATCCGCCGGACCCTTCCGTTGTCGGCACCCAGGGCCATGCGCACGCCGATCTCCTGGGTGCGCTGGCCCGTGACGTGCGAGACGACACCGTAGAGCCCGATGGCCCCCAGGAGGAGTCCCACCACCGCCGCCAGCCCCAGGGCCAGCATGGTGAAGGCCATGGGGGCCCGCGCTCGCTGGACCCGGGCCGCCATGGTGCTCACGTCGGCCAGCGCGATGGACGGGTCCATTTCGGCCAGGATGCCTCGCACGGCGGGGACCAGCGACGTAGGCTCCACCGCCGTCCTGACAGTGTATCCCATCGTGCGCGTGAGGTAGGTACGATCCACGCCATCGCCCATGATCAGCGGATAGTAGATGGTGCCGATGGGCGCCTTGGTGAGAGACTCGTTGTGGACGTCCTCC
Source organism: Gemmatimonadales bacterium (assembly GCA_020344755.1). GTDB lineage: Bacteria > Gemmatimonadota > Gemmatimonadetes > Longimicrobiales > Gaopeijiaceae > Gaopeijia. The sequence continues at coordinate 3,982,570 of CP070829.1, forward strand.
ACCACCCCGACTACGTCCGACCAGGGGTCGGAGTCGTTGGCGAGTCCCTGGGCCACCCGGCCTCCCACGGCAATGAGTCCGCCGAAGTGGGCTCTCTCGACCTGACGCGACACCATCACGGCGCCGGAACGCGTGTCGGCATCGGCCTGGGTGAGCATCCGCCCGGCCTGGAGCTCGATGCCCATGGCCTTGAAATACCCGGGTGACACCGCCCGCATCTCGACGATGGGGGGGATGGCATCGGGATCGATGGGTTGACCGTCCACGAGGATGGGATCCAGTTCACCCATCCCCCAGAGGGGCAGTCGCGAAATGACGCCCGCCGCGCGCACGCCGGGCATGGCCTCCAGGCGCTCCAGCAGTCCTTGGTGGAACAGGGCACGGTCCTCGGCCTCTGGATAGGAGGACTCGGGTAGTGCCACGTAGAAGGAGAGGACGTCGGCGGCTTCGAAGCCCGGTTCCACCTGTTGCACGGCCCAGAAGCTCTTCAGGGTCAGGCCCGATCCCACCAGCAGCACCATGGCGAAAGCCACCTGCCCCACCACCAGGACCGAGCGGGCGCGCAGCCCCTGCCGACCTGCGGTGTTGCCACGGCTACTGTCGCGGATGACCTCAGCGACGGATGCACGCCGGTTGCGGAGGGCGGGGATGGCCCCGAACACCAGCGTTACCAACAGCGTGAGAACGGCGGTGAAGGCCAGCACCGAGCTGTCCAGTCCGATCTGCTCCAGGCGGGGCAAATTGCGGGGCCCTTGCGCCACCAGGAAGTCCAACAGGCCGACGCTCACCAGGAGCCCCAGCCCCGACCCGGCAACGGCCAGGAGCAGGCTCTCCGTGAAGTAGCGGGCCATGAGGTGGTCGCGGGATGCGCCCAGGGCGGCCCGGATGGCAACCTCCTTCGAGCGGCTCTCCGCCCTCACCAGGAGCAGGTTTGCAACGTTGGCGCACGCGATGAGGAGCACGAATCCCACGGTGGCCAGCAGCACCCAAAGGACCGGTCGGACCTCGCCTACGATGTCGTCGATGTACGCGTGCACGTCGACCTCGATACCCGCGTTGGCAATGCGCTCGGGGGTGAAGACCTCCGGGAAGCGCTCGGAGAAGCGTCCCACGAGCCCGTTGAGGTCGGCCTGCGCCGCCTCCGGGGTCACGCCCTGCCGGACTCGTGCCAGCGCCGGGTAGTTGAAGCCGCCGAACTGCGTGCCTGCCGGATCCACCCTTAGCGGAACCCAGAGGGCCACGCTGGGATCGGGGAACGCGAAGTCCGGCGGCATCACGCCCACGACCTCGTGGGCCGTGCCGTCCAGCTGGACCGTCCGGCCCAGGATTTCTTGGTCCCTTCCGAACTCCCGGCTCCAGAACCCGTCACTCAGGACGACGACCGCCGGGCCTCCGGGCACGCCCTCCTCATCGGTAAGGACGCGGCCCACGGCTGCCTGCGCGGAGAGTACATCGAAGAGGCTGGGGGTTACGTATGCCGTGGAAATCCGCCGCGCGTCCCCGAGTCCCGTCAGCGTCCCGGTTCGGGCGGAGTAGAGAGACAGAGCGTCGAAGCTCCGGCTGGCCTCGGAGTAGAAGACGTGCAGGCCCCTGGCGCTGGGCATGCCCACAATGTCCATGCCCGTGGCGTTGTGCTGGATGCTCACCAACCGTTCGGCGTTGGGGTATGGGAGGGACTCCAGAAGGACCCCGTCCACGACGCTGAAGATGGCCGTGACGGCCCCCATGCCCAGGCCAAGGGTTAGGACGGTGATGGCCGTGAAGGCCGGTGATTTCATATAGCCGCGGAGGGCTTGTTTCGCTTCCTGCAGGATCGTTGTCGTCATCGTCCCCACCTCCTCCCACCAAAGCCATCCAGGGGTCGTCGCCACCTGGGTCCAATACCGCCTTCGCGCTTCCCGCCGGCCGAAGTGCCGGACCTGGAGTTCGTAGTTCTCCGCAGCGTCACCCAGGACCTCGTCCCGCTGACGCGGGGGGCAGAGGAAGCCCAAGAGCCGTGCGGCCAGCCGCGGGGGGCCGTCGGGATTCACGACGTCTGCTCCAGGGTGTCTTCGAGTCCGCGCACCATGGCAGACCAGTCCTCCAGGGCCTGGCGCAAACAGTCCCTCCCCGCTCGCTCCACCGTGTAGAAGCGCTTGGGGCGACCACCCCGGGTAGAGGTTGGGTCACCGAGGCGCGAGCTCACCAGGCCCTTCTTCTGCAGGCGCCGGAGGGCCACGTAGACCGCGCCCGACGAAGACCTTCGCCCGGTGCGCCTCTCCAGCTCCCGGATGATGGTGGCCCCGTACGCCTTGGGTCCCAGATGCAGCACGGCCAGCATTACCAGCTTCTCGAATTCACCCAGCGACGTCCTGCCCACCGCTCCCCCCCAAGGTTTTCCCGACGTTGTCAGGTTGGTCCTATGGAACCGGACGGACGTGGCGGACGGGAGGTTTCAATCCGGTTGGGACGAGGGGCGACACGCCGCGACCCGAGCCGGAGGCCCGGTGTT
>CP070829.1:3985160-3988178 GCA_020344755.1 Gemmatimonadales bacterium
GGTCATGGACAACCTCATGTGGCGGGAGTGGCCGGGGAATGTCCGCGAGCTCGAGAACGTGATCACCCGTGCATTGGTCATGAGCCGGGGTCCCGCGCTGACCCTGGCGGACATCGGGGCCGACCTGGATTCGCCGACCCAGGTGACCATGTCCCGCGGAGGTGAGCCGCTGAGCCTATCCGAGGTGCGGTCCAGCATCGAGAGGGAGCACGTGCAGCGGGTGCTGGAGGAGACCGGCGGTAACAAGAGCGAAGCCGCGCGGGTTCTCCAGATCTCCCGTCCCACCCTGAACCGCATCATCCAGGATCACCGGCTGGCGGTGTCCTGACGCCCGAGATCGAGTCGTGCGCTGGACTCTCCCCCTGGGCCGTCCGTCCTCCGGAGCGTCTCAGTACCCTCGCTTTCGCGGGTCGGTGTCCTCGAGCTCCCGGATCACGGCGAGGGCCCGGTGATTCAACGCGACCCGGTCCACGGTCTCGTCGCCTCCCGCGAGGCGGACCGACCACAAGGGAATGAAGCCCGGATTCGCGTCCAGGTAGTCGGACATCCGCGTCTCCCGGGCCACGTTCATCTCCACCTGGAGGCGGTGCCACTGGTCGCCACCGTCGACCTGCAACTCGATCTTCCGGGCCTCCTCCGAGGGAAGGGCCGCCGAGGAGAGGTGCAGCTCGGTCTCCAGCGGCTCCACCCAGATGATCTGCTCCAGTCGCACACTCAGGTGAGGAAGCTCTTCCTCGCCCTCTGCCCCGACCCATTTCACGCCCGTCATGTTCAGGAAGTGGAGCTTGGTGCTGAGGAAGGTGGACAGCGACTGCCCCTCCGTGATGTGAATCCGGCCCGTGAGCACCCGGTTGTTCCGGAGGCGAACGCGCACGGCTCTGAGATTCAGCGACATGATGGGGACTCCGTGATGTCGAGAGGGAAGTCGGGGGGCGAGTTGTGATGGTCTCCACGCATCGGGCGCCACTCAAGGGAGAGATGCTCTCCCCTGCGGAACCCACTACATATAGTGTACCGTGCCGAGGATGGACGCTATCCCTTTGTCTGACTCACGGTGTGCAAACCGGGGGTGGGCGGCTCGGGGCCGTCGATGTGGCCGAGGCGTTCCCGCACTGGGGCTCTTCGTGCTGCCACGGTTACGAGAGCCTCTCCCACCCCGTTCCCGGACCTGGCCGGCATGACGCTTAACAAGAAGATCTTCCTCCTGTTCCTCAGCGTCGCCATCGTCCCGTTGGTGCTCTTCGCCCTCGTGGCCCGGAACGAGGCTCTGGCGCTCGCCGACACCTCTGCCAGGGAACAGCTGGTGGCGGGAACGCGCGCTGCGGTGGATCTGCTGGCACAGGAAGCGGCCGCAGGGCAGAGCGCGCTCCGGGTCTTGTCGACGGTTGCCACCGAGGATGCGGGCCCGGACCCGGCGGTGCTGCGGAGAGCCATGGCGGGATCTGCCGGACCACCTCTGAGCGGCTTCCACTACATGGCGATCCTGGATGAAGGGGAGGGTATCCTGACCTCCGCGGGGACGCTGGTCAGAGGAGGCGCCTGCGCGGAAGGGGGGTATTCCTCACCGGTTCGGCTCGAGGCGCCGTGGGGTCAGGGGGCGCTCACGGTGGTGGGAGACTACTGGCCGAGAGCGGCGGAAGCCCTCGCGATTGGGGACGGACTGTGGGTGTACGATGCCCGTCGCCAGCTGGTGTGGGGTTCCTCCTGCGAGACCGGCCCAGCTCCCAGGCTGGGCGAGACCCTCGAAGAATCCGAGATCCGGGTCCTGGAACCGGATCCCGAGGCGGGAGAACGGTCGCAAACGACCGTGCTCGCCACCGTTCCCGGGCGGGAATGGACCGTGGTCGTGCGCGGATCGATCCCGTCCCGGGCCCCCTTGGAGGGTTTCTTCAGCGACTACTGGATCTTCGTAATGGCCATGGGGGCCATGAGCCTCATCGCCTTTGCCCTCTTCCTCCGCCCCGTGACCGGATATGTGCGAGACCTGACCCAGGCGGTGGAGCGGGTGGCGGGCGGTGACCTTCGACCGTGGTTCCCCACGCCCCGTGACGACGAGATCGGGAGGCTCAGCGTCGCCTTCTACGACATGACGGAGCGGCTCCGCGAGATGGTGGCGCAGGTGGAGCGCTCCAGTCGGTTGGCCGTGCTGGGCAAGCTGTCGGCCTACCTGGCCCACGAGATCCGCAATCCCCTGAGCTCGGTTCAGATGAACCTCCAGCGGCTCGAGCGGTGGCGGAGGAAAGGTGAGATCCCACAGCGGTTCGGAGACGCCATTGAAATCAGCCTCCGAGAGGTAGGACGCCTCTCCGCTGCGGTGTCGAACATCCTGCAGTTGAGTCCCAGCAGGAGCCGTCCGAAGGAGCTGGTTGCCCTCCATGAGCTGATGTCGGAGGTGGGTCAGCTACTCCAGCCGGATTTCGCCCGCCGAGGTGTGCACATCATGTGGGAATTGAACGCGGAGGCGGATCGCGTGCTGGGCGACCCGGGCCAGCTCAAGAGCGTGGTGATCAATCTCATGCTCAACGCACTGGATGCGCAGCCTGAGGGCGGTGAGTTGACGGTCCAGTCGCGGCTCGAGCCCGGCGACCGGGAGGCGGGGGGGCCCTTCCTCGAGCTCCGGTTCAGGGACCGCGGCCCCGGGGTGGCCACAGAGATCCAGGACCGGATCTTCCAGCCTTTCTTCAGCACCAAGGGAGAGGGATCGGGGATCGGTCTTGCCGTGGTGAGCCAGACGATCCGGAACCATGGGGGGGAGGTCTATCTGGTGGAGCGGGCGCGGCTGGCGGAAGGGGCCGAGTTCGTGGTTCGCCTTCCCCTGGCTCCGGTGGTTTCGGAACGATCCCCTGGCCGGCTCACACCGCGGATGACGTCCTGGATGGATGAGCCCGCCGAGGAGTGATCCGATTTCGGTTGCACCCGGTCCTCAAGCAGAATCGGAGCGGGAGCGGCACCTCCGGGCAGGATCCCAACTGTAAAGTTTTTTTCCAGTCCCCGCACGGAATGTAAAGCAGACGTACG
>CP070829.1:3988278-3991292 GCA_020344755.1 Gemmatimonadales bacterium
AGCCTCTCTCCACCGGGGAGCTCCTGGTCCAGGCGGACCTGGCGAGCTCGTTCGAGCTGCTCGCCGCCGAGGGCCCGGCGGCCTTCAGCGAGGGCGCCATCGGCCAGGCCATCGACGGCGCCATGCGGGAGGCCGAAGGATTCCTCCGGCTCACGGACCTCCGGGAGAACGAGGCCGAGTGGTGGGAGCCCATCGAGATCGACTACCGGGGCAACCGCGTGGTCACCGCGTCTCCCCCGGCCAACTCCTTCCCGGCCCTGGTTCGCCTGGGGATGATGAGCCGGTTCGATCCCCAGGCCCTGGGCCATAACACGGTGGACTATCTCCACACCTTCGCGGAGGTCACCAAGCACGCGTTCTGGACGCGCCTGGCCTACGCGGGGGATCCCGACATCGCGCCGCCTCCCCTGGACCGGCTCCTCTCGGAGTCGTACTGGGCGGAGCAGGCTGCCAAGATCGATCCTGGGACGGCCTCCGTGTTCGAGCCACCCATGCCCGTGGCCCACACGGGGATGAACACCACCCACTACGTGGTGGCCGACCGGTGGGGCAACGTGGTCTCGGCCACGCAGACGCTGGGGAACCTCTTCGGCGCCCGCATCATGCCGGAAGGCACCGGGATCTGGCTGAACAACTCCCTGGCGTACTCCACCTTCGAACCGGAGGGCAACCCGATGGACGCCTTCCCCGGGCGCCGCAAACTGAGCGGTGACGTTCCCCTCTTCGTGGTGGACGAGGCCGGGCGTCCGTTGGTGGCGTTGGGGACGCCGGGTGGGCATACCATTGGCCAGACCGTGCCGCAGATCGTCATGAATCACCTGGACTTCGGGATGGATATCCAGGCGGCCATCGCCGCGCCCCGGATCTCCTTCGTCGAGCCGAACGCCCTGGTCCTGGAGGAGGCCTTCGGGACCGAGATGGCCGAGGCGCTGGAAGCCCGCGGACACCGGATCGGCCGGTCTCGGGCCCTGGGGAATGCACACGGGCTGACCCTCGAGTGGGGTGGGGGCGGGCGTCCCACCACCTTCACGGGGGGCTCGGATCCCCGTGGGGTGGGGCGCGCCCGGGGCCTGGTGCAGGCGGCTGCGGGCGGGGGCTCGCCGTAGGCTGGTTGCGCCCCGAGTTTCGCGAGGGCCATTTGCAGCGTTCCCTCCCACGACCCCGCACGTTCACCCGCCCCGAAACCACCCCATCCAACCCCCGACCTCCATGTCTCGACCCATCACCCTCTTCACCGGCCAATGGGCCGATCTCCCCTTGGACGCTCTGGCGGAGAAGGCCGCCGCCTGGGGGTACGACGGCCTCGAGCTCGCCTGCTGGGGCGATCACTTCGACGTGACCGCCGCGGTGGAGGACCCCGACTACTGCACGAAGAAGCGGGAGCAGCTTGCCCAGTACGGATTGAAGGTCTGGGCCGTCTCCAACCACCTGGTGGGCCAGGCGGTCTGCGACCCCATCGACTCGCGGCACCAGGCCATCCTCCCGCCCCACGTGTGGGGCGACGGGGATCCGGACGGGGTACGGGAGAGGGCCGCCGAAGAGATGCAGCGCACCGCCCGTGCCGCCGCCAACCTGGGGGTCGGGGTCGTGAACGGGTTCACCGGCAGCGGCATCTGGCACCTCCTGTACTCCTTTCCCCCGGTTCCCGAGGAAACACTGGAGGCGGGATTCCAGGACTTCGCACACCGGTGGAACCCCATCCTGGACGTCTTCGACGAAGTGGGGGTCCGCTTTGCACTGGAGGTGCACCCCACCGAGATCGCCTTCGACATCGTGACGGCGGAGCGCGCCCTGGAGGCTTTGGACTACCGGGACGCCTTCGGCTTCAACTACGATCCCAGCCACCTGGCGTACCAGGGCGTGGACACCGTGGGGTTCCTCCACCGCTTCGAGAGCCGTATCTACCACGCCCACATGAAGGACGTCTGGTGGTCCGACCTCCCCACCGCCTCCGGCGTCTTCGGCGGCCACCTCCCCTTCGGTCACGTAGACCGCAACTGGGACTTCCGATCCCTGGGCCGCGGGAACGTCCCCTTCGAGGAGATCATTCGGGCCCTGAACCGGATCGGGTACCAGGGCCCGCTCTCCGTGGAGTGGGAAGACTCGGGGATGGAGCGCGAGCACGGGGCCCGGGAGGCGTGCGAGTATCTCCGGGCCCTGGTCTTCCCGCCAGCGGCGGGGGCCTTCGACGCGGCGTTCAGCGAGGGGGAATAGGGCCTGGCTCGAAGTTGAGCACGGCTGGATTCGGGGTTGCACACCCGCTCAGATCCGCGGGATGACCTGGGAACCAACCAGGTGGGAAAACTCCCCCGTTGGGAAAGGGGTTACCTCCTGCTTGCCGCCCCCCCTCCCGGCCCCTATGGTCTCGGGACCCCTCCCTTCGAACTACCAAGTCTATCCCCTATTGGAGGCCTAATGGCGTCGGCGAAGGAATACACCACCGAGAAGATCAGGAACGTGGCCGTCCTGGGCCACGGCGGCTCGGGGAAGAGCAGTCTCATCGACGCTCTCTGCTGGGTGTCGGGCACGGCGAAGAAGCACGACGACCCCGCATCCGGTCACTCCATGACCATGCATACACCCGAGGAGGCGGCGCACGGGATCTCCATCCAGCTCACACCCGCCTACGCCGAGTGGATGGACACGAAGATCAACCTCCTGGACACGCCGGGCTTCCTGGACTTCACGGGAGAGACCCTGGCGGCGGTCCGGGTGGCCGACGCCGCCGTCATCTGCGTCGGCGCCACCAGTGGTGTCGAGGTGGGCACGGAGAAGGTCTGGGAGTACTGCGAGGAGCGGGACATCCCCCGCATCCTCTTCGTCTCCATGATGGACAAGGAGCACGCCGACTTCGACAAGGTCTTCCAGGACATCAAGAGCCACCTCACGGAGAAGGTCATCCCGGTGGAGGTGCCCATCGGCGAGGGCGAGGACTTCCACGGCATCATCAACCTCTTCTCCCAGCACGCCCACCACTACAAGCAGGGCACCCGCACCGGCGAATACGAGCACGG
>CP070829.1:3991392-3994396 GCA_020344755.1 Gemmatimonadales bacterium
CGGTCCATGCGGGAGATGAGGCAGGGCATCATGACGTTCTCCAACGCGGAGAACTCCCTGAGGAGGTGGTGGAACTGGAAGACGAAGCCGATCTCGTCGTTTCGAACCGCCGCCAGTCGGTCCGAATCCAGGCCTTCCAGCGACCGCCCCCGGATGAGGACCTCCCCGCTGGAAGGTCGGTCCAGCCCGCCGAGCAAATGCAGTAGGGTGGACTTTCCCGCGCCGGAGGCGCCAATGACCGCCAGCGCCTCGCCGGGCTCGAGGCTCAGGTCGACCCCTTCCAGTACGTGCAGGTCCCCGACTCCGCTCGGGTACGTCTTGCGCAGAGACCGCGCCACCAGGGGCGGTGTCCCTTGGATCTCCCCGCGGTCCGCCGGTGCCGGATCATTCATCCCGGATGGCCTCCACCGGCTGGAGCCGTGCCGCCTTTCGAGCCGGGTAGATGGTCGCCACGAACGCCATCGCCATGGAGCCACCCACCACCGTGAGGACATCCCGGGCTTCCACGTCCACCGGGAGGTGGTCCAGGAACTGATAGACGTCCGGCGGGATGGGGATGAGAGGAAGCACCACCCAGCTCAGCAGCAGGCCCAGAATCGTTCCCAGGCCCGTGCCCACCATGCCGATCCAGGCGCCCTGGAGGATGAAGACCCGGAGGATCCCCCGGTCCGTCATCCCCATGGACTTCAGGATGCCGATCTCACGGGTCTTGTCCGTCACCAGCATGATGAGGGTGCTGGCGATGTTGAACGCCGCGACAAGGACGATGAGGAAGAGGATGACGCCCAGCACCAGCTTCTCCAGCTTCAGGGCGCGAAGGAGCACCTGGTTCCGGTCCTGCCAGGTGATGGGTGAGTACTCGAACCCCAACGCCGCCCGAAGCCGCTCCGCCACCGGACCTGTCTGATCCGGGTCCGCCGTCTGAAGCCCCAGTCCGCTCACCTGGGATGGGGCCAGGGAGAGGAGCTCCTGCGCATCCTCCAGCCGGATGTAGGCGCTCCCGACATCCGTCTCGTACATCTGCGTGGTGAACGTGCCCGTCATCTCGAACGCCATCACCATGGGGGAGATCCCCGCTACCCCGATCTGGGTATTCTCGAAGGCGATGACCGTGATGCGGTCCCCAGGGTAGGCGAGAATCCGATCCGCGAGCCCGCTCCCCAGAAGTATGGGCGGGAGTCCGGATTCGGTGGGCCCCAGATCGTAGGCCCCCTGCAGAATCAGGTCCTCCAGCTCGGTGGCTCCGGTGAGCCCGGCCGTATCCGCACGCACACCGAAGAGCTGGGCGGTCTGGGAGTACTGGATCCCGGACTTGTTCAGCGCCACGGTGGTGAGGATGAAGGGTGCTCCCGTCGTGACGCCCTCCACCGTGGTCGCCCGGGCCAGGACCGCCTCCCAGTCGCTCATGCGGATGTCCTCACCGTTCTCCAGGACGAGGATGTGCGCATTGGTGGCCAGGATGGCAGCCCGGAGGTCCTTCTGAGCCCCGCTCATCACCGCCAGGGTGGCGATGAGCGCCATGACCCCGAGGGTCACTCCGGCGAGGGAGATGAACGAATAGAAGGAGAGGACGCGTCCCTTCTTCCGCGCGGTCAGGTAGCGCCAGGCCAGAAACCAGTCGAGGGACACCGTTCTCCTACTCCTCCGTCCGGAGAACCGGGAAGAGGATCACATCCCGGATGGAGGGCTGGTCCGTGAGGAGCATGACCAGGCGGTCGACCCCCATGCCCAGCCCGCCCGTGGGCGGCATCCCGTACTCCATGGCCCGGATGTAGTCCTCGTCGATCTGGTGCGCCTCCTCGTCCCCGCCGGCTCGGAGCCGGGCCTGGCCTTCGAACCGCTGCCGTTGGTCCACCGGGTCGTTGAGCTCCGAGAAGGCGTTGGCCACCTCCTGGCCCGCGACGAAGAGCTCGAAGCGCTCCGTAAGTCCCTCCTTGTTGCGATGCCGCTTGGCCAGCGGGCTGAGCTCCACCGGGTAGTCCACCACGAAGGTGGGCTGCACCAGGCCCGGCTGCACCAACTCGCCGAAGAGCTTGTCGTAGAGCTTTCCCCGTCCGGCTCCCTCCAGGTCGGGAATGGAGAGGGCCTCGGCCCGGTCCCGGAGCTCGGCTTCGGAGAGGGCAGCGGGATCGGCTCCCAACGCCTCCGCCAGCGCGTCCAGGAGCACCACCCTGGGGAACGGCCTCTCGAAACGGATCTCCTCACCCTGGAACGTCACGACGCGGCTTCCCTGCACCGACTCCACCACGTGGACCAGGAGCCGTTCGATCAACTCCATCATGTCCTCGTAGTCCGCGAACGCCTGATAGAACTCGAGCATGGTGAACTCGGGGTTGTGGAACCGACTCAACCCCTCGTTCCGGAAGTCCTTGGCGATCTCGTAGACCCGCTCGAATCCGCCGACGATGAGCCGCTTCAGATACAGCTCGTCGGCGATACGCAAATACATGGTCCGGTCGAGCGCGTTGTGTCGGGTCACGAAGGGCCGGGCGGCCGCGCCCCCGTAGAGGGGTTGCAGCGCAGGAGTCTCCACCTCCAGGAAGCCCTCGTCGTCCAGGAAGCGCCGCATCTCCGCGATGACCCTCGCCCGGATCCGGAAGACCTCCCGTACCTCCGGGTGGACGGCCAGGTCGGCGTACCGCTGCCGGTATCGGGACTCCTGGTCCGCGAATCCGGAATAGACCGTGCGCTCCCCGGTGTCCGGATCCACCTCCACCTTCCCCATGGGCAGCGGCCTGAGGGACTTGCTGAGGAGTTCCCACGAGTCCACCTGCACCGTCACCTCGCCGGTGCGGGTCCGGAAGAGCGGGCCCTCCACCCCGATCCAGTCCCCCAGATCGAGCAGATCCAGCTCGGCGAAGGCCTCGTCTCCCAGGACGTTCTTGCGGAAATAGAGCTGGATGCGGCCCCGGGCATCTTCCAGATGGGCGAAGGCGCTCTTCCCGTGCCCCCGCCAGGCGACGATTCGGCCACCCACGCGAACCCGCGGACCGTGGCCGTGCTC
>CP070829.1:3994496-3997457 GCA_020344755.1 Gemmatimonadales bacterium
GCCAGGCGAGCCGCCCCCAGCGCCCCGTCCACGGCCTCCTCCCGGAGGCGTATGGGAAGGTGGCCCAGGGCCGCGGCCAATGGGTCCCGGAGAGGGCCGCCCGGGTGCACCAATCCTCCCGCGAGACACACCTCCGGTGGACGCCCCCAGGGCCCCAGCACCTCCAGGAGGGCCTGGACGTGCTCCTCCAGGGCGCCCACCGCCCGCCGGAGGATGTCCTGGGCCGTGGAATCTCCCCTTCGAGCCGTCTCCACCACCGGGGAGACCAGCGCCGCCACCTCCCCCTTCGTGGCGGAAGCGCACCATTCCACCAGGGACTCCTCGCCCTCCAGGGAAAGGGCCCGGAGGATCGCCGCGGTGAGCTGGGTCCCAGGGTCCCGCCCGTCCCGGCTCCGGACGAGGCTGCGCAGCGCGTCCAGGCCCACCGCGTACCCGCTTCCCTCGTCCCCCAGCAGCGCCCCCCACCCTCCGGTACGGGCCTCCCGCCCGTCCTCGGCCCGGCCCCGTGCCATGGAGCCGGTCCCGGCCACCAGGAGGATTCCGGGCCCCTGGGGAACCGCCTGGTGGAACGCCGCATCCACGTCGGTTCCCACGCGCACCCGCGCCGCCAGGGCCGAAGCCGCGAGCCTTTCCTCCACCGCCGCGCGTGCGGGCTCCCGTCCGGCGCCGGCGAGCCCGGCCCAGACCCCCGCCAGGGGTGGGGCGATCCCCGCCCTCTCCGCAGCCCGCCGGACGAGATCCTGCACCGCCTCGGCGGCCTCCTCCGGCCTTCGGGGGTCGACCGCGGCCGGCGGGCCTTCTCCCCGGCCCACCTCCCGGCCCGACGGGTCCAGGAACACGACGCGGCTCGCCGTGGCGCCACCGTCCACGCCCGCCACGAACCCGGTCATGCCGACCGCCCCTCTTCCCCGGAACTCGCTCCCGGGCCTCTCCCGAGGAGCGCGCCGACGGCGAAGGTGACCGCCGAACCCACGGGAACGAACCAGGGCCACGACACCGCCTCCCGCGCGAAGACCCAGATCAGGGTGACCAGGCCGATGCCGGCCACCATTCCGACCTTGACGCTGAAGGCGTCGGCCCGGGTCCTCAGGGCCCCCAGGGCGAAGGCCCCCAGGAGCCCCCCGTACACCAGCGACGCCACCGCCAGCGCCACCTCCACCGCAGAGGTCTCGCGGCTCAGGGGAATGAAGACCACGGCCCCCCCCACCAGGAGCACGGACCAGAGCAGCGTGAAGCCCTTCCCGGCCCGGAGGATCCGGACCTCGTCCCCTTCCGCCCCGGCCATGGGTGCCCAGAAGTCGTACGCCGAGGCGGAGGCCAGGGCGTTGATGGAGGACGAGAGGGACGACATGGCGGCGGCGAACACCCCGGCGATGAGAAGGCCCGTGAGGCCCGGAGGAAGCTCCTGGACGATGAAGAGGGCGAAGATCTCGTCACTGCGCTCGAAGGGCTGGCCCTGGTAGAAGGCCCAGAGGCCGAGACCGATGAGGAGAAACACCAGGAATTGCCCCATGACCGCCACGCCGGACCCGATCAGAGCCCGGCGGCTGGACCTCAGGTCCCGGCAGGTGAGCAACCTCTGGACGATGAGCTGATCGGTCCCATGGCTCGCCATGGACAGGAACGCCCCACCCACGACCCCGCCCCACAGCGTGTAGGGAATCCCGGGGTCGAGCCGGAGGTCCATCACCTGGAGCTTCCCGGCTTCCCCCGCCTGGGTGAGGATGGCGGTCCAACCTCCCTCCACCGCCCCCTGGAGCACCCACGCCGCCAGCACCGCACCCACCAGGTAGAGGATCATCTGCACGGCGTCGACCCAGACCACCGCCTTGATCCCCCCCAGGTAGGTGTAGATCACGGTCAGGATCCCGATCACCGCGATGGAGATCGGGTAGTCCCACCCCGTGATCAGGGCCAGCGGGATCGCGGTGGCGAACAACCGCACCGAGTCCGCCAGGAGGCGGGTCCCCATGAACACACCCGACGTGAGTCGCCGGGTGCCCTCGCCGAAGCGGTCCGTGAGCAGGGAGTACGCCGTGGTCAGGTGGCCATCGGCGTAACGGGGGAGGAGGATGGCGGCGACCACCACTCGCCCCAGGAGGTAGCCCAGGGTGAGCTGCAGGAAGGTCATGGTGCCCAGGTAGCTGACTCCGGGAATGCTCAGGAAGGTCAGGGTGCTGGTCTCGGTGGCCACCACCGAGAGGAGGACCGCCCACCAGGGCAGGGAGCGGCTGCCGAGGAAGTAATCCGTGGCACCGGCCTGGCCACGGCCGAGCCATGCGCCCCACGCCGTCACACCCAGGAGGTAGACGACGAGCACCCCCAGGTCGAGGCCGCTGAACGCGCTCACCGTGATGCCGCCGGAGACCCGGGTCGGGGAGACACCGCACGGTCGAGGATGGCCTGGGCCGCCAGGTCGTGTACCATCCTTCGCAGGGAGACGTGCCGTCCGTTCTCCCGGGTGGGGCTCACCCGGTTGGTCAGGAGCACGACGAAGAGATCGAGCTCGGGATCGATCCAGATGGACGTGCCCGTGAAGCCCGTGTGCCCGAAGGCGGCCTCGGTGAAGTAGTCCCCGGCGGAGGACCGATCCCCGGGGGTATCCCATCCCAGGGCACGGCTCGATCCGGGTGCCTGGCGCGCGGTGAATCGGTCCACGGTGCCGGCGTCGATGATCCGCTCGCCCGAGTCCCGTCGCCGGAGACAGGGGCTACCTGGCTCCTGGGGATCGCACGGCAGCGCCGCGCCCCCATCGAGCATGAACTGGGCGAAGGCCGCCAGATCCCGTGCGGTGGAGAAGAGCCCCGCGTGGCCCGATACGCCCCCGTACGCGTCGGCGTTCTCGTCGTGCACGATACCCCGGACATGGATCCCGCCCCGCCAGAGGTCGTCCACCTCGGTGGGGGCGACCCGTGCCAACTCCGCGGGGTCGGGATTGAATCCCGTATCCGTCATCCCCAG
>CP070829.1:3997557-4000486 GCA_020344755.1 Gemmatimonadales bacterium
CGCCGAACACGCCGTTGATCCCGACGATGGCGGTGTCTCCCGGCTCCAGCAGGTTCACCATGGACGCCTCCTGCGCCGCGGAGCCCGTGCCCGAAACGGGAAAAGTCAGCGCGTTGCGGGTCCCGAAGACCGACCTCAGCCCCTCGTTCACCTCGTCCATGATGGCCAGGAACTGCGGGTCCAGGTGACCCACCGTGGGCCGAGCCATGGCGTGGAGAATCCGCCCGTCCACCGGCGACGGGCCTGGGCCGAGGAGGAGGCGTGGGGTGATCTCGTCGAGGTTCATGGGATCTCCTTTGCCCGTGGGCCCTCCCCTTCCGGCGATCCGAAGGGGCCCGCGGTCGTCTCTTGGCTCTCGGGCCGGCAGCGTGATTCCACCGCCGGCTCTCACAGGTGGTAGTTGGGGGCTTCCCGGGTGATGGTCACGTCGTGAGGATGAGACTCCCGCAGCCCACCGGAGGTGACGCGGGTAAAGCGGGCACGCTCGCGAAGCTCCCGGAGATCGGCCGCCCCCACGTAGCCCATTCCGCTCCGGAGCCCGCCCACGAGTTGGAACAGGGTGTCGGACACGGGGCCCTTGTACGGAACGCGGGCCTCGATCCCCTCGGGAACGAGCTTCCGCTTCTCCTGCCCTTCCTGGAAGTACCGGTCCGCCGAGCCCTCCTCCATGGCGGAGAGGGAGCCCATTCCCCGGACCGTCTTGTAGCGTCGGCCCTCCAGCAGGAAAGCCTCTCCCGGGGACTCGTCGGTGCCGGCGAACATCGATCCCATCATGACCGAGTGCGCCCCGGCCGCCAGCGCCTTCACGATGTCTCCGGAATAGCGGATCCCTCCGTCGGCGATCACGGGGACCGACCCGTCGAGGCCATCCACCGCATCCATGATCGCAGTGAGCTGCGGCAATCCGACCCCCGTCACCACCCGGGTGGTGCAGATGGAGCCGGGGCCGACGCCCACCTTCACCCCGTCCACGCCCCGGTCCACCAGGGCCCGCGCGGCCTCGGAGGTTCCGACGTTCCCAGCGATGAGCTGCGTATCGGGGAACCGTTCCTTGGTGCGGGCCACCGCCTGCAACACCCCCTCGGAGTGGCCATGGGCGGTGTCCACCACGAGGACATCGGCTCCGGCTTCCACCAGCACGCGCGCTCGCTCCAGGTCGGCCTGGGAGGCGCCGATGGCGGCGCCGACCCGGAGGCGGCCGTGCTCATCCTTGCAGGCATTGGGATACTGTCGACGCTTGAAGATGTCCTTCACCGTGATGAGGCCCCGAAGCATCCCCGCTTCGTCCACCACCGGGAGCTTCTCGATCCGGTGCGTGTGCAGGACCCGCTCCGCCTCGCCCAGCGTCGTCCCAACCGGCACCGTGACCAGGTCCTGGCTGGTCATCACCACCTTGATGGGTTGGTCCAGGTTCGTCTCGAACTGCAGGTCGCGGTTGGTGACGATTCCCACCAGCCTCCCGTCCGTCTCCACGATCGGCACGCCGGAGATGGAGAAGCGGGCCATGAGCGCGTGGGCGTCGCGCAACGTGGCGTCCGACCCGAGGGTGATGGGGTTGAGGATCATCCCACTCTCGGATCGCTTGACGCGGTCAACCTCTTCGGCCTGCACCTCCGCGGGCATGTTCTTGTGGATGATCCCCATCCCGCCCTCCCGGGCCATCTGGATGGCCATCCGGGATTCGGTGACCGTGTCCATGGCCGCCGAGACCAGCGGAATGTTCAGGGAGACCCCACGGGTCAGGAGAGAGGTGAGCTCCGTGTCCTTGGGATGCACCAGGGAATGGCCCGGGATCAGCAGGACATCATCGAAGGTCAGCCCTTCCTTGAGGATTACGGCGCCGCGGCGACTGGGCTCGGACGACATGACGAATCTCGACGGTCGAGGGGATCGGCTCGCTGTGCGAATCTATGAAACGCGCCCGCCCCTCCCGGGCGGTGAGAACCGCGGCGGAAAGGGCGGGCGCGACCCGAATCGGGTGTCACGGAGTGATTCCATGGGAAAGCCTATCCGAGGGGTCGTGGGGGGTCAAGAGCCCGGCTCGGACGGTTTTCGATGTGGCGTCCACTCGTCTCCCGGTCCCACTTCCCCCCGGGAATCCGACGCGCCGGGAGACGGGTCGCCGGAGGGCTGGCTCCCAGGGGAACCACCGGGCGGCCCGACCCTGCGCCGGGGGGGCGGCGCCGGCTCCCCCAGAGCCCCCAGCTCGTCCAGAATCTGCTTCCCAGCCGTGGCCACATCCGCCAGCACCCGGTCCGCCGCAGCAATGAGCTGGAAGGCCTCCCGCAGTGTCGCCGGGTTCATGGCCTTCTCGCGCATCTTGTCCTGCACACCCTCGGCGAACTTCTGGAGCATGGATGGCTCGATCCGGGCGGACCGGGCGTACTTGGATTCCAGGAACTCGACGAAGTCCAGCACCTGGTAGACCTGCGCCTCCGGCAGGCTCTCGATACGTCGCAGGAGGCGTTGCCTCAGGACCTCTTCCATCTCTCTATACTCCCTCTCGTGACACCCTGGGGTATTGGAACCCTGCAGCCTTGTGTGTGGGTTCTACTCAGACGAGCTTGCTCGCTCAGGGCTGACCCCACTCCCCTGGACCCTCCATGGCCTTCCTTCCGCTCCGACCGGTCCCCATCGGCGCAGACGCCCAGGACCGCTACCATCGCTGGGTCGCCGGCCTGGACCGGATGCTCGGCGATCCGGATCTGGACCGGAACCTCTTCTGCCGGGAGGTCCTGGAGGAAATCTATGCACCCTTCCTGGCCAGCGGGGGGGGTGGCCCGGTTTCCGTCGTGTCGGACATCCTCCGGGACCAGTGGGACCCACGCAACGTAACCACCGAGCCCGAATATTACCGGGAGGTGGACCTGGACCGGTACCACCGGGTCAAGCCCCTCCTCTGGCTCTGGGAGATGTTCGACCGGAGCCC
>CP070829.1:4000586-4003492 GCA_020344755.1 Gemmatimonadales bacterium
CGTTCGCTCCGGGGTCCCGAGCCTTCCATGGAAAGCGATGTCAAGAACGTATCATCCCGTTCGCCCGAAGCTCCTCGACATCGAACGGCCGCTGCGGCCCGGCGACACCCGCAACCATCCCGGGGGCACTGTCCCGTCTCGCGCCCGCCCTGGCGCTCTCCGGCCACGAAGCTTCACGGTTCTAGACGGCGAACCATCCTTCCATCCGGGCCTTCAAGGCCATCGCTTCATTCGGTTCTTTGAGGGGGCATACCCTTACACTTGGGCCTCCCATCACCGGGGGCCAATGTTCGGGCGGATGCTGCCCCTCGACACCTTCCCGGAGACCACGGCGGACCTGGACCTCACCTCAGGGGGAGGCTTCGGCGACCTGCCGTGATCTGTCCGGATCGTATTGCTCCTCCCTCTTCCACATCGCCAAGACGATCGCGGCGATCTTGCGCGCGATCGTGAGCTTGGCCAGGTTCGGCTTCGTCCCCGCCTCGCAGAGACGATCGTAGTGACCCCGGAGTGGGTTTGGACCCATGCGGTAGATCACCGTCATTGCCGCACCCTTGAAGATCTCTTTGAGCCGAGGGTTGTGGTTGAAGTTCAGACCTCGCGTCTGTGCCACCCGCCGACGAACCCACCTTCCGCCCTCCTGGATCCAGTCCGAGGACGTTCGGGTCACCACCGCGAATCCACAGTAGGCCCAGAACTGCCGCTTGGTCCGGAACCGGTGCGGGGTCACTACGATCGGCAGAAGCTGGGCGACCCGTACCGGCCCCAGTCCGGGGGCCGTCTCGAGGATCCGCGAAATCCGGTGCCGGGAGCACTCGCGCAGCATTTCCTGCTCCGCCTCCTTCTTCAGCGCTATCAGGTCGTCCAGCTCTCGGCCCAGGAGATCGATCGCTTTGCACGTGGCCCCGGGAAGCTCATGCACCCGTTCCGCCCGACCTTGTGGCGTGTAGACTGCCGTCCCCGGGCACGAGACGCCGCGACTCCGGTAGAAACTCTTCAGTCGGTTCTTCACTCGAACGACGTCTCGGGTCACCATCACATACGTGCGGGCAAGCTCCCGTAACGCAGTGAAACGTCCCAAGTCTTTGAACACTGGTGAATTGATCCGTCCCGTGCGCAGCCGCTCCGCGAGCTCCCGGGCATCGATCGCGTCGCACTTCAATCCGGGGCGCCACTCGAGCTGGAGCACCATCAGCTCTTTCACGTGCGCGCGTAGGATCTCCGCCAGCCATTGACTCCACTCGCTTTCCTCTAGGCAAAGGTGGAGGTTGCCCGGGACCTGCCGCAGGTACCCGATCAGGGCACCACCGTTCGTCTCGACGACGTCCCGGCGAACCAGCTTCCCTGAGGCACTCACAACCGCGAACGTACAGCTGGCTGCGTGCACGTCCGCTCCGAGGTATCGTTCCACCGCGGTCCTCCTCCGTTCGGGTCGGATGCAAGGGCTCTGACACGTCCCGAGCATTCCTTCCCACGGAGGAGACCGCCAGCTTGACCAACATCCCGCTCAACCGAGCCGGCGGCCGCGTCTTTCCTATGATGCCTTACAGGTCTGATGCCATAAGAGCGTTGGCCTCCTCCCGAGCCGTGTAAGCTCGGATCTCAGAGGGGCTTAGGGGAGTCACTCTGAGGAAAGGAGGCCAGGGAGATGGTACATGTCGGGGTGGACCTGCACAAGCAGGTCAGTCAGGTGGCGGTACTCACCGAGGAAGGGGAGATCACCCAGACACGCCTGGAGAACGATCCCAAAGAGGTGGAGGGTTTCTTCCGGAAGATCCCTCCGGCGAAGGTGGCGATCGAGGCCTCGGGCACCTGGTGGTGGCTCGTCGATCTCCTGGAGGACCTGGGGCATCAGCCGGTTCTGTCTCATCCGAAGCAGACCAAGGCGATCGCCTCCGCTCGTCTGAAGAACGACAAGGTCGATGCAGAAAGACTCGCTCTCCTCCTCCGGGGAGATCTGCTTCCGACGGTATGGATTCCACGGCGTGAGATTCGGGAAGCCCGGGAGCTTGTTCGTCATCGCGTCCATTTGATCTGGATGCGGACGAGGATCAAGAATCATCTGCATGCACTACTTGCCCGGAGGAACCTACGTCCCTCGTCCTACGAACGCTGGATGACCCAGCGGGGATTGAAGGAACTTCGGGGTTTGGACCTTGGTTCGATCCCCTGTCGAATTCGCCAGGATTGTCTCCACGGTCTTCAAGTCCTCGACGAGCAGATCGAACAGCTCGAGAACGAGCTGGATCGCCGGTGGGCCGCGGATCCACGGGTGAGGAGACTTGTCACGGTTCCGGGCATCGGCGCGTTCATCGCAACTTTGCTCGTCGTCGAACTGGGAGAGATCGATCGCTTTCCTACGGCGAAGCACTTGGCCAGCTACGTGGGTCTCACTCCACGGATCCGGGCAAGCGCGAATCGTCTCCGCGAGGGTCACATCAGCAAGGAGGGGAATCGCCTTGTTCGCTGGGCCCTGATCGTCGCCGCCACCACGGCGGCCCGATGTCGTGGACCACTTCGTGCTTGGTACGGGGTGCTGGCGAAGCGGAGGGGTAAGAAGATCGCAAGGGTGGCTCTGGCTCGAAGGATGACGGAGATCGTGTATCAGATCTGGAAGGAAAAGATCGACTTCATCGATGTCCTGCGTCGAAGCGGTGTGCGAGGGTGAGCCCGGTGGTGGACGTGGTCCTTGAACCGAACCTTTGATTGGGCAGCCCTCTTCCCCCGCTCACGGGGAGAAGCGGAACAGTCATCATGAGCCGGATGGCTCGAAGAGATGTGTGGCGCATACCCGCGCCGGAAAGAATGGAAACCGCAGAATCCCAAGGCAACGACGAGGACCATCGTCGAGGAGGTCGATTTCGGGTAGACAGCGCCAACGCTCTTAGAGATGTTCACCACTTCGC
>CP070829.1:4003592-4006487 GCA_020344755.1 Gemmatimonadales bacterium
GTCTTCGGGCCCACCTCGGCGCTGCTTGGAACCCTCAACCCCGACGGGAGCGGCAACCCGCTGCTCTGGATGGATCCCATCACCGAGAACCCCGCCGTGGGCGACACGGAGGAGTGGGAGATCCACAACTTCACCGAGGACGCTCACCCCATCCACGTGCACCAGGTGAAGTTCAAGGTCCTGGGGCGCGGGGGCGACGGGACCCAGCCGCCGGAGGCCTGGGAGACGGGGTTCAAGGACACCGTCATCGCCTATCCGGGTGAGATCACCCGGATCAAGGCGCACTACGACCTCCCGGGCTTCTACGTCTGGCACTGCCACATCGTGGAGCACGAGGACAACGAGATGATGCGGCCCTTCCACGTGGGTCCGATCCCACCGGACGCCCCGGCCCAGTAGCCGCTCCTTCTCTTCACCCCAACCGCCCGGGGTCCCATTGGGGCCCCGGGCTTTCTTTCTTGCGGATGCGGAATGCGCGATCCGCTAGCGGCTCCGCTCGCCCCATGCCCGGAGTCGCGTCCGCTCCCCGACGATCATCCGCGACCACTGGACCTCCAGGACCGCCTGGACCTCGTGGGAGGCGGGGCGTCCCTCCTCCCACCCCCGAGCCACCACGAGCACGCGGCGGGGGGCGGTGACCAGGTCGGGCAGCTGGGAATCCAGCTCCCCCGCGGAGGCCTCACGGAGGACGGAAAGGAGGCCCACCTTCGAGTCGAACAATCCCTCCTGGTCCCTGGATTCGGTCAGGGTCCGCGCCGCCACCGGCCCCACGTCCGGAGAGGCCGTGAGGACCGGAAGGGGCGCGGAGTTCACGTTCACCAGCCCATCGCCCCGAACGGTCACGTACGGCGCCAGTTCCGCCACCAGAGCCTCGTCGAAGCCCTGCATCAGCGCCAGCTCCTCCAGGTGCATGAGCGGCGGCCGGTCGGCCACCGAGGCCCGGAGAAGAGCCTCGTCAGCGGAGGCCTCGGGGGTCTCCACCGGCTGGACCTGGCCGGCCTCCCCCTCCAGGCCCCATCCCCATAGCGCGTCCAACAGCTCCGCGGCCCGTGCGTCTCCCACGAACTGCCGGAAGAGCCCGTGGAGGACCTCCTCCCGGGATTCGTTCAGGTCAACCCGGGCGTTCAGGTCCTCCACCACCACCTGGTAGCGCGCACTCCTGAGCTCCTGCACACCCCAGGTCTCGATGATGCGCTGGAACTCCCCGAACACCCGCGCCTGCGCCTCGGGCGAGTCCGCACCCTGCACCAACTCCTCGAGCAGGGCCCGGGCGGCCACGACGCCGCTCTCGGCGGCGTAGCGGGCCACGGTCTGGGTCCGGGCCACGGTGGCCACGTCGACCCGGCCCCGGACCTGCGCCAGGACCTGCAGGGAGGCGAATCCCAGGACCAGGAGCACCCAGACGGCCAGCATGAGGGCCACACCGGTGCGGGAGTCATGCATCTCGGTGCGGGGGGCCGGGCCCGAGAAGGGGGATCGCTGCCGCCCGCAGGCGGACCCACCGGACCGGGTCCCGGCGGTCGGTAGACGCCGCCGGCCCCTCATCGCTGCCCTGCCGTGGGAATCCCGACGACCAACGGAGAACCCTCGGGCCCGTCTTCCCCCCAGAAGGTGATGCGCACCGCGCGGGGCAACTCCAGGTCGCTGGTCCAGGTCTCGGACCAGGTCCCGTTGGCGTGGAGGGCCTCCACCTGCATTCCGGTGTAGGCCAGCGGAGCGCGGACCAGGCGCGAGGGGGACCGCCGACCCAGGGGCGTGGCCTCGATGGCCAATCCCCCCTCCGCGATCAGGAGGTTCAGCTGCCAATCGGCGCCGGCGTTCAGCGGTGGCGGACCGCCGGCGGTGATGACGGCGAAGCGGTCCAGAGGGCGCCCGTCCCGGTCCGTCCCGCCGTCCTGCACCGCGAGCGTGGGGCCCCCGTAGTCGAAGGGATCCCGGGCCGCCCGGATGGCGTCGGTGAGGAGGGTTCGCCACGCCAGCTCGGCCTGGAGCTCGACGCGGCCCCGGGCCAGCCGGTCCTGGGTGTCGGTGGCGGTGGCGATGGCGCCGTAGGCCAGGAGCGAGACCACCCCCAGGAGGACGAGGCCCAGGGTCACCTCCACCAGGGTGAAGCCGAGGCGGTGCGCGCACCTCGAGGAGGGTCGGAGGGCGGTCCCGGCGGCGTCCGCGCTCATGGGCCTGCCGCCATGAGCCGCCGCACCTGGAACCTTCCCCCGTCGGGGAAGACGACGGTGACGGTGACCTGGGAGAGGGCCCCGCCGGCGGGCCGGACCTCCACCTGGCGGCGGAACCCTCCCTCCAGCTCCTCCTCCTCCCGGGCCAGCATCCCGGCGAGATCCAGCTTGGCCAGCTCCATCCCCTCCTGGGCGTACGCCGTGGCGGTGGTCCACTCCCGCGCGTCGGCGGCGGAGTGGAGGGCCGTTCCGTAGAGCTGGAAGGAGGCGGTGACCACCAGCCCCAGGATCACCAGGGCCACGAGGGTCTCCAGGAGGGTGACGCCGGCCCGGGTCCTCACGGCCGGAGCACCTGGCAGGTCAGGAGGTCCAACGGGGGCCGCCACCCGGTGGTGTCCCCGGCGAGCTCGAGCCCGCACGAGCCGGTGGGGGCGATGCGCAGGGTGAAGGGCTGGGGCGGTCGGGCGTCCTCTTCCAGGGCGCCGGCGCCAAGCGGCTCCTCCGTGTCGGACGACGCGCCGTGGGCCGACCACGCGCCGTCGCGGTCCACCCGAAGGAGCATGGGCTCCCCCCGCCGGAGAGCGGAGGACTGTACGTCGGCGATCACGCGCTGGAGGGAGGCGGGGCGTTCCTGGGCCGGGGGAAGGAGGGCCGGAGCCACCAGGGCGGTGGCCAGCCCCATCACCACGAGGACCACCACCAGCTCGATCAGGGTGAACCC
>CP070829.1:4006587-4009385 GCA_020344755.1 Gemmatimonadales bacterium
GTCTGCGCACGCTGCCCGTCCGTGGCCCAGATCCGCACCTTCGAGACGGAACAGACCAGCAAGCTCCTGGCCCACGACGGCCGGCTGATCGTGGAGATCGGCCGCGAGCGCCGGACCCCGGTGTCCATCGAGGCCATGCCGGACTACGTGCCCCGGGCGGTGGTGGCCATCGAAGACCGCCGGTTCTACGGGCACGGAGGATTCGATCCCCGGGGCTTCACCCGGGCGGTTTGGGGCGTGCTCACGGGGCGGAACCTGGGAGGTGGAAGCACCATCACCCAGCAGCTGGCCCGGAACATGTTCGATGAGAACATCGGGTTCGAGCGGCGCTATACCCGCAAGCTCCGGGAGCTGCAGGTGGCCTTCGAGCTGGAGCGGTACTACACCAAGGACCAGATCCTGGAGGCCTACCTCAATGAGGTGTACATGGGCCGCGGGTGGGGTTTCCAGTCGGCGGCCCGCTCCTACTTCGGGAAGAACATCACCGAGGTGAACGTCGCCGAGGCGGCCCTCCTGGCGGCGATCCTCAACCGGCCGGGCACCTACGATCCCTTCCGGAACCCGGACAACGCCCTCCGGCGACGGAACCTGGTGCTCACCTCCATGGCCCAGGCCGAGTACCTGAGCGAGCAGGAGGCCGAATACTGGAAGGCCTGGCCCCTCCCCGACGAGGATCACTCCAACGACGCGGTGCACGGGATCGCGCCCTACTTCGAGGAGTGGGTCCGGCAGGATCTGGACGACCGGTTCGGGGAGGAGCTCTACAGCGGCGGGCTCCGGATCTACTCGACCCTGGACATCGAGATGCAGCAGGCGGCCATCGAGTCCATGGGGTGGGGGTGGGAGCGGATCGAGGAGCTTCCCCACTTCGCCCATCCCAAGTTCGCGGAGTTCGACACCGTCCAGACCTTCGAGGATGGGGTCACACCCTACCTCCAGGGCATGATGATCGTCCTGGATCCGGAGACGGGTGCTGTCCGGGCCATGATCGGCGGCCGGGACTTCGAGCAGTCCAAATTCGACCGGGCGCGCCTGGCCCGCCGCCAGGCGGGCTCGTCCTTCAAGCCCTTCGTCTACGCATCGGCCATCGCCTCCGGGATTCCGGCGTCGCACATCATCGAGGACCAACCGGTGGTGTACCCCCAGCTGACGGGGGACGATTGGCGTCCTCGAAACTTCTCGGAGGAGTTCAGCGGGCCACTCACGCTGCGGGAGGCGCTACGGCGGTCCATCAACATGGTGGCCATCAAGCTGGGGTGGGAGGAGGTGGGAATCGAAACGGTGGCGCAGACCGCCCGCCGAATGGGGATCCGCACGGAGATCGAGCGGTTTCCCTCCACCACCATCGGGGCCGCCGAGGTGATCCCCATGCAGATGGCGGAGGCGTACTCCGGGTTCGCCACCCTGGGGACCAGCGTGCGTCCGTCCGCCATCATCCGGGTGGAGAGCGCAGAGGGGGAGGTCCTGTGGGAACCTCGGCCGGAACGCACCCAGGTGCTGGACTCCCTCACGGCGCGCATCATGGTGGACCTGCTGCAGGACGCGGCGAACAACGGGACCGGAGCAAATCACCACACCGTGGGCGGGCTCCCCTGGGGCCAGGTCCCCACCGCGGGAAAGACGGGCACGACCAACGACGGGACCGACACCTGGTTCATGGGCTTCACCCCCAACCTCCAGGTGGCGCTCTGGTTCGGAATGGACCGGCCCGTTCCCATGGTGGACGTCACCCTCCCGCCCAACACCCAGGGGACCGGGGGAGGGTTCGCCGCGCCGGTCTTTGGACGGTTCCTCTCCCACGTCTACTACGGCAAGGACCAGGAGGTGGACGAGGAGACCGGAGCGGTGGTGAGCCCGGCCATGGAGCCCATGCTGGACATCCCGCCGGAGTGGCCCATGCTGCCCCAGCTCACGACCCGAGAGGTGGACTCCCGCTCCGGAAAGCTGTGGAGCCGCTGGTGCAGCGAAGAGAATCGCTACACCGAGCTCTTCGTCCCCGGAACGGAGCCCACCGAGGTGTGCGACGAGTCCGGAGGCCGCATCATCCGCATTCCCCGGCGATGAGCACGCACCCCCTCTTCACCTTCGACACCACCCATATGGCGCTCTGGGCCGAGGAGGTGGCCCAGGAAGCCGGGATTCCGGCCGAAGTCGTGCCGGCCCCGCCAGGGACCAGGGCCAAGTGCGGGCTGGCGCTGGCCACCCTGGAGAAGTTCGTCGATCCCCTGGCGGACGTCCTGGACGACGCCGGGGTCGTGTTCTACGTGCCGGGCCGGGTCTGACGCCGGTCGTGTGCCGCCGGGACCCGCGGTCCCGCGGCGGCCATCAGCGGGAGATGCGCTGGCGGGCGCCCTGTACCGCGCCGTCCACCCGGTCCCGCACCTCGTCCGAGATGTACTCGAACCGGTCCTGGGCCGTATCCCGGGCGTCCCGTGCCGCCTTCACCAGGCGCCGCCGGGTCTTCTTTCCCTTCTCCGGCGCCGTCAGAAGGGCCACGCCGGCGCCCAGGATGGCTCCCAGCGCGAGGCCCGCGACAAAACTCAGTACCTGGCCTTCGTGATCCTCATACTCCACGGTCCACCTCCTGTGGATCCACCGCTTCACCTACCCGGACTTATCTGGCGGGGACGTTCGGTCATGGCCGACTCCACCGCGTCCGGGTGACGCGGCAGCATCCCCGAGAGGAGCTCGTACCCGTCGGCGGTCACCAGGACGTCGTCCTCGATCCGGATCCCGAGTTCCTCCCCTGGAAGATACACTCCCGGCTCGATTGTGATCACCATCCCCTCCGCCAGCGG
>CP070829.1:4009485-4012277 GCA_020344755.1 Gemmatimonadales bacterium
AACCAGCGGCCGCTGGTTGAGCAGGGGCAGGCGGTGCACCCGGGTCAGATCCTGGCCGACGGTCCGAGCACGGACAACGGGGAATTGGCTCTGGGTCGGAACGTCCTGGTGGCCTTCATGCCCTACTACGGCTACAACTACGAAGACGCGATTGTCATCAGCGAGAAGCTGGTGAAGGACGACGTCTTCACTTCGATCCACATCCAGGAGCTGGAACTCCACGTCCGTGACACGAAGCGGGGCATGGAGGAGATCACTCGGGAGATTCCCAATGTCTCCGAGGAGTCGCTGTTGGATCTGGACGAGCGGGGAATCGTCCGCATCGGCGCGCGGGTGAACTCCGGCGACATCCTGGTGGGAAAGATCACCCCGAAGGGTGAGACCGAGCTCTCCCCCGAGGAGAAGCTCCTCACCGCCATCTTCGGTGAGAAGGCGAAGGACGTGAAGGACTCGTCCCTCCGGATCCCTCCGGGGATGAACGGGACGGTCATCGACGTCAAGATCTTCTCGCGCAGAATCGACGATCCGCTCCTGGAGAAGGAGCGGGGCGCCCGCATCGCGGATCTCCGCCAGCAGGAGCGGGAGGAGGTCCAGCGCATCACCGAGGCCCGGGACGAGGAGCTGGCTGAGCTCCTCCAGCGGCAGACGGTGGCCCTTATGCTCAAGAAGGGCACCGTGGAGCCCTACCTTGATGAAGGGACGAAGCTCAACAAGGCCGAGATCGAGTCCATCAACTTCAGCAAGGTCGATCTGTCCACGCTGAAGGTTCAAAACAAGGACACCAGCGAGAAGATCCGACTTCTCGCCGACGAGGCTCAGCGCCGCATCGAGCGGGTCCGGGAGCGTACCGAGGAGCAGATCGACAAGGTCTTCCAGCCCGACGAGCTGCCCCCGGGAGTGGTGCAGCTGGTGAAGGTCTACATCGCCCAGAAGCGCAAGATCTCCGTGGGCGACAAGATGGCGGGGCGCCACGGGAACAAGGGCATCATCGCTCGGATCGCTCCGGAAGAGGACATGCCGTTCCTCCCGGACGGAACTCCGGTGGAGATCGTCCTGAACCCCCTCGGGGTGCCGTCGCGGATGAACGTGGGTCAGATCCTGGAAACCCATCTGGGCTGGGCGGCCCGAACCCTGGGGTTCGAGGCCAAGACCCCGGTCTTCCAGGGCGCCACCGAAGACGAGATCGGCGCGCTGTTGAAGTTCGCGGGTCTCGTCTGGGCGCAGGATGCTCTGAATCTCAGGGAGGCCCGGCTCGACCTCACCCCGGAGGACCTTCGCAGTGCCGTTGCCGCCTCCCACCTGCTTCCGGAGGACCATTCCGTCGCCGACTCGAACGGGAACGGGAATGGGGCCAACGGGGCTGGACGGGTCTCGACGAAGGGCCTGGGCCGGGATCTCGACCACTTCGTGACTCAGAAGGTGGACAAGGAGTCACGGGCGGTGTTCGACCGGATCCACAACTTCGTGGTGGCTGCGGCGAAGGAAGTCGCCGGTCAGCAGGACAAGGACCTGGAAGACCTCTTCCCAGCGGTGGCGGCCATCGCGCGGAAGCGCACCGCCGGGCCAGGACTGGACGAGGCCATCTCCGAGTTGATGGTGCACGGGGGCCTCTTCCCGAACGGAAAGGTCTGGCTGCGGGATGGAAGGAGCGGTCGCCGCTTCGACTTCCCCGTTACCGTCGGCGCCATCTACATGCTGAAGCTCAGCCACCTGGTGGACGACAAGATCCACGCTCGGAGCATCGGCCCGTACTCGCTCGTGACGCAGCAACCGTTGGCCGGTAAGGCCCAGTTCGGCGGCCAGCGGTTCGGTGAGATGGAGGTGTGGGCGCTGGAGGCCTACGGTGCCGCGCACACCCTGCAGGAGATCCTGACCGTGAAGTCGGACGACGTGCAGGGTCGGTCGAAGGTGTACGAGGCCATCGTGAAGGGCGACAACCTTCCGAAGCCCGGGATTCCGGAGTCCTTCAACGTGCTCGTGAAGGAGCTCCAGGCTCTGGGTCTCAGCGTCACGCTGGGGCAGGAAGACTAGCAGCGGTGGCAGGACGATGCCCACGAGTGACGGGGGATCTTCCCGCGCTTTCGAGTTTTGAGATGCAGCTCCGGGACGGGTCCCGGACATTCAACCCAGGACGGGTTCGGACATGATCGATTTTCCTCGCGCACGTGAACAGCGGTCCGCCGACTTCGACTTCATCCAGCTGAAGCTCGCCTCCCCCGAGGAGATCCGTAGCTGGTCGTACGGTGAAGTGACGAAGCCGGAGACCATCAACTACCGGTCGTTCAAGCCGGAGCGGGATGGGCTCTTCTGTGAGCGCATCTTCGGGCCGGTAAAGGACTGGGAGTGTCACTGCGGGAAGTTCAAGCGCATCCGCTTCCGCGGCCATGTCTGCGACCGTTGCGGCGTGGAGGTCACCCTCTCCAAGGTGCGCCGGGAGCGGATGGGCCACATCGAGCTCGCCGTGCCGGTGGCCCACATCTGGTTCTTCAAGACGCTGCCGAGCCAGCTGGGGTATCTCCTGGGGATGACCCTCCGCGACCTGGAGAAGGTCGTCTACTACGCGAACTACGTGGTGACCAATCCCGGAAAGCAGGACGTGGAGTACCTGGACCTGCTGGACGAGGACGAGTACTACGACCTGCGCGTGAAGGCCCGGGAGGAGGGAGACGAGGCGTTCAAGGCGGAGATCGGAGCCGAGGCCGCCCGCACCCTGCTCCAGACCCTGGACTCCAAGGATCGCAAGATTGGGGACCGGAATTCCGACGGGAAGGGGCTCGACCGCCTGGCCGCCG
>CP070829.1:4012377-4015132 GCA_020344755.1 Gemmatimonadales bacterium
GCCGCGGGATCCGGACGCCGCTCTCGGTGAACGACGGAGGGCCGCTGTCGAACACGGCGGGGCCGGTGCTGGATCCGATCGTGAGCCTGCGCCGCCGCGTGGCGATTCCCGCGGGCGGGACGGCACATCTCGTATTCACCACGATGATCGCGCCGTCCCGGGGCGAGGCGCTCGAGATCGCAGAGAAGTACCGCCAACCGGCAACCTTCGAGCGGGAGAGTTCGCTGGCCTGGACCCAGGCCCAGGTGCAGCTCCACCATCTGCGCACCACCCAGGACGAGGCCCACCTCTTTCAGCGCCTGGTCAATCGTCTGATCTACGCCGATCCCACCCTGCGTCCGGCGACGCAGGTCCTGGCGGGCAACCGCCGCGGCGCGTCCGGGCTCTGGGCGCATGGCATCTCGGGTGACCTTCCCATCGTGTTGGTGCGCATTGAGCGGGAGGAGGAACGAGACGTCGTGCGGCAGCTCGTGCGGGCGCACGAGTATTGGCACCTGAAAGGCATTCCCGCCGACCTGGTGATCCTCAACGCGAAGGCGACTTCCTACGTGCAGGATCTGCAGGCATCGCTCGAGGCGATGGTCCAGTCGATCCAATCGGCGGTCGGCCAGGAGCGACGCGCCGAGGACGGAGGTGTCTTCCTGCTGCGCTTCGACCTGCTTTCGGAGGAGGACCACACGCTCCTCCTCGCCTCCGCGCGGGTGGTGATCCTGGCGAGTCAGGGCACGCTGTCCGAGCAGGTGGTCCGGCTGCAGCGCTCGAGACCGGGACCGGTGCCCCCGCGGCTCCGCGCGCCGCGGGAGAAGGGCGAGGCCGTTGCCGCTCCCACGCCGGATCTGATGTTCTTTAACGGATTGGGGGGATTCACGGCCGACGGCCGCGAGTACGTCACGGTACTGGGGAAGGGACAGTGGACTCCGGCCCCATGGATCAACGTCATGGCCAACCCGGAGTTCGGGTGTCAGGTGTCGGAGTCCGGCTCGGGCTATGCCTGGTCGGTGAACAGCCGGGAGAACAAGCTCACGCCCTGGTCGAACGACCCCGTGAGCGACGCTCCGGGCGAGACGTTCTATGTGCGGGACGAGGAGAGCGGACTGTTGTGGGGGCCGACGGTTCTCCCGATTCGCGAGGAAAACTGGCCCTACGTCGTCCGGCACGGTCAGGGCTACAGCCGCTTCGAGCACGTTTCACACGGCATAGCGCTGGATCTGTTGCAGTTCGTGCCGGTGCGCGATCCGGTCAAGATCTCCCGGCTCACGCTGGAGAACCGGTCCGACCGCATGCGGCGGCTCACGGTCACGGCGTATGCCGAGTGGGTCTTGGGGGTCGAGCGGAGCGCCTCCGCTCCCTTCGTGGTCACCCACATCGACTACGCGACCCACGCCATGTTCGCGCGCAATCCGTGGAACGAGGAGTTCGCCAACCGGGTCGCGTTCGCGGACCTCGGAGGGCGCCAGACCTCATGGACCGGCGACCGGCTCGAGTTTCTGGGTCGCAACGCGAGCCTCGACCATCCCGCCTCGTTGGAGCGGGGAGTGGGCCTGTCGAGAAGAACGGGGGCGGGCCTGGACGCCTGCGCGGCGCTGCAGACGAAGGTGGAGCTGGAGCCGGGGGAGCGAGTCGAGGTGCTGTTTCTGCTGGGCCAGGGAAGCGGCGACGAGGAGGCGCGACAGCTGGTCGAGCGCTACCGCGCGTTGGATTGTGACGCGCTGCTCAATGAGGTCCAGGATCACTGGAACCAGGTGCTTGGCTCGGTTCAGGTAGAGACTCCCGATTCCTCCATGAACCTCCTCCTCAACCGCTGGCTGCTCTACCAAACGCTCTCCTGCCGGATCTGGGCCCGCTCGGCGTTCTACCAGTCCGGAGGGGCGTACGGATTCCGTGACCAACTGCAGGACGTCCTCGCCCTGGCGATGACGAGGCCGTACGTGGTGCGCGAGCACCTCCTCCGAGCGGCTGCGAGGCAGTTCACGGAAGGGGACGTGCAGCATTGGTGGCACCCCTTCACGGGACGCGGGGTCCGGACCCGGATCTCCGACGATCTGCTCTGGCTGCCCTATGCAGTGAATCACTATCTCACGATCACCGAGGACTGGGCGGTGCTCGATGAGCAAGTACCGTGGCTCGAAGGGAGAGGTCTGGAGGAGCATGAGCAAGAAGCGTACTTCGTGCCCGAGCAGTCGGAGGAGCGAGCGACGCTATACGAACACTGCGTGCGGGCCTTGGACCGCAGCCTCGCCGCGGGCAGCCACGGCCTTCCCCTGATCGGGGCCGGGGATTGGAACGACGGCATGAACCGTGTCGGCCACGAGGGTCGGGGAGAGAGCATCTGGTTGGGTTGGTTCCTCCACGTGAACCTGACCGAGTTCGCCCGGATCGCGGATGTTCGTGCCGATTTTGAGCGTGCGGAACGGTGGCGGGAGCGAGCCGTGTCCCTCCAGGCTTCGCTGGAGGGGGAGGCTTGGGATGGTGAGTGGTACCGGCGCGCCTTCTTCGATGACGGTGCACCGCTCGGATCGGCGGAGAGCGACGAATGCCAGATCGACTCCATCGCCCAGTCCTGGGCGGTCCTCTCCGGGGCCGCCGATGAGGAGCGGGCACGGCGGGCCATGGAGAGCGTAGAGCGGCGGCTCGTCCGGTGGGAGGACCGCCTTGTGCTGCTCTTCTCCCCACCTTTCGATCAGACCCCCATGGACCCTGGATACATCAAGGGATACCTCCCCGGCATCCGGGAGAACGGCGGGCAGTACACCCA
>CP070829.1:4015232-4017977 GCA_020344755.1 Gemmatimonadales bacterium
TCGAGTGTCGCCTCGTCCGTCGTCCGAGGTGGTCGCATGAGTTCGGCGACTGCCGTGACGGAGGCATGCGACCGCGCGAGCTTTCCGACAGTCTGGAGTGCTAGTTGGGCCTTCGGCTGCGCCCGATACAACACGATGACGAAGGCGAGTGTGATGGCTCCAGGAAACTCCATGTACCATGACGCGACCAGCACGGCGCCCAGGACAGCGGCGTTGACGAAACTGGCCACAGGCCCGAGCAGCGTCTCCAACCGCACGATGGCCTCGAATGTGCGCCGAAGTCTCGACGACAGCTCGTAGGATCTCGCCACCGATGCTTCTTCGGCGCGAAACGCCTTTATGGTGCGCAGCCCGCTCAGGTGTGCGATCATGTGCCGGGCCAACTCCTCCTTCCGCGAGATCGACTCCTGGCTATGCTCCCAGAGACGCACCCGGACAAAGCCGACAGCGGCGAGTGATAGCAACGCCAAGACTGCCGCGACGCCCGTCAGGATCACGGATGTCGCCGCCATCACCAGCACGTACACAGCCGTTATCGCGCAGGCGATTGCGAGCGTACAGTACTGGAAGATCGCGTCCGCAGCCTCCCAGGTCTCGTTCTGGATCGAATTGACCATGGCCCCCGGACCTCGCCGCCGATCCGTGTGCTCGTCGCTGCGCAGCCAGTTTGCGAAGACCCTCTCGCGAAAAGTCTGATAAGCCTGGAGCCGGAGGTGCTCGGTCATGCCCCTATGTGCGGCCCCGAGCAGGGATTGCGTCATGAGCACCATGAACACGACCCCACCCACGAGCCACACCGGCATTGTTGAAAGCTGGTAAGCCAAGTTCGCCACCAGCCCCAGCGCGCCGTATCCCTCGATGGCCTGGACCTCGCCCATCGCGAACTGGATTACCAGGACAACGAGTCCGATAGCGACCGTGTCCAGTACCGTGCTGGCGGCTCCCAATAGCGTCAGCTGCGCAGCGCGCCGCCGACCATCGGGCAGAAGTCCGAGTGCGAGGAACGCGCCCGAGACCAATCCAGGTGTCCGGCCCTCGGGCTCCCGCCGATCTCGGAACGCGCGAGCCACCGGGCGAAGCGGGTTCAGAGTAGACCCCGCTTCAAGTCGGACCCGGATGCGTGCCCTCGAACAGGGAACGACTCACGGGGGCGCCGCGGGCTCCCCTCGATGGATCCCCGGCAAGATCGCGTCCACGAGCACAGATCCGCGGCCACGGCCCCACGGTCGCGCCTGCTACTCACTGCTTCTGAGGATTCGAGGTGAGTCGAGTGCTCGGGCCGAGGCGCACGCACGTGAGTGAAGGCATAGCACGGAAGCTCCGACTACGTCGTCTTGAAAGGCGCGGTCTTCGAGTCCGCCCGATCGATGGATGTTCCCCAGAAGTCCACACGACGGCTAAGATGCCCCCCCGCTGATGCATGTCAACTTGAGACCCTCGTTCAGAAACGCCCATCTTCGGCGACCCCAACGCCGATACCCCACTCGAGGGGCGCGGGCCGGCCATGTGACGCTGGACCCTGCCCCGAGGCCCGTCTCGCGGCAAACATCCTGGGCCCCTCCAACCCTCCCCGACCCACACCGCGCGCCATCGCCCGAATGATCCACCATCCGGTTCCGCATGCGTGCGACGGGCCGATCGCCACCGAGGACTCAGCTCAACTCCGGACGAGCCGAAAGGTCAGATGTGACCGTCGGGGCCGGGTGTAGCGGGGCCGATCGAACCGCTGCGAGCAGGGGTGATCCCGCTCTCATCAGGAGTCGAGCGGGTCAAAGGCTCACCCGGCCGCCCTGCCCCCCGGTCTCACCCACTCCGGAAGATCCATCGAATCCAGTGACTCGGCGATCACGCTGTGGACGTACATCTGCAGCCCGATGGAGACCAATCCCGCCCCTGAGAGGACGGTCCCGGTACTAATCGGGTGGCCCGGCGTGGAAACCCTCCCGGTCACCCAGAGCCGGGTCCTGGTCGGTGAACACCTCGATGAGGGCCACGCCGCCCGTCAGGTCCGACAGCGTGTCCATCCCTGGCCAACCGCGGACTGGACCGTGGGAAGCACCAGGAGTGCGGCCGGTACGAGGGAGCGAACCAGCCTCGACGCCGTCATCGGTCGGTCCCCGCCCCCTCGAGCCCGGAGGCGAAGTCCTCGATCCAAACGATGTGGCTGCTCCCCAGCTCCAGCAGCTCCAACATGAGGAAACGTTCTCCGTCGGGATGCATCGTGTAGACTGCGTGTACCGGGTCCGAGTAGTAGTCCGAGGCAGGAAAGAACACCTCGCGGGAGAGGACTCCGCCCGACCCCTCGGCGTCCCATCGCGCACCCACCAGGGATCCCGAGAGCTCCCGGTAGTAGACCGTCCTGCCGTCGGGGGACCACACGGGCTCGCGAGCACCGCGTGTGGAGATCAGCCACTTTCCGCCCGAGACGTCGGGGAAGGTCCGGACGTACACCTCGTCTCGTCCCGACTCGTTGGAACCGTAGGCGATGAAGCGTCCGTCGGGAGAGATGTCGGGGGAGTGCTCGTTGAACGAATCGGCGATGAGCGGACGCCCCGCGGAATCGCCCGCGAGGTCGACGAGGTAGATATCCCGGGTGCCCACCCCACCGCCTACACGGTAGGCGACCCATCGGCCGTCCCGGCTGATGTCCGCCTCCTGCAGGACCTTCCCCGTCCCGATCCGATCCTGCTCCAGGATCACCCGGTGCTCTCCCGTTCCGTCCCAGGGTCGTGCCAGCAGCTCGGT
>CP070829.1:4018077-4020801 GCA_020344755.1 Gemmatimonadales bacterium
TCAACGGACCGGTAGCTCAGGTGGTTAGAGCGCACGCCTGATAAGCGTGAGGTCGGTGGTTCAAGTCCACCTCGGTCCATGATGGGGGCGGGCGGCGCCGTGCAATCCGGTGCCGCCCGCCCGTCTTTTCTGGATCGGCGCTACCCCTGAAGCGTCCGGCCGATTCGAACGAGGACGTCCTCCAGGTGGATGCGGGTGTCCCGATCCTCGACCCCGGCCTGGAGTGCTGCCTCCACCTCGGCGCGAAGCAGCCGAAGTTGATCGCGGATCAGCGCGTGGATGTCGGACTGTGCGATATGCAGGTCGCCGTTGAGGGGCGGGTCGTCGTTGCGGCCGACCCGCAGATTGCCGCTGCCCGGCGGGCTCCAGGAGTCTGACTCCGCCTCATGGAGCAAGTGGTGAGCCTGGGCGAGATAGGCCCGCTGCTGGTTACGGCGATAGGTGTCGATGTACCGGCCCTGGGTCACCTCCCGCCAGACGATCTCCCGGACGTCGTCGAGCATCTCGGTGGGGGTGTAGGTCTCGTTGCCGAGGAAGGTCTGGTGCTCGATCAACCGCGCCAACCGGGCGTGATTGAGGAAACGCTGGACTGCGAGCTCCTGGTAGGCCCGAATCCGTTCCACCGCTCCGGCGTGCTCGAGGCGGCGCAGTAGATCGAGGTCGAGCGCCCATTCGGGCGTCTGGAGCACGTGCTCGTCCAGGAAGGCCATGGCCTTGAGCTGGTAGTCCCGGTCGATGGGGGCGTAGACCCACCCCTCCTCACCGTACCGCTTGTGGTGTGTCCACGACCCGCCCACCGCGGCTGCCGCATGTTCCGCGTACCGATTCCACTGCGTGAGGGCCTGCAGGTAGTGCGTCTCCAACTCGTAGTAGTCCTCGCCCTCGTCCAGCACCCACGGCATGAGCGAGTCCACCATGACGCGCAGGTTGTTCATGCCGAGCTCGGCCGCGAGCACGGGGTCGTCGCTGATCCCCTCGGTCATCCGGTAGGGATCCCACTCCACGTCCATGCCGAAGAGGGCGGACGCGAACCGGAACCACGGCAGGTGCGACCGTTCGACGATCCACTCGTTGAGGATGGGGCTCTCCGCTTCCGCGGACTCGGTGTCGAGGATGGGGCGGTAACCCCAGCGTATCGCCCAGGCGTCCCAAACCCCCATCCGGCGTTCCGGTGGCACGCCATCCCCGGCCTGCGCCGCGTAGTTGAATCGCGTCCGACCGACGGAGGACCCGGAGTGCCCCATGCGCGCCACGAAATCGGGGTCACGGATGGAGTCCACGGGGAAGACGAAGTTCGCCCGCTGGTTGTGGGGTAGCCCCACCGAGTGGGCGGTCTCATGGGACATAACGTACCGGATGGCCTCCCCCATCAGGTCCTCCGGGTAGTCGTCGTCCCGGTACCTGGGATCCTCCGCCGCCGTGGCCACCTGGGACAGGAGCTGCCAGCGCATCCGCTCGGCCACACCCTGATACAGGTTGGTGTGGGCGCGCAGGACCTCGCCTGACCGGGGATCCACCACGTCGCCGCCGGAGTTGGCGCTTCGGGTCTGGGTGGGGACGTAGCGGACCACGGAGAAGCGGGCGTCCAGCATGGAGAACGTCGGGTCCTCCTCCTCGCTGGGGGCCAGACGCACCTGGATGGCATTCCGGAAGCCCGCCTCCTCGAAGCCCTCGTTCCACTCGAGGATTCCGTCCCGCACGTAGGGGATCCACTCCTGTGGGGTGGCGGGATCGATGTACCACACCCACGGGTTCACCGGCTCCACCAGCTCACCGCGGCGGAAGGCCGCGGTGTCGGACGGCTCCAGACGGAAACGCCGTGCGTACCGCTCTGGGCGTACCCCGTCGAAGTTCCGGGAGTAGTTGGTGCGTTGAATAGAGATGAAGCCCACCCGCTCGTCGTAGAGGCGGGGCCGCATGGGTTTCTCCGGGAGCAGGATCATGGAGTGGTTCACCTCGAAGGACAGTGCACCCCCCCGCCCGCTCGAGGGCGGATCCGCCGCGTCGTACGTCTGGACCACACGTACCTCGACGTTGATGGGGAAGGCCCTGGTCCATTCCACCCAGGATCGATCGGCGGCGAAGCGCCGCACCCCCATCTGTCCGCGCTGGCTCGCCGGAAGGGTGAAGGCCGGCGTGTCGCTCATGTAGAGCGAGGTCACGTCCACCACCGAGGTCCGATCGCCGCGGGCCTCGATGGGCAACGAAGCCAGGACCGGCGCGAATCGCTGGTTCTCCACCGCGATGCGGACGTTGTCCTCCGGATCGGCTGTGGCGGAAAGGTCGACGGCGCGTACCAGAATCCGACCCCCACGGCGCTCCCAGCGCACCGTCAAGTTCGGCGCCATATTCGCGCCTACGTTGGTCTGCCCGGCCTGAACCCGGTGGAAGCGAGACATGATCATCATGTCCCGGCCCAGCATATCGTCGGGAATTTCGAAGAGGATGGCGTCGTCGACCCAGTGGACATCGAAGAGTCCCCGGGCGGTCTCTGCGGAGGAGGGGACGACCTCGCGATAGGCCGCGTCCTGTGCTGTGACGGGCGCTGCGGGAAGGGATACCAGGACGACGGCCACGAGGGCTCGTGTCCACGGGAGGAAAGCTGGACGGCGAGGTGGGGCGAGACGGGTCATACGAAGCTCCCAGGGTGGATATCGGACCGACAGCTTGCGGGTGTCCTGGTGCGGCGAGCAAGGCGAGCGCCTGGACCACCGACCACCGGGG
>CP070829.1:4020901-4023612 GCA_020344755.1 Gemmatimonadales bacterium
TGTCCCCGGTGGCGCTCCAAGCCGGGCGTCCCGATGGGAAGTCCGAAATCACGATGGACTCCCGGGGTTCTGGAAAGGCGCGCACCTCCACGCGATCCGCCTCCACGGCCCAGTAGGCCACCCACCGCCCGCTGGGGTCCAGCACCCCCTTTCGGGCGCCTCCCGGCGGCGCCAGGTAGGGCCGCGCGGTCACGGAGTCACCGCTCGACAGGTCGGCGATCCAGAGCTCGGGGGAGTCCGAGAAGATGGCGGTCTCGAAGACGATCAGCTCCTCCGAGGACCAATCGCTGGGAAGTTGGCCGCCGGGGAGGCTGACGAGCTGCTCCGGCACGCCGGCGCCAGTAGTCTCTACAACGAAGAGGTCGAACCCATCGGTCCCCTCCTGCGAGGACGCGAAGACGATCCGCTCTCCGTCCGGCGACCAGATGGGACGCCGCACCCCGCCCTCGGTGGTGAGGGTGGTGGGCCTGGACCGGCCCAGCGCATCGAAGATCATGACCCGGGTCCCGGCGGGACTCACACCCATGAAGGCCACCCGCTCCCCCGAGGGGTCCCAGACCGGGTCGAAGATCTCGTCCGGGACGGGACGGGGCACCCGCTCCAGCGAGCCATCCAGCTCCAGGACCCCCAGGGCCGCCGGCTGGTCGGCCGTGGCCTCGCCGGGGGTGTACACGAGGGTGCCGTCGTCGGCCACCGCGTAGCGCGCAAAGTAGCCGTTCCGAATCGCGACCCCGTCCAGAACGGGCACCGCCGGACCGGTCAGCGCGCCCTGGTCCGGGTCGAAGGACGTGAGCCACACTCCGCCCGACCGATCCGCGTAGAGAAGCCGCCCCGGGCCCACGAGGCGGGCGGACATCGCATTGGACACCAGCACCCAGGTTCGGTCCGCCTCCAGGTCCACGAAGCGAACCTGAACCTCCTGCCCTTCCCGGGTCGAGCCCATCGCCGCCCGACCCCCGGGAAGCAGGGTCACGTCCCAGAGGCCCGCGCCCGCCGTGGTGAGAAGTTGCGGGGCTCCCCCGTTCTCCGGTACCGCATAGAGCCCGTCGCGCCGCGCAAAGACGATACGGCCATCCGAGGTCCAGGCCGGGTCCCGTCCCTCCTCCGCCAGCCGGCGCGGTGCCCCTCCTCCCACGTCCACCACGGAAACTGCAACCCGATCGGTGGTGAACGCGATCCGGCCCCCGTCGGGTGAGAAGACCGGGTCCGATCCACCTTCGGTTCCGGGCAGCGGGACGAATCTCTCGTCCTGGGCGTAGCGGAAATACAGGGCCCGCTCGCCATTGAGGACGGCCGAAACGACGAACCGATCACCGGTGGGGGCGACCTCGATGCGCTCCGTACCGGTGAGTTGGAGGCTCCCCAGGTCCAGGCTTGCCCGGACAGAAGAGGGCGACACGCCTCCGTCGCCAGTGCTTCTGAACGCAAGCACGGCGCTCACCCCGGCGAACAGGACCGCGAGCACCCAGGGCGCCGCGGTCCGCCACGGGACCTGGCCGGTCCAGCTCGCAGGGGCACCTCCGGTCTCCGGCGCCGGCGCGGACCCTGTGCCCCCAGACTGGAACCGGAAGCCAGGGTCCCCGAGCGCCTCCGCGAAGCCGTCGATCCGGGGGAATCGGTCGGCGGGCAGCTTCTCCATGGCCTTGGCCAACGCACCCGCCACGTGCCCTGGTACGCTCGCGCGCACCGCGACGACGTCCCGAGGTGCCTCGGTGAGGATCCGCACCAGGACCGCCTGCACGGTGGACCCGGTGAATGGAGGATCGCCGGTGAGCATCTCGTACAGGACACAGGCCAGGGCATACTGATCCGAACGGGCGTCGGGCGCGCGGTCCGCCGTAGCCTGCTCCGGGGACATGTAGTTCGGTGTTCCCAGGCTCAGTCCTGTCTCCGTGAGACGCCCGTCTCCCGCCGTGGTCATCGCCAGGGCGATCCCGAAGTCCGACACCAGAGGCTCCCCCCGCTCGAGGAGGATGTTGGCCGGCTTGATATCCCGGTGGATCACGCCGACGTCGTGGGCGGCCTGGAGCGCCGCGGCCACTCTACGGACGATCTCCACCGCCCCCTCCACGGGCAGCTGCTTTTCCCGGTCGAGACGCTCCCGCAGCGTCTCCCCCTCCACGTAGGGCATCACGTAGTACAGAAAGCCGTCGGCTTCGCCCGAGTCGAAGAGGGGAAGGATGTGGGGGTGCCGGAGGTTGGCCGTGGTGCGGATCTCCGCCAGGAAGCGCTCCGCTCCGACCAGAGCCGCCAGCTCCGGCTTAAGCACCTTGATGGCCACCTGGCGGTCGTGGCGCTCGTCCCGGGCCAGGTAGACCGTGGCCATGCCGCCCTCGCCGAGCTCGCGCTCGATCCGGTAGCGGTCCGCGAGGGCGGCACGGAGGCGCTGCTGCAGGTAGGACACCGCGGCTCCGGTGGGGAGGGATCGGGGAGCCGCCCCGTCAGGGGGGCACGGAGTGGTCGGCGGGCAGGATGGCCCAAGGCCCCCTGCGCACGCAAGCAGCCGGACTTGGCGCGCCGGCCCATCAGGCCCGTAACCGGAATCCGCTCGCGGTCAGCTTCCCCCGCTGCCAGCCTCCATCGCCTGCACGAGGGCCTGCCGGGCGGCAGTGGTCGTCCACGCCGTGAAGGCCTCACCTTCCAACCCCACCGAGGCGAGGAACGGGCCGTGGGGTGTCAGCGCCGCCGCTACCCGGGCCACCGCCTCGTCC
>CP070829.1:4023712-4026421 GCA_020344755.1 Gemmatimonadales bacterium
AAGGCCACCAAGAAGGCGGTGAAGAAGGCCGCCAAGAAGCCGGCGAAGAAGGCCACCAAGAAGGCGGTGAAGAAGGCCGCCAAGAAGGCGGTGAAGAAGGCCGCCAAGAAGCCGGCGAAGAAGGCCACCAAGAAGCCGGCGAAGAAGGCCACCAAGAAGAAGTAGCCCAGATCGGCACGCATCCGCTCTGAAGCAGTGGGAAATCGGGGGTGGGTCCTAGCGGACCCACCCCCGATCTGTTCTCGAAACCGACGAGACTGCTGGGACTGTGGCCCCTAGAATGCCGTCACCAATCCCAGTGTCAGGCGGCTCTGCTCCTGTGTCATGTCGTACATGACCTCGCCCACGAGCCGGAAGTTGCGAGCCACCTGGTAGGTGGCACCACCGGCCACCGTCTCCCACTCCTCCACCAAGGGGCGACCACCGCTGTTGGTGAGTCCGGCCTCCGTGCCCAAGCTCTCACCGAGGCGAACATTGAACACGGGCCGATCGGCCCAGACCCGGTTGTAGAGGCCGAAGAGTCCCCACCGGCCCATGGCGCCCGATGGAAAGAAGAGAACCTCGGCCATCACCCCTTCGGCGGACGCCTCGAACGGATCGGCCGCGTCACTATCGCATCTGAGATCATCGCCGGCGCACTCTTCGAGGAAGAACGGATTCTCGTCCGTCCGTTTGAGATACTGGAAGCTCACCTCCGTCCGGCTCCCCAGGGGTAGGGTGCCGTCCACGCCCCAATAGAGAATGTCATCCGCCACCCCTTCGGCCCGTTCCTGGCCCACATACACCACCCCTCCTACTCGCACGAGACCGAGATCCTGGGAGACCCGACCCAGAAGGTTCTTCCACTGGTCCTCGTCGTAGCGCCGCGTGGAACCGGACGCCTCGTCCAGCCCTCGTCCGTTTACGACTTCCACCGTCAGGTCGGTGCCCTCCCGTGGAGAATACGTGGCCATGATCCCGCGGTCGTAGGTGAAGTCCGCGCGGGCATCCCCCAGGCGCATCCGATACAGCGCATAGTCCTCATAGGGAAGTCGGAGCTCCCTCTTGAAGAGAGGATCCGACACCTGGAACTGCCCGACGATGAGGTTCACGCCGGTTCCCGCCACGTCGGTGACCTGGACGAAGGCGTCCTCCAGCCCCGCCACCTCCCCACGTTCCGACATGTAGAAGTAGAGATAGTAGCTGATGTCGTCGGTGATCTGACCACCGGAGAGAAGCTTGAGCCCGAACGGCGTCTGAAGGTCCGACGCCACCACGTCGCCGTCCTCGGCCAACGCCGCCATGTAGGCATCCACACGCACGGCGAGAGGCAGCGCCGACTGGAGGCGTAGGAGCGCGTCACCCGCCCACACGGTATCCGGAGCCGGCTCTCCCACCGCGAGACGGAATCCATTCCCGGCGAAGGTCTCGCCGAAGGCGTTGAGTCGCGGGAACGGTGCGTGACACAGGGCGCAGCTGACCTTGTACTTCCTGGCGAATGCCGGAATCGCGTCCGCCTCGAAGGGAAGCACCAACAGGGCTGCGGCGGCCACAAGAAGGATGCTGCGCCTTGGGGTACGAACGATCATGGTGCCTCCCACGTTTGGCTCGTGTTTCGACCAGGGAGGGTCCTCTAAGGTAGTTGCGCACGTCTCCTCCAGCCCGTAGGGATTCCCTCAACGTCCCCCGTCGGGATATGGCCGCCCGCCACGCACCACCTCCTGTTGGGAGAATCCCGCATGTTGACGCTCTACCTCCTTCGCCACGCCAAGTCGTCCTGGGACACCCCCGGGCTGGCGGACCACGAGCGACCGTTGGCCCCCCGGGGAGTACGCGCGGCTCGAGCCATGGCCCGCTTCATGGAGCGCGAGAACATCCAGATCCAGCAGGTCTTCTGCTCTTCCGCCGCCAGGGCGCGCCAGACGTGCGACATCGCGCTTCCCGACCTCGCTCCTGATCCCGTGGTCACACATGACCTCTACATGGCCACACCGGGCGAGATGCTCGCGTTGCTCCAAAGGGAAGCGCACCGCGATTCACCGGTGATGCTGGTCGGTCACAACCCGGGTATGGAGAGCCTCGCGGAGTTCACATCCGGGACCGGCCCCTCCGAGCTCATGGATCTCCTGGCCCGGAAGTTCCCCACGGGAGCGCTTGCAGAAATCCAATTCGACGTGGAGTCCTGGGCCGCGGTGAAGCCCCACTCCGGTACCCTTCGCCGGTTCGTGCGCCCCAAGGACCTCCCCGAAGCCGCTTCCGAGCGTCTCTGAAGGCCACCCATCCAGCGACCCGGACCCCCGCCCACGGCTGCCTGCGGGTCCTACGGTAGAACGAAAAACGCCCTCGAGGCCGAAGCCTCCAGGGCGTCACAGGGGGGGGTCATCGGACACATGAACGGAGGGGGAGGGATTCGAACCCTCGTGTGCTTTCGCACGCACCGCTTTCGAGGCGGGCCCGTTAGGCCATCTCCGGCACCCCTCCTCCCATCCACTCCCAATGCCCACGACGAGTCCGCCGAGGCAGTGGGGAACAATCGGGGTGCCCGGATTCGAACCGGGGACCTCTCCGACCCGAACGGAGCGCTCTACCGGGCTGAGCCACACCCCGTCCCCAACGATCTGGGGCACTGTACTGGCATCCCTTCCGCACGAAGGAGGAGGAATTCGATTTCCGCAAGTGAGCGGAGCATACCCCGCCGGGTGTACCCGGGAGAAGCGGGGTGCTTCAGGA
>CP070829.1:4026521-4029215 GCA_020344755.1 Gemmatimonadales bacterium
GGGTGATCCGGAACTCGCCCCCGTCCACACCCACGGTGACTCCCACGCGGCCGACCCGGCCCAGCTCTCCGAACAGGTAGCCCCCCAGCGTGTCGTGCCGGTCCTCCGGCAGGCCCAGGGAGAGCCGGCCGTTCACGTCCCGGAGGCTGGCGCCGCACCAGATCCGGATGGAGCCGTCCTCGAGGGGATAGAAGTCCTCCGGCTCGTCTTCCTCGTGCTCGTCCTGGATCTCACCCACGATCTCCTCGATCAGGTCCTCCAGCGTCACCAGGCCCGCCGTACCGCCGAACTCGTCCACGACGATGGCCATCTTGGCCCGCTGTTGCCGAAGCTCGGGGATCAGGTCCTCCACCGCCTTGGAGGAGGGAGCGAATTGGGCCGGGCGGATGAGGGGGCGGATGTGCGTCTCTCCATCCCTTGCGGCGCGCCAGAGGTCCCGGGCCAGCAGGATTCCCACGATGTTGTCCAGATTCTCATCGTAGACCGGCATGCGCAGGTGCCCTTCGTCCAGCATGAGGTCGTTGGCCGCTTCCACCGTGGCCCCGGCTTGGATGGCCACCATGTCGGTGCGGGGCGTCATGACCTCGGCCAGGGTGATCTCGTCCAGGCGGATCACGTTTCGCACCACCTGCCATTCGTCCTCGTCCAGCGTCCCCTCCCGACGCCCGATCTCCGCGAGCACTTCCAGCTCGGACCGTGAGATGGTGGGTCGGCTCGTGTCGCCCGCGATGACCCGGGCGAACCACGAGAGGGGGATGAGGATGGGCTTCATGCCCACGATCATGACCCGGAGCACGTGGGCGGCCGGGGCGGCCAGGGTGGGCCAGAAGGTGGCGCCCAGCGTCTTCGGGACGATCTCCGAGAAGAGGAGGATGGAGAGCGTCATGAAAGCGGAGAAGAGCGCCATCCACCGGCTCCCGAACACCTGCAGGGCCAGAGCGCCCGCCAGCGTGGCCCCCATGGTGTTCGCGATGGTGTTCAGGGTGAGGATGGCGGCGATGGGCTCATCGATGCTCTTCCTCATCCCATCGAGAATGTCCCCGGCCCGGTGCCGTTCCTCCTGGAGCATCACCACGTGGGAATGGGTGATGGAGAGGAGCACCGCCTCCAGGATGGAGCACATGAAGGAGATGGAGATGGTGGCCCCGAGGACCCAGGCGAGCGCGATCATTGCGTGGCAATTTCGTGTCTACCCGACCGGGGAGACAAGGCGAGGCCGGCAGCGCCCCACGATGGAGCGCCACCGGCCTCGGTTTGCTGCCGTGGACGGTCTGGGTCAGGCTGCTTGCCGCGCCACCCTCCGGATCGGCCTCGGTGCGGAACGGGACGTGTGGGCGAGAATGCCACGAACGAGTGGGGGCGTCCGGGTCCGCTGACCCCGACGCCCCTTTCCTCGTGCGCGACCGGGCGGCCCAGAACCGGTCTCGCTACGAGATGGGCCGCGTCCTCGGCTGGATTCGGATGGACCAGAGCCCGGAGTTGAAGTCGCTGAAGAAGAGGTTGCCCTTGTGCGGCTGCGGACCCCACGCCATGGGAGCGTTCGCCACGTACCCGTCGGGGTCGAAGGCCTTGTACACCGCCATCTCCCGACCCTGGGTGGCGAGGTTGCCCAGGAGTTCACCCGACACGTCCACGACCCGGACGCCGCCCTCGTAGTAGGCCACGTAGAGCACGTCGTCCTCCACCCACAGGTTGTGGGTCCCGAACTCGCTGGCCTCGTAGCGGGCTACGTCCCGGGGGTTCTCCGGGTCGGTGAAGTCGATGATGTGGATGTATCCCCGGGTCACGGACGGCGTCCCACCCTGCTGGGGAATGCGGCCCAGCCCGGCGCCGCTCCAGGCCGCACCCTGGCGGTTCATGATCTCGTCCCCGAGGAAGAGGTAGACCTTGCCCGTGGATTCCTGGTAATACGGGAAGGCCGCGTGGGTCGCACCCACGGGGTAGGGGACGTTGGTGACGAAGACCGGGTTCTCGATGGACCCACCCCACTTCCCGTTCCCCACGTCCACCACCACCACGCCGTTCCCCCACTCGGAGGAGTAGGCGATTCCGTCGAAGACCCAGACGTCGTGGATGCGGGAGTCGGGGTGGTTGTATTCCGAGACGTAGGTGGGCGCGTAGACGTCCCGTACGTCCAGGATCACGTACTTGTCCCCGCCCGAGAGGGCGAAGAGGTAGTCGTCCTGGGCAAACATGTTGTGGACGCCTCCGGTGAGCCCTTCGTCGAAGGTGGACGCCACGACCGGATTCCGGGGGTCGGCCATGT
This sequence comes from Gemmatimonadales bacterium, assembly GCA_020344755.1. Classification (GTDB taxonomy): domain Bacteria; phylum Gemmatimonadota; class Gemmatimonadetes; order Longimicrobiales; family Gaopeijiaceae; genus Gaopeijia. The sequence goes on from CP070829.1 coordinate 4,028,788, forward strand.
CGATGATGACCACACCGTTCCTGCGGTTGGATGCGCCCTCCCGGGAGAGTGCCACGTAGCGGCCGTCCGGAGAGGCCTTCACGTCATTGACCGTGCGGGCGTCCACCTGCACCTCCGCGATCCGGGACACCCGTGTGGGGTCGGTGACGTCCCAGAAGTAGGCGTATCCGTCGCCGCCCCACGTCCCGGTCACCGCGTAGTCCCGGCCGTCCACACCTTCGAAGACCCACAGGTCCGAGGTGTGCACGTGGTCCACGGAGCCCTGCCCCATGATCTCCACGTCCCGCACCGCCTCCCGGGGCCGCACGTCCACGGTGGCCTTCGCAACCAGGCCTCCGGCTGTGGCCAGAACCGTGTACTGGCCGGGGACCTCACCTACGAACTTCCCGTTCCGCACGATGCCTCCAGCCCCCGGCGCATGGATGGTG
>CP070829.1:4029315-4031957 GCA_020344755.1 Gemmatimonadales bacterium
GCAGGTCCGACGTCCCCCTACCGGCAGGGCGGGCGACTCAATCCTCAGGGTTTGGAGTTCTGCCGCTCTGCTCGAGCTCCAGCAGCATTTCGTGCAGTACGCACCACGCGACGCGGGCGTCCGCATCCAGAGGTTCGTTCGGCCAGGCCTATACCGGGCGCCCGGACCCAGCCTGTGGTGCCGTATGGCGCCGTGCGGTAGGCTGATGGCTGTCGCTCGCCGCCCCACCCATCCATCCGATCCCATCTCCATGTCCCTCGCCTCCACCGCCGATGCAGTGGCCCGGGAGCTCTCCCTCTCCCCTTCCCGCGTCTCCGCGGCCCTGATTCTCTTCGACGAGGGCAATACCCTTCCCTTCATCGCCCGCTATCGGAAAGAGCGTACGGGAGGTCTGGACGAGATCCAGCTGCGGCAGGTGCGGGAGCGGGCACGCATCCGGTCTGAACTGGAGGAGAGGCGCGCCTTCATCCTGGAGACCATCCGGGGCCAGGGAAATCTGACGCCGGCGCTGGAAGCGGAAATCCGTGGAGCGGACACCCGCGAGACGCTGGAGGATCTCTACCTGCCCTATCGTCCCCGTCGCAGGACCCGGGCCACGGTGGCCCGCGAGCGCGGGCTCGAGCCGTTGGCCGACCTCATCTGGAACGGCGAAGTGGATGACGCCGGGGCCCGGAAGGCGGCGATCGGCTTCGTGGACCGCGACGGAGAGGTCCCGGACCGGGAGGCCGCCCTGGAAGGAGCCAGTGACATCATCGCGGAGCGGATCGCCGAAGACCCGGAGCTCCGGGGCTGGGCCCGGGATGAGCTCCGCAAAGGCGGGACCGTCACCTCCCGGGTCCGACGGGGTCGAAAGACGCTGCCGGCGGCTCAGGCCTTCCGGGACTACTTCAGCCACAGCGAACCCGTACGCCGCATGGCGTCGCACCGGACGCTGGCGCTGCGTCGAGGAGAGTCGGAAGGCATCCTCTCCTGGGGAATCGAGGCGCCGAACCACATCCCGGAGCGGGTCGTCGCCCAGGCCCGGAGCCGGGGTCCGGCCCGGAAGAATCTCACGTCGGCCGCCGAAGACGGCTGGGAGCGGCTCCTGCACCCCGGCATCGAATCGGACCTCAAGAGCGAACTTGTGGAGGAGGCCGACACCGAAGCCATCCGGATCTTCGGGACGAACCTCGAAGCGCTCCTGCTCCAGCCCCCGGCGGGCCAGCGGGTGGTCCTGGGGCTGGATCCAGGATTTCGCACCGGAGTGAAATCGGCCGTGGTCTCGGATACGGGCCGCGTCGTGACCACGGGCGTCCTCCACCTGCATCAGGAGGATCGCTTCGCCCGTCAGGTCCGGGCCCTGGTCGAGGACCACGACGTGGAGCTGGTCGCCGTGGGCAACGGCACGGCGTCCCGGGAGACCGAGGCCGCCGTGCGGAAGGCCCTGCAGGGATCCGGACCGGCGGTGGTGCTGGTCAACGAGGCCGGGGCCTCCATCTACTCGGCGTCCGAGCAGGCCGTGGCCGAACTGCCGGACCTGGACGTCTCCCTCCGCGGTGCGGTCTCCATTGCCCGAAGACTTCAGGACCCCCTGGCCGAACTGGTGAAGATCGAGGCCCGCTCCATCGGCGTTGGGCAGTATCAGCACGACGTGAACCAGACCCGGCTCAACGAGCGCCTGGACCAGGTGGTGGAGACCTGCGTCAATCGGGTGGGCGTGGAGGTGAACACCGCCTCCGTCCCTCTCCTGTCCTACGTAGCTGGGATCGGACCGACGCTGGCGGAGAACATCGTCGAACTGCGCGAGGAGCGGGGCAGGCTGTCCAGCCGGGACGAACTCCTGGATGTGCACCGCCTGGGCCGGGTCACCTTCGAGCAGGCCGCCGGCTTTCTGCGCATCCGCGACGGGTCCCACCCCCTGGATGGCACCGCCGTACACCCGGAACGGTACGCGCTGGTGGAGCGGATGGCCCGGGATCTGGACGTCCGCGTGGCCGACCTGATTCAGGACGAAGAGATCCTGAACCGTCTGGCGGACGGCCTGGATCGCTACGTCGACGCCGAGGTGGGACGTCCGACGCTGGAGGATATCGTCGCCGAACTGCGTCGGCCCGGGCGAGACCCACGGGACGCCTTCGAGCCTCCCTCCTTCCGGGAGGATGTGCAGAAGCCCGAGGACCTGGCCGAGGGGATGGTGCTGCCCGGCGTCGTGACCAACGTGGTGGCCTTCGGCGCCTTCGTCGACGTGGGCGTCCACCAGGACGGTCTTGTGCACATCTCCCAGCTCGCGGAGGGCTTTGTCCGAGACCCGGCGGAGGTGGTGCGGGTCGGACAGCCGGTCAGGGTGCGGGTCCTGAAGGTGGAGCTGGATCGAGGCCGCATCGGCCTCTCCATGAGGGCGGTCGAAGGCTGATCCTCCGGCCGGCCTGCTTCCTTGATGCCTGCACCGCCCCGGCCGCGAACATGGAAGCGAACCTGGAAAGCCGTCCCAACAACAAACCCGGCCCGAGGCGCTGACCTCAAGCGGGGTTTGATCTTCCATGAGTGGAGCCAGCCGGGCTCGAACCGGCGACCCCCTGCTTGCAAATCGATCCTCGGCACAGCCGAATCACGGCAAGAACACGTATAACTCACTGGTAGAGCGCACGATCTGCCGTTCTTGT
>CP070829.1:4032057-4034676 GCA_020344755.1 Gemmatimonadales bacterium
ACGGTAGATCGCCTGGGGCTGAGCTGGTACGCGGACATGGGCAGCTTGCGAGGCATGGAGGCCACGCCGCTGGTGGTGGACGGCGCGCTCTACGTCACCAGCGCCTGGAGCTTCATCCACGCCTTCGACGCGGCCACGGGCGAGCCGATGTGGACGTATGACCCCGGGGTCGACCGTGCCCATGCGCGCTTCGTATGCTGTGACGTGGTCAACCGGGGTCCGGCGTACTACAAGGGACGTGTCTATGCCGGGACGTTGGACGGCCGACTCGTGGCCGTGGACGCGGAGACCGGAGAGCTGGCCTGGGAGGTTCAGACCACCCCCGAGAACTCCGCGTACTCCGTCACCGGCGCCGCTCGGGTCTTCGACGGCAAGGTTCTCATCGGCAACAGCGGCGCCGAATTCGGCGTCCGGGGATACGTGTCCGCCTACGACGCCGAGTCCGGTGCTCTCATCTGGCGTACCTACACGGTCCCCGGCGACCCGTCCGACGGGCAGGAAACGGAGTGGCTCGAGTGGGCCGCCGAGACGTGGTCGGGCGAGTGGTGGAAGGCCGGTGGAGGAGGAACCGCCTGGGATGCCATCGTCTACGACCCGGAGCTGGAACTCGTCTACATCGGCGTGGGGAACGGCTCGCCCTGGTACGAGCGGATCCGGAGTCCCGGTGGAGGGGACAACCTCTTCCTCTCTTCCATCCTGGCCGTTCGGATCACGGACGGGGAGTACGTCTGGCACTACCAGACGACCCCCGGAGACAACTGGGACTACACCGCCACCCAACCTCTCATGCTGGCCGATCTGGAAATCGATGGTCGAGGGCGGAAGGTCATCATGCAGGCGCCCAAGAACGGGTTCTTCTACGTCATCGACCGGGAGACGGGGGAGTTCATTTCGGGTGAGGCCTTCGCCCAGGTGACCTGGGCCACCGGCCTGACCCCGGAGGGCCGTCCCATCGAAAACCCCGTCGCCCGGGACCTCACCGGCGGCGTCCACGTGGCGCCCGGGCCCGCCGGCTCGCACAGCTGGCACCCCATGTCGTTCCACCCCGAGACCGGGCTCGTCTACTTCCCCGTCATGGAGCACTCCATTCTCCACGCCGTGAACGACGACTGGGACTACGATGCCCGGACCGAGAACATCGGCGGCGACTGGGAATACGACGGACCCACCGCCGGAACACCGACGGTGAGCACGGGACACCTCGTTGCCTGGGATCCGGTGGGCCAGCGGGAAGCCTGGCGGGTCGAGCACCCGGACCCCCTGAGCGGGGGGACCCTCGCCACCGCCGGCGGCCTGGTCTTCCAGGGACGGGGCGACGGGCAGTTGAGGGCCTACCGGGCCTCCGACGGCCACCTGCTCTGGGGATTCCAGAACGAGACCGGGATCGCCGCGCCGCCCATCACCTTCCAGGTGGACGGCGTGCAACACCTGGCTGTCCTCGCCGGATGGGGCGGACCGGATGTCCTCTTCAATGACCCGGAAGGCATCGGCGGCGGGCGCACCGGACCGGGCCGGCTCCTCGTCTTCAAACTCGACGGGGAAGCGACCTTACCTCCTCCGGCGCCCGAGCCGGGGCCGATCCCGGTACCGACCTTTACGGTGGCCGCCACACCGGCGGAGGTCGACGAGGGGGCGACGCTCTACAACGACTTCTGTATCTCCTGTCACGGGGCCGACGCGGTGAGCGGCGGCATCACCCCGGACCTGCGCCGGGCCACCGAAGCGGTCCACCAGACGTTCTCGGATATCGTACTTGGGGGTGTCCGGGCCCCTCTGGGCATGCCGCCCTTCGACGACTTGCTCACCGAAGAGGACGTGCGACGGATTCAGGCCTACATCCTCAGCCGGGCCCGGGAGTCGGCGTCCTCCTCGCCCTGAAGGCGGGGGGCCGAAGCGGACGGACCGGACAGGGTCGCCCTGGTCCCTGGAGCGAGGGGGGACCAGGTGTTCCCCGGGTCGGGCGCGCCCGGACATGCCGGGGCGCCCTGCATCCGATGTGCAGATCGGGGCGCGTCGGATGCGACCCTGGGTGCTCAGGGGGGCCCGAATGATTCGACTTGCGGACCAGGCCTGCTGAGCCGGATCTTCCGCCCATCCCCTCCTCGCTCTGCAGATGACCGACCTCCCCTCCCGCCTCGCCGCTGCCCTGGCCGACCGCTACCGCATCGAGCGCGAGCTCGGCGCGGGGGGCATGGCCACCGTCTACCTGGCCGAGGACCTGAAGCACGACCGCAAGGTGGCCATCAAGGTGCTCAAGCCCGAGTTGGCCGCCGTGCTCGGCGCCGAGCGCTTCGTGCAGGAGATCAAGACGACGGCGGCGCTCTCGCACCCGCACATCCTGCCGCTCTTCGACTCCGGCGAGGCGGGCGGCTTCCTCTTCTACGTCATGCCCTACATCCAGGGTGAGACGATCCGCGAAAAGCTGAACCGGGAGACCCAGTTCGGTGTGGATGAGGCGGTGAAAGTCGCGACCGAGGTCGCGGACGCGCTGGACTACGCGCACCGGAACGGGGTGATCCACCGGGACATCAAGCCCGAGAACATCCTGCTGCACGACGGGCGGCCGATGGTGATGGACTTCGGCATCGCGCTGGCGGTGAGCGCGGCGGCGGGCGGGCG
>CP070829.1:4034776-4037371 GCA_020344755.1 Gemmatimonadales bacterium
GGACGTCGGCGAGATCGGGCGTGAGCTGGGCGTAGCCGCCGTGATCGAGGGCAGCGTGCGAAAGAGCGGCGACCGGATCCGCGTCGATGCGCGCCTGGTGAGCGTGGACGAGGGCTTTCGCCTGTGGTCCGAGCGATACAACGCGGAAGCCGCCGACATCTTCGAGGTGCAGGACTCCATCGCCAGGTCCGTGGCTCGGGCCATGGAGGTTCGTCTCTCGGGGACTTCCGGGGAGCTGACACTGCCCGGTCAGACGGCCGACTACGTGGCTCAGGAGCTCTATCTCCAAGGGCGATTTGCCTGGAACCGCCGAACGCAGGAAGGGCTGGAACAGGCCGTCGCGTTCTTCGAGCAGGCCGTGGACCGTGATCCCGACTACGCCCGGGCGCTGGTGGGGCTCGGAGACGCCTATGCCGTCCTGGGATTCTACGACTATCGATCCCCAGGTGAATCGTTTCCCCTGGCCCAGGACGCCGCTCGCCGAGCCTTGACCCTCGAACCTGACCTGGCTGAGCCCCATGCGACCCTGGGGTACGCGGCGCTCTACTACGATTGGGACTGGGACGCCTCGGAGCATGAGTTTCGTCTCGCCCTGGAGGCCGACCCCACCTATCCGGTGGCCCACCAGTGGTACGCGAACTATCTGGTGGCCATGGGACGGTTCGAGGAAGGTCTCTCGGCCATGCGCCGCGCATCCGAGCTGAATCCCCTCGCCACCGTGGCCGCCGCGGCCGTGGGCTGGGTTCACCTGTATGCAGGGGACTACGAGCTCGCAGTCCAGCAGCTGGATCAGGCAGCGATCCGCGACCCTGCGTTCGAGTTGGGGTACCTCTGGAACGGACAAGCCCACGAAGCGCTCGCTCGCCTCGAGCGAGCAGAGGAACTCATACGGCGATCCGTGCAGCTCTCGGACGGCAGTGCGATCTCGCGCGCTGCCCTCGCGAGGGTATTGGCTCTGCGAGGGGAGCTTCAGCAGAGCCAGGCTCTACTCGACGAGCTGGTTCGCGAAGGCGAACGGACCTACGTGCCCTGGTACGAGCTGGCCCGCGTGCGTGTCGCCCTCGGGGACATGGACGGAGCGGTCGCCTGGTTGGAGCGAGCCTACGACGAGCGGGCCCATTCGCTCGCTTTCCTCGCCGTCGATCCTCAACTGCATCCGCTCCGGGCGCATCCAGGATTTCTGCAGCTCCTGGACCGCTTGACCCTGGTCGATGTAGCCGGCGCGCCGCCTTCCTAGCTGAGCACTCCAGCCCCCTCCGTGCTGGCTGTAGTCCCGCTCGTCCCCGCCTGATCCCGTTCGCGGCACGAAGCCCACTCGGCGGGCCGATCCGAGGCAGATTCCATTCACGGAACTGAATCTCGGAGGAAGCTGCCATGAGACCCGTACATTGGACCGATGCCACGGTTTTCGCGCTCACCCTGATCGGGCTGCTTCTGTTCGCCTGCACGCCCGAACGGACTGACGGGGTGGATGTCTCCGATTCCGCTTCTCCATCAGGCGACGATCCGGCGGCGCTCGTGAGCGATGGTGACTGGCCTCACTACGGCCGTGATGCGGGTGGCTCCCGGTACAGCCCCCTGGATCAGATCAACACCGACAACGTCCACGGGCTGGAGCTGGCCTGGACCTACCAGTCGGGAGACATGGGTCACGATGACGGCAGCGAGGGATCCGAGGAAGGCTGCGGCAACTGTCACACGGGGGAAGTCAAGTTCGAGGCCACTCCGATCCTCGTCGACGACCGCCTGTTCCTGAGCACCCCCCTGAATCGTGTGGTGGCCCTAGACCCGGCGACAGGCTGAACTCCCGCGGCTCGCTCGCCGCATCGTGGCGCCTGCATCGTCCCCGCGCCGCTCGTCTCCGCTACCCACCCACCTCACCCCCTGCCCCGTCCTACCTCGCCCATTGCCAAGTAAGGCCGGTTGGAGTTCCTATCTCTAGGATGTCTACCGGTTCCGCGACGGCCGATGGGTCGCGATCACCGGACAGTCGGCAACGCTCCCGGACAACTGACGATCGATGAGCGGGTTCCTCAGCCGTCTTCGTGACCGCAAGATGGTCCAATGGGCCCTGGCCTATCTGGCTGGAGCCTGGGTGGCCGTCGGCGTCATCGATGCTCTCGGCGACATCTTCGGCATCCCACTCGTGGTGCAGCAGGGCAGCGTGGTGTTGCTGGCGTCCGGGTTCGTTCTGGCGCTTGTTCTGGCCTGGTATCATGGAGAGGAAGGCCGCCAGCGGGTCAGCGGACCCGAGCTGCTCATCGTAGCCGGAGTGCTGGTCGTGGCGGGCGCCGCGCTGACCATGGTCCGCGACCGAGCCGGCACCGGGGACGACACCCCGCCTGAAGCCACCGAGGCTCTGACCCCGGTCGAGGCTGCGCCGGAAGTGGACCCCAACTCCGTCGCAGTCCTGCCCTTCTCCGATCTGAGTCCGGACGGTGATCAGGAGTACTTCAGCGATGGCATCGCCGAAGAGCTGCTCAGCGCTTTGTCCCAGTTGGAGGGGCTACGGGTCGCATCCCGCACCTCGTCCTTCTCCTTCAAGGGACAGAACCTGGACGTCGGCGAGATCGGGCGTGAGCTGGGCGTAGCCGC
>CP070829.1:4037471-4040056 GCA_020344755.1 Gemmatimonadales bacterium
GGCCCGGACGGCGCCCGACTCCCCGACGACGGTGCCGATGCCCGCGGGCTCCAGGGTCACGGCGCTGACGGGGACGCCGAGGGCGGCCGGAAGCACGATCTCCGCCTCCACGTCCCGGAACGGCACGTCCCACTCCGTGCCCACGACCCTCCAGAAGACCTCGTTGGTGTCGTCCACGACGCGCACGGCGCCCAGGAGGTCGTACTCGATCACGAACGTGACACTCCCCGAAGCGGGCGGGAATTCCCACCGGACGTCGCCTCCGTGACGGCCCCGCTGCTCGATTGCGGTGATGGTCACGTCGGGGCTGGATACCCGGACGTTCCCGATGCCGCCCGTGTTGGACGCGGGGATGTCCCGCTCGGCGAAGGTGAACTCGCCCACCTGGAAGTCGAAGGTGATGGCCTCCCGGATCCTGTAGTCCCCCGACGGAAGGAGCTCGAGCCTCGCCTGGAGGGAGGCGATCTCGTAGACCTTCTCCTGGGCCGGTCCCGGGGACGGAAGCAGGGCGAGGATCGCGAGGAGCAGCCCAAGCCTCACCGGGAAGGCGAGGCGAAGAACGGGCGCCGCGCGCCCGGACGCGTCTGGTTCGATCCGCATGTCATTCTCCATGGAGTCGACTCCCCATCATGGACCCAAAGCGTGCCCGGGCCAACCCTCGGAAAGACTCGGCGCAGGACGCGGCAGGCGCCTCGGGTGCCCGTGTACCCGTGGCTCGATAGCCAGGCGAGCTGTGCGGACGGACGGTGTTGTCTGCAAGACCTCGGTGGATCGTTCGGCTACCCGGAGATCTTGGCGATCAGCTCGGGGACCCGAGCCTGCTCGAGCAGGAGCAGGCCGAAACGCTTCTCCGACACTCCGCCGGTGAGCTGGTAGTCGAAGACCGGTACGCCGCCCACGACCTCGCCATCGAACTGGCAGAACTGCACCGCAGGGTCCGTCCGGAGGGTGTCGAACAGCTCCGAGAGGTGGGACGAGAAGATCGATCCACTTCTGCGCGTTCGGGCGAAGCCCCGGATCACCTGGGCAGACGCCTCCAGGGCGTCCTTCACGTTCGTTCCCTTGAAGACCTCGTCGAACAGGACCATGGCAGTCCGGCCCTGGGCGAGGATTTCGGCTGCTTCCCGAACTCGGAGGATCTCAGCGTAGAAGTAGCTGATGCCGTCCCGAAGGTTGTCGGCGGGATTCAGACTGGTGAGCAGGACCTCGATCGGGGCCAGCCGCGCGGTCGACGCGGGCACGCTCATCCCGGTCTGAGCCAGGAAGACCACCAGGGCGGCTGTCTTCAGGTAGGTGGTCTTCCCGGCCATGTTCGGCCCTGTGAGGAAGACCAGGGGCTCGCCTCCGTTCAGTGTGATCGGATTCGGCGTGGCGCCATCCAGGAATGGGTGATACGCACCCTCGACCTCCAACAGGAACTCCGGGGATTCCACCAGCTCCGGTGCGATCCAGCCCCGGGCCTCACCGGCGAGGGCCATCGACCGTAGGGCGTCGAGCTCTCCAAGGATCTCTATGATCTCCAACAACTCATCGCGGAGGTCTTCGCGGACGATCCGGTCCGCATGGAGCAGCGGCCCGGACCCGAGAGCCTGGTCCACGTCACCCGTCGCCCTGGTGAGTCGCTCCCCGAATCGTCTCAGGAGGGGGGGAGGGCCATTCTCCAAGAGCCGCGAGGCCAGCGTCCGCCCAAATGCTGTCAGATCACGAAGAGCAGCCTGTCCCGCCCTGAGTTCCGCGAGGACGCTGCGGTATCGGACCCGCATCGCAAGCTCATCGATGCGGGCCCGAGCCCTCCCCGCTCGGGAGACGAGGACGTTCGAGCGGATGTACCGCTCGGCTCGGTGGATCAGCTCGTCGTTGACGAGGCTGATCGGGTGCGGTCCAGTGAGGCGTGGCAGGGCGGTCTGGACCTCGCGAATCTCGTGGACCGATGAAAGGGGCTGCGTGAGACGCCGCCGCAGAGCCTTGTGGCCGACGCGCGTCCGCGTCGCATCCACCAGGTGGAGGATTCCCGGCCCTCCGTCCCGGGCCGCAAGCACCTCCAGGTCCGCCAGGGTGATGGGGTCGACATGCATCAGTGGGCGCCTCCTGTTCTGAGTTATTCGAGCGATCCAGACCGTGACTCTGCCGCCCTGCCTCCGTGGCGAACCCCTGGCGTGTCCGATCCACCCGGATCCAGTACCCGATCTCGAGACCGCTGACGCGATGCGCTCTCCCGGCCTCGATCGGTCCGGGTCGCGCGCCGGAGGTTCCCGTACAGAGGGCACGACGAAACGGGGTGACGCGTTGCCAGGTGCTCGTCAGACCGCCTCCACGAGCCGGCCGGACAGCTCGTCGATCACGGTGAGCAGACCATCCGTTGCGTCCCTCGCCATGGCGATGAGGATGCTTCGGTGGACGATCAGGTTGGCGAACTCTCGATTGGCCACGAAGGCATCGATGTCGTCCCCGAAGCTCCCCAATTCGGGCGCGACCCATCCTTCGTTCCATGGCACCCCCGACACCATGTCGTAGAGGCTGGTGTGCTGCGTGGTGTAGGGAATGAACTGCGCGTTCCACTGCACGGTGATGTTGTCCTGAAGGGC
>CP070829.1:4040156-4042682 GCA_020344755.1 Gemmatimonadales bacterium
CGGGCGACTGGACCGACGGGTTCATCCTCACCACCGTTCCCGCGGCGGCGGAGTCCGGGCCCATCCTGGTCGAGACGGCCACCGGGCAGAGCGAATCCCTCCCCTTCACGGTGACAGGGAACGCCACCTTCAGCCCCTCCACCATCGCGTGGACGGAGACCGAGGGCCTTCCCATGGGATTGAGCGGGCACGGCGCCGTGTACGTCCCCGTGGACGACGACGCCGGCACCACCGTTCAGCGGGTGTACGTGGTCGGCGGTGCCTCCAATGACTCGGTGCCCACCGGAGGGCTGCACCACACGGTGATCCAGGCCGACGGGTCGGTGGCCACATGGGATTCCGAGGCCGACCTGTCGACGGGCGTCACTCACCACGCCGTGGTCGCCGCCACCCCCTTCAACTCGAAGGCACCGGACTCCGGGTACCTCTTCGTCCTCGGCGGCGTCCAGGAGAAGGGTGGCCAGCCGGTGGACGCTGTCCGGCGCATTCCCCTCAATCCGGACGGGAGCCTGGGCACGCCTGAACCCGCGGGAGCCCTCCCGGCGCCGCTGCACTCCCTGGGTGCGGTCATCTTCCGGAGCACGGTCTACATCGCCGGGGGGGCCACCACCGACCACGAGCCGGTGGCCACCGTCTATCGCGCCGCCATCGACTCCCTGGGGAACCTGGGCGAGTGGGAGGCGCTGGACGCGCTCCCGGAAGCGCGGGCGCATCACCAGTTCGTCGGCTTCGGCGGCTTCCTCTACGCGGTGGGAGGCGACGCGTCGGCCCAGCCGGTGGACGACGCCAACTTCACGCAGAACGCCACCAAGCTGGGAACCGTGGCCGCCGCCCGCATCGACCTGCGCTCCGGAGCCCTGGCCAACGGATGGAGCGAGAGCCCGAGCACCCTTCAGAAGGCCCGCTCGAAGCACGTCGCCCTGGCCGCGGGAGGGAGCCTCTTCGTCAGTTCCGGCCTTTATGCCGCCGCCGGAACGGGCTCATCGGAAAACACCTTCGCGGGGATCAACTCCGATGGGTCACTCCAGAGCTTTGGAGGCGCCACCGGGTCCAACACCCTTCAATCCGTGGGTGACGTGAATCTCTTCAATACACGGGGGATCGCCTACGTGGACGGGAGCGGCGTGGCCCACGTCATGGTTCTGGGCGGCGACGACGTCGAGAACCCGGGCCAGAAGAGCTCCAAGGTGATCTTCTACTGATCCTCCCGAGTCCGCCTTCCCCGGCTCACCGGGGAAGACGGCGGCCGGCGGTCCAGGACACATCTGGGCCGCCGGCCGTTGTCGTCCGGCTCACTGCCGGCACCCCGCCCCGTTCGGCCCATCTGAAACCTGCGGTGCGCAGCTCCCGTACCTCTCCTAGACAGGCTAGGAAAAGCCGCTACACCGATCCCCGTCAGTGAGGACACCCCATGCTGGGAACCCGTGAGCTGTTTCCAGGCACGCTGGACATGCTGATCCTGAAGGCACTCTCCCTGGGTCCGGCACACGGCTACGGCGTCCTCCTCGGCATCGAGGAGGCATCCCGTGGCCTCCTGACGCTGGAGCAGGGCTCCGTCTATCCGGCGCTGGCGCGCCTGGAGCGGTCCGGAGTGATCCGGTCCGAATGGGGCCGCTCGGAGAACAACCGGCGGGCGAAGTTCTATCGGCTCACGCAGCGTGGCCAGTCGCGCCTTGCCCACGAATTGTCACGCTGGGACGAGATGGTCCGAGCCGTCTTCAATGTTCTGGATGTGAAACCCGAATCCGCCTAGCCGGGCGGAGCGAGCCATTGGAGTGAGGAGGGGAGGATGAAGACCCTGAGACGACTGTGGGATCGCCTCGTAGGAGGCACGCCGCGCAGGGAGCTGGACGAGGAGATGGCCTTCCACCTGGACGCGTTGGCCCGGGACCTGGAACTTGGCGGCCTGTCCCCGTCCGAGGCCCGGCGCGAAGCACTGCGTCGGTTCGGGAATCCGGAGGGGATCCAGGAGCGAGCGAGAGAGGAACAGGGGTTCGCCGTCTTCGACGAGCTTGCGCGCAATGTCCGCTTCGCGGTCCGTGGACTTCGCCGGGACCTGGTCTTCTCCGCCGTCTTCGTGCTCACGCTCGGGCTGACCATCGGACTCGGTGCCGCTGCGTGGGCCGTGGGCCAGGCGACCCTCTGGAGCGGTCTCCCCTACCCGGACGCCGATGGGCTGTACCGCGTCTCCCTGGTCAACCCCGCTTTCGGGGCCGACGGGACGGTGTCCGCGGCAGACGGCGCGACCTGGGAGCGCTTCCGGGACGAGGCCGGTCCCCTGGCCGCGGCAGTCTACTCGGATTGGGCGACCGGGGTGAACCTGACCACCCCAGAGGCCGCGGCGTACGTCCGCCAACAGCGTGTCGGGGCGGGCTACTTCGGTACCCTGGGGGTCGCGCCCGCCCGTGGGAGGGAGTTTCTCTCGGCGGAGGACGTGCCGGACGGACCCAGCCTGGTGGTGCTGAGCCACGACCTCTGGCAGGACGTCTTCCGGGGGGACTCCGAGATCATCGGGACGACGATCCG
>CP070829.1:4042782-4045295 GCA_020344755.1 Gemmatimonadales bacterium
GGGCCCTGAGCTCCTCCGCAACGTGGGCGTACACGCTGGTCCCCCGGGGAATGGAGCGCACGGAGTCCAGCGGCGTCACCTCCGCAAGGGCGGTGGCCTCGGTCTCCGGAGACAGGGCCAGCGACTCGAGTCCTGCGTTTCCGTCGGAAAAGAAGAGGAAGGCGGCCAGGCCTCCGGTGTTCTCCGCTCCGATGTGCGCGGCGATCGGATCGTTGGCATTCTCACGGGCCAGGACCACCCACGCGTCCACCGCGGCCCGGGCCATGGCCGGACCGAGGAGAGTCCGGATCCGCTCCTCCCGGATCGAGGGCCAGAGCCCCGGGTCCGCGGGGAAAGGCTGCTCGACAGCGGTGAGGACGGCGGCGGTGTCCCCGCCGGTCCCATCGTCCCCTGGCCCGCAGGCGGCGGCCCACAGCAGCCCGATCCCCAGCGAGACCACCTTCCGGGACAGTAGCCGCCTCGCCGAAGTCTCGACGCGGGACGGACTCCCGGCAGACGTCATCGCGTTCACCGACCCTCGCACCGTCCCCCTCACCCCCCGATCCTCCGCCCTGGAGTCCACGGGGCGCCGGCCTCCGCCAGCGCAACCTCCAGACGCATCAGGTCCCCCTCCACCAGGGTGACCAGGTCGCGCTCCACCTCCACGAGGCCGGCGGCGGCGATCTCCAGGTTCCGGCGCTGCGTCTCGGTGGGCTCGAGGCGGGTGCCCCAGTGCCCACCGGCCACGTTCCCCACCCGACCCGAGATCGACGGTGCCGAGGCCTGGTTCAGTCCGCCCCGCACCGGATCCCCGTTGAGCCGCAGGGAGAGGACCTGGAACGCGGCCCCCAGCCGGGCCAGCTCGGTGAAGAGCGCCGGATCGGCGCCCGGGGTCTCCAGGAGCGCCGCCTCCATGTAGCGGAGGCGATCCCGCTCGCGGGAGAGCTCGGACGATGCCACTGCGATTCGCCGCCGCAGCTCGGCGGCCCGGTGCTGGAACTCGGCCACGACGACGAAGTCGGTGCCCGCGGGCGCCGTCGCAACCGGCGACACGGCGAAGGGCTGGGCCACCCCCACCTCCTCCACCCCGTCGCCCGTCACCACCACCAGCTGGGCGACATACCCGCCGGGAGGGGCCAGCGGCCCCTGGGGGTCCGACGCCCAGGGCGGGACGAAGCCGGGAGTGGAGAGATCCACCGGATCTGGTGGCGGACGCCGCAGGTCCCAGGTCACCCGGTGTACTCCCGCCGCCGCCGGCACCTCGACCCAGCGCACGGGAACGCCGTCAGCGTCGGCAACCTGCACAAGGACTCTGGGCCCCTGCTCCGCCGCCTCGGCCCGCAACGTCTCGTAGCCCGGGAACTCCACGTCCACCCCCCTCTGCCGCTGCTCCCGCTCCCGGTCCCGCCGCGCCTCGCGGGCCGTGCCGGGAAGCTCCGGGACGTGCACCGTGAAGGTGGCACCGAAGGGGGGATTGGGGGCGGCGTACGCCATGGTTCCCAGGGTGGGCCGGCCCCGGGCCTGGTTCGTCAGGTTCGGCACGTACCACCAGGCGTCCCGCACCGGCAGCACGCCGCCCCCCCCGGACAGGGCGCTCCCGGCCGTGGGACGCAGGGGACCGTAGTCGTCCAGGATGTAGAATCCCCGCCCGAAGGTGGCGCCCACCACATCGTCGTCCCGGCGGTGCAACTTGAGATCCCGGAAGGCGATGGTCGGCGCCCCCGGTAGGCGGTGCCAGTTCTCCCCCCCGTTCAAGGAGGTGTAAAGGCCCCACTCCGCAGCGATGAAGAGCAGGTCGGGATTGATGTGATCCTGCTGGATGGCCCACACGATCGTCTCCGCCGGCAGGTCCCCCGTAATTGAGGTCCAACTCCGGCCGTGGTCGTCGCTCCGGAAGAGAAGGGGCGTGTAGTTCCCGATCTTGTGGGCGTCAGCCGCCACGAAGACCGTACCGTCCCCGTGCTGGCCCGCCTCCACGTCGTTGACGAAGCTCCGCTCCGGGACCCCGGGGAGGGACGTCAGGGCGGCCCACGTCTCGCCACCGTCAGGTGAGGTGTGGAGAAGCCCATCGTCGGTCCCGACATACAGGCGGCCTTCCGTCACCGGGGACTCGGAGATGGCGGTGATGGTGGCGTACTGGGACATGGCCCCGTTGTCGTGCAGGGCATCCAGCTCCCACACCCGCCCCATGAACGGGAGGGTGTAGCGGTCGGTGTCGGTGGTCAGGTCCCCGCTCACCGCGTTCCAGGAGTCACCTCGGTCGTCGCTGCGCCAGAGCCGCTGGGAAGCGAAGTACAGCCGTGCCGGATCGTGGGGGGAGACGAGGATGGGCGAGTCCCAGTTCCATCGCTCCGGCGGATCCCCCGGTGCGGGTTGGGGCTGGATCTGAAGCGCCTCTCCGCTCTCCCCGTGGACCCTGTAGAGGTTCCCCTGCTGGGTCATCAGGTAGTAGAGGTCCGGGTCGTCGGGATCGAACTGCACCCCGTACCCGTCGGCGCCCATGGGGAAGTGCCAGTCCTCGTTCCGCACCCCTT
>CP070829.1:4045395-4047849 GCA_020344755.1 Gemmatimonadales bacterium
CCGGTGGTGGCGGACTTCGGGATCGCCCTGGCCATCAGCACGGCGGGAGGCAGCCGACTCACCGACACGGGAATGAGCGTCGGCACGCCCCACTACATGAGCCCGGAGCAGGCCTCGGCGGACCGGGGGATGGACGCTCGATCGGACCTCTACTCCCTGGCATGCGTGCTCTACGAGATGCTCGCCGGCGACCCGCCCCACGCGGGGTCCACCGCCCGGGCCGTGCTCATGCGGATCCTCACCGAAGAGCCCCGCGACGTGACGGACGCCCGTTCCTCGGTTCCGGCTCACGTCCGGGATGCGCTGCGCAAGGCCATGGAGAAGCTCCCCGCGGACCGCTTCACCACGGCTGCGGAGTTCGGCGAGGCGCTCCAGAATCCGGCCTTCCGACATGGATCCGTGTCCGATCCGGATCGGGAGTCCGGCGGTGGGCGTGAACGGGCGGCCCGTCGGTGGATCGGAAGGACGGCGGCAGCCACCCTCTTCATCATGGGGGTGGCGCTGGGTGCCTGGCGCCCCTGGGAGCGCACACCCGTGACCCGTCTCACCATCGCCCTTCCCCCCGGTCAGGCGGTAACGTCGGCTCCCGCCGTAAGCCCGGACGGGAGGACCGTGGCGTACACCGCCGGTCTGGCCTCCGAGCCTCCTCGCCTCTTCCTGAGAGACCTGGACGACTTCGAGCCGGAGGAGGTGCCGGACTCGGAGGGGGCGGAGTACCCCTTCTTCTCCCCGGACGGCCGGTCCGTGGCCTTCTTCGCCCGGGGCCGACTCTTCCGCTGGGACCGCGGGGGGGGACCTCCGCGAGCCCTCGCCGAGGCGCCGACCCAACCTCAGGGTGGCACCTGGGGTGACGACGGCACGATCGTCTTCGTTCCGATTTGGAACGGGGGACTGGTGCAGATCCCCGCCAGTGGCGCGCCCGGCGATGCGGAGCGGCTCCTCGTCCCGCAGGCCGACAGCGCGTACTCGCTGACATTCCCGCGCTGGGTCCCGGGAACGAGGGAAATCACCTACAGCTCGGTGGGACAGGGCGGGTTGGCCTTGCGCAGCATCGATATGGACACCGGCGAGCGGACGCTCCTCCAGACCGGGGCGTCGTCCGGATGGGTCACCAAGTCCGGTCGCCTGCTCTTCGCCACCGGTGACCTCACGAACCTCCAGTATCGGTCCGGGGCCAACGGCGGGGACGCCGACATGGCGGTGACCAGCGTCTTGACCGGTGTGCACCGCCGGGTGTGGTTCACCGAGGCCTGGATCGGGCTCTCGCCCACCGGGACGCTGGCGTACGTGCCTGCGGACATGAATCAGCGGACGCTGGTGCGCGTGGACCTCGAGGGTCGAGCGACCCCGCTCTCCGAAATCCGGGACCAGTACGGGAGCGTGCGCGTGTCGCCGGGCGGGGACAGTCTCGTGGCGAATGCTTTCGTGTACCTCTGGCTCTACGGACCCGACGGGGGCCGGGCGCCCCTGGCCCCGGAGACGGGGGACTGGCAGCACTCGACGGCGGTCTGGGACGGGACCGGTTCCCGTGTGGTCTTCAGCTCGAACGAACCCGGAAACTGGGACCTCTTCGAACGGACTGTCGGCGCACCGGCCAACGAGGTGCGGGTCCAGAAGGAGTTCGATCAGGAGGTCGAGGCCGTATCGCCGGACGGCACGCTCGCCTTCGTGGAGACGCACCCGGAGACGGGGCGGGATCTCTGGCTGGTGCCCGTGGGCGGCAGCCCGACGGCATGGCAGGCCACCGACGCCAGCGAGGGCTCTGCGGACTTCTCCCCCGACGGACGGTGGCTCGCCTACACGTCCAACGTCACCGGCCGAGCCGAGGTCTGGGTGGGCTCGGTGGAGGAGGACTCGGGACGGCGGACCCAGGTGACGACGGACGGCGGAGACGCGCCGGTCTGGTCCCCATCGGGAGACCGGCTGTACTACCGGCGGGGTTCCGCCATGATGGCCGTCGAGGTCGCAGATCTCGCGACGCTCCGGTTCGGCGCCCACCGCACCCTCTTCGACGGCGGATGGGCGTTGCCGGGACCCGAGGCTTCTCAGTCCCACACCTACCACGTGATGCCCGACGGCGAGCACCTGGTCATGATTCGGCACGAACCCACGGCCATCCCGGACCGAATCCACGTGGTCCTGGACTGGCTCGAGGAACTCGAGGCGGGCTCCACGCCCTGAGGGATCGGTTCCCACCCGAGAGCGGGCGATGCATCGGGATTTGACAGACCGGAGCCCGACGACGAATAGGTAGGCTCCCTCATTCCGGAGCTGGCCATGCGAGTCTCGACCGTCACTCTCGCCCTCTGCCTCACCCTTGCCTCCTGCACCGGGACGGACTCGGGGAGGGTGCCACGGGTCGTCGACGACGCCCGTCTGGTGGATGCCGGCGCGGATCCGGACAACTGGCTCACCTACGGCCGGACCTATGCCGAGCAGCGCTTCAGCCCCCTC
>CP070829.1:4047949-4050390 GCA_020344755.1 Gemmatimonadales bacterium
AGTAGCCGAGATTGCCGTCCACGCCCTTGTCATCCGGCAGCTGACACGCCGGATACAGCTCGACGCCGTCGTTGAAGACGCCGGAGGTCTGGGTGAGGTTCAGCGTCAGCTGGTTCGACAGCTGGAAGCGCCGCAGGCAGTGCACCGCGTCGCCGCCGTCACACCCGATGCTGCTGAGAACGTATTCGGCCTCCGCGATATTGTCGGCGTCGGTTCCCACGTCCGCGATGGTCCCGTCCAGCAGCCTCGCAAACTGTTCGGGGGTGTAGTGGTTTTCCCAGTTGCTCCAGTACCCGGGCGTCAGCCCGATGCAGATGGCCACGTTGCCGAACTCGGCGCTCCCCGAGTCACCGGAGTACAACATCAGGAAGGTGAAGTAGGTGTCGGTTGTCGGGATCCAGTAGTCCGCGTCCTCCTCCTTCACCGTGTAGGTGCCGGGTTTGAGGTTGTCCCAGGTGACCGACCCGTTGGCGTCGGTCGTCTGGCACGCGGCGTCGGGTGTCGCGCCGGGGACGAAGTCACCGGCGGCCACCTTCGTGGTGGACGCGTCGCCGCCGACGTACAGGCAGAACTGGAAGTTCGCGATCCACTCCTCACCGGCGTCCTTTTCCTCGTCCAGGTCCCGGTCGTAGAACTTCTTCGCGGTGATGTCCACCGGCTGGTAGTTCCCGAAGTCCAGTGCCTGCACATAGGCCACACCGGCCGGCTCGATGGTCACGTCGTAGCACGTCGAGCTGGGGAAGGACTGGTACCAGCCGTTCTGGAGCACCTCGCAGACGGTGAGCTCCGCGTTCTGGACCGCGTCCCTGGGCCCGAAGGAGTATTGCTCCGAGGAGTACATCCAGGCGCCGCCCGCACCCGTTGTCACCGTCGCGTCGATGGCCTCGCCGGCGAACCCGGTGCCCTTGATGGTGATCGTCCAACCCGGCAGGCCGGGCTCCCCGGACTCCCTGGCGGATCCGTCCGCGTCCAGGTCCTCGAACTTCACGCCCGAGAGCATGAACTCGTACGTCACCTTCCCTTCCTTCACCTTGAAGGCGTCGTACTTGCAGTCCCGCGGCTTCACGCCAGGCTCGAGACCGCCCGTGTTGGCGGGATCGGCGCCGTCCAGGCTGCAGATGGCCAGGATGTAGACGCCGCCCGGATTGGTGGTGTCGTCGTAGGGAAAGAGGCGGACTAGGGGGCCGTCGAGAGCTTCGTCAACGGGATCGCAGCCCCTGGGGGACTTGCAGAACCTGCGGTTCTCATCCTCGAACGGCCCGTCATCGGAGTCGTGAGTCCCACCGTAGAAGCTGACCTCGCCACCCGAGACCGTGAAGGTGCGGTTGGTGTACGCGTCATAGTCGTCGGAGAGGTTCTTTGGGGCGAGGTCGTTGGGATTGGGCTGCCCCCCCGGTACCAGCACCACGAAGAAGTACTCACCGTCGGTGAGGCCGTTCGCGGCCGGCCCACCGTTCAGCCAGACGTCCTCCTTGGCCCCGTAAATATTGCAGTTGATGATACTGTTCTTGCAGATCTCCTTGAACTCGCCGTCCACCCATGGGTTGTAGGTGGTGAAGGCTGCCCCGGCGACGGGGGTGTAGCTCGACGGCGCCAAAGCCACGGGTGGGGTCCCCAGAGGATCGACTGGGGAGGGTTGATCGGGGGCACAGGCCCAGGCATAAAGGCCGGTGGTCAGGGCGGCGAAGATTGCCGTCCCTCTGAGGGTCCAGCGCATGACGTCCTCCACAGAATGAGGGTGCTCGAGTGGTGCTTCTTTTGCCCTGCCTACTCGCACCACGAGCTGTCTGCCCGGACCACGAGTCCTCTCGTGGGCGGAAGGTCTAATGCGCGGGCGTTACAGCTGCGTTATGACGCCTTCAAGGCCCCGTGAGGGCCGACGAGGTAGACGTACCTCCTCTCCACAGAGGTCCTCCATAGCGCCGTGGCGGAGCTGCCGGAGCCCGAGCGGCACCGGCTCCTGGCGGCCCACCGAGCAGGGCGGAAAGGGTAGGAGCCCGCGCCTGCGTGGCGCTCAGAAGGTCGGGAGGCCCCGGGAGATCAAGGGCCCGACGGTGTTGGCCACGGGGAGGGGCAGGCGTTGCCACACGGCGATGGCCTTCTGGTAGATCCCTCCCTCCTTGGCAGGGGGCGAGGCATCGCCCTTCGGCGACCACCGGGTCCAGTGCAGGGGATGGTCTTCACCGCCCCACTGGCGCTTGAAGCGGTGCGGTCCCGAGTCGGGCGTGGAGCGTCCGAAGTTGAAGACCCGCCCGCCCCTTCGGATCACTTCCTCCATAAGGGACCAGTAGAGGAGCATGTTGGGCGCTTCCCGGCTGTACCCCCTCAGAGACGACGCCCAGCTGATCTCGAACTCACCCCTGAAGAGGATCCCCAGGCCCGCCGCCACGGGCTTCCCCTCCGCCGTCCGGACCACGCAAAGGAGGGCGCGGTCCGGGAGG
>CP070829.1:4050490-4052918 GCA_020344755.1 Gemmatimonadales bacterium
AGCTCGGACCGAGGGATGCGTCCTGAACCGCGCTCCACGGCTTGAGGCTCCGAGTCCGCATGATTAGGCTCCGGGAGCATGAATCCCCTCTCCCAACCCTCCCTGTTGGAGGCCCTGGCCGCCCTCCCCCGGGATCCGCTGGCGCCGCCGGCCAACTCCCACCGGATCCAGGCCGCCGTGGCACTGGTTCTCCGTGAGCCGGACCCCGTGGACCTTCTCCTGATCAAGCGGTCGGAGAGCCCCCGCGACCCGTGGTCCGGGCACATGGCGCTTCCGGGGGGGCGGCTGGAGTCGGGAGACGCCCACCTCCTCGAGACGGCCATGCGGGAGACCGTGGAGGAGACAGGGGTCGTTCTGGCGGGAGCGGCCCGGTTCCTTGGACGCCTCCCCACCCTCATGCCCACCAGCCGGCGGCTCCCCCCCATCTCTGTGGCCCCGCACGTGTTCCTCGCGGGAGGAGGGTTGACGGCGCAGCCCGCATCCGGGGAAGTGGAGTCGGTTCACTGGGTCTCCCTGGAGGCTCTCCGCCGGGGGGCATACCACGACGAGGTGGAGATCCATTTCCCGGACGAAGGCCCGAGGCGCTTCCCGTGCTATCGGGTGGAGGGGGAGGTGGTCTGGGGGATGACCTACCGGATCCTCACGGAGTTCCTCGCACTGCTGTAGGCTCCTCGCCCTCCGGTAGGCGGTGCTCCGTGAATACGCCTACGAGTGTGCGGCACCCATTGAACGCGCGGAGATCTGTGCTGCACCAGGGGGAACGGGCGGACTCCTGCGGGGCACCCCGGGAAGGGGCGCCGCCAAACGAAAAGGGGCGAGCCTTCACGGCCCGCCCCTTGGTCTTTCACCAGGTGCGCCCAGGCTTCTTGGAGAGGGGTACCACTCCCCACCCCGCCCGACGAGGCCCCGTCCGAGTCAGCTCCCCGGATCTTCCACCCACTCGGCGATGAAGACGTTCGTGTTCGCCTGGTGGGACGGGTTCCGGTTGGATCCCCAGACCAGGTAGCGACCGTCGGGGCTGAACATGGGGAATCCGTCGAAGTCTCCGGTGTGGGTGATGCGCTCCTCACCGGTGCCGTCCTCGTGGATCATGAAGAGGTCGAACTCGCGGCCACTGGGATCTCCCTGGTTCGACGACCAGATGATCCGCTCCCCGTCCGGGTGCCAGAAGGGTCCGAAGTTCGCGGCCCCGTTGTTCGTCACCTGTCGCTGGTTCGAGCCGTCGGCATCCATCACCCAGACCTCGAGCGCGCTGGGGCGAATCAGGCCCTGCCCCAGCAGGGACTGGTAGTCGGCGATCTCCTCCGGGTCATCCGGATAGTGGGCCCGCCAGACGATCTTCGAACCGTCCGGGGAGTAGAAGGCCCCTCCGTCGTACCCGATCCGGTCGGTGAGCTGGACCAGGTCGGAGCCGTCCAGGTTCATGGAATACAGGTCGAGATCCCCGTTCCGAACGCTGGTGAAGACGATCCGGTCCCCGGTGGGAGAGATGGTCGCCTCGGCGTCGTAGCCTGGGGTATCCGTGAGCTGGACCAGGTCCGTCCCGTCGGCGTTGGAGACGAAGAGGTCGTAGGAGGGGTACAACGCCCACACGTATCCGCGGGACATGTCCGGCGGCGCCGGGCACTGCTCCGAGACATGATGGGTGGACGCATAGATGATCTTCTGGTCGTCCGGGAAGAAGTAGGAGCAGGTGGTCCGCCCGGTCCCGGTGCTGGCCAGGGTCGTATCCCCGGAGGCCAGGTCCATGCGCCAGATCACGTCGCACGCCCCGTCCGCCTGCTCTGTGCGCTGGAAGATGAGCTGCGTACCATCGAAGGAGAAATACGCCTCGGCGTTCTCCCCATCGAAGGTCAGTTGTCGCACATTCCGGAGCCGGACTTCCTCGGGAATGTCCTGGAACGGCACCCCGGCGCCGATCTCCAGGGAGGCCGCGACCAGGGCGGGAGCCTCGGCGGTGTCGGCAGTATCGGATGAATCGGCCTGGGCGCACGCCGCCAGGGCCAGCGAACTCAGCAACAAGAGAGAACGACGAAACATGAGCAGTCGAATGTTCAGGTTCTTTGCGGGAGGCGTCGGACCCACGGTGATCGTCGGCCTGGCCGCATGTGCCGCGGCCGAACAATCAGCCTGTCCGGTCCCGATCGCCTCGGAAGCAGACTTGGACGGGGCTCTCGCCCACGTCCGCTACCTCGCCGACGACGCGCTGGAGGGACGGGCCGTAGCCAGCCCCGGCGAGCGCTGCGCCGGAGAGTACATCGCCGACTTCTTCGCGACCCTGGATCTGGAGCCGGCCGGAGAGGACGGCACGTACTTCCAGACCTTCCAGGTCCGAACCGGAAGCCGTCTCGCAGCCCCTGGCTCGCTGGCAATCTCCCCAGATTCGGGGGACCAGGGCAACCCCCGGGAGCTCCCCCAGGGTGACTGG
>CP070829.1:4053018-4055430 GCA_020344755.1 Gemmatimonadales bacterium
TGGGCGACCTCTCGGACC
This sequence comes from Gemmatimonadales bacterium, assembly GCA_020344755.1. Classification (GTDB taxonomy): domain Bacteria; phylum Gemmatimonadota; class Gemmatimonadetes; order Longimicrobiales; family Gaopeijiaceae; genus Gaopeijia. Next base: position 4,053,037 of record CP070829.1, read on the forward strand.
CGGCGATCCGGGACCAGGCACTCCGTATCCGACGCGACCTGGCCCGCGCCCGCACCCGGAACGGTCGATACGAGGACGCGGAGCAGGATTGGCTCGCTCTGCTGAAGGAGGCCCAGGACGGTGGCGACCAGGTAGCCGAGGCCCACGCCCTCCGGCACCTGGGGCTCCTCCGCTACTGGCGAGGTCGTCACTCGGAGGCCCTGGAGTTGCTGGACGACGCCCGGAGTGCGGCGCCCGAGGACGACCCGGGTCTGCGGGCCCGCATCGAGCTGGCCGCGGGATTGGCCTACCAGGAGCTGGGGCGGGCCCGGGAAAGCCGGGACCGGATCCAGGAGGCCCTCGACTACGCCACCCTGGTGGGGAACGATGGTCTTCTGGCCCGGGTCCACCGGGCCCTGGCCCTGGTGAACACCTGGATCGGAAAGGCAGAGGAAGCCCGGGAGCACGGGCGCAAAGCCGTGGAGCTGGGAGGCGCCGCGGAGGACCTGGCCGTGGTCTTCTGGGGACAGTGGGCCCTGGCCTCGCTCGAAGGCCTGGTGGGGGGCCCCGACCCCATGGAGCCCTGGCTCCGGGCGGCCCGGACCACGGCCGAATCGCTGGGCTCACCCCTCCTCGAGCTCTGGGTCGACGAGCTCGCCCTGGAGTTCACCTACTTCAGCGGAAGGTGGGACGAGGCGCTGGCCCTGGGCACCCGCGCCATGGAACGGGCCCGGATGCTGAACCAGCGGGCGCTCCTGGTGCGTCTCCTGACCTGGACCTCCAGCGTCTACATCGGGCGTGGTGACCTGGAGCAGGCCGGCGCCCTGGTCGAGGAGGCCTGCGCCCTGGCCGGGATCCGGAACGGGTCCGCCCCGGACACCCCGGACGTGCACGTGGCGGTCCCGGCACTCATTGGCCGGGCAGCCCTCTTCATGGGCCACCAGGAGTACCAGAAGGCGCTGGATGCGGGGAAGGCGGGCCTGGCCATGGCCGAGGCCAGTGGGTACGTGATCTGGGTCATTCACCGGCTCCTGCCGGTGGTGGGCGAGGCCCAGATCCTGCTCCAGGATCTCGAGGGGGCCGCTCGGAGCATCGCCCGGCTCCGTCAGGAGGGGGAGCGCATGAACCACCGGCTGAGCCTGGTCTGGGCCACCGCCGGGGAGGCGCTCCTCACCTGGCACCGCGGCGACGTGGAAACGGCGGCGGGCATGCTCGCAGAGGCGGCGGACACCATGGAGGAGATCGGGATCGTCTTCGATACCGCTCGGCTCCGGCGACAGTACGCCGGCCGCCTGGCCGAGCTCGGCAAGCGCCAGGAGGCCCTGGCGGAATTGCGGCGCGTCCACAAAGTCTTCAAGGAGCTGGGCGCGGAGCCCGAGTACCAGAAGGCCCGCATCATGTTCGACGAACTGAACACGCCCCGGCCCACGGAGCTCGGTGCCGCCAGCGGAGGACCCCACGCCCTCTCCCTCCGGCGCTACCAGGTGGCCGCGCTGGTGGCCCGTCGCATGAGCAACAAGGAGATCGCGGACACGCTGGACATCAAGGTCCGGACCGTGACCACCCACCTCTCGGCCATCTACCAGATCCTGGAGATCGGGGGGAGCGACGCCAGCAAGCGCACCCGCCTCGGCGACATGATCCGGGAAGGTCGGATCCAACCACCCGAAGGGGCGTGAACGCCCGGTCCCCCGCCATGTGGCGCCGCCATGCGCTGCCGGAACCCGCCCGGGCCGCCCGGGAGGAGATCCGCAGGGCGCGGGTGGCACTGGAGGTGCCGGGGGACGTGCACGAGGCCCGCCGGGCCCTGAAGCGGGCCCGGGCCCTCCTGCGGCTCTGCCAGGCCGGGCCCTCCGCCGACGAGGCGCGAGGGATCCGGCACGAGATCCGGGAGGCGGCCCGCCTCCTCTCCACGGTCCGAGATGACGAGGTGGCGGTGGAGGTGGCCCGGGAGATGGAGAGGGAATTCGGGAGTCCCCCCTCGTTGGTGGACGCCCTGGAGGAGCGGCGTCGCCACTCCCAGGCCACCCTGGACACGGGGCTGGGGCGCCAGGTCCGGAAGGAGCTGGCCGCAGCCCGCCGGGGCACCGGGGGCCTGGAGGGGAGCGTGGATCCGGTCGACACCGTCGCTCGAATCGGCCGAGCCTACGCCCGGGCCCGGGCCGCATCTCGTCGCGCCCGGCGTCGACCGTCGGGCACGGCCCTGCACACCCTCCGGAAACGGGTGAAGGACCTGCGCTACCAGATGGAGTGGCTCACCCCGGTGTGGCCCGCCGTCCTGGAGGGATGGACGGGCGAGCTGCACGCCCTGACCGACGACCTGGGCCGGGTCCAGGACATCCGGGTCCTCCGGGTGTCGGGGCACGGCCTGAAGGATCCCGGCGACCGGCGCCGGCTGGCGTGGGCGCTCCAGGG
>CP070829.1:4055530-4057899 GCA_020344755.1 Gemmatimonadales bacterium
TTCAACCACTCCTGGTAGACGTGGTGCGAGCGGGCGGTGTCCACGAAGATGTCGCCGTATGCGTCACCGGGCTCGGCCTTCTTCACCCGTACGGCCTGGTGCCAGCAGTGCATCCCCGAGATGGGGTCCGGGTGCACCGCGTGGGTCAGGTTCTGGTGCACGCCCACGTCGGTCCACCAGATCCGCTTCGTGTCGGGATCGGCGGAGTGGAACGGCGCCACCCCCTTCTTCCGCTTGAGTCCCCACTCGGTCCCCTCCCGGTCCAGCGCCACCGTGGCCATCCCGATCCGCTGTCCCACCACCTCGGCTGCGCCGGGGGGATCCTGCAGCTTCCAGCGCCCCATGTGGTGCGAGCAGGCCACCACCCCCGGGCGGATGCCCTGGGTGACCCACGCCTTCACCACGAAGTAGCCGATCTCCGTCTCCACCCGGACCAGGTCACCGGTGCGGACTCCACCCATGCGGGCTGCGTCGTTCGGGTGGATCCAGAGGGGGTTGGTGTGGGCGATCTCGTCGAGCCACTTGGCGTTCAGCGATCGGGTGTGGATCTGCACCGGAAGGCGGAAGGTGGAGATGAGGACCATCTGGTCCTCGTCCATGTTCTGCCGGTGCACGTGGCTCTTGATGTAGGTCGGAAGCGCCAGCTCGGGCCACCCCCACTCGTGGAGCGTCCGGGACCAGAACTCCAGCCTTCCGGAGGGCGTGGGAAAGCCCTTCAGCACCGTCCCGTCCACCTGGATCCCCACCTGCCGGCGTCCCTCTGCATCCGACCCCATGGGAGGGAACGGCACCACGTTGGGATCCGCGGGCTTGGGTGCCCGGGTGAACACGCGGCCCATGGAATCCACGTGGACGTCGTCCAGCTCTTCCTCCGGCACCTCGCGCGCGAAGACCTGCCCCACCCTCTTCCGAACCTCGTAGGCCCCGTACCGGCGCATGTACTCCAGGGGACTCAGCCCCTCCGCCGCCGCTTTCTCCGGAAGACCGGGCAACGAGTTCTCGAACATCCAACCGTAGTACTCGTCCACGGTGATCTTCTCGCCCGGACTCTTCTTCGACTCGAAGAAGGAGCGGATCCCCATGGAGCCGTCGGGATCGATGCGCCAGGTGAGGTCGATCCAGAATTCGTTCTCCTCCCATACCTCGCCGGGGTTGGACTCCCGGGTGTCGACGATCTTCTCTCCCAGGCGCTGGCGGGCCGTCCGCAGCACCGGCTGTCGGAAGGAGACGAACTGCCCGTCGTACTGCTCGTACGAGATGGTGTCGTGTCTCTCCGAGGAATGTCCCATGGGAAGGATGTAGTCCGCGAAGAACGCGGACTCGTTCCATGTCGGGGTCAGCGCCACGTGGAAGCCGATCAGCGCCGGATCGTTCAGGAGCTCGATCCAGGAGAAGCCGTCCGGATTGGTCCAAACCGGGTTGTACACCCGGGAGATGTAGGTGTCGATCTTGCCCCGCCCCTCCTTCACCAGGTGGGGGAGCAGGAAGGACATCTCCATCATGCTGAGCGGGAACTCCTGCGGCCACGACAGCTCGTTCCACACCCTCGGGTGCTTCGGCAGGTGGATGGGCCGCGGCACGAACTTGTTCCACGCGTTCGGGAAGGTGCCCCCGGGCGTGGCGATGGAGCCCGTGAGGGCGTTGAGCAGGAAGAGGGTGCGACTCACCTGCCACCCTCCCAGGTTCCCGGCGGCGGCGCTCCGCCAGTTGTGGGTCGCCAGCTGCGTTCCGGCGGCAGACACCAGCTGCGCCATCTCTCGGAGCTTCCCGGCGTCGATCCCGGACTCACCGGCGGCGTATTCGAAGGTGTACTCCTCGTAGACTCCCTTGAGCGCCCTCTCGAACTCCTCGAAGGTGGCGGGGCGGTCCGGATGGGCGTGCCCCAGATACTCCTCCCAGTTCCACCACTTCCGGACGAAGTCGCGGTCGTAGAGGTCGTTCTGGATGAGGTGGTTCGCCAACGCGAGAAAGATGGCCGCCTCGCTTCCGGGATGGGGCGAGAGCCAGAGATCCGCGTGCGTCGCCGTGTTGCTGAGCCGCGTGTCCAGGACGATGAGCTTCGCCCCGTTCTTCTTCCCCTCGATGATGCGCTGGGCGTGGGGGTTGAAGTAGTGCCCGGACTCCAGGTGCGAGCTCACCAGGAGGATGACCTTTGCGTTGGCGTGGTCCGGCGAGGGACGGTCGATCCCCATCCAGAAGTGGTACCCCGTGCGCGCCCCTGACGAGCAGATATTGGTGTGGGAGTTGTGCCCGTCGATCCCCCAGTGAGCGATCATCCGCTCGGTGAAGCCGTCTTCGCCGGGCCGGCCCACGTGGTACATGATCTCGCCGTGCCGGTCCTCCTGAATGGCGCTGCGGATCCGCTCCGC
>CP070829.1:4057999-4060347 GCA_020344755.1 Gemmatimonadales bacterium
GGGCCAGCTTCGTGGGGGCCGCCAGCTTCCCCACCAGTCCGGTGGTCTCCTTCCAGAACCCCTCGTGCTTCCAGGTGGAGAGCTCCCGCAGGAGGGCCTCGGGGTGCCCGGCCTCCTCGATGCGGGCCACCGCCTCGCGAACCGTGGACTTCTTCCCGCCCCCGGCGTTGATGTGGGGGAGGAGCTGCCCCGCCACCTGCCGGGCCTCCGGGCCGGTGTAGAGCTCCGTGCGCTTCCCCTTCTGAACCTGAATGCCCCACCCCTGCTCGTCCCCCGACTCCACCAGGCGCGTCTTGAGGATGTCGGGCCGCTTCATCTTCAGGAGCTTGCCGTCGGGGGCGCGGATCTTGGTCAGCGTCCGGCCGTTCACGTAGAGATTGACCCAGTTCCCGCTCTGGCCGAGCACGGCCCCGGAGATGATGCCCGCCGCCAGCCCGGCGCTCAACACCGCACCCCCTGCCACGATGACGCCCGCGGTGGTGAGGATCGCCTTGCGACGTCGGCGTCCGAACTGGTCGCCGTATCGCCACGCCGCGAACTCCTCCCGGTACGGCTCTCCCACCCGGACCAGCACCACGCCCTCGGCGTGCCTGGCCAGCCCCATGTTCTCGGTCTGGGCGCGGATGCGGGTCTTCCGAAAGAGGCGCTCGCACTCCTCCACCGCCTCCCAGCGCTCCTCGAGGGGGGTGAGGTTCCACCGCTCGCACTTCTGGCAGACCACCCAGAGCCGGCCCCGGGCTCCATCGAAGACCAGGCGCCGCCCCACCGGGAAGTGCTCCACGACACGATTCCGGCCCAGGTCCTTCTGGCAGAACATGCAGTTCACGTACATGGTGGCGCCTCTTGTTGCAGATGCCTCCTTCAAGATACGCTGAGCGCCCGACAGGTGTTCACCCCCCACCCCACTGGAGAGCGTCCCGTGCCACTGCCTGGTGATCCACTCCTCCCACTGGCTGCGTCGACCCCCGCCGTCGGCGCCCCCTCCTCCCGGCTGGCTGCACCGCCGGCGATGGCGGGCCTCCGCTGGCTCGCCCTCGTGGCGACGCTCGCCCTGGGTGCGGTCCGAGCCCACCCCGCCGCCGCCCAGTCCCCCGCCCAGGTGGCCCGGGAGTACCGGGTGGCCCACGAGGCCGAGATCCTGTCGGACTTCGCCGAGCTCCTCGCGTACCCCAACGTGGCCAGCGACTACGAGGGGATCCGCCGGGCGGCCCGCTACATCCGGGGGGAGCTGGAGGCGGTGGGCGTTCAGGCCCGTCTCCTGGAGGTGGGAGACGCACCCCCCATCGTCTACGGGGAGCTCCGGGTCCCGGGGGCCACCCGGACCCTGGGTCTCTACGTCCACTACGACGGGCAACCCGCGGACCCCTCGAACTGGACGCATGCACCCTGGGAACCGACCCTCTACTCCGCATCGATGGAGGCGGGCGGGGAGCCCCTCGAGATGCCGGAAGCGGGGGAGTCGGTGGACCCGGAATGGCGGCTCTACGCACGCTCCGCCGGCGACGACAAGGCCCCCATCGCCGCCCTCCTCCCGGTCCTGCGCGCCTTCCGGGAACGGGGCATCCAGCCGACCTCGAACCTGGTCTTCTTCTTCGAAGGGGAGGAGGAGGCGGGCTCCGGCAGCTTGCTGGAGTACCTGCAGACCTACCGGGAGCTCATCGACCCCATCGACGTGTGGCTCTTCTTCGACGGACCGGCCCACCAGAGCGGTCGGCCCCAGCTCACCTTCGGGGTCCGGGGTGTCTTCGGAATGGAGGTCACGGTCTACGGCGCCACCCGCAATCTCCACTCGGGCCACTATGGGAACTGGGCGCCGGACACCCCCATGGTCCTGGCCGACCTCCTCCGCACCATGAAAGACCCCTATACCGGGGAGGTCCTCATCGAGGGATGGTACGACTCGGTGGACCCACTGGGGGCGGAGGAGCGGGCCGCGCTGGCCGCGCTGCCGCCGGTGGACGATCAGCTGAAGGCCGAGATGGGACTCCGCTGGACCGAGGGAGAGCCGGAGACGCTTCCGGAGCGCCTCCTGGTCCCGGCCCTCACCATCCGCGGGCTCGGCGCCGGGAACGTGGGGGCGCTGGCGCGAAACGTGATCCCCAACCAGGCCACGGCGGCACTGGGGATCCGACTGGTGAAGGGCAACGACCCGGAGGCCATGCGGCAGCTCGTGGAGGACCACATCCGGTCCCAGGGCTTCCACGTCGTGCGGGACGACCCGGACATGGCGACCCGGCTCGCCCACACGAAGATCGCGAAGGTCACCGGAGGCGGGGGATATCCGGCGGCCCGGACCTCCATGGCGAACGAGTACGTCCAGGAGATCGTCGCCGCAGCCCGGGCTGCGG
>CP070829.1:4060447-4062791 GCA_020344755.1 Gemmatimonadales bacterium
CCACGGACCTGTTCGAGACGGGGCTGCTGGACTCCCTGGCCTTCGTGGAGCTGGTCGCCGCCCTGGAGGAGGAGTTCGACACCCAGATCGACCTCATGGAGGTGGACCTGGAGGACTTTCAGACGCTGGGCGCCATCGTCGGCTTCATCGCGGCGAAACGAGGCTGAGCACCTCCTCCCACACCCGCTCCGACTTGGCCCAGGCCACGCCCATGTAGGCCAAGGCGGAGAGCACCCGCGCCGGGTCCAACAGGATCCAGAGCGCAACCGGCACCCGGGGCCATCCACGCACACTCTGGTTCCGGCAGGGGCTGGAGCTCGCTGCCATCCATCCGATCGCCCCTCGTCCATTGCGTTTACGGGGCATTTGTGGCGCCCACGCATCAGTCCTTCGGCCTTCGGCCATCGTAGCGCTGCCCTCCCCACGGGGTTCTTCAAAGTGGCTTGAGACTTGCAACTACAAATGTTTGTTCTGCGAGTGAGCGTAAGCCGCGCACGCCCCCGCAGATGCCTGCGAGACCCCTTCTCACCTCGGGACCCCACTCCTATGGCCAGCATTCCTTCCAGACTTCGGTTCTTCGGACCACACAATCTGGAGGAGATTCCGCAGGTTTCTCGGCTGAGCGCGGACGACCTGGTGAGCATGAAGGCCGTTTCGGCGGTACTGCCCTTCCGAGTCAACGAGTACGTGGTCAACCACCTGATTGACTGGGAGCGGGTCCCGGAAGACCCCATGTTCCAGCTGACCTTCCCCCAGCGGGGCATGCTCAGCAAGTCGGACCACGACTACATGGTGGACCTGGTGAGGAGTGGGGCGCCCCGCCTCGAGCTCCGTGCCGCGGCCCGGCCAATCCAGATGCGGCTGAACCCGCACCCCGCCGGCCAGCTTTCGCTGAACGTACCCATGGAGGGAGGGGAGCGCCTACCGGGGATTCAACACAAGTACCGGGAGACGGTGCTGCTCTTTCCCACGCCCGGACAAACCTGTCATTCCTACTGCTCCTACTGTTTCCGCTGGGCACAGTTCGTAGGCGTCGAGGACCTGAAGTTCGCCAGCAAGGAGCCCCAGCGTCTGGCTGCCTACATCCGAGGTAAGCCGGATGTGTCCGATGTGCTCTTCACCGGGGGAGACCCCATGGTGATGAAGACACATGTCCTCCGTCGCTACGTGGAGCCGCTTCTCGACATCGAACACGTCGCGACGATCCGCATCGGAACGAAGTCTCTCGCGTATTGGCCCCACCGCTTCGTTCACGACGACGACGCGGACGATCTCCTTCGGCTCTTCGAGGAGATCCGGGAGCGGGGCAAGCAGATCGCCCTCATGGGTCATTACAGCCACTGGGTGGAGCTCGAAACCGACGTTGCGCGGCAGGCCATCGAACGGGTTCGATCCGCAGGAGCGGTGGTTCGTACCCAGGCTCCGCTGATCCGACATGTGAACGACGACCCCGAGGTCTGGACCCGGATGTGGCGGACCCAGGTTCGTCTGGGGGCGGTGCCGTACTACATGTTCGTGGAGCGGGACACGGGCCCCAGTGACTACTTCAGCGTGCCGCTCGCAGGCGGCCTGGCCATCTATGAGAGCGCCTACCGGCGCGTCTCCGGTCTGGGCCGGACGGCCCGAGGGCCCAGTATGAGCTGCACGCCGGGGAAGATCCTGGTGGATGGGGTGGCGGAAGTGGCGGGCGAGAAGGTCTTCGCGCTGAAGATGCTCCAGGGCCGGGACCCCGAGTGGGTGAACCGCATCGCCTTCGCCAAGTACGACGCCGAGGCCCGTTGGATCGATGACCTGCAGCCGGCGTTCGGGGCGTCCGAGTTCTTCTGGGACGCGGATCCGGAGTGCAGCACCCCGCTCCGGAGGGAGCCGACCTCCAAGGGTCGCATCCCGTTGAAGGTCGTGGGTTCATCGGATCGGGACGACGGTACCACCCCTCTCCGTCGAGTCGGCTCCTAGCCGCGTTCCCCCTGAGCAGGGCCTCCCGGAGCGCGGCATCGTCTGTGCTGCCACCTCTTCGTCTTCGACGATCCCGAGGGGACCGATTTCGGCAGACCGCCAGGGGTTCTCGTAGAGTGTTCGGCTGTTCTCAGCTCTGGAGAGGAAGTACCATTGGCACGATACTGGAGAGTGAACAACCAATGGGACGATCCAGCAACACCGTGGCCCGGAGAGTACCTATGAGCGCCCCCGAGAACGCCGCCGTCAAGGCCTACTCCGCCACCGCGGACGCCTATGACGACGCCGAGAATCTGGATTCCTGCTGGGGCCGCATCTCCAAGCGGATCACGGCCCAGATACACCTGAAGCCGGAGTGGCGGGTCATCGCCGACCTGGGGTGCGGGGC
>CP070829.1:4062891-4065202 GCA_020344755.1 Gemmatimonadales bacterium
GTGGACGAGGTCTTCATCCCCTGCGACGACGTGATCCTGGCCATCGGACAGGAGAACGCCTTCCCCTGGATGGAGCGGGACATCGGCATCGAGTTCGGCAAGTGGGACATGCCGGTGGTGGACCGGGTCACCCACCAGTCCACCAACCCCCGGGTCTTCTTCGGGGGGGACGCGGCCTGGGGGCCGGAGAACATCATCTGGGCGGTGGAGCACGGGCACCAGGCCGCCATCTCCATCCACAATCTCTGCCAGGGGATCCCGGTGGAGGAGCGGCCGGGCTACGGCATGAACCTCCACTCGCAGAAGATGGGGCTGCGGGAGTGGTCGTACGCCAACGACTACAACCCGGCGGCCCGGACCCAGATGCGGTACGTGGACCTGGAAGAGCGCCTCCGTGGCCTGGCGGTGGAGGCGGAGCTCGGCTTCGACATCGAGGAGACGGCCCGGGAGGTCCAGCGCTGCCTGAACTGCGACGTCCAGACGGACTTCGAGGCGAAGCTCTGCATCGAGTGCGACGCCTGCATCGACGTCTGTCCCCTGCACTGCCTCACCATCACCGAGAACGGTGCCGAGGACGACCTTCGCCAGCGGCTGACCGCCCCGGCGGACAATCCGGATCAGGCCCTCTTCGTGTCCGAGATCCTTCCCCAGACCAAACGGATCATGGTGAAGGACGAGGACCTGTGCGTGCACTGCGGTCTGTGCGCGGAGCGTTGTCCCACCGCCGCGTGGGACATGAAGAGGTTCGACCTCCTCAACCCCCACGCCGGGAATCCGGGGTGGAATCCGCTGGAGACGGCCCCATGAGCCAGACGAATGGCGCCGGGGCCGGTCCCGGCGGGGTCAACGACTTCGCCATCAAGATCGGGACCGTGAACGGCACCGGCTCGGCCAGCGCCAACGGCCTCCTCCTGCAGGCCCTCTTCCGCATGGGGATCCCGGTCTCCGGGAAGAACGTCTTTCCCTCGAACATCCAGGGCTTGCCCACCTGGTACGAGATTCGGGTGAACCGGGACGGGTACGTGGCCCGAAGTCCGGACTTCCACCTCATGGTGGCCATGAATCCCGCCAGCTACGAGCGGGACATCGCCGAGGCCGTCTCCGGCGGTTGGGTCCTCTACGACTCCACGCGTGAGCTGGATGCGGCCATGCGGCGCGAGGACATCACCTTCCTGGGCCTCCCCCTGGCCCGCATGTGCGCGGAGCGGTTCGAGAAGGCACGGGAACGGGTCCTGATGCGCAACATCGGGTACGTGGGGGCGCTGGTGGCGCTCCTGGACATCGAGATGGGGGTGGTCAAGGGAATGCTGGAGGAGAAGTTCTCCCACAAGCCCCACCTGATCGCGTCCAACGAGTCCGCCATCCAGATGGGGTACGACTACGCTCGGGAGCACTTCGACTGCCCGCTTCCCATCCGTCTCGAGCGGATGGACGCGACGAAGGACTGCGTGATGGTGACGGGGAATGCCGCCACGGGGCTGGGCTGCGTGTACGCCGGTGCCACGGTGGGCGCGTGGTATCCCATCACCCCCGCCACCTCGGTGATGGACGGCTTCAAGGAATACTGCCGGCGCCTCCGGGTGGACCCGGAAACCGGCAAGAACAACTACATCATCATCCAGGCGGAGGACGAGCTGGCCGCCGCCGGGATGGTCATCGGCGCCGCGTGGATGGGGGCTCGCTCCTTCACCCCCACCTCCGGAGCCGGGATCGACCTCATGAGCGAGTTCATCGGACTCGCCTACTACGCGGAGATCCCCTCCGTCTTCGTGGACGTCCAGCGCACCGGCCCCTCGACGGGGATGCCCACCCGGACCCAGCAGGGGGACATCCTCCTCCTCGCGTACGCGAGTCACGGAGACACGAAGCACATCGTTCTCTTTCCGGCGAATCCGAAGGAGTGCTTCCACTTCTCGGTGGCGGCCTTCGACCTGGCGGAGCGGTTCCAGACACCGGTCTTCCTGGCCTCGGACCTGGACATCGGGATGAACGACTGGATGATCCCACGCCTGGAATGGGACGACGGCTTCCGGCCGGACCGGGGAAAGGTCCTGGATGCCCAGGAGCTCGAGAAGCTGGAATCGTACTCCCGCTACCTGGACACGGACGGGGACCACATCCCCTACCGGACGCTCCCGGGGGTCCACCCCAAGGGCGCCTACTTCACACGGGGCTCCGGGCACGACAAGCATGGCCGCTACACCGAGGACTCGGACGCCTACCTGGAGGTCGTGGACAGGCTGGCCCGCAAGGTCCAGTCGGCCTGCGACTCGGCGCCGGCACCCGAGGTCTTCACCGGGGGCCCCGGCGA
>CP070829.1:4065302-4067506 GCA_020344755.1 Gemmatimonadales bacterium
GGCCGCGAAGGTCGTGGACGGCAAGGTCCTGGTGCCGCACCTCTACGACGACGAAGGGTGGGGTGGCTACGGGGAGATCAGCCAGGGCACGCTGCATGTGCAGCGCGGAAACGGCAGCGGGACGCAGGGCAATCTCGTGAACATCCTCGTCGACCTCTACATGACGTCGATGCGACCGGACGACCTGGAGCGGATTCCGATTCTCCCGGGCGACATCTCACCGCAACGCCACGGCAGGGACACTCCGCCGGGGACCGACTGGATCCACTACATCAAGGGCAACGATCCCGACTTCCCCATGCGGGCACTGGAGTCCGCGCTGGCGGAGTTGCGAGCGAAGACCATCCCGGCCGGCCCCGAGGCTGGCCCGCCGGGTGGCCCGGCGAGTCGCCGTGCCCCCACTTCCGATGGCTGGCTGGGTGTCGACGGCCAAGCCTACCCGTCGGCCATTTCCATCGCTTCGCTGGACCGGCTTCCCCCCATGAGGCAGGGACTCGGTGGGTGCGTGCCGAACAACGGGAGGCCGTTGACCACGACCTCACCGGCGGAGGTATCGCCCGCGGCCGCGGCGGTCCAACGTGGCCAGGAGAGGGCCGCCCAGCCCCCCGGCGGTGGATACGACCCGGGCGGTCTCGGCGGGAATGGCTCGATCCCGGTGGCGGCCCTGGTCCAGCTCACGATGGGTGGGGCGAATCCCGGTGGCGAATCCCACGGCCCGCTGCCGCTGAACGTGCAGGTGCGGCACTTCGACCCGGAGAAGCGCCGCCCGGGCCTGCCGGAAGACGTGGGCGCCCTGGTCGAGCACTTCGACGCCTCCGGTGTGACGCTGACGCTGGTCAACGCGAACCCACTTCACGAGCGGACGGTGTCGGTCCAGATGGGCGCCTACGGCGAGCACACCGCCACGGAGGTCACGGTGGGCGGACGGACCACCCGCGTGGACGGGCCATGGTTCAACGTGCGTTTGATGCCCGGAAGCGGGGAGACGCTGAGAATCGGTGTCCGCCGCTATGCGAACCTGCCCACGGCGGCCTTCCCATGGGACCGGAGTGCCCGTTGAGGGACTTTCGGGCCATTGGGTCCGGCGACCCCGCAGAAGAACCGCGATCAGGAAGGAGCTGCATCTTGGCCCATCGTCCAACGGACCAGGCGGGTGAAGAACTCCACGTAGTGGGAGCCGACCTCGATCTCCTCGGCTCCCGGCGCCTGGGCCCTGATGCGCTCGGGTCCCCAATCCACCAGGCCGCCGACCCAGTGGGGTGCGACGTCGCTGGTGAAGGCGGCGGTCCGGCCGTGGCCATGGCTGCCGACGACCAGCAGCGGCGCCCACTCCCCGCGGGTGAAGGCATATTCCGTGTCGAGCCGTTCCTCCCGCGTCGGGTCCTTCGATCCGTCGGGCGCACCGGCTTCCACCGCGAAATGCCGGGCGGACAGCAGAACCTCCGCCCCGGGCCTGGGTCGCACCAGGTTGTAACCGCCGATGCCCGGCGGGTGTGCCAGTGGCAGGCCGTCGAGAATGGGATGGTCGATTCGCTTCTCGAGGAGGCACGGCTGCGGCGCGTTGACCCGGTCGTCCGAGGCCTGCATCCGGACCGGAAGCACCTTCGCCAGCGGCGAATCGTGATAGTCGCCCGCAGCACCGTGGAACGAGTCCCATCCCCCGATCATCAGCAATCCGCTCCCCCGCTCGACGTCGCGGACGATGCGCCGGAACTCCGCGTCCGTCAGATTCCCGGCGGGATAGTCACTGAGGATGTACAGAGCGGGCTCGGCCCTCTCCAGCAGCGGGCCCAGCGGGAACTCGCTGCCGACGTGGTCGAAAAGGAGGCCCGCATGGGTCAGCACGCCGGCCAGGTAGGCCGCTGCGCCGCCGAGGTCCGAGTCCCCCGCGTAGAGGATTCGGTTCTTCATCGGCTCACCGTACGGGTTGGCAGGTGGATGTCAAGCGAGACCACCCCCGCACCAATCGAAAGGAGGACCCGATGGGGAAGGGCAACGCCGTAGTCGGACAATCCGGCGGCCCCACCAGCGTCATCAACTCCAGCCTAGCCGGCATCGTCCAGGGATGCAGCCAGGTGGCTGACATCGACCGGGTCTTCGGCATGCGCTGGGGAATCGAAGGATTCATGGCCGGCCAGCTCGTGGATCTGTCCGCACAGTCGGCCGAGACCATCGAGGGGCTTCGCCGTACGCCCTCGTCGGTC
>CP070829.1:4067606-4069809 GCA_020344755.1 Gemmatimonadales bacterium
GGGGGAACGGCGTGTACCGCTCCGACGACGGCGGCGAGACCTTCCGCCACGTGAACGACGAGGCGGTGACCTACGCCCGGGCGTGGTACTACATGCACGTGGTGGCGGACCCGGTGGACCCGGACGAGGTGTGGATCCTGAACTCGCCGCTCCTGAAGTCCATCGACGGCGGCCGCACCTTCACCCGCATGCCCGCCTCCCACGTGGACCACCACGACCTGTGGATCAACCCCCACGATACCGACATCGTCATCAACGGAAACGACGGCGGCGCGTCGGTGAGCGTGAACGGCGGGCAGACCTGGTCGACCCTCATGAACCAGCCCACGGCCCAGATGTACCGGGTCATGACGGACAACCTCTTCCCCTACAACGTCTACTCGGGGCAGCAGGACGCCAGCGGGATCGTCATCAAGAGCCGGACGCTGGGGGACGGGATCGGAGAGCACCACTGGCAGACCATCCGCTCCGGAGAGTCAGCCACCGTGGGACTGGACCCGGAGAACCCCCGCTACGTCTACAGCACCTTCTTCGCCTCCTTCCTGGGGGAGTGGGACGCGGAGACGTGGAACTACCGCATGGTGCGCCCCTACCCGGAGCGGGTCACCGGCGAGCAGCCGAAGAACCTGAAGTACCGGGCCAACTGGAACGGACCGGTCTACGTCTCCACCCACGACCCGGACGTGATCTACTACGGGTCCCAGTACCTGATGAAGTCCACCGACCGGGGGAACACCTGGGAGGTGCTCAGCGAGGACCTGACCCGGGACGAAGAGGAGAAGCAGGGCCCCGGTGGCTACCCCATCTCCAACGAGCAGATCACGGCGGAGAGCTACAACAACGTCTTCAACATCGAGGAGTCGCTCCTCCAGGAGGGCCTCCTCTGGATCGGCTCCGACGACGGGCTGGTGCACATGACCCGCGACGGGGGCCGGACCATCGTCAACGTCACCCCCGACGGACTGCCGGAGAGCATCATCAACGTGGTGGAGCCCTCGCCCCACGATCCCGCCAAGGCCTACTTCGTGGCGGCGGGTTACAAGATGAACGACTTCACCCCGTACGTCTTCCGCACGAACGACTATGGGGAGAGCTGGACGAAGATCATCGAGGGAGTCCCCGGGAACACCTTCGCCCGGAGCATTCGGGAAGACCCGGACCGGGAGGGGCTCCTCTACCTGGGCACCGAGACCGGGATGTTCGTCTCCTTCGACGACGGGGCCCACTGGCAGGCGTTCCAGCTGAACCTACCCGAGGTCCCGGTCACGGACCTGCGGGTGCGGCAGAAGGACCTGGTGATCTCCACCCAGGGCCGGTCGCTCTGGATCCTGGACGACCTCACCCCGCTCCACCAGGTGTCCGACGCGGTGGCCGCGGCGGACGTCCACCTCTACGACCCCCGAGATCCATACCGGGAGATCACTCCGGGTTACTACGCCGAGGGTGGCCCCGGCGAGAACCCGCCCCCGGGCCTGCAGGTGCACTACGTGCTGGGTGATGACGTCTCCGCGGACGTGCCCGTGTCCATGGAGATCCTGGACGCCTCCGGTGCGGTGGTCTTCGCGGAGTACAGCCCCGAGACCCGTCCGGACTGTGCGGCCTCCCCACGCCAACGGACGCTCCGTCGCAGCGCCGGAGCCAACCGGTGGAGCTGGGACCTGAACGTGGGCCGGTTCGCCTGCATCGCCGAGGTCACCAACACCTCCCGGAACCTGGGGGCGTACGCCGCCCGGCCCGGGGCCTACCAGGTGCGTCTCACCGTAGGCGACCAGGTGCGGACCCAGGACTTCCAGATCCTCATGGACCCCCGACTGGACGGGATCGCCGCAGACCCCGTGGCCGAGTACGCGGAACTGGACCGCCTGAGCGCCTCCCTCTTCGCTGGCGCGCAGGAGATGGAAGCCGGCGTGCTCACCCTCCGCCGGGTGCGGGAGCAGATGGACCTCCGCCTGGAAGAGGGCCGGGAGATGGGCGCCGAGGACGTGGTGGACGGCGGCACGACGCTGAACGAGCGCATGGAGGAGTGGGAGTCCCGCATCCTCCAGAAGTACCTGCAGACGAGCCAGAACAACTACATGTTCGAGGCCCGGCTCCTGGTGAAGTTCAAGGACCTCCTGGGCCGCATGTCCGGGGCCAACATCCCGATTACCGCGGGGGTACGTGAGGTCACCGGCGACTACCTGGACGAGTGGGCGGGCCACCG
>CP070829.1:4069909-4072011 GCA_020344755.1 Gemmatimonadales bacterium
TGCCAGCACCGGTCCAGGCGCAACTCGAGCCGCTTCCACTGGATGAGGGAGCCACAGGGTTGGCTCTGGCCATTCGTCAACTCGGTGCCGGGGCGTCCTACATGGAGGTCACGGCGCATCCGGACGACGAGAACAACGGCCTCCTGGTGATGCTCAACCGAGGGAGGGGCCTGAGGACCTCCCTCCTGACGGTGACCCGGGGCGACGGGGGCCAGAACATGATCGGGCCCGAGATCCTCGATGCGCTGGGCATCCTGAGGAGCGCCGAACTCATGGCGATGCACCGCTACGACGGTGCGGAGCAGTACTTCACGCGGGCCTATGAGTTCGGGTACTCCTTCAGCGTCGAAGAGACGCTGGAGAAGTGGGGCAAGGAAGAGATTCTCGCGGACATCGTCCGCATCATCCGCACCGTACGGCCCGATGTCGTGACCCACTTACCGACAACGGGCGAGGGCGGTGGCCAACACCATCAGACCACGGGTCGACTGACCCGTGAGGCATTCGCAGCCGCCGCCGACCCCAACCGGTTTCCCGAACAGATCAGGGAAGGGCTGCGGCCCTGGCAGGTGGTCAAGATGTATGAGCGCTTCCGGGGAATGGGCATGGGCCGCTTCGCGCCCTCGAACGAGCCTCCGCCCCCCGGGGTGGTCCGCATGAACACCGGGACCTACGATCCGGTCCTGGGCGGCACCTATGCCCAGTTGGGGACCGAGGCGCGGTCGATGCACCGGTGCCAGTCCATGTCCCAGCTCCGCGGAATGCCGGGGGACGCGATCTCCCAGTGGTTCCTCGAGAACGCGGCCATCGAGACGGCGGAGCAGGAAGCCGATCTCTTCGACGGCGTCGAGACGGGTCTCGACCGATACCGGGACTTCGTCCAGGGTCAGGAGGCGGAGGCGGGCTTCTTCCTGGACGGTCTGGAAGCGTTGAAGGGGCACGTGGCCCGTGCGGAGCAGGCGTTCGACGCCCTCGCACCGTGGGAGACGCTCCCCGCGCTCCGTGACGGCCTTTCGACGGTCCGTGAGCTCCGGGCAGGGATCGCCGCGAGCGCGCTGTCCGACGATGCCAGGTACGATCTCGAGCATCGCCTGGCCCTCAAGGAGGAGCAGTTCGCCCACGCGGTGGCCCTGGCCCACGGACTCGCCCTCGAGCCCATCGCGAATGCGGGTGAGGTCGTGCCCGGGAGCGCCTTCGAAGTCGATCTCCTGGTGGCGAACCAGAGCCCCGAGCCCATGGCCGTCACGAATGTCGAGTTGGTCACTCCCGATGGGTGGACGCTCCGCCACAGCGGCGGCGAAGGTTCGGGCACCGTCGGTTCGGGCGAGCGCCTGACCTCCGGGTTCGAGGTTCGGGTGGCCGCCGCCGCGGCGTACAGCCGTCCGTACTGGGAGCGCAACTACGAGGTCGATCGGTTCGACATCCTCGACGAGAGCCTGCTCGGCCTCCCCTTCGCCCCCGCTCCCGTCCATGCCCGGGTGTCCTTCCGTTCCGGCGACGTGGACGTGGTGGTCGACGAGCCGGTCCAATACCGCTACGAGGGCGCCTGGGTCGGGACCGAGAAGCAGCAGCGGATCACCGTCGTGCCCACGCTGTCGGTCAACGTCTCGCCGCGGGTGATGGTGTATCCGATCGGAGCCGAGAGCCGGGAGATCTCGGTGGACGTCGTGTACAAGGGCACCGGCGCGGCCGAGGGAACCCTGCGCCTCGAGGTGCCGGCGGGCTGGACGGTGAGCCCGAGTGAGGCTCCGTTGAGCTTCGCTCGGAAGGGCGAAGCGGCCGTGGTCCCGTTCCAGGTCGCCGCTCCCGCCGGGGTGGAGGCCGGCGAGTTCACCGTCGAAGCGGTCGCGGCCATGGACGGCATGGACTACCGCGAAGGCTACGAGACGATCGACTACCACCACATCGAGAAGCGCTACATCTACCGGCCCTCCACCGCGACGGTCGAGACACTCGACATCCAGGTGGCCCCGGTGTCGGTGGGCTACGTCATGGGGGTGGGAGACGACGTCGCCGAAGCGATCCAGCAACTCGGTCTCGACGTGACGATGTTGGACGAGGAGGCCCTCGCCGAGGGGGACCTGTCCCGATTCGACATCATC
>CP070829.1:4072111-4074177 GCA_020344755.1 Gemmatimonadales bacterium
TCCGGGCCCGACCGTCCCGGAGCAGGCCGTAGTCACCCTGGCCGTTGATGTCGATGAAGCCCGGAGCCACCACCCGTCCCGCCACGTCCAGCACCGATCGCGCCCGGGCCCGGTCCGCCGTGCCGGGTGGGAGGACCGCGGCGATGCGGTCTCCCAGGATCGCCACATCGGCATAGCGCCAGGGATTCCCCGATCCGTCCACCAGCCGCCCCCCCACCAGCAGGACATCCCAGTCCTCCGGTTCGTTCCGGGGGGTCTCCGCACCCGGGGCTCCGGGCTCCGCTACAGTCTCCGGGGGTGGTGCGGCGGGCCGGCCGGGAGCCGGCCCCGGCGCCGGAGCCCCGCAGCCGGACAGGCACGCCGCCAGGAGGGCCGCGAAGCCCCACCGGCGGCCGCGGGAGTCGGTGGCGTTCCTCATGTTGTGAACACCTCGTGCCGCTCTGCGAGAGCCTCGATGCGCTCGATACGGGGCCGCACGCCCATTCCCGGTCCGTCCGGGAGCACCAGGGTCCCGTCGGTCATCACGAACTCGGGCTCCACGATGTCTTCGTCCCAGTACCGGCGGCTCTCCGAGATGTCACCGGGAAGGGTGAAGCCCGGGAGGGACGCCAGGGCCACGTTGTGCGCCCGCCCCACACCGGATTCGAGCATTCCCCCGCACCACACGGGAACGCCCTGCCCGAGGCAGAGATCGTGGATTGCCCTGGCGGATGAGAATCCTCCCACGCGCCCGGGCTTGATGTTGATGATCCTGCACGCAGCCAGGTCCAGGGCGAGCCGGGCGTCCTCTACCGAGTGGATGGATTCGTCGAGGCACACCGGCGTCTCCAGGCGCCGCTGCAGCTCGGCATGGTCGCGGATGTCTTCGTGGGACAGGGGCTGTTCGATCATCATGAGGTCCAGCTCGTCCAACCCCGCCAGGTGGCCTGCGTCGGCCAGGGTGTAGGCGGAATTCGCATCGGCCATGAGGGAAGCCTCCGGAAAACGTGACCGCACGGCCCGGAGCATCGCCACGTCCCTCCCCGGCTTGATCTTGATCTTGATCCGTCGGTACCCCTCCTCGAGGTAGCCCTCCACCTTCTCGAGCAAGGCCTCGTCCGTCGGTTGGATACCGATGCTCACCCCCACGGGCACGGGCCTCCGCGATCCGCCGATGACCTCCGGGAGGGAGACACCCTTCAGGCGGGCCAGGAGGTCCCACGCTGCCATCTCAAGCCCGGCTTTTGCCATGTGGTGGCCCCGGACCCACCCCGCTGCATCGAGCATCTGGGCAGGGTTCTCGAAATCCCCACCCACCATGGCCGGAGCGAGGAAGTCCCGGATCACGTGCCAAGCCGTCTCCGTGGTCTCCGGCGAGTAGGAGGGGTCCTCCGCAGCGACGACCTCTCCCCACCCGATCTCCCCCTCGCCGTGGACCGCCACCAGGAGGATGCGCCGATCCCGGCGCGCCCCGGAGCTGATTTCGAAACGCTCCCGCAGGCGAAGGGGAACGATGCGTAGTTCGATGCGCTCGATCTTCAAGCCAGATCTCCTGAGAGGGGGTGAGGTTCGGGGAGTCTCACGGGTGCCGGAGGGCCTCAGCCGGGAACCACCAGGTAGTACGACAGTTCCGGCCCCCGGACCAGCTCCCGCACTTCCCAGCCATCGAGAGCCGCTCTGTGGAGGATGCACCGTGTTGCCTCCCGCCACCGGGCGGCCAGGGCGGGGTCCCGATCCCGAAGACTCTGGATGTCCGGGGGAATGGGAACCCGCAGGCCACCGGCTTCTCGCCCCTGGATCCAGATCCCGTCATCGGGCATCTCGGGGTCCGGCAGCCCTTCACCACGGGGATCTTGTATCACCTTGAAGGCAACGGGGAAGTCAAGGAGCTCGTCCAGGCCGGGTCCCCTCGCCCCGGCCATCCGCGTCTGCACCCGCGGCGTATCCAGCTCCCACATCGCCACGAACCGGTCCGTGCCCAGCCCCCGGTGCAGGGGGGAATCGGAGACCCCGTACATGTCCGGGGCGTACTCCCGGACCACCGCCCCCAGGCGGCTCAGGTTCAGATAGGCGTTCCTTGACTCCAG
>CP070829.1:4074277-4076256 GCA_020344755.1 Gemmatimonadales bacterium
AAGGGGGTGGTGATCACCCACCGGAACGTGTGCGTCTTCATCGACTGGGCCGTGGGGCACTTCGGGCTGACCCCCGAGGACCGGATCTCCGGGCACCCTCCCATGCACTTCGACCTCTCGGTCTTCGACATCTTCGGGGCCATGGCCGCCGGCGCCTCCCTCCACCCGGTGCCGCCGAAGATGAACGTGATGGCCCCGGCGGTGGCCCGCTTCATCCGGGACCAGGCACTTCCCCAGTGGTTCTCCGTGCCTTCGGTGCTCAACTACCTGGTGAAAGCCGGAGCGGTGGAGGAGGGTGACTTCCCGGAGCTCCGCCGACTCCTCTGGTGCGGGGAGGTGCTTCACACGCCCACACTGGTGTACCTCATGCGTCGACTTCCCCACGTGGACTTCACCAACCTCTACCCACCCACCGAGGCCACCATCGCCAGCAGCTACCACCGGGTGATGGACATCCCCGATCCGGAGGCGGACATCCCGATCGGCCGGGCGTGTGACGGAGAATCCCTCCTGGTCCTGGACGACGATCTCCAGCCCGTTCCCGAGGGAGAGACGGCGCACCTGTTCGTCGCTGGGGAGGGGCTGAGCCCGGGCTACTGGCGGGATCCGGAGAAGACGGAGGCCGCCTTTCTTTGTCCTCCACCCGAGTCCCGGCTTCCGGCCCACATGGTTCCCACGACGTTCCTGGGGTATTCCCGGCTCCCCACGAACCCCCACGGAAAGGTGGACAGGAAGGTCCTGTTGGTGGCGTTCCAGGACTCCCCAGGGGTTTCCTGGTCATGATTCCACGGGTCCTCCTGGCAGCGGAAGAGGCGGCTGGAGCGGAGACGCTCAAGCGGCTTCTCGAGAGCCCCGCCGAGCCTGTGGCCGTCCTGACCTCACTCCCGGAGACCGGCCCGGGGAGCCGCATCGTCCAGGTCGCCCGTGACGCGGGTGTGGAGTTGCTGCCCGCTGCCCGGGTCCGGGACCCCGACTTCGGGGAGGCCATCCGGTCTCTGGACGTGGACGTTCTCCTGAACGTCCACTCGCTTCACCTCATCGCCGAGGCGGTCCTGCGGGCCCCGAGGCTCGGCTGCTTCAACCTCCATCCGGGGCCTCTCCCGGAGTACGCCGGCCTGAACACGCCGGCCTGGGCCATCTATCACGATGCTCCAGAATACGGGGTGACCCTACACTGGATGGAGCCGAAGGTGGACGCAGGCGACGTTGCGTACCAGGAACGATTCCCGATCGAACCCGGCGCTACCGCATTGTCCCTGGGCATCGAGTGCACCCGCCGGGGGCTCGGGCTCGTGGACCGACTCCTCGAGGCTCTGGCCCGGGACTCGGTTCCCCGGACGGCCCAGGACCTTGACCGTCGGCGCTACTTCGCCCGGGGGAGCGCTCCGGAGGACGGGGTGGTCCGCTGGGCCCGGCCGGCCGTGGAGGTCGAGCGCCTCTCCCGGGCCTTCGACTACGGCCCCTTCCGCTCGCCCTGGGGCCGCCTTACTTCCCGGCTGGGAGGGCGAGCGGTGGAACTCGGGAGGCTGACACCCGGGAGTGTGGGGACGCCCGCGCCACCGGGCAGCCTGGAGGTGGCTTCCGACGGGTCGCTGGAAGCGGCTACCTTGGACGGATGGGTGCGGATCCGCTCGGTATGGGTGGACGGCCGCAGAACCGACCCGGACGCGCTTCTGGCGCTGGGTCGACGATTCGCCGAACAGGACTAGGACGCAGCGCCTCGTGGATCAGGGACAAGTCACCTCCGCCGTGTCGCGGATCTTCAACGACAAGCTCAACATCCGGGTGGATGATCCGGCCACGGACCTGTTCGAGACGGGGCTGCTGGACTCCCTGGCCTTCGTGGAGCTGGTCGCCGCTTTGGAGGAGGAGTTCGACACCAAGATCGACCTCCTGGAGGTGGACCTGGAGGACTTCCAAACCCTGGGCGCCATCGTCGGCTTCATCGCGGCGAAACGAGGCTGAGCACCTCCTCCCAC
>CP070829.1:4076356-4078317 GCA_020344755.1 Gemmatimonadales bacterium
CGCAGGTGCATGGGCACGCGGGTGTCCATGGAGTTGGCCACCGCGATGTTCGGGTTCTCCAGGACGAAGAGGACCACGGCCCGGGTCTCGGGCTCCGACAGCGGGAAGGCTCCGGCGCCGTTCTGCGTCCAGCCGCGGCCGGTCCGGTCCCGGCCCGGCATGGGTCGCCAGTTCTCCACGTAGTTGCGGTGGAGGTCGAGCCCGCCGACGCCGTCTTCGTCGGACCGGCCGTCCCCGTCGTCGTCCAGCCCCTCCCGGCCCATCGACCACTCGCCTCGCTCGCCGTCCCGGGCCCGGCGCATCAGGCGGCCGGTGGGGTCCCGCGGGTCCTGGAGCCACTCCCCCTCCGGATCCCGCCAGCGCATCTGGAGGATGACCCCGTCGCCGTCCAGGTCGTTCGCCGGGTCCTCGTCCAGGAGCCCGTCGCGGTCGTTGTCCACGGGCCGGACGCTGCTCCGGTTGGTCTGCGCCGTGTGCAGGTACAGGTTCGACCCGTCCGGGTTGTTCTGGGGCTTGAGGTAGATGGCGGCCCGGTCCAGGAGGTCGGTGATCTCCGGGTCGCGGCCGTACCCCTCCACCAGGTGCTGGATGAGCCAGAGGACGGACTCGGACGAGGTGATCTCGCCGCTGTGACGCCCACCCTCGAAGAAGGCCGCCGGCTTCTCGGTGGCGGGACCCGTGGCCCGGTTGGTGAGCGTCACCTGGAGGATGGGCCTCCCCTCCAGGGAGGTGCCCACCTGGTACAGCTCCACCAGGTCCGGATACCACTCGGCCCACCGCTCCAGCCAGCTGTACATGACGTCCACCGTGTGGTAGCGATCGAAGGTCAACGTCTCGCCCGCCTCGTACTCCACCTCCGGATGGCGGACCCGGGGGAAGTGGCTGGGCCCGTGCCGGCCCAGGCTTTCCAGGACGTAGATGTCGGCGTTCCGTTCCGACTCGGGCCCGATGGTGGCGGGGGGATGGTCTGGCGGGACCGTCTGCCCGGCGCCGGGAAGGGGACCCAGGAGACCCAGGGCGAGGCAGAGGAAGGACCGGGTACGGGGCCGGGAAGAGGACCGCGGCCAGGACCGGGACGAGGATTGGGAAAGGGACCGGGTCAGGAGGTGAGACGGCGACCGGGACGAGGGCACGGGATCACTCCGGAATGGGTCGGACGGAGGAGGGCACACCGGGAGACTGCCCCTCCGCGGGGGCGGCGACAAGGGTCCGGGGTCAGGGGCCCGGATCCGTTGGAGGCGAAGGCGCGGGTTGCAGCGATCCGCCGGAAGGGGACATAGTTGGTGGATCCCTCATTTCCCTCCCGAACCGAGGCGCGCTCCATGCGGCTTGTCCGACCCTTCCTCCTGGGGGCTCTGGCCCTCCTCGTGGCTCCCCCTGCCGCCGACGCCCAGATCCGGGCCAGCGAGCCGGCCACCCTGATGCAGACCATCGACGGGACCCAGTTCCGCATCGACTACTACCGGCCTCGCGTGCGCGGACGGACCCCTCTCTTCGGCGGCTCGGAGGCCGTGGTGTGGGAGCCCGTCTGGACGCCGGGCGCCAACTGGGCCACGAAGATGTCCTTCCAGAAGCCCATCGAGTTCCAGGGCGTGCCCATCGAGCCGGGGATCTACTCCCTGTGGGTCGATATGGACGAGAACCTCATGCCCAAGGAGTTCTTCTTCGAGCCGGATACGCTGATCTTCCACACCATGGGTCCCGCCGAGGACGACGACCAGATTCGCTTCCCGGTGGAGCTCGAGGACGGCTACCCCTTCCGTGAGCTGCTCACCTGGGACTTCGAGGACATCTCGTCCACCGGCGGGGTGCTGTCCGTGCGGTGGGGGACGCACCGCATGGCGTTCGACATCAAGGTCGAGCCCAGCATGCGGGTGACCTCCACCCCCGAGGAGGCGGCGCCCATCCTGGGAGAGTTCGAGGCCCGGTTCATGGGGCCCGACGGTCCCCAGGGGCCCACC
>CP070829.1:4078417-4080348 GCA_020344755.1 Gemmatimonadales bacterium
TCCCGGAGGATGATCATGGAATCTCGGAATTTGAGGCCACCTGCTCCCTCCAGATTCGGTCCAGGGCCCGGGCCGGATCGGAAGTGACACCCCTCCGGACAGGAGAGCTCTGCAGGACGTCCGACCGGGGGCAGGTGAGCCAGTGGAATCGTTCCGAGGGAGGATAGAGCGCAACGGGTCCCGCGTCCTCCCTTCCCTGCGCGATGGCGCGCCAGTTCCGCAGATAGCGGACCAACACCCCCACGTCCACCTCAGGCGCCAACTGCTGCAGGCGCACCACGTCCTCCACGACCCGGGCGTCCAGGAAGGCCTCCGTGCGGGCGTGCAGGACCACACCCACCGGCGACCACCGCTCCAAGTGTGGGTGCGGCACGACCCGAAGGACGGCAAAGTCGTAGGCGATGCGAGGTCCTTCCCCGCCGGTGGACGTCATCTTCGTGCCTCCAGGCGGCGGGGGACCTCCCGGAGCCTCTCCTGCCGGAGGCTCTCGGCCTCCGTTGCGAATGCCCTCGGGGCCTCCAGGCGCAGGGTGAGGTAGTCCACGTACCGCCTCCGCTCCTCCTCCGGCGTCGCCCCCCGACCCTCCGTCCGCGTGGGGTCGATCAAGAGCTCGTCGGGTACGGCGGACACCGCCTCTTCCAGAGTGGCGCGGTCCAGGCGATCCGCCAGTGCCTGGTCGAGGCTGGAGACGTCGTCGGCGAACCCCAGCAGCACGTGATCCCGGATCCCGGTGAATCGTCTCCGGGTGCGGTCCGGAGTGACCCTCGACCAGTCGTGGTGATCGAAGAGCGCGGCCCCGTGGTCAATAAGCCAGGTCCGGTCCTCCCAGAGCATGAGGTTGGGATTGCGGGCGGAGCGGTCCGGGTTGGTCACCAGCGCGTCGAGCCAAACCACCCGGGCGGCCAGGTCCCCCGTCACCGCCTCGGGCACCGCCACCGGGTCGAGATTGAAGGCCCCGTCCATGTAGCGGAGACCGACGTTCACGCCCTGGCTGGCCCGGAGCACGTCCCGGATCTCGGGATCCCGTTCCCCTTGCCCGAACTCGGCCTCCAGGTGGATCAGGGCGATCTCCGGCACGGCCAGGCCCAACGCCCGGGCCATGCCCGCCACGAGGATCTCCGCCACCAGCGCCCGGGGGCCTTGCCCCGCGCCCCTGAACTTCACCACCCAGAGACCTCCCTCCACCGTCTCCACCACCGCGGGAAGGGACCCGCCTTCCCGCAGTGGCGCCAGGTAGATGGCTGCGTCCAGTATAGGAAGAGGAGTGCTCATGAGGGCACAAGGTAGGACCGGGCTTGGTCCGAGGAGAGACCCCGACCGGTTGGGGAGGACCGATCACGCCTCTGGGTAGGCACGGAGAATCCGATCCAGTAGAGGGAAGTCTCGATCGAGCCACGCATTGCCCTGGAGGACGAGGGAGTCCTGCCCGCCGGCCCGCATGCCGCCGCCGGAGTCCTCGCCGTATCCACCGAACAGGGCATCCACCACCTCCATCCCTTCCACGACCTCTCCGAAGGGTGCGAAGCCGCCTTCGTCGAGCCGCTCGAGGTCCACCGTGGCGATGAACACCTGCGTCGAGCGGGTACCCGCCTCCGTGAAGGCGAATGCGATCCGCCCCCGCGTGTTGCTCACCACCACCGGGTCGTCAGGAAGAGTCCGGTCCAGCCAGGCGGCGGTCACCTCCGGGTCTCCGGCCACACCCCACTGCACGATGAAGCCTGGCACCGTCCTGTGGAATCGGGCGTCGTCGTAGTAGCCCAGTCGGACCAGGTTGTAGAACCGGTCCGCACCGCGAGGTGCCCACGCCCGGACCAATCGCACGACGAAGTCCCCCTTGGTCGTCTCGAATCGGAGCCGGACAGTGTCCGGTGCCTCCGTGGACCAGGCAGGGTGGGAGGGATCCAGCAGAATCCGGCGGTCCGGTTCAGAGG
>CP070829.1:4080448-4082280 GCA_020344755.1 Gemmatimonadales bacterium
GTGGGATCGTCCTGGGCCTGTTCGGCCTGCTGGGGCTCACGCTGGCGGCGGTGGGGATCTACGGGGTCATGGCGTACTCGGTCTCACAGCGTCGGCGCGAGTTGGGGATCCGGGTCGCCCTGGGCGCCGATCGGACCGAGGTGGAGCGCATGGTGCTGAAGGAGGGCCTGCGGCTCGCATTGCTCGGGTCCGCCATCGGACTCGTGGGTGCCTTCGGGGCGGCCCAGTTGGTCCAGGGCATGCTCTACAACGTGAGTGCTCTGGATCCCTTCGCCTTCGGGATCGTTCCCGTGCTGCTGGTGGGAGTGGCCGCGCTGGCGGTGTACGTCCCGGCCCGGAAAGCGGCACGGTCCGACCCCATCGGGGCGTTGCGGTCCGAATAGGGCGGAGGGCAGGGGAGGGGCGGGCACGTCCCCGCCCCACCCCCTGCCTGGGGATCCAAAGGCCGAATGCCATTCGCCGGAGACCGGTCCGCGGGCCCGAGGCGGTTCTGCCCTACCGACCTTCGTACTCCCGGATCCGTCCCACGAACTCCCGTGCCAGGTCGTTCGGTATAGGAATCGTAAGATTGTACTGGGCGATCTTCCACCCGTCCGGCGTGCGGACCAGCACCCCCGTTCCCCGGGTCTCCCCGTAGTTGGCGTTCTCCAACCGCTCGTCGAACCAGGCGGTGTCGGCGTCGTCGTCCAGGAAGATGTGTCGCTCCGTCATCTGGTAGGTCCACCCGTCGGATGCCGCGGCGTAGCCCCGGAAGTCGTCCACGCTCCAGCGCTCGGTGGCGTCGGTGCCCATGAAGACGGCGTCCTCCGTGAAGAGCTGGAAGTAGCGCTCGAAATCCCCGGCCGATGCCAGGGTGTGGAGGTCCGTCAGGACGGCGTCCACGGCGGTTCGCTCCACATCCACGTCGGGAGCCTGGCCTTGGGCACCGCGCTCGGACGCAGGCTCAGCGGCAGGTGGGGCGCACGCGCCGGCCACGATGAGGATCAGGCTTGTCAGTCCCACCCTCGACCGCCTGAGAGGCGAACTGGACAGCAGGCCCGGAGAGGAGAGGTCCGTGTCGGCGGGGCGGTCGATGGGGCAGGGAGGTGGACTGGCGCTGGAATGGGATCGCAGGTGCATGGGATGGACCTCGGTGGAGGGTGCGGTGGCAAGAGGATGGGGGTGTCTCAAAACGAGAGGAGACGGGTGACCTTGGCGGTGACCGCGCGATCCAGCACGCCACCGTCCCCGCCCAGCTGACGGCGCTCCGTCAGGACCAGGAAGAAGTCCGAAAGGGGGCCGTGGATGAAGTTGAACCGCGCGTAGGTCACCATCTGCTCGGTCACCTCGTTGTACTGGACGTTCACCGCGGCGAAGGCCCTCGTGGAGAAGCCGTACTTGATGCGCCCGGCGTAGACCGACGAGTTTGCCCGCCCCGCGGGAAGCTCGATGCGGTTGTAGTCGGCGGAGCCCTGGACCGCCAGGCGGGGGCTCACGAGCCACCGGAAGGCGGCGCCCAGCGACTGCCGGTCTCCGGCGAAGAAGCTCCCGCCGGTCACCGCCACGCTGCCGGAGAAGGGTCGGCCCGCGGACGACTGGAAGCGGACCGACCCCTCCCGGAAGTCGTAGCCCCCCGGCGGCACCGGCAAGCCCCCGGCAGGAAACTCGTCCCGGACCTCCTCGAACCGGTCCGCCACGGTGGCCCGCAGCGTAGCACCGCTCAGGAAGGTCACGTTGAGCCCGCCTTCCAGGCGTCGGGTGACGAGTGTTCCGTCCAGGTCGGTGAACCGCTCGGCCTCCAGGTAGGGCTCCACCTCCTGGACTCCCGGGAGCGGGGTCTGGCGGAGGATCCC
>CP070829.1:4082380-4084204 GCA_020344755.1 Gemmatimonadales bacterium
GCCTACAGCCCCGGTGCCGACATGGCGGAGCTCGAGCGGATGTTCGCCGTGGCCGGGGAGCGGGGGGCTCCGGTCCACATCCACATGCGAAACGGTCCCGCCGGGCTGGACTCCACCATCGCCGCCGCCGGGCGGGTGGGGGCGCCTCTCCACATCGTCCACGTGAACTCCAGCGCCGGAGACGACCTGGAGGCCTTCCTGGCCCGCATCGCCGCGGCACGGGTGGGTGGTCAGGACATCACCACCGAGACCTATCCGTACGGCGCCGGGATGACCGAGATCCAGTCCGCCCTATTCGACGACTGGGAGAGCTGGCCCGACGAGCTCTTCCCCCAGCACCAGCTTCTTCCCTCGGGCGAGCGGGCCACCCGGGAGACGTTCGCCGAGGCCCGGGCCCGGGGCGGGTACGTCATCATCCACTCCCGCACCGAGGAGCTGACCCGGGCCGCCGTGGCCAGCCCCCTGACCATGATCGCCAGCGACGGCTTCATGATGGATGGGGTAGGCCACCCCCGCACCTCCGGGACCTTCTCCCGGGTCCTGGGCTGCTACGTCCGGGACGAGGGGCTCCTCACCCTGCCCCAGGCCATCCAGAAGATGACCCTGGAGCCCGCCCGCCGCCTGGAGGCCTGGGTTCCCTCCATGGCCAACAAGGGACGGATCCGGGCGGGTGCCGACGCGGACCTCACCGTCTTCGATCCCGCTACCGTGAACGACCGATCCACGTACGTGGACGCCGCCATCCCGGCGGACGGGATCCCCTACGTCATCGTCGGCGGGGAGCTGGTGGTGGACGGGGGCGAGCTCACCGACGCCCGGCCGGGACGGCCGGTTCGGGCTCCGGTGCGGTGAGGCGCGGCGCCTTGGCAGGGAGCCCCGGGGCGGGCGGGGCCGCCTCGGCGGGGGGCGTCGCTTCGGCGGGGGGCGTCACCGCCGTAGTCCGCCCATGAGCGCCGCGGCCCTCCCCGCCGTGTGTGGGCCATGAGCGCCTCCGCCCGCCCCCTGGGCCGATACCTGGGGGAGATGGTGGTGGTGGTGGGGAGCATCCTTATCGCCTTCGGCGTCGACGCCTGGTGGGACGGACGGCAAGCCGCGCAGCAGGAGCAGGTGATCCTCGCGGAGCTGGAGCGGGACTTCCAGGCCAGCCTGGAGGGGCTGGACTCCCTCTGGCTGCCCACCCACCGCGCGGCGCTGAACGCCGGGCTGGAACTCCTCTGGATCGTCCGCACCGGGAGCGCCGCCGGGTACCCAGCCGCCTCCGGCGACAACCCCTGGTCCGCCGGGAGCGAGGCCTTCCTCCTTCCCCTGGCGGACGTCCCCTTCCCAGGAGGCCCTCGCACCGTCCAGGTCCGGGACAGCCTGGTGGCGGTGGCCCTCTTCGAAGCCACCTACGATCCCACCCTGGCCTCGCTGGACGCCCTGGCCCAGGGGGAGGGGCTGGGGGTGCTGCGCAGCTACGAGCTCCGGGGCGCCCTGGCGGCGCTCTCCAGCGTCCTCGCGGACGCCCGGGACGAGGAGCTGAGGACCCGAGCCCTGGTGAACGAAGAACTGCGGCCCGCGCTCCGGCGCGCCGGCAACGTGATCCTCCCGGAGATCGTGGCGTGGCGGTTCTTCGCTCCGGCCCTCCCGGACGGGGAGCCGGTCCCGGACCGGCTCCGGGACCACGTCCTGGAGCTGCGGGTGGACGGGGAGCTGGCCAACATCCTGGCCTCCCGGCTGCGCCTCCAGATGGACGTGGTGGGCTCGCTGGAGGACGTGCGGGAGATCATGGTGGAGGTCCTGGAGCTGATCGAGGGGGAGCTGGAGGAGATGTCCCGGCGGATG
>CP070829.1:4084304-4086115 GCA_020344755.1 Gemmatimonadales bacterium
GGAAGCGCCTGCTCGCGTCCCTCCGCCAGTTCCTGGAGCGCGAGTTGGACGCCGTCACGGTGGAGAACGGGAGGCAGCCCCTGGAAGAGGGGCCGGTCATCGAATTGGATCTCGGCGGGGGACGGCCCGTGGGACTGGATCCCCGCCCCTCGGACGACGTCCACTCGCTGGCCGCGGATGCGGCCGCTCTCGTGGGGGGCGAAGATGAGGCCGTTCTCGTGGGAGACGAGGACGAGGCCGTCGAACGGGAAGCCGAGGTATCCGGAAGCATGCCCGGGGTGACCTCCTCTCAGGAGGACGTGTGGAACCTGAATCTGCCGGATGAGTCCGACAGGGGCGGAGGCGGGTCCTGACCCATGGCGTATCCCGAGTATCCCGCGACGCTGAACGACCTCGAAGAGGAGGTCCTTGCCCGGTGGCGTGAGGAGGACCTCTTCGCCCGGGTCGAGGAGGCCACGGCCGACGGCGAGCCGTTCGTCTTCTTCGAGGGCCCGCCGACGGCGAACGGTCGCCCGGGCCTGCACCACATCATCTCGCGGACCATCAAGGACCTGATCTGCCGTTTCCGCACCATGCAGGGGCGGCAGGTCACCCGGATCGCGGGATGGGACACGCATGGGCTCCCAGTGGAGATCGAGGCGGAAAGGAAGCTCGGGATCAGCGGGAAGCCGGAGATCGAGGCGCTGGGCATCGCCCACTTCAATCAGGCCTGCCGGGATTCCGTCTTCACCTACAAGGAGGACTGGGAGGCCCTCTCCGAGCGGATCGGGTACTGGCTGGACTATTCGAAGCCCTACGTGACGTTCCACAACGACTATGTCGAGTCGGTCTGGGCCATTCTGAAGGAGCTCTCGGATCGCGGCCTGCTCTACCGGGGACACAAGAGCGTACCGTACTGCCCCCGGTGCGGTACGGCCCTCTCCTCCCATGAGGTGGCCCAGGGCTATCGCGACGTGGAGGATCCGTCGCTGTACTTCCTCGTGCCGCTCCTCGGAGAGGACGGGGCTCCGGACGGAAGGCACCTGCTGGTATGGACCACCACCCCGTGGACGGTTCCCTCGAACGTGGGCGTGGCGGTGCACCCGGAGCTCACCTACGCCGAGGTGGAGGCCGACGGCCACCGGTACGTTCTGGCTCGGGAGCGGGTGGAGCCGGTGCTGGGAGAGGCCGCCTCCATCACGGCGGAGTATCCGGGCCGCGATCTGGTGGGGCTCCGCTATGGGCGACCCGTCGAGTTGGTTCCCGTCCCGGAGGATCCCGGGAATGCCTGGACCGTGGTGGCGGAGGACTTCGTCTCGGCGGACGACGGGACCGGGATCGTGCACATGGCGCCCGCGTTCGGTGCGGACGACTACGCGGCGGGGCAGCGTCATGGGCTTCCCATGCTCCGACCCATCGACGACGCCGGCGTCTTCCTGCCGGAGGTCGAGGTCATCGGCGGGAAGTTCGTGAAGGACGCGGATCCGCTGGTGGTGGAGAATCTCCGGGAGCGGGGACTGCTCCTTCGTGCCGAGTCGGAGGTTCACTCCTATCCCCACTGCTGGCGCTGTTCTTCGCCGCTGATCTACCTGGCCCGTGATTCCTGGTTCGCCGCCACCTCGTCCTTGAAGGACGAGATGCTGGCGAACAACGACCAGGTGGCGTGGCACCCCCCGGAGGTGGGGGAGAAGCGCTTCGCGGAGTGGCTCCGTGGCAACGTGGACTGGGCTCTTTCCCGGGACCGGTACTGGGGTACGCCCCTCCCGGTCTGGGTGTGCGACCAGCACGCGGATCACCTGCAGTGGATGGGGAGCTTCGCCGACCTGGCGGAG
>CP070829.1:4086215-4087978 GCA_020344755.1 Gemmatimonadales bacterium
GAGGCTCCGGGATCACCTGGCCATGGCCGGGGAGTGGGTGACCGAAGTGCAGGCCGAGCCCGGCTGGGAGGTCATGGCCCCCTGTCCCATGGCGACCCCGGTGTTCCGCTACGCGCCTGAGGGGGTAGAAGGCGGGGACGCGGACGGCTTGAACCAGGCGATCATGGACCGGGTCAACCGGTCCGGGGTGGCGTTCCTCTCCCATACGCGGGTCCGGGGCAGTCTGGCTCTGCGCCTCTCCATCGGGAACCTCAAGACGACCCGGGTCCACCTGGCCCGGACCTGGGAAGCGTTGAAGGAGGCCGCCACGCGTGAGGCGGCGAGGCTGTCCTAGGTATCGACCCCCGCATGCCCGGTCGTGCCTCGGTGGGGCCCCGTTACGACCGTCGGGTCGATTCCTGAAGTGCCTCCCGGAGGTCCTCCTTTCGGGGCAGCGCGAGCAGCATGGTGGCGACGGAGAGGACCACCAGCGTTCCCCCGAGGACCATGTCGCGGGAAAGCAGAATGAGGAGGCCCCCGGCGATCCCGACGAATTCCCGGAGTGCCATGGCGGCGATGACCTTGGTCTGGAAGGCCGCAAGCGCCCCGCCGGGTTCATCGGGATTCGTGGCCCCACCGGCGTGCCGGTAGACCGGATATGAGGCCCCCAGGAGGAGCAAGAGGAAGGCGCCCACACCCAGACGAACCGCCTCGGGGTAGCCGAGGAAAGGGGGGAAGGTGCCGCTGGTGACCAGGATCACGGACACGCCGGCCATGGTCACGACGCCGCCCACGAGGGCGAGGCAGATGATCGTGAGGACCCGGTGGGCCTGGTCCACGGAAACCCCGGGTTGTTGCTCCATGGCTCTTCGCGCTCCGCGGTGGAAGTTGGGTTCCGAACGATCGAGGGGTGGCGGAGCTTCGGCTCCGCCACCCCTCGAGGCAAGCCCGGCGTGTGGCTGGCCCGACCCGGGAGGTCAGGCCTCCCGAACGGCCTTGGTCAGGTCCTGCATGGACTTCTTCGCGTCCCCGAAGAACATGTAGTTGTTGTCGAGATAGAACAGGGGATTGTCGATCCCCGCGAACCCCGGCGAGAGCGACCGCTTCATCACGATCACGTTGCGTGCGCGGTCCACGTCGAGGATCGGCATTCCGGCGATCACGGACTGGGGATTCCGCGCTTCCGGATTGACCACGTCGTTGGCGCCCACCACCAGCACCACGTCGGTCTGGCCGAAATCGTCGTTGATCTCGTCCAGATCGAAGAGGAGATCGTAGGGCACGTCCGCCTCAGCCAGGAGCACGTTCATGTGCCCCGGCATGCGACCCGCCACCGGGTGGATGGCGTACTTCACGTCCACGCCGCGCTCCTCCAGGTTGTCCATGACCTTCTTCAGGTCGTGCTGGGCCTGGGCCACGGCGAGACCATACCCCGGCACCACGATCACGCTCTGGGCATACGCCAGCATCATGGCCGCGCCTTCCGGGTCCACCGACTTCACGGGCTTGTCCCCCGTGGGGCCCCCACCGGCGGTGGCGCCCTCCTGACCGAACGCCCCGAATATGACGTTGGCCAGTGAGCGGTTCATCGCCTTGCACATCAGCATGGTGAGGAACAGGCCCGCGGCGCCCACGAGCGCACCGGACAGGATCAGCACCATGTTCCCGATGACGAATCCCGCGGCGGATGCGGCCAGACCCGAGTAGGAGTTCAGGAGCGAGATCACCACCGGCATGTCGGCACCGCCGATGGGAATGACCAGGAGGATGCCCAGGAGGAGCGC
>CP070829.1:4088078-4089731 GCA_020344755.1 Gemmatimonadales bacterium
GGTCTTCGCTCGCAACTCCGCCAGCGCGGACTCCAGTGCCCGCATGGGGAAGTCGGGATCGTTGCCCTTGATGTAGTGGATCCAATCGGTCCCCGGCGGCGTGTCCCTGCCGTGGCGCTGCGGAGAGATGTCGCCCGGGAGAATCGGAATCCGCTCCAGGTCGTTCGGTCGCATCGACGTCATGTAGAGATCGACGAGGATGTTCACCAGGTTGCCCTGCGTCCCGCTGCCGTTGCCCCGCTGCACGTGCAGCGTGCCCTGGCTGATCTCCCCGTAGCCACCCCACCCTTCGTCGTCGTAGAGGTGCGGCACCAGGACCTTGCCGTCCACGACCTTCGCGGCCGCGAAGATGTTGTCGATCTGGTGCCGCATCGCCTGGGTGTACGACGGATCACCGCGCGAGAGGAGCAACGCCACGTCGAACCCCTCGGGCGGCCCGCGGAACACGTAATTGCGCTCGCCTTCACCCGTCCACCCCCAGACGCCGCAGTACCACTTGCCGCCCCACTCGCCACCGATGGTGCCGTCGAGCCCGATGTTCGACGGGATGTTGCCACCGTTCTGCTCGGTCCGGTCCCGCCAGGCGCCGATGTAGTCCAGGACCCAGTCCCTGTACTTCTCGTCCTGCGTCAGAAGAAAGGCCGTGAAGGGGACCATGGCGGCGGCCATGTTCAGAGGGTGGTCGCCCCGGACGTCGGTGGCCGCCACGCTCCAGAACCGCAGGCTCGGGTTCAGGCCCTCCCAGTCCACGGGCCCCACCGGGGTCAACCTCGGCCCGAGGCTCCCATTGAAGAGACTGCGGATGATCTTCGTCTCGGGGTCGTAGTTCGGAGCCGCGGGATCCTCGTTCAGATACAGCCCTGCCATCCGCTGGGCCCGGACATTGTTCGTCGGGTCGTTCGGGCGGGCGAGGGAGTACATGTAGAAGGAGGCAAGCTCCTCGCTGGTGTGCTCCCAGTCGTACTGGGTGATGAAGTCGTTTCGGAAGATCCCGTCCCGGGCCGCTTCGACCTCCGGCACCCTCCCGTTCGTGTACTGCTCGAGGTGGCCTTCCCAGATTCTGCGGTACGTGTCGACCAGGGACTCGGGTCCGCCCAGGATGTACGCGAGAGGCCAATCCTTGGCCCGGTTGATGATGTCATCCGGTCCGTCGCCGGCACCCCAGGCCGGGGGTGCGGTCCGAATGGCGTGGCCAGCGGCATCGAAGTTGGACGCGGCGAAGGCTTCCGCGACCTCGGCGCTGGACTCCAGCAGCGTCCGCTGGGGAGCGACCCAGGGAGGAGGGGCCATGGCCCTGTCGATCAGGATGGTCGTCCCCGACGCCACGCTGTCCGACGCCGCCTGGACGGTGACGGACTGCAGGACGGTTGCGGACGGCTGGAGTGCCGGACCGACCGCCGTAGCCGCGCGAACCGCGGACGTCGATCCCATCCCGGCCAACGCACCCACGAAC
Source organism: Gemmatimonadales bacterium (assembly GCA_020344755.1). Taxonomy (GTDB): domain Bacteria; phylum Gemmatimonadota; class Gemmatimonadetes; order Longimicrobiales; family Gaopeijiaceae; genus Gaopeijia. The sequence continues at coordinate 4,089,532 of CP070829.1, forward strand.
CACACAATGGAACGGGCTCTCAAGACCTGCCTCCTCGCGTCTGATGGGGCTTTCCGATGGCCGGGCGCGGGCACCCCGCTCTCGCCGGCATTCCCTGTTTCCCTCAATCCAGGCCGGCGGCGGTCCGCTCGAGCTCTCGGCATACGGTCTCATCGAGAGCCGGAAGCTCGGTGGCGGTCAGCGCCGTCCGGTAGTCGTCG
>CP070829.1:4089831-4091391 GCA_020344755.1 Gemmatimonadales bacterium
CAGGCTTCCCATGGCGTCCCCGAGCCCCAGGATGCGGGCGTTGTTCAGCGTCAGCCCCCGGATGGCCGCGTCCTCCGGAAGGCCGAAGGCCACGGACCAGGCCGCCATGTAGGGCACGTTCCGGGCGAGGCCGTCCCCACCACCGCCCTGGTCCGACGCGAAGCCCACGGTGACCCCCGCCTCCACCAGCCGGGCCGCGTTGCGGTACGATGCGGTGATGGAGTCGTCCCGGTCCGGGGTGGGCTGGTAGGCCGCCCCGATGTTCAGGATCACGGGCACGCCGGCGTCCACCAGCTCGTCCGCCACCCGGAAGGCCTGGGTGCCCCCGAGGACCACCGGCCGGATGGAGGGGAAGCTCTCGGCGAACAGGAGGACGTGGCGGATCTCCCAGTCCGTGTCGGCCCGGAAGAAGACGGGAACCTCCCCCCGCACCGCTGGGAGCATGGCGTCCAGGAAGACCCGGTCGCCGCCCCAGTCGTTCGCCTCGAAGCGCCGGGTGGGATCGTTGGTGATGGTGGCGGCCGCGTCGTACTCCAGCGCCCGGGTGAACACCTCCATGAGCTCCTCGATGCGGGTGCCCTCCAGCTCCGGCTCCTCGTCGTCGTCGCCGGATCCGCTGATGGGGAAGTCCACCACCAGCGGCCCGTGGGCCTCGATGGCCACCCGCTCCCAGGTGTCCTGGTCGTTGAGGGCGATGACGCCCATGGTGCCCTGAATGGTGCCCGAGGACTGGGCCACCCCGGCGGCCACCACGCCGTTCATCCGGGCAACCTTCAGGTCCGGGTAGTGGGGCTGCACCGCGGCCACGGCCCGGACGTGGGGGTTGTAGCGCCCCACCTCCAGCAGGTCGCTGGCCTGCCCCACCTGTCCGAACTCCAGGAGCCCCAGGTTGCTCACCGCGTCGATGAGCCCGGGATAGACGTGCTGACCGCTCACGTCCACCTGCCGGGCGCCGGCGGGAATCTCCACCGAGCCCCGGGGGCCCACGGCCTGGATGCTGCTCCCGGAGAGGACCACCACGCCGTTGGCGATGGGCGGACCGGACACGGGATGTACCGTGCCCCCGACCAGCGCGGTGACCGCCTCCTGGGCCACTGGTGCGGACCCTCCCGGTGAGACGGGTCCCGCCCCGCCGCCCTGGGCCTCGGCTCCCGTCCCGGCCGGGCCCGGCGCGGCGGCCGGCGCGCTGGCCGCCGGCTCGCTCGTGGCCGCCGAGATCCGATCTTCCTGGGTGATGATGCGCTCACCCCGGGTCGCCTCCTCGGCGGAGAGATCGTAGTAGACGATCCCGTCCACGATGGTCTTCTCCACCCGGGTGAAGGAGTCGAAGGGCGAGCCGCTCAGCAGCACCACGTCGCCCTGCTTCCCCACCTCCAGCGAGCCCACCTTGTCGTCGATGTGCATCATGCGCGCCGGGTTCAGCGTGAACATCCGGAGCGCGTCCTCCTTGCTCAACCCGCCGTACTTCACCGGCTTGGCGATCTCGGCGATCATGAAGCTCTGGAGCCAGGGGATGTCGGTGTTGATCCCCGTCAGCACCCCCGCCTCCTGCATGAGGGC
>CP070829.1:4091491-4093036 GCA_020344755.1 Gemmatimonadales bacterium
GGCCGAGACCGAGGACGCCCCCGCCGGCGAGGCCCAGGAGTCGGCCACCGATGCCTCCGTGTCGGATATGCCCGACGAGCCCACTGCGGAGGAACTCGCCGAGGAAGAGAATATCATGGTGGACGCCCTGACCGGTGAGGTCATCGAGGGCGCCCTCGACGATGACGAGGACGAGGACGAGACGATGCCGTCCGGCATCTCCCCCGAGCTCATCCACGATCCCTACGGCGAGGAGGAGCTCGACATCTCCCGGGGTGCCTTCGAGGCCCTACTCCAGGAGCATCAGGCGGACTTCCAGAACATCCGCGAGGGTGAGATCGTCCGGGCTCAGGTCCTCCGTGTCACCGAGGGCTCGGTCATCCTGGAGTTCGGCTTCAAGTCCGAAGGCTCGGTGGCCAAGGACGAGTTCAAGGAGGCGCCCGAGGTGGGCGAGGAGGTGGAAGTCCTCCTCGAGAGCCTGGAGGACGACGACGGGATCGTCGTCCTCTCCAAGAAGAAGGCGGACTTCCTCCGGGTGTGGGAGAAGATCCGCGAGGCTCACGATGCCGACCGCCCCGTGAAGGGGATGCTCGTACGGAAGATCAAGGGCGGGGTCACGGTGGACCTGATGGGAGTGGACGCCTTCCTACCGGGTTCGCAGATCGCACTCCGTCGGGTCCCCAATATCGACGACCTCATCGGCGAGACCTACAACTTCAAGATCATCAAGCTCAACAAGCGGCGCCGGAACATCGTGGTGTCGCGCCGCGTGATCCTGGAGACGGAGCGGGAGAAGAAGAAGAAGACGCTGGTCAAGGAGCTCATGGTCGGCCAGGTCCGAGAGGGCGTGGTGAAGAACGTCACCGACTTCGGTGCCTTCATCGACCTGGGAGGCCTCGACGGGCTCCTGCACATCACCGACATGTCCTGGGGCCGCGTCGCCAACCCCAGCGAGGTCGTGGAGATCGGTCAGGGGCTGGACGTGAAGGTTCTGGACATCGACTGGGACCGCGAGCGCATCTCGTTGGGGCTGAAGCAGCTTCTGCCCTACCCCTGGACCGACATCGACAAGAAGTACCCCGTGGGTGCCCGCGTGAAGGGTAAGGTCGTGTCCATCACGAACTATGGTGCCTTCGTGGAGCTCCAGAAGGGTGTGGAGGGGCTGGTCCATATCTCCGAGATGTCGTGGACCCGGAACGTCCGCCATCCCTCCAAGCTCGTCTCCATCGGGGACGAAATCGAAGCTGTGGTCCTCAAGGTCGATCCCAGCGAGGAGAAGATCTCCCTGGGGATGAAGCAGATCGAGGAGGACCCCTGGCTCGCGCTACCGGTGAAGTACCCCACGGGTACGGTGCTCGACGGGGTCGTCCGAAACCTCACCTCCTTCGGTGCCTTCGTGGAGATCGAGCCCGGGATCGACGGGCTGGTCCACGTGTCCGACATGTCCTGGACCAAGCGGGTCGAGCATCCCTCCGAGCTCGTCCAGAAGGGGGACGAGGTGAAGGTGATGGTGCTGGACGTGGATGCGGAGAACAAGCGTATCTCGCTGGGCATCAAGCAGACCCA
>CP070829.1:4093136-4094655 GCA_020344755.1 Gemmatimonadales bacterium
CGCAGGCGGGATCCGGCGTCCGCCTCCTGGGGTTCGAACCGGCGGACGAGATGCGGGCCCACGCCGCCTCCAACGTCCGTGACCTGCCCTCGGTGGAGGTACGCAATGGCCGATTCGAGTCGATCCCCCTGGAATCGGACTCGGTGGACTACCTCTACAGCCTGATTGCCTTCCACTGGGCAACGGACCTGGAGGCCTCGGTGAGGGAGCTGGCGCGGGTGCTCAAGCCCGGGGGAGAGATGGACCTCTACTTCGTCGGGCGCGACTCGGGGAAGAACTTCATCCAGCGGACCAGCCCCATCCTTATGAAGCATCTCGGCCTGGGGTGGCTGGTGAAGTCCGCGAAGATCCGGAAGCACCTCGGTCGAAAGGACTCAGAGGAGCTCTTCCAATCGGTCTTTCCCACCGACCGTCTGGTGGTGGACGAATCCCATGAGGTTCACTTCGACAGCCTCGAGGGGCACTGGAACTGGTGGCAGGCCCGGTTGGAGCCCCACTTCATCGACATGTCGCCCGAGAAGCGGAAGGCCTGCGATCAGGAGATGCTCGCGAGCCTGGCCGAGCTGGAAACCGACGAGGGAGTGCCGTTCGACGTCCACCTCATCCACGTGCACCTGGATGGGGTCAGCGAATCCGCCTGAGCACGCTGTCCGCGATGAGAAGGCGCTGGATCTGTGACGTGCCGTCCACGATCTCGGTGTGCTTCGCGTCGCGCATGAGCCGTTCGACAGGGTAGTTTCGAAGGTACCCCCATCCCCCGAAGATCTGGACGGCGTCCTTGGCGACGGCGTTGGCCGCCTCCGAAGCGTGGAGCTTGGCCACCGAGGCAGCCTCGGTCGCGTCCTTTCCGGAGCTCAGCTTCTCCGCCGCGGCTTCGATCAGGAGTCTCGACGCCGCAATCCTCACCTCCATGTCGGCGATGAGGTTCCGCACGGCCTGGTGGCGCGAGATGGGCTCGCCGCCTTGCATTCGCGACTTGGCGTACCGGACGGCGTGCGCCTGCGCCGCTTCGGCGATTCCCAGAGCGATGGTGGCCGTGGCGACCCGGTCCCCCACGAGCCCCTTGTGGAGGACCATCATACCGAGGTTTTCCCGCCCCAGGATGGCCGTCGACGGAATCCGGACCTCGGAGAAGGAGACCGACCCGATGTCGGTCCCCCGCATCCCCATGGTAGCCTCCCGACGGTCGTGGACGTGTACTCCCGGGAGCTCCGGGTCCACGAGGAAGACGCTCAGCCCCATGGAGCCGCCTTCGGGTCGCGTCCGGGCTGCCACGATGATGAGGTCCGCGTGGTGGATGCTCGCGATGAGGGCCTTCTCGCCCGTGAGGACGTAGTCGTCCCCGTCCCGCACCGCCGAGGTCTCCAGCCCGCCGATGTCGGATCCGCCCTGGGGTTCCGTGAGGGCGAACGCCGCCAGTCCGCCCGTCGTCAGACGACCCAACCAGCGAGCCTTTGCCTCCTCTGAACCGAACAGCCTCAACGGCAGGACTCCGAGCATGGTGTGCGCCGCCAGGGTG
>CP070829.1:4094755-4096262 GCA_020344755.1 Gemmatimonadales bacterium
TCCGAGATGGGATTCCCCTCCCAGAGCCCGCCGAGCCGGTAGTACTTCTCCCACCGGATCGGCACATCGGTGTTCCCGGTGCCGTCGTCGATGGCGATCCCGGGGGCGTAGATGGCGATGGAATCCAGAACCGCCGTCTCGCCCAGGTCCAGGATCTCATTCTTGGTCCACTCGGAGTTGATCCCGGTGCTCCAGCGGAAGCCCGCCGTGTTGATGGGCGTGGCGTTCACCGACAGCTCGATCCCCTGGTTGAGGATCTTACCGACGTTCCGGAGCTGCGCTGAAGAGAAGCCCTGACTGGGCGGCAGGGCGATCCCCAGGAGCGCGTTGGTGGTGGTGGCGTGGTAGTAGGTGGCTTCGATCCCGAGGCGGCCGTCGAACATCCCGACGTCGAGTCCACCCTCCCACTCCGTCTTGTTCTCGGGCTCCAGGTCCGCGTTCCCCGGGTTCAGCGGGATGACACCCGCCTCGTCGTCGAGGACGGTGTTGGGCGAGTAGGTCCGGAACTGGTCGAAGGCGCCCGGTGCCTTACCTGCCTGACCGACAGCCCCCCGGACCTTCACGCTGCTGAACATCGCCGGAAGGAAGTCCATGGGAAGGTTCCACGCGACGTCCGCCTTCGGGTACAGCTGGTAGCCGTAGTTCTCACCGAAGGCGCTGTTCCCGTCGATCCGGACGGCGGCAGTGAAGAACACATCCCCGAAGGGCAGATCAGCGAAGTCGAAGCGGTTCTGGGCGAACGCCCCGACGTTGACCTCCTCAGAGAACGTCTCGCCGCCGAAGGTCCGGGCGGCACCGCCCACGGTGGTCACACCGGAGCCGGCGTAGTCCTTACCCGTGGCCATGGACTGAGAGGTGGCGTCCCAGTAGGCCTGCCCACCGAAGGCGAAGCTACCGCCGAAGAGCCCGTCGAGGTCGTAGTCCAGGTTCCCCAGGTAATCCGCCGTGAACTTCCGGGCGTTCCGGTACCCGATGTTCCGCTCACCATTCGTGCCGATGTATGTGTAGTACCGGCCGAAGGGCAGGATGCGGGTCTTCTGGTCGTTCACCGCGTCCAGGCCGACGGTGGCCTTGTGGGTGAAGTTGGGCCGCATGTTGTAGTTCAGCGTCACGGCCCCGGTCCAGCGGTCCGCGTCCGAGAAGGTCTCGATAGCCTGTGAGTCCTCCACGTTCACGTCCAGCCCGCCGCCGTACGGCTCTTCCGCGGTGGCGTTCCGTGGGTTGGACAGGAGCGCGTTGGTGTAGATCCCCAGCCAGTTGTTCCCGGACTGGAGGGAATAGATCCGATTCCGGACGTACCCGGAGGTCACACCCACCGTCAGGTTGTCACCCACGGTCCAGTTCAGGTTCACCCGGAGGTTCCCCCGCTTCTGGTCGTTGGGCTTCACCGATCCCTCTTCGAAGGCGAATCCACCGGCCACGAAGTAGGTGATGTTCTCACCACCGCCGTCCACGGTGAGGTCGTAGCTGTTGATGAGCCCGTTCTCGATGAGCGTCTCGTTGGGAT
>CP070829.1:4096362-4097693 GCA_020344755.1 Gemmatimonadales bacterium
CCAGCTCCCCCAGGCCGGCGCCCGTGCCCTCGCCCTTGGATATGCCACCACCGCCGGCTCCACGGGGTACGCCGCCGTCGCCGCCAACCCCGCCGGCCTGGCCTTCCCCACTTCGTCCAGCTTCTCCCTCATGGTGCCCGGAGTCGGCTTCGAAGGTGGACTGGGCCCGGTGGGTCTCGACGACCTGGCCCGATGGGAGGGCCAGGTCGTTCCCGACCAGGTCAAGGAGGAGTGGCTGCGCCGCATCGAGCGCGCCGGGCGTCAGTCCGGGCCGGCCACCCTCGGTGCCACTCCCCTGGCGGTGAGCATCGGGCCCGTGGGATTCCAGCTCTCGACCATAGCTGGCGGAGTTCTCTCCCTGGCTCCCGACGCCGCCGAGCTACTCCTCTACGGGAATGCCGGACGCACGGGGGAGCCCGCGGACTTCAACCTGGAGGGCACTCGGATCGACGGGTATGCCCTGAGCACCGCAGCACTCGCGTATGGGCGGCGCGCCCTCGACCGCCTCTACCTGGGAATCACGGCCAAGTACAGCGTCGGGCACGCCCTGGCCGTAGGTCGGAACGTCACCGGCGTCGTGACCGGCGACCCGGTGTCCGTGGAGCTGGACATCCCCCTGGTCACGAACCGCTCCGGTGAGGGAGCGGGGAGACTGGGTTCCGGATTCGGGATCGACCTGGGCGCCCTCTGGGAGGGGGATGCCTTCACCCTTGGAGCGACGGTCCAGAACGTGGTCCAGACCTTCGCCTGGTCCCTGGATCGCCTTTCGTACTACCCGGGCACCATGATCTTCGACCAGGAAGTGTCCAGGAACGACTTCGAAGAACAGCCGGCGGAGGCAGCGCCGCAGAGTGTGCGCGACGTGGTCGACGACTTCAAGCCCGGGCCGACCTTCGCCCTGGGGGCCGCGTACGCCGGCTTCAACCGCTGGACGATTCAGGCCGACGTGCGCAAGCGGAGCTCGGGCGGACTTCCGCTGGGCCCGGAATTCCAGGCCGCGGTGGGGGTGGAGTTTCGGGCCTTCCCCTTCCTCCCCCTTCGTGCTCACGGGGCCGTCGTGTCGGACGGCGTGCAATTCGGTGGCGGCGCCGCGGTCGTGGCGGGGCCCGTACATCTTTCCGCTGCAGGCGCCGTCCGGACGGGCGGTGTGGCGAACACCTCCCTGTTCACCTTCAGCGTCTCGTTCGTCAGCGAGGGACGCGCACGTTGACTGTGGGCGGGAGTCGCAGACCGGGACCCGCTCGCGACTAGGGCACCGACCCACCCCCGGGCTTCCTCCGTACCGGAGGCCTCCGGGCCGGCGCCGTCCGCGTCGGCGGCCGGCTCGAGCC
>CP070829.1:4097793-4099073 GCA_020344755.1 Gemmatimonadales bacterium
CCAACGCCGGAATGGTGCAGTTCAAGAGGGTCTTCCTCGGCATGGAGGACGTCCCCTACGCCCGGGCCGTCACCTCCCAGAAGTGCGTGCGCGCCGGTGGGAAGCACAACGACCTGGAGGAGGTGGGCCAGACGGCCCGTCATCATACCTTCTTCGAGATGCTGGGGAACTTCTCCTTCGGCGACTACTTCAAGAAGGACGCGATCCGCTACGCGTGGGAATTCCTCACCGTCGAGCTCGGACTCGATCCCGACCGCCTCTACGCTACGGTGCATCACAGCGACGACGAGGCGGCGGACCTTTGGCACGAGGAGGTGGGGCTTCCAAAGGACCGGATCTTCCGCCTGGGCGACAAGGACAACTTCTGGCAGATGGCGGATACGGGGCCGTGCGGCCCCTGCTCCGAACTCCACTACGACCTCCGGTCCCCCGAGGACCGCGGTGATCCCCTGGACACGGAGACGTTCGAGAGGCTCGGCGAGGACGGGGTGTTCCTGGAGCTCTGGAACCTCGTGTTCATGCAGTTCGACCGGGACGAGGACGGTGAGCTACACCCGCTCCCGGCGCCCTCCATCGACACCGGCGCTGGACTCGAACGCCTCACGGCGGTGCTCCAGGGAGTGGACTCGAACTTCCATACGGACCTCTTCACCCCGCTCCTGGAGCGGGCAGGGGAGGTGGTGGGGGAGCCGTACGACGCGGCCTCGGAGCGAGGCCTGAGCTTCCGGGTCCTCGCGGACCACGCGCGGGCCGTGGCTTTTCTCCTGGCGGACGGCGTCTTCCCGTCGAACGAGGGTCGCGGGTACGTGCTCCGGCGGATCCTCCGGCGGGCGGTTCGGCACGCGTGGCTCCTGGGAAGGCGGGAGCCCACCCTGGTCCATGTCGTGGAGTCGGTGATCCACTACATGGCGGATGTCTTTCCCGAACTCGGAGCACGGCGGGAGCACATTCTGCGCACCACCCGGGGGGAGGAGGAACGGTTCCTGGCCACCATCGAGGGTGGGATGGCCCGCTTCGATGCCGTCGCCCCGGCCGGGGGCGGTGGGACCATTCCGGGCGAAGAGGCCTTCCGGCTTTACGATACCTTCGGATTCCCCCTGGACCTGACCCAGCTCATGGCCCGGGAGCGGGGCTACGAGGTGGACGAACCCGGGTTCCGGGCCAGCCTCGAAGCCCAGCGGGAGCGTAGCCGCGCAGACCGGGCCGCCGCCGGCACCCCGGTCGAGGGAGAGGAGTCGCTCGCCGACTGGTCCAGGGTCGGTGACGACCCCCAGGAGTTC
>CP070829.1:4099173-4100452 GCA_020344755.1 Gemmatimonadales bacterium
GAGGTACTCGTCCGAGGTCCGGGACCGTGCCGTTCGAATGGTGTTCGAGTACGGCCCGAGCTACGAGTCCGAGTGGGCAGCGATGGGTTCGATCTCGGAGAAGATCGGCTGCACGCGGGAGACGCTGCGGCGGTGGGTGCGGCAAGCTCAGCGTGATTCGGGGCAGCGGCCGGGTCTGAGCACGGACGAGCGGAAGCGGCTGAAGGACCTGGAGCGGGAGAACCGCGAGCTCCGTCGTGCGAATGAGATCCTGCGAAAGGCGTCGGCCTATTTCGCCCAGGCGGAGCTCGACCGCCGAGGGAAGTGATGGTGGCCTTCATCGACGACCACCGCGACACCTACGGAGTCGAGCCGATCTGCGAGGTGCTGCCGATCGCTCCGTCGACGTACTACGCTGCCAAGCGGGTTGAGCGAGAACCGGCGCGGGCCTCCGCACGAATCCGGCGTGACGCGTGGCTGAAGGACGAGATTCGGCGGGTGTGGACGGAGAACTTCCAGGTCTACGGCGCACGGAAGGTCTGGCACCAGCTGAACCGGGAAGAGATCCATGTGGCCCGGTGCACCGTGGAGCGCCTCATGCGGGAAATGGGGCTTCAGGGTGCCGTTCGCGGCCGTCGCTTCAAGGTGACGACCGTTCGGAGCGAGGCCGGTGATCGGCCATTGGACCTGGTGGACCGCAACTTCCGGGCGCGCCGTCCGAACGAGCTCTGGGTGTCCGACCTGACCTACGTTGCCACCTGGCGTGGCTTCGTCTACGTGGCCTTCGTCATCGACGTCTTCGCCCGTCGGATCGTCGGCTGGCGGGTCTCCAGCTCCCTGCGGAGTGACCTGGCCCTGGACGCGCTGGAGCAGGCGATCTGCGAGCGGCAGACCGAAGCGGATGGCCCGCTTGTTCACCACAGCGACCGGGGCGTTCAGTATCTCTCGATTCGCTACACGGAACGGTTGGCCGAGGCCGGCATCGAGCCCTCCGTCGGCAGCCGGGGCGATTCCTACGACAACGCGCTGGCGGAGAGCGTGATCGGCCTCTTCAAAACCGAAGTCATTCGCAGGCAGGGCCCGTGGCGGAGCCTGGAAGATGTCGAGTTCGCCACCCTCGAGTGGGTCTGGTGGTTCAACAACCACCGCCTTCTCGAACCCCTCGGACACGTCCCCCCGGCCGAGTACGAGGAGCACTTTCACCGCGGGCTACTGGCTCACACCGAGCAGCCCGCACTCACACAAAACAGTCTCCAGTGAACCCGGGGCGGTTCATCTCGGTGGGTGCCCTTGGGTCATA
>CP070829.1:4100552-4101794 GCA_020344755.1 Gemmatimonadales bacterium
TTCTACTGGATGGACGACGGGAGCCAGCTCTACCTGGCGGTGGAAGTGGAAGCGGTGAACAACAAGGTCAACAGCCTGCGCTTCGACTTCAGCCAGAACCTCCCGGCCGGAGCAGCGGAAGGCGCCACGGTCACCACCGTCGGTGCCGCAGAGTACGACGACGTCCTCACCTTCGACCCGACGCTGGCGGCGGACCGGGTGTCGGACGATTTCCTCACCGCCCAGTGCGCCAACAGCAACCAGGCCGGGTGCAGCGAGACCGACTTGTCCTTCTCGGTGGACGCCAGCAATGACGGGGTCGGCGGCTTCGGTCAGGCGAACCGGACCACCTTCTACGAGGTCTCCAAGCCGTTGTCCGGGGACCTCCCCATCGACTTCAGCGTGGGACAGGGTGACAACCTGGGCCTCTTCCTGAGCCTGAGCCTGGGGAACGGGGCGAAGGGGAACACCCAGTGGCCCCAGTTCCGGGAGTACCTGGTCATCACCATCAAGGGTGCCCAGCCCCCGGCGACGCAGTAGCGGGATCGCGCGGGCCCCATTCGTGGGGCTCGGGATGGAAGGGCCCCCGGCCGCTTCGGCGGTCGGGGGCTTCGTCGTTCCCTACCCCGCCCCCAGGACCTCCCGCACCACCCGGTCCAGGTAGTCCCAGTACAGGTCGATGTAGCTCCGCCCGTCGCCGTACGGCTGTGCCATGAGCCAGGGGTTCATGAGGGTGTGGCGGAGGATGAAGACGTGGTCCGCCTCCCGTTCCGGGTCCTCCGGGACCAGGACGAAGGTGTCCGGGTCCAGCCCCAGGCCATCCAGGATGCGGTCCGCCTCGCTCCCGGGGAGGTTCCCCTTGGTGAGGGAGGTGTAGGAACCGATGAAGGTCTTGACCTGGACCGGCTGCTCCGGGTCCACCTTCATCCGCTGGAAGACGGTTCGCCCGAACCGGTTCATGGCCGCCACGGACCGGTTCCCCGTGGGGTTCAGCGCCAGGCAGATGAGGTTGGAGTCGGGCTCGAAGGGGACGCAGAGCCTCACCCGGTCCTTCCACGCCTCCGCCTTCTCCTGCACCGAGTCGTAGAAGGTCTCGCAGGACTGGACGGTGAGGCGCAGGAGGCGGCCGAACCCGGTGGAGTCCAGGGGGAGGACCCGGTGGGTCACCGCCACCGCAGCCGCAGCGGCACCGGGCTTGGAGCCCTCCAGGATGTACTGGCCCAGGTTCCTGAGCTTCTGACGCCGGGGGATCTCCTCTTCCTG
>CP070829.1:4101894-4103037 GCA_020344755.1 Gemmatimonadales bacterium
CAGGAGTGGGGAGTGAACTTCCTTCGCCGTGTTCGCCGGATCAACGAAGACTCCTACTGGGCGCCCCTGGAGCGGAGGGATCCGCTTCACCGCATGTCCAAGGCCGGGAGCCTCCGGGGGCTCGCCGGGCTTCCCTCCACCGGCGCCGTCTGGGTGAAGCCGTATGGGCTCGCTGCTCGCGAGGAAAGCTCGGACCCGGCGCGGGCGGAAGACGGACGGTGGGACGTGGGAGGAGACGTGAAGTATGGACTCACACCCGGACTCACCCTGGACGTCACGGTCAACACCGACTTCAGCCAGGTCGAGGTGGACCAGGAGCGGGTGAACCTCACCCGCTTTCCCCTCTTCTTCCCGGAGCAGAGGGACTTCTTCGTGGAGAATTCGGGCTCCTTCACCTTCGGGGACCAGACGGAGCGGAACTACCGAATGGGGGCCTCGCTGCGGGACTTCACCCTCTTCCACTCCCGGGCCATCGGACTCCAGGAGGGCCGTCCCGTGCCCATCCTCGCAGGTGGCCGGGTGAGCGGCAGCATGGGTCCGTGGGAGGTGGGCCTACTGGACATGCGCACCGACGCGCTGGGTGGGCTTCCCGGCGAGAACTTCGCCGTGGCCCGCGTCCGGAGGGAGGTCGCCGACGGCTCGGACGTCGGCGCCATCTTCATCGACCGGTCCGCGGTGGGCGGCACCGGGGCCCTGGACAACCGCAGCTACGGTGTGGACGCCAACCTCAGCCTCTGGGGCCCGCTACGGGTGAACGCCTACTGGGCCGCGAGCGAGAGCCCGGATGCGGACGGGGACCAGACCGCCGCCCGATTGGGTGCGGCCTACCGGGACCGGAACTGGAACGTCTCGGCCCTGTGGCGCCGGATCGGAGACGATTTCGACCCGGGTGTGGGCTTCGTGCGCCGCACCGACGTGGAGCACCTGTACGGCACGGTCGGGATCCTCCGCCAGACCCCGCTCCCGGGAGTCCAGGAGGTGGAGCCCTACCTGGAGGCCGAGCGGTTCACCGACCTGGACGGAACGCTGGTCACCCGGCGCCTGGAGGGCGGGCTCAACGTGACCTTCCTGAGCGGTGCTACGCTGCGGGCCACCGTGGCGGACCGGTTCGAGGAGGTCCGGGACGAGTTTCCTGCCGGGGGC
>CP070829.1:4103137-4104246 GCA_020344755.1 Gemmatimonadales bacterium
GGCGGAAAGCAGAAGGGGGCCCAGGAGGCCCACGAGGCGATCCGCCCCACCGACCCGACCCTGCATCCCACCGAGGCGGCTCGATACCTGGACCCGGACCAGGCCGCGCTCTACGAGGTGATCTGGCTCCGCTTCGTGGCCAGCCAGATGTCTCCGGCGGTCTACGACACCACCACGGTGGACTTCCACATCCCCGGCAAGAGCCGGACGCACCACCTGTTCCGAGCCACGGGGTCGGTGGTGAAGTTCGAGGGCTTCACCCGCCTCTACCTGGAGGCCCACGAGGCAGGGGAGCACCGCCGCCTGGACGACCTGGTACCCCTTCCCGACATCGAGGAGGGAGACGTGGTCGAGTTGGAGAAGCTCGACCCCCGACAGCACTTCACGCAGCCGCCTCCCCGGTACTCGGAGGCGAGCCTGGTCAAGGAGCTGGAAAAGCAGGGCATCGGCCGCCCTTCCACGTATGCCTCCATCATCTCGGTCATCCTGGACCGGGGGTACGTGGAGCTGGAGCAGCGTCGGTTCATCCCCACCTCCCTGGGGGAGATCGTCTCAAAGCTCCTGGTTCGCACCTTCCCGGACATCTTCGACGTGGACTTTACCTCCCGGATGGAGGGAGAGCTGGACCGGGTCGAGGAGGGTGATGTCCAGTGGCGGGAGCTCCTCGGGGAATTCTACCCGCCCCTGAAGAAGCGCCTCGAGGAGGGGAGCGAAATCTCCGAGGACGTCCTGAAGGAGATCCTGGCCGCCGAGGGGGAGATGTGCGAGAAGTGCGGCCGCCCGATGATGGTCAAGTTCAACCGGTTCGGGGAATTCCTGGGATGCTCCGGATACCCGGAGTGCCGGAACACCCGTTCCCTGAACGGAGACGCCCCGCCGGAGCGGTTCCTGGGGAACGACCCCGCAACCGGGCGGCAGATCCACGCCAAGGTAGGCCCGTACGGGCCCTACATCGAGCTGGAGGCGGTGGACGGCGAGAAGCCCAAGCGGGTGAGCCTTCCCGAGCAGGTCAAGCCGGATACCGTGGACCTGGAGTTCGCCCTCCGCTACCTGGCGCTACCCCGCACCATCGGGTCCGACGCGGAGGGAAAGGCGGTGGTGGCCGGGTT